>OY969103.1:0-2770803 GCA_963697915.1 uncultured Solirubrobacterales bacterium
AGCTTGACCTCGGTCTCGGCGAGCTCGGCGGCGGGGTCGGAGCCGGCTACGACGCCGACGCCGGCGAAGAGGCGGGCCTCTCGGTCGCGGAGCAGGGCGCTGCGCAGGGCGACGCAGAACTCGCCGTCCTCGGTCGCGTCCATCCAGCCCACCGGGCCGGCGTACCAGCCGCGGTCCATGCGCTCGAGGTCGGCGATCGAGCTGGCGGCCTCGGGCCAGGGCTCGCCGCCGACCGCCGGGGTCGGGTGGAGGAGGCCGGCGAGGTCGATCGCCGAGCGCGGTTCGGCCAGCTGGGCGATGACCGGGGTCGCCAGGTGCTGGATGTTCGCCACCTTGACCACCTCCGGCTCCGCCCCGCTCTCGACCCAGACCGCGTGCGGGCGCAGCTTGCGGACGATCCGCTCGGCGACGATCCGCTGCTCGCGCCGGTTCTTGTCGCTGCGCAGCAGCTGCTCGCCGAGGTGGTCGTCGACGGCTGGGTCGGAGCTGCGCCGGGTCGAGCCCGCCAGCGCCACGCTCGAGGCGCCCGCCCCGGCGCGGCGCACGAGCAGCTCGGGGCTGGCGCCGAGGAAGGCCGCCTCCGGCGTGCCCTGGCAGAAGCAGAAGCAGGAGGGGAACTGCTCGCGCAGAGCGCCGAAGACCGCCGCCGGGTCGTGCGCCGCCGGCGCCCCGACTGTCACCTCGCGCGCCAGCACGACCTTGCTCATCGAGCCGGCGGCGATCCGCTCTGTCGCCGCCTCGACCGCCCGCTCGAACTCATCGGGGGCCCGCACGCTGGCGATCGCCGAACGCCCGGTCGGGTGCGGGTCGAGCAGCGGCAGCGGCTCGTCGCGCAGGCCCGCGAGCCGGGCCTCGGCACCCTCCCCGACCGCGGCCGGGTCCTCGCCGGGCGCGACCACCGCGTTGAAGCTGAGGAACGCCTCCTCGCCCTGCCGACAGAGCGAGACCTCGGGCAGGCACATCGACGCTGGGCTGAACGACGACCACTGCGGCGACCCGGCGCCGCCGGGGTCGAAGGCGAAGCCGCCGGTCCAGACCGCCCCCGCGCCCGCCGGCAAGCCAACCGGCTCCGCGACCTCCGCCCCGGCCCGCAGCCGCGAGCACTCACGGGCCACGTCCGCGAACCGCTCGCCACCGCGAGACGCGGCCTCGTGCGCGACCCCCAGCGTCGCCAGCGCGAACTCGCGATCCGGCTGCTCCCAGCAGAACCAGCGGTCCGAGGCGAGCCGGGAAGCAAAGGCCGCCGCGCACGGGTCCACTGCCTCGACCGGCACGGTGACGCTGACCAGCGTCCGCCGTGACCGCGCGGCGGCGCGCTGCGCGGCGGCGCGCGCCTGCTCTAGGAGCTGGCTACTCGCCGCCGCGAGCAATGGCGATCTCGCCGGTCCTCACCATCTCGACCAGGCCGTGCGGGCGGATCATCCGCTCGAAGGCCTCGATCTTGTCGGCGGAGCCGGTCACCTCGATCGTCATCGTGCGGCGCGCGACGTCGACGATCTTGGCCCGGAAGATCTCGGCGAACTGGATGATCTCGGCCCGGTTCTCGACCGCGGCGGAGACTTTGAACATCGCCATCTCACGGGCGACCGTCTCCTCCGGCTCCATGTCGCGGATCTTGAGGACGTTGACCAGCTTGTGCAGCTGCTTGGTCACCTGGTCGATCGGGTGCACGGCGCCGTCGAGGGTGAGCGTGATGCGAGAGATGCTGGGGTCGTCGGTCGGGCCGACCGCGAGCGTGTCGATGTTGAAGCCGCGCCGCGAGAAGAGGCCCGCGATCCGCGCCAGCACGCCCGGTTTGTTCTCGACCAGGATCGAGAGGATGTGCTTGCGGCCGCTGAGCTGGCCGGGGACGTGCAGATCCTCGAGCTTCACCATCTGCGGCGTGCCGGCCTCCATCAGCTCACCGCCTTCGGCGCCTCGACCATGTCCCGCGCCGCCTCGCCCGGCGGGATCATCGGGTAGCAGTTCTCCTCCTGGGCGACGCGCACGTCGAGCAGCACCGGGCCGTCGGTGTCGAGCGCCTTGGCCATCGTCTCCTCGAGCTCGTTGGCGGCCTCGCAGCGCATCCCGGTGGCGCCGAACGCCTCGGCCAGCTTCACCCAGTCGGGGCTGGCGCCCATCTGCACCGAGCTGTAGCGGCGGTCCCAGAAGAGCTCCTGCCACTGGCGAACCATGCCCATGTAGCCGTTGTTCATCAGGAAGACCTTGACCGGGATGTCTTCGGCGACGCAGGTCGCGAGCTCCTGGCAGTTCATGATCAGGCTGCCGTCGCCGGCCAGGCAGACAACGTGCTCGTCGGGCTGGGCGACCTTGGCGCCGACCGCCGCCGGCAGGCCGAAGCCCATCGTGCCGAGGCCGCCGGAGTTGATCCAGCGCCGCGGTTTGTCGAAGCCGTAGTACTGCGCCGCCCACATCTGGTGCTGGCCGACGTCGGAGGTGACGATCGCGTCGCCGCCGGTCGCCCGGTGCATCGCCTCGACCATGAACTGCGGCTTGATCTCGCCGCCGCTGCCGGGCTCGTAGCGCAGCGGGTGCTCCTCCTGCCACTGGCGCAGCTGCTTCCACCAGGCGTCGAGCCGGGTCGGGTCGGTCTGCAGCGCCCGGTACTCGCGGGTCAGCTCGGGCAGGACCAGCTTGACGTCGCCGACGATCGGGATGTGGGCGCCGACGTTCTTGGAGATCTCCGCCGGGTCGATGTCGATGTGGATCACTTTCGCGTGCGGCGCGAACTCGGCCAGTTTGCCGGTGATCCGGTCGTCGAAGCGAGCGCCGATCGCGACGATTAGGTCGGCGTTGTCCATCGCCCAGTTGGCGGTGACCGTGCCGTGCATGCCGAGCATGCCGAGCCAGTGCTCGCCGGAGGCCGGGTAGCCGCCGAGGCCCATCAGGGTCGAGGTGACCGGGAAGCGGTCGGCGGCGGCCAGCGCGCGCAGCTCCTCGGAGGCGTTGCCGTTGATCACGCCGCCGCCGGTGTAGAGGATCGGCCGGCGCGCGTTGG
Source organism: uncultured Solirubrobacterales bacterium (assembly GCA_963697915.1). Classification (GTDB taxonomy): domain Bacteria; phylum Actinomycetota; class Thermoleophilia; order Solirubrobacterales; family 70-9; genus VRUE01. Next base: position 2,999 of record OY969103.1, read on the forward strand.
CGAGCGCCTTGGCGGCGATCCGCACCTGTTTGATGTTGCCCTTGCTCATCGGCCGGTAGCCGGCGAGCTCGACCGGCTCGGTGCGCGGCGCGTAGTCGATCTCAGCGCGCGAGAGGTCCTGCGGGATGTCGAGCAGGACCGGCCCCGGCCGGCCGGTCGCGGCGACGTGGAAGGCCTCGTGCACGTACTCGGGGATCTGGCGCGGGTCGGTGACCTGGAAGGAGTGCTTGACGAAGGGCAGCGTGGCACCGAGGATGTCGGCCTCCTGGAAGCCGTCGGTGCCGATCAGCTCGGTCCGCACCTGGCCGGTGACGAAGATCGACGGCACCGAGTCCATCATCGCGTCGGCGATCGCCGTGACCAGGTTGGTCGCGCCCGGGCCCGAGGTGGCGAAGGCGACCCCGACCCTGCCCGAGGCCTTGGCGTAGCCCTCGGCGGCGTGACCGCCGCCCTGCTCGTGGCGGACCTGGATGTGGCGGAAGCCGGCGTCGACGAGGGCGTCGTAGGTCGGCAGGTTGGCGCCACCGGGGATGCCGAAGATGTGCTCGACACCCTCCGCTTCCAGGCTCTTCATCAATGCGTCAGCGGCTCTCATGGGAATCGTCGATGGTACCAGCGGGCCTATGCCCGGCCAGCAGGTGATTTAACGGGGTTCCAGCGGGTGCGCGGATCGATCGCGCCCTCGACCGCGCGCTCCTTGTGGCGCTCGATCGCGTGGATCATCGACTCGACCAGCTCCTCGCCGAGCAGGGTCGGCTCGAGGCCGAGGTCGAGCAGCTTGGTGTGGATCGCGTTGTAGTAGTGCTCTTCCTTCTCGACCCGCGGGTTGTCGCAGTGCTGGATCTCGACCGCGTAGCCGAGGTGCTCGGCGGCGCCCTTGACCAGCTCGGCCAGCTCCAGCACCGAGAACTGCTCGGTGAACTGGTTGAAGACGCGGAACTCGCCGTCCTCGGCCGGGTTCAACGCCGCCAGCTCGACGCACCGCAGGGTGTCGCGGATGTTGAGGAAGCCGCGAGTCTGGCCGCCGCTGCCGTAGACGGTCAGCGGGTGGCCGATCACCGCCTGCAGGCAGAAGCGGTTGAGCACGGTGCCGAAGACCTCGTCGTAGTCGAAGCGGGTGATGAGGCGCTCGTCGCCGGCGGTCTCGTCGGTCTCGATCCCGTAGACGACGCCCTGGTTGAGATCGGTGGCGCGCAGGCCCCAGGTGCGGCAGGCGAAGTGGATGTTGGTCGAGTCGTGGACCTTCGAGCAGTGGTACAGCGAGGCCGGCAGCTTCGGGTAGGGCAAGGTGTCCTTGCGTCCCTTGTGCTCGATCTCGATGTAGCCCTCCTCGATGTCGATGTTGGGCTGGCCGTACTCGCCCATCGTCCCCAGCTTCACGAGGTGGCACTCGGGGACGCGGTCGCGGATCGCGAACAGCAGGTTGAGGTTGCCGATCACGTTGCCGTACTGGGTCTCGACCGCCTGCTCGCGCGAGGCCATCGAGTAGGGCGCGGAGGCCTGCTGGCCGTAGTGGACGATGACCTCCGGCATGGTCTCGGCGACGACCCCGTCGAGGAACTCGCCGTCCTCGACCGCGCCGACGAAGCTGCGGATCTCGTGGCCGGTCTTCTCGCGCCAGGCGGCGATCCGCGACTCGAGGTCGAGGATCGGGGTCAGTGAGTCGCTGCCGACACCCTCGACCCAGCGACGGCGGATGAAATTGTCGACGACCGCGACCTCGTGTCCGCGGGCCGAAAACCTCAGTGCAGTCGGCCAGCCCAGGTAGCCGTCGCCCCCAAGGATGAGAACGCGCATAGGTCGCGGCAGAGTAGCGGAAGAGGGCGACATAGTCTGCCGCCATGACGGGGCTGGCGCAGCGCAACGGCGGGCGAATCGGGCTGGCGGCGCTGGCCGTGATCCTGCTGCTCGGGCTGGGCCTGCGCGCGGCCGAGGCCTGGGATGGCCGGGCGCCGGTCTACGACGCCCAAGGCTACGCCCTGATCGCCACCAACCTCGAGGACGGCGAGGGCTTCACGCTGGGGCGCCAGGGGACCCAGCCCGCGAGCAACTACTCCCCCGGCATCCCGCTGCTCGCCGCTGCCGTCTACGAGCTCAGCGGCGGCGTCCATGAACGCCTCGCCAGGCTGATCCTTGCCCTGCTCGGGACGTTTGCCGTGCTCTTCGCCTACCTGATCGGGCGCCGCCTCTCGGGGGTGCTGGCCGGCCTGGTCGGCGCCGGCCTGGTCGCGATCTACCCCGCCCTGCTCGAGTACCAGGGGATGCTGATGGGCGAGCCGCTGGCGGCGACGCTGCTCTCGGGGGCGGTGCTGGCGATACTCTGGGCGGACGGCGCGGAGCAGCGGACCAGCTGGCTCGTGCCAGGGCTGCTGCTCGGGGCGCTGGTTTTGGTGCGGCCGGAGTATTTGGCGATTTCGCTGCCGATAGCCGTGGTGGTCTTTGCGCGCAGGGGCCGGGATGGATGGCGTGTGGGCCTCAACCAGGCGCTGATCATGCTGCTTGGAGTGGCGCTCGTCGTCGCGCCGTGGACGATTCGCAACGCGGTGGCGCTGGAACGCTTCGTGCCAGTCTCGACGGGGGGAGGTCAGGTGCTGTTCTCTGGCTCCTACCTGCCCTCGGGCGGGGATCCCGAAAGGGTCGGCGAGGAGGTGCTCGAGTGGCATCCGGGGCTGGCGGCGCAGCTGCCGCCCGATCCGCGGCTGGAGCAGATCCTCGCCGGGCTGGCGGCGCAGCGCTATCCGGGGATGGAAACCGACGCGGCGCTGGCCCAGATGGGGCGCGAACGGCTCCGCGACGCGGTCAGCGAGGAACCGCTGTCCTACGCCGGGTTCGTCGCCGCCAAGGCCTGGCGGATCTGGGCGCGGGGCCAGCGCGACGTGATGCGAGAGCCCGTCTGGAAGGCCGTGCACTGGGCGCTGGTCGCGCTCGGCCTGCTGGGGCTGGTGGTGCTCGCCGCGCAGCGGCGCTGGGAGGCGCTGCTGATCGGCACGGTGTTGCTGGCGGTGACGGCTACGGGGGCGCTGCTGGTCGCCTCGCCGCGGCGGGTGCTGGTGACTGTGCCGGTGGTCGCAGCGCTCGCCGGCGCCGCGACCACCTGGATCATCAGAGCTTGTACTGAGTGGCGAACGTCAGCTTGACGAAGGTAGCCGTGTCGGCGCCTTTGAAGGTGCAGACGTAGCTGACGAAGTCGGGTTCGGTCGCGAACACCGTCGGCCGGCAGTAGAAGCCGCTGACGTCGCCGCGCGGCTGCTCGAGGCCGAGCTGGGCGACTTTCTGCATCACGCGTTTCGCCTGACCGCAGGTGGCGAACTGGGCCTGCAGGGGATCGACGTTGCTCGAGCTCAGCTTGCCGTGGATCTTGCCGCCAACGACGTCGGACGAGCTGGCGACGCACTTCGATTCCTTCGGTGCGGCGACGGCGCTCGGCGCGAAGGCCAGCGCCGCGAGGGCCACGGCGCAGAGAGCGAGCAGGGGTGAACGGGGCATGGGGTGCTCCTCCTCGGGATTGGGTTTGCCCCGCCATCTTCGACGCGCCCGCCCGACGCCCTTGCGGCGGGTAGCCTCAGCCGACCTTGACCGCGCTCCGCGACTGGATCGGAGGCCTGCCCGCGCGGCACGGCCGCACCACGCTGATCGTGCTGGCGCTGATCCTCGCGCTCGGCTTCGGCCTGCGCGCCTACCGCGTGGTCGAGCCGCTGGCCACGCCCGGCGACGACGCCCGGGCCTACTACGCCCTCTCCAAGGCCCTCTACGACGAAGGCAGCTACGGCGGTGAGACCTTCCGCGACGCCAGCGACTGGTCGCCGGGGGCGCCGCTGATCTACGCCGCCGCCTTCTACGCCACCGGCGGCGCCCGCGAAGGAACGGCGCGAATCGTCGAGCTGCTCTTCGGCCTCGCCGCGATCATCGCCGTCTACCTGCTCGGGCGACGGATCAACTGCCGGCCCGCGGGCCTGATCGGCGCCTTCGGCGTCGCCGTCTACCCGCCCTTCATCCACTCGACCGGGGCGCTCTTCAGCGAGCCGCCGGCGATGTTCACCCTGCCCGCGGCCGTCCTCGCCTTCTTGTGGGCCGCCGACCGCGAGAGCCCCTGGCGCTGGCTCTTACCCGGCTTCCTCTTCGGCCTGACCGCGCTGATCCGGCCCGACTACCTGGTCGTCGGCGCCGCCTTCGCCCTGCTCGCCGCGATCCGGGTCGCCCAGCAGCGCGGCTGGCGGCCGGGCCTGGCCGGGGCCGCGGTCTTCGTCCTCGCCCTGCTCTTGCCGATCGTGCCCTGGGCGGTGCGCAACCAGGTCGTCCTCGACCGCACGGTGCCGATCTCGACCGGCGGCGGCAAGGCGCTCTACGTCGGCACCTACCTGCCCGCCGACGGCGAGTACCAACGGGTCAAGGCCACCCTGGTCGAGCGCTACCTCGGCCGCCAGCTCGAGCCGGGATCGGCGGCGCTCGACCGGGTCGACCCCCAGCCGCTCTTCGACCGCGTCGCCGGCCGCTACCCGGACCTGCCGCGCGACGAGGCGCTGGGCAGGATCGGCAAAGAGAACTTCTACGACTACGTCGAGGAAGACCCGCTCGGCTACGCGGCGATGACCGTGCGCAAGGTCTGGCGGATGTGGAGCGCCGGGATCGGCGAAGCGATGAGCAGCACCGCAGGGCGGGTGGTCCAGGTGCTGATCGTCCTGCTCGGCCTGGCCGGCTTGCTGGTGCTCGGCTTGCGGCGCCGCTGGTGGGAGCTGGTCGCGATGGCGACCCCTCTGGTCCTCGTCACCGCGGTCGGCGCCGCCTCGCTGGCGGCCCCACGCCGCAACGAGATCCTGATGACGCTGATCTTCCCGCTCGCCGGCGTCGCGCTTTCACGGGCGAACGCGGCCATATCCTCCAAGCGCGCATGGTCCTCCCCAGAGCAAGCATCTTCCCCGCCGAGCTGACGGCGCTGCGGGCCACCGGCCTGCTGGTCGCGGTGGCGATCATCGCCTTCGCGGTGCTGCGCCGCCGCACGCTGCGCAACGTCGACGTGCTGATCCTGCTCGCGGCGGGAGTGGGACTGGCGATCGTCGCCGGCACCGAAGTCACCGACGCGCTGCTCTCGGCGTTCTCCTTCGACAAAGGCAACGGCGGCCGCATCCTCGGCCTCGCCGTCTTCGCCATCTTCGTCCTCTTCCTGCTCATCCTCAGGGCGCTCTCGCAGGCGGCGCGCAACTCGCGCCAGCTCTCGGCGGTGCTCGAGGGGCTCGCCTGGGAGGAGTTTCGCCAGGCGCGGCTGCCGGAGCGCTTCCGCGGCAAGATCGCGATCCTCGTCCCCGCCTACAACGAGGCGGAAAACGTGGGCCAGGTGCTCGACCTGATGCCGAGCGAGGTCTGCGGCGTGGAGACGGCTGTGCTCGTCGTCGACGATGGCTCCCGCGACGCCACCGGTGACGTCGCCGCCGAGCACGGCGCGGTCGTCGCCCGCCACGTGATCAACCGCGGCGGCGGCGCGGCCCTGCGCACCGGCTACCGGCTGATGGTCGAATCGGGGGCCGAGATCGTCGTCACCCTCGACGCCGACGGCCAGCACCTGCCCTCCGAGATGCCGCGCCTGGTCGGGCCGGTGCTCGACGGCGAGGTCGACGTCGCCCACGGGTCGCGCGTGCTCGGCGAGGCCGACAGCAACCACTTCGCCCGTGAGCTCGGCATCGTCTTCTTCAACCGCCTGGTCTCGTTCATCACCCGGACCAAGGTCAGCGACTGCTCGAACGGCTACCGCGCGGTGCGCACCACCGCCCTGCCCCAGCTGGTCCTGCGCCAGGAGCAGTTCCACACCTCCGAGTTCATGATCGAGGCGATCAAGCGCGGCGTGCCCGCCAAGGAGGTGCCGGTGACGGTCGCCAAGCGCCTCCACGGGCACTCGAAGAAGCCGGCGGTCGTGCGCTACGGGCTCGGCTTCGCCAACGCGATCGTCAGGACCTGGCTGCGCTGAGGGGCTCGTCCTCGAGGCTGCGCCAGAGGTGGATGACCGCGTAGGAGCGCCAGGGGCGCCAGCCCTCGGCAAGCCGCTCCTCTGCCCCCCGGTCGACCGCCTGTCCCCGCCGCTCCAGCGCGCGTCGCAAACCGGCGTCGCCGACCGGGTATGCGTCCGGGTCACCGAGCGCTCGCATCGCGATGTAAGAGGCGGTCCAGGGCCCGATTCCCGGCACCGAGAGAAGGCCGGCGACGGTGGCAGCCGGCTCCGCGCCCGCGTCCAGGCTCAGGTCCCCTCGCTCGACCAACCGCGCCATCTCGCGCAGCGCCCTCGCCCTGCTGCGCGGCATCGGCAGGCTGGCGGGATCGGCTTGGGCCAGAGCGGCGCTGGTCGGGAACCGGTGGGTGACGGGCGGGAGCGGATCCTCCAAGGGCTCGCCGTAGCGCTCGACCAGCTTCGCCGCCACGGTGCGAGCGGCCCCGATCGAGATCTGCTGGCCGACCACTGCCCGCACGGCAAGCTCGAAGCCATCGGCGCAGCCGGGAACCCGGAGGCCGGGCCGGTCGCGGACCAGCTCACCGAGGCAGCCGTCTCGCCTTAGCTGCTCGGAGACAGCCTCGGGATCCGCATCGAGATCGAGGAGACGGCGACAGCAGGCAACCGCCGCGGTCAGGTCGCGAAGGTCGTCCAGCCGCAGGCTGCAACGGACCGCGGCGCCCTCGGGCCGTAACTCGACGATGGCGCCGCCGTGCGGCAACGAGAGCGAGCGGCGATAGATCGCGCCGCTCATCTCCTCCACCCCCGGCACTGCCCTGGCGCCGAGAAAGCCGATCGTCGATGTCGCGTCGAACGGCGGCCGGTAGGCGAGCTTCAGCTCGATCGCACCCGGGGCGGCGCCGTTCTCGCCGGCACGGCGCTGCCCGCGTTTCCGCAACGCGGTCGGAGTGCGCGCGTAGACGGAGTGGATCGTGTCGTTGAACTGGCGCACGCTGCCAAAGCCCGCGGCCAGGGATACCTCCGCGAACGAGATATCAGTGGACTCGATCAGCAGCCGCGCCGATTGGGCGCGCTGGGCACGAGCAAGGGCCACCGGCCCGGCTCCGACCTCGGCCAGGAGGATCCGCTGGAGCTGGCGCTCGCTGTAACCGAGCCGGCTCGCCAGCCCGGCTACGCCCTCACGATCGACCGCACCCTCGGCGATCAGGCGGAAGGCTCTGCCGGCGACGTCCGCGCGGCGGTTCCAGGCCGGGGAGCCCGGCGCGGCGTCTGGGTCGCACCGCTTGCAGGCGCGCAAACCGGCCTCCTGCGCGGCGGCGGCGCTCTGGAAGAGGCGGATGTTGCGGCGATCCGGCAGGCGCGCGGGGCAGCTCGGGCGGCAGTAGATCCCGGTCGAGGTCACGCCGACGAAGAAGTAGCCGTCGTAGCGGGGATCGCGGCTGCGCATGAACCGGTAGCAGGCCTCGAAGTCATCGATCACGCGGCCATCGTCCCATGACGGCAACGAATCATCTCGCGGTTTTCCGACATCAGGTCCGGGGCTGGTGACTATGGCGGAATTCCGCCAGACAACGGCCCGTCCCGTGCCTATGGTCGCCGGCGACCGAGCACCCAACCGAGAGGAACCCCGATGTCAGACGTCGAGCGCTTCATGCAGGTGTACGAGGAAATCTGGCCGAGCTTTGACGCCGACCGGCTGGAGAAGTTCGAGATGGTGCACCCCGACGCCACGATCGATCACTCCGGCATGGAGAAGCCGATCCGAGGTGACGAGGAGCCCGATTACGTGCGCGAGATCAAGGCGGCGATGCCCGACATCTCACTCGAGATGAGGAACTGGGCGGCCCGCGGTGACGTCATATTCGTCGAGTACGCAATGGAGGCAACGGTCAACGGCAAACGCGTCGCCTGGGACGGCATCGGCCGCTTCAAGCTCCGTGACGGCCGAGTGAGCGAGGCGATCGGGCGCTGGGACACCGCCGTGATCCAGGCGTCCCTAACCGGGGGCAATGACGATCTGGCGTGATCTCACCGGCGCACTGCCGTCGCCAGGCTGGAGCAGCGCACGGAAGGTCGTCACACCCTCGCCGCCGACGCGGAAACGAGCGCGGCACTGGGCGTCGAGGCGCTTGCTCGCGACGCGCCGGCCGCCGCGGTTGAGCTGGACCCCGGCGCCGGCCTGGCCCTGACAGGGTATGGCGCGGACACGGATCTCGACCCGGTTGGGCCGGCGGACGGCGCGCAGGTGGAGGCGCACGGGCACGCCTTTGGCGTGGGGAGTGTTCCCGGGAGCGCCAACGACGGGTTGGGCGTCCGTCGACGTGGACGGGGTGAACGGATCCGACCCGGGGGGATCGGGCTCGGATGGATCCGGGTCGGAAGGATCGGGTCCGGGAGGCACGGGCTCCGGCACCAGCCGGTAGAGGTCACCGCCGTTGGTGGCGAGGTAGACGCGACCGGCCGAGTCCTCGCCGAAGGAGACCGGGCTGGGCACCGAGATGCCCTCGGAGCGGTCGTCCGTCGCGGTACCGGTGGCGGTCTCGGGCAGGAGCAGCGAGCGGACCTCGCCGATGCAGAAGTCGGCATAGACGTAGCGCCCGTAGAGGTCGCCCGGCTCGCGCACGACGTAGCCGCCGGTGATCGAGCAGCGCTCGGCGTCGCTGTCGGGATCGTCGTGGGTGTAGTCGAAGACCGGGTCGTCGTAGAGAGCGGGCGCGCCGCAGGAGCCCGGCGCGCCCGGGTAGGCGAGGAAGCCCTCGCGGCAGTTCCAGCCGTAGTTGGCGCCGGCGCCGCCGACCGAGCCCGGCGCCGGGCTCGGCGCGAGGTTGACCTCCTCGCGTTCCTCCTGACCGACGTCGGCGATCACGAAGTCGCCGCTGAGGCGATCGAAGGAGACCCGCCAGGGGTTGCGCAGGCCGTAGGCCCAGATCTCGCCGAGGCCCGGGCCCGCAGCGAACGGGTTGCCGGGCGGGATCGCGTAGGCCGGGTCCTCACCCGGGCGCGGGTCGATGCGGAGGATCTTGCCGAGCAGGGTGTCGAGGCGCTGGCCGCTGCCGAGCGGGTCGCCGGGGCCGCCGCCGTCGCCGACCGAGAGGTAGAGGTAGCCGTCCGGCCCGAGCTGGAGCTGGCCGCCGTTGTGGTTGGACATGGCGGAGTGGCCGATCGAGAGGATCGGCTCGCGCACCAGTGGGTCCTCTCCAGAGCCGCCGGGGCGGAAGGCGTCGACGTGGATGTCGCCCTCGGCGCCCCCGGCCGCGGTCGTTCCGGCGTAGGCGACGTAGAAGCGGCCGCTGTCGGCGAAATCGGGGGCGAGCGCCATTGAGAGCAGGCCGCGCTCGCCGGCACAGCAGGTGACCAGCGAGCCAAGGTCGGCCAGCTCGCCCGTTTCCGAGCCGGCAACCACGATCCGGCCTTCGCGCTGCACGACGAAGAGGCGGTCGGGATCGTCCGGGTCAGAGGTGACGAAGATCGGTTTCGTGAAGCTGCCGACCGGCTCCAGGGTCGCGGCGGACGCGCCCGCCGCCAGGCACAGTGAGAGCGCGATCGCCAGCAGGCCCAGCTTCACCGGCAACGGTTATACCTGGTGCGCCCGTCAGCTCACCCCGGGGTGGCGCACCTCGGCCGGGTCGGGCAGGTAGAGGTCGGTGCCGCAGCGGGGGCAGACCTGGACGTAGAGCTTGACCGCCTTGCCGCAGCTCGGGCAGAGCCGTTCCGGTTCGTTCTTCTCGGAGCGGTAGAGGATGACCGCGATCAGGCCGAGCGGCGGCAGCAGGGTGCCGATCAGCAGCCAGAGCCAGAACGAGCTGCCCTTGCCGCGGCCGATGATCCCGGTCGCTAGCCCGAAGAAGAAGGCGATGATGAGGTACTCGAATCCCACGGCTCCATTGTCGCGCCCAGCGGCTGCGGGTGGCCGATCGACCCGACCTCGGCGAGGTCGCGGCGGAACGGCAGGCTGGCGGTCCAGTCGATCACCGCGCGGGCCTTGCGGGCGGCCCCCGGGATCTGGCTCATGTGGTAAGTCCGCGCCATCCACCAGGCCGGGAAGCCGCGGAAGGTGCGGCCACCGACCTTGCCGACCGCCTTGTAGCGGCCGAGGTTGACGAAGGCGGCCCGGCCCTTGTACTCGAAGGGACGCGGCTCGCCGACGCCGAGCTCGGCGGCGATGTTGCGGGCGGCGACCGGGCCCTGACGCACGGCGTGCTGGGCGGTCGGCGGGCAGAGGCCGCCGAGCGGGTTGGGCGCCGCGGCGCAGTCGCCGATCGCCCAGACCGCGTCCATGCCCCGCACCCGCAGGTGCTCGTCGACCGGGACGCGGCCGCGCTCGTCGAGCGGCAGGTTCAGCTGGCGCAGGCTCGGGTGCGGGGCGACGCCGGCGGTCCAGACCACGGTCCGCGTCGGCAAGGTCTCACCGGTGGAGAGGCGGGCGCGGTCGCGGCCGACCTCCTCCAGCGTCGTCTCCAGGCGTATGTCGATGCCGCGGCCGCGCAGCTCGCGCAGGGCGTAGTCGGCGAGCCCGGCGTCGATCTCGGGCAGGACCCGGTCGGCGGCCTCGACCAGTACCCAGCGCATCCCGTGCAAACGGGCGCGCGGGTAGCTCTCCATCGCGTCGGCGGCGAAGTCCTGCAGCTCGGCGAGCGCCTCGAGGCCGGCGTAGCCGCCGCCGACGAAGACGTAGGTGAGGAGCTCGTCCCGGTGCGCCGGGTCCTCACTGGCGTTGGCCGCCTCCAGCGTCTCGATCACGTGGTTGCGCAGCCAGATCGCGTCGGCGAGCGTTTTGAACCCGATCGCGTGCTCGGAGAGGCCGGGCACCGGCAGGACCCGTGAGACCGAGCCCATCGCCAGCAGCAGCTGGTCGTAGCGCAGGTGCTCTGCCTCGCCCTCGCGGGTGCGCAGCTCGACCGTGCGCGCCGCCGGGTCGTGGCCGACGACGCCGCCCAGCCGCAGGTAGGTGCGGTCGAGCAGCTCGCGCAACGGCGTCACCACGTGGCGCGGCTCGAGCGTCCCAGCGGCCGCCTCGGGCAGGAACGGCGTGTAGAGCAGGAAGTTGACGTCGTTGACCAGGGTCAGCCGGGCCGATTGCTTCGGCAGGATCCGCTCCAGCTCCCGCGCCGCCATCGCCCCACCAAATCCACCCCCGGCGATGACGACGTTCCAGGCCATGACGTCAATCTAGCACTTTGTAACAACTTGTTACAAAGTATCGGAAGGCACGAGCATCACCTTGATGCAAGCGGCCACGCCGACCCGTCGTCCATGTAGCGCTAACATTTCATCCAGTTTGAATTGGCACAACCTGAACGGCCCCGGGGGTATGCCCGGGGCCGTTTCTTTTGTGCGGCGTGTCGGCTAACGGTCCGCGAGCTTCGATGCGAGCGCAATCAGCGCCCGCAGGACGCCCGCGTAGGCCAGCAGGACCGCCGCGAGTTGAATTGACACGCCTACTCAAGGCGTCAGGGGGCGAGACTCGCCCCGGGGCTTTGGGTGCTACGCGCCGAGCTTCTCGAGGATCAGGCGGTTGACCTCGCCGCCGTCGGCGCGGCCCTTGGTCTCCTTCATCACGGCGCCGACGATGGCGCCGATCGCCTTGCGGTTGCCGGAGCGGATCTGCTCGGCGGCCTCGGGGTTTGCCGCGATCACGGCGGCGACGATCGAGTCGAGCTCGCCGCTGTCGGAGATCTGGGCGAGGCCCTCGCGCTCGACGATCGCCGCCGGCTCGCCGCCCTCGGTGACCAGGGCAGCCAGCACCTGCTTGCCGCTGCCGTGCGAGATCTTCTTCTCCTGGACCATCAGGGCAAGGGCCGCCAGCGCCTCCGGCTCGACCTTCGAGGAGGCGGCGGCCTCGTCGCCGGCCTGGCGCAGCGCCGCCGCCAGCTCGCCGGTCACCCAGTTCGCCAGCACCCGCGGCTCTACCCCGGCGGCGGCCTCGGCGGCGCGCTCGAAGTAGTCGGCGGTCTCAGGGTCGGCGACCAGCACCGCGGCCACGTCCTCGGCCACCCCCAGCTCCTCCCGGTAGCGCTCCAACCGTGCCTCGGGCAGCTCGGGCAGCGATTCGCGCGCCTCGCTCAGCATCGCCTCGGTCGGCACCAGCGGCACCAGGTCGGGCTCGGGGAAGTAGCGGTAGTCGTGCGCCTCCTCCTTCGAGCGCAACGGCGTCAGCGAGCCGCTCTCCGGGTCGAAGTGAAGGGTCTCCTGAACGACACTCCCCCCCGCCTCGATCAGCTCGCGCTGACGAGCCAGCTCGGCCTCGATCCCGCGCTCGAGAAAGCGGAAGCTGTTCATGTTCTTCAGCTCGGTCTTGACCCCAAGCTCCTCGCTGCCCACCGGCCGCACCGAGACGTTGCCGTCGACCCGCAGGCTGCCCTCCTCCATGTTGACGTCGGAGACGCCCAGCTGGCGCACAGTGGTGCGCAGCAGCCGCGCCCAGGTCGCCGCCTCGGCGGCGCTGCGCAGGTCGGGCTCGGTGACGATCTCGACCAGCGGCGTGCCGCCGCGGTTGAAGTCGACCAGCGAGGCGCCGGAGCCGTGGATCCGGCCCGACCCGCCGAGGTGGATCGTCTTCGCCGCGTCCTCCTCGAGGTGGGCGCGGTGGATGCGGATCCCGCCGAGCCTGCCGTCGACGGCAAGCGGCTCGTCGTACTGGCTGATCTGGTAGGCCTTCGGGTTGTCGGGATAGAAGTAGTTCTTGCGGTGGAAGATCGAGCGCGGCGCGACCTCGCAGCCGAGCGCGGCGGCGATCTTCAGCGCGTAGCGGATCGCCTCCTCGTTTGGCACGGGCAGCACGCCCGGGTGGGCAAGGCAGACCGGGCAGGTGTGGACGTTCGGCTCGTCGCCGAAGGAGAGCTCACAGCCGCAGAACATCTTCGTCCTGGTCGAGAGCTGGACGTGGATCTCGAGCCCGATCACCGCTTCCAGGTCACTCACCCCCCTCACCCCCTGTTCCGGTGCGCCTTTCCCGTACCTGGGACGGGAAAGGCGCACCGGAAGGAGTGGCGTCGAAGGCGATCGCCCGCTCGAGCGCGTAGGCGGCGTCGAGCAGGCGCTGCTCACCGAAGGCGGGGGCGGCGATCTGGAAGCCGACCGGCAGCTCCGGGCCGCCCCCGTCGGGCTCGGCCAGGCCCGCCGGGATCGAGATCGCCGGGATGCCGGCGAGCGACATCGGCACGGTGAAGAAGTCGTTCATGTACATCGCCAGCGGGTCATCGGTCTTGGCGCCGAGCTCGAAGGCGGGCGAGGGCGAGGTCGGGGTGACGACGAAGTCGAACTCGGCGAAGGCGGCGGCGTAATCGCCGACGATCTTCGTCCGCACTTTCTGGGCGCGCCCGTAGTAGGCCTCGTAGTAGCCGGAGGAGAGCGCGTAGGTGCCGAGCATGATGCGGCGCTTGACCTCATCGCCGAAACCCTCGGCGCGGGTCTCCTCGTACATCTCGATCAGATCGCCTTCGCTCGCCGACCGCACCCCGTAGCGGACGCCGTCGTAGCGGGCCAGGTTCGAGGAAGCCTCGGCGGGGGCGATCACGTAGTAGGCCGAGATGCCGTGCTCGGCGTGCGGCAGCGGCACCTCGGCGATCTCGCCGCCGAGCTCCTCGATCCGCGCCAGCGTCGCCTCGAAGACCTCGCGCACGCCGGCCTCGATCGCGTCGCCGGCGAGCTCGGCCGGCACGGCGAAGCGCAGGCCCCCGAGGTCTTCGCGCGAGGGCGCCCCCACCCCGCCCTCGATCCCGACCGAGGTCGAGTCGCAGGGGTCGCGCCCCTCCATCGCGGCGAGCAACAGGGCCGCGTCGGTGACGTCGCGGGTCAGCGGCCCGCACTGGTCGAGCGAGGAGGCGAAGGCGATCATCCCGTAGCGCGAGATCGCCCCGTAGGTCGGCTTCATCCCGACGATCCCGCAGAGCGCCGCCGGCTGGCGGATCGAGCCGCCGGTGTCGGTGCCGATCGAGCAGGGCGCCAGGCCACCGGCGACGACAGCCGCCGAACCGCCCGAAGAGCCACCGGGGACGCGGCCGCGATCCCAGGGGTTTAGCACCGGGCCGTAGGCGGAGTTCTCGTTGGAGGAGCCCATCGCGAACTCGTCCATGTTGGTCTTGCCGAGGACACGCGCCCCGGCCTCCCTGAGCCGCCGCACGGCAGTCGCGGTGTAGAGCGGCTTGTGGCCGTCGAGGATGCGCGAGCCGGCGGTGGTCGGTGTGCCCTCGGTGCAGAAGAGGTCCTTGACCGCGACCGGGATCCCGGCCAGCGGCCCCTCCGCGGCACCGTCCTCAGCGCCTTCCTCGGCCCGCCACAGGTAGGCGTTGAGATCGTCGCCAGCCGCCGCCTCGCGCCAGGCGGCGAAGTACTCCTCGCGCGAGAGATCGCCGGCGGCGATCCGCGCCGCCGCCTCGGCGACGGTCAGCCCGAGCAGCTCCGACATCAGGCCTCCGCCTGCGGCGAGGGCACGCGGAAGGCGCCCTCGGCGGGGTCGGGCGCCTGCTCGAGCACGGCCTCGCGGGGCCAGCTCGGGCGCGGCTCGTCGGGGCGCAGGACGTTCTCCAGCTGGACCACGTGAGCGGTCGGCTCGACGTCGTCGAGGTCGAGCTCACTGATGCGGTCGACGTGGTCGAGGATCCCGGAGAGCTCACCGGCCATCTTCTCGACCTCGCCGTCGTCCAGCCTCAGCCGGGCCAGCTTGGCGACGTGTAGTACCTGCTCCCGCTCGATCACCGGCGGGATTCTAGGAGAGCGCCGGAAACCTGATCGGCGATCTCCGCTGCGATGGCCGCGTCGTCGCGTCCCTCGCGGTCGATCCAGGTCAGGTTGGGGATCTTGCGCATCCAGGTCAGTTGGCGGCGAGCGTAGTTGCGCGAGCGCTTCCGCATCAGCTCGAGGTCACCGGAGAGCAACTCGTCGAAGCCGAGCGCCTTGCGCGCCGTCCGCGATGGCCCGAGCGCTTCCGCCCGCCTCACCTCCTCCTCCGCCCCGCCGGCGACGATCGCCTCGGTACGGGCGTCGATCCGCGCGTAGAGCTGCGCCCGGTCCATGTCGAGGCCGAAGATCGCCGTCGGGTGCCGCGTCCGCGGCGACCACAGCTCCGACTCCTCCGACCCCGAGGGCACCTTTTCGAGCGAGAGCTCGGCGATCGCGGCGCGCAGATACAGCCCCGTCCCCCCCACCACGATCGGCCTCTTCCCGGCGGCCAGCGCCGCGTCGACCTCAGCGTGCGCCATCCCCATGTAATCGCCAACCGAGAACGGCCGCGTGACGGGCACGAAGCTGACCAACCGGTGCTCCAGCCTCGCCTGCTGCTCCGCGCTGGCAACCCCGGTCAGCGTCTCCAGCCCCTCGTAGACCTGCAGCGCATCGCAGGAGACAGCGATCGGCTCCTCCCCCCCTCACGCAGCCTTTCAGCAAGGGCGATGGCGACACCGGTCTTGCCGACACCGGTGGGGCCGAAGATCGCGAGGATCACCGAACGAGCTGCGAGAGAGGCTTCACCGACACCCCGCTCAAGGTGGTCGAGGTCGCAGAGTCGATCTCCACCGCCACGAGCTCACCGGCCTCCGCCACCCCGTCGAAGTTGACCGCCTTGTTGTGTCGCGTCCGCCCCCGCAGCCGGGTCGGGTCGGTGCGGCTCGGGCCCTCGACCAGAACCTCCATCTCGCGTCCGACGAAGCGCTGGGCCCGCTCGGTCGCCCGCCGCTGGACCAGCTCGACCAGGCGCTCCATGCGCTCGCGCTTGGCCGCGTGGGGCAGTTGCTCGCCCATCGTCGCCGCCTCGGTTTCCCGTCGCGGCGAGAAGACGAAGGTGAAGGCGCCGTCGTAGCCGACCTCGTCGACGACCTCGAGGGTCTGCTCGAAGTCATCCTCGGTCTCACCGGGGAAGCCGACGATGATGTCGGTGCTCAGGGCGCAGTCGGGAACGTGCTCGCGGACCAGCGCGACGCGGTCCATGTAGCGCTGCCGGTCGTAGGTGCGGCGCATCCGCTTGAGCACCGCGCTCGAGCCCGCCTGAAGCGGCAGGTGGATGTGCTCGCAGAGCGCTGGCAGCTCGGCGTGCGCCCGGATCACGTCCTCCTTCATGTCCTTCGGGTGCGGGCTGGTGTAGCGGATGCGATCGATCCCCTCGACAGCGTCGACCCGGGCGAGCAGCTCGGCGAACCCGATCCGCGACTCGCGCGGCAGGTCGCGGCCGTAACTGTTGACGTTCTGGCCGAGCAGGGTCACCTCGCGCACCCCGTCGGCGGCCAGCGCCTCGGCCTCGACTACGAGCTCGTTCGGGTCGCGGCTGACCTCGCGGCCGCGGGTCGAGGGCACGATGCAGTAGGCGCACTTGCAGTTGCAGCCCTGCGAGATCTGCAGCCAGCCCTGGAACCGGCGCTCGCGGCGGGTCGGCAGGTGGCCGGAGAAGTCTTCGAACTCGAAGTAGCCCTGGGCGGTGAGCGAGTCGGAGTTGAGGAACTCGGCGAGCTTGTGGATCTGCCCCGGGCCGAAGGCGACGTCGACGAAGGGGAAGCGCTGGAAGACCTCGTCCTTGACCGACTGCGCCCAGCAGCCGCCGACGCCGACGACGCGCTCGGGGTCTTCGGACTTGAGCCGCTTCGCCTCGCCGAGATGGGCGACGAAGCGGTTATCGGCCGACTCGCGGATCGAGCAGGTGTTGAAGAGGATCACGTCGGCCTCCTCGCGGCTCGGCGCCTGCTCGTAGCCGAGCGACTCGAGCATCCCCTGCATCCGCTCGGAGTCGTGCACGTTCATCTGGCAGCCGAACGTGGTGACGTGGTACCTGGGCATCGGCCCAAGACTAGCGGCGGGAATAACGCATCACGTTTTCCACGTCACGCATGGAAAACGTGATGGGAAGCGCTACTGCGCCTCCTCCTGTTCGGCTTCCTTGGTCGCCTGCGGCAGGCCGACCTCCTCCTCGTGGGGCACTTCCTCGTGCTTGGAGTGGAGCACCGCGAAGGTGGTCGTGACGCCGATCAGGGCGATGAACCAGAGCGCGACGATCGGTCCCAGGCGCCCGGGGAAGCCCTTCACGCGCAGACCGAGGAAGCTGACGATGACCGCGGACGCGGTGAGCAGCCCGCCAGCGATGTAGAAGATCGTTCCGTCGTCCATGCGGGCGGAATCCTATCCAGAGAGACGGGCGGAGCGGGGTCGCGTCACCTGGCGTATGCCGTCGTGCGGCTCTCGCGAATCACTGTGATCTTGATCTGACCGGGGTGCGCGACCTCGCCCTCGATCGCGGCGGCGATCTCGTGCGAGATCAGCGCCGCCCGCTCGTCGTCGACCTCGCCGGGATCGACCATGACGCGGATCTCTCGACCCGCCTGCATCGCGTAGACCCGCTTCACCCCGGTGTGGCGGGAGGCAAGCTCCTCGAGCTCCTGCAGCCGCGTCGCGTAGGCCTCCAGGGTCTCGCCGCGGGCGCCGGGACGGGCGCCGGAGAGAGCGTCGGCGGCCTGCACGACAACCGCCTCCACCGTGCCCGGCTCGACCTCGCCGTGATGGGCCTCGATCGCGTGCGCGACCTCCTCGCTCTCGCCATAGCGGCGGGCGAGCGCCGCCCCCGCCGCCGCGTGGGTGCCCTCGACCTCGTGACTCACGCCCTTGCCGATGTCATGCAGCAGCGCCGCGCGGCGGGCAACGTCGGCTGAGGCGCCGAGCTCGAGCGCCAGCAGCCCGGCCAGGTAGGCGCTCTCGACCAGGTGGGCGAGGAGGTTCTGCCCGTAACTGGTGCGGAACTGGAGGCGACCCAGCAGCTCGGTCAAGCGCGGGTGGAGGCCGTTCACCTTCGCGTCGAGCGCCGCTCGCTCGCCCTCTTCGACCACCCGCTCCTCGATCTCCCGCCTTGCCTGCTGGTAGGCCTCCTCGCAGCGGGCGGGATTGATGCGACCGTCGGCGACCAGCCGTTCCAGCGTTATCCGGGCCACCTCGCGGCGCAGGCAGTCGAAGCTCGAGACGCGCACGGCCGAGGGCGTGTCGTCGACGATGATGTCGACGCCGGTCAGCGCCTCGAGGACGCTGATGTTGCGCCCGTCGCGACCGATGACGCGGCCCTTCATCGCGTCGCTGGGCAGGGACACGACCTGCGTCGCCGCCCGGTCCGCATGAGCGCCGGCGAGGCGCTGGGTCGCGGCCGCGAGGATGCCGCGGGCGCGCTGGTCGGCGTCCCTCTTCGCTTCCCGCTCGATCTTGCGCAGCGCCAGGCCGGCGCGGCGGCGGGCATCGTCTTCGACCTCGCGGATCAGCGCCCGGCGGGCGTCGTCGACGCTCAGCGACGCGATCCGCTCCAGCTCCGCCAGCTGCCGCGACTCGCCGTGCGACAGCCGCTCGGCACGCTGCTCCAGCTCGCGCTCGCGGGCGCCGAGCAGGGCCCGACGCCGCTCCAACTCATCCAGTTGAGCGTTCAGCGCCTCCAGCCGGTCCAGCACCAAGTCGGGGCCTGGACCGTTGCCGCGTGACGACTTCCACGGCGGCAAGCTGATTCTCATTACAGCCCAATAGTAGTCCTATAGAACCGTTTGTCTAATTCCTGAGGCCAACCGCCCAAGCAGTTCAAGGACGCAGGGAGCGTGGCGTGCTCCGCACGCGAGCGACCGAGGACGCCGAAATGCGCCGGCGGTTGGCCTCAGGCGGCTTGTGCCTCTGCCGGTGGCTCCGCCGGAGCAGCCGGGGTGGCCTCGGTGGCGCCGATGCCGAGCGCGGCGCGGATCTTCCCCTCGATCTCGCTAGCGATCTCCGGGTTCTCGGCGAGGAACTGTTTGGCGTTGTTGCGCCCCTGGCCGAGCCGCGTTTTGCCGTAGGAGAAGAAGGCGCCCGACTTCTGCACCAGGTCGTGCTCGATCCCAAAGTCGAGCAGCCCGCCCTCGCGCGAGATGCCGACCCCGTACTCGATGTCGAATTCCGCCTGGCGGAAGGGTGAAGCGACCTTGTTCTTGACGACTTTGACCCGCACCCGGTTGCCGACCGCCTCGGTCCCTTCCTTGAGGGTCTCGATGCGGCGGATGTCGAGCCGCTGCGAGGCGTAGAACTTCAGCGCCCGGCCGCCCGGCTGGGTCTCGGGTGAGCCGAACTGGACGCCGACCTTTTCGCGGATCTGGTTGGTGAAGATGCAGACGGTGTTGGTGCGGTTGAGGTTGCCGGCGAGTTTGCGCATCGCCTGCGACATCAGCCGCGCCTGCAAGCCGACCGTCTGGTCTCCGATCTGGCCGTCGAGCTCGGCTTTCGGCGTCAGCGCCGCGACCGAGTCGATCGCGACAACGTCGATCGCCGCCGAGGCGATCAGGCGATCGGCGATCTGAAGCGCCTGCTCGCCATAGTCAGGCTGCGAGACGAGCAGCTCGTCGGTGTCGACGCCGATCTTGCGTGCGTAGGTCGGGTCGATCGCGTGCTCGGTGTCGATGAAGGCGCAGATCCCGCCGCGGCTCTGGGCCTCGGCGATGATGTGGTAGAGCAGCGTCGTCTTACCCGAGGACTCGGGACCGAAGACCTCGACGATCCGGCCCCTGGGCACGCCGCCGATGCCCAGCGCCAAGTCGAGCGCCAGCGCCCCGGTCGGAATCGCCGGGATCTTGATCGTCGCGTCGGCACCAAGCCGCATCAGGGCGCCCTGGCCAAAGTCCCGCTCGATCTGGGTCACCGCCGCCTCGAGCGCCGCGTCCTTCGCTTTTGCCTCCTTGGCCGAGGCGTCCTTCAGAGTCGCTTTCTCGTTTGCCATCTCTTCCACCTCACTGCCGTCCGTGCGTGGACAGCTCGACTTGCGCCAACGGGGTGTACTGCGCACCCTGCGGCTGGAGTTCAGAACGGTAGAGCGTGATCCGGACGCCCCGGAACAACTGGGAAAGATTTTTCGGAATTGGCCCCGGACGCTTCCCGACAACGGCCGGGCGCTTCGAGCCCCGCTCCTCGCGCCGCACACGTGCGACGGTCACGTGGGGCCAGAACGGGCGCTTCTCGGGCTCGTAGAGGCGCGCACCGACCAGTTGCTCCCGCAGCCGCGCCTGCAACTCGACCGTACCCGGCGAGGCGACCGGCAGCGCATACAACCGCGGCCGCCCGCGCTCGGGGCGCGGCACCGGGTCGCCCAGCTCGAGCGGGACCGTCCGGCCGCCGCTCGCGGCGACGATCTCGCCGAGCCGCGGTATCTCCTTCTCCGGCAGCCAGCCGAGGAAGGCGAGGGTGATGTGGAGGGACTCCTCCCGCACCGGGCGCAGGGCCGGGTCGGCGAACGCCTCCCTCCCCCATGCCGCGATCCCCGCCCGCACCCGGTCGGGTAGGTCGAGCGCGACGAACAGCCGCGCCCGCGGGCTCTTCAGCCTCTCCTTCGTCATGCCGGCGACGCTACGGGCCGCCGACGCGCGGAACAACCCCAGACCGCAAAACCTTCGTGACATCCCAGCTACAGAGGTGGCTCGTCGCCGCCGAGCAAGACCCGCAGCAGGTGCATCGCGACCAGGGCCGAGCGTTCGCGGATGTCGGCGCGGCCGCCGGGGATCACCGGCTGGCGGGCGAGGCTGGTGCCGTCGGCGAGCCGCGCGTCGAAGCAGACGTAGCCGACCGGCTTCTCCTCGCTGCCGCCATCGGGGCCGGCGATGCCGGTGATCGAGACCGCGACATCGGCATCGAAGCGGCGGAGCGCCCCCAGCGACATCGCTTCCGCGACCTCGGCCGAGACCGCGCCGTGGGCCTCGATCAACCCCGGATCGACGCCGAGCAGCTCGGCCTTGGCCTCGTTCGAGTAGGAGACGACGCCCCCGGCGAAGTAGGCGGAGGCGCCGGGCAGGTCGGTGATCCGCGCCGCCAGCAGCCCTCCCGAGCAGGACTCGGCCAGGGCCAGACGCCGCCCCTGCAGCAGGCCGGCCAACTGGTCGTCGACCGTCTCGCCGTTGAGGCTGAACACGTGGCGGCCGTGGCGCTCGGCGAGGCCCGCCCGCACTTCCTCGGCCACGGTCCCCGCCTCGGCCCGGTAGCGGACGTCGATCTCGATCTCGCCGCGGCGCAGGCAGGTGGTGATCTCGACCGCGCCGAGCTCGATCCCGTCGGCCTCCATCTCACGCAGGCTCTTGGCGATCTCCGACTCGGGAGTGCCGAACATCCGCACGGTGTAGCCGAGCAGCGGCGTCGCCCGCGCCAGCACCGCCTGCACCGGGCGGGACTCGATCGCCGCCGGCCACATCGGCTGCAGCTCACGCGGCGGCCCGGGCAGGACGACGACCACCCGCTCGCCCGCCGGCACGACCAGGCCCGGGGCGGTCCCGATCGGGTCGAGGGGCACCGAGCCCTCGGGGACCATCGCCTGCTTGCGGTTGGCCTCGCGCACGGCCTCCTCGTCGAAGCGGAAACGGCGGGCGAAGCCGCGCAGGATCGCCGCGATCTTCTCCTCCATCTCCTCGTCGAGGATCAGCTCCACCCCGGCGAAGCGGGCGACGATCTCGGCGGTGAGGTCGTCGGCGGTTGGCCCCAGGCCACCCGAGGTGACGATCAGGTCCATCCCCTCGGCGGCCATGAAGGCGAGCGCCGACTCGAGATCGTCGAGACGGTCGCCGACGACCAGGATGTGGGCGACCTCGACCCCCAGCTCGGCGAGCTGTTCGGAAACCCAGGGCCCGTTGCGGTCGGCGATCCGCCCCGTCAGCACCTCAGTGCCCGTGACGACGATCCCCGCGCGCACGGGCGTCGCTCCCCCTGCCACCTCGCTCATTCGCAGTCCGGCCTTTCCCCTTCTTCCAGAGCGGTCAACTCACCCGTGGAGTCAATCGCATAACCGACCGGGCTCGAGCTGTCTTCGACCGGCGCCGGCTCGCCGTCCACCTGCATCGTCACGGAGCCGTTGCCGAGCGCCAGCTCGAAACTGCCCGAGCGGAAGGGCCCGAGCGTCGCGCCTTCGGTGAGGATCTGCCCGTCGACCAGCTCCTCTTCGTCGGCCCCGAGCAGGCAGACCCAGACTTCGGCTTTCGCCGCCAGGCTCACCTCGACCCCCCGGGCGGGCGCCGACGCGCTGGTGCGCCGCTCCTCGGCCTGGGCCCCTCCGTTGCCCTGCCCTTTCGGCGCGGGGTCCGAGCCGCCGTCGTCATCGCTCCCGAGCAGGCCGATGACGACGAACAGCACCGCCAGGCCGAGGGTGACGGCGACGACCAGGACGCTGCCCGGGATGCGCGGACCGCTGCGGCGCGACCCGGTCGGCACCGGCTCCACCCGGCGCGGCGGGCGCTCGCCGCCCGGCGGCGCCGTGCTGCGCCGGTAGTCCTCCGCCAGGCGCTCGCCGTCGAGGCCGAGATAGGCCGCGTAGGTGCGGATGAAGCCGCGCGTGTAGGCGCCGCCCGGCAGCGCGTCCCACTCCTCGTTCTCGATCGCCTGCAGGTAGCGGACGCGGATCTTGATCTCGTCTTCGACCTCGACCAGGTCGAGCTTGCGGCGATTCCGCGCCTCCCGCAGCGTCGCTCCGATGCCGATGCTCACTCCGACATTGTGTCCCCTGCGCCATTCCGGCGCGCGATACTCGTCTCAGGGGGACTCGTCGGCCTCAACCGCGACCGGCTCCGGCTCGCCGCCACCGCTGAGGACCCGGGGCAGGTCAGCCTCGGTGATCAGCACCTGGCGCGGTTTCGAGCCCTCGTAGCCGGAGATCACGCCGCGCCGCTCGAGCATGTCGATGAGGCGGCCGGCGCGGGTGTAGCCGACCCGCAGGCGGCGCTGGATCATCGAGACCGAGGCGGTTTCGGTCTGCACGACGGTGCGGATCGCCTCGTCGAGCAGGTCGTCGGCGTCGGGGTCGAACTCGTCGTCGCCGCCGTCGCCGGCGACCTCCTCGCGCGCCTCAAGCAGGTTGTCCTCGAATTCCGGTTCGCCCTGCTTGGCCCAGTGCCCGGTGACGCGAGCGATCTCCTCCTCGGTGACGAAGGCGCCCTGCACGCGGGCCATCTTCGAGGTCCCGGCGCCGCGGAAGAGCATGTCGCCCTGGCCGAGCAGGGCCTCCGCCCCACCCTGGTCGAGGATCACCCGCGAGTCGGTCTGCGAGGAGACGGCGAAGGCGATCCGGGCCGGGATGTTGACCTTGATCGTGCCGGTGATGATGTCGGTCGAGGGCCGCTGCGTCGCCAGCACCAGGTGGATCCCGGTGGCGCGCGACTTCTGTGCCAGGCGGATGATCGAGTCCTCGACCTCGGCCGGCGAGACCATCATCAGGTCGGCGAGCTCGTCGATCACGCAGAGGATGTGCGGCAGCGGCGCTTCGCCCGCCTTGGTCCGCGCCCGGTTGAGCTCGGCCAGGTTGCGGCAGCGGGCCTGGCCCATGATCCCGTAGCGGTTCTCCATCTCGCCGATCAGGTTGGCGAGCACGTTGGCGGCGAGCCGCGGCGAGGTGACCACCGGCGTCAAGAGGTGCGGGACGTGCTCGTAGTGGTTGAGCTCGACCTGCTTGGGGTCGACGAGGACGAGGCGGACCTCGTTGGGCGAGGCCTGCATCAGGATCGAGGAGAGGATCGCGTTGACGCAGCCGGACTTGCCCGAGCCGGTGGTTCCGGCGACGAGCACGTGCGGCATCTTCGCCAGGTCGGTCCAGACCGCGTTGCCGTCGATCCCCTTGCCCAGCCAGGCGACCAGCGGCGAGGTCTTCTCCGGCCGGCCGGCGTAGATGTCGCCGAGCCGGACAAGGCGGCGGCGGGCGTTCGGCACCTCGACCCCGACCGCCTGCTTGCCGGGGATCGGCGCCAGGATGCGGATGTCGGTCGAGGCCAGCGCGTAGGCGAGGTCATTGGAGAGCTCGGTGACTTTCTTCACCTTGGTGCCGGGCGCCAGGCGCAGCTCGAAGCGGGAGACGTGCGGGCCGCTGACGATGCCGACGATCTTCGCCTCGACGCCGAAGTGGCCGAGCGTCTCGACCAGCTTGCGGCCGATCGCTTCGTGATCGCGCGGGTCAGGCCCCTTGTCGCCCTTGCCCTTTTCCAGCAGCTTCGCCGGCGGCGGCCGGTAGGCGATCTGCTCCGATTCGGTGACCCCGCGCTTGCTTCCCATCGGGGTCAGCGCCGTCTGCTTGGACTCCGAGTCTGTGCCGACGCCGAGGCCCTCCTCGCCGCGGACCTCGGTCTCATAGGCGTGTGGCTGGGGGTCCTCGGCCTCCGGCTCGGGCTCGTCATCCTCGGCAAGGGCGAACTCGGTCGTCGCCGGCTCGTCGTCGGGGTCGTCGGCGGCGATCGCCACGGTGGGCTCGAAGTCGTCGGACTCGGGGTAGTCGCTCATCACGTCGGTGGGCGCGGCCTGGGTGTCGAAGTCGGAGAGGGTCTTGGCGCTGCGCCGGTCCTCGCGGTGCTGGATCGCGGTCTGGGCGATGTCGCGGCCGCCGCGGACGGTGCCGCGCACGCCGCGGCCGAGGCCGCGGAAGACAGTCGAGACCGAGGTCCCGGTGACCAGCATCGCGCCGCTCGCCACCATCAGCACGGTGACGATCCGCGCCCCGACTTCGCCGAGCAGGTACTCGAGCCCGGTCTCCAGCCCGTAGCCGACCTTGCCCCCGTCCCAACCGAAGAAGAGGACGAAGACGAGGTAGACGCCGGCGGCGATCAGGAAGAGCCCGATCAGATCGAGGTGGCGCTGCTGCAGCCCCTCCGGCAAACGCAGACGCGACCGCCCTTTTGCTTTCGCTTTCGCCTTGCCTTTCGGTTTGCGGCGCGCGGCCGGGCCTCGCTTCTTGCGCACGAACATGGAGCCCGCTTCGACGCGGGCCGACCCTCCCCTGCCTGGCCGCTCAAAGCTGAGCGCTGGCGAGGATGCTGGCCACGACGACGAGCATCGTCCCCATCATCCAGAGCATCGACCGGTGAAGCGAGTCGAAGCGAACCTCGAGGCGCGCGCTCAGATTCTGGAATTCCTCTCTGAACTCAGCGCGCACATTTCTGAATTCGACCTGCATCTCGTCGCGCAAGCCCTGCGAGTTGGCATGCATCTCGTCACGCATCCCCTTGAACTCGGCGCGCATCTCCGTGCTCAGGTCGTCGACCCGGCGACTCAGCTCACCCACCTGGTGGCTCAGGTTGTCGATTCGCTCCTCGGTCCGGTTGGAATCCATTGTCTGCATGATGCCACGCTAGGCGCCCGCGACGGGCGCGTGGTGCGTTGAATGCAAAATGTTTCGAACAACCGACACGCGGGAGACGCGTTCCGGCCCGGTTTTGAGCTCAGGCGCAGACCCAGGCGCTGCCGCCGGAGTCGGCCCAGATTTCGGCGGCGATCCGGTCCTGTTCGGCCTTCGGCGCCTGGTGCGGGGCGCCCTGGCCGCCGTACATCTCCCAGGTCGAGGGCAGGATCTGGTAGGCGCCGCCGGCGCCGCTCGACGGGTTGACGGCGCCGTAGTTGCCGCCCGACTCGCACATCACGATGTAGGTCGGGATCGAGTAGGGGCCGCCGAGCCAGCGCCCGACGGTTTCTTCGGCCGCCGCGCGGCTCGCCGCTTCCGCCGCTTCGATGTCGCCGACCCAGCCCTCGATCCGCTCTTTCAGCGTCGCCAGCGCGGTGGCCCGCTCGGCCCGCAGCGAGCTCAGCTCGGCGGCCGCGCTTTCGGCCCGCGCCCGCGCCGCGCCGATCTCTTCCCGCGCCGCGGCGAGCCGCGCGTTGTGGGCGTCGACCCGCGCCTTCAGCTCGGCGACCAGGCGCAGGTCGCGGCGCACCGAGTCGCGCACCTGCTCGACCCGGTCGGCCAGCTGGGTGTCCGACTCCTCGATCCGCTCCAGGTATTCGCTGCGCACCGCCAGGTCGTCGAAGTCGCCGGAGCCGAGCACGATGCCGGCGGTGCTCGGCGAGCCGCTCATGTAGATCGCGACCAGCCGACCTTCCAGCACCTTGCGGGCCCGGCGCAGGCGGCGCTTCTCGGCCCGCAACCGCCGTTCCGCCGCGTCGACTTCGCCGGCGAGCCGGGCGGCACGCTCTTGCCCGCTGGCCAGCAGCCCGCTCAGCTGCCGCTCGCGCGCCGCGGCCTCTTCCGCCTCACCCTCGGCGGCGAGGACGCGTTCCTGGGTCGCGCGGATCTCGGCGCCCAGCGCCGCCGCTTCCTCGCGGCCGCCCTCGACCTTCGCGCGCAGCGCGTCGATCTCCGCCGCCTGGGCGGACGCGACAACCAGCGAGATCAGGGCAAGCAGCGCAAATGCAGGGAGTTTCCGCACGAACCGCCGAGCGTAGCGATTGCTATCCCTCGGGGACGTTTCTGCTGGCGACGTACAAGGCGACGCCCACGGCGGCCGCCGCGACGCCGGCGCCGATGCGGATCTGGCGCCGGTAGCGGTAACGCACGTAACGGATCGCGAAGCGCAGCGCCGCTTTGCCGAGCCTGTCGTACATCAGCTCTCCTCTTCCCCGCGGCGGCGAATCCTATGCGCCATCCGCGACTGCAACGACCAGAGCTCGATGAAGCCCGGAGAGGCCTCCTGTGAGAAGAGGCCGCCCGACTCGGCGAACGAGGCGAGGTCGGCGTCGTAGACGGCGTTGGGCGAGGAGCGGGTGACGACGCGGACGCTGCCTTTGTAGAGGCGCAGCCCGATCGTGCCGGTGACCTGGGCGTTGACCGCGTCCATGTAGGCGTCGAGGTCGGTGCGCAGCGGCTCCCACCACAGCCCGGCGTAGACCAGGTAGCCCCACTTCTGGTCGAGGCCCGGCTTGAACTGGTTCTGGTGGATCGTGCCGACCAGCTTCTCCAGCTCCTGGTGGGCGGGCAGCAGGATCGCCGCAGCCGGCACCTCGTAGATGTCGCGCACCTTGAGGCCGACGATGCGGTCCTCGATGTGGTCGACGATGCCGACCCCGTGGCGGCAGCCGATCTCGGCCGCGGCTTCGAGCAGCTCGACCAGGCCGAGCCGCTCGCCGTTGAGCGCCACCGGCACGCCGGCCTCGAACTCGACCGTGACCACCTCGGCCTCGTCGGGCGCCAGCTCGGGCCGGGTCACCAACTGGAAGACGTCGTCCTCGGGGGCGTGGTCGAGGTCCTCGATCCAGCGCCCCTCCGAGGAGCGGCCCCAGAGGTTGTCGTCGATCGAGTAGGGGGCGACCTCGGTGCCGCCCTTGACCGGGATCCCGTGCTCGCGCGCGTAGGCGATCTCCTCCTCGCGGCCCATCTGCCAGGAGCGCACCGGGGCGATCGTCTTCAGCTCCGGCGCCAGGGTGGCGACCGTGGCCTCGATCCGCACCTGGTCGTTGCCCTTGCCGGTGCAGCCGTGGGCGATCGTGTCGCAACCCGAGAGGCGCGCGTGCTCGACCGCGAGCTCGGCGATCAGCGGCCGGCCGAGCGCCGTGAACAGCGGGTAGCCGCCGCCGTAGAGCGCGTTGGCCTTGATCGCCGGGGCGACGAAGTCGGCGGCGAAGCGCTCGCGGGCGTCGACCACGTGGCACTCGAGCGCGCCCAGCCGCATCGCCTTGTCCTCGATCACGCCGTAGTCCTCGCCCGGCTGGCCGAGGTTGACCGTCAGGCAGACCACCTCGGCGCCGTAGCGGTCCTGAATCCACTTCAGCATCACGCTGGTGTCCAGGCCGCCCGAGTAGAGCAGCAGGACCCGGCGAACCTCGCTGGGGTCGGCCTCGTAGCTGGCCGTCGGTCGTTGCTGGGCGATCTCGTCCTGGCTCACGGCGCGGCGAAGTCTCGCACGGCTGGCCTTGGGGCGATCCCAGGACGCAACGCCTAAGGCGCTTCGATGCCGCCGGCGCCGTCTTCCGCTTCTTCTTCCGGCGCTTCCGCTTCTTCTTCTTCGGTGGTCGTCTCCGTCGTGGTCGGGGACGTCTCCGTCGTTTCGGTCTCGGTCGTTTCGGTCGTCGTCGTCGTCGGCTCAGTCGTTTCTTCGGTGGTCGGCAGCGTCGTCGTCGCCTCGGTCGTGGCGCCGTCCCCGCCGTCCTCGGAGGCGATCACGACGATCGCGATGACGAGGCCGACGATGACCGCTATGAGGCCGGCGACGAGCAGGCGCATGTTGCCGTGGGGCCGCCCGCCGGGCGGCTCGGGTTGACCCATAACGCGGGTCGGGTCGTCGTTCATGTGATTACCCCTCCGGGCCGAGAATCGCGTCGAGTATCTCGTTAGTGTCGTCGATCTCGAAACCGCTTCGCAGGCGCTGCTCGATCTCCTCCCGGCTGGCGCCGGAAACCGCCATCTGGGTGGCCAGCAGGCGCGCGCCCGCGGAACCGGAGCGGCGTGGGGTGAGACGGCGCGGGGCGCCGTCGGAGTCTGGGTTCAGCTCGACCCGCTTCAGGTGCTGCACCTTGGGCACCTCTATCTCTACCTCGGTCTCGACCTCGACCTCGGGCTCGACCGTGCCCGGGGGGTCGAGCTGGTCGGCCAGGTCACGCAGCCGCTCGGCGACGATCCTGTCCGCACGAGCCCTGGCCTGCTCGAGATAGCGCTGCGCCTGTGCTTCGGCCCCGTCGATGACGCTGGCGGCGGCCCGCTCGGCCGCGTCGACGATCGTCGCCAGCCGCTCCGCCGCGTCCGCCGCCGAGTCGATCCGGTGCTGAGCGGGTGGCAGCTTCTCGGTGCTCATGCCCGTGAGTAGCCTAGGAGCGCGTCGCTGATCAGGGCAACGGCGCGGTCGATCTGCTCGGGATCGAGGGTCAGCGGCGGCAGGAGGCGGATCGTGCGCGGCTCGGGAACGTTGACGATCAGGCCGCGCTCGAGCAGGTCGGCGCCGATCGCCGCCGCGTCGATCCCCTCGACCAGGCCGACGCCGAGCATCAGTCCGCGGCCGCGGACCTCCTCGACGCCGTCGACGGCGAGCAGTCCCTCCCGCAGGGTCGCGCCCAGCTCGCGGACCCGTCGCAACAGAGCCGCGTCGTCGACCAGCTCGAGCACCGTCAGGGCCGCGGCCGAGACGACCGGCCCGCCGGCGAAGGTCGAGCCGTGGTCGCCGGCCTCGAGCACCTCGCTCGCCGCCGGCGCCGTCACGCAGGCGCCGATCGGCAGACCGCCGCCGAGCGCCTTGGCGCTGGTGAGCACGTCCGGGCGCACCGGGGTCTGCTCGTAGGCCCACAGCGACCCGGTCCGGCCCATGCCGGTCTGGATCTCGTCGAAGATCAGCAGCGCTTCCGCTTCGTCGCAGAGCTCGCGGGCGGCGAGCAGCGTCTCGTCGCTGAGCGGGTAGATGCCGGCCTCGCCCTGGATCGGCTCGATCAGGATCGCCGCGGTGTTTTCGCCGACGGCGTCGCGCAGGGCATCGGCATCGTCGAAGGCGACGCTGCGAAAGCCGGGAAGCATCGGTCCGAGGGCACGGTCTTGGGCGAGTTTGGGCGTCGCCGAAAGAGCGCCGTAGGTGCGTCCGTGGAAGTCCCGCTCGAAACTCACGATCTCAGGGTTTTCAACGCCCCGGCGGTGCGCGTTCTTGCGGGCGATCTTGATCGCGCACTCGTTCGCCTCGGTGCCCGAGTTGGAGAAGAAGACCCGGCCGCCGAGGCTGGACTCGGAGAGGCGCTCGGCAAGCCGCACCATCGGCTCGGTGTAGAAGAGGTTGGAGGTGTGCATCAGCGTCCCCGCCTGCTCGCGCACGGCGGCGACCACGGCCGGGTTGCAGTGGCCGACCGAGCAGACCGAGATCCCGGCCAGGAAGTCGAGGTACTCCTTGCCCTCGGCGTCCCAGAGCACGGTCCCCTCGCCGCGCACGAACTCGACCGGCGCCCGCTTGTAGGTCCGCATCAGGTAGCGCTCCTCGAGCGCCTGCAGCTCGGCCAGGGTCACCACACTCACGGCGTCACCATCGTGCCGATGCCGGCGTCGGTGAAGAGCTCGAGCAGGAGGCTGTGGGGCTTGCGCCCGTCGATGATGTGGGCCGACTGCGAGCCGCCGCGGATCGCCTCGACGCAGGCGGCCAGCTTCGGCCGCATGCCGCCGTCGATCTCCGCCAGCCGCACCTCGACCTCGCCGACCGGGGCGCGCGAGATCAGCGAGCCCTCGTCGGCCGGGTCGGCGAGCCAGCCGGCGACGTCGGTGAGGAAGATGGCCTTGTAGGCACCGAGCGCGGCGGCGACCTTGCCCGCCGCCTCGTCGGCGTTGACGTTGTAGGCGTTGCCCTCGCGGTCGGAGGCCGAGGAGGCGATCACCGGGATGTAGTCGGCGGCGATGTGGTTGAGGACGTCGACGTCGACGCGCTCGATCGAGCCGACGAAGCCGACCTGCTCGGCGTTGGGCACGGGTGCCACCTCGAACAGGGTGCCGTCCTGACCAGACAGGCCGACCGCCGGCTGGCCGTGGCGGTTGAGGCGCTGGACGATGTCGGAGTTGAGCTTGCCGAGCAGGACCATGCGGGCGACCTCGACGGTCTCCGCGTCGGAGACCCGCAGGCCCTCGTGGAAGCGAACCTCGAGGCCGAGCCGCTCCATGTACTCGGTGATCTCGGGGCCACCGCCGTGGACGATCACCGGTTTGAGACCGACGTACTTGAGCAGCACGACGTCGGTCGCGAAGTCCTCGCGCAGCGCCTCCTCGCGCATCGCTGAGCCGCCGTACTTGATCACCACGGTGCGCCCGTGGAACTCCCGGATGTAGGGAAGCGCCTCGAGCAGCGTGTCGACGTTGGTGGCCATCGTGACTCCTTGGATCGTCAGGTCGTGTACTCGGCGTTGATGCGGATGTACTCGTAGCCCAGGTCGGAGAAGTAGACGTGGGCGCGGTGCTCGCCGCGGTCGAGGCGCAGGCCGATCTCGGCCTCGGGCTCCTCGCCGCCCAGCTGCTCGGCGTCGATCGCGTCGGCGCCGATCTCCTCCAGGTCCTCGCCGGCCAGCGCCATCCCGGCGGCCTGTGCGATCCGGCCCCAGTTCGGGTCGTGGCCGAAGAGCGCGGTCTTGACCAGGGGCGAGTTGGCGATCGCGCGGGCGACCCGCTCGGCCTCGGCGGCGGAGGCGGCGCCCTCGACCGCGACCCGGCCGACCCGCGAGGAGCCCTCGCCGTCGGCGACGATCTCGATCGCCAGCTGCAGCAGGACCGCCTCGAGCAGGCCGGCGGGCAGCGGCGCCCCCGACTCGCCGGTCGCCTGCAGCAGCACGGTGTCGTTGGTGCTCATCTGGCCGTCGACGGTGATCCGCTCGAAGGAGGCCTCGACCGCGGTGCGCAGCGCGCCCTCGGGGTCATCGACGACGGCGTCGGTCTGCACGAAGCAGAGCATCGTCGCGAAGCCGGGCTGGATCATGCCGCCGCCCTTGGCCTGGGCGGAGAGGGTGACGCCACCGGCGCGCAGCGTGCAGCTCTTCGGCCAGCGGTCGGTGGTCAGGATCGCGTCGGAGAAGGCGGCGGCGCCCCGCTCGGAGAGCGTCCCCGCCGCCTCGCCGACCCCGGCGAGCACCGCCTCGATCGGCAGCGGCACGCCGATCACCCCGGTCTCGGCGACGGCGACCGCGGAGGCGTCGACGCCGAGCTCGGCGCCGGCCCGCTCGCACATCGCCCAGGCGTCGGCCAAGCCTTGGTCGCCGGTCTCGGCGTTGGCGTTGCCGGCGTTGACGACCGCGCCCCGCACGGCACCCTGCTCGACCCGGTCGCGGCAGATCCGCACCGGCGCCGCCGCCGAGGCGTTGCGGGTCAGCAGCAGCGCCGAGTCCACCCGCTCGGCGTCGCAGACGAGCAGGCCGACGTCGGTCTTGCCGCCGCCCTTGAGGCCGCAGCTGGCGGCACCGGCGCGAAAGCCCGGCGCGAGCCCAGCCGGGTCGAGCTCCTCGCCCCCGGCCGGCGCCTCGACCCAGCGCGAGCGGAAGAAGGTCTCGCTCACAGCAGCCCCGCCGTCTCCTCGAGCCCGAGCATCAGGTTGAGGTTCTGCACGGCCTGGCCGGAGGCGCCCTTCCAGAGGTTGTCGATCGCCGAGAAGGCCAGCACCCTCCCCCGCTCCTCGACGGTGACGTAGACGTGGCACTCGTTGGTATCACGCACGTCGCGCAGGCCGGGCGGCCGCTCGACCGCGTGGACGAAGGGCTCCCCGGCGTAGCGCTCGGCGTAGAGCGCCTGTACCTCCTCTTTGGAGATCGGCTCGCTGAGCTGCGCGTAGCAGCTGGTCAGCTCGCCCTGGTCGAGCGGCAGCAGGTGCGGGACGAAGGTGACCGGGGCCGGGCTGCCCAGCGCCGCCAGCTCCTGCTCGATCTCGGGCCGGTGGCGGTGGCCCTCGGTCTTGTAGGCGAAGGCGTTCTCGTCCATGCTCGCGTAGTGCATCGCGTCGCCACCGCCGCGGCCGGCGCCGGAGACGCCCTGCTTGGCGTCGATCACGACGTCGCCGAGCAGGCCGCGCTCGGCCAGCGGCGCCAGCGCCAGGACGCTCGCGGTCGGGTAGCAGCCCGGCGTCGCGACCAGCTCGGCCTCGCGCAGCGGCTCGCGGTAGAGCTCGGTCAGCCCGTAGACGGCGCCCTCGAGCAGCTCCGGCGCGCCGTGCTCGCCGTACCAGCGCTCGTAGGTCGGCAGGTCGCGCAGGCGGAAGTCGGCGGAGAGGTCGACGACCAGCGCGCCGAGGCCGCGCAGGGCAGCGACGGTCGGCGCCGAGGCGCCGTGTGGGTAAGCGACGATCGCCGCGTCGACCCCCTCGATCGCGTCGAGGTCGAGCTCGGTCAGCTCCAGTGGCACGCGGTAGCGCGGGTAGAGCCGGTCGAGCGGCGTGCCGGCGTCGCTGCGCGAGGTGACCGCGACCAGCTCCAAGCTTGGGTGGCGCCAGACGATCTGGGCCGCGAGGGCGCCGGTGAAGCCGGAGGCGCCGGCGACCAGGACCCGGGCGGCGGGGTCGCC
The DNA here is from genome assembly GCA_963697915.1 of uncultured Solirubrobacterales bacterium. Taxonomy (GTDB): domain Bacteria; phylum Actinomycetota; class Thermoleophilia; order Solirubrobacterales; family 70-9; genus VRUE01. The sequence goes on from OY969103.1 coordinate 35,629, forward strand.
GTCGAGCGGTTGTGCGCGGGAGTTACTCACGCGGCGACCCCCCGATCTCGCTCAGCTTGGCGGCGATCTGCTCGCGCAGCGCCGCGACCTCCTCGTCGGTGAGGGTGCGGTCGGCGGCGCCGAACTCAAGCCGCAGCGCCAGGCTCTTGCGACCCTCGCCCAACTGCTCGCCTTCGTAGAGGTCGAAGACCTCGGCCGCGCGCAGCAGCTCACCGCCGCCGGCGAGGACCGCCTCGCGCACCGCCGCCGCGGGGACGTCACGGGGCACGACCACGGCCAGGTCCTGGCGCACCGCGGGGTAGGTGGTGACGTCCTCGAAGGCCTCGTCCCCCGCCGTCGCGCCGCCGAGCAGCGCCGCCAGGCTCAGTTCGAAGCCAACCGCCGCCTCGACGTCCCACTCGCGGCAGACCAGCGGGTGCAGCTCGCCGATCCAACCCGCCTCGGCCTCGCCGGCCAGCACCGTCGCGGCGCGGCCGGGATGCAGGAACGGCTCCGCGCCGGGGGCGAAGCCGAGCTCGGCGCCGAGCCGCGCGGCGAGGCCTTCCAGCGCCCCCTTGAGCGAGAAGAAGTCGGTCGGCTCGCCACCGCCCCGCCAGCTCGGCGGCGCTGACGGCCCGACCGCGAGCGCCGCGAGCCGGTGCGGCTCGGCGAACGGCGCCGGCCGCTCGCCAATAAACCCGCCGACGGGCCGCTCCCGTCGGCCATCCCGACGTCCTAGGCCCGTCGGCGGGCTGTTTAGGTAGACGCGACCGGACTCGAAGAGGGCGACGCGCTCGGCGCCGTGGGCGAGGTTGCGCCGGGCGACGTCGAGCAGCGAGCCGAGCACGGTGGTCCGCATCACCGACTGCTCCTCGGAAAGCGGGTTGGAGATCGTCACACCCTTCGCGCGGGGGTCCTCGGGTGGGATCCGCAACCGCGCCGGCTCGCCCGGGTCGGTGAAGCTCCAGCCGACGACCTCGTCGAGGCCGAGGTCACGCAGGGCGTCCTCGGCGCGACGGCGCAGGCGCTGGCCGCGGCTCAGGCCGCCACCCTGGCCGCCGGTCCCCGGCAGCGTCGAGGGCAGGTGCTCGTCGAGGCCGTGGACGCGCGCGACCTCCTCGATCAGGTCGACCTCGCGGGTGACGTCGTGGTGGCGATCGGGCGGAACCTCGGCGACGAGGTCCTCACCGGCGTCCTCGACGCCGAAGCCGAGCCGCTCGAGGTAGGCGGCCTGATCGGCGTGGTCGATCGACATTCCCAGTAGCCCCTCTACTCGCTCGCCGCGCAGCCGGATCCGCGCCGGGGCCGGCGGCTCGGCGCTGACGTCGATCGTGCCGGGGACGAGCTTCGCCCCGCAGAGCTCGACCAGCAGTCGCGAGGCGATCCGCTGCGCCCGCATGCAGAGCGCCGGGTGGAGCCCTTTCTCGAAGCGCGAGGAGGCCTCGGAGCGCAGGCCGAGCAGGCGCGAGGTGCGCAGGATGTTGGTCCCGTTCCAGTTCGCCACCTCGAGCAGGACGCGGGTGGTCGCGGCCGAGACCTCCGAGGACTGGCCGCCCATGATCCCGGCGATCCCCGATGGCCCGTTCGCGTCGCAGACCAGCACCGTCTCGGGGTCGAAGCCGCGCTCGACGTCGTCGAGCGTCGTCATCTTCTCGTTCTCGCTCGCGGCGCGCACGGTCAGCGCCCCCTCCGGCACGGCGTCGAGGTCGAAGGCGTGCAGCGGCTGCGCGGTCAGCAGCATCACGTAGTTGGTGATGTCGACGACGTTGTTGATCGGGCGCTGGCCGGCGGCGCTGAGCCGCGCCTGCAGCCAGGCCGGCGAGGGGCCGATCGTGACCTCGGTGAAGACGCGGGCGGTGAAGCGCGGGCAGAGCTCGGGGACCTCGACGGTGACCGAGGCGTAGTCGCTGACCTCGCCCTCGCCCTCGGCGGGGGCGTCCTCGGCCCAGGGCTCGGGCGCGAGCGGCGCCGCGGTGATCGCGTGCACCTCGCGGGCGACGCCGTAGACGCCGAAGCAGTCGGCCCGGTTCGGGGTCACCTCCAGCTCCAGCACCGGCTCGGCCAGCGGCAGCAGCTCACTCAGCGGCGCACCCGGCGCGACCCCGTCCCCGTCGAGGACGAGGATCCCTTCCGACTCGGGCGCGATCTCGAGCTCGGCGGCGGAGAGGATCATCCCCGCCGAGCGCACGCCGCGCAGCTTCGCCTCGCCCAGCTGGGCGCCGCCGGGCAGCGTCGCCCCGGGCAGCGCCACCGGCACGGTCTGGCCGGCGGCGACGTTGGGCGCGCCGCAGACGATCGTGCGCGGCTCGCCGTCGCCGGTGTCGACCGCGCAGACGCTGAGCCGGTCGGCGTTGGGGTGCTTCTCGCGCTCGAGCACCTTGCCGACGACGTAGCCCTCAGCAGAGGGCGGGCCGACCCAGCCGACCCGCTCGACCTCGGTGCCGGTCATCGCCAGCCGCTCGGCCAGCGCCCGCGGCTCGAGCCCGGGATCGCAGTACTCGCGCAGCCATGAGTACGGGATCTTCATGAGAACTGCTCCAGCATCCGCACGTCGTTGTCGAAGAAGCGGCGCAGGTCGGGGACGCCGTGGCGCAGCATCGCGATCCGCTCCACCCCCATGCCGAAGGCGAAGCCCTGCACCCGCTCGGGGTCGTAGCCGTTCTCGGCGACGAAGCCGAGCACGTTGGGGTCGACCATGCCGGCGCCGCCGACCTCGATCCAACCCTGGCCCTTGCAGAGGTTGCAGCGCTCGCCGCCAGCCAGCTCGCCACTCCCCTCGCACTGAAAGCAAGAGACGTCGAACTCGAGGCTGGGCTCGGTGAAGGGGAAGAAGTGGGGACGCATGCGCGCCTCACGGCGCTCGCCGAAGATCGCCTTCAGCATTTCTTCCAGCGTCCCCTGCAGGTCGGCGAGCGTGATCCCCTCGCCGATCGCCAGCCCCTCGACCTGGTGGAACATCGGCGTGTGGGTGGCGTCGGAGTCGCGCCGGTAGACCTTGCCGGGCATGATCGCGAAGATCGGCGGCGGGTGGGTCTCCATCCCCCGCACCTGCACGGGTGAGGTGTGGGTGCGCAGCAGCACCTCGGGGTGCGACTGCACGTAGAAGGTGTCCTGCAGCATCCGCGCCGGGTGCCCGGGCGGGTGGTTGAGGGCGGTGAAGTTGTAGTAGTCGTGCTCGATCTCCGGCCCCTCCATCACCCGGTAGCCGAGGCCGATCATCACGTCCTCGATCTGCCGCGTGGTGCGGGTGATCAGATGCGGGTGCCCGGCCGGCCGCGGCGGCGCCCCCGGCAGGGTCACGTCGATCCGGTCCTCTGCCAAGCGCTGCTCCAGCTCGGCCGCGTCGAGCTCGGCGCCGCGCCGCTCGAGCAGTGCTTCCAGCTCGCTCCGGGCCCGGTTGGCGCCGCCGCCGACGGGACCGCGCTGCTCTGCCGGCAGCTCGGCGATGCCGCGCAGGATCGTGGTCAGCTCGGCTTTGCGGCCGAGGTAGCGGACCCGCAGCTCCTCCAGCTCGGCAGTGCCGGCGGCCGCCTCGATCGCCGCCCTTGCCTCGGCCTCGATCTTCTCGATCCGCTCAAGCATCTGGGGCAACCTCCGGCATGGCGGGCGACGATACCCACTGGGCGCCGATCGCCGCCGCGGCAGCGACGTTGAGCGACTCGGGGCCGCCCGGGCGGAGCGGGATCGTCACCTCGACCTCGCACTCGCCCCGGACCGCCTCGGGCAGGCCCTCGCGCTCGGCACCGAAGCAGAGGGTCGCGACCCCGGCAAGCGCCGCCGGCCCCTCGCCGCCGTGGGCGACCAGCGCCGCCCGCGGCCGCGGCGTCGCCTCGACGCCGGCCCGCAGCAGCGAGCCCGAGAAGGTCGAGCCCATGCTCGCCCGCACCGCCTTCGGGCCGTAGGGGTCGGCGCACTCGGGGCCGAGCGCGACCGTGCCGCCGAGCAGGGCGTCGGCGCTGCGCACGATCGCGCCGACGTTGCCGGGGTCGCCGACTCCGTGCAGGTAGAGGCAGGGCGGCCGCGGCGCCTCCGCCCAGACCTGCCCCCAGACGGCGATCGCCCGCGTGCCCGAGCCGAGCGTCGAGACCTCCGCGAGGAGCTCGTGTGCGACCTCCTCGCCACCGAGCCCGCTGCCGGCGGCGCTGAGCAGGAAGCGGGGCTCGGCCCCGGTCGCCAGCCCGGCGGCAAGCAGGTCCTCGCCCTCGGTGATGAAGAGTCCCTCGCGCTCGCGGTGCTTGCGGTCGCGCAGTTTGCGGACCAGCTTCAGCTTCTCGTTTTGGGGGCTTTCGATCATCGTCGTCATTTCTGGTTCATCGTCGCTTCTCCTCGGATGCCGGCCGGTCCCGACCAACCCCGGACAAATAAAAACGGGCCGTAAACGGCCCGCCCGGGAGAGTGAGAGTGTGGGTTGCGGCTAGGCGGCCGCACCCTCCCGGGCTAGCTCCACAAATCGGCGGAAGGCATCGCGGTCGTTGACCGCGATGTCGGCGAGCATCTTGCGGTTCACCTCGACACCGGCCTCGCCGAGGCCGTGGATCAGTTCCGAGTAACTCATGCCCTCGAGCCGCGCCGCGGCGTTGATCCGGGTGATCCAGAGACGGCGGAACTCGCGCTTGCGGTTTCGCCGGTCCCGGTAGGCGTACATCCCCGAGCGCTGCACCTGCTCTTTGGCAAAGCGGTAGGAGGAGTGCTTGCGACCGAAGTAGCCCTTCGCTTCCTTCAGCACCTTGCGCCGCTTCTTGCGGGCGTGGACTGAGCGCTTGACGCGGCTCACTTGCCGCCCCCGAGCAGGCTCCGGATCCGCTTTTCGTCGGCCTTGGCGATCTCCACCGGCCGCCGCATGTTCCGCTTCCGCTTCGGCGACTTCTTCTCGAGCATGTGGCTCGAGTTCGCGCGCCGGCCACGGAGCTTGCCGCTGGCGGTCTTGCGGAAGCGCTTCTTGGCGCCGGAATGGGTTTTCATCTTCGGCATCGGGACGGGTATTGAAGCAGACCGGCGCCCGGTCGCGACGGCGGCGCCGGACGGCGCAGGTACGCTGGCGCCCGATGCGAGTCGTCTACGTGATCGGGACCCGGCCGAACTTCGTCAAGACCGCCCCGGTGATCGCGGCTCTGCGCGCCCGCCTGCCGCAGGGGCGCCACGCGATCGTCCACACCGGCCAGCACTACGACCGGCTGATGTCGGAGATCTTCCTCGAGGAGCTCGGCGTGCCGCCCCCCGACCACATGCTCGAGGTCGGCTCCGGCAGCCACGCCCAGCAGACGGCGCGCACGATGGAGCGGCTCGAGCCGGTGCTGGAAGAGGAGCGGCCCGACCTGGTGCTCGTCCCCGGCGACGTCAACTCGACCCTGGCCGCGGCGCTGACCGCGGTCAAGATGGGGATCCCGGTCGCCCACCTCGAGTCGGGCCTGCGCAGCTTCGACCGCACGATGCCCGAGGAGATCAACCGGATCGTCGCCGACGAGTTCGCCGAGCACCTCTTCCTGCACAGCGACGAGGCGGTCGAGAACCTGCGCGCCGAGGGCATCGCCGACGAGCGCATGCACTTCGTCGGCAACACGATGATCGACACCCTGGTCGCGCTCGAGGACCGCTTCCGCGCCGCCGGGGCGGCTGCCCGACTTGGGGTCGAGCCGGGCTCCTACCTACTGGTCACCCTGCACCGGCCGGCCCTGGTCGACGGCGAGCTGCTGGCCGAGACGGTGCGCCGGCTGACGGCGCTCGCCACCGAGATGCCGGTCGTCTTCCCGGTCCACCCCCGCACCCGCAAGATGATGGAGGCGGTCGAGGCCGAGCACCCCGGCCTGCTGCTCTCCGAGCCGCTCGGCTACGTCGAGTTCCTCTCGCTGCTCGCCGACGCCGGCGCCGTGCTCACCGACTCCGGCGGCATCCAGGAGGAGACCACCTACCTCGGCATCCCCTGCTTCACCCTGCGCGACAACACCGAGCGGCCGGTGACGATCCGTGCCGGCACCAACACCCTGCTCGGCCTCGACCCGGCGGCGATCGCCGCCATCCCGGCTGAACTGGCCGAGCGCGCGGGTGAGCGCCTCGACCCTCCCCCGCTCTGGGACGGCCGCGCCGCCGAGCGGGTCGCCGACGTCCTCGCGCCGGCCTAAGACTCGTCTTTGGGCGACTCAGCCGGCGGCGCCTCTGCCGGCGCTGCCTCGGCGGGCGCTTCAGCCGACTCGGCCGACTCGGCGGGCTCGGGCGCCTCCGCGGGCGCCTCGGGCTCCGCGGGGGCGCTGGCCTCTTTGGCCTGCTCCTGCGCGGTGACCTCTTTGCTCGGCGCCAGCATCATGCTCATGTTGCGCCCTTCCTGCAACGGCGCGGACTCGATCGTGGCGAGCCCGTCGAGGTCCTCGAAGAGGCGCTGCAGCAGCGCCCGGCCACGCTCGGGATGGGCCTGCTCGCGACCGCGGAACATGATCGTGATCTTGACCTTGTTGTGGTGGCGCAGGAAGCGCTCGACGTGGCCCTTCTTGGTTTCGTAGTCGTGGTCGGCGATCTTCGGCCGCAGCTTGATCTCGCGCACGTTGACCTGCTGCTGGTGCTTGCGGGCGGCCTTCTGCTTCTGCTCCTGCTCGTACTTGTACTTCGAGTAGTCGAGCAGGCGGGTGACCGGCGGCTTCGAGTTGGGCGCCACCTCGACCAGGTCGAGATCGGCCTCCTGGGCGCGCTTCATCGCCTCGGGCGTATCGACGATGCCGAGCTGCTCGCCGTCGGCCCCGATCAGGCGAACTTTGGGCACCCGGATCCGCTCGTTGATCCGGGTCGAGTCGCGCTCCGGCGGACGCCGGTCGAACCTACGTGGGACCGGCACTATCTAGAGGACCGGTGGAGCTTCAATTTGGCGCGCCTGCGAACAAGTACGGGCAGTATAGGCACAGCAGCGAGATCGGGGCGGCGACCGATCAAGCTTTCCCTTCCTCTTGGCGGACCAGCTCGGCGAAGGCCGGGAGGGTCATTGTCCCCAGCTCGCCCTCGGCGTGGGAGCGAACCGCGACTTCGCCGCTCTCTTCCTCGCGGTCGCCGACGACGAGCATGAACGGGTTGCGGCCCAGTTCGGCGTCGCGGACCTTCTTGCCGATCGACTCCGAGCGGCGGTCGAGCTCGACCCTGACGCCGAGCTCGCGCAGCTCCGCGGTGACCTTGGCGCCGAACTCGACGTGGCGGTCGGAGATCGGCAGCACCGCCGCCTGCACCGGCGCCAGCCAGACCGGGAAGCGACCCCCGTGGTGCTCGATCAGGATCCCGGCGAAGCGCTCCATCGAGCCGAGCAGGGCGCGGTGGATCATCACCGGGCACCGCGGCTCGTCGTTCTGGTCGGTGTAGCTGAGGTCGAAGCGCTCGGGCATGAAGAAGTCGACCTGACAGGTGCCGCACTGCCAGGAGCGGCCCAGCGCGTCGGTGATGTGGAAGTCGATCTTCGGCCCGTAGAAGGCGCCGTCGCCGGGGTTGAGCGTGTACTCGCGGCCCTGGCTCTCGAGCGCGTCGCGCAGCGCCTGCTCGGCCTGCTCCCACTGCTCGTCGTCGCCGATCGATTTCTCGGGCCGGGTCGAGAGCTCGATCCGCACGTCCTCGAAGCCGAAGCGGGCGTAGAGCTCGTCGATCGCCTCGCAGATGCTCGCCACCTCGTCCGCGATCTGCTCGGGGGCGCAGTAGACGTGGGCGTCGTCCTGGGTAAAGGCGCGGACCCGCAGCAGGCCGTGCAGGACCCCCTCGCGCTCGGCTCGCGAGACCTGGCCGAACTCGGCGATCCGCAGCGGCAGCTCGCGGTAGGAGTGGCGTTCTGAGTCGAAGACGAGGCAGGCGCCGGGGCAGTTCATCGGCCGCAGCGCGTACTCGCGGTCGCCCGACTCGGTGAGGTACATGTTCTCGCGGTAGTTGTCCCAGTGGCCGGAGCGGTGCCAGAGGTCGACGTCCATCACGTGCGGGGTCTTGATCTCGGTGTAGTCGCGCTTGCGCAGCTGGCCCTGGACCTCGGCCTCGATCAGGCGCAGCAGGGTGGTGCCGTGGTCGAGCCAGAAGGGCATCCCCGGCGCCTCCTTGCGCAGCATGAAGAGGCCGAGCTGGGGGCCGAGGCGGCGGTGATCGCGCGCCTTCGCCTCCTCGATCATCTCCAGGTGCCGGTCGAGCTCCTTCTGTGAGAGGAAGGCGGTGCCGTAGATCCGGGTCAGCATCTGGCGGCTCTCGTCGCCGCGCCAGTAGGCGCCCGCTACCGAGCTCAACTTGACCGCGGCGATGCGCTTGGTGGAGGGACCGTGGGGACCGCGACAGAGGTCCTCGAAGGGGCCGTTGCGGTAGAGCGAGACGGTCTCGACCCCTTCGTCGCGGACCAGGTCCTCGATCAGCTCGACCTTGTAGTCCTGGCCCTGGGTGCGGAAGAGCTCGATCGCCTCGTCCGGGGACAGGTCGCGGCGCTCAAAGCGCTCGTCGGCGGCGATGTGCTCACGCATCGCCGCCTCGATCTTCTCGAGGTCCTCCTCGTTGACCTTGACGTCGGGCGGGAACTCGAAGTCGTAGTAGAAGCCCTGCTCGATCGGCGGACCGATCGTCACCTTGGTCCCCGGGTAGAGCTCGAGCACCGCCTCGGCCATCACGTGGGCGGCGTCGTGGCGGATCAGTTCCAGCGCCTCGGGGTCGCGGTCGGTGAGGATCGCGATCTCGGCCCCGTCGGGCAGCGGCGCCGAGAGGTCGCGCAGCTCGCCGTCGACGCGGATCGCCAGCGCCGCCTTGGCCAGGCCCGGGCCGATCGCGGCCGCGGCGTCGGCGCCGGTAGCCCCGTCGGGCAGCTCCAGCGGCGTGCCGTCGGGCAGCTTGGCGGTGATTTTGGTGCTCGCCTCGATGCGGCCCATGCTACGGGCCTTGCCGTGCCTGGCGCACGGCGATCAGCGGGCAGGGGCTCGGCCCGCCGACGACCCCCTGGCGCTCCCAGAGCTGGTAGGGGCCGGCGCGGCGGCGCAGGGCGAGACCGGCGAAGGGCGGCGCCTTGCTGTCATCGGCGGCGATCACGAAGCGGACCCCGGGCGGCAGCCGCTCTCCGGCGGTCCCCTCAGACTCGATGCAGACGCGTCCTCCACGCAGCTCCCAGACCAGGTAGGGCTCGCCCTGTTCCTCGTCTAGCAGCTGGCGCGGGGCGAGCACCAGGGTCGAGCTCCCGACGAGCAGCGGCCGCAGGCCGGTCAGCTCCGGCGAGTAGGAGGTCGGCCCGACCGGCGCGTTGGCGAAGGCGAGCAGCGAGCAGGCGCCGGCGAGACACAGATAGAGGACGAGCGCCGCGGCCGCGGGTCCTGTCGCGGCAGGGGACCCACCCCCCCTTCCGGTAGCTAAAGCTTCCTCAGGGGGGGTCCCCCCTACCGCGCCACCCGCGGACGATGCGAATAGGTCGATTCTCCGGCTCAGTGGCAGCAGGATGGTGAGCGTGAGGACCGGGGCGGCGATCTCGAGCGCCTTGGCCGAGGTGTAGGCGGTGCCGCCGAGGCGGGCGGCGAGGTAGACGAAGACCACGGCGACGACACCGGCCAGGACTGCCGACTCGCGGGCGCGCCAGCAGCGGATCAGCCCCCAGACCAGCAGGGCCGTGGCAAAGGCCGCCCCCAGGTAGTAGGCGAAGGCCGGCGCGGCGCCGTCGCCGGCGGCGACGCGGAAGTCGCCCGAGGGCCAGATGCCGAGCGCCGTGAACGGCGAGACCTGGCCGAAGAGGTTGCCGAGGCCGGGGCCGGAGGGGTCGAAGGTCTCGAAGCTCTGGAAGTCGATCATCCGGCCCAGCTCGGGGAGGCTGCCGACCGCGAAGACGGCGAACCCGAGCAGCAGCGGGCGCAGCGGCAGCGAGCGCTCCAGCACCAGCCAGACGCCGAGGGCCGGGGTGAGCCAGAGCAGGCCGGGGAAGCTGTAGGCGTAGATCGAGCCGACCGCGATCAGTGCCGCCGGCACGAAGCGCAATGGCTGGCCGCTCCAGCCGCGACCGCCCTCGCGCAGGGCGAGGACGAAGGCGAGGACGAAGAGGGCCTGGGTCGTCTCCTTGAAGGCGCCCTGGGCGAAGTAGGTGGCGACCAGGTAGGGCAGGCCGACGACGAGCGCCGCGGCGGCGCGGCGCGGCGGCGGTTGCTCGGTGAAGGCTGCCAGTGCGGTCAGCGGCGCGAGGATCGCGATCGCGACGGTGAGGCCGCTGAAGCCCTGAACCAGGCCGATCCCGAGCCCGCCATCGAGGGCGACGACGATCGCGTGCGGACCTAGCGGGTAGCCCTGGCGCAGCAGCTCGCCGGTGCCGCCCTCGGCGAGCCGGTCGGTCGCCAACAGGTGCTGCGACATGTCCGGGTTGAAGCCGGTGCCGAGGATGCCGAAGTGGCCTTCGACGATGAAGGGCAGCGAGGCGGCGAGCAGCGCGATCAGGGCGACCGGGCCGCCCGCGCGCAGGGCGTCCCTCCCCCCCTCGACCCGCCCGCGCAGGTAGAGCGCCGCGGCGACGGTGAGGACCAGGACCACCACGGCCGAGGTCGTCCCCTCCCCAGGCAGCCGCACAGTTCCCCAGCAGACGGCGCAGAGCAGGGCGAGGCCGACGGCGGGCGCCAGCCAGGACCAGCGCCGAGCGCCGGCGAGCGAGACCGCCGCTCCCCCGAGCGCCAGCGAGGCCACGCACACCGCCAGCGCCCCTGCGTAGGTCCCGATCACAAGGCGGCGAGCCTAAACCGAGCCGGTGCCTAGTCGCTTTCCAACTCCGGCGGCAGGGCGCGCGGCCCGTCCGGGTACATGAAGCGCAGCAGCTCCTCGCTCATCTCGAGCGTGTTGACCAGCTCGGGCGGCGCGCCGACCACCAGCCACAGGGCATCGCCGTCGGTGTCGTTGAAGACCTGGCGCACGGTGCCGGGGTCGACGACCAGCGCATCGAGCGGCCCGAGCTCGTGGACCTCACCGTCGACCCTGATCCTGCCCCGCCCCTCGAGCAGGACGTAGAGCTCCTCCTCGTTCCGGTGCCGGTGCTTGGTCGAGGCCTGCCCCGGCCGCAGCCGCCACAGCCGCGCCCCCAAGCTCGACGCCTCCAGCTGCTTGGCGAGGTCGGTGTTGAGCACCGACATCTGGTTCGACTCGCGCCAGTAGGCGTCCTCGGCGCGCAGCAGGCGATGGGCCATCGCAGCTCCTTCCCGGGGTGACGACATGGGCGCTACTGGGCTCGAACCAGTGACCTCCAGCTTGTCGAGCTGGCGCTCTCCCAACTGAGCTAAGCGCCCCGGGCACCGGAATCTACCAGCGCGCGACGAGCGCCGGCCTCGCTCAAGTCACCCCCGCCACCTGTCGATGGAATTCCACGCAACTTTCCAGCTAACGCGGTGTTTCTCAAATAGCAGTCGCCGCCAACGACCGCCACAGACTTCAAAAGACTTAAGGACCGACGAGCCGGCAACTCGACCAGCTGGAGGCACGTCCTTCGGAACCAAAGGGCCCCGCAAGGGGCCCTTTTCCGTTCTGGGGATTACCCCCACCGCCGCAGCGGACTCCAGCACGCAGTCATTACCCGTCCGAGTCGCTACAGCCGCGCCGGAGCAATCTGCGCCTGGCGGGAGGCGAGCCGGCGCTGCGCCCACCCGGCGAGCAGGCTGAGCGCCAGGACGACAGAGCTGTAAGCGAGCGCGGTCGGCCGCAGGTCGGCCTCGGTGCTGGCGAGACCGGCGGCGAGCGCGGGCAGACTGAAAGCGAGGTACGAGATCACGTAGAACGCCGCGAAGAGTCCGCCCCGCTCCCTGGGCCGGGCGATCTGGGCAATCGTGCCGAACGTGCCACGGGTGGAGGCCCCGAAGCCGACACCGGCGACGACAGTGCCGAGCGCGGCGAGCAACGCGATCTCAGCCAGGACTCCGCCGAGGGTGATCGCAGACCCCAAGGCGAGAAACCCGGAAGACACCATCAGCGCTCGCGGCAGATCCCAAGCCCGCAGGGCGAAGATCGTGACGGCGCCGGTGCCGCAGAGCAGGGTGACCACAAGACCGCCGACGAGGTGATTCGGCATGTCGAAGATCTCGTCGGCAACCGAGGGCCCGAGCGAGAGGTAGAGGCCTCCCAGCGCCCAGCTCGCGATCACGATCGGGCTCATGGCCAGCATCTCGGCACGAACTCGGGATGGAATCGCCACCTGGGGCCACAGGGACGCGAGGGCGCCCGGGCGGCGAGAAGCGGTCTCCGGCATGACCAGCGCGACGATTGCGCCGACGAGCAGGCAGGCGAGGATCAGCGCGTAGACGAGATGGGTCGGCGCCGGTCCGTACTCGACCAGGATGCCCCCGGCAAACGCGCCCAGCGCGAGGCCAGCGACCGGCGCGAGGCCGGTGACCATGCCGGCGAGAGCCGGGTTCCGCGGCGGATTGAGGTCCACCAGCGCGGCACCCATCGCGGTCACCGCCAGCCCGGTCGCGACGCCCTGCACGACCCGCGCGACGCTGAGGGCGGCGACGCCTCCGGCGGCGATGAACACACCCATGGCGACGATCTCGAGGGTGATCGAGACCGCGATCACGGGCCGCCGACCCACGTGGTCGGAGAGCCGGCCGAAGGGCAACAGGGCGCCAAGCAGGCCAAAGACGTAGACGGCGAAGATCAGGGTCACTGTGATCGCCGAGAATCCCCACTCGTCCTGGTAGACGACGTAGAGCGGGGTCGGCGCCGCGGACGCCGCGAGGTAGAGGCCGAGGATCGCGGCGATCGCCCAAAACGTCCGCGACCGAGAGAGAGTCATCAAGCCGGGACGATACGGCTCGTGTCGCCAGGGTCAGTCTGCGCTGTCGAGCGCGAGCCTCATGTCCTTGACCAAGAGCTGCAAGTTCATTGCATCGCTGGGAGAGGACTCGAAGCCAAAGTACTCGTAAAAAGCACGGGCCTCGTCATTTAGGGCGTGAACGAGCAGTAGACGCATGCCCGCCTGCTCGGCCACCGAGAGCGCCCGACTCATCGCGTCCCTCAAGAGAAAGGCTCCGATTCCCTTGCCCTGGACAGCCTGGTCAACCGCCAGCCGCGCCAACAACATGGCTGGGATCGGGTGCCGCGGCATGCCCTTGCGCCCCCGCTCGGTTGCGTCAGCGTGCTCAATGGATGCAAGCGATAGCGCGTGATAGCCGACAACCCGATCCTGCTCGGTATCCACGACGACGTAGGTGCGGGCTGACCCTGCTCCGGCCGCTGCCCGAGCGTGTTGAACGAGCCAGATGTCCAGCGAACCCACCCCGCAATCGAATCCGTTGATCCGATGCTCGCTGCCGAGCGGCTGGGGATCGAGGAAGCGGGGCACTAGGCCTATTCAGGGCGGGAGCGCGAGAAAAGCTTGGAAAGCTCGGGCCGGGCCTTCGCCGGCCGGTCCATCGCAGCGACGATCTCCTGCCAGGCATCCGAATCGACCCGAAAGCTGGTCCGATCGGCGAGCAGGCGCTCGGCTCGCTCACGACCGCTCTCGACGAGGAATTGAGTCAGCGACTCCCGGTGAACCAATGCGGCTTGCTTGAAGAGAGTCTCGTCGTCCTTCTCAATACGGAGGTTGAGCCTCTGGGTTTTGGGAGTCGCCATGCCAAAGACTGTACATACAACGTATGTCGGAAGTCAAGCCAGAGGCGCCTACCGGAATCGAACCGGTGTAAACGGCTTTGCAGGCCGCTGCGTAGCCACTCCGCCAAGGCGCCGAGAGGAGGAAGGGTACCCGGCGTCAGGCGAGCTTGGCGCGGCGCAGGAGCTCGGAGGCGGCCGCGACCAAGACGGCGACGATGCCGGCGGCGAGGAGGGGCTTCCAGAGGCTCTCGGTGAAGGCGCTGCCGCCGAAGTAGCCGAGCAGAGTGACGTAGGCGGACCAGAGGGCGGCGGCGATCAGGTCGGCGGCGAAGAAGCGGCGCCAGGGCATCTCCAGGGTGCCGGCGGCGAAGGTCGTCGCCGTGCGGCCGCCGGGGATGAACCTCGCGGCGACGATGATCGCGGGGCCGCGCTCGGCGAGCTGGCGGCGGGCCCAGTCGAGGCGCTCGCGGGCGCGCTCGGAGCCGAAGAAGTGGCGCTCGGCGCGGCGCCCCAGCGTGGCGCCGATCGCGTAGGAGGCATTGTCGCCGAGCAGGCTGCCGAGCATCCCGGCGAGGAAGACCAGGGCCATGTTGAGCTCGCCGTCGGCGACGAAGACACCCGCGGTGATCACCACGGTCTCGCCCGGCGCGATCGGCAGCAGCGAGTCGAGCGCGACCGCGGCGACGATCGCCGGGTAGGTCAGCGCCGAGCCGCCGACCGCGTCCTCGAGCGCGTCGAAGCTGAGGAACGCCAGGACAGGGCCCATGGCGATTCCCTACCCGCTGCCGGGAGCTATGGCTCGGAGATCACCAGGCGCAGCGCCCCGTCGTACTCGTCGAGGTCGCGCAGGTGGCCGTGCTCGGCGTCCCAGGCGCCGGAGCGCAGCTCCTCCCCCAGTCGCTCGACGATCCGCTCCTCGGCCCCCGGCGGCAGCAGCGCCCACATCGACTGCGCCCCGCGCACGGCCGGGTCGAGCATCTGCTCGGGACGATTCCAGAAGGCCTCGAAGAACCCGTCGGTGCAGTCGCTCGGGGTTGGGATCCGCTCGACCCGGGTGCGCCCGCCGAGCGCGTCCGCAACCGCATCGAGCGAGGGGAAACGCGGCAGCTCGATCGCCAGCCCCTCGGCGAAGTGGTCGTGCTGCCATGCCGGCAGGTGCTCGAGGTCGAAGGTGAAGACGACGACCGGCCCGCGGGCGACGCGCCGCAGCTCGGCCAGGCCGGCCGCCGGCGGCTCCCAGTGGTGGATCGTCACGCAGGCCATCGCCGCGTCGAAGGTGTCGTCGTCGAAGGGCAGCGCCTCGGCGCGGGCGTCGATCGCCGGCGCCGCTCCGGGCGGCCGCTGGGCGCGCATCGTCGCGCTCGGCTCGACCGCCAGGACCCAGCGGTCGGTGGGCTCATACGAACCCGTCCCGGCGCCGACGTTGAGGACCGTGTCGGCCTCGTCGAGGGCGGCGTGAATCCAGTCCGCGATCCGCGGGTCGGGCCGGCGGTGATGGGCGTAGGTGCGGCCGTGCCGCTCGTAGTCGACGCTGAGCCCGCTCACCGCGGCTTTCTCCACATCCGCCACATCGGCGGCGAGCTGCGGCCGATGTGGAACTCTTCGGTGGCTTCGAAGCCGTGACGTTCGTAGAGCGCCCGGTTGCGAGGGGTGCTGGCCTCGAGGTAAGCCGCGACCCCCTCCTCGTCGCAACGGGTGAGGATCGGGTGCATCAAGAGCGACCCGAGGCCGCGCCCCTGACTCGCCGGCTCAACCCCGACGAAGGGCAGGTAGTAATGCGCCTCGGCAGGATGGTTCTTTTCCAGGGCTGAAAGCGTCGAGAGGAAACGGGGCAAGGTCCGTCCGTAGATCCGCGCGATTGAGGGCAACAGCCGCAGCTGCTCGCCCAGCCCCAGCTTCCACGTGCCGGGGGGCTCCCAGACGCAGACGCCGGCGGCGTCGCCGGCCACGTAGGTCTCCTCGTGATCGAGCCAGATGCGCTTCAGGTAGAGGGCGAAGGCGCGCTCGGACGTCCTCCGGCGCCGCGCCGAATCCGGGACCAGCCAGGTGACGACGGGGTCATCCTGGAACGCCGCGGCGAGGGTCCGCCCCAGCCTCCCTGCCTCGCCCGGGGCCGCCTTGCGGACGTCCCCGCGCAGCTTCACTCAGCCACCCAGCTCTTCGCCTTCTCCAACTCGTCCAGCTCGCCGATCATCAGCTCGCCCGGCGTCAGCCAGGAGAACATCTGCATCGCCTTGCGGATCCACTCCTCGTCGGTGATCACCGCGATCCGCTTCCAGGCCGAGCGGTGACGCACCTCCAGCCCGAACCCCAGCTTCATGTCTTCCCACCAGGCGCCCGGCTCGAGGCCGTCGAAATCGGTCAGCACGAACAGCATCCGTGCGTCCCCGGCCTCGACCGCCTCGCGCAGGATCGGGCTCATCACCTCACGGTAGTCGTCACGGGTCAGCTTGCCCGTGGCGCGAAGGCCCACGACGCCCTCGGGCATTCCCTCGATTCGCTCGACCATGACTCCTCCTTCTCCATACGGTGCGCCCGGCCGACCAGCCGCACGCTTTTACGAAAGGAATCTGAAAAGCATGCTTTCACGTGTGAGCCGGTGCCGAGGTCAGAGGCGCCGAGCGTGGACTACCGCGTCGACCCCGGTGCCCGCCGCCTCCCGCTCACGATCCTCCGCGACGAGCAGCTCCCAGCGGCCTGAGCTCAGCGCAGCCGTGGCAGCGTCTACCGACACCTGCGTCTGACCCGCCGCGGGGGACGGCGCTCCGGTCGCCGGGTCGACGGGACGGTGCCCGACCAGGAGGAGGATCCCGCCTGGAGCGACGGCCGCGGCCATCCGCCGCACCATCTCCTCGACCGACCCCGCGATGTGGACGTAGAGCGAGGCAACCAGGTCGTAGCGCTCCGCCTCGGCCACCCAAGCCGCGAGATCGGCCTCGACCCACTCGATGCGCTCGGCGATCTCCGACCCGGCGGCCTCGGCCATCAACCGACCCTGGGCCAGGGCGGCAGCGGAGAAGTCCACCGCCGTCACCCGCCATCCATGCACGGAGAGCCAGAGCGCCTCGGACCCGTGACCACAGCCCGCGTCAAGCGCCACGCCGGGACGGAGGCTCCCGACCGCTTCGATCAGGTGTTCATTCGGCCCGCGATCGGCGACCACCTCGGGGCGCTCGCTCAGCGTCCTTGCCCAGAGCCGCTCCCAGAAGTCGCGGTCGTAGGTCGGCTCGGTCAAGGTGTGTCGCCGGTATGCGTCCCGCGCTCGAGGTTCTCCGCGGCGAGGGTCTGCGTTCCTTCGTCGACGAGCAGTCGCACGCACTCCATCGTGAGGTCGGGAAGGCCTGCCAGATCGGCTTCGTAGCGCCGTCGAAGAGCGGCCACCCCATGCAAGACCTCGGTGCCATCGCGAAAGACCAGGTCGTCGTCATAGAACGAGTAATAGCGCTCCATGTCCCGGCGATTCCAGGCGGCGACATAGTCGGTGTAGAAGGCGCGCGGCTCGGCAGCGCTGAGGAGCCGATCTGGCCCCCCGGTCACTGAGCGAGTCGTCGGGCGATGACCTTGAGGGCGAGGACCTCGTCCGCGCCCTCGAAGATCGACAGCACCCGGGCATCCACGTAATAGCGGCTGACCGGGAACTCCTCGGCGTAGCCCATGCCGCCGTGGATCTGCATCGCCTCGCGGGTCACCCACTCCGCGGCCCGGCATACGTAGGCCTTGACCATCGAGGCCTCCATCGCCCCCTCGCCCTGCGCCATCAGACGGGCCACGCGATAGGCGAACTGACGGCTGGCCTGGATGATCACCGCCATCCGGGCCAGCTTCGCGCGGGTGAGCTGGAGCTCGATGATCGGCTTGCCGAAGACGCTGCGCTCCGAGGCGTAGTCGTAGGCGGCCTCGTAGGCGGCCTGCATCACGCCGACCGCGCGCGCCGCGGTCTGGATGCGGCCGTTCTCGAAGCCCGCCATCTGCATGTAGAAGCCGCGACCGAGCCCCTCCTCGCCGCCGATCACGTTCTCCGCCGGGACGTACCAGTTGTCGAAGGCGACCTCGTAGGAGTGCATCCCGCGGTAGCCGATCGTGTCGATCGCGCGGCCCTCCATGCTGCCGCCCTCCTCCTGGCTGAGCTCGAAGCCGTGGCCGCTGCCGCGCTCTTTGGGGACGATGAAGAGCGAAAGCCCCTTGTGACCCTTCGAGCGATCCGGGTCGGTCCGAGCAAGCAGCATGTACACGTCCGCCCTGGCGCCGAAGGTGCACCAGGTCTTGACGCCGTTGATCCGCCAGCCCTCCCCGTCCCGAGTTGCCATGGTCCTCAGCGAGGCGACGTCGGACCCGTAGTCGGGCTCGGTCACGGCGATCCCGACCATCAGCTCACCGCTGGCCATGCGCGGCAGCCACTCCCGCTTCTGCTCCTCGGTGCCACCCGCCAGGAGCGCCCGGGCCAGGATCTCGGGCCGGGTGACCAGCGAGCCGCCGACGCCGAGCGAGCCGCGCGAGAGCTCCTCGGTCGCGGCGACCATCGAGAGGTACTCGCCCTCGCCCTCGGCCGCGAAGCCGTCGTACTGCTCGGGGATCGAGACGCCGAACGTCCCCAGCTCGGACAGCCCTTCGATGATCTCCTCGGGGATGTCCTCGTTGTTGCGGTGGATCTCCTCGGCGATTGGACGGATCTGCTCGTCGGCGAAGCGCCGGAAGGTGTCCTGCACCATCACGAAGTCGTCATCGAGGTGGCGCGGCCCCTGGGTCCCGCAGAGCTCCGAGAGGAACTCCGGGGAGCGATAGGGGCGCGCGAAGGCGAGCGCTGAGTCGAGAGCCCCCTGCTCGGCGCCCCACTCCTGCTCACGACCCATGAGCCGGGTGGCAACGTCATGGACGACGTCGGCGACGAAGGCGCACGCGATGCGGGCCTCCTCGTCCCCCTTCTCTCCATAGTCGAGGACAGCCCGAGCGTTCTCGACCGCCGCCGCTGCGTGCGCGAGGTCGTAGGCGACGACCTGGTCGGCGTCGACGTCTCCGTCGGCGGCGAGCTGCTTGAAGGCGACTTCGACAACCGAGCCGGCGGTCTCGACTGCGGACGCGGCTGCGGCGAGGTCGGGTTGCCCTACGGACGTGGCGGTGGGATCAGTTTCTTGTGACATAGCCGGGGACAATAGAACCGCGGCACACTTCGAGGTCGGCCGTCCTCCGCCGCGGGCGACCCTATTGTTGCCCGCCCTTGTACGACGCCTCGCAGCACCTGATCGACGGCGGGGCGCGTGCCCGATCGCTTCCGGATTGGCCCGATGCCCGCCCCCTCCGCTCCTGGCAGAAGGAGGCGACCGAGGCCGTGCGGGCGCACTCGGGCACCAGCTTCCTGGCCTCGGCTACGCCGGCGGCCGGCAAGACCACCTTCGGCCTGCACATCGCCCACCGGATGCTGAGTGCCAAGTTCGTCTCACGCGTTGTCGTCGCCGGCCCGACCACCCACATCTGCCGCCAGTGGGCCGCCGACGCGGGCCGCTACGGGATCGACCTCGAGCCGAACAGGCCAAACTCGGAGGGGCCGGAGTCGACCGACTTCCACGGCGTCGCCGTCACCTACCAGACGATCGCGGCCGGGCCGGATACGCACCGGCTGGCAGCCGGCCGCCGGCCGACCCTGCTGATCGCCGACGAGCCGCACCACATGGGCGACGAGGCAGCCTGGGGCCTGCAGACCCGCAGGGCCTTCGACGGCGCCCGCTTCCGGCTGCTCCTCTCGGGCACGCCCTTCCGCTCCGACAACTCGGCCATTCCCTGGGTCGCCTACGACGAGGACGGCCTCAGCCGGGCCGACTACGTCTACGGCTATCCGCAGGCGCTGGTCGATCGGGTCTGCCGCCCGATCACCTTCCTGCCGTACGACGGCGAGATGGAGTGGCTCTCGGACGGTCGGCTGCGCAGCGCCGACTTCGACCTTGCCTTGCCGGCGGCGGAGGCGGCCCGGCGCCTGCGGACGGCTCTCAACCCGGAGGGCGAGTGGATGGACGAGGTGCTGCGCGACGGCGACGCCAAGCTGAGCGAGGTGCGCGCCGACGGGCACCCCGACGCGGGCGGCCTGGTCATCGCCTCCAATCAGGATCACGCGCGGGCGATCGCGGCGCGGCTCGGGTCGGTCTCGGGGGAGCGACCCGAGCTGGTGATGAGCGACGAGCCCGATGCCAGCCGGCGCATCGCCGATTTCGCCTCCTCCGACCGCCGCTGGCTGGTCTCGGTCCTGATGGTCTCGGAGGGCGTCGACATCCCCCGCCTGCGGGTCGGCGTCTACGCGACGGCGGCCCGGACCGAGCTCTTCTTCCGCCAGGTGGTCGGTCGCTTCATCCGGACCACCCCGGGGCCACACCGCCAGATGAGCTACCTCCTGATGCCGGCCGACCCGCGGCTTAAGGCACTCGCCCGCGAGATCGAGCTGGAGCGCCGTCACGCACTCGACCTCTCGCCGGGCGCCGAGGAGGAAGAGGGCGAAGAGATGGACGACTCCGATCCGGAGCGGCCCGACCCAGGCGGCGGCTTTGCCGCCCTGAGCTCGGGCGACGCCGAGCTGGACGGGGCGATCATGAGCGAGACCACGCTTCAGCTCTTCCCGACCGACGACCCCGAGCCGGGGGCGAGGAAGGCGACCGCCCCCGCCAGGCCCGAAGCCCCGTCGGAGGACCTCGAACCCGAGCGGGAGTCGGCCTACGCGACCCGGGAGCGGTTGCGCGACGAGCGCAGGCGCCTGGTCGCCGACGTCGCCCGCCGCAGCGGCAAGTCGCACCGGGAGGTCCAGGCCCGGATCAACCGCGCCACCCGGGCGCGCACGGTAGCCAGCGCCACCATCGAGCAACTCGAACGCGGCAATGCGCTGCTGCGCCGCGAGCTGTGGGGTTGAAACGTCTAGGTAGCCCGAGGCTCGTACCGCATCGCCACCGCCCCAGAGCTGAACTCCTGCCGGCTCACGAGCTTCAAGTCGAGAGGCTTCGACAGCCCCGCGAACAACGTCGGCCCGTGGCCCACCAGCCTGGGATGCACCACGAACTCGTACTCATCGATCAACCCCAGCTCCGCCAACGCCAGCGGGAGCGTTACGCCTCCCACGAACAGTCCCTTGCCCGGCTCCTGCTTCAGCTTCTGAACTGCCTCCCCGACATCCCCACGCACGAGCTCCGCATTCCAATCGACCCGGTCCAGGGTGCTCGACACGACGTACTTCTTTGCCGCGTCGATCGTCCGGCCGAAAGGCGCCATCCAGTCAGGCATCGCGGCCATCTGGCCTGGCGGCCGCCAGGCTGACTCCATCATCTCGTAGGTCACCCGGCCGAGGAGGAGAGCATCGGCCTGGGCGATGATCTCCGTCGCGTGACGGTGGGTCTCCTCGTCCGGGGAGCCCTCGCGGTGATCGCAGCACCCGTCCAAAGTGACGTTGATCGAATACCGAAGAGGTCGCACTGAGCGAGCATACTTTCCCGGTCGAACCGTCGGCCCGCGAATTGGCTTGGCCGACCATCATCGGGCGAACAGCCCCTCCAGGACCCTCCTGGCCGGCTGCGCCCCGGTCTCGATCTGCACGGAACCGTTTCAGACGACGAGATCTGGATACAGTGGGTACGCCGTCGTGAGCTCCTCGACGGCCGCACGCACCTCGTCGACCAACGCGTCCGGAAGCACCGGCTTCCCCCGGTCGTCCTCGATCGGCGCCACCGCCCCCAGGACGGCGGTGATCAGCCCGGCGATCTGGCCCATCGCCTCCTCGCCGAGACCGCGCGTGGTCAGAGCCGCGGTCCCGAGCCGGATGCCGCTCGTGAACCACGGGCCGTTCGGGTCGTACGGCAAGACGTTGCGGTTAAGCACGATGTCGCACTGGCGCAGCGCCGCCTCTGCCTGGCGGCCGTTAAGACCGTGCGGGCGCACGTCCACCAGCAGCAGATGGTTGTCGGTCCCGCCGGTCTGCAGCACCTCGCCGCCGGCCACGAGCGCCTCGGCCAACGCGCGCGCGTTCGCGACGATCGCCGCCGCGTAGTCGCGGAACGACGGGGCGAGCGCTTCGTGGAACGCCACGGCCTTCGCCGCCATGACGTGGGCCAGCGGGCCACCGAGGATCATCGGGCACCCCCGGTCGACGGCGTCCGCGAACTCGCCGGTGCACAGCACGAGACCGCCCCGGGGGCCGCGTAGCGTCTTGTGCGTCGTCGAGGTGACGACGTCGGCGTACGGAACAGGGTCGAACTCGTCTCGGAAGACGCCGCCGGCCACGAGACCCGCGAAGTGGGCCATGTCGACCATGAACACCGCGCCGACCTCGTCCGCGATCTCGCGAAAGCGGCGGAAGTCGATCTTGCGCGGGTAGGAGCTGTGGCCCGCGAGGATGAGCAGCGGGCGGGTTTCCAACGCCAGCTCGCGCACCCGGTCGTAGTCGAGCAGGCCCGACTCTGGATCCACGCCGTATGGGACGACCTCGAAGAGTTTGGCGGACAGGTTGGCCCGCATGCCATGGGTCAGGTGGCCGCCGGAGGTCAACTCCATCGCGAGCATGCGCTGGTTGACGAGGCGCTGGCGCAGCGCCTCCCACTGCTCCGCCGACAGGAGCCGCGTGTCCCGCACCCCCTGCTCCTCGAGGAACGGCTTCTCGACGCGCTCGGCGAGGATCGCCGAGAAGGCGACGAGGTTGGCGTCGGCGCCGCTGTGCGGCTGCACGTACGCGTGGTCCGCCCCGAACAGCTCCTGAGCCAGCGACGCCGCGGCCCCCTCGACCGTGTCGACGTTCTCGCAGCCTGCGTACCAGCGCTTGCCCGTGGCGCCCTCGGCGTACTTGTCCGTCATCCACTGGCCCATTGCCAGCTGGACGGCCAGCGAGCTGTAGTTCTCGCTCGCGATCAGCTTCAGCGCGTGTCGCTGGTCCTCGAGTTCGCTGCGGATCGCGGTAGCCACCTCCGGCGCCATGCCACCGACCACCTCGAGTGCGGCCTCAAAGGCCTTGCCGGCCAGCGATGTGTCACTGGTGGTGTCAGGCGACATGGGCTCACACTACTCAGCGCCCTTGATGGCTGCGTTTACTCGAGTCACCGTCGCCGCGTGACGCCGCGGCTCCCGGCGGTCTCGCCACGCCAGGCGGTCCGCGCACTGGAGCGCTGCAGCTTCTCTGAGAGGCAGAGCCGAGCGTCGCTTCACTCCGTCTTGCTTGATCCGGGCGAGCTGGACAATCGGCCCTCCGGCAGTCATCGGCTTCCAGGCGCGCGACGTCATAGCGGCGGGCGGCGAGATCGCTGAGGAAGGCGCGCCGAGCCGCTTCGCCGAAGTGGACCTCTGGGACATCAGACGCCGAAGGCGCTCCCTTGCGTCCGGTTATCCGCCCACCTCGACCGCGGATCGGGCATCAGGAAAATCTCAGTGCCGGTGCCTCAGGTTGCGGTGTTGCTGCTTCTTCTTTACGCAGATCGACTTGCCGTGCCGCTTGGCCTTTCTAAAGCCCTTTCTGCACCTATGGGCCTTTGGCTCGCGCTTCTTCTTGGCTGTCTGGTCTGCGGGGGCGGTATCGACGTTGCCAGGATTCGAAGTGATGGTCCAGCGCCAGGTCGAGCTGGCGCCGACGTTGGCTGCCGCGTCAACGGCCCGAACGGCGAAGGTGTGTGCGCCTTTGCCGAGGCCTGAGTAGCCCTTTGGCCGGCTGCAGGGTTCGAACGCGCCAGCGTCGAGCTTGCATTCGAAGCTCGATCCGCTCTCGGTGGAGCTGAAGATGAAGCTGGCGGTCGTCGAGGCGGTGGTTGCCGCCGGCCCGTCCGTGATCGAGGTGTCGGGCGGAGTCGTATCGGCGGGAGCGGCGATCGTCCAGGTCGAGATGGCCGGCGTCGCGTCGGCGTTGCCTGCCGTGTCGACGGCGCTGACTTCGAAGCTGTGCGCACCCACCGCAAACGCGTAGTAGGTCTTGGGCGACACGCAGGGCACGAAGTTCGTGTGGTCTATGGAGCATCGGAAGCCCGCCAGGTCGGGCTGGGCCGAGTCGAAGGTGAAGGTTGCCGAGGTTCCCGTGGTGACCGGCGGCGGCCCATCGGAAAGGTGAGTATCCGGAGCCTCATCGCTGAGCTCGAGCGAGTGCGAGCCGGAGCTTCCGGTGGAGGCCAAGAAGATCGAGCCTCTGCCAGGAGGTACGTCGTTGTTTGCCCGCAGCTCGACCACATAGGTTGGACCGGCCATGGGAGGGAACGAGGTCGACAAGACGATGGGCGCGGTAGCGCCGCTGGTCACCGTGAGAGTCCCGATATCGGTGCCGTTGATCGACAAGATCCATTCAATTTGTGCCCCAGGCAAGAGGGAGTTTGAGACGGGCTGCACCGACAAGGCCGCGTGATCAATGGAGGGTGGCCCGGAGAAGGACTGTTCCACCTTGTGCGTCTGCGACCAGAAGCTGCCGACGCTGCCAGGGGGCGCGCTGCCTGCCGAAACGACCGTCGAGGAGCTGGATGGGAATTCGAACGTAGCTGCTTGCGCGCCGGCCACGAAGAGGCCGGCGAAAGCGGAGGTGGCAAGAGAGAGAAGCAACGCCAAGCGGTGCGCTCTTTCTCCAAGCGTCAATTTCACGCGGCTATCTCTGCTCATCCTGGGCTCCCCATCCTTGTTGTGCTGCTCAGCGCGCTGAAGCCTATAGGCCGCGTTTGCCGCCGCCACAGCCCACCATCGCTCGGGTAACGCCCTGACCGCGCGCGCCGGAATCCGTTTAGATGCGCCCGGCTGCAACCGACGATCTCGGCCAACCTACTACCTCGTCGCTACCGGCCCGTCCACGAGCTCCCTCAGGCGTCGGTCGACCAGGGTCCGCAACCGTGGGCTCCCAATGCGGTCGACCCAGGCGCCCAGGACGTCGTGGTCGAACTCGTCGGGCAACGTGAGCCCGGGTAGGTACGCGCGGCCACCGGCGGCCACCCGTAGGTAGACGAGGTAGAACAGGCCTTCTCGGGACCGGCGATCGACCCTCCGCGCCGCCAAGGGACGAACCCTCCGAACAACTCGGGAGCGATGTGATGGACGTCGAAGGCGCCGATCGCGGTCTGGATGCGACGGGCACGATTCGAGACGATACCGCCGTCGTTCTCGCCTCCGGAGAACTCGATCTTGGTCCGCACCTCCTCACCGGACCCGGCGACCGAGACCTTCCACGCCTGGTCGTCTCGGTCTGCTCGGCGCGGTGAACCCCGAGACCTCGAGACCGCCGGCTCGGAGCAGGAGCGCCAGCGGCGGTGAGTCGAGGATGCCGCCGACCTTCCTCTCCAGGTCGGCGTGCAGCG
Source organism: uncultured Solirubrobacterales bacterium (assembly GCA_963697915.1). Taxonomy (GTDB): domain Bacteria; phylum Actinomycetota; class Thermoleophilia; order Solirubrobacterales; family 70-9; genus VRUE01. The sequence goes on from OY969103.1 coordinate 60,414, forward strand.
GTCGCGTGAGGTCGAGGTCGATGCCCTCGGAGTACCGGACGCTGCCGAAGAAGTAGCGCAGGTTGGCCCCGCCATTCCATGCACTCGTGCCCGAAATAGCGGCTGAAAGAAGGGGCGGTTAAAAGCAAACCGGCGCCCGAAAGGCGCCGGTTTGCAGGGAAGCGGCTGATGGGATTCGAACCCACGACCTTCTGCATGGCAATTAGACAGGTCAACGGCATCCGGCTACCCTCAATCTAGCTGATTTGCAGGGCTTTCCTAAGTGACGAGCCGGGCGTGTCTAGCGTAGATATGCGTGGATGGGCGTCGATATGCAGCGTTTCGGGCACTCCACGCCATGAGTGCCCGAAATCGAGAAGACCGGTTTGATTCGCGATCAGCGAGTCCGTCGCCTGTGCTGCAGCTCCCGGATCTGAGCGACCAAGAGTTGGCGAAGGTCGAACTGCCAGTAGGAGACGAAGCGCTCAACCAAGGTCCGCATTTCGTTGCGATCGAGCCGCCCGAGCGACTTGCGCGTGTCGAGCGCCGTCTCGTGCAGCCGGATCGGCGCCGTCACCATCGCCGCCGAGGTCTCTCTCAGATCGGGGAAACGCTTGGGGGGCAAATGAAAGAGCGACGGCTCGCGCTGCTCTTCGATGCGTTGCCGCTCTTGATCGGAGAACTTCTCGAGTCGGAGCATCCGAAGGGCGAAAAGGTCGCCGGTACGAGGATCGCTGTAGCCGGAGAGGAGCAGAACGGGCCTGGCCTTGGCGGGCACGACGAACTCGAACTCCGCATCACCGCCTTTGCGAAGGCCGTCGACGATCTGAGAGGCGCTAGGCACCTCCACCGGCGCCCCATCGGCGACATGAATCTTGAAGGGCGTCGCGGGCGTGTAGGGAACGATCGCCCAGTAGACCTCGCCGGCCGCGAGACTCAAAGGCCGAGCAAGCGCCTGACCGACGCCTCGTCATCGATCAGCTCACCCTCGGGCGACTCCGCAATCTGGTGGGCGCGAACCCCGAGGTCGCCCAGCTCCGAAGCAGCACCTAGGTCGTCAAGCAGTTCGGAGTCGCCCTGAAGCTCAGCAAAGTCATCGGGGTGCAGGATGACTGCCTTGACGTGCTCCGCTCTGTAGCGCTCGACCACAAGCGCCTCGCCCAGCTGAGGCTCAGGCAGGCGGACATCGTTGCTCTTGATCGGAGAACTATGCAAGGCCATGCTTGAAAGATAGCAACGATGTCGGACGGAACTTCTCAAAGTCGTACGAGACTTCCTCTTGCCCTACGGCTTGACTGGCGCCTCTCATCATGCCCTGAGCAGATCAGTAGAGAGTCACAAGCTTGAGAAGGCCCTCTTCCGGACGAAATTCGAGTGCAGCCAACAACCGCGTTACCTTGCCCACATCGGCGTCACCAACCTCAAGCATGATGTTGAAGAGGCTGGCGTCATGCTCCGCGTGGTAGCGCAGGTAATAGATGTAGGAGTCATTGACCTTTGCCTTGATGGTCGCCGCAAGTTCGTCGTCACTCATTTCGACCAAGCCCGCGCGGGTGAGGCCGGCACCATGGTTCTCTCTCAGGTATTGGCCCTTGGCCTGCTCAACTTCAACTCGCAAATCAGCAAGAGGAAGTGGGCGTCCAGAGATCGCGGTCAGCGCGAAGTGCGTGTCGCTCTCCGCGCCTGGAACGACGCGACGCTCAACCTTGTAACCAAGGAAGAGGTGGAAGTACATGTCGCGAATGCTGCGGCAGACATAGTCATACGTCTCCCAAGGCCAGCCCTTGAGGTTAAGGTCCTCGCTATCGGGAACATCGTCTTCGTGCCCGTTCAGTACCACTCCTCGATGCTTCAGATAGCCATCTACCAGGGTGACAGAAAGCCAATCCTTCATTGGCGATGAGGTGGCGGTATTAACGTGACCGCAGAAACCCTCGTAGCTTTGCAGACCCTTGGTGATGTCCTCGGCCATCTTCGGAGTGAGATTGTTCAGGTAGATGCAGTAGATCTGATTCGTATTCACCAGCTCGATTGAGCGATGGGGAACGATGTGCTTTTTCAGCAGCTCATATCCCAGCTCTTGATCCTCGATGATGAGGTCCCCTAGCTGGAGAGAGCAAGAGAGCCCCCGTGGCAACAAAGGGATCAGTGCTTCGGCGACAGGAAGGCCATACCACCCGTCATCAATGCGAGCCGTATCGAAAAGAAAGGCCCGCTCCAACCTATCTCGTTGTGGGATGAGCGCGTTGCGCAACTCCTTATAAGAGACTCCCTTTGCTGCTATTGCGTCAACCGTGACTTTGTGTGCCGCCCGAATCTCTCTTCGAACCTCCTTAGGCGACAAATCAAAGTACGAGGTGACGACATCGAGCATCACAGAGTCTCGAGCTTCCAAGGTCCAAATCTCTATGGAGTCATCAGTCAAGGTGCTGAAGATATTCAAGTGCGATGAGGACTCCTCGTTCCCTCATGGTCCGCCCGCTTCCGTCCCGGCGGCCCGCATCCAAGCCCCATAGGTCTCAGGCGTGCTCATCGAACGATTCCGAGCGGCGATCAGTCAAAGCCATCCGAGGAGCAGGAATGCGGTGCTTCCCTGCGAAAACGTCGCTGTCGGAGCTCGCTCCGTCTGGGCGCAACTCGAAGTCCCCGCCATCGTTTGGGAGAACGAGGAGCATTGTGCATCGCCAGCGAGCCGACCGCCCAACGCTGACCCTGATTTCTACTTCGGACACAGGCCCCACGCCGGGCCTTCGACCCCTGCCTCCGGTAGCCGGCGAGTGGCGGACGCGAATGGAGGAACGGTTGCTTCCCCGCCGCCCCGGCGATCACGTCGAGCTCCTGAGCTTTTCCTCCACTAAAGAGTTGCGGTTGCTCCGAAAGGAGGCGCGCGGGCGGGGGCTTCATCCCGACACCGCGGTCGCCCTGCTCTGTGAGCGTCGCCTAGTCTGCACCGAGTTGGAGGAGCTTGGCCTCACCTCCGCCCAAGCGGACGTGGACGTCGCGGCCGCGAGCGCTGAGCCACGACTCGGGGTCGGTGCCGCTCACCATGCCTACTTGCGTGCACTCCACAACGGCGACCCGCTCGAGCGCGCCTCGCGCGCGCCACTCGGCGGCGAGGAAGCGGCGGTGCCAATCCGTCTTTTCGAGCGCCTCGAACGCACAAACGTCCTCGCCGGGCGCCCGCCTGGAACTGGCGAGCTCATAGCGGCGATCAGTTGGGAGACGGCGGCCATTTATGCTGGGCAGCTAATGGGCGAGTGGGCTTTCCGCACGGCCCTAACGGCACTCACTGCCCCTCCGAGCTACGGCGACCGATCAAGCTAAGCGCTTCGGCGCTGCCAGATATCGACTGGAAGTGAAGGTCGGACCGAAGCGGGCGGAGTCTGTATGGCGGCGTGCCAACCGCGCTCAAGCTCGCGGAGCTCAAGCCGAGAGCGGCGGTCTTCTGCCTCAGCGAGTATCCCGGCCAAATCATCGCGGGCACGATCGGGACCAAGTGCGGCGATTTCGGCCATGAGCTCCTCGGCACAGGCGCGGTTGTGGGCGTGTCGATCACGCTGACTTTCGGGCACCTCACCCTCGGTGTGGTGCCCGCATTTACATGGAAGCTCAGCAAAGAGTCGCCGCAGTGGCTCCTCTGCTTCCTGGCCGAGACCGGTGGTCCCGCGGATCGCCGGATGAAAGACGTGGACGCCCCATCCTGGACGGTCCTCGTCTTTGTTTACAGCCTGTGGCGGCGCTGGGGGTGGAAAAGGCATCCTTGCCCGCCCCCAACCCTGACAGGCAGCGGCAACCTCGTTGCGAAGCGCTGCCTCCCACAGACGACCAATACCACCAAGCAGACAGGGAGTCTCGCTCGCCGTCTGCAGGCCACTTGCCAGCGCGTGGACCCGCTCGTACTGCGCCGCGGAGGAAGTGAATCCCCAGACCCAGATCCAATAGAGGTCGGCGCGCACCTCCCGGTAGGCAGCGATCAGCTCGGCAATCACTGCCGGGCCGAGTTTCTTGGCATCAACCGCGATACCGATGGCAATGCTCCGCGACGGCTCACCGGATCTGGGCTGAGTCGCCCCGGTTGTGGCAGCAAGGGCAGCGAACTCATGGGCCAGGGTGACGTCGAGGTGGCGGCCGCGACCAAGCGGCGCCTCTTCGCGGACGCGGTGGTAGGGCGAGAGCAGGATCGTCGCCCCGGCAGCAACTTGGGCATTTCGATGGGCAGCAAGCAGTTCCGAGCGGTCAGTCTGAGAAAGGACATCGCGACTCGGCACCAGGCGATGGTGATGATCGAGCCCAAGTCCCAAGCGGTGGAACTCGCCAGCGCGCTGGGGGTCGTCGGGCTCAAGCTGTTCGCGCCAAGCCTCGGTGTCGACGAGGACACCGCGGCCCTCTTTTCTGGCCTCTGCAAGGGTCGAGCGTAGGTGCTCCGCTCCAACCACCGAGGTCGCGATCGCGCCAATTGGACTATCGGGGTCGATGTCGCGCCCGTGCGGCGCCGTGTTTCGGCTTATCCACTGCACGAGTGGACGCGGCTCGGTACTCATGGATCTCGCCACGAAGGCATCATCCTCTAGCGTCCGGACGCTCCGCGGATGCAACCTCTAGCAATGCTCTACCGTGGCTTCGGGATCCGCGCCAATCGCCGCGCATCAGGGCCATTCCAGGCACTAATCCGCATTAGTGCCTGGAATAACAGCGATATGCGGGGATGGTTTGATTTGGTCTCGGGCTACTGCCCCGGGACCAACCCGCCCACGTGCAGGGCATTCTCGAAAAAGCGGCTGATCGGATTCGAACCGACGACCTTCTGCATGGCAAGCAGACGCTCTAGCCAGCTGAGCTACAGCCGCATCGGGGCGAGATTATAGGCGGGGAGGGCGGCTACTCGCTGAGCTCGGCGAGCAAGGCGCGGACATCGAGGGGGCGGGTGAACATGTCGACGCCCTCGCCGTCGGGCTGCCGCGGCCACTCCTCGCGCGGCCGATCCCAGTAGAGCTCGACGCCGTTGCCATCGGGATCGTCGAGGTAGAGAGCCTCGCTGACGCCGTGGTCGGAGGCGCCGGTGAGCGGGATGCCGGCCTCGGTGAGGCGGCGCAGGGCGTCGGCGAGGGCGCGCCGGGTCGGGTAGAGGATCGCCGTGTGGAAGAGGCCGGTGGTGCCGGGCGCGGGCGGCGGTCCGCCGCGGGAATGCCAGGTATTGAGCCCGATGTGGTGGTGGTAGCCGCCGGCCGAGACGAAGGCGGCGTCGTCGCCCAAGCGCTGCTGCAGCTCGAATCCGAGCACGCCGCAGTAGAAGCCGAGCGCCCGGTCGAGGTCGGCCACTTTGAGGTGGACGTGGCCGATGCCGACGCCGGGGTCGATCGGCTCAGCCGCCATCCAGGGCCTCGTTGACGAGCCGGTCCGCGGCGGCGTTGTGCTCGCGGCGCACGTGGCGGATCGACCAGCTCTCGAAGGGCTGCAAAGCGCGTTGCACTTCCGCGTGCAGGCCGCGCAGTGTCGCGTCCTTGACCTTGTACTCGCCCTTGACCTGGCGCACGACCAGCTCCGAGTCGCCGACCAGCTCCAGCTCGCTCGCCCCCATCTCCGCCCCGCGCTCGATGCCCAGCAGCAGCGCCCGGTACTCGGCGACGTTGTTGGTCGCCTTGCCGATCCGCTCGCCCCGCTCCTCCAACACACCCCCGTCGGCGTCCTGGACGACGGCGCCGATCGCGGCCGGGCCCGGGTTGCCCCGGGCGCCGCCGTCGACGTTGACGATCAGCTTCACGCGCTCACCTGGGCGCCGAGGGCCAGTCGACCACCCTCCTCCGCCCGCGCGTTCCACTCGCGCGCCGAGCCGTCCAGCTGGCCGAGCTCCGTGCCCTTGTCGAGCTGGAAGACGGGCCGCAGCTCGTCGCCGAGGTCGACCCCCCACTGGTACCAGCAGAGCTCCCAGGCGACCGTGACCCGGATCTCGCTCGGCGAGCCCGCGGCCGAGCCGATCGAGACCCAGGGCTGGCCCAGCGTCCGGATCAGGCCGGCCACCGTGCGCCCGGCGTCGCTGCCGTTGAAACGGGCGGCGGCGCGCTCCAGCCGCCCCACCGGCGACTCGACCACCTCGGGCTCGGGGCGGCGGCCGACGTTGGCGCCGGGCGCCGCCGGGTCGACCCAGCCGAGCCGCTCGGCGCGGCCGCGGCAGAGGTCGCAGACCAGCCGCGGCCCGTCCTTGGGGCTCATGTAGCTGCGGGTGCGCTCACCTGCCAGGATCGAGCGACCGCAGACCGCGCAGGTCTCGTCGGGACTCACCCCCGCAAAGCTAGCAGCGGGGTCTAGGCCTCTTGCAGCGAAGACTTGAGGCGCATCACGGCCTTCGTGTGCAGCTGCGAGACACGCGACTCGGTGACGCCGAGGACCTCGCCGATCTCGCGCAGGGTGAGGTTCTCGTAGTAGTAGAGGGCGACGACCAGCTGCTCGCGCTCGGGCAGCGAGGAGATCGACTCGGTCAGGCGGTCCTTGATCTCGCTGCTGGCCAGCGATTCCTGCGGATCTTCGGCGCGCGGATCGGAGATCGTGTCGAGCAGCGAGACCTGGTCCCCCGAGGAGTCCGAGATCGTCCACAGCTCGTCGAGCGCGTAGACCGAGGAGTTGGCGATCTCCAGCAGCGAGGTCTGCAGTTCTTCCTCGCTGATCTCGAGCTTCTTGGCCAGCTCGGCCTCGGTCGGCGGCCGCTGCAGCTCGTGCTCGAGCTTGGCCTGCGCCGCCTCGATTTCGCGGGCGCGGGAGCGGACCGAGCGCGGCACCCAGTCGAGCGAGCGCAGCTCGTCGATGATCGAGCCGCGGATCCGGGTCATCGCGAAGGTCTCGAACTTGATCCCGCGCTCGGGCTCGAAGCGCTCGATCGCCCCGATCAGGCCCATCAGCCCGTAGGAGATCAGGTCGGCGTCGTCGACGTGCGAGGGCAGCCCGGCGCCGAGCCGGCCGGCGACGAACTTGACCAGCGGCGAGTAGGCGACCACCAGTCGCTCCCGCGCGGCGCGATCTCCGTCGTCCTTGTAGCGGCGCCAAAGATCGCGCAGCTCCACCTCTTTTACGCCGGTTTCCATGAAACTCCGCTGATTCTATGACTGCCAGTGGCGCTTGCCATGTCAGGCACGTGGATGGGTCGCAGCGTAGGCCTCCCGCAGGCGAGCGGCGTCGACACGAGTGTAGACCTGGGTGGTCGAGATCGAGGCGTGACCGAGCAGCTCCTGGATCGTGCGCAGGTCAGCGCCGCCTTCGAGCAGGTGGGTGGCGAAGCTGTGGCGGAGGGCGTGCGGGGAGACCCCGGCGGCCAGCGACGCCTGGCGGACCCAGAGGTTGAGACGGCGGGTGACATCAGAGCCCGAGAGGCGGCGGCCGCTCTTGGAGAGGAAGAGCGCCTGCTCGCGCGGCTCGGCCGTCAGAGCGCGGCGCCCGCGGTCGAGGTAGCGCCGCAGCGCCCGCTGGGCCGGCTCGCCGACCGGCAACAGCCGTTCTTTGGACCCCTTGCCCAGCACCCGCAGCTGCTCGCTCTCGAAGTCGAAGGAGGCGAGGTCGAGGTTGACGATCTCCTCGCAGCGCAGGCCGCAGGAGTAGGCCAGCTCCAGCATCGCCCGGTCGCGCAGCTCGAGCGGCGTACGGGCCGGGATCCGCTCCAGCAGGGTGCGCATCTGCTCGCCGCTGAGGACGCGGGGCAGCTTGTCCTCCCGCTTCGGGCTGGAGACGAGGTCGGCCGGGTTCTGACCGACCCGCTCGGTGCGGACGAGGAAGTCGAAGAGGCCGCGGACGGCGGCCAGCTTGCGGCCCACGGTCGAGGGCGCGGCGCCATCGGAGGAGAGCCCCGACGCGTAGCGCCGCACATCGCGGTGGCGCACCTCGCCGGGCTCGAGCCCCCTCCCCTTCGCCCACTCGACGAGCTGACCGAGGTCGACCGCGTAGGCCTTGCGCGTGCGCTCGGCCATGCTGCGCGCCAGCAGGTCGCGGTCGTAGGCGGCCAGGGCCTCGTCCCAATCCATTCGATGGGATTCGTCGCGCGACGCCCGGAGCCTGCGGGCGTTAGCCGATGAAGATCGGCGTTCCTACTTCAACGCGGTCATACAGTTCTTCGACGTCCGGGACGGCCATCCGCACGCAGCCGTGCGAGGCGGCGGAGCCGAGCGAAGAGGTTTCTTCGGTGCCGTGGATGCCGGCGCCTTCGTAGATCCCCATCCAGCGCGCCTTCAGCGGGTTGGAGGGCCCGGGCGGGATCGACTGGCCGGCGAGGCTGCCGGCCCAGTCGGAGTCCGGCACGTGCCAGGTCGGGTCGACCTGCTTGTCCTGCAGGTGGTAGAGCCCTTCCGGCGTTTCCAGCCCTTCCTGGCCGACGGCGACGGTGTAGGTCTTGGCCAGCTTCAGGTTCTCGAAGAGGCGCAGGGTGTAGCTGCCGCGGTCGAGGGTGAGGTAGGTCGGGTACTCGCCGGCCACGTCTTCCCCGGTCACCGCCGGCGCGACCGAGTTGGTGCGGGCGGCGACCGTGCGGTCGGCGGCGGTATTGAGCACCGCGGCGTTGAGCTGGTCGGTAAGCAGGTTGTCGCGCAGCTTGCGGCCGTGCGCGGCCGGGACCACGTTGAGCGAGTCGCCGGCCGGCTCGACCGTCGCGTCGCGCGGCTCGACCGCGACATCGGCGGCAACCTCGCGCACGAAGCGGTTGACGGCCGGCTGGGAGTAGGTGACCGCCGCCGGCACGCCCTCTTCGACTTCGCCGCCGGTGACGTAGCGCACCACGCGCCCCGGCAGGCCGCCGTCCTGGCTCGCCTCGAGCGCCTCGTCGACGGCGCGGTCGAGGTCGGCGCGGATCTTCAGCCGCGCCGCCGGCAGCGTCCAGCTCTCACCGTCGTAGCTGACCTTGAGCGGCCGCTGACGGGGTGCCAGCAGCTGCCGGCTCACGGCCCGCTTGGCCTGCGCGGCTTCCATGCCGCCGACGTCGACACCGGCGATCGTCACGCCCTCGGCGATCGTGTCCTGCTGGGAGCTGTCGTAGGCATAGGCCGCTACCGCGCCGAGGGCGAGCAGGGCGACCATGGTCGCGATCGCGATTTTCGTCTTTCGTCCCATCAGGCCTTTGCCGGTCTCACCTTCAGGAATCTCTCGGACGGAATATCCGAAAAGTTTAGGCATGCGGAACATTCGGTCAACCCGGCGTCCTCCCTGCAAGGGGCGACGCAGCGTGCCCAATCGCGAGACGGCGGGATATCGTTGCCGGGTGCGCTCCAAGGACGAGGTACGCAGGGAGATCTGGAAGGCGATGGACCGCGAGGGCGTCTCGCGGTTCCCGGGCGCCGAGGGACGCATCCCCAACTTCGCCGGCGCCAAACTGGCAGCCGAGAAGCTCGCCGGTCACAAGCTCTGGAAACGCGCCCGCGCGATCAAGGCCAACCCCGACTCGCCCCAGACCCACGCCCGCCGCATGGCGCTGGAAGAGGGCAAGACGCTGATCATGGCGGTGCCGCGCCTGCGCGACCCCCACCCCTTCCGCGTGCTCGAGCCGAAACGGCTCTCGAAAGGCGCGATCAAGGAGGCGGCGACGATCAAGGGCGCGCTCAAGCACGGCCGCGTCGTCGCCCTCGACGACCTGCCCGAGATCGACTTCGTCCTCTGCGGCTCGGTCGCCGTCAACCTCAGCGGCGCCCGGATCGGCAAGGGCGGCGGCTACAACGACCTCGAGTACGGGATCCTGATCGACGCCGGCAAGATCGACGACCACACGACGATCGCCACCACGGTCCACCCGATTCAGATCCTGCGCCGCCACCTGCCCGTGATCTCCCACGACCTGCCGATCGACGTAATCGCGACGCCGCGCGCCGTGATCGACGTCGAGCGACAGTACGAACGCCCGCGCGGCATCCTTTGGGACCACCTGCAGCCTCCACAGATCCGTGAGATACCGATTCTGGAAAGGATGGGTTATGCCTGAGTTGACGATCACCAGCGAGTCGAGGGCCTTCCCGGCGTCCGACTACGGCAACGCCGATCCCGAGTGGCTGAAGATCGACTGGCGCCAGCACCTGCACCGGGTCGAGCTGCCGGGCGCCGAGGTCAACTACGCCGAGATCGGCGAGGGCGAGCCGATCCTCTTCGTCCACGGCCTCGCCGGCTGCTGGCGCAACTGGCTCGAGAACCTGCCCCACTTCGGCAAGACCCACCGCGCGATCGCGCTCGACCTGCCCGGCTTCGGCCACAGCCCGATGCCCTCCTGGCCGATCGACATGCCGACCTACGGGCGGCTGATCCACGACTTCTGCGAGAAGCTCGGCATCGACCACGTCGCCGCCCTGGTCGGCAACTCGATGGGCGGCTTCGTCGCCACCGAGGCGGTCATCGAGGAGCCCGCGCGGTTCGGGAAGCTGGTCCTGGTCTCGGCCGCGGGGATCAGCTTCGCCGAGGCGGAGGGGCGGCACCTGGAAGCGGGCGCCAGCCTCTTCGAAGCGGGCCTCCCCTTCCTCGCCGGCCCGCGCCGCGCCTGGACCCGCCGCCCGCGCGGCCGCAAGATCGCCTTCGGCCGTGTCTTCAAGTACCCGAACCGGGTCCGGCCCGAGCTCTTGCTCGAGCAGATGGAGCCCGGCCTGCAGTCGCCCGGGTTCGGCGACGCGCTGCGCTCGATCGGCGGCTACGACACCCGCCACCGCCTGCCCGAGATCGAGGTCCCGACCCTCGTCGTCTGGGGCCTCAACGACGCGATCGTCCCGCTCGAGGCGGGGATCGGCTACAACCGGATGATCCCCGACTCGCGCCTCGAGCTGTTCGAGCGCACCGGCCACGTCCCGCAGATGGAGCGCCCGGCACGCTTCAACGCGCTGCTCGACGAGTTCATCGCCGAGTAGCGGGAGAGTCGGTCAGCCGGTCACAGCACCGCGGGAGGCGGAGCTGACGGTGGCCGCGTACTTGGCCATCACGCCGCGCTCGTAGGGGGGCGGCGGCGACTGGTAGGCGGCGACGCGCGCGGCGATCTCCTCCTCGCTGATGGCGACGTCGAGGCGGCGGGCGTCGATGTCGACGGTGATCTCGTCACCCTCGCGGATCGCCGCTATCGGCCCGCCCTTGGCCGCCTCGGGGGCGACGTGGCCGATCATCAGGCCGCGGGTGGCGCCGGAGAAGCGGCCGTCGGTGACCATCGCGACGCTCTCGCCGAGGCCCTCGCCGACGATCGCCGCCGTCACCTGCAGCATCTCCCGCATGCCAGGGCCGCCAACCGGCCCCTCGTTGCGGATCACGACGATGTCGCCGGCATTGATCTGGCGGTCCTTGACGGCGCGGAAGCATTCCTCTTCGGACTCGAAGACGCGGGCCGGCCCGGTCTGCTGGCGGCGCTCGGTGCCGGCGACCTTGACCACCGACCCGTCGGGGGCGAGGTTGCCGCGCAGGATCGCCAGCCCGCCTTCGGCCTTGAGCGGGTCGTCGACCGCGCGGACAACTTCCTGCCCGGGCGCCTCGCTCGCCTCGGCGGCGACCTCGCCGACCGTCTTGCCGGTGACCGTGACCGCGTCGCCGTGCAGGACGCCGGCGTCGGCCAGGCGCTTGAGGATCAGCGGCACGCCGCCGGCGGCGTAGAGGTCGGTGGCGACGAAGCGGCCGCCGGGCTTGAGGTCGGCGTAGAGCGGCGTGTTGCGCGAGATCCGCTCGAAGTCGTCCATCGTCAGCTCGATGCCGAGCTCGTGGGCGAGCGCGATCAGGTGCAGGACGCCGTTGGTCGAGCCGCCCGAGGCGCAGATGCAGGCGATCGCGTTCTCGAGCGAGTCGCGGGTGATCACCTTGCTTGGCCGGATGTCGTCGGCGAGGACGCCGAGCACCAGCTCGCCGATCCGCTCGGCGACGGTCGCCTTGTCGTCGTCTTCGGCGGGGACCATCGCCGAGCCGCTGGCGCTGATCCCGAGCGCCTCGAAGGCGCAGGCCATCGTGTTGGCGGTGAACTGGCCGCCGCAGGCGCCGGCGCCGGGACTGGCGACGCCCTCCAGCTCGTGCAGTTCCTCGTCGCTCATGTCGCCGGCCGCGTGGGCGCCGATCGCCTCGAAGATGTCGAGGATGGTCACGTCGCGGCCATGCCAGTGACCGGGGGCGATCGAGCCGCCGTAGAGCAGCACCGCGGGCACGTCGAGCCGGGCCAGCGCCATCGCGCACCCCGGGATCGTCTTGTCGCAGGCGCAGAGGGCGACGATCGCGTCGAACTGGTAGCCGCGCGCCATCAGCTCGATCGAGTCGGCGATCACCTCGCGGCTGATCAGCGAGGCCTTCATCCCCTGGGTGCCCATCGTCACCCCGTCGGAGACGGCGACGGTGTTGAACTCCATCGGCGTGCCGCCGGCGGCACGCACCCCGGCTTTGACGTGCTCGGCGAGGCCGCGCAGGTGGAAGTTGCAGGGCATCGCCTCGGTCCAGGTGTTGGCGATGCCGATCGTCGGCCGGCTCAGCGCGTCGTCGTCGAACCCGATCCCCTTCATGTAGGCGCGGGCGTGGGCCCGGTCGGGACCGTCGAAGACGACGCTCGAGCGGGGGCGGGGAAGCTTGGTCGAGGTGCTGCCGTTCGTGCTCATGGCCGAAATCTACTTGCCAGGCCCAGGGCATCGACCGGGCCAGCGCCCTTTCCTACATCGCGCAGGCCGGCGGCGATCGCGGCGCTGGCGACCTCGCGGGCTCGACGGGCGGCGTCAAGGGGCGTCTCGCCGCGAGCGAGGAAGGCGGCCAGCGCCGAGGAGTGGGTGCAGCCCGAGCCGTGCGCGGCGCCCGCCGGGTGACGCTCGCCGGTGATCGCCGCGGCCTCGTTGCCGTCGTAGTAGAGGTCGACCACCTGCTCGCTGTGACCGCCGGTGACGACCACGGACTCGGGACCGAAGGCGAGCACCTCGCGGGCCAGGTCCTCCTGGGAGTCGCGCTCCCCCGCCCCGGTCAGCGCCCGCGCCTCGGGGATGTTCGGGGTGACGACGGTCGCCAGCGGCAGCAACCGCTCGACCAGCGCCGTCCGCGCCTCCTCGTCGAGCAGCACGGCGCCGCTCTCGGCGACCATCACCGGATCGAGCACGACCGGCGCCTCGCCGACCAGGGCGAGCGCCTCGACCACGGCGTCGACCGTCCGCGCCGTGCCCAGCATCCCGATCTTGACCGCGTCGATGCCGATGTCCCCCGCCACCGCGCGGACCTGGGCGACGATCGTCTCCGGGGAGATCGCCTCCACCGCGTCGACGCCGACGGTGCTCTGCGCCGTGATCGCGGTGATCGCGGTCATCCCGTGCACGCCACAGCGGGCGAAGGCCTTGAGGTCGGCTTGGATGCCGGCGCCGCCGCCGGAGTCCGAGCCGGCAATCGAGATCACGGTGGGGGTCGAGCGGGTCACGACGAGCAGCCTAGATGTCTCTGGGGAGCGCCAGCGTGGTGCGCGAGTAGACGCCGAGCAGCGAGCAGTTGACGTAGCCCTGCGACTCGAGATCGGCGAGAGCCGCGGCGGCGTCGCCAGCGGCGATCTCCAGCTCGGCGGCGATCGCGTCGGCGGTCTCAGCCCCACGCTCCAGCGCCTCGAGCACGACTCTCCCCCGCGCCGCCGGCGGCGGCCCGATCCGCTCGATGCTGCGTGCGCCGGGACCGAGCATCGCGTCGAGCACGTCCTGCGCCCCGCGGACCAGGCAGGCACCTCCGGCCAGCAGGCTGTGCGGCCCGGCCGAGAGCCGCGAGCCGATCGGTCCGGGCACGGCGCCGAGGTCGCGGCCGAGGTCCGTCGCCAGGTCGGCGGTGATCAACGATCCCGAGCGCTCCGCCGCCTCGACCACGACTGTCATCCCGGCCAGCGCCGCCATGATCCGGTTGCGGGCGGGAAACGCCCAGCGCCAGGCGCCGCAGCCCGGCGGCAGCTCCGAGAGGACCAGCCCGCGCTCGCCCAGCCGCCGCCAGAGCGAGCGGTGCGCCGCCGGGTAGGCAACGTCGGCACCACAGCCGAGCACAGCGACCGAGAGCCCGGTTTCGAGCGCGCCGCGATGGGCGCACGCGTCGATCCCGAAGGCGAGCCCACTGACCACGGTGAGCCCCGCCGTCGCCAGCTCACGGCCGAGGTCGCGAGCGACCTCGCGCCCGTAGCTGCTGGCGCGCCGGGCACCGACCACGGTGACCGTGCCCGCCGGCTCGAGCGCGGCCAGCAGCTCTGGATCGCCACGGCCAATCAGCGCCCGCGGGGCATCGGCGGCGTCGCCCAGCCCGACCGGGAAGAGCGCCTCGTGCCGGCAGCACGCCCAGCAACCCGCCTCGGCGAGCTCGCCGCGCAGGTGCTCCTCCGACAGGGCAGCGACCTGGGTCAGGACCTGATCGGCGACCTTCGGCGCCACCACCTCGGTCAGGTCCTCGTCGGAGAGGCGCAGCAGTTCCGGCGAGCGCGACCCGGGCGCCCCGGTCGCGATCCGCTCGATGTAGGGAGCCAGTCGCGCAAGCAGCCACGAGCGGCGCATGCACTCGAGGCAGGCGTCGGGGTGCGACCCGCCGCTCATCGATCCCTCCGGCGCAGTTGCAGCGCCTGGGCCATCTGGTCGCGTTCGACCGAGTCTGCCCCGGCCAGGTCGGCGACCGTCCGCGCCAGCCTCAACACCCGGTCGTGAGCGCGGCCGCTGAGCCTGTGTCGCGCATAGGACTCGGCGAGCAGCGCCGCCGCGGCCTCCTCCAGCACGCACTCACGCGCCTCGGCCGGTGTCATCTCGGCGTTGCAGCGCCCTGGCCCGAGCCGCTGTTCCTGCCGCTCGCGCGCCGCGCCGACCCGTTCGCGCACGGACGCCGAGGGCTCGCCAGGGGCGCCGCCGATCTCCTCGGCGCTCGGCTGGCGGATCGCGACCAGGATGTCGAGGCGGTCGGCGAGGGCGCCGCTGAGCCGCCCTTGGTAGTTGCGGACCGCGAGCGGCGGGCAACCGCACTCCGGGTCGTTCTCGCCGCGCCCGCAGGGACAGGGGTTGGAGGCCGCGACCAGCATGAAACGGCAGGGCAGGCTGCGGTTGCTGCCGGCGCGCGAGATCACCACCCAGCCGCTCTCCAGCGGCGCCCGCAGCGCCTCCAGCGCGTCGCGGCGGAACTCGCAGAGCTCGTCGAGGAAGAGCACCCCGCGGTGGGCCATCGTCACCTCGCCCGGCCCGGGCGGGTTGCCGCCGCCGACCAGCCCGGCGGGGCTGACCGTGTGGTGGGGCGCGCGGAAGGGGCGGCCGCCCCCGGCGCCCTTGCCGAGGCGTCCCCGGGCGCTGGCGATCCGGGCGACCTCGAGCGCCTCCTCGGGCGCGAGCGGGGGCAGGATCGAGGGCAGGCGGCTCGCCGCCAGCGACTTGCCGGCACCCGGCGGCCCGATCATCAGCAGGCTGTGGCCGCCAGCGGCGGCGACCTCGAGCGCGTAACGCAGGTGCGGCTGTCCCCGCAGGTCGGCGAGGTCGGGCGCGCCGGGCGGTGCCAGGGTCGGCAGTGCCAGCGGCGCCGGACGATCCGGTGCCCACTCCCCCCGGGCCAGGGCCGGGATCTGTTCGAGGCTCGCCACGGGCAGGACCTCCAGCCCGCCGACCAGCGCCGCCTCGGCGCCGTTCTCGGCCGGGACCGCGATCGCCTCCGCGCCCAACCCCCGGGCCGCCTCGGCTACCGCCAGCACCCCCGGGACCGGCCGCACCGACCCGTCGAGGGCCAGCTCGCCGACCATCGCCAGCCGTGGCAGTCGCTCCCACTCCAGCTGGCCCGAGGCGACCAGCAGGGCGACCGCGATCGCCAGGTCGAGGCCGGGGCCCGCCTTGCGCAGGCTGGCCGGCGCCAGGTTGGCGACGATCCGCTGCAGGGGGAACTCGAAACCACAGTTGGCGAGGGCCGCGCGCACCCGCTCGCGCGCCTCGCGCACCGCCGCGTCGGGCAGGCCGACGACGGAGAAAGCCGGCAGGCCGCGGTGGACGTCGACCTCGACACGCACCTGGCGCGCCGAGATCCCGTCGAGCGTGAATGTCCGCGCCGTGGCGAGCATGGCGGCAACGCTCGCGACCCCCGACGCGCACGTGGTGCGCTCAGGTCAAATCTTCTGAGCCAACTTCGTCACGGAAGGCATTCACCCAGCCGATCCCCTAGCTTCGCGGCGATGACGGCGACCCGCCAGCGACTTGGCCGCGCCGCCGAGGACCTGGTCGCCGCCCGCCTCGCCGCCGCCGGCTGGAAGCTCCTCGAGCGCAATGCCCGCACTCGCCACGGTGAGCTCGACGTCGTCGCCCTCGACGGCGACGCGCTGGTCTTCGTCGAGGTCAAGGCCGGCCGCACCGGCTCCCTCCACGGCCCCGAGCGCCCCCTGCTCGCGATCGACACCCGCAAGCGGCGCCGCGTCCGCCGCCTCGCCGCCGCCTGGATGGCGGCCCGCCGCGACCTGCCCCGCTACGCCGCGATCCGCTGCGACGCCATCGGCGTCACCTTCGACCGCGCCGGGCGCGTGGTCGCCTACGAGCACATCGAGGGCGCCTTCTAGCTAACCGGTCAGCTCGAGCTGGCTGTACGCCACCGACTGGAACGAGCGGCGGTGCAGCGGCGAGATCCCGATCCGCTCGATCGCCGCGCGGTGCTCGGGGGTCGAGTAGCCGACGTGCTCGTCGAAGCCCCAGCCGGGGTGCTCGCCGGCCGCCCCCTGCATGTAGCGGTCGCGACTGACCTTGGCGATCACCGAGGCGGCGGCGATCGCGGCGCTGGTGCCGTCGCCTTCGATCACGGCGCGGTGCGGCACGGTGCACTCGCGAAGCGCGAAGCCGTCGACCAGGCAGGTCGCCTCCTCGCCGGGCGCCAGGCGCTCCAGCGCCGTCGAGAGCGCCTCGATGTTGGTCACGTGCAGGCCGCGGTCGTCGATCCCGCGCACGCAACGGATGACGACGCTGACCCGGCTCGCCGCCCGCAGCACGGCCGGGTAGAGCTCCTCGCGCCGCTCCGGCTTCATCTGCTTGGAGTCGTGCAGGCCGGCGAGGCAGCGGCGGTCGGCGTGGGAGAGCGTCTCGTAGTCGATCAGGACCGCGGCAGCGACCAGCGGGCCCGCCAGGCAGCCGCGGCCAGCCTCGTCGGCGCCGGCGACCAGCCGGCTGCCGAGCCCCCGGTCGAAGGAGAACAGGCGGCGCGAGCGCGCCAACCGGCGGCGGTGCGCCTTCGACCCCTTGGGGGCCTTAGAAGATCCCGACCCGGTCGGGCGGCCAGTAGGTGGCAAAGGCCTTGCCGATGATCCACTCGCGGGGGATGGGCCCCCAGAAACGGCTGTCGTCGCTTGCCCCACGGTTATCGCCCATCATGAAGTAGTGGCCGGGTGGAATCTTGATCGGCGTCGGCATGTCGCAGCCACCCCCCCCGCTGCCGCAAGGCGTGATGTAGGACTCTTCGTTCTTCACCTTCCCGTTGACGACCGGGTGACCGTTGCGGATGCTCACCACGTCGCCCGGCCCGGCGACGATCCGCTTGATGAAGTTCTGGCTCGACTCAGTCTTGGTCGGCCGCGGACAGGCCTGTTCGGGCGGATGGGTGACACCGCATTCGGTGCCCTGGTCGGCCCCGGTCGGCGGGTGAAAGACGATGATGTCGCCGACGCTGGGGTCGGTGAAGTGGTAGAGGAAGCGGTTGACCAGGACCCGCTGGCCGACGTCGAGGGTCGGCTCCATCGACTGCGAGGGGATCTGGTACGGCTTGACCAGCCAGGCCTGGATCGCGAGTGCCAGGCCCAGTGCCAGAGCGACGATGACGACCAGCTCGACGAGCCCGCCGATGCGGCTCTCTGGTTTAGGGATGCGTGGTCTCAGGCCGAGTCCTTGGCGTCCGACTCCGCCTCGGCGTCGGTATCCGCCTCGGCCTCTACCTCAGCCGCTGGAGCCTCGTCCGCCTCGGGTGCCTCGGAGTCCTCAGCAGACGCGTCGTCCTGCGGTGAATCCTCGGACGCCTCCTCCGTGACAGGACCCGCGGCCGTGGCCTCCACGTCCTCCGCCTCGGCGACAGTCGCCCCCTCGGCGTCGATCGCCTCGGGCTCGGCCGCCGCGGTCGGGGTCGAGATCAGCTCCTCGTCGATCCCCCAGCGCCGCTCGGCGACCCGCGCCGCCTTGCCGATCCGGCCGCGCAGGTAGTACAGCTTCGCCCGCCGCACGTCGCCGCGCGCGGCGATCTCGAGTTTCTCGATCTTCGGCGAGTGCAGCGGGAAGGTCCGCTCGACGCCGACACCGAAGGACTGCTTGCGAACGGTGAAGGTCTCGCGCACGCCAGAGCCCTGGCGCTTCAGCACGATCCCCTCGAAGACCTGGGTGCGCCGGCGGGTGCCCTCGATGACCTGGAAGTGAACGCGCACGCGATCGCCAGGATCGAAGGAGGGAAGTCCCTGCCTTCGTTGGGCACGCTCGATGCTGTCGATTACGCTGCTCATTGGCGAGAAAAAACCGCCGGAGCCGGGTGCGGCCACCGCGCGGTTGCGGAATCGTACCTACTCGGGGCCTCGTTCGAACTGCTCGGCCCTGGTTTGGCTCTGCTCGGCCCGCCAGAGGCGCACTTTCTCGTGGTCGCCGGAGACCAGGACATCGGGCACTCCCCAGCCCCGGTAGTTGGGCGGGCGGGTGTAGTGCGGGTACTCCGGCGCCCCCTCGAGGACGCGGCTGAACGACTCCTCGACGGCGCTGCGCTCGTGGCCCAGCGCGCCCGGCAGCTTGCGCATGACGACGTCGGCCAGCACCATCGCCGGCAGCTCGCCGCCGGCCAGCACATAGCGGCCGATCGAGACCTCGTCGTCGGCCAGGTGCTCGTGCACCCGCTCGTCGAAGCCCTCGTAGCGGCCGCAGAGCACCGCCAGGTGGGGCTCCGCCGTGAGCTCGTCGGCGAGCTCGTCGTCGAGCAGCCGGCCGGTCGGCGAGAGCAGCACCACCCGCGGGCGCCCGTTTGGGTAGGCGGCCTCCAGCGCCGCGTCGACGACGTCGACACGCAGCACCATCCCCGCCCCGCCCCCATACGGCGCGTCATCGACCTGCCCCGCCCCCAGCGGCGTCGAGTCGCGGTAGTTGAAGAAGCGCAGCTCGTTCCCCTTGCTGAGCGCGTTCTGCACCGAGCGCTGCGACTGGAACCAGTCGAAAGCCTCTGGGAAAAGAGTAAAGACGTCTAACTTCATCGATTAGCGAGCGTCACGATCTGATTCTCCGCGAGCGGCGCTGATATGGCGATCGCCGCCACCCGCGGACGCGAAGCGGAGCAGGTGGCGGAACATGTCAATCAATCGAGGATGTCGACGACCACGCGGCGGTCGAGGCGCACGGCGGCGGCCTTGGCGACGGTGCGGATCGCGTTGGCGACGCGGCCCCCTTTGCCGATCACACGGCCAAGGTCGTCCTCGGCGACGCTGATCTCGTAGATCAGGTCCCCGTCCTCTTCCAGCTCCTCGACCTCGACCGCGTCGGGGTCCTCGACCAGCGCTCTGACGAGGAACTCGAGTAGCTCGGTCACCGGCTAGCTTCCGGAGGCGGCGATGCCCTTGGTCCGCAGCAGCCCGGCGACGGTCTCCGAGGGCTGCGCGCCGTGCTCCAGCCAGTGGCGGGCGCGCTCCTCGTCGAGCTCGATCGTCGAGGGCTCGGTCTGCGGGTTGTACCGGCCGATCGTCTCGATCGTGCGCCCGTCACGCGGCGAGCGTTTGTCGGCGACGACGATCCGCCAGATCGGGTTCTTCTTCGAACCCACCCTTCTAAGTCTGATTCGCACAGCCATCGGGATCGGGCAGGTTAGCGCCTGCGGTACTTGGGACGCGGGGCGCCCCCCGCCATCTGCGCCAGCTGTTGCGCGTCGGGGGTCTTTCCGGACATCATCTGGCGCATCATTTTCCGCATCTGGTCGAACTGCTTGACCAGCTGGTTGACCTGCTGGACTTTGGTCCCCGAGCCGGTCGCGATCCGTTTGCGCCGCGAGCCGTTGATCACCGCCGGGTTGGCGCGCTCCAGCGGCGTCATCGAGAGGATGATCGCCTCGACCCGGTCGAGCTCGCCCTCGTCGACGTCGGCGTTCTTCAGCTGTTTCATCGCCCCCATCCCCGGCAGCATCCCGATCAGGCCGCTGAGCGGGCCCATCTTGCGCACCTGGCGCATCTGCTGCAGGAAGTCCTCCAGGGTGAAGCTATCGCCTTCGAGTTTCTTCTGCAGGTCCTCGGCCTGGCGCTCGTCGACCTGCTGCTCGGCTTTCTCGATCAGGCTGAGCACGTCGCCCATGCCGAGGATGCGCGAGGCCATGCGGTCCGGGTGGAAGCGCTCGAAGGCCTCGAGCTTCTCGCCGGTCGAGGCGAAGAGGATCGGCTTGCCGGTGACCGCCTTGACCGAGAGCGCGGCGCCGCCGCGGGCGTCGCCGTCGAGCTTGGTCATCACCACGCCGTCGAACTCGGCGACCTCGGCGAAGGATTCGGCGACGCCGACGGCGTCCTGGCCGGTCATCGCGTCGACCACGAGCAGCACGTCGTGGGGCTTGGTCCGCTTGCGGATCTTGGCCAGCTCGGCCATCAGGCCCTCGTCGACGTGCAGGCGCCCGGCGGTGTCGACGATCAGCACGTCGCGGTCCTCCGCGCGGGCCTGGTCGAGCGCCCAGGCGGCGATCTCGACCGGGTCGGCGTCGGTCCCCCGCTCGTAGACGTGCGCCCCGGCCCGCTCGCCGACGGTGACCAGCTGGTCGACCGCGGCGGGGCGGTAGACGTCGCAGGCGGCGAGGGCGACGTCTTTGCCCGACTCGCCGAGGTGGCGGGCGAGCTTGGCGCAGGCGGTCGTCTTGCCCGAGCCCTGCAGGCCGGCCATCAGGATCACGGTCGGGCCGTTGGAGGAGAAGGCGAGGTCGCTGCCCGAGCCACCCATCAGGCCGGTCAGCTCCTCGTTGACGATTTTCACCACCTGCTGGCCGGGGTCGAGGCTCTCGAGCACCTCGGCCCCCAGGCAGCGCTCCTTCAGCGTCTTGGTGAACGATTTGACGACCTTGAAGTTGACGTCCGCCTCGAGCAGGGCGAGGCGGATCTCCCGCATCGCCGCGTCGACGTCGGACTCGCTCAGCTTGCCGCGGGAGCGAACCTCGGAGAGCGTCGCCTGGAGGCGGTCTGAGAGCTGATCGAACACGCCACCAGGCTACTCGGCGAGAAGGGCGCGGGCGAAGTCCTCGGCATCGAAGGGGCGCAGGTCCTCGAGCTGCTCGCCGACGCCGATCAGCTTCACCGGGATGTCCAGCTCACTGGCGATCGCCAGCACGATGCCGCCCTTCGCGGTGCCGTCGAGCTTGGTCAGGACGACGCCGTCGACCTCGACCGCCTCGGCGAAGATCTTCGCCTGGCGCAGGCCGTTCTGGCCGGTGGTCGCGTCGATCGAGATCAGCGTCTCGTGCGGCGCGCCGGGCATCTGCTTGTCGATCACCCGCCGCACCTTGGCCAGCTCGTCCATCAGGTTGCCCTGGGTGTGGAGGCGGCCGGCGGTGTCGACGATGACGACGTCGGCGCCGCGGGCACGGGCGGCGGCGATCGCGTCGAAGGCGACCGCGCCGGGGTCGCCGCCGGGCTCCGAGCGGATCAGTTCCGCCCCGGCCCGCTGCGCCCACTCGGCCAGCTGCTCGGCCGCGGCGGCGCGGTAGGTGTCGCCGGCGGCGAGCACGACCGAGAGGCCGAATTCCTTCGAGAGATGCCAGGCGACCTTGCCGATCGTCGTCGTCTTGCCGGTGCCGTTGACGCCGACCATCAGCAGCACGGCCGGCTCGGCGCTGAGGTCGATCGGCTGCCGCTCGCTGGAGGCGACCTCGGCGAGGATCTCGATCAACCGCTCGCGCACCGCCTCGCCGTCGGCCGGGACGGCGCCGCTATCGACCTCCTGCTCGAGCCGTTCGACCACCGCGGCGGTCGTCGGCGCGCCGACGTCGGCGAGGATCAGGGCCTCCTCGAGCCGCTCCCAGGTCTCCTCGTCGATGCGGTCGAAGACGCTGGAGGAGATCTCCTCGACCAGCGCCTGGCGGCTTTTCGAGAGACTCTCCCGGAGGCGGCGGAAGACGCCGCGGCGCTTGCCCTCGTCCTCCTCCTCGGGCGCAGCCCGCGTCGCTTCGCGCGCGCCGAGGTCGAAGATCTCCTGCCAGGAGGTGGCCATCGCTGCCTACGCGGCGGCGGCGGAGTCGCCGTGGGCGGCAGGCTCTCCGGCGGCCTGACGGCCGAGCCCGGCCTCCGCCTCCTCAGCGTCCGCCCCCTCCTCGCCCCGCTCCTGGGCAAGACCGGCGAAGGGCGGCGGGCTCGCCGGCGTCTCGCCACCGCTCTCCGCCTCGACTTCGCGGGGCAGGCGGCGGGAGACGACTTTGGTCACGCCGTCGCCGCCCATGGTCACGCCGTAGAGCACGTCGGCGGCGTCCATCGTCCGTTTCTGATGGGTGACGATGACGAACTGGGCGCGATCGGAGAAGCGCCGGATCAGCTGCAGGAAGCGGTCGATGTTGGCATCGTCGAGCGCCGCCTCGACCTCGTCGAGGATGTAGAAGGGGCAGGGCCGGGCGAGGAAGACGGCGAAGACGAAGGCGATCGCGACCAGCGACTTCTCGCCGCCGGAGAGCAGCGAGAGCTTGCGCGTCGACTTGCCCGCCGGGGTGACCTCGATCTCCACCCCGAGCTCCTCGCGCTCTTCTTCCCCCTCCTCCTCGATCTCCGCCTCGCCCTCGGCGCCCTCGGCCGCCGGGGCCTCCTCCGTGTCGCGGACCGGCCGCAGGCTGACCCGCCGCAGGGCGCCGCGGCCACCGGGGAAGAGGTGCTCGACCATCTCCTCGAAGTTCTTCGCCGTCGCCTCGAAGGTCTGCTCGAAGGCGCGCTCGATCTCGCGGTCGATGTCGCGGATCAAGGCCTCGAGCTCGCGCATCCCGCGCTCGGTGTCCTCGCGCTGGGCCTGCAGCGACTCGACGTGCTCGCGCGCCTCCTCGTACTCCTGCTCGGCGAGCGGGTTCACCGGCCCGATCTGGGAGCGGCGGCGCTCCAGCCGCTGCAGGCGGCGGTCGATGTCGGCCCGCTCCTCGTCGCTCAGCGGCTCCTCGGCCCGCTCGACCTCCTCGCCGAGGCCCTCGGCGATCGTCGCCAGCTCCTTGGCCGCCTCTGCCCGGCGGTCGCCGAGGTGGGCGGCCTCGACCTGCGCCTCGGTGAACGCGTCGGAGGCGGCTTTCATCCGCACCTGCAGCTCCGACTCCTGCCGCGAGCAGGCGCGCATCTCCTCGGCGATCGCGTCGCCGTCGCCCTCCTCGCCGACGACCTTGGCTTCGATCCGCTCGACCCGAGTCCGGATCGCGGTTTCGGCGGCGCTCGTCGCGGCGGCCGCGGCGCGCACGTCGTCGAGCAGTTCCTCGCCGCTGGCGACCCGCGCCCGCAGCGCTTCGCGGTGGCGCTCGCCGACCAGGCCCTCCGCCCGGCGGGCGTGGCGCACGGCGCGCTCGGCGCCGGCCTGAACCCGTCCCAGCGCCGCCTCCCGCTCGGCCTCGGAGGACTCGTCCGAACGCGCCCTGGCGAGACCCTCGGTCGCGCCGGCGAGGCCGGCGTCGATCTCGCCCAGCTCCTCCTCCAGCTTGCGCGCCCGCTCGCCGGGGGCGCCCTCAGAGGCGCCCAGGTCAAGGGTCAGCGGCCCGAACTCGGCCCGCAGCGCCTCCAGCGCCGTCGCCAGCTCGGCCTCGCGGGTGGTGAGCCCAGCGGCGCGCACGGCGACTCGCTGCTGCTCCCCTCGCAGCTTGGTCAGCAGCCCCCAGGCCTGGGTGCGCTCGCGGTCGCGGGCCGCGAAGCGCTCCTCGGCGGCGCGACGGCGGCCGCTGACCTCGGCGAGCTGCTGCTCGACCTCGGCCCGCTGCCCGCGTGCCACCTCGGCCCGTTCTTCCGCGGCCTTCGCCCGGTCGGCGCCGAAGCGCAGTTCCTCGGCAACCAGGCGGCCGCGCAGTTCGAGTTCCTCGCGCTCGATCCGGGCGCCCAGCTCGGCCGCCTGCGCCTGGCGCTTCAGCGGCCGCAGCCGCGCCCGCGCCTCGCGCTCGAGGTCGAAGGCGCGATCGAGGTTGTCGCGCGCGGCGCGCAGCTTCAGCTCGGCGCGGCGGCGGCGTTTGCGGTGCTTGCCCAGCCCCGCCGCCTCCTCGACCAGGAGCCGCCGCTCGCGCGGCTTGGAGTGGACGATCGACTCGACCCGGCCCTGGCTGATCACCGAGTGCATCTCGCGTCCCAGGTTGGTGTCGGAGAGCACCTCCGTCACGTCGATGAGGCGGCAGCGGGCGCCGTTCAACCGGTAGGAGCCGTCGCCGGAGCGGTCGAGGGTGCGCTGCACGGCGATCTCGGAGAGCTCGGTCGCGGCACGCCCTTCGGAGTTGTCGATCACGACCTCGACCTCGGCGGCGCGGCGCTGGCCGACGCCTTTGCCGCCGGCCGAGATCACGTCCTGCATCGAGGCGCCGCGGATCGCGCCCGGGCTCTGCTCGCCCAGCGCCCAGAGCACCGCGTCGGTGATGTTCGACTTGCCCGAGCCGTTGGGACCGACGATCACGCTGACGCCCGGAGAGAACTCCAGCTTGGTGCGCGCGGGGAACGACTTGAACCCCTTCATCTCGATCGATCTCAGATACATCTCTCGTCCTCGACAGGCTTCCGTTTGAGTCGGACGCGACGCCTGGGGCTAACCCCCGAGCTGCGCCAACGCCTCTTCCGCCGCCATCTGCTCCGCTGCCTTCTTGCTGCGCCCGGCGCCGGTTCCCACCCGCTCCCCGTCGACTGTCGCCTCCACTTCGAAGGTACGCCGGTGGGCGGGGCCCGATTCGCCGATCACGCCGTAGGTTACGCGCGCCCGGCGCCGGGCAAGCAGCTCCTGCAGCGCTGACTTCGCATCCACCGGAGCTTCTGTCGCGTACTCGATCTGCGGTCCGAAGGCGGTGGCGACCGCGGTCGCCACCCGTTCGAAGCCGAAGGCGACGAAACAGGCGCCGATCAGCGCCTCGGTGACCTCGGGCAGCGGCCGTGAGCCGCCCAGCAGGACCGAGGCCGGGATCGCCTCCTCGAGCTCGGGCTCGGCCCCTTCCAGCATCGCCGGCACACCCAGCTCGTGGCCGACTTCGGCGCAGGAGGCACCGCTAACGGCGTGGTTGTGGATCTTGGTCAGGCCGCCGGCGTCGATCTCGGGGAAGCGCTCGGAGATCGCCGCGGCGACGGCCAGGGCGAGGACGCTGTCGCCGAGGTAGGCGAGGCGGCCATAGGACTCCGGGCCCTCGGCCCAGGAGCTGTGCGTGAGGGCCTGCTCGCGCAGCTCCTCGGGCAGCTCGGTGATCAGCCCGGCGAGCGCCTCGACGCTCACGCCGTTGGGGCGTGCTCGACGACGAAGGAGACCGCGTCGCCGACGGTCTTGATCCGCGCCGCCTGCTCCTCGGAGACCGAGATCCCGTAGCGGTCCTCGAGCTCCATCACCAGCTCGTAGAGGTCGAGCGAGTCGGCGTCGAGGTCCTCGCGGAAGCGGGTGTCCTCGGCGATCCGCCCGGGGTCGACCTCGAGCTCCTCGGCGAGGTGGTCGCGGACCAGCCCCATGACCTCGTCCCGGTTCATCCCGGATGTCCTATCACGCGCCCCCCTCGCCAGCCAGCGCGCCCCGCGTCGCCCCGCCCCGTTCGAGCAGCGCCGCCGTGCGCCCGACCGCGTCGACCTCGGCGCAGCGCGCCGCCAGCCGTACCGCGTTGGCGATCCCCTCGGCGCCGGCGCTGCCGTGGCCGACGACGGCAACCCCGCGCAAGCCGAGCAGCACCGCGCCGCCGGTCGCGTCGGGGCGCAGCTCGCGGCGCAGGCCGCCCAGCGCCGGGCGCAGCAGGAGCCCGCCGGCGGCGGCCAGCGGGTTGGAGCGGGCGGCATCGCCGATCGCCCCGGTCAGCGCCTTCGCGGTCCCCTCCATCAGCTTCAGCGCGACGTTGCCGGTGAAGCCGTCGGTGACGACGACGTCGGCCACCCCGGCGGGCAGGTCGCGGCCCTCGACGTTGCCGGCGAACTCGATCCCCTTCGCCTCGGCGAGCAGCGCGTGCGCGGCGACGACCTCCTCCCTGCCCTTGCCCGACTCCTCGCCGACCGAGAGCAGCCCGACCCGGGGGCGCTCGACGGCGAGCACCGCCTCGCTGAAGGCGGCGCCGAGGAAGGCGAACTGGACCAGGTGCTGGGCGCGCACCTCGACGTTGGCGCCGACGTCGAGGAAGAGAACCGCCTTGCCGGGCACCGGCAGCTGCACCGCGAGGGCCGGCCGCTGCACGCCGCGCAGGCGGCGCAGGCCGAAGGTCGCGGCGGCCATCGTCGCCCCGGTCGAGCCGTGGCTGGCGAGCGCGTCGGCGCGCCCCTCGGCGACCTCGCGGGCGGCGCGCACCACCGAGGCCTCCTTCTTGGCCCGCACCGCCGGCACCGGGTCCTCCTCGTTGGCGATCCACTCGGCGGTCGGGACCACCTCGATCCCGTCGACCCCGTCGAGGCCGAGCTCCTCGGGCGGCCCGAAGACGCGCAGTCGGATGCCGTCCGCCGCGGCCTGGCGGGCGCCCTCAGCGAGCGCGGCGAAGCCCTGCTCGGCGCCGAAGCCGTCGAGGGCGACGGTCACGTCGCCGCCCGGCATCTACTCGTCGTCGGAGGAGGCGCCCGCGGTGGGATCGGCGATCGTGTGCTTGATCACCTCACGGCCTGCGTAAGTGCCGCAGGTCGGGCAGACGCGGTGCGGCAGCCGCGGGCTGTGGCAGCGCGGGCACTGGTTGAGTCGGGCCTTGCCGGCCTTGTGCGTGGCGCGCCGCTTGTCGCGGCGGGCGCTTGACGTTCTCTTCTTCGGGACGGCCATCGGGTGCGGAATGGTAGCGGGCTACTCCAACTCAAGCTCACGCAGCTTCGCCCAGCGGGGGTCGCCGCCCACGTCGTGCTTGTGAGCTTGGGGGTTTGAGTCGTTCAGTGACTCGCCACAAACGGGGCAGAGGCCGGCGCAGTCTTGGCGGCAGAGGATCTGGTTGGGGAGGGCGAGGATCGCCGCGTCGTGGGCCCAGCGGCCGAGCTCGAGCTCGTCGTCGACCACGTAGGGGCTGCGCAGCTCCTCGTCCTCGGTTTCGGCCTGGTCGACCTCGCGGGCATCGACCTCGACCTCCGCCGTCGCCGGCTCCAGGCAGCGCATGCAGGGCCCCTCTATCCGCAGCGGGAAACGCAGCCGGAAGGCGTACCCGCTGCTCGGCCGCGAAACGTCGACCCTGGCCTCGGCCTCGGCCGGCACCGCCGCGTAGGCCTGGCCGCCCAGCTCGAGCGGCTCGAAGGCGACGGGCAGCTCGAGTCGCACTCCCTGCCCGTGGGCGAGAGCGAGGCGCGCGAGATCGATGGTCGTGGTCTGCGCTTTCGCCATTCGGTGCCTCCGCTGCGGTGGGACTTACGATGGACGCCTCGCAACGAGATTACGAGATGGGCCAATTCCACTGGAAACCGGAGACCTACCTGGACCTGATCCGGGCCGAGGTG
Source organism: uncultured Solirubrobacterales bacterium (assembly GCA_963697915.1). Classification (GTDB taxonomy): domain Bacteria; phylum Actinomycetota; class Thermoleophilia; order Solirubrobacterales; family 70-9; genus VRUE01. The sequence goes on from OY969103.1 coordinate 87,850, forward strand.
CCGCGCTTCGACGAGCTGCAGGAAGCGGCGATCGCCGCCGTCCCCTTCGCGCCGCAGCGGGTGCTGGAGCTGGGGATGGGGACCGGTGAGACGACCCGGCGCCTGATCGAGGCCTACCCGGAGAGCTGGGTGATCGGCCTCGACTCGAGCCCGGAGATGGTCTTCCGCGCCCGACAGAACTACGACGACGTGCAGCTCGCCCGCATGGAGGACCCCCTCCCCGACGGTCCCTGGGACCTGGTGATCGGCGTGCTCTCCATCAACGAGCTCAGCGACGAGCAGAAGCGGAGCCTCTTCCGTCGAGTCCGCGAGCACTCACGCTCGCTCGTGATCGGCGACCGCTTCGAGGACGACCAGCTCGAGCGCATGGTCGAGTGGGTCGGCGGCGAGGTCACCTGGCGGGCCGACGACCTCGCCGTCGTCCGCGCCGCCTACGACTGAACAGCGCTAGCGCTGTTCGTCGAGCTCGGCGACGGGCTGCTGCTCTTCCTCGTCGCGGCCGGCGAGCCGGTCGCGGCCGCGCTGCACGGCGGCGAGGAACTTCTGCAGGTTGACCTCGAGCGTGTTGAGGATCTCGTCGGCGTAGTCCTCGGCGCCGAGCCGGATCTCGCGCTCGCGGGTGCGGGCGTCCTCGACGATCTCGTCGGCTGCCCGCTCGGCCTGCTTGGTGACCTCCTCGTCGGAGATCAGGCGAGCCTGCTGCTCGCGCGCCTCGCGCACGATCCGCTCCGCCTCGCGTTTGGCCTCGGCGAGCATCTCCTGGCGCTCCTTGACGATCCAGCGCGCCTGCTTGATCTCCTCGGGGATCGTCGCGCGCATCTGGTCGAGGAGGTCGTAGATCTCCTCGCGGTCCACGCGGACCTGGTCCGTGAGAGGCACGGGCCTGGCGTTGTGGACTACGTCGTCCAGCTTGTCTATTAAGACCAATACGTCCATCAGCAGGGGGTAAGCCTATGCGTCAGAGCCATTTTCGGTGAAGAGCCCGTGAATTCCTCGGCTTTTTGCAAACTCTCGCCCAACGGCGAACTGATGCAAAAGCCTATCTCTCGGCCAGGCGGCTCGCCATCGCGGCTGCCACCGGGTCGGGAACGAGGTCGGAAACGTCGCCCCCGAAGGTGGCCATTTCCTTCACCCCGGTCGAGGAAAGAAAGCTGTAATGCGGCGAGGAGATCATGTAGATGCTCTCGATGCTCGGGTCGAGCTTGCGGTTGAGCTGGGCCATCTCGAACTCGTACTCGAAGTCGGAGATCGCCCGCAGGCCCTTGACGATTGCTTTGGCCCCGAGTTCGCGGGCGAACTCGACCAGCAGGTTGGAGAAGATCCTCACCTCGACGTTGCCGAGCGGCGCGGTGGCCTCTTCGATGAAGGCCTGGCGCTCCTCGGGGGTGAACAACGTCCTCTCCTTGCGAATCGGGTTGTTGACGACGCCGACGACGACGCGCTCGAAGACCTGCGAGGTGCGCTTGATGATGTCGAGGTGGCCGTTGGTCACCGGGTCGTAGCTGCCCGGACAGACGACGGTCCCGTCGCGCTCGGCCATCAGCCGTCCCCCCGGCCGTAGAAGGAGACGTCGGCGGCGCCGTAGCGTCGCTGCCGCAGTCGCTCCAGCGACTCGATCCGCAGCGGGCGGCGGGCGCCGCTCTCGACGACCGCGCGGCCGCCCTCGGCGAGTAGCCGGGGCAGGTGTGTGTCGAGTTCCTGCGCCACGCGGTCGGCGAGTTTATAGGGGGCGTCGACGAAGACGAGGTCGAAGCCGGTCGCGGCGGGGTCATCGCCGGCCCCCTGCAGCCAGCGGCCGGCGTCGGCGCGGACCAGCTCGGCCCGCTCGCCGAGGCCGAGCCGCTCGACGTTGCCGAGCGCCGGGCGGACGTCGCGGTCGACCAGGAGCGCCGTCGCGGCGCCGCGCGAGAGCGCCTCGATCGCCAGCGCCCCGGTGCCGCAGTAGAGATCGAGGACGCGGGCGCCCTCGATCCCCCCGAGTGCGGAGAAGATCGCCTCGCGGACTCGCTCGGAGGTCGGCCGCACCTGCCAGCCGCGCGGCGCGACCAGGCGCTGACCCTTCAGCTCTCCGGCGATCACTCTCACGTCCAGACCATCTCAGAGAGCAATCGGGTCGGCGGCGCCGGCGCCGAAGCGGCGGCGGGCGGCCTCGAGCAGGGGGCCCAGCTCGGGCGCGTCGAGCGAGCCGTGACGGTGGAGCAGGGCGAGGACCTCGTCGCGGGCGGCGACCAGGAGCTGCGCTTCCTCGGGCAGCTCGGCGACCGCGAAGCGCGGCAGACCGCTCTGCCGGGTGCCGAGGATCTCGCCCTCGCCGCGCAGGGCGAGGTCGACCTCGGCGAGCTCGAAGCCGTCGCGCTGGCGCTCGACCGCGCGCAGGCGGCGGCGCGCCATCTCCCCCGCTTCTTCGGGGAACAGCAGGCAGTGCGAGTCGTGCTCGCCGCGGCCGACGCGGCCGCGCAGCTGGTGCAGCTGCGAGACCCCGTAGCGCTCGGCCCCCTCGATGATCATCACCGTCGCGTTGGGCACGTCGATGCCGACCTCGATCACGGTGGTCGCGACGAGCACGTCGGTCTCCCCCGCCGCGAACGTCTCCATCGCCTCGCCCTTGCGCGCCGAGGGCATCTGGCCGTGGATCACGCCGACCGCGAACCCGTCCAGCTCCTCGCGGGCGAGGCGCTCCGCCTCGACCTCGGCGGCGCGGCCCTGGATCTTCTCCGACTCCTCGACCAGCGGGCAGACGACGAAGGCCTGGCGCCCGGCGCGCAGCTGGGCGCGGACGAACTCGTAGGCGGCGGCGCGATCGTCCTCCTCGACCAGCCGGGTCTCGACTGGACGGCGACCGGCGGGCAGCTCACGCAGCGCCGTCGTGTCGAGGTCGCCGTAGGCGGTCAGCGAGAGGGTGCGCGGGATCGGCGTCGCGGTCATGTGCAGGACGTGCGGGTACATGCCCCCGACCTGCTTGGCGTCGAGCGCCCGGCGCTGCTCGACCCCGAAGCGGTGCTGCTCGTCGACGACGACGAGGCCGAGGCGGGCGAACTCGACCGTCGGCTCGATCAGCGCGTGGGTGCCGACCGCCAGCCCCAGCTCGCCGGTGGCGAGCCGCTCGAGCGCTTCGCGGCGGCGGGCGGCGGGCGTCGCCCCGGTCAGCAGGGTGAACGGGGTGGCTTCTTCGGCCAGCAGCTTGCCCAGGGTGATCGCGTGCTGCTCGGCGAGGGTCTCGGTCGGCGCCATCAGCACCGCCTGGAAGCCGGCTTCCAGCGCCCGCAGCATCGAGTAGAGCGCGACGACGGTCTTTCCCGAGCCGACCTCGCCCATCAACAGCCGCTGCATCGGCACCCCCGAGTCGAGGTCGGCGTCGATCTCCGCGAACGCGCGGCGCTGATCGTCGGTCGGTGCGAAGGGCAGCGACGCGATCCAGCGCCCGACCGGCTCACCGGGCTTGCCGAGCCGCGGCCCTGGCCGCACCGCCCGCCGCGTGTGTTTGCGCGTCGCCAGCAGCGCCTGGTAGAGGAACAGCTCTTCGAAGGCGAGGCGGCGGCGGGCGACCTCGACTTCCTCCCCGCTCTCGGGGAAGTGCATGGCTCTGATCGCGTCGGCGACGCCGGCGAGATCCCTTCGGGCACGCAGATTGGCCGGCAACGCCTCGATCTCGTTGCCGACCCACGGAATCGCCTGCTCAACCCACTGCCTGATCCGCTGCGCTTTCAAGGCCTCGGTCGCCGGATGGACAGGGACCAGGCGCTCGTCAGCCGGTCCCGCCGCGGACTCGAGCAGCTCGTACTCGCTGACCCCGAACCCGCGTTTGTCCTTTTTCCCGGTCAGCAAGAGCAGGGATCCCTCGCTCAGCTTCTGCGCCACCCAGGGCTGGTTGAACCAGCTCGCCCGCAGCGAGCCCGACTCGTCGCCGACCTTGACCGAGGTGATCGAGAGGCCGCGGCGGCGGAAGGTGCTCGCCTTCGCGCCCAGCACCTCGACTCGGATCGTGCCTCTCTGGCCGGGCTCCAAAGCGGCGACGGCGACGACGGTGCGGTCGCGGTGGCTGTGGGGGAAGCGCAGGAGGAGGTCGCCGACGGTGGCGATGCCGGCCTCGGCGGCGGCCTCGACCAGCTTCGGCCCCACTCCTTTGAGGGCGGCGAGGGAGACGTCGAGGACGCTGGGTCGCGGCCAGTGGGCCGGGGCTTCGCGCAGCTGCGCCGGAGTCAGCTCGGCGCTGCCGGCGAAGGCCCGCACTACTGGGCGGCGAGCAGCCACCACCAGCTCGGCTGGCCGCCCTCGTGGGTCTCGATCTCGACCCCGTCGGGGACGTGGGTGTCGATCTCGGCAAGCGGGATCGGGGCCTCCTCGCCGGCCAGCAAGGTGACGATCTCGGCCTCGGCGGCGAGCCGTTCGAGCGTCTGCGCCAGGGTCGAGCCCGCACCGCCCCAGGCGACGATCTCGTCGGCGACGAAGCCGACCGCGTCGCCCTTGCGGAAGCGGCCCTGGGCGTCGTCGCGGGCAGCGGGGGCGACGCCGCCGGTGACGATCCCGGCCAGCGCCGCGCCAAGCCGCTCGGCGTTCTCCTCGGCGGCCGCGGCGGGGTCGAGTTCGACCAGGGCGATCAGCGCTGCCTGCTGCGATGTGGCATGGACGACCCGGGCCGGCTTCTCGGACAGCTCGCAGGCGCGCTCGGCGGCCATGATCACGTTGGAGGAGCTGGGCAGGACGAGGACTTCCTCGCAGGGCAGCTCGTGGATGCCGGCGAGCAGCTCATAGGTGGACGGGTTGAGCGTCTCGCCGCCGGGCACGACGTGGGCGCCGAGCTCGGCGAAGAGCCGTTCGAGGCCCTCGCCGGCGGCCACCGCCAGCGCCCCGGTCCTCCCCCCATCCAAGCGGGCGCGGCGCTCGGCGATCTGCTCGCGCATGTCGGCGACGTCGAGGTTGGTTACGTCGCCGGCGCCCTCGAACAGGGCCACCGCCGCCTCCGGCTCGTCGGTGTGGACGTGGACCTTCAGCGTCGCCTCGTCGCCGACGACGAGGACCGAGTCGCCGAGGCCCTCCAGCCGCGGCAGGAACTCGCGCGACTCGAGGCCGCTGCCGGAGACGATGAAGTTGGTGCAGTAGCGGTAGCGGCTGTCCTCGTGGCGGGGGCGGCTGCCCCGCGGCGACTCGAAGTGGGAGACCTCGGGCAGGTCGGCGGCGTCGCGGCGCAGGCCGGCGACGACGCCGGCGAGGATCAGGACCAAGCCGTAGCCACCGGCGTCGACCACCCCCGACTCGCGCAGCACGTCGAGCTGCTCGGGGGTGCGCTCCACCGCCCGCTGACCGTCGGCGATCGCCTGCTCGAGCACGGCGGCGAGGACCGCGTCCTGCTGCTCGTCGCTGACCCCGCGGTCGAGCCGCTGCGCCTCGGCATCGAGGTGGGCGAGCTGGCGGGCTACCGAGTGCGCCATCTCGCGGAAGACGGTCAGCATCGTGCCCTCGGCCGGGTTGCGCACCGAGGCGTAGGCGGCGTCGGCGGCGCTGGCGAAGGCGGAGGCGACGAGCACCGGGTCGACCAGCTCGCCGGGCCGGCTGGCCAGCTCCTCGGCGGCGCCGCGGACGATCTGGCTGAGGATCACGCCGGAGTTTCCGCGCGCCCCCATCAGCGCCGCCCTGGCCAGCGCCTGGACCAACTGGGTGCGGCCGACCTCGTCGACCTCGAGCCCGTCGAGCCGGTCGAGCTCCTCCATCACTGCCCGCATCGTCATCGCCATGTTGTCGCCCGTGTCGCCGTCGGCGACCGGGAAGACGTTGAGGTCGTTGACCTCTTGTCGACGCTCCTCCAGATGGGCGTAGGCGGACGTGATCACGCGCCGGAAACGCGCAATGGACGGGTCGGACATTCGACCCGGGAATCTAGCCATCCGCAATGACACTGCACATCAGCGGTATGACTACAGGGGGTTCAGGGGGCGGGGATCGCCTGTCCGGGAATTGACCACCGCGCACCCTCACGCGTTCTCCCTCTATTTCAGGGACAACGCGTGAGATGCATCGGGGCTGAGGCCGTAGGACCAAGCTAGGGCGTGACGGCGGCGGAGCGACAGTGCTCTGCACGGCGCGGAGCCGACGGCGCGGCCTGGCGCCGCGGCCTACGGCCTCAGGCGGCCTTGACGACCTTGTTGGCCTTGAGGCACCGGGTGCAGACGTAGGTGCGCAGCTTGCGCCCCTCCTCTTCGATCCGCACCTTCTGCAGGTTCGGGTCGAAGCGCCGCTTGGTGGCGACCATCGAGTGGCTGCGGGACTGGCCGAACGCCGGTCCCTTGCCGCAGCTGTGGCATACCTTGGCCATCGGGTCGTGGATGGTACAGGTCGGTCAGCCGCCGCGGCCCATCCACCGGTACGGATTGATCGCCCGCTTGTGCAGAGCCATGCGAGCGACGGTGAGGGCGGCGTTGCGGCCCTGGTCGCGCTTGTCGCCGGCGGCGCGGGCGACAGCCTGCTCCATCGTGTCGCAGGTGATCACGCCGAAGGAGCAGGGCACGCCGGTCTCCAGCTGCACGTCCTGGATGCCCCGAGCGGCCTCGGCGCAGACGAAGTCGTAGTGGTCGGTCTCGCCGCGGATGACCACGCCGAGGCAAGCCACCCCCGCGTAGCGCTCGCTCATTGCGAGCACTTTGGCCGCGAAAGGGAGCTCGTAGGCGCCGGGAACGGAGACCTCGCTCACCGCCGAGGCCGGGACGCCGGCCAGCTCGAAGCCTTCGCGGGCGCCGCTCAGCAACCGCTGCGCGAGGTCCTCGTAGAAGCGGCCGACGCAGACGGCGAAGCTGAGTGGGGCGAGAACCGCGCGCTCCTCCTCGTCGAAGCTCTCGAGGAAGGCGCCGGGCTCAGCCATCGCCGCGGCCGTCCCCGCGCCCGGCGTCGCGCTCCTCCTCGTCGTGGATCATCTCCTCGTCGAGGGCGAGGCCCTGGTGGTGGAGGATGTGGCCGAGCTTGTCGCGCTTCGCCCGCAGGTAGGCCTCGTTGTGGGTGTTGGGCGCCGACTCGATCGGCACCTGCTGGCTGACCGAGAGCCCGTAGCCCTCCAGGCCGACGATCTTTTTCGGGTTGTTGGTGAGGATGCGGATGCTGGTCAGGCCGAGGTCGCCGAGGATCTGGGCGCCGATCCCGTAGTCGCGCAGGTCGGCCGGCAGGCCCAGCTTCAGGTTGGCCTCGACCGTGTCCGCCCCCTCCTCCTGCAGCTTGTATGCCTTGAGCTTGTTGAGCAGACCGATCCCGCGCCCCTCCTGGGATAGGTAGAGCAGGACGCCGCGCTCCTCGCGCTCGATCATCCCCAGCGCCGCCGCCAACTGCTCGCCGCAGTCGCAGCGCATGCTGTGGAAGACGTCGCCGGTCAGGCACTCGCTGTGGACGCGGACCAGCACGTCCTCGGCGCCGTCGACGTCGCCCTTGACCATCGCCACGTGGTGTTTGTCGTCGACCAGCGAGCGGTAGCCGACCGCGGTGAAGTCGCCGAAGGCGGTCGGCAGCGCCGTGTCGACGACGCGCTCGACCAGCTTCTCGGTGCGCCGCCGGTAGGCGATCAGCTCGGCGACGGTGACCATCTTCAGGTCGTGCTTCTCGCAGTAGGGGATCAGGTCGGGGACGCGGGCCATCGTGCCGTCGTCGTTCATCACCTCGCAGATCACGCCGGCCGGGGTGAGGCCGGCGAGGCGGGCGAGGTCGACGCTGGCCTCGGTGTGGCCGGTGCGCTCGAGCACGCCGCCGTCCTTGGCGCGCAGCGGGAACATGTGGCCGGGGACGACGATGTCGCGCGGGCCGGATTCGGGATCGATCGCGACCTGGACCGTGTGGGCGCGGTCGTGGGCGGAGATGCCGGTGCTGACCCCGCCCGCCGCCTCGATCGTGACCGTGAAGGCGGTCTGCAGCGGCGCCTCGTTCTTGGCCGCCATCAGGTTGAGGCCGAGCCGTTCGCAGCGCTGCGCGGTCAGTGCCAGGCAGATCAACCCGCGCGCCTCCTTGGCCATGAAGTTGATCGCCTCGGGGGTGGCGAACTGGGCGGCCATCACCAGGTCGCCCTCGTTCTCGCGGTCCTCGCCGTCGCAGACGACGACCATGCGGCCGCGGCGGATCTCCTCGATCGCTTCCTCGATCGTCGCGAACGGGCTCTCACCCGCTCCGCGGCCGGTGCCCTCTTTCTTCGTCGTCTCGGTCATCTCGCTCACGTGTCCTCCTTCGCGGCCAATGGTGACAGCAGGCGCTCGACGTACTTGGCGACCACGTCACACTCGACGTTGATCTTGCGCCCCGGCGCCGCCTCGTCGAGGTTGGTGCGGGACTGCGTCTCGGGGATCAGCGAGACCTCGACCCAGCCCTCGCCGAGGGCGGCGACGGTGAGGCTGACGCCGTCGAGCGTGATCGAGCCCTTGTCGATCGCGTAGCGCAGCAGGCCGGGCTCGAGCGCGACGCGCAGGCGCCTGGCGAAGCCGTCCTCGACCAGCGAGACGACCTCCCCCACGCCGTCGACGTGACCCTGCACGATGTGCCCGCCGAGCCGGTCGGAGGCCCGCATCGCCAGCTCCAGGTTGACCCGGCTCCCGACCTCCAGGCGGCCCAGCGCGGTCACCGCCAGCGTCTGGTTCATCGCCTCGGTGGCGAAGCCGCCGGCCACGACCTCGGTCGCGGTCAGGCAGGCACCGTTGACGGCGACCGAGTCGCCCGCGGCAAGCTCGGCCCCGAGCCGGGTCGCGATCCGGATCCGCGCCCCGTCCCCGCCGCGGTCGATCGCCTCGATCGTGCCCACGTCCTCGATCAGCCCGGTGAACACCTCACCACTCCTTGAACCGCGCCCGGATCAGGGCATCGTCACCCACTGTCTCGACCTTGCTGTGCAGGGCCGTGGAGCGCCGCGGTGAGGCGACGGGAATGTCGCGCCCCTCGCCGCCGAGCAGCACCGGGGCGACGAACGTCCGCGACTCGTCGATCTCGTCGGTTTCTATGAACGCGGCGGCAAGGGTGCGGCCCCCCTCGAGGAAGACGCTGGTGATCTCGCGGCGGCCGAGGTCGGCGAGCGCCGCCCGGATCATGTCGGCCCTGGTCGCGCCGCCGACGACGACGATCTCCACCCCGGCGTCGCGCAGCGCGGCTGTACGGGCGGGGTCGGCGTCCTGCGAGGTGACGGCGATCAGCGGCGACTGCTTGATGCTGCCGACCAGCTGTGAGCTGAGCGGCAGCCGCGCCTGGGAGTCGAAGACGACGCGGGCCGGCTGGCGCACCGAGCCGCTCTGGCGCGCGGTGAGCAGCGGGTCGTCGACGAGCACGGTGCCGATCCCGACCACGACCGCGTCGGCCTCGGCCCGCCAGCGGTGAACCAGTTCGCGGCTGCGCTCGCCGCTGATCCAGGGCGAGTCGCCGGCGACGACCGTCGTGCAGCCATCCAGCGACATCGCCAGCTTCAGCGTGACCAGCGGGATCCCGGTACGGCTGTGCTTGCGGAAAGGCTGGTTGAGCAGGCGCGCCAGCGTCGCCTCCTCGCCCTCGGCGATGTCGACCACGACACCGCCGTCGCGGAGGATGCCCGGCCCCCGCCCCGCCGCCTTCGCGGTCGGGTCCTCGGAGGCGATCACGACGCGGCCGATCCCCGAGTTGAGGATCAGGTCGGCGCAGGGAGGCTGGCGGCCCTGGTGGGCGCAGGGCTCGAGCGTCACGTACATCGTCGCCCCCGCCGGGTCGGCCCCGCGTTCGTGGCAGTCGTCGAGCGCCGCCCGCTCGGCGTGCCGCTCGCCCAGCTTGGCGTGGAAGCCCTCGCCGATCACGCGGCCGTCATCGCGTACGATCACGGCGCCGACCAGCGGGTTCGGGCTGACCTTGCCGCGACCGCCTTCGGCAAGCTCCATAGCTCGCCTCAGGTGCGTTCGGTCGGTTTCTGTCAGCTGCGACGCCATCGGACCCGATTGACGAGTCAATCAGGGGCATCCTACCCCCGTGCCGACTCGACCTACGGATACCCTGACCGACTCTTGAAGCTGATCGTCCAGATCCCGTGCCTGAACGAGGAGGCGACGCTACCGGAGACGATCGCGGCGTTGCCGCGTGAGATCGACGGTATCGACGACGTCGAGCTGCTGGTAATCGACGACGGCTCGACCGACCGGACCGTCGAGGTGGCGCGCGAGCACGGGGTCGAGCACATCGTCCGGCTGACCAACAACAAGGGGCTTGCCGCCGCCTTCCAGGCCGGCCTCGACGCCAGCCTCAAGCTCGGCGCCGACATCGTCGTCAACACCGACGCCGACAACCAGTACAGCGGCGCCGACGTGCCCAAGCTCCTCGCCCCGATCCTCGCCGGCGAGGCCGACATGGTCGTCGGCGACCGCCGGGTGGCGACGATCGAGCACTTTTCCGGCGGCAAGAAGGCGCTGCAGCGGGTCGGCAGCTGGGTCGTGCGGCGTTTCTCGGGGACCGAGATCGCCGACACCACCTCGGGCTTCCGCGCCTACAACCGCGAGGCGGCGCTCGGCCTGCTGGTCACCGACAACTTCACCTACACGCTCGAGAGCCTGATCCAGGCCGGCAAGATGCTGGTCGCCGTCGACCAGGTGGAGATCGCGACCAACCCGCAGACGCGCGAGTCGCGGCTCTTCTCCTCGACCGGCGCCTACGTGCGCCGCAACGGGCTCTCGGTCCTGCGCATCTACGCCCGCTACGAGCCGCTGCGCGTCTTCGCCTCCGCCAGCCTCGTCGTCGGCCTGCTGGCGCTCGCCGCCTGGATGCCGTTCCTGCTCGACTGGATCCTCAACGGCGACAGCAGCGGCCACATCCAGTCGCTGATCCTCGGCGCCGTCCTCTTCATCGCGGCCGTGCAGCTGTTGGCGCTGGGCGTGATCGGCGACCTGCTGGCCAGTCAGCGGGTGATGACGCAGCGTGTCTTCGAGCGGGTGAGGCGGGTCGAGCTGGCGCTCGGCGTCGAGCCCTCCCATTACGAGCGCGGCGAGCGATGAGCGAGGACAAAGGCGGATCGGCGACTGCCGAGTACGGCAGGACCGCCAGCTTCCTGGGCATCGGCGTCGGCCTCACCGGCGTCATCACCTACGTCTACTTCTTCATCGCCTCGCACGAGCTGTCGAAACCCGACTACGGCGAGATCACCGTCGTCTGGTCGGCGGTCTTCATCACCGTCTCCACCCTCTACCGGCCTGTCGACCAGCTGCTCTCGCGCCACATCTCCGAGCACCTTGCCAAAGGCGAGTCGCCGCGCCAGCCGATCATGGTCGCGACCAAGATCCAGCTCGGCCTCGCCGCCGGCTTCGCCGCGCTCGCGCTGATCTTCCGGGGGCCGATCGAAAACGGCCTGCTGAGCGGCAACGAAACCCTCTACTGGGTCTTCCTCTTCGCGGTTCTCTTCTACGCCGCCAGCTACTTCGCCCGTGGCTACCTCGCCGGCTACCGCCGCTTTGGCCTCTTCGCGACGATGATCCTCTCCGAGTCGGTCTTCCGCACCAGCTTCGCGGTGCTCGTCGCGGTCGGCCTGCTCAGCGGCCAGTCGGCGGTCGCGATCGGGATCGTCGCCGCCCCTTCCTTGAGCCTGCTGGTCGTCCCCGCGGTCTTCGCCCGGAGGGCCCGCACGGCGGGGCCGCCCCCGCCGCAAGCCAAAGAAAAGGCCTCCGAGTTCTCGATGGGGCACGGCACCGGCTTCGTCGCCGCCGTCCTCCTGATCATGCTCGGCGAGCAGATCTTCCTCAACGCCGGGCCATTGATCGTGCGCAGCCTCGACGGCGCTGCCGCGGCCGGCTTCATCTTCAACGTGCTGATGATCGCGCGGGCGCCGCTGCAGCTCTTCCAGGCGGTCTCGACCAGCATCCTCCCCCACCTGACCACGCTGCACAGCAGCGATGAGCCGGACAGCGAGGACGAGTTCCACCGCTCGGTGCGGATGGTGCTCGCCGCGATCGCCGCCTTCACGGCCGTCGTCGCGCTCGCCGTGCTGATCGCCGGGCCGCAGCTGATGCAGCTCGCCTTCAGCGACAAGTTCAGCTACGACCGCCTCGGCCTCTGGCTGGTCACCGCCGGGATGGGGCTCTACCTCGCCTCGGTCACGGTCAACCAGGCATGCCTCGCGCAGGGCCAGGTGCGGCGCGCCTCGCTGCGCTGGGCCGTCTGCGCCGCCTTCTTCGTCGCCTGGTGCTTCCTGGCGCCGATCGGCGAAGAGTTCCTGCGGGTCGAGATCGGCTTCGCCTTCTCCGCTCTGCTGCTGCTGGCGGCCCTCTTCCTGATCTACCGCCGCCCGCACGAGCGGGCCGGGGACGTGCCCACTGCCGGCTCCAGCGAGGAGCTGGAGACCCGCCTCGCCGCCGCTGACGAAGGGCCCTAGCGGTGGGCGAGCACGATGCCAACCTGATCCTCGTCGGCGGCGGCCTGCTCGCGGCCGGGATCGTCGGCGCCCTGCTCGCCGACCGGGTGCGCATCCCGGGCCTGCTGCTCTTCCTCGGGCTGGGGATGCTGGCCGGCTCGGAGGGGATCGGCGGCATCGATTTCGCCGACGCCGAGCTGGCCCGGACGCTGGGCACGATCGCCCTGGTCCTGATCCTCTTCGAGGGCGGCCTCACCTCCGGCTGGGGGGAGATCCGCCCGGTTCTGGGCACGGCCGCCTCGCTGGCGACGGTGGGCACCATCGTCACCGCCGGCGTCGCCGGCCTGGCGGCGATGTGGATCTTCAATCTCAGCACCCTGGAGGGGATGATCGTCGGCGCCGCGATCGCCGCCACCGACTCGGCCGCGATCTTCGCCGTGCTGCGCCGCTCGACCCTGGAGAAGCGGCTTGCCCGCTCGCTCGAGGGCGAGTCGGGGATGAACGACCCGGTCGCGCTGCTGCTCGTGATCGGCTTCATCGAATGGATCCAGGAGCCCGGCTACGGCCTCGCCGACATGGCCGGCCTGCTGGTGCTCAAACTGGTGCTCGGGGCGGCGATCGGCCTCGCCCTGGGAAGGATCGCGGTGGCCGTCCTCAACCGGGTGCAGCTGCCGACCGACGGGATCTACCCGGTGGCGACGATCGCGATCGCCGGGCTGGCCTACGGCCTCGCCGAGGTCGCCCACGGCTCCGGCCTGCTCGCCACCTACCTCACCGCCCTCGCCCTGGGATCAGGATCGATCCCCGCCCGGCGCACGATCGTCGCCTTCCACGAGGGCGTCGGCTGGGTCGCCCAGATCGGCCTCTTCGTCCTGCTCGGCCTGCTCGTCTTCCCCAGCACGCTCGGCGACGTCGTCCTCGAAGGGCTGGCGCTCTCGGCGGCGCTGATCCTCGTCGCTCGGCCGCTGGCCGCCTTCGTCGCCACCGCCTTCTCGCCCTTCGGCCTGCGCGAGCGGGCGATGCTCGGCTGGGCGGGGCTGCGCGGCGCGACCCCGATCTGGCTCGCTACCTTCCCGGTCGTCGCCGGCGTCGGCAACAGCGACGAGCTGTTCGCGATCGTCTTCTTCGTCGTCGTCACCTCGACCCTGATCCAGGGCGCCAGCTTCGAGCCCCTGGCGACGCGATTGGGGCTGACGACCGACGAACCGGCGCTGCCGCGCCGGCTGTTCGAGTCGGGGCGGATCCAGCGCCTGGGGGGCGACGTGATCGCCTACCGGCTCGAGCCCGGCGCCGCTGCCGCCGGCTACCCGATCCGCGAACTGGGCCTGCCGCGCGAGGCACTGGTCAACGTGATCGTCCGCGACGGGCGGGCGATCCCGCCGCGCGGCTCGACCGAGGTGCGCGAGGGCGACGAGCTGCACATCCTCGTCCGCGGCGAGCTGCGCGAGGAGGTCGAGGAGCTGACCAAGCAGTGGGACGAGGGGCCAATCGGCACCCCGCCGCCGCCGACCCTGCCGCCTCGCGGCGCGCCGCAGGTCTTCACCGTGCGGCCGGGCGGCGACATCGAGGACCCCTCGGCGCCGCGCCAGATCGACGGGATCGCCGTGCTCGCGATCCTGCGCAGCCGCCGCGACCTCTCCAGCGCCCTGGTAGCGCTCGCCGATGGCCGCTACGCGGTCACCAGCGAGAAGATCGTCGCGATCGGCGGTCGCCAGGCGCTGTCCGAGTGGTGCGCGAGGCGCGCCCAGCGCAGCGACGACGACCCCCTGGAGCGCGCCTGGTGGCAGGAGGCCATCGGCGCTTTGATAGCTAGGGGCTGAGACCAGCACCATCCAACGCGTTTTCCCTCTATTTCAGGGAAAACGCGTGAGATCAGGCGGCGCCGGCGGCGGCGGCGATCGCCGTGTAGGCGGCAGCCGGGTCGTCGGCGCCGAAGACCGCTGAGCCCGCGACGAAGAGGGACGCGCCGGCCTCGGCGATCGGGCCGGCCGTGGCGGTGTCGATGCCGCCGTCGACCTCGATCTTGGCCTCGCCGACGAGCGGCGCGAGGCGCGCGACCTTGTCGGGGGAGGTCGGGATGAAGGCCTGGCCGCCCCAGCCGGGGTTGACCGTCATGCAGAGGACGATGTCGGCGTAGCCGCGCAGCTCGCTGACCGCCTCGACCGGGGTGCCGGGGTTGATCGCGACGCCGGCCAGGCAACCGAGCTCGCGGATCGCGCTCAGCGTCCGGTTGGCGTGCGGGGTCGCCTCCTCGTGGATCGTGATCGAGTCGGCGCCGGCGGCGGCGAAGGCCTCGATGTGGCGCTCGGGCGCCTCGATCATCAGGTGGACGTCGAGGGCGCCTCCGGCGTCGTGGACGCGGTCGGCGATCGAGCTCGCGACCAACGGCCCGATCGTGATCGGCGGGACGAAGTGGCCGTCCATCACGTCGAAGTGGATCACCCGCGCCCCGGCCGCCATCACCTCGTCGATCTGGGCGCCGAGCCGGGCGAAGTCCGCCGAGAGAATCGATGGGGCAACCCGGCGCTCGCCGAGCAGGCTCTGCATCCGCTCGCTCATATCGGCTTCAACATGGAGTATCCGCACATCTGGCAGGTCATGTCCTCGGTGGTGCTCATTCGCGCGATCGTCTGGTGTTCGCCGCAGTTGGGGCACTGCGAGACAAGCTCAAAACGGCGCAGACAGTACACGCAGCGGAAGCGGCCGGGCAGCTGCGCGGGCCGCAGCCAGGGCTCCTTGCAGCCGGGGCAGGCGGCGCGCTGCAGCATTCCTAGGGGCGCTCTCCGGCGATCATCGCTACCCATCATCCCTGCTCAACCGGCAGATGAAGAACCCGGTGGTGCGGTCGCGGTCGGGACGCAGCTGCAGGCATCGCCGCTCGTGGGGGGAGGCGAGCCCAGGGGCCAGCGCCCCGAGGTCGTCGAGGCTGAGCGCCGGCGCCTCGCCGCTCGCCGCCCGCCCCAGCAGCGCCGCGACCCGGTCCTCGCCCTCGCGGCGCGAGATCGTGCAGGTCGAGTAGACCAGCGTGCCCCCGGGCCGCAGCGCCCTCGCGGCAACGTCGAGAAGGCCGTCCTGCAGCGCCACCAGCCGCTCGATCACCCGCGGGGACTTGCGCCAGCGGGCGTCGGGTCGCGAGGCGAGGGCGCCGAGGTCCGAGCAGGGGGCGTCGAGCAGGACCCGGTCGAAGCCGGGCGCCAGGGCCGGCGCCGCCAGCGTCGCGTCGGCCTCGACCACGGTGATGCTGCGCAACCCGAGGCGGCCCGCCTGCTCCGCCACCTCGGCCGCCCGCGCAGGGTCGCGCTCGACCGAGATCGTCTCGCCGCGATCCTCGGTGCGGGCGGCGATCTGGCCGGTCTTGATCCCGGGGCCGGCGCAGAGGTCGAGGACGTGCTCCCCGGGCCGCGGGTCCAGCGCCTCGATCACGGCGGCGGAGCCGCGGCTCTGCGGGGTGAGCTCGCCGGCTGCGACCAGGGCCGGGACGAGGCCCCCGGTGCGCCCCGCGACGACGATCGACTCGGGCGCGGCCAGGGGCCAGGGGCCGGACGCGGCGCGCGCCTCGACGCCACCCTCGCCGAGCTTTGCCAGCGCCGTCGCGACGTCGGCGCCGCGGTCGACCCGGAAGGCGACCTCGGCCGGCTCGTTGCAGGCGGCGAGCAGCGCCCGGGCCGCGTCGGCGCCGAGCTCCCCCCACCACATCCGCGCCAGCCAGAGCGGTGCCGAGTGGGCGACCGCGGCCCGCTCGGGGGTCGAGTCGTCGCCGAGCAGCGCGGCGGTGAGCTTCCCGCGCTCGCGCGCGGCCCGGCGCAGCACCGCGTTGACCAGGCCCGAGGCGTGGGCGGCGCCGGCGTTCTTGGTCAACTCGACCGCCTGGTCGACGGCGGCGTGGTCGGGCGTCCCGTCGGCGAAGAGCAGCTCGTAGAGACCGAGGCGCAGGGCGGCGATCACCGGTGGGTCGAGCAGGCGCGGGGCGCGCTGGGCGAGCCGTTCGATCGCCGCGTCGGTGGTGCCGCGGCGCTGCACGGCGCCGTAGGTCAAGCGCTGCGCCTGGGCCCGCTCACGTCCCTCCAACCCGAGCCGTTCGGCGCCCTGGCGGAAGGCGAGCTCGGTGTGCGCGTCCTGCTCGAAGGTCGCCCGCAGGGTCTCGTAGGCGAGCGACCGTGCGGGGGCGATCACGCTGAAGGCACCGAGTGACCGCGCAGGTAGGCGTCGGCGGCCATCGGCTTGCCCCCCGCCGGCTGCACGACCTCGAGCCTCAGCGTGCCGCGACCGCAGCCGAGCAGCAGCGCCCCCCACTCGGACTTGAACCGGCCCGCGGGAACGCGGACGTCGACCGCCCGCGCCCGGCGCACGCCCAGCCGCTCGCCGCCGGCGATCTCCAGGTAGGCGCCGATGTGCGGGGTCAGGGCGCGCACCCTCCGCGCCAGCTCGATCGCCGGGTGCGCCGGGTCGAGACGGCGCTCGGCCGGGTCGATCTTCTCGGCGTAGGTGACCGCGTCCTCGTCCTGCTCGACGAAGCACAGCGCCCCCTTTTCCCGCAGCTCGAGCGCCTGCAGGAGCAGCTCGCCGCCGAGCGCCTCGAGCTTGCCGGCGAGCCGCTCGAAGTCGTCCTCGGGCCCGATCGCGATCTCCTCCCGCAGGGCGACTGGGCCGGAGTCGAGACCCGCGGTCAGCCGCATCAGGCTGACCCCGGTGCGCTCGTCGCCGGCCATGATCGCCCGCTCGATCGGCGCCGCCCCGCGCCAGCGCGGCAGCAGCGAGGGATGGACGTTGAGCAGGGGCAGCTCGGAGAGCAGCGGCTCACGGATCAGCTGGCCGAAGGCGCAGACCACAGCCGCCTCGGGCGCCGCCGCCCGGAGCCGCTCCAGCGCGGCGGGCGCGTTGACGTCCTCGACCTGCAGCAGCTCGATCCCCAGTTCGGTCGCCGCCTCGGCGGCGGGCGGCGGGCCGCTGCGCCGCCCGCGCCCCTTGCGGCGGTCGGGCGGGGTGACGACCAGCTGCGGCCGGTGGGCCGAGCCGGCAAGCTTGCGCAGCACGGTCGCGGCGAACTCCGAGCTGCCGAGGTAGGTGGTCCTCACGCGTTGGTTCGCGGTTCTCGGTGCGCTTCGCCCTCGTGCGGCTCGCCGATCTCGCCGCTGGGGCTGTAGCTGCCGCCCTCGCGCAGCGCCCGCAGCGCCGCCTTGCGCTGGTCGCGCGGCGCGCGATCGAGGATCAGGACGCCGTCGAGGTGGTCGATCTCGTGCTGCAGGACGCGCGCCTCGAGGCCCGAGGCCTCGATCGTCACCGGCTCCCCGTCGAGGTCGAGAGCGACGATCCGCGCGTGCAGGGGCCGCTCGACGTCCATCGCCACCCGCGGCAGGCTGAGGCAGCCCTCCTCGACGACGAGCGCCTCGTCGGAGACCCACTCGATCTCCGGGTTGACCAGCCCGGTCGGCTCGGAGTCCGACCCCGCCTGGAAGACCAGCAGCCGGCGCAGGACACCGAGCTGAGTCGCCGCCAGCCCGACCCCGAGGCCGTCGCGCATGATCGCGATCATGCGCTCCGCCTCGGCCCGCAGCGCCGGCCCGAACGCGGTGACCGGCGACGCCTTGCTCTTCAGCACCGGGTCACCGAACTTGACCACCAGGGCAAGCGCCGCTTCGCGCCGCTCCAGCAGCTCTACTTCCAGCCGTTCTCGCTCTGTCCCGGCCTGAACGGCCCCCTCATCGCTCACTCCTCGATTGTATGGACTGCCCTGCCGCTACTGGGGATCGACATCGACGCTCAAAGCCACCTCGCGCAGGGCGCGGTCGGCGGCGAGGCGGTCGACGGCGGCGCCGATCGCGGCAACGGTGGCCTCGCGGTCGTTCGCCTTGGCGAGCAGGCGGCGGCGGTAGCGGTTGCGGACGCGGAACATCGGCGCCGGGCCGAGCATGTCGGTGTCGTCGGGCAGGGTCTCGGTGAGCAGCGCCGCCAGCTTCGTCGCCGCCGCTTCCAGGCGCGGCTCGGACTCGGACTTGAGCACGACCCGGGTCAGGTGCGAGAAGGGCGGGTAGCGCAGCGCCCGCCGCCGCTCGATCTCCTCGGCGAGGAAGCCGGCCGAGTCGTGGCGGGCGGCGTGGGCGATGCTGGGCGCCTCGGGGGCGAGCGTCTGCACGATCACGTCCCCCCCGGCCGCACCGCGGCCACTGCGGCCGGCGAGCTGCGCGACCATCGCGAAGGTGCGCTCGCCGGCGCGGAAGTCGGGGAAGCGCAGGGTCGCGTCGGCATCGAGGATCGCGCTCAGCGTCACCTCGGGGAAGTCGTGGCCCTTGGCGACCATCTGGGTGCCGATCAGGACGGCGCTCTCGGCCTCGCCGAAGCCGGCGAGGATGCCGGCGTGCGAGCCGCGGCCGCCGGCAACGTCGGAATCGAGCCGGAAGACCGGCATCGGGTCGAGCCGCTCGGCGAGCAGGGCCTCGATCTGCTCGGTGCCGGCCCCCGCCTGGGCGAGCGTGGTCGAGCCGCACTGCGGGCAGGAGCCGGGCAGCGACTCGGAGTGGGCGCAGTGATGGCAGACGAGCCGACCGGAGCCGCGGTGGACGATCAGCGAGACGTCGCAGTTGGGGCAGCCCCAGTGGTGACCGCAGGAGCGGCAGGTCAGCCAGGGCGCGAAGCCGCGCCGGTTGACCATCACGATCGCCTTGGCGCCCGCGGCGCGCACCCGCTCCAGCGCCGTCCAGGTGGCCGGGTGGAAGGGCCCACCGCGGGGGTCGGTCTCGCGCATGTCGAGCAGCTCGACCGGCGGCATGCGGCGGCCGTCGACGCGGCGCGGCAGCTCGACCCGGGGCAGCTCCAGCCAGGTCTCCGGCCGCGGCGTCGCCGTGCCGGCGACCAGGGTGGCGCCGGTTTCGGCGGCGCGGCGGCGGGCCACGGCGCGGGCGTCGTAACAGGGGTCGCCCTCCTGCTTGTAGGAGGGATCATGCTCCTCGTCGATCACGATCAGCCCAAGGTCGTTGACCGGGGCGAAGACGGCCGAGCGCGGCCCGACGCAGACGCTCGCCTCGCCGCTGCGCAGGCGCCGCCACTCGTCGTAGCGCTCGCCCGGGGAGAGCGCCGAGTGCAGGACGGCGAAGCGCTCGCCGAGCCGCGCCCGGAAGCGGGCCACGGCCTGCGGCGCGAGGCCGATCTCGGGGACGAGGACGATCGCCCCCTTGCCCTGTGCCAGCGCCGCCTCGACCGCCGCCAGATAGACCTCGGTCTTGCCCGAGCCGGTCACCCCGTGCAGAAGCAGGCTGCGCGGCGCCCCGGCCTCACCGTCGAGAGCGGCGACGATCGCCTCCACGGCGCTCTCCTGCTCCTCGATCAGCGGCGGCCGGCCCGCCGCCGCGGCCAGAGCCACGTCCCCTGGCCGCCGCCGCACCTGCGAGCTGCGGGTCGTGATCAGTCCGCGCTGCTCCAGTCGGCGCAGCACCTGGCGGCCGGCGCCGACCGCGGCGGCCAGCTCCGGCGCCGACATCTCGCCACCGCGCAGAGCCTCCAGCGTCGCCCGCTGCTTGGCGCCGAGCCGGCCGGTGCCAGAGAGCGCCTCCTCGCCGGCGGCGGCGAGCTCGGCGCGCAGCTCGGTCCGCGCCCGCACCCGCTGCCCCCCGGCCCCGGTGCCGGGCGGCAGCACCAGCTGCAGCCCGCGCGAGGGGGTCGAGCAGTACTCGGCGGCGACCCAGAGGCCGAGCCGGACCAGATCCGCCGGGACGCCCGCCTCGAGCGCTTCCAGCGGCTCGGCGAGGCGCTCGGGGGGCAGCTCCGAGCTCTCGGCAAGGCCCACGATCACCCCCAGCGTGCGCTGCCGCCCGAAGGGCACCCGGACCACGCTGCCGACCTCGAGATCGGCCATCGCTGGCGGCAGGCGGTAGTCGAACGGGCCGCGCAGGGCGCGGGCGGTGGTCAGCGGCTCGACCCTGGCGATCGACATCCGAGCCACGGTATGGAGACTGGCGGACGGCCGGGATAAGCTGCCCGACGATGGCCCTCAACCTCAGCCCGGGCGAGCAGCTGATCTTCCAGGGACACCCGTCCTGGCGGGCGATCCTCGGCTTCTACCTGAAGGGAATCGCCGTCGCCGCGGTGATCGGCCTCGTCGCCAAGCTCTTCGGCGCCGGCAGCGGCACGGTCTTCCTCGTCGTCCTCGTCGTCATCGGGCTGACCGTCCTGATCGGCTTCGTCAAGCGCGTCGCGACCACCTACACGATCACCGACCGGCGCCTCAACATCAAGCGCGGCATCATCTCCCGCGAGGTCCAGGAGACGCGCCTCGAGCGGGTCCAGAACGTCAACTACCGCCAGTCGGTCTACCAGCGCGTGATGCAGATCGGCGACGTCGACTTCGACACCGCCGCGACCGACGACTACAACTTCGTCTTCGCCGGTGTCGCCGACCCGGGCGACGTCGTCCACCAGGTCGACCAGGCGACCGGTGTGCATGCCGCCGGCACCCACGGCTTGGGCGAGGCGCAACCTCCTCGCTGACGCGCTCTCCCTGGGGGCGGCGGGTGCGCCTCTCTGTGAATTGACCACCGCGCTTTGCGCGGTGGAATGAGGATGCGCAGCTAAAGCTGCGCGATAACCGGATTGCATATCGCCGCTTCGCGACATTCCCAGAGAGGCACACCCACCGCCCTTCGCATTGCGAAAGGGTGCGTGTGGCCAAGCAGATCAAGGACGCAGGGAGCGTGGCGTGCTCTGCACGCGAGCGACCGAGGACGCAGAGATGCGCCGCGCCACACGCACCCCGCTCAGGCCGGCGCGGCCGCAGTCCCGGCTGCTGCTTTGAGAGAGTCGACGCGGTCAGTCCGCTCCCAAGTGAAGGCCTCATCAGAGCGGCCGAAGTGGCCGTAGGCCGCCGTCTTCTGGAAGATCGGGCGGTGCAGGTCGAGGTAGCGGCGAAAGGCGCCGGGCCGGAGGTCGAACTCGGCTTCGACCAGGCGCGAGATCTCCATGTCGGGGAGGGAGCCGGTGCCGAAGGTCTCGACCATCAGCGAGACCGGGTGGGCGACGCCGATCGCGTAGGCGACCTGGACCTCGCAGCGCTGCGCCAGCCCCGCCGCGACCACGTTCTTGGCGACGTGGCGGGCCGCGTAGGCGGCCGAGCGGTCGACCTTGGACGGGTCCTTGCCGGAGAAGGCGCCGCCGCCGTGGCGGGCCATGCCGCCGTAGGTGTCGACGATGATCTTGCGGCCGGTGAGGCCGGCGTCGCCGACCGGGCCGCCAATCACGAACTTGCCGGTCGGGTTGACGAGGAAGCCCTCGCGCAGCTGGGCCTCGTCGAACATCCCCGCGGCTTCCGCGTTGAGCACCGGCATCACCACGTGCTGCCAGAGGTCGGGCTTGATCGTCTCCTGCGAGTCGACCCCGTCCGCGTGCTGGGTGGAGATCAGGAGCTTCTCGACCCGCACCGGGCGGCCGCCGGCGTAGCGGACCGTGACCTGGGTCTTGCCGTCGGGGCCGAGGTAGTCGAGGGTGCCGTCCTTGCGCACCGCCGCCAGCCGCTCGGCGAGCCGGTGGGCGAGCTGGACCGGCATCGGCATCAGCGCCTCGGTCTCGTCGGTCGCGTAGCCGAACATCATCCCCTGGTCGCCGGCCCCGGCCAGCAGCAGCTCGTCGTCGCTGCCGCCGCCGGTGCGCGTCTCGTGCGAGGCGTCGACCCCCTGGGCGATGTCGGGCGACTGCTTGTCGAGCGAGACGAGGACCGAGATGTGGTCGCAGTTGTAGCCGTAGTC
This sequence comes from uncultured Solirubrobacterales bacterium, assembly GCA_963697915.1. Lineage (GTDB taxonomy): Bacteria > Actinomycetota > Thermoleophilia > Solirubrobacterales > 70-9 > VRUE01. The sequence continues at coordinate 109,888 of OY969103.1, forward strand.
GCCGTGGTCGTAGCCGATCCTGCGGATCGTCTCGCGGACCAGGTCCGGCACGTCGAGGTGGACGTCGGTCGAGATCTCGCCCGAGACGACCGCCATGCCGGTGTTGACCAGGGTCTCGCAGGCGACGCGCCCGCCCGGGTCGCCGGCCATCACGGCGTCGAGGACCGCGTCGGAGATCTGGTCGCAGATCTTGTCGGGATGACCCTCGGTAACTGACTCGGACGTGAATAGGTACTCGCCCTCGGCGAGCGGCTGGATCTCGGACATGGGAGAAAAGCCTAGTGGACGGTCTTCAACGTCGGCGACCGGTATGGGGGATGAAATCGATCACCAGCGGTATCCCCTCCAACCCGTAGGTCTCCCGCATCCGGTTCTCGAGGTGGTAGGCCCAGTCGCGCACGATCAGGCGCCGGTCGTTGACCTGGATCGCGATCCGCGGCGGCCGCTCCCCGATCTGGGCCGCGTAGTAGAGCCGCAGCCGCCGGCCTCGGCGCGAGGGCGGCGGCGTCGTGGCGACGACGTCGGCGACGAAGCGGTTCAGCTCCGGGGTCGGGATGCGCGAGGCGGCGCGGTCGGCGAGGGCGAGCGCCTTGGGCAGCAGCCTGACGACGTTGCGGCCGTGCAGCGCCGAGCTGGTGACGACCTCGGGACGGAGGCGCAGCTTGCGCTCGGCCCGGGCGCGGGCGTCATCGACGTCGATGTCGCCGATGTCCCACTTGTTGAGCACCAGGAGCGTCGCGCAGCCGGCCCGCATCGCCAGCTCGGCGATGCGCAGGTCCTCGGCGGTGATGCCCTCGGAGGCGTCGCAGACGACGATCGCGACGTCGGCGCGCTCGACCGCCAGCTCCGAGCGCAGCTGGGCGTAGTAGTCGACCGTGCCGGCGACCTTGGAGCGGCGCCGCAGGCCGGCGGTGTCGACCAGCAGCACCGGCCGCCCGTCGACCTCGAGCTCGGTGTCGATCGCGTCGCGGGTGGTGCCGGCGCGCTCGGAGACGATCACCCTCTCGCTGCCGAGGAAGGCGTTGACCAGCGAGGACTTGCCGGCGTTGGGGCGGCCGATGACGGCGACGCGGACCGGCTCCTCGCCGAGGGGGCGCGGCGGTTGCTCGCCGAGCAGCTCGACCACTCGGTCGAGCAGGTCGCCGCTGCCCAGCCCGTGGGTGGCGGAGACGGCGAGCGGCTCGCCGAGGCCGAGCTTGTGGAACTCGGCGGCGAGATGCTCGTCGTCGGGGCGGTCGGCTTTGTTGACGACGACCAGGACCGGCACCTCGCCGCCGCGCAGGGCCTTGGCCAGCTCGGCGTCGCCGGCGCGCAGTCCCGCCCGCCCGTCGACGACCAGCAGGATCGCGTCGGCCTCGGCGATCCCCAGCCGCGCCTGGCGCTGCACCTCCTCGGCCAGCTCGCTCTCGTCGCCGAGGTCGATGCCACCGGTGTCGAGCAGCTCGAAGGCGACCCCGTTCCAATCGCAGGGGATGCGCTTGCGGTCGCGGGTCACACCGGGCTCGGCGTGGGTGACGGCCTCGCGGCCGCCGGCGAGCCGGTTGATCAGGGTGCTCTTGCCGACGTTGGGAAAGCCGACGACGGCGACCGTGGGCGTGCTCACGCCAGACCCCTCTCGCGGGCGAGCTCGACGACCCGCGCGACGACCTCGTCCTGACTGAGGCCCGTGGTGTCGACCTCGACCGCGTCGGGGGCGGCGCGCAGGGCGCTGTGCTCTCGGCCTTCGTCGCGCGCGTCGCGCTCGCGCTGGGCGGCCAGCACCGCCGCCTCGTCCGCGCCGGTCTGGGCGGCACGGCGGCGGGCGCGCTCCTCGGCCGAGGCGGTGAGGAAGACCTTGAGCGGCGCATCGGGGGCGACGACGGTGCCGATGTCGCGCCCCTCGGCGGCGTAGTCGCCGGCGGCGATCATGCGCCGCTGGCTGGCCACCATCGCCTCGCGCACCGGCGGGTGGAGGGAGACTCGCGAGGAAGCCTCGGTGACCCGCGGCTCGCGGATCGCGGCGCCGACGTCACGGCCGTCGAGCTCGACCCGCTCGCCGTCGAGGACGATCGCCAGCGAGCCTGCCAGCCCCCCCAGCGCCTCGCCGTCCTCGAGGTCGGTGCCGTGCTCGAGCGCGGCCAGCGCCACGCAGCGGTACATCGCCCCGGAGTCGAGGTAGGTGAAGCCGAGCGCCGCGGCGACCGCGCGCGCGACCGTCGACTTGCCGGCCCCAGCGGGCCCGTCAATCGCGATGACCATGGGCGGCAGCGTATGCGTGCGGCTCAGCCGCCGCCGAGCGAGGCCAGGTCGGCCTCGAAGCCGGGGTAGCTGACCGCGGCGGCGGCCATGCCCTCGACCTCGACTCCCTCGCGCGAGGCGAGGCCGGCGACGGCGCCGAGCATCGCGATCCGGTGGTCCCCGTGCGAATCGATGGAACCACCGCGCAAGCCACCGCGGCCCTCGATCCGCATCCCGTCCTCGCTGGTCTCGACCTCGGCGCCGAGCGCCCGCAGCGCCGTGCTCACGGTCTCGATCCGGTCGCTCTCCTTGCGCCGCAGCTCGGCCGCGTCGCGGATCGTCGTCTCGCCCTCGGCGAAGCAGGCGGCGAGCGCGACCAGGGGCAGCTCGTCGATCGCCAGCGGCACCTCGCCCCCACCGACCTCGGTGCCGCGCAGCTGTGAGCCGCGGACCCGCAGGCGGCCGCTCGGCTCGCCGCCGCGCTCGCCCTCGAGCTCGACCTCGATCTCGGCGCCCATCCGCTCGAGGATCGTCAGCAGGCCGGTGCGGGTCGGGTTGAGGCCGATCCCGGCGAGGCGGACGTCACTGCCGGGGACCAGCAGCGCCGCGACCAGGGGGAAGGCGGCCGAGGAGATGTCGGCGGGGACGACGATCCCGCCCGGCTCGAGGCGGGCGGCGGGGCGCACGGTGACGGCGCCCTCGCCGCGTTCGACCTCGGCGCCGGCGGCGGCCAGCATCCGCTCGCTGTGGTCGCGGCTGGGCAGCGGCTCGACCACCCGGGTCTCGCCCTCGGCGAGGAGGCCGGCGAAGAGCAGGCAGGACTTGACCTGGGCACTGGCGACCGGCAACTCGTAGGCGATCCCGCGCAGCGGCGCCGCCTCGATCCGCAACGGCGGCAGGCGGTCGTCGCGGCACTCGACCCGGGCGCCCATCAGCCGCAGCGGCGCCGCCACGCGGTCGACCGGGCGGCGGGCGATCGAGTCGTCGCCGGCGACCGTCCAGGCGCCGGTCTCCTGCCCCGCCAGCCAGCCGGGCAGGAGGCGCAGCAGGGTGCCGGCGTTGCCGACGTCGATCGTCGCCGGCCCGGCGCCGCGCAGCCCGACCCCGCGCACCCGCAGCGACTCCCCGGGCCCTCCCGTCACCTCGGCGCCGAGCGCCCGCACCGCGGCCAGGGTCGAGCGCGTGTCGGCAGAGTCGAGATAGCCCTCGATCGCCGTCTCCCCCTCGCCCATCGCGGCGATCAGCGCCGCCCGGTGGGAGACCGACTTGTCGGGTGGCGGCCGCAGCGTGCCGCGCAGTGGGCCGGACGGCTCGAAGCGGGTGCCCATCAGCCCTCGGCGAGGACGGTCGCGCTGTGGCCGAGGTCGCGGACCAGGGCGGCGGCGCGCTCGGCCCCCTCCTCGCCCGCGACCCAGAGCGAGATCGCGCCCGATTGCATGTCCGGCGCGGGGTGCAGCGCCATGTCCTCGATGTTGACCCCGGCCTCGGCCAGCGCCAGCGCCAGCTCGGCCACGGTGCCGGGCCGGTTGGTGACGATGACGCGCAGCTCGCGCAGCGGCCCGGCGCTCGACTCGGCCTCGATCAGCCGGCGCCGGTCGGCGGCCGCGCCGCCATGCCACTCGGCGACGGCGGCGGCGTCGCCGGCGGCGATCAGGTCGCGCGCCTGACGCAGGCGGGCGATCGCGTCGTCGATCGCGGCCACCACCGCCTCCCCGTTGGCGGTGTAGATGTCGCCCCAGATCGCCGGGTTGGAGCCGGCGACGCGGGTCGCGTCGCGGAAGCTGGGGCCGACCTCGGGCAGGCGCTCGGAGTCGCGTGTCAGCTCGGTCCCGGCCTGCGAGGCGAGGACGTTGGCGAGCACGTGGGGCAGGTGGCTGATGGTCGCCATCAGGCGGTCGTGCGCCGCCGCGTCGATCGCCTGCGGCCGGGCGCCGAGCTCGGTGATCGTCCGCTGCAGGCGGTCGTAGAGGATGCCGCTGGTGCGCTCGGTCGGCGTCAGGTACCAGCGGGCGCCGTCGAAGAGGTCGGCGCGGGCGTTGTCGACGCCGGCGGTCTCGGCCCCGGCCAGCGGGTGGCCGCCGATGAAGCGCTCGTCGCCGCCCAGCTCGGCGACCAGCTCGCGCTTGGTCGAGCCGGCGTCGGTGACAACGGTGCCGGGGCCGCTGGCCGCCAGGGCGGCGGCGGCCAGGCCCGGCAGGACCGAGACCGGCCCGGCGCAGAAGACCGCCTCGGCCCCGGCGCAGGCCTCCTCGACGGTCGCCGCCTGGGTGTCGATAGCGCCCAGCTCCAGCGCCTTGTCGAGGGTCGCCTGGGTCGGCCCCCAGGCGGTCACCTCCCAACCCAGCCGCTGCCTCGCGGCGAGCCCGATCGAGCCCCCGATCAGGCCCACCCCGAGGACAGCGACGCGCATCAGGCGCGCCGCGCCCTGACCGCCTCGGCCAGGCGCCGCAGCACGGTCACGGTCTCGTCCCAATCGATGCAGGCGTCGGTGATCGACTGCCCGTAGGTGAGCGAGGACCCGTCGCCGAGGTCCTGGCGCCCCTCGACCAGGAACGACTCGAGCATCACGCCGACGATCGCGGCGTTGCCGTCGCCCACCTGGTCGGCGATCTGGTTCGCCGCCAGCAGCTGCTTGGCCGGGTCCTTTTCGCTGTTGTCATGGGAGGCGTCGACCACGACCCGCTCGGCGAGGCCGGCGGCGGCGAGCATCTCCAGCGCCGCGGAGACACCCTCGGGATCGCAGTTGGGGCCGCCGCGGCCGCCGCGCAGGATCACGTGGCCGTCGGGGTTGCCCGTGGTGTGCAGGATCGCCGGCCGGCCGGCGTCGTCGATGCCGGCGAAGGCGTGCGAGGTGGCCGCCGCGCGGACCGCGTCGACCGCGACCTGGAGGTTGCCGTCGGTGCGGTTCTTGAACCCGATCGGCATCGAGAGCCCGGAGCCGAGCTGGCGGTGGATCTGACTCTCGGTCGTGCGTGCCCCGATCGCGCCCCAGGCGACCGTGTCCGAGATGTACTGCGGCGTGATCGGGTCGAGGAACTCGCAGCCGATCGGCAGGCCGAGGTCGAGCACCTGCAGCAGCAGGGTGCGGGCGATGCGCAGGCCGGCGTTGACGTCGCAGGAGCCGTCCAGGTAGGGGTCGTTGATCAGGCCCTTCCAGCCGGTCGTCGTCCTCGGCTTCTCGAAGTAGACCCGCATCGCGACCAGCAGGTCGTCGCCCAGCTCCGCCGATAGCTCGGCCAGCCGTTTGCCGTAGTCGAGCGCCGCCTCGGGGTCGTGCACGCTGCACGGCCCGACAACGACCAGCAACCGGTCGTCGACCCGTTCGAGGATCTTCTCCACGTCGCCGCGACCGCGAACGACGAGCGCCTCGCGCTCCTCGCCGAGCGGCAGGTCGTCGAACAGCGCTTCCGGAGCGACCAACTCCACCGCCCGCTCGATGCGTTGGTCGCGGACCCGGTCCCGGGTATCGCCACGCATTCCAATCATCATCTTGCCGCCACCTTCCTCCATCTCAAGGACTCTAACTTTCCGGGCGGTTTCGCAATGCGAGCGCGGGCACGGCGAAACGCGCGAACCAAAACTGGACGGCGCCCGGCCAAACGCTCCATGGGTGCGGCGAAGGGCTCGCCGCCAGGCCGGACGCCTAGCTAAATCGCCAGGAATAGGAGATGAGGACAGGGGCAACCGCAGCGCGCCTCGCGCACATGCTGCTCGCGGTGTCGCCTGTTCGCTTCACGTTCCCTGACTTTGTAGCAGGCCCGGGGCGAGGAATCCACCCGCCCCGCCGGCAAGGCTCAGCCGAGCAGCTCGCCGAGGGCGGTGAGGAAGCGCTGGTTCTCGGCCGGGGTGCCGTAGCTGACCCGGATGTGGCCGGGGCCGCCGAGCGGCGTGCCGGGCCGGACCGCGATCTGGCGCTCGGCCAGGCCGGCGACGATCTCACCCTCGTCGCGCCCGCCGAGGTCGATCCAGGAGAAGTTGGCCTGGGTCTCGGCGCTGGCGAGGCCGAGCTCGCGCAGCCCCTCCTCGACCCGGACCCGCTCGACCAGGGTGCGCTCGACCCGACGCTCGACGTCGTCCTGGTGCAGGATCGCCTCCGCCGCCGCCGCCTGGGCGAGGGCGTTGACGCTGAAGGGCTGGCGCACGGCGTCGACCGCGGCGCGGAACTTGGCCGAGCCGAGCGCGAACCCGATCCGCAGCCCGGCCAGGCCGTAGACCTTGCTGAAGGTGCGCAAGACCACCAGGTTGGGGAAGCTCTCGAGCAGGTCGACCGTGGCGTCGGGATCGTCGTCGGTCTGGAACTCGACGTAGGCCTCGTCGAGGACGATCGTGACGTGGGCCGGCAGGCGCTCGCAGAAAGCGGCGACCTCTGCCGCCGGCAGGTGGGTGCCGGTCGGGTTGTTTGGGTTGCAGACGAGGACCAGCTGGGTCGCCGCGGTGACCTCGGCCGCCATTGCCTCGAGGTCGTGGACCTCGCCCTCGGCGAGCGGCACGCGCACGTCGCGCGCCCCGGTCAGCGCCGCCAGGTGCGGGTACATCGAGAACGAGGGCCAGGCGTAGAGGATCTCGGCGCCGGGCTCGCAGAGCGCCTCGGCGGCGGCGAGCAGGATCTCGCAGGAGCCGTTGCCAACGGCGACCCGGCCGGGCTCGGTCTCGTAGCGCTCGGCGATGCGGCGGCGCAGCAGGGTCGCGCCGGGGTCGGGGTAGCGGTTCATCGCCCCGGCCGCGGTGCGGATCGCTTCCACCACCTTCGGGTGCGGCGGCGTCGAGGACTCGTTCGAGGCGAGCTGGGCGATCCCGCCGGCGGCGACGGCCTCCGGCGTGTGTCCCTTCGGCACCCCGGCCTGGTAGCCGGGGATGCGGGCGAGCTTCTCGGCAAAGGTGACGGTCATTGGGCGGCGTGGAGGTCGGAACGGAGGTCCTGGGTGACGCCGAGGTAGGCGTGGGACGGAACGTGGCCGACGGGGGCGTAGTAGTGGACCATCGCCCGGATCACCCGCGGCATCGAGCCAGGCACGGGGATCTCGCGGCAGCAGAGCAGCGGCACCGAGTCGAGGCCGAGGCCGCGGGCGGCGGCGGCCGGGAACCCGGCGTCGAGGTCCTCGGTGGTGGTGAAGAGGCAGCTGACCATCGCCTCGGGCTCGAGCCCGTTGCGCTCGAGCAGCTCGCCCATCAGCTCGGTTGTCGCCTCGGAGATCGCCTCGGCCTCGTTGGCGTCGGCCTGCACCGCCCCGCGCACCGCGAAGAGCCGCTGTTCTGAGAAGTTCTCGCTCACCGCCCCGAATCTTCCCAGAGCCGCCCGATCTCGTCCGCAGACAGGCGACGGGCCTTCCCCTCAGGCAGGTCGCCGAGGGCGACCGGGCCGAAGCGGACCCGGCGCAGGGAGACGACCCGGTTGCCGACCGCCTCGGCCATCCTGCGCACCTGGCGGTTGCGCCCCTCGCGCAGGACGATCTCGATCTCGCGCTCGCCGCGGCGGCGCACCTTCGCCGGCGCGGTCGGCCCGTCGTCGAGCTCGACGCCCTTGGCGAGCCGCCGCAGGTCGGCCTCCGAGGGCGGCCGGCGCAGCTCCACCCGGTAGGCCTTCGGCACTTCGTAGCGGGGGTGGGTGAGCCGGTTGGCGAGCTCACCGTCGTTGCTGAGCAGGAGCAGGCCGGTGGAGTCGGCGTCGAGGCGGCCCACCGGGTAGAGACGGGCCGGCGAGTCGACCAGCTCGACCACCGCCGGCCGCCCGCCGGGCTCGCGCGCGGTCGAGACCACCCCCGCCGGCTTGTTCACCGCCCAGACCTCGCGCGCCTCGGCACCGCCGATCGCGCCGCCGTCGACGCGGACGTCATCCCCCTCGCCCACGTCGCGGGCCGGGTCGGTGACCACCTCACCGTTCACCGTCACCCGGCCCCTGGAGACGATCAGCTCGGCTTTGCGCCGCGAGGCAACTCCTCCGTGGGCGAGGAACTTGGCGAGCCGCATCCGACCCGGGGCGCTACTCGGCGCGCTGTTCGCCGGCCTTGAGCAGGCGCTCGCGCAGCTCGCGCTCGTCCTCGGGGGTCGGGTCGAAGCGCGAGGGGTCGGGCAACTGGTCGAGGCCGGTGAGGCCGAAGAGACGCTCGAAGAGCTCGGTCGTCTTGAACAGGGCGGCGCCGAACTCGGAGCGGCCCGACTCCTCGATCAGTCCGCGCTCGGCCAGCGTCTGCACCGCCGACTCAGAGGAGACGCCGCGGATCCGCGCCACCTCGGGGCGGGAGACCGGCTGCAGGTAGGCGACGATCGCCAGCGTCTCGGCCTGGGCCTGGGTCAGCGGCGGCGTCCGCGGCTTGGCCAGGAGGCGACGCGCCGCTTCCTCGCTGGCCGGGTCGCTGGCCAGGGCGATGCCGCCCGCCACGTCGCGGATGACGACGCCGCGCTTGCCCTCGGCGAGGTCCTCGCGCAGCAGCTCGATCGCCTCGGCCACCTGCCCCTCGGTCGACTCGGTCGCCTCGACCAGGTCGGCGACGGCGACCGGCTGCGGCGAGAGGAAGAGCAGCGCCTCGATCGTGCGGCTCAGGTCGCTCATCCGGTACCCGCCTCCAGGCGCTGGATCTCGATCGGGCCGAGCGGCTCGCTCTGCTTCCAGGTCACCTCGCCCTTGCGGTAGAGCTCGAGCAGGGCGAAGAGGGTGACGGCCTGGGTCAGCCGGTCCTCCTTGCCGAACTGCTCGTCGAAGTCGATGCTGGCGCGGCCGGCGAGGGCGTCGCGCAGGGCGCGCAAGCGGCGCTCCAGGGAGACCGTCGGCCGGATGTGGCTGACGTCGACCGGCGGCGGCACGACCAGCAGGTCGCCGAGCGCGGCGCCGAGCCGCTCCGGGTCATAGACGGCGGTGGCGGCCTCGACCGCGACGCGGCGCAGGCTGGAGGGCAGCGGCGCCGAGCGGTAGAGATAGCCGCGGGCGGCCTCGAAGCCGGCGGTCAGCTGCTCGGCGGCGGCGCGGTAGCGGCGGTACTCGAGCAGCCGCGCGAGCAGCTCCTCGACCGCCTCCTCGGGCCCCATCTCCTCCAGCTCGGGGTCGGCGCCCGGCAGCAGCAGCCGCGACTTCAGCTCCAGCAGGGCCGCGATCAGGACGAGGAACTCGGTCGCCACCTCGAGCTCGAGTTCGCCCTCGCCCTCGAGGTACTCGATGTAGGCGACGACGACCTCGGCCAGCTCGACCTCGAGCAGGTCGATCTCCTCGCGCAGCAGGACCGCGACCAGCAGGTCGAAGGGCCCGGCGAAGACGTCGAGCTCGAGGTCGATGGCGAGGGAGGCGGTCATCGCTGCACAGGGTAAGTAGCGCCAGGGACGCATCGGCGCCGCCCCTCGCACGAGAGTAGCTTGGGTAGGGCCGATGAGACGACTCGCCCTGCTGCTCGGCGTCGCGGCGCTCATCGCGATCCCCGGGATCTCGGACAGCCCGGCGACGCCGACCCACCCCCCGGCTCCAACCGGGTTCGCCATCCGGGTCGACAACCCGTGGTTCCCCCTCCGCCCCGGCGCCAGGTACGTCTACCGCGGGGTCAAGGACGGCGAGCCCTCGCGCGAAGTCGTCGCCGTGGCCACGGCGACCAAGGTCATCCAGGGCGTCAGCTGCACCGTCGTCCACGACAAGCTCTACCTGCGCGGGCACCTGCGCGAGCGGACGGAGGACTGGTACGCGCAGGACACGGCCGGCAACGTCTGGTACTTCGGCGAGGCGACCGCCGAGCTGAGCCCGAGCGGCAAGGTGACGAGCACCGAGGGCAGCTGGGAGGCGGGCGTCGACGGCGCCCGCGCCGGCGTCTTCATGCCCGCCCACCCGCATCGCGGGCAAACCGGGCAGCAGGAGCACTACGAGGGCCACGCGGAGGACCACTTCCGCGTGCTCAGCCTCTCGGCGACGGTCTCCACCCCGGCCGCCTCGTCCAGCCACGCGCTGCTGACCAGGGAGTGGACGCCGCTCGAGCCCGGGGTCGTCGACCACAAGCTCTACGTCAGGGGCATCGGCACCGTGCTGGAGCAGACGGTCAGGGGCGGCGACGAGCGCAACGCCCTCGTCTCCTGGCGATCAGGCTGAGCCGATGCCCATGCGGTCGCGCACATCGGCGAGGGTCGGGGCGGCGAGCGCGCGCGCCTTCTCGGCGCCGGCGGCGAGCGCCGCCTCGAGCGCCGCCGTGTCCGGGCGCAGCTCGGCGTAGCGCTCGCGGATCGGCGCCAGCAGCTCGACCACGCCCTCGCCGACGGCCTGCTTGAAGTCGCCGTAGCCGGCCCCGGTGAACTCGCGCTCGATCGCCGCCGGCTCGACGCCGCGGGCGGCGGCGAGCACTTCGATCAGGTTGCTGACCCCGGGCTTCTCGGGCGAGCGGACGACCTCGCGCCCCGAGTCGGTGACGGCGCTGCCCAGCTTCTTGCGGATCGCGTCGGGCTGGTCGAGGATCAGGATCGTGCCGGCATCGGTGGGGCTGGTCGTCGACATCTTGTTCTCCGGCTCCTGCAAGTCCATGATCCGGGCGCCGATCTCGGGCACCTTCAGCTCCGGCTCGACCAAGGTCTGGCCAAAGCGCTCGTTGAAGCGGCGGGCGATCTCCCGCATCAGCTCGACGTGCTGTCGCTGGTCATCGCCGACCGGGACCTCGGTCGCCCGGTAGGCCAGCACGTCGGCGGCCATCAGCACCGGGTAGAAGAAGAGCGCAGCCGAGACCAGCTCGCGCTGTTTCTCCGACTTGTCCTTGAACTGATGCATGCGGTTGAGGTCGCCGTGGGCGGTGACTGCCGAGAGCAGCCAGGTCAGCTCGGTGTGCTCGCGCACGTCGGACTGGCGGAAGAGGACGCAGCGCTCCGGGTCGAGCCCGGCGGCGAGCAGGATCGCGGTCGTGTCGTAGAGGCGCTCGCGCAGCTCGACCGGGTCGTAGGCGACCGAGATCGCGTGCAGGTCGACGATGCAGAAGATCGCCGGCTCGCCCCGCTCCTGGCCCTCGACGTACTGGCGGATCGCGCCGATGTAGTTGCCGAGGTGCTTGCGGCCGGTCGGCTGGATGCCGGAGAAGATGACGGGGGCGCTCACGGGCGGGGAGCCTATTTCTCAGACAGCTTCCGGGGCGGGCGCTTGCCCTTGGCCCTCAGCAGGGTGGCCGCACTCGCCGGCCTGGGCGGTGCCGCGGCTTGGAACGGCCTCGACCCGCCTCTCCGGGTTCTGGATGCCGAGGCCGGCGACGATGCCGCCGGCGATCATCAGCAGGCCAGCGATCAGGATGCCGAGGTGGAAGGCGTCGGTGGAGGCCTCGGGCTGGGCGGCGGTGAGCGGGTTGGAGCCCGGGTCGCCGCCAACCGCGGCGCCGAACTTGGCTGAGATCACGGCACCGAGCACGGCGATCGCCAGCAGCCCGGCGACCCGCGAGATCCCGTTGTTGACGCCGGAGGCGATGCCGACGTGGCGTTCCTCGACCGAGTCGAGCACGGTCGCGGTCAGCGGCGCCACCGTCGCTGACAGGCCGAGGCCGAAGACGACGATCGCCGGCAGCACCTCGCCGAGGTAGCTCGGCTCGGCGCCGACCCGCAGCAGCAGGATCAGGCCGATGCCGCCGACGATCGGGCCGGCGCACATCGGCGCCCGCGGCCCGACCCCCGAGGCGATCCGGCCGAAGCGCGGCGAGAGCACGAAGAGGGTGGCCGAGATCGGCGTCGTCGCCAGTCCCGCCTCGAGCGGCGAGTAGCCGGCGACCTGCTGGAGGAAGAGGCCGACGAAGAAGAGGCCGCCGATCAGGCCGGCGTAGGCGGTCAGCGTGGTCAGGTTGGCGACCCAGAAGTTGCGGATGCGGAAGAGACCGAGGTCGAGCATCGGGTGGCGGGCGCGCGCCTCGCGCAGGATGAAGACGGCGAAGCAGACGATGCCGGCGACCATCGGGGCCCAGACCAGCGGGTCGCCCCAGCCGTGGGCCGGCTGTTCGATCAGGGCGAAGACCGGCCCCGCGAGGCCCGCGGCCGAGAGCCCGATGCCGGTCCAGTCGACGCCGCGGAAGGCGTCGGGGTCGCGGCTCTCGCGCACCGAGTGCAGGGTCAGCGCCACGGTGGCGGCGATCAGCGGGATGTTGACCCAGAAGATCGCCCGCCAGGAGACCGCTTCGACCAATGCCCCGCCGCCGGCCGGGCCGATCACGGTGGCGATCCCGGTCCAGGCGGTCCAGATCCCGACCGCCCGCCCGCGCGCCGCCCCCTCGAAGGTGGCGGCGACGATCGCCAGCGAGCCCGGCACCAGCAGCGCCCCGGCGATCCCCTGCAGCGCCCGGGCGCCGATCAGGACCTCGACCGTGGGGGCGAGCGCGCAGAGGATCGAGGTCGCCCCGAAGGCGAGCAGGCCGATGACGAAGATCCGCCGCCGCCCGAACTGGTCGCCGAGCGAGCCGCCGACCAGGAGCAGCGCGACCATGGTCAGCATGTAGGACTCGACCACCCACTGCTGCCCGGCCAGCCCCGCGTCGAGATCGTCGGCGATCGGCGGCAGGGCCACGTTGACCACGGTCCCGTCGAGGAAGACGATCGTCGATCCCAGGATCGTCGCGACCAGCGTCAGGAGCTGACGGCGGGACACCTGGTCGAGTGTAGGGACCTCTGGCGCCCCCTTATCCGTATCGGTTGTGAACCCACGTCGAGGGAGAGGAAAGATGGCGAGGAAGATCCTGGTGACGATGTCGTTGGCCGTGGCCGCATGCGGCCTGATCGCGGCGGAGACGGCAACCGCCAAGGGCTTGGGGCCGCCGCCGGGCGGGGGCGGCGGAGTCACCATGCCCGGGCTGCCCCACCGCTACGCGGCGATGTCGCCCAGCGCCCACGGCCTGGCCCCCACCGACCCGAGGAACAGGGACCGCCTCACCCTCGTCACCCAGACCGACCGTCGCGGCGGCCGGGTCAGCCGCTGGTGGCACCTCCCCGGCTTCTACGCGCTGCCCGGGATGGCCTACGACAACACCGCCGGAGGGCTCTCCGCCGACGGGCGCACCCTCGTGCTCAGCCGCTTCTCGGCGATCTACCCGCCGCGGGTCTCGAGGTTCGCGATCCTTGACACCCGCGTCCATCTCCGCCACCCCGTGAGGCCCGGGGAAGGGTGGCCGCGCCACGCGATCCAGCGCGTCAGCCTGCGCGGTGGGTTCAGCTTCGACGCGATCTCGCCCGACGGCTCGACGATCTACCTGATCGAGCACCTCTCGCGGAACGCCAACGTCACCGCCTACCGGATCCGCGCCCTCGATCGCGAGAGCGGCCGGCTCCTGCGGCGGCCGATAGTCGATCCCGACGAGCCAAAGGAGCGCATGGCCGGCCTGCCGATCAGCCACACGACCAGCCCCGACGGGCGCTGGGCCTACACGCTCTACGACGGCAACGGGGAGGAGCCTTTCATCCACGCCCTCGACACGGTCGGGCGGCGGGCGGCCTGCGTCGATCTCCCCCATCTCACGCGTGGAATGAGCCAATTGGAGGTCTTCCAGCTCAGGTTGCGGGTCGACCCGCAGGGGCGCGAGCTGACCGTGCTGAGCCAGCCACCCGGCATGCGCGGGTCGCGGCCACTGCGGGTCGTCGACGCGGAGAGCTTCGAGGTGAGAGCGGCGAGCGGCGAGGTCGACAGCGCCGGCGTGCCCTGGCTGGCGTTCGCCATCGGTCTCTGAGGATGCGCCGCTCCGACCTCGTCATCGTGATCGCCCTGGCGACGCTCGCCATCGTCCTGCTGATCGCGACGGCGCGCTCGCAGCCGCCGGAGCCTCGGGCCGGGGAGCTGGGGCCCCGGCCGGGGGGCGACTTCCTCGCCTTCTCCCAGGTCCCCCGGCGGCCCGGCAACCTACTCAGCCGGATCGGCGTCGCCGGCCGCTCGGCCGCCGGGCGCAGGATCTTCCTGCGCCAGTACGGCGATCCGGCGCTGCCCGGCGAGCTGCTGGTCTTCGGCTGCGTGCACGGCGACGAGTGCGCGGCCCGCCGCCTGCGCCCGCTCACCGCGATCACGGCCTTCTGCCCCGACACTGCCTCCGACGTCTACGTGGTCGGCAACCTCAACCCCGACGGGCTCGCCACCGGCACCCGGCTGAACGGCCGCGGCGTCGACCTCAACCGCAACTTCCCGGTGGCGTGGAAGCCGATCGGCAGCCGTGGCTCACCGCAGTACTCCGGCCCGCGGCCGCTCTCCGAGCCGGAGACGCGGCTCGCCGCCCGCATCGTCGAGCGGCTGCGGCCCGAGGTGACGATCTGGTTCCACCAGCACTACGCGCCGGAGCCGCTCGTCCGCGCCTGGGGCGGCAGCGTGCCGGCCGCGCGTCGCTTCGCCCAGCTCGCACGGCTGCCCTTCCGCCGCCTGCCCTGGCTCGCCGGCACGGCGCCGCACTGGCAGAACCAGCGCTTTCCCGGCACCGCCTCGTTCGTGGTCGAGCTCCCTCGCGGGGCGCTGCCGGAAGGCGCCAAGGCACTGCTCGAGCGTGCCCTTCTGCGACTTGGCCGGGAAGTGGGCGAAGATTGAGATGTCCCGCGAGAGAGGTGAGGCTTGGGTACTGAGAGCGGCGCGACTGAGCGGGCCGGCTGGAGCGAGCCGCTCGCGCCCGGTGGCGAACGGCGGCTCGTCCGCGAGGCGCAGCGCGGCTCGCGGGAGGCGCTCGCCGGTCTCTACACCGCGCACTGGCGTCGCGCCCACCGCGCCGCCTACCTGGTCGTCCACGACGCGGCCACCGCCGAGGACATCGCCCAGGACGCCTTCCTCGCCGCGATCGACGCCCTCGACAACTTCGACCGGCGCCGGCCCTTCGGCCCCTGGCTGCACCGGATCGTCGTCAACCGGGCGATCGACTGGGGGCGGCGGGAGGCGCTGCGGCGCGGCGTCGACGAGCCCGAGGCGCAGCCCGACCTGGCGCCACCGCCGGAAGCCCTCGGCGGGGAGCTGATGGAGGCGCTGGCCCAGCTCCCGGTCGAGCAGCGCGCCGTCGTCGTGCTCAGGTACCTGCTCGACTACACCCCCGGCGAGGTGGCCCGCATGCTGGAGCTGCCGCGCGGCACCGTCAACTCGCGGCTGCGACGGGCGCTCGACCGGCTCGGCGACCTGCTCGGGGAGGAGTCATGAACGAGGGGCGGCTGCGGGAGATGCTGCGCGAGGCCGCGCCACCCGGCGACGCGGCGGCCGAACGCCGCGGCCTGGCGGTTGTGAAGGCCGCCTTCGCCCAGCGGGGGGCGCCGGCGCGGCGGTCACGGCGGTCGCGGTTGGTGGTGGCGCTGGCCAGCGCCACCCTGCTCGCGGGCCTCGTCCTCTCACCCGCCGGCGCCGCGGTCCGCGACTGGATCGACGACGTCTTCACCGCCGGCGTCCGCGACGCCCGCCCGGCGCTGACCGAGGTCCCGGGCGGCGGCCGCCTCCTGGTCCAGTCCGCGGACGGTCCCTGGGTGGTCCGGGCGGACGGCGGACGGCGCCTGCTCGGCGAGTACGGGGAGGCGACCTGGTCGCCGCGCGGCCTCTTCGTCGGCGCAACCTCCGACCACACCCTGAGCGCGGTGGAGCCCGACGGGACTGTGCACTGGTCGCTTTCGTCGGCGGCGGCGCCGGTCGCCGACCCGCGCTGGTCCCCCTCCGGCTTCCGCATCGCCTACCGCGCCGGGCGGGCGCTGCATGTGGTCGTCGCCGACGGCAGCGGCGACGCGCTGCTCGCCCGCGGCGTCGCCGCCGTGCCGCCGGTCTGGTCGCCGCAGGGTTCGCACCTGCTCGCCTACCTCGACTCGCGCGGCGATCTCGTCGTGGCCGAAGCCGACCGCGGCGGGACCGTCGGCCGCGCCGCTGCCCCGGCCGGCACGGTGGCGCTCGACTGGGCGGCCGATGGCTCGCGGCTGCTGCTCGCGACCCGCAGGGCCCTGCTGCTGCGCCGGGCCAGCGCCGACAAGCTCGCCGGCTCGCTGCGGCTCGGCCCCGCGCGCCGCATTGGGCTCCCCCCGGGAGCGACGGTCGCGAGCGCCGCATTCTCGCCGCGCGACGGGACGATCGCGGCGCTGCTCCACCTGCCGGCTCGCGGGGCGCGGCCGGCGCGCAGCGAGATCGTCCTGGTCGACGCCGCCGGCACGCCGCGACGGCTGCTCAGCCTCCCCGGTCGCCTCTCCGACCTCGCCTGGGCCCCCGACGGCAGCCGACTCCTGATCGGCTGGCCCGATGCCGACCAGTGGCTCTTCGTCCCGGTTGGGAGCGCCGGCCGGATCCAGGCGGTGGACGGGATCTCGGCCGAGTTCTCCCCCGGCGACCGCGGCCCGGCGGCCTTCCCCCAGATCGACGGCTGGTGCTGCGCCGCGACCGCCGGCAACCCCGGAGGGTGAGCCCTACCCCAGCGCCTCGCGCAACTGCTGCGCCGGGGTGAAGAAGCGGCGATAGGCGAGCGTCGTCGCCACCAGGGCGGCGATCGAGACGCTGCCGAGCAGGGCGTAGAGCAGGATCAGCTGCAGGCGGACCGCGTCGGTGGGGTCGGCGCCGGCCAGCAGCATCCCCACCATCGTCCCGGGGAAGAAGATCAACCCGGTCGTCTTGGTCGAGTCGATCAGCGCGATCGTTCCCGAGCGCAGGGCACGGCGCACGGTGGGGGCCGCCGCTTCCTGGGCCGTGGCGCCGAGGGCCAGGGTCGCCTCGATCCTGGCGCGGGAGTCGGCGATCTCCTCGCCGAGCCTGTTGAGCGCCACCGCCGACGCGGTCATCGCGTTGCCGATCACCATGCCGCCGACCGGGACGAGGTAGCGGGGCGTCGGATCGAAGACGCCGAGCGCGACGACGAGCCCGAGGGTCGCCGCCGCCGCGGTGGCGAGCGCGATCAGCAGCGGCCAGAAGGCGTTGGGGACCTGCCTGGCGCGGCCGCGAGCGGTCAGCGCGCCGAAGACGATCATCACCGCGAGCAGCCCCAGCACCAGCCAGATCGTGTCGACTTCGAAGATCAGCTCGATCACGTAGCCGATCGCGGTCAGCTGCACGAAGGAGAGAACGGTGGCGAGGGCGATGTCCCGCTCCAGATCCGTCCGCCGCCAGACCGAGATCGCCGCGGCCAGCGCGACCAGCGCCAGGCTGGCGAGGACCTGACCCGGCGAGACCTGGATCGAGGTGCTCACGCCAGGACCCTCTCCAGCGGTCCCGACTCGACCGCACGCCCGTCGTGCAGCCTCACCACCCAGTCGCTCAGCCGCCGCGCCTGCGCGGGATCGTGACTGACCACGACCAGCGAGATCCCCAGCTCGCGCCGAAGCTCCATCAGCGTTGCCTCGACCGCGTCGCGGGCGGCCCGGTCGAGCGCCGAGGTCGGCTCGTCGAGCAGCAGCACCCGCGGCTCCTGGGCGAGCGCTCGCGCCAGCATCGCCCGCTGGCGCTCGCCGACCGAGAGCTTCGCGACGTCGCGACCGGCGAACTCCACATCGAGGCCCGCCAGGCGCAGGCAGCCCGCTGGGTCGAGCGGCTTGCCGGCGAGACCGGCGGCGTAGCGAAGGTTCGACTCAACCGTTCCCTCGAGCAGGGCGGGCAGCTGCGGAACGAGGGAGACCTCACGCCGCAGCCGCAGCGGGTCGTACTCGACGAGCGGCCGGCCGCGGTAGGCGACCGAGCCCGCGTCGGGGTCGGCAAGCCGGTTGAGCAACCGCAGCAGGGTCGACTTACCGCTCCCGGAGGGACCGACGATCGCCGTCGCCCCAGCGGGGACCTCGACGCTGACCGAGTCGAGAACCCGGCGATCGCCGCGTCGGAGGCTGACCTCGCGAAGCTCGAACAACACCGATGCATGATCCCGCCACCGCCCGCAAGAAGCTTCCCGGCCGGGCGCGGCGCAAGCGACGCCCTGTGCGTGGCTGCCAGAATCCGGGTAGGTGATGCCCTGATGGCAAGAGCGATCTGGAGCGGCTCGATCAGCTTCGGGCTCCTCAACGTGCCCGTCAAGCTGTACAGCGCGGTGGCCCGGCGCGGCATCTCGCTGCGCGAGATCCGCGAGTCCGACGGCGCCCGCATCCGCCACCGCCGCGTCGCCGAAGGGACCGACGAGGAGGTCCCCTACGAGAAGATCGTCAAGGCCTTCGAGGTCACCCCCGACACCTACGTGAAGCTGACCAAGGACGAGATCGGCGCTCTGGCGCCTGAGAAGACGCGCGCGATCGAGGTCAAGGAC
The DNA here is from genome assembly GCA_963697915.1 of uncultured Solirubrobacterales bacterium. Classification (GTDB taxonomy): domain Bacteria; phylum Actinomycetota; class Thermoleophilia; order Solirubrobacterales; family 70-9; genus VRUE01. Next base: position 128,232 of record OY969103.1, read on the forward strand.
TTCGTCGACCTCGACCAGATCGACCCGATCTACTTCGACAGCCCCTACTACCTCGGCCCGGCGGCGGGCGCCGAGAAGGCCTACTCGCTGCTGGCCAAGGCGATGGAGGAATCGGGCAAGGTGGCGATCGCCCGCTTCGTCTTCCGCAACAAGGAGCACCTCGCGGCGCTGCGCCCCAATGGCGGCGTCATCACCCTGACCACGATGCGCTTCGCCGACGAGGTCGTGCCGCCCTCCGAGCTCGACGACGTGCTGCCCGTCGAGCAGCCGCAGGTCGCCGAGCAGGAGGTGGCGATGGCCGAGCAGCTGATCGAGTCGCTGACCCGCGAGTTCGACCCCGGCGCCTACCACGACGAGTACCGCGAGCAGCTGATGGCGCTGATCGAACGCAAAGCCGAAGGCAAGGACGTGCTCGAGGCGCCGGCCGGCGAGGAGCCACAGCCGACCAAGGCGCCCGACCTGATGGCGGCGCTGGAGGAAAGCATCGCCGCGGTCAAGGGCGACGGCAAAGCCGACGGCAAGGCCGTCAAAGGCGAGGCGAAGGCGCGCAAAGCGGCGAAAGGCAAAGCCAAGGCCGCGCCCAAGAAACGCGCCTCGCGCAGCAAGTCCAAAGCCTCGAAATAGGCGATGGCCACGAGCCGCCAGGTCGAGGTCGACGGCCGGGAGCTGAAGCTCACCAACCTCGACAAGGTCCTCTACCCCGAGGCCGGCTTCACGAAGGGCGAGGTCGTCGACTACTACGCCAAGGTGGCGCCGGCGATCGTCCCCCACCTGGCCGGGCGGGCGCTGACCCTGCGCCGCTTCCCCGAAGGCGTCGACGATCTCGACGCCGCCTTCTTCGAGAAGCGCTGCCCCAAGCACCGTCCCGAGTGGGTCAAGACGACCCGGGTGAAGGCCGGCCCGCATGCCGGTTACATCGACTTCTGCGTCTGCGACGGCCGTCCGACCCTGGTCTGGATGGCGCAGCTGGCGGCGATCGAGCTACACCCCTCGCTCTCACTGGGGAAGAAGCACGAGCAGCCGACCGTGCTCGCCTTCGACCTCGACCCCGGCCCGCCGGCCGAAGTGCTGGCCTGCGGCCGCGTCGCCCTGCGCCTGCGCGAGATGCTCGACCACTTCGGGCTGCAGAGCTTCGTCAAGACCTCGGGCTCGAAGGGCCTGCAGCTCTACGTCCCGCTCAACACCAAGGTCACCTACGAGGAGACGCGCCCCTTCGCCCAGGCGCTCGCCCAGCTGCTGGCCAAGCAGGAGCCCGACGAGGTGCTGGCCAAAATGGGGAAAAAGACCCTGCGCGAGGGCAAGGTCTTCATCGACTGGTACCAGAACAACGAACGCAAAACGACGATCGCCGTCTACTCGCTGCGCGCCCGCGAGCGCCCCACCGCCTCCACCCCGCTCGCCTGGGAGGAGCTGGAGCGGGCGGTCAAGCGCGAGGACGCCGCGGCGCTCGTCTTCGAGGCCAACGAGGTGCTGAAGCGGGTCGAGCGCGACGGCGACCTCTTCGCCCCCGTGCTCGAGCTGAAGCAGGAGCTGCCCGAGCTATGAGCGCTCGAGCACGACGACCGGGATCTCGCGCTCGGTCTTCTGCTGGTACTCGTCGTAGGCGGGCCACTCGTCGACCATCCGCCGCCACATCTCGGGCTTCTCCTCATCGCCGGCGGTGCGGGCGCGCGCCTTGAAGCGGTCGGCCTTGACCTGGACCTCGACCGCAGGGTCCTGGCTCAGGTTCACGTACCAGGCGGGCGGCTCGTCGGAGCCGCCTTTCGAGGCGACCACCATGTAGGCGTCATCGCCGTGCGGGGCGTAGATCAGCGGCGTCGTGCGCGACTCGCCCGAGCGGCGCCCCGTCGTCGTCAGCAGCAGCGTCTGGGTCCCCTGCCAGTCGTGGCCTTCCTCACCATCGGTCTCTCGGTAACGGTCAACATGCTTCCGGCCGAAAAGCATGCCCCGATGCTAGCCAAGCGGCTGCGCCGGCTTCCTCCTCAGAGCGGCTGGCGCAGGACCGGCTTGCGCGTCGCCTTGACCTCGTCGAGGCGGCGGACCGGGGTCGTGTAGGGGGCGGCTTTCGCCACCTCCGGGTCCTCCTCGGCCTCGGCGAGGATCGCCTCGACCGCCTCGGCGAAGGCGTCGAGGCTCTCCTTGGTCTCGGTCTCGGTCGGCTCGATCATCAGCGCCTCCTCGACCAGCAGCGGGAAGTAGACCGTCGGCGGGTGGAAGCCGAAGTCGAGCAAGCGCTTGGCGAGGTCGAGGGTGGCGAGCCCGAGCTCCACCTTCATCGGCTTGCCGGAGAGGACGAACTCGTGCATGCAGTGGCGCTCGAAGGCGACCGGCAGGCGCTCGCCGGCACGCCCCTCGGCGAGCCGCGCCTTCAGGTAGTTGGCGTTCAGCACCGCGGTCTCCGACGCCTCGGCGAGGCCGTCGGCGCCGAGGCTGAGGATGTAGGCGTAGGAGCGGACGAAGACCCCGAAGTTGCCCTGGAAGCCGCGCAGCCGGCCGATCGACTTGGGCCGCTCGTGATCGAGGTCGAAAACCGGGCCGCTGCCGTTGCCGCCCTCGCGGCGGACGACCTGGGGGCGCGGCAGGAAGGGCTCGATCCGCTCCGAGACGGCGATCGGCCCGGCGCCGGGGCCGCCGCCGCCGTGCGGCTGGCTGAACGACTTGTGCAGGTTGACGTGGACGATGTCGAAGCCCATGTCACCGGGCCGCGAGTGGCCCATCACCGCGTTGAGGTTGGCGCCGTCGTAGTAGAGCGTGCCGCCGACCCCGTGGATCAGGGCGGCGATCTCGGCGATGTTCTCGTCGAAGAGGCCGAGCGTGTTGGGGTTGGTCAGCATCAGGCAGGCGACGTCGTCGTCGACCTTGGCCCGCAGGTCATCCATCTCGACCCCGCCGCGCTCGTTGGTCGCCACCTTGACCACCTCGTAGCCGGCCATCGTCACCGTCGCCGGGTTGGTGCCGTGGGCGGTGTCGGGAGCCAGCACCTTGGTCCGCGCTTCGCCGCGGTCGGCGTGGAAGGCTCGGGTCAGGAGCAGGCCGGCGAGCTCGCCGTGCGAGCCGGCCGAGGGCTGCAGGCTGACGTGCGGCAGGCCGCAGATCTCGGCCAGCGACTCCTGCAGCAGCCACATCAGCTCCAGCGCCCCCTGGGCGCGGCGCGGGTCCTGCGCCGGGTGCAGGCGGGCGTGGCCGGGCAGCGCCGCGACCCGCTCGTTGAGCCGCGGGTTGTGCTTCATCGTGCATGAGCCGAGCGGGTAGAAGCCGGTGTCGAGGTCGAAGTTGCGCCGCGAGAGCCGGTTGTAGTGGCGGACGATCTCTGGCTCGGCGACCTCGGGCAGGCGCGGCGGCTCGGCGCGCAACAGGTTGGCCGGGATCAGCTCGGCGAGCGGCGGCTCGGGGACTTCGGCGTCGGGCAGAACGGCGGCGCGCCGGCCCGGCTTCGACTTCTCATAGATCGTCAGCACCTTTTCCTCTTGCTGGTTCACACCGCCACCGCCTCGGCTGTGACCGCCGCGCCGAGCGCCTCGGCCAGGTCGTCGATCTGGGCGCGGGTGCGGCGCTCGGTGATCGCCACCAGGAGCCCGTCCTCGTGCTCGGGGTACTCGCGGCCGAGCGGGTAGCCGGCGGCGATGCCGCGCTCGGCGCAGCGCTCGAGCACGCGGCCGACCGGGGCGTCGAGCCGCAGGGCGAGCTCGCGCGCGACCGGCGCCCCGTGCAGCAGCTCGACCCCCTCGACCGCGGCCAGCCGCTGACGCGCGTAGGCGGTGCGGCGGACCAGCAGCTCGCCGAGCTCGCGGTAGCCCTCGCGGCCGAGCCAGGCGAGGTGGATCGTCGCCGCCAGCGCGTTCAGCGCCTGCGCGGTGCAGATGTTGTGGGTCGCTTTCTCGCGGCGGATGTGCTGCTCGCGGGTCTGCAGGGCGAGGACGAAGCCGCGACGGCCGTCGACGTCGTCGGTTTCGCCGGCGATCCGCCCCGGCAGGCGGCGGATCAGCTCCTCGGTGCCGCAGAAGAAGCCGAAGGAGGGGCCGCCGAAGTCGAGCCGGTTGCCGAGCGGCTGACCCTCGCCGAGGGCGACGTCGGCGCCGCACTCGCCGGGCGGCTTGAGCACGCCGAGCGTCATCGGGTCGACGGCGACGACGAGCAGCGCGCCGTGCTCCTTGGCCGCCGCGCCGAGCGCCTCGACGTCCTCGACCGCGCCGAGGAAGTTGGGGCTCTGCAGGAAGACGGCGGCGGTCTCGCCGTCGACCGCGGCGGCCAGCGCGGCGGAATCCGTGAGGCCGTCCTCGAGCCCGACCTCGGCGACCTCGGCGCCGAAGCCGGCGGCGTAGGTGGCGAGCGTCTCGCGGCTGTGCGGGTGGACGCCGCGCGAGACCACGAAGCGGCGCCTTCCCTTGGTCGCGCCGATCGCCAGGTAGCCGGCCGAGGCGACCGAGGACGGGCCCTCGTAGAGGCCGGCGGTGGCGACCGGCAGCGCGGTCAGCTCCGACATCGCGGTCTGGAACTCGAACATCGCCTGCAGCCCGCCCTGGGAGATCTCCGGCTGGTAGGGCGTGTACGGCGTGAGGAACTCGGAGCGCTGGGTGATCGCGTCGACGATCGCCGGCACGTAGTGGTCGTACATCCCGGCGCCGAGAAAGCAGACCTGCTCTTCGGCGTCGGCGTTGCGCGCCGCCAGCTCGGCCAGCCGCTCATGGACCTCGGCCTCGCTCATCCCCTCCGGCAGGGCCAGTGGGCGGCCGAGGCGCAGCGGCTCGGGGACCTGCTCGAAGAGATCGTCGACCGAGGCGACCCCGATCGCGGCCAGCATCTCGGCCCGGTCCTCGGGCGTGGCGGAGGTGTAACGGCTCACCCGAGGGAGGCTACGTAATCGCTCTGGCTGAGCAGCGTCCCCGCTTCGGCCGGGTCGCTCAGCTTGACCTTGACCAGCCAGCCCTCGCCGTAGGGGTCCTCGTTGATCCTCTCCGGCGCGTCGGCGAGGCCGTCGTTGACGGCGACGATCTCGCCGGAGAGGGGCGCGACCACGTCGGAGACCGCCTTCACCGACTCGACCTCGGCGTATGGGGAGTCCTTCTCGATCGCCGCGCCGACCTCGGGCGGGTCGAAGAAGACGACCTCGCCGAGCGAGTCCTGGGCGTACCAGGTGATGCCGAAGGTGGCCTCGTCGCCCTCGACTCGCGCCCAGTCGTGCTGGGGGTGGTAGAGCAGGTCCTCGGGGTAGCTCGCGTCGGCCAACTCAGTTCTCCTTTCGGGACGAGGGACTCTGGTAGAGGGGTTTGGAAGCTATCCGGGCGGCGCGATGCTTTCCGCGCACGTCGATCTCGACCTCGGTACCCGGCTCGGCGAGCTCACGGCGCAGGTAGGCCATGCCGATGCCGAGCTCCAGCGAGGGCGAGAAGCTGCCGCTGCTGACGACGCCGACCGGCTCGCCGCCGAGCAGCACCGGGTTGCCTTCGCGGGGGATGCCGGGGCCCTCGATCCGGAACGGGGCGAGCAGCTCGGCGGTGCCCTCGGCCCGGGCCCGGGCCACCGCCTCGGCACCAACGAAGCCGGTCGCCTCGGCGCAGCACCAGCCGAGGCCGGCCTCGATCGGGTTGCGCTCGGGAGTGAGGTCGTTGCCGTGCAGGTGGAAGCAGGCCTCGAGCCGCAGCGTGTCGCGGGCGCCAAGGCCGCAGGGGACGACGCCGGCGTCGAGCAGCTCGGCCCAGATCGCCGGCGCGATCTCGGGGTCGATCAAGAGCTCGACCCCGTCCTCGCCGGTGTAGCCGGTGCCGCAGGCGAGCGCCGGTCGGTTGCCGATTCGCACCGCCGCCGCCCGCATCCGCGGCGGCAGCTCGATGCCGAGGGTCGCGCTGACGATCGAGCGCGCGTGCGGGCCCTGCACGGCGAGCATCGCGTAGCGCTCGGCGACGTCGCGGACGATGACGTCGAACTCGCGGCTCCAGCGGCCGAGCCAGGCGAGGTCGGACTCGTGGTTGGCCGAGTTGGTGACGATCAGGTAGCGGTCGCCGCCGAGCCGGTAGGTGAAGAGGTCGTCGAGTACGCCGCCGTCCTCGTTGCAGAGGCACGAGTACTGGGCGCCGCCGAGCCCGATCGCGGCGACGTCATTCGAGAGAACCCGCTGCAAAAAGGCGAGCGCGCCGGGGCCCTCGACCTCGACCTCGCCCATGTGGGAGACGTCGAACATGCCGGCGTGCGTGCGCACCGCCATGTGCTCCTCCCGTACGCCCTCGTACTGCACCGGCATCTCCCAGCCGGCGAACGGCACCAGCTTGGCGCCGAGCTCGGCGTGACGGTCGTAGAGAGGCGTGCGGCGAAGGGATGACACGGGGCCGGCAGGCTATTGCAGCCGGCCGCGCGCCTATTCCTTCAAGAAGCCCGGAACGTCGATGTCGTCGTCGGAGACCCGCAGTTTGCGGATGTCGGTGTCCTCGGCCGAGATCCGCGGGCGGCTCTCGTAGCGACGGCGGACGCGCTGCGGCGAGCGGGCGAGCAGCTCGAAGCCTTCGAACCCGGTGGCGATCACCGTCACCCGCACCTCGTCGCGCATCGACTGGTCGACGACCGAGCCGAAGATGATGTTGGCGTTGTCGTCGGCTTCCGCCTGGACCAGCTGGGCCGCCTCGTTGACCTCGAACAGGCCGAGGTCCTCGGGGCCGGTGATGTTGAGCAGCATCCCGGTCGCGCCCTTGATCGACTCCTCGATCAGCGGCGAGGTGACGGCCGCCTTGGCGGCGTCGATCGCGCGCGACTCGCCCGAGGCCGAGCCGACGCCCATCAGGGCCGAGCCGGCGTCGCGCATGATCGTGCGCACGTCGGCGAAGTCGAGGTTGATCAGGCCCGGGATCGTGATCAGGTCGGTGATCCCCTGCACGCCCTGGCGCAGGATGTCGTCGGCCTGCCGGAACGCCTCGAGCACCGAGGTCCGCCGCTCGACCGCCTGCAGCAGCTTCTCGTTGGGGACGATGATCAGGGTGTCGACGTTGTTGCGCAGTTTCTCGATGCCCTCGAGCGCCTGCTGCATCCGTCGTTTGCCCTCGAACTCGAACGGCTTGGTGACCGCGCCAACGGTCAGGGCGCCGATCTCTTCCTTGGCGATCTCGGCGATCACCGGCGCCGAGCCGGTGCCGGTCCCGCCTCCCTCGCCGGCGGTGACGAAGACCATGTCGGCGCCCTTCAGCGCCTCCTTGATCTCGTCGCGGCTCTCCGCCGCGGCACCCGCCCCGACCTCGGGGTTGCCGCCGGCGCCGAGCCCGCGGGTCAGCTCTTGGCCAATCGAGAGCTTGATGTCGGCGTCGCAGGCCTGCAGCGCCTGCGCGTCGGTGTTGACGGCGACGAACTCGACGCCCCGGATCCCGGCGTCGACCATGCGACTAACCGCATTGGTACCGCCGCCGCCGGCACCGACGACCTTAATCACAGCGAGGTAAGTGGATTCCATCTCCCGATTTCTCCAAGCCCAGCCCTCCGAGGGCTGGATATTCCCAGTCTGGCAGGACTGGATTTGAGTTGAGCCTTTGTTCCGTCCGACGCTTCAGTAAGGCTAGAGGGTTCCAGCCTACTTCTCAAGCACGGAAATTGCGCTCAACGTAGGGCATTCCTGGGGTCATGTCAAACGCCCGGGAGACATCCTGCACGCGCGAACTCTAAAGCGTTACTTGAGACTTGGCCTACCCTAACCCTATGGTTGAGGGTTTACGGGAGAGGCGGAAGAGTATGCCCAGAGCCGCCCGTGGAGGGCCGGCGCGGAGCGTGCAGGTCTACATAACCGTATTCCGTGATCGAGGTGTCGGCGAGCACCGCCGCCGCCGCCTTCCACTTCGCTTCCGCCTGCGTGGCGTCGCCGAAGCGCAGTTCGATCCCTCCGCGCAGGATCACGTCGACGCCGCTTGCGCCGTAGTAGCTGCTCTCTACATATGGGCGCAGGGCCGCCGGCGCGGCGCCGAGCACGCGCGCCTGCTGCAGGGCCGGGCCGGCGAGACGGCCCGAGGCCGGCACCTCGTCGAGCGAAAGCTGTGGCAGCTGCACGTCCTCGGGCAGGGTGCGCCAGGCGAGGATTTGACCCCGAGGGCCGACGGCGACGGCTTCGGAGCCGCTGCCGATCGTCGCCGTCGCCGGCGGCACGATCACCTCCGGCTCGACCTTCGAGTCGCGCAGGAAGAAGACGTAGATGATCGCGGCGGCGAGCAGGACCACCCCGGCGCCGAGCAGCCGCTGCTTCACAGCTCCCAGCCCTCCGGCCAGCGCACCTCGCCGAGGGTCTGGACCTCGGGCTCGAGGACGATGCCGGTGCGCTCGTGGACGCGGCGCCGGCCCTCCGCCATCAGCGCCAGCACGTCGGCGGTCGTCGCCTCGCCCTCGTTCTCGACGAAGTTGGCGTGCTTCTCTGAGAAGCGGGCGCCGCCGACCCGCAGGCCGCGGCAGCCGGCCGCCTCGAGCAGCTGTCCGGCGGTGCGGCCCTCGGCGCGCTCGTCGGCGGGGTTCTTGAAGGTCGAGCCGAAGGTCTTGATCCCCGAGGGCTGGGCCTCGTGGCGGCGCTCGCGCATCGAGGCCATCGTCGCCTTGATCGCCTCCGGCTCGCCCGGCGTCAACCGGAAGCCGGCGCGGGCGACGACCTCCTCGGGGCCCAGGTTGGAGCTGCGGTAGGCGAAGCCGAGCTGCTCGGGCGCGCGGCGCTCGCTGCCGGCAGGGGAGCAGATCTCGACCCACTCCAGGACCCGGGCCAGCTCACCGCCATAGGCGTTGGCGTTCATCTTCACCGCGCCGCCGACGGTGCCCGGGATGTTGACCCCGAACTCGATCCCCGAAAGCCCCCAACCGGCGGCCTTGGCCGCCGCCGAGGGCAGGCGGGCGCCGCCGCCGCAGGCGAGTCGTTCGCCGTCGTGCTCGGTCGCCGCCAGCTCGCCGTCGAGCTTCAGCGCCAGGCCGCGAAAGCCGTCGTCGGCGACCAGCAGGTTCGAGCCCGAGCCGACCACGCCGACCGGCTGGCCCTCGGCCTTGGCCCAGGCGAGAAGCTCGGCGAGGCGCTCGGCGTCGCCCGGGCGGGCGAACCAGTCGGCGGCGCCACCGGTGCGGACCGTCGTCAGCCGCGCCAGGGGGAAGTGGCGCTCGACCCCGGCGGGCGGCTCGCTCATCCCCCCTCCCCTTCCCCGACCAGGGCCTCGCCAACCCTGTAGACGTCGCCGGCGCCGATCGTGACCAGCACGTCACCCCGGCCAAGGCGCGGCGCGACCGCCGCCCGCGCCGCGGCCAGGGTCGGCGCCCAGAGCACCCGGCGGCCCCCGATCCGGTCGGCGGCGGCGCGGGCGACGTCGAGGCCGCTGACCCCGGCCAGCTCGCCGACCGGCTTCTCGCGGGCCGGGTAGACGTCGAGCACCGCGACCTCGTCGGCGAGCGCCAGGGCGGCGCCGAACTGGTCGGCGAACGCCTTGGTCCGCGAGTAGAGGTGGGGCTGGAAGACGGCGACGAGGCGGGTTGGCCCCATCTCACGCAGGGCGCTGAGCGCCGCCCGCACCTCGGTCGGGTGGTGGGCGTAGTCGTCGTAGACCCGGGCGCCGCCGCTCTCCCCCTTCAACTCCAGCCGCCGCTGCACACCGGGGAAGTCAGCGAGCGCCGCCGCGGCCGCCTCGACGTCGAGCCCGGCGAGCTCGACCGCGGCAAGCGCCGCCCGGGCGTTGAGCACGTTGTGAGCGCCCGGCACCGCCAACGCCAGCCCCTCCGGCCCGGGCCCCTCCGCACCAAACCTGCATCCGGCACCTATGCCGTGCTCGAAGCAGGCCTCGTCGGCGGCGACGCGGTCGGCGCTCGCGGCGAAAGCGGCGAAGGCGGCGCGCAGCTCGACCAGCGAGCCCCAGCGCGAGTGGTGGTCCATCTCGACGTTGGTGATAACCGCGACCTCCGGCTTCAGCTCGAGGAAGCTTGCATCGCTCTCGTCGGCCTCGGCGACGACCCACTCCCCCGCCCCCCAGCCGGCGTTGGCGACCGCGCCGCCGGGGCCCAGGCCCGGGACCTCGCCGCCGACGAAGAAGGCCGGGTCGGCGCCGATCCCGCGCAGCGCCCAGGCCAGCATCGCGGTCGTCGTCGTCTTGCCGTGCGTGCCGGCGACCGCGATCAGGCGCTTCTCGCCGCAGAGCTCGGCGAGCAGCTCGCCCCGGTGGCGCACCGCCTGGCCGCGCTCGCGGGCGAGGCTCAGCTCCGGGTTGTCGGCGCCGATCGCGGTCGAGACGATGACCTCGGCGCCCGCGGGCAGGCTTGCCGCGTCATGGCCGACGGCCGGCTCGATCCCGGCCGCCCGCAGGTTCTCCATATATGAAGACTCGGCCCGGTCGCTGCCGCTGACCGTCGCCCCCAGCTCGCGGCAGACCAGGGCCAAGCCGCTCATCCCGGCGCCGCCGATGCCGACGAAGTGCAGCCGTCGCTCCGCCCAGCTCATCGCCCCACCGCCGCCAGCACCTCGTCGGCGATCCGCCGCGCCGCGTCGGGCATCGCCAGCGCCGCCGAGGCGGCCGCCATCGCCGCCAGGCGCCGCTCGTCGCCGAGCAGCTCGCCGACCGTGGCCGCGAGCTCGCCGGCGTCGAGGTCCTCGTCGCGGATCACCGTCGCCGCCCCGGCCTCCGCCATCCAGGCCGCGTTGCTCTCCTGGTGGCCGGCGGCGGCGTGCGGGTAGGGGACGAGGATCGCCGGCCGCCCGGTCGCGGTCAGCTCGAAGATCGAGCCCCCCGAGCGGCCCAGCACCAGGTCGCAGGCGGCGAGGCAGTCGCCGAGGTCGGGCTCGTAGGCGAGCAGCGTGTAGCGCTCGCCGTGGGGGGCGGCGGCGAGCCGCGCGGCGAGCGCCTCGTGGTCGCGGCGGCCGGCGAGGTGGACGACGTGGAAGTCGCGCCCCGGGCGCTCGGCGAGCGCCGCGATCGCGCACTCGTTGACCGAACGGGCGCCCTGGCTGCCGCCCATCACCAGCAGGCAGCGCGCCGCCGGGTCGATCCCGAAGCGGTGCCGGGCGGCGTCGCGATCGGCGGCCAGGACCGCGGTGGGCACCGGCCGCCCGGTAAGCACGTAGCGCTCACCCTCGCGCCCGGCGATCGGGAAGGCGAGGCAGACCCGGCGCGCGCGGCCGGCGAGCAGGCGGTTGGCGAGGCCGAGGTGGCTGTCGGCCTCGGTGAGGACGAGCGGCACGCGGGCGAGCGCCGCGCCGAGCCCGGCCGGCCCGGCGACGAAGCCGCCGCCGCCCATGACGACGTCGGCGCCGCGGCGCCGGATCGCCCGCCGCGCCGTGCCCACGGCCGCGACCGCCTCGGCCGCCGCGGCGGCGGCGCGCAGCGGGTTGCGGCGGTCGATCCCACGCACCTTGATGAAGTCGATCTCGTAGCCGGCCGCCGGCACCAGGTCCGCCTCGATCCGCTCGCGCGTGCCGAGGAAGCTGACCTCGGCGCCGCTAGCCCGCAGCTCGGCGGCGACGGCCATTGCCGGCACGACGTGGCCGGCCGTTCCCCCGGCTGCCACCACGACTCTGGGCGCTCCTGGCACTGCTCGATCGGCTCCTTCCGCGTGCGGGCGAACGCCCGCCCTCGACGACGCGCAGTTTGCCAGCGCGGGCGGTCCCCCCACGGGCGACGTTGAGAATCAGCCCCACCGCGAACAGGCTCGTCACCAGGCTGCTGTTGCCGTAGGAGACGAAGGGCAGCGTCACGCCGGTCATCGGCGCCAAACCCATCACCGTGCAGAGGTTGAGCGTCGCCTGCACGAGGACCAGCGAGGTCAGCCCGGCGACGAGCAGCTTGCCGTAGCGGTCCTTGGCTTTGCGCGCCACCTGCAGCCCGGCGTAGGCGAACAGCCCGAAGAGGCCGACGACGGCGAGGATGCCGACCAGGCCGAGCTCCTCGCCGATCACCGCCGAGATCATGTCGGTGTGGGCCTCGGGCAGGTAGAAGGCCTTCTGCACGCCGTTGCCGATCCCGACCCCGAAGAGCCCGCCGGAGCCGAGCGCGATCTTCGCCTGGGCGGCCTGGAACCCGGCCCCCGCGGCGTCGGCGCCGGGGTTGAGGAAGCCGGTCAGGCGCTCCATCCGGTAGGGCTCGATCACGGTCATCACCAGGCCGAAGAAAGCGAGCACGCCGGCGATCAGGGCGAGGTCGCGGATCCGCGCCCCGGCGGCGACCAGGGTCGCGGCGACGGCGAAGCAGACGACCATCGTCGTACCCAGGTCGGGCTCGGCGACGATCAGCAGCGCCGCGGTGGCGGCGACGAGCAGGAAGGGCGCCATGCCCTCCAGCGAGCGCACCCGCTTCGGTTTGCGCGCGAAGAGGTCGGCGGCGTAGAGGATCAGCGCCACCTTGGCCAGCTCGGAGGGCTGGAAGCGCAGGAAGCCCGAGCCGAGCCAGCTGGTCGAGCCGTTGACCGTGGTGCCGACGAAGAGCACGGCGAGGAGCAGGAAGAGCGAGAAGCCGAGGATCGCCGGGGTCAGCTGGCGCACGATCTGCAGGCCGTGGCGCGCGGTGAGGTGCATGATGACCAGGCCGATCGCCCCGAAGAGCAGCGTTTTCTGCAGGTAGTAGGCGCTGTCGGAGAGGCCGCCGTCGCTGAGGATTTTGGTCGTCGAGCTGGCCGAGAAGACCATCACCGCGCCGAGCGCCAGCAGGCAGAGGGTCGCGGTAAGCAGCAGGTTGTACTCGGCGGGCGCCTTGGCCGCGCGCGAGCGTTTCCTCGCTTTCTTGCCTTTCTTCTTCTTGCCCTTGGGCGCGCCGAGGCCGAAGCGGTCCCGAGCCGCCGTGAGCGCGCTCACCCGAGCTCCCCGACGATCTCGCGGAAGCGGTCGCCGCGCCGTTCGAAGTTCTCGAAGGCGTCGAAGCTGGCGCAGGCCGGTGAGAGCAGGACGACCTCGCCGGGGCGGGCCGCGGCGGCGGCGGCGCGCACGGCGTCCTCGAGGTCGGCGCAGCGGTACAGGGCGATGCCGTCGGCGAGGACCGGTGCGAGCTCGGTCGCCAGCCGGCCGGCGGCGGCGCCGATCAGGTAGCAGGCGACACAGCTCTCGCGGACCGGCTCGGCGAGCGGTGCGAACGGCTCGTCCTTCTCGCTGCCGCCGAGGATCGCGTGGACGCCACCCTCGAAGGCGCGCAGACCGACCGCAGCCGAGGCGACGTTGGTCGCCTTCGAGTCGTTGACGAAGCGCACCCCGCCGATCTCGGCGACCGGCTCGAGCCGGTGCGGGACGCCGGCGAAGCTGCGCAGCCCCTCGCGAACCGCGTCGGGCCCGAGCCCCATCGCCAGCGCCGCCGCCGCGGCGGCCATCGCGTTGGCGACGTTGTGGTCGCCGAAGAGGCCGAGCTCGCCGACCGCGAGCAGGGGCTCGCCCGCGTAGAAGATCGTCCCCTCCGCGAGCGCGACCTCGCAGTCGGGGCCGGCGCCGTGGCAGAAGGCGACGCGGCGGGCGCAGCCGCCGAGGTCGACGCCGGCGATCGCCGGCTCGTCGGCGTTGTAGACGGCGACGTCGTCGTTGCCCTGGTTGGCGAAGATCCGCAGCTTCGCGGCCAGGTAGTCCCCGAGGTCGGCGTGGCGGTCGAGGTGATCGGGAGCGAGGTTGAGGAAGACGGCGCACTCGGGGGCGAAGGCGGTGCTGTCCTCGAGCTGGAAGCTGGAGGCCTCGCAGACCACGGTCGCGTCGGGCTCGATCGTCCCGGCCAGCTCCGAGAGCGGCGTGCCGACGTTGCCGGCGACGGCGACCGGCTCGCCGGCGCCGCGGTAGACGTGGCCGAGCAGCTCGGCGGTGGTCGTCTTGCCGTTGGTCCCGGTCACCGCGACGGTGCGGTTGGGGACCGCGCGCCAGGCGAGCTCGAGCTCGCCGACGACCTCGATGCCGCGCTCCAGGGCCGCGGCGATCACCGGCGCCTCCCGGGGAACGCCCGGGCTCTTGACGACGGTCCGCGTCCCTTCCAGTTGAGCAACTCCATCCGTATCCAGGACGACTTCGACGCCCTCCCCCCCGAGCCCTGCCGCCCCCTCCGGATGGCCGGAATCGACCCCGCGCACGCTCTCTCCCCGGGCGGCGAGCAGGCGCGCCGCCGCCTGGCCGGAGCGGGCCAGGCCGACGACCAGGAACGGGCCGCGGGGCAGCGGCGGGCGGGGCTTGCGCGGGGGCGGGGCGCTCACCCGACGTATGTTCGTGACGCCGCCGGTCGTCGCCTAGGACGGCCGCCCGGCGCTCCCCGGGGCGGCGAGGCGGTAGAGGACGTGGCGGCGCTGCGGGTGGTCCGGCGCCAGGCTGGGGTGGTCGAAGTCCTCGGCCGGGTCGCGCTGCATCCTGAGCCGCTCCATCACCGCGCGCGAGCGGGCGTTCACCGCCGTGGTGAAGGAGACGACCTCGGCCAGCCCCGCCTGTTCGAACCCGAAGGCGAGCGCCGCGCGCGCCGCCTCGGTCGCGTAGCCGTGTCCCCAGGCGGGGCGCGCCAGCCGCCAGCCGACCTCGACTGCCGGGGTGAAGTGGGCCTCGAAGCGCGGCCGGGCGAGGCCGGTGAACCCGATCAGGCCGCCGCCGTCCAGCGGCTCCAGCGCCCAGAGCCCGTAGCCGTCGCGCTCGAACCCGACCTCGATCGCCTCGACCAGGGCGTCGCTCTCGGCCCGATCGAGCGGCGCCGGGAGGTGCTCCATCACCTCCGGGTCGGCGTTCAGCGCCGCGAACGGCCCGCGGTCGGCGGGTCGCCAGCGGCGCAGCAGCAGGCGCTCGGTGCGCAGCTCAGGCGCCGCGCCCGGTGGCGGCTCAGCGCCCAATCGACTGCTGGTAGAGCGTGAACCCGATCCCGGAGCAGACCGCGGCGACGATCCAGAAGCGCAGCATGATCTTGGTCTCCGACCAGGCCATCATCTCGAAGTGGTGGTGCAGCGGCGCCATCAGGAAGACGCGGCGGCGGAAGGTCTTGAAGGAGAAGACCTGGATCGCGACCGAAGCGGCCTCGATCACGAAGATGCCGCCGATGATGAGCAGCAGGATCTCGGTCTGGGTCATCACCGCGAGGGCCCCGATCGCGCCGCCGAGCCCGAGCGAGCCGGTGTCGCCCATGAAGATCGAGGCCGGGAAGGCGTTGAACCAGAGGAAGCCGACGCAGGCGCCGACCAGGCAGGCGGAGAGCAGCGCCATGTCCTGCTGCTGGTTGGTGACGAAGCAGATCGCCGTGTAGGAGAGGAGGACGACCGCGCAGCAGCCGGCGGCGAGGCCGTCGAGGCCGTCGGTGAGGTTGACGCCGTTGGAGAAGCCGGCGAGGACGAGGAAGACGAAGACGAAGTAGAGGACCGGGCCGAGGTCGAGGCTGGCGTCGCCGATGCGGAAGAAGAGGGTCGGCTCGAGCCCGACCTCGTGGCGAGCCACCCACCAGAGGACGAGCGCCAGGCCGAGCTGGCCGAGCAGCTTCCAGCGCGCCGAGAGACCCAGGGAGCGGCGTTTGACGATCTTGGTGAAGTCGTCGGCGAAGCCGAGCGCGGCGCAGCCGAGGGCGACGCCGAAGACGGCGAGGCTCTGCGGGTCGCGGTCGGAGAGGACGAGGTAGGGGACGCAGATCGCGGCGAAGATGATCAGGCCGCCCATCGTCGGCGTGCCCGCCTTGGTGTGGTGCTCCTGGGGGCCGTCCTCGCGGATGTGCTGGCCGAACTCCCGCAGGCGCAGGTACTCGATGAACTTCGGGCCGAGGAAGAGGCAGATCAGCATCGCCGCCATCCCGGCGATCAGCACCTCGCCCATCAGAGCAGCTCCGGCAGCGCCTCGGCGACGGCCTCGAGGCCGGCCGAGCGCGAGCCCTTGACCAGGACCGCGTCGCCCGGCTCGAGCTGGGCGGCGAGCAGCTCGGCGGCCTCGCCCGGGTCGCCGACCAGCTCGTCGGGGCCGTACTCGCGGGCCGGCTCGCCGACCCCGATCAGGAAGTCGACCCCTGCGGCGCGGGCGTGGGCGCCGACCTCGCGGTGGTGGGCGGCGGCGCCGGGGCCGAGCTCGGCCATCTCGCCGAGCACGGCGATCCGCCGCGGCCCCTCGAGGGTGGCGAGGTGATCCAGCGCCGCGCGCATCGACACCGGGTTGGCGTTGTAGCAGTCGTTGACCAGGACGATCCCGTCTCCAAGCTCGAGGCGCTCGCCCCTGAAGCGAGAGAACCCTATGCTCGCAGCGCGGTCGGCCATCTCCTCGAGGGGCGCACCGAGCGCCACGCCGGCGCCGATCGCGGCGAGCGCGTTGGTCAGGTTGTGGGCCTCGGCGAAGGGGAAGTGGAGGCGGGCGCTGCCGGCGGGGGTGACGACGGTCGCCTCGGTGACCCCCGCGGCGACCCGCGCCTCGGTGGCCTCGACGTCGCCGCCGGGGCCGAAGCGGAGCAGGCGCGGGGCGGCGTCGAGGTGCGGCTCCAGCTCGCCGGCGTCGACCGGGACGACCGCGACGCCGTCGGCGGGCAGCGAGTCGAGGACCTCCGCCTTGGCCGCGGCGATCGCCGCGACCGAGCCGAGCAGCTCGACGTGGACCGGGCCGACGTTGGTGATCACCGCCACCCGGGGCTCGGCGATCGCCGCCAGCTCGGCGATCTGGCCACGGCCCCGCATCGCCATCTCCAGGACCAGGAGGTCGGTGTCCTCGGGGGCGGCGAGCACGGTCAGCGGCAGCCCGATCTCGGTGTTGAGGTTCTGCTCGTTGGCATGCACCCGCCCCGGCAGCAGGGCGCGGGCGATGTCCTTGACCGAGGTCTTGCCGACCGAGCCGGTGACGCCGACGACCGGGGCGCCGAGCTCGCGGCGCCAGGCCCGCGCCAGGCCCTGCAGGGCCGCGAGCGGGTCGTCGACCGCGAAGACCCAGCCGTCACCGCTCCGTTCGCGGTTGGGGTCGCTATCCGACCCTAACCACGAACTCGCCGCGACCGAGCTGGCCACGGCGCCCCAGGCCCCGGCGGCGAGCGCGGCGGGGGCGAACTCGGAGCCGTCGACGCGGGCGCCGCGCAGGCCGAAGAAGAGATCGCCTGGGCCGGCGGCACCGGAGTCGACGACGGCGCGGCGCGGCGGGCCGGGCTCGCCGCGAGCGACGATCTCGGCCCCGATCGCCGCCGCGATCTGCTCGGCGCCGAGGTTCACAGGCGGCGCAGCTCCTCGCGCGCCACCTCGCGGTCGTCGAAGGGGACCCTGCGGCCGCCCTCGAACTCCTGGCCCTGCTCGTGGCCCTTGCCGGCGATGACCACGGTGTCGCCGGGCTCGGCGTACGCGAGCGCCTGGGCGATCGCCTCGCGGCGATCGACTATCGCGTCGACGCTCCCCCCCTCCGCACCCGCCGTGACTTCGGCGACGATCAGCCCTGGGTCCTCGGAGCGCGGGTTGTCGGAGGTGATGAAGGCGAAGTCCGCGCCCCGCGATGCCGCCCGCCCCATCTTCGGCCGCTTGCTCTTGTCCCGGTCGCCGCCCGCGCCGACGACCACGATCACCCGCCCCTCCCCGAGTTGCCCCGCCGCGCGCAAGACGTTCTCCAGCGAGTCCGGCGTGTGCGCGTAGTCGACCAGGACCGTGAAGTCCTGCCCCTCGTCGACCGGCTCGAAGCGCCCGGGCGGCGCCGCGATCTCGGCCAGAGCCCAAGCGGCGTCCTCTCTCCCGACGCCCAGTGCCTCGGCAGCCGCGAGCGCCCCCAGCGCGTTGGAGGCGTTGAAGTGACCCGGTAGGCGCGTTGTGACTCTGACCCCATCGACCGTGAACTCCGCTCCACGGGGGCTGAGGCCGACTTCACTTGCCACGAGGTCGGCCTCAGCCCCCGCCGCCGAGAACGTCACGCACTCGAACTCCTCCGCCAGCCGCCGCCCGTAGGGGTCGTCGACGTTGACGATCGCGGTCCCCGGCGACATCTCGAAGAGCAGCCGCTTTGACTGGAAGTAGTCCTCCATGTCGGCGTGGAAGTCGAGGTGATCCTGGGTCAGGTTGGTGAAGAGCGCGACGTCGAACTCGATCGCGTCGCAGCGGTGCAGGACGAGGGCGTGCGAGGAGACCTCCATCACGCAGGCGCGGTCGCCGCCATCGACCATGCGCCGGAAGGTCGCCTGCAGGTCGATCGCCTCCGGCGTCGTCCGCTCGACCCCCTCCTCGACCCCGCCGACGACCTGCTTGACCGTGCCCAGCAGGCCGCACTGTCGCCCCGCGGCCTCGAGGATCTCGCGCAGCAGGAAGGCGGTCGTCGTCTTGCCGTTGGTCCCCGTAATCCCAACCACCTCGAGCTCTCCGGTCGGGTCCCCAAAGAACCGCGCCGCCAGCTGCGCCATCGCCGCCCGCGCGTCAGGAACCACGACCTGGGAGACCCCGAGCTTGGGAAGCTCGCGCTCTACAACTAGAGCCACCGCCCCAGCCTCAACCGCAGCGGACGCGAACTCATGCCCGTCGACCTTCTCCCCGGGCACGCAGAAAAACAGCGTCCCCGGCCTCACCTTGCGGCTGTCGTAAGCAAGAGCCTCGATCTCTACGGAGGGGTCGCCGACGATCCGCGCCCCCCCAGCTACCGCCGCAAGTTCTTCCAATCTCACGCGCCGATTCTAGAAATGGGGTCGGGTGCCCCTCTTATTCCTGCGGCACACCCAGATACGGAAGAGCGAAAGACGCGATCCGGCCGAAGGCCGGCGCCGCCACCGAGCCGCCGTAGTAGTCCCCCTGCGGTTGGTCGACGATCACCGAGACCAGCAGCCGCGGATCCGCGGCCGGGGCAAAGCCGATGAACGAGGCGACGTACTTGGTCTCCGAGTAGGTCCCGTTTTCGGCCACCTGCGAGGTGCCGGTCTTGCCGGCCAGGGTGTAGCCGGGGACGCTGACCTCTGAGGCGGTGCCGCCGGGGGCCAACACGCCCTCCAGCATCGAGCGCACCTCGGTGGCGACGGCGGTGCCGAACACGCGCCGGCCGGGCTCGGGCTCGACCGGCTCGTCGCCGACCCGTGAGACCAGGCGCGGCTGCCGCAGCACGCCGCCGTTGGCGATCGCCGCGTAGCCGGCCATCATCTGCATCGGGGTCACCGCCAGGCCCTGGCCGAGTGGCAGGTTGCCCATCGTCGAGCCCGAGTACTCCTCCAGCGCCGGCACGATCCCGATCTCCTCGGCCGGGTAGCGGACGCCCGTCGGGCGACCGAAGCCGAGCCGCTTGATCCAGCGGCTGAACTTCTCGCTGCCCAGCCCGAGCCCGATCGTCACCGCCCCCACGTTGGAGGAGTAGGCGAGGATTTCGGCGACCGACATCGTCGCCGTGCCGCGCGCGTGCGACTCCTCGATCACGCGGTCTGCGACCCGCAGCGTCGGCGGCAGCGTGAAGTAGCTGGTCGGGGTCACTTTCTTCTCCTCCAGGGCGGCGGCGACAGTGAACGCCTTGAAGGTCGAGCCGGGCTCGTAGGTGAAGCCGGTGGCGCGGTTGACGAGGTCTTCGGGGTCGGCCTCGGAGAGGTCGGTCGGGTCGACCGGCGGCCAGTTCGCCATCGCCAGCACGGCCGAGTTGCGCGGGTCCATGACGATCGCCGTCGCCCCCTTGGGCGAGTACGTTTCCCCGACTTCAGCCAGGACTTCCTCGGTCTTCTTCTCGATCGCCGGGTCGAGGGTGAGGCGCAGGTCTTCGCCGTCCTCGGCGTCGCTCACGGTGTCGAGCCGGATCGGCTCGCCGAGCGCGTCCTTGACGATCCGCCGCTCGCCGTCACTGGCGCCGAGGACCTCTTCTTCGCCGGCCTCGAGCCCGGACAGGCCGTCGCCTTCGTCGCCGACCGCGCCGACCACCTGGGCCGCCAGCTCGCCCTGCGGGTAGGTGCGGCGGCTGTCGGGCAGCTCGCCGATCCCGGGCAGCTCGAGCCGCGCGACCCGCGCCGCGCTCGGCAGGTCGACCTTCTGGGCGATGTAGGAGAAGCCCGATTCCTCGGTCAGGCTCTCGAAGACCTCGTCCTCGGGGAGGTTGAGGATCGGCGCCAGTTTGTCGGCTACCTGACGCGGTCTCTTCACCTGGTAGGGCGTGGCGAAGATCGTTTTCGCGTCTTCGGAGACGGCGAGCGGGTTGCCGAAGCGGTCGAGCAGGCTGCCGCGCAAGCCGGGCACGGTGACCACCTCGGTCTGCTGGTAGGCCGCTTCGGAGGCCAGCGAGGAGCCCTGCACCCCCTGCAGCCAGAAGGCGCGCAGGGCGATGACCGAAAGACAGACCAGGAAGCCGGCGAAGAGGAGACCGATCCGGCGCTCGGTTACGCGCATATACCCCTCAGTAGACCGATCCCGCAGCGGCCAAGCGGCGCGCCGCGATCTCGACGTCATCGGGGCCGGCCTCGACGGCGCCGGCGGCATCGACCGCGGCGGCGCTCAATCCGAGCGCGGCGGCGTCGGCGCGGATCCGCCCGGCACCGGACTTCTGCGCGTCGCGGCTGCGCAGCAGCGAGTTCTCTTCGTCGAGCGCCGTGATGTTCTGGTCGATCTGGCCCGCCTCGGCGGCGAGGCTGAGGGTCATCACATTGAGGCCGACGATCCCGGCGAGCAGGGCGCCGAGCACGCCGATCCAGAGCCGGCCGCGGGTCATCCGCACGATCAGACCCGAGTCAGGGAGGCCGCGGACGGCGCTCGCGGTGTTGACCGCGAACGGGATCAGCTGGCCGCCGGGCCGGCGGGCGGGGCTCGCCTTCCTGCGAGCTGGGGCCGCCTTCGCCCGGGTCGGCGCCGGCTTGCGCCGCGCGGGGGCGGGTTTGCGCCGGGTGGGCGCCGGTTTGCGGCGCGGTTTGACGGCCGGGGCGGCCGCGAGGGCGGGGCGTTTGCGGCGCGGTTTGACCGGCGCCGGGGCGGCGGCCTTGCGGGCGGTCGCGGCGGCGGCCATCAGGCGACGCTCCCGGCCGCCTGAGCGGCGGCGATCTTGAGCCCGCCGCGCAGGTGGGCGGACTTGGAGCGCGGGTTGGCGGCCATCTCCGCCGCCCCCGGCGCGATCGCGCGGCGGGTGAGCAGCTCCGCTTCGGGCTCGCGCCCGCAGGCGCAGACCGGCAGCTCGGGCGGGCAGACGCAGCCGCGCGCCCGCTCGGCGAGGAACCGCTTGACGCGACGATCCTCGAGCGAGTGGAAGGAGATCGCCGCGAAGCGGCCGCCAAGGGGCAGCATCGCCCAGGCCGTCGGCAGGGCGTCCTCGAGCGAGTCGAGCTCGCCGTTGACGGCGATCCGGATCGCCTGGAAGGTGCGCTTGGCCGGGTGGCCGCCGCCGAAGCGGGCCGAGGCCGGCATCCCCGCCTTGACCGCGGCGACCAGCTCCGAAGTGGTGTGCAGCGGCCGGCGGCGGGTGATCTCACGGGCGATCCCGCCCGCGTAGCGCTCCTCGCCGAAGCGGCGCAGCGCCTGCGCCAGCCGCGACTCGGGCCACTCGTTGACGACGTCGGCGGCGCTCAGCTCCTGGCGGGTGTCCATCCGCATGTCGAGCGGCGCGTCATAGGAATAGGAGAAGCCCCGCTCACGGGCGTCGACCTGCATCGAGGACATCCCTAGGTCCATGTAGACCATCTCTGGCTCGGTGCCTTCGCCGCGCAGGGTGCGAAGCCCTGCCGCGTAGTCGGCCCCGATAAACCGGGTTTTGCAGGGGGTCTCCGCCGCGAAGTGCTCGAAGCGGGCCGCGGCGGCCGGGTCGCGGTCGATGCAGATCAGCGTTCCCTCCGGCCCCAGCGCGGCGGCGATCTGGCGTGCGTGGCCGCCGCCGCCGAAGGTGCAGTCGACCGCGGTCTGCCCCGGCTCAGGGGCCAGCAGGGCGGTCAGCTCGGGGGCGAGGACTGGCTCGTGCTCGGTGGGCATGGGGAAAAGGGTTGCGCGCCGGGCTACCCGGGGTTGGGAAGAGGGATCGAAGTGGTGGGCGGGTTGGGCATGGGCTCGCATCTCACGCAACCGCCCCGCTCGCGGCCAGGCCCTCGGCGATCTCCGGCGCGGAGGCGTCGAGCTCCTCCTCCTGCTTGGCCCAGGCCTCGGCGTTCCAGATCTCCAGGTACTCGCCGGCGCCGATCACGACGCAGGCGCCGTCGAGGCCGGCGTGCTCGATCAGCGGCTTGGGCACGCGGATGCGGCCGGCCGAGTCGAGCTTCTCGTCGAAGGAGCCGCCGTGGAAGCGGCGGCGCAGGCTGCGGGCGTCCTTGCCGAAGGGGCTGTGCGGGGAGAGAAAGCGCTCGGAGAGCTGCTCGAACTCCTCGGTCGTGTGCACCCACACGCAGGGGTCGAAGCCCTTGGAGAGAACGATGCCGTCGGACAGCGCGGCCCGGAACCGGGAGGGAACCGTGAGGCGGTCCTTGGCGTCGAGGCTGTGCTCGTAGAGACCCCGAAATGCCATCCCCGTGGGTTCCTTTCTGGCCTGGGAAAAAGAGTTAGGACCGGAGTGATGAGGTGGGAGGAGCCTCACCACCCCGGTCCTGGGCTTCAACTCGTCGGCCACAGTACCCCACTTCCTCCCACTTTGCAACACAACCCAAAATTTGCCCCCACCCGCAACCCGACTTGCAGAGCGTGCGGGTGCGGCGCATCTCCTTCCGGTGCGCCTTTCCCGTACGAGAGACGGGAAAGGCGCACCGGAAGATCGGCTAGCGTCGGCGCGTGAGCTCGTCCCCGGACCAAGTGCCGCCCGCGCTCGTCGACGACGCGGACGACCTGCGCGGCCAGTACTTCAAGCTGCTGGTGGGCAGGCCGCTGATGCAGGGGCTGCTCGCCGTGGGGGCGATCGGCGCCGGCGCCGTCGGGGTGGCGCTCGCCGGGCCCGTGGTCGGCGCCGGCGCCCTCCTCTCCGGTCTTCTGATCGGCCTCCTGATCGTCCTCGCGATCGCCGACTCGCGCTCCGAGGACGCCTTCTTCGACCACTACGCCGCCCAGCGCGGGATGGGCTCGGCCTCGGGCAAGCAGCGGCTGCCGGCCGAGACCCCGCTGCTGCGCAAGGGCGACGACCGCTACGCCGAGCGCATCCTCGAGGGCCCGCTGGGCGAGGGCGTCGAGGGACTGATCGCCCTCTTCACCTACGAGGTGAGGACGACCGACGGCAAGGGCAACCGCCAGACCAGCCGCTACCCCTTCACGATCGGGATCACCGAGGTGCGCGACTCGGTGACCTTCCTGCCGGAGCTGTTCTGCGAGCGCAAGTTCGGCCTCCGCGTCCTCGAGAGGCTCGAGGACGCCTTCCGCTCGCGGGAGCGGGTGAAGCTGGAGAGCGAGGCGCTGGACGAGCGCTACGAGATCTTCGTCGGCAAGGGGCAGGACGCCAACTGGCTGCGCCAGCTCTTCACCCCCACCTTCATCGTCTGGCTGACCGACTCCGTCCCGGACGAGTTCGCCTTCGAGCTCGACAGCGGCACGCTCTGCTGCTTCGTCAAGGGCCACCGCAAGCGGGCCGCCGAGCTCGACGCGATCCGCGCCGCCACCGCCACCGTCGCCACCCGCCTGCGCGAGGAGTCACGCGAGTCACTCGCCTCGCTGGAAGCCTAGAAGCCACCGAGCAATAGGTCTGCGTTGGCGATCAGGGCGGCGGCGATCATCAAGAGGACCGAGGGGACGAGGACGAGGGCGACGACGAGCTGGATCTTCGGTGCGGCGCGGGCGGCGCGCTCCTCGACCGCGCGGCGCTGATCGCGGCGCAGGGCGGCGGCCTGGCGGCGCAGCTGGTCGGCGAGCGGCGAGCCGAGCCGGCGCGAGCGCTCGATCGCGGCGCAGAGGGTGGCGATCTCGCTGCCGGGGACGCGCTCGCGCAGGCCCCGCAGCGCCGCCTCGAGCGGCGCGCCGCAGGAGAGCTCGGCGACGACGATCCGCATCTCCTCGGCGAGCGGCCCGGTGCCACCGCGGGCGACCTCGGCGAAGCCGGCGGCCGGGGCGCGGCCGGACGCGGAGCCGATCGCCAGCAGGTCGAGCGCGTCGGGCAGGGCGACGAGCAGGCGGCGGCGGCGCAGCCGGGCGCGGCGCTCGTAGAGGGCGTCGGGCAGGAGGAAGCCCGCCACCGGCAGCCCGAGGGCGACGAGGTACGCGGTGCGGCCGGGCGCCGCCGGTGCGGCGAGGAGGGCGACGAGGGCGGCAAGCGCCGCACAGGCCAACTTCGCCGCCCGCGGCGGGCGCTCGCTCACCCCCGGCCCCTCACTCGACCACCCGGGCGAAGCGGCGGATCGCGACGAAGCCGACCACCTGCAGGGCGGCGGCGAGCGCCAGCAGGGTCGCCGCCGCGGGCGCGCTCACGAGGCGGGCGGCGAAGCCCGGCTGGATCAGCTCGGCGAAGAGCGCGCCGCCGCTCGGCATCGCCACCACCAGGAGCCCGGTGAAGCGGGCCTGCGCCGTCGCCGAGCGGGCCTCCTCGGCGGCGCGGTCGCGCTCGGCGGCGCCGTCGGCGAAGCGGTGCAGGAGGCCGGCCAGGTCGCCGCCGGCGAGGCGCTGGCTGAGCAGCGCCGCGGCGAAGGCGTCGACCCGCGGCGAGCGCATCCGCCGCCGCCAGCCAACGACCGCCTCGACGGTCGGCGTCCCCAGCTCCAGCTCGGCCCCGAGCCGGGCGAGCTCGACCGCGGGCGGCCCGTCGATCGCTGCCCCGGCCGCCGGCAGCGAGGCGCGCAGCGAGCGCCCCGCCGCCAGCGAGTCGGCGATCGCGACCGCGACTTCGGGCAGGGCGCGCTCGACCGCGCGGCGGTAGCGGCGGCGGCGGTTGGCGACCGCCCAGGCCGCCAGTCCCGGCCCGGCGATCGCCAGCGGCAGTGCCAGGGCCGCGCCGGCCAGGAACCAACCCCCGACCAGCGCGGCGCCGGCGCCGACCGCGGCGAGCCGGCGCCGCTCCCGGGTCGAAGGCGCGTACCCCTCGCGCCCCGCTCGTTGCAGCGGCTCGACCGCGAGGCGCAGCCAGCGCCCCAGCGCCGGGCTTGCAAGCACCGCCTCGCGAATGGCGAGCGCCGCCAGCCCACCGGCGACGGCGCCGAGCAGCGGCAGCAACGGCCCGGCCCCGCCGCTCAAGCCCCGACCTCGGCGATCTCAGTCACCCGCCGCGTGCCGTCGGCCTCGCGCTCGAGCTGGACGACGAGATCGACGCCGCCGCGGACCTGGGCGGCGATCACCGCGTGCGGCAGCCCCAGCCCCGCCATCAGCGCCAGCGTCTCCAGCCGGGCGAGGGCGTCGGCCGGCGAGTTGGCGTGCACGGTCGAGAGCGCGCCGCGGTGGCCGGTGTTGAGCGCGGTGACCAGGTCGAGCGCCTCGGCCCCGCGCACCTCGCCGATCACGATCCGGTCGGGGCGCATGCGCAGGGCGTTGCGCAGCAGGTCGCGGATCGTCACTTCTCCCCTGCCCTCGACCCCCTGCGGGCGGCTCTCGAGCCGGACCACATGGCGCTGGCGCAGGCGCAGCTCCGCCGCGTCCTCGATCGTCACCACCCGCTCCCCGGCGGCGATGAAGGCGGAGAGGGCATTGAGCAGGGTCGTCTTGCCTGAGCCGGTGCCGCCGCTGATCAGGATGCTGCGGCGGGCGCCGACCGCCGCCTCGAGCAGCGCCAGCTGCGACTCGCTCAGCGTGCCCAGCTCGAGCAGCTCGCCCGGCCCCGGCCGGCGGGCGCCGAAGCGGCGGATCGAGAGCGCCGGCCCGTCGATCGCCAGCGGGGGGATCACGGCGTTGACGCGGGAGCCGTCGGCGAGGCGGGCATCGACCATCGGGCTGAGCTCGTCGAGCCGCCGCCCGAGCGGGGCGAGGATGCGCTCGATCGCGTTGCGCAGCTCCTCCTCGTCGGCGAAGCGCGCCGCGACCGGCTCGATCCGGCCGCCGCGCTCGACGTAGACGCTGTCCGGGCCGTTGACCATCACCTCCTCGACACCCGGGTCGGCAAGCAGCTCCTCGAGCGGCCCGAGCCCGACCGTGTCGCGCAGGATGCGCGCCACCAGGGCCTCGCGGTCCTCGCTGCCGAGCAGCGCCGCTTCCGCGTCGACCAGCTCGCGCACCTCGTCCGCCAGCTCGTGCTCAGGCTGGCGACCCGCGGCCGCCGCTTCGCGGCGCGCCTCGACCAGCCGCGCCCGCAGCGCGCCGGCCAGCTCCTCCAGGTGCCGTGCCCTCGCCCCCACACTCATCCCTCAGGCAGCAGGGTGACTTTGCGAGCGAAGCTCTCCGCCGCGATCAGACGCAGCGCCTCGCGCTTGGTCAATCCCAGGGTCGCCGCCGCCAGGCCCGGACCGGCTTCCGGGTCGGCGCGCAGCGCCAGTAACGGCACCGCGGCAGCGGCGACGTAGGTGCGGCCAGGACCGGGGCCGGTCGGTTCGCCGGTGACGACGACGTCGA
This sequence comes from uncultured Solirubrobacterales bacterium, assembly GCA_963697915.1. Taxonomy (GTDB): domain Bacteria; phylum Actinomycetota; class Thermoleophilia; order Solirubrobacterales; family 70-9; genus VRUE01. Next base: position 154,449 of record OY969103.1, read on the forward strand.
CCCGGGAGCCGGCCGAGGACGGCGCGGCGAGCAGGGCGCCGGCCCCGCTGACCGCGATCTCGACCGGCCGCCGGCCGCCGCGCAGCCCGCTCGCGGCGCGCCCGCCCCGGCGCGGTGGGCCGAGCTGCGCCGCGAGCAGGTACGAACCGGCGGGCAGTGCGGCGCGCGCGACCAGGCCGAGCGCTTCCGCCGGCGCCGCCAGCGCTTCCGCCGGGACGAAGCGCCCCGGCACTCGCCGCACGCCCAGCGCCGCGGCCAGCTCGCGCGCCCCGAGCCGGCTGCCGGCGGCAAGGGGGGACTCGACCACGACCACCGGCCGCAGCGGCCCGTACCCGCGTGCGGCGCGCGACCCGTAGCGCTCGGCCAGCAGCGCCGCGGCCAGCGCCGCGAGCAGCGCCAGCAGGAGGAAGGCAAGCGCCCGCCCCCGCCTGCTCATGCGGCGGCGGAGGGGCGATCGCCGCCGAGCGGCAGGTCGAGCATCGCCAGCGAGCCACCTTCGGAGCGGCGCAGGGCGAAGCGCCCACCGTGGGCTGTGGCGACGCGCCGCACAACCCGCAACCCGTGGCCGTGGCGGCGGCGACCCGACAGCCGCGCGATCAGCTCGGCCGGGGTCTCGCGCCGCGAAGCCGGCCGCGAGGCGCGGCCCGAGTCGCAGACGACGATCCGCACGCCGCCGCGGTGCAGCCGCACCCTGACGACGATCGACGGCCCGCCGTGCTCGATCGCGTTGACGATCAGGTTGTCGAGCGCCTGGCCGAGGGCGACCCGGTCGCCGACGACGATCGCCCTGCCGGCGCGCCAGCGCAGGCGCAGCGAGCCGCCGCCGAGGCTCGCCCGCGACCGCCAGCGGCGCACCGCCGAGTCGATCAGCGCCCGCAGCTCGATCGGTTCCGGTGGCAGTCGCAGCGCGCCGCCGTTGACCTCGCGGTCGAGACGTTCGAGCGCGGTCGCGGCCAGCTCCACCGAGCTCTCGACCGCGTGCGGCGAGCCACCGCCCGGGCCGCTCGCCAGGGCGAGCGCCTGCAGCGGCCGTCGCAGCTCGTGCAGAGCCTCGTTGAGCGCGCTGCGTCGCCGTCCGGCGCGCAGCTCCTGGGCCGCCACCGCGAGCGCCAGCGAGGCGGCGAGCGGCCACCAGGCGATCGTCTCGGCGAGGGCGCTCATCCGTCGACGAGCCTGTATCCGACACCCCAGCAGTTGACGACGTAGCGCCCGCTTTCGGGGTCGAGTTTGCGCCGCAGCCGGCTCGCGTGCGTGTCCAGGGTCCGCGTCTTGGTCGGCGCCTGCAACCCCCAGACGTCGCCGAGCAGCTCACGCTTGGTGAAGACCCGGTGCGGGTCGGAGGCGAGCACGCGCAGCAGCGAGAACTCCTTCTGCGAGAGCCGCACCTCCCGCCGCCCGACCCAGGCCTTGCGCCGCGCCGAGTCGACGAGGATCTCGCCGACCCGCAGAGGCCCCAGGCGCCGTCCCCCATCACGGCGCAACACCGCCCCGATCCGCGCCCGCAGCTCGCGGTAGCTGACCGGCTTCACCAGGTAGTCGTCGGCGCCGAACTCGAGCCCGCGCACTCGATCGTCGTCGGCGCCGCGCCCGGTCAGCACGATCACCGGCAGGCGCGGGTCGAAGCGCGAGACGACGCCGTCGGCTTCCCGGATCTCGCGCAGCACGTCGAGCCCCGAGGCGTCGGGCAGGGTCAGGTCGAGCAGCATCAGGTCGGGCTGTTCGAAGCGGCAGATGCGCAGCGCGTCGGCGGCCGAGGGCGCCGGCAGCACGCCGAAGCGGTCGGCGGCGAGGTTCTCGCAGAGCATCTCCATCATCGCCGTGTCGTCCTCGCAGACGACGACGCTGGCGACCTCTCTTCGCTGCGGCAGCATGGCCGTCTAAGTGCCTGCCGGGGAAAACTCTCCCCCCTTCGCCGCCGGCAGCTCGAGCACGGCGGCCGCTCCTTGCGCGAAGACGATCCGCCGAGGCGGCACCGCGCGGCGCATGGAGCACGGCTCGCCCTCGCGGTCGAGGAAGACCAGGTCGAGCGCGAAGCGCATGCCGAAGGTGTGGACGCTGACGCAGCGCGGGATCAAGAGGCCCGCGCCGGCCCGCTCGCGGTCGAGGCCGGCGAGCCCGAGCAAGCGCGCCCGGGCGCCGCGCGCGACCCGCACCTCGCGGCCGAGGACGGCGGCAGTCGGCAGGCGCGCGAGACGGGCGGCGATCACACCGGGTCAAGGTCCCGGCGGCGCCGATCTCTCCCCCCAAAAACCCCCTTCAGGCGCAAGCCGCCATTCAGGGGGGGCCGCCCCGACGCACGGGGCTACGATGACAGGCATGATCCAGCACCTGCTGTCGCTGGGCTTGCGTCGGTAGATGGGCTTTCAACTGTGAACAAGAAGACGACCCGCAGAGGGAACTACGAGTCGGGCTCCGACTACGTGCTCGAGTACGGCGAGCTTCGCTTCGCCTTCAACGAGGAGGACTTCGGCCAGCGCGTTGAGCAGGCCGCGGTCAAACTCGGCTTCGTCCAGCAGGGACTGAGCCGGGGCGAGCTCGACGACCTGCTCGACCTCGCCGTCAACGGCGAGATCACCGAGCCCAGCTCGGAGCTCGGCGAGCACATCAACCAGAACTGGGAGGAGCTGGTCGGCCCCGCCAACCGCAGCCTCGTCCACTGGCTGCGCCGCCTCGTCTTCCGCGGCGCCTGGCTCGACCAGCGGGTCAAGGAGGGCGAGCTCGACGTCACCTTCGACGAGCGCACCCAGACCTTCGGCTACGTCCAGCCCGAGCGCAGCAACGAGCCGATCGAGCTCTCCAAAGAGCCGTCCTGGCGCCGCATCGCCTACCGGCGATAACCCGACCTAAGTAGCGGCGCTAAGCGGGGCGCGCGACGGCGGCGACCACCGTCAGGGAACCCTTGCCGCTGCCGCCGAGGCCGGCGTCGAACAGCTCGCGGGCCTCCTCGGCGCCGGCGAAGTCCTCGGCGTAGCGGGTCAGCGAGTCGATCAGGACGATCACGTCCTCGCCGCCCTCGGCGCGCGAGCGCGCCTGGGCGATCGCGTCGCCGGCGTGGTTGGGCTTGCCCGCGGAGACCAGCTCGGCCTGCGGCGCGTCGCGCTTCCACTCGGCGAGCTCCTCGGGGCTGGGGTCGATCAGCAGCGCGACGGGGTCCGGCCCATCGGAAGCGCCGGACAGCTCCGCCGCGAGCTCGCGCAGCAGCGCCGTGCAGGCCTCGCGGCTCTCGGCGTAGACGATCGTCTGCCGGCCGGCAGTGGCAGGCAGGACCAGGTCGTGGACGCGGAGACCCTTGGGGCGGCGCCCCCAGCGGCGGCGGCGTTTGCGTTTCGGCCGCCCGGCCGGGGCCGGCGTCGCCGCAGCAGTCGGGGCCGGCTCCTCCTCGGACTCCGACTCGGCAGCGGGCTCCTCCTCCGGCTCTTCGACCTTCGGCTCCTCCTCCGGCTCCGCCTTGGCCTCGGCTTTGGCTTTCGGCTCGCGGCGCTGGCGCGGTTTGCGCTCGCGGCGCTGGCGCGGCGCGCGCTCCTGTTTCGGCGCCGCGTCCTCCTCCCCGTCGCCGTCGGCGAGCCGCTCGACCAGCTCGGCCTTGGACAGCATCCGGTAGCGCTCGATGCCCGCCTCGGCGGCGAGGTCGTGCAGGTCGGCGAGGGACTTGGACTGAAGCTGGGTCTTGTTCACGGCGAGCAGGCTATTCAACCGGCCAGCGCGAGGCGATCCAGCCAGGCCTCGGCCTCGCGCTTGACCTGTCGCCGGGTCCAGCCCAGCTCGCGTCCCAGCGCCTCGGCGACCGGCCGCACGGCGCCCGCCTCGCGCAGCTGCGGCGCGGCGAGGATCCCCAGCCGAGTGCGCCGCATCAGCACGTCCTCGACGCTGCGCGCCTGCTCCAGCCGCGCCGCGATCACCACCTCGGCGAGCAGGTCGGGGCGGCCGGGGACGATCGGCGCCGCCAGCTTCGGGTCCTCGCGGGCGAGGTCGAGGACGGCGCGCGCCGCGTGGCCGTAGCGGAAGGCGAGCTGGGCGACCGCCTCCTCGCCGACGCCCTCGGGCGCCTCCAGGTCCTCCGGCCGCGCCTCCATCCCGAGCGGTATCTCGGCCGTGTGGCAGGGGGCGTCGCGGCCCTCGCGCTCGACCAGGCGGTCGACGGTCTGCTTCGCCATCCGCCGCCAGGTGGTGAGCTTGCCGCCGGTGATCGTCAGCATCCCCGACGAGGTCTCATACAGCTCCGCTTTGCGCGAGATGTCGACCGACTTGCGCGGGTCGCCGGTCGAGATCAGCGGCCGCACCCCGGCGTAGGCGCCGACCAGGTCGGACTCGCCGAGCGAGACGTCGAAGAAGGCGTTGACCGCCTCGAGCAGGTACTCGACGTCCTCGCCCCCCGGCCGCGGGTCGTCGATGTCGCCGTCGAAGTCGTTGTCGGTGGTGCCGACCAGGGTGCGGCCGTACCAGGGCAGGGCGAAGATCGCCCGGCCCTCGCCGGCCGGGACGATGCAGGCCGCCGAGCCGGTCGAGAGGTCGGCGCGGTCGAGCAGGATGTGGGTGCCGCGACTGGGGGCGATCCGCGGCACGTCCTCCTCCTCGAGCAGCTCGGGCCTGATCCGGTCGGCCCAGACGCCGGTCGCGTTGACGACGTTCTCGGCCTCGACCTCGACCCGCTCGCCCGACTCGGCCTCGACGAAGGCGACCCCGGCGGCGCGGCCGTTGCGCGAGATCACCTCGCTGACCTCGGCGCCGTTGAGGCAGACGGCGCCGAAGCGGACCGCCTCGCCGAGCACGGTAAAGACGAGGCGCACGTCGTCGGTCTGGCAGTCGTAGAAGAGGTAGGCGCTCTCGGGGTCGCGCCGCTCCAACGAGGGGACCAGCTCGAGCAGCTCGTCGCGGTCGATCGTGCGGTGGCGGTCGGGCGACCAGTAGAAGCCCTCGTGCTCGTCCTTGGAGGAGCGCATCTCACGCCGACCGCGACCGACCCGCGTGGTCGCCATCACGTCGTACATGTTGAGCCCCAGCCCGACCCGCCGGTCGCGGCGTTCCTCGGCGAAGGCGGGGACGAGGAACGGGGTCGGGTAGACCAGGTGCGGCGCCAGCTGCACCATCAGCTGGCGCTCGAGCAGCGCCTCGCGGACCAGGCCGAGGTCGAAGTTCTGCAGGTAGCGGAGGCCGCCGTGGACCATCTTCGAGGAGCGACTGGAGGTGCCGATCGCGTAGTCGTCGCGCTCCAGCAGCGCCACCGAGTAACCGCGCGAGGCGGCGTCGAGGGCGACCCCGGCACCGGTGATGCCGCCGCCGATCACCACCACCTCGAAGCGCTGCCCGGCGATTTCCTCGAGGGCTGCGGCGCGGGTCAGCATCAGTCCAGGTAGGTCGTCGCCTGCTCGACCGGCGGGCGCTCCGGTGGCTGCTTCTCCTGGCGGGCGGCGCCGAGGTGCAGCAGAGCGACGAAGCGCTCGGAGTCGGGCATCCCGACCGCCTGCTTGCCGGCGTCGGTCCAGAGCAGCGCCGGCGTGCGCCAGTAGCCGGCGAGGCCGCGCGCATGGGCGCCGAGCAGGACGATGTAGGAGGCGACCGCGGTCGCGTGCATGTCCTCCTCGTTCTGGATCGGCTCGGTGCCGAGCGAGCAGGAGACGACGATCAGGGTCGGGGCGCGGTCGAGCTTGGCGGCGCCCTCCGGCCCGGCGACCTCCTTGAGCCGCGCCAGCGCGTGCGGCCCGACCACGCGGAAGCGCCAGGGCGCGGTCAGGTTGTGGTTCGGCGCCCAGCGGGCCAGGTCGAGCAGCTCGTCGATCTGCTCGCGCGGCAGCGGGTCCGGGCCGAAGGCCTTGTGGGTGCGGCGGCTGCGGATCGCGGTCTCTACGTCCATGGAGGGAACATAGCCGGGGACGTGCGTCTGAATCACCAGCCGAAGCGGCGACCGAGGAAGAGGACGCCGCCGAGCGCGAGGCCGCCGCTGGCGAGGCCGATGCCGACGGGAACCGCGGGACTGGGAGCCGGCGGCTCGCTCGCTTCGAAGGGCGGCGCCGCGGGCTCGGCCGGGACCGCTTCCGGTTCGTCGCCCTCGGGGACGGTGCCGGGCGGCGGCACCGGGGTCGAGCCGGGGCCGCTGCCGGTGGCCGGCGGCGGGACCGCCGGGTTGACCTCGGTCGAGGGCGGCGCCGGGGTCGCCCCCGCGCCACCGCCGCCGCTGCCGAGCGATTCGAGCAGGCTCTGGGCCGAGCCGCTGGTGCCCGGGGGCGGGGTCGTCGGGGTCGGTGCGGCGCCGGTGCTCGACGGTGCCGGGGTCGCCTTGCGCGCCACCGGCGCCAGCGGGAAGGGCTTGCCGGCGACCGCGGCGAGGACCTGGCCGGTGACCCAGACCGGGGTCTGGTCGCTGCTGTCCGAGTAGCGGTAGTGACCGTCCGTGGCCTGGCGCGCGGCGAGGTAGTCGAGGGCGCTCTTGCTGCCGCCGCTTGCCGACTTGGCCGGGTCGGCGCCTACCGCCAGCATGCCCTGCACCGCCCAGGCGGTCGACTGGGAGTTGACCGCCCCCGAGCCGCCCAGCGGGAAGCCGCCGTTGGGGCGCTGGGCGCGGCGCAGGAAGCCGAGCCCCTGCTGCGCGGCCTGCGTGCTCGGCATCGCCTGCATCGCCGCCCCGGTCCCGTCCGCCGTGCTCGGCGAGTCGGGCGTGTCGCCCCAGCCGCCGTCGTCACCCTGGGCCTTGGCGAGCCAGGAGATCGAGCTGTCGACGCTGCCGTCGGCGCCCGCCGCCCGCAGGGCGATCACGGCGAAGGCGGTCGACCCGGGCCAGTCTTCGTAGGAGCCGTTGCCCTGCCGCTTCTTGACCAGGGCGGAGACGAGGTCGCGGCCACCGAAAGAGCGTGGGTTGACCCCGGCGCCGCGCAGGGCGAGGATCGTGCGCGCGAGGTCGCCGGGGCTCTCCAGCGCGGCGACGTTGGCGCGCAGGTAGCTGACCGGGTTGGCGCTGCCCTGGGAGACGTCGAGCGGGTTGTGGCCGGCGGCCTCGAGGCCGAGCACTGCCCAGGCGGTGATTTCGGGCGCCGACTCCTCCCCCGGCGAATCGCCCCAGCCGCCGTCAGAGTTCTGGGCCGAGATCAGCCAGCGGGCGGCATCTGCCGTACCGGCTGCCTTGGCGCTCGAGGGCAGCGAGGCGACCAGCAGCAGGGCGAGCAGCACCGTCGTCGCCACCGCCGGCGTGCGCCACTCGAAGCGCTCGCGGAAGCGGACGACCATCCGCACCATCGCCGGCCCGGCGACGAAGGCGAACACCGCGTTGCCGATCGCGTGGGCGAGATCGAAGGGCACGGCGCGCGACTGCAGAGCGAGAAAGCGCTCCGTCGAAAGGTCCCCGCCGTAGGTCGCCATCAAGGAGAAGTTCAGCAAAGCTCCGTAAGCGAGGCCAGCCAGCCCGCAGACGAGGGCCAGCGTAAGGCGGCCCGGACGGGGCCGGATCACGGCCACGGCGGCGCCGAGGACGCCGCAAAGCCCCCAGCCGGCCATCTGCCACGGGGTCCACGGGCCCTGGCCGAACCAGAAGTTGGAGACCAGCGCGGTGAGCGCGCCGACGGCGAAGCCGGGCGCGGCGCCGAGGGCGTAGCCGGCGACGATGATGATGTCGGTCGACGGCTTGACGTTGGGGAAGGCGGCGAAGGCGATCCGGCCGGCGATCGCCAGCGCGGCGAGGGCGGCGACCAGGGCAACGGTCTGCGCCGGCGGCCGCGAGCGCTCGTACCAGGCGAAGCCGCCGAGCAGGACGGCGGCGAGGATGACGAAGCTCGCCAGCTGCCAGCTCACGACGCTCCCCCTTCGTCGCCAGCCAGGAAGGCGGCGCCCTGCTCGGGCGTGACCACGCCGGGCAGGTCGAGGATTCGCGCGACCTCGGTGGCGAAGTACCAGCCACCCGAGAGGACCTCGGCGGCGTCGCCGTCGGCGATCACCACCCCATCACCCAACAGCACCACCCGCCGCGCGAAGGCGGCGGCGAACTCGACGTCATGGGTGGCGACGACTACACCGGCGCCCTGGCAGGCGAGGCCCTCGATCAGCTCGACCAGCTCCGCCTTCCGCGCCCGGTCCATCCCCCGCGTCGGCTCGTCGAGCGCAACGAGTCCCGGCAGCTCGTCGCCTTCCATCCGCCCCGCCAGCGTGATCGCCAGCGCCAGCCGCTGCCGCTCGCCACCAGACAAGTCACGCGGATCCGCGTCAACCGCGTGCTCCAGCCCCACCGTCCGCAGCGCCGCCGCCCCCGCGCTGCCCGGCAGCTCATCCCCCACCCGCTCGCGCACCAGGTAATCGCCCGGGTTCTGCATCAGCAGAGCGATCCCACCCGGCGCCTCAGCCTTCCCCTTCACCGGTTTCGTCAGCCCCGCCAGCGCCCTGAGCAACGTGCTCTTGCCAGCCCCGTTCCGTCCCATCAGCGCCACACGCTCCCCCTGCCCCACCTGCAAGTCAATCCCCTTCAGCACATCTCGCCGTTCCTCCTTCTCGTCTCCGAGCTCCACCCAAAGGTTCCTGACGTTGACCACAGGCGGGCGGTTGGAGGGGGATCGGACCCCCTCCTCTCTCAACTTTTCGGAAGGAGTGGGAGTGTGATCCCCCTTGCCATCGGGGTCGGTCAACGCGAGGGTTTGGCGCGCTTGACGGACACCCGTGGGCAGGGGCGTGATTCCGGCGAGAGAGAAGAGGCGGGCGGAGGGGGTCTCCAGGGCGGCGTCGGTTTCCTGAGCCCAGCAGAGGAAGCTGGCGGGAATGCCGTCGAAGGCGATTGCTCCCGAGTCCATAGCGATAACACGATCCGCAGCGGCGAGGCAGCGCTCCAAACGGTGCTCCGCGAGAAGGATGGTGACCCCCCACTCCTCATTGAGGCGACGGAGGAGCCAGATCAGCTCGTCACCGGCGACTGGGTCCAGCTGGGAAGTGGGCTCGTCGAGGAGGACAAGCTTGGGACGAGTGACGAGAGCTGCCGCGAGGGCGACGCGTTGGAGCTCACCGCCGGAGAGGGTGTCGACGGTGCGGTCGAGCAGATGTGGGATCGCAAGGGCCAAGGCGACCTCCTCGACCGCTCTTGCGCGAGTAGCCGCGGAGCTTCCACGCATCTCCAAGGGCAAGCCGATCTCGGCGCTTACGGTCGTCGAGACGATTTGGGTCTCGGGGTCCTGGGCGACGTAGCCGACGGCCGCGGCCAGGTCGCCGGGGCCGGCGGCGATCGCGTCTTGACCGGCGACCTCGATGCGGCCGGAGATCTCGCCGCCGTGGAAGTGAGGGACCAGGCCGCACGCCGCACGCAGCAGCGTGGTCTTGCCGCAGGCGGAGCGGCCGGCAAGGACCGCGAACTCCCCCGCGGAGAGGGTCAGCGAGACGTCCTCGAGAACGGGGGATGCATTTCCCCCCAATGACGGGGTGAATGCATCCTTCATTGGGTGGTCGGCGGCGGAGTAGGCGTAGGTGAGGGCCTCGATCGCGAGGGCGGGCGGGGCGAACTGGGTGGTGGCGACGTCAGCCATTGCGCCTCCTGGGAGCGAGGCCGGCGAGGGCGACGACGAGGGAGACCGCGAGGGTCGCAGGGGCGAGACCGACCGAGATCGTCGGGTAGGCGCGGAACGCGTCGGCGCCAAGGACCTCGCCGGCGATCGCGGCGGTGAGGACGACCGCGCCGACCGCGTAGAAGCGGGCGTCGAAGCGAGACGGCGTCCGCCGATGGTGCGGTTCGGAGGTCCCTGGACCCCTCAATCCACCCATAAACCGGCGGCGCGGGACGTCGAGGCTGTAGCCACGCAGCTCGAGCGTCGCCGCTACGTCGACGGCACGGTCCAGGGAACCCGTCAGCAGGCGGCGCACAAGCGGGGTGCGGCCGACGGGGGCGGCGGCCGGGCCGCGCAGCTCGCGCGTGTCGCGCAGGCGGGCGGCGTCGGCGGCGGCGACCGGGACGAGGCGCGAGATCAGCGCCGCGGTCAGCGCCGAGCGCCCCGCCAGCGGCCGCAGCGCGCGCAGCACCCGGTCGGGGTCGACGCAGGCCGAGTAGACGCCGAAGGCGATCATCACCACCACCGCGCGCAGGCCGAAGATCGCACCGTCGGCGATCGCCTCGGCGGTGACGTCGACGCGGTCGAACAGCGGCCACTCGCCGAGCCGCAGCAGCACCGTCTCACCGCGGTTGACGACGATCGCGTTGACGATGACGATCGGCAGGGCGATCACGAGCCCGAGCTTGGTCGCCGAGACCACCGCCCGGCGCGCCCCCGCGAGCACGCCGGCCAGCGCCGCCGCGACGCCGACCGCGGCCAGCACCAGCGGGCTCTCGTAGAGGAACGCGACGACGACCAGGGCGCCGAGGTAGGCGACCGCGGCACCCGGCGAGGCCGCCTGCAGCGGCCCGGTACGCGGGGTGTAAGCGAACGGTGATCTCACTGGACCGGCAACGGCGTCTCCTCGCCACCCTCGGTCGCCACCGCGTAATGGTCGCGCAGGTGGTCGGCGTCGAGCAAGCCCGCCGCGGCCGCGACCCCACTCACCGTCGCGCCGCTGACCAGCCAGACCGGCGGCCCGCCGTAGCGGCGCGTCGCCGCGACCAGCCCGGCGCCGGGGCCGAACTCCCGCGCCACCCCCCCCGCTTCGTCCAGCCCGCGCAGGGCGTAGCCGCCCCCGTCGCCGGCGAACTCGGCGAAGACGCCGCTGGTCTGCGGGCCGCGCTCGAGCTGCGCCGCCGCCGGGTCCTCGCGCAGCTGCTCCCAGGGCCCGACCAGGACCCGGATCGCGTCCCCCGGCGCGCCCGCGGCGAGCTCGGCGCCGGCGGCACGCAGCCGGGCGCGCACCTCCCCGCAGGCATCGCCGCCGCCGCGGCACTCGACCGCCACCGGGCGGCGCTCGCCTTCGTAGCCGCCGACCAGCGGCCGCGGCCAGGAGCCGACCACTGCCGGCACCCGCGAGGCCGCCGTCCACTCGCGGTAGTCCCACCAGATCGCCTCGCCGCCCTCGAGGTCGAAGTCGGCGGCGCCGATCGGGGACTCGACCCCGTTGACATAGAAGAACCAGTCGTAGCGGCGGCCGTCGCGCACCGCTTCGGCAACCCCCTCGATCGACTGAACGTAGCCGCCGCCGTAGCGGGTGCCGATCTCGGCCTCGCCTTCGAGCAGGCGCATCACCGTGTCGGACTCGACGATCTCCACCTCGACCGGGGCGACCAGCGGCTCGGCGCCGTAGTCGCGGGTCACGGTCAGCGAGACCTCGCCGGCCCCCTCGCCGGCCCCGAACCCGCAGCCGGCGGCCGCGAACGCCGCCGAGAGCAGCGCGATCGCGACCGCTGTGCTGCGGCACCGGTTCAACGGATCACGGAACTACGCAGAGACCGTTGACACAGGACACGTCGACGGAGTTGGACGGGATCTCCTTGCCCTTGGTGGCGGACAGCACGGTCGGCGCCGTCAGCGTCACCTGGGCGTGGCCGCTGGCGTCGGTCGGGGCCGCGGCCCCGGTCACGGTCGCCCCCACGGCCGGCTTGCGCTTGCCCTTTTCGTCGTAGGAGTAGACGCTGACCTCGAACGGCACACCCGCCGTCGCCTCGGTCGGCGCGACCAGCGCCAGCTCGTTCGGGTACGGGTAGGCGGCCAGCGCCCAGAGCACCTCGTCGCCCTTCTTCAGCTTCACCGCGTCGCCGCCGAGTTCCGGGCTCTTGTGGTTGACCTTGAGGTACCAGGAGAGCTTCTTGGTGGCCTTGTAGCCGCCGACCTCGCAGAGGCCGAGGCCGAAGCTGAAGGCGTCGGTGACCCGCAATGGGCGCAACGAAGCGGTCGACTTCGAGGCCTGGGCGAGCGCGCCGAGCGCGGTGGCCCCCTTGACCGTCGACGCCTTGCCGCTGCCCGCCGACGCCTTGCCGAAGCAGGTTGCCTTGGGGCTGGTCGGGACCGCGGTGGTGCCGGTCTTCAGCGTCTGTTCGGTTAGGACCTTGCCGCCAGCGGCGACGCGCAGGTCGACCGAGACCTTGGCGACAGCGACCGCCGCGGTCGAGAGAACGAGAAGCAGCGCCAGGGCGCACACAGGGACCAGCCGGGATGGAACGAGTCTTGGCATAAAGCCACCCTTTCCTCGAGGGTTGTCATGGCTGGCCGGGGACAGGTCTCCTGGCTTCCGGGACCGGCCGGCCGCACCTTCCCGGGACTCCGTATCGCCCCAGTGGCTGGCGCTGCTCGCGCCCACGACCTGCTTCGCCCGGTCACAGTGGCGGGACCGCGCCGGCTTCGCACCGGACTTCCCTTGACCACCGACCGTTCTAGTCGAGCTTATCCGCTGGGTTGGGGCTGACGTAGTTGGTGCCGTCCTTCGGCGACTCAAAAGACCGCGATGCAGACCGTCATAGGGATCGGCTCCTCACCGGACTCGCCAGACGCTCCCGAGCAACCTCCTGCTCCTTGACGACAAAGTGAAAGAGGGCACCGGCTTCGGCGACCACCCTTTTCCAACCACGCTCGTACAACAGAAGAGGCGTAGTAGTGAAGTGTCGATCGTCACGAGCATCGAAGGTACGCCTCCATCACCTTGACCGAGTGACCCGGGGCAGCGAACCTCCACCGAATTTCTCGAATAACTGTTTCGGGCTTACGTCGCGGGTGCTGGCCCCTCCCACAATCATCATGTTCAAAGGGTCGCCGAGTACTTTGGACATGCGAACCTCAAATGGAAACGGGACCTGCCGCCCGGTGCGTCGACCACGCCAATTCCTCCAATGGTCTTGATTGCCTGAAGGTCTGCGGCCTACGGTCGGATCGACGGAACGGTCCGTTTGTCACCTGACTCAGATCCCAAATACTGGAGATTTATTCAGTATTGGTTAAGGCGGAAGAGGTGAACCCCCGGCTATCGGTTTTCACATGCGAGCTTTGATTTAAAGAACCATTCGTACGTTTCGCAACTAACAGCGCGTGGTTCGTGTCCCCGGTTCGCCGGGGGCGGCTCTTTACCGCAACTTTCTTCGCTCTAAGGGGATTTAGTTTCAAAAGTCGAACTGAAATATTCCGTTAGTACCCCTAGACTGCACTATGAATTCCTTAGTGGCCGGTTCGGCCGGAACAATTCAATAGAGAGAGGAAGTCGTCAGATGGCGGGCGATGGGAAACCGAAGAAAGACGCGCGCGGCAAAGGGCAGGACAAGAAGAAGAAACCGCAGGGCAAGAAAGGTGGCAGCGGCAGGTCGACGGACCTGGTCAGCGCCGTGTCGCACGAAATGCGGCGGCGGATTCTGCGCGAGATGCACGATCGCGACGACGACTCCCCGATCAGCCCCGCTCAGCTCTCCAACAAATTCAGCGCGCCGCTGAGCACGGTCAGCTACCACGTCCGCGTGCTCGAAAGGTACGGGGCGATCCGGCTCGTCGACGAGCGCCAGGTGCGCGGCGCGCTCGAGCACTTCTACCTCTCTCTGATCAGGGACAACCCCACCCTGCGCGCCCTGCTCGACGAAACTGAGCAGATGGACCAGGAATCGCGCGAACGCATCCGCCGGCACGAAGAAAAAACGAAGCGCAAAGGCAAAGGCTGAATTTTCGTCCAACCTGCTTGGGCCGGAAGGACGGCCCGACTTAGGCTCGCCCCGCGTTCTGCAAACCGCGATGTTTACGGGGGAGAGCAATGAGGCAGGGGATCTGGCGGAGCTCGCCGGCGCTGGTCATCTCGGCGATGGCGCTGTTCGTGGCACTCGGGGGCAGCGTCTACGCGGCCAAGAAGGCCCGGATCGACGGTAAGACGATCCGGGCCAACTCGATCCCCGGCAACCGGGTGAAGCCGCGCTCGATCGCGGCCAACCGGCTCAAGCCGGGCGTGCTGAGCACCACCGCCCCGGCCCTCGCCGTGCCGCTGACCGGTACCGACATCAACGAGCTGACCCTCGGTCAGGTGCCGAACGCGGCGCACGCCGCGACCGCCAGCGCCGCCGATAGCGCGATCACGGCGGAGACGGCGGAAAACGCGATCTACGCGCTCGACGCCAAGACCGTCAACGGCCACAGCGCCGGCTGCCTGCCCAGCACGCTGCTCTTCGCCGGCGCCTGCTGGGAGAGCTCGTCCGGCAACCCGGCCACCGCCCCGGTCGCGGCGGCCAGCTGCGCCGAACGCGGCGGCACACTGCCGGAGGCGCTGCAGCTCGCCGCCTTCGCCGCAGAGCCCGGCGTGACGCTTCACGACGAAGATGAGTGGGCGAGTGACATCCCTGTCTTTACGGGACTGAATACCTACGGCGTTGCGACGGTCTCCGCAATGAGTGAGATCAACTCGACTGTGTCAACCAATACCCGCGCCTACCGCTGCGTGGTCCCGCTGCTGCGCTGAGCCGGCCCGAAAAGCCAGCGGCGGGCGCTCACCGCGCTCTATCCTCGTTCGATGGGACCCGGCCTCCACCGTGCCCGCCGCCGCGCGGTCGGCGCGGCCGCCGCGCTCGCCTGCCTGGCGGTCGCCGCCCCGGCCGCGGCCTCCGCCTCGGCCCGCCTCCACCCCGCCACCGCGGCCGCTCCCGGCGAAGCGGCGCGGATCGCGGGCCACTGGACGCCGGCGCGGATGTGGGCCACCCCACCGCTCGACGCGCCGCCCGGCGCCAGCCTCACCGCGACGGCGAGCTTCGCCCCGGTCGCCGAACCGACGACGCCGCCCCAAACGGTCAACGGCCGGCTCTTCGTCTACCGCGGTGGCAAGCGCGGCTACTGCTCGGCGACGGCGATCAACAGCGCCAACCGCCGCCTCGTCCTGACCGCCGGCCACTGCGTCAACTCGGGCCCGCGCGAAGGCAGCGTCTGGTCGCGCTACCTCGAGTTCGTCCCCGCCTACACCGCCGGCACCTCACCGTTCGGCGCCTTCGTCGCCCGCCGCGACATGGCCTTCGCCCCGCGCCAGTGGGTCCAGTTCGGCAATCCCAACTTCGACGTCGGCGCGATCATCACCGAGCCCAACGCCGAAGGCGTGGCGGTTGCCGACGCGGTCGGCGGCGGCGCCGCGATCGCCACCGACCTGACCCGCCGCCAGACCTTCGAGAGCTTCGGCTATCCCAAGCGGGGCCGCTCGATGCAGGGCTGCGAATCCCCCTACGTCGGCGACGACCACCTCACCTACCGCCTGCCCGGGCCGCCGACGATCGCGATCCGCTGCCACTGGGCGCCGGGCGCCAGCGGCGGCGGCTGGCTGATCGACGGCGGCACGGCGATCAACGGCCTGACCAGCTACGGCAAGCGGCGCGACCGCGTCCACACCTTCGGCCCCTACTTCAGCAGCCGCAACGTCGGCCGCCTCGTCGCCGGCTGGTGAGCGCTCAGGTGCCGAGCAGCTCGCGGTAGAAGCGGTAGTCGCGCCGCTCGGGGCGCAGGTTGGCGGCCAGCGCCAGGTGGTGGCGGGCGCGCTCGGTCTCGCCGGTCTTGGCCAGCGCCCGGCCGAGGCAGAAGTGGGCGTAGTCGTTTACCTGGTGCGCCTCGACAACCGCCTCGAACTCGGCCACGGCGGCGGCGAAGCGGCCGCAGCGGAAGTAGGCACGGCCGAGCGCCTCGCGCACCGAGGACTTCTCCGGCGCTCGGCGGGCAGCCGCCTCCAGCGGCTCCGTCGCCTGCTCGAAGTCGGCCTCCTCGAGCAGCTCGATCCCGCGCCGGTACAAGGTGAAGGTCGATTCCTCGTTCGATGCGGGCATCGACCTAGTGTAGGCAGGGCCTACTCCCGGGCCGCGGCGATCGTCTCGCGCAGGGTGTCGCGGGCGTCGTGGTGCGGCATCCAGTGCAGCTTGCGGCGCGCCCGCGTGGTGTCGACCAGCAGCGGCCGGCGGATCGCCTCGATCCAGGCCGCCTCGGGAGGCAGGAAGGGCAGCAGCGGCGCCACCGCCTCGGCCGTGGCGCCGACCGCCAGCTGCGAGGCGGGCACCGGCACCGCGTGCCAGCCGAGCTCGTGGGCGAGGTCGGAGACGGTCAGCTCGCCGGGGCCGGCGAGATTGTAGGCGCCGGGCTCGCCGTGGCCGAGCGCCGCCGCGCAGAGCGCCGCGGCGACGTCGTCGTGGTGGACGAGCTGGAACGGCACCCCGGGGTCGGGCAGCACCGGGCGCAGCGAGGGGGTCCTCCCGAGCGCCCAGCGCACCGGGCCGGGCAGGCGGCGGCCGAGGGTCAGC
Organism: uncultured Solirubrobacterales bacterium; assembly: GCA_963697915.1. Classification (GTDB taxonomy): domain Bacteria; phylum Actinomycetota; class Thermoleophilia; order Solirubrobacterales; family 70-9; genus VRUE01. The sequence continues at coordinate 170,557 of OY969103.1, forward strand.
AGCGGGATCGCCTCGAGCAGCATCTGCGCTTCGGGGCCGGCGACGACGCAGGGGCGGAAGACGTAGGCCTCGGTCTCGCTGTCCGCGACGACCTCCTCGAGCTCGGCCTCGACCGCCGCCTTGTCGGCCGAGTAGGGGTGGCGCGAGGTGCCGCGCGCCGGCTCGTCCTCGGCGATCAGCTTGGGCAGGCTGTAGCGGAAGCCGTAGGCGGCGACCGAGGAGGTGTAGATCAGCCGCTTGGCGCCGGCGGCGACAGCCGCCTCGAAGACGTTGCGGGAGCCTGTGCGGTTGACCTCGCGGCTGTTGTCGCGGCCGGCGACGATGACGAAGGCGAGGTGGACGACGACGTCGGCCTCCTCGACCAGGGACTCGACCGCGCCCCGGTCGAGCACGTCGCCGCGCCGATACTCGAACTTGTCCCAGCCGCGGGTGGCGAAGTCGAAGGGCTGGCGCGCCATGCCGATCACCCGCCCGATTTCGGGCAGGCGCTCGAGCGCCGCCACGAACGACTGGCCGATCTCGCCCGTGGGGCCGGTGACCGCAATAGTCAGCACGGCAGGAATTCTCCCGAAATTCCGGGGTCGAAGCCGGCGAGCCGATCAACAAGCTCACACGAACAGCTCGATTAAGCAAAGATACCCGACCTTATATGGCGCCCCAACAGGAACAACTCCTCTCCAATCCCCTCCGCGAGGAGATCGTCAAGATCATCGAACGGGCGCCTGCCACGGTGTCGGTGATCATCGAGCTGACCGAAGCCTCCTACCCCACGGTCGCCTACCACCTCCGGGTCCTCTGCCGGGCGAGCACGATCTACCGGGTCGAGAACGAGGAATCCGACCCCGAAGACCCGCTCTACGAACTCTGCCCGTAGGGCCCGCTGCACCAATCGAACAAGAAATGTCGATTGGTGCTGACGCATGCCTCCATGTGTTGCTACACTCCGCGAATCCTGAGTACTTGGGTTGTACAGGAATACATACGCACCAGTACCTCAATCGGTTAGAGGATCGGGTTTGTAAGCCGAGGATCCGGGTTCGAGCCCCGGCTGGTGCATCGACGCAACGGGAAGGCGTCGCGAGCTATGGACACCAATCTCTTCGACCACTTCGACGAGGCAGCCGGCGAAGGCGACGCCAGTTCTCACTGGACGCTGCGGGCCCCCTACTCCCCGCAGGAGCGCTATGACCTGATGCTGGTGCCCCGCTCAGACGGGTGGCAGGAGGACGGCGACTCGCTGCGCGCCCTCGAGCAGATCGAGGCCGAGCCCTGGGTCAGCGCGGTCGAGCGCGACGGCGAGAAGGTCTGGCTGCGCCTCGACGACGAGTGGGTGGCGGGACGGGGCGCCGAGCTCGAGCAGGGGCCCGAGGCGGTCGCCGGCTGCGGCGAGGTCGCCGCCGGGCGCCGCTTCGCGCTCAACTTCTGGGACGCCAACTCGACCAAGGCGCTGCACATCGGCCACCTCCGCAACCTGGCGCTCGGCAACGCGCTGGGCGCGGCCCTGACCGAGGCCGGCGGCGAGGTCGAGCGCCGCAGCATCATCTGCGACATCGGCCGCAGCATGGGCGAGGCGATGGCGGGCGTCGTGCGCAGCGGCAAGTACCCCCAGGGCGCCGACGGCAACGGCGGCGTCAAGAGCGACCACTTCGTCGGCTACTGCTACGCCGACTACGTCAAGAACGGCGCCTCGCTCGGCCTCGACCAGGACCACCCGGCCGACTCGCTGACCCGCGAGGTGGACGTCCAGGACGACAGCGCCGACGAGCTCCTGCAGCGCGTCCTCACCGGCGACCAGACGGCGCTCGAACTGTGGTCGCAGACGCGGGCCTGGGTGATCTCGGGTCAGCGCAAGACCCTGGCCCGGCTCGGCATCTCCTTCGACCGGGTCTTCTTCGAGTCCGACTTCCTGCCCGAGGTCGCCGAACTGGCCGAGCTCGGCCTGCAGGAGGGAACGCTGGAGAAACGGGTCGACGGCACTGTCATCTACCTGACCGGGCGCGAGGAGCTCGAGGAAATGCCGCTGGTCCGCTCCGACGGCGTCCCCACCCAACACATGCGGGCGCTCGCCTACTGGCTCGCCGACACCGGTCTCGACGGCACCACCTCGGTCCAGGTCTGCGGCCAGGAGTGGTTCGCCCACGTCACATGCCGCCGTCAGCTGATGGCCGAGCTGACCCACACCGGCGAAGGCAACGGGTTCCACCCCTACCACGACATCTTCCACGGCATGGTCGCCCGCGAACGGGAAAAGATCGCCTCGAGCAAGAAAGACGCGCTGCTCATCGACCACCTGGTCGAGTGGGTCGACGAGCAGATCGAGGCCGACGCGGAGCTGGAAGCGGTGCGCGGCGGCCACCCCGCCCCCGACCGCGTCGCCTCGCAGGTCGCGCTCGGCTACTTCGTCCTCCACGGGGCGACCAAACGGGTCGACTTCGAGCCGGAGAAGCTGCTCGCCGACGGCAAGGCGCTGGGCTGGGACCTGGTCCGCGCCCGCTCCCGCGACGAAACCTCGGAATTGCGCGGCAATGGCGCAAATTCGAGGTCTCACGGAGATGGGGAGACGCAGCTCGACCCCGAGTACCGCTTCGCGGTCGTCCAGGCGGAGACCTACGGGCGGCTGCTCGGGCTCGTCTCCGAGAACCTCCAGGTCGCGCCGCTCGCCCGTTACGCCTCGCACCTGGCGCGCTGGCAGGGTGAAGCGGAGCGCGCCCCGCACACCCAGCGCGTCGTCCAATCGACCCTCGACCGGGCCGCCGCCGGCCTCGGACTGGAGGCACCGGCATGAGGACCCTGCTCGTCGACAACCACGACTCCTACACCTACAACGTCTTCCACCTGCTGGCCGGCGTCTCCGGCGAGGAGCCGATCGTGGTCGACAACGACGCGGTCTCCTGGCGCGCCCTCTCGCGCTGGGACTTCGACGCGATCGTCCTCTCCCCCGGCCCCGGCAGCCCCGACCGCTGGCACGACTTCTGCGTCTGCAACGACATCCTCCGCTACAGCGAGATCCCGGTGCTCGGCATCTGCCTCGGCCACCAGGGCCTCGGCCACCTGCTCGCCGGCAAGGTGAGCAGCGCGCCGGAGGCGATGCACGGCCGGCTCAGCCGCATCCACCACGAGGGCGACGGGATCTTCGAGGGCATCCCACAGGCCTTCCCGGTGGTCCGCTACCACTCCCTGGCGATCACCGACATGGGGCCCGACGGCAACGTCACGGCCTGGGCCGACGACGGCGTCGTGATGGGGATCGAACACCTGCGCCGGCCGATGTGGGGCGTCCAGTTCCACCCCGAGTCGATCGCAACCGAGCACGGCGCCCGCCTGGTCGAGAACTTCTACTCGCTGGCGCGCAGCCGTAAAAAGCCGCGCTGGCGCGGAGCCAAACGGCCGCGCGAGGCGCCCCGCCGGGCGCAGCGCCGCCGCGCCTCCTCCGGCGGCGAGACCGAGCTGCGGCTGCGCACTATCCCGGGCGAGCCCTCGACCGAGGCGCTCTTCGAACGGCTCTTCGCCGACGAGGAGCACGCCTTCTGGCTCGACAGCGCCGACGCCCCCACGCGCCTCGCCCAGCGCTCCTACCTCGGCACCAGCGCCGGTGCCACGCGCAGCGTGGTCTCCTATGACGTCGAGTCCGGCACCGTGCACCGCCACGGTGCCGGCGGCGAGGTCAGCAGCGAGCGCATCTCGATCTTCGACTTGCTCGACCGCGAGCTCTCCAGGCACGCGATCGAGCCTCCCCCCGCCGGCCTGCCCCCTGGACTGTTGGGCGGTTACGTCGGCTATCTCGGCTACGAGCTCAAGGCGGACTGCGGATCGCCGAACGTGCACCGGTCCGACATGCCGGATGCCGTGATGATGCTCGCCAACCGCCTCGTCGCCGTCGACCACGTGCGTAGACGAACGCACCTGGTCGCGCTCTGCCACAGCGACGAGGCGGAGGCTGAGCAGTGGCTCGACCAAGCCGAGGCGGTCGTAAGGGAGACGCTAGCGGCCCCGCCCGAGCCCGTGGTGCCGATCACCGGGGGCTCGGGCGGGGAGACCGCCCACGTCAGCTTCCAGATGGGCCGCGGCCGCGAGCAGTACCTCGCCGACATCGCCCGCAGCCAGGCCGAACTGGCCGCCGGCGAGTCCTACGAGGTCTGCCTCACCGACCAGATCTCGACCGACGCCTCGCCGGACCCGTTCGAGCTCTACAAGCTGCTGCGCCGCCGCAACCCGGCCCCCTTCGCCGCCTACCTGAAGCTCGGCGAGATGGCCGTGGTCAGCTCCTCGCCGGAGCGCTTCCTCTCGGTCGACCGCGAACGCCAGGTCGAGGCGCGACCGATCAAGGGCACCACTCAGCGCGACGCCGACCCGGCCCGCGACGCCGAGCTGAAGGCGACACTGACCAACGACGAGAAGACCTACGCCGAGCACCTGATGATCGTCGACCTGCTGCGCAACGACCTCGGCATCGTCTGCGAGGTCGGCAGCGTCAGCGTGCCGGAGCTGATGGTCGTCGAGGACTACGCGACCGTGCACCAGCTGATCTCGACCGTCAGCGGCGTGCTCGGCTCCGACCGCAGCGCCGCCGAGTGCGCCCGCGCCTGCTTCCCGGGCGGCTCGATGACCGGCGCCCCGAAGCAGCGCACGATGGAGATCATCGACGACATCGAGGACGAGGCGCGCGGCGTCTACTCGGGGGCGATCGGGTGGTTCGGGGTCGACGGCAGCATGGACCTCAGCATCGTGATCCGCACGATCGTGATGCGGCCGGGGCGGACGACGATCGGCGCCGGCGGGGCGATCGTCATGCAGTCCGACCCCGTCGACGAGTTCGACGAGCTCTTGCTCAAGGCGCGGGCGCCGATGGCGACGATCGCCGAGTCGGTGACCGGCAGCCGCTCGTCCGAGGCCTGGTCGGTGGAGCTGGAGCCAGCGCCAAAACGGGCGGAGGTCGCTGAGGCAGCATGACGGTGGCGAGCGCCCAGGTACGGGTGGCGAGCGCCGCCGACGCACCGCTGGCCGCGAACGCGGTCGAGTCGCTGCTGCTCGAGCTGGGCGGCGAGCGACCCCCCTCGGCCGAGATCGAGGCGGCGGCGCGCGAGCTCGCCACCGACCCCGACCTGGGCGCGCTCTTGATCGCCGAGGCCGACGGCGAGGTCGTCGGCGTCCTCGCCGCCAGCTGGCAGCACGCGATCCACGTGCCGGGGCGCTACGGGACGATCCAGGACCTCTGGGTCCACCCCGAGTGGCGCAGCCGGGCGCTCGGCCGCGAGCTGGTCGAGGCGCTGGTGGCGCTGGCCGCCGAGCGACGGGTCGCGCGGCTCGAGGTCGGCCTGCCGAAGGAGGGCTTTGCCCAGCTCGAGGCGACCGAGCGCTTCTACCGCGCCAACGGCTTCGAGCACCTGGGACCGCGGATGCGGCGGCTCCTGCGATGAGCGCCGAGCTGCTGATGGTCGAGCAACGCCGCCGGGCCAGCGGCGACAGCGCCCTCTGGATCCTCGAAGGCGGCCGCGTGCTGCCGGGAGCCGACGACAACCGCCGCGTCGAGGAGGTGCGCAGCGGGCTGCTCTGCCACGGCGGCGTCCGCCCCGCCAGCCCCGACGCCTCCGGCGAGGACGTCGAGCGCACGCTCGGCGCCGTGCACGACGCCGACTACCTGGAGGCGATCGGTCAGGCCCCGGAGGAGCCGGTCGTGATGCCGGAGCTGACCCCGCCCGGCCTGCCGCCCGACATCCCGGTCAGCGCCGGCCTCGTCAGCGCCGCCCGCGAGGGCGTGCGCACGGCGATCACCGCCGCCGAACGGCTGCTCGAGGGGGCGCGCTTCTCCTACGCGCTCTGCCGCCCCCCCGGTCACCACGCCGGGCCCGGCTGGTTCGCCGGCTACTGCTACCTCAACTCGGCCGCCGCCGCCGCCGTCACCCTCAGCGAGGGCGGCATCAGGCCGGTCGGCATCCTCGACATCGACCTGCACTACCCGAACGGGACGGCGGCGATCGTCGAGCGGATGCCCGACGCCAGCCTGCACTCGCTGCACGCCTGGCCGGTGACCAACGTCGCCGCCGGCACGGTGATGCCGACCAACGAGCGCGAGCGCGTGGTCGAGTTCAGCGGCAGCCCCGGCGTCGATACCTACCTGCGGGCCCTCGCCAACTCGGTCGAGTCGCTGAGCCGGACCTCGGCGGCGCTGGTCGTCTCGCTCGGCTACGACACGGTGAAGGGCGACCCGCACGGCAGCTGGGGCTTCTCGCCGACGGTCTTCGCCCAGATCGGCCGCCTGCTGGCCGCCTCGGGGCTGCCGATCTGCGTCGTCCAGGAGGGCGGCTACGCGCTCGGCACCCTGGCCGCCTGCGGCTACGCCTTCGCCGCCGGCCTGCTCGAGGGCGACGCGCCAGAGGGGGTGCCGGTATGAGCACGGAGGGCCTCGAGCCCCACCGCCGCCGCCTCGACGAGCTCGACGACCAGATCGCCGGCGCGCTGGGCGAGCGCTTCGAGATCTGCCGTGAGATCGCCCGCTACAAGCGCGCCCATGAGATCCCGATGATGCAGCCCGACCGGGTCGTCGCGGTGCGCGAGCGCTACCTCGCCCGCGGCGAGGAGGCGAAGCTGCCGCCTCAGTTCACCGCCGACCTCTTCGAGCTGCTGATCGCCGCCACCTGCAAGGAGGAGGACGAGCTGATGGCGGCCATCGCGGCCGAGTCTGACGGAGGCGGGGCGTGAGCCAGGCCACCCTCCCCCCCGGGCCGCGGATGCCCAAGGCGCTGCAGGCGATCGGCTGGTCGCGGCGCCCCTACCCGTTCATGAAGCGCTGCCAGGAGCGCTACGGCGACGTCTTCACCCTGCGCATCCTGCACTCCGGCACCTGGGTCTTCCTCTGCGACCCGGCCGACGTCAAACGCGTCTTCACGGCGCCCCCCGGCACGCTCGGCGTCGCCCTCGCCAACCCCCTGCTGATGCCGGTCCTGGGGCCGCGCTCGGTGATGCTGATGGAAGAGCCGTCGCACATGACCCGGCGCCGCCTGATGCTGCCGCCCTTCCACGGCCAGCGCATGGGCTCCGACGCCGCGATGATGGCCGAGGTGACCCAGTCCGTGGTCGCCAGCTGGCCGCTCGGCGAGCCCTTCGAGCTCTGGCCCCACATGCAGGCGATCACCCAGGAGGTGATCATGCGCTCGGTCTTCGGGCGCGACGAGGACGGCCACCTGGACCGGCTGCGCACCCTCCTGCACGAGCTGACCGCGGCGCTCAACGAACCCGGCAGGCTCGGCCTGCTGGCGGCGCTTGGCCCGCAGTGGTTCGCCCGCAGCAGCCACTTCCGCGAGGCGATGGAGCCGGTCGAAGCGGCGCTCATGGAGGAGGTCGACCGGCGCCGGCGGGCGGGCGAGAACGGGCGCAAGGACATCGTCTCGATGCTGATCGACGCCCGCTACGAGGACGGCGCGCCGCTCGGCGAGAACGAGCTGCGCGACGAACTGATGACCCTGCTCACCGACGGCCCGACCTCCTCCTCGCTGGCCTGGGTCTTCGAGCGCCTGCTGCGCCACCCCGAGAAGCTGGAGCGGCTGCGCGAGGAGGTGCTGGCCGGCGAGAGCGACGAGTACATGGACGCGGTGATCAAGGAGACGCTGCGCCTCTGCCCGCCGGTGCCGGTCGTCGTCCGCACCCTGCTCAAGCCACTGCAGGTCGGCGATTACGAGCTGCCGGCCGGGACCACGGTGGCGCCCTGCGTCTACCTGATCCACCGCCGTGAGGAGATCTACCCGCACCCGCGGGCCTTCATCCCCGAGCGCTTCCTCGGCGAGCAGCCCGGCACCTACAGCTGGATCCCGTTCGGCGGCGGGACGCGCCGCTGCCTCGCCGCCAGCTACGCCGAACTGGAGATGAAGCGGGTGCTGCGCACGGTGCTCTCCACGGTCGAGCTGCGGCCCGCTGACGTCGGCTCAGAGCGCTCGCGGCGCAGCGCGATCTCCTTCAGCCCCGACAAGCGCGGCCGCGTCGTCGCCGTGCCCCGCACCCCGGCCCCAACCGCCGCCCAGCCATGGCAGCCGAGCCCGATCTACTCGTAGTCGGGGCGGGCGCCAAGGCCGCCGGGATCGCGACCAAGGTGCACGCGCTGAACGGCCTCGGGCTGGGGCCGATCTCGCTGACGATCGTCGAGTCGACCGAGGTCGCCGCCTCCTGGAAGGGGCGCAACGGGATGACCTCGGGCGAGGAGCCACTGGCGGTGACGCCGATCAAGGACGTCGGCTTCCCCTACCAGAGCCACCTCGAGTTCGGCGAGGCCGGCGAGTCGATCGACGACGCCGCGATGGGCTTCTCCTGGCAGCGCTACATGGTCGGCAGGCAACGCTACGCGCGCTGGATCGACGCCGGCTCGCCCTCGGTGCGCCACCGCGACTACGGCGAGTACCTGACCTGGGTGCTCTCGCGGGCAACCGACGGCGTCACCCACGTCGACGGGCGTGTCGCCCAGGTGACGCGCGACGAGCGGCGCGGGTGTTGGGCGGTCGAGGTCGAGGAGCCGGCACAGACCTCGCGCCACCTGGCCGGGGCGCTGGTCCTGACCGGGCCCGGCATCCACCGCGCCTTCCCGCACGAGCCCGGCGTCGCGATGCGGGTCTTCCACTGCGACAGCAAGCGCGGCGAGTTCGCCGCCCTGCCGGAGGACCGCGACTGCGACGTCGCCGTGGTCGGCGGCGGCGAGAGCGCGCTCAGCTGCGTGATGTTCCTGCGCGGCTTCCGGCCGCGCGCCCGCTTCACGATCTACACGCCGATGCTGCCGATGAGCCGCGGCGAGAGCTTCCTCGAGAACCGCGTCTTCTCCAACCCCGACGAGGTCGAGTGGACGGCGCTCGACCAGACCACGCGACGCGACTTCGTCAAGCACAGCGACCGCGGCGTCTTCGACCCGCCCAGCCTGGCGGCAATCGCCTACGACGACCGCTGCCGCTTCGTCACCGGCCGCGTCACGGATGTCTTCTCGGCGCGCGGCGGCGCCGGCGTGCAGCTCCAGCACGAGTCGCCGGGCGGCATCGCCAATCCCGAGCACGACTACGTCGTCAACTGCACCGGGTTCGACCTGCTGGCCCAGCTGCGCACCCTCTTCCCGGCGGCGACGCGGGCCGAGATCGAGAACAGCGCCGGCCAGCTCTGGGACACCCCGGCCGGGACCGAGGTGCCGATCGGGCGCTTCCTCGAGCTGCGCGACGTGCTGCCGCGGTTGCAGATCCCCGGCCTGGCGGGGCTCAGCCAGGGGCCGGGTTTCGCCAACCTCGGCGCCCTCGGCCTGCTCTCCAACCGTGTGCTGCAACCGCTGCTGGAGGAGCGCGGTGTCACCGGCAGGGCACCACAAACTCACTCTTCGGTGTCCACCCCGACCTCGGCAACTTAGTCAGTGCATTACTACTTGACATTATTTTTCTGATCGAATAGGGTCATCGAATGAGCGTTGGCAGTGGCGGGTGGGGGTACGGGGTGAAGACGACCGCGATCGCAATCTTGCTCGCGGTCGTTTCCCTTCTTGCGTCGGGCTGCGGCTCGTCGTCCTCGGACGATGGGCCCTCGGCGAGCCTCACCGGCAGCGGCTACCCGAACGTCGACCTCGCCAACACGCGCAACGCGCCGAGCGAGGTCGACTCGTCGAACGTCGGCGAGCTCGAGGTCGCGTGGACCCTGCCGATCAAAGGCCAGAGCTCCTTCGGCAGCTACGCCTCCTCACCGATCGTCAGCAAAGGCGTCATCTACTCGCAGGACCTCGCCTCGAACGTCCAGGCGATCGAGCAGGAGACCGGCGACGTGCTCTGGTCCAGGTCCTTCGAACAGCCCGACCACGGCCCTAACGGGGTGGTCGTCGCGGATGGCAAAGTCTTCGGGATTACGCCGAACACGGCGTTCGCGCTCGACCAGAAAACCGGCAAGGAACTGTGGTCGGTGACCTTGACGCGCACGCCCCAAGAGGGCATCGACCTGGCCCCTGGCTACAAAAACGGCATCGTCTACGTCTCGACGGTGCCGGTCAACGTGAGTGAATTCTACGGTCCGGGTGGTGTCGGGGTCCTCTGGGCGCTCGATGGCAAAACCGGCAAAAAACTGTGGAGCTTCGACACCGTCCCCAAGGACCTCTGGGGCAAGCCCGAGGTGAACTCGGGCGGTGGCCTCTGGTACACGCCGGCCTTCGACGGCCTTGGCTTCATGTACTTCGGGGTGGGCAACGCCGGGCCGTTCCCCGGCACCGCGACCGAACCCTGGGGCTCGAGCCGACCGGGGCCGAATCTCTACACCAACTCGATCGTGAAGCTGAACGCGACGAACGGCGAAATGGAGTGGTACTTCCAGCAGCTCCCCCACGCCGTCTACGACTGGGACTTCCAGGGCCCGCCGATCCTGGTCAGGGAAGGCAGAGACCTGATTCTGGCCGCGGGCAAGTCGGGCATCGTGGCCGCCCTCGATGCCCAGAACGGAAAGCCCGTCTGGGAAACCTCCGTCGGCAAGCACAACGGCCACGACAAAGACAACCTCTACGCGATGCGGGGCGAATACTCGAAGCTCAAACTTCCGGCGACCGTCTATCCCGGCGCGCTCGGCGGCGTGATCGCGCCGATGGCGACTGACGGGAAAACGGTGTTCGCGCCCGTCGTCAACAGCCCGATGGTGATCACCTCGCAGACCGAACGCGAAGAACCGGGCCCGACCACCGGCGAACTCGTGGCGCTCGACGTGGAAACCGGCGCGGTCAAGTGGAAGCGGGAATTCCCCGAATCACCGGCCTACGGGTTCACCACCGTCAGCAACGACCTCGTCTTCGCGACGACGGCCGACGGCAAAGTGCACGCCTTCGAGACCGATTCGGGACGCCCCGCTTGGCAGGCGACGCTGCCGGCCGGGACCAACGCCGGCGTGATGCTCGAGGGCGACATGCTGATCGCCCCGGCCGGGCTGCCGATGGTCGAAGGCCAGACGCCGCAGCTCGTCGCCTACCGGCTCGCCGATTAGGAACGGGCGCGTTTAGTACCTGTGTCCAGGCGTCCCCTGGGACGTGCGTCCGGACCTGGACAGAAGTCCTGCCTTTGCAATCCCCAGTTTTTACTACAACAGTTCCTGAGTGCCGAAGAGACCTCGAACCCTGAAGTTCAAGAGGAGGAGGTCTCAAGGTGAATCAGGTCAGTCTCGAGGGACGATCGGTGCTCGGGGTATGCGCGGCAGCTCTGGTGCTGCTCGCCGCGCTCTTCGCGTGGCCGGGCGAGGCGGGTGCGGCGCAGCCGTACGGCGCGGGGGGCGTGGTCAACGCTTGTTACAAGGCGAAGGGCAAGGAAAGGGGAGCCCTGCGCCTGGTCAAGAGCTCGCGAGGCTGCAAGCGGATGCGGGGCTGGCGGCGTGTCTCCTGGGGCGCGGTCGGACCCCCCGGGGCATCCGCGCCGACGGAGAGTGGCGCCACCGGCAACGGGCAGCACGGGCCTGTCGGCCCGACCGGTCCTGCTGGTCAAACCGGGCCACAGGGTGAGCCGGGAGCGCCCGGGCTCGTCGGCGGGGTGGAACAGTCGCTGCTCGACACGATCCAGAACCAGGCCGACCAGATCGCGGCGCTGACCGCCCAGGTCAACGGCCTGACCGGCGATCTGGGCGACGTCGAAGGGCTCGTCAACGGCCTGAGTGGGGACGTCACCGACCTCGAGGGGGTGGTCGCTGGTGCCTGCGATCAGATCGACCTGTTGAGCGAACAGTCGGACAGCCTGCTCGACGCGATCGGCGGGCTCTCGATCCTCGGCGGGATCGTCGAGCTGATAATCCCCAGCCTGCCCGACCCGCTCGGGACGTTCGAAGGGTGCACGGCCTGAGCGGCCGTTAGGCAGCGGGACTTCTGGCGAGCCAGCGGCGCTCCTTGGAGCGCATGACTGGCGTCGCCAGGAGGCTGCCGAGGCGGCGCTGCAGGCCGCGCGCCCGCGAGTCGTGCCCGGCGGGAAGCAGCTTGGCGAGCTGGCGATACTCGCGCGAGACCTGACTGGTCCTGAAGACGGTGGCGATCGTGGTCAGCAGGTCGGCTGGCTCGGCGACCGTCGTCCGCGCCAGCTCCTCGCCCTCGACGACTACTCGCAGCTCGGCCGGGTAGCCGCGCGGCGGTGGCGGCCGCAGCGGCGCCGCCAGGGATGCCTCGATCGCCGCGGCCAGCTCGGCGCGCACCTCCTCGACGTCGCGGGACCGCGCCCGCGCCCGTCCCTGGCCGTCCTTGGCGGCGAGGAGGCGGGCGCTGCCGAGCTCGCCCTCGTCGAGCTCGTCGAGCATGCAGCGGTCGCCGGCGGCGACCAGCACCGGGATCCCCTCGGCGGCCAGCCCCTGGGCGTAGACGCGGACCTCACTCAGCGACTCGCCGTCGAGCAGCACCTCCATGTCCCAGACGAAGGTGTGTGAGGAGAAGCCGCGCCGGTTGGTCGTGCTGGCGTGGTGGCCGAGCAGGACAACCGCGTCGAGATCGCCGCCGCCGCTCGCCTTGCTGAAGGAGGGGTCGGCCTCGGTCAGGGCGAGGTCGGCGATCGGGCGCACCTCCACCCCACTCGGCATCCGGTCGCGTTCGATGTTCGTGCCGACCATGTGCCAGTCGCCGACCGAGATGCCCTCGACGCCGCCGCGGCGCAGCGCCTCGACGGCGACCAGCACCTCGTCGGTCATCAGCCGGCGGCCACGCGCGTAGGCGGCCGGGTGCGACGGCAGGCAGTCGCCGTAATCGTCGATGCCCGCGATCCCCTCCATGTCCGCTGCAATCAAGACGTTCATGGCGCGCAAGCCTATTTGACCATCGCGTAGACGGCGAGGTCGAGGTAGTGGCCGGCGACCCGCTCGGCACGCCGCAGCGTGCCCTCCTGGCGGTAGCCGAGCCGCTCCGGGATCGCCCGGCTGCGCCGGTTCCCGAGCGCCGCCCGGATCTCGACCCGGACGAGGCCCCACTCGGTGAGGGCGTGATCAGTCAGCGCCCTCACCGCGGCGGTCATCGTCCCCCGCCCCTGGCTGTCCTCAGCGAGCCAGTAGCCGAGCGAGGTCGAGCGGTGCGCCCAGTCGACGCCGTGGTAGCCGGCGACGCCGGCGATCGAGCCCCCCTCGACGATCGCCGCCTGGAACCCGTCGTTGCGCTCCACCTGCATCCGCGCCCGGCGCAGGAAGGCGGCCGTGTCCGCCGCGGTCTGCCCCGCCGCCCAGGGCAGCCACCGCGCCAGGTAGTCCCGGTTCGCCTCGATCAGCGCGTGCAGCTCACCGGCGTCCGCCTCCTCGAGGAGGCGGAGGTGGGTGGTTTCGGACAGGGGCAGCCGACCCATCTGGGAAGTCTCCACGATCTAGGGTTGGTGAGCATTGGCTACGGTCCGCCCTGATGCTGCTCGAGCGCGACACGGAGCTGGACCTGGCGGAGGGGTTTCTCGACGGCCTCGGCCGTGGCCGGGGTGGGATCGTCGTGCTCGAGGGGCCGGCCGGAATCGGCAAGACCGCGCTGCTGGGGCAGGTCGGCGAGCGCGCCGCCGGGCGCGGTGCCGAGGTGCTTCGCGGTCGCGCCAGCCAGCTCGAAGGCGGCTTCTCCTTCGGCGTCGTGCGCCAGCTGCTCGAGCCGCGCGTCCGCGCGGCGAGCGGCGCCGAGCGCAGAGCGCTGCTCGGCGGCGGCGCCGAGGACGCCCTGCCGGCGCTCGGGATCGCTCCCGGCGACGCGGAGGGCGATGCCGGCTCGCGGGCCCTGGACGGCCTCTACTGGCTGGCGGCGAACCTCGCCGGCCAGGGGCCGCTGCTGCTCTGCGTCGACGACGCCCACTGGGCCGACCGCTCCTCGCTGCGCTGGCTGCTCTACATCGCGCCGCGCATCGCCGCCCTGCCCCTCGGCGTGGTGCTCGCCACCCGCCCCGGCGAGCCGGGCGCCGAGCAGGACCTGCTCGACGGCATCACGCTCGACGACGCGACCACGGTCGTCACCCTGCAGCCGCTCTCGGCGCCGGCCGTCGGCGTCCTGATCAGCCGGAACCTCTCCGACGACGTCGCGCCGGAGTTCGAAGTGGCCGTTCACCACAGCACCGGCGGCAACCCGCTGCTGGCGCGCGAGCTGCTGGCCGAGCTGTCCGCCGAAGGGGCGGTGCCGACGGCGGAGCGCGCCGCGCGGCTCGACGGCTTCGGTGTCGATGCCGTCGCCCGCAACGTGCGCCGCCGCCTCCACGACCTCGGCCCGGAGGCCGAAGAGGTCGCCCGCGCGGTCGCGGTCGTCGGCGACGGCGCCACCGTGGGCGAGGTCGCGGCGCTCTGCGAGATCGACGAGGCGACCGTGCGCGGGGCCGCCGTCGACCTCGCCGCCACCGACCTGCTGCGGGCGGAGGCGCCGCTCGCCTTCGTCCACCCCCTGGTGCGGGCCGCCGTCTACGAGGAGATGGTGGCGGTGCGGCGCGAGGAGATGCACCGGCGGGTGGCGGATCTGCGCAGCGGCAAGGCTGACCCTGAGCAGGTCGCGGTTCACCTGCTCAGGGTCGAGGCTCGCGCCGACCCGGTGGTCGTCGACGCCCTGCGCGCGGCAGCCGCGGAAGCGGAAGGGCGCGGCGCGCCCGACGCGGCGGTCACCTTTCTGCGGCGGGCGCTGGCTGAGCCGCCGCGGGCGGGCGAGACCCGGGCCGCGGTCCTGGTCGAGCTCGGAACGGCCGAGATCAAGGCCTGGATGGACGGCTTCGACGAGCATCTCCTGGCCGCGATCGCCGAGATCGGCGATGCCGATGCGGCCGCCCAGGTCGCGATCGGGCTCGGGGCGGCGCTGACCTTTCTCGGCGAAGCCGAGCCTGCCTTCGAGGTGCTCGAGCGCGCCCTGACGACGGTCGACGCTTCGAGCCCCTCGCGCTCGCGGCTGGAGGCCGAGCTGCTGGTCATCGGCCACGGGTATCCGCCGCTGCGACCACGGGTGCTGGCGCTCGCCGAGCGGCGGCTCGGGGAGCTGGCCCGGGGCGAGCCCGTCGACGCCCTGCTCCAGGGCGCCCTCTCCCCCTGGTTGTTGGAGCAAGGCGGGCCCGAGGAGTGCGTGCGAGCGGCGGAGGCCGCGATCGCCGATGGGCGCCTGCTCGCGGCGCCGATGGACTCGGGGGTCCTGCCGATGGTCGGCTACATGCTGCTCGGCGCCGGCCAGCTGACGCGCGCCGACGCGGTCTTCGCGGCGGCAATCGCCGCCGCCCGGCCGCGCGGCGAACTGCCGATGCTGGCCGCCACCTCGGCCTTCCGCTCCGAAACCCTCTACCGCAGGGGCGAGCTGGTCCAGGCCGAGGGCGAAGCGAGCTTTGCCTGGGAACACGCGATCGGCGATGCCGTCGCCGCGGGCGCGGCCGGGCTGATGGTGCGGGTGTTCGGGACCGGGCTCTACGTCAACGTGCTGGTCGCCCGGGGCAAGCTCGAGCAGGCACAAAGCTGCCTCGACCGCCTTCCAGACCCGTTGCCGCCGCGCGTCGAGATGCTGTTGCCGGCGCGGGCCGAGCTGCGCCTCGCCCAGGGCAGGACCGAGGAGGCGATCGCCGACCTGCGGGCGGTCGGCGAGCTGCTCGGCGAGGAGTTCTTCAAGGCGGTGCAGAACTGGCGCGCGCGGCTCGCCGTCGTCCTGGCGAGCAGCGGCGAGCTCGAGGAGGCACGGGCGCTGGCGGCGGCGGAGCTGGCACAGGCGCGGCGCTGGAAGGTGCCGCTGGCGATCGGCGTCGCGCTTACCGCGGCGGGGGTCGTCGCGGGCGGCGACGAGGGCATCGCCCTGCTCGAGGAAGCCGTCGCCACGCTGGCGGCGACGGACGGGCGGCTCGACCATGCGCTGGCGCTGATCGAGCTCGGCGCCCTGATGCGGCGTTCGGGGTCGCGAACCGCGGCGCGCGAGCCGCTCCGCCTCGGCATGGACCTCGCCGCGCGCTGCGGCGCCACGGCTTACGCCGACCGGGCCCACGCCGAGCTCGTCGCCGCCGGCGCCCGCCCGCGGCGCGACCGCCGCTTCCTCAACGGGCCGGAGTCGCTGACCGCCGGTGAGCTGCGGGTCGCGACGCTGGCGGCCGAAGGGCTGACCGACCGGGCGATCGCCCAGCGTCTCTTCGTCACCCAGGCCGCGGTGCAGTTTCACATGCGCAACACCTTCCGCAAGCTCGACATCCGCGCCCGCGGCGATCTCGCCGCCGCACTCGAGCCTCGGGTGAGCGAGGCAAAACCCTAGTAAGGGCTATTAGTGACACCACCCCGACCCGGACGTAGCTTGGCGCCATGAGAATCGCCCTTTTCGCCCACGGCACCCGCGGCGACGTCGCGCCAGTCGCCTCCCTCGCCTGTTCCCTCGCCGCCCGCGACCACGACGTCACGATCGCCGTGCCGGGTGAATTCCGGCAGATGACCGAGGGCGCCGGGCTGCGCACCGTAGAGCTGCCCTTCGAAATCACCAGGTGGCTGAGCACCCCCGAAGGGCAGCGCCTCCTGCACGCCGGCGGCCTGCCGCTGATGCGCCGCGGAGCGCTCGAGTACGAACGCCACGCCGCCGCCTTCGAGGGGGCCACCGAGGCGGCCGCGCAGGGGGCCGAGGCGATCGTCGCCAACTTCTTCGCCTACGACCGGGCGCTGGTCATGGCCGAATCCCTGGGGCTGCCGATGGCGGCGGTCTACCAGGCGCCCTACGTGCGCTCGCGCGAGTACTCGTCGATCATCCTCAGCAAGGGTCGGGTGCCGCACCCCCTGCGCCTCGCCCAGCACGACTTCGCCGCCTGGTTCTTCTGGCAGGGCTCGGCGAAGACGACCAGATCCTTCCGGCGCCGGCTCGGGATGCCGACCGGGTCGCGCCTGGGCGAGCTGCGGCTCTCGCGCTCGACCGAGCGCCGCCTCGCGGCGCGCGGTGCCCTTGCCTTGCACCCCTTCAGCCCGAGCGTCTTCCCGCGCCCCAGCGACTGGCCCGAGAACCTCGTCGTCACCGGCGCCTGGCAGATGCCCGCCGCGCTGCGAGAGGGCGTCGGCGAGGGCCTGCCCCCCGACCTGCAGGCCTGGATCGACCACGGCGAGCCGCCGGTCTTCCTCGGCTTCGGCAGCATGCCCGTGCTCGAGCCCGAGCCGCTGTTCGAGGCGATCCTCGAGGTGACGACCGAGCTCGGCCTGCGGGCGATCGTCAGCGAGAACTGCGTCCCGCCGGGCCCGGCCGGCTTCCTCCCCGACCATCTGCGATCGGTCGGCGCGGTCGACCACGACCGCCTCTTCCCCCAGTGCGCCGCTGTCGTCCACCACGGCGGCCTCGGCTCGGTCACCAGCTCGCTGCGCGCCGGCCGGCCGACGATGGTCTGCTCCGTGCTCGTCGATCAGCCGTGGTGGGGCGAGCAGATGCGCCGCCTCGGGGTCGGGACCCACATCCCCTTCCGCAAACTCGAACGCGACGCGCTGCGCTCCGGGCTGCGCATCCTGCTCGACCCGGCCGTAGAGACGCGCGCCCGCGCGATGGGCGCCGCGATCCGGGCCGAGGGCGATGGCCTGCCCGCCGCGACCCAGGCGCTCGAGGACTGGCTGGTCACCGCCGAGCCGGGGCCCGAGGCGCGACCCCGGGAGCTGGTCGCGTGAGGACGATCGCCGACCTGCCCGGACCGCGGCGGCTGCCGCTGATCGGCAACGCGCACCAGTTGCGCGACGCCTCGCGCTTCCACCTGATCGTCGAGGAGTGGGCGCGGCGCTACGGGCCGATGATTCGCTTCGACATCGGCCGCCGCCGGTACGTCGCGATCGCCGACCCCGACGCGATCAACGAGATCCTGCGCGACCGGCCCGAGGACTACCGGCGCTGGACCGACCAGCGGGAGATCATCGAAGAGATGAACGGCTCCGGCGTCTTCATCGCCGAGGGCGACGAGTGGAGGAAGCAGCGGCGCCTGGTCGTCACCGCTCTCAACACCCACCACCTGCACCGCTACTTCGATGTGATCCGCACCGCCACCGAGCGGCTGGGCCAGCGCCTCGCGGAGGCGGCGGATGCCGGGGAGCCGTTCGAGATCGGAGAGGAGCTGGGTTCCTACACGCTCGACGTCACCGCGGCGCTCGCCTTCGGCGAGGACATCAACACGCTCGGGCGGCGCGAAGGCGAGCTGCCCGGGCACATCGAGCGGGTGATGATGATGACCGGCCGCCGGATCACCGCCGCGGTTCCCTACTGGCGCTGGTTCAAACTCCCCGCCGACCGAGCCCTCGACCGCTCGCTGGACTCGATGGAGCGCTCGGTGGACGGCTTCATCGCCAAGGCGCGGGCGCGGATGGCCGCCGAACCGCGGCTCTACGAGGAGCCGGCCAACCTGCTCGAGGGGCTGATCGCCGGCCAGCGTGCCGAGGGCACCTTCAGCGACGAGGAAGTCAAGGGCAACGTGTTCACGATCCTGCTCGCCGGTGAGGATACGACCTCCAACACCCTCGGCTGGACGATCTGGTTGCTGGCCTCCCGACCCGAGCTGCAGGAGCGGCTGGCGGCGGAGGCGGGCGACGCGCTCGGCGACGGCTCGCGGCCGATCGAGCACGAGGACATCGCGGCGCTCGCCTTGACCGAGGCGGCGCTGCGCGAGTCGATGCGGCTCAAAGGCGTCGCGCCGATCAACGGCATCGAGCCAGTCGAGGACACGACGATCCTCGGCACTCACGTCCCCGCCGGCACCCGCCTGGTGCTGCTCACCCGCCTCGCCAGCATGCCCACCGCCAGCCGCGACGAGTTCCTCCCCGAGCGCTGGCTCGAGGACTCAGACGAGACCCGCGCTCCCAAATCGCTCGCCTTCGGCGCCGGCCCCCGCTTCTGCCCCGGCCGCAACCTCGCCTTCCTCGAGGCCAAGGCCGCCCTGGCGACGATCGTCCGCGACTTCGAGATCGAGGTCGACGAGACCGCCGCCCCGGTCGAGGAGTCGCTCGAGTTCACGATGGCGCCAAGGGGGCTGCGGGTGCGTTTGCGGGAGCGGGTGCGACAGAGCGCGATGGCGGCCTGAGGCTGGTCCGGATGCCTCAGTTATTGACGAAGGTGACTAGGAACTACATCTAGCGTCAGGCAGCTTCTGCCCCTCGCGCGACCGGATCGAATTCGGGTGGCCAGCGCGTGCTCTCGTCGAATGCCGCGCCGACGAAGTCCGCGGCCCCACCGTCGTCGATCGCGCCCGGAGCAGCTGGCCCATAGCTGACGACCTCGCCAAGGCGGTCCTCACCGAAGTACGCCCCCAGGTCCGCGCCTTGGAGCTTGGCGCGGCTCAGCATCGCATCGCGGAGAGTCGCGCCAGAGAGCGTCGCGTCGCGCAGGTCGGCACCGAAGAGAACGGCACGGGTCAGCGTGGCGCCAAGCAACTGACAGCCGGTCAACCGCGCGCGCTCCAGCCGCGCGTATTCGAGACTCGCGCCCTGCAGGTCGACGCCGGTGAGATCGACGTCTCTCAAGACGGCATGGTCGAGCGAAGCATGGGCGAAGGTCATGCCACGGAGGTCAGCCTCGGCGCGGAGCTTGAGGTAGGTGAGATCGGCATAGGTCAGGTCGAACTCGATCCCCGGGACGTCGAAGGCGCGGTTCCGCCTCTCGAGTACCGTCATGGCGGCGGTGACGTCGGCGCTCGGCTCCGGCCCCAGACGCGGCTCGCGCGAGCGCGAGCGCCGTCGCACGAAGGCCGCCAACACCTCCATCACCGGTCCGTGCTCGCGGCCCGACTCGTGCGCCACCCGCTCGAGGGCGTACACACCCCCGACCCTGACATCGAGGGATTCGTGGCCGAGCTGCTCCACCGCCCGGATGAACCTGTCGGATATCTGACTCCGCTGGTTGAGGCCGTAGGTGCGCGCCGTGTACAGCGCACCGATCACGGCGATGCCGCCGGCAAGCAGCGCGAGCGTCGCGGTCCGCACCCGACCCACCTCGACCGCCTGCGCTTCCCGATCCAAGCCGCTGGTGTCCGCCAGCAGTTCGGGCACGACGTCGACCGCCAGAACGACCAGGGCGGGAAAGAGCAGCAAGGCCCCGAGCAGCAGCGGCCACGACTTCGGTACCTGTCGAGGGGCGCTTATCACTCGCGTGACCCTAACCGAAAAATCAGCTTCCTATTTGGATGTAGTATCATTCTATTGAAAGTTGTCGCCGTGACGGTGACGCGACGATCGGGAGCGATGAAGCACCTGTTTGTCACGTGGGACGGTGGTGGCAACCTGTACGGCGTCCTGCCGCTGGCCCAACGTCTGGTTGCGCGTGGCCATCAGGTCGCCTTCCTCGGCCATCGCTCACAGCGGGAGGTCATCGAGGCGGCGGGCTGCGACTTCATCGCCTACGAGCGCGCGCCCGACACCGCGCCGAGCAGCTCGAAGGGGGCGACGATCAACGACTGGGAGGCGCGCTCGCGCCTGCACCAGGCGGCGATCTACCGAGACAAGCTGATCGTCGGCCCGGCAAGCGCCCAGGCCGCCGACGTCCTCGCCGCCGTCGACCGCTTCCGCCCCGACGCGATCGCTGTCGACTTCCTACAGCTCGGCGCGATCGTGGCGGCCGAGAGCACCGGCCTGCCCGCGGCGACCGTTTGGCACTGTTGCTACTCGCCACCGCACCTCGAAGTCCCGATCCAGGGCTCGGGGCGGGGATTCCCCAAGGGGGCGACGGGGAGGCTGCTACTGAGGGCTGAACGGGTGGCGGTCAACGCCGCGTGGAACCGGTGGATGAGGTCTCTCAACGCGACGCGCGTGGAGCTCGGGTTGGCGCCGCTGGCCACCGTCGGCGAGCAGCTAGACAGCCTCGACCGCACGCTGGTGGCGAGCAGCGCTGCCTTCGACTTCGCCTCGGTGAGCGGGGTCGCCCTTCCCTCGAACCTCCGCTACGTCGGCCCGCAGGTCGGCGCCGTGCCCAAGGTGGGTGTCACCCAGAGAGACAAACCCCCTCTCGTCTTGGTCGGCTTCAGCACCACCTATCAGGCGCAGGAGCGAATGCTCGGGCGCGCGGTGCGCGCGCTCGGGGCGCTGCCGGTACGGGCCCTGGTGACGACGGGGCCGGCGGTCTCGATCGACGGGCCCCTGCCGCCAACGTCGAGGTCAGCGTCTGGACCCCCCACTCCGAGCTGCTGCCCCGGGCCTCGCTCGTCCTCACCCACGGTGGGCACGGCACCGTGATGAAGAGCATCGCCCACGGGGTCCCGCTCGTCTGCATGCCGATCGGGCGGGACCAGCCGTGCGTCGCCGCGAGGGTCGTCCACTCGGGGTGCGGCGTGAGGCTGCGGTCGCGGGCGAGCACGCGGCAGATCGCCGATGCCGTGCGCGGCGCGCTGGCGGATCGCCGGTTGAAGGTGAACGCCGAGCGGCTGGGCCGAATCGTCCGCGAGGAAATCGCCGCCGACACGGGCGTCGCGGAGATGGAGGCGCTGGCGGAATCGCGTCGAACCGCTCCCGCAGACGCCAGATGACCCCACGCCGCTACACGATGCGCGCCCGCTCCTCGGCGGTCGCCGAGACCCGCCGGCGGATCATCGAGGCGACCGGGGTGCTGGTGCGCGAACGCTGGTACGACGAGATCAGCATCAAGGACATCGCCACCACGGCCGGCGTGGCGCCGCAGACGATCGTCAACCACTTCGGCAGCAAGGACGCGATCTTCGCCGCCGCGATGGAGGAGCAGTGGCCCGAGCCCCAGGCGACGACCCGCCTCAACGCCAAGCCCGACGACGTCAAGGGCGCGATCAAGCTCCTCGTCGACGACTACGAGTTCGCCGGCGACGGCATCATCCGCATCCTCGCCCTCGAGGACCGCATCCCCGCCCTCAAGCCCCCCCTCGACTGGGGGCGAGGCGTCCAGTCCCAGTGGATCGAAGACACCTTCCCCTCGGCCCTGGCCGACCTGAAGGGCGCCCCCCGAGCCCGCCGCCTGGACCTCCTCACCTGCGCCACCGACGTCTACACCTGGAAGCTCCTCCGCCGCGACCGCGGCCTCAGCCAGGCGAAGACCGCCTCGGCGATGCGTGAGCTGGTGGAGTCGGTTATCGCCTAGGCGCCGGGGCGATGACTTTCGCGGGCCCGGGCGGTCTACTCATGTGAGAGAGCTCGTCACTGAACGCAAAGAAGAGGAGTGCCCGCATGGACATGCCGCCGATCGTGTCGCCCCAGGAGTGGGAGACCGCGCACCAGGAGCTGCTGATCAAGGAGAAGGAGCTGACGCGCGCGCGTGATGCGTTGGCCGCCGAGCGCCGGCGGATGCCGAGAATGGCCGTTGAGAAGGGCTACCGCTTCGAGGGGCCGAACGGGCCGCTGGGCCTGCTCGGCCTGTTCCAGGGACGCCGGCAGCTGATCGTCTACCGCTTCTTCTTCGAGCCCGGCGTGAGCGGGTGGCCGGAGCGCGGCTGCCCCGGTTGCTCCTTCCTCGCCGATCAGGTCGCCCACCTCGCTCACCTGAACGCCCGCGATACCACGCTCGCGTTCGTCTCGCGAGCGCCGCAGCCGGAGATCGAGCGCTGGAAGGCACGGATGGGTTGGGAGATCCCCTGGTACACGATCACCGACGACTTCGACACCGACTTCGGCGTCGCCGAGTGGCACGGGACCAACGCCTTCATCCACGACGGCGAGCGGATCTTCCGCACCTACTTCGTCAACGGCCGCGGCGACGAAGCGATGGGCAGCACCTGGAGCTACCTCGACATCACCGCGCTCGGGCGCCAGGAGAAGTGGGAGGACTCGCCCGAGGGCTATCCGCAGACGCCGCCATACCAGTGGTGGAACCTGCACGACGAGTACGGCGAGGACACCTGATCGCCGGGTGCGGCTACGCGGCGTAGTCCGGCCAGGGCAGCGGGAAGTGGTCGCGGTAGGCGCGCGCCTCCTCGACCACGCGGGCGACCGCGGGCCGCGCCAGCAGCCGCTCGAAGTAGTCGTCGAGGGCAGCGTGACTGCCCTCGTCCCAGCGCCGCACGACGCGGGCGTAGTAGAGCGACGGCGCGGCCGCGCAGTCGGCCAGGGTGAAGCCCGGGCCGGCCGCCCAGCCGCCGCCCGCGAGCTGATCGTCGAGCAGCCCGTAGGCGCGGTCGAGCGCCTGCCGTGCCTCCTCCACGCCGACGCGGTCGCGCTCGCCCTCGGGCCGCAACGCGTCGAAGACGATCCTCTGCATCGGCGTCATCACCTGGCCATCGAAGACGCGGTCCCAGAGCCGCGCCCGGCGGGCCGCGGCGGGGTCGGCGGGGACGAGCGGCGGCGCCTCGCCGCGGTCGTCGAGGAATTCGACGATCGTCGTCGACTCGGGGAGTGTCAGCCCCACCTCCCCGTCGACCAGAACCGGGATGCTCGCCGGTGGCCAAAGATCCGCGAGGCGGGCGCGGTCGGCGGCGTCGAGAACCAGCCGCGGCGTGAACTCCAGCTCGCGCTCGTAGAGGGCGATCAGCACCTTCCAGCAGTAGGAGGCAAAGGGATGCTCGTAAAGGGTCAGGCTCATCGCACCGCCTCGCCCGCCAGGAAGCGCCCAAGCATCTCCAGCAGCTTGCCGGTGCCGTGCTCGCGAACACCGGGCGCGTCGAGGTCGTCGAAGAAGGCGCCCTGCTCGGTGAAGAGCAGCCGGGTGCCGTCGCCGTCGCCGAAGAGCTCGACCGTGGTCAGAGAGACCGAGATCAGCCGCCCGTCGTGGCGCAGGTCATAGGAGTAGACGATCCGCTCGTCGGCGACGATGTCGTGGAAGCGGCTGCGGAAGTCGTTCTGCCGCCCGCCGGGATCGCCACCGCTGTGAACCTCGCCACCGCCGACCCGGAAGTCCATCTCCCAGACGGTGTTCGGCCAGCTGCCGGCGAACCAGCGCCGTTTCAGATCCGGCTCGGCGAAGGCGCTGAAGGCCTGCCGCGGCGTGCAGCCGTAGCGCCGCTCGATCGTGAATTCCGCATGCGTGACGCTCACCGGAGCGCCTCCAACCGCGACCTGGGAGACCTCACTCGCCGCTCCCGTAGGTCTGCTCAAGCACGTCGCCGAGCCGGTCCAGCCGCTCCTCCAAGCTGGCTCGGTGCGCGGCGATCCAGTCCTGCACCGTGCGCATCGGCGCCGGCTCCAGTCGGCAGATTCGCACCCGCCCGACCTTCTTCGAGCGCACCAGCCCGCTCTTCCGCAGCACGTCGATGTGCTGCACCACCGCCGGCAGCGACATCTCCAGCGGCGCCGCCAGCTCGCTGACCGAGGCCGGCCCCCGGACGAGCCGTTCGACCATCGAACGCCGGCTCGGATCGGCGAGCGCCTGGAAGGTCCTGTCGAGGACGGTTGCGTCAGCGGCCATTGCCTGGACGGTAGCAGATACTTAGGTAATCGCTTAAGCATTACCCCCGCTTCTTCCCTCTTCGGCTCGGACAAGCCGCGACGGAGCGCCGCTAGCGCGCTACATCAGGTGGAAGACGAAGTCGTAGGCGGTCCCTTTCTTGTTGTGGAACTTGAGATCCATCTTGCCTCGGGCGGTCGCGTATGCCCCGGTTCCGCCGGTGATAGCGAACACGCTGTTGCCGATGTCCGAGAATTTGCCCTCGACCGTGATCGAGCCGGACCTGAGGAACGTCGTCCAGTTGCACTCCCAGGCCTTGCCGACGACCGTTCGGATGCAGTAGCCCTGGTCTGAGCCCACCTGGCGCTTGTTGGCGCGGTCGTAGACCTTGTTCGCAAAGGTCAGAACGTTGCCCAGCTTGTCGTTGTCCGGGTCCCCGTTCGTGACGACGTCCGTGGTTGCTCGCTCGACGACATGTATCACCGTCGCCTTCGATGCCCCGGCGCTACCGGCCGCCGGCGCGACGAACCCGAGCGAGAGAGTCGCGGCAACCGCGACAAGCAGGATCGAAAACCGAATGATCTTCATGCTCGTGCTCCTTGATCGGGATCTGAGTCTTCCTCGATCCGTGGCAGTACGTCTGCCATCAGGTATTCGGAGGTGGGGATTCCCACGGCGGTGGAGCAGAGCTCGCAACCGAGCCGTGGAGGGCCTATCCCACGTACGGGAGGGACGGAATGCACGGAACGTATGGC
This sequence comes from uncultured Solirubrobacterales bacterium, assembly GCA_963697915.1. Classification (GTDB taxonomy): domain Bacteria; phylum Actinomycetota; class Thermoleophilia; order Solirubrobacterales; family 70-9; genus VRUE01. Next base: position 195,496 of record OY969103.1, read on the forward strand.
CATAGTCGAACGCGTGGCCATTCCTCTCGTTGCCCTATACCAGCCACGATAGATCGTCCGCGCCGCAGCGGCAAGGGGATTCATGCTCTCCTCGACCTCAAATGGAATCGCGCCTCATCGGGCGGCGATTCGGCTCTACATCTGAAGTACCCCCAGCGGGACACAAGGCGAACCACCCGGCGCGGGCGGAGGGTGATTCGATCTCGCTGGCACGGTAGCTCGTCGTCACGCAATCCGCGCGGAAATACCGTCGCCGCCTGGTAGCGAATGATGGCGTTCGAGCCGGCGGTGGCGTGAACTCGCTGGTCCCGGCACTCGGTAGTCCGGCGTTAGAGACCGAGGAACCCTCCGACCGCGAGGATCGCCGCGAGGACGCAGAGGGCGAGGAAGAGTGCGGTCGCGATGTAGACCCACCGTGGGTTGGGTTCTCCGTCAATTCCTTCTTCTTCATCCAGGGTTTCTGGGTAACGAGCTTTTGCACGCGCAAGCTTGGCTGGGCCATAAAGATGGCGGGCCCACCAGGACTCGGGTCGGGCCAGTCTGAAGCCCGTGATCCACCAAACGATCCCGAGCGTGTACCAGCCGTAATCGAACAGGGGCCACTGACCCTTCAGCACCGTGACCGTCGCCGGGCCGATGATCAGCACGACCCAGAGGCCAATTCCGTAGGCGATGGCGACCCCCGTCGAAACCGCGAGCAGCTCCACGGGAGCAGTATCGCCGGTCGGGGCTCTTTGCCTGCCGCTCTACCACCCGCAACGAGCAGTACCGCTACGGGGATTCGAACCCCGGTTTCCGGACTGAGAATCCGGCGTCCTAGTCCCCTAGACGATAGCGGCGAGGGAGCGACAGTTTAGCGGTCTCGGTCGTCGATGCGATCTCGTTCTTGGCGCCTGGGCAGGGACTAGTCTACGAACATGTGTTCGATTACCGCCCTTATGCCGGAACCGGTAGATTTCAAGCTCTCTCGCGGCTGTGGCGAAATTGGTATACGCGCGAGCTTCAGGTGCTCGTGGGGGAAACCCCGTGGAGGTTCGAGTCCTCTCAGCCGCACTCAGCGCGCCTGTCCTCGAGACGGGCGCGCGTCTTAAGCCGGGGCGCTGGCGTGGACGTCGGCACCGGCGCGGGCTGCGACTGAGGTGATCTCGCCGACGAGCTCGGGCCAGAGGGGCTGGGGCAGGTCGTGGCCCATGCCGTCGAAGAGGCGCAGGTGGGAGCCGGGGATCGCGCGGGCGGTGGCGCGGCCGGCGGAGGGGCGCAGCAAGGGGTCGGCGGCGCCGTGCATGACGGTGCTCGGCAGGCGCAGCTTGCGCAGCTGGGGGGTGCGGTCGCCGGAGGCGCTGATCGCGTGCATCTGGCGGGCGACACCGGCGCGGGCGTGCGAGCGGTCGTAGGCGGTGCCGACCATCTCGCGAAAGCGGGCCTCGTCCATCGGGTAGCCCGGCGAGCCGATCGTGCGGAAGACCTTGACCGAGTGATCGATCGCCGCCTCGCGCCCCTCGGGCGGGGTGGCCAGCAGAGCCCTCACCGCCCGCCAGGACGGCCGCGCGACCCAGCGGTTGCCGGTCGAGGACATGATCGAGGTCAGCGACCGGGCCCGCTCGGGGTGCTCGATCGCCATCGTCTGGGCGATCATGCCGCCCATCGAGACACCGGCCACGTGGGCCGACTCGATCCCCATGTGATCCATCAGCCCGACCGTGTCGGCAGCCATGTCGCTGAGGAAGTAGGGCGCCGTGGAGCGCCGGCCAAGCAGCATGTCGGCCCGCCCCGGCAGCCCGGCCGAGTCGATCTTGGTCGAGCGGCCGATGTCGCGGTTGTCGAAGCGGACGACGCGGAAGCCGCGCTCGACCAGCAGCGCGCAGAAGTCCTCGTCCCAGGCCAGCATCTGGGTCGCCAGCCCCATGACCAGGATCAGCGGCTCGCCGTTCGGGTCGCCCGCCTCTTGGTAGGCGAGCTCGATCCCGTTCGCGGGGGCGATCCGCTCCTCGCTGAGCACGCTCATCGTCCGTCAGCTTAGCCCGGCCAGTTAACTTTGGCCTCGATGCGCACCGCGATCCTCTCGGACCTCCACCTGGGCAACGGCTTCGGCGAGGACGTCCTGCGCAGTGAGGAGATCCGGCGCCTCCTGCTCGAGGAGATCGCGGGCGCCGACCACCTCGTCCTACTCGGCGACGTGCTCGAGCTGCGCGAACTGCCGCTGGCGGTCGCGCTGGAGAGCGCCCACGGCTTCTTCACGGACCTGAGCGAGGCGATGTCCGGGCGCCGGATCACGCTGATTCCCGGCAACCACGACCACCGCCTGGCCGAGCCGCTGCTCGAGCAGCTGGCGCTGGCGGGAGAGGCGCTGGGGCTCGAGCACCGCGCCCCCGCCTCTGGCGAAGCCCCCGAGCGGATCGCCGAGTGGCTGGGCGGCGCTGAGCTCGAGATCGCCTACCCCGGCATCTGGCTGCGCGACGACGTCTACGCCACCCACGGCCACTACATGGACTGCCACATGTCGCTGCCGCGGCTCGAGTGCATCGCCGCCGCCGCCGCGATGCGCGCCTTCGGGCCGCTGCCGCGGCACTCGGCGCCGGCCGACTACGAGCGCGTGCTGCGCCCGGTCTACGGCCTCTCCTTCGGGCTCGCCCAGGGTGGCCTGGCGCGCTCGGCGAGCCGCCCCTCCGAGCGCGCCTGGCGCACGGTCGCGGGCAACAACGGCAGCGGCGGCCGGGTCCGGCGCACCGCCCTGCGCACGGCGATCGCCGCCGGCGTCCCGGCCACGGTGTGGGGCATCAACCGTCTCCTCCGCGCCGAGTTCGACCCCGACCTCTCGGCGCCCTCGATCTCGCGCAGCGGCGTCGCGGCGGCGACCGAGCTGGCGCGGCGCCTCGACATCGGCGACGCCGACCTGATCACCGGCCACACCCACCGCGGCGGCCCCGGCCGCAAAGAGGCGGGCGAGTGGCGCCTGCCCGGCGGCGGTCAGCTCCACAACACCGGCAGCTGGGTCTTCGCCTCGGCCTTCCACCACCCCGGCACGCCGCCCGGCCCCTACTGGCCGGGCACCGTCACCTGGCTAGAGGACGACCAGCCACCGCGCCGCGTCCGCCTCCTGATCGAGCGCTCGCGCGACGAGATGCGCGCCACCGTCGCCGATCTAGCCGCGACGATCCCCGGCTAGCCGCCGCGCCCTCGGGCCGCGAGCGCTCAGAGCCACTCGGCAATGATCCGGCCGATCTCCTCGCCCTGGTCCTCCTGGAGGAAGTGGCCGGCGCCCTCGATCTTGCGCGGCGCCGGGAAGCCGAGCCGCTCGGCGACCCGTTCGCCGAGCGAGAAGGGCAGCACCGGGTCGGAGTCCGCCCAGAGGACCACCGTCGGGCGGTCGTCCTCGCGCAGCGCGTCGGCGACCCGTTTGCCCTCGGCCGCGCCGGGTGAGTCGGGCTCGGTCGGCAGGATCAGCGGGAAGGCGCGGGCGCCGGCCTTCGAGGCGGCGTTCGGGTAGGGCGCCTCGTAGGCGGCGATCACCTCGTCGCCGGGGTCGTTCTTGCAGCCACCGCGAACGAGGAAGCCGACCGGCAGATCCTCGTTGTCGCGGACGAACTCGCGGAACTGCAGCCAGGTGTCGCTCATCTTCTGGTGGCCGGTGAAGGGGCCGGTGTCCATCACCACCATGCGCGAGAAGCGGTCGGGGTGCTCGGCGAAGAGCCGCATCCCGATCGGTCCGCCCCAGTCGTGGACGACGGCGGTCGCGTCGCGCACGTCGAGCCTCTCCAGCAAGGTCGCCATCAGCTCGACGTGGCGATCGTAGGTGTACCAACCGAGGTCGACCGGCTTGTCGGAGCGGCCGAACCCTGCGTAGTCGGGGGCGATGCAGCGGTAGCCGGCGTCGCGCACCGGCGGGATCACATTGCGCCAGAGGAACGACCAGGTCGGCTCACCGTGGAAGAAGACGACCGGTTTGCCCTCGCCCTCGTCCAGGTAGGCGATCCGCAGCCCGTCGATCTCCTCGTAACTCGACTCGAACGGAAAGTCGGGAAGACCGCGCAGGTCCTCGTCCGGCGTCCTCACCGCATCCATGCCCATTGCCCCCTCCTCGCTCGACCGCTGGAAAATCGCAGTCTATGTGGAAGGGACTCAGGGCAGCTGGCGCAGGAAGCTGCCGACCTGGGGGCCGAAGTAGGGCGAGAAGAGCTGGGTCGGGCGGCCCTGGTAGCCGTAGCTGGTTACGCCGCCGACGTATTCCTTGTCGAAGACCCAGCCGCCGCCGCTGGCGCCCGCCGCCATGTCACAGGAGGCGGGCATCGTCGGCGGCCCCTGCAGGCGGTTGGTGAGGCGGTCGAGGCCGAGGCCGTGGGCGCGGCAGCTGCGCAGTTCCTCGCCGCCGGCGTGGGCCGCCGGGTAGCCGAAGATCTGGAAGGCGGAGAGCCGTGACTTGGAGGTCGCGTAGCCGCGCGCCCCGACCACGTCGGTGAGGAAACCGAACCGGTTGGGCTCGACCCGCAGCGCCGCCAGGTCGAAGGCGGGGTTTTCGGTGCGCCGCCACTGCGGCATGACGTAGACGGATTTGACCTCGAAGGTGCCGAAGGGCCGCTTGCCGTGGTCGTAGGCGGGGACGAAGGACATGCGCTGGGCTTCCTGGCCGCTCTCGATAACGCAGTGGCCCGCGGTGAGGATCATCGAGCGGCTCGGCGTCTCGATCGCCGTGCCCGAGCAGGAGTAGGAGCCGGTGCCGGGAGCGGCGGCGATGATCTTGCCGTTGGTGCGGGTGCCGATCGCGGTCGGGTCGGTGACGCGGACGCTGCTGGCACCGGCGCCCGGGGCGCGCCGGAAGTGCGGCGCCGGGGGCTGCCCGGCGACGCGCAGGGAGCCGTCGCCCGCCCTGGGCTGCGGGCGCAGCTCGTGGACGGCCGGCGTCGCCGCCTCAGCGGCGGTCGCCAGCGCGCAGCTCGCGGCAAACGCCAGCGCGGCGGCCGAAACCGACCGGTTGTGGGTCCTGAGGCGGTCGAAGAAACTCTGCGTCATCGCTGTTACTCGCAGGAAACACGCATGGAAAAGCGAAGTTCCTGCCGGAATCTCCTTCTCCATGCGACGAAAGGGTTGCTCATGAACGACGAAAGCTTGATCAGCGGCTGGTGGGTCTTCGCCGGCGTCCTGCTGCTGGTCGCCGGTGTGCTCAACATCATCTACGGAATCGCCGCGATCGGCGACTCGAAGTTCTTCACCGAGAACGCGACCTTCATCCTCAGCGGCCTCAACACCTGGGGCTGGGTCCTGCTGATCGTCGGCGTGCTCGAGCTCGTCGCCGCCTTCTCGCTCTTCTCGGGTGGTGAGTTCGGCCGCTGGTTCGGCATCTTCATCGCCTCGCTGAACGCGATCGGCGCCCTGCTCTCGATCCCCGCGTACCCGTTCTGGTCGCTGGCGATCTTCGCCCTCGCGATCATCATCATCTACAAGCTGGCCGAGGGCCCGGAAGGCTCACAGGCCACTTAACGTCACCCGGACATCTGCTGCGGCCGAAGGCCCCGGGCTCCCGGGGCCTTCGCCGTTTCTGGCCCGGCAGCGGCCAGCGGGTCGGCCGCGTCGAGGCTCGACCAGGGGGCGATGGTCTGCTCGCGCTCCTCGTAGACGACGTCGACGCCGGCGAGCCGGTCCTGCCAGCCACGGCGACGTTCGTTGAAGAGCACGCCGAGCAGGCCGATGCCGAAGGGGATGATCGCGAGGCCGAGGCCGATCAGCCGCTTCACCGAGCTGCGCAGCGGCAGGCCCCTCCCCCCCTCGACCGCGAGCCGGACTCCGAAGAAGCGCATCCCGAGGGTCTGGCCGGCGAGCGACCAGAAGCTGACCAGGTAGAGGCCGATCAGGCCGAACCAGGCCGCCGAGCCGAGCGCCAGGGCGACGCCGGACACACCGTTGCCGTCGCCGGAGAGGAAGGAGCCGATCAGGGCGGCGATCGCCGCCATCCCGGAGAAGACGAGGTTGACGATCAGCGCGTCGAGGCCGAAGGCGAGGCCACGGGTCATCGCGCCGGCGCGTTCGGTCGGCTCCTCGCGGCGCTTGCGGAAGGTGACGCGGCGGGCCGCACCCTCCACCCCGTCGTCGAGGCGGCGCGCGGTGTCGCCGATCGTGTGGCCGATGTCCTCGATGAAGCCGACGCTCTGGGCGCTGATCGCGGCGCGCAGCTCGGGCGCCTCGGCGACCCGTTCGACCAGCTGCTGCGCCTCCTCGCTGGCCAGCAGCCGGCGCCAGACCTCGTCGACCATCTCGCTGTCGAGCGCCTCGATCAGGGCCCCCTTGACGGCCTCGCTGTCGACCGCGCCGCGCACCGCTTCTTCGACCAGAGGGCCCTGCAGGACCCGGACCAGGGCGCGCTCGACCGCGGCGCTTTCGACCGCCGCGACCATCGCCTCCTCGGCGGCGGCCTCGACCGCCTGCTCGATCCCGGTCGCCCGGCCGACGCTGCGCACGCTGTTGACGCCGGCGCCGAGCAACCGCACGGAGAGCGGCAGCGGCCTCCCGGAGGGCCCCTCCTCCCCCGGCGAAGAGCCCTGCTGGTCGGGGTCTGGCGCCATCGCGCCGAGTATACGGCCGGAAATCGCAAGGTTTGCGGGCTATAGACCCCTAAATGCTGCGATCGATATCGACTGCCCCCTCGTCGAGCGCCTCCAGCAGCCGATCGATGAAGGGCGACTGGGCGGCGAGGATCTTCTCCCGCGCGGCGTCGGGCGCGAACCACTCGACCCGGTCGACCTCGGGGAACTCGCGCTCGGTGCCGGAGCGCGGCGGCCACTCGAGCGGGAAGGTGTTGCTGTCAAGCGCTGCCGGGTCGAACTCGCCCGCGGCGCCCCAGGCGTGGACGTGCTTGCCGCTCTTCTGGCGCACCGAGCCGAGCTCGATCAGGTCAGCCTCCCGGAGCGCCGGCGCCGGCCCGAGCTCCTCGCCGAGCTCACGCAGGGCGCATGTGCGCAGGTCCTCCCCCTCCTCGCATTCGCCCTTCGGGATCGACCAGGCGCCGAGGTCGCGCCTTGCCCAGAACGGGCCGCCCGGGTGGGCGAGCAGCACCTCGAAGGCCGCACCGGACCCTCGGTAGAGCAGGATCCCGGCGCTCCGCTTCGCCATCGGGCCTCAGGCGACGGCGCGCAGGCGGCTCTTGGCGCGCTGGGCGATCACCGATGCCCAGTCGGAGTCCTTGATCTGGACCGGCGCGGTGGTGGCGACGAAGTCGGCAAGGATCGTGGCGAGACCGTCGGGATCTTCGAGGTGGGGGAAGTGGGAGGCGCGCGGCAGCGTCTCGAAGCGGCAGCGCGGGATCGCCTCGGCGGCCTGGCGGCCATGCTCGATCGGGATCGTGCGGTCGCGCTCGCCCCAGAGGATCAGGGTCTGCATCTCGCCGAGCAGGTAGAGCCGGTCGCTGGCGCTGACGTGCTGGCCGTGGACGTCGATCACGGCGCGCAGGGTCTGCAGGAAGGCGCGCCTCGACCCCGGCTCCTGCAGCGGCCGCAGCGCCCGGGCGACCGCCTCCAGGTAGACGCCGCGCGAGTTGCCGCGCTCGCGCAGGCCGGCGCCGGTCGCGTCGATCGCGTCGACCAGGCGACGCTGCGTGGCCAGGCGCAGCAGCGGCGCCACGCCGGGCAGCGCCGCGGCGCGCAGCAGCGGGCTGACCTCGTGCCCGAGCCCACCGCTGGAGATCAACACAAGGCGCTCGGTGCGCTGGGGGAACTGGTAGAAGAACTGCATCGCGACGCCACCACCGAGCGAGTGGCCGACGATCGTCGCCCGCTCGATCCCGATCGTCGTCAGCAGGTCGCGGATGCTGGCCGCGTGGGCGCCGAGCGAGTAGTCGCCGCGCGGGGTCGCCGAGTCGCCATGCCCGATCAGGTCCGGCGCCACCACCCGGTAGGAGCCAGCGAGGCGCTCCGCCACCTCTTGCCAATGACGGGACGAGTTGATCATGCCGTGGATGAGCACGATCGTCGGCCCGCTGCCGGCTACGCGGTAGACCGCCCGGTGGCCGTGCAGGTCGACCTCGTGCGCCTCGAAGCAGCTGGCCGCTTCCACGGGAGAGAACCTTACCGCCGAGCTGCGCGGTCACGAAAGTCTTCACCGTCCACGGTCAGCTTGGAGAAGCCCGCGGGCTGAATAGACGTCGCGATCCGCCTCTACTCTGCCCGCCATGTCCAGCCAGGAAAGCCGGCCGCCGGCCACGCTCGACCCGCCCCAGGCCAGCGGCGAGGCGGTCCGGGTTCGCCTCCGCTGGGAGGAGGAGACCCGGGAGGTCACCTTCGCCGGCGCGAATGGCTGGCTCACGCCCAACCCCGATGCCGCCTTCGTCGCGGCGCTGCCGGTGGCGATGGGGGTTGCCTCCTCACTCGACCTCCCGGACGGCGTCTCCCCCGACCTGCTCCGGGGCTCCGACGCGATCCAGAACGTGCTCTCGAGCTGGGACTCGACACTGCAGCGGGTCGAGCTGCGGCCGGGCGCCGCCCCGACGGCGGACCCGCCCAAGGGGCGCGGCACCGCGGCCTTCTTCACCTGCGGCGTCGACAGCTTCTACACGCTGCTGACCCGCCGCGAGGAAATCGACGCGGTCGTCTTCGCTCACGGCCTCGACCTGCCGCGCGACGACGCCAAGCGCGAGCTGGTCTCGGCGACGATCCAGGGCGTCGCGGCGGAGCTCGGCCTGCCGGCGATCGAGCTCGAAACCGACCTGCGCGCCGCCTTCTCCGACGCGACCTGCGACTGGGAGCGGATCTACACCAGCGCGGCGCTGGCGACGATCGGGCAGCTGCTCGCCTCCCGCTTCGAGCGCGTCCTGATCCCCGCCACCCACTCCTACCGCGACCTTCACCCCACCGGCAGCCACCCGCTGCTCGACCCGCTCTACTCGGGCAACCGCCTGCGGATCGAGCACGTCGACGCCGTCCCCCGCGTGGCCAAGCTCGAGCACCTCGCCGACTCGGAGCTGGCGATGTCGTCTCTGCGCGTCTGCTTCCAGCCGAACGTCGAGACGCTCAACTGCGGTCAGTGCGCGAAGTGCGTGCGGACGATGACCGGCCTGCGGGTGATCGGCGCGCCGGGGCGCTGCGCCACCCTGCCGGCCGAGTTCTCACTGCGCGAGATGTCGAGCGGCCCGGTCCGCACCCGGCGCTCGCTCACCTACGTCAAAGAGAACCTGGCGGCGCTGGAAGCGCGCGGCGCCGACCCCGACCTGACCTTCGCCCTGCAGCGGATCGTCACGCGCGGCGCGCGCTTCGACGCCTGGGAGAAGTCGAAGCGGCTGGCGAGCGCGGGGCGGCGGGCGGCGCGAGCGCGGCTCAGGCGAGCGCGGCGGAGGGGCTCGGCACGGGGGTGATCGCCCCGGCGAGCCTGCCGGCGGCCTGCACGGTGCTGCGGATCTCCTGCAGGTAGACGTGCGGCGGCGCGGCGCCCGACCCGGGGTCGGCGGCCCAGACCGGCGGGTGGGCGACCAGCTCGAGCGCGAGACCATCGTCGCCGAGCCCGAGCGCCCGCACCGCGTCGAGGCACTGGAAGGGCCTGCAGGTCGGCGACGTGAAGAGCGCGACGGGCTCCCGCTCATCCGCCAGATCCTCGGCGAGGACCCGCAGCGTGTCGTAGGTCGAGGCCCGGTCGGCGCCGTCGGCGGCGGGCGCCTTGACCAGACTCACTTCCTCCACCAAGGAGCCGGCGCCGAACACACGGCTCGCCGCCGCCGTCATCAGGTCCGCCTCCTCACGCGCACCCGGCGCGTAGGCCCGGACCTCGGGGCTCAGGCGCTCGCGGCGATCGAGCGCCCGCGGTGCACAGAGCAGGACGACGCGGACGCCCGTGAGCGACTCCGCGCGGATCGCGAGCGCCGCCGCGCGGGCGCGGTTGAGCGGGGCAAGGCGCCTGCCGCCGAGCACGACGAGCGTCCGCGGCGCACCGTTCAAGCGGCCCGGCGAGCGCAACCCGAGAGCGGCGGCGGCCTCGGCGACGGCGGCCACCGGGAGGCCCGGCTGGGGCGGGGGTTCGTCGTCGGGGAGGCGCTCACCGCCGTTCACCCGGTAGTCCCAGGCGGTGCCGGGCCGGGACCACTCGCAGATCTCGCCGAGCGCGGCGACGATCCGCGCGAGACGATCGCGACCGGCCACGCCCATGCGCGGCTGGTAATCGAGCTCCGTCGGCCAGCTGAGCCGCTCGACGGCACCGTCCCGCTCGCGCCGCCCGGGCACGTGCTCGACCAGCCGGCGAAGGTGGTCCGAGCACAACCAGTCGGCGACCGCGTCAGCCAGCCGATCCACCTCACCGGGCGTGAACGGCCGATCGAAGAACCACTCCCCCTTGTCCGGGGACTCGCCATCGCCGCCCATGAGCAGGCGGCACCCTACTCGACGCCATGGCGGTCGTCCCGACCCCGGGGCCCAGTCCCGATCGGTAACGTCGGAGGCATGGCATCTACCCGGCTGAAGCGACATATCCGCGCGCCCCGGTCGGCCGTGTACCGGGCGCTCCTCGACCCGGACGCGATCGCCCGCTGGCGGGTGCCCGACGGGATGAGCTGCGTCGTCCACGAGCTCAACCCCGAGGTCGGCGGCGCCTTCCGCGTCTCGCTCACCTACGACGCCCCGACCGAGAGCGGCAAGACCACCGCACAGACCGACACCTACGCCGGCCACTTCACCCGCCTCGTCCCCGATCGCGAGGTCGTCGAGGTGATCGAGTTCGCGACCGACGATCCTCAGCTCAGGGGCGAGATGACGATCACGACCACGCTGGAGGACGCCGACGGGGGCACCGACGTCGTCGCCCACCACGAGGACATCCCACCCGGCGTCCGACCCGAGGACAACGAGGTCGGCACGCGCATGGCGCTCGACAAGCTCGCCGCCCTGCTCGAACGGCGCGCCTGACCCGCGCGAAAGCCCGGCGGTCATCTCTGCCTCCGGCTCCCTGGACGAATTAGAGTTCATACGATTAAACGTTTAATCGTCTAGACTTGGGTCGTGATCTACGCAACCCCGCCGATAGGCGCCGCTCTGCGAAGCCAGCTCGACGAGCTGGCGCAGCTACGCGCGGCCTTGGGCGACGAGGTCAAGGTCCGCACTCGCTGGATGGGCAGCCTGCGGCGCGAGGTGCGCGCCAACTCGATCGAGAGCTCGACCTCGATCGAGGGCTTCTCGGTCTCCCCCGAGGAAGCGCTCGAGCTGGTCGGCAACCGGGCAGCGGCAGAGCGCGACAGCGAGAACCGACAGGCGGTCGCCTGCTACGCCCAGGCCATGGACCACGTGGGGACGATGGGGGTCGATCCCTCGTTCAAGTGGGTTGACCGGGTCATCCTCGACCTGCATTTCGAGGCCTGCTCGTTCCAGCGCGACAAGGACCCGGGGCTTTGGCGCACCGGGCCCATCGGTGTGACCGCCACCGACGGCTCGCTCGAGTTCGAAGGCCCCGACGGGGACCGGGTGGTTTCCCTGATGGACGAGGTGGTCAACTGGCTCGCCGCCGGCGACCTGGATGCCGACTCTGTGGTGCGGGCGGCGATGGCCCACCTCCACGTCACCTCGGTTCACCCGTTTCGCGACGGCAACGGTCGCATCTCGCGGATCGTCCAGTCGCTGGTCCTTGCCCGAGAGGGACTCGCGGCCCCGGAGTTCTTCTCGATCGAGGAGTACCTGGGAACCCACACCCAGGAGTACTACGCCGCGTTGCGCGAGGCGCAGGGCGGGAGCTACCAGCCGGAGCGCGACGCGAGCGGATGGGTCTCGTTCTGCGTCAGCGCCCACATCGCCCAGGCCCGCCGGCGCCTGGCGCAGATCGAGGAAGCCGCCGCACGCTGGGCCTCCCTGGAACGACTGGTCGGCGCTCGGAGCTGGCCGGATCGACTGGTCATCGCGCTCGAGCAGAGCCTCGCCGGCGGAACCGATCGCGCCAGGTACGGAAGCGAGGCAGACGTGTCGCCGGCCACCGCGAGCGCCGACTTCAGGCGCCTGCTCGACTCCGGGCTCGTGGAGCAACGCGGGCGCGGGAGGAGCACCGGTTACCTCGCGAGCGCCCTCCTGCGCGAGGCGCTTCCCCGTTCCTGACCCAAAGGCGACGCCACCCAGGGCGCCGCGAGACCCCGACCTACTAGGTCTGACCGAGGTGAATGCCAAGCTTGCGTCGTGGCCGACGCAGACAAAGACATTCTTTACCGCGTCGCCTACGACGAGGCGGTTCGAGCGCTCTCCGAGCAGCAGGGAACCATCGACAGCTTCCGAACGCGTGCGGGTCTCGTACTTTCAGCTGCCGCCATCACGACTTCTTTCATGGGCGCGCAGGCACTTGAAGGAGGAGGGTCGCGTGGGGCCGCCTGGTTGGGGCTTGCCTCATTCGTCGGCGTCGCTGTCGTATCACTCGGCATCCTGTGGCCTCGTCGGTGGGAGTTCACGGCGAACCCGCGTGACGTGATTCAGACCTACATCGAGTCTGAGCAACCAGCTCCCATCGATGAATTGCACCGAGATCTATCCCTGCACATGCATGACAGCTATTCCGAGAACCGGAAGGGTCTGGAGCAGCTCGCGGCGTTCTTCCAGATTGCCTGCGGCCTGCTCGCTCTCGAGGTGGTCCTATGGATCATCGCCATCGCATCGACCCCGTAAGATCGCCTCATGGCACAGACCGCGCCTCCCACTCCACCTCCTGAGCCGAAACGCCCGAGCCCGATGCAGGTCGAAACGCGCGGCCTTTCGCTGGGCAAGGACAAGTAGCTACCGAGGCCTCGCTCGGATCCAATGGTCTCGTTCGCCGTGGGAGACTGCGGTCGTGCGGCCCGCTAAGCACAAAGACAGGGGCAGTCGCGACTGGCCGGATTGGTGGCGCGAGCGCGGGAAGCGAGAGCTCCAGTGCATCCATACGCAGAGATCCCCAAAGCGTCGCCTGCGCGGATATTCGTGCGCGGCACTCGGGGTAGTCCTCCTCGTGTCAGCGTTGCCCGCGGCGGCCACCGGAACTGAATCGATCCCGCCCCCCGAGCCGAGAATCCTGAGCGCGTCGTGGGGCACCGAAAACGCGGTCGGCTGTCCCAGCGGGGAGCAGGGGCTCGACAACATCCCGACCACCTTCAACTGGTTTGTCCGTCGCGCCTCGATCCAGCCTGCCGACTTCCGGATCGTCCGCGGCGATGGCAGCGTCGCCATTCCTACCTGTGCCCTCCAGTTTCCGCCGGACGAGTTGGACGAGGCTCAGACGGTGAACCTGATCGGCGACTTCGGGGACTCGGAGAGCGGGCCGACGCCGGTGGCGATCCGCATTGTCGGCAGGCTGCAGGGCAGAGCCCCGGGCGCCCGCAAGTGGCGGCAGATCAGGGGCCTACCGAAGGTCAGCGTCGATCCGCTGTCCGGCGGCCCGTACATCGTCGACGCCTGGGCGCTCACGCCATCGATCTACCGCCGTGACCGCAACCGCTGCACCGTCGGCAAGGCCTTCGTGCGCGTGATGTGGTCCAACGGCCTCACCGCCTATCCCACCGGGGAAGAGGTCGGTGCCCCGGTCGCCGCCTCCTACCGCGCTCTGTACAAGCCGCCGCGTGGCAAGCCCATCGCGATCGCCCCGCTCGAAGTCGCCGACCTCTACGACCACGAAACCTCGTTCAACGCCGACAACATGCACGATCTCTGCCTCCCGCAGCCTCCGCATGGAGCGAAGCTCACCGGAGTAACGATCGCCGCCGAGCTGATCCAGGACCCCAACGGAGACCCGAACCTCGCCCAGAGATTCAGAGCACCGCGGCCTGGATCAAGCCGCTGACCGCAGTTCAAGTCCCGCCTGAGGGCTGCCGAAACAATCCAACCTATGCCCCGCCCGCTGCCGATCCGCTCGCTCCCCGCACTCTTCGTCCTCGCGCTCGGCCTGCTCATCGGCCTGCCGGTCGGCGCCTCGGCGGCGGCGCCGAGCGCCTTCCCACATTGCTCGTGGTGGACGATGACGACGCCGGAAACGATGAACGTCGCCTTCCCGGACGCGGCGGCGACTTACTGGACGACCCCGTTCCACGCCGAAAGCGGCGCCGAGATCAGGATCGAAGGCAGGTATCCGGATGCCCGTTACATGTCGTTCAACGTCTACGACGAAGATGGTGGATCGTTCGAAGCGAACAGGGTCTCGTCGGGGATCGCCGACTACCAGATCGATCCCCAGCCCGGCTCGGTCAACCCCTTCCAGCGCCGGGGCAAATCGGGCGGCGCCTTCACCCTGACCGTTAGCGGTGACGTAAGGGCCGGCGAAGCGAACGCTCTGCCCCTGGCTCCTGAACTCGCGACCGATCAGGACGCCGCGCCGCTCGGGTTCCTCCTCTACCGCGTCTACTTGCCTACCGGCGGCAACGCCGCCGTGGAACTGCCGAAGCTCTCCTTGGTCGAGAACGGCGAGGAGACCGCGCTACCGCGATGCCCGGCCCCAACCGGAATGCTCGCCGCGACGATCCGATCCAAAGCGGCGGCGACCAAGGCCGCGAAGAACCTGTCCACGCGGCTGGGCGTCGAGCCGACGAAGCGGATGGTTCGGGGACTGTTGAAGCTCGGAAAGGCAGTGCGGGGCGGTACGGAAGGGACGAAGCCGTGTCGCCGCTCGGAATGCCCACCTCCACTCGAGTTCTTCCGCGCCTCGGCGGCAGCGACTAACTCCTTCTTCCCCAACGTCAACAACGCCTACGTCTCGGCGCTGTTCCGGCCGGTAGCCGGGACTGTCGTCGTCGTTCGCGGCAGGGCGCCAACGACGCCGCGCGGGACCCATCCCGTTCCCTGGCCTCAGAAGAACCTCCAGTTGCGCTACTTCTCGCTCTGCAACAACGTCTATCGGAGCCCCTGGCCGGTGGTCGCAAACCCGATCGGCGGCGGCAAGAGCGAATACGGATGCGCAGCCGACCTTGAAACCACGTTGAACGCGGCCGGAGAGTACGCCTACGTCGTCGCCGAGCCGAGCGAGCGAGATGCGATCGAGACAGCGGGCGGGACCTTCATCCCACTCTCAACCACGCAGCCGCACACCCGCCAGATCCTGATCTTCCGCAACATGCTGCCGAACGAAGGCTTCGACCATGCCGTGCAAGACGCGCCGCAGAACGCCAAACCGGCCGGCGCCGCCCGGGCGATGGACCGCTACTACCCACGCGCCTACCGCTGCACCCTGGCGCAGTTCGAAGCCGACGACCGCGCCTGCGGCTGACAGTTGGTCCTCGCAGCGGAAGGTCCTGATCGCGGACGCCCGATCCACCGAGCCAACCGGAACGCCGTGCGCCAGAAGATCCCCGATCGCCGGCGGAAGCGCGGGCCTCCCGCCCGTCGGCGATATCTACCCCTCGCCGTTGGGCGGCTGCATCAGCGGCACGTGCTCCTGCCAGAACTTCTCCGACTCATCCGGGGTCATCGCTCTCGTGCCGGTGCGCCTGCGAATCTCCTCGATCGAAGTCGCCTTGGACGGCCAATCCGGCGCGTAGATCAGCTTCACCTCCGCCGCTTCCTCCTCGGTCATCGACTCGACCTGCGCAATTAACTCAGACTTGGTTATTTCCGCATCGTAGCGGCGGCCTCGGTGGAGTCTGAGTTGAATCCCCGGCGGTAGCTACCCCGACCCGTAGAGATCGAGCGGATCATTCCGATCAACACGGCACTCGGACAAGCAGGCTCACCGAGGAGCGACCGCTGGGCACTGCGTGGTGGCAAGAGGCATTTCGGAAGCCCTCGGTACGGCGGCTGACCGCCAAAGGGTTCTCAGGCTCGCTGTCCGATAGCCAGAGCTGGCTTCAAGCTCTCGCTTCGCAGCCAGTGACTGCTCGGCAACTGACCGGGTGCACCGTCTCGACCCTGGACGCAATCTCGGCATCAGAACCATTCGTGGCCCGGCGGACATACATCGTCCATCGACATCGACGGATCGATCTCACGCACCCTCCCCTTCAATTCGGGACTCGAGAGGAATGCGTCAATCAACGTTCTCGAGCCCCCTACGCAAGACCAGTCGTCGTCCCACAGAGTCGAGAAAAGCCATGTTCGATCGGACGGGAACACGAGGTCCGGCAGGTCTTCGCCCCATCCGTCCCGGCGCCATGTTCCAGCCTCCTCCGGGCCTGCCTCGACCAGCACGTACTCCCATGAGGCATAGAGCATCGTCCTCGGTGCGCTGGGGAAAACGACGTCGGCGGCGCCGGTCTCGAGAAAGCCCAGCCACCAAGGTTGGATGCTCGACTCTTTGCTGAGGATTGCCAGCACGGCTCGGTCATGACCGTCGCGTTGCGCCTCCAGGTCAGTCGGTCCGTGGTGCCCCGTCCCTGGAAGCTCGACGGTCACATAGGCATCGAACACCGCCGGTATGGCGTCGCCAGCCCACTTCGAGGCGTCCTTGATCCAGCTGACTTGCGCCTCAGAGCCGATCCGCCACTTGCGTCCGTCCTTGACGCGCGTCTCGCTGCCTTCAGCCTCCGCCCCCGAGCCCATGCCGCTCAGGCTACCCGTGGGCGCTCGGCGACCTCAGATCTACCGCCCGGGTGCGCTCCCGAGAGAGTCATTCAGCGAGACTAGCTACGTCATTGAGGAAGACCTTGATGTCGGCCGGAATATGTTCGGCATCCAGATGTTTGGCGACCTCATAGGAATCGACTGACAGCTGACCAAGCACCGCCGGGCCTCCGTCCGACAGGATCGCTTTCCCGCGAACGTCCATCAAGGCCTGGGGTGCGTTGGCATCAGCGAACTGATCGCCCACCGCTATTCCGTGCTGATTCATCAGGTAGTCCTGAACTTCCTCCTCGGACTGCCCTGAAGCAACTGCGATGGCGGGTGGCCAAATCAAATAACTCTCAATGTGTCGCCGACGCCACCGCCGTGGCTGAAAGTTCGGGTCCGCCGGAATCGCATTATCAACGAGGTCCTCTTTAACCGTCTCGGTTGGCTCATCGTCCCTATCTCTGAGACTAAGTGCACGAAGCTCCGGGATCTCTTCCTTCAACGCTAGGTACAGCTGTCGTCGTTCCTTCTGTCCCTGGGTCGTTCGCCATTCGACCCATAAATCGGGCCACGCAGTCCCAAGCGTCTCGGCCAAGATCTTGAGAATCCCTACGTCGCTTCTTCCCTCGACAAAAAGCACACGTTTCGTCTTCTTTGCCCCATCCACCCTCGGGGCATAGTCGGTTCCCATCCCAGCAAGCATTCCGACCTTCTGACTCTCCTCCTCGAGGTAGCGGCTCTCAAGTCCTCGTACCTGAAAGATGTCTCTTGGTTCAGCATTGCGAAGAATCTCGGTCGAATGAGTCGCTATCAGTACCTGCTTGCCGCTCGCAGATGCAAGATCTCGCAGCGACTCCAAGAGTTGGACCTGTAGTGATGGATGAAGGTGCGCATCGGGCTCATCAAGCAGCAGAACATCGATGTCGGGACTGGTCGCTAGGGCGAAAACCGATAGCCACTGCAGAAAGCCGCTTCCCTCGACCATTAAATCGCGCTTGTTGTAATCGGGGTACCGCTTTACCTTGAAGCCTTGGACCTCGCCTTTGACAACCTCGATCTGAATGTACGAGTGGTACTCCTCGCGGAAGGCGGCGACGTCAAGTTCGACACTGAAGGTAGTACGGAGCTTCTGCTGAAGAAGCTCCCAGGGATCGCTTGCTCGGAGTTTCGCTAGATCCGAATTGCTGATCTTCGATTTATCCCCTCTAAGTTGGGCGCGCTCGGCGGTATTCGCCACCTGCATGTCGAGAAGAATGTTGCGAAGGACGGCCCCCGCCAATCCCTCCCCGATCCGCCGACGTCGTATCGCGCCGGACGTGCGCATCTCACGATCGGTCATTCCGGCGAATGGCGGGAGATATGCGAATCGCGGGATCCTGTCTTCGGGACCTAAGTTGGAGTCGGTTCGCTTAACGAAGAGTCGGTCATTTGCGAGTGATAGTCCGAACTCCAGAGAACGATCCTCTCCATCCAGCTTCCAGTCGCAACGAATCTGGAGCGTGTATCCATCCGGCTCATCGACCCGCTGGGGCTTGAGGTTCGTCCAGAGATGTTTCAGCGAAGGGACGTTGATAGGCGAGAACTCGTCATCGCCCAATCCAAGGCCTTGACCAGAGTAGTCAGCAAGGAAGGCTTCGGTCCCTCTCTCCATTTCCAGAGCGGTTCGGCAGAACTCCCAAACGGCTAGTCCATGGAGGAGCGAAGACTTTCCGGCGTTATTGCCGCCCCCAAGCAGCGAAACGCCGGGGTGCAGGACGAACGAATTATCCCTGAACTGCTTGAAGCGATGGAAGGTGGCCTTGACAAGCATTTTCCGCGAGACTATCTGCGCGCTAGGCGGACTTCCCCCCAAATCGATCTTGGGGCAGCCCTCACACCTTCGCGCTGAAACAGCGATGCGCCCCGACGACTTCTTTGCCGAGCCCGATTCCGACCCCTTGGATCCTTTCGGGATCCCATCCAAGCCCCGCTTCAACCTTGAGCTTGTCCGGAAGATGCGAGCCCGGACCCTCGACCAAGCAGACGACCTGGAGGCGGCGGTCGCCCTATCCCGACTCATCCACGATGACCCAGAAGCGTTTGGGACCGACGGCGGCGAGGAGTTAACCGAGGCTCAGATGCGTGAATCGCTTCTCGCGTTAGGCAGCGTGCTCAAGCGATTGAGGCTCGAACGTTTCGAGGTTCCATTCCGAGATTTCAGAACGTTTAAGAGCTACTGGCTCAAGAACGACGGCTACGGATCCTGGCAGGCTCGGAGAGACATTCTCAATGAGATCTTCGATCCCATTCATGACGCTCTCGCTGAACGCGAGGGCGAAGCACTCTCCTCCAATCTCGCACATCCGATCAGCCCGAGAGGGCGCACCGGCTGGTCCCGCGTGGATGAGGAAGTCGCTGAGCTACATCGTCACTTCGCGCAGGCAAGGACCCCTCAGGACTATCGAAACATCGGCAACGACTGCGTGATCGTCCTCGAAGCGCTGAGTCGCCAGGTTTACGCCGCGGACCGCCATCTCCGCGATGGCGAGGAAGAGCCTCCGGTTGCTAAGACGAAACTGAGAATCGACCGCTTTATAGAGGACGCCGTGCCAGGCAGCGATAACGCGCCGCTTCGAAAACTGGCGAAGGCTGCCAACGATCAGGCTCAAGCGGTCAAGCACCGCGCTGCGAGCACTCGAAAAGAAGCCGGAATAGCTGCTGATTCAGCCATCCTCCTTGCCAATATCCTTCGCCGTCTCGACGAGGGCTAAGGGGATGTAGCCAGCCCAGACGAGGCCGCCTGGGTACCACGGGCGGTACCAAACGCCGTTCCCCGCGCGTCTTTACCACGCCACTTCGGCCTAAAGCCGCTTCCCAAGCCGGCTCTGAATATCGGGGAGACAGGATTTGAACCTGCGACCGCTCGGCCCCCAGCCGAGTGCGCTACCAGACTGCGCCACTCCCCGTGGCTGCTTCGCATTCTGACGGATTCGGGCAAACTGTCTAGCGGTCGCTGGCCGCACCGGGAGGCGGCTTGCGCGCGCGGTGGTAGCTCAACGGTAGAGCCTCGCCCTTCCAAGGCGATGATGCGGGTTCGATTCCCGTCCGCCGCTTCTCCGGGCTGATCGCGGCGGCTTCAGGGCGCCCGCTGACCTGCCGATAGCCGCTAGATGCGCCTTGGCGTTCGACTCTTCCCTGCCCTCGCTTGCCTGACCGCGACCGTTGCGCTGCTCGGCGCTGCCGGCTGCGGCGGCTCCAGCGCGAACGAGCGGGTGCCGGCGGCCGGGGGTGAAGCGGCGCTGATCGATTGGCCGCTGTTCGGGCGGGTTCCGGAGCGCACGCACTACCTGCCCGACGAAAGCCGTGAGCTCGACCCGCCGCTGCACGAAGACTGGTCGATCAACACGCACGCGCTGCTCGAGTTCCCGCCCGCGGTCGGCGGCGGCGTCGCCTTCCTGGTCGACAAGTACGGCAACATGAAAGCGGTGCGGCTGCAGGACCGCAAGGTCCTCTGGGAGCGCCTCCGCGACCGGCGCCAGAAGGGGCCACCGAAGGACACGACGGCACCTGTCTTCCACCGGGGCCGCGTCTTCGTCGCCTTCGAGGACGGCGACCTGGTCGCGATCGACGCCGCCGACGGCAAGAGGGTCTGGAAGCGCAACCTCGGCGCCCACCTCGAATCCTCGCCGCTGGCGGTCGGCGGCACGCTCTACCTCGGCGACGACAAGGCCAACCTGGTCGCCGTCCGCGCCGCCGACGGCGCCGTGCGCTGGCGCCTCAACACCCCCGGCGCGATCAAAGCCAGCCCCAGCCACCACGACGGCCGCATCTTCGTCGCCGACTATGAGGGGACGATGTTCAGCGTCGACGCCGAGAGCGGCAAGCTGATCTGGCGCACCAACACGACCGCGGTCCGCCCCTTCGGCGAGGGCGGCTTTTACTCCTCACCCGCGGTCGGCTTCGGCAACGTCTACGCCGCCCGCGACGACGGCACCGTCTACGCCTTCGACCAGCGCAGCGGCGAGGTGCGCTGGTTCTTCCGGACCGGCGACTACGTCTACGGCTCGCCGGCGATCGCGGAAGTCCCCGGCACGCCGCCCTCCGTCTACATCGGCTCCTACGACGAGCACTTCTACGCGCTCGACGCGCGCAGCGGGGCCCGGCGCTGGCGCTACGACGTCGGCGGTGCCGTGCCCGGCACCGCGGTGGTGGTCGGCCGCACCGTCTACACCTCGAGCTTCAAGACCGACCGGACGATCGGGCTCGACGCCAGCAGCGGCCGCAAGGTCTTCACGCTGCCCCAGGCCGGCTACACCCCGGTCGTCTCCGACGGCCGCCACATCTACGCGATCGGCTACTTCGAGCTGGTCGGGCTGCGCCCGGGACCCAGCAAGGGACGCGGCTGACCTACCAGGCGTCGACGAAGCGGTGGCCGCGCTCGGGCAGTGCGTGCGCGCCCGCCGCCGCCAGGGTCGAGACGATCAGCGCCCGCGTCCGGGCCGGGTCGACGACGTCGTCGAGCTCGAACAGGGTCGCCGCGTTGAGCGCCTGGGCGTTGCGCTCCGCCGCCGCGGTCAGGTCGCGCACCCGCTGCTCCCTCTCCGCCTCGTCCTCGATCGCCTCCAGCTCCTTGCGCAGCGCCAGCCGCACCGCCCCCTCCAGCCCCATCGGCCCGAGGTGCGCCGAGGGCCAGGCGACCGTCAGCAGCGGCTCGTGCAGGCTGCCGCCGGTCATCGCCTGGGCGCCGAGCCCGTAGCCGCGGCGCAGGATCACCGCGACCAGCGGCACCCGCAGCGCCGCGCCGGCGAGCAGCAGGCGCGAGGCGTGGCGGACCAGCCCGGTCGCCTCGGCCTCGGGGCCGACCATGATCCCCGGCGTGTCGACCAGGGAGACGACCGGCAGCCCGAAGGCGTCGCAGAGCTGCAGAAAGCGGGCCGCCTTGTCGGCCGCGTCGCTGGTGATCGCGCCGGCCGTGTGGCGGGTGTCGTTGGCGATGAAGCCGAGTGGCCGGCCCTCGATCCGGGCCAGGGCGGTGACCATCTCGGGCGCGAAGCACGGGCGCAGGAAGGTGACCGAGCCCTCGTCGGCGAGGATCTCGATCGCCGGCGCCACCGGGTAGGCGCGCCGCTCGCGCTCCGGCACCAGCTCGCGCAGCTGGGTCTGGTCGGGTTCGGGGCCGGGCGGCGTCGCGCCCTGGAAGTAGGAGAGCAGCCGCTTCGCCATCGCCGTCGCCTCCGCCTCGTCGGCGACCGACACGTCGACGACGCCGTTGCGCTCCTGCACGTCCAGCGGGCCGACCGCGTCGGGGTCGACCTTGCCGAGCCCGCCGCCCTCGATCATCGCCGGCCCGCCCATCCCCAGCGAGATGTTCTCGGTGGCGACGATCAGGTCCGAGCAGCCGGCGATCACCGCGTTGCCGGCGAAGCAGCGGCCCGCGACGACCGCGATCCGCGGCACCAGGCCGGAGAGCCCGGCCCAGAGCGCGAAGGCGCGCGTGTCGAGGGCGGAGACGACCGGGTAGTCGGTGTCTCCTGGCCGCCCGCCGCCGCCCTCGGCGAAGAACACGGTCGGCAGCCGCAGCCGCTCGATCAGCTCGAAGAGGCGGTCCTTCTTGCGGTGCCCGAGCGCCCCCTGGGTGCCGGCCAGCACCGTGTAGTCATAGGAGAGGACCGCGCAGGCACCGGCCTCGCCGAAGAGGTCGCCGTTAACCCGCGCCGTGCCGCCGACGAGGCCGTCGGCCGGCGTCCGCTCCAGCAGCTCCCCCAGCTCGCGGCGATCGCGCTGCGCCGCGATCGCGAAGCGGCCGTACTCGACGAAGGAGCCCGGGTCGACCAGGTCGGCGACGTTCTCGCGCGCGGTCCGCCCGCCCGCCTCGTGGCGGCGGCGCACCGCCTCGGGCCGCCCCTCGTCGCTGGTCAGCGCGGCGCGCCGACGCAGCTCGGCCAGGTCCTCGCGCTCCCCCGGTCTCTCCTCACCCGCCCCGAACACCCGCCGGATGTTCCCAGACCCTGGCGCCGGCGGCTGGCGCCTGGGAGGATGCCGACGTGGCCGCTGCCGCCAACGGGCCCGTCTACGCGCTCAACCTCTTCGACGTCGCCGATCGCGAGGAGTACCTCGCCTACTCGCGGCGCTCGCCGGCCGCGGTCGCCCGGCACGGCGGCAAGGTGGTGGCGCTGGGTCAGTTCAGCGAGGCGATCGTGGGCGACATCGAGCCGCGCAAGGCGTTGATCGTGGTCGAGTGGAAGAGCCGCGCCCACTTCGACGCCTACCGCGAGGACCCCGAGCTGGCCGACCTGCACCCGCACCGCGAAGCCGGCGGCGGCAACTACGTCTGGCACCTCTTCGACAAGCTCGAGGACCTGCGCCCGCTGCTGAAGTAGGCGGGTCGGACGCCCGGGTCAGGGGATCCGCTTGCGCAGCGGCGTCCGCCAGGAGGCGAACTCGCAGTTCGACCTGCGTCCCGAGCCAGCGCCCTGGATGCAACGGTCGAAACCACCGCGGCCATCGAGCACGTCGTCGCCGCCGCGGCCGAGCAGGGTGTTGGCGCCGCCGTCGCCGATCAGGATGTCGGCGCCGGGGGAGCCCTCGATCTTCTCGACGCTGCTGCTGATGTGGCCGGCGTTGCAGCCGGGAACGCCAGGGTCGAGGACCGCGCCGCCGATCGTCGCCTTGACGTTGATGCCGCTGTTGCGGATGCGGGCGAAGGAGGCGCTGTCGTTGTTGCCGGGCCCACCGTCGAAGAGGTCGCCGTTGCAGGGCTGACCGCCGATCAAGAGGTCGTCGCCACCGCCGCCGACCATCCGCGCCGCGCCGCCCCCATGGCGGGGATGGAAGATGTTGACCCCGAAGAGGGCATCGTCGCCACCGCCGCCTTCGAGCGTGTCGGGGTCGCGGTCGTCGCCGCCGTAGAGCGTGTCGTCGGCGGGACCGCCGCGCAGCGTGTCGTTGCCGGCGCCGCCGTCGACCGTGGCGGAGATGCCCGACGGGAAGCCGTCGGCGATCGCGAAGGTGTCGTCGCCGGCGCCGAGCGCGGCCTGGATCGAGCCGACGCGCCCCCGGCAGAAGACCGAGTTGGCGCCCCGGTCGCGCACGCAGACAGCGGGCTCCGGTTCGCCGAGCAGGACCTCGAGCTCGCCGCCGCCCTGCAGCATGTAGCCCTCGCCGACGGCGCTGACCGTGACGTTGTCGGACCCGTCGCTGCCAGTGACGATCAGGGCCGTGGCGCCGGTGATGCTGCTGATCAGCGCGACCGCGGTTCCGTGCCCCGAGCCGCCCGAGTTGCCGCAGGCGGTCTCGCTGGCGAAGCGGCCCGAGCAGGCGTCGTCGCCCGGCCCGCCGAACGCCTCGTCCCCGTCGCCGACCGCGAAGAGACGGTCGTCGCCCGGCCCGCCGTCGAGCCGGTTGGGGGCCGCCGAGCCGGTCAGGACGTCGTCGCCCGAGCCGCCCAGCACGTCCTCGACTTCGCCCAGCCGCTCGCCCTCGGCACCGCTGACTACACCGCGACCGAGGTCGACCGTGACCGGGCCGCCGGCGCCTTTGTAGGAGGCGATGTCGTGGCCGCCGGGGCCGCCGTCGAGGCGGTCGTTGCCGGGCCCACCGTGGAGCACGTCGAGATCGCCGGCGCCGCCGGAGAGCGTGTCGTCGCCGACGCCGCCGTCGAGGTTGTCGCCGTCGCCGGGACCACCGCTCAGGGTGTCGTTGCCGGTTTCGCCGATGAGGCGGTCCTTCCCCAGGCCGCCGTCGAGATCGTCGGAGCCGCGCCCGCCATACAGCGTGTCGTCGCCATCCCCGCCCCGCAGCGCGTCGTTGCCGCGCTCACCGTAGAGCGTGTCGTTGCCGCCGCCGCCGCAGATCACGTCGTTGCCGCCGCCCCCGAAGACGACGTTGTCGGAGCCTCCGGCGAGGATCACGTCGTGTCCGGGAGTACCGGCGATCCGCGGGGCATTGGAGACGATCGTCGCCTTCTTGCCCGCGCATTTCGCCGGGGCGGCGTCGGCAGGGGCGGCGACCGCGGCCATGGCGCAGGCCACAAACAGAACGATTCCGATATGTGAACGCATAGCTCCGATTGCCATCGGTCCTTTGCTCGGCCAACTTGAGAGCGAGCCTCTCCCCGGCTCGCTCTACGACAAGGCAAGAACCCGAAGGAGTTCCCTAGAACTCCACCCCACCACCTGGGTTCTGCCGTCCCTGGCAGTCCCTCAAGGTAGCGAGTCGGTGTCGCGGCCGGGCTGAAAGGCGCGCAGGCGCAGCGAGTTGGTGACCACGAAAACGCTTGAGAAAGCCATTGCCGCGCCCGCGATCAGCGGGTTGAGGAGGCCGGCCGCGGCGAGCGGCAGCGCCGCGACGTTGTAGGCGAAGGCCCAGAAGAGGTTGCCCTTGATCGTCCCCAGGGTGCGCCGCGAGAGGCGGATCGCGTCGCCGACCGCGCGCGGGTCGCCCGAGACGAGAGTCAGGTCAGAGGCCTCGATCGCGACGTCGGTCCCGGTCCCGATCGCGAGGCCGAGGTCGGCCTGGACCAGCGCCGGGGCGTCGTTGACCCCGTCGCCGACCATCGCCACGACCCGGCCCTCGCCCTGGAGTCGCTCGACGACCGCCGCCTTCTCGGCCGGCAGCACTTCGGCGATCACCTCCTCGATCCCGACCTCAGCCGCGACCGCCCGCGCGGTCGCCTCGTTGTCGCCGGTCAGGAGCACCGGCCGCAGGCCGAGCTCGACCAGCTGCGCGACTGCCGCGGCGCTGGTCGGCTTGACCGTGTCGGCGACGACGACGAGAGCGCGAAGCGTCCCGTCCCAACCGACCGCGATCGTCGTCTGCCCAAGCGCTTCCGCCTCCTCGCGGGCGGCCGCCAGCTCCGCCGGCGGGTGCATCGCCCAGTCGGCGAGGAAGGCGACCCGGCCGACGACGACCGCGTGCCCCTCGACCACGCCCTGGACCCCGAGGCCGGGGTGGCTGGTGAAATCGGCAACCGCCGGCAAACCGGACAGCTGGCGCTTGGCGTGCGCGGCGATCGCCTCGGCGATCGGGTGCTCAGAGGCATCCTCGACGGCCCCGGCGAGGCGCAGGACCTCGGCCTCCTCGGCGCCCTCGGCGAGGTGGATCCCGACCACCGCCATCTCCCCCGTCGTCACGGTGCCGGTCTTGTCGAGGACGACGGTGTCGATCCGCCGCGTCGACTCGAGCACCTCCGGCCCCTTGATCAGGAGGCCGAGCTGGGCGCCGCGACCGGTGCCGACCAGCAGCGCCGTCGGCGTCGCCAGGCCGAGCGCGCAGGGGCAGGCGATGATCAGGACGGCGACCGCGGCGGTAAAGGCGAAGGTCAGCCCGGCCTCGTTGCCGAGCCAGAAGCCGAGGGTGCCGGCGGCGAGCGCGATCACGATCGGGACGAAGACGGCGCTGACCCGGTCGGCGAGGCGCTGCACCGGCGCCTTGCCGCTCTGCGCCTCGGTGACCAGGCGGGCGATCTGGGCGATGGCGGTGTCCTCCCCGATCCGGGTGGCGCGGACCACCAGCCGGCCGCCGACGTTGATCGTCGCGCCGACGACCTCGTCGCCGGGCCCGACCTCGACCGGGACCGACTCGCCGGTGAGCAGCGCCTGGTCGACCGCCGAGGAGCCGCTCTCGACAATGCCGTCGGTTGCGATCTTCTCGCCGGGGCGGACGAGGAAGAGGTCGCCGGCGGCGAGGCGCTCGACCGGCACACGGCTCTCGTTGCCTTCGGCGTCGAGGACCGCGACGTCCTTGGCGCCGAGGTCGAGCAGGGCCTCCAGGGCGGCACCGGCGCGGCGCTTGGCCCGTTCCTCGAAGTAGCGGCCGGCGAGGATGAAGGTGGTGACGACCGCGGCGACCTCGAGGTAGATGTGGTCGGAGGCGGCACCGCGCTCGGTGATCAGCTCGAAGGGCATCGTCATCCCCGGCGTCCCCGCGTCGAGGAAGAAGAGGGCGACGACCGACCAGCCCCAGGCGGCGAGGGTGCCGACCGAGATCAGGGTGTCCATCGTCGTGGCGCCGTGACGGAGGTTCAGCCAGGCCGCCCGGTGGAACGGCCAGCCGGCCCAGAGGACGACCGGGGTGGCGAGCTGCAGGGCCAGCCACTGCCAGTTCTCGAACTGCAGCGGCTCGATCATCGAGAGCAGCAGGACCGGCAGCGAGAGCGTCGCGGCGAAGATCAGGCGGCGGCGCAGGTCGGCGGTGGGGTCGTCCTCCGTCGCCTCCGCGGCGCCGCCGTCGGCAGCGGGAAGCGAGGCGCTGTAGCCGGTCTCCCCCACCGCGTCGACCAGCTCCTGGGCCTCCACCTGCCCGGGGTCGAAGCTGACCGTGGCCTGCTCGGTGGCGAAGTTGACCGTGGCCTCGACGCCCTCGATCTGGTTGAGGCGCTTCTCGACCCGGTTCGCGCACGAGGAGCAGGTCATGCCCTCGATCGGGAGGTTGACCCGCTCGGCTTTGACCGCCCCCGTCATCGCGGCACCGTCACCGTGAACCGCGCCGTCCGCACCGCGCCGTCGTGCTTGAACTGCAGGTAGAGGCGGTAGCGGGCGGCGGTCGGGAAGGTCGCCTCGTGGGCGGCGCCCTCGGGGTGGACGTGGAGGAAGGCGAGGTCGCCCTCGCGCAGGGCGACGAGGTGGCCCTTGGCGCCGAGGTAGTTCTCGAGGTCGGTGACCTCCTCCCCGTCCTTGCTGACAACGAAGCGGAGCGCCGCGGGCGCGCCGGCATGTGGGTGGTCGCTCCGCAGGCGCACCTCGTAGCCGTCGACGCGATCGACGGCGGTGTCAGCCGGGAAGGGCTGGGGCTCGAAGCGACCCGGGGCGAAGAGATCGCTGGCCAGGGTGTGGTCATCGCCCTCGACCGCGAAGTCGGCGAAGACCCGGTAGACGCCGGCCGCGGGCAGCGTCAGCGGCGTGGCCCAGGTGCCGGCGGCGTCGATCTCGGGATGCAGGTGTTGGAAGTGGGCGCCGTCGCGACGGACGAGGATCAGGTGCATGTCGCGTTCGTGACGCCGGTCGAAATCGCGCACGGTCGCGCCCTCCGCGTCCTCGATCCGGAAGCGCAGCTCGCCGGCTTTGCCGGGCTCCATCCGGGCCGGCGCGAGGCGCAGCGAGTAGCCGCTTTCGGCGACCCCGAGCCCGGCCGGCGCGTGCGCGTCCTCCTCGGTGGCCGCGCCCTCCTCGGGGTGCGCGGCCACCTCGGCGTGCCCACCCGCCTCCTCCTGATGAGACCCCCCCGCGTCGGTGTCGGCGGGCTCGAATGCCGAGCCCAGCCCGAAGGCGATCGCGAAGATCGCGACCAACCCGAGGCCGAAGGTGGCAATGCGCGTCTTTCCATTCATCACAAGCACCGTAGCAAATACCCCCATGGGGTATCCTCCAACAGGAGTTTGACCCCGAAAGGAACGAGATGGCAAAGCACCCCGCCCACCCCGGCTACATCGCCGACAAGGACAAGATCAGGAACCGCCTGCGCCGCATCTCCGGCCAGGTCGGCGGCCTCGAGCGGATGGTCGATGAGGAGCGCTACTGCATCGACATCCTCACCCAGATCTCCGCCACCCAGGCGGCGCTCGACAAGGTCGCGCTGGAGCTGCTCGGCGAGCACGCCCGCCACTGCGTCGTCGGCGCCGAGGCCCCGGGCGACCGCGAGGAGCTGACCGAGGAGATGATGGGCGCCGTCGCCCGCCTCCTGCGCAGCCGCTAGATCCGCGGTCTCAGCGCTGGAGGTCGCCCTGCGCGGACGCGGGGTTGCTTGCGCCTTTTGAGCCCTCGTCGCTGGCGAGGCCGGCGAGGGCGAGGGTGCCGTCCGCTTCGATCGTCGCGGTGGCGACGACGGACTCGCCGATCTTCATCGCGCCGGCCTTGATCTCGGCGGGGACCGTGAGGGTGAGGTCGTCTTCGCTCCCGCGGAGATCGTCGGCGGAGAGAAGCAGCTGACCCGTCGCCGGGCAGAGCGCCGTGATGATGCCGGCGAGGTCTACGTAGGTGGCGGGCTCGGGTTCGGTCGCGAGCGAGCGCTGGACGACGATGCGCCTCGGCTCGGGCGGAGGCGCCAGCGCGGGGTCGGGAACGCAGCTCGGGGCCGGTTCCGAGGGGGTCGGCGCGGTCCTCACAGGCGGCGGCTCCTGGATCGCGACGCCGACGGTCGCGTACGCGCCGAGCTCGGGGAGCGCCGGGGTCGGCGCGGGCGGCACGCGAACCAGGATCGAGGAGCCGCGGCCGGACACCGTGTAGGCCGGATCGGCGGGGTCGGCGTCGACGTAGGTGACGACTCCGCGGAGGCTGGCCCGCGAGCCGGAGCCGGTCCTCTTTCGCTCGAGCTCGGCGAAGGTGTTGTTGTCCAGCGGCTCGGCCTCGACCGCGAGCTTCGTACCGGGCTGGGGCAGCTTCGCGACGTGGACCGAGACCAGCTCGCCGCCGGCGATCGCCATCGTGTAGCTGCCGGCGGCCGGGTTGGCGTGGACGACGATGCCCCCGAGCTGCTGCGCTTCGGTGAGCTCCTCTTCAGGCGCCCCTTCGACAGGCTTATCGCTGGCCGGCGGCCCGCTGGCGATCGGCTCTTCGGGGAGAGGCTCCGGCGTGAGCTCTCCGAGGGGCGCCGGTTCGAACGGCACGGATTCTTCCGTCCGCGATTCAGGTTCGGCCAGGGCGCCGGCTTCAGGCGCGGGCTCAGGGGCGGGCTCGGGCGCCGGCGGGGACACCGGCTCCGGCGCGGGCGCCGCTACGGCGAGGATCTGCCGTGCCCCGGTCGCCAGCGAGCCATCGGTGCCGGGCCCGATCGCCACGCCGAGGAAGAGGCCGAAGCCGAGCGCCATCGCGCTCAGCGGCGCTGCCCAGCGCCGATCGGTGACCACCAGCGAGACAGAGCGCAGGACCGCGTCGCGGAGGCGGATCACGCGCCGGTCCCGGCCTTCGCCCGCGGCATCAGGTCCTTGCCGCACTGCCAGCAGAAGACGGCGCCGCGGGCGTAGAGGGCGCCGCAGTTGCCGCAAGCGCCGGCGGCGCCGGCTTGATCGAGGCGCAACAGGCGCTCGACCTCGGCCAGCTCGGCGTCGACCTGCTGCAGGTTCGCCGCCTGCCTGGTCAGCACGTCGAGGCGGAAGTGATCGCGGATCGCCATCTCATAGGTCATCCCGCCGAGGTCCCACTGCAGCTCGGCGAGCCGTGCCGAGAGCTGCTCGCGGCGCTGCTCGAGCTCGGCGACCGTCCGCTCACCGCTCATTCGAGCGTCACCCCTCCGCTGCCGCCACCGGGGGCCTTGCTGTCTTCGGGCGGCGGCGCGCCCGGCGTGGCGATTTCGTCGGGCAGCTTGGCGCTTTCCTCGGCGTACTCCTCGCCGGTCTTGCCCTGCAGCGCTTCGAGCTGTTCGTCGCTCGCGACGGGAGCGTTGCCGGTGCCAGCACTGCCGCCGGCGGTCGCCTTCTCCTTCGCGCCGGACCGACCGCCGGTGGCGGCTTCGCTGGCCTTGCCGCCGCCACTGCCGACCCCCCGCCCTTCCGCGCTCGCTCCGCCGCCCGGCGATTCGGCGGCGGGAACCGTCACCACCTGCGGCGCCGCGACCTGCTCCTCGCCACCACTGCCGCGGCCGATCAGGACGCCGATCAGCAGCATCACACCGAGCACGGCGATGCCGCCCGCGGCCGCCAGCGGCGCGTAGTCGCGCTCCGGCCGGGGAGGTTGCGGCTGCTCCTGCGCTGCCGGCACCCGTGCCTCTTCGTGGCGGCGGAAGTCGATTCGCGCCTCGCCTCGCCGCTGACCGCAGTTGAGGCAGTAGCGCTGGTCCTCGGCAAGCGCCGCGCCGCAGCTCGAGCAGCTCACTCGCCCGCCCCCGGCAGCGTCGGATAGGCGGTGACCTCGACCTCGGCGCTGCGCGGATCGCCGATGAAGTAGATGTTGTAGGGGAGCGGTTTCCGCTCCGGCTCGATGTTTTCGATCGCGCCGCGGCCGGCGGCGACGACCTCCCCGCCCCGGCGGGCGACGGCGTAGAGGAGCAGCCGCTCGTTGCGCTCGTTACTGCGATTCTCGACGTTGCCGCCGGCGACGACGCCGGAGTAGGGGTCGCCGTCGAGTTGCGGCTCGCCAACCCTGAACTCGGGAATCGCGCCGCCGAAAGCCGTACCCCCCTCCCCCACGGTGACCTCGACCCGCCGCGGCTCGCTCGTCGCCAGCACCTGGTCGTGAACCCAGACCGCGTCGCCGTTTGCCGCGACGAAGGGAATCGCGGTCAGGGCCGTCTCCAGGCCTGGCAGCGTGTTGCTGTAGACGCTCTTGCCGTTCGTGTCGCGGACGTCGATCGCGATCGGCACGTCGATGAGATCGCGACCCGAGGAGTTGTGAACCTCGACGACGACGGCGTCGCCGGCTTCGTCGCTGATCACCGTGGCCGAGCGGACCTCGACCTCCCTGCTCGGCCGCGCGATCTCCAGCCCCTTCTCCTCCTGCACCGGCCCGAGCTCGGCGCCGATCCTGGCGCTCTTGTCCTGGGTCGATTCGCAGCCGCTCGCGACCAGGGCGACCCCGGCGAGCGCGGCGACGAGCGGGAAGGCCCGGGGCGGCATCATCCGAACGCGCCGCCGACGTACTCGCGAGTGCGCTGCTCGTGCGGGGCGCCGAAGACCTGCTCCGCGGGGCCGTACTCGACCAGCTCCCCCAGGTACATGAAGCCGACGTGGTCGGCGATCCGCAGCGCCTGCTGCATGTTGTGGGTGACGATCACCACCGCGACCTCCTCGCGCAGGCGCAGGATCAGCTCCTCGATCACCTGAGTCGAACGCGGGTCGAGCGCGGAGCAGGGCTCGTCGAGCAGCAGCACCTCGGGCCGGGCGGCGAGGGCGCGGGCGATGCAGAGCCGCTGCTGCTGACCGCCGGAGAGGCGCAGCGCCGGGTGGTCGAGGCTGGTGCCGACCTCGTCCCAGAGCCCGGCGCGGAGAAGCGCCTCCGCGACCGGCTCGCTCAGCGAGTCCCTGCGCGGCCGCCGCGAGCCCTGTTCGCGCAGCGCGTAGGCGACGTTGTCGAAGACGCTCATCGGAAAGGGGTTGGGCTGTTGGAAGACCATGCTCACGCGGCGCCGCAGAGCGGTCACCTCGAGCCGGTCGATGTCCTCGCCGTCGAGGGTGATGCGGCCCCCGCGAGCGGCGGTCGGAGTGAGCTCGACGAGGCGGTTGAAGGAGCGCAGCAGCGTCGTCTTGCCGCAGCCGGAAGGACCGATCAGGGCCAGAACCTCGCCCTGGCGGACCGGGATCGTGACCTCGTCGACGGCGAGCTTGCCGCCGTAGGCGATCGAGACCGCCTCGGCGCGCATCCGCTCGACCTTCGGGGCCGTGCTGGGCTCGGCGCGGCGCACGGGCGTGGCGGCGATCGACGGGGCGCCGTTGCCAGCCGCGACCACCCCGGGAGGCGGCGGCCGCACGATCGTCGGCTGCTCGTCGACGAGGATGCGACGGACCGGTGGCGGCGGACTCAGCGGGTCCATTGCGACTTCCGTCCCCGCGCGAGGCGGGCGACGACGAAGTTGAGGACTATCACCAGGCACATCAGGACGAAAGCGGCGAAGTAGGCCTTCTCCGGCGCCAGCCCCTCGCCGGCCGGTGAGTTGAGGTAGACGTAGCTGGTCAGCGTGCTGCCGGTGCCGCGGAAGAGGCCGAAGACGTCACCGTCGCCGCCGTTGATGATCTGCAAGGTCGAGCCGAGCAGGACGACGACGATCGCGGTGTCGCCCGCGACCCGGCCCATGCCGAGCGCCGCGCCGGTGCCGATGCCGGGGCGCGCGGCGGGCAGCAGCACGCGGCGGATGGTCGCCGCCTTGGTCTTGCCGAGCGCGTAGGACGCCTCGCGGACGTGGCGCGGGATCGCGTTCAGCGACTCCCGAGTGGCGCCGACGACGAGTGGCAGCGCGATCAGCGACATCATCGCCGAGGCAGCGATGAAGGAACGGCCGAGCACCGAGCCGTCGGCATCGAAGGTGAGGAACCCGAACCATTCCTGGAAGAGGATCAGCCCGAACATCGCCAGCACGATGCTCGGCGTCCCGGCGACGATCTCGATCGCCGATTCCACCGCGCGGGCAAGGCCTGCCGGCCGGCCGTACTCGGTCAGCCAGACGGCGATCGCCACCCCGAGCGGGGCGGCGATCGAGGTCGACATCACGAGCAGCATCGCGGTGCCGATCAGCGGGTCCTTGAAGCCGCCGCTCTGCGACTGGTCGGTTTCGGCGGTGGGGCTCTCGAAGAGCAGCGAGATGTCGAAGTACTGGGCGCCGCGGATCGCCATGTAGGTGACGATCGAGCCGGCGATCGCGATCAGCGCCAGCCCCGCGCCCCAGGCGAGGAAGTAGCCGACCCGGTCGCGCAGCGGCCAGCTTCGGACCGAGTCCCGGGGCGCGGTCGCGACGAGCGGCGCCGTGGCGCTCACGGCTGCACTCCGTACTTGCGCAGCGGCTGGCGAGCGACGAAGCCGGCGAACGAGAGGAACATGCTGGAGACGAGCAGGACCGCGGCGAAGGCGAAGAGCGTCTGGCCGAAGGGGACGACGGTGAGCCCTTCGACGTTCTCGACCAGAGCGGAGGCGAGCGGCCGGGTCGGCTCGAGCAGGAAGGTGAAGCCGTCGATCGGGTTCGGCGCGAAGCTGGCCGAGCCGGAGACCATCGAGAGCATGATCGCCTCGCCCAGCGCGCGCGCGGTCGCGAGCACGGCGGCGGCGATGATCGCCGGCCGCGCCGTGCGCACCGCGATCGACCAGGTCACCCGCCAGCGGTTGACGCCGAGTGCCGCCGCGCCTTCGGTCCAGCCGCGCGGGACCGCGCGCAGCGCGTCGACCACGATCGCGATCATGATCGGCACGATCATCACGGTCAGGATCAGGATTCCGACCGAGATGCTGGCGCCGTCGAGCTGGACGACGTTGGCGACCGATTCCTTGCGCTCGATGCTGATCAGGTGGGCGCCGACCCAGGGCACCACGACGAGGATCCCGATCAGCCCGTAGACGACCGAGGGCACCGCGGCGAGCAGCCGCACGACCGGCTCGAGGATCGCGGTCAGCCGCGGCGGCGAGAACTCGACGATGAAGATCGCGGCGAAAAGCGAGAC
The DNA here is from genome assembly GCA_963697915.1 of uncultured Solirubrobacterales bacterium. Taxonomy (GTDB): domain Bacteria; phylum Actinomycetota; class Thermoleophilia; order Solirubrobacterales; family 70-9; genus VRUE01. Next base: position 228,991 of record OY969103.1, read on the forward strand.
GGCGGTGCCGATCGTCACGGCGCCCGCGGTGACCACGAAGGTGCCCCAGATCAGCGGCCAGGCGCGCAGCTGGTAGACGTAGTCCGCGGGGTTGGAGGGCGAGTTGAAGATGTCCTCGAGCTGGCGGTCGACGTCGCCGCCGGAGCCGAACCAGGCGAGCCCGTTGTGGGAGAACGAGGGCCAGGCCTTCGAGAAGACGAAGACGATCATGCCGACGATCAGGAGCAGGACCAGGCAGGCGACGGCGCCGAGCATGCGCTCGACGCGGACGTCAGACCAGAAGCCGGGTTTGGCCGGATTCATCAGATTGGCTACCGCAGCGGGACCCACTCGCTGCCGACGATCTGCTGGCCCGTGCTGCCGCGGGCGAAGCTGATGAAGTCCTTCGCCAGTCCTTTTGCCGCGCCGCGGCTGACGAGGAAGAAGTTCCTGCTGCCGGCGTACTGCCCGGACTTCGCGTTGCGCAGGGTGCACGGAACCCCCTGGTAGGGAATCGTGTGCAGGCCGGCGGTGAAGGCGAAGGAGGCGTAGCCGATCGCGTTCGGGTTCGATTTGATCGTCTGCGACTGCAGGCCGTTGGACGATTTGGTCGTCGCACTGGGGGCGACGCGGAGGGTCTGACCCATGAAGATGTTCTGGAACGCGTCCTGGGTTCCAGATGCGGCGGTGCGGACCACGAGGTCGATCGGGCCGCTGGCGGTCGCGCCGGGCACCTGGCTCCAGCTGCGGATCCGGCCGGAGAAGATGTCCTGGATCTGCGTCTGACTCAGGGTCGGGACCGGGTTCGAGGCGCTGCTGACCACACAGACCGCGTCCCGGGCGAACTTGTTGAAGACGATCCCGCCTGGGTCGGCCGGTTTCGGGTCGCGTGAGGACATGCCAAGCGTGACCCTGCCGCGCGAGACGTCGGTGATGCCGATGTCGGAGCCGCCCTGCAGGATCACGACCTTGTTGCCTTTGCCCTGCGGCGACTTGAGGAAGGCCTGGGCCAGCTTGGTGGCGAGCGGCGCGATCGAGGTCGAGCCGCTCATCGTGATCGTCGCGGCCTGAGTCGCTGCGGCCGCGCTGAACGGCGCGCTCAGGGAGAGCACTGCCGCGGCGGCCAGGAGACGCGTGCGTTTCATCTGTGTTCGCTCCCGTGGCGTGTTGAATGGCTTATCGCCCGGCAGTCTCGACCCGGTGCCCCGGGGCTGGGTGAACACGGTGTAACCGTGTGGATAAGAACTGGTGAACGCCACCCATTTCTTCACCACTTCGATACGAGTCGTTCACCACTGAGAGGCGGGCCGAGGGGGAAGCTGCCGTCGTGCCCAGCTCCCTCTCCCAGAAGGACGTGCGCCGGATCGCCAACCTGGAGATTCGCCCAACCGAATTCCAAGTCATCGCCGACGGCCAGCGCACGGGCCTCACCGTGCGCGAGTTCGAGCTCTTCTTCTTCCTTGCCGAGCACCTCGACAGCGTCGTCCAGCGCCCCGAGCTCTACGCCTCGATCTGGGGCGGAACGATGCAGCGCCGCGATCGCTCCGTCGACGTCCTCGTCCGCAAGATTCGCCGCAAGCTCGAGCTCACCGCGCCCGATTGGCGCTACATCCACACCCACTTCGGCATCGGCTACCGCTTCAGCCCGGAGAGGCTCGACCCGCGGCCCTCGTAGGCCTTTTTATCTCAGCTCCCCCGCCTTGCCCTGGGCGAAGTTGAAGGCGCAGCGGAAGTTCTCGGGCTGACCCACGGGCTTGCCGCCGGCGAAACCGCCGAGGTCGCCGTTGTCATAGACGGTGACGTATTGGAGCGTTTCCGGTGAGGGGTCGGCTGGGAACGGAATCGGGTCGGGCTCTCCCGCCTTCGGGTCGCCGCGGGAGACTTCGCTGACTCCGATCGAGCCGGCGGCGCGGCCTCCGGATGCCGTGGTGGTCAGCGTCGCGCTCATCTCGCGCCGGTCCTTGAGGCCATCGGTCGGGTCGACGTCGGTCGAGGCGGTGACCTCGTTGTCGTCGACGCGGCCGGCGAGCTTGACCCGTTTGGCGGCGCCGATCAGCTGCGCCGCGGTCGGCAGGTAGCCGCCGAGGCTGGCGCACTTCTGGGTCGCGAAGAAGTAGTTGCTCTTGCCGATCTCATCGCGTTCGAGCGGATAGGGGTTGGTCATCATGCAGACCGTCCCGATCTTCACCGTCTCCGGCGAGCAGCGGGCGAAGACGGTCCTGGGCAGCACGCTTGCCGGGAACTTCTTCTTGGCGTTGAGCCGCAGGAGGCCGTACTTCTTTGGCTGCACGCTGGGGCCGGGCAGGAGCCTGGCCGCGAACGATTGGCCGGTGCCCGAGAACACGAAGGCGGCGAGGGCGAGGGCGAGGGCGGCCCAGGCAGCGAGGTTGGTGGCGCGCGGTGAGGTCATCTGCGACTCCTTGGTGGTCGAGTTGGGGCGTTGGGGGCCGGCCTCGGTCGTGGGCGGCCCCGGATCGAGGCCGCCGACAGCGCCAGGATCAGGACCAGGCCGAGCAGGTAGGGCGGCACGGTCGACCCTTCCCCACCCGCTTCGTGGCGGGAGAAGGCCTGGGATTCCTCGATCGCCGCCTCCTCTTCGCGCTTCTCCTCGACCTGGTAGGTCCGCGCCGGGGCGCCGCCCGGTGGCAGCGGCCGCACGATCGGCGGGGGCGGCGGGGGCACGATCGCCGGCACCGCGGCGAGCGCGAGGGCACCGGCGATCGGGAGGAAGGGCTCGGCCGGCGTCGGCGGGACCGGCGGCGCCGGGCTCGGGACCGGCGGCGGGGCGGGCTGCGGCGTCAGCGCCGGCGGCTCGAAGTCGAGCGGCGGGTTGGAGGGAGGCGGGTTGGGCGGCGGCGGCGCGAGGGGAGCGCTGCTCGGCGCACCGCGGGTGAAGCGATCGGGCCGCAGGGGCCGGGTTCCGCAGGGGCGCTGCACGCTGCCGTCCTGGACCTGCACCTGCTCGGAGTAGGAGAAGCCGCCGGCCGCGATCGTCACCGTCGTCGTCCCCGCGTTGAACGGGCAGAGCAGGCCCGAGCTGGTGTCGGTGACGACCTTGTCGTCGCTGCCGATGAAGGGCTTTCGCAGGTTGGTCGAGGCCGGGTCCTGCTTGACGAAGTCGGCGATGTCGGGATCGGAGGAGGTAAACGTGTACTCGGGCGAGAGGCGCGTGGCGCAACCGGCGACCAGGCACTGGGCGGGCGGGAAGAGCGTGTACGGATCGCCGCCCGCGGGGTCGGGTATGCCCGAGCCGGCTGAGGCGCGGCCCCAGCGATCGCCGCCCCGTGGGCGGCGGCCGAGGCCCCGAAAGAGCGCCGGCCGCGAACGGCGCAGCAGGGTGCCGTCGGTCGCCTCCAGGGAGAGCTCTTCGATCAACGGGATCAGCCGCACCCCGACCGGCGCCCGGTTCGTCGCCGCGTCGCGCCTGGCCGCGTCGAGCTCGAGCACCAGCAGGCCGCTGTCGCCGAAGAGCGCGTCGGCGACCTCGAGCCCGACCGCGCCGCTGATCTGCGAGCGGTAGCCGAGGCTCCCGATTCCGTAGCTCGGGATCGTCGTCGGCGACCCGGCCGGGATCTGCATCGCCCGGTTCTCTTCCGGGCGGTCGAAGAGGTAAGCCGATGCGCCGCCGTCGAGCAGCACCCGTGCGACCTCGGGACCGTCATCGGCGACGTTGAGCTTCGGCGTGAAGTTCGGGTTGAGGCTCCGGCTCCCCATCACGACCGAGGGGATCCCCTTGGCGCGGGCATCGGCGAGGACGGCTTCCAGCCACGGCAGCTGCGGCTCGTTCGGGTTCTGGTGCGTATCGCTGGCGGCAAGCGAGCCGAGTGAGTTGTCGATCACGATCACCCTCACGGTCCCGCCCTGGCCGGCGCTGTCGAAGGCGTAGTGGGTGCGAGCCAGCCCCGCGCTCGGGGCGGCGCCGGGAATGCCGTCGGTCGAGACCCCGGCCGGAGCCGGCGCCGCCCCGAGCGGGGCTGGAAACGAGGCGAAGGCGGCCTGAAAGGGACCGGCGCCCCCGCTGACGTCGTTGGATCCGAGCGCCGGGAAGACGGGCACCGCAGGTGAGGAGCCGAGCAGCTCCGCGTAGCGCGACGCGTCGAGCTCGCCGAGCCCGCTCTTGACCCGGTTGCCCGTGTAGAGCAGGGCTCGCGGCCCGCTGGCGCCCGCGAGCCCAGCCAGCGTCTGCAGCGCCGCGGTGAGGCCGCGGTCCGGCCCGAGCGCTTGACGCTCTAGCTCGGCGCAGGAGCCGTCGCACTCGGCGTGGCCGGCGACCGCGAGGCGGACCGGCCCCTCCGGCATCGGCACCGGCGTCCGTTGCGCCGCGGCTGGCGCCGTGGCCCCGTCGCCGTAGCGGAACACCGCCGCGGTCTGAACCCGTTCGCGCACCCCTTTGCCGCTCCCGCCCCGCGCCGAGGACCCGCGCCCAACCGAGTCCGCGGCGCCACTCCATCCCCCCACCACCCAACCAACGCCGGCGGGGTCGAGCAGCAGGGCGAGGATCGGGTCGCTCTTCAACGGCCGATCGTCGCCGAAGCCGGTGAAGGCGGTGCGCTGCTCGTCGACCCAGCCGCTCGCCGTCTCGCGCAGCAGGTAGCCATCACCGGGCAGCGGGAAGGCCGGCGGGATCGGCGGCGGCAGATTCGGGTCCTGTTCGGGCAGGTCGTCGACGGGCGGGTAGGCGAGCTGCGGGACGACGGAGACGACCGCCCGCAACGAGCCTCCCTCGCGGATCGCCGCCGCGGCGATCGCGGTCGCTCCCGGCAGCGGCTGATCGGAGAAGCGCCAGGGCGCGCCCGGCCCATCGCGCTCGATCACGATGTCGCGGCCGGCGGCGACCGCGCCGCCGTCGGGCAGCCCGGCGACCGCGTAGAGCTGCGGGCTGCCGGCGCGCACCGTGTCGAGCAGTGCCCGCGCCGACTCGTCGACCCGCCAGCCGGCGCCGTCGTTGACGAGGAGGGCCCCGCCAGCAGCGACGATCGCCTCGTTGCCGGCGAAGGCGATCGAGGTGAGGTTCGCGCTCGGAGGGCCCTCCGGCAGCGCTTCGGGGTCCCAGCTCTTCCCGTAGGAGAGCAGCACGCCACCCTTGCCGACCGCGTAGCCGCGATCGGGGTTGCCGGGCTGGAAGGCGACGTCCATCAGGTTGCCCTCGAAGCCGATCGGGACGCCCGGGTCGGGCACCCAGAGATCGTCGGCGGCGTTCCACATCCAGATCGCGCCGAGATCGCCGACCGCGTGCGCCCGCGCCGGCTCGGGCCAGGCGACGCCACGCAGCGTCGCCTTGCTGACGCTGCCGCCGGAGGACAGCAGGAACTCACGCTGCCAGCCGCGGCCGGGTTCGTAGCGCAGCACCCCGCCCGTGGCGCCGACGGCGAGCGCGCCGGAATCCGTCGATCCCGGCGCCCCGGTCGGCGCCGCGGTCACGTCCGTGAGCGGTGCGCGCAGCGCGATCGGCCACGAGCTCAGCCGCCGCGGCGCCCCCTCGGCGGAGATCTCGACCGGCCCCTCGAGCCAGCCGCTGTCGGGGCCGGCGAAGGCGCCGCTGGGACGGAAGCTGGTCCCACTTCCGGGCAGGCGGGCGAAGGCGCCGTCGGCGAAGCGAAGGTAGGTGCCACGGTTGGTTTCCTCGCCGGCCCCGGGATCGAGCGGGTTGGTGACCACGCGGCTGCCCAGCCCGCCGTCGGGCCAGGCGAAGCTGCGGTACCCCCCTTGGCGGGAGAACCTGACGCCGAGCGGTGCGCCGCAGACCGAGTCGTCGTCGCACCAGCTGCCGGTCACCACGTCCGACCCCGAGTCGTAGAAGAGGGTGGCGTCGCGCTCGACCCCGTTCACCGTCGCGCTGAGGTCGATCCAGGCGCCGTCCTGGGTGACGGTGAGGGGCTGCGCCGCGCCGGGGACGGGCGCCGCGTCGGCTATGCCATCGGCGGGCGAATCCGCTTCCCTCCACGGGGTTTGCGCCAGCGTGCGCTCGACCCAGCGCGGGCCTTCCGAGGTCGCGGTCCGCTCGAGCAGGACGACCGAGCGGTTGAGAGCGGCGTCATCCGTCTCGGCGATCGCCCAGGCGTTGCCGAGGCCGGTGGCGGCGACCGCGCGGACGTGGAAGCTGCCGGCGAGGGCCGGCGGCAGCTCAATCGGCTCGCGCCGCCACTCGACTCCGTCGAAGACGACGAGCGCATCCACCACCGTGCGGCCCTGCGGGCCGAAGATCAACCCCGTCCGGTTGCCGGGCGCGTCGAAGGCGGCGATCGCGATCGCGCCGGCACCGCGATCGGCCGCCAGCGTCTCGGCCGGCGCCTCGCCTTCAGCCGGCAGCAAGACCCCGGCCGGGGGCAACGGCAGCACACGCCAGTCGGCGCCGGGGTCACGGCGGATGACGACGAGCTGCTCGCCGCCGGCACGGTCGAGGTCGCGGCCGACGACGACGCCGCCGCCGGCCGGGGTGATCCGCGCCGAGGACGGGTTTGGGACCGGTCCCCGGTAGGGGTTTTCGGCCTCGTCGAGCGGCGTCGCGAAGACCTGCCAGCTGCCGCCCTCGGCGTGGCGCATGAAGGCGAGCTGCGGCCGGGGCGGCGTGCCCTGGGCCGGCGCGATCGGCACCGACCTGCCCCCGACGCTCACCGCGCCGACCGCGAGCGGCAGCTGGCGGAAGCCCCAGGCCTCGCCGGACGCGGTCGCGCCCATCAGCGTCATGCCGACGTCGGCCGTGCCGAGCATCGGCAGCGGCCCCGTGGCCGGCGACGAAGGTGCGGTGCTGCCTGGGGCGGCGACGCAGAGCAGGGCGGCGAAGACCGCGGCGAAGAGGCCGAGGTTGCGGCGGTTGCTCACCTGCGCTTCACCTCGGAGACCTGAAAGGCGAGCCGGGACGGGTAGTTCTCGCGGCTCAGCTTCAGGCTCAGCCGGTGGCGGCCGGGCGCCATCACGCGCCGCTCGGTCCGCGCCACCGTGCGACCGCCGCGCTTGGCGAGCACGGCGACCTTCGCCTTGCGGGTGACGGTGAAGGAGACGGCCAGCGTCAGGCCCCGCAGTTGCGAGCGGATCTTGCGCAGCAGGGGCGGCAGCCGCCGGGTCCTCGCCGGCGGCGGTCCGGCGAGCGGGTTGGAGTCCAGCTCGGGCGGCGCGAAGAGCTGGGAGTCGTCGAGCGGCGGCGTGTCGGGAATGAACTGCTCGGCGGCCTCGTTGGGTCGGAACTCGATCGTCCCCGCGAAGGCCGGCTCGGTGTCTTCGGCAAGCTCGCCGCCGTCGCTGTAGCGAAAGAGCCAGCCGGCCCACGTCACCATCCAGCATTCCTCCGGTGCCGGGCAGGCGACGCGAGCGGCGCTGCCGCGACCGGCGCCGGCGAGGGGCAGGCGGGTGAGCACCGCCGTCCCGTCGGGCGAGATGCGGGCGACGGTCGCCCTGCCGTTGGTGCTGCGACGCTCGGCGAAGGGAACGACGGTCGCGACGGCGTCGGCGCTGCCGGGCATCGCGGCGACGTCGCCGAGGCGGTCGTTGGCGCCGAACGCGGCCTCCGGCAGCGGCACCTCCTCGAAGGCGCTGCCGACGAGCCGGGCGGCCAGCGGTGGCCGCGACAGCGAGGTTCCCTCCGGCGCCGACGGGCCCGAGGCGGCGCCGCCGCCGACGGCCCAGAGGTCGGAGCCATCGCTGTCGAGGGCGAGCAGCTCGCTGCCGTCCGCCGGGACGCCGCTGAGCGCCGCCGGTAGAAAGGGCTCGTTGGCGAAGCTGAGGTTTGCCCCGAGCCGGTGGATCAGCCGCGGTGCCGGCTCGGGAGCGGCAAGCTCGACCGGGTCGGTGCGGTTCTCCGGCGAGCGGCCGACGAGGGTGCTCTCGTAGAGCGTCCCGCCATGGAGCTCCATGTCGGTGACACCCCTCCCCTGCGGCCCGTAGGCGCTCTGCAGGTCGGTGCCGTTCCAGCGCAGGTGGAAGGCCCCGATCCGCTCGCCAAGCGCATCCTGCGAGCCCACGCCGCCGAACCAGCAGTCGTTCGGCCCGTTGCAGGTCGCCGCCATCATCATCCGGAACGGGTCAGCGGCGTCGACCCGGGTGCTCCACGAGCCGACCACCTGTCCGTCCTTGAAGCGACAGAGGGCAAGGCCCGAGCCGTGCCGAGGCAGGCTCGGTTCGCTGATGACCCAGAACTCGGTTGGCCCGGCCCAGGCGATCCGCGCCGTGTCACCGGGCCCCCCGCAGACCGTTGCCAGCTGGCGCCAGATGCGTCCGTTCCAGTAGAAGACGCCGCGCGGGATCGTCGCGTTGCCGGCGACCGTGAGCAGGCCCCGGTTCTCCGACCAGAACGCGAGGTCGCCCGGTGCCCCCAGCGGCACTTTGAACGGCGCGCCCGCCGGGGGCGGTGGCTGCTCGAGCCGCCAGATCGGCGCCGCGGCGACGGGCGCCGCGAGCGTCAGCGCCGTCACCAGCGCGATCAGCGTCGCTGTGAGCCGCCTACCCACCTTCCTCCCGCGCGATCTCTTCGGTCCGGGGCTCGCTCAGCGTCGGCGGCGGCTGCTGGCCGCCGAGGTCGAGGAGGGACGGCTCGACCGTGGCGAGCACGGCGTCGAGGGCGACGCCGGAGAGCGTCTCCTGCTCGATCAACGCGTTGGCGGTCTCATACACCGCACTCCAGTTGCGCCGCAGGATCTCCTCGGCCCGCTCGACCGCGTCCTTGACGATCCGCTCGACCTCTCGATCGATCAGCTCCAGCGTCGCCGGGCCGACCGAGCCCAGTTCCTGCAGCGACGCGCCGAGGAAGACCTCGCCCGCTTTCTCGCCGATCGTCACCGGGCCGAGGTGCTCCGACATGCCATAGGAGGTGACCATCTGCCGCGCCAGCGCGGTCGCCGCGTGGAGGTCGTCGTGGACGCCGGTGGAGACGACGCCGAACTCGATCTTCTCGGCGGCGAAGCCAGCGACGATGGAGATCAGGTGGCGACGCAGGTCCGGCTCCTGCATGACCACCGCGTCGCGATCGGTGAGCATGCTCGCCGAGGTGCCGAGCTGGCGGCCGCGGGCGACGATCGAGAGCTTCTGCGCGGCGACGCGCTGGCCGATCGAGCGGGTGGTCACGGCGTGCGCCGACTCGTGGATCGCGATCACCCAGCGCTCCTCGGAGCTGAGCACGTGGCTCTTGCGGGCCGGGCCGGCGACGACCCGGTCGATCGCCTCCTCGAGCGTCGGCTGGTCCATCTCGGCCCGGCCTTCGCGCACGGTCAGCAGCCCAGCCTCGTTGATCACGTTCGCGAGCTCGGCGCCACTGAAGCCCGGCGTCAGTTTCGCGATCTCCTCCAGCGAGGTGCCCGGCGCCAGCGGCCGGTCGGCGCAGTGCAGGCTGAGGATCTCGAGCCGGCCGTGGACGTCGGGGACGTCGACGGTGACCTGGCGATCGAAGCGGCCCGGCCGCAGCAGCGCCGGGTCGAGGATGTCGGGGCGGTTGGTGGCCGCGAGGACGACGATGCCGGCGTCGCCTCCGAAGCCGTCCATCTCGACCAGCAGCGCGTTCAGGGTCTGCTCGCGCTCGTCGTTGCCCTGGCCGACGCCGGCGCCGCGCTTGCGCCCGGCGGCGTCGAGCTCGTCGATGAAGATCAGCGCCGGGGCCATCTTGCGCGCCTTGGCGAAGAGGTCGCGGACGCGGGCGGCGCCGACCCCGACCAGTGACTCGACGAAGTCCGAGCCCGAGAGCGAGAAGAAGGCCGCGTGGGCCTCGCCGGAGGTCGCCTTGGCGAGCAGCGTCTTGCCGGTCCCCGGCGGGCCGACGAGCAGCACGCCCTTCGGCGCCCGCGCGCCGACCGAGGCGTACTTGCTCGGGTCGGCCAGGTAGTCGCGGATCTCGCGCAGCTCGGCCACCGCCTCGCCGGCGCCGGCGACGTTGTCGAAGGTCGTGCGGTCGGGGGCCGCCTCGCCCTTCTTGCGGCCCTTGCCGGTGAACTTGGAGAAGCCGGCAAAGGAACCGGCGCCGCCGTCCTGGCCGAGCCGGGTGAAGAGGACGAAGAGGCAGACCAAGAGCAGGATCGGGATCAGGAACTGGACGACGATCTGCTTCGTGGGCTTGCCCGCCTGCTGATCGACGGTGACGGTGGCGCCGCTCTTGTCGAGCGCTTCGATCATCGAGTTGAGCTGTGCGTCGGAGCTCGGGTAGGCGGCCCAGACGGTGCGGCCGTTGGCGGTGTCGATGACTACGCGCGAGTCCTGGTCGAGCAGCGTCGCGGTCTCGGCCTGCTTCTGCTCGGTGAGCTGGGCGACCCGGCTCAGCGGCACCTTCTCGCCGGGGGAGCTCGGCTTGATGTCGCCGAGCAGGTTGAAGAAGAGGAAGGTGAGGAACAGCGAGGCGACGATCAGCAGCGTGTTGAGGGGGTCCTCGAGGAACCATCGCCCGACCTTGCCGAGCCGCTCCCCCATCGCCTTCAACACCTCGCGCCCGGTCGTCTTGCCCTTTTCACTCATGCGTCGAGTCCTCTCCGTTCCTCGTCATGGCAACGGCGGCCCCCTGCACCGGCACGACGCCCGGGCTCGGTCGGAGCCCGGGCGTCGTCTTGGCCGGCACGGTGGGGTGCGCGCCTAGCCTTTTTTCGCCAGCTTCAGCGTCACCGCTGACTTGGCCGCTTTGGCGCTGCCGCCGGTCGGGGTGAAGGTGATCTCGAGGCTCACCTTCAGCGAGCCGGCATCCGTCAGCACCTTCTTGGCGGCACGGCTCGGGACCAACGTCAGGTTGAACGAGCCAGCCGCGGCCGCGTTCAACGTGACCTTGCCGACGTTGATGTTCTTCTTGCCTTTCTTGGCCCTGCCGACCAGCACGACCTGGCCGGGACCCGGCAGTTTCAGCGAGATCGTCGCCTTGCCGGTTTTCGAGGCGATCGACCGTTTCGTCACCGAGAACGCGTTGCTCGGCGGCGTCACGACCGGCACCGGGGCTTTGGTGACCGGTGCCTGGTCTTTGGCGCCACCATCGTCACCGCTGGGGGGCGGATCTTCACCACCGCCGCCGCCCTTGTTCCAATCGATCCCGTCGACCCCTTCGCGGGCGATCGTCAGGATCGCGGGCGGCAACGAGATGTAGTCGTTGGCCGAGAGCACCGCCTGACCGCCGGCGGAGACGATGAAGGAGAAGTAGTCCCTCACCGTCCGCGCCCGTTCCTCCTCGAGTGGGCTGGCGGCATATACGGCGGAGCTGTCGTCCCAGAGCAGCGCGTAGGTCAGCGTGCAGATCCCGTAGCCGACCTCGGAGTCGACGCCGCTGGCGCTGGACCAACTGCCGAGCGTCGAGCTGCCGAGCCCGGTGAACTCGGTGGTGGCGCAGTTGGCGCCGCGCTGGCCGGTGGTGAGGAACCCGTTCGGGTCGGCCGTCGGCTCTTCGAAATCGCCATCCCCGTTTTCGAGCTGGGTCCAGTAGGTGTCGTTGTCGGTTCCACCGGGCGTGATCGCCAGGCCGAGCGCCCGCGCCGTGGCGACGTCGGCGTAGCCGACCGAGCCGTCGGTGGCAATCAGTTTGTTGGTCAGGTTGGTGGCGTTGCTCGAGCAGGCGCTGGTCAGGTGGTCGACCGCGTCGTCCTCTTTGCCCGGGACTTCTTTCCCGGCACAGGCCTGAGCGTTCGGCTCGGCGGTGCTGCCGACTTTCGCGCCGGGCCACTCGATGTTGCCGTTGGCTCCCGACTGGTACGCCGTCAGCCAGCCCCGACCACCGCTGACACGGCTGAGGAAGTCCTTGAAGGCAAACGTCGTGCCGGACTTGTCCTGCCTCACGACCCGGATGATCGGTTTGTCGCAGTCGGCGTCCTCGAGCTCGTCGAAGACGTCGTTCCAGTTGAGCATGTCGACCCCGCTCGCGCCCTGGGCCCAGACTTCCTCGAACTCGGCCTTGGTGAACTTGACCCGGACCAGGTCGCTGGTGCCGGAGGTGCGCGACCCCGTGTCCAGTTCGCTGACGTCGCAGCCGTTGGGGAAGTTGACCAGCGGCGCCACCGCGCCGACGGCGATCGGCACCTGGTGGATCAGGCCCTCGTCGCCTTCGGCCGGCGTCCCGGCCTGGATTTCGTTCTTCTGGGTCGTGCTGAGCGGATCGTCGGTACCGCCGAAGCGGGGATCGGCGGGCCCGCGCAGCTTCATCCCGTTGATCCCGCCACCGGAACCGGCCGGGTCGTAGCTGATGTCAGCCCCACCGGGGCAGTAGAGGGTGCGGAAGGGGACCTCCCAGGCGCCATGGGCGGCCTGGGCGAACGAGGCCCCCCGGCCGAAGACGTCTGCCCCTTGGCACTCGGGAGTCGTGAACGCGGCATCGGCCCGGGGCGCCAGGCTGAGTGCCGCCAGGGTCGCCACGACGAGGGCGATCATCGCCCCCGTGATGCCGGCGTCCAGCCCCCGATGGGGGGCGCTGAAACTGCGGCTCATTTGAGTCATTCCTTTCATCGACAGAACCTTTTCGCCGGCAGGGTCATCGGCCGCAGATGGCTCTGTCAAGCCGCTTCACAGGACTTCTACGCGGCATTTACATCTCGTTATCAGCGCCGTAACCAGATCGTCACCGAGGGGTGACCGGAGCTTCACTTCCGCGCCCCACCGGGTGAGTCCCGGCGCCCGTTTCCAAGCGCTCGGACCACTTCTCGGAAGACGATCCGCCTGCTCGCCGAGGCCCGCCGGGCGCCTCTGGCGGCGACGTAGGAGACACGGGCGCGTGCCGGCAGCGCGCCGAGCCGGCGCAGCTCACCGCGGTAGCGGCGCACCGGCCGCAGCGTGAGCTTGACCGCGGTGCGCCGCGCCCCCCGCGCCCTGGCGTCGTCCGTGGCCAGCGCTCGCAACCTGCGTGGCTCGCCGGCGCGACCCTTCGCCACCGCCCTGACGCCGCCGGCTGCCGGCACCGAGACGGTCAGCTCGACGACGCCGCCTGGGCGCGAGCGGGCTCGCACCGAGATCCGCGGCCCCCCACGCGAGGATTCGATCGTCGACCTGCCGCCGCCGGCGGCGAAGGCTCCGCTCGGCGGCTCGGCGCCGGGATCCGGCTGCCGGCTGACCAGAAACGCGTCGGTGCGCTGGTTGGCGTCGCCGAAGAAGAGGTTGCTGGCGAAGGAGACGAAGGCGACGCGGCTGCCGTCGGCGGAGAGCGTCGGCTCGGCGACGACGGGCGCGTCGATGTCGCCTTCGCCGTAGGAGCGGGTGGCGCGTTCGACCGTGCGCCGCTCGAGGTCGACGACGTACAGGTCCTGCACGTCGGCGACCGTGCGCGGCGGCCCGAGCTGCGCCAGCGCCGGCAGCACGAACTTCGTCCTCGCGGTGACCACCGCCACGTAGCGCCCGTCGGCCGACATGCCGAGGCTCTCGACCGGGGCGCTTTCGGCGCTGGCCGAGCCCCCCTCGCGGGTGAGCTCGAGAGTCGCCGCCTTGCGGGTCAGCCCGGGCGACATCTCGGTGACGAAGAGGTCGAGCCCGATCCCGGTCCCGAGGTTCGGCCGGGCGCCGGAGTTGGTGAGGAAGGCGACGCGGCGGCCGTCGAAGCTGATCGCCGGCAGGTTCGAGTTGGCGCTGATCCCGAGCTCCGCGCGGGCAAGTGGGCCGAAACATGGGCCGAGCGTGGATTCGTCGAAGAGCACGGGCCCGGTCGGCTGGCAGGCTGGATCGTCGGGGTCGGAGAGGCCGGTTACTCGCCGCGTCGGCGCGGACGGGCCATCGGCGTAGCGCTGCCAGAGGTAGTAGGAGAAGCCCGGGAGTTCGGCGTTCTCCCCAGGCAGGAACTCGGTCTGAAGGGGTGCGTTCTGGCCCGCCCAGATCACGGTCGTGCCGTCGCCGCTGATCCCGGCCGCCCCGATCGCGCCGCCGGCCGCCGCGCCCCCCGGCGCCGCCCTGGTCACCAACGTCGTCGTGTTCGCCTCGCGGTCGCGGACGAAGACCTGGAAACCGGGCGTCGCGACCGCCGCGAGGTCGGGCAGGTCCGAGTCGGGTTCGGTCACCCGGAAGACGACCTTCGCGCCGTCGCGGCTGATCGCCGCGCCGCGGGTGACGTCGGCGCCGAGGTCGCCGGATGGGATCGGCACCGTCGGCGGGCCGTAGCTCGCGGGCAGATCGCCTCCGTCCTTGGCCGAGACCAGGTCGAAGGCGCCCGGCGACCGGACCGGGACGGTCATGTCGCGCACGTAGACGTCGACGTTGTGGTTGGTGTCCGCGGCGACCAGCTGCTGCGCGGTCGAGAAGGCGACGAAGCGACCGTCGCCGCTGATCGAGGGGTTCTGGGCGCCGCGCAGCACGAGCGCGTTGCCCGCTTCCTCGCGGAAGTCGCCGTCGGCGACCAGCTCGATCGACCTCGTCGCGGTGTCGAAGCGGAAGATGCCGCCGACCCGGTAGCGCCCCGGCGGGTCCGGGTCACCGTCGGGGAACAGGTTGCGGGCGCGGGTCTGGATCGCGACGAAGCGGCCGTCGGCCGAGATCGCCGCAAAGGTGGTCGCGTCGTCCCCCTGCTCCCCGCGGGCGAAGTCGGCGGAGACGATCTCCGCGCCGTAGCCGTAGGAGGCGTGGGCGCCGGCGGGCGAGGGCAAGGCGATCGCGAGCAGCGCCGACGCGGCGCCGAGCCAGCGCCTCATCGCGCCCTCACGACGCGCGACCACTTGGTGCGATTGCCGACCCGATCGCGGGCGTCGACTCGGATCCGGTACCGGCCCGCGCCCCCGTAGGTGTGCGTCGCGCGGATCGCGGGGGCCTTGCCGGCGCCTCGCCTGCTCGCTCCCCCCCGCTCGCCAAAGCCGACCTTCACCGATCCGAGCCGCAGGGTCGAAGCCACCCGTTTGCTGCCGTCGCTGACGACGACCGTGACCCGCCGGCCCTGGCGCCGGAGCGTCACCTTCGGCGGCCGCCGGTCGACCAGCAGCACCCCGACCCGGCTGCCGGTTTCCTGCCCGGAGTCGTCGGTGGCGAAGATCTGAATACGGCGGCGGCCGTTGTCGAGATCGTCGGCCTCGAGGGGTGCGTGCAGGGAGGTGAGGCCTTCGCGCACCGGCTCGTCATCGACGCTGACCGAGTAGCGGACCCCGCCGATCGCGCTCGGGCTGCGATCCCAGGCGACCCTGACCGTCGACCTGCGCTGCCAGCCGCTGGGCAGCAGGACGAGGAACGGGTCGGGTGGGGCGTCGACGACGGCGGCTGCGATCTGCCCGTTGTCACCAGCTCCCTGGCTCCAGGCGACGATCGCGTCGCCGAGCCCGGAACCGCCCATCTCCAGCCCGGTCACCTCGCCCCCGGCCGGAGCGCTGAGCGGGGTCGACTCGTCAACCCCATCGGCACGGCGCTCCCGCACGGAGACCACGCCCGCCGCCCCCCGCTGCTCGATCCAGGCGGCGACCGAGGCGCCGGTCTCGGCGAGGTCCACCAGCGACTCGCCCGGTTTCTCGCTCGCCCCCTCGTCGATCCTTGAGATGGCGCCGGCGGCGGCTTCGTCGCCGGCGCCGAGCAGGGTCGCGGCTCCGTCGGCGAAGGCGCTGAGGAAGCGACCGCGAGCGTCGACGGCGACGCTCGGCGGGCCGAGCCCGCCGCGGACTCCGCCGTCGGCCAGGTGGGCGCCGCCGAACTCCTTCGCCGCTTCGGAGAA
The DNA here is from genome assembly GCA_963697915.1 of uncultured Solirubrobacterales bacterium. Classification (GTDB taxonomy): domain Bacteria; phylum Actinomycetota; class Thermoleophilia; order Solirubrobacterales; family 70-9; genus VRUE01. The sequence goes on from OY969103.1 coordinate 244,523, forward strand.
CACGTCCGGCATCTCGTTGACCATCAGCCGCGGCGCCGTCAGCTTGCTCGCCTGGCCCGGCTGCTGGCGGAAGGCGACGGCGGTCTGGCCGAAGCCGGCGACGTCGAGGGCGAAGGCGTCAGCGGGGCCGCGAAGCGGAGCTCCTTCCCAGCTCTGCGGGCTGGCGAGAATCGGGATGCCGGCACTTGACCCAAACAGCCGGCGCACCCAGACGCGATCGACGAACTCGTCGTCTGGCTCCTGCCAGGCGACCACGCCCTGGCCCTGAATGTCGATCCCGACCTCGGGTGCGTTCCCTGCCACGGGCTCGCGCACCGGCGCCGCCGCGTTGCGATCGACCAAGGCGCCGAGCACCGACCAGAGGCGCCCGCTGTAGCGGGCGACGCGGGTATCGGCGCCGACGTAGCCGGGCGGGTTGGAGGGGCTGGTGTCGGTGACGACGCGGTAGACGAGGTAGGCCTGGCCGCCGCGGTTCATCGCCAGGTCGGGATGGGTCGAGGTCGCCTCGCCGACGTTGAAGTCGACCGGGACCGGTGGCTGGAACGCGTTCGCGCCGGGATCGAGCGTCGCCGAGAACATGCGGTCGCTTTCGACCCCGAACTCCTGCACCCAGGTGACGACGAGCCGGCCGCCGTCGCCGGCGCCGATCCGCGGCCAGCTCGAGTCGAAGCTCTGGCCGAGGTCGACCCGGAGCGGCTGGCGCCAGCTTCCGTCGCGGAACTGCGCGGCGAAGACGTGGCTGCGCCCGTCGACCTTCTTCAGGTAGACGACACCGCCGCTGCCGTCCTCCGACATCGCGGCGTCGCCGATCTCCAGCACGTCGGCGCTTGGCGGCTCGAGTGGCCGCACGTCGGAGACGATCGCGCGCGCCACTCCCGGTCCCAGCAGGAAGATGAGACAGGTCGCGGCCAGGCAACGCATGCCCGCACGTTCCTGCCCCGACGTGTCAGAGATGTAATGAAGCAGAAACCAAGTGGTTAAAACGGGCGGGCGGCGGAGTCTGGGGCTTCGTGGCGACGGCCAGGCTCATAACCAGCGAGGATTGGGTCGATGGCTCGGCCGCGCCGCCCAAGAGAGCAGGCTGAATCCCCCGACTACGGCTGGGTGATCTCATTCGGCTGCAAGTCCGCCGGCGAGCTCCGGCGCCTCAAGGTCGACACCGATCCGGCAAGCGACACGCGCCCGATCGACGTCCCCTGCCCCTGCGGCGAGGTCCACCGCGTGACGGTCTCCCCCTACCGCCGTCGACGGTCCGCGACGGAGCCGTTCGACCTCGAGGTCACCTCACTCGACGAGCTCCGCGACGGGAATCCCTGACCGAGCGTCAGCGGGCTTGCGGAGCGACCTCTACGGAAGCGTCCGCCAGTAGTCCCAGAACGCCTCGCCGATCAGCAGCACCAGCGCCGCGAGCCACAGGGTCAGGATGACTCCGTGGTAGCGGACGGCCACGGCCGCGGCGTCACCCAGCCCGGCCGGCACCCGCAGATTGCCCTGGGCGAGGTTCTGGAGCGCGCAGTAGAGGAAGGCGACGATCGTCACCACCCAGACGACCATGCAGTAGGGGCAGAGCGCCTCGATCCGGTAGAGGCTCTGGAAGAAGAGCCAGTGGACGAAGACGACGGCGAAGGTGAGGCCGAGGTGGACGGCGAGCCAGAGCCAGCGCGGCAGTTGCGCCCGCCCGACCAGCGCGACCCCTAGCGCCGCCACCGCGGCGAACCCGGCGATCCCCAGCAGCGGATTGGGGAAGCCGAAGGCTTCCGCCTGATCCGTGGTCATCACCGAGCCGCAGGAGAGGATCGGGTTGATCGAGCAGGTCGGGATGTAGGTCGGGTCTTCGACGATCCGCAGCTTCTCGACCGCGAGCACGAAGGCGGCGGCGAGGCCGATCGCCCCGCAGGTCGCGAGGATCGGCCCGATCGCCCTGGCGATGAACGCCGCGCTCGCCGTGTCGTTATTCGAGCGCGGCATCTATCTCCGCTTTGAGCTGCTCGTGGGATTCAGGCACCAGCGCCTCTCCGTCGAGGAACAGGGCCGGCGTCCCTTCCACCCCGAGCGCCAGCCCCTCGTCGCGGTCGCGTTCCACCCGTGCGGCGACCTTGGGGTCTTCCAGGTCGCGGCGGTACTGCCCCATGTCGAAGCCGAGCTCGCTGGCGAAGCCGGCGAAGACGGCGGCCTTCGACTCCTGCGCCTCTCCCCACTCGGCCTGCGTCTCGAACATCCTTTCGTACATCCCCTCGAGCTCCCCCTGCCGTGCCGCCGCCTCGACCGCCAGCGCCGCGTTCATCGCGTTGAAGTGGCCTTCGTTGGGGAAGTAGCGGATCGCGAAGGTGACCTCGCCGTCGTATTCGGCGCGCAGCTGCTCCATGATCGGGTAGAGCGCCCCGCAGCCCTCGCACTCGAAGTCGAGAAACTCGACCAGCTCGGGCGCCCCCTCCGGGCCACTGGAGAGGCGATGCGAGTCGGCGCGGATCACCTCGGCCTCGGCGCTCTCGGTTCCCTCGCTCGAGGAGCCGCCGACGGCGAGGGCGACCGCCCCGGCGAGGGCGAGCGCCCCGACGAGGATGATCGTGAGCTTTGAGTTGCGGGTCATGGACGTGAGCTCCTCTCGTTTGACGGCTTGGTGACGCGGTGAACCGCTTGACGAATTTCCTCGGCGCTGAAGGCGCCCTCGATCCGCGTGTCGACGACTCCGTCCTCGTCGATCACGAACAGCCAGGGCTCGGTCTGCAGCCCGAACGCGGTGAGCTGCGGCCGCGGCCCCTTGTTTGGGTCGTTCTGGTTGAAGACCTCCATGTGGATGAAGGCGACCTCCTCGCCGAACTCGTCGTTGACCTGTTCGGCGACGTCGACCACCGGCCCGCAGACCCGGCTCTCGCAGAACTGCGGCGTCGAGAAGAGGAGGACGATCGGCCTCTCCCCCAGCGCGTCGGCGAAGTCCACGCGGTGCATCTGGTCGGGCGGGACCCGCGTGTCGATCTCGGCGAGCTCGCTCACGTCCTCCTCGGTCGGGGTGTGGATGCGCGGCGGCTTCTCGCCGACCTTCGGGATGCCGCCGAAGCGGTCGACCACGAGGCTCGACATCTGCGTCCCCTGCAGGCCGTCGGGAGTCCGGAAGAGCGCGATCGCCCGCCACTCGCCGCGTTTGTCGAAGTCGACCTCGGGAACGACGTAGACGACGGTGGTCGATTCCGGCCCCTCGGTGCTGGTCAGCCCGCGATAGGCCGGCGGCGTCTCCAGCGACTCGACCGCGGCCGGGAACGGCCCGATCGCCTTGCCGGTCTTGCCGGGGGCGAAGTAGAGGGCCACGTCGGCGTCGGTCACCTGCTTGCGGCCGAGCGTGAAGACGCCGAAGGAGTAGCGGTTCGGCCCCAGGTCGAAGACCCGACCGGCGGGCGAGGCCACAAGCCGCGCTTCGTCGATGCCGTCCGCCATCTCGGGCAGCGTCCGCCCGTCCGTCGGTGGGAACTCGGCGGCGCTGGGCGCCGGCCGCGAGGGGTCATCCTTGGAGTCGCCACCGCATCCGGCCGCCGCGATCGCGGCGAGCGCTATGGCCAGTCCTGCCTTGACGGCGTTCAACATCGTTCCTCCGTTGCTCTCTCGTTACGCGGCTGGGGCCGCATCGACAGCGGGCGGCCTGGAAACCGCCGCAGGCTCAGGGGCGCTGGGGCAGGAGAGGCGGCGGTCGCCTCGCCAGGCCAAAGGCGAGCGGCGAGGGACGACATGCATCAGCGGAACTCGCGGGCGAGCCGCCGGCATCGGGGGTCGAGCGAGCGAGCGTAATCGGGGACCCGATGGCGGCAACGAACGCCTCTAGGCGCCCGAGCCAGCGGTCGAGCAGGAAGAAGATCGGGCCAAGGAAAGCGGTGAGCAGCAGCATCAGCCACCAGCCCTGCGCCAAGCCAGCGAGGATGCCCTCCGCGTGGTGGGCGAATAGGGCCGCCTCGAGCGTCTCTTGCGTCACGTAGACGGCGAGGACCGCGAAGGCGAACCGCGCGGGATGACCGAGCACCCGTCCACCGGACGAGCCGGCCCGGGTCGAATCAGGCCCGGCGAAGGCGAGCACCAGGCGACCGACAATCACCGTCAGGGCGAGCGCGGCAAGGGTGGCGGGGATGTGCCCCAAGTAGGAGTAGCCCTCGCTGCGCAGCTCATCGCCCGCGGCAGTCCCGGCGCTCAGCAGGAAAAGAAGCTGGTGAACGGCGAATGCGGCAAGTGCGACCAGGGCGGCGGTGCGCGAATGCATTGCCTGGCGGCGCATCGCAGAGGATTCTAGGTGCGGTCAGTGCGAAGCCGGCCGACACCGGGGAAGAAGCGCCCGACTCGGGCGGCGTAGTCGGCGTAGGCATCGCCGTGCGTCCGCCGCAGATACGGCTCCTCGACGACGCGCACCTGCAGCTCCAGCGCAACCACGAGGCCGGCCAGGCCGAGCAGGGCGACCCAGCTCGGGACGAGCAGCGTCAGCCCAAGCGCGGTCGGCAGCATCGCGGCGAAGATCGGGTTGCGGACCAGCCCGAAGGGCCCGGCCGTGACCAGCTCGGTGCGCTCGCCAGGATCGACGCCGATCCGCCAGCTCCTCCCCATCGCGACCTGGGCGTAGAAGGTCGCCCCGATGCCGGCGACGGCGAGAATCAGCCCGACGGCGTGCGCGGCTGACGTGTCGAGCGCGTCGATCGGTTCGACCGCGCCGAGCAGGGCGAGGACCGGCGCCGCGGCGCCGACCAGCAGCGCGACCGTGAAGCCGACCCCGGCGATCCACTCAGCCGATCCGGGACGGCCGCCGAGGCCGTGGAAGCCGCTGGAGCCGGTGCGGCGCAGCTGGATCAGCGTGCGGAGGCCGAAGGCGAGCGCCAGGTAGAGGACGTAGAGGATGAGCGCGAGGGTCGCCATCGGCCTATGCCCGACCCCCGCAGCAGCCTTCTCCGCGCCAGGCCTCGCGGCCCTCCTTGACTGCGACCGCGGCGATCAGCAGGCCGACGACCGGGTCGAGCCACCAGACGCCGAGCAGGGCATTGCCGAGCAGGCCGACCAGAAGGGCCGCGGCGAGGTAGGCGCAGAGCATGTTCTGACGACCCTCGCTCTTCGTCGCCGCCGAGCCGAGCTGGTCGGCCAGCCGTTCCTTGGCGATCCCGAGCAGCGGCATGAAGATCACCGAGCCGAGCGCGAGGGCGATCCCGACCCAGCTCACCTCGGGATGCTCGGCCCCGAGGAGCGATCGGGTCGACTCGAAGGCCACGTAGGGGGCGAGCAGGAAGAACTGGACCGCCACCAGTTTCCGCGCCCGCTGCTCGGCGGCGTGGGAGAACATCCGGTGGCCGGTGAAGCGCCAGACGATGATCAGGCTGGCGACACCCTCGATCCCCGAGTCGAGGCCGAAGCCGACCAGGGCGATCGAGGACGCGACGATCCCGGCGGTGATCGCCACCGCGCCCTCGATCGTCATCCAGAAGAGCGAGAGCCAGGAGAGCAGGCGGACCCGACGGGCCAACTCCTCGTAGCGCCGGCGGGAGATCGAGGCGAGCGGGTGCCGGGTCGGCGAGGGCGGCGCGACGGGCACCGTCGCCAGCTCCGCGTGGCTCACGCCGCTGCTCCCTGTGCCGCGACGGCCGCCAGCAGGGCCCGCCCCCGCTCGGTCAGCTCGTACATGACCATCTTGCCGTCGCGCTCAGAGCGCGCGAGCCCCGCGCCCTTCAGCAAGCGGACGTGATGGGAGACGAGGCGCTCGTCGCGGCCGACGATCCAGGCCAGGTCGCAGACGCAGGCCGACTCGCCGGCATCGAGCGCGAGCGCGACGGCGAGCCGGGTCGGGTCGCCGAGCGCCTTGGCGCCGGCCGCCCACAGCTCCAGCGCCTCGATCCCGGGCAGGTCCTTCCGGACGCGCTCCGCCTTCGGCAGGTCGAGGCAGAGCAGGTCGCAGGTGTCGGCGCCTCTCGTCACTCGCCCATCCTACAAACATTCGTACATATATGCGACTGTTTGATTTACGGCGTGCACGCGGCAAGGTCGGCGCTCGCCTGGGAAGGGAAGGCGAACGATGTCTATGGGCGATGCCAGATAGACGATCGGCACGCCGGCCATACCTCAGTGCGGCTCACCGAGGCGCGTACATGATCACCGCGATCCCGACCAGGCAGGTCGCAGCTCCGGCGAAGTCGTAGCGGTCCGGCCGAAAGCCGTCGAAGGCGACGCCCCAGGCGATCGAGCCGACGATGAAGACGCCGCCGTAGGTGGCCAGGACACGGCCGAACTCGTTGCTCGGCTGGAAGGTGGCGACGACGCCGTAGATGCCGAGAGCCAGGACGCCGAGGACGACGAGCAGCGGTCCCTTGTCGTCGCGGAGGCCGATCCAGACGAGGTAGGCGCCACCGATCTCAGCGAGAGCGGCGGCGGCGAACAGCGCGATCGACTTGCCGGTCATGGCCGGATCGTCTCAGTCACCCCTGACAACGCTCGCCGCCGGCTGACCCAGCATCCCGCCTGGCGGCGAGGCCCGGGCCACGGCCGGAGGACTGCTCGGCGCTGCTCACGCCGACGCCCCGTCGAAGGCGGCTGCCAGCTCGTCGGCGACGGGCTGACCGTCCTCCGTCGCGCTGACCGAAAGGACTAGCTCGCCATCCCGCTCCTGCAGCGATAGTTCGAGGAACGAGCAGCACTTCGCCTCGGCGGCGACGATGGCCTCCAGACGGCGGCGCGTCTCCGCGTCTGAGCGGAAGCGCAGCAGGTGATTCTCACCGTCGACGCTGCGCTCGATCAGGCTGCCGGCACCGACCACGGCGATCTCGTCCAGCCGCCGGCGGAGGTCGCTCGCGCCGAGCGAACAGGCGATCGGGGTTCCTTCGGTCATTCCTTCTCCTTCGGGTGTGGATATTCGCTGTCGCTAGTGTTGAACCTGAACTTGGGTTTAGGTCAAGGGGAATTGGAATGTCGGAAGCAACGCTCAGCATCGGAGAGGTCGCGGAGAAGGTCGGCATCGCCGTCTCGGCGATCCGCTACTACGAGCGCAGCGGCCTCCTACCGGAGGCCGAGCGGGTCAGCGGCCAGCGTCGCTTCACCGAGGAGACCGTGCAACGGCTCGGGGTCATCGACGTCGCAAAGCAGGCGGGCTTCTCGCTCGATGAGGTCGGCGTCCTCCTGACCTCGATCGACGAAGGCGCCCCGGCGCACAAGCAACTCCAAGCCCTCGCCGAACGCAAGCTGCCCGAGGTCGACGCGCTGATCGAGCGCGCCCAAGCGATGCGCGACTGGCTCATCACCGCCAGTGACTGCGGTTGCGAGTCACTGGACGACTGTCGTCTATTCGGGAATGCCTAGTTAGGGGATGAAAGGGTCGAGACAGCCAGAACCCGAGCCTCATCGGGCGTCAGGCCGGGGTACAGCGCGGATCGTCGCGATCCCCACCACCCCGCCGATGAGCTGGGCGACAACGAAGGCCGGCACCGAAACTGGAGCGATGCCGGCGAAGGTGTCGGAGAACATGCGGCCGACGTCGATCGCCGGGTTGGCGAAGCTGGTCGAGCCGGTGAAGAAGTAGGCCGAGCCGATGTAGGCGCCGACCGCGGCCGGCGCCAGGTTGCCGCGCCCGCTGCGCGCCAGCGAGAAGATCACCAGCAGCAGCCCGAGCGTCGCGATCACCTCGGCGAACAGGTGCGGTGGCGAGGCGCGGTGGGTGGTCGCGATGCTCACCGCGGAGAGGTCGAACATCACGTTGGCGGCGATCGCCCCGGCGATGCAGCCGCTGACCTGGGCGGGGATGTAAGCGAAGGCGTGGCGCCAGCGCAGGCCGCCGAGTGCGGCGTCGACCAGCGAGACGACCGGGTTGAAGTGAGCGCCGGAGACCGGGCCGAACATGAGGATGAAGGTGAACAGGCCCGCAGCCGTCGCCGCGGCGCTCTCCAAGAGCTGGAGGCCGGTGTCGCCCGGTGAGAGCTGCGCGGCGGCGATGCCCGAGCCGACCACCGTGGCAGCGAGGAACGCGGAGCCAAGGAACTCGGCGAACAGGCGCCGGGGCAGCGGGGCGGGGTCCATCCGGCGGCGATCTTATGTATTGACAGCTATAAGTTCAATAGATATATATGAATAGATGGCTGTCGATCTGGAGCTGGCCCCAAAGACCAAGCGCTCCGCTGGCGAGCCCTGCTGCGAGCCAGTGGTCTACCCGGACGTGGAGCGTGAGCAGGCCGAGCGCATGGCGGCGGTCGCCAAGGCACTCGGCGACCCGATCCGCCTTCAGCTCGTGGACGTGCTGCGCAAGCACGCGGGCAAGGTCTGCGTCTGTGAGCTGGTGCCGCTGTTCGACCTCTCCCAGCCGACCGTCTCCCACCACCTCAAGGTCTTGCGCGAAGCCGGCGTCGTCGGCTCCGAGCGACAGGGACTCTGGGCCTTCTACTACGTCGTCCCCGGCGCGCTCGAGGAGTTCACGGCATGGCTGAGCTGAGTCGTGCGGAGGGCACGCCCCTCCCCCTCGTGGCCTGCTGTGCCCCAGATAAGCAAGCCGACTGCTGCACACCGGCCGAGAAGGCGAAGTGCTGCACGCCCGGCGAAGCCGAGTGCGGCTGCCAGGCGAGCGGGAAGCCTTAGATGGCAAACGCGCTCTTCGTCTGCCTGCACAACGCCGGCCGCTCGCAGATGAGCCAGGCGCTTTTCGAGCGGGCGGCCGAAGGACGCCACGAAGCCCGCTCAGCGGGCACCACCCCAGGCGAGCGGGTCCATCCCGAGGTCGTCGAGGTGATGAACGAGCTCGGGATCGACCTGGCCGACCGTAAGCCGAGGCCGCTCAGCACCGCCGACGCCGAGTGGGCCGACGTCGTAGTGACGATGGGCTGCGGCGACGAGTGCCCTCTCGTCCCCGGCGTCCGCTACATCGACTGGGATCTTCCCGACCCGAAGGGCCGCTCGGTCGAGGAGGTCCGCGCGACGCGAGAAGAGATCAAACACCGCATCGAGACGCTGTTGAGCGAGCTGGACCGCGAGTAGCGATACCCGTGAGCGGGGCAGCTAGGACTCGAACCCAGGATCGCCGGCTTTGGAGACTGGAGCCTTGGCCGGTTCGAGGCCCAGAGGACGCACCGCGGCCGCCCCCGACGGCTCGGTGCTTCCGGCGGCAAGGGACTCGGCGGGCTCGGCAGCCGGTCGAAGCATCGAGCCCGGCGCCGTTTCGCGCCAGATGGCGAACATCATCAGGGCCGAGAAGAAGATGATGGCGGCGAAGGCGGCGACGTCGTTGAGGGGGTAGCCGTAGTGCTCGCCGTGGCTGATCGGGTTCGGGCCGCGGGTGCCGAGGGTTGCGCCAACCGCAAGGGCGAAGACCTCGAAGGCGCGGAGGACCAGGATCGCGCGAATCGCGCGCGAGCGCATCCAGGAGAAGCGCGAGGCGGCCTGCTCGATCGCGACGACGGCGATGACGGCGAGGACCCAGGCCTGCATCCCCTCGCGCAGGAAGCCGGAGGAGCCGCTCCCCCAGTAGATCCAGAAGGCGACGAAGGGGATGACGACCACCGCGACGAAGGGCCAGGTCCAGCGCTTGGCGAAGCGCCAGAGGCTGACCAGCAGGATCGGGAAGAAGAGGATCGCGAAGCCGAACGGGACCCCCGTCCAGTACTGGAAGAAGAAGTGGGAGATGCCGGGCGAGGTGCCCATCAGGGTGTTGATCGAGACGTTGTGGTCCTGGAAGATCGGCAGGTAGAGCGGCACGATCGTGTCTGCCAGCGAGGTGAGGCGGAAGGTGGTCCACTCCCAAACCGACGGGTCCCAATTGGGTGCTGCCGCCGTGACGTAGTCCAGGAAGCCGCTCTGGGAGTTGTGGGGACTGTTGGCGATCATCCAGGCGGCGACGAAGACCGCCGTGCCGGCCCCCATCCACAGCAGGGTCCCAACCCGCGGTCGCCACAGCTTCGCCCCACGCAAGGGCCAGAGCGCCAATGGCCCGAGCGCGAAGTAGCCGAGCAGCGCTCCCGGGTGAAAGAGGTAGCCGAGGCCTACCGAGAGCCCAGCCCGCAGCGGCTTGCGCTCGAACAGCCAGAGGGCGCCGAGGAGGATGAAGGAGGCGGCGAGCAGCTTCGGCCAGGTGAAGATCAGCTCGGCGAAGACGAGCGGGGTGCTGACCGCGAGGACCAGGGCGAGGCGCGCCGCCCGCGGGCCGGCGAGCTTGCGGACCAGCTCCCACATCATCAGCAGCGCGGTGGCGCTCATCGTGATCATCGCGATCCGGTAGGCCATGAAGCCCTGGGCGTCGAACGGCTCCCAATGCTGGTTGGGAACGCCGAGAACCGGGTGGCCACCGGTGAGGAGGACCACCGGAGCGCTGGCGATTCCCGCCAGCGCTCCGCGCGAGGAGAACAGGTAGGGCAGGAAGAGGTTGTAGCCGTCCGGCCCATAAGGCTTCGTGCCGTGGGCGACCATCTCGGCGACGACGAAGGGGATGCCGTTGTCGGGCCGCCCCTCGGTCCAGAAGTTGCGGCTGATCTGGCCCGCATTGAGCTCGCCGATCGGCCCGTACGACCAGAGTGAGCGGGCGATCGCCAGCCCGACCGGGATCCCGAGGAGCAGGAGCACGCGCCGCTCCTCCGCCGTCAGGAACTCCTCCTCCGGACCAGCGGCGAGGAGGACCCCGAACATGAGCCCGAGCAGCGGGGCGATGACCGCGAGGCTGGTCATCTCGGTCGCGAGGACGCCGTGCAGGCTCCAGGCGAGGCAGCCGGCGAAGATCATCACGCCGAACCCGAAGAACGGCAGGAAGGCGAGTCGAATCGAGCGACCGGAGAGCACTCGCACGGCGATCCCGGGCCCCATCACCAGCGTCACCGCGAGGCAGGTGGCAAGGGCTACGCGAACAAAGTCGAGCGCCTGCTGCCCCAGCGTCGTGTGGGTGCCTGCGGTCGCCGGATTGGTCAACCCCAGGAGGCAGGCGAGAGCCGCCCCCGCGAGCAGAGCCAGCATGACGATTCTCTCTGCGCTGATCTGACGCATCCTCGACCGGCGCACCTACTCATTCCTCAAGCCCGCCGGGCGCGGACGATATAAGCGAACGCGGCGGAGCACTCGCCGGAGAGTCGAGCGGGGCCAGGGATCAGGCGATGCGCGAGGTGGTCCTTAGATCCTCCGTCGGGTCAGGTGGCGTCGCAGCTTGGATCGGATGCTGAGCGTCGTCGGGCCTGGGTCATGCCAGTCGAAGAAGAAGTGGTGCTTGCGGTGCAGGAGGCTGCGCAGCCAGGCGAATGCCGAGAGCTCGCCGCCGCGGCGGTATTCGCGGAAAGCCCGGAGATCCTCTATCGGGCTCCAGAGGCGCACGCCCGATCGGTAGGTCGGCATCCTCGCGACCGGCCTGCCCGCGAGATGGTCGTAGGTGATCGCGGCTATGTCGATGCCTGCCCGGCGGACGATCTCGTTGACGGCGGAGAAACGGTGGTTGAGCTCGATCAGCTTCAGCCCGTCGTCCCGAGGGTCGCGCTTGAACTCGAAGTTGGCGAGCCCTCTGAGGCCGACCTCCCTGCAAAAACGCAAGCCCAGCTCTTCGACCTCCGGGTTGTGGTCGGTCACGAAGTAGGTCCCGAGCCCGAAATGGACCGGGTACTGGCGCAGCTTGCGCTTGGTGAAGTGAAAGAGCGGCTCGCCGTCGGCGTCCATATAGGTGTAGTAGGCGCAGTAGCGATCGTCGCCGCCGGGGACGATCTCCGTCGCGAGCATCTCCAGGCCACGGGCCGAGGTCTGGGCGAGGATCGCCTCCAGCTCGTCGGGGCCGGCGGCCATGAACAGCTTCTCCGAGTAGTGCCTGGCGAAACGGTGGGAGTGGCGTGGCTTGACCGCGCATGGAAAGCCGATCATCTCGGCGATGGCGGGGGCGTCGGCGACGGAGGACACCGCCATCGTCGACGGCGCTTCGACACCCGCGAGTCCCGCCAGCTCAAAGGTCCGCTGCTTGTCCAGGGCGCCGAGCGCGACCTCGTCGTCGGCCTCGATCGGCACGTACCCGAGCCCCTCCAGCCAGGTGCGATTGTGGGCCACGAACTCGAGCCCGTCGTCCCCGGCGGGCAGCACGACCGCGCCGTCATGTCGACCCTCGCCCAGCCACCCTCGCCAGCGCTCCTGCACCTCGGCGCCAGAGCCGCAGTCGACGAACTCGGTCGGCAGGCGCGAAGCTCTGACGAGCGAGTGCTCCTCGCCCAGCACGTAGACCGGCACACCGTGGCGGGCCAGGCTGCGAGTCACCGAGAGGGAAGCGCCGAGCCCCCCGAGAATGATGGCGGGCTCACGTGCATCGAGCAACATGACCAGCCGCCGCTGTCGTGACCTGGCCCTCGAGCACCAGCGCATTCACCCCACAAACGATCCCAGAGAAGATGAATGTCGTTGAGAACCGCTCGAACCCCGCATCGCAACGGGAGCGCGCCTGCGGAGCCGAGAAGATCGAGCGGGTGAGCCGGACCAGGTCTGACGGAGACCTTGATCTACCCCCGATAAAACGGAGTCGCGGTTCTGGGGTCAGGCGGCTTCCTGGGTCGTGCTGTGTAGGTCCTCGTATTCCGTCGGGCTGAGCATCCCGAGCGCCGAGTGCCGGCGCCGGGTGTTGTGGAAGAGCTCGATGTAGTCGTGGATGGCGGTGGCGAGCTCGATCCGGGTCTTTCAGCGTTTGCGGTTAAAGAGCTCGACCTGCATCCGCCCCCAGAACGACTCGACCATCGCATTGTCATATGCGCTGCCGACGGCACCCATCGACGGGGCGAGGCCGGCGTCACGAACCTTGTGGCTGAAGGCCCAGGACGCGAGGACGACGCAGCAGTAGACCTTGCTCTCTCTGGTCGGGTGCTCGGTGATGTCGGTCATCCACAACTGATTGGGGCCCTCGCGGCGGAAAACACGGCGGACCAGGTCCAGCGAGGTGACCTGCGCCATTCGCGCTCCCTTCGGCAGCCGCCGCGTCGGCAGGCCCTTGATCCCCAGCTCACCCATGATCTTGCCGACTGTGTTGTGGCCGACGACGATGTCGCGCCCGTGGCGCAGCTCGGCGGTCACGCGCTGATAGCCATAGGTGCCGCCAGATGCCTTGTGGACGTCGGCGATCTCGCCGGCGAGCCAGATCCGCCGCAGGGTGCGCGGTGGGTCCGGTCTGCCTTTCCAGTCGTAGTAGCCCGACTCCGAGACGCCGAGCACCCGGCAGGCGTGGCGCACGTTGATTCCCTGCCCGATCAGAGAGTCGATCACCGGGAAGAGCCTTTTGGGGGGAGGTCTCCCTCGAGGAAGACCTCGTTGACCTTGCGCGAAACGGCCAGCTCGGTCTCCAGCTGCTTGATCCTGCGCTTGGCGGCGGGCGAGGTCGAGCGCCTCCTCGGTGCTCTGCCCGGGGACCTCACCGCGGTCGATCCTCTCCTGCTTTAACCAGCTGTAGATGGTGGCGTCGCTCATCCTGAAAGTGGCGGCGAGCTGGGAGACTTTGGTGCCTGATCGAGCTAGCTCGATCACCTGATGGCGAACCTCTGCTGGGTACTTCCGGGGCATCTGAATCCTCCTTGGTGCCGAAGGACTCTAGAAACCGGACTCCGTCAAGGCGGGGGTAGATCACGGTCTCCGTCAAACCCGGCCTGGCTCATTGTCCCGGAGCGCTATCGGGTGGAGTAGGACCGCCTACCGAGAAGAAGTGACGGCATCGTCTTCCTGCGCCGGATGATTGGTGCGCCGCACGACCAGAACCGAGCAGGGACTGCGGTGCGCGACGCGCTCGCTGACGCTTCCAAGTGCTTTCAGGCCGGTCATTCCGCGACTGCCGACCACGACGAGCGACGCACGGGCAGAGGAGGCGAACTCCTCGATGCCTCGATGCGGCGAGCCCCGCAGGGCCTCGACGTCCGCGTCCGCGCCTGCCCGCCCCACTAGCGAGGCAGCTTCCTCGGCGAGCACCCTGCCTGTGCTCGGCTCGTCGCTGACGTTCAGGCTGACCACCTTCGAGCCGTGTCGAGCAGCGATCTGGCCGGCGACCCCCGCGGCGTCGAGTGAGTCAGCCGAGCCGTCGGCCGCGTGAACGATCAGGCCCGGGAACTCGCCGCTGGCAGGGGGCCGAGCGACCAGGACCGAGCATGGCGCGTGGTGCACCATTGCCGTTGCGACGCTCCCGAAGGCGATCCCGGTGAGGCGCGGGCCGCCATGCGAGCCGACCGAGATCAGGTCGGCGTTCTCTTCGGCCGCCGCACTCAGCAGCGCCGGCACTGAGGAGCCGCGCAGCAGAATCAACGCCAGCTCTGGAAAAGCCTCATGGGCCTTGGTGAGGGCCGCGACGCTTTCCCGTCGAAGCTCGACCTTGACAGACGGCGCATGGATGCCGGCGTGCATCGCGAGTCGGGGATCCCAAGCAGATGCACCCCAGACCATTCCGCCCTCTGCGCAAACTCCGAATGCCTGGCTGACGGCCTCCATGCTCTGCGGGGATGAGTCGATGCCACAGAGCGTGCGGGCAAAGGTGATCGCCGGCTCCGTGGCGGTATCGGTGGTCGGCGAGGCATCCATGCTCTGCCCAATCAGGCGGCCGAACGGCTGGCTTGGTCGAGGAACGGGGTCAAATACCTGCCGACGATCTTGTCCTGCTCGGCGCCGTCCCATGGCGGCTCATCGCTGGCGATCGAGGTTTCGCCGTGTCCCCCGGCTAGATAACCGGACAGGTACAGCGGCTTTCCACCGGTCCAGAGCACACCCCGCAGAACCGGATCGAGGGGCTCTGCTTCGACGTCGCAGCCGAGCTCGGTCGCGATCGCCTCGGCGGCAACGTCTGCCTGCTGGGTGGCGATGCCTCCCTGCTTGACGGGGAACGTCGTCGCGTCACCAGCCGCGTAAGTGCGCTCCATTCCTCGCACGCGACCGTGGTCATCGACGGGGATGAACCCGGCGAGGTCGTAGGGAACGCCCCCGATCCGGCGGCCTTCCATCCGCGGCAGACTGAGAACCGCGTCGGCCTCGATCGCGGCCCGCGGCGACACCGAGAGACAGCTTTCGTCCTCGTCGAAGCGGATCGGCACGGCGCCGGTCACGACCTCGATGCCGCGTTCGGCCAGCAGCGCGGCCACACGCTCGCTGACGGCGCGGCCGAAGAGATTCAGCGGCGCGTCCTCGGGGGTGACGATGACGAGACTTGCGCCCTCGACGCCCTGCTTGGAGAGCTCGGCCTCGGCGAGCAGGGCCAGCTCATACATCGGCAGTGCCCAGGTGCCCCCACCGGGCATCGTGAAGGCGACCCGGTGCAGCTTGCCCTCGCGCAGGTCGCGGACCACGTCCTGAACTCGGCCGTCGTCGGCGACGCCCCAGAAGATCACTGCCCCCGAGACGCTCGCCAGGAGCCGCGTGCCGCAGGCGACGATCAGGTAGTCGTAGGGGATCTTCTCGCCGTCGTGCGTGCAAGCTCGCTGTGCCTCGCCTTCGACCGAGCCGATGCTGGCCCGGTGATAGGTGGCGCCGCAGCGCTCGGCCAGCTCCGCCAGGTCATAGCGCATTACCCGGGAAGCCCCATAGGGCTCGGCCACGGCGAAGGGCCGGTAGATGAAGTCCTCACGCGGCGAGTACATCGCCACCTCGACACGCTCACCGGCCATCTCGTGCAGGGCGATCGCGGCCTCTAGCGCGGCGACCCCCCCACCTGCGATCAGCACCCGGGCGCTCACCGTCGGCCTCCGTAGAGGTGCGTGCGCACCTGCGCCTCGAGCCTCGTCCGATCTCGCGGCTCCGCCTCTCGCCGCTCTGAGTTGGACTGCGTCCTGCGCAGAGCCCTCATCGTCTCCCCCATCAGCTCCCGAAGGTTTCGCTCTTTCCTCGCCACGGCAAGGAGTCTTCATCGCCCGGGGCAATGGGCCATCCGGAGAACCCCGTCTTCGGGCGTGCGGTCTATCACCGATGCCACCGCACCGCCGCCGTCCTAGCTTGGGTCAATGGCCGAGATCGCGATCATCGCGCAGAGTGTCGAGAAGGCCCACATCTGGCTGGGCGAGATGGCCGACGAGATCGGAACCGACGATCGCCAGGAGGCCTACCGCGTGCTGCGCGCCTACCTCCACGCCCTCCGGGATCGACTTCCGGTGGACGAGGCCGCGCAGCTCGCCGCCCAGCTCCCGGAGTTGATCCGCGGCATCTACTACGAGGGATGGGACCCGAGCAAGACCCCGGTGCGCTACCGCGGGCTCGCGGACTTCCTCGACCGAATCGCCCGGGAAGCGAACCTCGACGGGGAGACCGAGGCCTCCTATGCGGTCAGCTCCGCGGCAAAGGTCCTTCGACGGCGTGTCTCCGCCGGGGAGCTCGAGGACATCCGGGCAATCCTTCCCGACGATCTGAAAGTCATCCTCAGCTAGATCGGTCAGTTCAGTTGACGCCGAGGAGGTCGCGGGCCTCCTCGACCTCGAGGTCACCGGCGGATGCCTTGAAGCCGACCGTATCGGTGTAGTCACCGGCTCCGGCCTCGGTCTTCATGCTCGCGTCGGCTGGAGTCACTCCGACATCTGCGAGATCGCGGGCCATGCTGGGATCGAAGCACCGAGCCTTAAGCCACTCCTCGACCTCGTCGGCCTCAAAACCAGATTCGATCCAGGTTTCGGCGGTGTCGTAGGGATTGCCGCCGTGGGCGAAGTGCCCGTGCCGCTCGATCACATCGCGAACCGTCATCGTCGGAAGCCTCCAACCAAATCGAAGAAAGGGGCTGTGGCGGGAGGGAGCGGCCCGGGATCGGAATTGGGTCGTCTCGCTCCTCACCGTCGTCTCCATAACGCCATCTTCCGGCGCTGGTTCGCCGTGCACATCGGGGTCCTACCGCCCCAGCCGCTGTGGCCTTACCCGGATGCCAAGCGACCAGACCGGGCCTAGATTCGGAGTAAGCCAATCCCAGACCAAGGAGGCTCCTATGGCCGAGACGACCGTATGGCGACCGTTCACAGACTTCGGCGAGCTGAGGCACCGGGCCGACCAGTTGTTCCGCGAGATGGGACTCGGCGGCGAGGGCAACTGGGCGCCCTCAGTGGACGTGACCCACAAGGACGGCACGGTGATCCTGCGCGCCGATCTGCCTGGGATCAAGCCCGACGACGTGAAGATCACCGTAGAGGACGATGTGCTCACGGTTTCCGGCGAGCACACCGAGGAGACCGAGGAGGAGGGCGAGAACTACATGCGTCGCGAGCGCCGTCGCGGATCGTTCTCGCGCTCGATGTCGCTTCCCAGTGGCGTCGAGGCAGAGGACATCGAGGCGACCACCGAGGATGGCGTCCTCGAGGTGACGATCCCACTGCCCGCAGCCGAGCAGAAGAAGCCGGTGGAGATCACGCCAAAGTCGAAGGCGGACTAGCCGGTGCGCCTGCTGGTCGCCTTCGACGGCAGCGACGGAGGTCGCGACGCGCTGGAGCTCACCCGGGTCCTGGCCACTTCCGCTCAGGACCCGAGCGCGCTGGTCGTCTCCGTCCTCTTCCTCGTCTCCGGACCAATGTCGATCGAACACCCCCAGCTGTCCGCAGAGGAAGAAGCCGCGGCTGCACCCCTGTTTGAGGAGGCGCTGGAAAAGCTCACGGGCATCGACGTCGAGACCCGCGGCTACGGCGGCGGCTCTCCGGCGGAAGTTCTCACCATGCTCGCCGAGGAAGAGGACTTCGACGCCATCGTCATCGGCTCACCCCACCGCGGTGCCGTTGGCCGAGTGATGATCGGGAGCGTCGCGATGAACCTCCTCAGCGGTGCGCCGGCAGACGTCGCGGTGGCGCCGAGGGGATACGCCGAAGCCAAACACGAGACGCTCAGGGAGATCGCGGTCGGCTACGACGGGGCTCCCGAAGCAAAGGTGGCTTTGCGGCGTGCCGAAAGGCTCGCAAGGCCATCCAACGCCAGGATCAAGCTCCTCACCGTCGTCACGCCGCCGGTCGCGACGCCGGCGATGGTGCCGGGGACCTATTCGCCTGAATACCCGCCCGAGCCCGAGAGGGTCGTCCAGGAGGGTCTCGACTCGATCGAGGCCGCACTCGCCGCCGAGTCCACCCGACTCGACGGTGACCCGGCGACCGAGCTGGCGAGGGAATGTGAGGAAAGCGTCGACCTGTTGGTCGTCGGATCTCGCGGCTACGGGCCGTTGGCGCGAGTGCTCCTCGGCTCGGTCTCCAGAAAGATCGCTGGGGACGCCCCGTGTCCCTTACTCGTCGTGCGACGGCCGTGAGTGGCGGCTCGCAAAGCCCTGCCATGAATAGGCAGATCGCTCCAGAGGAGGCGGTGATTGGCTTCGAGCGGCTGGATCGCTCGGACGTGCGCCGTGTCGGCGGAAAGGGCGCGAACCTCGGTGAGCTGACCGCGACCGGCCTGCCGGTTCCCCCCGGCTTCGTGGTGAGCGCTTCGGCCTACGCCGCGTTCTGCGACGGCAGCGGCCTGCGCTCCCAGGTCGCCGAGCGATTGGCCGCCATCGACGTCGAGGACACCGACCAGTTGGATCGTGCGGCGGCCGAGATCCGCTCGATGATCGAGACCGAGCGCTTGCCCGAGTGGCTCGAAGACGCGATCTGCGAGGCGTACGCCAATCTCGGAGGCTCGGAGCCGAACGTGGCCGTGGCAGTCCGCTCCTCCGCCACGGCGGAGGACACCGCGTCGGCTTCCTTCGCCGGGATGAACGAGACCCTGCTCAACGTGCGCGGAACCATCTTTCTTCTGGATGCCGTCCGAGAGTGCTGGTCCTCCCTGTTCGGGGCTCGCACCATCTACTACCGCGCGCGGAAGGGCTTCGCCCAGGCCGAGATGGACATCGCCGTCATCGTCCAGCGCCAGATCGAGGCGACCCGCGCCGGGGTGATGTTCACGATCGACCCGGCCAGCGGCGCGAGTGACCGCCTCGTGATCGAGGCCGCCTTCGGGCTCGGGGAGTCGGTGGTCTCCGGAGCCGTCTCTCCCGATCGCTACGTCGTCGACAAGCATCAGCTGACGATCGAGAAGCGGGAAGTGCGGCACAAGGAGATCGAGGTGATCGCGGCGGCCAACGCCGGCACCCTGACCCGCGAACTGGCCCCCAGCCAGGCCGACCAGGCGGTGCTGAGCAACGACGAGGTCGGGCGGATCGCCGAACTGGGGATTCAGATCGAGGCTCACTACGGAGCCCCGCAAGACACCGAGTGGGCAATCGACGCCACCGGCAAGGTCTGGATGTTGCAGTCGAGGCCGGTGACCAGCACGGGAGACGAGGGCAAGGCCCGACCGGCAGTCGGCGCCGGCAGGGAGCTGATCAGAGGGCTTGGTGCTGCCCCCGGGATGGCGAGCGGAACGGTGCGCGTGATCGGCTCGCGCGAGGACGCCGCGGATCTGGTCGAAGGCGAGGTGCTCGTCACCCATATGACCGCGCCGGACTGGGTTCCGCTGATGCGCAAGGCAGCAGCGATCGTCACCGACTCCGGCGGGATGACCTGCCACGCGGCGATCGTCTCCCGCGAGCTGGGCATCCCCTGCGTCGTCGGCACCGTCGAGGCGACCAAGAAACTGCGCGACGGTCAGCTGGTGACGGTCGATGCAGGCCGGGGAACGGTGACCGCCGGAGCCTCACAACCGCCTCCCGCAGAGGCTCCGGCGGCCACCCCCGTAGGCGGGCCGAGCCGGCCGGAGACGGTGACGAAGGTACTGGTCAATCTCTCCGAGCCGTCTCAGCTCGAGCGGGTGCAGGGCCTAGACGTCGACGGCGTCGGACTGCTGCGAGCGGAGCTGATGGTCGTCGAGGCGCTCGACGGCGAGCATCCGCGAGCGCTGCTCGAGCGGGGCGAGGGCGAGCGTTTCACCCGGCGAATGGCCGACTCGCTCACCCGGTTCGCCGCCGCCTTCTCACCGCGGCCGATCACCTACCGGACGATCGACTTCCGCAGCAACGAGTTCCGCGGCCTGCGGGGCGGCGAGCGCTTCGAGCCCGAGGAGGCCAACCCGATGATCGGCTACCGCGGCGCCCTGCGCTACACGCGCGAGCCGGATCTCTTCGAACTCGAGCTGAAGGCGGTGGACCGCGTCTGGGATGCCGGCCACCGGAATGTCCATCTGATGATCCCCTTCGTAAGGACCCCCGACGAAGTGGCCTTCTGCCGCGACCTGGTCGAACGCGTCGGCCTGCTCAGCAGACCCGGCTTCGAGCTGTGGCTGATGGCCGAGGTCCCTTCGGTTCTCTTCCACCTTTCGCGCTACGCAAAGCTCGGGATCGCCGGCATCTCGATCGGCTCCAACGATCTCACCCAACTTGTCCTCGGCGCCGACCGGGACTCCGAGCTGGTCGCCGAGGTTTTCGACGAGCGCGACCCCGCCGTCACCGAATACATCGAGCGCCTGCTCAGTCGGGCGCGAGAGCTTGGCCTGAAGACTTCGATCTGCGGCCAGGCGCCGTCGGTCCACCCCGAGTATGCGGAGCTGCTGGTCGGCTGCGGCATCGACGCGATCTCCGTCAACGTCGACGCGGTCGAGCGGGCACGCGGGTTGATCGGCGCTGCCGAGACCCGACTGACACTCGAGCAAGGACAACCCGAAGGGAGTGCGAGATGGAGGCCTACCAGCTAACCGCATGGCAGACCCCGCCGGAGATGCGCGAGGTCTCCGTGCCCGAGCCGGGGCCGGGAGAAGCGCTGATCAAGGTCGGCGGCGCCGGCGCCTGTCATTCCGACCTGCACCTGATGGAGTGGCCGGAGGGGACGATGGACTTCGACCTGCCCTTCACCCTCGGCCACGAGAACGCCGGCTGGGTCGAGGCGGTCGGGGCCGGTGTCGAAGGGCTGGAGGAGGGCGAGGCGGTCGCCGTCTACGGCCCCTGGGGCTGCGGCCGCTGCCGTGCCTGCCGCCGCTCGGCCGAGAATTACTGCGAGCGCCAGGCCGAGATCGGCGCTTTCGGCGGTGGCCTCGGGCTCGACGGCGGCATGGCCGAGTACATGCTCGTGCCCCACTCGCGGCTGCTGCTGCCGCTCGGCGACCTCGACCCGCGCGACGCCGCGCCGCTCTCCGACGCGGCGTTGACCCCCTACCACGCGATCAAGCGCTCGCTGCACCTCCTGGCGCCCGGATCGACCGCCGTCGTGATCGGCGTCGGCGGCCTCGGCCACATGGCCGTGCAGATCCTCCGCGCCCTCAGTCCCGCCCAGGTGATCGCAGTCGACACGTCGGCCGAGAAGCTCGCCCTGGCGCGCGATGTCGGCGCCGACGAGACGGTCGAGCCGGGCGAGGACGCGGCTGAGCGGATCCTTGAGCTGACGGGCGGGCGCGGCGCCGAGCTGGTCCTCGACGACGTTGGCGCCGATGACACCCTCGCTCTTGCCAGCGAGATCACCCGCTTCGAGGCTCACCTGACGGTGGTCGGCCTGGCAGGCGGCAAGCTGCAGTTCGCCTTCGGGGCGTTGCCGTTCGAGTCGCAGTTGACGATTCCCTACTGGGGAACCGCGATCGAGCTGATCGAGGTGCTCGACCTGGCCCGCAGCGGCAAGATCAAAGCGCATGTCGAGCACTTCGAGCTCGACCGTGTCGAGGACGCCTACAGGCGAATGAGGGAGGGAACCCTCGACGGCCGGGCGGTGATCTGCCCGCACGGGTGATCGCGAACCGGTGAGGGCGCATGGCACGACCAAAGTTCGTCCAGATCCCACCTCACCGGCTCGACCGGTTCAAGCCCCTGCTGGGCGAGGACTATCGGCGGGTCGAGGCAGCCGCCTCACGCGCCCGGAACCTCTTCGAGGGACGAGCTATCTGGCACGTCAGCTCGACCCTGCGGGGAGGAGGAGTGGCCGAGATGCTGCGCTCGATGCTGCCCTACGCCCGCGGTGCAGGCATCGACACCCGCTGGGTCGTGCTGCGAGAGCGAGCTGAGTTCTTCGAGCTGACCAAGCGCCTCCACAACAACCTCCACGGCAACCCTGGCGACGGCGGCCCGCTTGGCGCAGAGGAGCGCCACCTCTATGAGGAGACGCTCGCGACGAGCGCACAGCACCTCTCCCCACTGCTGCAGGCAGGAGACATCGTCTTCCTTCACGACCCTCAGACGGCGGGCCTCGCTGCCGCCGCGAAGGCTGCTGGAGCGAGGGTCGTCTGGCGCTGCCACATCGGAGCCGACCGCCCCGATGAGATCGCACGGCGCGCGTGGGACTTCCTCGCCCCCTACGTCCGCGTGGCAGATGCCTACGTGTTCTCCCGCCGTGAGTACGTCTGGGAGGTACTCGATCGCGACAGAGCCTGGACGATGGCGCCTTCGATCGATCCCTTCTCGCCGAAGAACCAGGAGCTGGATTCGGCGACCGTCGAGGAGATCGTCGGCGTGATCGGCCTCGGACCGAGATTGCCGAAGATCGTCCCAACCTTCACCCGCGCCGACGGGACGCCCGGGCGAGTCGAGCGCCGCGCCGAGATCATCCAGGAGGCGCGACTTCCCGAGGGAGCGGTGGTCGTAGCGCAGATCTCCCGCTGGGATCGGCTCAAGGATCACCGCGGGTTCCTCGACTGCTTCCAGTGTCATCTGGGCAATGAGGATCTTCACCTCGTCCTCGCCGGGCCGGCGACGGCCGCGGTCGCCGACGATCCGGAAGGCGCATCGGTCTGGCGCGAGGTCGGGGCTGCCTGGCGCGAGCTTCCCGTCGAGATTCGGGGACGGGTTCACTTGGTCAGCCTGCCGATGTCCGATCTCGATGAAAACGGTGCGATGGTCAACGCCCTGCAGCGCCGAGCCGACGTCGTCGTGCAGAAGAGCCTCGCCGAGGGCTTCGGCCTGACGGTCGCCGAGGCGATGTGGAAGCGAAGGCCCGTCATCGGCACTCGGGTCGGTGGGATTCAGGATCAGATCGTCGATCGCGTCAGCGGAATCCTGGTCGACCCCAATGACCTCGCCGCGATCGCAAGGGCAATCCTCAGTTTGACGGGCGCGCGACAGAGTGCCACCGAGATGGGCGAGGCGGCTCATCGTCGGGTCTTCGACCGCTTCCTGGTCGCGAATCGACTGGCCGAGTACGCGGAGCTGCTCGCCGGACTAGATCCCCGGCGCCCCTTTGGTCACTCGATCAAACCATTCTCGAGCGCATAGCGGGTCAGCTCCGGTCGGCTGTCGAGACCGAGCTTCTGCTGCACATGCGAGCGATGGGTCTCGACAGTTCGGACGCTGAGTGAGAGTTGCTCTGCGATTTCGGGATTGGTGTGACCGAGGGCCATCCGCCGCAAGACTTCAGTCTCGCGGGGCGAGAGAGCCGGACGCTCACCGCTGGCTTTGTCGTTCTTGAGGCCAGCGGCCACCGCGGCTGGCAAGTACTCACGGCCCTCGAAGGCGTGCCGCACGGCTTCGATCAGCTCCAGGTGCGCCGCATCCTTGAACAGGTAGCCGCGAGCCCCGGCGTCGATCGCCCGGCGGGCGAGCGTCAGGTCTCGCTCCATCGTCAAGAGGACGATCTCGGTTCCCGGCGCTTCCTTCCTCAGCTCCTCCACGGCGTCGACGGCGAGCCCATCGGGCATGTTGACGTCGAGGATCAAGACGGCCGGTTTCTCGGCGACGACTGCGCCCCTCGCAGACTCGATGCCGCTTGCCTCGCCCACCACCTCGAAGTCCGGCTGCCCTTCCAGCAACGCCTTCAGGGCGCCGCGGACAACCGCGTGATCGTCGGCTAGAACGATCGTGATCGTCACATCGCCATCCAGCCTGGAAGCAGTCATCTTGAGCCAGCGTAACGCGGGCCAACAGCACGCCTAGTGTGGTTATGCCCGGATGCCGTGATCCACAGCCCACGCTTAGCTTTGATGGCATGGCATCTGCGAGAGCAACCGCTCCAACCTCGATCCCGCCCGTCGAGGAGGCGGGTCGTGTTGCGCAGGAACCCCGCGCCGCAAACCCCCTGCGAATGCTCGTCGGCTTCGACGGCGGGCCGGGCTCGCGCGATGCGCTTGCCTTCGCCAAGGCACTCTGCGAGACGACGAGCGCGGAGCTGATCGTGGCTTCGGTGCGCCCGTACTGGCCGGATCTGCTCGGACCGGACAACTTCGATCTGGCGATCAAAGAGGACGAGCGCTGGATCAGACGCGGCGCCACCGAGATCCTCGACACCTTGCCCTTCTCCCCCCGGGTCCTCGCGGGTGGCCATGAAACCGGTGGCCTGAAGGAACTCGCGGCAGCTGAGGGAGTTGACCTGCTCGTCGTCGGTTCCTCACATCGCGGCCAGGTCGGTCGCGTCTTTCCCGGCAGCGTAGGCGAGCGGGTTCTCAGCGACGCGCCCTGCGCAGTGGCCGTTGCCCCGCACGGGCTTGCGGACCGTGAGCTCCGCTTCGACACGATCGCGGTCGGCTATGACGGAAGCAGGGAGTCAGGCGTTGCTCTCAGTACCGCGATCGAGATGGCAGAGAGAACCGGTGCATCGCTGCAGATTCTCGGCGTCGTCGACATGGATGTCGTCCTCGGCTTCGAGGAAGCGGAGCCCGAGGAAGCGCGTGTCAGGCGTCACCTCGACCGTGCCCTCAAGCGCATGCCGAGGAGCGTGACGGTCGATGCGCGCCTGCTGTATGGAACGCCGGGTCACGCGATCCTCGAAGCGGCGCAGGACGCCGATCTGCTGGTGATCGGCTCTCGCGGCCACTATGGAGTGGCGCGTCGGCTGCTGCTCGGCAGCGTCGCGGCGCGGGTGATGCGAAGCGCTCCCTGCCCCACCCTGGTCACGCCCGCCGTGTAGGCCGTGAGCGATGGCGGAAAAGCCATCGACCCGGGCGAGCGGATCGACCTCCTCGCTCGAGACCTGCGGACCTCGCTGAACGGCCTCTCCACCCGCGAGGCCGACCGCCGGCTTTTGCGGCACGGTCCCAATCGGCTGGAGCGACGTAAGCAGCGGGGCTGGCCGCGGGAGCTGGTGCGCCAGTTCACCCACCCGCTGGCGCTGCTGCTCTGGGGCGCCGCGGCACTGGCCGCGATCGCCGGGATCACGCCGGTCGCCGTCGCGGTGGTGGTCGTCATCGTGCTCAACGCCGGCTTCGCGTTCGTCCAGGAGATGCAGGCCGAGCGCGCCGTCGAGGCGCTGCAGAGCTACCTGCCCCACCAGGCCAAGGTCCTTCGCGACGGCGAGGCCACGCCGATCGACGCGGCGCTGCTCGTCCCCGGCGACCTGCTCCTGATCGAGGAGGGAGACGGGATCTCAGCCGACGCCCACATCGTCGAAGGGGCGATCGAGGTCGACCTCTCGACCTTGACGGGCGAGTCGGTTCCCCTCTCACGCTCCGCCGACGCCGGTGGCCCCCACGCACCGCTCCTGCAGGCAAGAGAGCTCGTCTTCAGCGGAACGAGCTGCACGGGGGGTGAAGCGCGAGCGCTGGTCTTCGCGACGGGGATGGCGACCGAGCTGGGCCGGATCGCCGCACTTTCGCAGCGGGTCGAGAAGGAGGAGAGCCCGCTGGAGGGGCAGGTCAGGCGGGTCGCCTGGCTGATAGCCGCGATCGCGGTCGCGATGGGCCTTGCCTTCATCCCACTGGCCACCCTCGTTACCGGGCTTTCCGTGTCGGATTCGCTCGTCTTCGCGATCGGCCTGATCGTCGGCAACGTGCCGGAGGGGCTGCTGCCGGTGATCACCCTCGCCCTCGCGGTGGGCGTCAGGGGCCTGGTGCGACGAGGAGCGGTGATCAAGCGGCTCAGTGCCGTCGAGACCCTGGGCTCGACCGACGTCATCTGCACCGACAAGACCGGCACCCTGACCGAGAACCGGATGAGGGTGACGCGGATCTGGGTCGCGGGAGAGGAGGTCGACCTCGAGCAGGGAGTTCCACCCACCAACCATGCGTCGTCCTCGCTGCTGGAGCTTGCGACGGCGATGGCCGCCTGTAACAACGCCCGTGTCGATGAGGCGGGCGAGTCGGTCGGCGACCCCACCGAGGCGGCGATGCTCGCCACCGCTCGTTCGCTCGGCGTTGACGAGCACGCACAACCGCGCCGCCTTGCCCAGTTTCACTTCGATCCGGTGCTGAAGCGGATGGCAACCATCGACGCCGAATGCGGCCGGCTCTGGGTCAACGCGAAGGGAGCACCGGAGGCAATCCTCGACATCTGCACCCACGCGGCGGCATCGACCGGAACGGTACCCCTGGACGCCGAGCGGTTGGCCGAGATCGACGCTGCCGTTGGCGCCTATGCAGACGCGGGACTGCGCGTGCTGGCGGTCGCCAAGCGCTCGACCGAGACGGCCCCCTCAACGCGCGAGGAAGCAGAGCAAGGCCTGACCTTGCTGGGGCTCGTGGCGATGATCGACCCTCCGCGCCCCGAGGTCGCCGAGGCCGTGGCACGCTGCCACGAGGCGGGGATCCGGATCATCGTCATCACCGGAGACCATCCCCGCACCGCTGTTGCCGTCGCCCGGCGGATCGGGATCGCCCGGGGTTCGCCACGGGCGATCACCGAGGCGGAGCTCGAGGCGATGAGCGATGCCGAACTCGACGCCGTACTCCGGGAGGGGGCCGAGCTGATCTTCGCCCGCAGCACCCCGGAGGCCAAGCTGCGCATCGCCGACGCGCTGCGAGCCGAGCAGCACGTCGTCGCGATGACCGGCGACGGAGTCAACGACGCCCCGGCGCTGCGCAGCGCCGACATCGGCGTCGCGATGGGCCGCTCCGGGACCGACGTCGCCCGCGAGGCCTCGACGATGGTCCTCACCGACGACAACTTCGCGACGATTGTCGCCGCGGTGGCCGCCGGCCGGCGGATCTACGACAACATCCGCAAGTTCATCTTCTACATCTTCGCCCACACCACGCCCGAGGTGACGCCCTTCGTCGTCTTCGCGCTCGGGGGCGGGGCCATCCCGCTGCCGCTGACCGTGATGCAGCTGCTGGCGTTCGACGTCGGCACCGAGACGCTGCCCGCGCTGGCGCTCGGACGGGAGGCGGCCGAGCCGGGCATCATGCAGCGCCGCCCGCGCCGCCGCTCGGAGCGCATCATCACGCGATCGATGCTGGTCCGTGCCTGGCTCTTCCTTGGGGTGATCGCGGCGGCCCTCTCGATGGCCGCCTTCTTCTACGTGCTCCTGCGCTCCGGCTGGAGCCCCGGAGACCCCACCGGCGAGGGCACCGCGCTGCACCACGGCTACCAGCAGGCGACCGCGATGACCTTCCTCAGCATGGTCGCCTGCCAGATCGGCACCGCTTTCGCGGCACGGACGGAGCGCGCCTCGCTGCGTTCGATCGGCGTCTTCAGCAATCGCCTGCTGCTCTGGGGAATCATCTTCGAGCTGGCACTGGCGGCGCTGCTGATCTACGTGCCGGTTTTCCAGGATCTGCTCGGCACCGCCGCCCTGCCGGCAACGGACCTGCTGTTGGTGGCACCCTTCCCCTTCATCGTGTGGGGGGCGGACGAGCTGCGGCGCTGGACGATCAGGCGTGGCGAGATGCGATCTGGGTCCCAGCCGCACCGCGGACTATCTGGACAGCATCCGTAAGGGCCCCGATCGCAGCACGACGCTCAGTCGCCTCGACGAAGCGACATGCCGCCTCGACCTTCGGCCCCATCGAACCGGGCGCAAAGCCGTGCTCGCGAAGCTCCACGGGCGAGGCGCTACTCAAGGCGCACTCGTAGTCGAAGCCCCAGCCGAGATGGACTGCATAGACGTCGGTCAGCATCAGGAACAGATCGACGTCGAGCCGACGGGCCAACAGGGCCGCCGTTAGATCCCTGTCGACCGCAGCCTCGACTCTACGCATCGTGCCGTCTCGGTCGACGACGATCGGGAACCCTCCTCCGCCAGTGCAAATCACCAGGGCGCCTGCATCTATCAAGGTGCGGACGCTTCGCAGTTCGGCAATCGCAGTGGGATCCGGCGATGGCACCCCGGATGGGGCGACGAAGGCCGAGTCGCCCGCGCTGACCACCACTTGCGCGAGGACGGTGACCACATCCCTATCGGGAAGCGCGTTTCGCAGCGCCAGCTCGAGCATGTGGCGGACGACTCCCTCGCTCTCATGGGTGACCACGACCTCGTGTTCGGCGGCGATCTCGGCCAGCGCCTGCGCAGCGGCCTCGACGTTGCTCTGGGCACCGTTCTCAGCCGCTTCTCCTCCTCGAAGAAGGGCCTTGCCGCCCAAGGCAATCAGTACTCGCATCTCCAACAGGTTTCCGAATCACGCGCCTGTCTCCATCGGGCCAAAGCCACACTCTGGCGTGCGGAATTGCACCGGGATGGGTGCGTGGGAGACTGGACCCGGAGGCACAGATACGGTGAACGAAGAGCAGCAGATAAGCGTTGTCCTCGCCGACGATCACAACGTCATTCGCGCTGGCCTGCGGAGCATGCTCGAAGCAGAGTCGGACCTGCGGGTGATCGGCGAGGCCGCCGATGCGCCCTCGGCCGCGAGACTCGTCAAGGACCGTCGGCCCGACGTGCTCGTGCTCGACCTTCAGATGCCGGGAGCCGACCCCAAGCACGACCTCGAGAGCCTGCGCGAGAGCGCTCCCGGTACCGCGATCGTCGTGCTGACGATGCAGATCGATGCCCGCAAGGCTCGCGATCTGCTCCGCGCCGGCGCCGCGGGTTACGTCCTCAAGCAGGCCGCCGAGCGCAAGCTGACGGAGGCAATCAGGATCGCGGCCCGCGGCGGCTCATACATTGACCCAGAGCTGGGTGGGGCACTGGCGAAACTCGAGGCCGACCCGCTGGAGGATCTAAGCGAGCGCGAGCGCGAGCTGCTGCGATTGCTGGCGCTCGGTCACACCAATCGCGAGATCGGCGAACGCCTTTTCCTCAGCGTGCGGGCGATCGAGGTCAACCGCGCAAAGCTCCTGGAGAAGCTCGGGATCGAGTCTCGCCCCGATCTCGTCCGCTTTGCGATCACCCACGGCGTGATCGAGGCCGGCGGCAACGCCGATCCGGTCTTCTAGCCGAGCTGCACCGGCAGCTGAGCGGTGATTCGCGTACCGCTCTCGGGCTCTGAGCGCACCTCGATCTCCCCCCCGAGCAACTCGATTCGCTCGCGCATTCCAACCAGGCCGCGGCCGGCGGCGACAGAGTCCAGATCGAATCCACAGCCGTCGTCCCGCACGACGACCTGCACCTGATGGTCAGTCAGGCGGGCGGAGACATCTGCCCTGCCGGCCGAAGCGTGCTTGAGCACGTTGTTGAGCGCCTCCTGCACGAAGCGGTAGACCACCCGCTCCTCCTCGCCGTTCAACTTCTCGTCGATCTCGATCTCGGTCTCGACGTCGAAGTCGCCGCGAGCGGAGGTCTCTTCAGCCAGAGCTTCCAGCGCGCCGACCAGGCCGAGCCGCTCCAGGGAGGCAGGGCGCAGATCGTTGATCAGGCGGCTCAACTCGTTGATCTGCCCCTCGAGGCGCTCGACCGTCTCTCTCGCCGCCTTCTCGATCTGCTCCACTCGGCCCGCCCCCTCGCCCTGAAGCGCGGTCGCAAGGGAGATGCGGATCGCGGCCAGTCCCTGCAGAGCGTCGTCGTGCAGCTCTTGGGCCCAGCGCCGGCGCTCACGCTCGCCGATCTCGACCTGCTGCTGCAACCGCTCGGACTCGACGCTCTGCGCCGTTGCGACCGCCGTCGCAGCACTGCTTGCAAACGCCTGCAGGAGACGTAGATCCTCGTCGTCGAATTCTGTGCCCCCCGCTTCGCGGTCGAGCGCCACCAGCGCCCCCACCGCATAGCCGCGGAAGAGCAGCGGGACCACCAGGGCCGCCTCAGCGCCGAGTCGCTCTCGCAAGTGCGCCTCCGAAGGCGGGGAGCCGCGCCCGAGGTGTTGGGCAACCCGTTCCTGTATCGCAGCCTGAAAGACCGCGTCATCGGGCGGGATGGTGAGATGGTCCATCTCCTCGCCGATCTCACCAGCTTGGGCGACAACGACGAGGTGCCCGCCGCGGCGCAGCAAGACGAGCAGCGTCCTGGCCTCGACCAGGGCTCGAGCACGCTTGACGATCAGTTCCAGCACGCGGTCCACGTCCGTCTCGCCGCCGACGGCGCGGGCGATGTCGACCGAGGTCTCAGCCCGCCGCAGCGCCTGCTCGACGTCGGCCTCGCGCTCGCTCAGGGCGGTGTAGAGGCGTGCGTTCTCGATCGCGATCCCAGCCCAGATCGCCAGGGTCTTTGCCGCGACCTCATCGTCCTCGCCGAACTCCGCCCCGCCCCGCCTCTCGGTCATGTAGAGGTTGCCGTAAGTCTCGCCGCGAACCGTGATCGGCACCCCGAGGAAGGTATGCATCGGAGGGTGGCCAGGAGGAAAGCCGTAGGCGTGCGGATGCTCGTTGACGTCGCGCAACCGCAACGGGACCGGCTCGCGGATCAGCTCGCCGAGGACGCCGCGTCCCCGCGGCAGGTTGCCGATCGTCCGCTTGGTCTCATCGTCGATCCCGAGGTAGATGAAGCGCTCGAGCTCGGTGCGATCGCGGTCGAGCACTCCCAGCGCCGCATACTCGGCCGAGGTGAGCTCTCGTGCAGCCTCTACAACCGAGCGCAGCACAGACTCGAGGTCCAACTCTGACAAAAGAGCGGTGCCAACATCGAGCAGCCTCCCGAAACGCTCCTCCTGAATTTGACTGTGCGACCGGTCAGGCAAATCCATCTTTCAGATCATGCACCTATTTGGCCAGCAAAGCCACCCGCAAACGACGTTAGGCAGCGAGATCGCGACGATCGAAGAGCCAGGCGCCCAGGACGGTGAGGACGACCGCTGCCGCGGTCACCCCGCAGAACGCGAGCGGTTCGATTCCGTCTTCGATCGCGTTGCCGTAGTACTTGAAGACAGAGGCATAGCGGATGCCGGAGAGGCCGGGATCGAGGCGGCCGATCAGGTCGACCACGTACATCGCCACCAACACACCCGCGACCGAGCCGGTGACGACGCTGGTCCGCAACGAGAAGCCGGTGGCGACGATGCCCAGGGCAGCGAAGATGAGCGCGAGGGGCCAGACGTTCGCAAAGCCAGCGACAGCCGGGCCGACGGAGAGGCCGGCGCCAGAGAGAAGGCTCCCGAGCGCGGTGAGCAGACCGATGATGACGAGAACGGCGAGCAACTCGATCGCGGTCGCGAGGAAGCCCGCAAAGACGAGCCTCCGCCGCGAGATGGGCGCGGAGAGCAATACATCGAGGCGGCCGGTTTCCGAGGCACCCGAAAGACCACTGGCGACAGCGCGAACCGCCAGGTATCCAAGGGCCAGGGGGATGATCAGGCTCAGCATCTCAGCCTGCAGGTACTGCTCGACGTTGGTCAGCCCACCGATCCCGAATGCTTCCTTCAGTGCCGGTGGATAGTCCGCGACCGCCTTGGAGAGCGCGTCTTCGACCGAAGGGAAGATCGCGACGATGAAGGCAGACATCAGCCCCAGAGGCAGTCCCCAGGCGAGCAGCGAGCGCCGCCGGTCGGATAGATGGGCGAGGACGAGCGCCGATACCTGCGCCATCACCCTCCCCCCTCCCCTTCGCGGTAGTAGGTGAGGAAGACCTCCTCGAGGGTTGGATGGGTCAGCTCCAAGTCGAGGACGTGGTGATGGGAGATCGCCTTGATCGCGGCGTCGAGATCGCCGGAGACCCTGAAGCTGACCTTGCCGTCGAGCACCTGTAGGTCGGTGACGTTCGGGAGAGTCCGAAGATCCTCGACGTTCCCCGGCTCGGCCAGCTCGAGAGTCACCGTCCGCAGCGCTTTGCCCAGCAGCTCGGCGACCCGCTCGACCGCGATCAGCCTTCCCGTCCGCACGATCCCGACCCGGTCGCAGACCCGCTCCACCTCGTCGAGCTCGTGAGAGGAGATCACGACCGTGCAGCCGCGTTCCCGCTCCTCACCTACCAACGCCATGAACTCCTCCTGCATCAGAGGGTCGAGGCCGCTCGTCGGCTCGTCGAGGATCAGCAACTCAGGTGAGTGAAAGCACGCGAGGATGAGCCCGACCTTCTGCCGGTTGCCGCGGGAGAGCTGGCCGAGGGGGCGATCGAGGTCGGCGCGAAAACGCTCGGCCAGAGTTTCGGCGCGGCCAAGCCCCTCAACCTCCCGCAAGCGACCGATTAGGCGGAGGGCATCCCGCCCGCTGGCCTGCTTGCCATATCCGAAGTCGCCGGGAAGGTTCCCGAGGCGCGCGCGGATGGCGACGCTGTCGCGCTGGCTGTCGAGGCCGAAGATGCGGGCGCTGCCGCTGGTCGGATGGAGCATGTCGAGCAGCGTGCGGATCGCGGTCGTCTTGCCGGCTCCGTTGGGGCCGAGGAGGCCGAAGACCTCACCCGGCTCGACCGAGAACGTCACGTCCTCGATACCGCGCGCCTTGCGGTAGAGCTTCGTCAGCCCATCGGTCTCGATCACCGCCATGCGCTCATGCTCTCAGCGCTAGGTGGCTATCGGCGTTGCGATCGCCAGGTAGACGGCGATAGAGAGCAGATCCTGGATGATCGTCGCCAACGGCCCCGAGCCGAAGGCGGGGTCACGGCCAAAGCGCGAGAGCAAGCGGGGCAGGGCCGTTGCCACCGAGGTTGCGATCGAGCAGCTCGCGGTCAGGGCGAGCGCTACCGCGAGGGCGACGTCGGCGTCGCCCCAGCCGATCAGAGCGAAGGGGAAGAACGAGAGCCCGATAATGGCTCCGATCAGGGCCCCGGTGATCAGCTCTCGCCTGACGACCGTTCGCATGTCGATGCCTGCGCTCATCCCTCGGATCAGCAGCGTCTCGGTCTGCGTCCCAACCGCGTCGGCCATGTAGACGACGGCGGGAACGAAGAAGGCGAGGAGGACCACCTCCTCCAACTGAGCCTCGAAGGCGCCGACGATCACCGCTGAGGCCATCGCCCCGACGAGGCCTACCAGCAGCCAGGGCAGGCGGTGCAGAAGCCGGCGACTGACTCGCTCTTCGGCTGCCAGACGAGCCCGTCCGCTGCTGGCCAGGTAGCCACCGAGGCGAGCCGCGTCCTCGTCGTGCTCCGCGAGAAGGCGACCGATCAGTCGGTGCGAGGGCACAAGCCCGACGAAGGCGCCGTCCGATTCGATCACCGCCAGGTTGCTTTGCTGGTGGTGCACCATCTGCCAAGCGGCCTTCTCCTCAGATTCACCTGGTCGTATGACCACGGAGTCGGGGTCCGCCAGGTCTTCGAGAAGCGTGTCCTCTGGAGCCTCCAGCAACCGGCTCAGCGCGATGAGGCCGACTAGCCTGCCTTCATCGAGCACCACGATCTCGTCAACGAAATCGAAGGACTTGCCAACCATGTAGCGGCGTGCTTCGGCAGTGGACTGCGACGGCGAGATGATCGGGACCCGAGCGGTTGAATGATCCCTGAGCTCCCCGGTGAACAAACGGCGTGATTCGTCCATCAAAGCCATTCTCACGCCGAGAGCGGTCGTCAACCACCGAGGAACAACACCCGAGGACGCTGCGGCGCGTCGTCTCGCGGCGGATGCTCTTCTTCTTCATCCTCGGCGACATTCTGGGCGGCGGGATCTACGCGCTGGTCGGCGTGGTCAGCGGCGAGGTGGGGGGCGCGATCTGGGTGTCGTTCCTGGTCGCTCTCCTGCTAGCCGCACTGACCGCCGGCTCTTACGCCGAACTGGTGACGAAGTACCCCCGCGCGGGTGGGGCCGCCCTCTACGCCAAGGAGGCTTTCCGCAGTCCTTTGGTTGCCTTCCTCGTCGCCTTTGCGGTGATGGCATCGGGCGTCACCTCGGCGAGCGCACTCGCGAGGGCTTTCGGCGGCGATTACCTCGCCGAGTTCGTTGCAGTTCCGGTCGCGGTGGCCGCCCTCGCCTTCATCGCAGCCGTGGCGGTGATCAATTTCATCGGAATCCTGATCTCGGTTCGGCTGAACGTCGTCCTGACGCTCGTCGAGCTTGGCGGGCTCGCCCTGGTGGTGGTCATCGGGGTAGCCGCGCTCACCAGTGGAGAGGGCGACCCCGGCAGAGCCGTCGAGTTCAAGCAGGGCTCAGCTCCCGCCTTGGCGATCCTCGCCGGCGCCGCGCTCGCCTTCTACGCCCTGATCGGCTTCGAGGACTCGGTCAACATCGCCGAGGAGACGAGTCATCCTGCGCGCTCCTATCCCCTTGCGTTGTTCGGCGGCCTGGCTGTCGCCGGGGCGATCTACCTCGTCGTAACGGTCGTCGCCTCGATGGCTGTCCCCACCGAGCGCCTCGAAGCCTCCAGCGGGGCGCTGCTCGAGGTCGTTCAGATCGGTCCCTTGTCAGTCCCGACCAAGGTCTTCTCGGCAATCGGACTGATGGCCTTGGCGAACGGCGCCCTGATCAACATGATCATGGCTTCTCGGTTGCTCTACGGGATGGCGAAAGAGGGGGTCCTGATCTCGTCATTTGGTCGCCTGAGCCAGCGCAAGACTCCGGCCGTTGCGATCGCCTTCACGACCCTGATTGCGGCGGGATTGATCCTCACCGGCGACCTTGGTGCGCTTGCCGATACGACCGTGCTTCTCCTGCTGTGTGTCTTCATCGCAGTCAACGTCTCCGCCCTGCTCCTCCGAAGGGACCGGGTCGGCCATGAGCACTTCGAGGTGCCCTTCGCGCTTCCGCTCCTCGGCATCGGCGCGTGCTCTGTCGTAATGACCCAGATTGAGGGCGAGACCTGGTTGCGAGCGGGGGCACTGCTCTGCCTCGGACTGGGCCTATGGGCAGTCCAGCGAATCGCCGGAGCCGATGGTTCGCCGACTTCACCTTCGCCTTGACCATGCGGGGTCTGCACCCCGGTCCGCTAGGCAGAATACGGATGTCGCTTTCCACCCTCGCTGTTTGACTTTCCCCATGCCATCACTCGTCGATGGCAGTCCGGCAACGGGCAAAACCGAATCAGGAGGATCTGATGGAGAGCCATTCGGGCACCGCAGCCCCACCCAGCGAGGAGCGACACAACCGCTACGCCGATGACTCCGAGAAGGTCGCCGGCTGGCTCCTGTTCGCCGGCACGATGGTGATGATCGCCGGGATCCTCAACCTGATCTACGGGATATCCGGGATCGGCAACGCCAACTGGCTCGAAGCCAACTCCGACTACGTGTTCAGCAGCATGAAGACGTGGGGCTGGATCGTGCTGATCGTCGGCATCCTGCAGCTGACCGCCGCATTCTCGATCTGGGCCGGCAACGAATACGGGCGCTGGATTGGAATCGCCTCAGCTGGTCTCAACAGCATCGTCATGCTGATGTTCATTCCCGCCTACCCGTTTGGAGCGCTGGCGGTTTTCGCGATCGACGTACTGGTCATCTACGGCCTGGCCGCATACGGCGGCCGCATGGCCAGGCGTTCGTTCTGAGCGCCTGAGCGCCGCCGGGCCGCTGCGGCAAACAGCGGCCCGGCGTCCCGTCTTAGGTCTACTCAGACGCCGAGCGCAAAACTCAGCCCCAACATGACGGCAGCGCCCAAGGTGACGCCGACGCTCGGCCCCAGGGGCCTTTGGCCGGCATAGGCCTTGGGGAGCATCTCGACGACGATCAGCGCCAACATCGCCCCTGCCGCGAAGGCAAAAGAGAAGGGCAGCAAGCCGCTCACCTCTTCCACCGCCAGGAAGGCGATCAGGGCGCCGACCGGCTGCGGGGCGCTGGTCGCCACCGCAGCCCAGAACTGGCGGGTGCGGCTGAAGCCCGCCTCCTGCATCGGGATCGCGACGCTGGTCCCCTCCGGCACGTTCTGGATCCCGATCGCGAGGATCACGAACAGGCTCAGTCCGGCCCGGTCGGAGGCAAAGGCGGTTCCGACCGCAAATCCCTCCGGCAGGCTGTGGACGAAGAGGACGAGGAAGACGAGGGCCGAGGTGCGGGTGCCGGGACCGGTGCGACCCATGAAGCCGTGGTCGGGCTTGAAGCGACGGCTGACCACGACGAGGAAGACGACACCGATCGCGAGTCCCGCGACCACCGCGCCGCCCGAGCCTTCTTCGGATGCCGGGATGAGCAGTCCTGCGACGGCGGCGACCCCCATGACCCCCGCGGCGAACCCGAGCAGAAAGGGCGTTGCCCGCTCGGTGCGCTTTCCGAAGAGAAAGACCGGAACCGCACCCAATCCAGTCGCAAGCGCGGTGGCCGAAGCTGCCAGCAGGAGGACGACTACGTCTGGCATCAGCGGGCGCTTACGTCGCTGTCCCAGGTCGCCATAGCGGGGCGAATCTTCTCAACTCCCACCGTTGGATATCGGGGTCCAGCCCCCCGGTCGGTGCGGCGTTCCCCGGATGATCGGCCCCAGGCCCTGCCCTAGATTCGAGCAGAGTCAGAGTCACTCCAGAGCGGCACCGGAAGGAGAGCGGCGTGTTTCGCAGAGTCCTCGTTGGCTATCAGGAGACCGGGCAGGGGCGCGATGCGCTCGAGCTGGGTCAGATCCTCGCCAGGGCAAACGGCGCCGAGATGGTCATCGCCACCGCTCCCGCCGAAGACGGCGGAGGCTTGGCGCAGATGGCGCGGTCCTATGAGGCCGACCTCATCGTCCTTGGCGCCACGCACCGGAGGCCGATCGGGCGGATCCTGCCCGGTGCCACAGTCGACCGAGTGCTGGGAGACGCGCCATGCGCGGTCGCGGTCGCCCCGGAAGGTTTCGGCCGGCCCGCCGACGGCGGCTTTGGCTGGCGACCGCTCAGCGGCGACGCCGAGGACGTGGGCATGCGGGTGATCGGCGTCGGCTTCGACGGCTCCGGGGCCGCACACGAGGCGCTTGACCTCGCCGCTGAACTCGCAATCCACAATGGCGCAGCTCTTCGCGTCTATGCCGTGGCGCCCCGTCTCACCACTCACCCCGGCGCGCTCGACAGTCAGGCGCCAAGCGTGCCATCCAACGCCGAGAAACTGCGCAGCCGGCTGCACGATGGGGTCGCGGAGCTCCCTGCGGAGGTAAGAGCCCTCCCGGTCTTCCTCTGGGGCACTCCTTCGATCGAGCTGGTCGCGGCGGCCGAGAACGGCGTCGACGTGCTGGTCCTCGGCTCCCGCGGAGGCGGGCGGGTGCAGCGCGCCCTTTACGGGAGCGTCTCCGGCACCGTCATTCAGGAGGCGCCCTGTCCCGTGCTGATCTCCCCGGCCGGCGTGAAGGCGCCCACCGAGGCCCTTGTCTAGTTCGCCATCAGATCATTCCCCGCTGCGAGCCAAGCCGGGCGATCGGTTGATCGTTCGCGGACATCGCCAGGGAGAGCCGGAGCGCGATGCCGAGGTTCTGAAGGTACTTGGCGAGAACGGGGCGCCCCCCTATCTGGTGCGCTGGGAGGACGGGCACGAGTCAGAGGTCTTCCCCGGCTCAGATGTCTTCATTCAGCACCTCGGTGAATCATGAGAGTGCTGGTCGCCTACGCATCGAAACGAGGCTCGACCGCTGAGATCGCAGCGGCCATCGCAAAAACGCTAGGCGAGGCCGGCTTCGAGGTCGACTGCCGCGAGAGCGACGACGTCTCGGACGTCTTGCCCTATGACGCCGTCGTACTCGGCAGTGCCGTCTACATGAAACGTTGGCGGGGAGATGCCAAGCACTTCTTGTGCAAGCACTCCGAGCTACCCCTCTGGGTGTTCAGCTCGGGTCCGATCGGCGACCCCAGCGGGCCAGAAAAGCCCGAGAGGGCGGAGCCACCGAAGATCGTCAAGACGGTCGAGGGCCTGGGGGCCCGCGACCACGTCGTCTTCGGCGGCCGCCTGCCGAGTTCCACGACCGCCGCGACTGGGACCAGATCCGAGCCTGGGCGACCGAGATCGCCTCGGGGCTTCGCGCTGGCTCCGAGACCACCTGACCCGCCGAAGGGACTCGCCTTGCACGCAATGAGCGGGTTCGCCCCGGTCGAGGCCGACTACAAACCCGATGACGGACTCAGCTCGCCAACTTCTCGTCGAGCTGCTTGCGTATGCCGTCGCAGACCGCTTCGGTGTCGGCGTTGTAACGCTCGGAGGCGAGCACCCCCACCAACACCTCCGCGTCGGGCCTGGAGAGCGTCAACGTAATCGTCTGGTCAGCCATAGAGCCTTCCTCCTTGATCTCGACCTCAGCTTCTGGCAGCCGTGTAGACCTCGATGAAGCGGAGGTAATTGTCGGCAATCTGCGAAGCGGCACCCTCGCGAGTGAGGGTGCCTTTGATCCAGTCCTGCAGGGGATCGCTCCAGATCGACCGACCGATTGCGAAGCCGACGTATCCATCCACTGGAGCTCCGGCGCGGAGCCAATCATCGACCTTGTGGTTGTCGGCACCGCGACCAAGCACGACGCAGGCGACGCCGTCGCGTCCTCCCTCGCGGCACTGGGCGGCAATTCGCTCGGCATCAGCGCGCTCGTCGACGCCCTCGATCTTCCAGACGTCGGACTCGACCCCGGCATCCTGTAGCTCACGGATCGCACGAACCATCAGGTCGGGACGCAACTCGGCGTCGTAGCGCTTGGTGTCGCCGTCCACAGAGGCGAGTTGGTCCTCCTCCCCCGGTACCAGCAACTCAAAGAGGAGCCTGCGATCGTTCGCATGCAGCCAGTCCGAGAGTCGTCGCAGCCGCTCGGCCTGGCGCTCGTTCATCTCAGCGTCCCCGTCGGGGTTGTAGCGAACGAGCACCTTCGAGAAGTCCGGGTCATAGCGTTCGATGTGATCGCCGAAGTCGTCGTACTCGAAGTCGAACTCCTTCTGGCCGCTCTTCTCCACCGGCATAGCGAGTTTGATGCCACGAGCCTTCGCCTGCTGGGGAACCTCCGTCGGACCTCCGAACTGCTCGTCCACGAGGGCCCCGGTTACAGAGGGAGCGGCGCCGCGGGCCAGCGCGGCCTCGATCCCC
Organism: uncultured Solirubrobacterales bacterium; assembly: GCA_963697915.1. Taxonomy (GTDB): domain Bacteria; phylum Actinomycetota; class Thermoleophilia; order Solirubrobacterales; family 70-9; genus VRUE01. Next base: position 283,147 of record OY969103.1, read on the forward strand.
TCGAAGATCAGGTGCTTGCCGTCGGCAAAGCGCTGGTTGTCCTCGGCCGTGGGATCACTCTCGACGCCAAAGCGCTTCGTGAACGAACCGCGATGGTCAAAGGCGAGGATGTACAGCGCGCTGCTGTAACCCAAGTCCATGAGATCAGGCTAGCCGCTTAGCCCGGATCGGTACAACGAATTGAGCGGCACTACCTCGAGAACTGGCGAACTTGGTACCTACTTAGTACCCGCCACGTGATCAGGGTCCGGATCCCAAACACGAAAAAGGTCCCATTTGCGGGGCCTTTTCCTATAGCGGGGGCAGGATTCGAACCTGCGACCTTCGGGTTATGAGCCCAGACCGCATCGCGAATTCCGTCGGCCAGACGCAGACCGGAACCGGCGTAGTACGGAGTGGCTAGGGGGAATGCCTGAGGGAATGAAAGGATCGCCAGATTGACTTTTTCTGACTTTGAGTGACCTGCGTTGACCTTCCGGCCGCTTCGCGCCGAAACTGCCGCAATCCGCATCGCAAGCGGGAATGCGCCTGTAGAGCCAAGAAGATCGAGCGGGGCACCTAGGACTCGAACCTAGAATCGCCGGTTTTGGAGACCGGTGCCTTAGCCAGTTTGGCCAGTGCCCCAAGGGAAGCAACTCTACGAAAATGCGGGCGGAGGGACTTGAACCCCCAAGCTCTTGCGAGCACCGGCACCTAAAGCCGGCGTGTCTACCAATTTCACCACGCCCGCAGGAGCGCGATTTTCGGCGCTTAACGTGCGGCCAATGCCGCCGTGTCGTCCCTAGATTCTATGATCGACGGCGTGGCGGTAGGAGAGGTAACGCCGGGCTACGAGCTCTGGCACCCCAACAGGGAGAAGGCCGACGTGCTCACGACCAGGTTCGTGATCGTCGCGCTGATGCTGGCCACGGTCGTTATCGCCGCCCTGGTCACGATCACCGGCTTCTCGCTGCTCAGCGGCGGGGCCTTCGTCGGGTTCGTCTGCTTCGTCTACGTCGCCCTCTACGCGATCTTCGCCTTCCTCATCCTGCGCTGGAGCCGCGGCACCCTGCCGGTGGCCGCGTCCTTCTCGATGATCCTGGCGATCTTCTGCGCGGTCGGCGCCAACAGCTGGTTCGCCCGCGACAAGGCGGGCTTCGACGAGGCGATGCTCCCGGTCTCGCTGATCGGGCTGCTGGTAATCGTCCTCGCCCTGATCCAGGTCGCCCTGGTCATCCTCACCCTCCTCGCCTTCAACCAGGACTGGCACGTCGAGGAGGAGCGCCCGCTCGGCTCCGGCGAGGACTACGGGGCCGGCGCCCCGCCCGAGAACGGCGCCCCGCAGCCCGCGTAGGTCCTGGCGAGCGCCGGACCAAGCGGGGCAAGGACGCAGGGAGGCCGAATAGCAGCGCTATTCGGCTGACCGAGGACGCCGAACCGCGCCGGTCCGCCGCCGCCAGGATGCCGGAGGTGGGACTCGAACCCACAAGCCCGTAAAGGGCAATCGATTTTGAGTCGATCGCGTATGCCAATTCCGCCACTCCGGCGCCGGGGCGAACGATAGAGCGCAAGCGCGCGAGCGGCGCGCTCCGCAAACCGACTACCACCGCATTCGCATTACACTGCGCCGCGGGATGCGGGTCCACCACCTCAACTGCGGGTCGCTCTGCCCCAACGGGGCGCGGCTGATCAACGGCGAGGGCGGCCTCTTGGCCAAGGCCCACATCTGCTGCCACTGCCTGGCGATCGAGACCGGCGACGGCCTCGTCCTCGTCGACACCGGCTTCGGCATCGAGGACGCGCGCAACCCGCGCCAGCTCGGCGCCGCCTTCCGCGCCCTGATGAGCCCCAAGCCGGCGGTCGAGACGACCGCGCTGAGACAGCTCGAGGCGCTCGGCTTCGGGCCCGGCGACGTGCGCAACATCGTCATCACCCACCTCGACCTCGACCACGCCGGCGGCCTGCCCGACTTTCCCGAGGCCGAGGTCCACGTCTTCGCCCCCGAGCTCGAGGCGGCTCTCAACCCGAAGCTGAACGAGCGCCTGCGCTACATCGGCGGCGCCCACTGGAAGCACGGGCCGCGCTGGGCCCAGCACGGCGCCGGTGGCGACGACTGGTTCGGCTTCGAGAGCGTGCGGATCCTCCCCGGGCTCGACACCGAGGTGGCGCTGGTGCCGATGCTCGGCCACTCGCGCGGGCACACCGCGATCGCGGTCAAGACCGGCGAGGGCTGGCTGCTGCACTGCGGCGACGCCTACTTCAACCACGGCGAGGTCCAGACCCCGCCCAGCTGCCCGCCGATGCTGCGCGCCTTCCAGGTGATGAACTCCTCTGACAACAAGGCCCGCAAGGCCAACCAGGAGCGGCTGCGCGAGCTCGCCGCCCGCCGCGGCGACGAGGTCACTCTGATCTGCGCCCACGATCCGCACGAGCTCGAGCGCGAGCAGGCAAGAGCCGCCGCGGCAACGGCAACCGGGTGAGCGCCCACCCCACGGAACTGCTCTGGAGTCCCTCGGCCGAGCTGGTCGAGCGCTCGCGGATGACCGAGTACCTGCGCTGGCTGGAGGCCGAGCGCGGCCTGCGCCTCGACGGCTACGACGAGCTCTGGCAGTGGTCGGTCGACGACCTCGAGGGCTTCTGGTCCTCGATCTGGGACTTCTTCGGGGTGCAGGCGGACGGCGGCTACGACCGGGTGCTGAGCAGCGGCACGATGCCGGGCGCCGAGTGGTTCGCCGGCACCAGCCTCAACTACGCCGAGCACGTCTTCGCCGGCAAGGACGACGCCGAGACCGCGATCCTGCACGCCTCCGAGCTGCGCGAGCTGGAGGAGCTGAGCTGGGGCGAGCTGCACGCCCAGGTCGCCACCACCGCCGCCGGCCTGCGCGAGCTCGGGGTGCAGCGCGGCGACCGCGTCGCCGCCTACCTGCCCAACATCCCCGAGGCGATCGTCGCCTTCCTCGCCACCGCCTCGATCGGCGCGGTCTGGTCGAGCTGCTCACCCGACTTCGGCCCGGCCAGCGTCATCGACCGCTTCGCCCAGATCGAGCCCAAGGTCCTCTTCGCGGTCGACGGCTACCGCTACGGCGGCAAGGACTTCGACCGCCGCGAGGTCGTCGCCGAGCTGCAGGCGGCAATGCCGAGCCTGCGGCGCACCGTCGTCCTCCCCTACCTCGACCCCGACCCCGACCTCTCCTCCCTGCGCGACGCGACTCGCTGGGAGCACCTCGTCGCCGGCGGCGAGGGCGCCGAGCTGAGCTTCGAGCGGGTGCCCTTCGACCACCCGCTCTGGGTCCTCTACTCGTCGGGCACCACCGGCCTGCCGAAAGCGATCGTCCAGGGCCAGGGCGGCATCCTGCTCGAGCACCTGAAGAAGCTCCACCTCCACGTCGACGCCCACCCCGGCGACCGCCTCTTCTGGTTCACGACGACCGGCTGGATGATGTGGAACTTCCTCGTCTCGGGCCTGCTGACCCGGGCCGCGATCGTCCTCTACGACGGCAGCCCCGGCGCGCCCGACATGAGCGTGCTCTGGGACCTCGCCTCCCGCGCCGAGGTGACGATGTTCGGCACCAGCGCCTCCTACATCTCGGCCTGCATGAAGGACGGCGTCGAGCCGGCCGGCGAGGGCCGCGACCTGAGCCGCCTCAAGGCGGTCGGCTCGACCGGCTCGCCGCTCTCCCCCGAGGGCTTCGACTGGGTCTACGAGCAGCTCGGCGCCGACACCTGGCTCTTCTCGACCAGCGGTGGCACCGACCTCTGCACCGCCTTCGTCGGCGGCACGCCGCTGCTCCCCGTCTACCGCGGTGAGCTGCAGGCGCGGGCGCTGGGCGCCGCGGTCGAGGCCTGGGACGAGGACGGCAACCCGGTGATCGACGAGGTCGGCGAGCTGGTCGTCACCGAGCCGATGCCCTCGATGCCGGTCTCCTTCTGGGGCGACGAGGACGGCAGCCGCTACCGGGCCAGCTACTTCGAGCTCTATCCCGGCATCTGGCGCCACGGCGACTGGCTCGAAATCACCTCGCGCGGCACCGCGGTCATCTACGGTCGCTCCGACTCGACCATCAACCGCTCCGGCGTGCGCATGGGGACGAGCGAGATCTACCGCGCCGTGCTCGACCTCGACGAGATCGTCGACGCGCTCGTCGTCGACGTCCCCAGGCCCGGGGCCGAGAACTGGATGCCGCTCTTCGTTGTCCTCCGCGAGGGCGCTGAGCTGGACGACGACCTGCGCCGCGCGATCGCCCGCAACGTGCGCGAGCACTGCTCCCCGCGCCACGTCCCCGACGAGGTCTTCGCGATCGTCGAGGTGCCGCGCACGCTCAGCAACAAGGTGCTCGAGGTGCCGGTCAAGCGGATCCTGATGGGCACCCCGGTCGAGCAGGCGGCGAGCCGCGACTCGCTCGCCAACCCCGCGGCGCTCGACTACTTCGTCGCGCTCGCCGGCACGCTCAACGCGTAAATCCTCACGCGTTTTCCCTCTATTTCAGGGAAAACGCGTTGGGATTCGGCGACGTAGGGCTAGGCCGGCGTGATCGGGTTGCGGCGCGTGGCGAAGGCGCGGTCCTTGCTGGCCGCGGCGGCGAAGCGGCGGATCAGCTCGGCGCGCAGGTCATCGGGCTGGATCACCGCGTCGACGACGATCTCCGAGGCGAGGTGGAGGATGTCGATGTCGGCCGCGTACTCAGCCCGTTTGGCGGCGACGAACTCGGCCCGCTCACCCTCGTCCTCGATCGCCTGGATCTGGTTGTAGAAGACGGCGTTGATCGCCGCCTCTGGGCCCATCACCGCGATCGAGGCGCTGGGCAGGGCGATGCAGCAGTCCGGCTCGAAGGCGGGGCCGGCCATCGCGTAGAGGCCGGCGCCGTAGGCCTTGCGCACGATCACCGAGAGCTTCGGCACCGTCGCTTCGGAGACGGCGCTGATCATCTTGGCGCCGTGGCGGATGATCCCCTGGCGCTCGACCGCGGTGCCGATCATGAAGCCGGGCACGTCGGCGAGGAAGAGCAGCGGCACGTTGAAGGCGTTGCAGGTCTGGATGAAGCGCGCCGCCTTGTCGGCCGAGTCGACGAAGAGGACGCCGCCTTTCTGGCGCGGCTGGTTGGCGACGACGCCGACGACCTGGCCGTCGAGCCGGCCATAGCCGACGATCAGCTCTTTCGCCCAGCGCTTGTGGACTTCGAGGAAGGAGTCGGCGTCGAGCAGCGAGTCGAGCACCTCGCGCATGTCGAAGGGCCGGTTCTCGTCGGCCGGCAGGATCTCGGCGATCGGCGCCTCGGAGGCGGGCGCCGCGGGCGGCGCCGCGGGCGGCTCCTCGCGCCAGCTGCCCGGCATGAAGGAGAGGTAGCGGGCGGCGAGGTCGATCGCCTCCTCGTCGCTCTTGACCAGGAAGTGGCCGCAGCCGGAGACGCCGGTGTGCATCTTCGCCCCGCCCATCTCCTCCAGGGTCACCTTCTCGCCGATCACCATCTCCGCCATCCGCGGCGAGCCCAGGTACATCGAGGCGTTGCCCTCGCGCATGATCACCACGTCGCAGAAGGCCGGGATGTAGGCGCCGCCGGCGGCGCTCGGCCCGAACAACAGGCAGACCTGCGGGACCTGGCCCGAGAGCCGCACCTCGTTGTGGAAGATGCGGCCGGCGCCGCGCCGCCCGGGGAACATCTGCACCTGGTCGGTGATCCGCGCCCCGGCCGAGTCGACCATGTAGACGAGCGGCACCTGCAGAGAGAGCGCCCGCTCCTGGATGCGGAGGATCTTCTCGACCGTCTTCGGTCCCCAGGAGCCGGCCTTGACGGTCGGGTCGTTGGCCATCAGCGCGATGCGGCGGCCGGCGACCATGGCGAGGCCGGTGACGACGCCGTCGGCGCCCAGCCCCTCCTTGTCCCAGTTGGCGAGCAGGCCCTCCTCAGCGAAGGAGCCCTCGTCGACCAGCCGCGCGACGCGCTCGCGCACCGGCAGCTTGCCCTGCTCCTCGGTCTTCTCGTGGTGACGCTGCGGCCCGCCGGCGAGGGCGGCCTCGAGCGCGGGTCGGATATCGGTCACGGCGACGGTGAGCCTAACCGGCTCGGCACTCAGCCACCGGCGGCAGCGAGCTTCCGGCCCATCGCCTCGACCACCGCGTTGAGGCCGCTGAGCGGGCGGATCATCACCATCAGCTCGGTGATCCTGCCGTCGGCGTCGAAGCGCAGCACGTCGACCCCGTTGACCTCGCGCTCGCCGACCCTGGCCGCGAAGATCAGCACCGCGGTGTCGCCGGTCTCGACCTGGTCGGTGTAGCGGAAGTCCTCGAAGATCTCGGCGACGGCGGCGAGGATCACGCCCATCGCCCCCCTGCCCTCGTAGGGCTTGAAGACCGCCGGGCTGCGGAAGACGACGTCGGCAGTGAACAGCTCCTCAGCCACGCTGAAGTCCTTTGCCTCCGCCGCTGCCCTGAAAGCGTCGCTCTTCATCGCCACGAGGTTACCCGCCCTGGCCCCACTCGACCGGCCCGGCGCGCAGGACGTGCGCCCCGAGCGGCCGGCCGAGCACCTCCTGGGCGGCGCGCGAGGCCTCGATCAGGCGGGGCAGGTCGATGCCGGTCTCGACCCCCATCTCGTGCAGCATCGAGACCACGTCCTCGCTGGAGACGTTGCCGGTCGACCCCGGCGGCACCGGGCAGCCGCCGAGCTCGCCGAAGCTCGACTCGAAGGAGTCGATCCCCTGCTCGAGCGCCGCCAGCACGTTGGCAAGGCCCTGGCCGCGGGTGTTGTGGAAGTGGGCGGTCAGCTCGACCCCGGTGAGGCGCTCGCGGGCGGCGGCGAAGAACTCGTGCACCTGGCGCGGGTTGGCCATCCCGGTCGTGTCGCCGAAGCCGACCTCCTCGCAGCCGGCGGCGGCGAGTCGCTCGGCGATCGCGAAGACCCGCTCGGGCGGCACCTCGCCCTCGTAGGGGCAGCCGAAGGAGGTCGCGATCACTCCCTCGCGGCGCAGGCCGGCCTCACCGGCGAGCGTCAGGGTTCGCTCCAGGCCGGTGAGCGAGTCCTCGATCGCGCGGTTGACGTTGGCGCGGTTGTGGCTCTCCGAGGCGGAGAGGAAGACGCTGATCTCGTCGAAGCGCTCGCGTAGCGGCAGCGCCCGCTCCAGCCCGCGCTCGTTGGGGATCAGCACCGAGAAGGCGACCCCCTCGCGCCGCTGGATCGCCGCCAAGACCTGCTCGGCATCGGCCAGCTGCGGGATCGCGTCGGCGCGCACGAACGAGGTCACCTCCAGCCGCCGCAGCCCCGTGGCCGAGAGCAGGTCGATCAGCCGCACCTTGTCCGCCGTGGCGATCTGCTCCGGCTCGTTCTGGAAGCCGTCGCGCGGCCCGACCTCGCGAATCCGGACGCTGCTCGGCAGGGATGGAGTCATCGCGCCCGAGACTACGCCGTGGGCGGGCCGGCCTGGCCGACGACGCGGCGCTCGTGGGTGCCGACGCCGATCGTGCGCTCGCCTTCGGTCACCTCGACGTCGAAGCGCAGCTTGCGCCCCTCGACCACCTCGCGCAGGACCGCGCGGGCGCGGCAGGTGGCGCCCTCACCGGCCGCCGCGACGTGCTTGATGCAGACTTCGAAGCCGACCGTCGCCTGGCCCTCGGGCAGGTGCTCGTAGGCGAGCGCCATCGAGCTGCCCTCCATCATCCCGATCATCCCCGGGGTCGAGAGGACGCCGGTGCCGATCGTGCCGCCGACGTCGGTGACCAGCGGCGGCGCGACCGTGAACTCGTCGCTGCGCTCGATCCCGGGCACGAGGCCCGACGTGGACTCGGCCATCAGACCATCCCCAGCCCGCCGCTGACGCCGAGCGTCTCGCCGGTGACGAAGGTGGCGTCCTCGGAGGCGAGGAAAGCGACCGCGGCGGCGACCTCCTCGGGCTGGCCGAGCCGCTTCATCTGGGTCGACTCTTCCATCGTCTTGATCACTTTCTCGCCGATCTCGCCGAACTCCTTGGCGCCCATCAGCAGCGGCGTCTCGATCGGCCCCGGGGCGACCGAGTTGGCGGTGATCCCGTAGCGCGCGTTCTCGCGGGCGATCACCTTCATGAAGGCGATGATGCCGCCCTTCGCCGCCGAGTAGACGGCCGAGCCCTTGGAGCCGACCCGGCCCGCCTCCGAGGAGATGCTGACGATGCGGCCGTAGCGCGCCTCCTGCATCGTCGGCAGCGCCGCGTGGGTGCAGTTGAGGACGCCGCCGAGGTTGACGTCGAGCACCCGCCGCCACTGCTCGGGGGTCGTGTAGGTGAAGAAGCCGAACTCGTCGGTGCCGGCGTTGTTGACGAGGACGTCGGGGATGCCGACGGCGGCGACGGCCGCCCGGGCCGACTCGAGATCGGTGACGTCGAGGCTCAGCGCGTGCCCGGCGACCTCGCCGGCGACCCGCTCGGCGCCCTCGGTGTCGATGTCGCCGACCCAGACCTCGGCGCCCTCGGCGGCGAGTCGGGCCGCGATCGCGGCGCCGATCCCACTGGCCCCACCGGTGACGAGTGCCTTGCGCCCTTCCAGTCGCACGGCGGTGAGCATAGACTGCGCGACCTTGCCTGAGCACGAACCGATACCGATCATCGGCGGCACCGGCGCCCTGGGCGCCGGACTGGCGCTGCGCTGGGCCCTCGCTGGCCGCGCGGTGGTGCTCGGCTCGCGCTCCGCCGAGCGCGCCGAGGAAGCGGCGGCGAAGCTGCGCGAGGCCGTCCCCGGCGCACAGATCGAGGGGCTGCCCAACGAGGAGGCCGCCCAGCGCGCCGAGGTCGTCTTCCTCACCGTCCCCTTCCGCGCCCAGTCGGAGAACCTCAACAACCTGCGCGAGGCGCTGCGGCCGGGCCAGATCCTGGTCGACTGCACGGTCCCGCTCGCCGCCGCGGTCAGCGGCAAAGCGACCCGGACCCTGGGCGTCTGGCAGGGCTCCGCCGCGCAGCAGGCGCAGGAGATGGTCCCCGAGGGGGTCACCGTGGTCGCCGCCCTGCACAGCGTCGGCGCCCCCAGCCTCGCCGACGCCGAGGCCAAGATGGACGAGGACGTGCTCGTCTGCGGCGACCGCAAGGCCGACAAGGCCAAGGTCGCGCGGCTGATCGAGCTGATCCCGGGGCTGCGGCCGGTCAACGCCGGCCCGCTGGAGACCGCCCGCATCGTCGAGCAGCTCACCCCGCTCCTGATCTCGGTCAACGTCCGCTACAAGACCCACGCCGGGATCAAGCTGACCGGCCTCCCCGAGGCCGACCACTGGGCGTGAGGCGGGGCCCGGCGCGATGAGGGTCGCGCTCCTCGCCGGCGGCACCGGGGGCGCCAAACTCGGCGCCGGATTGCAGGAGGAGATCGGCGCCGACCTGACGGTGATCGCCAACACCGGCGACGACGTCGAGGTGCTCGGCGTCCACGTCTCCCCCGACCCCGACCTCGTCACCTACTGGCTGAGCGGCGAAATCGACGCCGAGCGCGGCTGGGGGCTGCGCGACGACAGCTTCACGGTCTTCGAGCGCCTCGCCCGGCTCGGTGCCCCCGACTGGTTCTCGCTCTCCGACCGCGACCTCGCCGCCTGCCTCTACCGGCGCCAGTTCCTCGCCGAGGGCGGGCGGCTGACTGACGCCCAGGCGCAGATCGCGCGCGGGGTCGGCGTCACGGCGCGGGTGTTGCCGATGAGCGACGCGCCGGTGCGGACCAGGGTGCTGACCGGCGCCGGCTGGCGCGGCCTGCAGGAGTACCTGATCGTCGACCGCGGCGAGCCGGACGTGCAGGGGGTCGAGCTCGAGGGGATCGCCGAGGCCGAGCCGACGGCAGAGGTGCTGAGCGCGCTGCGCGATGCCGAGGCGATCGTGATCGGCCCGTCCAACCCGGTGATCAGCATCGGCCCGATCCTCGCCCTGCCCGGGATGCGGGAGGCGATCGCCGAGCGCGGCGTCCCCGTCGTCGCGGTCAGCCCCTTCGTCGCCGGCGCCGTCGTCAAGGGCCCGACCGAGCGCTTCATGGCCGCCGTCGGCCGGCCCTCGACCGCGGCCGGCGTCGCATCTCTCTACGCGGGCCTGATCGACGCGATGGTCGTCGACGAGGCGGACCCCGACCCACCGCCGGCGGAGATCCCGACCCAGGCGGCGCCGACCCTGATGGACAGCGCCGCGACCCGCGCCCGCCTCGCCCGAATCGTCTTGGACTACGCCGCTACGCTCGCCGGGCGTTGAAGGCGACGGCGATACTCCCGGTCAAGCGCTTCGCCGCGGCCAAGCAGCGGCTCGCGGCCGGGATCGAGGACGAGCGCCGCGAAGCGCTTGTCGCGGCGATGCTGGAGGACGTCCTCGAGGCGATCGGGAAGACCCGCTCGCTGGAGCGCACGATCGTCGTCACCAGCGAGCCCGCCGCCGTCGAGCTCGCCGCGGCGGCGGGCGCCGAGGTCCTGCCCGACCCCGACGAAGGCGGCCACTCGGGCGCTGCCCTGGCCGGGATCGCCCGCGCCGAGGAGCTCGGCGCCGAGTGCGTCGTCCTGCTGCCGCTCGACTGCCCGTTGCTCGAGCCGCGCGAGATCGACCACCTGCTGACCGGCGCCCCCTCTTCCTATGTCGCGATCGTCCCCGACCGGCACGGCACCGGCACCAACGCCCTTGCCCTGGCACCTCCCAGCGCAATCCGCCCCTCCTTCGGCGAGGGCAGCCGCGAGCGCCACGTCGCCGCCGCCCGCGAGGCGGGGATTCCCTACGCGGTCGAGGAGCTGCCCTCGCTGGGCCTCGACCTCGACACGCCGGCCGACGTCGTCGCCCTCACCCGCGTGCTGACCGACGGCCCGCGGCGCGCCCGCCGCACGGCGAAGGCACTCGGCCTGTGAGCGGGACGGGCGAGCTGCGCGTCCTGCCGGTCACCGGCCTGCCCGAGTTCGCCGCGGGCGACTCGGTCGGCGCCGAGATCGCCGCCCGCGCCGAACTGGGCGAGGGCGACGTCGTCGTCATCTCGCAGAAGGTCGTCTCCAAGGCCGAGGGGCGGGTTCGGGTGCTCTCCGAGGTCGTCCCCGGCGAGGAAGCGCGGCGGCTGGCGGCGACGCTGGAGAAGGACCCCGCCGTGGTCGAGCTGGTCCTGTCTGAGAGCCGTGAGGTGCTGCGTGCCGAGCGCCGCGTGCTGATCGTCGAGACCCGCCACGGGTTCGTCTGCGCCAACGCCGGCATCGACAGCTCCAACCTGCCCGGCGAGGGCACCGTGGCGCTGCTGCCCGAGGACCCCGACGCCTCGGCGCGCCGGATCCGCGCCGAGCTGCGCGAGGCGGCCGGGGCAAACCTCGCGGTGGTGATCTCCGACAGCTTCGGCCGCGCCTGGCGGCTGGGCCAGGCCGAGGTCGCGATCGGCTGCGCCGGGCTCGCCCCGCTCGACGACTGGCGTGGCCGCGACGACGCCGGGGGGCGGCTGCTGGAGGCGACCCTGATCGCGATCGCCGACCAGGCCGCCGCGGCCGCCGACCTGGTCCGCGACAAGGCAAGCGGCATCCCCGCCGCGATCGTCCGCGGCCTCGGCCGCTTCCTCACCGAGGAGGACGGCCCCGGCGCCGTCGCCCTGCGCCGCCCCCCCGACGAGGACCTCTTCCGCTGAGCCACCCCAACGCGTTTTCCCTCTATTTCAGGGAAAACGCGTGAGGTTGTGAAGGTTTAGCTGGAGAGCCCGGCGATCGAGGCGCCGGGGCTGAGCTCGACCGCGGTTGAGCTGCTCCCGTCCTCGATCAGCTGGCCGTCGAGCAGGACCATGTAGAAGCCGTCGCCCGCGCTGGAGGCGCGGAAGTAGACGGTCGCCTCATACGCCGCCGCCGCCGTTGAGCGGCGCCAGGAGGCGGTCGCCGCCGGCCAGATCGCCGCTCGCCCAGAGCGCGTGACCTGAGCCGCTGCCGTCGTCGTCCAGCCGCAAGAGGATCGCTAGTAGGTCTCGACGATCTCGTAGAGCGTCGTGCGCTGAGCCGGCTCGCGGCCCGCCGCGCGGGCGGCGCCGATCAGCTGCTCGGGCTCGAGCCGCACGCCGTGCTGGGAGCCGGCCATGCGCGAGATGTTCTCCTCCATCAGCGTGCCGCCGAGGTCGTTGACCCCCCAGCGCAGCGCCTCGCTCGCGGCATCCAGGCCCATCTTCACCCAGCTCGCCTGCAGGTTCGTGATCGTCCGGCCCAGCGCCAGCCGGAAGGCGGCGGTGTGCTTGAGGTTCTCCTCCGCCGAGATCTCCTCGATGCCGTGGGTGCGGCCGAGCATCGTGTTGAAGGGGATGAAGCTGAGCGGCACGAACTCGGTGATGCCGCCGGTCCGCTCCTGCAGGGCGCGCACCACCCGCATGTGGCGGGCCAGCTCGCGCGGCTCCTCGATGTGGCCGAACATCACGGTCGAGGTCGAGCGCAGCCCGGCCCGGTGCGAGGCTTCGATGATCTCGACCCAGCGCTCGGCGGGCAGCTTGTTGGGGGAGATCCGCTGCCGCACGCCGTCGTCGAGCACCTCGGCGGCGGTGCCGGGGGTCGAGCCGAGCCCGCACTCGAGCAGGTACTCGAAGACCTCGTCCGGCTCCTTCGCGGAGCGCTCGCACATGTAGTGGACCTCCATCGGCGAGTAGGCGTGCAGGTGCATCTGCGGCGCCACTTCCTTTGCCAGCCGCAACCACTTGCCGTACTCCTCCAGGGTCAGGTCGGGATGGATGCCGCCCTGCATGCAGATCTCGGTCGCGCCGAACTCGACCGCCTCGCGGATGCGGGCCGCGAACTCCTCCTCGGAGACCTCGTAGGCGTCGGGCGAGCGCCGCCCCTGGCCAAAGCCGCAGAAGGCACAGCCGACAACGCAGATGTTGGTGAAGTTGATGTTGCGGTTGACGACGAACGTCGCCCTCTCCCCCGCCAGCTCCGCCCGCAGCTCGTCAGCCGCGGCCCGCATCTCCTCAATGACCTCGGGCCGAGTCTCAGCGAAGAGCGCCGTCAGCTCATCCTCACTCAGCTCAACCCCCTCGCGCCCCTTCTCGATCGCCTGCGGAGCGAGATGCCCATCGATGACCTCCTCGCTACGCCTGCCGGACCCGCGCCGCGGGATGAAGCTCCAGTACTTCAGCTTGATGACGTCAAGGACTCCCTGCTCCATCCACTCCGAGTCCATGTACTGGGGATAGACACAGAGCCTCTCCGCCAGCGCATAGCCACGGGGCGCGAGCTCCTTCCGAACCTGGTGCGGGCTCGGGAACGGCTCCTCCGGCGAAATGTGGTCACCGTTGGCGGACAGCCCTCCCAAGTCGGTCGCTCCAGCCTCGACCAGCTCAGCCCACCAGTCAGAGAGATTCGGGGGCACCTGGATGCCGACATCGGGCATCAACCTCCGGCACTCCCCAATCAACCGCTTGATGTCGTGAATATCGATCGGGGTAGACCACGACGGTAGGGGCGACGGGGACCCCTCCTCAGGGAACTCGCGGAGCGGCGACTCAAGAACCCGCGACCCGGCCCCAGACGGAGCCCCGGAGGAGGGGTCCCCGTCGCCCCTACCCCACCGCGCCTTCGCCGCTTCATCGGCAATCTCGGCCACTTCCTGCCCGTAGTAGCGCGGATGCGGCACGAAGTTCTGCAGGATCACCTCCTGGATGTGCCCGTACTCGGCCTGCAACTCGGCCAACGCTTCGAGCGATTCGACCTGCTCCTCCTGCGTCTCGCCGATGCCGACGAGGATTCCGCTGGTGAAGGGGATCTTGAGCTCTCCGGCCGCCTCGATGGTCGCGAGGCGGACTTTTGGATGCTTCGTGGGAGAGCCAGCGTGGACGGTGTCCATCAACCGCTCGGAAATCGACTCCAGCATCAGGCCCTGAGATGCGGTCACCTCGCGGAGGCGAGCTAGATCGTCGTGGTCGAGGACCCCGATGTTGGTGTGCGGGAGGATGCCGCGGGCCAGCGCCCGTTCGCACGCCCAGACGACGTACGAGGTGAAGTCGTCGTGGCCCCACTCCGCAAGCTTGGCCGCTACCTCGGGGTTGACCTCAGGTCGCTCCCCCGTGAGCACCAGGAGCTCCTTGGCGTTGCGCTTCTCGGCCTCGTCGAGCTGGCGCTCAACGGCGTCCGGCGCGTGGATGTGCGCCTTGCGCGTGGCGAAGGCGCAGTACTTGCAGTAGCACTGGCAGGTGCGGGAGAGGGAGAGCGTGTAGTTCCGCGAGAAGGTGACCCGGCGCACAACGCCCACGCTACTGCAACGCCGGCCCCGGTCCGGGGCCGGCGTGAGGCATCCTGCTGCCTAGGCTTTGGCGGTCGCCTTGACCGGCTCAGGCGGCTCGGTCGGGGCCGGTCCGCCCTTCTCGAGGACGAACTTGAAGACCGCCGCGGCGAGCAGCGAGCCGACGATCGGGCCGAGCAGGTAGGGCCAGACGCCGCCCCACTCGCCGGAGACCAGCGCCGGGCCGAACCAGCGGGCCGGGTTGAAGGAGCCGCCGGTCAGCGGGCCGCCGACCATGACCAGGAAACCGAGGGTGGTACCGATCGCCAGTGGCGCCCACTCCTTGAAGCTCTTCGCCGAGAAGACGGCGGCGAGGATGACGAGGACGAGGCAGAAGGTGCCGAGCGCCTCGATGATCATGCCCTGGAAGTTGCCGGCGAGCAGGCCGCTGACCTGGGCCGCGGCGTAGTTGGTGGCGCGCCCCTCATCGAGCAGCAGGCCCTTGGCGAGCAGCGCGCCGAGGACGCCGCCGGAGAGCTGGGCGAGCATGTAGATCAGGCCGTCGATCGGCGCGATTCGTTTGATCGACATCGCGGCCAGGGTCACGGCGGGGTTGAAGTGGCCGCCGCTGACCACGCCGAACATCACGATCAGGCCAAAGAGGAGGAAGGCGTGGACAAGGCCAACGACGGAGAAGTCAGAGCCGAACTGGGCTTGGCTCCCGGTCGCCACGAACAGCACGACGACGCTGACGACAAAGAACACCAGCAAGAAAGTGCCGATCAGCTCAGCGAGATATGCCGCAAGTCCTCGTTCCTGCACTGGTTGTGCCTCCTCTGTCCCGTAGATCCCAACGCGGTTTACGGGGCGGGAGTGTAGCCGGATCGGCCATCCGAATAGCTTTCCTCCCCAGATGAGACGAGTTGCCGCGCTGCTGGCGGCCGCTCTGCTGCTGACCGGCGCCGCCGGTTGCGGCGGGGACGGCGCTGAACCGGGCGCGCCGAAAGGCGTGACGCTCGTGCTCGATTTCGTCCCCAACGCGGTCCACTCGGGGATCTACGCGGCGGCGGCCGAGGGCTACTACCGCGACGCCGGCGCCGAGCTGACGATCCGCCAGCCGGGCGAATCGACCGACGCGCCGAAGCTGCTCGAGGCGGGCCGTGCCGAGCTCGCGATCCTCGACATCCACGACCTCGGCATCGCCCGCGAGCGCGGCCTCGACCTGGTCGGCGTGCTGCCGATCGTGCAGCGCCCGCTCGCCGCCGTGATCGCCCGCCGCGACGGCCCGGTGCGTCAGCCGCGCGACCTCGAGGGCCGCACGGTCGGCGTCACCGGCCTGCCCTCCGACGAAGCCGTGGTCGATTCCGAGGTCGCCGCCGACGGCGGCGACCCGGCCCTGGTCGAGCGGCAGACGATCGGGTTCAACGCGGTCGCCTCGCTCGCCGCCGGACGGGTCGATGCAACGACCGGTTTCTGGAACTCGGAGGGCGTCGCGCTGCGTCGCCGGGGGATCCCCGTGCGCGTCTTCAAGGTCGACCGCTACGGCGCCCCGCCCTACCCCGAGCTGGTCCTGACCACCTCGCGCCGCACGCTGGAGCGCGATCCCGAGCTGGTCGCGGCGGTGGTCGACGCCACCCGCCGCGGCTACGAGCTCACCGTTGCCCGCCCCGAGCAGGCCCTCGACGACCTGCTCGCCGCCGTGCCCGGCCTCGACCGCGACGACCAGGCGGCCCAGCTCCGCCTCCTGCTCCCCGACCTCCGCCCCGCCCCCTCCGACCCCGGCGTCCTGCGCCAGTGGTCAGCCTGGGACGTCGAGCACGGCCTGCTCGAGCGGCCGGTCGACGTCGAGGCCGCTTTCCAGCTCAGTCGCTGAGCAGCTTCTCAGCCAGCTGCGGCAGTTCGCGCGCCATCCGCGAACGCGGCACGACGAGGTCGACGCCGGCCGCCTCGGCGGCCTCCCGGGTCTCGGCATCGACGTGCGAGTAGTAGCCGAGGACGGGCACGCCGGGCCCAACCAGGGCCTCCGGGGTCTCGCTGTCGAGATCGGCGACGATCAGCTCCGCCCCCTCGAGCGGCGCCCCGGCGAGGGCCGGTACGAGGGTCACCTCGTGGCCGGCGGCCGACAGGGTCGCCTCCACCTTGCTGCCCAGCAGGAGGTCCGAGGCGACGGCGACGACGCGCGCCACGGGACTAGATCGCGCGGCGCTGGCGGAACTCTTCGCGGACGCTCTCCGGCCGGCCCCACATCTGGACGACCTCGGAGCGGCCCTCGCGGACCTCGCGGACCTGCATCTCGCCGCTCACCCCTTCGCGGTCGAGCTTCTCCAGCACGCCCTTGACGCTCTGCGCGGCGGCGGCGTGGCCGAAGCTGTGGGCGACCAGCAGGCGCCAGTCCCAGTCGGCCTGCGAGTAGGGCCGGGCGTTGACCTGGCTCAGCGCCACCGCGGTGTCGACGTAGCGGCTCTCGTCCTCGATACGCAGATCGAGCTCGAGGTCGGTCCAGTCGGGCGGCAGCGAGTCGAGGACCTGCTGGAAGTCGGCGGCGAGTCCCATCGAGCCAAGCCTACCCGGCCGGCGGCTTCAGATCCGGCCCCGGGATCGGCGTCCCGTGGGGATCGTGGCTCGGTTCGCCGAGCTTGGCCGCGATCAAGAGCTCGAGGTCCTCGGAGATGTAGTGCTCGAGCACCTCGGCCTCCTCGTGGACGCGGTCGTCGGGCATGCCCAGCGCCTCGGAGAGGTAGGCCTCGATCAGGCGGTGGTGGCGGATCACCTCGAGCGCCACCTTCTCCCCAGCCGGGGTCAGGGTGACGCCCTTGTAGGGGACGTGCTCGACCAGGGACATCTCGTCCAGCCTTTTCAGCATCGAGGTCGCGGTCGCCGGGGTGACGCCCAGCCGGTTGGCGATCTCGCCGTTGAGGACCGGCCCCTCGCGTTCGAGCGAGAGCGCGTAGATCGTCTTCGCGTAATCCTCGATCGCCTCGGTGTTCGCCGACCGCCGCTGTCGTCCCCCGCTTGCCATCTCAGACGGAGATAAGCAGGCCGGTGAGGTAGAGCGCGGCGATCCCGGCGATCAGGCCGGCGACCGAGAGCGGGTGCAGGAGGCGACCGGCGGAATCGCGCATCGAGGGCGCCAGCTGCACGACCACCTGCGCGATCGCGCCGACGCCGACGCCGAAGAGCAGCGCCGCGAGGCTGGGGTTGAAGGCCGCAGCGCCGATCCAGGCGCCGAGGATCGCCGGCGCGCCGGCGATCAGGCCGAGGCCGAGCAGGCGCGCCAGCCCCGGCCCCGCCCCACCGCTGTCGGCGTCGTCGCGCATCGGGGCGACGATCGCCAGCCCCTCGGTCGTGTTGTGGATCGCGAAGCCGACGACGAGGAAGGCGCCGAGGGCGAGCGCCCCGCTCGCGTAGGAGGAGCCGATCGCCAGCCCCTCGCCGAGGTTGTGGAGGCCGATCCCGATCGCGACCAGGAGGCCGAAGTAGTAGCCGCCGCGCGCCACCGTGCGGCCGGGGCCCGGCGCGGCGCGGGCGGCCTCGCCGCGGCCGCTCAGGTGGGCGTCGATCGCGGCCAGCAGCAGGTAGGCGACGATGGCGCCCGCGAAGACCAGGCTGGCGCCACCGAAGGCGCTCGGCGCTTCGCCGGCGATCTCCAGGCCCTCGAGCGTCGCGTCGATGCCGAGGAAGGCGAGCAGGCCGACGGTGAAGGCGATCAGGGTGCTGATCCAGCGCGGGTCGATGCGGCGCACGAAGGGCAGCCAGAGCATCCCGAGGCTGACCGGGATGACGCCGACGTAGATCCCCAGCAGCGCCATCAGCGCGTAGAAGTCGAGGTCGGCCTCCGGGGTCTCGGCGGCGACCGGGATCGAGGCGGGGATCGTGCCGCCGGCCGAAGTGAGGACGAAGATCTCGTAGGCCTCGCCTTCGATCCAGGGGAACTCGATCCGCAGCGTGGTCGAGCCGAGCCGATCGATCTCGAGCCCGCCGTCGGCGCTGAACGGCGCGTAGGCGTCGTTGACCGCGACCTGGGCGACCTCGACCGGGTCGGGGCCGTCGTTGCGCAGGGTCAGCTCGATCTCGCCCGGCCGCAGCACCGTGCGCTCGACCGTGACCGCCTCGACCGGCGGGCCGCTGCGCTCGCCCAGCCCGGGACCGCCGAGCAGGGCGAAGCCGCCGATCGCGAAGACGATCAGGGCGAGCGGGATCAGACCCAGCGCCCAGACCGGCAGGCCGCCGCCGGGGGCGCGTCGGGCCGCCTGCGTCCCGGCCTCCACTAGGCCGGGCTCCCGCCGCCCCAGGGCAGCTTGCAGTAGGCCGCGGCAGCCGCCGCCGAGGAGAGCAGCGAGGGATCGCCGACGCGGAAGAAGCCGGTCCAGCCGAGCTCGGCGAACTCGCTGACGTGGGCGTGGAACATGTAGTCGCCGTCGAAGGGGAACTTCAGCTCGAGGATCGAGCGCTGCCCCTGCCCCTGGGTGATCGTGTCGGTGAGCTCGGTCGGCTCCAGCGAGGTCCCGGTCGGGTAGTGCTGGAAGAAGTTGGCGTGGACGTGGAAGGAGTTGAGCGGGTCGTACTCGAGGATGTTGACGAGGTAGATCCGGACCAGGTCGTCGCGCCGCACCTCGATCGGCTCGTTGACGTAGTGGAAGCCGACGGTGTTGACCGCGTAGACCTCGTTGGCGAGGTCGAAGTTGGTGTCGAAGCCATTCATCACCATCACCATCTCGTCGGCTTCGGGCCGCCCCTTCTTGGGGTCGATGATGAAGGCGCCGTAGAGGCCGCGGGCGATGTGCGAGGCGAGCGGGGCCACGTGGCAGTGGTAGAGGTGGAGGCCGAAGGGGTCGGCGCCGAACTCGTAGGTGAAGGCTTCGCCGGGGTCGATCTGGCCGCCGCCGAGCCCCTCGCCGATCCCCGGCATGCCGTCCATGACCGCCCGGTGTATGCCGTGGAAGTGCATCGTGTGCGGGTGTTCCGATCCGTTGACGAAGCGGATCCGCAGCAGCTCCCCCTCGCGGGCGCGCAGGGTCGGGCCGGGGACGCGGCCGTTGTAGGTCCAGGCTTCGTACTTGACCCCGGGCGCGACTTCGATCTCGCGGTCGTGGGCGACGATCTCCCATTCGCGCAGGACGCGGCCGCTGGCCAGGCGCCGCGTCTTGCCGTAGTCGAAGTCGCGCAGCAGCTCGGTCGGGTTGAAGCCGTTGCGGCGGTGGTTGACCGAGCGGCCCGGGGCGAAGCTGGCGTGGATGAAGCCCCCGTGGCCGTCGTGCGCGCCGCCGGCGCCGTTCATCGGGGGATGACCGTGGGCGCCGGCGCTGGCCGGCTCGGCCCCGAGGCCGCCCTTGGAGATCAGGCTGTGCAGGCCGGCGGCCGCCGGCACCGCGGCGGCGGCGCCGAGCAGACTGCGGCGGCTGATTCGCTTATCGCTCATCGAAGCCGAGATTTTGACACATCTAAAAGCGGATTTCGACTCATCTAAATCTCGCCGGAGGCACAACCGTAGAATCGGGGCCGATGGCGGAGGCAACCGCACTCGAGCTCGACGCCCAGTATCGGCAGCTGCGCGAGGAGTGCGGCCTGCTCGACCGCTCCGAGCGCGGCAAGCTGATGCTGGCCGGGGCCGAGACCGCTGAGTTCCTCCAGGGCCAGGTGACCAACGAGGTCGAGGCGCTGGAGCCCGGCGACGGGGCCTACGCGGCGCTGCTCGACCGCAAGGGCCACATCCAGGCCGACATGCGGGTCCTGCGCCCCGCCGCGGACGAGTTCTGGGTCGACACCGAGGCGGTGGCGCTGGCGGGCGTTCTGCGCCATCTCGAGATGTACAAGATCGGCCGCGAGGTCGAGATCGCCGACCTGACGGCGGAGCGGGCGCTGCTCTCGCTGATCGGGCCGCGCAGCGCCGAGATCGCCGGCACCGCGGTGCTGCCCGAGCATGCCAGCGAAACGACCGGCATCAGCGGCGTCGCCTGCCTCGCCGTCGGGACCGCGGAGGGAGTCGACCTGATCGCGGCAAGCGCCGACGCCGCGGCGCTGCGCGAGGCGCTGCTCGCCGCCGGCGCCGCCGAGGTCGGCCCCGGGGCGGCCGAGATCGTCCGCATCGAGGCCGGCCGGCCGCGCCTCGGGGCCGAGATGAGCACCGCGACGATGCCCGCCGAGGCCGGCATCGTCGAGACCGCGGTCAGCTTCACCAAGGGCTGCTACATCGGCCAGGAGCCGGTCGCCCGCCTGCACTACCGGGGCCGCCCGAACCGCCGCCTGCGCGGGCTCGAGCTGAGCGCCCCGGCGGCGCCCGGCGCGGCGCTGCGGCTGGCCGAGAAAGAGGTCGGCACGATCGGCAGCGCCTGCGTCTCCCCCGCCCGCGGCCCGATCGCGCTGGCGATCGTCCGCCGCGAGGCCGAGGTCGGCGCCGAGCTGGCGGTAGGTGAAGATGGCGTTACGGCGCGCGTAGTCGACCTGCCGTTCGGCTAGATTCCGCAGCGATGGGTCGTTGGAGAGGCAGGCGGCTGTCCGCGGCGCCGCGCGGGATCGCTGGCGCGTCCGCGTGCGTGCTCGCAACCGTGGTGCTGGTCGCCAGTGGCTGCGGCGCCGAGGAGCGCGCCAACGATCCTAGGCCGCAGCCGCCGACCCGGGTCAGCGTCGCGATCAACGAAGACGAAGTGATCGTCCAGCCAGGCCGGATCGCGATCGGGCCCGAACCGACCCAGCAGATCCCCCAGAACGTCCACGCCGGCCAGCCTCAGGTCCGCTCCGACGCGCCGCTCCAGGTCGTCCTCGTCGCCGCCAACCTGACCGACGTCGACTCCCGCCTGGAGGTGCGCGGCAACGGCATCGACAGGGCCTCCGAAGCGCTGGTCGCCAACGGCAACATCAGCCTCCAGGCCGCCCTGCCGACCGGCGTCTACAGCGTCCGCGCCGCCGACATCCCCGGCGCCGAGCCGGGCAGGCTCGTCGTCGGCCCGTTCCGCTCCTCTTCAGAGAACGACCTGCTGCTCCCCTGACGAGGACTGCATTTCCCCCGCTATCGGGGGTGGATGCATCCTTCGCCGCAAAATGGGCGGCTCTGAAGGTCGAATGGCGTCTGGAACGACCGTCACCATCGCCTGGTGACCGTCGCACTTGCAATCGCAGTCGTCCTGCTCGCCGCCGGACTTGTCTACGTCGTCGCCTCGCGCCCCCGCGAGGAGGCGCCCGACCTCGGCCACGAGATCCGGGAGGCCACCTCGAAGGCCATCGCCGACCTGCAGCGCATGAACGAGGAGTCGCGCAAGGTCGACGCGCAGGCGGCGGAGGCGACCCTGGACAAGCGCCAAGCAGAGATCAAAGCCTTGGCCAAGCGGATCTCCGAAGGCCAGGAGAAGATCGAGCGGGAGGTGCAGCGGCGCGGTGAGACCGACCTGCAGACCCGCACCCTGCTCGAGCAGATGGGGCAGACCGTCGGCAATCTCAACGCTGAGACCGCCGGCCTCAAGAAGGCACTGCGTCAGCCCCAGACCAGGGGCCAGTGGGGCGAGCTGCAACTGCGCCGCTGCGTCGAGATCGCCGGCATGACCGAGCACGTCGATTTCGAGCTGCAGGAGACGCTGCGCACCGAAGACGGCCGGCTGCGTCCGGACGCTCGCTTTCTGCTGCCCGAAGGGCGCAGCTTCGTTGCCGACTCGAAGGTTCCGCTCGATGCCTTCCTCGACGCACAGGAGGCGGAGGTCGACAGCGACCGCCTGATTCAGCTCGAGCGCCACGCCCGTCAGGCGCGTGAGCACATCCGTAGCCTCAGCTCCAAGGACTACCAGGGCCAGTTCAAGGCCGGCGAGATGCCGGACCTGGTGATCTGCTTCATCCCCAATGAGCCCGCCCTGCACGCCGCCTTCGGTGCCGACCCAACCCTCTTCGACTACGCCCTCGAGCGCAGCGTCCTGGTCGTCAGCCCGACCTCGCTGATCGGCCTGCTGCGCACCATGGAGCTCGGCTGGCGCCAGGAGCGGATGGTTGCCGAGGCGGCGGAGATCGCCGACGCGGCGGCCACTCTGCACGGACGCTTCTCCAAGTTCCTTGGCGATCTAGACAAGGTCGGCAGGGGTCTCACCTCCGCCGCCACCGCCTATGACTCCGCCGTCGGCTCGATGGAGCGGCGGCTGCTGCCGCAGCTGCGCAAGGTTGAGGGGCTCGGGATCGCCCCGGGCAAGGCGATCGAGCCTCCGGAACCGGTCGAGATCACCGTCAGGGCGATCACGGCGCCGGAGCTGAACGAGGCTGAGAGCCCTGCGCTCGACTAGGATTCGGCGCCTCGTTAACGACCCAGAAGGAGCAGGTTTGGCCGTCGACAGCAGCGCAGTCGCGAAGTTGGATGTAGAGCCCGGCACGCTGCCGGAGACGATGGCTGCCTGGGTGATCCGCCAGGAGCGGGAGGGCGAGCCCAAAGACGCCTTTCAGCTCGAGCAGATCGAGGTCCCCGAGCCCGGCGCCTTCGAGGTGATCGTGCGTGTGATGGCGGCCGGGGTCAACTTCAACAACGTCTGGGCCTCGCTGGGCAAACCGGTCTCGGTCTTCGGCTACGGCGACCACCCCGAGTTCGGCCACCACATCGGCGGCTCCGACGCCTCGGGAGTCGTCTGGAAAGTCGGCGAGGGCGTCACCCGCTGGCAGCCGGGCGACGAGGTCGTGATCCACTGCAACCAGGCCTCCTACGAGGACGTCGAGGTGCACGGGCTCGACCCGCTCGCCGCGCCGAGCCAGAAGATCTGGGGCTACGAGACGACCTGGGGCTCCTTCGCCCAGTTCACCAAGGTGCAGGCGCAGCAGCTGCTGCCCAAGCCGCGCAACCTCTCCTGGGTCGACTCCTCCGCCTACGGGCTCACCTACTTCACCGCCTACCGGATGCTGATCGACCAGTGCAAGCTGCAGGCCGGGCACAACGTCCTCATCTGGGGCGCCGCCGGCGGCCTCGGCGTCTTCGCCGTGCAGCTCTGCAAGGCGGCCGGCGCCAACGCGGTCGGCGTCGTCTCCTCCGACGAGAAGGGCGAGCTGATCAAGCAGCTCGGCGCCGTCGACTACATCAACCGCTCCGAATTCGGCGAGATGATGCGGACCGACGAGAACCTCACCGACCCGGCCGCCGACAAGGAGCGCTTCAAGGCCTCGCGCGGCTTCGCCAAGCGGGTCAAAGAGATCCTCGGCGACGCCCCCGACATCGTCTTCGAGCACGTCGGGCGGGCCACCTTCCCGACCTCGGTCTTCACCGTCAAGCCGTTCGGCAAGGTCGTGATCTGCGGCGCCACCTCGGGCTACCAGCTCGACTTCGACGTGCGCTACCTGTGGATGAAGCAGAAGCAGATCATCGGCTCGCACTTCGCCAACGCGTATGAGTGCATGCGCGCCAACCAGCTGATGGCGGAGGGCAAGGTGCGACCGGTGCTCTCGGAGACGATGGGCTTCGACGGGGTGCCCGCCGCGCACCAGCTGATGCACGAAAACAAGCACCTCGGCAAGATCTCGATCCTGGTCGGGGCCGAGTCCGAGGACGAGGGCAAGCACGAAGACGGCCCCGGCGCGATCCGGGCCGAGGTGGGAGCTTAGAAATGGCCGAGGTCTGCACGCTCAACTGGCACATCACCCCCTTCCGGGCCGACCGCTGGCTCGACCTCTGGGAACCGGCGGCGGCGCGGATGCCGGCCTTCGGCGCCAAGAGCTGGTCGCTGACCCGCTCGATCGACGACCCGCTCGCCTTCCAGCAGAGCTCGATCTGGGAGAGTCGCACCGACTTCGAGCGCTACTGGTTCTCGGAGGAGATCGAAGCGGCGCGAGCGGCGATCATCGACCTGCACGACCTGCCGATCCTGCCGACCTGGCACACGCTGGTCGCCGCCGAGTAGGCGGCGGTCGGCCTCAGCCCCGCTCGAGCGGGGCCATCGTCAGCCCGGCGGAGTCGAGCTGCTCCCAGTAGTGCTCGGCGGGCTCGCGGGCGCCGGACCAGACGATCGCCTGGCCGGTGCTGTGGATCGTCTCGGCGATCTGGTGGCCGCGCTCCAGCGTGACCCCGGGCAGCACCCGCGACAGCGTCTGGGCGACGTGGTTGAAGGTGTTGTGGTTGTCGTTGCGGACGATCACCCGCCACTCGCCGCCCAGGCCGGAGCCGGGCCCCGCCTGGCGCGGTTTCTCGATCGTCGCTGGCACGGCTAGAAAGGACTGGGGATGCGAACTATCACGTCATCGAAGCTACCGGTGGCGCCCTTCGCGTTGCCGACCGCCCCCAGCGAGATGCCCGACGCACGGCCCGTCAGTTCGCCCGCCGCGATGTCGGTGACGTCGGCCACCATCTGTTTGCCGACGTAGGCAATCAGGCGGCAGCTGCCCTTTTCGGGCCCGCTGGTGACGTTGAAGGCGCTGAGCCGCAGTTCGTTCGCTTCGTTCAGGCCTTTGGTTTTCAGGCCCTTCTCGATGTGCAGGTACTGGACCCGCCCTTCGCCGTTCACCTTGCGCAACTGCGCCTTGCCCTGAAGCGGGAAGAGGGCGAGCTGGTAGCCGGTGCCGGTGCTGCCGGCGCGCAGGTTGACGGCGAGGAAGGCCTTGCGCTGGAGCGGTTTCGGCGTGCTGTCGAGCAGGCGGGTGATCGCCGCCACCTCGAGGTCGCGACCGACGACCGGCGTGCGGTAGGCGCACTCCTTGGTCGCTTTGCCGACGTAGATCCGCAGCGCCGTCTCGGAGCCGCCGCGAGCGCAGCGCTCGCCGCTCAGCTTGACGACCTGGGCGCGCAGGCCTTCGGAGTCCATGTTGTTGCGGTAGATGCCGATCACGGCCGCGCTGGCGCCGGCGGCGATGCCGAGTACGAGCACGAGCGTGGCCAGGCCCGCTGCTGTGAGGCGAAGCTTCATCCTGCCCAGCCTAAACACGGAACCGGGCGAAAGATGTGGCCCTGTGACAGATGAACGCTGTCTTTCCCCTCTGGGCAAATATCATTCCGCATATATGAGCGAGCCTCCCGAGCACCGACTTGCCGAGCGCGACCGCCCCTGGGTGATGCGCACCTACGCCGGGCACTCCGACGCCAAGCGCTCCAACGAGCTCTACCGCGGCAACCTGGCAAAGGGCCAGACCGGCCTCTCGATCGCCTTCGACCTGCCGACCCAGACCGGCTATGACCCCGACCACGTCCTCGCCCGCGGCGAGGTCGGCAAGGTCGGCGTCTCGGTCGCCCACAAGGGCGACATGCACCAGCTGCTCGAGGGCATCCCGCTCGACGAGATGAACACCTCGATGACGATCAACGCGACCGCCGCCTGGCTGCTCGGCCTCTACGTGACCGTCGCCGAGGAGAACGGCGTCGAGCGCGCCCAGCTCAAGGGCACGACCCAGAACGACATCATCAAGGAGTACCTCTCGCGCGGCACCTACGCCTTCCCGCCCGAGCCCTCGATGCGGCTGATCGCCGACATGGTCGCCTTCACCGTCAACGAGGTGCCGAGCTGGAACCCGACCAACATCTGCAGCTACCACCTGCAGGAGGCCGGGGCGACGCCGGTGCAGGAGATCGCCTACGCGCTCTCGACCGGGATCGCCGTCCTCGACGAGGTGAAAGCGCGCGGCCAGGTCGCCGAGGCCGACTTCGCCAAGGTCTTCGGCCGCATCTCCTTCTTCGTCAACGCCGGCATCCGGCTGATCGAGGAGATCGCCAAGCTGCGGGCGATGGGCCGGATCTGGAACGAGCTCGGCCGCGAGCGCTACGGGGTCACCGACGAGAAGATGCTGCGCTTCCGCTACGGCGTCCAGGTCAACTCGCTGGGCCTCACCGAGGCGCAGCCGGAGAACAACATCCAGCGCATCGTGCTCGAGGCGCTGGCGGTGACGCTGAGCCGCGACGCCCGCGCCCGGGCGTTGCAGCTGCCCGCCTGGAACGAGGCGATGGGCCTGCCCCGGCCCTGGGACCAGCAGTGGAGCCTGCGCATCCAGCAGGTGCTCGCCAACGAGACCGACCTGCTCGAGTACCCCGACATCTTCGAGGGCTCGGTGGTGATGGACGGCCTGGTCGAGGAGCTGGTCGAGGGGGCCCGCGCCGAGATGGCGGTGGTCGAGGAGCACGGCGGCGCGGTCGCCGCCGTCCCCTACATGAAGGCCCGCCTGGTCGAGTCGCACCGTGAGCGGGTGGCGCGGATCGAGGCCGGCGAGCAGGTCGTGGTCGGCCAGAACGCCTTCCAGGAGGGCGAGGACTCGCCGCTGACCGCTGGCGCCGACGGCGGCATCCTCACCCCCGACCCCGAGGTCGAGCGCGAGCGGATCGAGGCCCTGGAGGCCTGGAAGGCCGAGCGCGACGAGGATGCCGTGCGGGCGGCGCTGGAGGAGCTGGGCCGGGTCGCCGCCGACGAGAGCGCCAACGTGATGCCGGCGACGATCGCCGCCGCCAAGGCTGGGGCGACCACCGGCGAGTGGTCGCAGGTGCTGCGCGAGGCCTTCGGCGCCTACCGCGCCCCGACCGGGGTCGACGGCGCGGCGCCCCCCGGCGACCGCGACGAGCTGGCCGCGGTGCGCCGCCGCGTCGACGAGGTCTCCGAGCGGATCGGCCACCGGATCAAGATCCTGGTCGGCAAGCCCGGCCTCGACGGCCACTCCAACGGCTCCGAGCAGATCGCCCTGCGCGCCCGCGACGCCGGCATGGAGGTGATCTACCAGGGGATC
This sequence comes from uncultured Solirubrobacterales bacterium, assembly GCA_963697915.1. Taxonomy (GTDB): domain Bacteria; phylum Actinomycetota; class Thermoleophilia; order Solirubrobacterales; family 70-9; genus VRUE01. Next base: position 309,907 of record OY969103.1, read on the forward strand.
CGCCTGACCCCCGAGGAGATCGCCGAGTCGGCGCTGCAGGAGGACGTCGACGTGGTCGGCCTCTCGATCCTCTCCGGCTCCCACCTGGAGCTGGTGCCCGAGGTCGTGCGCCGCCTGCGCGGCGACGGCGTCGAGGTCCCGGTCGTCGCCGGCGGCATCATCCCCCCCGCCGACGCCGAGCGCCTGCGCGAGGCCGGTGTCGACGGCGTCTACACGCCCAAGGACTTCGACATCAACAAGATCATGGGCGAGATCGTCACCCTGGTCGAGCAGCGCGCCACCACCGGCGCCCCCGCCTGAGCGGCGCCCTCCGGTTAATCACCGCCCTAGACCCACCCCAACGCGTTTTCCCTCTATTTCAGGGAGAACGCGTGAGGCTGTTTCGCACCAGGTCGAGGAAGGGGTGCGGATCCCCGGCCAGCATCCGATCCGTGATCCTGTGGACCGTGTAACCCGCCGCCTCCAGGACGAGCGTCGTGCGGTGATCGCGCTCGAAGGCCGCTCGGTCACCGTGGAAGCGGTAGGTGTCGAGCTCGACGATCACCCGCTGCTCAGCCCAGAGGAAGTCGACGATGCGGTCGACGACTTCGGCATTGACGGCGGGTGGCGGTAGTCCTGCCTCACGGCAGAGCCCGAGAAAGTCCACCTCGACCCCCGAGCGGACGTCGACGGCTTCGGGGTCGACTTCCGCTGCCACACGCCGCAATCGGGCGATACCGCAGCGTCCCTCCCCCTCCCCAATCACTCGCATCAACTCCTTCCAGCGCAAGCGGCCACTGCGATCGGCGGCCACCACCATCCGCTCCAGCTGACGCCGGTCGAGGTCGGCAGCGTTGTCCAGCAAGGTCCGCTCGACCGTTGTCACTGGAATGCCGACCTCGGTGGTCACGTCCTCCGGCTCCAGCACCCACGCCTGCCTGAGCAGGATTCCGGCTCGTGGTCGTCCCCCCGCAAGCCGCGTGACTTCCACGACCCATTCCCGAGAGCCGCGCAGTCCCCACAAATGCGCAGCGCTGCGGTGGGAAAGGGCGGCCCGATCGCCGCAGGCGAGGACAGCCGCCATCCACCTATGCCGTCGGTCCTTACGTCGGTGCCCGACGGCGTACACGCCGCGGTGAACCGGCACCAGCAGCCTGCTTCGCACGCGTTCCTGGACAAGGCTCTTGCCAAGCCCGGCGTCGAGCAGCTGTCGTCGTGCGACCAACCCGTGCTGCCGCTCGGCGAACACCCGGATCAACTGGGTCGCCTGCTCGCTCTCCGTCAACAGCCCAACGCGTTTTCCCTCTATTTCAGGGAAAACGCGTGAGGGTGGCGGGGGAAACCGGGGTCGCTGGGGTAATTGGGGCGGTGAGGGTGGCTCCGGAGTCTGCATCGGTGGGACCCTTGCGGCCCGGGACGCGCTTGTGGTGCGGGGAAACGATCGGTTACGTGATGTAGATAGGTCGGGACTGCAACGGGCTCGCGAGCCGCTGAGGCAAGCCGGGTTGCGGGTGCGCGACAATGGATGACGATGAGCGAGCTGAACGGGGACCGCTCGGCCTGGTTGCGCTGCTACCGCTGCTGGTCCCAAAACCTGGAGATCCAGATCCACTACGACGCGATCCGCCGCGTCGACCCGGACACGGCGATCCCGACCGAAGGGGTCGACGAGGTGCAGGAATCGGTCGTCCAGTGCCTGGACTGCATGCACGACCAGCCCCACCTGACCTTCCAGGACGGGCGCGTGGTCCCGATCGAGGACCGTTGGGAGCGGATGGTCGCCGGCACGCCCTGGGTCGCCTCCTGCACCGTCACCGTCGACCAGGACCGGATCGAGAGCTGCTCGGGGCCGGAAGCGGCCGAGCTGCTCGCCTACGGGGCCATGGGAGAGGCGGGAATCCGCGAGTTCTTCGCCCACGTCCGCTTTCACAAGCACGAGGAAGAGCGGATCGTCGTCCACATGCTAATCGAGCTCTACGCCCGCTCCGCCGAGGAGGCGACCGAGGTTCTCGAAGACGCCGCCCACGGCCCGCTCGAGATCACCTCGCTGGCGGAGGAGTCGCGCCCGCCCGCGCACGCCTCAGACGAAGCGCACTGAGCTGTTTACAAGCCTTCCGGTCGCCGCTCAGCCAGCGCCGCGAGGGCGAAGAGAAATAAACCAATGGTGGTTGCGATACTCACGGCCGAGAGCCGGGTTGCTGTAAGAGCCCCCATTCCAGCGCGATCGAATATTCGTCCGCTTGCACCAGTGGCTCTTGTCCCTACAAGTTTCTTTGCTGATCTGTTCAAAACCAATTCCCCTGCCGACAAGCTCGACTACGCAGACTTCCTAGTTTCTCCCTCCCCAATAACCCGTAGAGATCCGGCCATCCCCGCGACCAAGAGACAAGACCCCAAGATGAAGGTGACCCCCACGCACGACGCCCATGGGCCCTCGGTCGCCCCCAGCCTGATCGAAGCCGGGTCGCCCCTCGACGCCGTCGGTCACCGCGCCCGCTCGCGCGGCGCCGTGCTCGCCCGCATGCTCTACGTCGGCGACTCGCTGGCCGCGGTCCTCGCCGCGGCCGTGGCGACCACCCTGCTCGAGCCGACCTCCTGGGCGACGCTCGCCTACGTCGTCATCGCCGGCCTGCTCTGGCCGCTCACCGCCTTCAGCATCGGCCTCTACCGCAGCGACCAGCTGGCGATGTGGGCCTCGGCCGTCACCGAGGTTCCGCGCGGCTTCGTCGCCGTGCTGCTGATCACCTGGCCGCTCTTCGCCACCGCCTCGGCCCTGCCCCTCGCCGACACGGTCGAGCTCACCTTCATCACCGTCGCCGGGATCGCCGCCTTCGCCGGCATCGCCCGCACGGTCGTCCGCGCCGGCCTGCACCGGGCCCCGGACATGCGCCAGCGAACCCTGATCATCGGCTCCGGGGTGGTCGCCGGCAAAGTCGTCGACAAGCTGCGCAACAACGCCCAGTTCGGCCTCACGCCGGTCGGCATCATCGACGACGACCTGCACGAAATCGGCACGCCGGAACTGCCCTGGCTGGGACGCTTCGAGGATCTGCAGATGGTGATCGAGGCGCAGCGCATCGACCGCGTGATCATCGCCTTCACCCGGGCCAGCCACGAACAGCTGCTGGAGTCGATCCGCGCCTGCCGCGACGCCGGCGTCGCCGTCGACGTCGTGCCCCGCCTCTTCGAGTTCCTCGACGGCGTGCGCGCGCTCGACCAGGTCGGCGGCCTGCCGCTGCTCTCGATCGGCGCCCAGAACCTGACCACGGCCTCGATGGCCGCCAAGCGCGCCCTCGACGTGGCCGGCTCACTCGCCCTGCTCATCGCCTTCTCGCCGGTGATGATCGCCACCGCGATCGCGATCAAGCTCGAGTCGAAGGGCCCCGTCTTCTTCAGCCAGCGCCGCGCCGGCCGCGGCAACACCAGCTTCGCGCTGATCAAGTTCCGCTCGATGTACATCGACGCCGAAGCGCGCAAGGCGGAGATGGAGGCGCTCAACGAGGCCGGCGACGGCGTCATGTTCAAGATCCGCAAGGACCCGCGCGTGACCCGCGTCGGTCGCTTCATCCGCCGCTTCTCGCTCGACGAGCTGCCGCAGCTCTTCAACGTGCTGAAGGGCGAGATGAGCCTGGTCGGCCCGCGGCCACTGATCTTCCCGGAGACCGCCGCCCTCGACGAGGACTGGCACCTGCGGCGGCTCGAGCTGCGCCCGGGGCTGACCGGCCCCTGGCAGGTCTACGGGCGCTCGCAGAGCCCCTTCCAGGAGATGGTCCGCTTCGACTACCAGTACGTCGCCGGCTGGTCGCTGGCCCGCGACGTCGAGATCCTGCTCGCCACGCTCCCGGCCGTGGTGTCGGGGCGCGGCGCCTACTAAGGCGCGAGCAGCTCTTCGCGCACCGCCGCCGCGAGGCGGTCGACCGAGTCGCCGGCGATCGGCCGCGGCGAGCGCGGCGGCGCCTTCGCCAGGGCGGCGGCGATCTCCTCGCCCTCCCAGACCGGCACCACCTCGCCTCGCTCGGCCAGCGCCCGGGTCAGTTCGACCTGGTGGTCGTCGACGTGCTCGCCCAGCTGGCTGAGCCGCGGCACGACGACCGGCAGGTGGCCGGCGTGGCGGGCGCAGAGGATGCTGCCGACGCCGGCGTGGGTGATGACCGCGTCGGCGGCGGCGAAGCTCGCCTCCATCTCCGCGAAGGACATGAAGTCGACCGCGCGGCCGACCCCGCGCGGCGGCCGCGCGTAGCCGTACTGGACGACGAGCTGACCCGGCTCGGGCAGCCGTTCGAGGCCATCGATCATGCGCTCGAAGGCCTGCTGGTGGGTGCCGACGGTGGCGAAGATCACAGCACGCTCCCGACGTGGCGGGCGCGGCGCAACCGCGTCGTCCCCGGCCACTGCACGAAGAACGCCCGCGCGAAGGGGTAGACGAGGCGGCCGGAGAGCGAGAGCCCGTCGCTGCGGGTGAGGCTCTCGACGTAGACCGTGCGCCGGCGGCGCAGCCGGCCGAAGATGAAGAAGGGGACGGCGAGGCCGGCCCCGGTGGAGAGGACGACGTCGGCTTCTGTGCTGCCCAGCGTGCGCCAGGCGAAGCGCAGGTTGCGGAAGAGGTTGAGCAGGCTGCGGTTGGTCGGCCCATGGCCGTAGAGGACTTTCTCCTCGGCGAGCAGGTGGGACACGTCGGGCCCTTCGAGCGTCACCCAGACCCGCTCGAGCCCCTCCCAGGCCGGCCGCAGGGCGAGCATCTGCTGCAGGTGGCCGCCCGGCGAGCAGACGAGGACGACGCGCGTCCGCCGGCCGCCGTCGGGCCCCGCCTCAGCGGGCGAATCGGTGCACTCAGGCGCGGCGTCTGGACGTTTGTTCGAGGACTGCGCCGGGGCGTTGGCCAACGGCGAGGTCGCTGTCGATGGGGGGTTCACGCTCATGAACGCCCCTCAGCACCCATACCGAGCCAACCTCCAGACCAAGCTGGTAGCGCTTGCCGTTCTCGTCGCCGCACTGGCCGCGATTTTCCTCGTCAGGTCGGATGCCGCCCTCGCCGGCAGGGGCCTCGCGGTCGAGGTCGGCAACGAGCAGGCGAGCGAGACGGGCGGCAGCGTCGCCCTCCAGGTCAACGGCGCCCGCCGCGCTCGCAGCGTCGCCCTCTTCGTCGACGGCAGCCTGCGCAAGCGCGACCGCTCCTGGCCCTGGAACTTCGGCAGCAACGGTCGCGTCGGCCTGCGCGGCGGCGAGCACGAGATCGTCGTCGCGGCCCGCTTCCGCCGCGCCTCCCAGGTCCGCCGCGCGACCGTGCAGATCGGTGACCGCCGCCACCGCGCCAACGCACCGGGCCGCGCCCCGGGCGTCGCCGGCAACCAGCAGGTCGGGTCGCAGCCATCGCGTCCGGTCGCCGCCACGCCCCCGGCCGCCCCGTCCACTCCGGCGGGGGTCGACTGGCAGGGCGACTTCGAGACCGGCGACATCTCCCAGTGGGACATGATCCAGCAGGTCGCCCCCGACCGGATCACGATCTCCCAGGACCCAGTGCGAGAGGGCAACTACGCGGCCCGCTTCGAAGTCAGGCCAGGCGACAACATCGGCGACACCCCCCCGCGCGCGGAGCTCGCCAACCACCTCGACGAGCAGGAGGGTGAAGAGCGCTACTACCGCTGGTTCACCTACTTCGACCCCGACTTCCCGACCAACAGGAACGCCTTCATCACCTTCACCCAGTGGCGGGCGATGGACGAGAGCGACGCCTACACCTCGTTCATGGTCTGGGGCGACAGGATCGAGCTGCGGCGCGACGGCACCCGCTGGTCGACCCCATTGGTCAGGGGCGAGTGGCAGGAATTCATCTACCACGTCAAGTGGTCCCCCGACCCCGACGTCGGCTTCATCGAGCTCTGGCACAACGGCCAGCTGGTGATGCCCAAGGTCTATGTCGAGACGATGGCCGGTTCACCCGGCGACGCGGTGCCCAACTACGTCAAGCAGGGCCTCTACAGGGCTGACGAGCTCCCCACCGGCGTCGTCTACCACGACGGCTTCACCGCCGGCGACAGCCTCGCCGCGGTCAGCGGCGCCTGAGCGGCAGCGCCGCCCCCAGCGCCCGCCGGCGGGCGCGCAGCATCACCCGGCGCGGGCTGTCGCCGCGGTAGACCCCGACCCGCGGCCAGAGCAGCGGCAGCGACTCGACCGGCGCGACCGGGACCGTCGCGGCGACCAGGTAGCCGGCCTCGCGCGCGGCCCGGGCGACGCGGGCGTCGGCGATCCCGTAGGGGTAGGCGAGCGAGCCGCACCGCCCTCCCAGCCGCCGCTCGCACTCGCGCTTGGACTCGACCAGCTCGCAGGCGAGGGCCTCGTCGTCGAGCTCGGGGAGCAGCGGGTGGCTGCAGGTGTGCGAGCCCATCTCCCAGCCCCGGGCGGCGAGCTCGGCGAGCCGCTCCCAGCCCAGGCACTCGAGCTCGGGCTCGTGCTCGCCGCCGAGCCAGCGGTCGATGCCGGCCCACGACATCGGCCGGCCGCTGTCCGGGTAGTCGGTGGGGACGAAGATCGTGCCCGGCACGCCGAGCTCGTCGAGCAGCGGCGCCGCCAGGCGCAGCACCGACTCGGCGGCGTCGTCGAAGGTGACGACGACGGTGCGCTCGGCGGGCGGCACGGTCAGCGCCTCGGTGAAGGTCGCGCCCCGGTAGCCGCGGCGCAGGAAGGACTCGACCTGGGCGGCGAAGCGGGCCGGGGTGACCGCGGTGTCGTCGGGCCAGGTGTCGCTGAGGCCGTGGTAACAGAGCACGACGAGCCTGGGATCGAGCGGGCTCATGCCGCCCTCCGGCGCAGCCCGCGCACCCGCTCGGCGCTCTCGGAGAGCAGGAAGCGCCGCCCGGGGGCGCTGAGTTTGAAGCGGAAGCGGGCGCCGTCGTCGCGGCGGTCGACGTTGACGCGCGGAATGCAGTGGGGCCCGACCTCGCGCTGCGGCCCCTGCGGCAGGCTGAAGGCGAACTCGTAACCGGCCGCGCGCGCCGCGGCGGCGACCCGCTCGTCCCACTCGCCGAAGGGGTAGGCGACGGTCTCGCAGGCGCCGAGCCGGCGCTCGATCAGCGCCCTCGACTCGGCCAGCTCGTAGGCGAGCTGCTCGTCGTCGAGCTCGGGCAGGTGGCGATGGCTGAGCGTGTGGCTGCCGAACTCGGCCCCCTGGCCGATCATCTCGTCGACCTGCGCCCAGGTCAGCGAGCGCATCAGCTCGGGCTCGGCGGCGCGGGTCTCGGCCACCTCCGGCCACTCGAAGCCGCTGCCCTCCTCGAGGTGGCGGGGCAGGACGAAGACGATCGGCCGGAAGCCGTAGGCGAGCGCCAGCGGCAGGGCGACCTCGGCGTTGTCGCGGAAGCCGTCGTCGAAGGTGAGGAAGACCGTTGGCCGCGAGGGCCGCTCGCCGCGCGCCAGCAGCTTCAGGTCCTCGACCCCGCCCGAGCGGTAGCCGCGGCGCTTCAGCTGGGCCAGCTGGCGCTCGAAGATCTCGGGCGGAAGGGCGAGATACGGGGCGCCGCGCTCGGCGATCGAGTGGTAGCAGAGGAAGGCGGCTCCGCGGCTGCGGTTGCCCAGCAGCACGCTCACCTGATCGTGTCCAGGTAGATCCGGTCGAGGCGCTGGTAGACGTCCTCGTCGGCGAGCCGGCGGGCGCGCTCCCGCGCCGCCTCGCCGAGGCGGCGGCGGCGATCGGGGTCGGCGGCCAGGGCGGCGACCGCGGCGACCAGGCCGCCCGCGTCGCCGGGCTCGACCAGGACCGCGTCGAGGTCGTCGCTGAGGATCTCCGGCACGGCCCCGACCCGGGTGGCGACGATCGGCAGCCCCTGGACCATCGCCTCGAGCAGCGCGATCGGCATCCCCTCGGAGAGCGACGGCATCAGGAAGAGGTCGGCCTCGGCCAGGGCCACGTCCTTCTCGGGGATCGCCAGCAGGCCGCGCCAGCGGGCGCGCTCGGGCAGCTCACCGGGGACCTCGCCGGGGCCGGCGAGGACGACCTGCAGGCCGTCGGCGCCGGCGAGCAGCCCGGGCAGCGCCTCGAAGAGCACCGCACCGCCCTTGGCCGGGTCGGCGAAGCCGCCGAGGAAGAGGGCCGAGACCCCGTTCCCGTTCGAGCGCGAGACCTCGCCCCGCAGCCGCGGCAGGGGCGGCGGCGCGTTGGGGACGAAGTCGATCGGGACGTCGGGGGCGAGGCTCTTGAGCGTCTCGGCGCCGCTGGCGGAGACGCTGAGGACCCGGTCGGCGGCGGCGAAGGTGGCGCCGAGGAGCCGGCGGCGGAGCGGGCCGAGGCGCCCGAAGAACTCGACCAGGTCGCCGGGGCCGGCATGGACCTGGAGGATCACCGGCCTGCCCATCGCCCGGGCCAGGAAGACGATGATGGCCTTGCGGTACATGCTGCCGCGCGCCGCCATGTGGACGTGGACGATGCGCGGCCCGCTGCCGGCGCACCAGCGGGCGAGGCCGAACAGCGCCGCGGCGAAGCGCCCCAGGCGCGGCAGCGGCCGCGCGTCACGGTAGGTCGCGATCGCCTCGAACTGGTAGCGCTCGGCGAGCGGCGAGCTGAGCAGCGCCGAGATCACCGCCGGCATTCCCCCCGGCGTGGAGGGGTCGGGACCGACCTGGGCGACACGTATCCGCGGCGAGCTTGGGGCTTGTCCGTTCAAAGCGGGCACTAGATTAGGCCAGCAATGTGCGGAATCGCGGCCATCGTCGACCCCCGGGCGCCCCTGCCCGAGCGCGATGCCGCGGCGATCGCCGCCGCCCTCCACCACCGTGGGCCCGACGGCGAGTCGGTGGCCCGGATCGGCCCGGCGACGCTGATCCACACCCGCCTGGCGATCATCGACGTCGCCGGCGGCGCCCAGCCGCTGCGCTCCGAGGACGGCGCCTGCAGCGTCGTCGTCAACGGTGAGATCTACAACCACCTCGACCTGCGGGCGGAGCTCGAGGCGGCCGGGCACACCTTCGCCACCCGCTCGGACTCCGAGGTCGTCGTCCACGCCTACGAGCAGTGGGGCCCGGACTGCGTGCGCCGCCTCAACGGGATGTTCGCCTTCGCCCTCTGGGACGAGCGCAGGCAGTCGCTGCTGGCGGCCCGCGACCCCTTCGGGATCAAGCCGCTGTACTGGACCGAGTCCGGCGGCCGCGTCGCCGTCGCCTCCGAGGTCGGCGCCCTGCTGGCGACCGGCCTGGTCAAGCCCGAGATCGACCGGGTCGCCCTCGAGCACTACCTCGCCTGGCGCTTCACCCCGGCGCCGCGGACGATCTTCGCCGGCGTCTCGAAGCTGCCGCCCGCCTCGCTGCTGACCGTCAGCGGCAGCGATGCCCGGGTCAGCTCCTACCGCGAGGCGCCCGACGACCCCTTCGCCGACGCCGGCGCGGAGGAGCTCGCGGGCGAGCTCGCCGTCAACTTCGAGGCCGCGGTCGCGCGGCAGATGATGTCCGACGTCCCCTACGGGGCCTTCCTCAGCGGCGGCGTCGACTCGGCAGCGATCGCGGCGTCGATGCGGCGCACCGTCGACGAGCCCCCGCTGACCTTCACGATCGGCTTCCCCGGCCACGGCGACGAGCTCGACGAGCGCGGCGCGGCGGCCGAAAGCGCGGTGGAGATCGGCACCCGCCACCACGACACGGCGATGGAAGAGATGGACTTCCCGGGCGAAGTCGCGGCCTGCGTGCGCCGGCTCGAGGAGCCGATCGGCTCGGCCTCCGCCCCGGCCGCCCTGCAGCTCAGCCGCTTCGCCGCCGAACACGTCAAGGTCGTCCTCTCCGGCCAGGGCGCCGACGAGCCCTTCGGCGGCTACGAGCGCCACCAGGCGGCAGCGGCCCTGCCGATCACCCGGCTTGTGCCGGGCCCGCTGGCGGGACCGGCGATGCGCCTGGCCGAGGCCGTCCCCCGCAACGAGCGCCTCAAGCGGGCGGCGCGGCTGCTCAGCGCCCCGCCGGGCATCGACCGCCTGCTGCGCGTCTTCGAGATCTCCGAGACCGGGCTGCGGGCGCGCCTCACCGGGGGCCCGGCGGCCGAGGCGGAAGCCGAGCGGCGCGAGCTGGCGGCCGCCCTGCTCGCCGACCTCGGCGGACGCGACGACCCGCTCGAGCAGGCGCTCTACCTCGACACCCGCATGTTCCTGCCCGACTGCCTGCTCCTCTATGGCGACAAGACCTCGATGGCGGCCAGCCTCGAGCAGCGGGTGCCCTTCCTCGACGTCGAGCTGATGCGGTTCGTCGAGCGGATCCCGGCGCGGATGCGGCTGCGCCGGCTGAAGCGCAAGTCGCTCTATCGCGAGGCGATCGCCCAGCTCGTCCCGGCGGCGGCTCTGGCCCGCCGCAAGCACCCCTTCGCAACGCCCTACGACGAGTGGCTGCGCAGCTCGCTCGGGGTCGAGGTCGAGCGGCTCTACTCGCCCGGCTCAGGACTGGCCGAGCTGATTGATCCGAAAGTCGTCGCTACGCTCAGCGATGAGCACCGCAGAGGGCGTTCCGATCACAAGAGGCTGTTGTATTGTCTTCTCGAGTTTGCCTACTGGCACCTCTCCTTCATCGAGGGCGAGGAGCGGGTGACACCCGGCGGTGACGGCAAGCTCCCGACCGGGGCTAAACCCTGACCAACCCCGCGTCGATAGGCCCCCACATGGCTCCTGGAGCGAACAGATGAACGCCTCCCCGACGGGACCCCCGTCCAACCCGGGGCAGCAGCCCTCCAACGGCGACCTGCTCGGTCGCGGGGCGTCATACAGCCCCCAGCCGGGCTCCTCGACGCAGAGGGAAGGCACCGGCGCGGCGCTGCGCTCCTTCCTGCGCGTCATCCGCCGGCGGCTGCCGATCCTGCTGATCTGCGCGACGATCGTGCCGATCGCGGCCCTGATCTGGTCGCTGCAGCAGCCGAACGAGTACGAGGCGTCGGCCTCGCTCCTCTTCCGCAACGTCGAGCTCGACGAAGGCTCGTCGTTCTCGTCGGCTTCCGACGACCCCCTGCGGGCGGCCGAAACCAACATCAAATCGGTCTCGATCGCCGCGGTCGCGGCCCGCACCGCCCAGCGGCTCGACACCCCCGAGGTGACCCCTGCGATGGTCGCCGACTCGGTCGAAGTCGGGCTCGAAGGCCAGTCGGAAGTGGCCAAGATCACGGTCAAGACCGAGGACCCCGAGCTCTCGGCGCAGATCGCCAACGCCTTCGCCACCGAGTACATCGAACACCGCCGCGAAGCCGACCGGCGCACGATCCTGGCCGGCAAAACGCGGGTCGAAGCCGAGTTCGCCCAGCTCGATCCCGGCCAGCAGGAAGGCGCGCAGGGCGACGCTCTGCGCGAACAGATCGACGAGCTCGCGGTGCTCGCCTCGCTGCAGACCGGCAACGCCGAGATCATCCAGCGGGCCGTGCCGAACGGCACCCCGGTCTCGCCCAAGCCCCTGCGCAACACGGTCCTCGGCCTGATCCTCGGCCTCCTGCTCGGCGTCGGCCTGATCCTGCTGCTCGAGCAGTTCGACACCCGGATCAAGGATGAAACCGGCGTCGAGGAAGCCTACGGGCTGCCGATCCTGGCCAGCGTCCCGCACAGCTCGAAGGTGAGCCTGCCCTCGGCCGAGGACCCGATAGGGCTGGGACCACCCGGAGCGGAGTCCTTCCGGATGCTGCACGCCAACCTGCGCTACTTCAACGTCGGCCGCAAAGTCGACTCGCTGCTGATCACCTCGGCCGGGGCCCAGGAAGGCAAGACGACCGTCTCCTGGGGCCTCTCGGTTACCGAGGCGCGCAGCGGCAAGTCGGTGCTGCTGATCGAGGGTGACATGCGCCAGCCCAGCCTCCCGGCCCGGGTCGGCCAGGCGCCGGAGTCGGGGCTCAGCCTCGTCCTCGCCGGCGAGGACACGCTCGACTCGGCAATGGTCAAGATGGAGACGGGCCAGAACGCGGGCGGCGAGCTGCACGTCCTCTTCTCCGGGCCGCCGCCGCCCAACTCGGCCGAGCTGCTCGAGTCGCCGCGCATGGCCGAGCTGCTGCGGGAAGCGCAGGAGCGCTACGACCTCGTCGTCGTCGACGCCCCGCCGACCATCGTCGCCGACGCGATCCCGTTGATGACGCAGACCAGCGGCGTCCTGGTCGTGGCGCGAGTCGGCGCCGCGAAGTACGACCTCGCCCAGAACCTGCGCGAGCTGCTGGCGCACCTCAACGCGTTGCCGCTCGGCACGGTGGCAAACGACACCGCCCCCCAAGCCGGGGGCTACTACATGCCCTATGCCGCCGGCCGTGCCAACATCCCGGCCTAGGTCGGCGGCCTCCCGCCTCGCCCAGGCGCCCGACCTGGTCTTGCTCGGCGGCGCCGGCGGTCTCGCCCTGCTGCTCACGGCCGCCCTGATCGGGTCGCCGATGCTCGCCGTCGTCGCCGTCGGGGCGATGGTGCTGACCGCCGCGCTCGGCGCCGAGGCGCTGATCGCCGTCTGCTTCCTCGGGGCCTGCGGGCTGCTGCCCTACGTCGATCCGCAGGATTTCGTCGTCGACAACATCAAAGTCTATGCCCTGCTCTTCGCGGTCGGGGCAGGGTTGATGCTGGTCACCTACTCGACCCGGATCCTGACCCGCAAGCCGCGCTGGCCGTTCCCGGTCAACGCCCTCTCCTCCGGGCTGGTCGTGCTGCTCGCCTACGTCGTCCTCGCCGGCCTCGCCTCGAACCCGCTCGAAGTCCCCTCCCTCTCGACGCCCTTCTTCATCTTCCCGATCTCCGCCCTGGTCACCATCCTCTGGCTCTCCCACGAGGACGCGATCGAGGGGCTGGTCCGGGCCTTGCCGCTGATCGTCGCCATCGTCGCCGCCTGGGCGCTCGTCTACGACGCCGGCGCGGCGGGCTGCGGAACCTGCCGCGACTGGGTCGGCGCCGATCTCGTCAAGGAGGGCCTGCTGGGCGCCGACAGCCGCCTCTACACGAGCGGCCAGAACTCCTTCCTCGGCCTCTTCCTGATCGCCTTCGCCTGGATGCTGGCGCGACCCAGCCCCCTCACCTACTCGCTGGTCGGCCTCGGCGCGCTGACCATCGCGCTGCAGACCTCGCGAGCCCAGTACCTGGCGGTCCTGCTCGGGGTCGCCGTGCTGCTCGCCTGGAAGATGGGCCAGCTGCGGGTCGGCAAACGGACGGTGCTGATCGCCGTCTCGATCCTCGCCCTGATCGCCTTAGCCAGCTCGCCGGCGGGCGATCGTGCGGCGAGCGTCTACACCGACCTGCAGTCGGGCACCGGCACGGGCGCTTACCGGATCGAACGGATCGAAGCGACCTCCGACTCGTGGACGGTGTTCGGCCAGGGCTTCTCCAACAACACGCTCGAACTCGGCTACGACATCGACCTCGGCCTGCCCAACACGCTGCTGGTGCTCGGCTACTTCGGCGCGATCCTGCAGATACTCCTGCTCGGCTTCGGCATCTGGCGCGGGATGGCAGCGCGCACGATCGTCGGCACGACGGTCGCCGCGATCCTGCTCATGGTGCTCCTCGCCAGGCCGTCCCTGCCCCTGCTCGAGTACGGCCACTCCTCGGTCCTCTACGGGGCGGTGCTCGGCTTCGCCGCCGCCCTCGCCCTGCCGGCGCGGGCGCGGCCCGGATCGGCGGCGGTGCGCCGGTGAGCGGCAACGGAAGCGGTGCACGGCTGGCCGTGATCACCGTGACCCACGACAGCGCCCACGTCCTGCCGGAGTGGCTCGCGGCGCTCGAGGCGGTCTGCGACCGCGACGCGATCGAGCTCTGCGTCGCCGACAGCGGCTCCTCCCCCGCCCAGCGCGAGCTGCTCGAAGAGCAGGCAAGCGGCCGGGTCGAGCACTTCCTCACGCTGCCCAACCTCGGCTTCGGCGGCGGCTGCAACGCGGGCGCCGCGGCGACCAGCGCGCCGCTGCTGCTCTTCCTCAACCCGGACGCGCAGGTCCGCTCGCTGCCCGCCCGGGTCTTCGCCGGGAACGGCCTCGGCGGAGCGCTGGTCGGCGGCTTCGCGCTCGACCCCGACCGGCCGCTCGGCTTCACCAACCCGCCCGGCTTCCGCTCGGAGGCCGAAGAGCTCGCCCTCGGTCGCCTCTCGCGCGCCTACCGGCGCCGGCCCGACGATCCGGCCTGGGTCTCCGGCGCGGCGCTGCTGATCGAGCGCGCTGACTTCGACCACATCGGCGGCTTCTCGCCGGCCTTCTTCATGTACTTCGAGGACGCCGACCTCTGCATGCGGCACCGCTACGCCGGCGGCCGCGTCGAGCTCGACGCGGGGCTGGTCATCGACCATGCCAGCGGCAAGAGCTCCGGCGAGGAGGTGAAAACCTCGCTCGGCCCGGCGCTGGACGGGGTTCACCGGCTCAGCGGCCGCCGCTTCGCCGAGCGCCACGGCCGGCCCTGGCAGGGCGCGGCGCTCTACCTCCTGATGGCGGTCGCCTACCTGCCGCGGCGGCTCGCCGCGATGGTCCGCGACCGGCGCCCGGCGCGCGAGATGCTCGACACGCTGCTCTGCCTGCTGCGCCCGAGCCGGGCGCTGCGCGTGCTTACCTCCAGAGCGAACCGATGAGCGAGGCCCGCGATCCGGGCAGCAGCGTGCGCGCCCGCCTCTCGAGCGGCTTCCTGCTGCTCAAGAACACGGCGATCACGATCGGCGCCCAGGCCTTCATCGCCGTCGTCGCGCTGCTCGCGGTGCCGATCCTCGTCGACCGCCTCGGCACGGCCCGGTTCGGGATCCTCAGCCTCACCTGGATAGTGATCGGCTACGCCAGCCTGCTCGACCTCGGCCTCGGCCGGGCGCTGACCAAACTGACCGCCGAACGCCTCGGCCGCGGCGCCGAGGGCGACACCCCGGGCATCTTCTGGACCGCCATCGGCCTGCTGACCGGGATCGGCGTCCTCAGTGGCGCGATCATCGCCGCCGCCTCCGGGGTGCTGACCAGCAGCGTCTTCTCGATCGAAGAGTCGCTCGTCGGCGAGGCCCACCTGACCTTCATCCTGATCGCCTGCACGATCCCCTTCGTGCTGGTCAGCACCGCCCTGCGCGGCAACCTCGAAGCGCACCAGCGCTTCGACCTGACCAACGGCGCCGCGGTCCCGCTCTCGCTGCTCTCCTACTTCGGCCCGGTCGCGATCGCCCTTACGACGACCGATCTGCCGCTGGTCATCTCCGCGGTCTGTGCCAGCCGCGTGATCGCCACCGCGGTCTTCATGTTCCTCTGCCTGCGGGTCGACCCGCTGCTGCGCACCAAGGTCCGCTTCGAGCGCGGCCTGGTCGGCTCGCTGCTCAGCTTCGGCGGCTGGGTCACCGTCGCGGCGATCCTCTCCGGCCTGATCTCCAGCGCCGACCGGCTCCTGATCGGCGCCGTCGCCTCGGTCAAGGCGGTCGCCTACTACGCGACGCCCTACGAAGGCTCCAAGCAGATGCTGATGGTCTCCTCGGCCTTCGCCAACGTCCTCTTCCCCGGCTTCGCCGCCAACGTGGGCACGGACCCGGAGCGGACCGAACTGCTCTTCAGCCGCGGCGTGCGGGCGACCTTCGTCGGCCTCTTCCCGCTGGTCCTGATCGCCTCCGTCCTCTCCTACGAGATCCTCCACGTCTGGATCAACACCGAGTTCGCCGAGAACGGCGGCGGCGTCCTGCAGCTGGTCGCGATCGGCGTCCTCGTCAACGGCCTCGCCTTCGTCGCCTACGCGCTGATCCAGAGCACCCGGCCGGACGTGATCGCGAAGCTGGCGGCGATCGAGCTGCCGCTCTACATCGGCCTGCTCTGGTGGCTGATCCACGCCGAGGGGATCATGGGCGCGGCGATCGCCTTCACCGCCCGGGTCGTCTTCGACAGCACGGCGCTCTACTTCCTCACCAACCGGCTGCGGCTGGTGCGGACGAGCATCCTCTTCGGCATGGCGCGCCTGGTGGTCGTCGGGATCGCCGTCATCGGCCTCGGCGCCCTGCTGCCCAGCACCGCGACCCGGATCGCCTACATCCTGGTCGTGATCGCCTGCTTCCTGCCGATCGCCTGGCTCCGCATCCTCACCGTGCAGGAGCGGGAGCGGATCACCGAGCGGCTCGGAAAGATGCGCGCCTCGCGCAGGATGCGCGCAAAGGCCTCGACCCCCGACGCCGTCTGAGATGCGGGTCGGGATCCTCACCGCCTCGCTGGAAGGCGGCGGCGCCGAGCGCCAGTCGGCGATCTGGGCGCGGCTCTGCGCCGAGCACGGCCACGAGGTGACCGCGATCGAGCTCTGGGAGTCGCGGCACGAGGTGGAGCTGCCCGACATCCGGGTCCTCGCCATGCCCAAGTCCGGCGTCGGCGACCTGGCGGCGATCGCCTGGCGCCTGCGCAAGCTACAGTCCGAGCTCGACGCGCTGGTCGTCTTCGAGCCCTACCTCGCCTTCTGCGCGGCGCTCGCCCGCCTCTCGATTCCCTGGATGGTGGTGACCGGCAAAGTGCCCCAGCAGCTCACGGTCGGCTCGCGGATCCCACTCGGCGCCTATCGCTGGACCTTCGACCGCGCCACGCACGCCGCCGCGCCCAACCAGGCGATGGTCGACGCCTACCGCGAGCGCGGCCTGCGCCCGGAGAAGTCCTGGGCGGCGGTTCCCAACGTCGCCGAGTCCGAGGCCTTCGTCGCCTCCGCCGCGCGGCGCGAGGGGGTCCTCTTCGTCGGCCGCCTGGCCGCGGTCAAGAACCCGCTGCTGGCGATCGAGGCGGCGGCGGCGGTGCCCGCTCCGCTGACCGTGCTCGGCGAGGGCGAGCTGCAAGGCGAGATCGAGGCGGCGATCGCCGAGCGCGGCGACGGACCCCCAGTGACCCTGCGGCCCTTCATCCCCGAGCCCTGGCACGAGTACGCCCGGCACCGCGCCCTCGTCGTCAGCTCCCACTTCGAGTCGTTCGGCAACGTGATCGTCGAGAGCCTCGCCGCGGGCACCCCGGTGGTCTCGGTCGATTGCGACTTCGGCCCCCGCGAGATCATCGCCGGGGCGACCTACAGCCAGCTGACCGAGCCCAGGGCGGAGGCGCTGGCGAGCAGCCTGGCCGAGGTCATCGAGCGCCCCTACGGCGCCGCGGAGGAGGCCGAGTGCCGAGCGATCGCCGAGCGCTACCGCCCGGCTGCGGTCGAGCCGGCGATCCTCAGCGCGGTCGAGCGCCTACAGCGCGTCGCGGCCTAGTTGGTTGGCGACTTTATGCCGCACAACGGAACAAAGTCGCCAAGCGACGCCAGCCGCCGCCCAGCTCAGTGCTTCTGCGGGCGGAGGCGGCGGTAGGTGCGTTTGAGCGTCGGCCGCAGGTTCTTGCGGTAGCCGCGGGCGGCGATCCCGCGCGGTCCGCGGGGGAAGACCCGCAGGGTCGTGTGGGGCCGCTCGGCGGTGGAGAACTTGAGCTTCCAGTCGCTCGTCTCACCGAGCAGCTCATGCGCCGCAAGCCCCTGCTCGAAGCAGCGCTCGATCGTCACGAGCCGCATCACCAGGCCAGGCGCGAGTTTGCGGAAGCGTTCGTCGATGCCGGTCTTGAGCAGGTAGAGGCGGCCGTCGAAGAGCAGGCAGAAGTCGAAGGCGACGGCCTCGCCGTCGAGGACGATGCGGCTCAGGCGCAGCTCGTCGCGCTCGGCGAAGGCCTTGCCGACGAGGCGGTAGAAGCGCTCGGTCTCCGGCGCCGAGACGATCGCCGTGCCGGCCTCGCCCTTCCAGCCGCTGGCCTCGACCCGGAAACCCTCCGTGAGCTCCGCTTCGAGGTCGGCGGGCGGCTCGACGATCGAGAACTCGGCCTCGTAGTCGCGCCCCATTTTGCGGCGCAGGCGTTCCAGCGGCGCCCCCCAGCGCTTTTTGTTCTCCTTGCGCCAATCCTCGTAGCCCCCGTAGATCTCGATGATCGGGGAGACGTAGCTCGGCTCCAGCAGGAACGGCCGCGAGCGCGCCGCGGCAGCCGCTGACAGCGCCTCCACCCCCTGGTCCCCAACCGGCAGGCCCTCGAGCACGAAGCCCGGCGCCCGCTCGATGACGGCAGCGGAGAGAACCTCCATCGCCGCCGCGTCGCGGGCCAGCGGCCGGTGCACGGGCATGTGCCCGGGGGCGAAGCCGGCCCAACGGCGTCCGTCGGTTCGCAGGGCCAACCCGGCGACGAGCTCGGTGCCATCGCGGACGGTGCAGACCGCGAGCTCACCGTCGACCCCGAACGCCTCCCACCACGCCATCTGCCAGCAGTGCAGGTCGAACGGCTGGGCGTCGTCGCCGAGCAATGCGTCCCACTCGGCGGCGAGCGCGGCGAAGCGCTGTGGCTCGGTCACCCACTCGACCTCGCTCACCCGGCCGCCCCCCCGAAGCTGAGGAGCCAGCGGTTGCGGAAGCGGCGCGCGGTGTTGACCAGGCTCGGCTTCAGGTCGCCCAGCGAGAGCACCGAGAGGTAGGTCGGGTAGCGCAACAAGCTGGTGAGCCAACGCGGCCAGGTCAGGTCGCCCTCGGCGCGCATGTCGCGCGCCGCCCGCAAGTCCCGGGCGGGCATCCAGAGCCGCACGCCGTCGCGGCAGGAGCCGACCTCCGGTCGCTCCCCCAGGGTCAGCTTGTACGCGATCAGCGGCACGTTCAGCCCCGCCCGCACGAACATCTCGGTGGGGCCGATGAAGCGATGGTTGCACTCGATCAGCTTGAGGCTGCCGTCGCGCGCGTCGCGCTTGAACTCGACGCTGGCGAGGCCGCGGAGGCCGGCGCCGCGCACGAAGCGCACGCTCATCTCCGCCACCTCCGGGTCCCATTCGGTCAGGTGGTAGGTGCCGACGCCGAAGTGGATCGGGTGCGAGCGCAGCTTCCGTTTGGTCGCCAGGAAGGCCGGCTCGCCGCCCTCGTCGATGAACATCATCGAGCTCCAGTAGCGGTCGTCGCCGCCGGGGATGATCTCGGTGACCTGCATCTCGAGGCCGTGCTCGCTGGTCTGGGCCAAGGCGTCCCGCAGCTGCGCGTAGCCCTCGGCAACGAAGACCTTGAAGTCGAAGTGCCGGGCGAAGAGGTGAGAGTGGAGCGGCTTCAGGGCGCAGGGGTATTCGAGATCGCCGGCGATCGCCTCCAGCTGCTCGAGGTTCGCAACCGTCCAGGTGGCGGGGGCGGGCACGCCGGCCGCCGCGGCGATGGCGGCGGTCTCCTCCTTGTCGAGCATCGCCCGCGAGGCCTCGCCGGCGGTGGGAGCCGGACGCAACCCCCACTCGCGCAGCTCGTCGCTGTGCGAGGCGAGCAGGTCGAGTCCGTCGTCGCCACAGGGCAGGACGACGGCTCCCGGCGGAGCGCTGTCGCGCAGCCACTCCAGCCAGCGGTCGATGACCCCCAGCTCAGCCCCGAGGTCGACGAACTCGGTGCAGTAGCGGGACTGGCCGGCGAGCGAGTCGCGCGCCTCGCCGAGCACGTGGACGGGGATGCCCTCGCGGCCGAGGCTGCGGGTGATCGAGAGTGCTGCGCCTACCCCGCCGAGAATTACCGCCGGGGCCGCTACAGCCAGCTCCAGGCGAACATCTCGCCCCCGGTCTCGTCGATGCTGAGAGCGCCGATCACCGGGACGGCCGGCTCAGGGCGGCGGCGGAAGCGGGAAAGCAGGGCGCGGGCGCGGTTGCCCACCCGGCGCCCGACGTTGACCAGGCTGGGGCGCAGGTCGCCCAGCGAGAAGACGTGCGTGTAGAGCGGGTAGCGGATGAGGCTGGCGAGCCAGCGCGACCAGGTCAGGTCGCCCTCGGCGCGCATTTCGGCAGCCGACTTGCGATCGATCCCCGGCATCCAGAGGCGCACGCCGGAGCGTGGGGCCCCGACGTTGACCGGCTCGCCGAGTGCCTGCCGATAGGCGACCAACGGCACGTTCACGCCGGCGCGACGCAGCGACTCGTTCGAGGCCATGAAGCGGTGGTTGCACTCGATCAGCTTGAGGCTCTCGTCGCGGGCGTCGCGCTTGAACTCGACGTTTGCCATGCCCCGCAGGCCGGCGCCGCGCAGGAAGCGCAGGCCAATCTCGGCCACCTCGGGGTCCCAGTGCACGTGGTGGTAGGTGCCGACGCCGAAGTGGACCGGGAAGGAGCGCAGCTTCTGCTTCGTCACTTCGAACAGCGGCTCGCCGTCGTCGTCGACGAAGGTGCTGAAACCCCAGACACGGTTGTCGGCGCCGGGGATGATCTCGGTGATCAGCATCTCGAGGTTGCGCTCACGGGTGCGCGAGAGCGCCTCGGCGAGCTCCTCGCGCGAGTCGGAGACGAAGAGCTTGCGGTCGCCGAAGTGACGCGAGAAGAGGTGCGAGTGGAGCGGCTTCAGCGCGCACGGATAGGTCAGCTCTGCGGCGATCGCGTCGAGCTCGTCAGCGTCGGTGATCCGCCAGATTCTCGGCGCGGGGACGCCCGCCTCAGCGGCGATCGCGTAGGTCTTCTCCTTGTCGAGCATCGCCAGCGAGGCCTCGCCGGCGGTCGCCAGCGGGCGCAGGCCCCACTCGCGCAGCTCGTCGGAATGGGCGGCGACGAGGTCGAGCCCGTCATCGCCGCAAGGAAGGACGACGGCTCCGGCCGGGGCGTCGCGCAGCCACTCCAGCCAGCGGTCCACAACCCCCACCTCGGCGCCGAGATCGACGAACTCGGCGCAGTAGCGGGAGGCGCCCGCGAGCGAGCTGCCGGCATCGCCGAGCACGTGGACGGGGATGCCCTCGCGGCCGAGGCTGCGGGTTATCGAGAGCGCCGCGCCGACCCCACCAAGGACGATCGCCGGCGGCGGCGCGGATCGGGTGCTTGCGGGCACGCGAGAAGCCTAACGACCGGCTCAGCGGCGCCGAAAACGGCGCAGGCGCTGTTTGGTCTCGGGTGAGAGCCGGGCGCCGGCGGCGGCGCGCAGCTCCGTGGGCAGCAGCCGCAGGCGGGCAGCGAGGTAAGAGGCTCCGCGCGGGACCAGCGTCAGGGCGGCGATCTCCTCACCGCTGTCGGCCAGCCGCCGCTTGTAGCCGCCCTCCCCCGGCCCGAGGCTCATCCGCGCGTCGCCCTGCTGGGTGGCGTCGTCGATCGCCTGCAGGGTGAGCTGCATCGAGGGCGAGAAGCGCGCCCACTCCTCGGCGAAGCCGCTGCTCCAGCCGCAGATCTCACCACCGGCGACGAGCAGGACGTTGACCGCGACCAGCTCGCCCTCGGCGCGCAGCGCGTAGACCCGCATCCGTCCCTCGCCGAGCAGCTCGGCGGCGGCATCGGCCAGCATCGGCCGCAGGCCGGTGATCAGGGCGTCGGAGCCGCCCCGGTCCTGCCAGCGGTCGCCGTGCAGCTCGACGAAGGCGGCGAGGGCCTCGTCGAGGCCCTCGGCGCCGACCAGCTCGACGCTGGCGCCGGCGTCCTCGAGGCGGCGACGCATGCGTCGCGATTCCTGGCGGAACTTCGAGCTGCGGCCGGCGAACCACTCGTCGTAGTCGAGCTCCCCGAGGGTGACGACCGGAACCGGTTCGGCGGGCGCCGAGCGCAGCCAGGGACCGCGACCGGGCCAGGCCTCGGCGAGGGTTGCCGCGACGTCGCCGCTGCCGAGCGTCGACCAGAGCCGCAGCGAGGACGGGCGCGGGCTGGAGGCCTCGAGGGCCCCTCCGATCGCGGTCGCGACCTCGCGCTCGCGCCCCGGCGCCGCCAGCGGTCCGGCGGGCGGCGAGAGCCGCTCGGTGAGCACCTCGTAGGCGGCGCTGCGGCCCCTGTCGCGGCGGGCGAAGAGCGGCGCCAGGCCGACGAGGCGGTCGCCGTCGCGGACGGCGATCACCCGCAGCGCGGCGCCGTCGGGCCGCGCGTGGCGCCACCAGGCCAGCATCCAGGCGGGGGCGCAGAAGGGACTGGCGGTCTCGACGGCCAGGCCGTCCCACTCGGCACGCAGCCGCCCCAGCTGCGCCTCGTCGGTGACGATCTCGGTGGTCAGGTCCATCGGCGTCCGCTGGACCTTTCCACGCCGCGCCCCCGCGACCTCCCTACTCGCCCGGTTCGCGCCGCGGCACCAGCACCAGCCGCTTGAACTCGGCGACGAGGACGCCGTCCTGGTTCAGCACCCGGGTGTGGACCTTGACCACGCCGCGGTCGGGCTTCGATTTCGAGGGCTTGACGTCGAGCACCTCGGTCTCGCAGAAGAGGGTGTCGCCGTGGAAGACCGGGTTGGGGTGGCTGAGCTCCTCGGTCGCCAGGTTGGCGATCGCCTTGCCGGAGACGTCGGAGACCGACATGCCCAGCGCCAGCGAGTAGACGAGCGGCCCGACGACGACGTTGCGGCCCTGCTGGGACTGCTTGGCGTAGACGTCGTTGAGGTGCAGCGGGTGGTGGTTCATCGTGATCAGGCAGAAGAGGTGATCGTCGGACTCGGTCACGGTCTTCGCGGGCCAGTGCTTGTAGACGGCGCCGACCTCGAACTCCTCGAGGTAACGCCCGTAGCTGTGGGCGCCGGAAGCCTCGCGCTCGGCCTGGTCGGTGGTCAGCTCGTAGGTCTGGTCACTCATCGTCTCTCTGGTCTCCTCTAGGTTTGGACGGCGCGGATGCTATCCGCGCGGCGCCTAGGGAACCGGCGTCGCCTGTCCCTCGGAGGCGAGGCGGAGCGCTTCACCCGGAACCGGGCTGAAGACCTCGACCTGGAACTCGTCCCCGCGGTAGGCGAAGTGGGCGTTGTTGGGCGAGGAGGGATCGATGAGCAGGACGGCGCCGTCGGCCGTCTTACCCAGCTCGGAGCCGCCCCGGTTGTCCGCGGCGCGGCGCAGCGAGCCGACGCCGTTGCGCGAGGGATAGCTGCCTACCGTGACGAACTCAGCCCGCTCGTCCCCCGCCTCGGCCCCGTCCTCGAGGTAACGGACGTAGAACCGCCCAGTTGAGGTTTCGGTCACCTCGTACTCGACCCCGTCGCGCTCGCCCACCCAGTAGATCGGCGGGTCGGCGTCGGCGGCGAGATCGGACAGCTGCGAGGCGCTGACGATCTCCGGCTCGTCGACGGTCAGGGTGACCTCGTCGTCGCGCAGGAAGAGCAGTGCGAGCGCTCCGATCAGTGCGATGACGAGAACGGCGAGGAGACCTTTGGTGAGGGTATTCATCGACCGGGAAACCTAGTCAGTGCCGCGGACTGAAAACGCAGATGCGGCGTGAGCGCGGAAGCAGCCGCGCACCGAGGTGCGCGGCTGCTTCGTGCGCCCGGGGCTACGGCAGGAAGTCCAGCCGGAAGTACGCCCCGCGACCGCTGGGATTGTTGCTCTCGGTCACCAGAACCGAGACCGCGTCCCCAGCATTGAACACCTGCGTGTCGGTGTCGTTGCACGTGGTGGAGCTGCTGCCCGACACCGAGCACGAGATACCGGTGCTTTCGGGAGCCGTCGGGCCCGCGGGATCCCTACGCACCGTGAAGGTGTAGGAGTCGCCGCTTCCCGCCGACCCGCCAACCAGGCCGATCCGCAGGTTGCCCAGCGTGCCACCGACGCTCAGGACCTCCTGAACCACGGTCTCGGAGGTCTCCGACGTGTCGATCATCGGGCCCATGAACCGGTTGCCCATGTTGTCCTGCAGGCCGACGCTACCCCCGCCGCCCCGGATCTCACGGGCGATGACGCCGCTCGTCCCGGGCGGGCCCTGGATGCCCTGGATGCCCTGAGCACCGTCCTCACCATCGACGCCGTCTTTACCGTCTTTACCGTCTTTACCGTCGACGCCGTCCTGGCCGTCCTGGCCGGGCAGACCGACGAGGGACGTGCCCGCGTTCCAGCTGCCGGCCAGCTTCGGGCCGTAGATGGCGTAGGTGTTGGTGTCGATGTAGAAGTCGCCGTCGTTGCCGACTTCGTTGTCAGGCGCGCCGGTGCCGTTGAGGACCGTGCGGCCATCAGCGCCATCGACGCCATCGGTGCCGTCGACACCGTCGGAGCCATTGGCGCCATCAGCGCCGTCGAGGCCGTTGGTGCCGTCGAGGCCGTTTGCACCGTCAGCGCCATCGGCACCGTCTTTACCGTCGGCGCCCTTCAGCGAGACGCCGCTGACCGGCCACACGCCACTGGCCTTGGGCCCGTAGAGGTCGCTGGTCAGGCTGTCGAGGTAGAAGTCGCCCTCGTCGCCCAGCTCGCTGGCCGGGACGCCTTCGCCGCTGAGGATCGTGCGACCGTTGAGGCCGTCGATACCGGCAGCGCCATCGGCACCGTTGGCGCCGTCAGCACCGTTGGCACCATCGACTCCGTCTTTACCGTCGGCGCCGTTGAGGCCGTCGACGCCGTTGGTGCCGTCGAGGCCGTCTTTACCGTCGGCACCGGCCGGGCCCTGGATCCCCGGGGGACCCTGGGCGCCTTTGAGCGAGGTGCCCTCCTCGGGCCACTCGCCGCCGACCATCGGGCCGTACAGCTCGCTGGTCGCGGTATCGAGGTAGAAGTCGCCGTCGGTGCCCAGCTCATTCGCCGGGGCACCGGCGCCGCTTAGAACGGTGCTGCCGTTGGTGCCGTCTTTGCCGTCGGCTCCATCAGCACCGTCTTTGCCGTCGACACCGTTGGTGCCGTCAATGCCGTTCGTGCCGTCTTTGCCGTCGGCTCCGGCGGCACCGTCAGCGCCATTGAGGCCATCGACACCGTTCGTGCCGTCTTTACCGTCTTTGCCGTCGGCGCCATTGAGGCCGTCGACGCCGTTGGTGCCGTCCGCACCGTCGACACCGTCTTTGCCGTCAGCGCCGTTCAGGCCGTCGACGCCGTTGGTGCCGTCTTTACCGTCGGCTCCGGCGGCGCCGTCTTTACCGTCAGCACCATTGAGGCCGTCGATGCCGTCGATGCCGTTGGTGCCGTTGGTGCCGTCTTTGCCGTCGGCGCCGTTGAGGCCGTCGACGCCGTTGGTGCCGTCTTTACCGTCAGCCCCGTCTTTACCGTCGGCGCCGTTCAGGCCGTCGACGCCGTTGGTGCCGTCGACGCCGTCTTTGCCGTCTTCGCCGTCAGCGCCAGCCGGACCCTGCGGCCCCGGGGGGCCCTGAGCCCCGTCTTTGCCGTCGGCTCCATCTTTGCCGTCTTTACCGTCGACACCGTCTTTACCGTCGGCGCCATTGAGGCCGTCGACGCCGTTGGTGCCGTCAGCCCCGTCTTTACCGTCGGCGCCGTTCAGGCCGTCAACGCCGTTGGTGCCGTTGATGCCGTCTTTACCGTCAGCACCATTGAGGCCATCGACGCCGTTTGTGCCGTCGGCACCGTCTTTACCGTCGACGCCGTTGGTGCCGTCGATGCCGTTGGTGCCATCCGCGCCGTCTTTGCCGTCAACACCGTTGGTGCCGTCTTTGCCGTCGGCTCCGTCTTTACCGTCGGTGCCATTGGTGCCGTCGAGACCGTTGGTGCCGTCGACGCCGTCTTTGCCGTCTTCGCCGTCAGCGCCAGCCGGACCCTGCGGCCCCGGGGGGCCCTGAGCCCCGTCTTTGCCGTCGGCTCCATCTTTGCCGTCTTTACCGTCGACACCGTCTTTACCGTCGGCGCCATTGAGGCCGTCGACGCCGTTGGTGCCGTCAGCCCCGTCTTTACCGTCGGCGCCGTTCAGGCCGTCAACGCCGTTGGTGCCGTTGATGCCGTCGACCCCGTTGGTCCCGTCGGCGCCATCCTGACCGTCGGCGCCGTCAGCTCCGTCCTGGCCGTCGACACCGTCGGTGCCGTCAACGCCATCCTGGCCGTCGACGCCATTGGTGCCGTTAACGCCGTCGGCGCCAGCCTCACCCTTCTCACCCTGGGGGCCAATGGGACCAGCCGGGCCCGCCGGGCCGGGCTCACCCTGGGCGCCGCTCTGGCCGTCCTCGCTGCTGCCCTGGACGCCGAGCACTCCCTGGCTCGAGTTGGCAACCACCATCTGGACGCGCTTCTCGCCACCCTTGCAGGCGTATTTCGAGCGAACGAAGCGAATGCTGCCCTTGTCGGGAGCAACCTGCCGGATGCAGAGGTTGATCGTTTCCAGGGATCGCTTCTGCGCCGCCTGAGCTTGCGTGGAGGCAGCGAAAAAGCCGGTGAACAGCAGGATCGCCGCAAGGGCGAAGGCCGGCCACCGAAGGGTTCTGGGGGTTGAGAGCGAGAAAGCGGTCATCTGAAGGGTCTCCTTGCTGGGTTGAAGCACCAACACGCCAAACGCCGCCTACGCGGGGTTTCTTTTGGCGCCCCAGGGCCGTGGACGCGTGTTGCAAGCGAGCACCCAGAAACCGGCGCCCCGACCGCTCCTCTATTGGGCCTGGTGGCCGGCTACTGGACTTTTCGCAGGCGGGAACGCTGCTCTTGGCGTTCGACCACCTGGGCGATCAGCTTCTTCACGTTGGAGTCGCCGCTCGCCTTGATGTGACCGGTCTCATAGGCCTTGCGGTAGCTCTTCAGCGTGCCCCGCTCGGCCAGCTCGTTGAACTGCGCCCGGTCGATCTGGACCAGCACGCGCTCGTCCTGGGCAAGGTCCTTGCTGATCTTGGGCCCCGGCACCTCGACCCGGTAGAGCTGGATGTCCCCCCTGCCTTTCAGCTCCAGCCCGAAGACGAGTTTCAGTTTCTGCAGCGCCGGGACTTCCGCCTGGAAGCGCTCCACCGCCGTTTCGATCATCTCCTTGGTGCCACCCGCCATCGAGACACCGATGCTAACCGAGAAGGGTCACCCCCTACGATCACCGGCGTGAGCGAGCACGCCAGCTGGGAGTTCGAGGAGGGTGAGGAGATCCACCCCGGCCGGGTCGTCCTCGAGGCGATCGGAGGCGGCAACCGCTACGAGGTCTTCCTGATCTGGGACGAGGGGCTCTACGCACTCGGCGTCGCCAAGCTGCTGCGCCCCGACCAGGCCAAGGACGAGAAGGCGCTGCGCGACCTCGGTCGCGAGGTCGATGCCCTGGAAGCACTCGCCCACCCCACCCTCGTGCGCTGCTTCGGCGCCGTCCTCGACGGCCCTCACCCACACGTCCTGATCGAGCACCTGGAGGGGCCGTCGCTGCGCCGCCTGATCCGCCGTGACGGTTCGATCGGGCTCGAACAGCTGCTGCCGCTCGCCGCCCACGTCGCCGGCGCCCTGCAGTACATGGCCAACAGCGGCTACGTCCATCTCGACGTCAAGCCGGACAACATCGTGATGGGGGTGCCGCCGCGGCTGATCGACCTCAGCATCGCCCGCACGGTCGAGCGGGCGGCGCGGACCGACGGGCCGATCGGCACCGACCCCTACATGCCACCCGAGCAGTGCGTGGGTGAGTCGGCGGGCGCGCGGATCGGCCCGCCCGCCGACGCCTGGGGCCTCGGCGCGACCCTCTTCCACGCGGTTTCCGGACGCAAGCCGTTCCCGCGCGGCGAAGGGGAAGGCGATGGCGCGCGCTTCCCCCAGCTCGAGCTCGACCCGGTGACGCTCCCCGACGCCCTGCCGGAGGAGATCCGCAACCTGATCTACGAGCTGCTCGACCGCGATCCCGCGCGCCGGCCGACCTGCGGTGAGGTCGTCGAGCGCCTCGAGCCGCTGATCGCCACCCTGCCGCGCAAGGTCAGCCTCACCCGGCGCGGGCCGGTGGGGATCTGAGCGGGCAGATTCGCGGACGGCCCGTGTTTAGGACGTAACCAAGGGGTAGAGACCACCCATGCAACGACCCAGGAGGGAATCCATGCCCAGGCGAACCACCGAAGCGCGAGCCGTCCCCCCGGCCGCCCGCGTCTTCGCCAACCTGCAAGCCGACGACGCGCTGCTGGCGAGCGAGGCCTCTGCCCTGCGCAAGACCAGCGCCCTCTTCCTGGCGCTGCTCGTGCTCGCCGCGGTGCCCCTCTTCTGGGCGGCCAACGCGGCGGGGCTGATCGGCGACGTCCCCGCCGCGCTCGCCAAGGGCGGCAACAGCGGCCCCGGCGGTGGCGACGATGACGACGACCGCGGCGACGACGGCGACGGCGAACGCACCTTCCTCAAAACCGACGACACCAGCGGCGCCGTCTCGACCCGCGGCACGACCCACGACAACGACACCAACACCCGCACGCAGCGGGGCACCGACGACACCAGCCGCAACGGCCAGTCGACCCGCGGCACCACCCGCGACAACGACACCCGCACGAACACCGACAACAGCGCCACCGGCACCCAGGGCCAGACCCAGACCCGCACCAGAACCGGCGGCACTAACTAACCCAGTCGGTCAGCCCAACGCGTTTTCCCTCTATTTCAGGGAGAACGCGTTGGGATTTGGCCCAGGTCGAATCTGTCTGCTCGCCGTAGACGGCGGGCTCTTCGCGACGCGGTTGCCGGAGTACTAGAAACGGCTGGCAACTAATACATCCGTCCAGGAGACTAGTACTCCATGGGATGGATTCCGGGAACGGACGAGAAAGGGACGATGGCCTCTAGGTCCTTTGTCCTCTTTGCGCTTGCCCTGTTCGCGGCCCTGGCGCTGGCGCCCAGCGCCCACGCGGCCTCGCCGATCGCGCCCGTCGCCGCCTGCCCGGGGCAGACCGCGCTCGGCGCGCCCGCCGCAGCCCAGGAGGAGGCGATGCGCTGCATGACCGACTACGCGCGCGGCCAACTCGGCCTGGCGCCGCTGGTCGAGGTCGAGGAGCTGAACGCCTCGGCCAACGGCAAGTCCGACGACATCCTGCGCTGCGACAGCTTCAGCCACTCCGCCTGCGGCCGCGACTTCACCTACTGGATGGAAGCGACCGGCTACCTCTCCGCCCAGTGCTGGCGCGCCGGCGAGAACCTCGCCTGGGGGACCGGGCGGGAAGGCACCGTGCGCTCGATCTTCCGCGCCTGGATGCGCTCGCCGACCCACCGCGAGAACGTGCTGGGCAGCAGCTTCACCCAGCTCGGCGTCAGCCTCGAGGTCGGCGAACTCGAAGGCCTGCGCGGCACCCGCGTCTGGACGCAGCACTTCGGCTCGCACTGCGAGCCGGCCAGCGCCGCATAGCCAGGCCCCGCACGCGCTCAGGCCGAGAGCGGCATCCGCTGCAGGCGCTGCAGGCGCTCGGCGAGGCGATCGGCGCGGGCGGTGAAGTCGCCCACCCCGGCCTCGTCGTCCTCCCTGCGCGGCGCGGGGCGCTGAGCCGCGGCGGGTTGGGCCGCGCCGCTGCGGCTCGCGATCGCGCTCGCCCGCTCGGCGAGCTCGGCGGCACGGCGGGCCTGCTCAGCGGCGTCGATCGCCGCGGCTCCGACCGTCATCACCGCCGCCTCGGACGCGCGTGCGGTCGCCAGCGCCTCGTCGATCCGCTCGATCAGCTCGCTCAACAGCGGCGGCCGGGCGCTCTCGGGCAGCGCCCACTGCTCCGTGGTGTCGGACTCGAACTCGCTCACCCCTCCCATGTACGGCGGCGAGGGCCGAATCCCTGCGGTCCCTGGACGCATGGCTCGTACTAGATTTCGCTTCCGGTGCGCTTTATCCGTCTGTAAGACGGGAAAGGCGCACCGGAACGCCAACCGACCCGAGGAGCAGCTTGAGAAACCCCAGAGACTTCTTCCAGCCGCAGGCGATCGGCGCCCCCGAGCCGCTGCGCGAGATCCCGGTCAAGCCGTCGCGGATGATCCACTTCCTCGACTTCTCGAACGAGAAAATGGTCGCCAAGGCGGCCGACATCGCGACCAAGACCGACATCCTGCTCGGCAACCTCGAGGACGCGATCCCGGTCGACCGCAAGGAGGCGGCGCGCCAGGGCCTGATCAAGGCGGCGACGGAGTCCGACTTCGGCCAGACCGCACTCTGGACGCGGGTCAACTCGCTGGAGAGCCCGTGGGTGCTCGACGACCTGACCGAGCTGGTCGCCGCGATCGGCGACAAGCTCGAGGTCGTGATGGTGCCCAAGGTCGAGGGCGCCTGGGACATCCACTACGTCGACCGCCTGCTCGCCCAGCTCGAGGCCAAGGCCGGCCTCGAGCGGCCGATCCTCGTCCACGCGATCCTCGAGACCGCGCAGGGCGTCGTCAACGTCGAGGAGATCGCCGCCGCCAGCCCGCGCATGCAGGGGATGAGCTTCGGCCCGGCCGACCTCGCCGCCTCGCGGCGGATGAAGACGACCCGGGTCGGCGGTGGCCATCCCGGCTACCGCTCGATGGAGGACCCGGCCGACCCCGAGAACCCCGAGGCCGACCGCGTCACCGCTCAGCAGGACCCCTGGCACTACTCGATCGCCCGCATGGTCGACGCCTGCGCCGCGACCGGGATCCTGCCCTTCTACGGCCCCTTCGGCGACATCAAGGACACCGCCGGCTGCGAGACCCAGTTCCGCTCGGCCTTCCTGCTCGGCTGCGTCGGCGCCTGGTCGCTGCACCCGGTCCAGATCGGGATCGCCAAGCAGGTCTTCAGCCCGCCGGTCGACGAGGTCAAGTTCGCCAAGAAGGTGCTGGAGGCGATCCCCGACGGCCGCGGCGTCCACATGATCGACGGCAAGATGCAGGACGACGCCACCTGGAAGCAGTGCAAGGTGATGGTCGAGCTGGCCGAGATGCTGGCCGCGAAGGACCCGGAGCTGGCCGAGTCCTACGGGCTGTAACGCTTCGGGCGGGCGGGTCCTGTCGCGGGGGTGGGTTCCCCGTCCTCACCGGACGGGGAACCCACCCCCGCGCCTCCCGCCCGAGAGGCGCTACTGCTCTAGACGCTGCTCCAAGTCGTCCAGCTGCTTGCTGAGCTGGGCGGGGAGGCTGTCGCCGAACTGGGCCAGGTGCTCGCGGACCTGCGGCAGCTGCTGCTTGAACAGCTCGGGATCGACCGAGAGCAGCTCACGCATCTCCCCGTCGGTGACGTCGAGGCCCTCGGTGTTGATCTCACCCTCGGCGGGCAGCAGCCCAATCGCTGACTCGACCGCGCCGCCGTCGCCGTCGCAGCGGCGGAAGACCCACTCGAGCACGCGGCTGTTCTCGCCGAAGCCGGGCCAGAGGAACTTGCCGTCGGCGTCTTTGCGGAACCAGTTGACGTAGAAGATCTTCGGCAGATCCGCTCCGTCGCGCTCGCCGATCTTCAGCCAGTGGGCGAAGTAGTCGGCCATGTTGTAGCCGCTGAAGGGCAGCATCGCCATCGGGTCGAAGCGCAGTTCGCCGACGTTGCCGGCCGCCGCCGCGGTCTTCTCCGAGGACATCGTGGCGCCGAGGAAGACGCCGTGCTCCCAGTCGAAGGCCTCGTGGACGAGCGGCACCGTGGTCGCCCGCCGGCCGCCGAAGAGGAAGGCGTCGATCGGCACGCCGGCCGGGTCCTCCCACTCCGCCGCGATGCTGGGGCACTGGGCCGCCGGCGTCGTGAAGCGGGCGTTGGGGTGGGCGGCGGCGTTCTCGGACTCGGGCGTCCAGTCGTTGCCGTGCCAGTCGATCGCGTGCGCCGGCGGCTCGCCGGTCATCCCCTCCCACCAGACGTCGCCGTCATCGGTCTTGGCGCAGTTGGTGAAGATCGAGTTGCGCTCGATCGTCTCCATCGCGTTCGGGTTGGTCTTGTGTCCGGTGCCCGGCGCGACGCCGAAGAAGCCGGCCTCGGGGTTGACCGCGTAGAGGCGGCCGTCCTCGCCGAACTTCATCCAGGCGATGTCGTCGCCGACGGTCTCCACCTGCCAGCCGGGCAGGGTCGGGATCAGCATCGCCAGGTTGGTCTTGCCGCAGGCCGACGGGAAGGCGCCGGTGACGTACTTGACCTTGCCCTCGGGCGAGGTCAGCTTGAGGATCAGCATGTGCTCGGCCATCCAGCCCTCGTCACGGGCCATCGCCGAGGCGATCCGCAGCGCGAAGCACTTCTTGCCGAGCAGGGCGTTGCCGCCATAGCCCGAGCCGAAGGACCAGATCTCGCGCGTCTCGGGGTAGTGGACGATGTACTTGTTGTCGGCGTTGCAGGGCCACGGCACGTCCGCCTGGCCCTCGGCCAGCGGCGCCCCGACCGAGTGCACGCAGGGGACGAACTCGCCGCTCTCGCCGAGCACGTCGAGGGCGCCCTTGCCCATCCGGGTCATGATCCGCATGTTGGTGGCGACGTAGGGCGAGTCGGTCAGCTGCACGCCGATGTGGGCGATCGGCGAGCCGAGCGGACCCATCGAGAAGGGCACGACGTACATCGTGCGCCCCACCATGCTGCCTTTGAATAGATCCCTGAGCGTCTCCCGCATCTCGGCGGGATCGCGCCAGTTGTTGGTCGGGCCGGCGTCGGCCTCGTCCCGCGAGCAGATGAAGGTGCGGTCCTCGACCCGGGCGACGTCGCCGGGGTCCGAAAGGGCGAGGTAGGAGTTCGGGCGCTTCGCGTCCGAGAGGCGCTCAAAGGTGCCGGCGTCGATCAACGCCTGGGCGAGAGCGTCGTACTCCTCGGCCGAGCCGTCACACCAGTGGACGGCGTCGGGCTGGGTCAAATCGGCGATCTCCCCGACCCAGTCGAGGAGCTTTGCGTGGGTGGTCGGCGCGTTGGCCGTGCTCGTTTGGCTCATTCGGGGCACTCTACTTACCGGCGCTGAGGTCAACCAATTCGACGTCAGCGTCCTCGTTGAGAATTTTCAGGGTCGCGGTTTCCTCTTTTCCGCCCGTCAACGAGACGGTGCACTCGAAACTCGCGCCGGCCTCGACGTCGACGCCCGAGGGGCAGTCGACGGAGGAGACTTTCTTGCCCAGCGAGGATTCGACGTTCTCGGCGATCGCGTCCTCGGTCTTGGCGTCGTCGATCACCGTGCCCCCACATCCAGCGACGAGGGCGGCGACGGAAATGGCGGCGACCAGGGCACCGGCCCTGAGCGAGTGACTCATCTTTCTCCCTTCAGCACGGGTTCTTATTGGAGTATCACAGGGACGATCGGCCCCGGAGCCGGGCTCACTCGAAGAGGAACGAGTGCGGGTTGAGCCCCTTGGCGCGGTCGAAAGCGAGGACGGCGGCGTCGGCGTTCCCGCGCCGGGCTTCGAGCCGGGCGAGCACCAGCCAGGTGCGCCAGTTGGTCTCCTCGCGCTCAGTCGCGGCCTCGGCGGCGACCGCGGCGGCCCCGAGGTCGCCGAGCTGCTCCAGCACCAGCGCCTGCTGCAGGCGTGGGCCGGCGGCACCGGGCATGACGTTCTGGGCGCTGCGGGCGTCGGTGAGCGCCGCCTCGAGGCTGCCCTCGCGCGCCTCCGCTTCGCTCTGACGCAGCAGCGTGGTCGAGGCAAGCGGGATCGCGATCGCGACGATCGCGATCAGCGCGACGGCGGCGAAACCGAGCCGCCGCGGCAGCGCGAGCGCCCCCTTGACGGCGTCGCGGTCGCGCGCCCCGACCAGGACGCCGGCGAGCAGCAGCGTCGCCACGGCGAGCGCCGGGATCTGCCACATCCAGTCGAAGGTCGCGGTCAGGCAGAAGGCGACGACGCCGGCCAGGGCCGCGGCAAGCGGCGGGCGCTCCGGGGCGGCGGCGCGCAGCAGCCGCCGCCCGCCGCCGAGCAGGACCGTGAGCAGGAAGGCGAGGAGCAGCGCCAGCCCGACGATGCCGAGCTCGCCGAAGGTCTGCATGTAGAGCGAGTGAGTGTCGCGGACGATGTCCCCGTTGCCATCCCGGGTCCACCAGAACTCGAAGGTGCCCGAGCCGGTCCCGGTCAGCGGCTTGGTGGCGTTCTGGCGCGCGGCTGAGCTCCAGTACTGGTAGCGGTTCTGCCCCGCGGCGCTGCTCAGCCGCGAGGCGCCCGAGCCGGGCCCGTCGCCCGCCTTGAATTCGTCCCAGCCGTCGGCGGCCCGCCCGGGAGCGCCGGCGGCGAGGCCGACGACGAGGACGACGACCGCGGCAGCGGCGACGGCGATCGCCGTCTGCCGGTCCGAGACCTTGGTCCAGCCTGGCCGCCGGCCGTCGCGCAGGGCGTAGACGAGGCCCGCCTGGAGCGCCCCCACCGCGACGCAGACCCCGATCGTCAGCAGCAGCATCTCGTCCCCCTGCTGGCGGGCGGTGGCGTTGGCGAGCCCGTCCTGGAGCGCGTTGCGCTGGGTCAGGGCGGCGATCAGGACGGCGCTGCCGCCGCCGCCGAGCAGCGCCGTGGCGAGCGCCGGCAGGCGGTCGGCGGTGAAGAGCAGGAAGAGGGCGGCGACGAGGACGGCGGTGGCGATGCCGGCGCGCGAGAGCGTCAGGAAGGAGGCCAGCCCGATCGCCGGCAGCGCCGCGGCGGCGAGCACGCGCAGGGCCTGCGCGCGGGCGGTGGTCGCGGCGGCGAGCAGCGACGGCAGCCCGATCGCGATCAGCGCCGCCAGCCCGTTCCAGTAGTTGAGCGGATAGGAGAGCCGTTCGCGGCTGTCGCCGAGGAAGACAGCGGTCTGGCCGGCGTCCGGAAACCAGGACGGATGCAGCCGCGAGAGCAGGCCGACAACCGCGACCGCGACGACGGCGCTGGCGACGGCGCCGGCGATGCGGCGGCCGTCGCCGGGCGCCCTGAGAGCGATGATGAGGGCGAAGGCGCCCAGATAGCCGAGCACCCGCGCCAGGTCGGCCCAGGTCTTGTCGAGACTCTCGGTCCAGGCCAGGCTGAGCGCCGTCCAGGCAGCGAAGGCGGCGAGCAGGGCGAGGGCGGCCAGGGCCAGCGAGCTCGGCCGGCGCCGGGGAAAGGCACCGACCAGGGCCCCGAGCAGGAGCAGCCACCAGACCGCGAGCCCGACCTGGTCGGAAACCAACGGGTCGTAGCCCCCGCCTTCGAGGCCGAGATAGGCGACGAGGGCGAAGCAGAGCAGCCAGATCGCGGTCGCCGGCCAATCGACGCTGCGCAGGTACTTCTGGGCAGCGGCGCCCGACCGCATCGACGTCGACTCCATCCGGTTCTATGCTATGAGCTCGAGCCGGACGGACCCTCGCGGGGGGAATTCACAAGATCCTGGCATCGGGTGATCGATGAGATGAAGCGGCTCACTAGCGGACTTGGACTGGCATGCGTGGCCCTCACGATCGGGGTCTCGTCGCCCGCGGCGGCGGAAGAAATCGTGCCGCCGGGGAACTCAGCCGCCACCCAGTACACCGAGGCCTACCCGACCGCCGGCGGCGAAAAGGACGCGCTCAAGGGCAAAGACAAGGGCAAGGACCGCTCGCCGGACAAGGTCCTCGGCAAGAACAACGTCAAGCGGCTCCAGGAGCACGGCGAGGCCGGCGAAGACGTGGCCGAGCTGGCCGCCGAAACGGCGCCGGCTCCCGTCGAAACGAGCCCTGAGCCGTCGCCCGCGCCGCGCGAGCCGCGCGAGGAGAACGGCGGCGGGGGAAACGGCGCGAACGGCGGTGGCGGTGGCAACGGCGGTGGCGCGGCGCCCGCGCCGGGCAAGCAGCCCGCATCTGAGTCGGGCACGATCGAAGCGGTCAAGGTGATCGTCGTGGACCAGCCCGAGGGCTCTTCCGCCGTCGGCCAGATCGCCAGCCAGGCGTTCGGCGCCCCCTCCTCCGGCCACCTCGGCCTGCTGCTGCCGCTGGCGCTCGCCGCCGCGCTGGCCTGGGCGCTCCTCTACCGGCGCCGCGACCAGGAGAGCTAGCCCACGATGGCCACCCAGACCACGCCCCTCGGGCGCCGCCTACCGCTTGCCCTGACCGCCTTCGCGACCGCGCTGGCGATGCTCGTCGTCTCCTCCGCCCCGGCCGAGGCGGCCAAGCGGCCGCTGCACACCGGCGTCTCCTACGTCTACCGCAACGACCCGATCGCCTTCGAGCGCATCCGCCAGGCGGGCGCCCAACTCACCCTCACGCCCTTGACCTGGGAACACATCGCCCCCGAGACCAAGCCGGCGAGCTGGCAGCCCTCCGACCCGACGGACCCCCACTACGACTGGGCCGAGATGGACACCTGGGTGATCAACGCCGTGGGGGCGGGCCTGACCCCGGTCCTGCAGGTGCGCAGCGCTCCCAAATGGGCCCAGCGCTGCGACTTCATCGCGCCGGACACCCCCTGCGACCCCGATCCGGCCGCGCTGGCGGAATTCACGACGGCCGCGGTCAAGCGCTACAGCGGCGCCTACCCGGGCCTCCCCTACGTGCGCTACTGGCAGGGCCTCAACGAGCCCAACATGAACCTCTACTTCATGCCCCAGTTCATCGACGGCCAGGCCGTCTCGGCGGGCCTATACCGGACCCTGATCAACAGCTTCTACGCAGCCGTGAAGGCGGTCAACCCCTCGAACCTGGTGATCGCCGCAGGGCTCGCCCCGGTCTCGGTGCCGGGACGGGCGGTCGGCCCGATGCGCTTCAGCCGCGAACTGCTCTGCATGCGCGGCCACAAGAACCCGCGCCCGAGCGGCGGCGACTGCGAAGGCGGCGTCCACTTCGACATCTACGACGTCCACCCATACACGACCGGCAGCCCGGCGCACGAGGGCGGTCCCAACGACGTCCAGCTCGGCGACCTCGACAAGCTGCAGACGCTGCTGCGCGCGGCCGATCGCGCCGGTCGGATCAAGAACGACTCCAAGACGACGACGCTCTGGGTCACGGAGATCTCGTGGGACTCGAGCCCACCCGACCCGGGCGGCCTGCGGGCGCGGATCCTCAAGCGCTGGACCTCCGAGGCGCTGTACACGGCGTGGCAAGCCGGGGTCTCCGACGTCTTCTGGTTCACCCTGCGTGACTCGTCGCCGCCACCGCCCGGCATCCCCTACAGCGAAAACCTGGACTCGGGCCTGTATTACCGTGGCGCATCGATCGCCGAGGACAGGCCGAAGCCCAACCTCCAGGCCTTCCGCTTCCCCTTCGTCGCCTACCCGACCAAGGACGGTCTCTCGTTCTGGGGACGGACGCCGAACAGCAAGCGCGGCAAGATCTCGATCCAGATCCGCAAGGGGAGCGGCTGGCGCCGGGTCGAGACGGTCCAGGCGAACTCGGCGGGGATCTTCCAGGGGGTCACCAAGAGCAGCTACGGGCAGAACCGCAAGGGGCTGGTACGCGCCCACTACCGCAAGGAGCGCTCGACTCCGTTCTCTATGAAGCCGGTCGGGGATTTCCCCCAGCCGCCATTCGGCCGTCAGCTCGGCTGAGCAGGGCGCAGCCGCGGCGGGACCTAGACTGCGGCCGATGAGAATCGGGGTCGTAGGACTCGGCTACGTCGGGCTACCGCTCGCCGTCGCCTTCGCCGAGGCTGGGCACGACGTGGTCGGGCTCGACGCCGACCGGACCAAGGTCGAGGCCCTGAACGAGGGGCGCAGCTACGTCGAGGACGTCCCCGACGCGGCCCTGGCGCCGCTGCGCGAGCGGCTGACGGCGACCGCCGAGCACGCCGACCTCGGCGAGTGCGAGGCGATCGTGATCTGCGTGCCGACGCCGCTGACCAGCTCGCGTGAACCCGACCTCACCTACCTGCTGGAGTCGGCGACCTCGATCTCCGGGGTGCTGCGCGCCGGCCAGCTGGTCGTGCTCGAGTCGACCACCTACCCGGGCACGACCCGCGACCACCTGCTGCCGATCCTCGAGCAGGAGTCGAACTTGAAGGCGGGGACCGACTTCCACCTCGGCTTCTCGCCGGAGCGGATCGACCCCGGCCGCACCGACTACACGGTGCGCACCACGCCGAAGCTGGTCGGCGGCCTGACCGCGGCCTGCGCCGAGCGGGCCCGCGAGCTCTACGGGCAGATCTGCGACGAGGTCGTCGTCCTCTCGACGCCGGAGGCGGCGGAGCTGGCGAAGCTGCTGGAGAACATCTTCCGCTCGGTCAACATCGCCCTCGTCAACGAGCTCTCGCAGCTCTGTGACCGGCTCGAGATCGACGTCTGGGAGGTGATCGACGCCGCCGCGACCAAGCCCTTCGGCTTCATGCGCTTCGACCCCGGGCCGGGGATGGGCGGCCACTGCCTGCCTGTCGACCCGTTCTACCTCGCCTTCAAGGCGCGTGAGCGGGACTTCTACCCCGAGTTCATCGAGCTTGCCGGCAAAGTCAACCAGGCCCAGCCGGCCTTCTGCGCCGAGCGCATCCAACGCGCCCTCAACGACACCGGCAAGCCGGTGCGCGGCTCGCGCATCCTCCTGCTCGGGGTCAGCTACAAGGCCGGGATCGGCGACACCCGCGAGTCGCCGGCGTTGAAGATCATCGACCTGCTGCGCGAGCTCGGCGGCGAGGTCGCCTATCACGACCCGCACGTGCCCGAGCTGTCCGAGCGGGGGCTTGCCTCGGTCGACCTCGAGGAGGGGCTGGCGAGCGCCGACGCGGTCGCGATCATCACCGCCCACGACGAGCTCGACTACGCGGCGGTGGCCTCCAAGGCCGCCCTCGTCGTCGACTTCCGCGGCGTCACGCGGGAGCTCGACGGCGCGAATCTAGTTCGGCTGTAGGGCGCCAGGCGCGGCGGTCAGGTCGGCGTCTGGGCCGAGCGCCCGCAGCGGCGCGCTTGCCTTCAGCAGCATCTCCTCGTACTCGTCCTCGGCGTCCGACTGGAGGACGATCGCGCCGCCGGAGCCGATCGTCGCCCCCTCGCCGTCGAGGACGATGGTGCGGATCGCGACGCTGAGGTCGCAGCCGCCGCCGAGCCCGAGGTAGCCGATCGCGCCCGAGTAGACGCCGCGTGCCTCCCCCTCGAGCTCGTCGAGGATCCGCATCGTGCGCAACTTCGGCGCCCCGGTCATCGAGCCGGGTGGGAAGCAGGCGCGGATGCCCTCGGGCAGGGGCAGGCCGGCGCGGCGCAGCCCGCGCACCGTGGTGACCAGCTGGTGCACGGTCTCGTAGCTCTCGACCTGCATCAGGTGAGGCACGTGGACGGTGCCGGCCTCGCAGATCGCGCCGAGGTCGTTGCGCAGCAGGTCGGCGATCGTCAGGTTCTCGGCCCGGTTCTTCTCGTCGCCGCGCAGGCGCTCGGCGAGCCGCACGTCCTCGGCCGGCGTCGCGCCGCGGCGGCAGGTGCCCTTGATCGGCTTCGCCTCGACCCAGCGATCGCGACCGGCGCGCAGGAACCGCTCCGGCGAGGAGCTCAGCACGGCCGCGTCGCCGAAGCGCAGAAAGGACGAGAACGGCGCCGGGTTGGCGCGCCGCAGCGCCCGGTAGAGCGCCAGCGGCTCCGGCTGCGCGGCGGCGGCGACCCGGTTGGTCAGGCAGACCTCATAGGTCTCCCCCGCCTCCAACCGCCGCTTGCACTCGGCGATGTCCTCCAGGTAGCGGTCGCGAGAGCGACTCAGCTCGAACTCGGCGGTAGCGTCGCCCAGCTCCGGTTCGTCAAGCGGCGACAGCGAGACGAGGCGGCTTGCGGTCGCAGCAAGCCACTCCTCAGCTTCGGCCTCGCCACCTGGCTCGGCAAGGGCAAGCAGGTAAGCGTGGCCTTCCGCATGATCGAACGCGATCAGCCGATCGGCGAAAACGAACGCCGCATCGGGCAGCGACGACTCATGCGCCGCGTCACCCCCGCACTCCGCCTTCAACTCGTAGCCGAACCAGCCAACGAACCCACAGTCGAACTCAAACGGCAGCCCCGCCCCGGCATCGCTCCCCAGCCGCCCCAGCTCCTCACTCAGGTACTCGAAGATCGATTCCCGCCTCAGCTCAACCTCATCGCCACGCGCAACCCGCAGCTCTCCCTCGTTGACGTCGTAGAGCACGCTGGCCCCCAACGGCCCGCTGTCGTCCCCCATGAACGAGAACCGCGCCCCGTCGCCAACCCTGCTGCTGTCCAACCAGAACGCGTCGTCACTTTCCCCGTACAGCTGCACGAACGCAGCCTCAGCATCCACCAGCGTGTCGAGGCGCTCCACCAGCAGCCCCCGAGAAGGAGAGGCGGGGATACCCCTGAACGGGCGGATACTCAAAGAGCCGGCCTCGCTAGGCCGGCTCTTGGACGGGCAGGGGTGTCCCCGCCTCTCCTCCCCCAAAGACCCCCCGCTGAGATCCCGGAAGTTCTCCAAGAGCCGCCGCCCATGATCTGTGCAGACGGACTCAGGATGGAACTGGACGCCCCACAACGGCCGGTGGCTGTGTTCGAGCGCCATGAGGACGCCATCGCTTGTCCAAGCGATTCCGCGCAGCTCGGACGGCAGTGGCTGCTCGACCGCGAGCGAGTGATAGCGGACGGCTTGGAACTCGCGGGGTATTCCGGCGAAGAGCGGAGCGTCGTCATGAAGCACGGCGCTGGCGCGACCGTGGACGGGCTCTGGCGCAGCTGCGACCTGGGCCCCAAACGCGCGTCCGATGCCCTGATGCCCGAGGCAGACGCCGAGCAGCGGCGCCTTCGCGTGTTGAATCGCTTCCGCGCAGACGCCAAAGTCATCCGCCCGCTCGGGTCGTCCCGGCCCGGGCGACAGGACGACGTTGTCGAACTCGAGCCGCGACAGCTCGTCCCAACTCGCGTCGTTGCGGACGACGAGCGGCTCCTCGCCGTTCACCTCAGCGAGCAGCTGGAAGAGGTTGTAGGTGAACGAGTCGTAGTTGTCGATCAGCAGCGTCTTCACGAGCCCTCGCGCCAAAGTCGGTGGACGGGGACGAGGTTGCCACAATGACCGCCGTGTTCGAGCAACGCCGAGCCGACCCGACCAAGGGCGTCCTCGAGACCATGCTGGTCCTCGACGGGGAGCCGGTGGAGCTGGAGACACACTTGGGCCGGCTGCGCGACAGCTTGGGTGAGCTCTACGGACGGGACCTCCCCCCCGGCCTCGCGGATGAGCTCCGCGAGAAAAGCCGCGGTATCGACCATGGAAAAGCCCGTATCGTCGCCACCCCCTCGGGCTCAACCGTCGAGTGCGAAAGCGTGATTGGCGACTTCTGCACCGATGCGGTGCATAACTCGCCAACCGCGGTCTCTCTCCACAGCCTCACGATCCCCGGTGGCTTCGGGGCCCACAAGTGGGCGGATCGGTCGTTGCTCGACGAGGCGGCGACGGAACTGCCGACGGATGGGGTCTCGCTGATCGTCGACCGCGACGGCGCCGTGCTCGAGGCCTCACGCGCCAACCTCTTCGCCGTGCGCGAGGGGGCGCTCTTCACACCGCCGCTCGACGGCCGCATCCTGCCCGGCATCACACGGGCGCGGGTGCTGGCGCTCGCCGCGACGGCCGGGATCGAGACCCGCGAGGACGGGCTCACCCGTGCCGACCTGCACGCGGCCGAGGAGGTCTTCCTGACCGCCTCGGTGCGCGGCATCGAGCCGGTGCGGGCGCTGGACGGCGAGCCGCTGGCCAGGGGTGACGTGACCGGCGCCCGCCTCGGTGCCGATCTGCGCGGCGCCTGGAACGACAACCGGTTCGGGTAGGGTTCCGCGCCGCAATGCGCTTTTACGAGTACGAGGCACGCAAGATCGTCGAGCTGGCGGGCATCCCCGTCACCAAGTACGGCTTCTGCAAGACCGCCGAGGAGGCGCGCAGGGCTGCCGAGGAGATCGGCGGACCGACCGTGATCAAGTCGCAGGTGCTGAGCGGCGGCCGGATGAAGGCCGGCGGCGTCAAGTTCGCCGACACGCCCGAGGAGGCCGCCGAGCACGCCGAGGCGATCCTGAGGCTGGAGATCAACGGCCACATGCCGCGCGGCGTCCTCGTCGACCCCAAGGCCGAGGTCAAGCAGGAGTACTACGCGGGCGTCGTCTGGGACGGCACCGCGAAGAAGCCGCTGATGCTGTTCAGCGACATGGGCGGCATCGACATCGAGGAGGTCGCCGAGCAGCACCCCGACCACGTCGGCCGCGGCCACCTCTCCAACCTGCTGCCGATCTCCGACTTCGAGGCCAAGCAGGCGATCGCCGCGACCGGGGTCACCGGCTCGCAGCTGAACCGGGCGACGCCGATCCTCGCCCGCCTCGCCCGCCTCTTCCGCGACAACGACATGACCCTGGCCGAGATCAACCCGCTGGCCGAGCTCACCGACGGCAGCTTCGTCGCCCTCGACGCCCACATGGAGATGGAGAACGAGGCGGTCGGCCGTCAAAAAAAGCTCCTCCGGGTGCAGCTGGAGATCGCCGAGGACGACACGCGCGAGACCTACGAGCCCTCCGCCTTCGAGCGCAACGTCGCCGCGATCGACGCCGCCGACCACCGCGGCGTGATCCAGGGCAAGGACCACGGCTTCGAGGGCAACCTCGGCCTCGTGATCGGTGCCGGCGGCGGCTCGCTGACGCTGACCGACGCGGTCCGCAGCCAGGGCGGCAAGCCGGCCAACTACTCGGAGATCGGCGGCAACCCCTCGGTCGCCAAGGCCTGCGGCCTGGCCAAGGAGGTGCTCGAAAAGGACGGTGTCGAGAAGATCGCCGTGATGATGTCGATCGTCTCCAACACCCGCGTCGACATCGTCGCCCGCGGCGTGATCAAGGCATGCCTCGAGCTCGGCAAGGACCCGGCCGAGACGATCGCGATCTTCCGCATCCCCGGCGCCTGGGAGGACGAGGGCTTCCGCATCCTCGACCGCTACGGGGTCGAGTACTGCGACCGCTCGGTCTCGATGTGGGAGGCCGCCGGCCGCGCCGTCGCCAAGATCCAGGGAGCACCCGCCTGATGAGCATCCTGCTGAACAAGGACACGACCTTCATCGTCCAGGGGATCACCGGGCGCGAGGCGGTCAACCTGACCCGGGAGTGCCTCGACTACGGCTCCAAGGTGGTCGGCGGCGTCACCCCCGGCCGCAAGGGCCGCGAGGTGCACGGAGTGCCGGTCTTCGACACCGTCGCCCAGGCGGTCGAGCACCACGGCGGCCCGATCGACGGCTCCGTCGTCACCGTGCCCCCCGCCTTCACCAAGGACGCGGTGCTGGAGGCGATCGAGAACGGGATCAAGCTGATCGTCGTCGTCACCGAGCGCATCCCGCGCCGCGACGTCGCCCAGATGGTCGAGCTGGCAAACCTGCGCGGGGCGCGGATCATCGGCCCCAACTGCCTCGGCCTGATCGTCCCCGAGGTCTGCAAGATGGGCGGCATCGGCGGCCCCGCCAAAGACGCCGCCAAGGCCTACGCCCCCGGCCCGGTCGGGGTGATGAGCCGCTCGGGCGGGATGACGACCGAGATCTCCTCCTCGCTGACCCAGGCCGGGCTCGGCGTCTCGACCGCGGTCTCGATCGGCGGCGACGCGATCATCGGCTCGGCCTACGCCGAGCTGATGCCCTACTTCGAGGCCGACGAGCAGACCCAGGCGATCGTCATCTACACCGAGCCCGGCGGCCGCATGGAGGCGCAGCTCTCCGAGTGGGTCAAGGAGAACGAT
This sequence comes from uncultured Solirubrobacterales bacterium, assembly GCA_963697915.1. Classification (GTDB taxonomy): domain Bacteria; phylum Actinomycetota; class Thermoleophilia; order Solirubrobacterales; family 70-9; genus VRUE01. The sequence continues at coordinate 352,798 of OY969103.1, forward strand.
TCGCGCCTGCCGATCGTCGCCTTCATGGCCGGCAAGTTCATGGACGACGAGGAGATGAAGGGAATGAGCTTCGGGCACGCCGGCACGATCGTCGAGGGCAAGGAGGACACGGCGACGGAGAAGATCGCCCGCCTCGAAGCCGCCGGCATCCGGGTCGTCGAGCGGATCGACGAGATCCCCGACGCGGTCAAGGAGAAACTGGGGGTGGCAGCCTGATGGCCGAGACGCTGAACAAGGTCTTCATCGACGTCGAGGTCGACGCCTCGGTAGCCACCGACGCCGAGCTCGCCAAGAAGCTGGAAGAAGTCTGCCCCGTCGACATCTTCGCCGCCCAGGACTCCGGCGTCGAGGTGGTCGAGCAGAACCTCGACGAGTGCGTGCTCTGCCGCCTCTGCATCGAGGCCGCGCCCGCCGGCACCGTGCGCGTGCGCAAGCTTTACGACGGCAGCGACCTTTCCTAGCGCTCCTCTCCGAGACCGTCTCTGTGCGAGCGATCACACATATCCCATCTCTGTAGAAGCTCAGACGCAGCGGAAACCCGCATTCCAGAGCGGTTTTTTGCCGTCCTGAGACGCCGCTAGGTTCCCCGGCCTTAACAGACGAAAATGGCCGGGGCGGCGCGCTAACGCCCCCCGGCCTGGCACAGGAAGGGGTACTTCCCATGCAGGCAGATCGTATTGGCGGGGGCTGTGTGGCCTCGCCCAACCAGACCGAGGACCTCCGCGACCAGCGGATAGTTCTCTCCCACGTACTGGCGCTTGAGCCGACCTACGTGATCGTTCCCGAGTTGGTCCGGGAAATCACCGCTGGCGCTGACGAGTACGCGGAGGGCGACCGAGTAGAGCGCGCGATCCGGGACCTGAACGGCGTCGGGCTGTTGAACTGCCACGGCCCGCTCGTCCTGCCGTCGCGGGCGGCCGGGCGCTTCGACCTGCTCATGGTCCCATGAGGGTCGCGGATCAGTTCGGGGAAAACCTGCGCCGCGCTCGCAAGCAGGCCGGGATCTCACAGGAAGAGACTGCCGTCCGCGCCACGCTTCACCGCACCGAGATCGGGCTGTTGGAGCGCGGCGAACGGCTGGCGCGGATCGACACCGCGATCAAGCTCGCAGGGGCGCTGGGTGTCGCTCCCGCCGACCTACTGGCCGGGATCGAGTGGATGCCGGGTGAAACGCGGCCGGGTGGCTTCACGCTGCCCGATGAGGACTGAGCGGGCAGCTAGCCTTTGAGCATGGCCAAGCAGCGCAAGCAGAAGACCGAGAAGGGACTGGAGATCCCGGTCCCGACCAAAGGTGACTTCGACGCCGCCCTCTCTAAGGTCGCTCCCCCAGCAGGTCGTAAACGCCCTGCCGAGAAAGACCGGCCTCCGAAGCGATCTGGGTGACCGGCACGCCCGCCTCCTGGGCGTCCTTGCAGTAGCGGCGTAGCTCCTCGGTCGCTTTGCTGCGTGCGGCCTCAGCTTTAGCGCGCGCCTTGGCCGCTTTCCGGATGCCTTTGATTGCGGCGGTCGCGTCGCTCATCGCTGGGCGGCGTTGTCGAGCAGGGCGAAGAACATGCCGCGAGGGTCGCGGCGAGCGTTGTAGCGCCACGCGTACTCGTCTAGGTAGGACTGGAGCCATTTGCAAGACACCTTCTTGTAGGTGCCGCGCATCCCGGTCTTGAGGTTTCCGAAGAAGCCCTCGATGGTGTTCGTGTGGATGTTGCCCTCGACGTAGGAGCCGGCCGAGTGGTTGATCACGGCATGGGCGTACTCGCGCCGTAGCGGTTTGTAGGCGATCCAATCGTCGGTGAGCATGAACGCGGCCGGGTCGAGATGCGCTCGCACTTCTCCACTCAGCGGCTCGCCTCGGCGTGCCTTGATCACGCGGAGCCGGACGCGGCCGCCGCGCTCGACCATGCCGAGGATCGTGGGCTTCAACTCGCGAGCGCGCATGGCCTCAGAGCGGGTTTGTTTGCGGCGCGGTTTCCCGCCCCAGGAGGTCTCGTCGATCTCGACTTCGCCTTTGAGCGGGGTCACCTCGGCCTCGGACATCAACTCGTTGCGGATCTTGTTGAACATGCGCCACGCGGTCTTGTAATGGACCCCAAGCTCGCGCTCTAGCTGTTTCGCGGATATGCCGCATCGCGTACTCGTCATGAGATACATGGCGTGGAACCAGAGCCGCAGCGAGGTCGAGGACTTGGCGAAGATCGTCCCTGCCGTTGGGTGGACGTGGTGCCCGCAGCCGGTGCAGGTCCACGACTGCCGGCCCTGCGCCGTCGCGTAGCGCTTGAAGCGCCGCTCGCGCTCGCACTTGGGGCACTCGGCGTGTTCACCGTCAGGCGAGTAGCGGGAGCGCCACAGATGCTCTAGACAAGCAGCGTCGTCGGGGAAGTCCCGCAGGAACTCGGTGACCGAGTAGTCCGAGGTCGAAGACCTGGCGCGCCGTGGTTCATGGCGGTTGGCCGGTGGCATGGTGTAAAGCTACTTGACAAAGTTGCGTCTGTCAAGTGTCTTGACACCAGTATTTCGATTTCCTTTTAACGCTTAAGATTCTGACGCAAATGCGCGAGCATGCCGGTCACCCATTAGAGGGATTCCTACTCAAGCTCAATCGGGCCGAGGAACATCTGAAAGCTGTCAAAGAGATGATCGATGGCTTCTGCGGGTCGGACTTCTACTCGACCGTTTGCGAATTTGACAAGAAAGGGCGGCTGATTGCCCGCGTCAAGGATGTCCATGATCCGCCTCCCGAGTTGAGCGTCCTCGTCGGGGATTGCGTTTTCAACTATCGATCTGCGCTCGACCAGTTTGCTTACGCCTTGGCGGACGCCAACTCGGGACCGTTGTCGAAGAAGCTGGCTTCTTCCTCGGCCTTTCCCATCTATCCCACTGGTCCGAAGTTCAGAGGGCATGGTGCCCGTCCCGCTCTCCACAAGATCGAAGGAATGTCCCGCTCGGCGCGGGCACGAATTGAGCGGCTTCAGCCTTATCACCGACGGAAGGACCCGCCACTCGCTGCCCTGTGGCGACTTGAGGAGCTGTCGAACATCGACAAGCACCGGCTCATCCACGTCACCGCCGCCGTCGGTCTTCGTTCTCAGATCCGGCTGGTTGGCGCCGGTATTCATCGGCTCACCGGAATCCAGCCTGTCTTCAGTCGCATGGAGGAGAACGCAATAGTCGGTCGGTTCTGGGGCGAGTTCGACCTTGAGGCTGGCGTGAAGGTGGAGCCCAACATCGCCCCGGAGGTAGTGTTCGACCGGCGAACCGAGGCGCGATCTGTGCGGAAACGGTCTGTCTTCCTCACGCTCTTGGAGATACGTGAGTGCATCGTCAACCGGGTTCTCGCGGTGCTTGAGCCGGAGTTTCGGAAGCTGTTTCCCGAGATCGAGATCCAGGTTCAAATTGGACCGGCCGTTCCGTACACCCGAATCCCGCCCATCCACCACAGCGCCGAGTACGCGGCTCATAGCCGTCTCCTTTATGACGAGGCGGGAACTCCCGTAGGGGTAGAGCCCATAAGCCACCCGATCGGGAAATAGATCAGTGGAGCCGAAGGAACAAGCATCACTGGACGGACCCACCGCGAAGCTGGATCGCGCAAAGGCGCACCTTAAGTCCCTGAACAAGAGCATTGGGGCCTACAAGCGATCTAAAACGCACAACTTCATCGTCACCGAACTCAATCCGGTGACCAGAGAAAAGGTCGTTCACCTCAAGATTTTGAAGGAGCCTAAGAACCCGGAATGGGGGCTGCTCATCGGCGATCTGGTCCACAACCTTCGCTCCGCGTTGGACCATCTCGTCTGGCAACTCGTGATCCTCAATGGCGAGAAGCCACGCCGCCAGAATCAGTTCCCGATCATCGGGACCAAGCCGGAGTACTGGGAGGTCCCGGCGGATCGTTCCGAGAGCGTCAGGGACAGAATGCTCGCCGGAGTCTCGGAGGATCACCGGGCATTCATCGATGCGGTGCAGCCATTCAACGCTGGGAACAATCCGCAAACGATTCTCGCCCACCTGTCCCGGCTCTCGAATACGGACAAACACCGAGTTATCCACGGAGCCTTTGTATTGACCGAGCAGCCGACGCCGGAGGACTTCGACGTGACGACCCCCGAGTCGGTCGGCGTAACGCTCAACTTCAGCATGAGTTGGGGCGCGCTGAAAGACGGCGCAGAGATCATGCGCTTCTGTCCCAACCCCCCCGGTGCGCACGTGGACGTGAAGGCCGATATCCCTATCTACATATCGTTTGGCGATATGGAGCGGCCCTTCTCGCACGAGCTTATCGTCGGTGTCTTCAAGTGGATCGACGCCTACGTCAGAGGCTTCGAGCCAATCTTCCGAGGCGAACTCGCCATGGGCAAAGGGTCTCCCTTCAACCGGAAACCGTCCTAGATCCGGGGCAAGGGCGCTAGCCACGGCCTAGACCGCCCTTTCGGGGAGGCAGCGCGGGCCTGAAATCTGCCGCCCAAGCGGGTTTCGGCCGAAATTCGGGCCGGGAATCCGTGCCTGAGCTTCTACATCCATGGGATATGTGTGCGAGCGATCACACAGAACTGGACATAGATCTGTGTCTCGGTTACGGTTACATCGATTCATGTAGCGGGTAACCGCGGCGGGAGGCGCCACGCGTCCCTGCACGCCCCCGGCATCGCACTCCTAACCTGAAAGGCATCGACGTTGACTGACAGTCCCCGTCGTGTCGCCATCGTCGGCGGCAACCGGATCCCCTTTGCGCGCTCCAACTCGGTCTACTCGCGCGCCTCCAACCAAGACATGCTCACCGCCGCCCTCGACGGGCTGGTCGGCCGCTTCTCGCTGGAGGGCGAGCGACTCGGCGAGGTCGCCGGCGGCGCCGTGCTCAAGCACTCGCGCGACCGCGACCTGACCCGCGAGAGCGTGCTCGGCACGCGGCTCGCCCCCGAGACCCCCGCCTACGACGTGCAGCAGGCCTGCGGAACCGGGCTGGAGACGACGATCCTGATCGCCAACAAGATCGCCCTCGGCCAGATCGACGCCGGCATCGCCTGCGGCTCCGACACCACCTCCGACGCGCCGATCGGCCTCAACGAGGACCTGCGCGGGGTGCTGCTCGAGGTCAACCGCCAGAAGTCGACGATGGGTCGGCTCAAACAGCTGACCCGGGTGCGACCGGGCCACGTCGTGCCGGCGATCCCCCGCAACGAGGAGCCGCGCACCGGCCTCTCGATGGGCGAGCACTGCGCGATCATGGCGGCCGAGTGGGAAGTGGGCCGCGAGGAGCAGGACGAGCTGACGGTACGCAGCCACCACGACCTCGCCGCCGCCTACGAGCGCGGCTTCCTCGACGACCTGGTCAGCCCCTACCTCGGCCTCGAGCGCGACCAGAACCTGCGCGCCGACTCCTCACTCGAGAAGCTGGCCAAGCTCGGCCCGGTCTTCGGCGGCGAGGGTGGCACGATGACCGCCGCAAACTCGACCCCGCTCAGCGACGGCGCCTCGGCGGTGCTGCTCGCCAGCGAGGAGTGGGCCAAGGAGCGCGGCCTGCCGGTCCTCGCCTACTTCGTCGACGGCCAGACCGCGGCGATCGACCACGTCCACAAGCGCGAGGGCCTCTTGATGGCACCGGCCTACGCGATGCCGCGGATGCTCGACCGCAACGGGCTCGGCCTCGGCGACTTCGACCTCTACGAGATCCACGAGGCCTTCGCCGCCCAGGTGCTCTGCACCCTGCGCGCCTGGGAGGACGAGCGCTTCTGCCGCGAGCGGCTGGGCCTAGAGAAGCCGCTCGGCACGATCGACCGCGAGCGGCTCAACGTCAACGGCGGCTCGCTGGCCGCCGGCCACCCCTTCGCCGCCACCGGTGGGCGTATCGTCGCCTCGCTGGCGAAGGAGCTGCACGAGCGCGGCTCGGGCCGCGGCGCGATCAGCGTCTGCGCCGCTGGCGGCCAGGGCGTCGTCGCAATCCTCGAGAGCCCCGGAGGCAAGTCATGAGCGATCGCTACGCACAGCTGGTCAACTCGCCGCCGGGACGGCTGATCGCCCCCCGCGTCGGCCTCCCCCGCCCGGCCAAGCTGGAGCGCCAGGGCGCGGCCGCCGACGGCCCGCGCACCACCCTCGCCGGCGGCGCCCCCGGTGGCCGGCTCACCCAGGCGGTCGAGCGGCTGCTCGGCGAGATCGACGCGCCGCGCCCGCAGAAGTCCGAGAGCCCGGTCAAGGCCCTGGTCTTCGACGCGACCGGGATCTCCGACTCGACCGAGCTGGTCGAGCTGCAGCGCTTCTTCCACCCCAACGTGAAACGGGTCGAAGCCTCGGGCCGGGTCGTCGTGCTCGGCACGCCGCCGGCCGGGCTGCCGCCGCGGGCGGCGACCGCGCAGCGGGCGCTGGAGGGCTTCACCCGCTCGCTCGGCAAGGAGATCGGCCGCGGCATCACGGTCCAGCTCGTCTACGTCGAGGAGGGCGCCGAGGACCAGCTCGACTCGACCCTGCGCTTCCTGCTCTCGCCCCGCTCCGCCTACGTCTCCGGCCAGGTGGTCCGGGTCGGCGCCGGCGTCGCCAAGGCGCCGGACCTCGACTGGCAGCGGCCGCTTGCGGGCGTGCGGGCGCTGGTCACCGGCGCCTCACGCGGGATCGGCGAGGCGATCGCCACCACCCTGCACCGCGACGGCGCCGAGCTCGTCCTGCTCGACGTGCCGGCGCTCGCCGAGGACCTGAACGCCGTCGCCACCCGGCTCGGCGCCGAGACGATCGAGCTCGACATCACCGACGACGGCGCCCCGGCGGCGATCGCCGACGCGCTCTCCGGCGGCGTCGACGTCGTCGTCCACAACGCCGGAGTAACCCGCGACCGGACGATCGCCAAGATGCCCGAGGACCGCTGGGCCGAGCTGATGGAGATCAACCTCTCCAGCGAGGAGCAGATCAACGACGAGCTGCTCGCCGGCGACCTGCTGCGCAAGAACGGCCGCATCGTCTGCGTCTCCTCGATGAGCGGGATCGCCGGCAACTCCGGCCAGACCAACTACGCGACCTCGAAGGCCGGCGTGATCGGCATGGTCGAAGCCCTGGCGCCCGAGCTGGCCAAGCGCGGCGCGACGATCAACGCCGTCGCCCCCGGCTTCATCGAGACCCAGATGACGGACAAGATGCCGATCCCGATCCGCGAAGCCGGACGGCGCATGAACAGCGTCTCGCAGGGCGGCCTCCCGGTCGACGTCGCCGAGACGATCGCCTGGTTCGCCAGCCCCGCCTCGACCGGCGTCAACGGCAACGTCGTGCGCGTCTGCGGCCAGAGCCTGCTGGGGGCCTGATGCCGACCCGCACGCTCGCCAGCCCGCCAGCGATCCCGCCGCTCTACGCGCGCGCCGCGGCGGCGATGATCCCGGGCGCCTCGCTGCTGCCGTTCGTCCCCGGCCGCGGCAAGGAGGTGCCCGACCTGGAGCTGGCCCTGGAGGGGGTGCGCCTCGACCCCGAGGCGGTCGCCGCCTACGCCAAGGTCTGCGGCTTCGGCCTGCGCGACCACCTGCCGCCCACCTACCCGCAGGTGCTCGCCTTCCCACTGCACATGGCGGTGCTCTCCGACGGCAGCTTCCCCTTCGGCGCGGTCGGCCTGGTCCACGTCGAAAACCAGATCGTCCAGCATCGGCGCCTCGGCCTCGAGGAGGAGCTGAAGATCGTCGTCCGCCCGACCAAGCTCGAGCCCCACCCCCGCGGCCGCACCTTCTCCCTCCTCACCGAGGTCTGGAGCGGCCACCAGAAGGCCTGGGAGTCGACCGCCACGATGCTGCGCCGCGGCGGCGGCACGAGCGACACGCCGCTCGACGACAAGAACTCAAACTCACGCGTTTTCCCTGAAATAGAGGGAAAACGCGCTGGGATTTCGGAGGAGGCGCAAGGGGCAACCGCCGAGTGGAAGCTCGGCGGCGACCTGGGGCGGCGCTACGGGGCCGTCTCCGGCGACCGCAACCCGATCCACATACACGCGCTGACCGCCAAGCCGCTCGGCTTCCCGAGCGCGATCGCGCACGGGATGTGGACCAAGGCGCGCTGCCTGGCGGCGCTTGAGAGCCGCCTGCCCGACGCCTTCACCGTCGACGTCCGTTTCCGCAAGCCGATCCTGCTCCCCGCCAGCGTCGAGTTCCTCAGCGACGGAGAGACGGAGATCGAGTTCGCGGTGCGCGACGCGAAGCGGGGGACGTCACACCTCGAGGGCCGCGTGAAGCCGCTCGAGGCCAAAGCCGCACCAAAACAGACCAGCGGGAGGAAATCGAAGTGAACGGCAACAACAAGGGAGTGGCCGAGCGCAGCATGGGCTTCGGCCTGCGGGCGCTCAACCGGCTCGCCGGCTCTGACCTGCTCGACCGGATCCGGATCCGCAAGCAGGTCGAGCGAGCGCTCTTCCAGGGCACCAAGAGCGGCTTCCGCTCGGCGACCGCCGCCGGGCGCACCTTCAAGGCGGCGCAGAAGCTGACCAGCCCGGCGCGGCAGAAGACCAGCAAGCCGCGCAGCCTCTTCGACCTCACCCCCGACGACGAGCAGCAGATGTTCCAGGAGGCGGTGCGCGACTTCTCCGCCGCCAAGGTGCGGCCCGCGGCCAAGGAGGCCGACGAGGAGCGCAGGGTCCCGGCCGAGCTGCTCGCCCAGGCCAACGAGCTCGGCATCAACATGCTCGGCGTCCCCGAGGAGCTCGGCGGCGTCATGCACGAGCAGGCGGCGACGACCAGCGCGATGATCGGCGAGGCCCTCGCCCACGGCGACATGGGCATCGCCTACGCGGCCCTCGCCCCCGGCGCGGTCGCGACCGCGATCGGCCACTGGGGCAGCACCGAGCAGGAGGCGACCTACCTGCCCTCCTTCAGCGGTGACGACGTGCCCGCCGCGGCGCTGGCGCTGCTCGAGCCCCACCCCCTCTTCAACCCGCTGGAGCTGCGCACCAAGGCGCGCCGCGACAACGGCGACTGGGTCCTCGACGGGGCCAAGTCGCTGATCGCCCGCGCCACCGAGTGCGAGCTCTTCGTCGTCGCCGCCGAGGCCGAGGAGATCGGCCCGGCGCTGTTCGTCGTCGAGTCGGGGACGAACGGGCTCTCGATCGAGGACGAGCCGGCGATGGGCCTGCGGCCCGCCGCCACCGGCCGCCTCCTGCTCGAGGGCGCCCGCCTGCCCGCCACGGCACTGCTCGGCGAGGGCAGGCGCGAGGACTACGTCGAGTGCGTGCAGCGGGCGCGGATCGCCTGGTGCTCGCTGGCGGTCGGCGCCGCGCAGGCGGTGCTCGACTACCTGATCCCCTACGTCAACGAGCGCACCGCCTTCGGCGAACCGATCTCCAACCGCCAGGCGGTCGCCTTCGCGGTCTCCGACGTCGGCATCGAGAGCGAAGGGATGCGGCTCACCACCTACCGGGCGGCCAGCCGCGCCGACCAGGGCGAGGAGTTCGGCCGCGAGGCCGCCCTCGCCCGCCGGCTCTGCGCCGCCGAGGGGATGAAGATCGGCTCCGAGGGCGTGCAGCTGCTCGGCGGCCACGGCTTCGTCAAGGAGCACCCGGTCGAGCGCTGGTACCGCGACCTCCGCGCAGCGGGCGTCATGGAGGGCGCCCTGCTCGTCTAGAGCGAAAGGCAAGACGATGATCAACCTCGAGATACCGAAGAAGTTCAAGCCGCTGGCAAGCCAGGCCAACCAGGTCGCGACCGAGGTCTTCCGGCCGATCTCGCGCAAGTACGACGAGGCCGAGCACTCCTATCCCAAGGAGCTCGACATGCTCGCCTCGCTGATCGACGGGATGAACGAGGGCAGCGACATCGGCGGCGCCGGCGCCGCCGGCGTGCGCCGCGACGCCAAGGACGACGGCGACGGCGGCAACCGCAACGGCTCCAACCTCTCGACCGTGCTCGGCGTCATCGAGCTCTGCTGGGGTGACGTCGGCCTGCTGCTCTCGATGCCGCGCCAGGGGCTCGGCAACTCGGCGATCGCCTCGGTCGCCACCGACGAGCAGCTCGCCCAGTACGGCGGCAAGTGGGCGGCGATGGCGATCACCGAGCCGGAGGCCGGATCGGACTCGGCCGCGATCCGCACCACCGCCGTCCTCGACGGCGACGAGTACGTCCTCAACGGCGAGAAGATCTTCGTCACCTCGGGCGACCGGGCCGAGCTGATCGTCGTCTGGGCCTCGCTCGACCCATCCAAGGGCAGGGCGGCGATCAAGTCGTTCATCGTCGAGCGCGACAACCCCGGCCTGAAGCTCGACCGGCTCGAGCACAAGCTCGGGATCCGCGCCTCCGACACCGCCAACTTCACCCTGCAGGACTGCCGGGTGCCGAAGGAGGCGCTGCTCGGCAACCCGGAGATCGACACCAAGCAGGGCTTCGGCGGGGTGATGCAGACCTTCGACAACACGCGGCCGCTGGTCGCGGGGATGGCGGTCGGCGTCGCCCGCGCCTCGCTGGAGCGGACGCGCGAGTGCCTCGCCGAGGCCGGGATCGAGGTCGACCACGCGCTGCCGCTGCTCTCGCAGCCCGCTGCCGCCGCCCGCTTCCTCGAGATGGAGGCCGACTACGAGGCGGCACGCCTGCTGACCCTGCAGGCGGCCTGGATGGCCGACAACGGCAAGCCCAACTCGCTGCAGGCCTCGATGGCGAAGGCAAAGGCCGGCCGCACCTGCGTCGAGGTCGCGCTCGGCTGCGTCGAGCTCTGCGGCGCCGCCGGCTACGGGGAGGACGAGCTGCTCGAGAAGTGGGCCCGCGACGCCAAGATCCTCGACCTCTTCGAGGGCACCCAGCAGATCCAGCTGCTGATCGTCGCGCGCCAGCTGCTCGGCAAGACCTCGGCCGAACTGCGCTAAGGGCGGCGCGCTTAGGCGGGGGCGGCGACCCTGGCGAGGGCGTCGGCGCGGAGGCGCTCGGGCAGGACGACCATCGCCCGCAGCGCCTCGAGCGCATCGCGGTCGCCCTCGACCTCGACCTCGGGCGCGCTGTCCTCGCCGGTGACCAGGAGGACGATCAGGTCGGGGGCCGTCCCGCTGAGGGTCAGGTCAGGGTCTTCGGCCTCGCCGCGCTCGGTTACCAGGGCCCCATCGGCGACGCGCATCCGGAAGGACCTGCCTTCGCTGTGCAGCTGGGCGGTCAGCTCGACGTCGCCGGACGGCTGCATGATCACCCGCAGCGCCCCCGGCAGCCAGGAGGCCTCGATCCCAGGCAGATCCTCGAGCGAGTAGAAGTTGAGTCCCCAGCGGCCCAGCTCGGTGATCGTCCCATCCAGCTGGTGGCCGAGCTCGGTCAGCTCGTAGACCGTCGCCGGGGCGGGTGGGCCGAGCTCGCGGCGGCGCACGATGCCGTCCGCCTCGAGGTCGCGCAGGCGACGGGTGAGGACGTCGGTGGGGGCGCCGCCGACGCCGCGGGCCAGCGCCGAGAAGCGCAGCGGCCCAAGCAAGAGCTCGCGCACGATCAGCAGCGACCAGCGCTCGCCAATCCGGTCGAGGGCGCTGGCGACGCTGCAGGACTGTCCGTAGTGACGGCGGGCCACGCGACCGATGCTAGCAACGTTGAGCAATGTCAATTTGAGATTCAAAGCTAGTGCTTTGAATTCTGGTACAGTCACCGTCGTGGGCCGCATCGCCGACCTGACCTGGAAGCACCCGAAGCTCGTCCTCGTCGCCGTCGCCGCCTTCGTCCTGGTCTCGGTGGCGGTCGGCAAAGACGTCGAGAGCCACCTCAAGGCGGCCGGCTTCGTCGACAGCGCCTCGGAGAGCGAGCGGGCGGCGGCGCTGCTCCACGAGCGGCTCGGCTACAACCCGAACCCGGCGATCGTCCTCGTCGTCCGCGACCCCGACGGCGGCCGGCTCGACACCACCAGCCCGACCGTACGCCGCGAGGTCGCCCAGCTCAGCCGCGAGATGGCGGGGGTCGAGTACGTCGGCCGCGTCGTCAACCCGCTGCGCGACCCGCGCGCCGGAGCGACGCTGATCGCCCGCGACGGCGAGTCGCTGACGGTCGTCGCCTACCTCTCGACCCTCGACGTCCAGGACGCCGGCGGCTACGCCGCCGAAGACGCCGCGCCGCTGGCCGCGGCGAGCTCGCTCGACGTCGCGATGGGCGGCTTCGCCCCCGGCTTCAACGAGACCAACGACCAGACCCGCACGGACCTGACCAAGGCCGAGCTGATCGCCTTCCCGGTCCTCGCGCTCCTCCTGCTGTTCGTCTTCCGGGGGGTGATCGCCGCCGCGATCCCGCTCCTGCTCGGGGTGATCTCGATCGTCGGCACGCTGTTCGTGCTGCGGGTGATGGCGGGCTTCGCCGACACCTCGCTCTTCGCGCTCAACATCGCCACCGGGCTCAGCCTCGGCCTCGCGGTCGACTACGCGCTGCTGATCGTCTCCCGCTACCGGGAGGAGGCCGGCCGCCGCGGCCACACCTGGGAGGCGCACCAGCGCACGGTGAGGACCGCCGGGCGCACCGCGGTCTTCTCCGGCCTCACCGTCGCCGCGGCGATGGCGGCCCTGATCGTGATGCCGCAGCGCTTCCTCTACTCGATGGCGGTCGCCGGAGCCTCGGTGGCGCTGCTCTCCGCCCTGATGGCGATCCTCGTCGTCCCCTCGCTGCTGGCCCTGCTCGGCCCCCGAATCGACGCCCTCTCGGTCCGCCGCGGCCCCGCCGTCTCCGACAGCTCCGACGGCTGGTACCGGCTGGCGCACGGGGTGATGCGGCGCCCGGTCGCCGTCGCCCTGGCCAGCTCGGCGCTGCTGCTGGCCGCCGGGGCGCCGCTGCTGTGGACGACGCTGACCGGGCCCAGCGCCGAGGCCGTGCCCCCGGGCCAGCCCTCCTATGACGCCTACAAGTACCTCGAAGCGCACTACCCGCGCGACGTCGCCGAGGCGGTCACCGTGACCGTCGACGGCGACGCCTCCCCCGCCCAGCTGGCGACCTTCCAGCGCCAGATCACCGCCGTCGACGGCGTCGTCCGCGGCAATCCCTTCACCCCCGCCGGCGAGGGAGTCGCCTACGCCAACTTCGCCCTCTCCGAATCGGCGCTGGGCGGCGCCTCACAGGACTCGGTGCACGCGATCCGCGACCTCAGCCCACCAGGGGGAGCCGAGCTGCTCGTCTCCGGCAACACCGCCGGCTTCATCGACCAGAAGCAGAGCCTCATCGAGCACGCGCCGCTGGTCGTCGCGATCGTCGCCCTCACCACCTTGCTGCTGCTCTTCCTGCTCACCGGCTCGGTGCTGCTGCCGCTGAAGACGCTGCTGATGAACATGCTCACCTTGGGAGCGACGCTCGGGGTCCTCGTCCTCGCCTTCCAGGAGGGCTGGCTGAAGGCGCCGCTCGACTACATCGGCCCATCGGCGATCGAGGTGACCAGCCTCGTCTTCCTCTTCGCCGTCATCTTCGGCCTCGCCACCGATTACGCGGTGCTGGTCATCGCGCGGATCAAAGAACGCTACGACCTCGGCGACTCCAACGAGGAGGCGGTCGCGGTCGGGATCGGCCGCACCGGCCGCGTGATCACCGCCGCGGCGCTGGCGATCGCCATCGTCTTCCTCGCCTTCGGCGTCAGCTCGGTCTTCTTCGTCAAGCAGATCGCGATCGGGATGGCGGTCGGGGTGATGATCGACGCGACGATCGTCCGCGCCCTGCTAGTGCCCTCGCTGATGCGCCTGCTCGGCGAGTGGAACTGGTGGGCGCCGGCGCCGCTGCGCCGCCTGCAGGAGCGCTTCGGCTTCCGCGAGGCGGAGCCGGCCGACCCCCCAGGCTCGCGCCCGGCGGCCGAGTCGACCTGAGCCCCGCCCCCGCGGCCACTGCGGCAAACTGCCGCCCGTGAACTTCATCGAGGACGTGATCGAAGCGTTCCCGTCGGCGCGGCCGGCGCTGCTCGAGGTCAGCGCCGAGGGCGAGCGCCGCCTCCACCACTTCGGCGAGCTCTTCGCCCGCTCGGCCGGGCTCTCGGGGGCTTTCGCCACCCGCGGGGTCGGCCGCGGCGACGTCGTCATGACCCTGGTCGGCAGCCGCGCCGAGTGGGTGCTGACGATGCTCGCCTGCTGGCGGATGGGCGCCGTCGCCCTCCCCTGCAACCCGCAACTGCGGCGCAAGGACCTCGAGCTGCGCGCCGCCGCCGCGGGGCCGGTGCTGGCGGTCGGCGAGGAGCGCTACCTCGGCGAGCTGCCCGACGGCATCCCCTACATGGACATGGACGACCTCACCAAGGTCTTCGACGAGGACATGGCGCAGGAGACGCCGGCGGCGCTCGCCGACCTCGCCCCGGGCGACCCGGCGGCGATCGTCTTCACCTCGGGCACCACCGGCCAGCCGCGCGGCGTCGTCTATCCACAGAGCTACCTCGGCGGGCAGCGACTCCAGGCCGAGCACTGGTTCGGCGCCAAGCCGGGCGAGGTCTCCTGGTGCACGGCGGCGCCGGGCTGGTCGAAGTCAACCCGCAACGCCTTCGTCGCCCCCTGGCTGGGCGGCGCGGTCGCGGTCCTCCACGACGGCCGCTTCGACCCCGCCGAGCGGCTGCGGCTCTGCGCCGAGCTCGGCGTCAACGTCCTCTGCCAGGCGCCGACCGAGTACCGCATGCTCGCCACCCGGGCCGAGCTGGCGCCGATCCCCTCGCTGCGCCGCCTGGTCTCGGCCGGCGAGCCGATCGAGCCGGAGACGATCCGCCACTTCCGCGAGCGGCTCGGGCTCCCCGTCGGCGACGGCTACGGCCAGACCGAGACCGGCCCCGTGACCGGCATGCGCCTCGGCGAGGACGACCCCGATCGCGACGGCTCGATGGGCCGGCCGCTGCCGGGGATCGAGACCCGGGTCGAGGACGGGGAGCTGCAGCTGCGGGCCGCCACCTCCCCCACCTTCTTCGCCCACTACCTCGACGGCGAGCGCTTCGAGGGCGAGTGGTGGCCAACCGGCGACCGGGTCAGCGAGGACGACGCCGGCTACCTCTGGTTCGAGGGCCGTGCCGACGACCTGATCCTCTCCTCCGGCTACCGGATCGGCCCCTTCGAGGTCGAGTCGGCGCTCGTCTCCCACCCGGCGGTCGCCGAGGCCGCGGCGGTCGCCGCCCCCGACCCCGAGCGCGGCTCGGTCGTGCGGGCGATCGTCGTCCTCCAGGACGGGCACGAGGGCTCCGAGCGGCTCGCCGCCGAGCTGCAGGAGCACGTCAAAGCCCAGACCGCGCCCTACAAGTACCCGCGCCTGGTCGAGTTCGCCGCCGAGCTGCCGAAGACCCACAGCGGCAAGATCAAGCGCGCCGAGCTGCGCCGAGGCGGGTCCTAGCCCGCCAGGGCCTCGTCGAGGGCGACGGGGCGACCGAGGTGAAAGCCCTGCGCCATGTCGACGCCGTACTCGCGCAGCAGCTCGGTCGTCCTGTCGTCCTGGACGTACTCGGCGATCGTCATCTTGCCGAGGCCGCGGGCGATCTGGACGATCGCCTGGACGGTGAGCTGGTCGGCGTCGCTGCGCGGCATGTCGCGCACGAATGAGCCGTCGATCTTGATCAGGTCGAAGGGGATCCGCTTCAGGTAGTGGAAGGGGCCGAAGCCGGCGCCGTAGTCGTCGATCGCCACCTGACAGCCGAACTCGGTGAGGCGGTCGGCGAACCCGGTCGCCGCGTCGTAGTCGTAGACGTTGGCCGTCTCGGTGATCTCGAAGGTGCAGCGTTTGGGATCGGCGCCGCCTTCGTCGAGCCGCCGTTCGATGAACTCGAGCACCGAGACATCGGTCAGCGAGGCGCCGGAGATGTTGACGTGGAGAGAGACGGGCGCCCCCTTGCGCTCACGCTCGGCGAGCAGCTCCAGCGCGCGGGAGACGACCCAGCGGTCGAGCTCCTGGACCATGCCGGAGCGCTCCGCCGCCTCGATGAAGGAGGCGGCCGGCAGCAGCTCGCCGCCCTCGCTTGTCATCCGCAGCAGCAGCTCGTAGCGCTCGACGCTGCCCGAGGCGAGGTCATGGATCGGCTGGGTGAAGAGGCTGAGGCGATCGTCGGTGAGCGCGTCGCGGATCCGCGCCGCGGTGGTCTGGCGCCGGTCCGGGTCGCGGCGCGGCTCGTCGGGGTGGCGGAAGAGCGTGATCTGGTTGCGCCCCCCCTCCTTGGCCCGGTACATCGCCTGGTCGGCGGCGACCAGCACCGCCTCCGGGCCGGCCTCCCGCTCGCTGCCGCCGAACATCGTGACGCCGACGCTGATCGTCGTCGGCGGCGCCTCAGGGGCCGGCCGCACCTGCTCGGCGACCTGGGCCCGCAGGTCTTCGCCCAGGTGGAGCGCCCCCTCGACGTCGGTCTGCGGCATCAGGATCGCGAACTCGTCGCCGGAAAGCCGGGCGACGATGTCGGTGGCGCGGACCCGTTCGCGCATCACCGCGGCGACCTGGCGGATCAGGTTGTCGCCGGCGTGGTGCCCGAGCGAGTCGTTGACCGCCTTGAGGCCGTCGATGTCGATGATCATCATCGCCCCGCGGCCACCGTAGCGGGCGCTGAAGGAGACGTACTGGTCGAGTTCGGCGCGGAAGCGGCGGCGGTCGAGCAGCCCGGTCAGCGAGTCGTGATCGGCCAGGTAGCGCAACTCGGTCTCGGTGCGCTCGGCCCGCCGCAGCGCTGTCAGCACCACCTCGCGGTCCTTCTCGGAGAGTTTCGACAGCGCAGCCTCGATGGCCGGCTCGCTCTGCGCTGGGAGTCGTTCGCTCGTCACCTGGGGAAGTAGACCTAACGGGGGCCCGAAATATCGGTGCCGGAGCGGAGATTCTCGCACTGCGACCCAGTTTCGGCGACGCCCCCAGCCCAATAGTTGGCTTCCCACTCGCCGCGGGTAATGTGAATGCCATGCCCAACCGCCTGGCCCGGGAGACCAGTCCGTACCTGTTGCAGCACCGCGACAACCCGGTCGAGTGGTACCCGTGGGGCGAGGAAGCGCTCTCGCTGGCGCGCGATCTCGACCGGCCGATCCTGCTCTCGGTCGGCTACTCGGCCTGCCACTGGTGCCACGTGATGGAGCGCGAGTCCTTCGAGGACGCCGAGACCGCCGCCTACATGAACGAGAACTTCGTCAACATCAAGGTCGACCGCGAGGAGCGCCCCGACGTCGATGCCCTCTACATGGAGGCGGTGCAGGCGATCAGCGGCCACGGCGGCTGGCCGATGACGGTCTTCCTCGACCCCGACGGCGTGCCCTTTTACGGCGGCACCTACTTCCCCCCCGACGAGGGCCGCGGCATGCCCAGCTTCCGGATGGTGATGGAGGCGGTGCTCGAGGCCTTCCACAACCGCCGCGACGAGCTGCGCGAGCGGGCGCCGGGGACGCGGGCGCGACTGGGCGCGGTCAGCGCGATCGAACCGGATGAGGAAGCACCCGGCGCCGAGTTGCTCGAGGCCTCGATCGTGACCCTGACCGAGGCCGCCGACCTCGCCCGCGGCGGTTTCCGCGGCCCGCCCAAGTTCCCGCCCTCGGCGGCGCTCGAGCTGCTGCTCACCCACGGCCAGACAGTGCCGGTCGAGCGCACGCTCGACGCGATGATGGCTGGCGGCATCTACGACCAGCTCGGCGGAGGCTTCGCCCGCTACGCGGTCGACGCCGCCTGGCTCATCCCCCACTTCGAGAAGATGCTCTACGACAACGCGCAGCTGGCCCGCGCCTACCTGCACGGCTGGCAGGCGCTCGGCCACGAGCGCTATCGCCGCGTCTGCGAGGAGACCCTCGACTGGGCGCTGCGCGAGATGCGCGGCCCCGAGGGCGGCTTCTACTCCGCGCTCGACGCCGACTCGGAGGGCGAGGAGGGGCGCTTCTACGTCTGGACCCCGGCCGAGATCCGCGCCGTGCTCGGCGTATCGGACCCGGTGCTCGAGTATTACGGGGTGACCGAGGCGGGCAACTTCGAGGGCAGGAACATCCTCCACCTGCACGGTGGCGCCGAGAGCCAGCCGCCCGAGGGGCTGGAGGAGGCGCGGGCGGCGCTGCTCGAGGCACGGGCCGCGCGGCCCTGGCCGGGCCTCGACGACAAGCGGCTCGCCGCCTGGAACGCGTTGATGATCGGCGCCTTGGCCGAGGCCGGTGCGGCGCTCGGGCGCGAGGACTACCTCGCGGCGGCGCGGAGCGGCGCCGAGTTCGTGCTCACCGAGATGCGCGACGAGCGGGGCCGCCTGCTGCGCACCTACAAGGACGGCGAGGCGCGCCTCAACGCTTACCTCGAGGACCACGCCTTCCTGCTCGAGGCCCTGCTGACGCTCTACGAGTCGACCTTCGAGCAGCGCTGGTACGAGGAGGCGCGGGCGCTCGCCGATACGACGATCGACCGCTTCGGGGACGAGGAGCGCGGCGGCTTCTTCTCCACCTCGGACGATCACGAGCAGCTGATCGCCCGCCGCAAGGAGGTCGGCGACCACCCGGTTCCCTCCGGCAACTCTTCGGCGGCGCTCGGCCTGCTGCGCCTCGAGGCGCTGAGCGGCGAGCGCTCCTACGGGGAGTGGGCCGAAGGCGTGCTGCGCCTCGTCGCCACCGCGGCGCCGCGTCAGCCCGACGCTCTCGCGCACATCCTGCGGGCGCTCGACTTCCGCCTCGCGCCAACCAAGGAGGTCGCCCTGATCGGCGACGAGGAGGGTGAGCTGGCCGCCGTCGCCCGGGCCCGCTTCCGTCCCCACCAGGTCCTCGCCGGCGGCCCCGAGGGAAGCGACACCCCTCCCCTCCTCCGCGACCGCCCGGCCGTCGACGGCCGACCCACCGCCTACGTCTGCGAACAGTTCACCTGCCAAGCCCCAGCTCTCACCGCGACGGCCCTCGCAGACTTGCTTTAGACGCTTCTCCCGCGGGTGGCGTGGGGTTGGGGTGTGGGGGCGGGTGAGCCCGCACACCCCTGCCCCGCGACAGGACCCGCGGGCCAGTCGCCCGATTTGCAAGTATGGGCCGCAGTGCGCGGCTCTCTCTTCACCTTCCCAGCCGGCCGCAGGTCGAAGTGGATCGTCTTCGCCGTCTGGTTCGTAGCGATCTTCATCGCCGCCGGTCCCGCCGGGCTGCCCGAAAAGTTCGAAGAGGCCGAAAACAACGAGGCGACCTCCTACCTGCCGGAGTCGGCCGAATCGACCGGCGCGCTGGAAGCGACCGAAGCGCTGCAGGACGGCGAACTGGCGCCCGCGGTGATCATCTACCGGCGCGAGTCGGGCCTCACCGCCGCCGACCAGCGCCAGATCGTCGAGGACGTCGGCGCGATGACCGAAGAGCGCTTCGAAGGCGTGATCCCCGACGGCGCGACGGCCGCCGCCGGGGGCGAGGAAACCGGCGGCGAGACCAGTGGCGCGGCGAGCTCGCCCTCTGGTGGGGGCGGCGAGGGTGGCACGGCGAGCGGCGAAATCGGCTGCGCCAGCGCGACCACGACGATCCCCGGCCAGCCCGCGGACTATGCCCCCTTCGTCGGCCCGGTCTGCTCGAGCGACGGCAAGGCGGCGATCGTCACCGCCTACATCGCCGGCAACGGCGAGGGCGAACGGGTCCTCGACCCGGTCAAGTTCTGGCGCGAGACCATCAACAACGAGTCCGGCGGCCTGGAAGCGAAGATCACCGGCGGCGCCGGCTTCTCCGCGGATGGGATCGAAGTCTTCGAAGAAATCGACTCCACCCTGCTGCTGGCGGCGCTCAGCCTGGTCATCTTCCTGCTGATCGTCATCTACCGCTCGCCGTTCTTCTTCCTCGTCCCCCTGATCGCGGTGATCTTCGCCGAGATGCTCTCGCGCTCGATCGGCTACGGCGTCTCCGAGCTGGGGGTGGCGATCAACGGCCAGTCGAGCTCGATCATGTCGGTCCTCGTCCTCGGCGCCGGCACCGACTACGCCCTGCTCTTAGTCGCCCGCTACCGCGAGGAGCTCCACCACACCACCGACCGCCACGAGGCGATGCGCACCGCGCTTGCCTCCGCCGGACCGGCGATCCTCGCCTCGGCGGCGACCGTGATCGCGGCCCTGCTCTGCCTGATGCTGGCCAAGGTCAACGGCACCGCCGGCCTCGGCCCGATCGCCGCGATCGGGATCGCCTGCGCGGCGCTCTCGATGCTGACCCTGCTGCCGGCGCTGCTGACGATCTTCGGCCGCCGCGCCTTCTGGCCCTTCGTCCCGCACACGCCGGAGACCGCGCCCGTGGCCAGCACCGCCTCCGACCGCGCCCGCGCCGCGATCGTCGACGGCAACGGCGCCGGCGCCCTGCTCCGGGTGATCGCCGCCAGCCTCCTGGTCCTCGTCCTGCTGCCCCTGGTCCTGCTCAACTGGATCCTGCGCCGGATCACCCGCGGCCACCTCCCCTCGCTGATCGTCGGACCGCTGGACCGGGCGGTGTTCACCCCCTACGAGATTCGCCGCCACCAGCTAGAGCACGCGGCCGACACCACCCACGGCTTCTGGAAACGGGTCGGCGACCGCGTCGCCAGGGGGCCGCGGCGGGTCATGGTCGGCTCGACCGCGCTGCTGCTGATCCTCTGCGCCGGCTTCACCTTCTTCTCCACCGACCTGACCAGCGAAGACTTCTACCGCTCCGAAGTCGAATCGACCGAAGGCCAGAAACTGCTCAGCAAGAGCTTCCCCTCGGGGACCACGGCGCTGACCGACATCATCGTCAGCGAACCTTCCGAAGTGCAGGCGGTGAGCCAGGCGGTCGCCGACGTCGACGGGGTCGAGGCGGTCTCGCCGCCGGTCGCCGAAGGGCCGCCGGGCATCCTCGTCCAGGCGACGCTGGAACCCGACCCCTACTCGACCGCCGCCTTCGACCTGGTCGAACCGATGCGGGAAGCCGCCCACGACGTCTCCCCCGCGGCCCTGATCGGCGGCCCGACCGCGGTCGAATTCGACGTCCGCGACGCCGCCGCCCGCGACTCGCTCGTGATCCCGCCGATCGTCCTCGTCGTCATCTTCCTGATCCTGGTCGGACTGCTGCGGGCGCTGGTCGCGCCGCTGGTCCTGATCGGCACGGTGATCCTCAGCTTCATGGCCGCGCTGGGCGTCGGCTACTTCGTCTTCGACGTCCTCTTCGGCTTCCCCGGCTCGGACCCGTCGCTGCCGCTCTTCGTCTTCGTCTTCCTCGTCGCGCTCGGCGTCGACTACAACATCTTCCTCATCGCCCGCGCTCGCGAGGAGACGCTCAAACACGGCTCCGAACAGGGGATCCTGCGGGCCCTCGCGGTCACCGGCGCGGTCATCACCAGCGCCGGCATCGTCCTCGCCGGCACCTTCTCGGTCCTCGCCACGCTGCCGCTCACCTTCCTCACCGAGCTCGGCTTCGTCGTCGCCTTCGGCGTCCTGCTCGACACCTTCCTCGTGCGCAGCGTGCTCGTCCCCGCGATCGCCCTCACCCTTGGCGACAAGTTCTGGTGGCCCTCCGCCCTGTCGAAGCCGGCGGCGGAGAAAGAGACCCCGGCGGCGGAGGCGGCGCCCACCGGCGTCAGCGGCTCTTAGAGAACCGGGAGGAAGTTCTCTATCTCGTACGGGGTGACCTGCACCCTGTAGTCGTCCCACTCCTGCCGCTTGATCTCGATGAAGCGGCGGAAGGTGTGCTCGCCGAGCGTGCGCAGGACCAGCTCCGAGTCGGCGGCGATGTCGATCGCTTCGCCGAGCGTCTCCGGCAGCTGCTCGATCCCCCGCTGCGAGCGCTCGTCGGGTGAGAGGTGGTAGAGGTTCTGCTCCATCGGCTCGGGCAGCTCGTAGCCCTTCTCGATCCCCTCGAGGCCGGCGTGCAGCATGCCGGCGAAGCACAGGTAGGGGTTGCAGGCGGGGTCGGGGCAGCGCAGCTCGGCCCGCGTCGCGCCCTCCTTGCCGGGGTGGTAGAGCGGCACCCGGATCAACGCCGAGCGGTTGCGGCGCGACCAGGAGAGGTAGACCGGCGCCTCGTAGCCGGGGACGAGCCGCTTGTAGGAGTTGACCCACTGGGCGAAGAGCGGTGAGATCTCGCGCGCGTGGCGGAGCTGGCCGGCGATGAAGGCCTTCGCCGTGGGCGAGAGGAAGTACTGGTCGTCGGGGTCGAAGAAGGCGTTCTTGCCGTCTTTGGCGAGCGACTGGTGGACGTGCATCCCGGAGCCGTTCTCGCCGAACAGCGGCTTCGGCATGAAGGTCGCGTGCCAGCCGTATTTCATCGCGTACTCCTTGACGACGATGCGGTAGGTCATGCAGTCGTCGGACATCTGCAGCGCGTCCTTGTAGCGCATGTCGACCTCGTGCTGGGAGGGACCGACCTCGTGGTGGGTGTACTCGACGTGAATGCCCATCTTCTCCAGCGCCAGGACCGTCTCGCGGCGCAGGTCGGAGCCGGCGTCGAGCGTGGTCAGGTCGAAGTAGCCGCCCTCGTCGAGCACCTCGGGCACGCCGCCCTCGGGCTTGGCCGAGCGGAAGTAGAAGTACTCCAGCTCGGGGCCGATGTTGTAGGCGTCGAAGCCCATGTCCTGGGCCCGTTTCAGCGCCCGCCTCATGATCCAGCGCGGGTCGCCCTCGTAGGGGTCGCCGCCGGGGACCTGGATGTCGCAGAACATCCGCGCCACGGCGTTCTCTTCCTCGGGGCGCCAGGGGATGATCGCGAAGGTCGAGGGGTCCGGCATCGCGATCATGTCCGACTCCTCGATCGGGTTGAAGCCGGTGATCGAGGAGCCGTCGAAGCCCATGCCGCCCTCGAAAGCGTCCTCGAGCTCGGCCGAGTTGATCGAGAAGCTCTTCAACTGACCGAGCACGTCGGTGAACCAGAGGCGGATGAAGCGCACGTCGCGCTCCTTGACGATCTCGGCGACGTCTGCGGCACTCGTTGGTTGCTCTGCCATTCCGGCCTCCTTGGCTCTTGCCCGCGCGGTGAGGGGCAAAGATAGGCGAAGCCGGCCGTGGAAGGTGCCGTTTGCGTGCGAAGCGGGTAAAAGGGACCGATCGCGCGCCCCGCGGGGGGCTTGCGAGAGCGTCCGAACCGCGCTATAACTTACCCCACGTAAGTTAATAGCTTAAAGTAAAGTAAAGGTCACTTAAAGGCTCTGTAAAGCGGAATCAGCCCAAGAGCCAAAGGCGGGATGCAAGTTGACGGTGAAAACAGCAGTAAGCAGATTTCAGATCCATGACGAGCTGACGGCTCCCGACGAGAGCGCTCCCCTGATCAAGAGCGTCCAGGCGGCTGGCGGCGCGGTGACCAAGTTCGTCGGCGTCCTCGCCGGCGCCCCCGCGGTCCTGCGTGCCTACACCCGGATGCGCTCGGAGCTGCGCGGCGGCGTGCTGCCGCAGGCCACCCGTGAGCGGATCGCCCTCGCCGTGGCCGAGCACCGCAATGACGATTACAGCGTCGCCCAGTACGCGAAGTCCGCGCGCCGGGCCGGGCTCGGGCTCGACGAGGTCAGCAGGGCGCGCAGCTTTACATCGGGCGATTCCAAGGAGGCGGCGCTGCTCGACTACCTGAAGGCGACGCTCGATGCGAGCGGCTATCCCCCCCACCACCTCCACGAGGAAGCACGGGAGATCGGCTGGACCGACGAGGAGCTGCTCGAGGCGGTCGCGCACGTGGCCCTGGCCGAGTTCCAGAGCCTGATTGCCAGCGCCGCGGCGCTGCCCAAGGACCAGGCAACGCCCAAGGTCCTGCCCAGTGCGGCCTGATCGTCACTGACGCGCCTGGCGCAAGCAGGCCAAGGACGCAGGGAGCGTGGCGTGCTCTGCACGCGAGCGACCGAGGACGCGGGCATGCGCCGCGCCAGACGCGTCAGTTCTCTAGAACGGTGACCGTGTAGAGGAGACGGGCGGTGCTGTAGTTGCAGCCGTAGGTGGCGCGCTTGCCGAGGACCTGCTGGGGCTCGCCCTGGCGGATGTCGGTCGAGTTGGTGCACTTGCCCGGGTCGCGGCTGGCGCGCCAGGAGTTCTTCGCCGAGAGGTCCTGGGCGAAGGCCGGTGCCCAGGTCGGGATCGTGAGGGCGACGATGTCGTCCCGCTCGACAGGCAGCGAGGCGCTGAACTTGACCGTCTGGCCGAGGTAGGGGCTGAGCACGCGGATCGAGCTCTGGCCGCGCAGGTTGTAGCGGGGTGGATTCGTGCCCGCGATGCGGCGGAGGATCGAGAGCCGCGCCTGAGGCGGCGTGCCGAAGAAGCTGTTGAAGAAGGAGCGCTGGCGCCCGGTGGGCTCGGCCAGGGTCAGGGTCCAGGCGGTCACCTTGCCCGCGCGGCGCACACGGAAGGGCAGTTCGCCCTGGTCGGTCGAGACCTGGAAGCCGGTGGTGGCGCCGACCGCCTGACAGGGAAGCTCCGGGCAGGACGGGTCGGGGGTCGTCGCGGTGGCGCCCAGAACGACGGTGGTCTGGGGTTTGGTCGCCGCGCCGGCGCTGGCGCTGAGGAGGACGCCCAGGGCGAGGCTGGCGGTGAGGGCGGCGGTGAGAAGGAGCTTCATATCGGGCGTGAAGGCTAGCCGTTGCGGCGGCGGTCTAACGCCGAGAAGCGGCTTGCAGCTTGGTGCTGTTCGCGTACTGGAGCGAGACCGCGAAACGGATCTGGCCGGAGCCCGCGAAGCCCAGCGCCCGGCGAGCGCCGTTGGTCAGGTCCCACTGGTTACCGGTTGTGAACGGGCCGCGATCGATCACCCGGGTGACGATCTGGCGGCCGCGGTGGACGAACTTGACCGCGGTGCCGCAGGGCAGGCTGCGGTGGGCGACGCCGAGCGTGTGCGGGCGCAGCACCTGACCGCAGGCCGTCTGGTTGCCGTAGAGGCCGGGGCCGTACCAGGTCGCGCCGGCCCACTGCAGGGGCGTGAAGGCGAGGTCGGCCCCTTCCTGGGCCTCACCGGAGACGAGGGTCGAGGCGCCGCCGGTGCCGGCGCCCTGCGCCGGGGCCGCGCAGAGGGCCAGGATCGCGGCCACAAGCAGCAGCGCAGCATGGATTCGGGTTGTCCGCCGGTGGCGGTCGCTTGGGTTCTTCATCGCTCTTTCGGGCGCTTACGGGGTTAGCTGACGGGCTCGCGCTGAAAGAGCTGCGCTACGCGGCAAATGCCTGCGACTCGCCCCAACTTTTGGGTCCCCCGCTCCTTGCGATATATGGCAAAGATTCAGCGGAAGTTGGCGGCACGTTAGCAGACGCTAAGACAGAATCTGGTGCATGAATTGGAAAGGCCCCCCATTATGGGGGGCCTTTCCTGCAGCGGGCCTGTAAGCCGGATCCTGTCGTGAGCGACCATCTATCTCACCGGGACCGCTGGTCCCGAGGGGCCGCCGGAGCGGCCCTGCGGCCTACCTGGATCTCGCCGGGCAGGGTCGACGATCCTGTTTGGCCTTGCACCGGGCGGGGTTTGCCTGGCCGCCGCGTCACCGCGACGCCGGTGCGCTCTTACCGCACCCTTTCACCTTTGCCTGTTCGCGGCTCACGTGTGGCCGCGCCATCGGCCGTGTGTTTCTGTGGCACTTTCCCGCGGGTTTCCCCGGGTGGGCGTTACCCACCGCCTCGCCCTCTGGTGTCCGGACTTTCCTCGAAGGGTTTTCTCTCCCCCCGCGGTCGCTCGGCCCGCCCCTCGATGGTAGCGCCCGGCGAGGGTTCGAGACAATTGCATCGAATATCCCGTGCAATGCCAGTCGCCGTCGTCACCGGAGCGGGAAGCGGCCTCGGGCGGGCGATCGCCCTCGACCTGGCGAACCGCGGCTTCCTCGTCCACGCGACCGACCTCGACGAGGCCACCGCCGCCCGCACCGCCGCGGAGATCGGCGCCGGCGCCAGCTCAGCGGCACTCGACGTCCGGGACGAGTCGGCCTGCCGCGCCGCCGCGGCGAGGTTCGGGTCGCTTGACGTGTGGGTCAACAACGCGGGCGTGCTCGCCACCGGACGCTCCTGGGAGCAGGACGAGGAGACGCGCCGAGCAATGCTGGAGATCAACGCCCTGGGCACGATCAGCGGCACCGTCGCGGCCCTGGAGAAGATGCTCGAGGCGGGTCACGGGCAGGTGATCAACGTGATCTCGATCGCCGGCCTGGTCAGCGCCCCCGGGGTCGCCGCCTACGCGGCCAGCAAGCACGCCGCGCTGGCCTTCACCCTCGGCACGCTCTTCGACCTGCGCGACTCCGGCATCTCCGACGTTCATCTCTCGGCGATCTGCCCTGACGGCACCTGGACGCCGATGCTCGAGGACAAGCTCGACGATCCCTCCGCCGCGGGGCCCTTCGCCGGCCGGCTGCTCACCCCAGAGGAGGTCGCGGTGGAGGTGGGCAAGCTGACCGAACGCCCGCGACCGCTGCTCGTCGTGCCGCGCAGCCGCAGCCCGTTGATCCGCCTGCTCGACCTCTTCCCCCGCCTCACCCTGCGGCTGCTGCCGCTGGTGATGCGCGATGCGCGCCGGAAGCAGCGGCGCTACAAGAAACTGATCGAGTCCGGCCAGTGGCCCTGACGGCCCCAGGGGCCGCCATGCGGCGTCCTCGGTCGGCCGTCTTCGGGTCACGCACTGGAGTGCGCTCCCCTTGCCGTCCTCCCTGCGTCCTTGCCTGCCAGCCCCTGGGGCCGTCAGACTTTTCTGACGACGCCGATCACCTTGCCGAGCACGGTGGCATCGGTGGTGCGGATCGGCTCCATCGTCTCGTTCTCGGGCTGCAGGCGGACGTGGTCGGACTCGCGGAAGAAGCGCTTCACGGTGGCGTCCTCGCCGATCAGGGCGACGACGATCTCGCCGTCGGTCGCGTCCTCGGCAGGACGAACGACGACGTAGTCGCCCTCGAAGATGCCGGCTTCGACCATGCTCTCACCGCGCACACGGAGGACGTAGTCGCCGTCCTCGCCGCCGATCACGTCGGGGATCTCGATGTAGTCCTCGATGTTCTCTTCGGCGAGGATCGGGGCGCCGGCGGCGACCTGGCCGACCAGCGGCAGCCCGCTCTCGCCGGGCAGGATCGTCCTCTTCGCCTTGTCGAAGAGCAGCTCGATCGCCCGCGGTTTCGACGGGTCGCGGCGCAGCAGCCCGATCTTCTCGAGGTTGGCGAGGTGGGCGTGCACGGTCGAGGAGGAGTGCAGCCCGACCGCCTTGCCGATCTCCCGCACCGTCGGCGGGTAGCCGGTTTTGGCCGCGTAGCCGCGGATGAAGTCGAAGATCTCCTTCTGCCTCTTGGTCAGATCCAGGTCCACCAGCCGATCCTCCTCGCCGCCTCCGCAGCCTCGACTCATTCGAACACGTGTTCGCAGGCTACCCCCTCCGGCGGACACGTGCAAGCTGCCACGACCCCTGCATTCCTTTCCCCGCCGCACCGCCCACCGACCGCCGAGCATCTAGAATCGACGACCCTCGAGCGGCTGTGGCGGAACTGGTAGACGCGCAAGGTTGAGGGCCTTGTGGGTGGAAACACCCGTGATGGTTCGACTCCATTCAGCCGCATTACCAAGCCCCTGGAAATCAGCGACTTCCGCGCCGCGATCAGCGGCGCGGTCGCGCTGCCCAGGAGCTTCCGTCGGACCGTTCTCGGACCAATTGGGGAGACAGGCGCCTTTCGTGACGCGGCGCAGGCCGGAAAGAGTGGCGCGCTACTGCACTCATCCGTGTACGGGGTATGACCGAACGCCTGCGAGATGCCGACTACGTCGCCGAGCGATTGGGCGTGCCGAGGAGCTGGGTCTATCGCGCCGCCCGCTGCGGTGCTCTGCCTTCGGTGCGCTGCGGTCGCTACCGGCGTTTTGCTGAGCGGGACATCGATCGCTGGATCGAGGAGCAGCGCAGCGCCGCCTCTCGTGAGGGCGAACATGGGCAATAGCCGCCGCAGCTACGGCACCGGCACGCTCTATCGCCGCACCGATGCCCATGGTCGGGATTGGTGGTACGGGCGCTGGCATAACGGCACCAGCCGCCCTAATCGCAAGATCGGGCCGATACGGACCCGCGGCGGCGAAGAGGGACTGACCCGTCGCGAAGCCGAGCAAGCGCTGCGCAAGCTGATTGATGCCGAGCAGCCGAAGTACGCCGGCGCCGAGATCATGGTCGCCGAGGCCGGTGAGCGCCTTCTGCAGCATCTCAAGGCGAAGGGCCTGAAGCCGACGACCCTCGGCACCTATGACTCGGCGCTCAGAACGCATCTCTGCCAGCCGCCGCTCGGCGAGCTGCATCTGCACGCTGTCGACTCGGAGCACGTCGAAGCACTGCTGGCGAGGATGCGCAACGACGGCAAGGCGCCCAAGACGATCGCCAACGCGTTCAAGCTCCTCCACCAGGTCTTCGTCTTCGGCAAGAGGAAACGGTGGTGCCGTGAGAACCCGTGCGAGCTCGTCGACCCGCCGGTCGTGAAGCCGAGCACGGATATCCGCTTCCTGAACCAAGTCGAGCTGGCCGCCCTTCTCCGCGCGGTCGACCTAAACGCCAAGCCATTCGGGCCCACTGACCACGCCCTCTTCCTAACCGCCGCGATGACGGGGCTGCGCCAGGGCGAGCTGCTCGCTCTACGCTGGCGCGACGTCGATTGGAAGGCGGGCAAGATCCGCGTGCGCCGCAACTACGTACGCGGCCACTGGGTCGCGCCCAAGTCCCGCCGCGGCTCGCGGTCGGTACCCCTCGCCGATCAGGTGGCCGATGAGCTGCGCCGCCACTTCGAGCGCTCCGCGTATCGAGCAGACGACGATCTGGCCTTCGCCCACCCCGAGAAGGGCACCGTGCTCGACCACTCGGACCTGAGCAGGCGATTCAAGAAGGCCCTCGTCGCCGCCGGCGTGCGACCGATTCGCTTTCACGATCTTCGCCACACCTTCGGAACCAGGATGGCCGCCGAGGGCGCCGCCCCACGCAAGCTGCAGGAGTGGATGGGCCACGCCGACCTGAAGACCACCCAGATCTACACCGACTACGAACCCAGCGACGACGAGCGCGAGCTCGTCGGCAAGGCATTTTCAGGCGTTGACCTCTCGAGGCCTTCGGCCTGACCTACCGCTCCGGCTTGCCCTCATCCCGAAACTGAGCCACGAAGGCATCCACATCAGCGGGATCAAAGCGACGGGAACTACCGATCTTGTAGGAAACCAGGAGCCCCTCGCTGACCCAATTGCGCACCTGCCTGTCCGAGACCTGCAAGTAGGCGGCAAGCGTCTCCGGCGTAAACCAGGCCTGCCGCTCGGTTATGACCGTCAAGGCCCCCGACCCGTTCGCGTTCTCGCGAGGAGACCGTGCTCGCCCTCCTTCGCCGACCCGCCCGCCTGAATTCTTTGCCTTCTTCGCCATGTCCCCCAGGGTAGCTGCGGGTCTGCAACCTTCGATTTCACAGCCGAGCCCATGGATCAACTGGACTAC
The DNA here is from genome assembly GCA_963697915.1 of uncultured Solirubrobacterales bacterium. GTDB lineage: Bacteria > Actinomycetota > Thermoleophilia > Solirubrobacterales > 70-9 > VRUE01. The sequence continues at coordinate 381,956 of OY969103.1, forward strand.
TGAAGCGTGCTCAGCTCCGCTATCAACTGCGGTTGGAGCCAAAGACCGTGTCGCGATCCCGAATCCTTCCGTCGCGCCCGTGAATAATCAACTCCCCCCCGCCCGACTTGCGCAACGCAACGCGCCCGGCCTGCACTGCCTCCCGCTGGTTTGGGTAGCGCTTGACATCGCGATCATCGCCGCCCTTGATCGCCCATCCGTCGCTCTGCTCGATGATGTGTAGCTCGCCCTTCATCTTCAATCCTCGATCGTGAAGTCAGAGCCTAGCTCGGCGTTGCAGATCTCCTTCACTGCCCGCAGGTTGGCGGCGCTGATTTGAATCGCGCCCTCGTCGCTGGCAATCAGTTCGAATGCTCGGGTCAGCAGCTCGGAGCGCTCGATCAATTCGCCTTCAACGAAGAGTGGGAAGGAGGCGGGCTCGAAGTGGATCAGCGCCTCCCACATCGTGAATGCCGGGCCCTCAATCCCCTCGGTCAACTCGCCGCTTCCGTTCCTAAAGCGCTCCACCGGCCGCTGATAGCTCGGCACCACCGCAATCGTCGGCGCCTCGATGACCTGGGCCGCCAATTCCCGCACAACGGCCCGCAGCCCATTCTCGGTATTAGCAGCCCAGATATCGTCCAGCGCGGGTTGCCTCTCATGTACTTCGTCGTAGGTGACGTTATGCCAGACAGGCAGCAACCTGGTATTTCCGGCGATGTAGCTGCGGACCAACCGGCGAGTCTCCTGCTGAGGCCAGTCCTTTTCGAGAAAGTCGGGGGAAACGATCAGAACCCCGATGTCGGCCTGCTCAAGCGCTTCATGAACCCGATCGACGATGCTGTCCCCAACTTCGAGCGAATCGCGGTCATAGAAGGTTGGTATGCCGAGCTGAGTCAAGTCCCGAGCGATCGCCTCGGCGACCTCACGGTCCTCCCCGGCATAGCTAACGAACGCTCGCGAAACAGGCACCGCTCAACCCAATCAGATCGCATCGGCTATTGGTTCCCACAGGCCACAATCCACAAGTGAGTCCGCCTAATCAGCAGACTGCAGCGGCGGATAGAAGCCAGCGCGACCGGCCGAGCTGTGCCCGACGAACTCGTGAACAATGGCCTCCCCGGCGAGACCTGCCGGCGGGTCAATGTTGTCGATCACAATCGTTTGGACGTCGCTTGATTGCGTCGCCAACGAATGCAGTAGACCCGGTCGAACCGAGGCGGGTAGGTCCGGATCCGCGATCTCCTCGGAGGAGCCCTTGTACGGGGTGAGGGGGGAATCGAGCACGGCAAAGCCTGGGTGGGGCGTGCCCTGCTCCAAGCAGTAGAGCATCAGGCCAACGGTGAACGCGGAGTGCGTGATCGCTCGGACTCCCTTCCCGAATGCTCCCCGCCGCTTTCCGTCAATGACAATGTCATCAGTGCCGACATCGAAACGAACGTCAGATTTGACCGGGAAGGTCCAGCTGACGAGCAGCGACTCGACCCTTTTCGCAAGAGCGTTCAAGGCTTCTGCGTCTTGGCCGGGCCGATATCGCTCGGCTCCTTCGTGCAGGGTGACATCAGCCTCTTGGCGAGCGGCTTGGTAGCGATCGAGCTCGCGATAGCGAAGCAGGTGCTCCTCCAAGGTGCGGCGACGGGCGGTGATGGTGGCGATCCGTCCGCGCGCATCCTTCGCCGAGGGATTTGCCACCTCTTCGATCTCCTGATCGAGCTCAGCAGCGCGATTCCGGGCGGTCTGGGCTTCCTCCGCGGCGACGTGTTCACGATTCGCGGCCTCTGCGATGGCGACCTCAAGGTCGCCCATGCGGGGAGTCAACTTCTCGATCTCCGCTCGAGCGGCCCGCTCAATATCGAGGTACTCCGCCGACTCAGGGTGGCAATCAAGGTCGCCCTCCGGGTCGATCTGACGGCCACAGGTAGGACAGTGTGATGCGGCCAACTGGTGGAAGAAATGACCTCCCTCCATGACGAACTCAAGCCGGCTGACATCGGACTTGTAGTGCTCGCGGAGCAGCTTGAATCGAGATTGAAGCTCCCGATTTGATGAAGCCTCGCGCTTTGCTGTATCGGCTGCCACCAGCGCTCGGTTTCGCTCACCGAGTAGGCCCCTGGCACGGTCACCGCTCTTGCTGACGACCTCGGAGACTTCTGCGAGTTCCTGCTCCAGTCGCTTCAGATCGGCTTCAAGTTGGCTGCGCGTGGATTTGCTGGCCTCAATTTCCTCGCGAAGTTCGTCGATCATCGGGTCGAGCACTTCGAGTCGCTCGCCAGCCTGCTGTCGCCGTTCATGGGCCTGCCGTATTTCTTCGACTTCCTCCACGGTTGGCGCCTTACCCGTCAAGAGGATCGCGAAAATTGAGCGATTGGCGGTGTGCTCGGTCTTTTGCTTGGCGAGCACGGGCGAGTCGCTAGTGATGATCGCCTCCTCGTCGACGATCGCCATTGGCGCAAACGTGCGGAAACTAAGGCGCTGGCTCTTACCTTTTTGGTTGCTGATAATCGGAGCCTCAACATCGAACTCGCTGAGTTTCAGTAGCCATCCGGAGAGAGTCTTAGGAGCACGATTCGCGTCCTTGATCGATACGGGAATGGCATCCCCTTCTTGCCCATCCCAGTCCCCCAGAGACCCCTCGTAGATGGTGGCGAGATCCGGAGCCGAAATCCGGCGCGAAATCACATATCTGGAGCTGCCATGGGTGAGCTCAAGTGAGACTTGGTCATAGCCATCCCGCTGGGGAATCTCTTTAGGGGTAGAGCCACTGCCCAAAGCAAAGTCGATGCATTCGACGATATGGGTCTTGCCGGTGTCTGAGCGGCCGGTGATGAGGGTCAAGCCAGGACCGAAGTTGACTTCGGCCGAGACTCGGTTGGCACCGGACACCCGCAATTGGACAAGGGTCGTTCTAGCCATCGAACCCCACCGCGGAGGGTGGCTGTACGTCTGGAATGAGCTCTTCGTCCCAATCGCCGACGTGGTCTTTCAGGGTCTTGGAAAGCTGGTTGTCGCTGAGTTCCCCAAAGTCGTTCATCACCCACTGCGCGCGATCCCGGAGAACATCGGCATAAGCAGAGCCAAACTGCTCGGCAATATGGTGACCGGCCTTGGTTGCACGGTAGGTAATCCCCTTCTTGGAGAAGCGGCGCTCCACAAGGTCACGGCTCCTCATCAGCGATAGGCCCTCTTGAACGAGCTTGCGACGCACCAAAAGCTCGCTCTTCTGTCCGGGCGCTTGAGGGTGGATGCTGTCGGCGCCACCGAGATCGCCACTATGAACGAGGATGTAGTCGAGATAGATGAGGCGCTGAAAGTCGAACGAGCGTCGCCCCGTGCTCATCAGAAACAAAGCGCGCAAGCCGGCCTCAAGCGGAGTATTGAAGACTCTGGGGGCGCTCGGCTCTACCTCCATCTCACCCTCCCGTCATTGGCGAGCTGGTGACAGATTCCGATTCGATCGGCAGGCTCGAGGTCGCTTTTCAACGGGTGATCGGAGATGCCGACGACCGTGGCATGTGCGGAGACCGCCAGCACCCGGTCGAAGCCGGTTGGGTGTGACTCGGCGAGCTTCGGCTGAATCCCGTCATAGACCTGATCCTGCAGCTCCTCAAAGTTGTCGGGTGGGGTGAGGACATCCTTACTGAACTCGCGAAGAGACTCCGCGCAGTAGAAATTCGCCCGGCTCGTTTCGAGATGAGGCCCGTACTTATCGTGGCCGAAGGCAGCATCCACGGATGGGATCGAGGCCGCACAGTGGTCGTCGTAGGCCTCAACAAGGGCATTTACATAGCCGAGCTCGTGTGAATTGATCGATGGTGGTGGAGTTTTCACGGGCGGGCGGGGTTTGCTCAGCCCGCCACCGAAGAACACGGGGTAGATCTGCGTCCCCTTGAGATCCTCAACCATCTCGCCACCGTCGACAGCGCTCAGCTTCGGGAATTCGAAGTTCGCCAGGTACTCCTCTATCTCATTGAAGTCGCAGAACTTGGCGCCCACCTTTGCCCAGTTCTTCTTCAGCCCCTTTCGCAAGGCGTCAATATCGCCAAGCAGTTCACGAAACTTCGAAGTGACTCCCTTGGGTGCGACGAATACATAGCGACGAGGTTTCTCGTAGGAGCCCTTGTACGTCCAGTAGAGAAGCTTTGCCAGCTCAGGCCAGAGGTCTTTGGGGCTGAGCTTTGATGCGTAATGCTTGCATTGGAAATTGTCCCAGGGGGTATCCGTATCGACCTCGAGATAGCCGACGACATCGCGCCCCTTATCTCCGGTTCCGCCCCACTGGAGGACCCTGGCGTAGTCCTTTTCGACCTTTTCCCGCAGCCAGAATTCGACCACGTTTTCGAGGTCTTCCGGCGAAAAGACAGCGAGTCGCCGAACCGGATCTAGCTGCAGGCCGGTCGTCAGCTCATTTCCTCGGCGGCGGCGTAGCGTCGGCGCCGATCCTAGAGGGGAAAGTTCTCCGTCAGGCCCGGCCATTCACCGCTCGCGACATTTCGCATCGCAGTGGGACAGCAGGCATCCGAAGGCAAGCTTAGTGAACTTCCAAGTGGCCCCGTCCCGGGGCGATGGGCAGCCTAGTCTCCCCCGCATCGCTGTCTTCTACCACGGCAATCAGACAAAGTGAGCCCATAGGGACCTCGAAGATAAGACGAGTTTGAGACGGCGGGAGCGAAACGGGCGGAACAAGAAAAGGCCTCCCGCGAGGCCTTTCTTCAATAGCAGGGGCCGAATTTGAACCTGTGACCTTCGGTTTCGTAGGCTGCTGATCAAGTGGCGAAAGCACAGTCGCAGAGCCAAAAACTTGGCGAGACGTAGCGATAAAGTAGCGACGAGAAGCTCAAGAAATTCCCCAATTTAGGCGCCGCAGGATCGCCTCAAAATGGCAAGGAGCGGAAGGCTGATCCGAGGGGGAATTTCACGATCCTATACACATGTGAGTTCTTTGATTTAGGCGGCCAGAACCTAGTCCTGGTCGTCGAACCGTTCGCGTTTCCAGCCCGCCCATCGCGACCGCGGAAGGGGGTCGCGCCCCGGCGTATCCTGGTCTGCATGACCAACGAATTCGCCATCCTTAACATCCGACAGGCCGCACTTGAGAACGAAGCCGACGCCGCTCGACTCGTGGAGGAGCTGGCAGCCGAGCTGGGAATCGAGGGTGCCTGGGAACGAACCGAGATAACCAACCTGGGAGCCGAAGGAACGGATGAAGCAATCCGCTTTCCGGCTGTCTCACAGGCCGCACTGAAGCCGCCGTCGACGGGAGCCCGAACTGCGAGAAGGTCGCTCGCTACTTCCTAGTTCCGACTCCCTAAACGGATGGCCGGCGTTCCACGGCTCAGTAGGCAGGCTCAAGCCCGTTGATCATTGGGAAGTGGCGCACGTTCGTCGTCAGCAGCTCGGCCTCAAGCAGGAGTGTGGTGGCAGCGATCAGGTAGTCGGCGTCGTCGATGCCGCTGTGGGACCGGCGGTGGCGCTGAGCAAGGGACCCGGCAGCCCGGGCCACCTCCTCCCCTACCGGCACCCAAGAAATCGCCGAGAAGAACTGCTCCAGTGCGTCGACCTCTTTCTCGCGCACGCCAGCCAACAACTCAAAGCGCACGACCTCGCTGGCAAAGATGGACTCTTCGGCCTCCAGCAGGTCGGTTAGGAGATCGACGGCGGGGGGCGAGCCGCGGAGGTGGTCGATGGCGACGCTGGTGTCGAGCAGTTTCACTTGACGCCGAGCCGGGCCAAGCGATCATTGAGATCCCCGCCGCGAATCGCGTCTACATACTCGGCGCCGCTGCTGCGTCGGCCTTTCCAGGAGCCGGCGCTGGCCTTGAGGGCGCGAAGCTTCTCGTCCGCCCCCTGCTCTCCGAAGGTTGTACGAACCGCGCGGCGGATCAGCTCCGAGCGGGATGCGCCCGTGTCGCGCGAGGCGCGCTCGAGAAGCTCCAGCTCCCCCTCTCCTAGATAGACCTGCGTTCTGCTCATAGCATCACTATACACCCTATGGTGTCGTCTCCAAGATCGCCTGGATTTCTGGGCTGCGAGCTCATCGGACCGTTCCTCGGACCGTTTTCCGCATCCCAGGCGTCACCCAAGAGAAGCTAAGATCGCCTGGCAACGTCAAATGCCATCGAGAAAGGCCCTCCCATCGTGGTTGAGGGCCTTGTGTCCCTAACGGGACGTGATGGTTCGACTCCATTCAGCCGCATGTGAAAGCCCCCGCTTGCGGGGGCTTTTTCGTTAGGTCAGACCAGCGAGACCTAGGCCGACCCGCTCGGTGGCACGAGCGAGATCTCGATCCCAGGTGACGAGGACGACTTCCTCATCGCCGAGTTCGAGCGCGGTGGCGAGGTGGACCGCGTCATAGCCGCGCAACCCCAGGTCTTCGGCATAGCCGCCAGCACGAGCGGCGAGCTCCTCGTCGACCCCTACCGTGGCCAGCTCCGCGTAGAGCTCCTCGAAGGCCGCGAGCGCCTCCCGGTGCTCCTCTTCCCCGAGACGATCCAGGCGCCGGGCAGCCGCCAGAGCGGCCCGGCCCTCGGGGTAGGCAAGGATGCTCGACGCCGCGGGATAGGCACTGCCCCAGAGCTCCGCCGCCAGGTCGGAGCCATCCTCGACGACAACGAGCTTGACCAGCGCCGAGGTGTCGAAGTAGAAGATCAGGCCCGCTGCTCGGAGACGAGGTCGGAGACCGAACCGGTGCCCTTCACCTGCGCCGATCGAGGAGAGCGCGACCCCCCCGGCATCCGCACCAGGCCACGTCGCGCGAGGGCATCGAGCGGTCGCTCGGCGAGCCCGCTGAGGCGAGCGACGGGTCGGCCACGGCGCGTGACCACGATCTCGCCTCCCCCCTCCACGCGCTCCAAATACTCGCTGAGGCGATCATGCAGCTCGCGGACTCCGACTTCGCTCTCAGGTCTATGTAGCGTCATACATGCAGCTTAGCAGCTACATAGATCGCCCTCTACTCGACCAGCGAGCCGTAGGCGTCGGGGCGGCGCGTCGCCAGGAATGGGAACGCCTCGAGCCAGTCGCGGCGCTGGTCGAGGTCGAGGTCGGCGACCAGGACGGCGGGCCGGTCGCGCGGGGCCTGCAGGAGCACGCGGCCGTAGGGATCGGAGATGAAAGAGGAGCCGTAGAAGCTGAGGGGCGGCTCCTCGCCGATCCGGTTGACGGCGACCATGAAGGTGCCGTTGGCGATCCCGTTGGCGACGATCACTTTCTCCCACAGCGGCTCGGTGTCGAACTCCGGCAGCTCCGGCTCAGAGCCGATCGCGGTCGGGTAGACGATCACCTCGGCGCCACCCAGCGAGTAGGCCCGGGCCAGCTCCGGGAACCACTGGTCCCAGCAGGTGGGGAAGCCGAAGCGCGCGCCTCCCAGCCCGACGACCGGGGTGCCCTCCGCCGCCGGCCCCGGCCGGAAGTGACGGTCCTCGTAGTAGCCGGCGGTGACGGGGATGTGCAGCTTCCTGACCCGCGAGACCAGCTCGCCGTCGGGAGCGAAGACCACCGCCGTGTTGAACCCGAGACCCCCCTCGTCCGCCCGCTCGTAGAGCGACGCGTGCACGTGTGCGCCCGTCTCGCGCGCCATCTCCGCGGCGAAGGCGCAGGTCGGGCCGTCCGGGATCTCCTCGGCGTGCTCGGTGGCGGCCTCCGGCGTAACCGCGAAATAGGGCGAGAGCGTCAGCTCCTGCAGGCAGACGAGCTGCGCCCCATGGGCGGCCGCCCGCTGGATCCCCTCGGCGAGGGCCCGCCGGTGCCGATCCGGCTCGCTGTGCCAGGCCAGCTGGACCGCGCCGATCCGGAACGGGGATCGCGAGGACGGCTCCACCCTGGCCGGGCTGGGCGGCGTGTCGAGCGCGGTGAGGATCTCGAACTCATCTGCCATGCGTTTTCGCAGAATACAGGCGATTGAACGCAGGTTTAACCGTACAAATGGTGGAAAACGAGACGAAAAGTAGTCCCATCTGGCCAAAATAAGGTGGATTTCGTCATCTGCCCTTGACGCCGACGAACCGCCAGGGCTACCCTCGCCGAACGATGCCGATAGACGATCTCGACGAGCTCGACGAGCTCGACCAGGGCCTCTTCGCCTGCCTGCGCGAGGACGGGCGGATGCAGGCGAGCACGATCGCCCGCCGCCTCGGCGTCACCGAGGGGACCGTCCGCCGCCGCCTGCAGCGGCTCCAGGAGCAGCGCGGCCTCAAACTGGTGCCGGTGATCGACCCCGACCTGATCGGGTTGGACACCTGCATATTCGTCGGCCTCAAGGTCGAGCTGAGCAAGATCGAGGCGATAGTCGCGCGGGTCCGCGCCATGCCCGAGGTCCGCTACCTCGCCTACACGACCGGCCCCTGGGACCTCCTCGTCGAGGCCTTCGTCGGCTCCCGCGACCACATGGCCGGCTTCCTGATCAGCTCGATCGGCAAGCTGAACGGGGTGCGCGCCGCGGAGACCTTCAACGTCCTGGAGATAGCCAAGTTCGGCTACGAGTGGGACCTCCCCCAGGCCGACGGCATGGCGAGCCGCCCGGGCGCCAGCATCGCCCATCCCGAGGACGACGAACAACTGGAGGAAGCCAAGAAATGAGTGGAACCACGACCTTCGATGCCCTGACCAGCGGTGTGGTCTCGGTGCTGGGGGCGCCGCACGTGCCGGTCGACGAGCTTGCCGACAGCGGTGCCCGCGCCGCCTTCCTCGGCTTCCCCTTCGAGGGCGGCAACCAGGCGGTAGAGCGGCCCGGCTCGGCAACGGGGCCGCAGGCTCTGCGGATCGCCTCGACGATGGCCGGGCCCTGGTCGTTCGATTGGGACGTCGACCTCTTCGACGCCTACGGCCTCGTCGATTGTGGCGACGCCCCGCTCGCCGTCGGCAACCTCGCCCGCACGCACGAACTGGTCGGCGAGGCGATCGGCTCGATCCTCGCTGCCGGCGCGATCCCGATCACGGTCGGCGGCGACCACTCCCTGGTCGTCCCCGGCGCCCGCGCCCTCTCCGAGTTCCTCGGCCCGGAGAAGAAGATGGGCTACCTGCAGATCGACGCCCACCTCGATGCCTCGGACCGGATCGCCGGCGAGGGCGACACCAACTGCAGCGGTCTGGTCAGAGCCTCGGAGCTGCCCAACGTCGCGGCCGAGAACATGGCGATCGTCGGCATTCGCGGGCAGATCAACGTTCCCTCCTGGTGGCAGGAGGTCGAGCGCCGGGAAATCCGCGCCTACCCAATGAGCGAGATCCTCGAGCGCGGCTTCGAGCTGACGATGACCGAGGCGCTCGACCGCGCCTGGGATGGGGTCGACGCCGTCTACGTCAGCTTCGACACCGACTCGATCGACTCCGCCTTCGCGCCCGGCACGACTGGCCCCGAGCCGGGCGGGTTCACCTCGCACCAGATCCTCCAGCTCGGCCGCTGGGTCGGCGAGCGGGGACTGACCGCGGTCGACAACGTCGAGCTCTGCGGGGTCTACGACCCGAGCGGGGTCACCGCGAAGCTGGTCTGGTCGGTGCTGGCCGAGATGCTCTTCGCCCACGCCAAGCACCACCTCTGATGACGGAGCTGCTCCAGAACCTGATCGACGCTCTCGCTCTGGGCAGCCTCTACGCGCTGATCGCCCTCGGCGTCACCGTGATCTACACGGTGATGGGCATGATGAACTTCGCCCACGGCGAGTTCATCATGCTCGCCGCCTACGCCCTCTACGCGCTCGCCGGGGCCCCCTTCGGGCTGGCAGTCGCCGGTGCCCTGCTGACCGGCGTCGTGATCGCGGTCCTCGCCGAGCGGGTCGCCTTCCGGCCGGTTCGCAACGCCGACCTCTCGGCCCAGCTGATCACCTCGCTGGCGGTGGCGGCGATCCTCCAGAACACGATCACGGCCGCGGTCGACGCCCGCTCCCGCTCGATCGAGACGCCCGACTTCTTCAGCGAAGCCAGCAACATCGGCGCCGTCTCGGTCCCCAACCTCGAGTTCGTCACCCTCGGCCTGACCGCCGCCGTCCTCGCCGGGCTCGGCTGGCTGCTCTACCGCACCCGCACCGGCCTGGCGATGCGGGCCGCGGCGGAGAACTTCGACATGGCGCGGCTGCTCGGGGTGCGCGCCGACCGGGTGATCGCGGTCGCCTTCGCGGTCAGCGGCGCGCTTGCCGCCGCGGTCGGCGTGCTGCTCGTGATGCAGACCGGGCAGGTCTCCCCGGCGATGGGGCTGACGCCGATCCTGGTCGGCTTCGTGGCGGTGGTGATCGGCGGCTTCGGCAGGATCTTCGGCGCCGTCGTCGGTGGCCTGCTGCTGGGCATGCTCTCCTCGCTGCTCGCCGCCTACCTGCCCTCCGGGCTGGTGCCGTTCCGCGACGCGATCGTCTTCACCTTCCCCGTGCTGATCCTGATCTTCAGGCCGCAGGGCCTGCTCGGGGGAGACATCGGGAGGGCTCGGGTATGAGCGGCGGCCGCCTCCGCTCACCCGCGGCGCTGGCCCTCTCGCTGCTCCTGCCCCTCGCCCTGGTCGGGCTGACGGTCCTGATCGGCAGCACCGGGCAGCCCTCCTTCCAGGGCACCGTGACGCTGATCCTCTGCAACCTCGTGATCGTCCTCGGGCTGCAGATCTTCATCGGCAACAGCGGCGTCTACTCGTTCGGCCAGATCGGCTTCGCCAGCGCCGGCGCCTACATCTCCGCCCTGCTCACCCTGCCGGCGGCCTTCACGCTGCTGCAGACGCCCGGCCTGCCCGACTTCCTCGCCGACGCGCAGCTCGGCCCGCTGCTCTCGACCCTGATCGCCGCCGCGGTCGCCGGGCTGCTGGCGGCGATCGTCGGCCTGCCGCTGATGCGCACCTCGACGCTGGCGATCCCGATCTCGACCTTCGCCTTCCTGATCGTCGTCTACAACGTGGTCGCCAACTGGGACAAGGTCACGGCCGGCAGCAGCGGCCTGGTCAGCGTCCCGACCACGACCAGCGTCGAGTCAGCCGGGATCTGGGCGGCGGTGGCGGTCGTCGTCGCCCTCGCCTTCAAGTGGTCGACGAGCGGCTACCGCCTGCAGGCGACGCGCGAGGACGAGGTCGCGGCTCGCTCGATCGGCGTCAAGGTGATGAAGGAGCGCCTGATCGCCTTCGCCCTCAGCGGCACGCTGTGCGGGATCGGGGGGGCGCTCGCGATCCACCAGTCGGGGGTCCTCAGCCCGACGACCTTCTACTTCGCGGCAACGGTGACGACGCTGACCATGCTCGTCGTCGGCGGTGTGCGCAGCGTCTTCGGCGCCGTCATCGGAACGCTCTCGGTGGCGGCCGTGAACGAGATGCTGCGCGGGGTCGAGAACGGGGCAAACCTGTTCGGCGCGGTCTCGGTCGGAGAGCTCCCTGGCCTCGCGGCGATCGGCCTCGGCCTGATCCTGCTGGCGACGATGATCGCGATGCCGGAGGGGCTGAGCGGCGGGCGCGAGGCCGGCGAGCTGACCTGGCTGCGGCGGTTGATCCCGCTGCTGCGACCGCCGTCGCCGTCGGCGGCGCCGGACGCCGAGGTGGGGCGGGCGGGCGAGCGGGGCGACGGGGTGCTGAGCGGCAGCGGGATCACGCTCGCCTTCTCGGGGCTGGAGGTGCTGAAAGGGGTGGATGTCGAGCTGCGCCACGGCGAGGCGCTCGGCCTGATCGGCCCCAACGGCGCCGGCAAGACGACCCTCGTCAACGTCCTCAGCGGCTTCCAGCCCCCCGACACGGGCACGGTCACCCTCGACGGGGCCGACGTCAGCGGGCACTCGCCGGCGCGGCTGGCGCGCGCCGGTCTCGGCCGCACCTTCCAGGCCGCCCTCCCCTTCCCCCACCTGACCAGCCTCGAGAGCGTCGCCGTGGGCGCGATGGGCGTCGGCGTCGGCAAGCGGCGCGCGGTCGGCGTCGCCGCCGACGTGCTGGCCCGGCTCGACCTCAGCGAGTGCGCCGACCAAGCGGCCGGCTCGCTGCCGCCCGGCCGCCAGCGCCTGCTGGGGATCGCCCGCGCGCTCGCCACCGACCCGCGCTACCTGCTGCTCGACGAGCCGGCGGCGGGGCTCAACGACGAGGAGGGCGCCGAGCTGGTGGAGATCCTGCGCAACGTGCTGGAGACCTTCGGCTGCGGCATCCTCCTGATCGAGCACGAGATGAGCGTCGTCATGGCGCTCTGCCCGCGGGTCCAGGTCATCGACGACGGAGCGACGCTGCGAATCGGCACCCCGGCGGAGGTCCAGGCGGACCGCGCCGTGATCGAGTCCTACCTGGGCAGCTCCTTCCTCAGCGAGGCCAATGCTTGAGCTGCGCGACATCCACGTTGGCTACGGCCGGGTCGAGGTCGTCCACGGCGTCGACCTCTCCCTGACGGCGGGAGAAGTGGTCGGGATGATCGGCCCCAACGGCGCCGGCAAGAGCTCGATCCTGCGGGCGATCTGCGGCCTGGTCTCGCCCACCGCCGGCGAGGTCCACTTCGAGGGGCGGGAGCTGAACGGGATGTCACCGGAGCGGATCGCACGCCTCGGGCTGGCCCTGGTGCCGGAGGGCCGCCACGTCTTCAAGACGCTCTCGGTCGCCGAGAACCTGCAGGTCGGGGCGCTCGCCGGCGAGGCGAGCGAGGAGCTCCTCGATCACACCCTGGCCCGCTTCCCGATCCTGCGCGAGCGCGCCGAGCAGCGCGCCGACCGGCTCTCCGGCGGCGAGCAGCAGCAGCTGGCGATCGCCCGCGCCCTGCTCGGCCGGCCCAAGCTGCTGATCCTCGACGAGCCCTCGCTCGGCCTGGCGCCGAAGATGATCGACGTCATCTACGGCCTGCTCGGGGAGCTGCGGGAGGAAGGCGTGACGATGCTGCTGGTCGAGCAGAACGCCGCCAGGACGATCGCCTTCTCCGACCGCTGCTTCGTGCTCAGCACCGGCAAGATCCGCGCCCGGGGAACCCGCGAGGAGCTGCAGCGCAACCCCGAGGTGATCGGCGCCTACCTGGGGAAGCAGCCCTGATGGCGGCCGACGACACCGCGCCGCGCGGCAACGCGGCGCCGCCCAGCCGGCGCCCCGGACGCCCCGCCTGGCTGGGTGGAAGCGCCGCCCTGGCCGCGCTCAGCTTCGACGTCGACGCCGAGTCGCCGGTGCTCGCGCTCGACCCCGGCAACGCCCAACTGGCGACGCTGATGAGCCACCAGTCCTACGGCCCCCGGGTCGGCGTGCCGCGCATCCTCGAGCTGCTCGCCGACCTCTCCCTGCCCGCCACCTTCTTCGTCCCCGGGGCGACCGCCGAGCGCTACCCGTGGCTGCTCGAGACGATCCTCGCGGCCGGCCACGAGGTCGGCCACCACTCCCACAGCCACCGCTGGCCCGCCACCCTGACCGAGGCAGAGGAGCGGGCCGATTTCGAGCGCGGCCTGGAGGTGCTGCGCGAGCAGGGAGCCGAGGTCCTCGGCCACCGCACCGCCGGCTGGTCGGCGAGCTGGCTCTCGCCGCAGCTGGTCGCCGAGCACGGCCTCCTCTACGACTCCTCGCTGATGCACGACGACCGGCCCTACTGGCTCTCGACCGCCCGGGGCAAGGTGATCGAGCTGCCCGTCCACTGGTCGCTCGACGACTGGGAGCAGTACGGGTTCGTCGAGGGGATCAGCGAATTCCTCGAGCCGCCAGAGAAGGCGCTCGCCATATGGGAGGCCGAGCTGGAAGGGATGCGCCACTACGGCTGCCTCTTCCTGCTGGCCAACCACCCCTTCCTCTCGGGAAGGCCCGGCCGAGTGCTGGCCCTGCGCCGGCTCGCCGAACGGGCGCTGGCGCTCGGCGACGTCGAGTTCGTCTCGCTGCGCGAGGCCGCCCGGCGAGCCGGCGAGGACCCCGAGCTGCCCACCGTCGAGCACCTGCCGGTCGAGGTCGACCCAACCGTTTACCCCACCCCCGAATAGCGAGGTCACGATGACGCAGAGCTTCGAGCACATCGAGGTCGTTCTCGAATCCCCAGTGGCGCGAATCCGCCTCAACCGCCCCGCCCACCTCAACGCGCTCAGCAAGGACCTGCAGGAGGAGATCGACGCGGCGCTGACCCAGATCGCCGCCGACGAGGAGGCCCGGGTCGTGGTCATCTCCGGCAACGGCCGCGCCTTCTGCTCGGGCTTCGAGATGTCGGGTGACGAGGCCTGGGAGGCGATGCACGAGAGCCCCGCGGCGGGGACCGCGTCGCTGGAGTGGGACAGCGACTGGCTGGGTCGGATCTGGTCCTTCCCGAAGCCGACGATCGCCGCCGTTCACGGCTATGCCCTGGGCGGTGGCTGCGAGCTGGCGATGGTCTGCGACGTCACCGTCGCCGCCGCCGGGACCAAGCTCGGCGAGCCGGAGATCCGCTTCTCGAACATGCCGGTCAACTTCGTCCTCCCCTTCGTGATCGGGATGAAGGCGGCCAAGGACCTGCTGCTCACCGGACGGCTCGTCGACGCCGAGGAGGCGTTGCGGCTCGGCATGGTCACCGCCGTCGTCCCCGAGGCGGAGCTCGATCGCCGCGTCGACGCCTACGCGCAGACGATGGCGCGGATCTCGCCGCTGGCGCTGCGCACGCAGAAGGAGTCGCTGAACCGCTCCTACGAGCTCTCCGGCTACACCGCGGCGGCGGCGCTCAACATCAAGCTCTGCGGGATCCTCGACACCACCAACACCGAGGAGATGGCCCGCTTCAACGAGATCCGCCGGGCCGAGGGGCTACGAGCTGCGCTCGACTGGCGGGACTCGACGTTTCAGGAGGCTGACGCTCTGTTCGAGCCCGCAGCTCCTTCTTGTTGATCTTCTCGGTGCGCGTCATCGGCAGCTCCAGCGCGACCGTGAAGGCCTTCGGCACCTTGTAGTTGGCGAGCCGCTCGCGGCAGTGCGCCTCCAGCTCCTCGGCCCCCGGCTCAGCCCCGGGCCGTGCGAGGACGAAGGCGTGGCCGACGGCGCCGAAGACCTCGTCGGCGACGTCGACGACGGCCGCCTGGACGACTCCGGGGTGCGCTTCGAGCGCCCGCTCGATCTCCTCCGGGTAGACGTTGTAGCCGCCGGAGCGAAAGCCGCTCCCGAGCCGCCCGACGAACTCGAAGGAACCGTTCTCGGTGGCTCGCAGGAGGTCGCCGGTGCGCAGCCAGCCGCCCTCGGCGAACGCCTCCGCGGTCGCCTCCGGGCGATTCAGGTAGCCCGCGAAGACGCACGCTCCCCGGACCTGGAGCTCGCCGGCGCCGCGGTCGGCGCCGCTCGCCTCCACCAGCCGCGCTTCGACCCCCGCGATCGGCCGCCCGACGTTGCCGCGCGCGAGCGAGTCGAAGTCTTCTCCGGGCTCGGTCATCAGCACCAGGTCGCTGGTCTCGGTCATCCCGTAGCCGCAGATCAGCCGCTCGGCGAGAACGCCGAGCTGTTCGAGGACAGAGCGCGGCGGCGTCGTCGTGTAGCCGATCGTCTCCAGGCTCGAGAGGTCGTGGCGGGCGGCGTGAGGGAGGGCGAGCAGGAACTGGGTCGTCTCCGCGAACCAGACGCTGACCCGCTCCTCTTCGATCGCGGTCAACGAGCCGACGGGGTCGAAGCGCTCCCTGAGCACCAGCTTGCCGCCGCTGGCGAGGGTCGTGTAGACGAAGCCGATTCCGGCGACGTGATCGATCGGCAGGTCGCTGATCAGGCACGGCGACTCGACCGCGCAGCGCTCCGCCATCGCCCGGTGGGTCATCAGCAGCCCGCTGTGGCTGAGGACCGCGCCCTTCGGCTGGCCGGTGCTCCCCGAGGTGTAGACGACGCAGGCCGGATCGTCCGCGGCGCTCAGCGCCGCGGCCTCCTCGAGCCGGGCGGGCTGAACCCCGCGGCCGAGGGCGGCGAACTCGGCGGAGGAGACCGCTCCCTCGATCGGGCCACCGAGCGAGATCAGCTCACTGATCGATTCGCACTCGTCGGTGAGGGCCCGCGCCTCCTCCTCGTAGGAGCGCTGCTCGAAGCGGTCGAGGCAGAAGAGCAGCACCGGCTCGGTGTCTTCGACCACGTAGCGCAGCTCGGGCAACCGGTGGCGCGGGTTGAGGCCGACCCAGGTGGCGCCGATCCGGGCGAGGGCGAGGAAGAGGACGACGAACTCGGCGCGGGGCGTGGTCAGGACCGCGACGCGATCGCCGCGCCGTACCCCCATCGCCAGCAGCGCTTTCGCCCAGAGATCGACCGACTCCCGCAGCTGCCCGTAGCTCAGCCGCGTCTCACCGCAAACCACCGCCTCGGCCTCGGGCCGACGCAGGCTCCACTCGTCCAACAGCTCGGTGGCCTGCCGCGGCCACCCGTTGCTTCCCATATAGCTTAGGATAACAGGATGACCACTACGCGAAAGGTGGCGATCAGCTCGCCACCGGGGGAGTCCTGGCTGGAGGCGTTCGGCAGCGTGCTCGCCAAGCGCGGCTGGGAGGCGACCGGCTTCGACGCCGGCGCGACCGATCCCTTCGACGGCGTCGTCGGCCATGTCTCCGAGCTGCCCCACCGGCCGGTCGAGGAGGCGGAGCCGGCGAGCTGGGAGGAAAGGCTGCAGGCGAACCTGGAGCCCCTGCTGGGCCTGCTCGACCGGGCCCTGCCCACTCTGGCCGAGAACGCCTCCGTGGTCGCCGTCCTGCCCCGGGTCGCCTTCAACAGCGGCGCCGGCACGGCGGAGGCGGCCGCGGCCGCGGGGGCCGCCGTCGGCCTCCTGCGCAGCCTCGCGGCCGAGCTGGGGCCGGACGGCGTCCGGGTCAACGGCATCGCGATCGGGCCGGAGACCGACGTGGCCTCGATCGCCAACGCGGTCGCCTTCCTTGCCTGCGACGCGGACTACGTCACCGGTGAGATCCTCCGCCTGCCCCCCCACGATGCCTGAGCCGGACGGCAAGCGCGTGGCCCTCGTCACCGGCGCGGCCGGAGGGATCGGGACCGCGATCGCAGAGCGGCTCGCCGCCGAGGGCGCGACGGTGGCCGTCAACGACCTCGCCGAGACCCCCGCCCTGACCGGGCTCGCGGAGCGGATCGGCGGCCTGCCGGTTGCCGCCGACGTCAGCGACCCGGAGGCGGTCGGGGCGCTGATCGAGACGGTGCGGCAAGCGCTCGGACCGGTCGACGTGCTCGTCGCCAACGCCGCCCACTACTACATGCAGTCCTTCGTCGGCCGCGACGAGGCGGAGTGGTGGCGCGAGCTGAACACGAACCTCTCCGGAACCCTGGCGCTGGTCCGCGGCGTCCTGCCGGAGATGCGGCGTGCCGGCGCCGGCACGATCGCGATCGTCTCCTCGTTCTGGGGGGTGACAGGATGGCCGCGCGCCAGCGGCTACTCGGCCTCCAAGGCGGCGCTGATCTCGCTGACCCGGTCGCTCGCCGCCGAGCTCGGCCCAGACGGAATCCACGTCGGCTGCATCCTGCCGGGCCTGATCGACACCCCGGCGATCGCCGCCGAGGCCGCCGACGCTGGGGTCTCGGTGGCGGAGGTCCAGAGGGCCTACCTCGAGCAGATCCCGCTGGCGCGGATCGGCACGCCGGAGGACGTCGCCGCGGTGGTCAGCGCGATCGCCGGGCCGGCGGGAGCGGCGCTCTCTGGGCACGCGGTGAACGCCTCGGGCGGCATCCTGCGCGGCTCGCAATGACCTTTTACGAGATGACAAGACAACGACCAAGGGAGAAGGAACAGTGAACGGACAAGCAATCGGCACGCTGCCGGAGATCGGCCAAGTCCCCGAGACGATGCTCGCTCAGGTCGTCCGGCAGGACCGGCTCGGCGAGCCGGTCACTGCCTTCCAGATCGAAGAGGTGACGACCCCGAGGCCGGGCCCCGGCGAGGTCCTGATCGCGGTGATGGCGGCCGGGATCAACTACAACAACGTCTGGGCCGCCCGCGGCGTCCCCCAGGACGTGATCGCGGTCCGCCAGCGGGCCGGCGCCACGGAGGACTTCCACATCGGCGGCAGCGACGCCTCGGGCGTGGTCTACGAGGTCGGGGCCGGAGTCGAGGGGGTCGAGGTCGGCGAAGAGGTCGTGATCCACCCCGGATGGTGGGCCCCCGACGACCCCTGGGTGCAGGCGGGCAAGGACCCGATGCTGGCGCCCTCGGCACGGATCTGGGGCTACGACACGAACTACGGCTCCTTCGGCCAGTTCGCGCTCTGCCAGTCGCACCAGGTGATGCCGAAGGCGACCCACCTCAGCTGGGAGGAGGCCGCCGCGCCGTCCCTGGTCGGCACCACCGCCCAGCGGATGCTCTCGGGCTGGGAGGGCCACACCGTGGCCAAGGACGACGTGGTCCTGATCTGGGGCGGCGCCGGTGGCCTCGGAACGCAGGCGATCCAGCTCGCCGCCAACGCCGGGGCGATCCCGGTCGTCGTGGTCTCCGATCCCGAGCGCGGCGAGTACTGCGTCGGCCTCGGGGCCAAGGGGTACATCGATCGCTCCGAGTTCGACCATTGGGGCATCCCGCCCCACTGGGACGACGCCGAGGGACAGAAGCGCTGGACCGCCGGGGCACGGGCCTTCGGCAAGGCGCTCTGGGACGTCATCGGGGAGCGGCGCAACCCGCGGATCGTCTTCGAGCACCCGGGCGAGGCGACGATCCCGACCTCGATCTTCGTCTGCGACACCGGCGGCATGGTCGTCATCTGCGCCGGCACGACCGGCTACACCGCGGTCGTCGACCTGCGCTACCACTGGACGCGCCAGAAACGCCTGCAGGGATCGCACGGGACGAACGACGAGCAGGCCTACGCCTACAACGACCTGATCCGCGAAGGAAAGGTCGGCCCGGCGCTGGGCCGGGTGCTGCGCTTCGAGGACATCCCGCGAGCCCACCAGGAGATGGGCGAAGGCCAAGGGGGAGTCGGCAACACTGCAATCCTGGTCGGTGCCCCTGAGCCAGGGCTACGGACGTTGTAGTCTTAGGATTACAAGTGTCAGCCAGCGACGGAAAACCCTCCCCGATCCCGAGCAGCGAGGACGTCTCGCGAGCGCTGCGCCGCTGTTGGCAGCCGGTCGCCCGCGTCGAGGACCTCCAACGGGGCCCTCAGCGGGCGGTCGTGCTCGGTGAGACGCTGGCCGTGTTCCTGACCGAGAGCGGCAAGCCCGCGGTCGTCGCCGACCGCTGCGGCCACCGCGGCGCCTCGCTCTCGATGGGCAAGGTCAAGGGCGAGACGATCCAGTGCCCCTACCACGGCTGGCAGTGGACCGACGGCGGCGGCTGCGCCCGCATCCCGTCGTTGGAGGACCAGAAGCGGATCCCCTCCCGGGCCCGCATCCCGGCATACCCGGCGCGCAAGTACTGGGGGCTCGTCTGGACCGCGCTCGAAGAGCCGATCGTCGACCTGCCCGCCCTGCCCTGGTTCGACCCCGACACCTGGACCTGGGGCCACGGGACCCCGTTCGAGGTGCCGGTCTCGCTCGGGGTGACGATCGAGAACTTCCGCGACGTCGCCCACTTCGCCTTCGTCCACCCGACGACCTTCGGCAAGGTGCCCGAGGTGATCGAGCCCCTCTACCCCAAGCGCGACGGGCTCGAGGTGACGCTGGAGCGGAAGATGCTGGTGGGCGAGGACGCCGAGGAGATCTGGGGCTCGCTGCGCGAGGTCCGCTACCACGTGATCGCGCCCAACTTCACCTCGGTCCAGATGTTCCCCCACAAGGGCGAGCGCTGCCTGCTCCATGCCGCGCGGGCGGTCAGCGCCACCGAGTCGGTGAACTACTGGATCGAGGGCTTCAACAGCGACTTCGACGAGTACACCCTCGAGGAGGCGATCGCCTTCGAGGAGCGCGTCTACGCCGAGGATCGGCCGATCGTCAGCGCGATCCAGCCGCCGGAGCTCCCTCTCGACCCCAAGGACCAGGCCAGCACGATGTCCGACCGCTTCACGCTCGCCTACCGGCAGGCCTTCATCGAGTTCGTGCGGCGAGCGCTGGCCGAGCGCGAGGGCGACTCGGCTCAGCTCAGCTCGACCGCGAGCTGAGCGCTGTCGCTGCGGTAGACGAGCCGGGCGAACTCGACCGGCCGCTCGCGCTTTGCCCCCTTCGGCTTGGCGAACTGGACGAGCTTCCCCATCAGCGTCGGGTCGCCGGCCGAGACCCCCACCTGCGACGCCTCCCAGGCGCCGAAGAAGGCGCCTTCGATCGAGACCTCGGCGCGGGTCAGGGTCAGCCCTTTGCCGGGAGCGGGCGGGGCCTCCCCCGCCTCCAGGGCGCTGGCGTAGGGAAGCAGCCAGGGCAGGTCGGCGGTGGTGGAGTGGGAGTCGACCAGGCAGACCGGCCGCCCTTCGGCGTGCAGCACCGCCGTCACGTGAGCGACCGCGGTACGGCGATCGGCGATCCCCAGCAGCTCGGCCACGGTGGGGTCGGGCGCGCGCTCGCCCGCGGCGAGCACGGTCAGGGTCAGGTCCTCGCTGCGATCGATCAGCGCTTGGGTCAACCCGACCACCGGGACCTCGCGCTTCGGCGGCGTGACGAACGTTCCCGAGCCCTTGATGCGGACGATCGCCCCGTCGCCGACGAGAAGATCGAGCGCCGGCCTGATCACGGTGCGGGAGACCTCGAACTGCTCGGCGATCTCGCGCTCGGACGGGAAGCGCGAGCCCGACTGCCAGGCGCCCGCTTCTAGTTTCTCCTTCAGCACCTCGGCGAGCTGGAAATAGAGCGGCACGAAGCTGTTGCGGTCCAGCGAGCGGGTCCCGGCCGCCGCGCCGGAGCCTCGCCCACCGCCGTCTTTCCCGCCTCTGCCGCGCTCCGCCATCGCGTTCGGGACCTTAACCCCGAAGGCTGACACGGCCCCGGCTCGCCTAGCCGCCGTATTCCGGGATGAACTGCGGCTTGACCTCGGTGACCAGTTTCGGCTTGCCGTTTTCGATCACGTAGATCGGCCAGGTGCGGGTCGGGAAATGATCCTCGGGCGTGTATTCGATCTCGCCGATGATCGTCTCGTGGGGCTTCGCCTCGAGCGCGTCGGCGAGCGTGTCGCCGTCGACGCTGCCGGTTTCCCCGATCACCTGGAGCATCAGCTGCCCGGCGGCGTAGGCCGCCAGCAGGTTGCTGGAGACGTCGGTGTTGACCCCGTCCTTTTCGAGGCTCGCGAAGAGCTTGGCGGTGCGCTCGTCGGGTGGGTCGTAGGCGGACCCGTTGAGGGTGATGAAGATGTCGTCGGTGTTGGAGATCCCCTTCAGCCAGTAGGTGCCGTCGAAGGCGCTCGGGGCGGCGATCGGCACGTCGATCCCGGCGGCGCGGATCTGCTTGATCGCCGCCGCTCCCCCCGGCGGGTAGGAGCACATCACCACAGCGTCGGCGTCGGAGTTCTTGAGGTCGTTGATCTGGCTCGCCACCGACTCGTCGGAGTTCTGGAAGTCGGCGGAGCCGGCGATTTCACCGCCCAGCTCCTCCCAGGTCTGTTCGAAGCCCGAGCAGTCGGCCTTGCCGTAGATCAGCGAGGTGTCGCGGAAGAGGAACGGTCGTTTGATCCCCTGGTCGTAGAGGAAGCTGGCCCGGGCGCTCGCCTCGGAGAGCAAGCTCGGGTTGGCGCTGAAGGAGAGCCGCCCGGTGGTCGGCGGGCCGAAGCCGGGCTCGTTCGCGCACATCGTGAAGTTCAGTTTGCCGTTCTCCTGCGCGACGGTCGCCTGGGCCGCCGCCGTCAACGACTCGCAGCTGAAGAGGAGGACGTCGCCGCCCTTCTCGATCACCTGCTGCGCGGCGACTGCCGCCTGCTGGGGATCGGAGCGGTTGTCGACTTCGACCAGGGTGACTTTGTGACCGTCGACGCCGCCCTCGGCATTGGTCTCGGCGAGCAGCCGCTTGACCGCGGCGATGTTGGCGTCGAAGGGCGCCAGGTAGCCCGTTTTGGCGATCGCGGCGCCGACGACGATCTCCTCGGGCAGGCCGCCGTTCCCGTTCGAGCCACTGGACGACGAGTCATCGCCGCCGCAACCAACCACGAGGGCAAGCGACGCCGCGAAAGCTGCAACCAAGCCGATGATTCGCATCCTTCTCTCCTCCTCATACGCCCTGTGACCCAGGGCACCCGGGTATAAGTGAGCATCCTATCATCCTAAGAGATCCACTCCGCGTCCTTCATAGACTTCCCGGATGGCGCGGGACGACTTCTACGCCTCCCCCTTCGGCGCGGTCTACAGCGCCTACATGGAGCGGCCGGGGATCGGGCGGCGGTTCGGCCGGGCTTTCTGGGGCGGCGACACCGGGCGCTACTACGAGAGCATGGGCGCGGTCGCCGCGGTACCCGCCGGGGGCACCGTCGTCGACTGCCCCTGCGGGGCGGGACCGGCGCTGCGGGCGGTGCCCGCCGACGGCTCGGTCCGCTACGTCGGGGCCGACCTCTCGACCGCGATGCTGCGCCGCGCCCGCAAGCGGGCCGCCGACCGCGGCCTGGCCGGGCTCGAGTTCGTCGAGGCCGACGCGACCGCGCTGCCGCTGCCCGACGAGAGCGCCGACCTCTTCCTCACCTACTGGGGCCTGCACTGCTACGAGGACCCGCGCGGGGCGCTCGCCGAGGTGGCGCGGGTACTGAAGCCCGGGGCGCCGGCGGTCGGCGCCAGCTTCGTCCGCGGCAACGACACCCTGCGCCAGCGCCTCCTGATCCAGCCCGGGCGCGGCGACTTCGGCCAGGTGGGGACCCAGGTTGAGATCGAGTCCTGGCTCGCCGAGGCGGGCCTCGAGCTGACCGCGGCCGAGCGCTCGGGTCCGATGCTCTTCTTCGAGGCGCGCGGCCCCCGGTGAGGGCGCTGGTGCAGCGGGTCAGCCAGGCGGCGGTCGACGTCGAGGGCGAGCGCGTGGCGCGGATCGGACCGGGCCTGCTGGTCCTGCTCGGCGTCACCCACGACGACGACGCCGCGACCGCCGACCGGCTGGCGGCGAAGGTGCGGGCGCTGCGCGTCTTCGACGACGCCGAGGGCCGCATGAACGAGCCGCTGGGCGAGCGCGAGGTGCTCTGCGTCAGCCAGTTCACCCTCTACGGCGACGCCCGCAAGGGCAACCGGCCCAGCTACGTCGCGGCGGCGCCGGGCGAGCTGGCCGAGCCGCTCTACGACCGCTTCTGCGAGCGGCTCGGCGCCGCCAAGGGCGTCTTCGGCGCCTGCATGGGGGTGGCCCTCGTCAACGACGGGCCGGTCACCCTGCTGCTGGAAGCCTGAGCCGTCCTCCCCGCTCCGTAGCCTGCCCGCGGCATGGGACGTGTCGTCCGCACCCGCTTCCTGGTCCTGCTCGCGCTCGCCGTCAGCTTCGCGGCGGGGGCGCTGCTGCCCGCCTTCGGCGAGTCGGCGACGCCGGTCACGGTCGTCCGCAACGCGCTCGCCCAGACCAGCAACGTGCAGGGGGCGCCCGACCGCACGATGGTGCTGAGCCGCGTCTCGGTCCCCGCGGGGGCGGTCCTCGCGCCGCACCGCCACCGCGGCACCCAGATCGCCCGGGTCCAGTCCGGCACCCTGACCTACACGGTGCGCAGCGGATCGGTGACCGTGCGCAGGGGCGAGGCCGACCAGGACCCGCAGGTCGTGCGCACGATCAGGGCCGGCCAGCGCGGCGAGATCCACGCCGGCGAGTGGATCGTCGAGCAGCCCTCGGTGAAGCACGAAGCGACCAACCTCGGCGCCAAGGCCGTCGTCCTCTACATCGCGACGCTGCTCGAAACCGGCGCGCCGCCCTCCACCCCGGTCACCCTCCCCGCCGCGAACGGTTGAGCGCGACTGCGGAACGGGCTGGAACGATCGAGCTCGACGGACGGCCGCTGGCCTGGCGCGCGCTCGGCGAGGGCCCGCCGCTGCTGCTGCTCAACGGCTACGCCGCCACCGCCGCGGACTGGGACCCGGGGTTCGTCGCCGGCCTCGGGCAGAGCTTCGAAGTCATCTGCCCCGACAACCGCGGCCTCGGCGGCTCACCGCTGGGAGAGCTGGCACAACCGCTGACGGCCGCGGCGATGGCCGCCGACACCGAGGCCCTGCTCGACGCCCTCGGCATCGACCGCCTGCCGGTCGCCGGCTGGTCGATGGGCGGCTTCATCGCCCAGGAGCTTGCCCTGCGTACGCCGGCGCGGGTCGCGGCGCTGGCCCTGCTCTCTACCAGCGCCGGCGGGGCGGCGATCGTGCCGGCCGAACCCGGCGTCTTCCGGCGGCTCACCGACCACTCGGGCAGCCCAGAGGAGCAGGCGACGCGGCTGCTCGCGCTGCTCTTCCCGCCCGCGGTCGTGGCCGAGATGGGGCAGGAAGTCGTCGACATCGTCGCGGCGGCGCGGGCCGAGCTGACCCCGGCCGGCCTCGCGGCGCAGGAGGAGGTGCTGGTCGCCTGGCACGCCACCGATCCGCCCCCTCCCCCGCCCGACTCGAACCTGCCGGTGCTGATCGTCCACGGCGCGGAGGACATCGTCCTCCCACCCGCAAACGCGGAGGCGCTCGCCGCCCGCTGGCCGGACTCCCGGGTCGAGCTCTTCGCCGGCGGCGGCCACGCCTTCATCGCCCAGGAGCCCGAGCGCCTCGCCGAGCTGATCACCTCCTTCCTGTGAAGCTGCGCCGCGCGGCATCAGTCGCCGAGCTCGACGCGCTTGAGCCGCTCTGGGGCGCGCTGCACGCGCACAATGCCGAGATCTCGCCGAGCCTCGGGCCGGCCACGCCGGCACGCGCCGACGAGGACTCCTGGCCCAAGCGGCGCGCCAAGTACGAGCGCTGGTTGGCCGACCCCGAGACCTTCTTCATCGTCGCCGAAGTCGACGCACGCCCCGTCGGCTATGCCTTCGTCACGATCGGCCCCGGCTACGCGTCGTGGGCGACCGGCGAGCGGCTGGCCGAGCTGGAGACGCTCTCGGTCCTGCCCGGGCAGCGCGGCACCGGCGTCGGCGCGGCGCTGATCGAGGCCGCCTGGGAGCGCCTCGCCGAGCTCAGCGTCGAGGACATGGCGATCACCACCACGGTCACCAACGTCGACGCCCACCGCTTCTACGAGCGCCAGGGCTTCACCCGTCGCTTCTTCGTCTACTACGGCAAGCGCGACGGGGGTCGGGCCCTGGACTAGTCGACGGCCTCGCGATACGCCGCCGGGGGCGCTCAGCACCGAGAAGGTCTCCGCCATCGTGTGGCGCGATCAGCCTGCCTTCCCCCCGAACGTCGGCCAGGGCCACTTCCGCCGCCTGGTGGAACTCGTGATCGGGAACGAAGCCCGCGACCAACACAGAGGTGTCGGGACAATCACCGACGTGCCCGTTCCAAGGCGTCTCGGACCTCCTCCGGGCCGTGTGGCGGCAGCTCCAGATCGGAGGTGAGCAGTCCATGCGTCCCCGGACGCAGACGGACCTGGCGCGGCGCGGGGACGAGCTCGATCCGCTCTCCCTCGAGGGTGACCTCGACGTCGTCGCCCCCCTTTAGGCCGAGGGCGGCGCGCAGGTCCTTCGGAATGACAATTCTTCCGGCTCGTCGATGGTAGTTCTCATACCATTGATCGTACGGGGAGAGAGGTACTAGCTAACCGCGGCCGAGCGCCTCGTCGACGAACGGCCCGAGCAGCTCGCCGGTGCGGGCGGCGGTCGTCTCGGGCGGGTCGATCGGGGCGGTGATGTGGCTGATCGCGAGGCGGACCAGGGTCTCGGCGAGGAGGCGGGCCTTCTCGGGCGGCGCCTCGGGCCAGCCCTCCTCCATCACCGCGGTGAGGCGCGCGGTCGCCCACTGGACGACGGGCATGCCCTGGGTGGTGACCAGGGGCAGCATGCCGCCGGTGCCGTCGTCGCTGAGCAGGATGCGCATCATCAGGTCCTCGCCGGCGCTGCGCAGGAAGGTCTCGAGCGCAGCGCGGATCGCGGCGCGGGGATCGTCGAAGTGCTCGCGGACGGCGGCATCGACCCCGTCGAGGAAGCGTTCGCCCTCGTGGATGACGAAGGCGGCGGCGAACTCGTCGCGGCTGCCGAACTCCTTGTAGAGGGTCTGGCGGCTGACGCCGGCGGCGCCGGCGACGTCGGCCATCGTGATCTGCGACCAGGCGCGCTCCTGGATCAGGTCGCGGGCGGCGGCGAAGAACGTCTCGCGCAGCAGCTGGCGGGCCGCCTCAGGGTATGGGGTGCGGGTCGCCACACCGCCCATGGTCGCAGTGGCAGCGGTCACTCGTCGCCCCGTCCCGGCTCGAAATCGACCTTGTCGCGGACGCCGCAGTCGGGGCAGTGCCAGCTGTCCGGGACCTCGCTCCAGGCCGTGCCGGGCGCGAAGCCCTCGCGCGGGTTGCCGGCCGCCTCTTCGTAGACGTAGCCGCAGCCGGGACAGCGCCAGGCGCTCACGATGCCGGCCCGTAGCGGGCCAGCACCTTACGCCGCGCCCGTGGCTGGATGTTGGCGCGAGTGACGTCGCCGTCGTAGTGGTCGAGCAGGCGCGGGTCCATCACCCGGCGCCAGATCGGCGGGAACCAGGCGAGCATGATCATCCCCGCGTAGCCGGTGGGCAGCTGCGGCGCCTCGTCGACGTGACGCAGCGCCTGGTAGCGGCGGGTCGGGTTGGCGTGGTGGTCGCTGTGGCGCTGCAGGTGGTAGAGCAGGACGTTGGAGGCGACGTTGTTGCTGTTCCAGCTGTGCTCGGGCAGGCAGCGCTCGTAGCGCCCGTCCTCGCGCTTCTGGCGCAGCAGCCCGTAGTGCTCCAGGTAGTTGACGACCTCGAGCAGCGAGAAACCGACGACCGCCTGCAGCAGCAGGTAGGGCAGGACGACCGGCCCGAAGGCGACGGTGAGGACGGCGAAGAGGGCGAAGGTCATCGCCCAGGCCTGGAGGATGTCGTTGTGGACCGAGAAGGGCGAGTGGCCGCCGCGGGCGAGCCGCTCCCGCTCCAGCTCCCAGGCGGAGCCGAGGCTGCCCCACACGGTGCGCGGCAGGAAGGCCCAGAAGCTCTCGCCGAGGCGGGCGCTGGCCGGGTCCTCCGGCGTGGCGACGCGGACGTGGTGGCCGCGGTTGTGCTCGATGAAGAAGTGGCCGTAGCCGCTCTGCGCCAGGGCGACCTTGCTCAGCCACCTCTCCATGCTGGCCCGCTTGTGGCCGAGCTCGTGGGCGGTGTTGATCGCGATCCCGCTGACCATCGCCATCGTCAGCGCCAGGCCGATGCTGTCGACGGTCGAGAGGCCGCCCTCCGCCCAGAGCCAGCAGGCGAAGACCAGCCCCGCGTACTGGACCGGGATGTAGGCGTAGGTGCACCAGCGGTAGTAGCGGTCCTGCTCGAGCCACTTGACGACGCTGTCGGGCGGGTTCTCGGCGTCCATCCCGACCACGACGTCGAGCAGCGGAAAGATCACGAAGACGAGGATCGGGCCGTAGAACCAGAAGAGGCCGAGCCCGGTGAGCTCGACCAGCCCCCAGGCGATGAACGGCAGCAGCGGCACCACCAAGCCCAGCAGCCAGGCGTAGCGCTTCGTGTCCCTCCAGGTCGCCGGATTCAGCTCGACCTCTTCCCCATGCCCGTGCGAGTGCGAATGCGCCGCCGCCTCCATCAGATCCCTCCTTGTCAAATTCCCAAAGATCGTCTGCACGGTTGACAGATTAGCCATATTTGTCAACTAGCGCAACACGAAGGATTCTGATGTAAGCGATTGCCGGAGACCCGGCCCCGTGCCAGCCCCGCTACCATGCCGGCTCGTGTACACGTTTCTCTCAGTCGTGCAGGTGATCCTCGCCGTCTTGGTGATCTTCCTCGTGCTGCTCCACTCCGGCAAAGACGCCGGGCTCTCCGGGGCGTTCGGGATCGGCGGCGGTGGCAGCTCGTTCGGCGGCGGCTCGATGGTCGAGCGCAACCTCGACCGGGCGACTGTCTTCTTCTCGATCCTGTTCACGCTGAACACGATCGTGCTGCTGAAAATCTAGGCGCGCGAAACTGCCTAGACGCGCTCGGCGGGCCGATCGTCCTGCGGCGCGCCCGGCTTCCCGTTACCCGTCCCGTTGCCGTCGGCGCGGTCGAGGATCGCGACCGCTTCGCGGCGCAGCTCGGCGTCGAGCAGGGCGAAGTCCTCGTCGGAGAGCTTGCCGGCGGCGTGGTCGAGCTCGGCGTCGCGGATCTCGCGGTACTTCGCTTCCTTCAGTGCCTCGAGCTCGGTTTCGGCGGCCGGGCGGCGGCGCGCCGGGCGGCCGGGCCAGACCGCGATCAACGCCCCGGTCAGGGCGATCAGGGCGCCGATCCAGATCCAGGTGACGAGCGGGTCGACGATGACGCGGAAGACGGCCGGCCCGGCGTTGTCCACGTAGGCGCGGGCAAGGCGCTCGGCGGTCGCCTCCTGCAGGCTCGCGATCTGGGCCAGCGCGGTGGGCCTCAGGCTGGGATCGGCGGCCGCGGCCCGCATCAGGCCCGCCACGGCTTTGCACTGCGGGGGCGTGCCGGGGGCGCCGGAGACGCAGAGGCGGAAGCCGCGGTCGGCGGCGCGCGCCTGGCGGCGCACGGGGGCGACGTTGGGCTGGACCGCGGTCCAGAGGTCGCTGCCGGCGCCCGCTTTGAGCCCGACCTCGCTGGTCGCCTCGCCGTCGAAGAAGCTGCCGATCGTCCCCGCCTCCATCCCGGTCGGGCGAAAGTAGCGGCGGCTGGGGAAGAGCTCGAACCGCTCGCCGCCCTGCTCGACGTCGAGCTCGGTGCCGAAGGTGAAGGCGCGACGATCGACGTCGACGGTCGGCCTCACATAGGTGATCGTGCGGCCCTCGACCACGGTGCTCTCCCCCGGCCTCAGCGTCACGTCGCGTTTGGTCTGGAAGCTGGAGGAGGCGGCGATGCCGATCAGCAGCACGGCGACCCCAGCGTGAACGATGTAGCCGCCGTAGCGACGCCGGTTACGGGAGACGATCCCGACCAGGGCCGCCGGCAGCGAGCCGCCCTCCAGCGAGCGCCGCGCCTGTGCGCCGCGCCAGAACTCCTGCGCCAGCCCGGTCAAGGAGAAGGCGGCGAAGACGAAGAGGGCGAGCGCCCAGGGGTCGCTGCCGACGCCGGCGAAGAGGAGCCCAACCCCGACGACGGCGCCCACCACCGCCGGCACGACGAAGACGCGCTTCGCGTTCGCCCAGCTGATCCGGCGCCAGGCGAGCAGCGGCCCGATCCCGGTGAAGAGGACGAGCAGGATCGCCAGCGGCGTCGTGTACTGGTCGAACCAGGGCGCGGCCAGCGAGGCCTCGTTGCCGGTGAAGAGCTCCGAGATCAGCGGGAAGAAGGTGCCCCAGAAGATCACCGCGGTGAGCGCGACCAGCAGCAGGTTGTTGACCAGGAAGACCGCCTCGCGCGAGGCGAGCGAGTCGATCTGGCGCGGCGCGCGCAGGTCGTCGAGGCGGGAGACGATCAGCGCCGTCGAGCCGAGCAGGACGACCGCGATCAGGCCGAGGATGTAGGGACCGACGGTGCTGTCGCCGAAGGCGTGGATCGACTGCAGGACACCGGAACGGACGAGGAAGGTGCCGAGCAGCGCCAGCGAGAAGGTGGCGACGATCAGGCTCGCGTTCCAGACTTTCAGCATCCCGCGCTTCTCCTGGACCATGATCGAGTGCAGGAAGGCGGTGCCGGTCAGCCACGGCATCAGGGCCGCGTTCTCGACCGGGTCCCAGGCCCAGTAGCCGCCCCAGCCGAGCTCGGTGTAGGACCAGCGGGCGCCGAGCAGCAGGCCGAGGCCGAGGAAGGTCCAGGCGATCAGGGCGAAGCGCCTGGTCGAACGGATCCAGTCGGCGTCGAGGCGGCGGGTGACGAGGGCGCCGACCGCGAAGGCGAAGGGGATCGTGAAGGCGACGTACCCCGAGTAGAGCATCGGCGGGTGGATCATCATGCTCGGGTGCTGCAGCAGCGGGTTGAGACCGACGCCGTTGGGCGGCGCCGGGCTGAGCGCGCCGAAGGGGTTGACGCCGCCGCCGAACAGCATCAGGCCGGTGAAGAAGGCGGCGACGCCGGCCAGCACCGCGGTCGCGTAGGGAACGATCTCGCGCAGCTTGCGGCGGGTGGCGAAGAGGACCGCCGCGGAGGCGATCGAGAGCACCCAGGCCCAGAGCAGCAGCGAGCCCTCCTGACTCGACCACATCGCCGACAGCTTGTAGAACATCGGCGTCTCGATCGAGGAGTGCTGCTGGACGAGCTCGTAGCCGAAGTCGTCGGTGGCGAAGGCGATCTCGACCATCACCACGCAGAGGGTGACCAGCGCGCAGAGGACGTAGACCGCGCGGCGGGAGAGGTCGACCCGGGCCTGGTTGCCGTTGCGTCCGGCAAGCGCCATGACGGCGGCGAAGATCGCCGTCAGGAAGGCGAGCGTCAGCGCGACGCTGCCGAGGCTAGGTGGCATTCGTGTCGTTGCTGAACTTCGATGGGCACTTGGTGATCAGCGTGTCGGCCTCGCCGACGAACACGCCTTTCTCAACTGCCCCGGTGAGGACGATCTCGCGGCCACCGCGGAAGGGGTCGGGCACGGTGCCGCTGTAGGTGACTGGGATGCGGGCGCTGGCGTCGTCGCGGTCGGCGACCTCGAAGCTCATGCCGTCCTCCTCGTGGCGGATCGAGCCCTTGACCACGCGGCCGGTCATCTCGTAGCTGGTCCCGGGCGTCGCCGCGAGCAGCTGCGAGGGCTCTTTCGCCTCGGTCGAGGCGCTGAACGAGGTGTAGACGAGGCCGACGGCGAGCAGCACCGCGGTGCTGAGCGCGACAACGAGTCGGATCTTGCGCTTGCGGCTGGGATCCACGGACCGGGGATTATCGCAAGCCGACGCCCTGTGCCGACGTCAACCTCTATGGGAAAACGTCACACAGAGTCTGGGACAATCCGGGCGATGGCGGACGCAGGCGTGAACGACCCGGTTCTGCTGATCACCGGCGCCAGCAGCGGCATCGGCGCGGCGACGGCGCGGGTGGCTGCCGGCAGCCACCGGCTGGTGCTGGCGGCGCGGCGGCTGGAGCCGCTGCGGGAGCTGGTCGAGGAGCTGGGCGGCGCCGAGCGGGCGGTCGCGGTGCGCTGCGACGTCACCGAGTGGGACGAGGTCGAGGCGCTGGCCGCCGCGGCGCTCGAGGCGTTCGGGCGGATCGACGTCGTCTTCGCCAACGCCGGCTTCGGCGCGACGCGCGGCTTCCTCGAGGAGTCGCCGGAGCAGTGGCGCTCGATGGTGCTGACCAACGTCTACGGGGTGGCGCTGACGATCCGCGCCACCCTCCCCCACCTGCTCGAGCGCGGCGACGGCCACTTCCTGGTGACCAGCTCGGTCGCCGGCCGGCGGGCGCTGCCCGGCTCGCTCTACTCGGCGACCAAGTGGGCGGCGACGGCGATCGGCGAGGCGCTGCGGGCCGAGCTGCGCCAGATGCACGAGAACTACGCGATCAAGGTGACCCTGATCGAGCCCGGGATGACCGACACGCCCTTCTTCGACAACCGGCCCGGCGAGTGGGCGTTGCAGGATGAGGACATCGCCCGCGCGGTGATCTACTCGCTGGAGCAGCCCGGCAACGTCGACGTCAACGAGATCCTGATCCGCCCGACCTCCCAGCCGACCTGAGCAGGAGACGGACGGCGCGCCAGTAGGCGCGCATGGCGAGGCGGGCCGGGGCCGAGCGGGCGATGGCGGGGATGAAGGGCGAGTCGAGGTCGGGGGTCAGCCAGGCGGCGAACTCGGCGGCGCTGACCGTGCGGCTCGCCTGCACCTGGCGCCGCTCGCGCAGCAGGCGCGGCAGCCAGCGGATCGCTTCGCCGCTCGCGGCGAGCTTCTGCCGCCCCCAGCCGGCGGCGAAGGCGGCCGGGATCAGGGCCAGCTCGGTGAGCAGCAGGGCGGGCGCGAGGAGCGCCAGCAGGGCGGCCGGGTAGACGCGGATCAGGAAGGCCCAGCGGTTGCGCTCCAGCCAGCGCCACTTGTGCTCGCGGGCGCCGAACTCGTAGTCGTGGTCGACGATCGCTGCCGGCTCGATCCCAAGCGCCCCGCCGGCGAGGCGCAGCCGCAGCGAGATGTCGACGTCCTCGTGGTAGAGGAAGTAGCGCTCCGGGAGCCCCCCGACCTCCTCCCAGGTGGAGCGCGGGATTGCCAGGCAGGCGCCCGAGAGCGCCGTGACCTCGCCGGCCGGAGGCGCCGTCGCGATCGACTCGCCGTGGCCGCCAGCCCAGACGATGCCGGTGAAGTGGACCGGATTGCCCGCCGAGTTGATCGTCGTCCCGTCGCCCTCGGCGACCAGCGCCTGCCAGGCGGCCCAGCCACGCCCCTCGAGCCACGGCCGCCGGATCGCCTCGCCGAACCCGGGTCGCGGCGCCGCGTCGGGGTTGAGGATGACGAGCAGGTCTCCGCGCGCCGCCGCGGCGCCCTCGTTGCAGCCGCCGGCGAAACCGGCGTTACGACCGGCGCGCAAGACCCGCGCCGCCGGCGCCAGCGCTTCGACCGCCTCCGGCGTGCCGTCGCTGGAGTCGTTGTCGACGACGATCAGCTCGTCGCCGTCGCCCAGCTCGGGAAGCACCGCGGGCACGGTCCGCGCCAGCTCCTCGCGGCTGTTCCAGGCGACTATGAGGACGGAGAGCGTCGGGCGCACCGACGCGGGAGGCTACCCGCGCACCGACGTGCCGGGACTTAGCTACCCATATAGGTGCTCAAGTCCCGGCACGTCCCCTGCGAGCCTTCTTCTTACAAGGGACACGCAGCTTCGGCTTCATGTTGCGCTTCCTGCCGCTGTGGGCCTTGAAGCGGACCAGCACGCGCGGCGCCTTGCGCACCTTGCCCTTCTTCGCCTTGCCTTTACGGGGGCACTGGTTACTCGAGTTGACCAGCAGGCCTCTCTTGCCGCCGCGCAGGGTGAGGACGAACTTCTCGACCGGCACGTCGGGGACGACGTCGAAGGTGTTGCGGATACGGCCGCGGACGCTGTCGGTGCGGCCGACCAGCTCGACGTCGATCTGGCCGCGCAGCGAGGCGACCAGGTCGGGCAGCGGGTTGTCGGAGGATCGCAAATAGACCGGGCCTTCGACCGGTTTGCCGAGCAGCGGCGTGAAGGCGCGCGCGTAGCCGTAGATCGAGCTCTTCGGGCACTCGCCGGCGGCGTACTGGACGCGGGTGCAGACCTTCTGCAGGTTGGCCTGGTCGAGGATCAGCGAGCGTGGCAGGGTGACCGCGGCGCGGCTGATGTTGGCGTCGCCCTCACGGGCCCGCAGCACAGCGCGGAGCTTCGGGTTCTTGGCGCGGCGGGTGGCGCCGAAGAGGCGCAGGAACAGCTTCGGGCGGAAGCCGAGCTTCTCGCAATCGCGGACCTGGAAGGGCTCGGAGACCGGCGCCGAGGAGAAGGTCGCCGGGTCGAGCGGGTTGGCGCCGCCGCCGAGCAGCGAGCCATCGAACGCAAGCGGCTCGCAGCTGGTCGGGTTGAGCGAGAAGCGGGGCCGGTCGAGGACCACCGAGACCGAGCGGACGTCGAGCAGGGCGCCGCCGTAGACGTGCGGGATCGCGTTGGTGTTGGCACGGACCCGCGCGGTGCGGGGATCGACGAACAGCGGCACCCTCACCACGACCGTGCCCAGGTCGAATGGGCCGGCCGTGGCGGGGGTGACCACAGCCAGGGAGAGAGGGGCGCCCAGGTAGCGCCCCGCGAGGAAGGCCTTGCCGTCGATCGAGATCGGCGAGGGACCGCTGCCGGCGGCGACCTTGGCGCGGCCGACGAGGCTGCCCGGCGGGCAGCTCGGCGAGGCCTTCTCCGCCGCCCCGGAGCTCGCCGCCGCCGCGGCCAGCGCCGCCGGTGGGCAGTAGCTGACGCCGGCCAGTTTCGCCGTCAAGCCCGGTGGCAGCGTCACGTCGATGCCTTTCAGCTCCTGGTTGCCGTCGGCGCGGGCGATGTCCATGCGCAATGGGCTGTAGGCGCCGGCGACCGGCTTGCTCGTGCCCGCCTCGAAGCGCGGCGAGAAGGGTCGCTCCGCCATCGTTTTCGCGCACTGGCCGCCGCCGGGCGCGGTGCTCAGCGAGAACTGGGTGGAGGGCGTCGCCGGCGCGTTCCCCGACCACGGCGTCATCTGGGCCGTGGTCGTGTTCGGCCCGCAGGTCGGCGGGCTGGTCAGCACCGCGGTCGGGCCGTCGTCGAAGTCGAGCCGGAAGGAGTCGAACGGGACCTGAGGCAGGCCGCCCAGCTCCTGGTCGTCGAAGGTCGTCGCCAACTGCCCGGTCTGCGGGTTGGCGCTGACTTTGCCGAGCAGGCGGGCGGTGATCCCGTAGCGCTCCGAGCCGACCTCGACGAAGATCCGGAACTGCTCACCGGAGGCCGGGTCGCGGCTGAGCTGCCGGCCGACCCAGACCGTCCCGGTCAGCGAGCCGTCGGGCAGCGGCGGCGTGTCGATCGAGGCGACGCCGACCTTGGAGGCGGGCGGACAGGCGACCGGGTTCGTCGTCCCCTTGCCGAACTGGGCGTCGGTGCAGGCCTGCAGCCCGCTCGCGGCCGACGGGTTCAGCCCCATCCCGAGCGGCAGGGTCACCTGGGCGCGCCGGGTCTGCGAGCTGGAGCGGTTCTCGCCGCCGAGGATGTGGGGCACCTGGACGTCGGCCACGGGGCCGGTCGGCGAGTCGGTGGCCGCGGTGCCCGGTTCGATCCCGATCGAGGGGTCGTAGGGGATGTTGGCGCAGTCGAGTGGCATTTTCCCCTCCGGCAGCGGCGATTCCATCGGCGGGTTGGCGCTCTGCGGGAAGACGTAGCCCGCCTGCTCCTCTTCTTCGATCGAGCTGGCCAGCAGGTAGGTCGTGTAGACGTCCCCGTTGCCGGGCGCGTCGGGGTCGAAGCAGGTCGTCGGCGTGGTGATGAAGGTGCCGTCGCCGGCGCGGCCGTCGAAGACCAGCCGGTTTTTGAGGATCAGGTGTTCGACCAGCCCTTCCAGTTTGGGCGCTTCGGGGACGGCGATCGTGAAGCCCTCGTGGAAGTCGCCGGCCCAGTCGAGCTCGGCTTTCAGATAGACGTTGTTGCCGAGCAGGTTGAGCCCGAAGAGGGCCGGCTTGCCCTGTTCGGGGACCAGGTTGTAGACCGGGACTTCGGTCAGCCCGAACACGGGCGGCACCGCCACCCCGAGCAGCGAGGTGGTCACCCCGGCGACCCCGACCTGCGTGTTTTCGGGGCAGGCACCGGGGTCCTCGGGGGTCGTGCACTGGGGAGTCGCCTGCGGGTTGACGCTGAGCCCCGCCGGCAGGTCGACGCGGACGTTCTTCAGTTCCCCGATCGGCGCTTCGGGCCCGACGGCGGCCTCGTACTTGACGATGAACTGGGTGAAGCCGACCGGCGGGTGAGCGCCGGCCAGCTCGAAGAACTGCTCCTCGGTGTCGATCGTGCAGATCGGCATATCGGTGGTGCAGGTACCCGCCTGCCAGCCGCTGCCGGCGCTCGGCGCGTCGCCCTGAGGGGCAATGATGTCGGCGGTGCTGGCGCTCGCGAAGGGAGCGCCGAAAACCGCTCCCAGAGCCATGACCGCATTGACGAGTACGACCCTAACCGCGACTTCCCTGCTCATCCAGAGCTCCTTCCGCCAGGTAAGCGCCAACAGCAGTTACGGGTCAGGTTACCCGATTTTGATGATCTAAGCTAATATTTTTTGGTATTGCCCGGTCAACGAAAGTGAGGTAATTGTGAATTGGGAGCTTCTGGCTCGTGCCAATACCCACCCCCTCCGCGTCTCAATCCTGGAAGTGCTCACCATCGACGGAGGGCGGACTCTCTCGCCCAAGGACATGAGCCTGGAGCTGCAGGCGCCGCTGAGCACTGTCAACTACCACGTCACAGAGCTGCGCCAGTCGGAGCTCGTCGAGATCGTCGGCGAACGCCAGGTCCGCGGCGCGATCGAGCACTTCTACCGCGCGGTCGACACCAGCGCGCCGAAGAAGCGCAAACCCCGCAGAAGCCGGAAAGGCAGGTAAGCGGCGAACGGGTCTCGAACCCGTGACCTCGAGCTTGGGAAGCTCGCGCTCTACCAACTGAGCTACCGCCGCAGGGGGCCAATTCTATGCCCTGCCTCCGGCGAGGCGCGGGGACTAATGTTCGCTGGCCGTGAGCGCCCGCGCCTTCCTGGCCTCCCTCGCCGTGCTGGCAGTCATCGGGCTGCTCGGCTTTGGCCTGTTGAGCAAGGGCGAGGCGAAGATCGAGGTCGGCGACCAGGTGCCCGACCGGGCGCTGCCGTTCCTCGGCGCGCCCGGGCAGGGCTCGATCGCCGATTACCGCGGCCGCTGGGTCCTGGTCAACCTCTGGGCCTCGTGGTGCGGGCCCTGCCGGCAGGAGGCGCCCGACCTGGAGAGCTTCGCGCGGCGCTACAAGGATGACGTGACCGTCCTCGGCATCAACGTGCAGGACAACAGCGACGACGCGCTCGCCTTCCTGCGCGAGTTCGATGTCGCCTACCCGCAGCTGCGCTCGGTCGGCGAGGAGCGCAGCGCCGCCTTCGGCTCGACCGGCGTCCCCGAGAACTTCCTCGTCGACCCTCAGGGCCGGCTGGCCTTGATCTGGCGCGGCCCGGTCGACGAGCGCTTCCTCGGGGAGAACGTGGTGCCGATCGTCGAGGGCCGCTCGTGAAGCGCGCCGCCCCGGCGCTCCTCGTCCTGCTCGCGCTGCTGCTCGCCGTCCCCACCGCCTCGGCGGCACCGGCGCAGGGGGAGCAGCCGCGGCCACAAGCCGAACTGGGCGACCTCGAAGACGAGGTGATGTGCCCGATCTGCGGCACGCTGCTGGAACTCGCCCAGTCGCCGCAGGCGATGCGCCAGCGGGTGCTGATCAGGCAGCTGGCCGCGACCGGCAAGACCAAGGACGAGATCAAGGACGTGCTGGTCGCCCAGTACGGCCGCGGGGTGCTGGCGCTGCCGGAGGACTCGGGGTTCAGCCTCTCCGCCTACCTGGTGCCGGCGATCGGCTTCGGGGTCGCGGTCATCGCCTTGGCGATCGGGGTCGGGCGCTGGCGCCGTGCCGGCGGCTCACCCCCCGACCGGCCGAGTTCGGCCTCGGGGCCGAGCGACGAGGACAGCGAGCGGCTCGACGCCGACCTGCGCCGTTACGACCTCTAGCCGGGGCGGGCTAGCGCCGGATCACCAGGCCGCTGACCGAGACCGGCAGGCTGCGCGAGTCCTCGGGGCCGAGGCAGGCGAGCGAGGCTTCGGCCAGGGGGAGCACCGCCCTGAGCGAGAGCTCGTCCCGCACCGGGGGGCCGCCGATCACGACGAGCTCGTAGGCGGCGCGGATCCCCGCCAGCGCGTTGAAGAAGGCGTCGGAGGCGAGCAGCCGCGGGCCGTCGGCCGAGGGGCGACCGGCCACCACGCAGACGAGCGGCTCGCGCGCCTCGGCCGAGCCCGGCCCGGCGAGGGCGACCGGGTTGAGGATCGCCGGCGTCTCGACCTTTCCCCGCAGGTACTCGTGCAGGCCGGGGGCCCGGGCGAGCCCGACCGCGTCGGCCAGGCCCGGCTCGACCAGGTCGCACTCGAGCAGGGCCGTGCGCTTGCCCGCCGCGGCGGCGGCGGCGGCCAGCCCCATCGCCACCTCCCTTCCGTCCGTGCGGGTGCCCGTCGTCAGCACCGTGCGAGGGCCGTCCAGCCCGCTCAGTAGGTCGCCGAACGCCTTCAGGTCGACACCGCGGAGCGCCACGTGGCCCTCGGGACGATCGCCTGAGAGCTCCGCCAGCACAGGGGGCTTCCTGCGCCGCATGCGCATTACATGCGCTCGGGGGCGGAGATGCCGAGTAGGCCGAGCGACTCGGCGATCGTCCGCTTCGCCAGCAGGCAGAGGCCGAGGCGCGACTGCTCCACCCCCTCCCCCTCCGCACCGACCACCTGACAGTCGCGGTAGAAGGCGTGGAAGTCGGCGGCGACCGCGGTCGAGTAGGCGCAGATCCGGTGCGGGGCGCGACGCGTCGCCGCCTCGCGCACCTCGCCGGGGAACTCGAGCAGGCGCTTGACCAGGTCGCGCTCGGCGGGCTGCAGCGGCGTGCCCGGCGTCGGCACGCCCGCCTCCCCCTCGCCGCCGCCCGCCTTGCGCAGGATGCTGGCGATCCGCGCGTGCGCGTACTGCACGTAGTAGACGGGGTTGTCGCTCGACTCGCGGCGGGCCAGCTCGAGGTCGAGGTCGACGGTCGTGTCGTGGCTGCGCCAGAGCATGAACCAGCGCGCCGCGTCGACGCCGATGTCGTCGATCAGCTCGTCGAGCGATATGAAGTCACCGCTGCGCTTCGACATCTGCGCCCGCTCGCCCGACTCGACGATGTGGACGAGGCGCATGATCAGCGCCTCGAGCACGTCGGGGTCCTCGCCGAGCGCCGAGATCGCCGCCCTCACCCGCGGCGCGTAGCCGTGGTGGTCGGCGCCGAGGATGTTGATCAGGTGGCCGAAGCCCCGCGCCAGCTTGTCCTGGTGGTAGGCGACGTCGGCCGCGAGGTAGGTCGGCTCGCCGTCGGCCCGGATCAGGACCCGGTCCTTGTCGTCGCCGAACTCGGTGCTGCGCAGCCAGAGCGCGCCCTCGCTCCTGTAGGTGTGGTCGCGCTGCTCGAGCTGGGCCAGGGCCGCCTCGACCTCGCCCTTCTCGTAGAGGCTGCGCTCCGAGAAGAAGTTGTCGAAGTGGACGCCGAAGCGGTCGAGGGTGCCGCGCACGCCGTCGAGGATCAGCTCGACGCCGCGCCGGGCGAGGGCCTCGCTGTCGGCGGGGTCGACGCCCTCGGCGGCGAGCCGCTCACCGAGCTCGGCGACGTAAGCGCCCTCGTAGCCGTCCTCGGGCGGCTCGCCGCCGGTCATCGCGGCGGCGATCGAGGCGGCGAAGCGCTGCACCTGGCCGCCGGCGTCGTTGACGTAGTACTCGCGCTCGACCTCGTGCCCGACCGCGGCCAGCAGGCGGACTAGGGCGTCGCCGTAGGCTGCGTGGCGACCGCCGCCGACGTGCAGCGGGCCGGTCGGGTTGGCGGAGACGAACTCGACCAGGACCCGTTCCGGGGACTCGGTCGGCGCCGGCCCGAGGCTCTCGCCGGCGGCGGCCATGCCGGCCATCGCCCGCCGGTACCACTCGTCGGCGAGGAAGAGGTTGACGAAGCCGGGGCCGGCGACCTCGATCCGCTCGACGCTGCCCGCACCGCCCAGCTCGCGCTCGAGCTCGGTGCGGAGCCGGGCCGCGACGTCGCGCGGCGCTTCGCCCAGCGACGCCGCCAGGAGCATCGCCGCGTTGGAGCTGTAGTCGCCCAGCTCGGGCTTCGGCGGGCGGTCGAGAGTCGGCTCGGGACCGGTCGGCTCACCGTCGCGCAGCGCCCGCGCCGCCCGCTGCACGGCGGCGCGCAGCTCGCTGATCGAGTCGGTTGCCGTCACCCCGCCATCGTATGGACCGCAACCGCGCCGGGGTACGCTGGCCGCGATGAAGGTTGCCGCGATCAGCGACATCCACGCCAACCTGCCCGCGCTCGAGGCGGTCCTGGCCGCGATCGACGCCGCCGGCGCCGAGGAGATCTGGTGCCTGGGCGACGTCGTCGGCTACGGCGCCGAGCCGGACCAGTGCGCCGATCTCGTGCGCGAGCGCTGCGCGCTCTCCCTGGTTGGCAACCACGACCTGGCGGTGCTCGGCGAGCTCGACATCTCCTCCTTCTCGGAGGCCGCGGCTGCTGCCGTCGCCTGGACGCGCAAGAACGTCTCCGCCCCGACCCTCGACCTGCTGCGCGGGTTGGAGCCGGTCGGCGGGCGCGAGGGGATCGCCCTCTTCCACGCCTCGCCGCGCGACCCGGTCTGGGAGTACGTGCTCTCCGCCGAGCAGGCCGACGCCTGCCTCGACGTGCAACCCGAGCGGGTGGCGCTGATCGGCCACTCGCACGTCTCGCTCTTCTTCGTGCGGCCGGCCAAGCTCCGCCCCGGCGACGAGGTGCGGGGCGCCCAGGCCGGCGACGACACCCTGCTCGACCTCGGCGAGGACTGCTGGCTGGTCAACCCCGGCAGCGTCGGCCAGCCTCGCGACGGCGACCCGCGCGCGGCCTGGCTGGAGCTCGACACGGAGGCCCGCACGGCTCGCTTCCACCGCGTCCGCTACGACGTCGAGCGGGCCGCGGCGGCGATCTCCGCGGCCGGCCTGCCACAGCGCCTCGCCGACCGCCTCCAGGTCGGCTCATGACCTCCTAATGCCCCGCTCATGACGCGTAAATGCAGGGAAAATCTGCCCCCAGAGCCGTTCTCTAGACTCGGCCCGGTGCCCCGCCCACTCGCACCGCTGCTCGCCCTCGCGCTAGGCACGGCGCTGCTGCTCGGCCTCTCCTCCTGCGGCGAGGAGGACGCCCAGCTGCTGCCCGGCGAGACGGCGCGCGAGATCACCGCCAATCTCGACGCGGTCAAACAACTGGCCGACGAAGGCGACTGCGTCGGCGCCGAAGCGGCGTCCGAACAGGTGAGCGAACAGGTGGAAGCGCTGGGCGGCGTCGACCGGCGCCTCAAGCAGGCCCTCGAGCAGGGCACCGAACGCCTGGGCGAAGTGATCGCCGGCTGCGAAGAAGAAGAAACCGAAGCGATCGAACCGGCAACGATCCCCGAAGGCGAAGAAGAACCGGAAGCCGAAGACGAAGGCGAGGACCACGGCGGAAACGGCAGAGGCAAAGGCCAGGGCCAGGGCGGCCAGGGCGGCGGCCGCGACGAAGCGCCCGGCCAGGAAGAACAGGCCGAAACGACCCCGACCCCGGAACCGCCGGCGAAACCAGAAGGCAAAGGCCAGGGCAAAGGCGAAAGCACCCCGCCCACCGAACCGCCCGCCGAAGATGGTCCCTCGGGCGGGATCGAACCCGGCAGCCCGGTGGAAGAGGGAGGCGAGGGCTGATGGCCCCCACGTCGCTCTCCGGGCGCTACGAGCTCGGCGACCGTCTCGGCTCGGGCGGGATGTCGAACGTCTACCGGGCCACCGACCTGATCCTCGAGCGCACCGTCGCGGTCAAGGTCCTCGCCGAGCACCTCTCAGACGACGAGCGCTTCGTCGCCCGCTTCCGCCGCGAGGCGCTGGCGGTCGCCAAGCTGATCCACCCCAACATCGTCCAGGTCTACGACACCGGGGTCGACGAGGGCCGTCACTACATCGTCATGGAGTTCGTCGGCGGCCGCTCCGGAGCGCAGATCCTGCAGCGGCAGGGCCCGATGGAGCCCGAGACCGCGGCCGAGGCCGGCATCCAGGCCTGCGCCGGGCTCGACTACGCCCACCGGCGCGGGATCATCCACCGCGACGTCAAGCCCGGCAACCTGATGGTCGTCGGTGGGCCCGTCGGCGGCGGCGCGATGACCGTGAAGCTGACCGACTTCGGCATCGCCCGGGCAATCGAACAGACGCGGATCACCCAGGTTGGCTCGGTGGTCGGCACCGCCGCCTACCTCTCGCCGGAGCAGGTGCGCGGCGAGGAGGCGACCCCGGCGACCGACGTCTACGCGCTCGGCGTCGTCCTCTACCAGTTCCTCACCGGCCGCCTGCCCTACGAGGGCTCGACCCTGGCGGAGCTGGCGGTGCGCCAGCAGAACGAGCAGCCATTGCCGCCCAGCACCTACAACGACGAGGTCCCCGAGACCCTCGGCGGCGCAGTCCTGCGGGCGCTGGAGGGTGATGCGGCGCGCCGCTACGCGAGCGCCGACGAGCTCGCCGACGGCCTGCGGCTGGGGCTGCTGGGCGAGGACGTGACCATGCCCCACGACGAGGACGGCGGCCCGACCCGGGTGCTGGGCGGCGAGACCGCGACCCGGCGGCTCGACCAGACCGAGCGGACCGAGCTGCGACCGGCCACGCCCAGCCGCCGCCCCGAACCGCGCGTCCCGCACCCGCCGCCGGCAGCGCCCCGCGCCGCGGCGGCGCCGAAGCCGCGCAAGCGCGGCGCCTTTTCCCGTTTCACCCGTTTCGTGCTCGCCACCGTCGCCCTGGTCTTCATCGCCGCGGCGGTCGCCGCCGCGGTGATCGCGATCACCGATCAGGCCAGCGGCGTGCGCGCCACCGAAGTCGCCGGCGACTCGGTCGACCGGGTCGTCGAAGAGCTCAAAGAACTGGTCGAGAAGAACACCGAATAGGGCTCAGACAGCCCAGGGAGCGGCGCCGTCCATGATCGCCTCCGAGTAGGAGGCGAGGGCGCCGGCCTCGATCGCGCGGCGGGCGCCGGTGACCAGCTCGCGCATGTAGGTGAGGTTGTGGAGGCAGAGGAGGCGGACGGCGGTCAGCTCCTCGGCCCGCGAGAGGTAGCTGAGGTAGTCGCGGTCGTGACGCGCGCAGGCCGGGCAGGGGCAGCCGGCGGCGATCGGCTCACGGTTGCCCTCCCAGCCCGCTTTGCGCAGGTCGAGACGGAAGCGCTCGCCGGGCTCGGGGACGAGCGCGGTGCCATGGCGTGCGAGGCGGGTGGGGATCGCGCAGTCGAAGACGTCGAGGCCGAGGGCTATTCCGGCCAGGAGATCGTCGACGTCGCCGATCCCGAGTAGGTGCTTGGGCGCCGCCTCGGGCAGCAGCGGCGCGGTCAGGCCCAGCACGCCGCGCATCTCCTCCTTGTCGCGCCCCAGGGTGCCGCCGATCGCGATCCCGTCGACGCCGGCCTCCGAGACCGCCTGGGCCGAGGCGCGCCGCAGATCCTCGTGGACGCCGCCCTGGACGATCCCGAAGACCGCCTGCCGCGCTGGGCCGTGCTCGCCATGCCAGGCCAGGCAGCGGTCGAGCCAGCGGTGGGTGCGCTCCATCGAGCGGGCGGTGTAGTCGCGGTCGGCGTGGTAGGGCGTGCACTCGTCGAAGACCAGGGCGATGTCGGAGCCGAGCTTCGCCTGCACCTCCATCGAGACCTCGGGCGAGATGAACAGCTCGGCGCCGTCGCGGTAGGAGCGGAAGCGCACCCCCTCCTCGTCGATCGAGACGACCGAGCCGTGATCGCCACCCGGCCTGCCCTTCCCCTTGACCTCGTTGGCGACGCCGCCGTGGGCAAGAGAGAAGACCTGGAAGCCGCCGGAGTCGGTGATCAGCGCCCGCTCCCAGCCCATGAACCCGTGCAGCCCGCCCGCGGCGGCGATCCG
Source organism: uncultured Solirubrobacterales bacterium (assembly GCA_963697915.1). GTDB lineage: Bacteria > Actinomycetota > Thermoleophilia > Solirubrobacterales > 70-9 > VRUE01. The sequence continues at coordinate 424,783 of OY969103.1, forward strand.
CTCCGGCCCCGGCGAGACGAAGAGGTGGTAGGTGTTGCCGAGGATCAGCTGGTACCCGAGCCCGGCGACCTCGCCCGACTCCAGCCCCCGCACCGTGCCCTTGGTCGCCAGCGGGATGAAGGCCGGCGTCTCGACCGGCCCATGCGGCGTGTGCAGGACGCCGGCCCGCGCAGCCCCGTCGCGGGCGGCGATCTCAAACCTAAGCCTGTCGGGCTCAGCTCTCATTCGACGTATCCGACTTTGACCCCACTAGGGGGTGGTCGAAGTCGGATGCGCGATCAGCGAGCGGCCGGTCATCGCCTCGGGCTGGGGGATGCCGAGCAGCTCGAGCGCGGTCGGGGCGACGTCGGCGAGGATGCCGCCCTCGCGCAGCGCCAGGCCTGGGGCGGTGACGATCAGCGGCACCGGGTTGAGCGAGTGGGCGGTGTTGGGCGAGCCGTCGGGCTCGAGCATGTTGTCGCAGTTGCCGTGGTCGGCGGTGACGATGCAGGCGCCGCCGGAGCGCTCGACCGCGGCGACGACCTCGCCGAGACGGCCGTCGACCTCCTCGACCGCCTTCACCGCCGCCGGGATCGAGCCGGTGTGGCCGACCATGTCGGGGTTGGCGAAGTTGATGATCCCGAATCGGTAGCCGCCCTCCGCCCAGCGCGAGGCGAAGGCATCGGCGGCGGCCGCGGCGCTCATCTCCGGCTTGTGGTCGTAGGTCGGCACGTCGCGTGGCGACTCGACCAGGCAGCGCTCCTCCCCCTCCCACTCCTCCTCGCGGCCGCCGTTGAAGAAGTAGGTGACGTGGGCGTACTTCTCGGTCTCGGCGACGTGCAGCTGGCGGCCGCCGGCGCCGGCGACGACCTCGGCCAGCGTCGTCTTCGGCCGCGCCTCGGGGAAGGCGACCGGGTAGGGCCAGCCCTTGCGGTACTCGGTCATCGTCGTCAGCTCGAGCAGCGGGCCGCCGGCTCGCGAGAACTCGTCGAAGTCCGGCTCGGCGAGGGCGCGGCTCAGCTGGCGGGCGCGGTCGGGGCGGAAGTTGACGAAGATCGCCACGTCGCCCTCGGCGGCGCCGTCGTAGCCGCCGATCACGGTCGGCACGACGAACTCATCGGTGTCACCGCGCTCATAGGAGGCGGCGATCGCCTCGTCGGAGCTGGCCGCGGTCAGGCCCTCGCCGTGGACGATCGCGTCGTAGGCGAGCTTGGTCCGCTCCCAGCGGGTGTCGCGGTCCATCGCGTAGTAGCGGCCGCTGACGGTGGCGACCCGGCCGGCCTGGCGCAGCCAGCGCTCGAGCTCGCCGACGTAGCCGCGCCCGCCTTGGGGCAGCGTGTCGCGGCCGTCGGTGAAGGCGTGGAAGACGACGTCGGGGACGCCCTCCTGGGTGGCCAGCTCGATCGTCGCCTCGATGTGCTCCCAGCCGGAGTGGACGCCGCCGTCGGAGACCAGGCCGAGCAGGTGGAGGCGGCCGCGGGGACTGCGCCGCGCCCGGTCGCAGGCGGCGAGCAGCACCTCGTTCTCGAAGAAGCTGCCGTCGGCGACCGCGTCGTCGATCCGCGCCAGGTCCTGCTTGACGACGGCGCCGGCGCCGAGGTTGAGGTGGCCGACCTCCGAGTTGCCCATCTGCCCGTCGGGGAGGCCGACGTCGCGGCCCTGGGCGGAGAGCTGGGTGTGCGGGAACTCGCCCCAGAGCCGGTCGAAGACCGGCGTCTGGGCGAGCGAGATCGCGTTGCCCGGCCCCGGCCCCGCGAGGCCCCAGCCGTCGAGGATGACCAGCGCCAGCGAGGGGATCGGCAGCGTCAACTCAGCCCGCCGCCTCCACGATGGCGGCGAATTCCTCGGGGTCGAGGCTGGCGCCGCCGACCAGGGCGCCGTCGATGTCTGGCTGCGAGAGCAGCTCGGCGGCGTTGGCCGGCTTCACCGAGCCGCCGTAGAGGATCCGCACCGAGTCGACCACGGCGCCGCGCTCGCGCATCACGTCGCGGATGAAGGCGCACGCCTCCTGGGCCTGCTCGGGCGTCGCCGTGCGCCCGGTGCCGATCGCCCAGATCGGCTCGTAGGCGATCACGACTTCGGCCAGATGGACCGAGTCGACGTCGGCGAGGTCGGTCTGCAGTTGTTGCTCCAACACGCCCTTGGTCTGGCCGGCGTCGCGCGCCTCCTCGGTCTCGCCGACGCAGAGGATCGGCTCGAGCCCGGCGGCGAGCGCCGCCGGCACCTTGCGCGCCAGCGCCTCGTCGGTCTCGCCGAAGAGCTGGCGGCGCTCGGAGTGGCCGAGGACCACCGCCTCGACGTCGAGCTCGACCAGCATCCGCGCCGAGACCTCGCCGGTGAAGGCGCCGGACTCGGCCTCGTGCATGTTCTGGGCCGCGACCTTGACGGCGGTGCCGTAGCGCCGCTCGACCACCGCGGTCAGCGCCGTGAACGGCGGGCAGATGACGACGTCGTGCTGGGTCGCCGCGATCCGCGGCAGCAGCGCGTCGACGAACTCGGCCGCCTCGGCGACCGTCTTGTGCATCTTCCAGTTGGCGGCGATGTACGGCGTGCGCTCAGGCATCCCTCAAGGCCTCCACTCCCGGCAGCTTCTTTCCCTCCAGCAGCTCCAACGACGCTCCTCCTCCGGTCGACACCCAATCCACCTTCTCAGCAAGGCCGAACTGCTGCAGCGCGGCGACCGAGTCGCCGCCGCCAACCACCGTCGTGCCCGGCGCCGCGGCGACCGCCTCGGCGACCGTGCGCGTGCCGGCCGCGAACGGCTCCAGCTCGAAGGCGCCCATCGGCCCGTTCCAGAGCACCGTGCCGGCGTCGCCGACCGCCTTCGCGTAGGCGGCCGCGCTGCGCGGGCCGATGTCGAGGCCCATCCAGCCCTCGGGCACCTCGACGCCGTCGCTCGCGCGGCGCTCGGTCGCCGCGTCGAAGCTCTCGCCGAGGACGAGATCGACCGGCAGCAGCAGCTCGCACTCGGAGTCGTCGGCCTGGCGCAGCGCCTCGGTGGCGAGCTTGACGCCCTCCTCCTCGACCAGCGAGTTGCCGGTGTCCAGGCCCTGGGAGCGGAAGAAGCTGAAGCACATCGCGCCGCCGATCAGGATCGTGTCGGCGACTTCGAGGAAGCGGTCGATGACGCCGACCTTGTCGCTGACCTTGGCGCCGCCGAGGACGACGACCAGCGGCCGCGCCGGCGACTCGACCACCTTGGTCAGCTCGCTCACCTCGCGCTCGAGCAGCAGCCCGGCGTAGGCGGGCAGGCGCTCGGCGACGCCGGCGGTGCTGGCGTGGGCGCGGTGGGCGGCGCCGAAGGCGTCGTTGACGTAGAGGTCGGCGAGCGCCGCCAGGGCGTCCGCCAGGCCCGGGTCGTTCTCGGTCTCGCCGGACTCGAAGCGGACGTTCTCGAGCAGCAGCACGTCGCCCGGGCTGAGCCCGGCGGCCATCGTCTCGACCTCCGGGCCGATCACGGCCGGCGCCTGCTTGACCGCGGCGCCGAGCAGCTCACCGAGCCGCTCGCCGACCGGCGCCATCGAGAGCGCCGGGTCGACCGTCCCCTTCGGCCGCCCCAGGTGGGAGACCAGGACCAGGGCGGCGCCGCGCTCGCGCAGCAGCTCGATCGTCGGCAGAGCCGCGCGGATGCGGGTGTCGTCGGCGACCGCGCCGTCGTCGAGCGGCACGTTGAAGTCGACCCGGACGAGGACCCGCTTGCCGGCGACGTCGGCGTCGCGGACGCTTGCCTTCGAGAAGCTCACCGCGCCCTCCCGGCGGCGCTCAGAGGACCTTGCCGGCGAGCTCGACGCAACGGTTGGAGTAGCCCCACTCGTTGTCGTACCAGGTGACCACCTTGATCATCTTGCCGTCGCCGATCGCCATCGTCTGGCCAGCGTCGAAGATCGAGGAGTGCGGGTCGCCGATGACGTCGGTGGAGACGATCTCGTCCTCGGTGTAGTCGAGGATCCCCTTCAGCGGCCCCTCGGCGGCGGCCTTGACCGCGGCGTTGACCGCGTCCGGGTCGGTCGCCTTGGCCGGGGTGAAGACGAGGTCGACGACCGAGCCGGTGATGACCGGGGCCCGCATCGCGAAACCGTTCAGCTTCCCGTTCAGCTCCGGCAGCACGAGGCCGACGGCCTTGGCGGCGCCGGTCGTGGTCGGGATCAGGTTGACCGCCGCGGCACGCGCCCGGCGCAGGTCCTTGTGCGGCATGTCCTGCAGGCGCTGGTCGGCGGTGTAGGCGTGGATCGTCGTCATCAGGCCCTGCTCGATGCCGAACTCCTCGTGCAGCACCTTGGCCAGCGGCGCCAGGCAGTTGGTCGTGCAGGAGGCGTTGGAGATGATGTCGTGGCTGGCCGGGTCGTAGTCGCTCTCGAAGTTGACGCCGAGCGCGACGGTCACGTCGGGCTCCTTGGCGGGGGCCGAGATGATCACCTTCTTGGCGCCGGCGGCGAGGTGCTTGGCGGCGTCGTCGCGACCGGTGAAGAGACCGGTCGACTCGATCACCACGTCGGCGCCGAGCTCGGCCCAGGGCAGCGCCGCCGGGTCGCGCTCGGAGAGCACCTCGAGCTCCTTGCCGTCAACCGAGATCGAGCCCTCCCCGGCCGCGACCTCGCCCGGGAAGCGGCCCAGGATCGAGTCGTACTTGAGCAGGTGGGCGAGCGTGCCCGGATCGGTCAGGTCGTTGACCGCGACGAACTCGAGGTCGGCTCCCGCCGCCTGTGCGGCGCGGAAGACGTTGCGTCCGATGCGGCCGAAGCCGTTGATGCCGACCTTCACTGCCATGAAGTGATTCCTCCTGGAGTCGATTCGTTGTCTATTGCGAGGCTAGTCACTGCCGATCGTCACCTCGATTTCGTACCCGTCCGGGTCCTGCAGGAACGCGGAGTAGGAGCCGGAGCCGTGCGAGCGGCGCTCGCCTGGCTCGCCGACGGGCTTGCCGCCGCCTTTGACGCCCGCTTCCCAGGCCGCCTTGACGGCGACGATGCCGAGGCCGGAGAAGCTGAGCAGCCCGAAACCCGGGCTGGCCGGGTGGTGGGACGAGATGAAGAAGACCGGTTTCGCGATGCCCCAGCCGATCGTTTTGTCCTCGTCGAAATGGCGCCGCCAGCCAAGCGGCGCGAGCAGCGCGTCGTAGAAGGACGCGCTCCGCTCGAGGTTCGTGACCTCCAAGAGAACGTGGTGCAACATCGGGCTTGGGAGGCTATATGGGCCGCTCGTCAGCCGCTGCGCGGGGTCCAGCGGAAGAAGCGGATCGCGAGCAGCAGCCCGGCCACCCCCCAGGCGGCGACCACGGCGAGGTCGCTCCAGGCGAGGCCGGTGCCGGCGCCACGAATGTATGCGTCGAAGGTGGCGTCGAAGAAGTGGCGGATCGGGAAGTGGTTGGCGAAGTCGATGACGTCCTGGGGCAGCTCGTCCTCGGGGATGAAGACGCCGGAGAGGAAGTAGAGCGGCAGCAGGATGGCGTTGACGATCGGCGCGGCGGCGTCCTGCGAGGGGATCACGGCGGTGAGGGCGATGCCCAGGCAGCAGAACGAGGCGGCGCCGACGGCGAGCACGACGAGCAGCTCCGGCGCCTGCGCCCAGGGGATCGGCACGCCGTAGAGGACGCGGCCGAGGACGGCGACCAGGGCCATCATCAGGAGCGCGACGATCACCGAGTTGCCGACCCGGCCGGCGATGAAGACCCAGGCCGGCATCGGGGTGCCGCGGCCGCGCTTGAGGCGGCTGTCCTCGCGGGCGATGACCAGCGTCATCGCCAACGTCTGCATCGTCGCCGAGATCACCGCCAGGGTGATGATCGCCGGCACGTAGTAGGTGGTGACCTCGATCCCCCCGGCGACGTCGATCGTCTGGTCGCCGAAGACGGTGGCGAAGATCAGCAGCAGGACGACCGGGAAGGCGACCGTGAAGAAGACCGCCGCCGGGTTGCGCCAGAAGACCTTCTGGTCGTAGCGGAGCTGGTGCAGTACGAGGCTCACTCTGACCGGGTCAGCTCCAGGTAGACGTCCTCGAGGCTCGGCCGTGTGACCTCCAGCGCCTCCAGCTCGAGCCCGTTGGCGAGCGCCCGCCCGGTCAGCTCGTTGAGGGTCTGGACCGGGGTGGTCGTCTCCAGCTCGACCTCGCGGCCGCCCTCGCGGTAGCTGATCCGCGCCGGCCGGCTCTCGCGGTCGCCGAGGTCCTCCGGGGTGCCGCGGGCGACGACCTTGCCGCCGGCGAGGATCGCGACCCGGTCGGCGAGGCGCTGCGCCTCGTCCATGTAGTGGGTGGTGAGGAAGACGGTCTTGCCGAGCGCCCGCAGGCCGACGACGACGTCCCAGGCCTGGCGACGGGCCTCCGGGTCGAAGCCGGTGGTCGGCTCGTCGAGGAAGAGCAGGTCGGGGTCGCCGATCAGGGCCATGCCGACGTCGAGCCGCCGCTGCTGGCCGCCGGAGAGGCGGCCGGCGCGCTCGCCGGCCTTCTCGCCCAGCCCGATCGCCTCGATCACCTCGTCGACCGGGCGCGGCGCCCGGTAGTAGCCGGCATAGAGCGCCAGCGACTCGGCGACGGTCAGGTAGGGCTCGAGGTGGCCGCTCTGCAGGACGATCCCGATCCGCTCGCGCCAGCCGCGGCCGGCCCGGGCCGGGTCCTCACCCAGCACCGTGACCTCGCCGCCGTCGCGCTTGCGGTAGCCCTCGAGGATCTCGACCGTGGTCGTCTTGCCGGCCCCGTTGGGACCGAGGAAGGCGAAGATCTCGCCCTCGCGCACCTCGAGGTCGATGCCGCACACGGCCTCGACGTCGCCGTAGCTCTTGCGCAGGTCGCGCACGGAGATGACAGGGTCGGCCACGGACCGGCGATTCTAGGTCGCGTCCGGTACCGACGGCTCAGCCGTCTAGTTCCACGTCTCTGTGCTTCACACGGACCACCACATCGTCGCGGCCCTCGAGGTCGCGGCGGATGCGGTCGGCGACGGTCACCGAGCGGTGGCGGCCGCCGGTGCAGCCGACCGCGATCGTCAGGTGGCTCTTGCCCTCGGCGACATAGGCGGGGACGAGAAACTCGAGCAGCGGCAGCAGCCGTCCGTAGAACTCGCCCGCCTGGGTGCCCGACTCGACGTAGGCGCGGACCCCCTCGTCGAGACCGGTCAACGGCCGCAGCGAGTCGACGTAGTGGGGGTTGGGCAGGAAGCGGACGTCGAGGGTGAGGTCGGCGTCGCGCGGCGGCCCGTTCTTGAAGCCGAAGGTGAGCAGCGTCAAAGCCAGCTTGCCGCCGTCATGGCCGTCGAGCAGCTCCTCGGCGATCCGCCGCCGCAGCTGACCACCGCTGAGGCCGCTGGTGTCCATCACCACGTCGGCGCGGGCGCGCAGCGGCGCCAGCAGGGCGCGCTCGGAGCGGATCCCGTCGACGATCCTGCCCTCGGGGGCGAGCGGGTGGCGGCGGCGCGTCTCCTTGTAGCGGTCGAGCAAGGTCTCCTCGTCGGCCTCGAGGAAGAGCAGCTTCGGCCGCAGGCCGTCGCCGCCGAGCTCCTCGAGGACCTGGATCAGGTCGTCGAAGTACTCGCCGCCGCGCACGTCGGAGACGACCGCGGCGCGCTCGACGCCGCTGCCCTCATGGCGAAAGAGCTCACCGAGGCTGCCGATCATCCGTGGCGGCAGGTTGTCGACGCAGAAGTAGCCGCTGTCCTCGAAGGCGGCGATCGCTTCCGACTTGCCGGCCCCGGAGTGGCCGGTGATCAAGAACATGTCGATCGTCTCTGCCTTGCTCATCCCTAACCCGTCCTGTGCAGCTGCTCGTGGATCTCGCGTGCCAGCTTGCCAGGAACACCGGGAACGGACTCGAGTTCCTCGCGGCTCGCCGCCAGGAATCGCTCCGGCGAGCCGAAGTGGTTGAGGAAGGCCCGCTTGCGCGCCGGCCCGACGCCCTTCAGCTCGTCGAGCACGGAGCCGGTCATCGCCCGGTCGCGGCGCCCGCGGTGGTGATCGATCGCGAAGCGGTGCGCCTCGTCGCGGACCCGCTGCAGCAGCTTCGAGGCCTCTGACTCGGCCGGCAGGTCGATCGGCCGCGGACGGCCCGGGACGAAGACTTCCTCCTCGCGCTTGGCGAGCGAGATCACGGTCGCGCCGCGCTCGACCAGCGGCCCGAGAGCGCGCATCGCCGCGCCGAGCTGGCCCTTGCCGCCGTCGATCACGACCAGGGCGGGCAGCGCGGCGAAGCTCTCGTCGCGCTTGCCGTCGTGCGGCGAGAGGTCGACCTGCTCGAGGTAGCGGCCGACCCGGCGACCCAGCACCTCCTCCATCGAGGCGAAGTCGTCGGGCCCGTTGGGCCGCTCGCCGCGCACCCGGAAGCGCCGGTAGTCGGACTTCTTCGTCGCGCCGCCCTCGAAGACGACCATCGAGGCGACCGTGTGCTCGCCGCCGAGGTTGGAGATGTCGAAGCCCTCGATGCGGATCGGCAGCTCCTCCATGCCGAGCGCCTCGCGCAGGTCGGCGAGCGAGTCGACCCGGCGCTGGCGCCGGTGCTCGCGCCGCAACCGGTCCTGGTCGAGGGCGAGGCGGGCGTTGCGCTCGGCCAGCTCGCGCAGGAGCCGTTTGTCGCCGCGCTCGGCGACCCGCACCTCGACCGGGGCGCCGCGCCGCTCGCTCAGCGCCGCCGCCAGGAGCTCGGCCCGCTCGCGCAGCTCGGGGCCGACGACGATCGTCCGCGGCACCGCCGGCGAGGCCGAGTAGTACTGGCCGATGAACTCCTCGGTGACCTCGGCCGGGGCGCGTTCGGCCTGGTTGTCGAGATAGAAGCTCTGCCGCTCGGCGAGGATGCCGTCGCGGACCTGGAAGACCTGGGCGTTGGCGTCGGCTCCCTCGGCGGCGACACCGATCAGGTCGATCGCGCCGACCGAGCCGCCGGCGACCCGCTGGCGCTCGAACAGCGACTGGATCGCCTTCAGCCGATCGCGGTGCAGGGCGGCGCGCTCGAACTCACGCTCCGCGGCCGCCTCCTCCATCTTCGCCTGCTCGTCGGCCTCGACCTGGCGGTAGCGGCCGGAGAGGAAGTCGACGATCGCCTCGATGTTGAGCCGGTACTCCTCCTTGCTGACGTAGTCGACGCAGGGCGCCCCGCAGCGCTTGATGTAGTAGTCGAGGCAGGGGCTGCCGGAACGGCGGCCCGGCTCCGCCCCCTCGCAGGTGCGGAACTGGAACAGCTTGCCGAGCAGGTCGAGGGTCTCCCGCACCCGCTTGGCGCTGGAGAAGGGGCCGAAGTAGGCCCGGCCGGCGCGGTGCTTCTCGCGGGTGAAGTAGACCCGCGGGTAGTCCTCGTCGAGGCTGACGCAGACGTAGGGGTAGGACTTGTCGTCGCGCAGGCGGATGTTGAAGCGCGGCCGGTGGCGCTTGATGAAGCTCTGCTCGGCGAGCAGAGCCTCGGCCTCGTTGGCGGTGACCAGTTGGTCGATGCGGTCGATCCGCGAGGTCAGCCGCGTCTCGCCGCCGGAGAAGTGCGAGGCGACCCGCTTGCGGATCGAGCGCGCCTTGCCGACGTAGAGCAGGTCGCCGCGCTCGTCGTAGAAGAGGTAGACGCCGGGCGCGTCGGGCAGCTCGCGGCGCTGGCGCGCGATGCGCTCGGCGCGGGGAGTTCTGTCGCCGTCCTTCGTCACGAGATCAAGGGTAGGCTCCTGGCCAGCCGGCCAAACGACTTGCACCACAGGAAGAGAGCGAGATGACGACGGAGACCATAGCCCCGCCCGAGCTGGACACGATGCGCCTCGATATCGACGGCGAGATCGGCACCCTCACCCTCGACCGCCCCGACGCCTTCAACGCGATGAGCCCGGAGATGATCGGTGAGCTGCTCGTCATCTTCGCCTGGCTCGCCGACGAGGCGCCGCTGCGCGGGCTCGTCATCACTGGCGCCGGCAAGGCCTTCTGCTCCGGCGGCGACGTCAATGTCTTCAAAAGCGGCGCCGAAGACGACTCGATCAACCTCCCGGCCCAGGTTCGCCGCGGCGCCGAGGCGCTGCACACGGCGCTGATCGACATGCGGCGCATCCCCTACCCGGTGATCTGCGCGGTCAACGGGCCGACGGCCGGGGCGGGCTTCTCGCTGGCGCTCGCCTGCGACTTCCGGATCTCGTCCGAGGCCGCCTTCTTCGCCCCCGCATACGGTCGGATCGGCGCCTCGCCCGACGGCGGCATGACCTACTTCCTGCCGCGCATCGTCGGCCCCAGCCGGGCGCTCGAAATCTTCCTCGAGGACCCCAACATGAGCCCGCAGGACGCGCTCGCCGAGGGCATCGTCTCGGCGGTCGTCGCCCCCGACGAGCTGCTGGACGCCGCGCGGGCCAAAGCCGAGGAGCTGGCGGCGAAGTCGCCGCACTACGTGAAGATGGTCAAGGCGCTCTGCCACCAGAGCATCGAGAACAGCTTCACCGAGCACCTGCAGCTGGAGCGGCACGGGATCGCCGACAGCATGGCGACCGAGGACCTGCACGCCGCGGTGAAGGCCTTCTTCAGCGGCGAAAAGGTCACCTTCAAGGGCCGCTGAGAGCCATCGGCAGCCGTCCCTCTCTACGTCTAGAGTCTCCTTGAGCGTTCTGCCCAGCCAGGAAAGGACCAACCGATGAAGAAGCTCGCCTCCCTGCTCGTCCTCGCCCTCGTCGCCGCCGCGTTCGTCGCCTGCGGCGACGATGACGACGGAACCACGACGACCACCGACACCTCCGGCGGCGCCGCGGCCGAAGGTGGCAAAGAAGCCGGTGCCGGAGGTGGGGGCGGCGGTGGCGAAGCCCTCGCCTTCGAAGCCGACCCCGAAGGCGGCCTCGCCTACACGGTGACCGAAGAAACGTCCGCCCCGGGCAAAGTCGAGATCGACTTCAACAACCCCCAACCGGTGGCGCATGACATCGCCTTCGAAGACTCGGGCGGCAAACAGGTCGGCGCGACCGAGGTGATCACCGAAGGGAAAGACTCGACCCAGGTGGAGTTCAAATCGGGCGAATACACCTTCTACTGCACCGTCCCCGGCCACCGCGAAGGTGGCATGGAAGGAACGTTAACCGTCGAATAGGCGACAGCCCTCGCGCGCCCCGGTCGGATCGATCGCGTCCAGAATCGCGTCCGCTATCGCCCGGGGCGTCGGGGGACAGCCGGGAATACGGATGTCGACGGGAAGCAGCGCGTCCAGCGGGCCGGCGAGCTCGGCGGTGAGGCCAAGGACCCCGCAGCCCAGGGCGCAGTCGCCGAGGGCAGCGACCAGGCGCGGCTCGGGCATGGCCTCGTTAGCCGCCCGCAGGGGCGTAGCCATGCGGGCCGTGACCGGGCCGGTGACGAGTAGGACGTCGGCATGACGGGGGGAGGCGACGATGTCCAGGCCGAAGCGCTGCAGGTCGTACTGCGGCGCCGCGGTGGCCGCCAGCTCGTGCTCGCAGGCGTTGCAGGACCCGGCATCGAGATGACGGATGGCCAGCGAACGGGCGCCGCTGCGTCTGGGCAGGTCGGCCTCGCGGCGGACGCGCTGGAGGTGGCGAAGCAGGACGAACACGATCAGCGATCCACGCAGGCGTAGCAGAGCTCGAAGCTCTTGTTGATCAACGGGAAGTCCGGCAGGAGGTTGCCCGCCGTTGCCTCTGCCAGCGCCGGCCAGTTGGCGTACGAGCCGGTGCGCAGGTGCAGCCGCCGGATGCGAGACGCCCCCTGCTCCACCACGCACACCGTCTCTCCTCGCGGGCCCTCTACCCGCGCCACGCCCAGTGCGGTCGCGGACCGACCGGGGCTCGCCACGCCAGGGCGCAGCGGCTCGGAGAGAAGCTCCTCGAGAGCCGCGAAGATCTCGACGAGCTCGAGGCCGCGAACCTCGAGCCGCGCGGCGACATCGCCTTCGGCGCCCGGCGGGATCGCCGCGGCGAACGACGAGCCGTACCAGAGCCCCGCGCAGGCCGTACGGGCGTCCAGCGACAGCCCCGACGCGCGTGCAGCCGGGCCCACGGCGCCGAGCCGGACGGCGTCCTCCTGGGCGAGGACCCCCACCCCGCCGAGCCTGCCCTGGACCGAGGGGGAGAACTGGATCTCGCGCCACGCCTCGGCCGCGTCCTGCCGCAGCTCGCGGAGCTCCCCGCGCGCCCGGTCAGCCGCCGCCGCCGGGAGGTCGAGGCCGCTGGCGCCGACCTCGATCGAGCCGAACAGAAAGCGGTGGCCGGCGAGGGCCTCGTTGAGGCGCATCGCCCGCTCCTTGAGTGCGGCAAAGGCCATGTTCCCGGCGGCGAACCCGACCCCCGCGCAGATCGCGCCGATGTCGTTGAGGTGGTTGTAGAGGCGCTCGAGCTCCAGCAGGAGCGTCCGGGCTCGTCGCAGCTCGCGGGGGTGAGTGAGGCCGAGGACGCTCTCGCAGGCCAGCGCGTAGGCGACCGAGTTGGCGACGGCGCAGGCGCCGCAGGCCCGCTGGGCGAAAGGCATGCCTGCGGCCAGCTCGTGGCCCTCGGCGGCGCGCTCGAGGCCGCGGTGCTTGTAGAAGAGGCGCAGGTCGAGGAGGAGGATCCGCTCGCCGACGACGTGGAAGCGGAAGTGGCCGGACTCGATCACTCCGGCGTGGACCGGCCCGACCGCGATCTCGTGAACCCCCTCCCCCGTGACCGGGACGGTCCAGCTCGACGTCTCAGGGGGATGGGCGACGAGCGGGCGCAGAGGCTCGTGGCCGTCGAAGCGCAGGCCGTGGAGGTCGTGCGCCTCACGCTCGTCCCACTCCGCCGCAGGTATGAGGTCGACGATCGTGGGCAGCTCGGCGCCGGCGGTGGAAAGGACCCGCGTGTCGGCGCCCCGTGCGAAGAGTGCGTGCCAGCGAGGGCCCGACGCCGGCCCCCCGGCGAAGGCCCCGCAGAAGCGCCCCCCATCGGCGAGTGCTCCCCGGCACATCTCCCGCCACGATGCGCCTCGGCTCACGCGCCGCTCCTCATCAACGCCTCGACGATGCGCGACCCCGGCAGCGCGTAGGCGACCGCGGTCAGCGCAAGCAGCGCGACGGCCGCCGCACCGGCAAGCGCCGCGATGGCCTGCGCCGAGCGAGAGGGGCGACGGCCCGGGCCCCTCCTCTCCCCCAGCAGGCCCTCGAGTAGAGCGTGGGCGAGTCCGAGGAAGCCGAGCGCCAGCAGCACCGCCGCGGCCGAGGAGACCGCGACCAGGCCGGCGTCCATCCCGCCCAGCAGGATCATCGCCTCGGAGACGAAGAGCGGCGACGGCGGCAGGCCGGCGAGCGAGACGAGGCTCACCGACATGCCCGCGGCCGTCGGCGCGCTGATCCGGGCGACGCCGCGGGGTGCGGCCGTCGCCGTCGCCGGGTCCTGCCGCAGAAGCGGGATCGCCGTGTAGAAGCCGAGCGCCTTGGCCAGGCCGTGGCCGGCGACGTGGACGACGACGCCGGCGATCGCCAGCGGCGTGCCGATCCCGATGCCGAGGGCGAGGATGCCCATGTGCTCGAGGCTCGAGTAAGCGAGCAGGCGCTTCCAGGGCAACGGCCTCCACAGAAACGGGATCGCGATCAGCAGGGAGGCGAGCCCGAAGCCGATGAAGAGCTGCTGGACGGCGCTGGCGCCGAGGGCCGGCTCGAGGGCGAGCTTGGCGCGCCAGGCGATCAGCAGGACGGTGGGGAGCAGCGCCGCCGAGAGCATCGCGCTGACCGGCGGGGGCGCCTCGCTGTGCGCGTCAGGCAGCCAGTTGTGTACGGGGGCCCAGCCGATCTTGCTGGCCAGCCCGACCAGGATCAGGACGAACGCGACCAGCGTGACCTGCGCCGGCAGCCGGTCCCCGCTCTGGGCGAGCACCTGCCAGTCCAGCCGCTCGATGCCCGAGCCGTCCGGGCCGACCGCGACGAAGAGCACCACGATCCCCAGCAGCGCAATGGCGAGCCCGAGCGTGGTGAGGACGATGTACTTCCAGCCCGCCTCGAGCGCGCTGCGCTTGCCGCTGAAGGCGACCAGGAGCGCCGAGGCGGCGGTGGTCGCCTCGATCAGCAGCCAGGCGAGGGCGAGGTTGTCGACGAGCGGCAGGGCGAGCAGCGCCGCCCAGAAGAGATTGAAGGCGGCGTAGTACCAGGCGTGGGAGCGTCGCGCGGTAAACCAGCTGCGCCCCGCGTGGCGCAGGTAGAACGGCGACATCGCGGCGCTGGCAACGCCGATGACGGCGACGAGGGCGAGGAACACGCCGCTGGCCGTATCGAGGACGTACCAGCCACCCCGCACCGCCACGTCCGGCGCCGCGGCGAGCGCCACCACGGCCAGCGCCAGCGCCAGCGCCGCCGTCAGGGCGGACGTCGCCAGGTTGAGACGATCGGCGGCGGCGGCGCTCGGCACCAGCGCCACGCCCAGGGCGGCGCCCAGCGGAACCGCGAGGACCGCGACGATCAGCGGGGTGACGGCCTCAGTCACGGAGCCCCCGCAGGAGGTCGGTGTCCCCCGTGCCGACCTCGCCGTGGATCTTCTGCGTGAAGGCGGTGGAGACGGTCACGACGAGCACCAGATCGAACAGCACGCCCAGCTCGATCACGAACGGCAGCCCACCGGGAACCGAGATTGCGAGCAGGTAGATGCCGTTCTCGGCAACGATGATCCCGAGCACCTGCAGGATCGCCGGCCTGCGCATGACCACGATCGCGATGCCGAGTGTGAGCAGCGCCACCGCGCCGTGCTCGGCGGGGCGGTCGCCGAGCCCGAGCGGCGGGGTCGCCGCAACCGCGACGAGCGCGACGACGGCCCCGACCAACAGCCGGACCAGGACCGTCGTCGTGGGGGCGATCAGGTACGGCTCCGGGGTGCGGTGCCGGGCGGAGGCCAGCAGCGCCGGCAAGGCGACGGCGCGGACCACGAGGATGACGCCGGCGACAAGGAACTCGGTCGGCCGCTCTCCGGCCAGTGAGACCGCCACGACGCCCAGGAGCAGGGCCTGGGCCGCGACCAGCAGGATCGCGAGACTGCGCCGCCTGACGAGCATCACGCCGAAGGCGAGGGCGACGAGCACCGATATCGCGGCGGGGCTCATCGTCACGCCGCCAGCCAGCTGATCAACCCGACGAGGGCGAGCAGGCAGCCACCGGCGAACAGCGCCGGGACGCGCAGGATCCGCATCTTCGCCTCGGCGGTCTCGGTGAAGGCCAGCGCCGCGCAAAGCAGTGCGATGCCCCCGGCCAAACAGCCGAGACGGGCGCCGAACCCTCCCCAGTGCGGCAGGAACAGCTCTGCCGCCAAGACCAGCACGACCCAGTGCCGAGCCGCGGCGCTCCACTGCAACAGGGCGAGGTCGCGCCCGGCGTACTCGAGCAGGGGTCCCTCGTGGATCATCGTCAGCTCGAGGTGAGTGTCGGGATTGTCGACCGGCTGACGCCCGGTCTCGAAGAGGACGACGAGGGAGAAGGCAGCCGCGGCGCACCAGTGGGCGGGCTCGCCCCAGATGCCGGAGCCGTTGGCAACGGCGCTCATCGCCACCAGGTCCGTGCCGCCGGCGGGGAGCGCGGCAAGGACCAGCGCCAGGACCAGCAGCGCCTCGGCGAAGACCGACAGCGTCAGGTCGCGGCTCGACCCCATCAGCGCGAATCCCGACCCGGTGTCCCAGCTTGCCGCGGCCAGGGCGAAGCGGGCCAGGGCGAGCAGGCCAACGAGGACGACCGCGTCGTTGCCCAGCGGCCACTCAGGGGAGAGGCCGGCGATCGGCACCAGGAACAGGGCGAGGACCATCGCGGCCGCAACGACGCACGGCGCCAGCCGGTAGACGAGAGTGGTCGGCTGGGGGTCGACGAGGGTCTTCCCCCAGAGTCGGCGCAGCTCCCGGTAGGGCTGCAGGGGAGAGGGACCGCGGCGTCCCTGCAGGCGCGCCTTGAGGGCCTGGATCGTGCCGGGCAGCAGGGGCGCCAGGGCGAGCCCACCGAGCAGCTGAATCGCGCCGGCAAGCGCGGTCACCCGATCGCCCCCGTCCGCGCCAGGACGATCAGGCCGAGAAGCAGCGCGAGCAGATACGCAGCGTAGGCACGGACGCTGCCGGACTGCAGGCGGCGGGAGGCGCGGGCGCCGGCCAGGGCGCCCCGCTGGACCGGCCCGTAGAGCAGCGTGTCGAAGAGGTGTGGGATCTCGCCCCGATAGCGGACGCTCCGCAACAGGCCTCCCTCGCGCACCGCCACGACCTCGCGCCGGGGTCGCAGGATCGCCTCCAGGACCAGCCGCAGAGGCTTCGTGAAGCCGGCCGAGCTCCAGCCCAGCGACGGCTCGACCCTCTGGCCGCATGCCCAGGCGGGGGTGGGCGCGACCCGTCGTGAGGCGCGCAGGCGCCAGAAGATGCCGCTCAGCGCGAGCAGGCCGAGCAGCAGCCACGGCGAGGGGAGCGAGCCGCTGCCCGGGATCGAGAGTCCCGGCCCCGGCGCCAGGCTCCGCGGCTGCGGGGCAAGTTCCATCAGCGACGGGACGAGCAGCCCGGGCGTCGCACCGAGGACGACACAGCAGCAGGCCAGGAACACCAGGGGCGCTCTCATGCCGGGCGCCGCCTCGGTCGCCGCCTCCACCTCCGCTCGCCGAGGTCGGCCGAGCAACACCAGTCCAACCACCTTGACGAAGCAGAAGACGGCGAGCGCCGCGGTCGCGGCGAGGCCGGCCGTGGCCAGGGCGCCGGCCACGCCGAGGCCCGGCGCTGGGCCGAAGGCGAGGTGGATCAGGGCCTGGAGGGTGAGCCACTCCGAGGCGAAACCGTTGAGCGGGGGCACCCCGGCGATCGCCGCCGACCCGACCAGGAAGGCGCCGCCCGTCCAGGGCATGCGCCGCAGCAGCCCGCCGAGCCGGTCCAGCTCGAGCGACCCGACCGCGCGCTCGAAGGCGCCGGCCGCGAGGAAGAGCAGCGCCTTGAACACCGCGTGGTTGAGGATGTGAAGGAGGGCGGCGGCGAAGGCGATCGCCGCCCAGGCCGTATCACCCTCGGAGGCGAAGATGATCGATGCGCCGAGGCCGAGTGCGACGACCCCGACGTTCTCGATCGAGGAGAAGGCCAGCAACCGCTTCAGGTCGTGCTGCACCAATGCGTAGAGCACGCCCCCCAGCGCCGACAGGAGGCCCAGCCCGAGGACCGTCAGGCCGGCCCACACCGGAGCCGGGGCGGCCCACTCGAAGAGGACGCGGATCAACCCGTATAGGGCGACCTTGATCATCACTCCCGACATCAGGGCGGAGAGATGGCTTGGCGCGACCGGATGGGCGCGCGGCAGCCAGGAGTGCATCGGCATCAACCCCACCTTGGCGCCGAACCCGACGATCGCGGCGACGATCACGAGTGCCTCGACCCCGGCGCCGTGGGCGGCAAGGGCCCCCGGGGCGCTCAGGGCCCCGTAGTGGGCGAGCGCGAGTATGCAGATCCAGACGCCGGCGCCGCCCAGTTGCGTCACCGCGAGGTAGACGAAGGCCGCACGGCGGACGGCTGCCTCGCTGTGACGGACGAGGATGGCGGTGACCGGCACCAGCGTCATCAACTCCCAGGAGGCGAGGAACGACAACGGGTCGCGCGCCGTCACGACCCCGGCCAGGGTGAGCAGGAACAGCCCCGACAGGGCGATCAGGGCACGGGCGCGGGCGACACCGACCAGGTAATCGCGGGCATAGATCAGCGCCGGCACGGCGACCAGCGCGAGGGTGACCAGGAAGAAGCCGGTGAGGCGGTCGATCCCCAGGGCCGGGCCCAATCCGTTGCCGAAGCCGGCGCCCATGACCGGGGCGCCAAACAGGACGAGAGCGCCGCCGATGCCGAGCAGGGCGACGCCGGCCAGCTGAAAGGCGAGTGCGGCCGCGAGGCTCCGACACGCGATCGGCGCCCCCGTACCGACGCCAAGCAGCGCCACGCCCAGCAGAACCAGCAACTCCAGGCCGCTCACCCCGAGGGCCTAGCGTCCAACCGTGAAGATCGGGCAGTGCGCCTTCATCGGCGCTTGGCGCCGACCTTGCGGGAGTCCAGCGGCGGGCCGCCCAACTCTCCGAGCAGTGCGTGGGTTTCCTCCAGATGAGAGCCGATCAGTTGCCTGGCGGTCTCGAGCAACTGGAAGATGCGCGGGTCACGCACCCGGTAGTAGACACTCGTCCCGGCGCGACGCGACTCGAGCAGGCCCTGCCGGCGCATCGCCGCGAGGTGTTGAGAGGTACCGCTCGAGTCGATGCCCAACTCCGCCTGCAACTCCCCGACGCTCAGCTCCCCCTCTCGCAGCAACTCCACGATCCGCACCCGCGCTGGATGACCCAGGGTGCGGAAGAAGTCCGCCTTGACCTGATGCAGATTCGGCATGTTACAAAAATAGCATATCTTAAAAAATGATAAGATTCACGAAATGGAGGGAAGCCCACGCGATTCTCGACCGGCCACCTACGACGAGCGTCTACAGGGCCGGGTCATGCGCTGCGATCTGGACGCGGTCGAGGCGGCGGTGACGCTGATGGAGCGTCACGACCCCAACACACTCGAACAGGCCCTGGACCTCGTCCCCTCCGTCACGACCTCTCCCCCTCGGTGCAGAGAGGTCGTGACGGAGGCCTGGGACCGCTACTTCCACATCAGGAGCATGCCCTGGGATTGAGCCGGTACGTGGCAGACGGCGGCTCCACCGGCCGAACCGGAAGGCGCCGAGCGATGTTAGGCAGCCGTCAGCCGGCGGACGCCCAGTCGTACTCCTCGCCGATGCGGCGCAGCGCCTCCCGCGTCTCCTCGTCGCAGAGGGCGCCGGCGACGCCGGCCTCGTAGAAGTCGCGGGGTGAGAGACCGAGGCCGATCGCGGCCTCGTACTCGGTGCCGAGGTCGGTTTCGAACATCGCCGGGTCGTCGGTCGAGAGCGAGCAGCGGACGCCGGCCCCGACCAGCTGTGGCAGCGGGTGCTGGTCGAGCGAGCTGACGACGCCGGTGCGCAGGTTGGAGATCGGGCAGACGTCGAGGACCGTCCCCCGCCCGGCCAACTCGCTGACCATCGCCGGATCGTCGACGGCGCGGATGCCGTGGCGAATGCGGTCGGCGCCGAGCGCCTCGAGGGCGCCGCGGATCGAGGGGATGCCGACGACCTCGCCGGCGTGCGGCACGGAGCCGATCCCGCCGTCGCGGGCGAGGGCGAAGGCGTCCGCGTAGGGCTCCGGCGGGAACTCCGCCTCGAGGCCGCCGAGGCCGAGCCCGACGACGCCACGATCGCGGTACCTGGCGGCCAGGCGCGCGGTTTCCTCAGCCGTCTCGAGCGGGAACCCGCGCGGGATGTCGGGGGTGAGGCGAATCTCGACCCCGTGCAGCTCGCGCGCCTCCTGGGCGCCGTCGCAGTAGCCCTCGAAGACGACCTCCCAGGGCACGCCGCGCGCCGCTGGTTCGGCCGGGCTGAAGATCCCCTCGACGTAGACGGCGCCGTAGCCCGCCGCCTCGCGCGCGTAATCGACGACGACCTGGCGGAAGTCCTCGGCGGTGCGCAGGGCGCCGGTCGTCATCACCCAGACTTCGATGAAGTGGCCGAAGTCACGGAAGCGATAGAGGTCGGCCAGCCCCTCGACCGTGTCCGACGGCAGGGCGACGTCGTTGCGGCGGGCGATCTCCAGCAGGGTCGCGGGCCGCACGGTGCCCTCGAGATGGACGTGCAGCTCGATCTTCGGGTAGGTCATGGCCCCTTTCATACCGTGAGGCGGCCTTCCGCCAGTTTCTGGGACACCAAGTCGGCCACCTGCTCGGGAGCCTGGCCGTCGACCTCGACGACGTTTCGCTCGAGGTCGCCGAGCTCGGCGAAGCTCCGCCAGAGCTGCTCGATCGCGCCGGCGTCGATCGGCGGCGACCCTTCGCGGTTCTGCGCCCGCTCCAGGCAGCGCTCCAGCGGGACGCGGAGAACGGCGTAGGCGACCCCCTGCCCGGCCTCGACCAGGGCGTCGCGCAGCGGCACCAGGAACCAGGCGGGAATTACGATCCCGTCGACGATCGTCGTGTAGCCGGCCTCCGCATAGCCAGCAGCGGCAGCAGCGACGATTCGCATCACGACCTCGTTCTGCACTCGCGACTCCGACTTCCAGGGCTCGACGTACCCCGAGCGGATGTAGTGGAAGAAGGTGTCGGCTTGCAGGTGCACCCCCCGGGCGGAGCGCGTCGCGAGCAGCTCGGCGGCCGTGGTCTTCCCCACCCCCGGTGGACCGGTGAGGATCAGGACCGGGGTCTCGGAGGAAGTGGCCACGAGGGGCGATGCTAGTTCAGCGAACCTGGAACGAGCCCGAGCGCCGATAGGCCCGCAGCAGCTCGAGCGCGTGGCCGGTTGGCGAGTGAAGTGGCTCGGGAAGGGTGTCCAAGTCGGCGAACATCACCGCCACGGACTCGCTCTGGTCGGGGCGTGGCTCCCCCCTCCAGCTCTTCACCAGAAAGCAGAGGGCAAAACAGTGCGTCACGTCGCCGTTGGGATAGTCGATCGTGTGCGCATCGGCCTCCGAAAGGCAGCCGAACGGAATCAAGTCATCCTCGGAGACCTCGATTCCGGTCTCCTCGCAAAGCTCGTCGATCGCCGTCCGGGCAAAGCTGCCGCCGGGCTCCGCCGCGCCTCCCGGTAGGCACCAGGTCCCGTCGTCGCCTCGCTTGGTCAACAGCACGCGTTGATCGTCGCGCTGAACCACGACCATCGCCCCGGGCATCAGGACCAGATCGCGGCCCACTGCCTTTCGCAACTGCCATAGGTAAGAGCCCTCGTAGGTCATCTAGATGTTGCGCACCCGTCGGCAGATCTCGGTCATCGCCACTGCGACAGCGACGCACCGTGATCGTCTCCGCCAAGTTCGCGAGTGTAGCCGCGCGCCTGACCAGGGGCGGGATCGGCAGCCGGGCACTCATACACTCTCGCCAACCAAACCAGCAGAGAGGAACGCTGCCATGAACGACGGACACTCGAACCAGGGCGCCGACCACGACCGACGCATCGCTTTCGTCCAGTCGTGCTGGCACAAGGATCTCGTCGACCAGAGCCGGACGACCTTCATCGCCGAGATCGGGCAGCTCGGGGTCGCGGAGTCGCGGATCGACCTCTTCGAGGTGACCGGCGCTTTCGAGATACCGCTGCACGCCAAGCGGCTCGCGGAAAGCGGGCGCTACGACGCGATCGTGGCGGCGGGACTCGTCGTCGATGGCGGCATCTACCGCCATGAGTTCGTCGCAGACTCGGTGATCGGCGGGCTGATGCGGGTCCAACTCGACACCGGCGTCCCGGTCATCTCGGCCGTCCTCACCCCGCATCACTTTCATGAGCACGAGGACCATCGCGCCTTCTTCTTCAAGCACCTCGAGACAAAGGGAGCCGAGGCCGCGCGAGCGTGCGTTCACACGATCGACGCCCTCGAGCGCCTACCGGCACCTACTTTCGATCCTGCGGAGTAGCCCAAGGCAGCAGGGCCGCCGTCAGCCGGCAGGCGCCATCACCCGTGTGACGCTGTCATGAATTGTTCGGCTCGATTCCCTTGCATCCGAGAAGCGAACTTCAACATCGTGCCCGAGAGGACTGCGATCCAAACCATGAATCCGAGAGCTAGAAGACGTTGCGCGATTCCAGCGCCTGGATTGCCGTAAAGGAAGACATAGGCGACGGTCGCAACAACTAACAGCGCCCCCGTCGCCATCGAGGCGCGACGCAGTTGTCGCAGGTGGCCGATTGACCGAAAAGCCTTCCCAAGGACAAAGGGCGCGGCGATCATCGCCAAGACCACGATCACGCTCTCGATGTTGTGCGCTTGGTGATGCCATGAAAGGCCAGGGCCGTCTTGGAGCCTCTGGCAGGTCTCGGAGGTCGACAGCGGGCAATCCTCACGAAGAATTCCGTCGAGGATGCTCCCGACTCCAACCAGCGCTATTAGCCCGGCCCCGACCCGGCCTGCCCGGTTGGATCTGACGATCGGAAACAATCCAATTGAAAAGATCAATAACAGCAAGCCAGAAATGGAATCGGCCAGATTCCAAACCCAGGGGTGCTGCGCCGTCAGCGCGCCAAGGTCGCTTATCTCCTGGCTCGACCAGTTATATCCAGACCCCTGCAACAACCCACCGACGACCCAGCCGAGCGTCATCAAGAGGGCACCGGCAATACCGGCCACGGCACCCAACCGAACGCGATTCACGCCCGGGGGTCCCCCAAAATGCAGCAGGCGCATCAGCCAGCGGGCGCCATCACGCGGGTGACGCTGTCACCCACGAAGCACGGCTTCTCTGAACCCTCGACCTCGACGGTGAAGCGGGTCACCACCTGGTACCAGCCGCCGCCGACCTCGTCGATCGAGACGACCTCGGCCTTGGCGCGGACCTTGGAGTCCACGGGCACTGGGGCTGGGAAGCGGATCTTGTTCCAGCCGTAGTTGACGCCGAGAGCGAAGCCGGTGGCGGAGATCAGGTCCCCGCGGAAGCCGTCGACGAGGGAGAGGGTGAGGTTGCCGTGGGCGATCGTCGTGCCGAAGGGGCTCTCGTTCTTGGCCCGCTCGACGTCGACGTGGATCCACTGGTGGTCGCCGGAGAGCTCGGCGAAGGCGTTGATGTCCGCCTGGGTGACGGTGCGCCACTCGCTTGGGCCGATCTCCTGCCCGAGCAGCGACTGCATCCCCTCGACTCCCTGTACCTCGACGCTTGCCATCGCGCGGCAGTCTAAACGGGTGGGCCGCCGGTCGCGATGCGCAGCGGCGTGTGGCGCGCGATCGCGTCGAAGTCGGCGTCCTGGCAGAGCAGCTCGGCGTCGCTGCGGATCGCCACGGCGGCGATCAGGCAATCGCTCAGCTTGCGTGGCGTCTCCCCGCTGCGGCGGCAAAGCCGGTAGAGCTCGGCAGCACGCTCGTAGTCGTCGGGGCCGTTGACGGCGAGGAACTCCAACCCGTAGAGCAGGCGACGCAGGCGGTCGCGGTTCCCATCGTCGCGCGCTCCCGCCAGGATCTCCATCACGACGACGTCGGTGCAGGCAAGATCCGCAGCGCCCTGCAGCGCCTCACGCAGGAAGACGTGCGCAGGGCTGCCGGTCCTGCGCAGGAACTCCACCCAGGCGGAGCTGTCGACGAGGATCACAGCTCGGGTACTTCTTGTCGCGAGCGCATTGCGTCGAGGTCACCGTCCCATCCGACTCCCTCCATCGCCAGCATCTCCTCGCGGCTCATCGGCTCGCCCCCGACGAGCCGACGGAGAGCAAGGTCGACCGCCTCGCGCTTGCTGCGCAAGCGATAGAGCCGCATCGCGCGCTCGATGAGCACGTCGTTGATCTCGATGTTGGTCCGGGACATGCCACCTTTATACACCTTGAGGTGTACGGAAGGTAGGGAATGGCTCTGTAGCACGGTTTGTGTCACTCGATCAACCTCACTTCGAAGCTGAACAGGACGAGGGAGCCGGAGCCGCCGAGCAGGGCGAGGATGCGGCTGACGTAGGCCTGGGTCTCGGGGTAGCCGGGGACGCAGTCACAGGTTTCGACCGGGGCCGGGCCGGCGTTGTAGGCGGCCAGGGCGAGGCTGGGGACGCCGCCGAACTGGCGCAGGAGGTCCGACATCAGGTGCGCCTGGGCATCGATCGCCGCCTCGGCGTCGAAGGGGTCGTGCAGGCCATAGGAGTCCGCCGTAGCGGGCATGAACTGCGCAATTCCTTGCGCCCCCGCCGGTGAGACAGCGAAGGGGTTGAAGTTCGACTCGGCCATCAACTGGGCGGCGAGCAGTGCCGCCGAGACGTTCCAGCGGACGGCGGCCTGGAGAAGCGGCTCGCGGAACGGGGCTGGCACGAAGGCCGGCAAGCCGCCCGAGCCGGCGAGCGCCCCGTCTCCCCCGCCCCCGCCGGGCGCAACGGCCTCGCCGGCCGCCGAGCAGGGCGCCGGGCCGGCTGTGAAGCCGTAGTGCCAAGCCTCCCAGGGGTAGCGCTGGACGAAGCCGAAGCCGGTGGCGTTGGCGGCGAGCCAGACGTAGGCCGATTCGGGACCAAGGTCGAGCTCGGTCGCGCAGCGGTGCAGCGAGCGGCCCGGCGGCGCGACCCAGGTCGGATCCGGGTTGGCGGCGAAGAGCGCCGCCTGCTCGGCATCGGAGCGGAAGCCGGAGTTGACGACCAGGGTGTGGCCGGCGGCCGCCGCGGCCGCCGCCATCCGGTCGAAGGCCGCGGCGACGTCGGGGCGCATCCCCTCGCCGTTGCGGTGCGCGAGCGGCCCGCCGTAGCCGCCGCCGCTTGCGATCGCCGGCGTCGCGCTCGCGCCCCTCGGCGGCGCCGCCGCTTCGGCCACGGCCGAGGCCTCAACCTCGACCCGATCGACGCTGGCCACCACCGCCGCCTTCGCCCGCAACGGCGCGAACGAGAGCCAGTCGGGAAAGGTCAGCCGCAAGCGCCACGGGTCGACCCCGTTGGCTCTTGCCACCAGCCTCGCCGCCACCCGGGCACGGGCCAGGTAGGTGGGCTTCTCGATGTGGAAGGGGTTCGGCAACCCGTTCGGCAGGGTCGGCGGCGAGAGCAGGCGCGGCAGGTCGTCGCGCATCGAGCGCGCCGCCGAGATCGCCGCCAGGTCGGCCGCCCGCTGCAGCCTGCCCTTGCCGGTCACGGCGCCGGCGATCGCGACCAGTGCCAGCGCCGCGGCGATCAGCACGAACGAGCCACCGATCGCCAGGACCAGCGCCTGCCCGGCCTCACCCCGGGCCCCTCGCCTCATCCCTCTTCCCCGTCCGCGAGCAGGCGCGCGACCGCACGGGGCGGCAACGTCCCGCCGCCACCAGCGGGCAGCGTCCCGAACAGGGCGCGGCGGGTGGCAAGCCAGCCGAGCGGGCGCTTGAGGACGGCGACGCGCAGGCCGCGCTCGATCAGGTCGCCGACGGCGAGCGCGGCAAGCGCCCGGTCCCGGGCCAGGTCGGCGACCAGCAACGCGCCCGTCGTTCCGATGCGCGCCTCCGCCAGCACTGGCCGCACCAGCGCCGGCGGCAGGTGGATGACCGCGACTGAGTCACGGACGAGCGGCAGCGCGGATGGGATCCGCTCGACGCCCGCCTCACCCGCACCGAGGAGCAGGTGACAGGTCGAGCCGCGCGAGGCGATGCCGACCCCCGGCATGTGGGCGCTGAGGCGCTCCTCCAGCGCCCGCGCCGCGGCGGTGGCAACAAGCGACGGGCGCGGCGCGCGATCATCGGCCAAACCCACCAGCAGTGCCGCCCGGTCCGCGTCTGAGCCGGCGCAGGCGAGTGCCGCGGCTGCCGCCCGCGAGCCCGCGGCGGTACCGGTGGCGGCGACGAGGACGACCGGGCTCACTTTGACCTCGCCGCCGCCGAAGAAGAGACCGTCAGCCGCTCCCCGATCGTTCCAATCGGCGACGGCGGCCGCAGGCGCACCGTCACCTCATCGCCGCGCACCGTGACCTCGACCTCCTCCGTGGCCCAGCCCGGCAGCGCGGCGCGTGCCGCCTGCGCGGCCGGGCGGCCGCTGGCCAGGGCCAGCGCGCCGGCCTCGGCCGCGCCGTCGGCGAGAGTCAACGCGTAGCCGGCGACAAGCAGCTGCAGGGTGAGCAGGCCGGCTAGCAGCAGGGCGGGCAGGGCGGCGACGACCTCCACCGAGGACTGTCCGGCCTCCCTACCCACCGCCCGGCCCCAGCCCCGACTCGGCGCCCACTCGCACCTCCGGCAGCGCCGGCAGCAGCGCCGGCACGACCACCCGCACCTCGACCGCGCCGCGATCGCGCACCTGCGCGCCGTGCCGCATCGCCTCCGGCAGCGCCCGGCGCGCCGCCGCCGCGGCGTCGCCGCCGACCAGCGCCGCCCTCGCCCCGGCCCGCGCCGCGACCGCCGCCGACCAGAGCGCCTGCCCGGCAAGACCGATCTGTGCCGCGACCAGGACCGCCAGCAGCAGGAAGGGGACCACGGCGATCAGCTCGACCGACGCGGTCCCCTCCTCCCTGCGTGAGCTGCTGGCGGCCTGGCGCGACACGGACCGAGCGTCCCGACCCCTGACGCGCACGTGGTGCGCTCAAACGAAAAATTGCGTGACGGCTTGCGGGCGCTTCAGTCGCGCCCGCGCCCTCAGTAGCTGTTGGCCTCGATCCAGATCCGCCAGATCGCCGCCACCGCGGCTCCCAGCAGCAGGATCCAGGCCAGGGTGCCCATCCCAGTGGCGAGCATCTCGTCGCTGCCGGCGATCAGCAGCGCGATCAAGCCCAGCGCCGCGTAGAGGATCCCGCGCCGGGCATCGCTCAGCGCCGCCAGGGTCAGTTGGTTCTGGCGGCTGGCGACGTAGATCGCCCAGGCGATCCCGGCCAGGAAACCCATCGTGATCGCGGCCAGGATCGCGTCCGCGGCGTTGCCGCCGGCCGGCGCGAACGCCACCAGGACGGCGAGCAGCATGACGATCGCTACGTTGCGCAAGGTCCGGGTCCGCACGGAGAAAAGTGTACGTCGGGGCGGCGCCGACCCGCCAGGGGCGCGACCGCATCACTTGCTGAGCATCGCTGCCATGCCGACCGCGACCGCGGCCAGCGTCACCGCCAGCGCCAGCAGGCCCACCGCGGCCGCGGCCCCAGCCGCCAGCGGCCGGCCGTCCTCGCTGAGGTCGGCGTAACGGGCGCCGCCCCAGATCGCCACCGAGAAGGCGCCGGTCACCCCCACTCCCGCGATCACCGAGGCGATCACGGTGTTGACCAGGTCGGCGGTGTGGACGATCGTCGCCACTGGCTCAGCCGGCCGGAACCGGCGCCCCTTCCTGCTGGCGCTTGTTGAAGAGCCAGGCGATCCCGCCCAGCGCGATCAGCGTCACCACCACCGGGCCGAGGGCGCCGCTGCCGAAGATCGCCGTCACCCCGTAGGTGAGGGCACCGATCGCCGCCGCCGCCGGCAGGGTCAGCAGCCAGGCGACGAAGATGTTGCCGGCGACGCCCCAGCGCACCGCCGAGACCCGCTTGCCGGCGCCGGCCCCCATCACGCCACCGTTGATCACGTGCGTGGTCGAGAGCGGGAAGCCGAAGTGGGTCGAGGCGAGGATCACCGCCGAGCCGGCGCCCTGCGCCGAGAAGCCCTGCGCGGCATCCATCTTGATGATGCGGCTGCCGGTCGTGCGGATGATCCGCCAGCCGCCGCTGTAGGTGCCGAGCGCGATCGCCGTCGCCGCCGAGGCGATCACCCAGAAGGGCGGGTCGGAATTCGCCCCCAGCGAGCCGTTGGCGATCAGCGCCAGGGTGATCACGCCCATCGTCTTCTGCGCGTCGTTGGTGCCGTGGGCCAGGGCCAGCAGCCCGCCGGAGACGAGCTGCCCATAGCGGTAGCCGCGCGTCACCGGGCCCGGCCGCTGCTTGCCGACGATCCAGTAGGAGAGGCCGATCGCGGCGCCGGCGACGAGGAAGGCGACGACCGGGGCGACGACCGCGGGGATCAGGACTTTGCCGACCAGGCCTTCGGCCAGCACCGCGTCGATCCCGGCCGCGGCGACCGCCGAGCCGACGACGCCGCCGATCAGCGCGTGCGAGGAGCTCGAGGGCAGGCCGAACCACCAGGTGATCAGGTTCCAGGTGATCGCCCCGATCAGGCCGGCGAAGACGATCGTCGGCGTGATCACGCCCGCGTCGACGACGTCGTTGGCGACCGTGGCGGCGACCTCGATCGAGATGAAGGCGCCGACGAAGTTGAGCAGAGACGCCATCCCGATCGCCACCTGCGGCGGCGCCGCCCCGGTCGAGATCGAAGTGGCGACGACGTTGGCGGTGTCGTGGAAGCCGTTGGTGAAGTCGAACGTCAGCGCCGTGGCGATGACGATCACGAGGATGATGTCGGCGCTCACCTGTGACGAGCCCCAGTCGTCGCCAGACAAGGACGCAGGGAGCGTGGCGTGCTCTGCACGCGAGCGACCGAGGACGCCGTATGGCGACGATCTGGGGCCGTCACGAGTTCTTGATGACGATGCCCTCGAGGATCTGGGCGGCGGTCTCGGTCGCGTCGATCGCGTTCTCCAGCACCGCGAACATGTCCTTCCAGCGGATCACGACCATCGGGTCGATCCCGTTCGAGAAGAGCGAGGCGACGGCGTCGCGGGAGATCCGGTCGCCATCGTTCTCGAGCCGGTGGATCTCGATCCAGTAGTGGTCGAGGCCCTTCAGCTCGCGCAGGTGCTCGAGCGCCCCGGCGAGCTGCTCGCAGGCGGCCACGAGCACCTTGGTCAGGGCCTGAGCCTGGGCCATCGGCGCTTCGATCTGGTAGAGCCCGAGCAGGTCCGCGGCTTCCTCGGTGTAGTCGACTATGTCGTCCATCTGTGTGGCGAGGCCGTAGATGTCCTCGCGGTCGATCGGCGTCACGAAGGTCGAGTTGAGCCGCTTGACGATGTCGTGGGTGATCCGGTCGCCCTCCTGCTCGGCCTTGAGGATCTCGCGCGGCAGGTCGCCGCCGTCGGGCCAACGACCCATCATCTCGTCGAGCAGGCGGGCCGCGTGGAGAGTGTTCTTGCCGCCCTCGATGAAGAGCTCGAAGAAGGCGCTGTCGCGCGGCAGGAGAGAGAGGCGCACGCGGCAATCCTAGACAGAGACGCGGCTGGCCGAAGGCCTCAGCCGGCGGTCGCCGCGAGCTGCTCCCCGGCCCGCGCCAGATGGCGCTCGCGGAGCTCGTCCTGGACGCTCCGCCGCTCGCCCTCGGGGACCTCCGCCCGCGCCCAGACCCCGTCCGCGCCGAGCTCCCAGGCATTGGCGTTCTCGGCGAAGCAGAGGTCCAGCACGTCGAGCAGTTCCGCCCGCCGGCCCTCGTCCTCGATCGGGACGACCAGCTCGACCCGGCTGTCGAGGTTGCGCGGCATCAGGTCGGCGGAGCCGGTCAGGACCCGGGCCTCCGCGCCGCGGCGGAAGGCGTAGATCCGCGAGTGCTCGAGGAAGCGACCGACGATCGAGACGACGCGGATGTTCTCCGAGACCCCCGGCACCCCCGGCCGCAGGCAGCAGACGCCGCGCACGTTGAGGTCGACCCGCACGCCCGCCCGCGAGGCCTCGTACAAGGCCTGGATGCAGCGCCGGTCGACCAGCGCGTTCATCTTCAGCGCGATCCGCGCCTCCTCGCCGTCGCGGTGGGCGGCGACCGTCGCCTCGATCTCCTCGAGGATCTGGTCGCGCATCGTCGTCGGCGAGACCAGCACCTTGCGGTACTCGGCCGGCCGCCCGTAGCCAGTGAGGAAGTTGAACATCTCGGCGACGTCGGCGCCGATCTCGGGGTCGGCGGTGAAGAGGCCGAGGTCGGTGTAGAGACGGGCCGTGGTCGGGTTGTAGTTGCCGGTCCCGATGTGGACGTACTCGCGCACCCGGTCCCCCTCGCGGCGGGCGACGAGGATCGCCTTCACGTGCGTCTTCAGCCCCGGGATGCCGTAGACGACGTGGACGCCGGCCTCCTCCAGCGACTTCGCCCAGTGGATGTTGGCCTCCTCGTCGAAGCGCGCTTTCAGCTCGACCATGCAGACCGCCTGCTTGCCGCGTTCGGAAGCGCGGATCAGCGCCGGCACCAGCGGCGAGTCGTCGCTGGTCCGGTACACCGTCTGCTTGATCGCCAGCACGTCGGGGTCGGCGACCGCCTGCAGCACGAAGCGCTCGACCGAGGACGCGAAGGAGTCGTAGGGGTGGTGGACGAGGATGTCGCCCTGCCGGATCGCGGCGAACATGTCGACCGGCTCGTCGTCCTCCCCCTGCAGGCGCGGCTGGGTGACCGGCGTCCAGGGCGCGTAGCGCAGCTCGGGCTTGCCGGAGGCGTCGACGACGTCGCCGAGGTCGGCGAGGTCGACCAGCCCGTCGACGTCGTAGACCTCGCGGTCTTCGAGCCGCAGCGCGTCGATCAGCTGGGCGCGCAGCTTGGCGTTCATCCCCGCCGCCACCTCGAGCCGCACGACCTCGCCGAAGCGGCGCCGGCGCAACTCGTCCTGGACCGCCTGCAGGAGGTCGTCGGCCTCGTCGCTGACGGTGAAGTCAGCGTCGCGGGTGACCCGGAAGTAGCCGTGGTCGATCACCTCGATGCCCGGGAACAGCGCGTCGAGGTTGGCGGCGATCGCCTCCTCCAGCGGCACGAAGACCTCGTTGCGCTCACCGACCCGCAGGAAGCGGCCGAGCAGCTCCTTCGGCACCTTGACCCGGGCGATGATCTCGGTGCCGCTCTCGGGGTCGCGCAGCAGCACGCCGAGGCTGAGCGAGAGGTTGGAGATGTAGGGGAAGGGACGGCCGAGGCCGACGACCAGCGGGGTCAGCGCCGGGAAGACCTGCTCGTGGAAGCGGGTGTCGATTTCACTCCGCTCCTGCTCACTGGCGGTCTCGAGGGTGACGAGGCGGACCCCATGCTCCTCCAGGGCCGGGCGCAGCACCCCGTCGAAGCAATCGTGCAGGCGTGAGTCGAGGTCCAACACGCGGGTCTGGATCGCGTCGATCTGCTCGCTCGGGGCGAGGCCGTCGGGACCGCGAGCATCGATGCCGGCGTCTAGCTGATCGAAGAGGCCGGCGACCCGGACCATGAAGAACTCGTCCAGGTTGGAGGCGTAGATCGCGCAGAACCGGAGCCGCTCCAGCAGCGGCACCTCGGGGCCCTCGGCGAGTTCGAGGACCCGTTGGTTGAAGTCGAGCCAGGAGAGCTCGCGGTTGAAGTAGAGCGCCGGATCGTCGATCGGGCAATCGTACTGCCGCACCTGCGCCGCTCCCCGCCGCTCAGGCGGCCCGGGAGCGGGCTTGCCGCTTGGCGCCAGCTTCGCTCAGAGCCCGCCGGTAACCGATCGCGAGCTGCTCCAGAGCCCGCTCCCAGGAGCGGTCGGCGGCGGCGCGGACGGCGGCCTTGCCGAGCCGCTCGCGCAGGGCCGGCGAGGAAGCGAGCTGCAGAACCGCGCCGGCCAGGTGATCGGGGTCGGGGCGGCAGAGCAGGCCGGTGTGGCGGTTCTCGATCAGCGCCGCCGGGCCGCCCTCGGCGACAGCCACCGAAGGCAGGCCGCTGGCACCGGCCTCGAGCAGGACCTGGCCGTAGGTGTCAGTACAGGAGCAGAAGAGGAAGAGATCGGCGCTGGCGTAGACCCGCGCCAGCTCCTCGCCCTCGAGCCAGCCGAGAAAGGTGGCCTGCGCGCCGAGCCGCACCCGCAGCTCGTCCTCCTCCGGACCACCCCCGGCCAGCAGCAGGTGCAACCGGGGCTCGGCGCGACGGGCGCGCAGGAAGCTCTCGGCGAGCAGCCAGATCCCCTTCTCGCGGGTGAGGCGGCCGGAGTAGAGGACCTTGATCTCGCCCGGGTAGGCGTCGGGGTCGGCCTTCTCCGGCGCGAAGTGGGTGAGGTCGACGCCGCGCTCCCAGCGATCGATCCGCCCCTGGACGGCGCCCAGGCCGAGCAGCGAGCGGTCGGCGGCCGGACTGGGCGAGAAGACACGCGACGGCGCGCCGTAGAAGGCGCCAAGCGCGGCCCGCGAGACCGCCTCCAGCCCGTCGTCGCCGCTGCGCATCCCGGCGTAGGCGGCGAGCTCGGTGTGGTAGCTGGCGACCAGCGGCGTGCCGGCGACGCGGCTGAGCAGGGTGGCGCCGATCCCGGCCGGGCCGGGGGCGGTGACGTGGACCAGGTCGTAACACCCCTCGGCCAGGGTCTCGGCGAGGTCGGGCAGACCCGGCACCCCGAGGGTCATCCCCTCGTAGAAGGGCACCCGCAGCGAGGTCGCCGCTGGCAACCGCCGGTCTACGGCGGGGTCGGTGCCGACCACCTCGACCTCGAAGCCGGGCACGCCGCGCTCGCGGATCTCCTCGATCGTGCGGGTGACGCCGTGCATCGCCTCGATCCCGTCGGCGATCAGCGCCACCCGCGGGCGCTCGCCGGAACGGTCGGCCTGCTTCGCCTTCTCGGCGCCGAGGAAGACGGTCGCCGGCGCGTAGGGGATCGCCGGCAGCAGAGCATCGAAGATGCCGCCGAGGGCGGAGGGCAGCTCCCCCCGCGCCGCCGCCGCGGCCCCGTCGCCGACGGCGGCGCGCAGGCGGCGATCGTGGGTGCGACGAGCACTGCGGTAGAGGTCGGCGTGAGAGAACCCGTCCGCCTGCAGCCACTCGATCAGCTCGCGCCCGCGTCGCTCGATCCCCATCGAGGTAAGCCAGGAGTCGAGCAGCGTACGCGCGTCGTCAGGCCCGATGTCGGCGGCGACAGCACCCTCGCGAGCGGCCCCCTCACCGACCACCCGTTGACAGATCTTCAGCACCGCCCCAGGATCCGCCCCCCTCCTACGTGCCGTCCCCGAGTCGAGGACGAGGGCGTGGGTGGCGAGGGCCATTGCCGCGTGCGCCCACTTGGCGGCGCTGCCCTGTTCGCCGCCGGCGACGGCTGTGCCGGCGCGCATCTGGGCGAGAAACTCTTCCGGCGTGGACGACCGGGGCGCCTCGGTGAAGGTGCGCCCGATGTCGACGCCGGCGTGGTCGTCGGAGCCGCCGATCCCTGTGCCGCCGTGAGTGTCGACGTAGACGACCGCGGGCATGTTGAGCTCCGGCGCCCGCGAGCCGTTGCGCACCTCCCAGACCGGGAAGAGCTCGGCAAGGATCCGGCGGTGACGCCCGGCGAGCGGTGCGTCGACGTCGTAGAACGGGTGTGCCAGCGCGCAGGCGATCTCGTGCTCGTGAAGGTATGCGGCGCAGGCCTCGACGTCGCCGGCGTGTGCCTGCAGCCACTCGTGGTCCCCGGGTGTGATCCCGTAACAGAGGATGTGCACCGCCTGGGGCTCGCCGGCGAAGCGGGCGGTCAGCTCCTCGGAGACGAAGCAGTCGGGACGGTCGGCCAGCTCCAGGCAACCGTCGATCGTGTCGTGATCGGTGATCGTCACGAAGTCCATCCCCCGCCGCTTGGCCAGCTCGTAGACCTCTTGCGGCGGCGTCGCGCACTCGGGCAGGCCGAGCGAACGCTGGACCCCTAACCGCGAGAGCTGCGAGGCGGTGGAATGGCAGTGCAAGTCAACTCGGGAAATCATCGGCGTCTCCCATCTACTGGTCGTCGTTGTCGCCGACAGACTTCGCCATTTGCAGGCAGAACTTGTGAACCGGCCGAGAACGCCGCGTGAAGATCCCGTGAACCGGGCCTACAGGGATCGCTCGAGGGCGCTCCAGAGGCCCTCGTCAACCTGTTCGACCCAGAGCTCGCGGAAGCGGCGGAAGAGCAGCTCGCGGCGGGTGCGCAGCAGGGCCTCGAGCGACTCGATGCCGGCGGCGCGCGGCAGCATCACGTCGCAGTCATGGATCTCGCCGAGCAGGCCCTGCAGCCGCTTGGCCGCGTCGCGGCCGGCCTTGGCCTCAGGCCCAAAGCAAGTACCGACGACTTCCAGCAGGTAGCGCAGCCGCTTGGCCGCGATCCGCATCTCGTGCTGAGCCTCGGCGGCCGACGGCTCGAGCGCCGCGGGGGCGAAGGAGCGCAGCTCGTCGAGCCGGGTGCGGACGATCCGCGCGGCGTTGGGACGCAGCGGCGCCGCCGGGTCGAGCCCCTCCACCGGGCGCGCCTTCACACCGCCGCCCCCTCGGTCAGCTTGCGCAGGCGGCGGCGAAGCTTCTCCAAGCGCTCCGCCGAGACGTGCGGCGCCAGCTCCTCGTTGGCGCGCGCTTGTTCCTCGCGCAGCCGCTCGACCAGGTCGCCGACCGCCTCGCGGTCGGCCTCCGGCGCCTCGGCGGCGAAACCCCGCAGGAACTCGATCGAGACGTCGCGGTCGCGGCGCTCGCCCAGCGCGTCGGCCAGGGCCTTCACCTGCTTCAGCGCCTTGCGGTAGCGCTTGGGCGGGAAGCAGACGGCGCAAACCTCCATCGCCGCGCGCAGCCGGCGGGTCGCCACCCGCATGTCGTGCACCCGCTCGATCTCGCCGACGTCGAGCACGCCCTCGGCCTGCTCGAAGACCTCCGCCGCGCGCACCTCGACCAGCCGCGCCGCGGCACGGGCGAAGGGCTCCCCGCAGTCGAAGCCGGGAACGTCACGGGCACGGGCCACGCGCCCGAGGCTAGAGCACCCGCTTACTCAGGCCGCGATGCGTTCCGGCGAGGAGCCGTTGGCGCTGCCGTTGAGCAGGTCGAGGACGACGCCCTCGCGCAGGCCGCCCTTGCCGATCTGCAGCGGCTGCCCGAGCAGGTCGGAGAGCTTCTCCAGCAGCAGCACGCCGGTGGCGAGGATCCGCACCCGTTCGGGGTCGAGCTCGAAGCGCTTGGCGACCTCGGCGGCGGGGTCGCTCGACAGCACCCTGATCCCCCGCTCCAGCGTCTCGTACTCGAGCACGGCGCCGACCAGGCGGCGCAGCGAGGTGGCGCTGCCGCCGACCGCTACCGCCTGCGCCGGGCGCTCGATCTCGACCCCCTCGAAGAGGTCGTCGATGCGGTCGCGGATGCGGCGGATCTCCGCCGCCGAGGGCGGGTCGGAAGCGATCAGCTCGTCGGCGAGGGCGCCCGAGCCGACCCGCCAGGAGCGCACCTGCTCGACCCCGCCGGGCACCTTGCCGAGGATCACCTCGGTCGAGCCGCCGCCGACGTCGACGACGCCGACCGTGCCCTGCACCGGGTGGCCAAGGGTCTTGGTCGCGCCGATGAAGGAGAGCCGCCCCTCCTCCTCGTCGCTGAGGATCTCGACCGGAACCCCGGCCGCGGCGGCGATTTCCTCCGCCGCCTGCTTGCCGTTGTCGGCCTCGCGGATCGCCGCGGTGGCGACCGCGCGGATCGTCTCCGCGCCCAGCTCGCGAGACAGCCGCACCTGGGTCGCGACCACCTCGGCGACTTCGCGCACCTTCTCCGCCGGGATCGCGCCATCGTCAACGGCCTTGTTGATCCGCGTGTAGGCGCGCTGCTCCATCACCTTCTTCAACTGGCCGTCGATCGGCTCGGCGACGAGCACGCGCGTGGTGTTGGATCCGATATCTATTGCGGCACAGAGCATGCGGATTCACCCTGCATGTTCCCAGAGGGTCCGGATCTCAACCGGGGACTACTGCTCGGGGTGCGAGGCGTCCTCGAACTCTCTGAAGAGCCCGGTGACGACGAAAGCGACCTGCTCGCCGATGTCGACCGCGTTGTCGCCGATCCGCTCGATCGCCCGCGCCGCGAGCAGCATCGTCATCGCCCACTCGCGCCGGTCGGCGTCGTCACCGATCGCCAGGGCCAGCCCGAAGCACTCGCGGTTGAGGTTGTCGACGACGTCGTCCTGGCGCACCAGGTCGCGCGCCATCGCCACGTCGCGCTCCTCGAAGGCGCGCTTCGACTGGCTGATCAGGGTCCGCGTCTGCTTGCCCATCGCCAGGATCAACCGCACCATCTCCTCGTCGGCCGGCGGCTCGTTGCCGGTCAGCGGGATCAGCTTGCAGACGTTGACGCACTGGTCGCCCATCCGCTCGACGTTCTTCAGCACGTGCAGGAGGGCGGAGATCAGGCGCAGGTCGGTGGCCACCGGCGACTGCGTCGCGAGCAGCGTGATCAGGCTCTGGTGCACCTCGAGATAGCGGCCGTCGATGCGGTCGTCGTCGGCGATCACCAGCTGGGCCAGCTCGACGTCCTGCTGCTCGACCGCTTCCAGCGTGCGCGCCAGGGCGGCGCTGACCAGGTCGAGCCCGCCCAGGGCGCTGGCCTCGAGCTTCTCGAGCTCCTCCTGGTAATAGACCCGGGTTTGCTCGACCATCCCGCTCACCCAACCTTGCCGGAGACGTAGTCCTCGGTGCGCTGGTCGGCCGGGTTGGTGAAGATCTTCTCGGTCTCGTCGTACTCGACCAGGCGACCCCAGCGATTGTCCTCGTCGGCATCGAGCTCGACCATGAGGAAGGCGGTGCGATCGGAGACACGCGCCGCCTGCTGCATGTTGTGGGTGACGATGACGATCGAGAACTCCTTCTTCAGCTCGATCATCAGGTCCTCGATCTTGCCGGTCGAGATCGGGTCCAGCGCCGAGCAGGGCTCGTCCATCAGGATCGTGTCCGGCTGCACGGCGATGCAGCGGGCGATGCAGAGGCGCTGCTGCTGGCCGCCGGAGAGGCCGAAGGCGTTGTCCTGGAGCCGGTCCTTGACCTCGTCCCAGAGCGCGGCGCTGCGCAGCGCCCTCTCGATCGTCTCGTCGAGGCCGTCCTTGCGGCCGAGGACGCGCGGGCCGAAGGCGATGTTGTCGTAGATCGACTTCGGGAAGGGGTTCGGTTTCTGGAAGACCATCCCGATCAGCTTGCGCACCTGGACCGGGTCGACCCCTGGGCCGTAGAGGTCCTCGCCGTGGTAGAGCAGCTCGCCGCTGACTTCGGCGGCGGGGATCAGGTCGTTCATCCGGTTGAGGCAGCGCAGCAGCGTGCTCTTGCCGCAGCCCGAGGGCCCGATCAGCGCCGTGATGTCGTTGCGGTGGATCTCCATCGAGATGCCTTTGACCGCCGCCGCGCCGGCGTAGGCGACGCCGACGCCCCGCATCTCGAAGACCTTCTCCCGTCTGCCGCCGGAGTGCCGCTGGAACTCCTCCGGGCGCACCGCGATGCCGGCGCGGTCGGCGGCGGCCTCACGGGCCTCGCGGCCACTCTGGGTTCTGCTCTCGTCCTGCGTCATCCGCTCACTCACCCTATTCCCCTTACCACCTCTGCTCGTAACGATTTCGTAGCCAAATAGCGAAGGAGTTCATCGCCAGCAGCACGATCAGGAGGACGACGATGCCGGCGAAGGCCAGCGCCTGGAACTCCTCCTGCGGGCGCACCGCGTAGTTGAAGATCTGCACCGGCATCGCCGAGTAGCCGTCGGCCCCGAACGGCGTCGGGTCGAAGGTGACGAAGACCGTCGCCCCGACCAGCAGCAGCGGCGCCGTCTCCCCCAGCGCCCGTGAGACGGCGAGGATCACCCCGGTCGCGATTCCCGGGATCGAGGCGGGCAGGACCTGGCTGCGAATCGTCTGCCACTTGGTCGCGCCCAGCGCCAACGAGCCCTGGCGAATCGAGTCGGGCACCGCCTTGATCGCCTCGCGGGCGACGATGATCACCATCGGCAAGACCAGCAGGGCCAGGGTCAGGGCGCCGGCGACGAGGATGAAGCCGAGGTCGAGGGGGCCGCGAACGATGAAGGCGAGGCCGAGGATGCCGTAGATGATCGAGGGCACCGCGGCGAGGTTCTGGATGTTGACCTCGATCAGCCGGTTCCACCACTTCGTCTTGTCGGCGTACTCCTCGAGGTAGATCGCGGCGCCGATCCCGATCGGGACGACGAAGACGATCACCCCGGCGATCAGCTGCAGCGAGCCGATGATCGCCGGCCGGAAGCCGGCTTTCTCGGGGAAGGCGGTCGAGGGCGGGTTGGTGAAGAGGTCGGTGCTGAGCGCCGGCGCCCCCTTGACGAAGGCCTGGACCAGCAGCGCGATCAGACCGGCGAGGGCGATCGACACGGCGAGCAGGAGGACAGCGGCGAAGAGCGCGTTGCGGATCACGTCACCTCGCGGCTGGCTGCCGAGCATCGCTTTCGTCGTCGCCCGCGCGCCGGCGATCGCCAGGCGGTTGCGCGGGGTGAGCGCCTCCGGCCCCTCGCTCACTCGTAGACCTCTCGGTACCTGCGCGCCAGGCGGATGCTGATCGCGTTTATCGCCAGGGTCATGACGAAGAGCACGGTGCCTACGGCGAAGACCGCTTGGTAGTCGACCGAGCCGGTCGAGATGTCGCCGGTCGCCGTGACGCCGATGTAGGCGGTCATCGCCTGGATCGACTCGACCGGGTTGAGGGTGAAGTTGGGGGTCGAGCCAGCGGCGAGGAGGACGATCATCGTCTCGCCGACCGCACGCGACATCGCCAGCACGACCGAGGCGACGATCCCCGAGAGGGCGGCCGGAAAGATCACCCGCACGGCGACCTTGGCTTTGGTCGCGCCCAGCGCGTAGGCGCCCTCGTGCAGGCCGCGCGGGACGGCCGACATCGCGTCGTCGGAGATCGAGGCGATGATCGGCACGATCATCAGGCCAATCCCGAGCGCGGCGGCCAGGGCCATGAACGGCTTGCCCTCCGCCCCCCCGAGGAACTCGCCGGGCCACAGCGGCTGGATGATCTCGGGCAGGATGAAGCTGACCGCGAAGATGCCGATCGCGACGGTGGGGATGCCGGCGAGGATCTCGAGCACCGGCTTGACCGTCTTGCGCACTCGCGGGCTCGCGTACTCGCCGAGGTAGACGGCGGAGCCGAGCCCGATCGGAACCGCGAACAACATCGCCCAGAGGGTGACGTTGATGGTGCCGGCGACGATCCCGAGCACGCCGAAGCTGGGCGGCTCGAACTGCGGCGTCCAGTCGGTCCCGAAGAGGAACTCGTCGACGGGGACGATCTCGAAGAAGCCGATCGTCGGCCCGACCAGGGAGATGACGATCGCCGTCGTCGTCAGGACGGAGAGGATCCCGCAGAAGGCGAGAAGGCCATGAATGACCTTCTCGCCGTAGCGGGGACTCATCGATTGGAGACGCGACTTCTGCACTAGCTGGTCAGCTGTTTCGCCGCGTCTTCGGAGGTTTTCAGCTGCGCTTCGGTCAACGGGATGAAGCCGACCGATTCGGCGATGCCGTTGACGTTTTCGAGGTAGTAGTCGACGAACGCCTTGACCTCGGGCTTGGCAAGCGCCTCGGCGCTCGGATAGATGAACAGCGGCCGGCTCAACGGCGTGTATTCGTCGGCCTGCGCCGTTTCCGCGGAAGGCGCGACGCAGCCTTTGCCGTTGTCGACTTCGAGCGCTTTCAGCGAGCCTTCGTTCTCGAGGTAGAAGGAGTAGCCGAAGTAGCCCATGCCACCCGGCGCGCCTTTGACGCCGGTGACGGTGGCGTTGTCGTCCTCGCCGACGTTGTTGTAGTCCTTGCGCGAGACGCCCTCCTCACCGTTGATTTCTTCGGTGAAGTAGTCGAACGTGCCGGAGTCGGTACCGGGGCCGAAGAGCTGCAGCTCCTCGTCGAATTCCTCTTCGAGGCCGGGGATTTCGCTCCAGTTGGAGATCGTCGAGTCCGCCCCCCAGATGGCGCCCAGCTGGTCCACGGTGAGGCAGTTGACCGGGTTCTCGGGATTGACGACGATGGTCAGCGCGTCGGTCGCGACGCGGATCTCCTCGAATTTGATCCCGGCTTTCTCGCAGGCTTCGACCTCTTCGGTCTCGATCGCGCGGGACGCGTCGGAGATCGAGGTCTCGCCGGCGCAGAATTTTTCGAAGCCGCCGCCGGTGCCCGAGGTGCCCACGGTGACGCGGACGTCAGAGTTTTCGGACTGGAACTGCTCGGCCACCGCCTCGGTCAGAGGCGCGACGGTGCTCGATCCGTCGATCCGAATCGTGCCCGAGAGGTCGCTGCCGCCGCTGCCCGTCGCATCGTCGTCGCTGCTTCCGCAAGCCGCCACGCCGAGGGCGAGGACGGAAGCGGAGGCGACGATCGTGAGCCACTTAGTGCTGGTCACTCTGTCTCCTTCTCGTTCGTTCAACTCCGGTTGCCGGCCCCGCAGGCCAGCCTCGGCGCCACCCTCGCAGCGGCTCACAGGCAGCTTGTTACTCGCCTGTATCGAAGATGTGAAGAAGATGTGAAAAGGAGCAAACGACCTGATCAGAGCCCGGCCAAGCCCGGCTGGCCGAGCAGGGCGAAGAGCTCGCCGGCGGTCTCCGGCTTGGCGAGGTCGGTGGTGAAGGCGGGGCCGGTCAGGGCGAGATTGGGGGCACCCGGCAGCGAGACGGCGAGCGAGCCCGACCAGGTCGTCGTCCCGTCTGGGTTCCGCTGGAAACTGGCGCTGCCGCTGAAGGGCTTCGGCGGGCTGATCGTCGCGGCGGTGAGGCCGGGGTCGAACTCGAAGGCCTTTTCCTTTTTTTCGCCGAACGCGAAGGTGAACCGTTCGACCTGGACCTGCCCGAGCTTCTCTCGCGCCCCCACGAGGAAGAGGACGGAGCCGAGAGCCTTGGGACCGTCTTCAGCGAGCGCCGCGAAGACGACCTGGCTGCCAGGCGTGAAGGTGGCGAGGACCGGCCCGTTCAGCACTTCGTCGAAGACGGCTTCGGGGTCATCGCCGGGCTTCCCTTTGCCCTCCTTACAGCGCCAGCGCGGCGAGGTCGTGGTCGAGCCGCGGGCGCGCTTCGTCGCGACCCGCGCGTAGCCGCCCTCGCCCCGGAACCGGATCGTCCCGAGGAAGACTCCGCGACGGGCGACCACCGGCTTGCCGTCACACTCCTTGGGTGGGTTGCGACGGGTGACCTTGCCGGACGGCTCGAAGCGAACCATGATCCTGCCGAGGTCGCCGAACCCGGCCCGCAACACCCCGTCGCGCGCCTTCCCCCGCGCCGAGTACATCGCGAGCCCGTCTACGTTTTCCACCGTCACGCTCACCCGACGCCCCGCCCCTTCGAACGAGATGCGGTGCCCGTTTGAGCCCTTGACGGAGAACTGCATGGGCGCAGCTCCCGCTTCGAGCAAACCAGCGGGCTGCAGCGGTGCCGCACCCGCCCCCACGGGAGAGGCCGCGATCCAGACCGTGACCAGCGCCAATCCCCCTACCAGCCGCCTCATGCCTTCCTTTCCTCCCAATCGCCTGGATAGGCGATCTAGAACCAGACAGTAACCGTCAAAGGACCCTCATCAAGAGAATCACGATCAGACCGATGAGTGCAACGCCGATGGCGATCGCAAGGAGAATGCCTCCACCAATCGCGGTCACCAGCGCCAGCCCCTTGACGACCTCTCCCTTTACTTCCTCATCGCCTCCGCGCTCCTGCCACTCGCTCAGAACTTGACACGCTAACTCGGTTGCCTCCTCCCTCGACAACTCCGTCCTCTCGGCAATTGCCTTGCCAAGTGCCGAGCCCCACTCACTTGACGCGATCCGCTTACGATTCTCATATGGTGACCACCTTCCCTGCATGTCCGTCCACCCGGCATCATCGAATATTCCGAAATCCACCGTAGGTCCCGCAGGCCCATGATGGCGAAACTCTATTCCCAAACGCCCAACTGAGGTGCATCTAACAAGCAGCATGAGGACCTTACCTCTCCGTCGATCGAATCAGCGGCGCGATCAACCTAACGAGTCTACGCACCACGCCACCCATCTCGACAAGCCAAGGCTCCAGCCGCAGCTCTCGCCTTCCAATCGCCCGGGTGGCTCATTACCGTGCGGAAAGCCTCTTCTCCGCATCGAATAAGTTCTGGGATATGGGTGGTGAATTCTTGCTTAACCCAGTTTGCAACTGACTTAGCCGTCCGCACGGCACCCTTTGCGGCTTGAATGGCGAATTTCGCAGCGGTGCGATAGGTCTTCGCAGCTCCGCCACCCAGCTTGCTCCCTACCCAGCCCGCGCCTCTCCCAATGTACTTTGCTGCTTGCCCCAACCCCTTGAGTATCGGACCCACCCAACCCACCACACCATCGACGAGATCGTCAAGTCCGAAGAGGATCTCCATTCCACCGTCGCCCGAGAAGACACTCCATATTTCTTCTTCAAGGAGTTCCAGTTCCACTGATGGCGGCGGAGGCGGCGGAGGCATCCCCGGCGGGCTTTCCATGTATTCACTGAGCCACGGGGGAGCCCCGCCGGGAGTGTATTCGCCGCTGGGATCGGATTCGCTAACGGGATCGCCATGCACGTATGCGTAGTTGTTGGCAGAGCCACCTGCGACAGGATCTACCTGCAGAAAGCGTCCGATGTCGGGCACATACGTGCGAGCGCCCATGTTCACTACTCCGCTATCTAGTTCCACTGGGCGCTGGGCGGCGCCGAGCCAGGAGTACGTTGCCGGCGTCGCCACCTTTGGCTCACCGTACTCCGTAGCCTCGCCGAGGAAGTCGAGCCCTTCGGCTTCCACCGTCGGCGCGGTGGCGACGATGTTTCCACCGAGGTCAGAGATCTGCAGATCGATTCCTTCGGTCGAGCTTTGGATCGCCGCTAGGCCGCCCATACCGCCCACGTAGCGCGTCCAGCCTCCGGAGCCGTCTTCGGTCCAGGCAGGGGAGTCGCTGTCACCGGAGAAGTGGGAGACCAGCTCGAATTCGGCTTCGCCGCCCAGCGTGATCGCTTCGCGCTCCCGACCGACAGGATCGAGCATGTACT
Source organism: uncultured Solirubrobacterales bacterium (assembly GCA_963697915.1). Lineage (GTDB taxonomy): Bacteria > Actinomycetota > Thermoleophilia > Solirubrobacterales > 70-9 > VRUE01. The sequence goes on from OY969103.1 coordinate 466,664, forward strand.
CGATGGTCACCCCGTCCTGGCTGAGGCTGGCGGCGCTGTCGTCGGCGTAGTAAGTGCTGGAGAGCGGTTTGCCGCCAGCGTAGCCACCCGGCAACGCGATGACGTTGCCGAAATCGTCATAGGCGACGCCTTCGCCGAGAAGGCGGTCGGCCTCATCGAAGGCAGTGGTCTGGGTCTGACCGCCAGCTTCGGCGCAACCTCCGCCTTCGGCCGGTCCGCGCGTAGTGGAGCTGGTGCGGTTGGTATTTGCGTCATAGCCATAGATGCGCGTGGTGCAGCCTTCGCCCTGGGGCGTTTCCTCGGCACGCAAGAGGCGGCCGGCGTCGTCGTAGGCGTAAACCGTGTCGGCAAGAGTGCTTTCCTGGCTCAGCGCCTCGCCGTGGATCGAAGGCGACGTCTCGTCTTTGAACCACGTGCATTCTTCACTGCATTCGCTCGTGTCGACATATTCGACGCTGGTCGCCGCGCCGCCCGCGTCGTAGTCGTATCGCGCCTCGAGGTCGTTGGGGTAACCCATCTCCAAGATCTTGCCTCCGGCATCGTGTTCAGCAGTGAACGTCCCCACGGCCGAATCTTCGATTTTGGCGAGATCGCCCGTGATCTCATCGTAGGAGAAACTCTGAGTTCCCTTTCCGTCAAAGGACTGGGTTATCCGGCCGAGCGCGTCGTAGGCGAAGGTCGAGGTGTTTTCGTCGGCATCGGTATAGGAGGTCAACCGCCCGAGCGAGTCGTACTCGCTGACGACCGCTTCAGTTTCGGTGCTCTGCACCGTGGGCAGACCAGTCTCTTCGTCATAAAGCGTCTGCACGTCAGGCAGCGGTTTTCCGCTTGACGACGAGATCGCGGCATTGACAGGACGGCCGGCGTCGTCGTACTCGATCGTCGCGGTCCGCGCGGCTTCGCCTGCCACTTCACTGGTCGCCAGCGGCTGAAGGTAGATGTTGTAGGTGGTCGTCGTCACTGGCAGATCGGGCAAGCCTGGGGTTTCGGGCTGCGCGACCGGTCGGGTCTGGCAAACGAGCCCGGCCCAATCGGGACGCCCGCCGCACTCTTCCGCCTCTTCGTTTTTCAATCCCGTGTAGTAGATGGTGCGGGTGGAACTGGCGTCGCCACCCGCTGGGTTCGCAGGCATCCGGGTCTCAACTACGTTGCCGCTATCTGCGTCATAGAGCGTGGTCCTGGTCAGGTTGAGGCCACCTGGATCGGTCGTTTCCGAGGTCGGCTTGCCCAGCTCCCAGCCCAGCCCGCTCTGCCCGCCGAAGCCGAAGATCTTGGTGCGCACGTCGTGTTCTTCCCCTCCGATCAGCGCGGCTTCGGTCTGTTTGGTCACCAGGTTGTAGGGGCCGCCTTCTTTTGGCGCTCCTTCGTCATAGAAGTAGCGGGTCTTTGGCCGGGCCTCGACGACTTCGCCGTTTCCGAGCTCGACCTCGCGCTTGGGGCCGAGGACACTGAGCAGCTTGGATCCGTCTTCGCTATAGGTGAACTGGGTGTCGAGCTGTTCGGACACAGCCTGCGATCCGCCACCGGCTTCCAGCGCACGGGCGCGATTCTCAGGGGTCAAGGTACGCGTCACGTTGCCGAGGGCGTCGTGCTCTTCGGTCGAGAGACGATTACCTGGTGCGCGCGTGTTGACGATCTGGCCGGATTCGTTGAGGTAGTAGACCGTCGCTCGCTTGTAGCTATTGGGCTGACCGCTGGGAACCTGATCTGGAGGGAAGATGGCGGCAGCCATCGAGGGAACCTCGCCTTGACCCCACTTCAGCACGGCGTCTTCGGTCATCTTGCCGGGAGAAGTCGAACCGGCAAGTGGCACGTCATAGATCGCCGTCCAGGTAGTCACCCCTGGGTCGGTGACAGGAGGAATCGCATGTTCTGGCGCGGGGAGACTCCACCGCTGCACCCGGTGGTTCCCCTCGTCGAGGATCCAAGCGTCTCCATCTTCGCCGAGCGCGATGCGCAGCCACCATTCGGTGTCGAACTGGCCTGCGCCTGAGCCCTCTTCGCCGAACTGAGTGATGTAGTCGCCCTGGGGGCTGAAGACCTGGACTCGGTCGTTGCCGGCGTCGGCGACCCAGGCGTAGCCGTCTTGATCGACCTCGACGTCGGCTGGGTATTTCAGCTGGCCGTCGCCTGAGCCCCAGCTGCCGGCGCGGAAGAGCAGGTCTCCGTCTTTCTCGAAGACGGAGACGCGATGGCTGTTCCTTTCGGCCGTCCAGACGTTGCCGTCGGGGGCGACGTCGATCCCCCAGGGGCGGCCGGAGCCGCCGACCCCGAAGGCGAGCAGGAAGTCGCCGTCGGGATCGAGCTTCTGGACGCGGGCGTTTTCGTTGTCGGCGATCCAGAGGTTGTCTTCCCCGTCGAGCGCCAGGTCGAGCGGGAAGCGGACCTGGCCGTTGCCGGTGCCCGAGGTGGTGAGGTTGTCGAGAAGGGCACCTTCGTCGTCGAACTTCTGGACTTTGTCGATCATCGAGCAGGCGACGTAGAGGTCGCCTTGGAAATCGACGGCGACCGACCCAGGGTCGGCGCAGGAGGCGAACTGGCCCAGGTACTGGCCGGCGGCGCTGAAGTGCTGGATGCGGTTGTTTCCCTGGTCGGCGACCCAGAGCGTGCCGTCGGTGGGGTCGACGGCGACGTCGGAGGCGTATTTGAGCTGGCCGTCGCCGGAGCCCTCCGAGCCGAAGGCGGAGGTGTAGGCGTAGGAATGGCGTCCCGCCGCCCACCGCTGCACCCGGTGGTTCCCCTCGTCGAGGATCCAAGCGTCTCCATCTTCGCCGAGCGCGATGCGCAGCCACCATTCGGTGTCGAACTGGCCTGCGCCTGAGCCCTCTTCGCCGAACTGAGTGATGTAGTCGCCCTGGGGGCTGAAGACCTGGACTCGGTCGTTGCCGGCGTCGGCGACCCAGGCGTAGCCGTCTTGATCGACCTCGACGTCGGCTGGGTATTTCAGCTGGCCGTCGCCTGAGCCCCAGCTGCCGGCGCGGAAGAGCAGGTCTCCGTCTTTCTCGAAGACGGAGACGCGATGGCTGTTCCTTTCGGCCGTCCAGACGTTGCCGTCGGGGGCGACGTCGATCCCCCAGGGGCGGCCGGAGCCGCCGACCCCGAAGGCGAGCAGGAAGTCGCCGTCGGGATCGAGCTTCTGGACGCGGGCGTTTTCGTTGTCGGCGATCCAGAGGTTGTCTTCCCCGTCGAGCGCCAGGTCGAGCGGGAAGCGAACCTGGCCGTTGCCGGTGCCCGAGGTGGTGAGGTTGTCGAGCAGGGCACCTTCGTCGTCGAGCTTCTGGACTTTGTCGATCATCGAGCAGGCGACGTAGAGGTCGCCCTGGGAATCGACGGCGACCGACCCAGGGTCGGCGCAGGAGGCGAACTGGCCCAGATACTGACCCGCGGCGCTGAAGTGCTGGATCCGGTTGTTGCCCTGGTCGGCGACCCAGAGCGTGCCGTCGGTGGGGTCGACGGCGACGTCGGAGGCGTATTTGAACTGGCCGTCGCCGGAGCCCTCCGAGCCGAAGGCGGAGGTGTAGGCGGGCGACGGCTTGAAGCCAACCGGCTCGCTCGGAGCCGTGCTCACGGTGGTTGACCCGGAAGCGCTGGCCGCGGTCACCTGCGCCACGAAAGTAGAGCCGAGTTCAGATTTCTTCGGCGTTAGAGCCTGATCGTTCTTCCCCGGGATCGGGGTGCAGCCTTTCCCTTCACCGTCGCATCTTTCCCATTGGTAGCTGAAAGTGGCCGGGGCACCCTCCCATTCCCCGTCCCAGACATGGAAGGGAACAGAGGGACGCGGGTAAGCCTCGTTGAAGTGCGGCGCCTCGGTGTTCTCGGGTGGGCCGCTCTCGTTCGGCTCGGCATCCTCGGGCAGGCGACTGGCGGAGAGAAGCCAGTCATCGTGGCTCTGCCCGGGCTTCACCCCGTACTTCATCAGCCAGGGTTGCTGCCCTGGCGGGGTTACGGCGGTCACGCGACCATCGGAGTCGTAGCCATAGGTCGTCTTCAGCGGTGGCGAGATGCGGGGGTCCCAGACGGCACGCAGGCGACCCTGGGCGTCATAGGCATATTCGACCAGGACAATGCTGTGGGGCGCCTCAGCGCCGACATCCCAAGCGTGGAGGGTGACATGGGACAGCCGACCAAGGTAGTCGCCCCATTCCTCAGGCCCGCTGCCGCTCGCGGTCGTCTCCCCGTCATAGTGGAGGGTCAGGTACCTGCAGGGATTCGAGTCCGGCGAGCAAAAAGGCACTTCGGGGTCCGATGGGTAGACCGATCCGAGCTTGGGGCCGCCGAGGTAGTAGTTCCACGAGAGAAACATGAGGAACCCATCCTCACCTTCCAGCCAGGTGGGGAGATACAGATCGTCTGGAGCCAGGCCATCCTGCTCTCTGAAAGTGGTCTTGGAGCCGTTTGGTGCCGTCAAGATCAGGCGGCCCCATTCGCCCTCGACCAAAGACCAATCTCCGTACCCAGCGGGCGGTTTGTATTTGTTGGAGACCTTCTCGAAGACCACCTGACGACCTTTTGAGTCGGTGATGACAAAGGTCTCGTCGGGCATCATCCGCCCCTTGCGCCACGTCCCGAAGCTGAACTGCCAGTTCGGCCCAAAGGGGCTTTCGAGAGCGGCTGGAGCAATTGACTCATGCGTGCGGGTCATCAAGAAGGTCGAGCCGGTGGTCGCCTCCGAGACATCATTTGAGCTCAGCAGGAAGTTGCCGCTCTGCAGGTTGAGCTGACCGGGGCCGAGGTCAACAGCGGGACCTTCCGGGCCCATGACCACGAACTGGAACTCCTTGGTCGTCGTGTTGCCGATCTGATCCTCTGCCTCGACGACGAGCGTGTGCTCGCCGACGCCGATCTCACGACCGCTGAAGCTGTATTCGCGTTCGATCACACAGGGGCCGGGAGAGCAGCCGGCCCCACCGGGGGCGAGGATCTCCTCGCCATCCAGGGTCACCGAGGTTTTGCCGGCGGCTACGCCGGAACTGACTTTGGAGACACCGTCGTTGACTTTGAAGCTCAGTTCGGCCTCATCCAAGCCAGTGATGTAATTCGGACCGAGCCCTGAGAGGGCGACCACCGGCCCGCTGTTATCGACCTTGACGTACTGGATCGCTTCGCCGCCGATGATCGCGTTGGAGGCGGTCGCTTTGACTTTGATTACGCCGTCGACCATGTTCCCGATCGGACGGCCGAGGCTGTAGGTGGGATCGCACTGGACCCCCACGCAACCGCTGAGATTTTTCGAGTAGGCGCCATTCCACGAGCCGTAGCCCGGACTGGACAGGGATGCGTAGTTGAGGCCTATCCCGGGATCAGAAGCAGAGAATTTGATCCAGGCTTGGTCTGAGGCTTTGACCCACTGGCCTCCTTTGTAGAGGGCATTGGGCTTGCCTTCGATTTCAGGGCTAGTCGTGTCGAAGCTGACCGACGCGCCCTGGTCCTGAACGATCTTGACCGATGCCGAGTTCAGCGCCGCATCGACGTACGTGTTGTTGTCTTCGATCGCCGAAAGCTCGAAGACCGTCGCGTTGTTGGCGGAACCCGCGCTCGAGGCACAGCTTTCGGTTGCGCACACTTGATGCGCTTCGGAGACATAGGTTTCCGGAACCCAGGTTTTTCCTTCCTCCCCTCCGGGGCCCACGATCGAGAGAAACGCAAGGGCCGCGGACGACGATCCGTTGCCGTGGATATCTACTTCATAGATCCTCGAGCTACCTTGAGTCAGGTAGAACCAGGAGCCATAGTTCCCGTAGACGTAGGAGTTCGTTTTGTAGGGGTATTCGCCGTTGTCGATGGTCAACTTGTCGAAGGTTTTGTTCCAGACTCCTTCGAAGACACTGGGGGCATTGGTGCTGTAGACCCAGTTGTGCTGGCCTTCCCCTTCGGTGAATGAGTCCGCGTCGGCGACGGTCGGATCCACGTCGATTGGATAGAGGTATTCCTCCGATCGATGCTCTACGGCGAGTGCCAGCAGGCCGTCCTCGATCGCCATCGAGACCGGAACCGGCGCGCCGGCGGCATCTTGAGCGAGGGGCGGTGGAATCACGGTAACCGGCTTGCCGCCGTCTTCGACGAGGACAGAGCCGTCCTCGAGCCGGGTCAGCGTCGGACCTTCGTCGCCCTCGACCTCGACGCGGAAGTAGAGCTGCTCGGGGCTGGCTGGCGAACGGAGGATGCTGTGGGTCTGGAGGCCGAGCGGCAGGGGCTTGACGATCGTGTCGGTGTCAGCCTGCGTGTTGGCAAAATGAGCCACCGCGCCGGTGATCTCCCCGGTGCCTTGCAGCGCCGCCCCAGAGCTGTCGGTTGGAGTGATGGTGAGCCCCAAGCCGGGCAGCGCGAAGCCTTCGGCCAGCTGCGTGCCGATGCGAACTGGAACGAGCGGGCTCGCCGTGGTCAAGACATCCCCGTTCGCGCTCATCGAGAGGTCGATCGGGACCTGCTCGCCTTCGGCGTTCGTCGTCACGAGCGGCAGCAGCGATTCGACCACGGCATGCTCACCGCCGGGTAGTTCGAGCCGGGCGCTATTCGCGGTCGGGTAGGAGACGATGCTCTCCCCCTCGGCGAGCTTCGGCGCCGGATCAAGCGGCTCGGTGATCAGCTCGGGGAACTTCCGTGCGGCAATCTCGGCTGCCTCGGCCCCATCGAGCCCGCGGAATGCGTCGCGGGACGACTCGAGCTCTGCCGGGCTTACCTCTCCCTCCTTTGAGTCCGCGCTGCTCTCCGCTTCTATCCCGGCCTGGACCCCGGGCGGAGCGCTCACGTAATCCCGTAGCCAGGAGGGCGGTTCAGCTGCCGGCGGGTCGACCTCGCCCAACCGCAACTTCCGCGTATCGCTAGCGACTGCCCATGTCACAAGGCTCAGGGCAAAGGTCAAGCAGGCGACCCCTGCTAGGACCAGCCTGGAGTTGACAGCCCTCGTTGCGCCGCGCGAAGCAGAATCCATGTCCCTCCCCTGCCGTTGGCCGCTGGCCACACGACGACTCGTTTCCAACGCAGCCCTCCCAGACTGCGGAACGAGCGCGATCCTTTCTCACGCCGATATGAGTACGCAAGGGGAATGTGTTGAGTCTTAATCAGATCTACATGGAGGCACGCCCGCACTGCAGCTGACCAGTGGCCGTGGATCCGTGGGGTGATCAGGAAACCGACAGGCGCTCTTCGCGCGGCGCCTCGGGAGCCTCTGCGGTGTCCGTAGCCGACTCGCTCGCCGCCGCAGGTGTCCGCAGGGCGGCGCGGTCGGCGGGCTCGGGGTCGAAGCGGTAGCCGACGCCGAAGTGGGTGTGGATGTAGCCCCAGCCCGGCGAGAGCTTCTCCAGCTTCTGGCGCAGCTTGCGGATGAAGACGTCGACCGAGCGGTCGCCGTGGGCCATCGCGTAGCCCCATACCCGCTGGTAGATCGCCTCGCGCTCGAGCACCTGGCCCTGGGCGTCGGAGAGCAGCTGCAGGAGCTCGAACTCGCGCCGGGTCAGGTCGAGGCTGGTTTCGCCGACGAAGGCCTGGAAGCGGTCGGAGCGGATCTCCAGCTCGCCGGCGACGACCGGGCCGGCTTCGGCCTGCGGGCGGGCGCGGCGGCGGCGGCGCGAGACCGCTTCGATGCGGGCGATCGCCTCTTCCGGGTGGCAGGGCTTGGTGATCCAGTCGTCGACCCCGAGCCGCAGGCCGCGCACCCGCTGCGCGACGGTCGAGCGGCCGGCGCAGACGACGACGCCGAGGTCGGGCAGCATCCCGCAGACGCGCTCCAGATAGGCCCAGGCCTCGTCGCCGAGCAGCGCCGGGTCGATCAGCAGCGCGTTCAGCTTCATCGCCACCAGCTCCTCGGGCGGGATCGCGCCGGCGAGCGTCCGCTGCTGCCAGCCCGCCGCCTCGGTGCGCTTGGCCAAAACCGTGACGAAACCGCTGTCGTTGTCGATTACCGCGAGCCGGAAGGTTTGCGACACGCGACGAGTGTAAGGGTTGGCCCCACCGGAGGCCGGCGCTAAACCCCTGCGTTCACTGGATTTTTACAAGTGGGAATGCGCAATTTGCGGCGCTCGCGCCGGTTATCCGGATGTTCACCTGAGCCCTCACCGGCAACGGCAAGATGGGGCCTCACGAGACTCCTCTCTCGTCGCAAACGGCCCGCCTGCCCCGGGCCGTTTGCATTTTCCGGGGCCGGTCGCGCCGCTCGCTCAGGTGGGCGCGACCGTGCCGCTGGCGACGAGCGCCAGCACGAAGATGCCAAGCGCGACCCGGTAGACGATGAAGATCGAGTACGTGTGGCCGGCGATGTAGCGCAGCAGCCACTTGACCGCGAGGAAGCCGACGACGAAGCTGACCACCGTGGCGACGATCGTCGGTCCCCAACCGACGCCGGAGCTGATGTTGTCGAACTCGGTGACCGTCTGCAGGATCGCGGCGCCGGTCAGGGCCGGGATCGCGAGGAAGAAGGAGAGCCGGGTGACCGCGACGCGGTCGATCTCGCGCAGCAGCCCGGCCGACATCGTCGCCCCCGAGCGCGAGACACCGGGGATCAGCGCCAGGCACTGGACGATGCCGATGATCAGCGTGTCCTTCCAGGTGATGTCGGATTCGTGACGGCGCTGGGTCGCGCGGCTGTCGGCGAACCACATCACGCCGCTCCAGAGGATCAGCGCGCTGCCGACGAACCAGAGGCTGCGCAGGGTCGTCTCGATCTCGTCCTTGAAGGCGAGGCCGACGATCCCGATCGGGATCGAGCCGAGGATCACCGCCCAGGCGAAGCGGTAGTCGTTGGTGCCGCGCCGCGCCGGGCTGCGCAGCCCGCGCAGCCAGGCGCGAGCCAACCTGACGATGTCGCCGCGCAGGAAGAAGATGGTCGCGGTCACCGCGCCGACCTGGATGATCGCCGTGAAGGCGGTGATGTCCGGATCGTCGGTCGAGTGGCCGAGCAGCCGCTCGATGATCGTCAGGTGGCCGGTGCTGGAGATCGGCAGGAACTCGGTAAGCCCCTCGACCGCGCCGAGGAGGATGGCTTCCCACCAATCCATGGCGGCGCATCCTATGTAGAGAGCCGGGTGTCCCCCGTCCCTTGCGCTAGATTCCCGGGCGTGGCATCCCTATCGCGCCGCTCCCAGATCGTCGCCGCCCTCTGCGCGGCGCTGACGATGCTGCTCGTCTCGGCGCCGCTGGCGCTGGCCGAGAACGGGGTCGGCCTGGCGGGGCCGGTGACCGACAAGACGGTCACCTTCTTCTGCTTCGGCGTGATCGCCTTCTTCGCGATCCTCGTAATCGTCCTCTCGCTGATCCAGGGACGGCTCGAGAAGCGTAAGGAAATGCGCCGCAGCACCATTAACCGCCTCGGTTAGTCCAGTCTGAAGCCGGACAAGAGGCGCTTCTCGGTCTCACCCTCGATCTGGGCGGCGACTTCGACCCGTCCCTCCAGCGGCGTACCGCGGATCTTCGTCGCCAAGAGATCGTCGACCTGGAAGATCCCGGCTGAGTTGTTGAGCTCGATCTCGATCCGCACCGGCCGCTCCTCGCCGACCTCTATCCGCACCTCGTCGACAGCAGCCGCCGAGATCGAGTGGATCCCCTCCATCCCCGCTTCCAGCGGCAGCCTGGTCCGGCCCTGCGCCATGTCGAGCGCGTCCGCGACCCGCACGACCCCCGCCTCCAGCGTGTAGGGGTCGCCGCGGCGGCGGTGGCCGATGATCGCGTGCAGGATCTCGGCGGCGACGATCGTGCGGCGCGGCTCGCGGTAGGGCTTGGCCAGCAAGCGGTCGAGGGCGCCGCTGGCGAGAAAGAGGCTGTACTCCTCGTGGTCGGCGCGGTGGATCGACATGCCGACGTCGTGCAACAGGGCGCCGCCGGCGACGACCACCTCGGCGTCGCGGGCCGACATCCCGTGATCGGCGACGACCGCCGGCTCCACCCCGGCCTTGACCAGCAGCCGCAGCAGGCGCAGGGAAATGTTGAGGACGATCTGGGTGTGGACCCAGGAGTGGTCCGACATCCCCAGCCGTTCGGCATGCACCTGGGCCATGTACCACCAGGCCCGCACCTGGTCGTCGTCATTCACCGCATCCAAGAACTGCTCCAGCTTGCGATTGCCGCGCGTAGGCGCGTTCACCTTCGCCTCAGCGACAGCCTCCTGCAGTGGCTTGCGACTAGGCCCTTTCGGATCGGGAGCTGGGACAACCTCGTCAGGCATAGAGCCATCGTAGGACGAGGATCGGGTGTCCCCCGATCCTCGTCAGCCGCAAACGGGCCAGGGGCTGGAGCCCGACTGGGCGTAGAGCAGCGCCGCGCGGTAGTCCTGCTCTTCCTCGGAGGCCGCCGCCGGGTCACCGGAGCCGCCGACCGTCGCCCAGGTTTCGAAGCTGAACTGGTACTTGCCGCGATAGCTGCCGTCGGCGGAGACCGCTGCCGGGTTGCCGCCGGACTCGCAGGAGGCGATCGCTTCCAGCGTGCCCATCGAGACCCCTCCCGGCAGAGTCGCGAACGCTTCGCGTTGCTCGCGGCGCAGGCGGGCGGCGTGGGCGCGGCGGGCGGCGCGCAGGCGGGCGGCGCGAGCGCGGCGGGCATCGCGGATGCGCTTGGCGGCGGCGCGCATCTCGGTGCGCAGGCTGTGCCGGTGCCGGGTCACGGAGGCCAGGCCGACCGGCTCGGCGTCGGCGATGCCGATCCGCAGCTGGCCGGAGCTGCCGCGCGGGTCGGAATCCGTCGCGGCGAAGGCGGCGGCCGGGAAGACGACAACGGCGATGAGAATGAGAACTGAGTATGTGCGCTTTGTGAGCAAGCGCTAAACCGTGGCGAGGTTTTGCGCCCAGTTGGGTGAGTGCGCTCACACAATTAACACTTTTAGTGCGTATCGGCACTAGTCCAGGCACGGATCGCGTTTCAGCTCCACAAGCGATTCTGCCGCGAGATCTCGATTTTGCGCGCATAAGGCGCACGATCGAGTCTCGACAAGACGTCACCGCCAGCCGCGATGATGCGGCCCATCGACGAGCATCCGACATCGCGCCTCCTCCTCGCCTGTCCCGATCAGCCCGGGCTGATCGCCGCGGTCAGCGGCTTCCTCGCCGCGGCCGGCCGCAACATCGTCGACGCCGACCAGCACTCCAGCCACGAGGGCCGCTTCTTCATGCGGATGGCCTTCGAGCAGGCGCCGGAGGGCGAGCGGGCGGCGCTCTACGAGCGCTTCGCGCACGAGATCGCCGAGCCGCTGCGAATGGAGCACCACTTCGCCGAGTCCGACGCCACCCCGCGGGTGGCGATCATGGTCTCGCGCGAGGACCACTGCCTCTCCGACCTGCTCTGGCGCTGGCGCAGCGGCGAGCTCGGCGCCGAGCTGGTCGCGGTCGTCTCCAACCACCCCGACCACGCCGGCCAGGTCGAGTCGCTCGGCCTGCCCTTCCACCACGTGCCGGTCGAGAAGGGCCGGCGCGAGCAGTCCGAGGCACGGGCCCTCGAGCTGCTGGGCGGGAACGTCGACCTGCTCGTCCTCGCCCGCTACATGCAGATCCTCTCGGCCGGCTTCCTGCGCGGGATCGGGGCGCCGGCGATCAACATCCATCACTCCTTCCTGCCCGCCTTCGTCGGCGCCGACCCGTACGCCCGCGCCCACGAGCGCGGCGTCAAGCTGATCGGCGCCACCGCGCACTACGTCACCGAGGAGCTCGACGCGGGGCCGATCATCGACCAGGACGTGACCAGGGTCAGCCACCGCGACGAGATCGACGACCTGGTGCGGATCGGGCGCGACATCGAGCGCCTCGTCCTCTCCCGTGCGGTCAAGGCCCATCTCGACGACCGGGTCCTTCTGGACGGAGATCGCACGATCGTCTTCTGACCTCGTTTGGCTGAACAGCCAAACGACGCGCTATGGTCCCGGTGAGATGGAGCAGGCGACCCTCTCTCCTCCCGCCGCACTGAGCCCACCCCGCTTCCCGCCGGGCTCGCGGGCGCCCTCGCCGTTCCAGGCCCTGCGCTACGCGCGCGAGCCGCTCGGCTTCCTGCTCGGGCTGCAGCGCCGCTACGGGGACATGTTCACGGTCAAGTTCCCCTACTTCGGCAGGATCGTCTACATCGCCAGCCCGCAGCTGGTCAAAGAGGTCTTCACCGGCTCCCCCGAGGTCTTCCACGCCGGCGAGGCCAACGCCAGCGTGCTCGAGCCGGCGCTCGGGCCGAACTCGGTCCTCACCCTCGACGAGGCCCCGCACATGCGCCAGCGCAAGCTGCTGCTGCCGCCCTTCCACGGCAAGAACATCGAGGGCTACGGCGAGCTGATCCGCGAGATGACGATGCTGGAGATGGAGCGCTGGCCGGTCGGCGAGACCTTCGCCCTGCGCCCCCACACCCAGCGCATCACCCTGGCGGTGATCATGCGCGCCGTCTTCGGCGTCCACGACGAGGAGCGGCTGGTCCGCTTCGGGCGGCTGATCGACGAGTTCAGCCAACGCGTCAACCTGATCACCGGGCTGCCGATGCTGCGCCGTGACCTCGGCCGCTGGAGCCCCTGGACGCGCTTCCTGCGCTCGCGCGAGGCGCTCGACGAGTTCATCTACGAGGAGATCGCCCTGCGGCGAGCCGAGGTCGAGGCCGGCGAGGAGGGCCACGACGACGTCCTCTCACTGCTGCTCGCCGCCCGCTACGACGACGGCGAGCCGATGAGCGACGTCGAGCTGCGCGACGAGCTGATCACCGTGCTCGGCGCCGGCCACGAGACGACCGCGACCGGGCTCGCCTGGACGATGGAGCGGGTCCTGCGGGCGCCGCGGGTGCTGGCCAAGCTGCGCGACTCGGTCGCCGCCGGTGAGGACGAGTACCTCGACGCGACGATCAAGGAGTCGCTGCGGGCGCGGCCGGTGATCATCGACGTCGCCCGCAAGCTGACCCGGCAGACGCGGATCGGCGGCTACGACCTGGCGGCGGGCACCTTCGTGATGCCGGCGATCGCCGCCCTGCACTACCGCGAGGACCTCTTCCCCAGCCCCGAGGAGTTCCGTCCCGAGCGCTTCCTCGACGACAAGACCGACACCTACGCCTGGATCCCGTTCGGCGGCGGCGTGCGGCGCTGCATCGGCGCTGCCTTCGCCGAATACGAGATGCGGATCGTGCTGCGGGCGATGCTCGAGCGGGCCGAGCTCAGCGCCCCCGACCCCGCACCGGAAAAGGTCAAGGTCCGCAACATCACCCTCGCCCCGGGCAAGGGCACCCGGGTCAGGCTCGATCGGCCGCTGCGCTGACCTCGGCTTCCGCTTCCTCCCACTCCTCGTAGAGCTCGGCGACGACACGCCTGGCCTCGGCGTGGCGCGCTTCCGCGCGTTCGACCCGGCCCGGGCTCGACCAGGCTTCCGGGTCGGAGAGCTCGTCCTCGAGCCGCTGCAGCTCGGCCTCGGCCCGCTCGATCTGCTCGGCGAGGCGGCTCGCCTTGCGCGCCGCCCGCTTCTCGGCGCGGCCGGCGTTGCGCCCGACCGCTGATCTCGGCGACGGCTTGGCAGCCTGTACCGCGGCCGTCGCCTTCGCCTCGCGTTCGTCGCGCTCACGCTGGTAGGCGGCCCAGCCGCTCTGGTGGCTGCTCAGCTCGCCGCCCTCGCAGACCAGAGTGCGGCTGCCGACCGCCTCGAGCAGGGCGCGGTCGTGGGAGACGAGGATCACGGCGCCCTCGAAGGCGAGCAGCGCGTCCTCGAGCGCCTCGCGGCTCTCGACGTCGAGGTGATTGGTCGGCTCGTCGAGGATCAGCACGTTGGCGCCGGAGGCGACCAGGATCGCCAGCGAGAGCCGCCGCTGCTCGCCGCCGGAGATGTCGCTGAGCTGCTTCTCGACGTCGGCGCCGGAGAAGAGGAAGCCGCCGAGCAGGTCGCGCGCCTTCTGGCCGGTGAGGCCGGTCTCGCGCTGGGCGGCGTCGAGCACGGTCCCTTCCCCGGCCGCGGTGTCGGCGTGCTGGGAGAGGTAGCCGACCTTGACGTTGTGGCCGCGCCTGACCGAGCCGGCGGCCGGCTCGCGACGGCCGGCGAGGGTGTCGATCAGGGTCGTCTTGCCGGCCCCGTTGGGGCCGACGAGGACGACGTGCTCGCCGCGTTCGACTTCGAGCCGGGCGTCGTCGAGCAGCGTGCGGCCCGGCACCTCGAGCTTGGCGCCGACCAGTTTCAGCACCACCCGCCCGGGGCGCTCGGGCTGGGCGAAGGAGAAGCGCAGGTTGCGGCGGTCGCGATCTTCGGCCTCGACCCCGTCGCGCTTGATCTTGTCGATCTGCTTCAACCGCGACTGCGCCTGGCGCGCCTTGGTCGCCTTGTAGCGGAAGCGCTCGACGAAGCGCTCCATCCGCGCGATCTCGGCTTCCTGGCGGTCGATCGCCTTGCCGCGGGCGATCTCGCGAGCGGCCTGCTCCTTGCGCCAGGCGTGCCAGGGGCCGGCGAAGAAGCGCGCCCGCCGCGCCTCCAGCTCCAGCACCGAGGTCCCCACCGCCTCGAGGAACCAGCGGTCGTGAGCGACGAGGACGACCGCCGCGTCGATGCCGACCAGGTAGCGCTCGAGCCACTCCAGCGAAGGGATGTCGAGGTGGTTGGTCGGCTCGTCGAGCAGCAGCAGGTCAGGCCGGGTCGCCAGCGCCCGGGCCAGCGAGGCGCGGGTCAGCTCGCCGCCCGAGAAGGTGGAGAGCCGGCGCTCGGTCTCCTCGCCGCCGAAGCCGAGGCCGCGGAGGACGGCGAGCACGCCGTCGCGCCAGCGGTAGCCGCCGCCGTGCTCGAGCCGCTGCTGGGCGGCCGCGTAGGCGGCGAGCGTCTCCTCGCCGGTGTCGCCCTCTCCCATCGCCGCCTCCAGGCGCTCGAGCTCGGCCTCGGTGGCGAGCATCTCGGTGCGGCCGGAGAAGACGTACTCGCCGAGCGTCGTCTCTGTGCCGCGCGGCGGGCGCTGGTCGTGCAGGGCGACGCGGGCGCCTCGCTGCACGACGAGGCTGCCGGCGTCGGGCGCGCGCTCGCCGGCGAGCGCGCGCAGCAGGGTCGACTTGCCGGCCCCGTTGCGGCCCGAGAGCGTCATCCGGTCGCCGGCCTCGAGCTTGAAGGAGACGCCTTCGAAGAGCAGTTGGCCGCCGACGTGGACGTCGAGGCTGGTTGCGGTTGCGATGGCCACGCCGACAGGATGCCGAAGCCGCGCGGTGCGGCGTAACCTGCGCAGCGTGGAACGGGAGCAGCTACGGGGGATCCAGGCGCCACTGAAGGAGCGCTACGAGAGTGATCCCGCGGCCGCGCTGGTCACCCTCGCGGCTTCCGGATCGCTGGGCGAGGGCGTCTCCTGCAGCGTCGACACCGGCCGGGCACTGGCCGAGGCGGGGCTGCATCCGGCCTCGGGTGGCGACGGCTCGCTGCTCTGCTCGGGCGACATGCTGCTCGAGGCGCTGGTCGCCTGCGCAGGAGTGACCCTGCGGGCGGTCGCGACCTCCCTCGGAATCGCGGTCGAGTCGGGCACGGTGCGGGCCGAGGGCGACCTCGACTTCCGCGGCACGATGGCGGTCAGCCGCGACGCCCCGGTCGGCTTCCGCGCGATCCGCCTCCACTTCGACCTCGACACCGACGCCGGCGACGAGGAACTGGCGAGCCTGCTGAAGCTGACCGAGCGCTACTGCGTCGTCTTCCAGTCCCTCTCCAGCCCACCGCAGCTGTCGGTCGCGCTGCAAGCCGAGTAGCCGATGCCCGGCCCGCTGCGACACATCGCCGAGCTGGCCAAGGCGCGGGCGACGCGGCGCTCGGGCGAGCGCGACGACGGCCAGGCGCTGGTGGAGCTGGAGCAGCGGCCCCTGGAGCTGCCCGCCGGGCTCGAGGTCGAGTGGCTGGGCGTGTCCGGCTACCGGATCACCTGCGAGGGGCGGACGCTCTTCGTCGATCCCTACCTCTCGCGAGTGCCGCTGCGCTCGCTGCTGCTGCGCAGAAGGGCCCTGCCCGACCCGGCGGCAATGGAGCGCTTCGGCGGCGCCGCGGGAGAGGTCGTCGGCGTGCTGGTCGGCCACACCCACTTCGACCACGCGGTCGACGCCCCGGCGATCGCGCGGCGCACCGGCTGCAAGGCCTACGGCTCGGCCTCACTGGTCAACCTGATGGCGCTGCACGGCCTCGCCGAGAGCGCGGTCGAGGTCGAGCCCTACCGCGCCTACGAGCTGGGCCCGTTCGTCGTCCGCTTCACGCCCAGCGTCCACTCGAAGCTGCTGCTCGGGCTCGCCGTCCCCTACGACGGCGAACTGACCTGCGAGCACCTCGACTCGCTCTCCCCCGGCGCCTACCGCTGCGGCCAGGTCTGGGGGATATCGATCGAGGTCGCGGGGGTGACCTTCTACCACCAGGGCAGCGCCAACCTCGTCGACGACGCGGTGCGCGAGCGCGGCGTCGACTACTTCCTCGCCGGCATCGCCGGCCGCAACTTCACCCGCGACTACTGGCACCGCATCCTCCCCCGGCTCGAACCGCGCGTCGTCGTCCCCACCCACTACGACAACTTCTTCCGCCCCCTCGGCCGGCCGCTGGAGTTCGTCTCCAACGTCCAGCTCGCCCAGCTCCCCGAGGAGATCGGCGCCGTCACGTCAGACATCGAGCTGGCCGCCCTCCCCCGCAGCGACGACGCACCTCTCGCGACACCCTCGTAACGAACTTCTTGCACCAAGCGCACCACGCGCGCGTCGGGGGCCCCTACGGTGCTGCGCATGACCCCAGTCGACGCAGGCAGCATCCGGGAGTTCCTCGAAGCCATCATCGCTGCCTTCTCCGTGCTCGGAGGCGTAATGGCTTACTGCAGTGGCTACGCTGCTTCAGCCGCGTTTTCCCAAGGTCAACCGGCGGAAGAAGTAGCTCGCAATATCGACGCAGGACTGGCGCTTGGTTTCAACCTCGGCGCTCCCACGGCGATCATGGCTCTTATGATCATGGGGTGGACCTAATGAAACGTTTTGTACTTGCCCCACGAGGAGGCCTTGTTCTCGGTGTGACCATCTCTGTTCTGGTCGGTATCGCAGTGTTCGGCTTCGGCGCCCCGCCTTTGATTCTGCTGCCGGCGGTCCTTATCCCCGGCACGGTTTTCCTCGAGCTGCAGCTGCGTGAGCTCAATCGATCTGACCGGCACTGACTTCCCGTTAGGCCAAGTACTTCGCGGCGATCTGGGCGATGGTGCCCTTGGTCCTGATCGTGGTCGGCCCGAGGCCGTTGGCGAGCGCGGTCAGGTCGAGGTCGGATTCGGAGATGCCCCCCTTGGGGAGCCAGTAGAGCTCGCGGTCCTTGATCGCGAGGCGGTCGGCGTCGGTCGAGAGGGCGAGCGCTTCCTTTTTCGCGGTGGCGGAGGGCTTCTCGAGTAGGAAAGCAACCTGGAGTTTGCCCGCCGAGGCCGCGACCTCCTTCTCGTCGAAGGGCTCCTGGGCGGCGATCGCCCGCACCTCCTCGTCGCTGCGCAAGAAGACCGGGACCTCGTAGGCGAGCAGCTCGCCGAGGTCTCGTTCGAGGTCGGCGGTGAGCTTCGCCTCCCGCTCGTCCTTGCTGAAGATCACGTTGCCGCTCGCGCGGAAGGTGTCGACCTCTTCGCAGCCGATGGTTTCGAAGTGGGAGCGCAGATCGGCGTTGGTGATCCGCCGCTTGCCGATGTTCATCCCGCGCAGGAAAGCGACGTAACGAGCCATTACGCCGCAGCCTACGAGACGATCCAGAGGTGAGCGACTACCTCGCCCTGCCCGACGACCTGCCGGTCCCCGAGGACGACGGCGCGGCCCACCACCTCGGGGGAGTGCCGGTGCCGACCCTCGCGCTGCCCTCGACCCAAGGAGGCTCACTGGACCTGTCGGAGCTGGCGCACGAGCGGCTCGTCGCCTACGTCTACCCGCGCACCGGCGTGCCGGGGCAACCGCTGCCGGCGGGCTGGGACGACATCCCCGGCGCCCGCGGATGCACCCCGCAGAGCTGCGCCTACCGCGACGCCCTCGCCGAGTTCAGGCGCCTCGGCGCCACCGTGGCCGGGATCAGCGCCCAGTCGCCCGCCGAGCAGCGCGAGTTCGCCGCGCGCGAGCACATCCCCTTCCCGCTGCTCAGCGACAGCGGGCTCGAGCTGGCCACATCGCTCCGCCTGCCGACCTTCGCGGTCGACGGAATGACCCTCTACCGCCGCCTCACCTTCGTCGCCGAGGCCGGCCGCATCGTCAAGACCTTCTACCCCGTCTTCCCACCCGACCGCAACGCAGCCGAGGTCATCGGCTGGCTCTCGCGACCCTCATGACCGACATCGAGCCGCTGGCTCGCAGGCTGGCTGGAGGGTGAGGGGAGCTTTCTCGCGCCCCCTCCATCTGACCCGCGGCGCCCTCGAATCTCCGGCACGACAAAGGACCGAGATGTCGCCGCAGAGGTGGCTCGGCTATTTCGTGTTCGACCCTCTTATGAGCACTCACAGCGTTCCCGCGCCAATGGGTGGGCGCCAACCTGGCGAGTGCTCCTCAGAGGACCGCGGGCGATCGCATTGATGACAGCGATCCGGTCTGTGGCCGGCGTCCGTAGGAAGCAACAGATCGCCAATGCCCTCCACGCAGTCAAACAGGCCGACGCCAGCCTCCGTCGAGGCGGCGTGCGTGCTTGAAAATGATCACTTGATGGAGGCGCCGAGAATCGAACTCGGGTGCCTGGCCGTAGCGCGAAGGCTTCTACAGGTTTAGCCGGCGCTTGATTCTCGGCTCCCGGGGTCCACGCCGGCGGGCACTACGGGAGACAGAGCCCTCTGAAATTTCCCCTTGCGGACGGGGCGATCCGCCTGGGTAAGCCCGCAATTGAAGCCGGTGCCCCTCTCCGCGGGCTGGAAAGGGCCGACTCTCACATCACTTAGCTATTGACTAAGCGGCGAGGGCGAACTCATGGTCCGCACGTATTGGTTGGTGCCGGTGTTTTACGAGGCCTCCGGCCACCTCGACCTGCAACCTTTCGCACGGACCGACCAAGTCGAAGCCTGTCGCCCCCGTGCTATGTGCGCTCAATTGTACGCTGCGCCAATGATTCGGCTGCGATCGAGCGTGCATCCCGATGCCGGGGCATGAATTCGACGTGATCGTGATCGGCGCCGGCGCTCCGGGCGAGGTCTGCGCCGGGCGCCTGGCCGACGGCGGGCTGCGGGTCGCGATCGTCGAGAGCCACCTGGTCGGCGGCGAGTGCTCCTACTACGCCTGCATGCCCTCCAAGGCCCTGCTGCGCCCCGGCGAGCTGCTGGCCGAGGCCCGGCGCGTGCCCGGCGTCTCCGCCGCGGTGACCGGTGACCTCGACCCTGACGCGGTCCTCAGCCGCCGCGACGAGGTGATCCATGACCTCGACGACTCCGGCCAGCTGCCCTGGCTGGAAGAGCACGGGATCGAGCTCTTCCGCGGCGCCGGGCGGCTGACAGGCGAGCGCCGGGTCGCCGTCGGCGATCAGGAGCTGACCGCGACCAAGGCGGTCGTCGTCGCCACCGGCAGCGGTGCGGCGATGCCGCCGATCGAGGGCCTCGACTCGGTGCGCACCTGGAACAACCGCGACGCGACCACCGCCAAGCGGGTCCCGCCGAGCATGGTCATCCTCGGCGGCGGGCCGGTCGGCTCGGAGCTGGCCCAGGCCTGGGCGACGCTGGGCTCGGCAGTGACCTTGGTCGAGGGCGAGGAGCGGCTGCTGCCGCGCGAGGAGCCCTTCGCCGGTGAGCAGGTGGCCGACTCGCTGCGCGACTCCTACGGGGTCGAGGTCCGCACCGGCGTCCTCGCCCAGCGGGTCACCAGCGCCGGCGAGGGCATCGCCGTCGCGCTCGAGGACGGCAGCCAGGCCGAGGGCAGCGAGCTGCTGGTCGCGATCGGCCGCGTACCGCGTACCGCCGAGATCGACCTCGACTCGGCCGGCGTCGAGCCCGGCGAACACGGCTTTCTCGAGACCGACGACCGGCTGCGGGTAGGCGGGCGCGAGTGGCTTTACGCGGTCGGAGACGTCAACGGCCGGGCGCTCTTCACCCACACCGGCAAGTACCAAGCTTGGGTCGCAGCCGAGAACCTGCTCGGCCGGGAGGTGACCGCGCTCGCCGAAGGCCTGGGCTCGCCGCGCGTGACCTTCACCGACCCCCAGGTCGCCGCCGTCGGCAAGACGCTCGCCCAGGCGGAGGAAGCCGGGATCGACGCGCGCGCGGTCGACGTCCCCACCGACGGCACCGCCGGCGCCAGCTTCCAGGGCAAGGGCACGAGCGGCACCTCGCGGCTCGTCGTCGACCGGGCGACGGAGCGAATCGTCGGCGCCACCTTCACCGGCTTCGAGACCGCCGACTTCCTCCACGCCGCGACCGTCGCCCTGGTCGGCGAGGTCCCCCTGCCGACGCTGCGCCATGCCGTCGCCGCCTACCCCAGCCGCAGCGAGGTCTGGCTCAAGCTGCTCGAGGCCTACGGCCTCTAAGAGGCTCTAAGGCCTAGATCTTCGAGCGCCGCTTCAGGTCTTCGGCGAACTCGCGCGGCAGGCCCGGGATCTCGTCGAGCTCCTCGACCGAGCCGAACCGCCCGACTCGCTCGCGGTGGGCGAGCAAGCGGGTCGCCTGGGTCACCGAGAGCCCGTGGCCTCGCAACTGCTCGAAGCTGACGTTGTTGAGTTCGATCATCTCGCCACTCGGCGCAGCCGCCGGGGGCTCGGGCGGAGGCGGCGGCCCCGGCTGGGGCTGCGGCTGCGGCGGCACCGGCGGCGGGCCCGGCTGGGGCTCGGGAGCCGGCGGCGGAGGTGCGGGCGCGGGCGGCTGCGGGGTGGGCGCCGGCGGCTCGGGAACAGGCGGAGGCGGAGCCGGCGGTTGCGGTGACGGTGGCGCGACGCCGGCAACCGAGCCGAGCACGGACTGCTCCGCCTCGGCGGCACGGCGCTCCGCCTCGCGGGCGCGCTCCTCCGCCTGGGCGACGCTCGCCTCGATCTCCTGCAGGCGGCGCTGACGCTCACCCTCCTCCTCTTTCAGCTTCGCGAGCCGCTCGGCCTCGGCGGCGCGGCGTTCCGCCGCTTTGGTCCGGTCCTCGATCTGGCGCAGGCGCTCCTGCGCCTGCTCGAGCGAGCGCTCCTGCGCGTCGCGCTCCTGCTGCAGGCGGTGCTCGGCCGTCTGCATGTCGGCGCCGGGCTGCGGGATCGCGGCCATGCTCTGGGTCGTCTGCCCGGCCTGGGCCTGCGCCTGGCGCTGCTCGGCCTCGCGCTGCAACCGCTCCGCCTCGGCGATCCGGCGGTCGGCCTCGGCCCTGATCCGCTCCTCCTCGCGCTGGATCTCGGCGACCTTGTCGTGGACCCGCTGTTCGGCGCTCGCCGGGTCATAGGCGCCGGCTGGGGGCACTGGCGGCAGAGGGACGGCCGCCGGCTGCGGCGGCTGCGGCGCCGGGGGTGGGGTCGGCAGATCGGGTTGCGGCGGAACCGCCGCGGCTGGGGGCACCGGTGGCACGGGGGGCGGTGGGGCCTGTGCCTGTGGAAACTGCGGCGCCTGTGGCGGAACCGCGGCTGCGCCGCTCTGCTGCTGCTCGAAGAGCGACCGCTCCTGCGCGGCGCGCGCGGCGGCCAGCTCGCGCTCGGCCTTGGCGGCCTCCTTCTTCGCGCGCCGTCCGGAGCCACCGGCGGCCGGCTTACCGCGCCGTTCGGCCCGGTTCTTTGACCGCTCCTCGCGGCGCCGTTTCGACTCTTCCTGGCGCCGCTTGCGGTGTTCGACGCGGGCGGCGCGCTGCTGCTCGCGGGCCTGCTTGCGCTTTTCCTTGGCGTTCAGCGGCTGCCCGCCGGGCGGGGGCGGCGGCGCCTGCGCCGATGGCGTCCCCGGAGCGGCCCCCGGCTTCCCCGCTTTCTCCTTGCCGCGGCGCTGCGAGATGCTGATCACCAGCAGCAGGAGCAGGATCGCGACGACCAGGCCGGCCACGATGTACTGGACGTTGTCGCTGACGAAGTCACCCATCGAGATCGTTAGTTCGACGCTACCTCATTCTCCCCTTGAATTCGCGCTCGACCTCGCGCCGCACGTCGCGCGTCGCGATCTCGCGCCGCCGGTCGCGCCCCTCCTTGCCGCGGGCCAGGGCCAGCTCGACCTTCGCTCGCGCGCCCTTGAAGTAGACCCGGGTCGGGATCAGGGTCAGGCCTTTCTCCGCGGTCTTGCCGACCAGGCGCTCGATCTCGGCCCGGTGCAGGAGCAGCTTGCGCGGCCGTTCCGGCTCGTGGTTCTCGCGGCTTGCCGGCTCGTAGGGCGGGATGTGCAGTTTGCGAAGCCAAACCTCGCCGTCGTCGACCACCGCGTAGGCGTCCGACATCTGCGCCTTGCCGTTGCGCAACGACTTCACCTCGGAGCCGCGCAGGACGATCCCCGCCTCGAGCTTCTCGACCAGCTCGAATTTGTGCCGGGCGCGGCGGTTGGTGGCGACGTCGCCCGAGGCCGGCTCACGTTTCTTCTTGCCCTTCTTCGCCACCTCAGCCCTCCACGGGCTCTAGGTCGGTGCGCCCGCGGGGCGCTTCGATCCCGCTGACGCGGACGGATATCGGATCGCCGAGGCGCAGCCGTCGCCGCGACTCGCCCCCGACCAGCGCCGTCTCGGCCCGGTTCAGCTCGAAGCGCTCGGCGCCGCCCACGAGGCGCGCCGGCAGGAATCCCTCGTAGACGTCGCCCAGCTCGCCGCCGAAGGAGACGAAGGCGCCCGAGCGGACGACGCCGGAGACCTCACCCTCGAAGACGGGACCTGCATCGGCCGCCTTGTACGCGGTGGATGCAGGTTTCGTCCGCCCTCCCCGCTCGGCCAGCTCGCGGCGCAGGAGGAAGGCGGCGCAGACGTCGTCGGCGCGACGCTCGACCCGCATCGAGTCCCGCTCGCGCTCGCTGCAGTGCCAGGCCACCTCGCGCGCTTCGGCGGCGCTTGGCGCCGACTCGCCCTCGCCGAGCGCGGCGAGCAGGGCGCGGTGGACGAGCAGGTCGGGGTATCTCCGGATCGGTGAGGTGAAGTGGCAGTAGGCGGCGCTGTCGAGGCCGGCGTGGCCGCTGTTGCGCTCGCTGTACTGAGCCTGTTTGAGGGAGCGGAGCACGAGCGATGTATACGCGGCGCGCCCGTGCCCGCGCCGGCCGGCCTCGCGCTGCACCAGCCGGCTCGCCTCCGCCGCCAGCTCGGCCGCCTGCCGCGGCGCCGGCGTCCCCCGCAGCGGCGGGGTCGGGATCTCGAGGTCGCGCAGCTGCTCGAACAGCCGCTCGATCCGCGGCGGGTCGGGCCGGCCGTGGACCCTGTAGACGGCCGGCACCCGCTTGCGCTCCAGCAGCCGCGCCACCGCCTCGTTGGTGAGGATCATCAGCCGCTCGATCAGCCGGTGCGACTCGGTCTGGGGGACGCCGCGGGCCGCGGTCGGTTCGCCACCGGAGTCGAAGCGGAACTCAGGCTCGAACGACTCGACGTCGAGGCTGGCCGCGCCGCGGCGCTCGCCCAGCACCGCCGCCGCGGCGCGGGCGTCGGCAAGCGGCTCGGCGACCGCCTCGGGCGGCGCCGCCTGCCCGGCGAAGACGACATCGAGCTCGTCGTAGTCGAGCCGCGCATCGGAGCGGATGCGGCTGCGGTAGAAGCTGATCGCGCCCGGCGCGCCGTCGGCGCCCAGCTCGATCTCCACGGTCACCGCCAGCCGCTCGACGCCCGGCGCGAGGCTGCAAGCGTCCTCGCTGAGCGCGTGGGGCAACATCGGCTCGACCACGCCCGGCGCGTAGGTGCTGTTGGCGCGGCGCCAAGCCTCGCCATCGAGCGGCGAGCCCGGCGGCACGTGGGCGGCGACGTCGGCGATATGGATCCAGAGCCGGATCGAGTCGCCCTCGCGCTGAGCGGAGACCGCGTCGTCGAAGTCGCGCGCCGTCGCCGGGTCGACGGTGAAGGTCGCCAGCTCGGTCAGGTCGCGGCGCGGCAGCTCACGGGCCTCGGCCGACCCTGCCGCCCGGCCCGCCTCGAGCTCGAGCGCCGCCGGGAAGCCGCGGCCGCCAAGCTCCTCGCGCAGCAGGGCCTCGACCGCCTCGCGCGCGGTCTTCGGCTCGGCCGACCGCCGGCCCCGGCCGCGCCCGCCCCCACGCGCCCGCTGGCGGTCCCGGTAGTAGCGCCAGTCGCGCTTGCTCATCGCTGCTCGGCCAGCACCCCGAGCGCCCTGTCCACCGCCTCGTCGCGGACCGTGCCCGGCCGATCGCGAGCACGCACGTCGGGGTGGATGCCGTCGCCGGCCAGGTTGCGCCCCTTCGGGGTGAAGTACTCGCCGACGGTCAGCTTCAGCGCGCCGCCGTTCGAGAGCCCGATCTCCTGCTGGAAGACGCCCTTGCCGAAGGAGCGTTCGCCGACCGTCTTGGCGCCGGCGTCGTCGACCAGGGCCGCGGTCAGGATCTCGGCCGCCGAGGCGGTGCCGCGGTCGATCAGGACGACGGTCGGCTGGCGCGGCAGGTTGCCCCCCTCGGCCTCATAGACGGCGCTGCCCTGGCTGCGCGACTTGGTCGAGACCACCGTGTCCCCCTCGGGCAGGAAGACGCTCGCGCTGAGCACCGCCTCCTCGAGCAGGCCGCCGCCGTTGCCGCGCAGGTCGAGGACCAACCCTTTCGCGCCTTGCTCTTGCAGGTCCTCGACCGCCTCGTGCAGCGCCCCGTGTGCCCCTTCGCTGAAGGCCGCGAGGCGCACGTAGCCGAGCTTCTCCCCGCCCACGGCCTCCATCCGGCTGTCGACCACCGGGATCGCGATCTCGGCCCGCGTGATGCGCTCCTGCCGCGCCTTGCCGCCACCGCGCGGCTGCACGCCGACCGTCACCTCGGTCCCTTCCGGGCCCTTGATCCTGGCCGTGGCCGCGGTCGTGCTGAGGCCGACGATCGAGCGCCCGTCGACCGTGACGATCGTCTCGCCGGGCTCGATTCCGGCCCGCGCCGCCGGGGAGCCCTCGAAGACGCTCGCCACCCGCAGGCCGTCGTCGGCGCCGCTGACGCTGAGCCCGATCCCCGAGAAGCGGCCCTGGATTTCTTCGGTGAAACGAGCCAGCATCGGCGGCGAGAAGTACTCCGAGAAGCGATCGCGGTAGCGGCGCCGCAGCGCCCTCACCATGCCCTGCAGCGAGCCGTCGGTGAGCTCCTCCTGGGGCACGGCGCGGAAGTAGTTGTCCTCGATCAGCTCGCTGGCCTCGGTGCTGAGCCCACCCGCTTCGTCGACGAAGACTTCGCGCAGCTGCGGCGGCATCGTCGAGGGGTGGCCGCCGACCCAGAGCCCGGCGGCAAGCGTCAGCAGCAGGGCGACGGTCAGCCCCACGATCCGGCCGGCGCTCATGCGGCTCGGGGCCCTAGACCTTGAGGAAACGGCGCAGAGTGATGCCGGAGCCGAGCGCCGAGACCAGCACCGCGGCGCCGAAGAGGATCGCGACCAGGGCCGGGAAGGAGAGCGTGGTGCTGTTTTGGGCAGCGAGGAAGTCGATGCTGCCGCCCAACGGGTCGACGATCGTCAGCTTGCCCAGCCACAGGATCAGTATGGCGATGAGGCCGCCGAGGAAGCCGACCACGACGCCCTCGATCATGAACGGCCAGCGGATGAACCAGCGGGTGGCGCCAACCAGGCGCATCACCTCGACCTCGCGGCGGCGGGTGTAGATAGAGAGCCGGATCGTGTTGCCGATCAGCATCAGCGAGGCAAGGACCAGCAGCGCCGTGATCACCGTGAGAACGATTTTCAGGGCGCTCGTCACCTGCTCGATCTTTTCGGTCTCTTCCTGCCTGTCGAAGGTTTTTTCGATGATCGGCGAGATCGGCCGCGGCGTGCCGTCGGGACCCGGCGGGATCACCGCCGTCCGCACTTCGTCGAGGTAGGCGGCGTCATCGGCCTTGACCGCGAAGTTGGCCGGCAGCGGGTTGCCCTTGATCTGGGAGGTGAGGCTTTCGCTGTCCTCCTTGCCGAGGTCGGCCTTCAGCTCCTCCATCGCCTCGGCCTTGGTGATCAGCTCGACCGAGGCGACGTGCGAGAGGCCTTCCAGCTCGCGCTGCAGGCCGGCGATTTCGGCTTTGGTCGCGTCGTCGTAGAGGGCCACCCGGAACTCGAGGCTGTCGCGCACCTGGTCGCTCTTCGCCTGCGCCGACTGGAAGACGGGGATCAGGACACCGAGCAGGATCACGGTGACGACCGTGGTCATGATCGCGGCCATGCTCGGCGCGCCGTTGCGGCGCAGCGCCCGGAAGGCCTCCTGGGTGAAGAAGAGCAGTCGCGACATCTAGAAGAGGGTGTCGTGGGAGTCGCGGCCGTTGGTCTGGCCCTCGGGGGCGACGCCCATCTCGGCCCGCATCCGCAGGCCGAACTCGGAGGTCGACTCCTCGGTGTAGCCGCCGCTGACCTCGTCGCGGACGACGCGGCCCTCGTAGAGCTCGATCACGCGGCGGCGCATGTTGTCGACCATCTCGCGGTCGTGGGTGACGACGACGACGGTCGTGCCGGTCTTGTTGATCCGGTAGAGCAGCTGCATGACGCCGATCGAGGTGACCGGGTCGAGGTTGCCGCTGGGCTCGTCGGCGAGCAGCAGCGGCGGATGGTTGACGAAGGCACGGGCGATCGAGACGCGCTGCTGCTCGCCCCCCGAGAGCTCGTCGGGGTAGCTGTGCAGCTTGGTCGAGAGGCCGACCAGGCGCAGGATCTCCGGCACCTGGCGGCGGATCTCGCCGCGGTGGGCGCCGATCACCTGCAGCGCGTAGGCGACGTTGTCGTAGACGGTGCGGTCGGGCAGCAGCTTGAAGTCCTGGAAGACGGTGCCGATGTTGCGCCGCAGCTGCGGGATTTTCTTCTCCGGCAGGGCGCCGATGTCGCGGCCGGCGATCCGCACGCTGCCCTCGGTCGCCTCGAGCTCGCGGATCAGCATCTTGATCAGGGTCGACTTGCCGCACCCGGTCGGGCCGACGAGGAAGACGAAATCGCCGCGGTCGATCGCCAGTGAGACCCGGTCGAGCGCCATGTGGCCGCCCGGGTAGACCTTGACCACGTCGCGCAGCTCGATGATCGGCGCGCCGCCCTTGCGGTTACGGGGCCGTGCCGGCGACTCGTCGCCCTTCTTTCGCTTCTTCGCTCTAGCCATGCGCGGGGTCCTTCTCCGGCTACAGGGTGACTCCTGCGCGCTCCGCGGCGCGCAAAACCGCGCCCAGGAGAGGATGAGGAACAGCTTAGCGAATTGTTAGCGAATGCTAGGAAAGGCGGTTGACCGCCGCGACGATGCTCGCCGCGTCGATCCCGGCCGCCGCCAGCAGCTCCTCCGGCGGCCCGCTGCCGGGGCGCTCGGTGACCGCCAGGCGGGTCAGCGGCGTGGCCGAGCCGGCTTCCGCCAGCACCCCGGCGACGGTCTCGCCGATGCCGCCCTCGGGCCAGTGGTCCTCGACCGTGAGCAGGGCCCGCGTCTCGGCGGCCGCGGCGCGCACGGTCTCGGCGTCGACCGGCTTCACCGAGTAGAGGTCGATGACCCGGGCGTTGACCCCGTCGCCGGCCAGCTGCTCGGCCGCGGCGAGGCATTCGTGCAGGGTGATGCCGCCGCCGATCAGGGTGACGTCGTCGGCCTCGCCGCCGCGCAGCGTGCGGCTGCCGCCGATCGCGAAGCTCTCACCGGGCTCGTACAGCGCCGGCAGCGCCGCCCGCGTCGTGCGCATGTAGCTGATCCCGCGGTGCTCGCGCATCGCGTCGAGCAGCTCCACCGCCTGGTTGGGGTCCGACGGGTAGAGGACGACGCTGCCGTAGACGGCGCGCAGCGAGGCGATGTCTTCCAGCGCCATCTGCGAGGGGCCGTCGGGGCCGATCGAGACGCCGACGTGGGAGCCGCAGAGCTTCAGGTCGGCGGCGCTGATCGCGCCCATGCGGACGAAGTCGTAGGCGCGGCTGAGGAAGGCGCCGAAGGAGGACGCAAAGGGCTTCCAGCCGCGGGTCTGCAGGCCGACCCCGGCGGCGACCATCTGCTGCTCGGCGATGTACATCTCGAAGAAGCGCTCCGGGTGCACGGCGGCGAAGCGCTCGGCGTAGGTCGAGTTGCCGACCTCGCCGTCGAGCGCGACGACCTTCTCGTCGACCGAGCCGAGCCAGGCGAGGGCATCGCCGTAGGCGGCCCGGGTCGCGACCTTCTCGCCGACCTCGTAGCTGGGCTTCTCGACCGCCTCGCGGGCGATCTCGTAGGGCTGCGCGGCGGGCGGTCCCTGGACCTCGATCCGCAGCGAGCGGATGCCGCCCAGCTCCTCGACCGCGGCCTCGGGGTCGGCGAGCGGCTTGCCGTGCTGGTTGGGCTGGTCCTCGACCGCGGCGACGCCGGAGCCCTTCTTGGTGCGGGCGAAGATCACCGCCGGCACGTCGGCGGCCAGCGCCCGCGCGTAGGCGGCGTCGATCGCCTCGAGGTCGTGGCCGTCGATCTCCTGCACGTCCCAGCCGCAGGCGGCGGCGCGCGCCGCCCAGGAGGAGGTGTCCCACTCGTGCATCGTCGGGCCGCGCTGGCCGAGCCGGTTGACGTCGACGATCGCGATCATGTTGTCGAGGCCGGCGTGGCCGGCGTGCTCGAAGGCCTCCCACATCGAGCCCTCGGCCAGCTCCGAGTCGCCGCAGAGGACCCAGACGCGGAAATCGGCCGACTCGAGCCGCTTGCCGGCAAGCGCGATCCCGATCGAGATCGGCAGCCCTTGGCCGAGCGAGCCGGTGGCGACGTCGACCCAGGGGATTTCCGGGGTCGGGTGGCCCTGCAGGCGCGAGCCGTGCTCGCGGAAGCTGAGCAGCTCCTCGTCGTCGATCGCCCCGGCCAGCTTGTAGAAGCCGTAGAGCAGCGGCGAGGCGTGGCCCTTGGAGAAGACGAGGTGGTCGTTGGCGGGGTTCTCGGGCGCGTCGAAGTCGTAGCGCAGGTAGCGCGCGGCGAGCACCGCGATCAGGTCGGCGGCCGACATCGAGGAGGTCGGGTGGCCGGAGTTGGCGGCGGCGGCCGAGCGCACCGAGTCGACCCGCAGCTGCTGTGCGATCTCGTGCAACTGCTCCGTGCTCAAAGTCTCCTCCGCGCTCGCCTGGCTCATGGCGAGGACTTTATCTGGCGCTAACCGATCGCCACCATGCGCTCGATCGGCAGCCGCGCCCGCTCGGCGATCTCGGCCGGGACGCTGACCTCGAACTTCATCTCGCGCAGCGAGTCGCGCAGCTTCGGCAGCGTGATCATCTTCATGTACTTGCAGTAGGCCATCCGGTTGGCCTCGATCAGGCTGGCCCGCGGCGCCGCCTGTTCGAGCGGGTGCAGCATCCCGTTCTCGGTGGCGACGATGTACTCGCCGTCGGGGCGCTGCTGGACGAAGTCGAGCATCTGCCCGGTGGAGAGCATGTGGACGCCCTCCTCGCCGACTTCGCCGGCGGCGACGAACTCCATCACCTGGGTGACGCAGCCGCACTCGGGGTGGACGAGGAACTCGGCGTCGGGGTGGGCGGCGCGCTGCGCCTTGATGTCGTCGGGCCGGATCCCGGCGTGGACGTGGCACTCGCCCGGCCAGACGTGCATCGAGTGGCCGGTCTGGCGCTCGACGTAGGAGCCGAGCCAGATGTCGGGGCCGAAGAGGATCTCGGTGTCGGGGCCGTGCTCGCGGAGGATGTGCTCGACGACCTTGACCGCGTTGGAGGAGGTGCAGCAGTAGTCGGTCTCGGCCTTCACCTCGGCCGAGGTGTTGACGTACATGACGACGATCGCGTCGTCGCCGTGGCGGGCCTTCCAGTTGCGCAGTTCGCCGGCGGTGATCGAGTCGGCCAGCGAGCAGCCGGCGTCGAGGTCGGGGATCAGCACGGTCTTCTGGGGCGAGAGGATCGAGGCCGTCTCGGCCATGAAGTGGACGCCGCAGAAGGCGATCGTCGAGGCGCCGGCCTCGGCCGCTTTGCGCGAGAGGCCGAGC
Organism: uncultured Solirubrobacterales bacterium; assembly: GCA_963697915.1. Lineage (GTDB taxonomy): Bacteria > Actinomycetota > Thermoleophilia > Solirubrobacterales > 70-9 > VRUE01. The sequence goes on from OY969103.1 coordinate 496,481, forward strand.
GAGTCGCCGGTGTAGTCGGCGACTTCCTGGATCTCGGGCACCTGATAGTTGTGGGCGAGGATCACCGCGTCGCGCTGCCGCGCCAGCTCGCGCACTTCCTGCGACATCCCCTCGACCTCCTCGGCTGACAGGTCGAGCATCGGGACCGGCTGGTTGATCGTCGGCAGCTCTCTCATCGCGGTTGCCTCGAGAGACCCAGCATCAGTCGGCGGGGTCTCACTGGTCGTATGTTCGCTGGCATGGCCTTGGCCTGAGTCCAGTCGAATGAACTGGGCACAAGTCTACTCTCTCGGCATGCCCGAGCTTCCCGAGGTCGAGATCACCGCTCGCCGCCTCGACAGCGCCCTGCGCGGCGCCGCGGTCGAGTCGGCGCTGGCGCCCGGCATGAACGTGATGAAGACCTTCGAGCCGCCGCTCGAAGCGCTCGCCGGGCGCGAGCTGACCGCGGTGCGGCGGGTGGGCAAGATGCCTGTCGTCGAGTTCGGCGACCTGGCCCTGCTGATCCACCTGATGTCGGCCGGGCGGCTGCGCGCCTTCGACAAACGGGCCTCGCCCAAAGACCGCGCCTCGCGGGTGCTGGTGCGGCTCGAGGACGGCCGCGAGCTGCGCTTGCGCGAGTTCGGCACCAAGCAGCGCGCCTGGGCCAAGCTGCTGCCGAGCGAGGCGGTGGCCGCGGACGAGATGGTCGCCTCGCTCGGGCCGGAAGCCTGGCCCCCGCCCCCGCTCGAGCGGTTCGCCGCGGCGATCGACCTGCCCCGACACCTGCACCCGCTGCTCCGCCACCAGAAAGACATCGCCGGGATCGGCCGCTCCTGGGTCGACGAGATCCTCTGGGAGGCGCGCCTCTCGCCCTTCAGGAAGGGCTCCGAGCTGGACGCGGAGGAGGTCGAGCGGCTGCACGCGGCGCTGCACGTGCTCGGCGACGCGATCGAGCACTACGAGGAGACGATCGGCGAGCAGCTGCCCGACAAGGTGCCGATGCCGCTGCGCGTCCACAGGCGCGAGGGCCAGCCCTGCCCACGCTGCGGCACCACGATCGAGGCCGTCTTCTTCGCCGAACACCAGACCAACTACTGCCCCAAGGAGCAGACCGGCGGCCGGGTGCTCAAGGACCGGCGCCTCTCGCGACTGCTGAAGTGACCCGGGGCGTACCATCGGCGCAACGACCGCAAGGAGGTCCTATGCGCAAGCGCAGCATCGCCCTACCGATCGCCCTCACCGCCCTCCTCGCCGCCGCCCTGGTGCCGGCCGGGACCGCGACGGCGGCGACCACGATCACCGTCGGCAGCAACTTCTTCGCGCCGTCGAGCAAGACGGTCGCGGCCGGGACCAAGGTCCGCTTCAACTGGGCCGGCGGCGGCAACCGCCACAACGTGACGAAGACGCGCGGGCCGGGCGGCGCCTTCAAGTCGCGGACGACGAGCCAGGCCGGGGTCAACTTCGCCAAGACCTTCAACCGGGCCGGCACCTACCGGATGATCTGCACGATCCACCCCGAAGAAATGCGGCTGAAGCTGACGGTGGGCTAGGCCGGCTCGAGCAGCAGCGAGAAGTCGAGCGTCGGCGCCGAGTGGGTGAGCGCGCCGACCGAGATGAAGTCGACCCCGGTCGCCGCGACGTCGGCCACGTTCGCCAGGGTCACACCGCCCGAGGCCTCCAGCCGGGGGCCGTCGGCGCCCGCCTCGGCGTCGCGCAGCTTGACCACCTCGGCCAGCATCGCCGTGTCCATGTTGTCGAGCAGCAGCCGGTCGGCGCCGGTGCCGAGCGCGTAGGCGGCCTCTTCGACGTCGCGGCACTCGACCTCGACCGCCAGCTCGGAGTGGGCGACGCGGGCACCGTGAACGGCCTTGGCCAGGCTGCCCGCCAGGGCGATGTGGTTCTCCTTGATCAGGATCGCGTCGTAGAGGCCCATGCGGTGGTTGAGGCCGCCGCCGGCGAGGACCGCGGCCTTCTCCAGCGCCCTCAGGCCGGGCGTCGTCTTGCGCGTGTCGAGAATGCGGGCGCCGCTGCCGGCCACCGCCTCGGCGAACTGTGCCGTCAGGGTGGCGACGCCGGAGAGGTGGCCGAGGAAGTTGAGCGCGGTCCGCTCCGCCGCCAGCAGCGCCGCGGCGGGGCCGGTGGCGAAAGCCACGTCGGCCGGGACCCCCTCGCGCCACTGGCCCTCGACGACCAGGTTGTCGACCTCCCCGACCCCGCACTGGCGCATCGCCTCGGCAAAGGCGGCGAGGCCGAAGACGGCCCCCGGCTGCTTCTGCACGAGCCGCGCCCGCGCCCGGGCGCCTTCCGGCACCGTCGCCTCCGAGGTCACGTCCCCCCCGCCGAGGTCCTCGGCAAGCGCACGCGCGACGACCGCCTCGAGTTCAAGTAAATCCGGTGTTTTCCAGGTCTTCTTCAAGTCACCTTTCAAGTAGTTGCATGTAGGTTGCTAGTGGGTCTTGAGCTGCCAATAGGCGCGTGGGTCCTTTTTCGACTTGCCCACCCACTCGACAATCTCCGCCTCTTTGAGCATGCCGAGCTGGCGCTGGACCACCGGCCTCGAGACACCGAGTGCCTCGGTCAAGTCACCGGTGCTCATCCGTCCAACCGATCGCAGCATCTTGGTGATCGTCCGCGCATGCTCGGGCAGGCGTTCCTCCAGGCGGCGGTCGACCGGCTCGGCGAGGAGCTGGAGCTCGACGCTGCCGGAGGTCTGCCGGTAGACCGGATCGGTCAATCCAGCGCCCCGCATCTCTTCGAACATGCGCCGGATCCCCTCCCCCAGCTCCTGCCCGAGGCTGAGGTCCGCGCAGACGCGGGCGATACGCGGGTTCCGTGCGAATCGCGTGGTCTGCAACGGATCGCTGAGATCGACGAGGCCAGGGAACCGCCCGGGGCTCGAGATCTCGATCCGATCGTCGAAGATCTCTACTCTGATGTGGTCGCCGACCATGCTGTAGGAGCGGTGGACGGCGGCGTTGACGATTCCCTCGAGCCAGGCATCTACCGGCACCAGGGGTACGTCCTCGAAGGTCCCACCGACGCCGAGCGCGCGACGGGTCGGCTGCAGCCGCTCGACAGCAGCCCGCGCCGCGGCCAGCTGCGCCGGAATCGGCCCCTCCGCCTTGACGTCCTCCACGAGCTGCTGCCGGGCACCCGTGCCGCGCGCCCGGCCCCGGTAGCTCAGCACCCTGATAAACGCCTCCGGCAGGAACGCCTGCGGAGCCTCGGCGAAGAGCAGGCAGCCGGCGATACTCAGCTCGTCCTCTTTCGCCAGGCCGCGAGCGCGGAGCAGACGCAGCGGGTCCGTCGCGGTCGTGGCAATGGCATAGTCCTCGAGGAGGGGCTGGTCGACCGCATCCAGGGAAACGCCGGACGGCCCCGCCTCGTAGCTGGCCTGTCCCTTGTCGTAGAGCAGCTCTCGTCGCTGAGCGAAGCTCAACTTGCGGTTCTCGTCGCCGACACGCAGGAAGACCTCGTCCTTCCCGTTCGAATGGACCGAGTCACCCGGCTCGACCTCGATCGCCAACAGCTCGTTTGCTTCATCGTCCTCGTCGATGCAATCGATCAGGCGGTTGCTCGACCGCACCGGGGGCACGCAGAAGTCGATGTTTGCCTGGAACTGCGCGTTCCTCCTCCCCAGGTCGCCGTTGGTCCCCTCGACGCGACCGTCGGACAGGCCGACGACAACCGTGCCCCCGTCGGCATTGGCGAACCCGATCAGCGTGTTGGCGAGGTCGCGGGGAGCGATCCGACTCGACTTGCGCTCGAGCCACTGATCCTCCGGCAGGCTGGCGAGCTCGGCTCCAACTTCCACCGGTGGCGCATTGAGGGCACTCTCTACGGCAATTGATCCCATTGGTCCTACTTGCAATTATTGCATGTAGTTTCAACTAACCCGATGCCTGGAAGAGCGCATCTCACATCCTGCCGCGCCACGGCGTTTAATCCCTGCATGGCCGCACTGCCCCCTTTCCAGAGGCTGATCGACGCACACGCCGCCGACGTGATGGCGGTCCTGCGCGGGGCGGTCGGCCGCGGCGACGCCGACGACTGCTTCCAGGAGACCTTCCTGGCGGCGCTGCGCGCTTACCCGCGACTGGAGGACGACAGCAACCTGCGCGGCTGGCTGCTGACCATCGCCCACCGCAAGGCGATCGACCACCACCGCGCGAACGGGCGCCGGCCAGTGCCGGTGGCCGAGGTCGCCGCGGAGGCGGCCGTGACGACGGACCCGCTGCCCGACGGCGAGATCTGGGCCGCGGTCCGGGGGCTGCCGCCGAAGCAGCGCGCGGCGGTGGCGCTGCGCTACGGCAGCGACCTCCCCCACGCCGAGATCGCGGCGGCGCTCGGCTGCTCGCCGGAGGCGGCGCGGCGCAGCCTGCACGAGGGACTGACGAAGCTGAGAAAGGAGCTGGCATGAAGATCGAGCTAGACCGCCTCGTGGACCGGGCCGACGCCGAGGGGCTGCTCGACGTCGCCTACGCGACGACCGACTCCCCCTTCGGCGAGCTGCTGCTGGCCACCACCCCGCGCGGCCTGGTCAAGGTCAGCTTCCCGATCTTCGACCCCGACGAGACGCTCGCCGACCTCGCCGAGCGGATCTCGCCGCGCGTGCTCGAGGCGCCCGCCCGGCTCGACGAGGCCCGCCGCCAGCTCGACCGCTACTTCACCGGCGAGCTGACCGAGTTCGACCTGCCGCTCGACTGGCAGCTGAGCAAGGACTTCCGCCGCCGCGTGCTGCGCGCGATCGACCGCATCCCCTACGGCCAGACCCGCAGCTACACCGAGGTCGCGCGGACCGCCGGCAACGAGCGCGCGGTGCGCGCCGCCGGCAGCGCCTGCGGCTCCAACCCGATCCCGATCGTCGTCCCCTGCCACCGCGTGCTGCGCAGCGGCGGCGCCCTGGGCGGCTACGGCGGCGGCCTGCCGATGAAGGAAGCGTTGCTGGAGCTGGAGGGCGTCCGCGGCGCCTAAAGGAATCCGACCCGCGGCCGATGATTGGGGGGCAAATGCCCCGCAAGCTCACCTTTTTCGCGCTGCTGCTCCTCTCCACGCTGCTGTTCGCGGCGAGCCTGGCCCCGGCCGCACCGGCGCCCTCGGCCAACCTGCCCTTCGCCTTCGAGGAAGAGCTGGAAGCCGAAGTCGAAATCGACGAAGAAAGCGGCTTCGAGACCGAAGCGGAATGCATCGCCGAGGAAGCCGGGTTCGAAGCGATCGAACTCAGCGAGGCCGAGCTGCGCGAGATCTGCGCCGAAGAAGCAGAAGCGACCGAGGAGGCGGCGGCGGCCTCTCGCTGCCCGCTGCGCAGCGCCAACGGCCGCGCGGTCGTCAGGAACGACCGGCTCAAGGTGACCGTCGGCTACACGACCAACGAACCGTTCAACGCCCGCGTCGAGCTGCGTCGCGGCGATGTCCAGATCGCCTCCGCCCAGCGCCACCTGGGCCGCAGCGGCGTACTGCGCTTCAGCGAGAAGCTCGGCGAGAAGCGGGTCGAGCGGGTCGTCGTCCGGATCCGGCTGCCGGGGCCGAAGGCCGGCTGTCCCGCCTACCGCGCGGTCGACGCGGCGGTCTTGTTCAGGTAGTCGCGGATGAAGTCGTCGATGTCGCCGTCGAGGACGCCCTGCGCGTCGCCGGCCTCGTGCCCGGTGCGGTGGTCCTTGACCCGCTGGTCGGGGTGCAGGAAGTAGCTGCGGATCTGTGAGCCCCAGGCGACTTCCTTGACCTCGCCGCGCTCCTTGGCCAGCGCCTCGGCCCGTTTGCGCTCCTCCAGCTCGAGCAGCTTCGAGCTCAGCAGCTGCATCGCCACCGCTTTGTTCTGGATCTGGGAGCGCTCGTTCTGGCACTGGACGACGACGCCGGTCGGGATGTGGGTGATGCGCACCGCCGAGTCGGTCTTGTTGACGTGCTGGCCGCCGGCGCCGGAGGCGCGGTAGGTGTCGACGCGCAGGTCGGCGTCGTCGATCTCGACCTCGACCCCCCCTTCGACCAGCGGCCCGACGTCGACCTGGGCGAAGCTCGTGTGGCGGCGGGCGGAGGAGTCGAAGGGGGAGATCCGCACCAGGCGGTGAACGCCGCGCTCGGCCGCGAAGAGGCCGTAGGCGTTCTCGCCGCGGGCGACGAAGGTCGCCGACTTGAGCCCCGCCTCCTCCCCCGGCGAGGCCTCCTTCATCTCGACCTCGAAGCCGCGCCCCTCGGCCCAGCGCAGGTACATGCGCAGGAGGATCTCGGCCCAGTCCTGGGAGTCGGTGCCACCGGCCCCGGCATGGACCGAGACGACGGCGTCGCCGGCGTCGTACTCACCGCTGAACAGGCGGGCCTCTTCGAGCTCGGCCAGGCGCCGTTCGACCGAGCCCAGCTGGGTCTCCAGCTCGGCCGCCATCTCCTCGTCCTCGGCAGCCATCTCGGCCAGCTCGGCGAGGTCGTCGGCCTCGGATTCGAGCTCACCGAAGGTCTTCAGCTTGCGCTGGGCGCTGGCGTGTGCGGCGGAGGTCCGCGCCGCCGCCTCCTGGTCGTCCCAGAATCCCGGGCTGCCCATCTCGGCCTCGAGTCGCTCGACCTGCGCGCGGAGCGAAGCGGGGTCAAAGGTAGTCCGCGAGCAGCTTCAACTGCGCACGGATCTCGGCGAGCCGCGCCGGTACCGATTCGGTCGAGGCGACATCGGCCATGCCCGCAGCTTACTCAGCGCCGACGCCGTGGTCGAAGCCGCCGGCGTGCAGCGCCGCGGCGCGATCGTCGTAGGGGCGCCAGCTGCGCACCCCGTGGTCGCGCAGCTCGAAGAGCCAGGCCATCACGTCCTCGCCGGCGGGCTCGCCGTTCTCTTCCCAGACCCAGACCCGCCGGATCAGCGCCACGGCGTGGCCGCCACCCGACCCGGTGCCATCCTCGTAGAGGTGCTCGAGCTCGATCGTCTGCTGCACCCCACCGGGCGGGCGAGTCGCCCACAACCGTGCCGCCTCCCTCCCCTTGCGCACCCCCCGCATCGAGTGCAGCTCGACCTCCGGGTCAAGCACCGCGACGAAGGCGTCGAGATCCCGCTCGTTAAAAGCGCGGATGAACTCTCTGACCGGGTCGTGGCTCAAGTGGGGCGGCCGTCAGGCCCCGTGGCACTTCTTGAACTTTTTGCCGCTGCCACACCAACACGGGTCATTCCTGCCGATCTCTTTCTCGCGCTCGTCTTTGACCACGGTCTCAACCGGCCCTGGCGCCTGGACTCCGTTGCCCTGGCCAGCGCTGGGCGCCGCGACCCCGACGCCGCCGGCGGCGCTCGCCGCGGCGACCTCCCGCAGGGCCGACGGCTGCGCGTCCGGGGTGCCGCCGGAGTAGTCGAGCGCGGCGGGAGCACCGCCGTTGCCAGCGCGCGCGGCGTCCAGCTGCGCGGGGTCGACTTCGATCTGGGCGTTGAAGACGAGCCGGCTGAACTCCTCCCAGATCGAGTGCATGAGCTCCTCGAACATCGCGAAGCCTTCGTTTTTGTAAGCGACGAGGGGATCGATCTGGGCGAAGCCGCGCAGGTGGATGCCCTCGCGCAGGTAGTCCATGTCGTAGAGGTGCTCGCGCCAGCGGTTGTCGATCACCTGCAGCAGGACCGTCCGCTCCAGGTAGCGCATCAGCTCCTCGCCGAGCTGCTTCTCGCGCTCGTCGTAGGCGTTCATCGCGTCGTCGTCGAGCTCGTCCTTGAGCCTTTCGCGATCGACCTGCTCCGGAGCCAGCGAGCCGACCTCGACGCTGAGCGGCCAGATCTGGCGCAGCTGCTGCTCCATCTCCCGCATGTCCCATTCCTCGAGTTCGTCCCCCGGCGTGTACTCGTCGACGAGCCGCTCGACCACGCCCTCGAGCTCGTCGCGGACGACGTCGGACATGTCGCGCCCTTCGAGGATCTCGCGACGGTATTTGTAGACGACGCGGCGCTGCTCGTTCATCACGTCGTCGTACTCGAGCACCCGCTTGCGGATCAGGAAGTTCTGTTCCTCGACCTTCTTCTGGGCACCCTCGACCGTTTTCGTCAGCATTTTCGCCTCGAGCGGCATTTCGTGGCCCTCCTCGTCGACGGGGCCCAGGCGATCGAGGATTTTGTAGATGCGGTCGCCGGCGAAGAGGCGGATCACGTCGTCTTCGGCGGAGAGGAAGAAGCGCGTCTCCCCCGGATCGCCCTGGCGGCCGGCGCGGCCGCGCAGCTGGTTGTCGATGCGGCGCGATTCGTGCCGCTCGGTGCCGACGATGAAGAGCCCGCCGATCTCGCGGACTTCCTCGCCCTCGGCCTTGCACTGCGGCTCGAGCTCGGCGATCTTCGCCTCCAGCGCCTCCTCGTAGCCCTCGGCCTCGGCGCTCAGCCCCTGCTGTTTCAGCGCTTTGTGAGCCATGTGCTCGGGGTCGCCGCCGAGCTTGATGTCGACGCCGCGGCCGGCCATGTTGGTCGCGATCATCACCGCGCCCTTGCGGCCCGCTTCGGCGATCCGCTCGCCCTCTCGCTGGGCGTGCTCGGGCTTGGCGTTGAGCACCGCGTGCTCGACCCCGTGCCGTTTCAGCTCGCCCGAGATCATTTCCGAGACCTCGACCGAGACGGTGCCGACCAGGATCGGCTGACCGGCCTCGTGGCGGGCGAAGATTTCCTCCAGCACGGCTTTCCACTTGCCGTCCTTGGTTTTGAAGATCTGGTCGTTGCGGTCGGCGCGGACCATCGGCCGGTTGGTCGGGATCTCGACCACCGGGACTTTGTAGATCTTCATGAACTCGGTCGCCTCGGTCAGCGCCGTACCGGTCATCCCGGAGAGCTTGTCGTAGAGGCGGAAGTAGTTCTGCAGGGTGATCGTCGCGAGCGTCTGGTTCTCCTCGCCGATCGCCACCCCCTCCTTCGCCTCGACCGCCTGGTGCAGGCCCTCCGACCAGCGCCGGCCCTCGAGGATGCGGCCGGTGAACTCGTCGATGATCATCACCTGGCCGTCGACGACGGCGTAGTCCTTGTCCTTTTTGTAGAGCGACTCGGCCTTCAGCGCCTGGCCGAGGTGGTTGACCAGGCTGCCGTGCTCGCTGACGTAGAGGTTGTCGACCCCGAGGAACTCCTCCGCCCGTTTGACGCCGCGCTCGGTCGGTGAGACGGTCTTGTGCTTCTCGTCGTATTCGTAGTCGTAGTCGGCCTCGGAGGTGTCCTTCGATTCGCCCAGCGATTTGAGCCGGTCTTTGGACGGGACACCGGTCATCTGCCGGGCCAGGCGGGCGAACTGGTAGTAGATCTTGGCCGCTTCTTCGGGGGCGCCGGAGATGATCAGCGGCGTCCGTGCCTCGTCGATCAGGATGTTGTCGACCTCGTCGACGATCGCGAAGTTGTGGTCGCGCTGGACGCAGTGCTCGAGCGCGTCGGACATGTTGTCGCGCAGGTAGTCGAAGCCGAACTCCGAGTTGGTGCCGTAGACGACGTCGCAGGCGTATTTGACCTGGCGCGCGGCGTGATCGTCGGCGTCCTGGATCGCGGCGACGCTGACCCCGAGCATCTCGTAGACCGGCGCCATCCATTCGGAGTCGCGGCGGGCCAGGTAGTCGTTGACGGTGACGACATGGACGCTGTCGCCCTTCAGCGAGTTGAGGAAGACGGCGAGCGTCGCGGTCAGGGTCTTGCCCTCGCCGGTCTTCATCTCGGCGATCGCCCCGTCGTGCAGGGCCATGCCGCCAATCAGCTGAACGTCGAAGTGGCGCTGGCCGATCGAGCGGCGCCCCGCCTCTCGGGTCAGGGCGAAGGCTTCGGGCAGGAGGTCGTCGAGCGACTCGCCGTTGCGGGCCCGCTCGCGCAGGGCATCGGCCTCTGTGCGCAGCTCGTGGTCGTCGAGCAGTTCCATCTCGGGCTCGATCGCGTTGATCACCGCCGCCCGCTTCTCGTAGGCCTTGAACTTGCGGCCCTCGCCGACCCGCAGAGCGCGGGTGACCATGTCCCTGGCGTTCGCCATGGCCCAAGGGTAGCTGGCTCGGTTTTGAGAGGGCCGGTCTCCCGGCCCCCACGCTCAGGCTTCCGCGGTGCGCCCCCGCATCTGGTTGACCAGGCGCCGCGTCTGGCGGCGCTTGCGGCGCAGCTCGCGGTGCTTCTTGACCTGGCGGCGCATGTCCTCGGCCAGCTCGTGGATCGTGTGCGACATCTGCGGCGAGGCCTCCTTGGCGTGCAGGGTGACGCCCTTCAGCCTCAGGGTCGCCTCGGCCACCTGGCTGTCGGGGATCGCCGGGTTGCGCTCCTCCCAGACAGTGACGTCGAGCCTTGCTAATTCGGAGACCTGCCTGCCGACCCGCCGGAAGCGTTTCATCACGTGCTCCCGCAGCTCGTCGTCGACCTCGACGTTGCGCCCGCGCACCTCGATCCGCATTCTTGGCCTCCTTTTAGGCGTTGTTTCCGATAGTAAGACCGCGGCCTCGCCCCGGTCAAGAGGGTGAGGGCTCCGCCCCTCAAAAGCGGCGTGTGAAGGTGATCGCGGCGACGCGGACGGCACCGGCGTCGCGCAGGGCCACGGCGCAGGCCGAGAGCGTCGCGCCGGTGGTCAGCACGTCGTCGATCAGCAGGACGCTGCGGGGAACCGCGCCCCGGCTGCGGACCAGCGGCGGGTGGGCGATGCGCTGGGCGCGGCGCTTGCCCAGCTGGCGGCCGCCGCCGCTGCGGCGGAGGCAGGTGGAGAGCGGCAGCTCGACCCGCTCGGCCAGGGCGGTGGCGATCTCGGCGGCGGGGTCGAAGCCGCGGACGAGGGAGCGCAGCGGCGAGGCCGGCACCGGGACCAGGGCGCCGCTGAGCAGGTCGGACGGGGCAAGCCAGTGGATGCGCTCCGCGATCAGGCCGGCGACCGGCAGGAGGCGGCGGAACTTGAGCGCCGTGACCAAGTCGCGGGCGACGCCCTCGTGGGCCGCGGAGGACCAGGCGCGGTCGATCCCCGCCGGACCGGTGGCGGCGAGCGGGTCAGCGGCGGCGAGGCGCCTGGCGCAGCGCGTGCAGACCAGCGCGCCGCGCCGCGCGGAGCGCCCGCAGGCGGCGCAGAGCGGCGGTGCCAGGCCGTCGAGCAGCGCGTGCGGGATCGCCATGCGCCGATCGTCGGCGCCCGCGGCGCGCACGTGGCGCGCCGAACGTCAGAAGTTCGTCAACCCTTCGTGCCGCGCGCCGCGATGCCGCCGATCAGGATCGAGTCCCGCGGCAGCTCGGCGCCCTCGAGCAGGATCGCGTCGCGGACCGAGCTGCCGGCGCCGATCCGGCAGCCGTCGCCGACGATCGCCGGCCCGTCGATGCGGGCCCCGGCACCGATCTCGACCCCCTCGCCGACCAGCACCGGGCCCGTCACCTCGGCCCCCTCGAGAGGACTGGCCGCGCGCACCCCGTCGGCCACCTCGGGCGCCTCGACCTCGACCTCGACCGTGCCGTGCAGGGCGTCGAGGTTGCCCTCGCGCAGCTCCTCGAGGTTGCCGATGTCGTTCCAGTAGGCGTCGATCTCGTGCGAGTAGAAGGGCACGTCGCCCTCGAGCAGCGCCGGGAAGACGTCCATCGCCCAGTCGGCGAAGCCATCCGGGTCGGCGGGGCCGGCGGCCTTGCTGGTTCCCGGCGCGGGGAAGAACTCGAAGATCTCGGCGCGGAACATGTAGATGCCGCAGTTGGCCAGGTCGGAGAGCGCCTCGGCCGGGTCGGGCTTCTCCTGGAAGCCCTGGATCCGCCCATCGGCGCCGGTGATCGCGACCCCGAACTGGCTCGTGTCGCTGACCCGCTTGGTCGCCAGCGTCGCGACCCCGTCGTGGGACCCGTGGAACTCACGCATCGCCGCCAGATCGATGTCGGTGAGCGCGTCGCCGGAGATGACCAGGAAGGAGTCGCCGAGGAAGCCGGCCGCGTTGCGGACCCCGCCCGAGGTCCCGAGCAGCTGCTCCTCGCGGCTGTAGGAGAGCTCGATCCCGAGCGCCGAGCCGTCGCCGAAGCGGCCCTCGATCGTCTCCGGGAACCAGTGCAGGTTGGCGATCGCCTGCTCGAAGCCGTTGCGGGCCAGGAGGCGAATGATGTGCTCCATCACCGGTCGGTTGACGACCGGCACCATCGGCTTCGGCATCCCGTAGGTGATCGGGCGCAGCCGCGTGCCGAGGCCGGCCGCGAGAATCATCGCTCTCATCTAGTAGCGGTAGTGATCGGGCTTGTAGGGGCCGTCGACCGGGATGCCGAGGTAGGCGGCCTGCTCCTCGGAGAGCTCGGTGAGGTTGACGCCGAGCGCCGCGAGGTGCAGCCGCGCGACCTTCTCGTCGAGGTGCTTGGCCAGCACGGTGACGTCCTTGGCCGTGAACCCGTCGGGCTGGCCGTAGAGCTCGATCTGGGCGATCACCTGATTGGTGAACGAGTTCGACATCACGAAGCTCGGGTGCCCGGTCGCGTTGCCGAGGTTGAGCAGGCGACCCTCGGAGAGGAGGATGATCGAGTGGCCGTCGGGAAAGCGCCACTCGTCGACCTGCGGCTTGATGGTGACCCTCTCGGCCGGCGAGGCCTCGAGCCCGGCGACGTCGATCTCGTTGTCGAAGTGGCCGATGTTGCCGACGATCGCGTTGTGCTTCATCCGCGCCATGTGGCCGGCGGTGACGATGTCCTTGTTGCCGGTGGCGGTGATGAAGATGTCGGCGGTCTCGACCACCTGGTCGAGCGTCCGCACCTCGTAGCCCTCCATCGCCGCCTGCAGGGCGCAGATCGGGTCGATCTCGGTGACGATCACGCGGGCGCCCTGGCCGCGCAGCGACTCGGCGCAGCCCTTGCCGACGTCGCCGTAGCCGCAGACGACGGCGACCTTGCCGCCGATCATCACGTCGGTGGCGCGGTTGATCCCGTCGATCAGCGAGTGGCGGCAGCCGTAGAGGTTGTCGAACTTCGACTTGGTGACCGAGTCGTTGACGTTGATCGCCGGGAAGAGCAGGTCGCCGGTCTCGGCCAGCTGGTAGAGCCGGTGCACGCCGGTGGTCGTCTCCTCGGTGACCCCCTTGATCCCCGCGGCGATCTGGGTCCAGCGCTGCGAGTCGGACTCGAGCGAGCGCTGCAGGGTCTCGAGCACGACGCGGAACTCCTCCGAGTCGGCCGAGGCCGGGTCGGGCACGGCGCCGGCCTTCTCGAACTCGACGCCCTTGTGGACGAGCAGGGTCGCGTCGCCGCCGTCGTCGAGGATCATGTTCGGGCCCTCGCCGTCGGGCCAGAGCAGGGCCTGCTCGGTGCACCACCAGTACTCCTCCAGGGTCTCGCCTTTCCAGGCGAAGACCGGGATGCCGGCGGCGGCGATCGCGGCCGCGGCGTGATCCTGCGTGGAGAAGATGTTGCAGCTCGCCCAGCGGACCTCGGCGCCGAGCGCGGTCAGGGTCTCGATCAGGACGGCGGTCTGCACCGTCATGTGCAGCGAGCCGGTGATCCGTGCCCCCTGCAGCGGCTGCTCGGCGGCGAACTCCTCACGGGTCTGCATCAGGCCGGGCATCTCGACCTCGGCGAGGGCGATCTCCTTGCGCCCGAAGTCGGCGAGGCCGATATCGGCGACCTTGTAGTTGGAGGTGGCGGTTGCCATCGTTTCCTTTCGTCTTACTGAGTGGCCGAAGAATAGGCTTCTTCGACAAGACACGGGTCGTGGGCAGGGGGCAGATGAGTACGGCCGAATTCGCAAAGCTCGGAGCCGCGCAGGCTCCACCGTTGGGATTTCCGCACTGGGCGGTCCTCCGCGCCTGCGCTCTCACCCTCTACTTCGTCGCCCTGGTCGCCTACACCGCGGCCTACGGGATCCCGGTCCAACGCGAGCTGGTCATCGCCTGGACCTGCGGGGCGCTCGCCTGTGCCTCGATCGGCCGGCCGCCGCGGCAGATCCTGCAGCTGCTGCTCGACTGGCTGCCGATCGTCGCCGTGCTCTGCGCCTACGACTTCACCCGCGGCGCCGCCGACTCGCTCGGGATCCCGGTCAACGTCACGCCGATGATCGACTTCGACCGCGCCGTCTTCTTCGGCGAGACGCCGACCGAGTGGCTGCAGGCGCACCTCTACGCCTCGGACGCCCTGCGCTGGTGGGACGTCGCCTTCACCCTCGTCTACACCTCCTACTTCATCGTCCCCTTCGCGGTCGCCGGCGTCCTCTGGGCCCGCGATCGCGCCGCCTTCCTGGGTTTCACCAAGCGCCTCGTCACCCTCGCCCTGGCCGGCCTCGCGACCTATACCGCCTACCCCGCGGCGCCGCCCTGGATGGCCGCCCAGGAAGGGCTGCTCGAGGGCGTCCAGCGGACGACCTCACGGGGCTGGGAGGTGCTCGACGTCGGCACCGCGGCGATGTTCTCGCGCGGCCAGGGAGCGGTGAACCAGGTCGCCGCGGTGCCCTCTCTGCACACCGCCTTCGTCGCCCTGGTCACCTTCTTCCTCTGGAAACGGGTCCGCCCCGCCTGGCGCCCGCTGCTGGCCCTCTACCCGCTGGCGATGGGCCTGACCCTGATCGCGACGGGTGAGCACTACTTCTTCGACGTGCTGCTCGGCTGCCTCTACGCCGGCGCCGTGACGGCCGGCTGGACCTGGTGGGAACGGCGCCGCCTCAGGGACGCCCCAGCGCCGCCTTGAGCGCGTCGATCGCCTCGATCGGCAACGGGTCGACCCCGGCCGCGGCGGCAAGCTCCAGCGAGACGAGGTCACCCAGCATCACCGCCCAGAGCAGGCGCTCGCAGCGGGTCTCACCGGCGGTCCGCAGGCGGATCGCGGTGGCGCCGGCAGCCTCGATCGCCGCCGCGGTCAGCTCGAAGCGGCGCCGCACCCGCGGGTGCTGGCCGCTGTCCTCGAGCAGCACCGCGCACAGGCCAGGAGCGCCATCGGCCCCCCCGCCCCAGCCGCTGAGGTCGTTGTGGTCGGCCTCGGGCAGCTCGGCGGCGAAGGCGGGGATCTTCACGTTCTCGTTGAGCTGGGTCTTCCAGCGGCGCGCCACCGGCGTCGTCAGGCCGGCGCCGTAGACGACCGGGACGGCGCCGGTCAGTCGGGTGGCGATCTCGGCCGCCTGCTGGCGCAGCTCGTCGCGGCACCCCTCGAGGAAGGCGGCGGCGGCCTCGAGCTCACCGCGGATCCGCGGTGCCACGGACGTCGCGGCGGCGACCTCGGCGGCGCAGACGAGCAGGTAGGCGACCGCCGTGCGCGGCGCCGGCAGCAGTGCCGGCAGGCCGATCACGGGGTCGCCGGCGGCGCGCGCCGCCTCGACCAGGTCGCCGCCGGTGCTCGCCACCACACGCCGGGCGCCGAGCGCCTCGGCGGCGGCGAAGCAGGACAGGGTCTCCTCGGTTTCGCCCGAGTAGCTGGAGCAGAGCACGGCCCACTCGGCGCTCGCCCAGTGCGGCAGCTCGTAGCCGCGCACGGTGAACAGCGGCCGCTCGAGCCGATCGGCGAGCGCCGCCGCGGCGAGGTCGCCGCCGACCGCCGAGCCGCCGACGCCGCAGACCAGGAGCCCGGCCGCCCCGGCCGGCGCCAGGCGCGCCGACTCGACCCGCCAGAGGGCGTCGCGCAGGTGGTCGGGGATGGCGAGGACGTCGTCGATCATCAGGTGCTCAGGCGGGCACCTTCTCATCTGGCGCGGCCACGGCGTCGGCGAGCTCAGCGCCCGGCGCGAGCTCGGCGCCCGGGGAGAGGATCGAGCCGAGGATGCGGGCGTTCTCGCCGACCCCGGCGCCGGCGAGCAGGACCGAGTCGCGCACCTCGGCGCCGGCGCCGACCCGGCAGCCCGGGCCGACCACGGCGCGTGGCCCGATCGTCGCCCCAGGGGCAACCTCGGCGCCATCGGCGACCAGGACGCCTGGCGCGGTCGGCTGCACCTGGGTCTCCACCCGCCCCTCGAGGATGTCCCAGGAGGCCTGCAGGTAGCGCTCGGGCGTGCCGATGTCCATCCAGTAGCCCTCGAGCCGCAGCCCGTGCAGGCCGTTGCCGACCAGCCGGGGGAAGACCTCGCGCTCGATCGAGACGTTGCGGGCGGGCGGGATCAGGTCCAGCGCCGAGCGCCGCAGCACGTACATCCCGGCGTTGACCTCGCCGGGCGCCGGCTCGCCCGTCTTCTCGGTGAACGAGAGCACCTCGCCGCCCTCGCCGCAACGGACCAGGCCGTAGGCGGCGGAGTCCTCGACCGGGTGCAGGGCGATCGTCGCCGCCGCGCCGCGCTCCTCGTCGGCCTCCAGCAGGGCGCTGAGGTCGAGGTCGGTGAGGACGTCGCCGTTGAGGGCGAGGAAGCGCTCGTCGAGGTCGTCGCCGAGCAGGTCGGCGGCAAAGCGGATCGCGCCGGCGGTGCCGAGCGGCTCGGGCTCGACCACGTAGCGGATCGAGACGCCGGCCCGCTCCTCCTCACCGTCCAGCGCTTCGCGCAGGACGCCCGGCAGGAAGCCGCAGGCGAGCACGACCTCGGTGACCCCGTGCCGGGCGAGCCACTCGACCATGTAGGCGAGGAACGGCCGGTCGACGAGGGTGAGGGCGGGCTTCGGGGTGGTGTTGGTCAGGGGCCTAAGCCGGGTCCCTTCCCCACCGACTAAGACAATTGCCTGCATAGCTCAGTCGGCAGTCGCTGCCGACGGTGCGCCCGTCGTCGCCCTCCCGATGCCCTCGTACTCGAACCCGGCCGCCTGGAGCTTCTCCGGGTCGAGGAAGTTGCGACCGTCGACCATCAGCGGCCGCGCCATGCGGCTCGCCGCGTCGGCCCAGTCGAGCTCGGCGAACTCGCCCCACTCGGTGACCAGGACCGCGGCGTCGGCTCCCTCCAGCGCGGCGAGCGCCGAGTCGCGCAGCTCGACTCCGTCGAGCAGGTCGCGCGCGGCCTCGGCGGCGACCGGGTCGTAGGCGACCACCTCGGCGCCCTCGCCCTGCAGGCGCGCCGCCAGCACCAGGCTCGAAGCCTCGCGCATGTCGTCGGTGTCGGGCTTGAAGGCGAGGCCGAGCAGGGCCACGCGGCGGTCGACCAGCGAGCCGAGGTGGCCGAGCAGCTTCTGCACGACGCGCCGCTTCTGCAGCTCGTTGACCTCGATCACCGCGTTGAGCAGCTGGAAGTGGTAGCCGGTGTTGCCGGCCAGCATCTTCAGCGCGCTGACGTCCTTGGGGAAGCAGGAGCCGCCGTAGCCGATCCCGGCGCGCAGGAAGGAGGAGCCGATGCGCTGGTCGAGCCCCATCCCCCGCGCCACCTCGCCGACGTCGGCGCCGAGCTGCTCGCAGACGTTGGCGATCTCGTTGACGAAGGAGATCTTGGTCGCCAGGAAGGCGTTGGAGGCGAGCTTGATCATCTCGGCGCTGGCGACGTCGGTGCGCACGAGCTCGCCGCCCAGCGGCTCGTAGAGCGCCGCCACCGCGTCGCCCGCCGCCTCGTCGCCGGAATCGGCGCCGATCACGACCCGGTCGGGGTGCATGAAGTCCGCGACCGCCGAGCCCTCCTTGAGGAACTCGGGGCAGGAGACGTAGGCGAGGCCGGGCAGGTCACGACGGATCGTCCCCCCCGTCCCGGCCGGCACCGTGCTCTTCATGATCAGCACGTGGTCGCCCTCGGCGCTCAGCTCCTCGACCACGGCGCGGACCCGCGAGAGGTCGGCGTCGCCGGAGCGGGTCGGCGGCGTGTCGACGCAGACGAAGAGCAGGCGGGCGGACTCGAGCAGCTCGCCCATGTCGGTCGTGAAGCGCAGCCGCTCGGCGTTGCGCTTGACCAGATCCCCGAGGCCGGGCTCATGGATCGTCGTCTCGCCGCGCGAGAGCGACTCGACCTTCTCGGCGACGATGTCGCGGGCCACCACCCGGTGGCCGAGCTCGGCGAAGCATGCCGCGGTCACCAAACCGACCCAGCCGACCCCGATTACACCGATCGTCTCCTTCTCTCCGTTCAAGGTTTAGCCCTCCGTATCTGCCTTGGCTTGGGGTTGGGGATCTTCGCCCGCGCCGAGCGGGCGATCCCGATCATCTGGTCGTTGGTCAGCACGCGCAGCAAGCTGTTCGCCACCCAGTAGGTGTTGTCCCCCCTGTGCCACGCGATCAATCTGATCCGATCTCCATCGAGGAATATCTCGTACTCGCGGCCGCGGATCTCTTCCGTGATGCTCGGGCCGGAGAGGATCGGCGGATCGTCCCAGCCCTGGATGCCCTGCATGCCAAAGTAATGAGTCCCGTCCGGCAGGTCGAGCGTGAGCACCATGCGGTAGGCGCCGTGGCGCTTGTCATCGGTGTCCTTGACACGGTAGATGCGTGGGTCTTCGATCTTCAGGTACGGGTTGCTTTCCTCGAAGGCGGCCCCCGAGGGTAGGCGGGTCGGATAGAAGACGGGGAAACCGCTGTCGAACTTGCGCGCGACCAGCTTTGCCTCCTCTTCGCCCGCCTCCCGCGCCGGCACCAGGCCGTCCTCGCCGGGCGGCTTCATCTTCAGCTGCGGCTTCGGCTTCGAGCCGCCGCCCTTCTTCTTGCCCTGCTTGCCCCGCTTCTCCTTCTTGGGCTTTTCGTCCGACTCTTCCAGCAGCCCGCGCGGCCCGCCGCTGGCTTCGATGCCGAGGAACTGGTCGACCGCGCCGGCGATCGCTTCCGGCGAGGAGTAGACGTAGCTCGGCCCCAGTTCGGCCGGGAAGTCGACCTCGTTGATCCGCGCGTTGCGCGAGGCGATGAAGAGCTCCAGCACTTCCAGCATCGCGTCGGTGTCGCTGATGTCGGAGGTCGTGTATTCGGTGAAGATGTCGATCAGCTCGTTGCGGCCGAGGATCAGGTCGGCGATCGGCACCCGCTGGCGGGCGGCGCTGAGGAAGTCCTGCTGGCGGGCGGCGCGGACCAGGTCGGTGTCGGTATGGCGGTAGCGGACGTACTCGAGCGCCTTCTTGCCGCACATCAGCTGGTAGCCCGGCTCAACGTCGATTTCGGCGTACTGTTCGGAGGCCGGCACGCCTTCGTTGGAGTGGTAGTAGCGGCGGTCGATGTCGACGTAGACGCAGCCGATCGCGTAGACCGCCTGGGCGAAGCCGAGGTAGTCGACGTTGACGACGTGGTTGATCGGCAGCCCGGTCAGTTCCTTGACCACCTGCAGGGTCAGCTTCGGCCCGCCGTAGGCGAAGGCGGAGGAGAACTTGTCGGTGCCGTAACCGGGGATTTCGACCTTGAGGTCGCGCGGGATCGACATCAGCGCGATCGCGTCGTTGTCGGGGTCGAGGCGAAGCAGGATCGTCGTGTCCGAGCGCCCCGGGTCTTCCGCTTCGCTGGCCCGCTTGTCGGAGCCGAGGATGAGGATGTTCTGCGGCTCGCCCCCCTCGGTCTTGGCGAGGACGCGCTGGACTTTGTTTTTCAGCACGTCGTTGTGGGAGAGGGCGTCGGCGATGCTGCCGATGTAGAGCAGGATGCTGGCCGCGGTCGCGGTCGCCACCGCGGCGACGATCAGCGCCGAGCCGAGGGTGAAGCGCCACCAGTAGCGCTTCGGCTTCGGCGGCGGCTCGAAGTCGCCGGAGGGCGGCGGCTTCTTGAAGGGCTCCTCGATCACCGGCTCAACCGCCGAGGCGGTCGGGGATCGCCTGCAGGAACGATTCGAGCGTCTGCTGGTAGACCTGCAGCGAGGAAACCGAGACCCACTCGGCGGGCCCGTGGTGGCCTTCGCCGGCCGGGCCGAACTCGACCGCCGGCACGCCCACCCGCAGGAAGGAGACGGCGTCGGAGGCGCCGTCGCGGCCGACGCTCATCGGCTCTCCCTCGTGGTAGGCGGAGGCCGCCTCGCGCAGCCCCAGGACGAAGGGCGAGTCGCGCTCGACCACCGCTGGGGGGCGTGTGAAGAGGGGCGTCACCTCGGCGTCGGGCAGGCCGCGGATCTGGTCGAGCACCATGTTGGGGTCCTGGTCGGGCAGGTAGCGGATGTCGACGTCTATCGCGCATCGATCGGGCACCTTGTTGAGCGCGTCGCCACCCAGGATCCGCCCGAGGTTGATCGAGGGTCGGTCGAACAGCTCCGAGCTGTGCCGAGCAAACGGTAGCGACTCGATACTGCGGAAAACGTCGTGTGCCTTCAGCACCGCGTTGTCGCCCAGCCACGGCGTGGCGCCGTGGGCGGCGATCCCGCTGACCTCGAGCCGCAGCGCCAGCACCCCCTTCGCCTCGACCCCGATCTGCAAATCGGTCGGCTCGCCGGTGATCGCGAAATCGCCGATGAAGCCGTTGTCGACCAGGTGGTCGCTGCCCCGTTCGGCCTCCTCCTCGGACTCCTCGTCGCCGACGATCCCGAGCCGCACCCGCACCCGCTCCTGCTCGCTCATCGCCGCCGTGGTCAGCATCATCGCCGCCAGCCCGCCCTTCATGTCGTAGGCGCCGCGCCCGTAGAGCCGGTCGCCGTCGACCTGCGGATCGAACTGCCCCGGCCTGCCCGGGACGACGTCGATGTGCCCGTGCAGCACCACCGTCGGCGCCCCCTCCGGCCCGACCTCGGCCCGCAGCACCGGCAGCCCCCGCACCTCGTCGGTGGCGACCGCGATCCCCCGCGCCTCCAGCCACCCCTCGATGAAGCCCGCCGCTTCGAGGATGCCGTCCGGCTCGGCCGTGTCGTACCCAATCAGCCGCGCCGCCAGCGCGACCAGCTCATCGCTCATCCTCGCCTCCATCTCAGCGCATCGGAGATTGACCCCACCCCAGTGTGGTGAAAGTCGGATGCGCTGCTCTGGCGAGCCGTAGGGCGGGTCAGGTGCCCCTCTCCCGGAGGCTCAGGGTCGGACAACTCAAGTTGCAGCAAGCGATCTGCTGCGCAACGGCCTCCGGGGGAGGGGCACCTGACCCGCCTCACCCCTCGGCAATAGCCAGAAAGGCCTCAGCCCGGTCGCGGTCTTTCTCAGCCCGCTTGCGATCGGCGCTGCCCTCCTCGGCCTCGGCAAGCCGCTGCTCGGCATCGGCCAGCTGCTCCTTGAGCGAGGCCGCGTCGAGGTCCTCCGGCGCGATCACCTCCTCGACCAGCAGCCGCGCCTGGTTGCCGAACACCTGCAGCCAGCCGTGCGCCTGGGCGTAGCGCTGGGGGTCCGCGCCCTCGGTGTAGAGGCGCAGCTCAGCCGGCCGCAGCGCCGCCAGCAGCGGCGCGTGGTTGGCGAGGATGCCGATCTCACCGCCCGCCGTGCGGGTCGAGACCTGGCGCACCTCGCCGTTGAAGACCTCGCCCTCGGGGGTGAGGACCTCAACCGCGAACTTGCCCTCGCCGGCCATCCAGGCGTCCTAGGCCGCGGCCTTCGCCCCGGCGTTCTCGGTGACCTGGTCGATGCCGCCCTGCATGTAGAAGGCGCCCTCGGGCAGGTCGTCGTGCTCGCCGTCGAGGATCTCTCGGAAGCCGCGCACGGTCTCGGCGACCGGCACGTACTCGCCGGTGCGGCCGGTGAACTGCTCGGCGACGAAGAACGGCTGTGAGAGGAAGCGCTCGATCTTGCGGGCGCGGCTCACCGTCTGCTTGTCCTCGTCGGAGAGCTCGTCGATGCCGAGGATGGCGATGATGTCCTGGAGCTCCTTGTAGCGCTGCAGCACCTCCTGGACCTCGGTCGCGGTGCGGTAGTGCTCCTCGCCGACGACGTCGGGCTTGAGGATCGTCGAGCTCGAGTCGAGCGGGTCGACCGCCGGGTAGATCCCTTTCTCGGAGATCGCCCGCGAGAGCGCCGTGGTGGCGTTGAGGTGGGCGAACACGGAGGCCGGCGCCGGGTCGGTGTAGTCGTCGGCGGGCACGTAGACGGCCTGGATCGACGTCACCGAGCCGCGCTCGGTCGAGGTGATCCGCTCCTGCAGGCCACCCATCTCGGTCTCCAGGGTCGGCTGGTAGCCGACCGCCGAAGGCATGCGCCCGAGCAGCGCCGAGACCTCGGAGCCCGCCTGGACGAAGCGGAAGATGTTGTCGATGAAGAGCAGCACGTCCTGGCCGCCCTGCTCGCGGTAGTACTCGGCCATCGTCAGCCCCGAGAGCGCCACCCGCAGGCGGGCGCCCGGCGGCTCGTTCATCTGGCCGAAGACGAGCATCGTTTTGTCGATCACGCCCGACTCTTTCATCTCGAGCCAGAGGTCGTTGCCCTCGCGCGAGCGCTCGCCGACGCCGACGAAGGCGGAGAGGCCGGAGTGCTCCTCGGCGATGTTGCGGATCAGCTCCTGGATCAGAACGGTCTTGCCGACGCCGGCTCCTCCGAAGAGGCCGACCTTGCCGCCTTTGGCGTAAGGCGCGAGCAGGTCGATGACCTTGATCCCGGTTTCGAGGATCTCCTGGGTCGGTGCCAGGTCGGAAGCCTTGGGCGCCGGGCGGTGGATCGGCCAGCGCTCCTCAGCCTGGACGTCGCCCACCTCGTCGATCGGCTCACCGAGCAGGTTGAAGATGCGGCCCAGGGTGACGTCGCCGACCGGAACCGTGATCGGGCCGCCGGTGTCGACGACCTTGTCGCCGCGGCGCAGGCCGTCGGTCGCGTCCATCGCGACCGTGCGCACCCGGTCGTCGCCGAGGTGCTGCTGCACCTCGCAGACCAGCTCGGTCGTCTCGCCGTCTTCACCGGCCATCTCGATCTTCACCGCCGAGTAGATCTGCGGCAGCTGGTCCGGGAAGACCGCGTCGACGACGACGCCGGTCACCTGCTCGACCCGCCCTACGTTCGTTCCGTTCGTGTCAGCCATTGGTCCTTTTCTCGTCTCTCTATTGAAGCTCTGACTAGCCGAGCGCCTCGGCGCCGGCGACTACCTCGAGGATCTCCTGGGTGATCTCGGCCTGCCTGACCCGGTTCATCTCCAGGGTCAGGTCGTCCATCATCGTCTCCGCGTTCTCCGCCGCGTTGCGCATCGCGGTCATCCGCGCCCCCAGCTCGGAGGCGGCTGACTCGAGCAGGGCCCGGTAGACCGAGATGTTCACGTACTCGGGGATCAACTGCGCCAGCAGCTCCTCGGCGTCGGGTTCGTACTCCCAGAGCGCCCTGCTGTGGGCTTTCTCGATCTCGGTCGGCTCGGCGTCCGCTTCCTCCTCCTCGACCCCGGCGCCGATCACGTCAGCCTGCTGCAGGGGCAGCAGCGTCTGCCGCCAGACGTGCTGGGTCAGCGGCGAGACGTAGCGGTTGTAGACCAGCTCGACTTTGTCCAGCTCGCCGTCGACGTAGCGCGCGGTCAGCTCCTCACCGATCTCGCGCGCGTTGGCGAAGCCGGGACGGTCGGTGAAGCCGACGTAGGAGGTGCGCACGTCCTGCTTGCGAAAGGTCAGCGCCGAGACGCCCTTGCGGCCGACGGCGGAGAACGCCGTCTCCACACCCTCGCCGCTGAGCTCGTCGCGCAGGCGCAGCCCGTCGCGCAGCACGTTGGTGTTGAAGGCGCCGGCCAGGCCGCGGTCGCCGGTGACCAGGACGACACCGACGCGCTTGACGTCCTCACGCTCTTCGAGCACGGGCACGCGCGGCACGCCGCCCGCCTGCTCGGCGGCACGGCGGGTCAGTTTGCGCATCCCCTGGGCGTACGGCCGCAGCTGCTCGATCCGCTGCTCGGCACGGCGCAGCCGCGCCGCGGCCACCATCTCCATCGCCCGCGTGATCTTGTTGATGTTCTTGATCGACGCGATGCGGTTTTTGACGTCCTTCTGGGAAGCCATCAGGCTGGCGCGGTCTCCTTCTCAGCCTCGGCCTCGGCGGCGGTGCGGCCCGGCTTGGCGCGCTCCTCCTCGGAGTGGATGCGGTCGGACTCGCCGGCCTCGAGCGGGTCGCCGTGCTCGTCGAAGTCGGGGCCGAAGTCGTCGACGAACTCGCGGATCGCGGCGCCCAGCTCCTCCTCGTCGGCCTCCTCGAGCTTGCCGGTCTCGGCGATCCGGCCGAGCAGCTCGGCCTTCTCGGCCCGCAGCCGGATGCGCAGGTCCTTGAGGAACTCGCCGACCCTCTCGGTCTTGATCCGGTCGAGGAAACCGCCGGTGCCGGAGTAGATCGCGGCCACCTGATCGGCCATCTCGAGCGGTTCGCGCTCTTTCTGTTTGAGCAGCTCGACCAGCCGTTCGCCGCGGTTGAGCGTTTTCTGCGTCTCCGGATCGAGCTCGGAGCCGAACTGGGCGAAGGCCTCGAGGTCGCGGTACTGGGAGAGGTCGAGGCGCAGTTTTCCGGCGACCTTCTTCATCGCCTTGGTCTGCGCGTTGCCGCCCACCCGGGAGACCGAGATGCCGACGTTGATCGCCGGCCGCACGCCCGAGTTGAAGAGGTCGGACTCGAGGAAGATCTGACCGTCGGTGATCGAGATCACGTTGGTCGGGATGTAGGCGGAGACGTCGGAGGCCTGGGTCTCGATGATCGGCAGCGCCGTCAGCGAGCCGCCGCCGAGCTCGTCGTTGAGTTTGACCGCCCGCTCGAGCAGCCGCGAGTGCAGGTAGAAGACGTCACCTGGGTAGGCCTCGCGACCCGGCGGGCGCCGCAGCAGCAGCGACATCTGGCGGTAGGCGTAGGCGTGCTTGGTGAGGTCGTCGTAGACGCAGAGCGCGGCTTTGCCGTTGTAGAGGAAGTGCTCGCCCATCGCGCAGCCCGCGTAGGGGGCGATGAACTTGATCGGGGCAGCCTCGTCGGCGGGGGCGGCGACGATGATCGTGTTCTCCATCGCGCCGTTTTCCTCCAGCACCTCCTTGAGCTGGACGACGGTCGACATCCGCTGGCCGATCGCGACGTAGATGCAGATCATGTCCTTGTCGCGGTTGTTGATGATCGTGTCGACCGCGATCGCCGTCTTGCCGGTCTGGCGGTCGCCGATGATCAGCTCTCGCTGGCCGCGGCCGACCGGGATCATCCCGTCGATCGACATCAGGCCGGTCTGCACCGGCTCGGTCACCGGCTGGCGCTGGACGACGCCGGGCGCTTTGAACTCGGCCGGGCGGGTCTGCGTGGTCGCGATCTCGCCCTTGTCGTCGAGCGGCCGGCCGAGCGGGTCGACCAGGCGGCCGAGCAGCTCGTCGCCGACGGGGATCCGCAGCAGCTGACCGGTGCGCTTCACCGTGTCGCCCTCGACGATCTTGTCCCACTCGCCGAAGAGCACGGCGCCGACGTTGTCCTCCTCGAGGTTCAGCGCCAGGCCGGTGACGCCGTGGGGCAGCTCGAGCATCTCCAGCGCCATGCAGCTGTCGAGGCCGTGGATGCGGGCGATTCCGTCAGCGACGGACAGAACGGTGCCGACCTCGGAAAGGTCAGCGCTGCCGGTGTCCAGTCCCTCGATCCTCTCGCGCAGAATCGATGCGATCTCGTCGGGCTTGATCTCCATGGGGGTGCTCTATTCCTCCTTACGCCGCCTGGGCGACGCTCTTTCGAAGTTTCTCCAAGCGACTGCGGATGCTCGCGTCGAGCACCATGTTGCCGACCTGCAGGACGATGCCGCCGAGGATCTCCTCGTCGACCTCACTCGCCAGGTCGACCTTCTGGCCGGTCTGGCGCTCGATCTCCTCACCGATCTTGCCGACCACCGCGGGGTCGAGCTCGGTGGCGCTGGTGACGGTGACGTCGATGCGCCGGTTCTCCAGCTTCCAGAGGCGCTCGAACTCGCGGCGGATGCGGAACAGCTCCGACACCCGCCCCTTCTCGACCAGCAGCTCGAGGAAGTTGAGCAGCTCCGGATCGGCGCCGCTCACCCCCCGCTTCAGACCCTCGACCTTCTCGGCCGAGGAGAAGTGCGGGCTGAAGAGGAAGACCTGCAGGTCCCGGTTGCCGTCGACGGCGTCGGCGAACTGGCCGAGGCCCTCGCCGACCGAGTCGAGCTTGCCCTTCTCCTTCGCCACATCGAAGAGGGCTTCGGCGTATACGCGAGCGGGATCCTGCATCGCCCTAGCGCTCCGCCCCCGAGAGGCTGGTGAAGTCGACCTCGCTCAGCGCCTCCTCGACCAGGCGGCGCTGGTCCTCGGCGTTGAGCGACTTGCGGGTCACCTTCTCGGTGGCAAGCACGGTCAGGTCGGCGACCTCACGGCGGATCTGCTCCAGCGAGCGCCGCGTCTCGGCTTCGATGTCGCGCTTCGCCGCGGAGACGAGCTCCTCGCGTTTCTCCTTGCCGGAGGCGGTTGCCTCGGCTTCCGCCGTCTCGGCCGCGCGCCGGGCGCGGGCCATGATGTCGTCCGCCTGCTCACGGGCCTCGGCGAGCCGTGCCCGGTACTCCTCGAGCAGCTCGTCGGACTCCTTGCGCTGTCGTTCCGCCGCCTCGATCGACTCGGCGATCGTCCTGGCGCGTTTGTCCAGCGCCTCCTGGATCCTCGGGAAGGCGACCTTGCTCAACACCCACATCGTGAAGAGGAAGATGACCAGCGTCCAGATCATCAGGCCGAGGCCCGGTGAGACCAGGAAGCTGCCGCCTTCTTCTTCCCCGTGCGCCTCAGCGGCGAGGGCGATGAAGCCCGCTATGTCACCAAGCAAGATCTCCACGCGATCGGCCTAGAGGAAGAAGGCGATCAGGCCGAAGATGAAGGTGTAGAAGGCGACCGCCTCGGTCAGCGCGAAGCCGAGCCAGCGGATGCTCTGCAGCTCGTCTTTCATCTCGGGCTGGCGGGCGACCGACTCGATCTCCTTACCGAAGATGAAGCCGACGCCGATGCCGGCGCCGATCGAGCCGAGGCCGGCGCCAACGCCCAGGGCGATCGCCTTGCCTGCGTCGGTCACGCCTTCGTCGGTGACCTCGGCAATCGGTAGGAGGAAGAGGGATCCATCGAGTTTGACTCCTTTGGTCTAGTGGCTGGCGGAGGTTGCCCCGCCGATGTAAATCGCGGTGAGGGTCGAGAAGATAAACGCCTGAAGCGTGGCTACCAGCCCCACCTCGAAGACGAAGAAGGCGAAAGCCATCGGGAAGGTGAGGGCGCCGAGCGCCGCGATCCCGAGCAGGACCGCGAGGCCACCGCCCATGAAGAGCAGCAGCAGGTGGCCGGCGAGGATGTTGGCGAAGAGACGTACGGAGAGCGAGATCACCCGCACGAAGTGCGAGATCACCTCGATCAGGAAGATCGCCGCCTTGCCGAACGGGTTCATCTCCTCGAGGCCCGGGGGGAGCCAGCTGGCGAAGTAGGGGATGAAGCCCTTGGCCCGGATCCCTTCCACGTGGTAGGAGATCCAGACGACCAGCGTCAGCACCAGCGGGATCGAGATGTTCGCGGTCGCCGCGTAGAGGGCGAAGGCCGGGACCTCGATGCCGAAGATGTCGACCGGGTGCGCCGTGTTGGTCGGCAGCGGCAGGAAGCCGATCATGTTCGAGAACCAGATGAAGAAGAAGAGCGCGGCGAGGAAGGGGAACCAGCGCGCCGCCAGCTTCGCGTCCATGTTGCCGCCGGTGATGTTGTTCTTGGTCAGGTCGTAGGCGACCTCGATCGCGGTCTGCACCCGGTTCGGTTTCTCCGCCATGCGGCGCGAGATCCAGACCATCATCAGGATCGTCAGGGCGCTGGCGAGGCCGAGGTAGACGACCGCCTTGTTGATGCTGAGGTCGATGCCGCCGAGGTGGATGTTCACCCACGGCTCGAGCTTGAACTCGTTCTGCGGCTGGAAGCTTTCGTTTTTGCCGTCGCTGCCGAAGATCAGCAGCATCAGCGCGGTCACCGCGAAGTAGACGAAGAGCCCGATCAGGACCTTGGCTTTGGTGCTCAGCCCGCCCGACTTGGGCTCGACCGGCGAAGCGGCGGCGGCTCCGGCGCTCATCGCGCCCCCTCCCCTTCCGGTTCGTCGAAGAGGTGGGCGAGGCCCGCGGCGGCGAAGGAGACGGTGAAGAGGATCGCGAGCAGGACCGCGGCGGCGAGACCGGCCTCGTGCGCGGCCAAGCCGGCCACCAGCGCCGCGGTGACCATCAGCCAGACGCGGCCGAGGGTGGTGGCGGCCAGCGTCCCCATCGCCCGCTGACGGTTGCCGGCGGCAAGTTCAGCGGCGATCTTGCGATTGGCCAAGACCTGGATCCCGCGCTGCGCCAGCCAGGCGGCGGCGGCTATCGCGTAGCCGAGCAGCGGCAGCCCGCCGAGAACGAAGACGGCCAAGGCGGCGG
This sequence comes from uncultured Solirubrobacterales bacterium, assembly GCA_963697915.1. Lineage (GTDB taxonomy): Bacteria > Actinomycetota > Thermoleophilia > Solirubrobacterales > 70-9 > VRUE01. The sequence goes on from OY969103.1 coordinate 524,379, forward strand.
CGAGCACCACGAGATCGACATGCTTGGGAGGGGACATAAGTCCGCTTCGGGGCCCCTTCCTAGGGAGGGGCCTAGCGGATGAGCCACTATATCCCAACGACCCGACGATCCGCTTTCTAGAGCCAGTTCGTGAGCCTTGTCACAACCTCGCACAAAGTCTCAGGGACTTTGGATCGCGTCAATTTCTCCAGTCTCGGGGTCTATTCGCCCGGTCCGGCGCAGCTTCAAGATCTCGAGGACGTAGACCAAGTAGACGCTGGCGCCCAGGGCGAGAAGGCCGAAGGCCGCCATGACCAGGCTCCAGAGCAGGTCGAAGTTGCCGCGGTCGTCGCTGTAGGGGACGAAGCGCAGGGCGAGGGCGAGGGCGGCCATCGTCAGCGTCCAGCCGTACAGGTAGGCGAGGGTGCGCCGCTGGGAGAAGCCGACGTTGGCCATCCGGTGGTGGAAGTGCCAGCGGTCCGCTTTGTAGATCGGTTTCCCGTATTTGAGCCGCTTGGCGACGACGAAGCCGGTGTCGAGGATCGGTACGGCGAGCACGATCAGGGGCAGGAAGAGGGCGATGACGGCGTTCGTCTTCAGCGCTCCCTGGATCGCGACGACGCCGAGCAGGTAGCCGAGCAGGTTGGAGCCGGTGTCGCCCATGAAGGTGCGCGCCGGCGGGTAGCCGTGGCGGAGGAAGCCGAGCGAGGCGCCCGCGGTCAGCGCCGCCAGGACGCCGGCGGCGTTGCGGTCGAGCGAGAGCGCGATCGTCGCCAGGGTCAGGGCCGAGATCAGGCAGACGCCGGCGGCGAGGCCGTCGACGCCGTCGATCAGGTTGATCACGTTGATCACGGCGACGATCGCCAGCACCGTGCCGACGTCGCCGAGGTCGACGTCGCCGCCGCCGGGCAGGCTGAAGAGGTCGACCGAGCCCGGCTCGAGCCGGCCGAGGAAGGGGAAGGTGAAGTTGTCGACAGTGACCCCGGCCGCGACCGGGATGACGACGGCGATCGTCTGCCCGAGCAGCTTCGGCGCCGCGCCCAGTTCGTAGACGTCGTCGAGGAAGCCGACCGCGGCGATCACGATCGCGCCGATCAGGATCGAGCGCGTCTCGGCGTCCCAGGGCAGCCAGATCACGCCGGCGACGAGGACGGCGAAGAGGATCGCGAGGCCGCCCAGCCGCGGCGTCGGCTCGAGGTGCATCGAGCGCTCGCCGGGGAAGTCGATCGCCCCCACCCGCCGCGCCAGCCGGTCGGTGAGCGGGACGAGCAGCAACGCCAGCAGCGCGGCGACGAGGAAGGCGAAGAGGGCGTCGAGGGAGTCCGGCATCCGATACCAGGCTAGGCCGCGTACCTGTCGAACCAGAGGGTGAAGGCGATCAGGCCCCAGAGCTGGCGGCTGAGGTCCTCGCGGCCGGAGCAGTGACGGTCGATCAGCCCGGTCGCCGTCGCCGGGTCGAGCCAGCCTTGCCGGGTGAGCGTCTCCGCCGCCAGCACTTCGCGGGCGAAGCCCTGCAGCGGGCCGCGCAGCCAGGCCGCGACCGGGATCGAGAAGCCCTGCTTGCGGCCGCGCAGGACCTCAGCCGGGACGAGCGGCGCCAGCGCCTGGCGCAGCAGCCGCTTCTTGGCCGTGCCGCGTACCTTCAGCGGCGTCGCCAGGCTCAGCGCCAGCGCGGCGACCTCGTTGTCGAGGAAGGGGACGCGCAGCTCCAGGGAGTGGGCCATGCTCGAGCGGTCGGTCTTGACCAGCAGGTCGTCGACCAGGTAGATGCCGAGGTCGACGTCCTGGAGGCGGGCCAGCGGCTCGGCACCGGCGGTCTCGGCGTAGTGCTCGCGGTAGACGTCGACCGGGTCCCAGCCGGGGTCGCGCCGGCCGAGCAGGGCGGCGCGCTGCTCGTCGCCGAAGATCTCCTTCCAGGCGTGGTGGCGCTCCAGCGGCGGCAGGTGGGCGCCGCGGGCGAAGCGCTTGGCTTTGTAGTCGAAGCTGACCTTGCCGCTGGAGCTGGGCAGCAGCTCGGCGAGCGGCGCGGCGAGCGCGGCGAGGCGGCCGATGCGCGGGGCCAGCAGGTCGGCGACGTAGGTGTAGTAGCCGCCGAAGAGCTCGTCGCCACCCTCGCCCGAGAGCGCCACCTTGACCTCGCCCGCGGCCAGCTCGGAGACCAGGTAGGTGGGCAGCGCCGAGGAGTCGCCGAAGGGCTCGTCGAAGGCCTCGACCAGCTTCGGGAAGAGCTCGACCGCGTCGGGGCGAAGGACGATCTCGTGGTGGTCGGTGGCGTAGCGCCTCGCCACCAGCCGCGCCCGCTCGAGCTCGTCGAAGCTCGCCTCCTCGAAGCCGACCGAGAAGGTCTTCAGCGGCTCGCCCAGCTCGCCCGCGGCGAGCGCCGCGATCCCGGCCGAGTCGACCCCGCCGGAGAGCAGGACGCCGACCGGGACGTCGGCGAGGAGGTGGGCGCGGATCGAGTCGCGCAGCGTCTCACGCAGCTCCTCGGCCAGCTCACCGGCCGGGCCGCGCCTGACCCGCTCGGCGGGCACCGGTGCCGGGCGCGCGTAGCGGCGCTGGCGCAGCTCGCCCCCCTCCCACACCGCCAGCGTCCCCGGCGGCAGCTTGCGCGCCTCGGCGAAAGCGGTGATCGGCGCCGGGATCGAGTTGAAGGCGAGGTAGGCGGCGACCGCGCGGGGATCGATCTGGCGCGAGAACCCGGGTTGCTCGAGCAGCGCCTTGAGCTCCGAGGCGAAGGAGAGCGTGCCCTCGTGGAGGCGGTAGTAGAGCGGCTTGATCCCGAAGCGGTCGCGGGCCAGCAGCAGGCGCCGGCGGCGGGCGTCCCAGAGGGCGATCGCGAACATCCCCCGCAGGCGCTCGGCGAAATCCTCGCCGTGCTCCTCGTAGAGGTGGACGAGGACCTCGGTGTCCGAGGCGGTGGCGAAGCGGTGGCCGCGGCGCTCGAGCTCGGCGCGCAGCTCGCGGTGGTTGTAGATCTCGCCGTTCTGGACGACGACGACGCTGCCGTCCTCGCTGGCGATCGGCTGATCGCCGCCCTCGAGGTCGATGATCGAGAGCCGCCGCATCGCCAGGGCGACGCCGTCGCCGTGGAAGAGGCCGTCGCTGTCGGGGCCGCGGTGGACGAGGCGGGCGTTCATCCGCCGCACCGCCTCGACGTCCGGCGGCCCCCCGTCGGCTCTGGCGATGCCGCAGATCCCGCACATGGGCGGGCAGTCTGTCAGCCGGGTGCGGCGGGGCCGCGGCCGGCGACCTTGACCACGGTGGCGAAGAGAACGCTGACGTAGAGCGTCACCGAGCGGTCGGCGATGTACTCCATGTCGTGGGCGAGCTTGTCGGCCCACGACTCCTCGCGCGTCATCCGCGTCTGGGCGAAGCCGGTGACGCCGGGGCGGACGACGAGCCGCTGCCAGTACTGGGGGATCTCCTGGCAGAGCTCGGTGAAGAAGGCGGGCCGGATCGGGCGCGGGCCGACCACCGCCATGTCACCGCGCAGGACGTTCCAGAGCTGCGGCACCTCGTCGAGGTGGACGGCGCGCAGCAGCCGCCCGATCCGCGTCACCTCTTCCTCGGTGCGGCGCGAGAGCTCCTCTCCCAGGTAGGGCCCGAGGCGGTCCTCGGCGTCGGGCTTCAGGGTGCGGAACTTGTACATCCGGAAGAGCGCCCCCGCGCGGCCGACGCGGGCGCCGTGGTAGAAGACCGGCCGCCCGGAGCTGAGCGCGATCGCCGCCGCGGTCAGCGCCAGGAGCGGCGCCAGGACGAGCAGGATCAGGCCGGAGATGAGGACGTCGAGCAGGCGCAGGACCGGGTCGATCGGGCGGCTCTCGCCGTCGCCGGCGAGAGCGATGAAGTGCTCCAACTCGGCCTCGACCTCGGCCGGCAGAGCGAGGGAGTCAGCTCGGGATGTGGCTCGCCGCGCGATGGTCGGCTCCGACGGTACCCAGGATCGTCTCCACCAGCGGAGCGGGGTCACGCCTTGTCGGGGTCGCGTCCTCGGTGCGCTTGACCAGCTCGATCGCGCGCGGGTCGGTCAGCGGGCGCAGCCGGCCGCTGCGGATCAGCGCTTCGTCGACGCCGCCGAGGCGGCCGCCGTAGGTGGTGTAGACGGGGGTGCCGAGTGCCGCCGCCTCACGGTTCATCGTGCCGCCGGCGGAGACGACCAGGTCGGCGAGGGCAATCAGGCTCTGCGCCTCGACCGCGCCCGGCGGCAGGATCAGCGAGGGCAGCGCCAGGCTCTGGACCAGCTCGCGCTGCGCCTCGGTGCGCGGCAGGACGACAGCGTGCACGCCGCTGTCCTGGCCGAGCCGCTGCAGGACCTTGGGGAAGAGCGGGTTCGACTTGCGGTGATAGAGAGAGACGTCGGGCGGCGGCCGGACGATGACGACGACCCGAGCCGTGTCGACGGCGAGCCGCGTCAGCGCCTCGCGGTCGGGCTCGAAGTCGTAGAGGTAGTACTCCTCCTTCAGGCCCGGGTAGGGGAAGTGCTTCTCGGGGGTGACGCCGAAGCGGCGCAGGCGATCGAGCGGAACCGAGTCGGGGAACATCACCCGCTTGGCCAGGCGGCACCCGATCCGGTGCTGGGTTACCGCGTACTCGTAGTCGTGCATGTTCGCCTCCGGCACGCCCAGCAGGCGGGCGGCGATCGCCAGGTCGTTGGAGCCGTGGGCGAGGGAGAGGTCGAAGTCACGGCCGCGACCGAAGCGCACCATCGCCGTGGTGCGGCCGGCTAGGCGCTGCGCCTTGCGCAGCCGCGAGGCGCCGCCGTGACTGCCGAGGGGGGTGTGCGCCATCCCGTGCAGGTCGAGCAGCGCCTGGGTCTGCGCGTAGTCGCGCGAGGTGACCTCGACGATGTGCCCCTGCGCACGCAGCCGCTCGATGATCGGCCGCAGCACCAGCACGTGCGCCGGCGCCGACATGTCGACCCAGACCTTCACCGGCACCGCTCGCGGAGAATCAGATCGTGACGCTCGCTAATTGGGGATACAGGGGGTAGGCATCCATCAGGGACTGAGTCCGCTCCCTGAGCGCGGTCTTCTGACTCTCGAAGTCGTCACTGAGGGCGGTGGCGATTACGGCGGCGATCTCGGTCAGGTCGTCCTCGACCATGCCGCGCGTGGTCAGGGCCGGGGTGCCGATCCGCAGGCCGGAGGGGTTCATCGGCGGGCGCGGGTCGAAGGGGATCGCGTTGCGGTTGACGGTGATCCCGACTTCCTCCAGCCGGTCCTCGGCGATCTTGCCGTCGAGGCCGCTCGGGGTCAGGTCGACGAGGACAAGGTGGACGTCGGTGCCGCCGGTCAGGACCGGGACGCCGCCGGCTTCGAGGCCGGCGGCGAGCGCCTGCGCGTTGGAGATCGTCTGCCGCTGGCGGACGTGGAAGCCGTCGCTGGCGGCGATCCGCATCGCCACCGCCTTGGCCGCGATCGTGTGCATCAGCGGCCCGCCCTGCTGGCCCGGGAAGATCGCTTTGTCGACCGCCTGGGCGTGCTCCTCGCGACAGAGGATCATGCCGCTGCGCGGCCCGCAGAGGGTCTTGTGGATGGTGGTCGTGACGACGTCGGCGTGCGGCACCGGGCTCGGGTGCTCGCCGGCGGCGACGAGCCCGGCGAAGTGGGCCATGTCGACCATCAGCTTGGCGCCGACCGCGTCGGCGATCTCGCGGAAGGCGGCGAAGTCGAGCTGCCGCGGGTAGGCGGACCAGCCGGCGACGATCAGCGCCGGGCGGTGCTCTTCGGCGAGCTGGCGCACCTCGTCCATGTCGACAAGGAAGTCGTCGCGGCTGACGTGGTACGGGACCGGGTTGTAGAGCTTTCCGGAGACGTTGATCTTCATCCCGTGGCTGAGGTGGCCGCCGTGGTCGAGCGCCATGCCGAGGAAGGTGTCGCCGGGTTCCAGCAGCGCCATGTAGGCGGCGTTGTTGGCCTGGGCACCGGCGTGGGCCTGGACGTTGGCGTGGTCGGCGCCGAACAGCTCCTTGGCCCGGTCGATCGCCAGCTGCTCGGCGACGTCGACCTCCTCGCAGCCGCCGTAGTAGCGGCGCCCCGGGTAGCCCTCGGCGTACTTGTTGGTCAGCACCGAGCCGACCGCTTCCAGCACCGCCTGCGGCACGAAGTTCTCCGAGGCGATCATCTCCAGCGTCCCCTGCTGGCGGCGCAGCTCGGCATCGAGCACCGCGGCGATCTCGGGATCGACCTCGGCGAGGGGCGCGGCCCCCAGGTTCTCGGGCAGTTCACTCATGGTCGAGCGACCATACCAACGGCCCTGGATAGTGGGACTCAGGGGGAATCGGCCATTGCGCAGAGCGCGATCACCGGCGTGACGAGGGCACCGAGGAGGACGGCAAAGGCGGTCTGGCAGGCGATGAACTGGCCTTCGCTCAGCTCCGGCGAACCGGCCGCCACCAGGGCCAGCGTCGCCAACGGCCCCAGCGCGACCACTGCCAGCGCCCCGAGAACCGCGCCGCGGGCGAAGCGCCCCTGGGGCAGCGCCGCCGCCCGGGGATAGGCCGAGCGCAGCCACCCGGCAGGCTCGACCGAGCCGGCGCCGATGTCGTGCCGGATCGCGGTGGTGGTCAGCACGCAGGTGATCGACGACAGCAGGAAGAGGGTCCCGATCGCGTTCCAGAAGAGGCTGGTCTCGGCGAGCGGCACGCCCCAGGTCGCCACCCCCTCCTGGCCCTGGACGCTGAGCCAGGCGATCGCCGCGTTGACGACGACGTTGATCAGCGCCGTGGCGAGGACGGCTTTGAGCACGATCCAGCGCCGGTTCGACGCGGGCAGTTGTCGCCAAGCGGAAGCGATCGGCCACGGTACCGCGGGCCCGATCGTCTCGACCGGCTCGGGGTGCCCCCTCGGTAGCCTGCCGGGCGTGAAGCGTCTCCTTGCGTTGGTGGCGGCAGTGACCTGCGTCGCGGCGATGACCGCACCGGCGGCGGCCGCGATCGCCCCGCAGACCGTCGAGAACCCCTGCCAGGCGCCGGGTGCCGGCAAGCTGCTCTGCCCGGATCTGCGCGTCGGCCCGGCCGAAGACCTCTACGTCGTGCGCGGGGGCGGCGGCTATGGATATGGCGGTGGCACCCTCCTGCACGCCGGCAACGACATCCGCTCGCGCGGCCGCGGGCCGATGGAGCTGCGCGGCCAGCGCTACAAACGCAACTGGATGTACGCCAACCAGGCGATCTACCGAGTCGGCGGCGGGGTCGAGGTCTTCCCGACCGAGGCCCAGCTCCACTTCTACTCGGTCGGCTACGAGTACGGCGGCTCCTACTGGAAGGTGCACGACCCGCTCAGCATGGAGATCTGGTCGCTCGACGAGAGCCGACAACCGCTGGAACGGGTGCGCAAGGGGCCGAAGGTCTTCTACTGCTTCCGCGATCTGGAGCGGACGCGGGCGATGCGGCGCTCACCGCCGCGCCGGGTCTACCCCGCCTGCAGCCAGGACCCCAACCGCCAGCGCGTGCGGCTGGGGACCTCGGTCGGCTGGTCGGACATCTATCCCTCCACCTACGACCGCCAGTGGGTCAACGTCTCCGGCCTGCGCGGCTGCTTCGCCTTCGTCATGCACGTCGACCCCTTCGACCTCCTCTACGAGGAACACGAGGGCAACAACCGCTCGACCCGGATCATCCGCCTCCCCTACCGCGACGGCCCCCAGAACTGCTGACCCGCTTGCCGGGCTAGGACCTGCCGCGGCGCGTCATGCGCGAGAACAAGCGCACCTTCAAAGATGGCTCCTCTTCCCAGGAGACGCGATAGCCGATGTAGGCGCCACTGACGATCGAGTAGAGCGCCATCGCGCCGAGATAGCCACCGGGATCGACGTTTCGCGATGCGAGAAACGCGTCGAGCGCCAAAACCGTGATGGCCATCACTAATACCGGAAGTACCCAACCCCTTATCACAGACAAAAAGTCTACCCCCTCTACGAGTAATTGGTCGCGAGAAGCAGCACCGCGCCGCTGGCCCCCAGCAGGAACCCGATCGCGGTAGCGCGATCGGTGCTCCTCGCGGAATGCCCGAGCAAGGTCGCGAATGACCTGGCGATTCCGGCGGAAAGACCACTCATTACGACAACGAGCCCCAAGGCTCCGTTGGCCGCCTCCGTAATCGATGTTGCCAGCAGGTCGGACACGCGCTGGTCTGACCCTGACCGCCCCAGACGCACCCGTGGCGCGTTGAATGTCAAATCTTTGGATCGATTCTCGAAATCTTCTGCAAGACGGGGTCGAGTGCGTCGGCGGACATCGCGCCCTCGCGGAGGATCTTCCACTCGCCGTGCTCGTCGTAGGCGGCGAGGTCGATGACGGTCGAGGGCTTCCCGGTCAGGGTGCCGCCGTCGATCGCCAGGTCGGCGCCAGCGACGATCCCGGGCGGGACGTCGGCAAAGCTCCCTGGGGCCGGCTCGCCGCTGAGGTTGGCCGAGGTCTGGAAGAGCGGGCACATGGCGCCGGCCAGCGGGCCGCCGATCAGGCGCACGCCGAGCCGCTCGGGGTCCTCGCGGCAGGCGAGCGGGTAGCGGCGCTCGGGGTTGGCGACGACCAGCGTCACCGGCCCGGGCATCAGCGCGCCGACCGCCTCGCGGGTGCGGAGGCCGAGCCCGGCGACCAGCTCACGCATCGCCAGCGGCGAGAAGTAGAGGACCGCCGAGGGCTTGCCGTCGTCGCGGCCCTTGAGGGCGTGGACGCGGGCGATCGCCGCCCGGTCGAGCGGGTCGCAGGCGAGGCCGTAGAGGCCGTCCGCGGGGAAAACCGCGACGCCACCGGCGGCGATCCGGCGCTCCAGCGCAGCGCGCGCCGCCGGCGCCCCGTCGCGCTCGATCGAGACGACTTCCGTCACCGTCGCCCCCAGACCAGGCGCGGAATGCCGGCCAGGTCAGCGCGCGTCTCGACCATGCCGAAGCCCGCCGCGAACAGCAGCTCACTGACCGCCGGCGCCTGCCCCTGCCCCACCTCGAGCCCCAGCGCCGGCGCCAGGTCGGCGACGGCCGGGATCACGTCGCGCAGGACGTCGAGCCCGTCGGGGCCGGCGAGCAGCGCCTCGCGCGGCTCCCACTGGATCACCTCCGGCTCCAGCCCATTCCAGTCGGCCTCGCTCACGTAGGGCAGGTTGGCGAGGACCAGGTCGAGCGCGCCGGGCTCGGGCGGCAGCATCGCCTCGACCAGCTCGACCCGGCCGTCGAGCCCGAGCCGCGCGGCGTTGGCGCGGGCGACGGCGAGCGCCGCCGCCGAAGTGTCAGTCGCCACCACCTCGCTCTCGGGCAGCTCGACGGCCACCGCCAACGCCACCGCCCCGGAACCGGTGCCGATGTCGAGCACGCGGCGCGGGCGCAGCTCGAGTGCCAGCTCGACCAGCAGCTCGGTCTCCGGCCGCGGCACCAGCACGCGCCCGTCGACCGCCAGCTCGATCGAGCGGAAGCCTTTGCGGCCGAGGATGTATGCGACCGGCTCGCGCCGCAGTCGCCGTCGCACCATCTCGCCGAACTGCCGTGCCGCGGCCGCCGGCACCCGGGCATCGGGGTCGGCCGCGAGCCGCGCCCGGTCCCACCCAGTCGCCTCGCCCAGCAGCACTTCGGCGTCGAGGCGGGGGGTTTCGACCCCCGCCGCGGCGAGCGCGTCGACCGCGCCGCCGAGCGCGTCGCGGATCGGCGCAGCCGACCTTTCCCCCCCTTGGGGGTGGTGAAAGTCGGATGCGCTCATGCGGCCGACGCGGCGGCCTCGAGCCTCTGGCGTTTCTCCTCCGCGGCAAGGGCATCCGTGAACTCGGTCAGCTCGCCGCCCAGGACCCCTTCGAGGTTGTGCGAGGTGAGCTTGATCCGGTGATCGGTGACCCTGCCCTGGGGGAAGTTGTAGGTGCGCACCTTCTCGGAGCGCTCGCCGCTGCCCACCTGCGCCTTGCGCTCGGCCGCGACCTTCGCCTGCTGCTCGGCCACCTCGCGCTCGTAGAGGCGGGCGCGCAGCACCCGCATCGCCCGCTCGCGGTTCTGCAGCTGCGACTTCTCGTCCTGCATCGAGACCACGATGCCGGTCGGTTTGTGCGTGATCCGCACCGCCGAGTCGGTCGTGTTGACCGACTGGCCACCCGGACCGGAGGAGCGATAGACGTCGATCTGCAGGTCGTTCTGGTCGACCTCGACCTCGACCTCCTCTGCCTCGGGCAGCACCGCGATCGTCGCGGTCGAGGTGTGGATGCGACCCTGCGACTCGGTCTCCGGCACCCGCTGCACCCGATGCGTGCCGCCCTCGTACTTGAAGATCGAGTAGGCGCCCTCGCCCTTGACCGCGAAGGTCACCTCCTTGAAACCGCCGTGCTCGGCGGCCGACTGCGAGAGCGCCTCCGTGGCAAAGCCCCGCTCTTCCGCGTAGCGGGTCAGCATCTTGTAGAGGTCGCCGGCGAAAAGAGCCGCCTCGTCGCCCCCGGTGCCGGCGCGCAGCTCGACCAGGACGTTCTTGGCGTCGTTGGGGTCGCGCTCGACCATCGCCAGCCGGATCTCCTCTTCGAGCTCCTCGAGCCGTGCCGGCGCCTCCTCGACGACCTTGCGCAGCTCCGGGTCCTCGCCCTCCTCGAGCAGCTCGCGCGCCCCTTCGAGGTCGTCCTTCAGGGTCCGGTACTCACCGGCCAGCGCCTGCGCCGGCTGCAGCTCGCGGTACCCGCGCCCGACCTCGGCGTAGCGCTGCCGATCCCCGATCACCTCAGGGTCCGACATTTCCCGCTCCAGCTCCGAGAAGCGAAGCTCTATCTGCTCGACGAGCGACTCGATCATGGGGACAACATAGAGGGAGCCGGGTGCCCAGCTCCCCTACGCCACGATCTCAATAGGCGACTCGTCGGGCGCCCGCCCGCCTTCTTCCTCGAGCACCTTCTCCAGCGCCGCGATCGCGACCGCCAGCTGCTCCTCGTCGGGATCGCGGGTGGTCAGGTTCTGCAGCATCAGGCCCGGCCACATCAGCGCCCGCACCCAGCGTTTGCGGCGGTTCCTGCCGGCCCACTTGATCACCTCGTAGGAGAGGCCGGCGATCAGCGGGATGCCGAGGATGCGCGAGGCGAGCAGCCAGTACCAGGCGGGCAGCCCGATCGGCGCGAAGACGAAGATCGCCAGCACCATCACGATCAGCAGGAAGCTGGTGCCGCAGCGCGGGTGCAGCCGCGAGTAGAGCTTGGCGCGGGCCGGGACCAGCTCGTCTTCGGCCTCGTAGCAGGAGATCGTCTTGTGCTCGGCACCGTGGTACTCGAAGACCCGCCGCAGATCGGGCAGGCGGCTGATCACGACGATGTAGCCGATGAAGATCGCCGTGCGCAGGACCCCCTCGACCAGCCAGAAGAGGAAGGCGTTGCCGAGCTGGTCCTTGATCAGGCTGGTCAGGCCGACCGGGATGACGAAGAAGAGGCCGACCGCGAGCGCCAGCGAGAGGAAGATCGTCAGGCCCCACATCCAGCCGCCGATCTCCTCGCGGTTGCCCTCCTCGTCCTCCTCGATCTGGGCATTGGCGGAGATCGCCAGGGCGCGGAAGCCGATCTTCAGCGACTCGCCGAGGGCGACCACGCCGCGGATCACCGGCACCCGCCAGAGCCGGTGCCGCCTCGCCCAGGGGACCAGCCCTTCGGACTCGAGCTCGATCTCGCCGGCCGGGTTGCGCACGGCGACCGCCCAGGTAGAGATGCCGCGCATCATCACGCCCTCGAGCACCGCCTGCCCACCAAGCGGCGCATCGCGCTTGGCGACCAGGGCGCCGTCGGGCATGCGCAGCGGGTCGGCCCCGTTCGCGGAGACGTCAGCCCGAAGGGCGTCCGCCTCTGAGCTCATGGCCCTACCTGGTGGCCTTGGCGTGCTTGGCAGCACGCCGCTGGAACCGCTCTACCCGGCCGCCGGTGTCGACCAGCTTCTGCTTCCCGGTGTAGAACGGGTGGCACTCCGAGCAGAGCTCGACGTGCAGGTCGGCCACCGTGGAGCGCGTGTAGAACTGGTTGCCGCACGAGCAATGCACGTTGGCGAGCATGTAATCAGGGTGAATTCCCGTTTTCATCGTCAAGGAGTCTAGACAACTGCCGATAGCTGAACATGGCGACGAGCCAGGCGACGGTCGTAGACAGCGGTTTCGCGCGCTTTCTGCGCGGCACCCTGGCGCTGCTTCTCCTCGGCGGCACCCTGCTGATCGCGCTCCACTACTGGCTCGGGATCGGCGGCTCCCTCCACGACGCGGTCGGTGACGTCGTCTACGACGCGGTCGTGCTCGGTGCCGGCCTCGCCTGCCTGGTCCGCGCCTCGCTCTTCGGGCGCGAGCGCGGCGCCTGGATCCTGCTCGGCCTCGCGGTCCTGATCTGGGGCGCCGCCGAGGTCTACTGGTCGACCGCGATCGACGGCAATCCCAATGCCCCCTACCCCTCCCCTGCCGACATCGGCTACCTCGCCTTCTACCCTCTCGCCTACGCCGGCCTGGCGCTGCTGGTCCGCGCCCGCGCGCACGAAATCGATTGGCGCCTGTGGATGGACGGGGCGATCGCCGCGCTCGGCACCGCCGCCCTGGGGACCGCCTTCGTCTTCGACTTCATCGCCGACAACACCACCGGCTCGGGGCTCGAAATCGCCACCACCGTCGCCTACCCGCTGGGCGACATCGGCATGGTGGCGATGGTTGTCGGGGTCATCGCCCTGACCGGGTGGCGGCCGGGACGCACCTGGTCGCTCCTTCTCGCTGGGCTCGCCGCCCTCGTCGTCGCCGACATCGCCTTCATCCTGCAGACCACCGACTCGACCCTGCCGGCGGGCAACTGGATCGACCCGATCTACCTGATCGGCGCCGTCTGCCTCGGCGCCTCGGTCTGGCAGCCCGCGGAGGCGGCCGAGATCAGCCGGCCGCGGCAGGGCGACAAGCGCCGCGAGCTGATCGTCCCGGCGGTCTTCGCCGTGGTCATGATCGGCCTCTTCGCGATGCAGTACGCGAGCGCCACCAGCGGCCTCTCGGCGGTCCTCTGGGCAGCGACGATGAGCGCCGTGATCGTCCGCCTGGCGAAAAGCGACCGCGAGAACAAGACGCTGCTCGAGGAAGTGCGAACCGACCAGCTGACCGGGCTCGGCAACCGCGGCCGGCTGCAGGTCGACCTGCCCAGCCACTTCGCCCACGCCACCGAGGCGCGGCCGCTGATGCTGATGCTCTTCGACCTCAACGGGTTCAAGCACTACAACGACACCTTCGGCCACCCGGCCGGCGACGAGCTGCTCGTCCGCCTCGGCGAGGCGCTGCGCCGCGCGGTCGGCAAGGACGGGGTGGCCTACCGGATCGGCGGCGACGAGTTCTGCGTGCTGCTGACCTGTGCGCGCGAGAGCTTCGAGGAGGTCATGCGGAGGGCGACGCGGGCGCTGAGCGCTTCGGGCCCCGGCTTCGACGTCAGCGCCTCCTGGGGAGCGGTCGAGGTTCCGGCCGAGGAGAGCGAGCCCAGCGTCGCCATGCAGCTCGCCGACGTGCGCATGTACGCGCAGAAGGAGTCGCGCCGGGTCTCCCACGAGGACCTGCTCGGCGCGCCGACCGGCTAGGGCGCGGCAAGCGCCGCCAGCAGCGAGTCGAGGGTGTGTGCGACCTCGGCGCGCATCCCCTCCGGGTCCTGCGCCCGGCCGACCAGCATCGCCGCCTCGTCGAGGGCGCCGAGCAGCACGTGGGCCAGCGGCCGCACCGGCTGCGCCCTGATCTCGCCGGCGTCGATCGCCGCCTGCAGGGTGGCCTCGATCAGGCCGAGCCCGTGGGCGGCGCCGATCTCCCTCCAGCGGTCCCAGCCGAGCACCGAGGGGCCGTCGAGCAGGGCGATCTGCTGGGCCTCGGGCTCGGTGCAGGCGCGCAGGAACATCTCCGCCCCGGCGCGCAGCGCCTCCAGCGGCGCTTCCGCGTTGGCCTCGAAGGCGCCGGTCGCGATGCGCGCGGCGAGGTCGGCCTCGACCGCCTCGTAGACCGCCTCGAAAAGGTCGCGCTTGTCGGCGAAGTGGTGGTAGAGCGCCCCTCGGGTCAGCCCGGCGGCGCGCACGATCTGCTCGGTGCCGACGGCGGCGTAGCCGTGCTCGGCGAAGAGCGGGCGCGCGGCGGCGATCAGCGCGGTGCGGGTCGACTCAGAGCGCTCGGCCTGGGTGCGGTGCTCGTCTCTCTCGCTTTTCCCTTTGACATTCATACTGTCTGTATGTAATTTAGCTCGTCCCTCAGACGACGCCAAGACCGCAAGGAGATCGCAATGCCCCAGTCAGACCAGCGCCGCGAGATCGACCTGCCCGCCGGGCGCATCCGTTACCGCGAGGCCGGCGAGGGCAAGCCGATCGTCTTCGTCCACGGCTACCTGGTCGACGGCCGGCTCTGGAGCGGCGTCGTCGACTCCCTCGCCGACCGCTACCGCTGCCTGGCGCCGGACTGGCCGATCGGCTCGCAGCAGATCCCGATGGCGCCCGACGCCGACCTCACCCCCTACGGGATCGCGGCGATCGTCGACAGCTTCCTCGAGCAGCTCGACCTCGAGGACGTGACGATCGTCGGCAACGACTCCGGCGGCGCGATGTCGCAGGTCCTCGTCACCCGCCACCCGGAGCGGATCGGCCGCCTCGTCCTCACCAACTGCGACATCTACGAGAACTTCCCCCCGGGCCCGTTCAAGGCCCTCGTCCAGCTCGCCAAGCTGCCCGGCGCGATGCCGGTCATCGGGGCGCCGTTCCGGGTCGGCGCCATAGCCCGCGCCGCCTTCAAGCCGTTCGCCAAACGCACGATCCCGGCCGACCTGATCGCCTCCTGGATGGACCCCGGCCTCAACGACCCAGGGGTCAAACACGACCTGAAAAAGGTGACGGTCGGGATGAACAAGCGCTACACGCTCGAGGCGGCCGAGAAGCTGCGCAGCTCGGAGCTGCCGATCCTGCTCACCTGGGCGCCCGAGGACCGCGTCTTCCCGCTCAAGTTCGCCGAGCGCCTGGTCGCCGACGTCCCCGACGCGCGGATCGTCCAGATCCCCGACTCGCGCACCTTCGTCCCGATCGACCAGCCCCAACGGCTCGCCGAGGAGATCGCCAAGTTCGTCGGCTAGCGGCGGCCGGGCCGCAGCTTCGTCCGCAGCTTCAGCACGCGGCTGCCGCCGGCGTCGACGACACGGACGCGAACCACCAGCTTCGCGCGACCGCTGGCCCGGAAGCGGGCGAACGGCCGGCGCCGCAGGGTCAGCTTGAGCTTCGCCCGCTTCCTCGCGTCGAGCCGCCGGGGAACCGCCCGGATCCTCGCCTCGAGCCTCTGCTTGCCGAGCTTCAGCCGCGTCGAGAGCACCCTCAGCTCGCAGGCCGAGTCGCCGCAGACGATGCGGCCGACGCCAGCCTTGCCCCTGCGGCTCGCCCGCGTGACGCGCTTGCGTTCGATCCAGGGCGTGCGGCGGGTGGTCGTGGGCGAGGAGCCGATCGCGGCTTCCGCGCCGCCCGCCGCGGCGGGCCCCTCCCCCTCACCACGGTCTCCACCGCCGCTGTCCCCACCGCCGGGCTCTTCCCGTGATAACGGCTGCCAGGCGGGCGCTGCTCCCCGATCGGCGACCTTGACCGCGTTGCCGCCGTCGAGATCCGCGCTGTAGACGCCGCTGTCGAGCTCTTCGAAACCCCCTTCCGCGAACCGCGCGAAGGCGATCCGCTCCCCGTCGGGAGAGAAGACGGGGTCGAAGAATTCTTCGTCGTCCGCGCCCGGGATCGGCTCGGGGGCGATCTCGGTGACCGGTCCGCCCGCGGCGCCGACCAGGTGCAGGGGCTGCCGCCGGCGCTCGGCGATCAGCCGCGAGCCATCGGGCGAGAAGTCCGGGTTCTCGAACCTCGCCCCGGAGAGGACGACGACCGGTTCGGCGCCGGGCGCGGGGATCACGTGGACGTTGCGGTCTTCGAAGTCTTCGCGCACGAAGGCGAGCTTGCCGTCCGCCGAGTAGGCGGGCGCGCTGTCGCCGCGCTCGGTCGCCGGCGTCAGGTCGGCGACGTGCGTGCCGCTGACGGCATCGATCGCGACGATGTTTTCCCGGCAGGTGCACTCGCTGACGCCCTCGCCTTCGAAGTCCCCGTTGCAGCCTTCGCTTTCGGCACTGTTGACCGAGCAGACCCACTCGTACAGGTAGGAGCCGGCCCTGCTCGCAACCGCGATCCGTTTGCCATCGGGGGAGAACGCCGGTTCGCGCAGCGCCTCCCACTCCGCGGCAGTGCGTTCGATCATCACGTGCTCGTAGGTGTCGCCCGACTCGGGGTCTTCCCAGTCCGACTCGAAGGCGATCTCCTCGTCGCTGACGTCGAAGCCGTCGTGCAGGAGCACGGCACCGCTGCCGTCGGCATCGGCGACGTAGAGGTCTTCGCCTTCGTCGGTGTAGGCGATCCGCTTGCCGTCGGCCGAGTAGGCCGGATCCAGGCCGGAGACGTCCGGGGTCAGCCAGAGCGGCTCGGCACCGCTGGGCTCGGCGGCCCAGAGGGAACGGATGAAGATCGGGAGCACTTCGCCTTCGTCTTCTTCGACCCCGGTCTGGTGCGGCGCCTGGAAGGCGATCCTGCCGTTCTCACCGGGGAAGGCGGCGATCGCCGAGGTCGGGCCGGCAGTGAACAGGCAGGCGAGGGCGAGGATTGCGGTGATGAAGACTTTTGTCGGCATGCGCCCGCCATCGGCAGCCGGCTTTGGAGGTGCCAGTGTTGGGCGAAAGCGTGCCCACTAGCAACAGATCACGCAAACTGCGGGGCTTTTTCGCTACTTGCATGTTTTTCGTCCGACACAGAGGACAGTCTTATGTCACCCCCCGACAGGACGGAGAGACATGCCCAAGCAGATCTTCGACCAGGACCGACCGCGCAGCGCGATGGCGCAGCGTCTCGACGACGCGTTCGCCGGCTGCGAGGAGTGGACCCTCGCCCCACCCTCGCGACGGCGCAGCGAGCTCGATGTCGCTCCTTGGATGGGCAGCCGCTCCGAGCCGATCGACCGCGCCGCAGCCGCCCGCCCCCCAGAATCCCGCGCTGCTTAGGTTCCTTACCGCCGCAGCAGGATCTCTTCGCGTTCCTTGCGCTCGTCAAGCTTGCCGTAGTGCATGACGACCAGCGAGGCTACGTAGCCGCCAAGCGCAGCACCCAAGCCGCACACCAGCCCGTATGCCGTTCCACTCGCGTCGCTGAGCGTGAGAGCGACCCCTGCGATCCCGCTCACAGCGGCCACGCAAGCAAATAAGAGCACCAGCGCCTTGGTTTCAGTCACTATCGACCCCCATTGAACTAAGACAACAAGTTACCAGCAGTCGACAGCGCGATCAGCCACAACACGGCCACCAAGCCGACAAGTCCGCCCATCGTCGTAGCCCGCCTCAGTTTCACGTCTGACTCGCCGGAAAGGCTCGGTCGTGCATGCCCAAGAAATCCGCCCACAGCGATCCCGCCGGCCATGAGTCCGACGACTGTCGCCATCTGGGCGAGAAGATCCCCCGCGAACATGGCCCGACCGTAGGAGCCCACAACGCGCGCGTGGCGCGCTGATCGAGCCAATTGTGAAACGCGGCTGCTACGTCTCCTGGTAAAGCGGCCCGTCGCCGCCCTCGGGGAGGGTCAGGCGACCGCCCTTGGCGGTGATCGCGCCGCACTGCACGCAGTTCGAGGCGGTGACGTGGACGTCGACCTCGGCGGCCCCGTTCTCGAGCTGCTCGTCGGGAATCTCGTAGACCTGGGCCGGGCACATCGAGACCCAGGTCTGGGCGAGCTCACGCGGCACCCGGGTCTGGATGCGGACGTGGTTGGGCGCGTCGTCGCGGGTCGCGTTGCCGGAGAGGAAGACCGAGTCGAGCTTGCTGAAGGTCACCTCGTTGTCGTACTGGCCGTAGCGGTCGCCGGCCTTGCCCAGCTCCACCGCCGGCTCGGCGTTGTCCTCGACCTTCCAGTGGCCACCTGGGAAGGCGCCTTTGGTGGCGACCATCGAGGAGCCCATCATGCCGCCGAAGATCAGGCCCTTGCTCAGCGGCTGCTTCATGTTGCGCGAGCGGTAGAGGTCCTTCTCGATCACCGAGTCGCGGATCATCGCGTCGTAGTTCTCGAAGTTGACCGAGTCGATGTCCTTCTTCAGCGACTCGACGATCGCCTCCGCCGCGTACATGCCAGCGTGCATCGCGTAGTGGACACCCGCGAGTTCGGCGATGTTGACCATCCCGGCGGCGTCGCCGGCGACCAGCATGCCCGGCACCGAGAAGCGCTTCGGCAGCGCCCAGTAACCGCCTGAGGGAATCGTCTTCGCGCCCCAGCCGACCCGCTTGCCGCCCTCGATGATCTTGGCGATGAAGGGGTGCTCCTTGAAGCGCTGCACCTCGTCGTGGACGGAGAAGGTGGCGTCGGTGTAGTCGAGACCGACGACGAGGCCGAAGCAGACCTTGTCCTCACCCATCGGGTAGATGAAGCTGCCGCCGGCCTCCTTGTAGCGGGGGCCCCAGCGCAGCGGCCAGCCGAGCGTGTGGATCACCCGGTCGAGCGGCTTCGGCACCTCCCAGATCTCCTTGACCCCGAGCTCCCACGCCTGGGGGTCGGAGCCGTCACGCATGTCGAAGTAGTCGAAGGCGGAGTAGGTCAGGTGGCCGATCGTGCCCTCGGCCAACACGGTCGCCTTGGCGACGACGTCGGCACCGGGCTCGAAGTTGCCGAGCTCCTCGCCGTCTTTACCGCGGCCGCGGTCGCCGGAGCGCACGCCCTTGACGATCCGATCCTCGACCAGGAGCTTGGTCGCGGCGGTCTCGGCGAGGATGTAGACGCCGGCTTCCTCGGCTTTGTCGGCGAGGAAGCGACCCAGTTTCGAGACCGAGAGCGTGTAGGTGCCCTCTTTGCGGAAGTTGGGCGGCGCCGGCTTCAGCGGGAACGCTTTCTTCGGGGTGAGGAAGTAGGTCGCGTCCTTGGTCACCTCCTGGTAGACCGCCGGCCACTCCTCCGGCTTCATGTCCGGGAAGAGCCTGGTCAGCGCCGAGGGGTCGACGTTCGCCCCGGAGAGCAGGTGCGCGCCGGAGACTTTGCCCTTCTCGATCACCGCGACCGGGACTTCGCCCAGCTTCTCGGTCAGCTCGGGCTCGTCCTCGAGCAGCTGCATCAGGCGGTTGGCGCAAGCGAGGCCTGCCGGCCCACCACCGACGATCGCGACCCCAACCTCGATCCGGTCGTCGACCGGGTCGGTCGGCGGGCCGATTACGTCGTTGGACTCGAACGGCGGTGGGAAATCGATGGGCTTGACGGCAGGCATCTCTTGCTCCTTTACGCAGTCGAAGGTGACTGAGCCGGTCGGCTCAGCCGCCCTTCTTCGCCTTGATCGCCTCGGTCAGCTTGGGGACGATCTTGTGCAGATCGCCGACCACGCCGAGATCCGAGAACTCGAAGATCGGCGCGTTCTGGTCCTTGTTGATCGCGAGGATGTTCTCCGAGCTCTGCATCCCGACCTTGTGCTGGATCGCGCCGGAGATCCCGGCGGCCAGGTAGAGCTTCGGCGCGACCGTCTTGCCGGTCTGACCGATCTGGGCCGCGTAGGGGTACCAGCCGGCGTCGACCACGGCGCGGGTCGCGGCAACCGCCCCGCCCATCGCCTCGGCCAGTTCCTCGCACTGCTTGAACCCCTCGGCGGCACCGAGGCCGCGACCGCCGCCGACGAGGATCTCCGCGTCCTCGATGTTGACGTCGGCGCCGCGCTGCTCGCCGCGCTGGACCATCTTCGCCTTGGTCGACCAGGGCGAGAGCTCGACCTCGACGTCGACGACCTCGGCGGTGCCGCCGCTCTCGTTGGCGTCGAAGGCGTTGAGGCGGCCGATGATGATCCCCGGCTCGGCGACGTAGCCGACGTCGGCGATCTGGGAGTCCTGCAGGATCGGGCGCTCGGCAACGAGCTTGCCGTCCTGGACCTTGACCTCGGTGACCTCCATCGTCACGCCGGCGCCCAGACGCGCGGTCAGGCCGGCGCCGATCTCGAAGCCGAGCAGGCCGCCGCCGAAGAGGGCGTAGCTGAAGCCCTCGTCCTGGATCACCTTGGCCATCGCGTCGACGATCGGCTGGGCGAGGCCCTCGGGCACGCTCTTGGCCCGGTAGACCTTGCTCGCGCCCCAGTTGCCGAGCCCGGCGCAGGCGTCGTCAGCGATCTCGCCGACTACCAGCACGGCGGCCTCGCCGCCGATCTGACCGGCCAGCTTGGCCGCCTCGGAGATCGCCCCGAGCGAGTTCTTGTTGAAGTTGCCCTCGTCGTCGTGCAGGGCGTAAGTCAGGATGCCTGCCATCTAGATCAGCTTCCTCTCGTCGAGCCAGGCGACGATCTTCTCGACCGTCTCGTTGGTGTCCTCGTCCTCGATGATCTCCCCGGCCTCCTTGGGCGGCGGCGGGTTGAGCGCCAGGACCGCGGTCTTGGAGCCGGCCTCGCCGACCATGCCGCCGTCGATGCCGACGTCGCCGGTCGCCTTGCCGTCGAGCGGTTTTTTCTTCGCGCCCATGATCGCTTTGAGGCTGGGGTAGCGGGGCTCGTTGATCGCGTCGCCGACGCTGATCACGGCCGGCAGCTCGATCTCGACCGTGTCGTAGCCGTACTCGGCCTGGCGCTCGCAGCGCAGCTTGCCGTCGGTGACGTCGATCTTGATCACCTGGGTCAGCGAGGGCATCTGCAGGTGGTCGGCGACGACGGCGCCGATCGTGTAGCACTCGCCGTCGTCCGACTGCTGGCCGAGCAGGACCAGGTCGGGGCTCTCGGACTCGAGCACCTTGGCCAGCGAGTAGCCGGTCGCGCACACGTCCGAGCCCGCGAGGGCGTCGTCGGAGAGGTGCACCGAACGGTCGGCGCCGAGGGCCACTGCCTTGTGCAGGGCGCGGACGGCGGAGTCGGGGCCCATCGTCACGGCGACGACTTCCTCGACCGGAATTGCGCCGCCCTCCTTGATCTGCATGGCGGCCTCGATGGCATGGGTGTCGAAGGGGTTCAGGTTTTTCTCGCCGCTGCGATCCAGGCGCTTCGACCCAGGGTCGATTCGCTTCTGTACCGCGGCGTCCGGAACCTCCTTGACCAGGACGCAGATCTTCAAGTTCAAGCCTCCTTGGAATGTCTCTCAGGCTGGTTGACTGACCAGTCAATCAGTCTACCTGCACACGGGGACGTGTGGGATTCGGCGGTGATCGATATCACATGGCGGCCGACGGCCGGGACGCCGCTGTGGCCGCGCTCAGGCGCCGCTGGCGTGGCGCTCTTCGGCGCCCTCGCGGATGAAATCGACGATCTCGTCGGTTCCCGCCCCCGGAGTGAAGACGGCGGCGACGCCGAGCCCCTTGAGCTCGGGGATGTCCTCGGCCGGGATCGTGCCGCCGACCGTGACCAGGACGTCGTCGACCCCCTGCTCGGCGAGCAGGGCGACGACTTTGGGCACCAGGGTCATGTGGGCGCCGGAGAGGATCGAGAGGCCGACCGCGTCGGCGTCCTCCTGGATCACCGTCTCGGCGATCTGCTCCGGGGTCTGGTGCAGGCCGGTGTAGATGACCTCCATGCCGGCGTCGCGCAGGGCGCGGGCGATGATCTTGGCGCCGCGGTCGTGCCCGTCCAAGCCGGGCTTGGCGACGACGACGCGGATCTTGCGGGCGGTTGCGGCCTCCATCGGAGCCGGAAGGTTAATCCACTCCCGCCATCCCCACGCGTTTTCCCTCCATTTCAGTGAGAACGCGTGAGGATGGTTAGAAGACGGGCGACTCGGTGTAGGTCCCGAAGACCTCTTGCATCGCGGCGATCATCTCGCCCTCGGTCGCGCGGGCGCGGGCGGCGGCGATGATCGGCTCCATCATGTTGGCCTCGCCGGCAGCCGCGGCCTTGAGCTCGGCGAGGGCCGCCTCGACCGCGGCGCCGTCGCGCTTTGCCCGGGTCGCCTGCAGGCGGTCGACCTGCTTGCGTTCGAGCGCCGGGTCGATGCGCAGGATCGGGGTCTCCGCTTCGTCCTCCTGGGTGAAGTCGTTGACGCCGACGACGATCCGCTGGCGCTCGTCGACCTCGCGCTGGTAGGCGAAGGAGGCGTCGGCGATCTCGCGCTGGGGGAAGTTGCGGCGGATCGCCTCGACCATCCCCCCCAGCTCGTCGATGCGGGCGAAGTAGTCGTAGGCGGCGGCCTCCATCTCGTCGGTCAGCTTCTCGACGAACCAGGAGCCGCCCAGCGGATCGGGGGTGTTGGGCACGCCCGACTCGAAGGCGATCACCTGCTGGGTCCGCAGCGCGACCCGGACGGCCTCCTCGGTGGGAAGCGCCAGCGCCTCGTCGAAGGAGTTGGTGTGCAGCGACTGGGTGCCGCCGAGCACCGCGGCGAGCGCCTCGAGCGAGGTCCGCACGACGTTGTTGAGCGGCTGCTGGGCGGTCAGCGAGACGCCGGCGGTCTGGGCGTGGAAGCGCAGCCGCATCGACTCCTCGCGCTTGGCGCCGTAGGTCTCCTTCATCTCGCGGGCCCAGATCCGGCGCGCCGCCCTGTACTTGGCGATCTCCTCGAAGAAGTCGATGTGGGCGTTGAAGAAGAAGGAGAGCCGCGGGGCGAAGGCGTCGACGTCGAGGCCGCGCTCGATCGCCCGCTCGACGTAGGTGAAGCCGTCCTTGAGCGTAAAGGCGAGCTCCTGCTGGGCGGTGGAGCCGGCCTCGCGGATGTGGTACCCGGAGATCGAGATCGGGTGCCAGCGGGGCATCTGCTCGCTGCACCACTCGACCATGTCGGTGACCAAGCGCATCGCCGGCTCGATCGGGAAGCACCACTCTTTCTGGGCGATGTACTCCTTGAGGATGTCGGTCTGGATCGTGCCGCCGAGCTTCTCCGGGGGGACGCCCTGCTCCTCGCCGACGAGCACGTAGTAGGCGAGCAGGATCGCCGCCGGGGCGTTGATCGTCATCGAGGTGGTGACGCCGCCGAGCGGGATGCCGGCGAAGAGCTGCTCCATGTCGTCGAGGGTGTCGACCGCGACCCCCTCGCGGCCGACCTCGCCGAGGCTTTTGGCGTGATCGGAGTCGTAGCCCATCAGAGTCGGCATGTCGAAGGCCGTCGAGAGGCCGGTCTGGCCGTGGTCGAGCAGGTAGTGGAAGCGCTCGTTGGTCTCCTCGACGGTGCCGAAGCCGGCGAACTGGCGCATCGTCCAGAGCCTGCCCCGGTACATCGACTCGTAGGGGCCGCGGGTGAAGGGGTAGGCGCCGGGGGCGCCGATCGTCGCCTCCGGGTCAGCGGGGGCCTCCTCGGGCCCATACAACGCCTCGATCGGGTGATCGGACATCGTCTTGAACTCAGCCTCGCGCCCCTCCAGGGCCGGCTTCTGCCGCGGCTCGATCGCCATGCGGACAGTCTAGGTGGCCCTACGCCCGCAGCCTCTCTTCCGCAGCGCCTTCCGCGCGGTCTTCGCCGCGGCCCGCCCACACCTGGCCTGGGCGCGAACCCGTTTCGCGCAAGCCTTTCTCCGGCTCCCCTCGAGCATTCCGCACTGCTTCTCCACCCGTTGCCGGATCCGGCAGGCGGTGCGGCGCTCTCCCTTCAGCCCCTTGCACGATCTGGCGCCTCGGGAGCCGCTCGGAACTGGGAGCGTCGCGTTCGCCCCAGCCTGCCCCCCGGTGGGCCCGTCCTGGGACGGGGACGTCACCGTGATCTCGATCGCCGCCTGCGCCGAGCCGAAAGTCGCGTTGACGGCTCGCACCTTGACCGTGTCCACGCCGGAGGCATCCCCCTGCGCCGTGTAGCTGATTCCGCTGGGGGTCGCGGTCGCGGTGCCCTTCTGTCCGGGTACGTCCACGACGAAGGAAAGCGCGCCGCCACCGGGATTGGTCGCCTCGAGAGGTATCTCGACCGTGCCACCCGGCGCGACCGTCGCCTTCGCGCCCTCGACGGTCGGCGGGTTCAGGTCGACCGCGAGGCCGAACTCCTCGGCGAAGCCTCGAATCGACTCGGGGTCGGCCGCCTGGACGGCCTCCTCCGCCGTGGGCTCGTCGGGGGCCGGCCCGCCCAGATCGAGCTGCTCGGCGTTGTTCTGCGCATAGAAATCCGGTTCCTCCCCGTACTGGCCGGGCAGGAAGGTGAGCGCCCCGATCGGCTCGCCCGACCGCCAGTCCAGGTTGACGACCTGAGTGCGTGAGTAGTCGATCCGCGCCCCGAAGCCCAACGGGCCCGGGATGCCGAAGTTCGAGTAGCTGTAGGTCATGACGCTCTTGTACTCCGGAGCATGGGTGGGGAGCGACCTGGCTCCGTGATGGTCCAGCCCCAGCAGGTGACCAAGCTCGTGGACGGCATTCGTGGCCTCGACGAAGTTCACCGCCGAGCCAGGCGTGGTCTCGAGCTCGAGCGCGGCTGCCCAGGCGTCGACCGGAAATGCCGTCCACGCGAAGCTGTTCTTGAGCTTGGCTTTGCCCACCGCGTTCGGGTTCCGATCGAAGTTCAGCATCCACTTGTAGATCTGGGGTACGCCTCCACCACCGAACTCCGGGCTGGCCGCGAATGAGGAGTACGTGGTAACCCGCTGGATGTCGTCCTGCCTGAGGTCGAAATCACCGACGACCGATGCTGGCACGGAGGGGCCGCGCTGAACGTGGAGAGACACCCCATCGACCCCATCGGGGTTGCCGAGCGGAGCGGTGGCGAAGACCTGCCGCATCCGGTCGAACACCTGCTCGTCGAACTCCTGACCCGATTCGAAGTCGTAGCGCAGGAAGAGATCCTTGTGGTCCCAGCGCGCGCCTCGGCCGGGCAGGTCGAGGTACTTGCCCTTCACCCAGACGCCGTTCTGCTCCCAGTGGGTGGGTATGCCGTCATCGTCATGATCCGGCCAGTCCCACCAGTTGGACGAGAGCGAGAACGGAACGGGGACGTTGCGGGGGTCGTTCTGCGGACGGACCCGGTACCAGCGCATGGTCTGGCCGAGCGCATCGCTCGCTTTGACGACGAGCGAGGCGCCGCTCTCGACCCCGCCGTCTATCTGGCAGCGGGCGCGGGTCGCGCCGGAGAAGGGAGCGATGTCGCAATCGGCGTCGGCACCCGTCGCCTCGACCTCCAGCGTCACGGGGCCCGCGTCTGAGCCGACCGTCCAGGTGACTTCTTTCGGGGTCAGGATCGTGCTGCAATTCGAGGGGCCGTTGGTTTCGGTCGGACCGGTCCACAGCATTCCGTCGTGGTGGCTGCCGTCCGAGCAGGAAGCGCCCCGATCCAGGAAGTTCTGGATGTTCTGGATGATCGGCACTCGCTCAGGGTCGTTGAGCCAATCGATGTCCATGAGGAGCGCGATCCGCCCTCGATCCGAGATCATGTCCTTGTCGGACCAGACCCCGCCCACGGGGGTGGTCTCGTTGCTCGCGAAGACGTTGTGCGCGTTGATGCCGCCAAGCCCCGCCATCCCACCTGGCGAGTGCGGAACGAAGTCGACGAGCAGGTTCGGCGCCGAGGCGACGTGGTCGGTTACCGACGGGTTGAAGGTGAAGGGAGCCGGGATGTCGCCGAGATCGCCGACCTGGACGTCCTGGTCCTCGAGCAGGGACCGGAGAACGGCTTCGACGTCGTCGTTCAGTTCCTCGCAACAGGGGCGCTCACCGGTCAGGTAGGCGCTTCCACCCTCCCGGATGTAGGTGATCAGCCGTTCTCGTTCGTCGAGGGAGAGGCCGCTGTATGCCTCGACGTACCAGATGCTCGAGTAGCCGCCCAGCGCCTCGGGAAGGGTCGTGCTGCGCTGAACCACATGCCCCAGCGAGGTCAGGGTGCTCGCGGCGTTGTTCCCCTCGCTGCCGTTGTCGTCCTCGCCGAAGACGAGCACGGTGCCGGCGAACGCGGGGCCCGGCAGGGCCATAGCCGTCATCACCTGAACCGATGCGCAGGCGACGACGAGCGCGAGAGCGACGCAGAGACTTCGGGTGCGACCTTGACTTTGCATGGGACTGTGAACCCTTCCTGCCGGAGTGCGATTTCTTGGTCACCAGCCAGGAACTCTCCGGTGACTGCCCATAAACGGGCGATGCCCCGGCTTTCTTACGGGGCTCAGCGGCGGGCGGCGAAGCGGCGGGGCGGCGGTACCCGGCGGCGGGCGGCGAAGCGGGAGGCGCCGAGGCCGGCGACCGTGGCGAGCAGGGTGAAGGCGAGGGCGATGAGGCGGCGGCCGAGCTGCTCGAAGCGCATCGTCTGCCAGCCTTCCTCGCGGGCGAGCTCGGCCAGCGGCGGGTCCGGGTTGACGGCGACCGGGTGGCCGACGGCGCGCAGCATCGGCAGGTCCGAGAGCGAGTCGGAGTAGGCGTAGGACTGGGCGAGGTCGATCTCGTGCTGGGTGGCGAAGGCCTCCATCGCCTCGACCTTGCCCGGGCCGTAGACGAAGGGGCCGTCGAAGCGGCCGGTAAAGGCGCCCTCGCCGTCGACCTCGTACTTGGTGCCGATGCCGCCGTCCATGCCGAGCACCGCGGCCAGCGGCTCGACCACGCCGTGACCGGCGGCGCTGACGATGAAGGTGGCGCGGCCGGCGTCCTGGTGGGCGTAGACCTCGTCGAGCATCCGCGGGTAGACGCGGGGCAGGATCGCCGCCAGCACCTCCGGCGTCATCCGTTCGACGCTGCGCGCGGGCACACCGGTGATCGTGTCCCGAGCCACCCGCAGCACCTCCGTCAGACGCTCGTCGGTGGTCCCGCGCAGGCGGTAGCGCAGGTGCTCGACCGCCCAGCCGGCGAGCTGGCGGCGGCCGACCACCCCATGCCGGGTGGCGACGCGGGCGAACTGCATCCCCGACGAGCCCGCCATCAGGGTCTTGTCGAGGTCGAAGAAGGCAGCCGCCCGCTGCACCGCCTCAGACCTCGATGACTATGGCGTCGCCCTGGCCGCCGCCCGAGCAGATCGCGGCGACGCCGATGCCGCCGCCGCGGCGGCCGAGCTCGTGGACGAGCGCACCGACGATCCGCGAGCCGGAGGCCCCGATCGGGTGGCCGAGGGCGATCGCGCCGCCGTTGACGTTGACGTTGTCCTCGTCGACACCGAGCATCCGCATCGAGTTGAGGGCGACCGAGGCGAAGGCCTCGTTGATCTCCCAGAGGTCGACGTCCTCGGGGCTCTTGCCGATCTTCTCCAGTGCCTGCTTGGCGGCGTTGGCGGGAGTTTTCGCCAGGTAGGGGAAGTCGTCGGCGACGGTGCCGTAGGCGAGGACGCGGCCGAGGACGGTCTTGCCCTCCTTGTCGGCCCACTCCTCGGAGGCGACGATGACCGCGCTGGCGCCATCGTTGACGCCCGGGGCGTTGCCGGCCGTGTGGGTGGCGTCCTCGCCGCCGATCGCCCGCAGCCCGGCCAGCGCCTCGACCGTGGTCTCGGCGCGGATCGCCTCGTCGGCCTCGATCGTGTTCTCGCCCTTGCGCGACTTGACCGTGACCGCGGCGATCTCGTCGGCCAGGCGGCCGGCGTCGGTCGCCTCGGCGGCGAGCCGGTGCGAACGCTCGGCGAAGCGGTCCATGTCGGCGCGGGTGATCTCGAGCTCGTTGGAGACCTCGCTCGCCTCGTTGATCATCTGCTTCTCGGTGAAGGGGTTGGTGAGGCCGTCGTAGACCATCGCGTCGATCGTCTCGACGTGACCCATCCGGTAGCCGAAGCGGGCGCCCGGCAGCAGGTGCGGCGCCTGGCTCATCGACTCCATGCCGCCGGTGACGGCGACCTCGGCGTCACCGGCGCGGATCGCCATGTCGGCGAGGCCGAGCGAGCGCATGCCGGACGCGCAGACCTTGTTGATCGTCTCCGAGGGGACCTCCTTGGGGACGCCGCCTTTGATCTGCGCCTGGCGCGAGGGGATCTGCCCCTGGCCGGCCTGCAGGACCTGGCCGAAGACGACCTGGTCGATCTGCGCGGGGTCGACGCCGGAGCGCTCGAGCGCGGCGGAGATCGCCTGGCCGCCGAGGTCGGTGGCGTCGAGTGAGGACAGCGTCCCGCCCATCTTGCCGAAGGGCGTGCGCGCGGTTCCGAGGATGACGGTGCTGGGCATTTGGCGGCCTTTCTACGTCGGTTTATGCCGGGTCTCGGCTCGAATTTGGGCCGCATGGCCCTGTCCAAAAGATAACGGTAACGACGAGGGACGAAGCGTGAGCAAGCGCATAGACTCGGCCCCATGAAGGTCACCGTCAGCCAGACCCAGATCCCCGCGATCAGCGCCGACCTGCTCGCCGTCGGGCTCTGCGAGGGGGAGCAGCTGCCGGAGGCGCTGGCCGATGCGCCCGGCGCCGCGAGCGCCGAGGGCGGCGCCGACAGGCTCTCCGCCCTCTTCCCCGAGGGGCCCGCCCGCGCGGTCGTCGTCGGGCTCGGCAAGCGCGAGGAGCTCGACGCCGAGCGCCTGCGGATCGCCGCCGCGCTGGTCGCGAAAGAGGCCGACAGGCTGAAGGTGAGCTCGCTCGCCTGGGTGCTGCCCGACGGCGACGACGAGGCGGCCGCCGCTGACGCGCTCGTCACCGGCACGATCCTCGGCGCCTACCGCTTCGACCGCTTCCAGAGCGCCAACCCCGACTCGCCTCCCCCGCCCCGGCTCGGGTCGCTGACCGTGCTCGGGCCGGAGGCCGTCGCCGCGGCGGCCGAGGCCGGCCGCATCTGCGCCGAGGCGCAGAACCGGGCCCGCGACCTGCAGAGCCTGCCCTCGAACTTCGCCACGCCCTCCTTCCTCTCGCGCCGCGCCCGCGAGATCGCCTCTCACCACGATGGGGTCACCGCCGAGGTCCTCGGCGGTGAGGAGATCGCCGCCAAGAAGATGGGCGGCCTGGTCGCGGTCAGCCAGGGCAGCACCGAGGAGCCGAAGCTGATCGTGCTGCGCTACGAGGGCGGTGGCTCGGGGCCGACGCTGGGCCTGGTCGGCAAGGGCGTCACCTTCGACACCGGCGGCATCTCACTGAAGCCCTCGGCCTCGATGCACGAGATGAAGATGGACATGTCGGGCGCCGCCGCGGTGCTGGAGGCGGTCGGTGCGATCGCCGAGCTGGGCCTGGAGCTGAACCTGATCGCGGTCGTGCCCTCGACCGAGAACATGCCCTCGGGCACGGCGATCAAGCCGGGCGACGTGATCACCCAGTACAACGGCACGACGGTCGAGGTCAACAACACCGACGCCGAGGGCCGCCTGATCCTCGCCGACGCCCTCGCCTACACGGTCGAGCTCGGCGCCGAGCGGATCGTCGACCTCGCCACCCTGACCGGCGCCGTCCTGGTCGCGCTCGGCTCCACCTACGCGGCGGTGATCGCCAACGACGACGAGCTCGCCGCCGCGGTGAGCGAGGCCGGCGAGACCAGCGGCGAGCTGGTCTGGCGCCTGCCCCTGCACCCCGAGTACAAGGCGCTGACCAAGGGCACGGTGGCCGACCTCACCAACGCCGCCGCCAAGCGCAAGGCGGGCACGATCTACGCCGGCTCCTTCCTCGAGGAGTTCGTCGGCGACACGCCCTGGGCCCACGTCGACATCGCCGGCACCGCCTGGGACGTCGGCCGCCCCTACGTCGGCAAAGACGCCAGCGGCTTCGGCGTCCGCCTCCTGGTCGAGCTCGCGCGGCGCCTCTCTGCCTAGTCAGCCACCCAGGATCATGCAGGTGGCGATGCCGTGGGCGAGCAGCTTGCCGCTCTCGCGGTGGTGAGCTTGGCTTCGGATGTGGCTGTTTGCGGCCGCGGTAGAGGACGCGGTGCTCACCGGCGGCCCCGGCGGACGGCCCGGGCGTTCTTGCCGCTGGGCAGGCGGGTGGATGGGTAGACCAGGTC
Source organism: uncultured Solirubrobacterales bacterium (assembly GCA_963697915.1). GTDB lineage: Bacteria > Actinomycetota > Thermoleophilia > Solirubrobacterales > 70-9 > VRUE01. Next base: position 554,042 of record OY969103.1, read on the forward strand.
GGCAAGGATCTCCTCTTCGCTGATCGCGATCCGTGGCGCCTTCAGCGGGTGCTCGTTGCGGTGTCTGCGAATCGGCCTCATCGCGGGCCTCCAATCGGCTTGCTTGCCATGGGTTGCATCAAGCAACTCTCTGCTCGTTCCACCGTAGCCGAAGTCGGTTGCTTGATGCAACCTTGTGTGCGAAGATCACAGTCGTGCTTCGTTACGACTACCCCGGCCAGGTCTGCTCGATCGCCAAGGCGCTCGAGGTGGTCGGCGAGCGCTGGACGCTGCTGATCGTGCGCGACGTGATGAACGGCAACCGCCGCTTCGGCGAGCTGCAGCGCAGCCTCGGCATCGCCCGCAACGTGCTGGCCGCCCGCCTGCAGAGGCTTGTCGACGAGGACATCCTCGAGCGCCGCCTCTACCAGGAGAGCCCCGAGCGCCACGAGTACTTCCTGACCGAGAAGGGGCTCGACCTCTGGCCCGCCCTCGTCGCCCTGCTCGCCTGGGGCGACCGCCACTCGCCCGAGCCCGACGGCCCACCGCTGCTGGTCGTCCACAAGGAGTGCGGCGGCACGGTCAGCGACCGCGGCATCTGCGAGAGCTGCGGCGAGCTGCTCCACGCCCGCGACGCGCGGGCAGTGCCCGGGCCGGGCGCCAAAGCGCTAGCTTTGGCCGGGCGGCCAAACCACTAGGAGGAGAGAGATGGCGACTGCGGCTGAGGTTCAGAGCAAGGACAAGATCTTCATCGGCGGCGAGTGGGTCGAGCCGCGGGGCACGGAGGCGATCGAGGTCGTCAACGCGACCACCGAGGAGGTGATGGGCTCGATCCCGGCCTGCACCCCGGAGGACGCCGACCGCGCGGTGCGCGCCGCGAACGAGGCCTTCGAGTCCTGGTCGCAGGCACCGCGCGCGGAGCGCGCCGCCTACCTGAACGCGATCGCCGCCGGGCTCGCCGAGCGCTCCGAGGAGATCGCCGCGACGATCACCCAGGAGCTCGGCATGCCGCTGAAACTGAGCCAGATCATCCAGGCCGGGCTGCCCACCGCCCAGTTCGCGGCGATGCCGAACCTGATGGAGGAAATCGCCTGGGAGGAGGAGATCGGCAACTCGCGCGTGCTGCGCGAGGCGGCCGGCGTGCTCGGCGCGATCACCCCCTGGAACTACCCGCTCAACCAGATCGCCGCCAAGGTCGCGCCGGCGCTGGCCGCCGGCTGCACCGTCGTGCTCAAGCCGAGCGAGGTCGTGCCGCTCAACGCCTTCATCCTCGCCGAGGTGATCGAGGCCGCCGAACTGCCCGCCGGGGTCTTCAACATGGTCACCGGCACGGGCCCGGTCGTCGGTGAGGCGATCGCCGGCCACCCCGGCGTCGACATGGTCTCCTTCACCGGCTCGACCCGGGCCGGGAAACGGGTCTCGGAGCTCGCCTCGGCGACGGTCAAGCCGGTCGCGATGGAGCTCGGCGGCAAGTCGCCCAACATCATCCTCGACGACGCCGACCTCAGCCAGGCTGTCGTCGACGGGGTCGCCAAGTGCTACCTCAACTCGGGCCAGACCTGCAGCGCCCTGACCCGGATGCTGGTGCCAGTCGGCAAGCTGGCCGAGGCCGAGGAGCTCGCCTCGGCGGCCGCCGAGGCCTTCACCCCCGGCGACCCGTTCGAGGAGTCGACCCGGCTCGGCCCGCTGGTCTCCGAGGTGCAGCGCGAGCGCGTCCGCGGCTACATCGAGAAGGGCGAGGCCGAGGGCGCGAGGCTGGTCACCGGCGGCGCCGCGCCCCCCGAGGGGCTCGAGCGCGGCTTCTTCGTCCGCCCCACCGTCTTCTCCGACGTCAAGCCGGAGATGACGATCGCCCAGGAGGAGATCTTCGGCCCGGTGCTCTCGATCCAGCCCTACGAGAACGAGGACGACGCGGTGCGGATCGCCAACGACACCGTCTACGGCCTCGCCGGCGGCGTCTGGTCGGCCGACACCGACCGCGCGGTCGGGATCGCCAAGCGGATCCGCACCGGCCAGGTCGAGATCAACGGCGGCGTCTTCAACCCGCTGGCTCCCTTCGGCGGCTACAAGCAGTCCGGTCACGGGCGCGAGAACGGCCGCTACGCGATCGAGGAGCTGCTGCAGGTCAAGTCGCTGCAGATGTAGCGCTGGCGTAGGCTCCGCCGCGTGAATTTCGAGCTCTCCGACGAGCAGCGACTGCTGCGCTACACGGTGCGGGACTTCGCCCGCGCCGAGGTCGCGCCGGTCGCCGAGGAGCTCGACCGCGAGAAGCGCTTCCCCTACGAGATCGTCGAGAAGCTCGGCGACCTCGGCCTGATGGGGATTCCCTTCCCGCAGGAGTACGGCGGCGGCGGGGCCGACACCCTCTCCTACGCGCTCGCGGTCGAAGAGCTGGCCCGGGTCGACTCCTCGGTCTGCATCACGATGGCCGCCCACACCTCGCTGGGCACGATGCCGATCTATCTCTGGGGCACGGACGAGCAGAAAGACGAGTGGCTGCCGCAGCTCTGCAGCGGCAGGCGCCTCGCCTCCTTCGGGCTGACCGAGCCCGAGGCCGGCTCGGACGCCGGCAACGTGCGCACCAGGGCGAAGCTCGACGACGGCGAGTGGGAGATCGACGGCGCCAAGCAGTTCATCACCAACTCCGGCACCGAGATCTCCGGCTGCGTGGCGATCACCGCCGTCACCGGCGAGGCCGACGGCCGCAAGGAGATCTCAAACCTGATCGTCCCCACCGGCGCGCCCGGCTACGTGATCGGCGAGCCCTACCGCAAGATGGGCTGGAACGCCTCAGACACGCGGCCGCTCAGCTTCGAGGGCTGCCGCGTCCCGGAGGCCAACCTGCTCGGCCGCCGCGGCGACGGCTTCAAGAACTTCCTCCACATCCTCGACGGCGGCCGGATCGGGGTCGCGGCGATGGGCGTCGGCCTCGCCCAGGGGGCGCTCGACGAGGCGATCGCCTACGCCAAGGAGCGCCAGGCCTTCGGCCGGCCGATCGCCAAGTTCCAGTCGATCCAGGCGAAGATCGCCGACCTCTCGGCCCAGATCGAGGCGGCCCGGCTGCTGACCTGGCGGGCGGCGCTGGAGAAGGACGCGGGCAAATCGTTCACGCTGACCGCGGCCCAGGCGAAGCTGATCACCGGCCGGCTCGCGGTGCGGGCGACCGAGGAGGCGGTGCAGATCCACGGCGGCTACGGCTTCATCGAGGAGTACCCGGTCTGCCGCTTCTACCGCGACGCCAAGATCCTCACCATCGGCGAGGGCACCGACGAGGTGCAGCAGATGGTGATCGCCCGCCAGCTCGGCTGCTGAAAACCCCGCCGATGGGCGGGTGTGGTCATGCGGGGCGGGCGGTGATCTCGCCCTCGGGTCGACCGGCCAGCTCGGCGTGGCGGCCGGCCTTCTCGCTCACCCCATAGTGGGCGCAGATCGCCGCCTCGTGCTCGCGCAGCAGCGGCCGACTGGGGTCGACCGCGGGGGCGTTGCGCATAGCCTCGCCACCCTGGGCGGTCCAGGCGCGGCCGGCGCCGACGGCGCACTCGCGCATCGGCACCGCGATCTTCTTCGAGCCACGACGGCCGAGCGCGGCGACGAGCCAGACCGGGTCGCCGCTGGCCGCGTCGAGGTAGAAGCCGTGGACGCTGCCGACCCGGGAGCCGGCGACGTCGTCGAGGTCGATCCCGCCCCGCCTAGCCACGTTCCTGCCGCTCCATCAGCTCGCTGGCGGCGCTGGCCGGGTCGAGCTCGCGGCGCACGACGCGTTCCAGCAGCGCCGCGGTCCCGGGGTCGTCGGCGGCGGTCGCCTCCAGCTGCCGCCGCATCCGCGAGGTGGCGATGCCGAGAACCTCGCTGCGCAGGTTGCGCGCGCGGCGCTCCTCGAGCGTGCCCTCCGCCTCGATGAAGGCACGGTGCTCGTCGATCTTCTCGGCCAGCTCGTCGACGCCCTCGCCGCGGGCCGCCTCGGTGCGCAGGATCGGCACCTTCCAGCGGCCCGGCTCGTGCGAGAGGGAGAGCACGCCGCGCACCTCGCGCACCATCGTGTCGGTCATCGGGTGATCGGCCTTGTTGACGACGATCACGTCGGGAATCTCCATCACCCCCGCCTTCAGCGCCTGGATCGAGTCGCCCGAGCCGGGCATCAGCGCCAGCACGATCGTGTCGGCGTGGTCGACGATGTCGATCTCGGCCTGGCCGACGCCGACGGTCTCGATCAGGACGTCGTCCTTGCCGGCGGCGTCCATCGCCAACGCCACCTGCAGAGCCGCCTCGGAGAGGCCGCCCAGGGCGCCGCGCGAGGCCATCGAGCGGATGAAGACGCCGGGGTCGAGGAAGTGGTCGGAGAGGCGGATCCGGTCGCCGAGCAGGGCGCCGCGGGTGAAGGGGCTGGAGGGGTCGATCGAGAGCACCGCGACCTGGCGCTCGGCCTTGCGCAGCTCCGCGGTCAGCGCCCCGATCAGGGTGCTCTTGCCGACCCCGGGCGGGCCGGTGAAGCCGATGATCCGCGCTTTGCCGGTGCGCGGGTAGACCTCGCGGACGAGCTCCCAGCCGGCCGGGTCGTCGGACTCGATCAGCGTGATCGCCCGCGCCAGGGCGCGCTTGTCACCGGCGACGAGGCGCTCGGCGAGCGGCGCGGACTTGGCGGAGCCTTGGGCGGCGTCGGGCATGGATGCGCCAGTCTAAAGTGCGGCCCGCCGTGATTCGCTTTCTCCGCTTCTGCGCGCGCAACGGGATGCTGACGCCGAAATACGCGCTGCTCCTGGCTCGCTACCTGCGCCGCCGCCTGCTGACCCCCGCCGGGTGGCGCTGGCGCACCAACGGGCCGCTCTTCCTCGGCGGCGGGTTGGAACTGCAGATCTCGCGTCGCGGCCGGATCGAGTTCGGCCCCTTCGTCTGGATCGGCCACGGGACGAAGATCCGCTGCCACGAGGGCACGGTCGAGATCGGAGCCAAGACCGTGATGGGCCAGGAGTGCACGATCTCCGCTTACAAGCGGGTGCGGATCGGCGAGCAGTGCGTGATCGCCGACCGGGCGATGTTCATCGACTTCGACCACGGCGTGGTCGAGGTCGAGCGGCCGATCCGCGAGCAGGGCATCTACACCCGCGACGTCGAGGTCGGCTCCAACGTCTGGATCGGCTACGGCGCCTGTGTCCTGCGCGGCGTCCGGGTCGGCGACAACTCGATCGTCGGCACCAACTCGGTGGTGACCAAGGACGTCCCGGCCAACGCCGTCGTCGCCGGCGTCCCGGCCAAGGTCGTGCGCATGCGCGACGCGCCCGAGCGGCTGCGCTGGCCGAACCCGGTCGAACCCGACCCGGCGGCGCACACCACCCTCCCCCAGCCCGACTGAGGTCCGTGCCCGCGCTCAGCTGAGGGCGGCGACCAGGTCGGTCTGAGCGAAGTCGTCGCCGGTGTAGAGCAAAGGCCGACCGGCGAGATGGGCGGTCGCATAGGTCATGCAATCGCCGTAGTTCAGTGCGGCTGGATGGCGGCCCTTGCCGTAGCGGAGGAAAGCGTCGGCGGATGCCTGCCAGTGGGCTTCGTCGAAAGAGATCACGGCAACCGCATTCCGTTCTAGGAACCGCGACACCAGCGCCTGGCCGTGCAAATCGAAACGACCGATCATCACCATGCCGGTCTCGACCAGAGTAGGCGCACCGATCGCCACGTCGACCGCGTCCGCCGTGGCGTCGAGGAGCCGGTCATGGTCTCCTTCCTCGAGGATCATCGATACGACCGCTGAGCTATCGAGGATCAATATCCCTCCGGCCCGTATCCAAGAATCGCTTCTCTCTCGGCCTTCGTCATTGGTGGCCCACCCCGCAGCTCCTCCGGGATCTGCGGCCAGATCTCCGTTTCCATGAAGCGCCGAAGATCCCGCCGCCTCTTCTCCTTGCCCACCCGTTCGCTCTCCAACCGGTCGCGCCGCTCTTGCAGCGCCTGGCGCACCGCGCCGGTCTTGCTTTCGCCGGCGAGCTCTGCGACTTCCGCAGCCAACCGCTCCGCCTCCTCGTTCTTGATGTTCAGCGCCATGGTGGAATGGTGTAATTCTAGACCGATTCCACCATGGCCCTTTGGTCAAGGCGAGAGTATCAGATTCGGTAGGTATTGTCTGCAAGACAATAGATTGACAAATCCGAGGCAGTCGACCCGCATCATGCCCTGCGACCGTCGGTTCGACCGCCCCCCAGAAAGGACGGGTCTGTTGAGAACGGTCGCACCAGACAGAAGAATCCCGCCGGTGGACATCGCCGCCACATTCGGGAGGAACCTCAACCGCTGCCGCAAGCGCACCGGGCTCTCGCAGGAAGAGGTCGCCGTCCGCGCCTCACTGCACCGCACCGAGATCGGGCTGCTGGAGCGCGGCGAACGGCTGCCCCGGATCGACACGATGATCAAGCTCGCCGCCGCGCTCGACGTCGCCCCTGTCGAGCTGATCGAGGGGATCGTGTGGTCACCGGGCAGCACCAGCCGCGGCAGCTTCTCGGCGCCGGCTCAGGCGGGGCTGGGATCGCCGGCGAGTTCGGCGTAGACGGCCGCCGTCTGCTCGGCGACGTCGCCCCAGTCGAAGCGGCGCAGGTGCTCGTAGGCTTCGGCGACCAGGCTCTGGCCGAGCTCGTCGTCGCGGAGGACGCGGATCGCGACCTCGGCGAGCGCTTCCGGGTCGTGGGCGCGGAAGCGCAGGCCGACGTCCTCGTGCGGGACGACCTCGCGCAGGCCACCGGTGTCGGCGACGATGCAGGGGCATTCGGAGGCCATCGCCTCGAGCGCGACGAGGCCGAACGGCTCGTAGATCGAGGGCACCACGGTGAGGTCGGCGATCCGGTAGAGCGAGTGCAGCACGTCGTCGCCGATCCAGCCGAGGAATGTGCCGTGGTCCATCAGCCCCAGCTCCTCGGCCTGGCGGTGCAGCTCCCTCTCGTGGGTGCCCGAGCCGGCGACCAGGAAGCGCGTCCCCGGCGCCTCCTCGACAACCCGCGGCATCGCCTCCAGCGCCAGCTGGAAGCCCTTCTCGTAGACGAGGCGGCCGATCAAGAGGACGAGCTTCTCCTCGGGGGCGGCGAACTCGGCCCGCAGCCGCTCCAGCTCGGCGGCGTCGGGCGCCTGCAGGTCGTCGGGGTCGATCCCGTTGGGGATGACGCTGATCCGCTCCTCCTCGACGCCGAAGATGTCGGCGATCTGCTCGCGCATGTAGTGCGAGCAGGCGATCGTCCGCTCGGAGCGGTTGGAGATCCAGCGCTCGACCCCGTGGATGTAGCTCTGCGGGTGCTTGTCGACCCAGCCCTGGTGGCGGCCGTGCTCGGTGGCGTGGATCGTCGTCACCAGCGGCGCCTCGTAGCGCTTGGCGAGGTGGTCGCAGGCGTTGGCGACGAGCCAGTCATGGCCGTGGACGAGGTCGAAGCTGTAGCGGTCGCCGAGCTCGACCCCGGCGGCGAGCATGTCGGAGTTCATCCGCTCGACCCAGGCGACGAACTCGCCGAGGTCTGTGGGCCGCTTCGGCTCGCGGATGCGGTGGATGTGGACGCCGGCGCGCATCTCCTCGGCCGGCGACTCCTCGCCGCCGCGGGTCAGCACGTGGACCTCGACGTCGCGCTCGACCAGGGCCTCGGAGAGCTTGCGCACGTGGCGGGCCAGACCGCCCTCGATCAGCGGCGGGTACTCCCAGGAGAGGATCAGGACGCGCGTCATCGGATCAGCGCCGCTTAGGGCTCCAGCAGGGGGGCGAGGCTCAGGTCCGGGGCTAGGGCGCGCATACTCGGGTCGCTGCTGGCGGAAGAGTCTATGGCCTCGTGCATCGCCCCGGCGTGATCGGTGGCGCGCTGGAAGGCATAGTCCCCTGCCTGGCCGCGCTTGTCGAGGAAGGCCCAGTCGCTGGCCTGGGCGGCGAGCAGCTCGCGCGCGGCGCGGGCGGCGTCCGGTCCGCGCAGCCCGCCGGAGAGCGCGCGCAGCAGGCGCAGCTCCAGCCGCCGCCCGCCCCAGGCGAGGTCGGCGACCTGCGGCGAGTCCCAGGTGCTGAGGTCCTTGTCCTCGCCCCAGGTCGAGGCGGCAAGGGGGCGCGGCAGCGCCTCGTGCTCTTCCAGCGCCCGGGGGACGGTCAGCAGCCGCACCCCGGCCGCGGCGGCACCGGCCAGCACCTCACGCAGCCAGATCACGCCCTCCGACCACCAGTGGCCGAGCAGCTCGGTGTCGATCGCGAAGACGATCAGGCCGCGCCGCCCGCGGGCCGTCGCGTACTCGCGCAGCCGGGCCGCGGTCGCGGCGAGGAACTCGCCGGCCTGGCGCTTGGCGGCGGCGGCGCCGGCGGCCGGGTCGTAGGCGCCGCCGCCAACCTTCCAGATCCGCACGCCGCGCAGCGATTTGCCGGCGAACTGGGCGTGGGCGGGATCGGAGGGGTAGCCGTCGAGCGACCAGAGCCACTGGATCGCCTCCCAGTCGATCGGCAGCGCCACCGGTCCGGGCCCGGTCGCCACCGGTGCCAGCGCCTCGAACGGCTCGGCGTGGGCGCTCTGGTCGACGCAGAACCACTCGACGCCATGCTCGGCGAGCTGCCACTCCAGGCCCGGCACGTAGGCGCACTCGGGCAGCCAGAAGCCGCCGCCCCAGCCGAAGCGCCGCCGGTGCGAGCGGATCCCGGCGTCGAGCTGCAGCCGCAGCCCGGCGCGAGTCGCCAGCAGCGGCAGGACCGCGTGGGTCGCCGCCGAGGCGGCAAGCGCCACCCGGCCCTCCGCCGCGGCGCCCTGGAAGGGCCGCAGCGGGTCGCCGCCGGCCGCGTCGAGCAGCTCCAGCGCCCGCCGGTAGCGCCCCAGCTCCGCCTCGCAGGCGTCGCGGCACTCGGGGTCGACCTCGTCGACGTCGGCCTGGGCCGCGCCGACCCGCCACTCGACCAGGAAGCGGCGCAGGCGCTCGCGCGTGCCGGCGTCCTCGAGCTGGTCGGCGAGGACCGGGGTCACGGTCATCGTCAGGTCGCGAGCGACCTCGAGGACCGGCAGGTAGGAGCGGATCACCGCGTCGAAGAGCCACTCCTCGCCGAAGGGGTAGGTGCCGAAGCCCTCGACGTAGGGCATGTGCGAGTGCAGCACGATCGCCAGGTCGCCGGCCGGCTCGGGGCCGACGGCGCCGTGGCTGCGCTCAGGCATGGCAGACGGCGAGGAAGTCCAGCGCCCGGTCGAGATCGTCACCGCCGAGCCTGAAGTCGGCGGCGGAGATCGCCGGGGTGAAGCGGTCGTAGAAGGGCTTGCTCAGGCGCAGCGCCTTGTGGACGCGGTCCCAGCCGAGCTTGATCGCCAGCTCGTGGGCGCGCAGCTTGCCGGCGTGGAAGAGGCCGTGCATCTCGACCCGGTCGAAGTGGGCCTCGCAGAGGGCGCGGAACTCGTCCGCCCGGTACTCCTTGACGTGCCAGGGGTTGTCGGACTTCTCCGCCCCGGGCGGGGCGAGGGTGAGCAGGTTCGGGGTCGAGACATAGACGGCGCCGCCGGGCGCGAGCATCGACTTGAAGTGCTCGAGGATCGCGCCGGGGTCCTGCACGTGCTCGATCGTCTGCAGGAAGACGACCGCGTCGCAGGGCTCGGAGAAGCTCTCGACCAGGTCGCGGGCGAAGCGCAGGTTGGGGCGCACGTAGCGCAGGCGGGCGTGCTCGTGGGCCTCGGGGTTGGCGTCGACGCCGACCACGCTCGCCGCCGAGGTCGCCAGGAGGTTGGAGCCGTAGCCCTCGCCGCAGGCCATGTCGACCACGCGCTTGCCGCCGACCCAGGTCGCGATCCACTCGTAGACCGCGAGGTGCCGGCGGAACCAGTAGTTCTCCTCGGGCACGTCGGGCAGCGTCCGCTCGCCGGTCAGCGGCAGCGGCGGCACCCCTGCCGGCTGGTTTTCCTGCACGTACTCACGCGCCATCAACCGGGACCGTATTGTTCCCGGCCCAATGCCGGCCTCCCCCACCGCCACGCCCGAGCACATCAAGGACGTCAACACCCGCTACCACGACGCGGCGGCGCACGAATACGACGCCAAGTGGGGCATCGACTTCGGCGCCACCGGCCAGAAGCAGGTGAGGTTGAAGCTGGCCAAGGCGCTGGGCGGGCTCGACGGCGTGCGCTTCGTCGACGGGCTGGAGATCGGCTCGGGGACCGGCTACTTCTCGCTCAACCTGCTGCAGCTGGGGGTCATCAAGCGGCTGACCGCGACCGACATCTCGCCGGGGATGTTGGAGCAGCTCTCGAACACCGCCGAGTCGCTCGGGCTGGAGGTCGAGACGGTCGTCACCGAGGCCGAGGAGCTCCCCTTCGAGGACGAGAGCTTCGACCTCGTCTTCGGCCACGCCGTCCTCCACCACATCCCCGACATCGAGCGCGCCTTCGCCGAGTTCCGCCGCGTGCTGCGCCCGGGCGGCGCGATCGCCTTCTGCGGCGAGCCCTCCCGCTACGGCGACCAGCTGGCGGCGGTGCCGAAGCGCGCCGGGCTGCTCGCCGCGCCCACCTGGCGGCGCCTGGTCGGGGCGCGGGAGCGCGCCGTGCCGGAGTCCGAGCAGTCGCACGGCCACTCGCTCGAGGGTGAGGTCGACGTCCACGCCTTCGCACCCGCCGACCTGCGACGGCTGCTGAACGAGACCGGCTTCGAGCAGCGCCGGGTCGGCGGCGAGGAGCTGCTCGCCAACGCCTGGGGCTGGGGCCTGCGCACGGTCGAGTCGACCGCGGAACCGGAATCGGTCTCCTTCGGCTGGCGCCGTTTCGCCTTCAACAGCTACATCGCCCTGCAGAAGGTCGACACCCGCGTGCTCGAGCCCTACCTCCCCGCCGAGCTCTTCTACAACCTCCTGCTCTCCGGCCGCAAGCCGTCCTGAGCGCCGCCGAGCCGCGCGGCGACCGCGGCCAGGGCCCTCCTCACCTGGTCAGGCTTGTGGCGAATCTGCTCTTCACCGAAGCGCAGAGGGGTCAGGCCGGCGACCATGTGCGCCTGGTCGCGACGGCGATCGGCCGCCTGCTTGCCCGGGCTCCGGTGATAGCGCCAGCCGTCGGCCTCGACCACGAGAGCGAGGTCAGGCCAGTAGAAGTCGACCCGGTAGCCGTTGAGGGAGGCCTGCGTCTCGGGTTTCGGCAGACCCACTGATCTGGCGATCGCGAGGAAGCGCTTCTCGAGGCCAGTGTCCGTCAAGGCGTCGAGGCCGAGTAGCCGTCGCAGGCGCGGCAGCCCGCGCCGGCCGCCGAGCGGTTCAACCGCCGCCCGCAGCTCCTCGGGGTCGATCAGGTCGAGTCGATCCGCCTCGTTGATCGCCCCCTCCACCTTCCAATCGGGCTCGCAAGAGGCCAGGTCGATGAAGGTCGAGACGAGATCGGTCACCGGTATCCCTTTGACCACGTGGCGATGGTCGGGGCGTAGGTCCGACCGACGGTGCAGGTGGATTCCCGCTCGGCGTCTGAAGACACCGCCTGGGACAACGACGTCGATCATGCTCGCCGCCCGCGCAGCCGGCACCAGACCCCGCAGCGCGGCGGCGCTGGAATGGCTCAGCAGAGCACCGGGACCGCAGCTCAGCACCGCTGCCATCCACCGCCCATCACGCGTGACTTCCGGTCTGCCCACTGCATACACACCCCGCCACAATCGATGCAGACGACCGTTGTCGAGACGGTTCCGGATCGCGTCGGCGCTGAAGCCAAGCCCCAGAAGCTGCCCTCTGGACACGACACCGTGCTGACGACGGGCCAGATCCCACGCCTCCCTTCCCGCCGATTGCAGCTTTTTGGGGGCCATAGGCCCTAAATGCTGCAATCGATCCGATTCGCCCCCGGCGGGACCGGGGTCGGGCGGAGTTTGCGGCTACTCGTCAGCCGCGTCGCTGACGCGGACGCGGAAGAGCTTGGCGCGGGTGTCGAAGCCCTTGAGGCGTTTCTCGCCGGCGAAGGAGTAGGCGAAGGCGTCGCCGGCGGCGTCCTTGGCGGGCTCGTCGACGAGGACGCTGCCGGGCTTGGCGATCGCGGTCAGGCGGCTGGCGAGGTTGACCGGGCGGCCGTAGTAGTCGCCGGCCTGGATGTGGACCGAGCCGAAGGCGATCCCGGCGCGCAGGCTGGGGAAGTCGTCGCCTTCCTCCTCCGCCGCCTCGACCATCTCCAGCGCTGCCTCGACCATCGCCGTGGCGTCGGTGCACACCAGCATCGCGGCGTCGCCGATCAGCTTCACCAGCCGCACCGGCGGCTCGGCGGCGGCGCTGGCAAGCTCGTTGAGGCGGCCGGCGACCAGACCCAGCTCTTCGGTTTCGACCTGCTCGCCGAGCTTGGTGAAGCCGACCAGGTCGGCGAAGCAGACCGCGACTTCCGGCGCCATCCCCATCTCCCCCGCCGCGAGATCGGCGGCGCCGATCACGTCGCGGCGGATCTGCTCCAGCAGGTGGGCGCGCAGCGCGTGCACGAGGATCGGCTCGAAGACCGGCAGCATGTGCTCGGCGGCGGCGGCGAAACGCAGGGCGAGGTCGCGCTCGGTATCGCCCGGCTGCATCAGCGTGCGCACGATCAGCTCGCGGTTGGCTTCGGCGATCCGCGCGGTGCCGATCCCGATCGTCCGCGCCACCTGGATGATCCCCTCCTCGGGCAGGCCGGCGTCGCGGAAGGCTTTGACCCGGCGCGCCTGCTCCAGCTCGGCTTCGGTCAGCGTGCGCTCGTCGGGATCGGCATAGGGGATGCCGAGCGCCGCGGTGGCGCGCTGCAGCACCTCGAGCTCGACGCCGGCCAGCTCGGCGACCTCGCGCGGGGTGTAGCGGGGACCGTCTCCGGTCAGCGCCCGCTCGACCGGCAGCAGGGTGAGGCGGCCGCCCTCGACCGCCTCGCGCAGCTCCTCCAGCGAGACGCCTTCACCGGCGAGGCGCTCGAGCAGCTCCAGCCGGGCCTGGCGCGCCTCGCCCTCGACTCCGTCAAGCAGCCCCTCCGCCTCGAAATCGATCATGCGAACGCAACGCTACCGCCGCGGCGGGGGTCGCCGCCGCCGCTCAACTCTCCCGTAACACGATCGCGGGCGACCGCCTGGACGCCGCCGAAGAAGAGATTGATCCGCGGCCGGCGCAGGACCGGCACGCCGCGCGCCTCGATCCGCGCCAACGCCGCCTCGCCGATCCCCGGCTCGGCCTGGACGATGCCCTGCTCGGAATGCAGGCGCGGCGCCCGCACCGCCTCGTCCGCGCTCATCCCCCCCTCGACCGCGCGCACCACGGTCTGCACGATCGCCGAGCGGATCCGGTTGGAGCCGGCGCTGCCGAGGCCGAGCTCGATCTCGCCGTCGCGGCGCACCACGGTCGGCGCCATCATCGAGGGCACGCGGCGACCCGGCGCGATCGCGTGGAAGCCGAGCGGGTTGAGGTCCTCCTCGCCGAGCATGTTGTTGAGGATCACGCCGGTGCCGGGGACGAGGACGCCGGATCCCGAGCCGTTCGAGCAGGTGACGCTGGCGCACATGCCCTCGCCGTCGAGGACCGCGATGTGGGTGGTCGAGCCGAGCAGGTCGCCGGCGAGCAGGTCGAGCCGGGCGGGGTCGAGCAGCTGCCCCTCCAGGCCAAGGCCGTAGAGCGCCTCGGCGAACTCCTCGTCGCGGGCGTGGTTGGCGGCGTCGATCGCGGCGACGAGCTGCTCGGGACCGCTGCTCTCCCCCAGCCGCTCGAGCAGGCCGAGCGAGTAGGCGATCAGGATCCCGCCCGAAGAAGGTGGCGGGTTGGTCAGCACCTCGGTGCCGCGGAAGGGCACCCGGATCGGCTCTCGTTCGATCGCCTCGTAGGCGGCCAGGTCGGCCGCCCCCAGGGTGCCGCCGCGCTGCGTCACGTAGGCGCTCAGCGCCGCCGCCACCTCGCCCTCGTAGAAGGGCCGCGCGCCTTCGGCGCCGAACCGCTCGAGCGCCTCGGCCAGTTCCGGGAAGCGGAAGACGCCACCCTCCCGCAGCCGCTCACCTCCCGGCGCGTAGAGCTCGCGCGTCCCCTCGAGGCGCTCGTGGATCGGCCAGAGGATGTCGAGGATGTAGCCCTGCACGGCGTTGACGGGGGCGCCCTCGCGGGCGAGCCGGACCCCGGCCGCGGTCAGCTCGCCGAGCGGCGCCGAGCCGAAGCGGCGCAGCGCCAGCTCGAGCCCGGCGGCGGTCCCCGGCACGCCGCAGGAGGCCGGCCCGACGTAGAACGTCTGCGTCGTCTCGGCGTCGAAGTGGACGGGGACGGGGACCAGGTCCGCCCCGCGCTCAGTCCCGTCCCTGCCCGGCGCGGCGACGAAGAAGTCGATCAGCACGGTCTCCTCGCCGCGGCTGACCATCATGAAGCCACCGGCGCCGAACCCGGTCAGCGGGCTCTCGACGGCAAAGGAGGCGAGCACCGCGGCGACCGCGGCGTCGACCGCGTTGCCGCCCTCGCGCAGCACCTCGGCCCCCGCCTCAGCGGTAAGGGGGTGTCCCGCCGCGACGACGCCGCTCACGGCGTAGGAACTAGCCCGGGAGGAACTCGGGGACGTCGAGCGAGCTCAGCTCGCCCGCTTTCTCGTTGCGCGGCGCCCGCCCGCGACCGCTGTCGGCGGTGCGGCGGATCGTCGGCTCGGCGGCGCGGCGCGGGGCCGGGCGGCCGTCGAAGCGGGTGGCGACGACGGTGACCCAGATCTGGTCGCTGAGCTCCTCGTCGATGTTGGCGCCGAAGATGATGTTGGCGTCGGGGTGGGCGGCCTCGCCGACCAGCTTCGCCGCCTCGCTGACTTCGACCAGGGAGAGGTCGGGACCACCGGTGATCGAGAGCAGGATCGCCCGCGCCCCTTCCATCGAGGTCTCCAGCAGCGGCGAGGAGATCGCTTTCTCGGCCGCGGCCAGGCCGCGGCCCTCGCCGGTGCCCATGCCGATCCCGAGCAGCGCCCGGCCGGCGTCGGACATGATCGTCCGCACGTCGGCGAAGTCGAGGTTGATCAGGGCCGGCAGCGTGACCAGGTCGGAGATGCCCTGGACGCCCTGGCGCAGGACGTCGTCGGCAACCTGGAAGGCCTCGACCATCGAGGTCTGTTCGTCGAGGACTTCGAGCAGGCGGTCGTTGGGGACGACGATCAGGGTGTCGACCTCGGCGGCAAGTTCCTCGATCCCCTTGGCAGCCTGGTTGCCGCGCCGCGAGCCCTCGAAGCTGAACGGCTTGGTGACGATGCCGACGGTCAGCGCGCCGACCTCGCGGGCGAGGCGGGCGATCACCGGGGCGGCGCCACTGCCGGTGCCGCCGCCGGCGCCGGCGGCGACGAAGACCATGTCGGAGCCCTTGAGCAGGCGCTTGATCTTGTCCTGCTCCTCGAAGGCGGAGCGGTGGCCGACCTCGGGGTCGGCGCCGGCACCGAGGCCGCGCGTCTGCTCTTCGCCGATGTGGACGGTGACGTCGGCGACGCAGAGCTGCAGCGACTGCAGGTCGGTGTTGACGGCCATGAACTCGACCCCGGGCACGTTGGCGTCGACCATCCGGTTGACGGCGTTGACGCCGGCGCCGCCGACCCCGACGACGCGGATCACCGGCTGGTGCGGCTCACCCGATCCCGGCGGCTCGTACTCCGGTTCCTCGCGCCCGTAGCGGGGGGCTTCGGGAGCGGGCGGCTCGTGCCGCGGAGTCGGAGGTTCCTCCGAGAAGACCCTTTTCAGCCTTTCCGGAGGAGTCTCTTGCCGCTCCTCGTCGTGGGATTCATCGTGAGACTGCGACGCATCTCCGGCGGGTGGCGCCGTAGGGGGGACCTCCCCCGAGGAAGCTTTAGCTACCGCAGGGGGAGGTGGGTCCCCTGCGGCGACAGGACCCGCCGGCCCGGCGCCCGAGCCCTCGGCAGAGTCGTCCGAAGTCGATCGGAACAGATCCGACAGCGGCCCCTCGCGCATGCTTGCCCGCTTACGCCGACTCATTCGCCAAGACCTCCTTCGCAAGCTCTCGGTAGTAGTTGGCGGCGTTGCTTTGGGAATCGTACTTGAGCACGCTGGCGCCTTTCACCGGCGCCTCGGCGAACTTGATCGCCTTGCGGATGCGCGATTTGAAGACGAGATCGCCGAAGTTCTCCTCGAGGATCTCGACCGCCTCCTTGGCGTGGACGGTGCGGGTGTCGAGCATCGTCGGCAGGATGCCCTCGATCCGCACGTCGGGATTGAGGTTCTCCTGGATCATCTTCAGCGTGTTCTGCAGCTGGACCAGGCCGCGCATCGAGAGGTACTCGCACTGGACCGGCACGATCACCTTGTTGGCGGCGGTCAGGGCGTTGATCGTCAACAGCCCGAGACTGGGCGGCGTGTCGATGCAGACGAAGTCGTAGTTGCCGGAGACTTCCTTCAGCGATTTCTCCAGCGAGCGCTCGCGGCCGATCTTGGTGCTCATCGCGATCTCCGCCCCGGCCAGGTCGATCGAGGCGACGGCGATGTCGATCTCGCGGCTCTGGATGATCTCGGCGAGCGGCATGTCGTGGACGAGCACGTCGTAGAGGCTCTTCTCGACCGTGTCCGGGTCGATCCCCTGGCTCATCGTCAGGTTGCCCTGCGGGTCGAGGTCGACGCAGAGGACTCTGTGCCCGGACTCGGCGAAGGCGACGGCGAGGTTGAGGGTGGTCGTCGTCTTGGCGACGCCGCCCTTCTGGTTGGCAAAGGCGATCACCTCGGCGTGCTTGGTCGGCACCTCGGGCGCGGGCTGCTCGACCACCACCTCCCGCCGACTTGGCGCCAGCAGATCCCGAGGCATGAACCGCTCCGGCTCCTCCTCGACTTTCGCCTCGGGGACCGGGGGTGCTTCCTCAGCCTTCACAGCGATCCTGGGGGGCGCCTGCTCCGCCTCTCCGGCGGGTGGCGCCGTAGGGGGGACCTCCCCCGAGGAAGCTTCAGCTACCGGAGGGGGAGGTGGGTCCCCTGCGGCGACAGGACCCGCCGGCCCGGCGCTCTCGGGCACGGCGTCTTCCATGTCGCGCAGCTCCTCGATAATCGGGTGAGCGTCTTCGGCGGGGGGCGCGGACTTGTTCTTGCGACTGAGGAATCCCATTGCGCGGGTATTCGCATGGGCGCCCGCTTTTCCTGCCGGGCGCGGAAATTGCTAGGAATCCCCCGATCCCAGAGTTACTCGACAAGCGGCTGGTCTTCGTGACCGGCAAGGGAGGCGTAGGCAAGACCACCGTCGCCGTCGCCCTCGGGCTGCGTGCGGCGGAAGCCGGCAAGCGCACGATCGTCTGCGAGGTTTCCTCCCAGGAGAACGCTTCGCGGATCTTCGATCACACCGAGGTCGGCTTCCACGAGGTCGAGCTGGCGGAGAACCTCTGGTCGATCTCGATCGATCCCGACGAGTCGATGCGCGAGTACGTGCTGCTGCAGCTCAAGGTCCGGGCGATGCGCGACCTGCTCTTCCGCAGCCGCATCTTCACCTACCTCGCCGCCGCCACGCCCGGACTCAAGGAGCTGGTCACGATCGGCAAGATCTGGGAGCTGACCCAGCCCGACCGCAAGGTCAAGAGCGGCCGCGAGTACGACCTGGTGATCGTCGACGCGCCCGCCACCGGCCACGGGATCGGCTTCCTGCAGACGCCGCGCACCTTCGCCGCGATCGCCCGCGTCGGGCCGATCCACTCGCAGGCCCAGCAGCTCGACCGCCTGATCACCGACCAGGACCACACCGGGGTCGCGATCGTCGCCCTGCCGGAAGAGATGCCGGTCAACGAGTCGGCGGCGCTGGAGGTCGAGCTGCGCACCGACGTCGGCGTCGCCGTCGACCGCGTCTACCTAAACGGCCTCTACCCGGAGCGCTTCTCCAACGAGGAGGCCGAGCGGCTCGCCGAGCTCGCCCAGAGTGAGAACGGGGCCCTGCGCGCCGCCGCCCGCGCCGCCGGCTCCGAGCACGGCCGGGCCCGCTCGCAGCGCGCCCAGCTCGCCCGCCTGCGGCGACGGGTCGAGGCGCCGGTCAAAACCCTGCCCTTCCTCTTCGAGCCCGAGCTCGGCGCCGAGGCGGCGCGCGAGCTGGCCGGAAAGCTGCGCTGATGTCAGCCGTCGACGAGATCCTCGCGGGCAAGGACATCTGCATCTGCGCCGGCTCCGGCGGGGTCGGCAAGACGACGACCTCGGCGGCGATCGCGGCCGGGATGGCGGCGCGCGGGCTGCGCGTCTGCGTGCTGACGATCGACCCGGCGAAACGGCTCGCCGACTCGCTCGGCCTGGGCGAGCTGGGCAACGAGGCCGAGCAGGTCGACCCGGCGCTCTTCGCCGAGCACGGGCTCGAGATCAAGGGCGAGCTCTGGGCGATGATGCTCGACGCCAAGGCGACCTTCGACGACCTGGTCGCCCGCCAGGCGCCCGACGAGGAGTCGCGCGACCGGGTCCTCAACAACCCGATCTACCAGCAGATCTCCAACGCGCTCGCCGGCTCGCAGGAGTACATGGCGATGGAGAAGCTCTTCGAGCTGCACACCGAGGGGCGCTTCGACCTGCTCGTCCTCGACACGCCACCGACCCGCAACGCGCTCGACTTCCTCGACGCGCCGCGCCGCCTCACCCAGTTCATCGAGGGCCGCTCGCTGCGCATGTTCATGCGGCCGACCGGGCTGGCGGCGAAGGTGGCGGGACGGGGCGCCTCGGTCGCGCTCTCGGTCTTCAAGCGGATCGTCGGCTTCGACCTGCTCGCCGACCTGGCCGAGTTCTTCAACGCCTTCAGCGGCATGGTCGACGGTTTCCAGGCGCGCGCCAAGCGGGTCAACAACCTGCTCGCCGACCCCCACACCTGCTTCCTCGTCGTCTGCGGGCCGCAGGGCGAGCCGATCGACGAGGCCGTCTACTTCCACCGCAAGCTGGTCGAGGCGAAGCTGCCCTTCGGCGGTGTCATCGTCAACAAGGTCCACTACCCGGCAGAGCGCCTGCGCGGCGACGACGGTGGAGACCTGGAGGAGGAGCTGACCGAGAAGCTCGGCGACGCCGAGCTGGCGCAGCGGGTGGCCGGCAACTTCGCCGACTACCAGGCGCTGGCCGAGCGCGACGCGCGCAACATCGAGCACCTGGCGGCGGAGCTGCGCACCCAGGGCGTCATCCGCGTCCCTTATCTGGACGAGGACGTCCACGACCTCGGCGGCCTTGCCGAGATCGACCGCTACCTGTTCGCCAGCAGCGAGGAGAGAATCGAACTCGCCGCCGGCCGCGCCTGACACCCCCGCCGATGGGCCTACAACGCGTCTATACCCGACGCTTCAGGCCCGTCGACGGTGGTAGTTGAGCTCGCGGACTTCCCAGTCCGCGTCCTCCGGCACCGGGAAGAGGTGACGGACACGCGGGGTGTCGATCCGTTCGCGGTGTTCGATGTCGCCCTCGATCGCGGGGAAGTCGAGCGTGCTCTCCTCGACCTCGACCTCCTCGAGCCAGTTGGTCGCGGTAATCCGGATCTCGTCCTCGGCCGGGACCGGCTCGAGGATGCGGGTGTCTTGGTCCATGTCGTACTCCTCCTCGATTTCAGCGACGGGGACGGGCTCAGGGGTGGGGACGGGCTCAGGCTCAGGGGTGGGGACGGGCGCAGGCTCAGGGGTGGGGACGGGCGTGGGCTCGGGCAGGTCCGCCTGGGCGGCGACGGCGATCTCGGCGTCTCCGGCGTCGAGGCCGGTCGCGATCAGGGTCTCGTCGGCGGCCTCGTTGAGGTCGGCGCCGATCTCGCCCAGGGCGGCCTGGCGCAGGATGCGGCGGACGCTCTCCTCGACCCAGCCGGCGAGCTGGGCGGCGTCCTCGTAGCGAGTGCCGGCCATGCGGGAGCGCTCCAGCTCCAGCGCGGCTTCGAAGCGCTCGCGGACCTCGAGACGGTCGCTCGATCCCTCGGCTACGAGGGCGGCGGCGCGCATCGGCAGCGAGGCGCCGACCGGGCCGTGGCCCTCGAGTACGGCGCGCATCGCCAGAAGGTGGTCGCTGAGTCCCTCCAGGGTGGAGGGGCGCTCGCAGCCCAGCTCGAAGCGGCGTACGGCCCAGGCCAGGGGCCCGCTCGGGTCGGGCCGCGCCTCGAGCGTCTCGGCGAACTCGGCCAGCTGCGCGGTCTCCTCCTCGTTCAAGCGGTAGCGCTCCTCGCGCGGCGCGGGGGCGCCGGTCGCGATCCGGCGCCAGCTGCCCTCGCCGGTGGGCGCGAAGGCGTACGGGCCGAGGCCCACGCCGCCGGGCTTGAAGAGGCGCATGACGCTGACCAGCTCCTGAAGTTGATTGAGCGCGGCGGCGGCGCTGTCCGCCCCCTCACCCTGCTCGGCGATCGCCATGAACTGGGGCTCCCAGGCGCTGCGGCCCATGCCCTCGCTGTGCATCGCCTCGATCGGCGCCTCGAAGGCGTCGGCGCGGACCAGCTGCATCCCGTGCGGCAGCTGCAGGCGGGCGATCGGCATCTGCAGACCGGCGACCGGGACGACGATGAAGTCGGCCTCGTCGACATCGCCCACTTCGGCTTCGAGCACGGCGAGCGCCGTCTCGAGCCGCTCGCGGTCGAGCGAGAACTCGGTGCAGCCGTCCCAGAGGTTGGCCATGAAGACGGTGAGGAAGTGAGCCGCGCGCTGGGCCGGCACGGCGGGAACGTCCTCGCCGCGCTGCTCCAGGTAGGGGGCGGCGACACCGGCCGCGGCGACCGCCTCCCGGGCGGGCCCGAAGGCGGCCAGCGATTGCAGCTCGGCGTCGCGTTCGCGCACGTAGCGGCCGGTCAGCGGCACGTAGCTGTGGAAGAAGACCTCGTCGGGCCCGGCGGATTCGGCGACGTCGAAGGGGATCTGGTCGCCGCTGGCGACGAGCGTGGTGAAGCGGGTCGCCGCCTCGGCGGCCAGGCGTCGCAGGGCCTCGTTGAGCAGGGGGTCGCGCACATCCCTGCCTTCCCTCCCGCACGGGGCGCTCCTGCGCCTGCACGAACGCTTGCAGGGCGTAACGGCTTTAGACGGCTACCGGCTCGTCCTCGAGCAGCCAGCGCGTGCCGTAGCGGCGCATGTCCTCGATCAGCGGCACCAGCGCCTCGCCTTTCTCGGTCAGCGCGTACTCGACCCGGGGCGGAACCTCGGGGAAGGTGTGGCGCTCGACGACCCCCTCCTCTTCCAGCGCTCGCAGGCGCAGCGAGAGGGTGCGGGGGCTGATCCCCTCCAACGAGCGCTCCAGCTCGCAGAAGCGGCTGCGCCCGGCGGCAAGGTCACGGATGACGAGGAGCGTCCACTTACCGCAGACGACCTCGGCGGTGCGGCAGACGGGGCAGCGTGAGTTGCTCTCGGCGCTCATGGAATTCGAGGCAGTAGAACGAATCGCCTCGCTTCAGCAAGTGTAGCGCCAGCGCTTTACTTACTGAAGCTTTGGGCGGGAGTGGTAGTGGGTCAGTTTCAGAAGTAGCCCCAAACGCAGGCCATTCCGCGCTAGCTTCGCCCCGTCCTAAATCAAAGCGGCGGGGGCACCGGTGGAACGGCCCCCCGCCCGGCACCGAAAGGCGGAACCTTCCGATGCAGCCAGATCCTAAGCGGGGTGAACCGCTGCGGCACTTCACTGTCCAGCGCGCGATCCTCGCCTTGCTCCTGGCGGGCGATCCCGTGGCGCGCACGCTCCCAGAACTCGCCCGCGAGCTTGGCGACTTCGAGGCGACCGAGACAGCGGTTGTGGCCCTTGAAGACTGCGGCCTGCTGGAAGTCAGAGGCGGCGTGTCTCAGTCCCTGCTGGCGACCGACGCGGCCCGCCAGGCCCACCGGCTTGAGGCGTGGTGAGCATGAACGTCCGCGAGCAATTCGGAGCCAACGTCCGCCGCGCCCGCAAGCGCACGGGCATGTCGCAGGAAGCCCTTGCGTTCCGGGCTGGAATCCACCGGACCGAGGTTGGTCTGCTGGAGCGAGGCGAACGGATGGCCCGGATCGACACGCTGCTCAAGGTTGCAGCGGCCACCGATCACACGCCGGCCGAGTTGCTTGAGGGGATCGAGTGGACGATTGCCGAGATGCAGCCCGGCCAGTTCGTGCCTCCCGCCGAGCTACCCTGTGACGATGCCTAAGCGGTCGAAGAAGCCAGCCGACCTGAACCGCCTTGCCGCCGCCATCGTGGGCGAGGCGACCGAGGAGGACCACGTTGTGGTCGAACACAACTCGCAGAAAGACCCGGCTGCGGTAGAGCTAGGCCGGAAGGGCGGGCTTCGAGGCGGAAAGGCGCGGGCGACGAAGATGACGGCTGACGAGCGCAGCGAGGCCGCGCGAAAGGCCGCAAAGGTCCGGTGGGCAAAGAACACCTAGTGCTGCCGGGGCGTGATCTGTGATGCGTAGCGACCCTCCGCTACGTAGGAATTGAGGTTGAAGTACTTGGCCCAGAGCAGCCATATAAGCCGCCATTGATCTTTGCCCGGATCAGCCTTGATCACGGGAAGACCGGCTTTTGCGGCATCACCTGCGTCAAATACCGCACCGTGGTCCTTGGGAAGGTCGATCAACTTCTCCTTGACAGCAGCAGCAACCGCCTCGACCTCCGACTCATCTCGATCTGGTTGGCTCCGCAGCGCCTCTTTCACCAGATCCCCACTACGCTCCAGCGCAGAGCGGGCCTGCTGCACCATTACGGCACTTACGTCGGCAAAGAGCGAGACGTGGAGTGGATAGCTGTCCGGTTTGGCTGCGATTGACTTCTCGGCATGGTCAACGGCCGCAATCAGATCCTTGGCTGAGTAGAGGCCGCCATCAGTTGGGGATTGAAACTGAGGATCGACCGGACCCAGGTCGCTCGTTGGGCCCATCAGAATGTGATGGGCTCCCATCGCAAGGAGCGTCCCGGCGCTCTTCGCTTGATTTGGGACGATCACAGTCAACTCCGTGCATCGCGCTTGCGCCGACCTGGCAAGCCGCACCGCGGTCTCTCCGTCACCGCCCGGGGTGTCCAAGAGGAGGTGGAGAGCCTCATTCGGATCGGCGTCCGCGATCAACTCCTCAAAGAACGTGATGCTCTCTGGGAAGATCGCGTCCACGAGAACAACTAGGCGGCAGCCGAAGCACTCCTCGTACTTCCGAATCAACCGCTGTCGCTCGTACCGCTCCGCATGCTGAGCATGAAAAAGCGGACTTTGGTCTGGAAAATCTACCGGCGACGCATCCCCGTTGGAAAGCTCATCGGTTTCCCCTTGCGAGTCTGAGCGGCGCTCTCCCTTATTTGCAGCGCCTTCTCGACCTTGGCTGCCCATTCCCCCCCCTTGGCGTTGGATGGAGTGCCAACGGGCAGCGAGGCAGCAGGCTTGGCTTTTTCTGACACGCTACGACTCCTTCCTCGGTCTGATTCCTTTAGTTGAGGGCAGCTTGGCATAACTGACGGCGTTTTGTCCGGAACTGACTTTTCTGTCCGACCGCTTACGCATAATGGTCAGTATGAACCGCCTGAGCACCGAGAAGCGCGCCCAGATCATCGGCTGCCTGGTCGAGGGGAACAGCATCCGCGCCACGGTCCGGATGACCGGCGCGGCGAAGAACACGATCACGAAGCTGCTGGCCGATCTCGGGCAAGCCTGCGCCGAGTATCAGGACGGCGTGCTGGTCGACCTCCCCTGCAAGGCGCTCGAGGCCGACGAGATCTGGGCCTACTGCTACGCGAAGCAGAAGAATGTCCCGGAGCAGTTCAAAGGGACGCCGGGCTACGGGGATGTCTGGACCTTCACCGCCCTCTGCGCCGACACGAAGCTGGTCCCGTCCTGGCTGGTTGGGGAGCGGACGATGGACGACGCCGAAGTCTTCCTGACCGACCTGGCCGGCCGGATGAACGGCCGCATCCAGCTAAGCACTGACGGCCACCGGATCTACGAAGGGACCGTGGGGCCTTCCTTCGCCAACAACGTCGATTGGGCGCAGATCCAGAAGCACTACGCGACCCCGCCCGAGCTAGGCAAATACAGCCCGCCCGTCTGCACCGGGACCAAGCGCCGGGTCCTCAAGGGAGATCCCGATCCCGACCGGATCTCGACCAGCTACGTCGAGCGGCAGAACTTGACGATGAGGATGGGCATGCGCCGCTTCACCCGCCTGACCAACGGCTTCTCAAAGAAAGTCGAGAACCTGGCCCACTCGGTCTCGCTCCACTTCCTCCATTACAACTTCGCCCGGCCTCACTCGGCCCTGAAGGAGCGCTATCCCCGGACGCCCGCGATGGCCGCCGGGGTGGCGGATCACGTCTGGTCGCTGGAAGAGATCGCGGCGCTGCTGGATTAGCCGGGATCGGGCTGGAACATCTCCTCGAGCTTCGGGGCCGTAGCTAAGTTTCGAAAAAGCGGTTCGGTGGTGGGCCGGCGCCTATCCTTCTGAGGTGCGCGACGGAAAGTCAGGCTCCCCGTTCGAGGCGGCATGTCAATGACTCGACCGTCAAGTAGCTCGCAGACAGTGAGGAGCTGAAGCTTGGAGTGTGCGCCCCACGTACCAACCCCCTCCGAGCCGGAGCGATACACACCTGCGGTAGCGGCCTCTTCTCGCATCGGCCTAGTCGGCTCGCGCATCGTGATGAGAACCCCGATCTCGGCCTGCTCGCGCTCGACGACGCCTCGAAGATCGCGAACATGCTGAACGCCGGTCTTGCCTGATTTCACCGAGATGACTACCTGGCGCGTCTTGCCGCCTTGCTTCTCGTGGAAAGGGAGACGACCATCGATCCCTCGGTCGGCGCCTTTTTTCTTGGTTGCCGAGCGCGCCCCAACAAGACCGAGTGCCCACATCTCAAACTGATACGGATCTTCATGAGCCAGCTTGACAGCGTCCTCTGGCGTGGTGGGCTCGCCAGTGACAGAGAAGTCGATGCTCTCCCCAAAAGAGTCGACCAGTCGGCTCTTGATGAGATGGGTAGCAAGGCAGGTGATGTCTATTCCCACCCAATGCCGATTAAGGCGCTCCGATACCGCAATGGCCGTGCCACACCCACAGAACGGATCGAGGATCACATCTCCAGGGCTACTGCTGGCCTCGATGATCCGCTCAAGCAATGCCTCGGGCTTCTGAGTGGGATACCCGAGCCTCTCGGCCGCCTGCGAGTTGATAGGCGGAATGTCATCCCACAAGCTGTCGACAGTCTCACCCGCTAGCTCATCGAGATACCGCTTACGACGAATGCGTTTTGAGTTGTCCGCCGGGAAATAGAGTCGCCCTTCGGCGTCCATCTCTTCCATTCTCTCGCGTGATACGGCCCAGCCTTTCGGTGGCGGCTCATAGCCTTTGTACTCGTAGACCAGGTTCGGGCGGTAAGAGGGGCTACTGAGGTTGTCTCGCTGATAGCGGCGCCCATCTGAATCTTTGTGAGTGAACTTCGCGGCTATGTACTCGGGATTGTTTTCTCGATACTGACGATGGAACGAAGCGGCCTTGCTTTTTGCGTAAAAGAGCAGATTGTCGGCAGTCACACCGAAGCGAATAGCCGCCGCATTCGTCTCCCCACGCCCAGTCTTCCGCTTCCAGACGAGATCATTTCGGAAGTTCTCCGGCCCAAAGACCGCATCCATCAGGAGCTTGAGGTAGTGGCTAGCGGTTGGGTCGCAGTGGAGATATATGGACCCCGTTGGCTTCATCACACGGCGAAGCTCTATGAGCCGAGGCGCCATCATCGACAGATAAGCGAGCATGTTGCTCGGGCCGAGAAGGGTTTGGAATGCACGCATGGCCTGGGAGACTTCGCCGCCCTCCTCAACGACTTCCTCATAGGCCGCCGCCGCCCCTTGATCCCACTGCCAGGTATCGCCAAATGCTTTGACTTGAGCGGCCGAGCGAGAACCGTCCTGCTCTGCGAAGAGGACGTTGTAGCTGGCATTGCTGTTGAAAGGCGGATCGAGGTAAACGAGATCAACGCTCTCGTCATCCACGTGGCGACGCAGGACATCGAGGTTGTCGCCATAGAAAAGTGCTCCGCTCTGAGCCATAGGCGGGTCTCCTTCTCACGGAGGGGAATGGCTCCTGCCTCGACTCGGTACGGCAAGAGTTCTGTCAAGCCCCGGTCATGCCGGGCGGCATTAGATGATTGCGACGCCGCCGACCAGAGAAGCGCAGCGCAAAGGGGGACTTGAACGGCCCGGCCGGGAAAGAGGCTAGCGCGCCTATCCGACGCCTCCGCGGGGGTCAACGCGGCCCACCCCTACCGTGGACTAGTCGACAATTCGGCCACGTCCGATAGTCGGCGGCGAAGGGCGATGGACCCGCGGCGTCCAAAACCGCGGCCCGGGGGGTCCAACTCCCGGGAACGAGTCGCCTTGAGGGGACCGGGCGCGCCCGGTCCCCGATCTTTTTGCTGGGTCCGGTGGGATGCCTCTCTAAGGCTTCCCACCGGATTCGGCTGCGCCCGAATCAAACTGACCCACTACCGCGGGAGTGAAGCTCCCGGAGCCCTGCGCGGCTCGCGAGGCGCCGGCCGGCTTGCGCTTGACGGGGTCCGGTCGCTCGACCTCGATGAACTCGATCTCCTCCACCTTGAGGCGGAACTCGCGACCTGGGGTCGCGGTGAGGAGGTTGGCGGCCTCGCCGGAGCGGAGCATCAGCAGGCTGCAGTTCTGTTTGCCGCCGATGCAGTGGCCCTCGCCGCGCACCGCGGTCACCTCGTGGGCGACGTCGAAGGCGGCGCGCTTGCCGTCCTCGGAAACGCCGACGAAGACGATCACCGGGTTCTCCTTCGGCAGCACCCGCCCGACCTCGAGGTCCTCGTGGAGGATCAGGTCGCCGGAGCCGGCGACGCCGAAGCGCACGTCCGGGCGGAAGGAGAAGAAGCGCAGGCCGGGTTCGGTCGGGTCAAGCGAGCCCGGGTTGCCGGGCGCGCTGCCACCGCCACCGCCAGGGGCGGGAGTGTCGTCGATGACCTCGTCGACTTCGGTTTCTTCGACTTCGACCGTGGCGGCGCTGGAGCTCGAGCCACCGCCCGAGCTGGCATCGCCGCCGGAGCCGCCTTCGCCGGAACCGCCCGAACCGCCCGGGGGCGTCGCGAGACTCTGCGCGAACGGATCGGTCGGGGTACGACCTTTCAGTCGCTTGCGCGGATCGCGCAGCCCGGGCGTCGCCTCGACGACGGTGAAGTTCGCGACGTCACTCTCCGCTTCGACGCCGCCGGCTTCAATCGGCAGGGCGCTTTCCGGCAGTTCTTCGGAGTGACCGAGCAGGAAGGGAATCGCGGCAATCGCTACGACAACGAGGGCGACCAGCGGCAGCAGGCGGCGTTCGCGCAAGTCGTAGTAGATGTCCGCGAGGAAGGTCGGAGCCTTCAAGTCCGACATCTTCTTTGGCAGTTTCAGCTCTGGCCCGATCCGCTTCATCGCACCGCTCCGGTCGTCGTCGAGACGGGAGCCGCTTCGGCGGTTTTCGGCCCACCGGGGGTTGCACCGCCGGTGACACCCTCGCTGGGCGGAGTCAGATAGGTGGTCACCGAAAAGGTCGCCGACAGCCCCGAGGAACCCGACTCACCCGCTCCGGACTCAAGCGTGAACCCGTCGATCGTCAACAGGCGCCCATCGACCACAACCTCGCCACGGTCGGTCTTGACCAGCGAGTCGAGACCTTTGATGAAGTCAGCGATCTCGAAGAAGCCCCCACTAAAGGTGAGGCTGTAAGGCATCACGCCCAACCCGGCAGGACCGACTGAGGCACCCAGCGGCATTAGCGAGGCACTCGCCTCGGTCGCCGAGATCGGCTCGCCGCCCGCCTGCTCAGCGGGAGCTTCGCTGGCACCGCCGCCCCCCTCGCTCAGCTGCAGCGTGGAGAAACGGACGCCTGCCTTTTCGGCAACCCGGTTTACCTGTACCAGCAGCGAAGCGGTGTCATCGTCGCCGGGCGTTGCCTTGCCGAGCACCACCAGTTGCTGGTAGTTGACCGGGAATTCCTCTCGTGCCGCTTCGGCTTCAACGACTTCGGCCTCGTGTTGAGCAAGTGATGCCTGCGCCATTTCCACCTGTTTGTCTATGTCTGCGACCCGCTCACGCTTCGGCGTAATCGCCATCTGCCAGAAGAAGAAGGCACCCACGATCAGAAGCAGCACCGCGACCACAGCCTTGTTGCTCGCGCTCATCTCAGCCGCCTTCCGCTCCATCGGTCGAAACCGGTTCCGCTTCGCCTTCCCCGGAGGCAGCCACAGGAGTCGGTGCCGCATCGAATGCAACAACGATCTCGAAACTGGCGACAGAGGCGTTCGATTCACAACCCTCGCCCTGCGAAGGAGTTGCTGCACCGGTCACAACGCCACCGCTTTCCTCCGCCTCACCAAGCTCGGAGGACTGCACACCAACTCGGGTCACCCCCTCGATGTCCTTGAGTGCCGTGACGAAGCCGGCCACCTTCTCCTGGCCTTCAGCACATCCGCTCATTTCCAGGGCTGGTCCGTGAACAGCGCCGCGCAAACCGGAACCGCCCCCGCTGGCCTCCGAGCTGGCACTCGCAGTGAGGCTGACCAACGAGACATCGTCGGGCAGGATCAGGGCCAGTTCGCGCATCACCCGCTCCCAGTCGAAGCGGCTGTCGGCGAGGCTCTGCACGGTCGCCACGCGCTGTTCGCTCATGTCGCGGAAGCTGGTGTAGCTGGCGAGGCGCGTCGCCTTTGCCGCGGCGACGGCATCCTCGCGTTCGACCTTTGCGAGCTCGGCTTCGCGTTCGGAGATCTGGTTGCCGAGCAGGACCACCGCGGTGACGCCGGCGAGGACCAAGACCAGGGCACCGAGGACGATGTAGGCGAGGGGGCCAGAGCGCAGCGGCGCCTGCTCGCCGCGGCGTTCCTCGGGGGGAATCAGGTTGACCGGGCGCACCTCAGCTCTCCAGCGCCAGGCCGTAGGAAAGGGTCAGCCGCGCCGCCGCGGCCGGCTCGAAGCCGGCCAGCGCCGACGGGCCGGCGACTACGATCGGCAGGCCGAGACCGGCCTCCATGCGGGCGGGAAGGCCGGTGATGGCGCTGCCGGGTCCGCAGATGACGATCTTCTCGACCTGCTGCGCGGCCTCCTGAGCGCCGTAGTAGTCGAGCGAGAGGCGCAGCTCGTCGACGAGCTGGATCACGCCCTCCTCGAGCGAGCGGCGCGCCTCGGCGATCGTCTCCGGGTCGCCCTCGATCTGCTCGAGCGGCAGTTCCAGCCCGGTGTGGTTGAGCCACTGGGTGGCGTGCTCGGCGCTGAGGTCGCGGGTCGAGGCAAGCCGCGCGGCGATCGCCTCGAGGCCGACGTGGGAGACGCGGGTGAAGAGACAGGTGCGACCGCGGGCGACCGCGAGGTTGGTGATGTCGCCGAGGCTGCAGTAGAGAACCGTCGCCGGGCCGGTGGGGGCCTCTCCTTCCCCCTCCCCCTCCGTCTCGGCGTTCGCCTCGCCGACCGCGGCGAGAGCACGGATCATGCCGAAGGCCGAGAGGTCCATCCCGACCGGTTCGAGCCCGGCCCGGCGGATTGGCTCGACGAAGGACTTGACCATGTCGCGACGCGCGGCGACGACGACCACGTCGACCTGCGGCGTCCCGCCCTCCTCGGCGGCGACGCCGCCGACCACCTGGTGCTCTAGCACCGCCTGGTCGAGCGGCATCGGCATCTGCTCCTGGGCCTGGAAGCGGACCGCGGCTTCCATCTCCTTCGGGTCCTCGATCGCCGGCAGGCGCAGGGTGCGGACGACGACGCGCTGGTTGCCGACCCCGATCCGCACCCGCTTGGCGAGCTTGTGCTCGGAGAAGAGCGACTTGAGGGCGGCGGAGAGACGGTCGGGGTCCAGGACCTCGCCCTCGTGGAAGGCACCGGGGTCGAGCGGCGCGACTCCGGAAGCCGTGACGCGCGCCGAGCCGTTCGCCTCGACTTCGGTCGCGGCGATGCTGCCGGCCTCGATGTCGAGACCGACCACGGACTGGGGCTTTTTCTGCCTGGTGAGTTGCATGAAAGGGTCGCGTGGCGCCACGCGCCCTCTCTGGATCGACAGGAAGGGCGAAAACCTTTCGCCCTGCAAGTACTCATTTCTAGGGGAACCTGGACGAAGCTACGAGCGCACGCCTAGAACGTGCCCAGATACCAGTCGATCAGCTCTTCGCCGGCGAGCAGGCCGACGACGCCGCCGAGGGCGAGGAACGGCCCAAACGGGATCGCCCGCTTGCGCGCAGCCGCCCCGTGGCGGGCGATCAGCGCCAGTCCGACCAGCGAGCCGGCAAGCAGGGCGACGAGCATCGCCGGGGCGACCTCGCGGCCGAGGAAGAGTCCCATCGTCGCCGCCAGCTTCACGTCGCCCATCCCCATGCCCCGTGGGTAGGCGAGCGCCGCGGCGAACAGCAGGCCCCCCGCGCCGGCGGCGGCGATCGCCCGCTCGGGCAGGCTGGCGGGGTCGGTCGCCACCGCGATCCCCACCCCGACGACCGCCGCGACCAGGAGGATCTTGTTGGGAATGATCCGCCGCTCGAGGTCGGTCAGGGTCACGGCGGCGAGCGTGGTGACGAAGACCAGCCCGAGCGCGACCTCGGCGAGGTCATCCCAGAGGACGAGGACGGTGGCGGCGTAGAGGGCGCCGAGTGCCAGCTCAATCAGGGGATAGCGCGGTGAGATCGCCGCCCCGCAGCAGCGCGCCCGCCCCCCCAGCACCACCCACGAGACAACCGGGACGTTGTCGTAGGCGGCGATTTGGACGCCGCAGGCGGGGCAGCGCGAGCGCGGTCCGACAACCGACTCACCGCGGGGCACGCGGTGGGCGACGACGCTGACGAAGCTGCCCATCACCGCCCCGCCGACGAACGCGAGTATCGCTGCAGCGACCATGGCGCGGTAGTTCGACGCGGTCGCGGACTATCCGGCTTCGGGGAAGTCCAGCGTCTCACGCTGGATGTGCCAGGAGGGCTCGACCGGGTTGAGGAAGTGCGGCGGCTCCATGTAGCGCAGCCGGTCATCGTAGTTGTAGTCCTTGATGTAGCCGCTGTCGGTGCCGCCCTTGGTCACGCCGACGGCGCCGCGGAATTTCTGCGAGATCGCCCCGTTGACCTGGAGGTTGCCCAGTTCTTTGCCGCAGTCGTAGTGGTCAACGATGAAGGAGCGCTGGATGGCGAGGATCGCGGCGTCGATTCGGTTGATCGGGTTGAATCCCGATTCTTCGCTGCCGCCGCAGTCGGCCATTTTGGTGTCGTCGATGTCTGAGTAGGGATGGCGGACACGCACGAAGTTGTTGGCGATCAGGCCGAGGAGACCCTGACTACCGCTTACTCGTTCGACATCGTCCCAGATGATGATGTCGTCTTCGGCGGCGATGGTCAGCGGTTTGGAGAGTTTGCCACTTACCCGGGCGACGCCGCAATCCGATCCTTTCGGGTAGGTCGCGGTAAACGGAGAGTAGTCGGTGGAGGGTGAGCAGGACGGCCAAGCGGTGCCCGATTTGTCCGGACAGGAGCCATTGGCGACGTAGATCACACCTTCCGGCGGGAGGGATATTTCGCTTTGGGTTCCGGCGTTAGTGGTCACCGTCATTTTCGTCCCGTTCAGCTGGATCCTGGTCTGACAGGAGTAGGTGTAGGTGGACCCCGCGACGTCTTTCAACGCGCTGTTGGTCACGGGCGGCGTAAGCACCGGCGCGGTGGTCACGAACGGGCCGTTGAATTTCGGGTTCGCGGTGCTGCACGAGGTGCTCGGGTTGAGCGAGGAGCAGGCGTGCCAGCCGGGCGGCGGTTTGTCCGGTGCCCCGACCTCGGTCAGGTCGGCGGGACCACGACCGAAGCTGGGGTTGCCACTGATCACGATGCTGTCGTTGGTGTGAAGCGGGCCGTCGATGTCATCGCCGGAGGTGAAGACGATCTTGTCGCAATAGCGACCGTTGATGGGGCCAGGCGGATTAGAGCCGGGGATTTCCGTGTCCTGGCGGCCTTCGCGGATGAACTGGGCGCAGTGCGCGTAGGCGTTGGTGGTCCAGGTCTGTTTGCCGTAGGTAATCGGGTCCGAAGTCTCGAACTGGGTGAAGTAGACGTAGTCGAGCAGGCTCGCCCGTTTGTAGCTGGCGACGAGCGAGGCCTTCGCCTCGCCAACGTAGCCGGTGGAGCGGATCCGGAAGGTGCCGGTATTCGGGCCGCTCTGCTCGAGCATCGAGCCCACCGGGTCGCCTGGATCGCATTTGTCTTTGCCGCTCGCCGGCAGCAGCTCGATCGCGTAGCTGGCCCCTGCCGGGCCCGGGACCGGGCGCGCTTTCAACGCTTCGTCAGGTTCGTCGCGCTCCTGGTTCACGGCATTCGGTTCCGGTACGTCGGTGCAGCGCGCCCAGTAGCTGTTGTCCTTGTTGAGGTGGAAGGAGTAGTCGGCGATACCCGCCTGCGCCGCTGCATGGGCGCGCTTGTAGTCGAGGTTGCGCTGGACCAGGTTGAGATCGCCGTTGCTGGCCGCAAGCGCAGCCGCCGCCAAGACCGAGATCAGCGTCACGGCGCCGATCGCGGCGACCATCGTGTAACCGTCCTCCGCCGCCGCCCTCACACGCATGGCCGGTTCACTTCCGCGCTGTCCTCGCTCGCCGGTTCGATCCGCAGAGTGGTCGAGTCCGTTAGGGCGATTCGCGAGTCATCGTCCGTGGGTCCCCCACCTCCTGAACCAACGGCAAAGGCAACGTCGATCTGCACCGTGCGGGCGGCCTCTTCTGAGTCGAGCGGCGGGCTCAACGGGACGGTCTCCACCTCGCCGTCTTTGTTGGCGTCTTCGTACGCGTAGTAGCGGAACAGGGGCGTCGGCGCCGCCGGGTTGCCGAGCTCGGCCGTGCTCACGCCGTCGACCAGGGCGAAAGTCGACGAAGCAGCGCTGGAGAAGGTCCAGTTCGGCGGCGAACCCCCTGGCAGAGCTTTGTACACGGTCTCGCTCAAGACCCCATTCGCGAGGGCGATCCGGAATTCATCGGGGGTGGGACTGACATCGTCCCCGGCCATCGAGAGCAGGATCATCGAATTTTCGGTGCTACCCGCCCGTACCGGGGCAAGGCCCGGCGAAACACAGGCAGCATGGAGGCGGTCGATGATCCGCGTCATCGCCGGCCTCGCGCGCTGGTTCGCGGCAACGTGTTCCGCGGTCCGGTCTTGGTGGCGGGTTGCGACTTGGACGATAGTCAGGATCGCGCCGAGGACGATCAGCGAGACCATCATTCCGACAAGCAGCTCTACGAGCGTGTAGCCGTGCTCGTCGTTCATGGGCAGGACCCTTCACCGACTTCGGGGTGTCCGAGAAAGAACGCGATCGGGGTTCCGAGCTCCGTCTGGGCCGGATCTTCCGGTAGGTCCACGTCGGTTTCGGTGATTCGTTTCCCTTCGTGCTCGACGCAGACGGTGTAGCGACCGAAGGGCAGACCGGGATCGTCGAGCCCGCCACTGGCGTTGGTCGTGTAGGTGTGCTGGATTGATTCTTCCTCGGCGTCTTTGCAGAGTTCGTCGGTCACAACCACATTGGCCCCCTGCACCGGGTCGCCACGTTCTTCTTGCCCAGGTCCGCTCCCGCTCCACACGGTCAGGTCGAGCGCCGGCAGGCGCAGCTGAACCGGCGTCACATCACCGGGCGTGACCAGCGCTTCGGCGATCACCCCGGACGATTCGTTGCCTTCGGATTCGGGTCCTTCGTAGGCGCTGGGATCGTTCCCGTCACAGCTGCCGGCAAACACGACGTATTGGGATTCGAAGGGGAAGAGTTTCGTCGCCTGCAAGACCGGCGCCGGAGACGAGGAGACGAATGGCCTCGGAGAGATCAGGTTGCTGTTGAAGGCAAGAATCGAGTCGAAGGAGGTTTCAACCACTTCACCGTCGACCCAGGTCTCGAACCCGATCTCGATCGTGCCCGGCTCGTCGTACTGGAGCACGAGGGTGTTGGTGCCCTCGGCGACGACGCTGGTCGGCTGCTGCTCGGGCGGGTTCCCGAAGCGGTCGATCAATTCGCTTACCAGAGGCGGCGGCGAGATGGTCAGCGTGTAGTTGCCGTCGGCAAGGTTGCCGAAGATCCGGCAGCCGCTGGGACCGGTCGAGCCGCTGAAGGAGCCCTCTCCTTTTTCGTGGACCCCGGAGAGGACCGCCCCCTCCACCCCGTCGCTGCGGGCGTCTTCGATCTGAATCGCCAGCGCTCCGCGCTCGGCGGAGATCGAGCCGTTTGGCGGCGCCACCAGGCTCTGGGTTTCGACCGGCGGACGGGCGCCGATGCTCGGCCAGGTGACCCGCGAGCGGATCAGGAGGTAGTCGGCTTCGTCCGCTTCGCCAGCTTGGCACGAGGGCGTGACCGTGCCGTCCTCCTTGAATTCGGCGTCGGAGTCGACCGTGTAGGGAATCCCGTCGACGACGATCTGGCGCGATTCGTCGAAGTTGGAGAGATCGGAGATCCGCATCGTCCGCATCCGCGCCAGGTCGGCCTGCGCCAGTCCGTGCGCCTGGGCACGGTGGCGCTCCTGCGCGGTCGAGCGCGAGGCGGAGTCGAGGGCGTTGAAGACGCCGATCGCCGCAACGGTGATCAGGATCGCGCTGACCAGCACCTCAACCAGGACGCTGCCCTGCTCATCCTTCATCTGGCTAGCCTCAAGACGCACTTAATGCCTATCGGCACCGCATTGTCGCTTCTAAAGCCCAAAAACAAGGGCGGGCCCATGGGCCCGCCCTTTGCCTCTTGCCGGCTTTCATCGCCAGCTATCACTTACGCGAGGCGACTACTGACTCCAGTCGCCCTGGCCGCCTTCCCCGTCATCGGGGCATCCGCCTTCACCCTCGGTGCTGCAACCGAAGGTAACGGCACCGCCGTTACGCGCGATCGTGAAAACGTTGCCGGTGTCTGATTCGACGCCGACGGCGTAGGTGGTGTCGCCTGGGTTCGTTTCGGCCGTGGGCTCACCATTCGTCATCGTGCCCCCAATGAAGATCGCCGGAGCATCAGCAAGCGTCGGCTCGATGTCCTCCAAGATGAGCTCGGTGGCATCCGTGTATTCACCCTGGTTTTCCGTAGCCCACGTCTCGATCGCCGTCTGAGCGGTCCGCGCGGCGGCCTTGGCCTGAGCATCCGTGCCCTTGTCCCGCTGGTTAAAGAACGCGGGAATGGCGATCGCGGCGAGGATGCCGAGGATGAGCATGACGACGAGAAGCTCGATCAGCGTGAAGCCGGCCTCCCTGTCGCCACTGAGCCGGGCGTTCATCTTGGCCCGGAGATTCTGGAGCAACATTAGTGACCTCCTATGGTCCTAATCGTTTGCGCCAGAGCCCCGTGTGGTGCCACGTGGTGTCCCTCGACCCCGGTGGTAGCCCGGCCGGCTCCGCAAGCGGAGCCCCGAAGGCTTTGCGCCCCCGCCTCACAGCGAGTTTGCCTTTTGCACCGAGGCACTGGCAGATTCACAAGGGGCTAATCGGCCGTTACACGAATCCCTTGATCCCCGAAATTTGGCCTTCATCGCGCCAAAAGTCAGGTTCACTGCCCAAATGAACACCCATTCGCCGCTAAGCCGGCTGGATCACCGGCAGGCAGTAATCCTCGGCCGTAGTCGCGAGGCGCTCGTCGTAAGTCACGAAGGCACCCAGGTCGTCGCGAACGCTGAGCGCAGTCGCCAGGTGAAGGGCGTCGAGGCTGCGCAGTCCAGGGGGTCGAAGCGAGGTCGCCTCACCCAGGACAGCGTCGTCGAGCGGCAGGAGAGAAACGTCGAGGAGCCAATTGCGCGCCTCCCGCGCATACTCGTTGCTGTGGCGCGAACAGGCCCGAATCGCCTCGACGCCGAGGAGAGCGCTCGAGACGTAGCCGTCCCACTCAGCCAGCTCCTTGCGAAGGGCATCCTCCTCCTCGCACAGCACCAGCTTCACGTACGCGGACGTGTCGAGGTAAGCAAGCCGCGGCGCTATAGCCGCTCTTCTCGGAGCTCCGCCAGGATCTCCTCGCTGTACGGCGGACCGGCCGGCGGCAGCGTTGATTCGCGCACGCGCTCCAGCAGGTCCCCTCGCGGCATCGTCGCCCCCCGCTCGGCGACGAGGCGGGCGATCGGCGAGTCGGCTGGGCCCGACGGCGTAAGGCGAGCGACCTCCCTGCCCCGCTCGGTGACCACGAAGCTCTCTCCCGCCTTGACCTGAGCCAGGTAGCGCGAGAGGTTCTGTCGCAGTTCACGCACGCCGACCGAGTCCATGTGCGTCAACGTAGCACATTGATACACTCACCCGATCTTGTCGTAGAGGCTGAAGATCGGCAGGTACATCGCGATCACGATGAAGCCGACGATGCCGCCGACGAAGACGATCATCAGCGGCTCGATCAGCGAGGTGAGGGCTTTCACCTTGGCGTCGACCTCGGTCTCGTAGAAGTCGGCGATCTTGGCCAGCATGTGTTCCAGCTGCCCGGTCTCCTCGCCGACCGCGACCATGTGGCCGACCATCGGCGGGAAGATCGGGTCGCGCTCGATCGGGCCGGCCAGCGCACCGCCGCGCTTGGCGGTCGTGTAGAGCTCTTCCATCGCCTCCTCGATCACGACGTTGCCCGAGGTCTCCCCGGTCAACTGGATCGACTGCAGCATCGGCACGCCGGCTGAGACCGAGCCGGAGAAGGTGCGCGACCAGCGCGCCAGCGCCACCTTCTGGATCACGTCGCCGATCTGAAACGGGATGCGCAGTTTGATCCGGTCCCAGACCGCCTTGCCTTTGTCGGTCCGCTTCCATTTGAAGAAGCCGACGGTCCCGATGATCAGCGCCGGCAGGATGATGAACCAGTAGCTGGTGAGGGCGTCGGAAGCGGTCACGCAGACCTGGGTCGGCAGCGGCAGCGCCGAGCTCTCAGCCGGATTGTCTTCCGCCAGTTCTTCGAAGATCCCGGCGAAGACGGGAATGATGAAGGCGACGATGATCAGCAGGGCGAAGAGCGCGAACCCGAACACAAGCGCCGGGTACATCAGCGCCGATTTGACCTGGCGGCGAAGGGCGTCGCTTTTTTCCACCTGGTAGGCGATCTGGTCGAGCGCGTCCTCGAGCCGCCCCGACTGCTCGCCGGAGCGGACCATCGCCCGGTAGAGGCGGTCGAAGACCTCGGGATGGCGGGCCATCCCCTGCTCCAGGGTGCTGCCCGCCTCGATGTCTGCGCGCAGACTCGCGGCCGCGTCCTTGATCCGTTCGTCCTGGGTCTGTTCTTCCAGCGTGTGCAGGGTGCGCAGCATCGGCATCCCCGAGGCGACCAGGGTCGCGAACTGGCGCGAGAAGATCGCCAGCTCGCGCTGGTCGACGCCCTTCCAGCTGCGCCAAATGCTCTCGAGCTTGAACGGCTCGCGCTTCTCACTGACGTCGAGGACGATCAGGCCGCGCTGGCGCAGCTGCTCGGTTACCTGAGCCTTGGAATCAGCCTCGACTTCGCCGGCCGTCGCCGCCCCGGCGACGTCCAAGGCACGAAAGGCGAAGGTGGTCGCGCCCGCCATCGGCTAACCGCCCTGGGCGTAGGCGGGCGGCGCGGCGGACGGGCCTCCCGTCGCCGCGCCCGGCTGCGCGTAGTCCGGTTGTGCCACCGGTGCCGCCCCACCCAGCAGGCGACGAAGCTCCTCCGGCACCGAGGCGCGCTGTTCGGCCAGCGCCCGGGTGATCGAGCCGGCCCGCACCAGGCGCGCCAGGTCAGCGTCCATGGTCTGCATCCCGACCGCGCCCGAGGTCTGCACCGCGGCGTAGATCTGGTGCGTCTTGCCCTCGCGGATCAGGTTGCGGATCGCCGGCGTCGGCACCAGCACCTCGGTGGCGACGACCCGGCCCATGCCGTCGGCGGTGGGCAGCAGCTGCTGGGTGACGATCCCCTGCAGGGCGATCGAGAGCTGGGTCCGCACCTGCCCCTGCTGCTCGGGCGGGAAGACGTCGATGATCCGGTCGACCGTCTGCGCGGTCGACTGGGTGTGCAGGGTGGCGAAGACGAGGTGGCCGGTCTCGGCCGCGGTCAGCGCCGTGGAGATCGTCTCCAGGTCGCGCATCTCGCCGACCAGGATCACGTCGGGATCCTCGCGCAGAGCGGCGCGCAGGCCGAGAGCGAAGTCGGGCGTGTCGGAGCCGACCTCGCGCTGGTTGACGATCGAGCGTTTGTGCTGGTGCAGGAACTCGATCGGGTCCTCGATCGTGAGGATGTGGTCCTGGCGCTCGGAGTTGATGACGTCGACCATCGCCGCCAGCGTCGTCGACTTGCCCGAGCCGGTCGGGCCGGTGACGAGCACGAAGCCACGCGGTTTGGCCGCCAGCTCGCGCAGCACCTGCGGCACCTTCAACGAGTCGAGCGGCGGGATGTCCTGCGGGACCAGGCGGAAGGCGGCACTGACCGAGCCGCGCTGGAAGAAGCAGTTGACACGGAAACGCGCCACATTCGGGATCGCGTAGGCGAAGTCGAGCTGTTTGTTGTTCTCGAAGCGTTTGCGTTGGTCGTCGTTGAGGATGCTGTAGACGACCTCGCGGGTCTCCTGCCCGGTCAGCACCGGGAAGCCCTCCATCGGCACGATCTTGCCCTTGTCGCGCATCGCCGGCGGCACCCCCGGCGTGATGTGCACATCGGAGGCGCGGGTCTCGACCATGCGGCGCAGGACCTCTGCGAAGTCGAACTCCATGCTCACCTTGATCGACTCCCGAGGCGAATCCCTTTAGGTCGTGACACGGACGACCTCCTCGAGGCTGGTCAGGCCGCGCCGCACCTTGTGCAGGCCGTCCTCGCGCAGGGTCAGCATTCCCTCTTCGCGCGCCGCGGCGGCGATCTCGGCCTCGGCGACGTGGGCGACCGCCATCTCCTTGATCCGGTCGCTCAGCGCCATCACCGAGAAGAGCCCGACCCGGCCTTTGTAGCCGTTCTGGCCGCAGCGCGAGCAGCCGGCCGGCTCGTAGGCCTCGACGTCGCCGCCGACCCGGATGTCGGCCTCTTCCAGCGCCGCCTGCGGCAGGATCGTGCGCTGCTTGCAGTGCGGGCAGAGCTTGCGCGCCAGCCGCTGGGCGACGACGCAGTCGACCGCCGAGGCGATCAGAAAGGCCTCGATCCCCATCTTGGTCAGGCGGGTGATCGCC
This sequence comes from uncultured Solirubrobacterales bacterium, assembly GCA_963697915.1. Lineage (GTDB taxonomy): Bacteria > Actinomycetota > Thermoleophilia > Solirubrobacterales > 70-9 > VRUE01. The sequence continues at coordinate 592,877 of OY969103.1, forward strand.
CCGGGCGCGTCGTTGGTGTGCAGGGTGGTCAGCATCATGTGGCCGGTCAGCGCCGCCTCGATCGCGATCCGCGCGGTCTCGCCGTCGCGGATCTCGCCGACCATCACGATGTCGGGGTCGGCGCGCAGCATCGAGCGCAGCCCGGTGGCGAAGTCGAGCCCCGCCTTGCGGTTGACGTTGATCTGGTTGACCCCGCTCAGCCGGTACTCGACCGGGTCCTCGATCGTGATGATGTTCTTCTCGACGTGGTTCAGCTCCTGGAGCGCCGCGTAGAGCGTCGTCGACTTGCCGGAGCCGGTCGGGCCGGTGACCAGGACCGCGCCGTAGGCCTGCCGGAAGGACTCCTGGAAGCGCTCCCGGGCCGAGCCGTCCATGCCCAGGTCGTCGAGCGAGCGCTGCGCGTTCTCCTTGTCGAGGATGCGGATCGTCGCCCCCTCGCCGCGCTGGGTCGGCAGGGTGGTGATACGCAGGTCGACGCGGCGGTCCTCGACCGTGACGCTGACCCGGCCGTCCTGCGGCACCCGCTTCTCGGCGATGTTGAGGTCGCTCATGATCTTCACCCGCGAGACGACCGCGCTGACCATCCGCTTCGGCACGTGGGCGGCCTCACGCAGCACGCCGTCGATCCGGAAGCGGACCCGCATCTCCCCCTCGTCGGGCTCGAAGTGGACGTCGGAGGCGCCCTCCCCCACCGCCTGGCCGAGGATGCTGTAGACGAGCTTGACGACCGGCGCGTCCTCGGCGCTGACTTCGATGTCGCTGACCTCGGCGAGCTCCTGGTCGTCGCTTTCTTCGCCCTCGGTGACCGCCTCGCTGACCGCGCTCTGCAGCGTGTTGAGGCGGCCGATCAGCGCTTCGATGTCCTCCTCGGCGGAGACCGCGACGCGGCAGTCGAGCGCCGTGGCGATCTGGATGTCGTCGACCGCCAACACGTTGGTCGGGTCGCTCATCGCGACCAGCAGCGTCCCCTTGTCGACGAAGCCGACCGGCAGCGCCCGGTAGCGCCGCGCCGTGTTGACCGAGATCAGGTTGGCCGCCGCCATGTCCACCTGGTAGAGGGAGAGGTCGACGTGGTCGAGCCCGTAGCGCTCGGCGACCGCGCGCGAGAGCTGTTCGGCATCGATCGAGCCCTGGTCGACGAGCAGCCGCTCCGGCGGGCGGCCGGCGGTGCGCGCCGCCTCGATCGCCCGCCGCGCGGTGTCGTCGTCGACGTAGCCGAGGTCGACGAGGACGTCGGTGACGAAGCCGGTCGAGCGGCCACGCGCTCGCGGCGGCGTCAGGCCGGGGGTGCCGCCTTCGGTGGGGTCGAGCGCCGGCGCGGTCGAGTCGCCGGAGTCGGGGACCGGCCGCAGGTGGCTCGGGAAGTCCCGCGAGTCCATGCCGGGCTCAGGGGTGGTAGTCGATCGTCGGGCCTTTGTAGCCGGCGTCGATCGCCGCCTGGACGACGCTCTGCGGGCTCTGGAACCCGTAGCTGACCGAGGCGACCGGGATGCCGCTCTTGGCGAGCTTCTTCGGCCGGATCACGACCAGGGCGGGGACGCGGTCGACGGCGACGCCCTGGGCGATCGCCGCGTAGCGGGAGATGCGGTCGGCGGGGACGACGAAGGCGGAGACCTCGGGAAGCGTCGCGCGCAGGTGGTCGACCGAGTCGCGGACGAGGCGGTCGTCGATGCCGCCGTTGCGGACGAAGAGCAGGACGACGGTGCGGTTGGCGGCGAAGGCGTCGGTGACGGCGCTCGGCAGCGGCGGCGCCTCCGTGCTCGGCGGCAGCGGCGGCACCGCGCCGGGCGTCCCACTGGCGACGCCTTCAACGGCCGCGTCGATCGCCCCTTCGACGGCTTCGCCGGGGGTGGCGCCGGTCGCGGTCCCGCTTGCACCGGTGCCGGCAACGCTCACGGTCGCTTCGGTCGCGCCCGATTCTTCTTCTTCTCCGCCGCCCCCCATCGAGGACATGACGAAGAAGCCGGCGCCGATCAGCAGCACCGCGACGACCGCGAGCTGCATCATCGGGTTGTTGTTGAGCTGCTCCCTCATACGTTCGCCTATCTAGCTCGACAACTCGCCCGCAGACCTTGAATCCGGGCAATTTCGCCCGAAACTCCGCGGTTTTCTAAAACTGACCTTGACGTGCCACAATGAACCTGCTGTGACAGGGGTTAGGGAACCTATGGGGCGCCACTACAGGGCCAATCCGACACAGATGCGTGCCGGCGGGCACCTGCTTGGAATGGCGACGAACCGGATCAACCGCGCCATCCTGCGCCAGCTGAACGAGGAGGGCATGCCCTGGGGCGCCGGCCGGGAAATGAAGATCACCGACACCGGCCGGGAGATCCTCTTCACCTCGTTCGTCGGAGAGCTGTGGCTGCAGAGCGGCCCGCGCGGTGCGATCGACCCCGATGGCGACGAGGCGGAGGCGACGATCCAGGCGCTGATCGAGGGCTGGTCGGCAACGCTGATCCACGCCCTCTCCCACGAACCGATGACCGTACGCGCGCTGGACCTGGCGATCGAGGGCATCGGCCGGGCCGAGCTGCGGCGCCGGCTCGACGACATGTACAAGGTCGGCCTGATCGAGGCGCGACCGATGGGCGGCGGCGACGAAGCGATCTACTCCGTGACCGACTGGTTGCGCACCGGGATCGCGCCGCTTGCGGTGGCGGCGCGGCAGGAGCGGCGCGACCCCAACGAGGAGATGACCCCGATCGACGGCTTCGACGTCGAGACCGCCTTCCTGCTCACCCTGCCGCTGCTCGAGTTGCCGCGGGACATTGCCGGCTCCTGCCGGATGGGCGTGGAAGTGGTCGAGGACGGGCAGGCGCGACTGGTCGGCGCGATGGCGCGGGTCGAGGGTGGCCGCGTCACCTCCTGCACCGTGGAGCTTGACGACAAGGCCGATGCCTGGGCAATCGCCGGGCCCGGCGAGTGGCTCGACACGGTGATCGCGCCCAGCGCTCGGCGGGTGATGACCGGCGGCAACAGGCTGCTCGCCCGGGTCCTGCTCGACGGCCTGCACCAGGCTCTGTTCGGGGTCCCGGTGACGGGGAAGTAGACCCCGCCCACCGGAACAGCCTCGTCTATTTCAAGAAAAACTGATTAATGACATAATGCTCTTGTTTGACTGAGGAAACGGTCAACGGGAGCGGAAACGGGATGCGCTCCGGAGCGCAGACTCTCAACCTGCTCGCAGCCCCGATCACCTTCCTCGTCCTGCAGGCGCTGGCAGAGGGGCCACAGCCACAGGCCGACCTGCGCCGCATCGCTGGCTTACCGGCCCAGACCACGCTGCGCGCCCAGCTCAAACGCCTCGTCGAGATCGGGGCGATCCTCAAACACCGTCGCGACCGCTTTCCGGGCGTGATCGAATACGAGCTGACCCCGGCGGGGCGTGAACTCGTCCTCGTCTCGCAGGCGATCGAGCACTGGCTCGCGGCCGCACCGGAAGGGCCGCTCACACCCGGCACCAACGCGGCGAAGGCGCCGATCAAAGCGCTCGCCGAGGGCTGGACGACGACGATCGTGCGCGCCCTGGCCGCCGGGCCCCGCTCGCTGACTGAGCTCAACCAGATCATCGACTCGCTCAACTACCCGGCGATCGAGCGGCGGCTGGCGGCGATGCGCCTCGCCGGCCAGATCGAGGCCCGTCGCGGCAACGGCCGCGGCACGCCATACGCAGTCACCCAGTGGCTGCGGCACGGCGTGGCACCGCTGACCGCGGCAGCCCGCTGGGAGCGCCGCAACCTCCCCCATGAGACCGCGCCGATCTCCCGCGTCGACACCGAGGCCGCCTTCCTGCTCGCCGCACCGCTGATGCGTCTCGCCGACGACGTCACCGGCTCCTGCCGGATGGCGGTCGAGATCGCCAACGGCAGGGGACACGGCCTCGCCGGGGTGCTGATCGAGGTGGGCGGCGGTCAGCTCGTCTCCTGCACCACGCGCCTCGACGGCCACCCGGACACCTGGATCCTCGGGCCACCGACCGCCTGGCTCACCGCGGTGATCGAGAACGACACCGACAGCCTCGAGATAGGTGGCGACGGCCAGCTTGGTCGCACCCTGACCTCGGGCCTCCACCGCGCACTATTCGGAACCAAAGCCCGCGAGCTTAATTAATATGATATTCCTGACTTATGAGCCCGACTGATCTCGACGTTCCGAGCGACTGGTACCGCTCCGGGTTCCCGCCGATCACGGCGAAGATGCCCTGGGCAGACCGCACCGAGGCCGAAGTCGACCGGGCGACCATGATGCTGAGGCCGGCGGGCGGCGAGCGGGTGCTCGACCTCGCCTGCGGGATCGGCCGCCACTCGCTGGAGCTGCGCCGCCGCGGCTTCGAGGTGGTCGGCATCGACATCTCCGAGGAGCTGCTGGAGATGGCCCGCCGCGAGGCCGAAGCCCAGTCGCTCGAGGTCAGCTTCGCCCAGGCCGACCTGCGCGAGCTCGACTACGAGGACGAGTTCGACCTCGTGCTCAGCCTCAACGACGGCGCCGTCGGCTACTTCGAGAGCGAGGAGGAGAACCGGCGCACCTTCGAGGTGATCGCGCGAGCGCTGCGCAGCGGCGGCGGCCACCTGGTGCAGCTGCCCAACGTCCTCCACGCCGAAAAGAACCTGCCGAAGAAATCGTGGATCGTCGGCGAGAGCACGCTCGAACTCAGCGACCACCGCTGGAACGCCCAGGACCGCTACATCGAAGGCTCGACGGTGCCGATCCGCTTCGGCGAGGTCTTCGAGAAGTACGAGCCGATCCCCTTCCGCCAGCGCCTCTACACCGCCGAGGAGCTGGCCGAGATCTACGCCTCGGTCGGGATGCGCCTCGCCAACACCTTCTCCGGCTCCGGCAAGCCGCGCAAGCCGAAGCCCAACCAGTTTGAGGTCTTCATCGAGGGCCGCAAAGAGTGACAGTCAAACCCAATAGGAGGAGAAACATGACCCAGTCGAAGATGCCCGTCAGGCTGCTGGCGGCACTGATAGGGGCGATCGCGGCGCTGGCAGTGCTGGTGCCGAACGCCTCGGCCGCCACACCGGCGCCCGGCTACGAGCAGTTCGCCGGTTGCCCAAGCCCTGCCGAAAACCCGGCGGTCGAAGTCTGCTTCCGCTCGGTCGTCACAGGCGGCCACTTCCAGATGGGCAGCAAAGACGTCGACATCACCGCGCCACTCACGCTCAGCGGTGGCTACGCGGGCAGCGAATTCTTCGCCAACTCGAAAGGCGGCCTGTCGCCGGTCAAACAGCTCGTCCCGGGCGGCGTCATCGGCATCACCGGGCTCGACTGGCTGGTCAACTTCCTCCACCTCGAGGGCCTGAAACTGTACGCGATCACCGAGCTCGCGGGCAAACCCAGCCCCCCGGCGCCGGGCAATTTCACCCTGCCGGTCAAAGTCCGCCTGGTCAACCCGGTCCTGGGCAACAACTGCTACATCGGCTCGGACGCGAACCCGATCACCCTCAAATTCAAAACCGGTAAAACGAGTCCCCCGCCACCCAACGAACCGATCACCGGCGTGTTCCCGAAAATCACCTTCGGTGAAGACGAAATCATTCGTTTCGAAGACGGGACCTTCGTCGACAACTCGTTCGCGGTGCCCGGTGCGAGTGGCTGCAAACTGACGCTGTTCGGGTTCATCCCGATCAGCCTCAACGACCTGGTCAACTTCCAGGCTGGCCTGCCCTCACCGGCCGGCACCAACGAGGCAGTGCAGGAATTCGACGGCGAACTGACGCCCGTCACGACCGTCTATCCCTAGACGTCTCTTGCCTTGACGAGAAGGGGCCGGGCTTCGTCCCGGCCCCTTTTTTCTACTCGCAGTCCCTGCACGGCCGGTCGTCAGCGGGATTCGCGCCCCGGTCGGCCACGGTCCCCGAGTACGGCAGTTCCCCCGTGTCGTGCAGCTCGTAGCGCAGTGAGTTGAGCACCGCGCCGGCGAGCAGCGCCAGGCTGAGCAGGTAGAACCAGAGCAGGGCGATGAGGACGAAGCCGACGGTCGAGCCGAAGCGCGAGAGGCTCGAGATGTTCGAGAGGTAGAAGGGGAAGGCCCAGTTGGCGATGCCGGCGGCGAGGGTGACGAAGATCGCCCCGGGCCAGACCGCCCGCCAGGGCATGTGGCCCTTCGGCACCGCCCAGTAGATGACGCAGCAGATCGCGAAGACGACCAGCACGGCGACGCTGAGCAGCAGCGCCGTGTCGATCACTTTGATGTCGCTGAGGCCGAGCGGCAGGCGGTCGGTGCTCGAGACCAGGGTCGCCTCCATCGCCGGCAGGAAGATGCTGGCGGCGATGAAGAGCAGGACGACGATCAGCATCGCGAACGAGAAGCGCTTCTGCTCGACCCAGCCGCGGCACTCGACGTGGTAGATGCGGCAGAAGGCGGTGTCCATCGCCCCCCAGAAGGAGGCGCCGATCCAGAGTGAGCCGAGGAAGGCGGCGACCCCGATCGGCGCCGAGTTGCCCTCGATCCGTTCGAGCACGTCGCTGAGCGTGTCCTGCTCGGCGTTGGGGAAGAGCCGCTGCAGGTCGTCGAGGACGCCGGTCTCGACCCCCTGGATCTTCAGCACCTGGCCGAAGACGAAGAGCACGAGCAGGGCAAACGGGAAGACCGCGAGCATCAGGTTGTAGGCGACCATCGCCGAGAGCCCGGTGACGTTCTCGCGATAGGCCCGGTGCCAGAAGGCACGCAGCCAGGGACGTGGATGTCTGAGCGGATTCGCCACCGGAAACTCGGGTTCTCCCAGGCTCCCCAGCCTTGACTTCAGAAATTGAAGCGCCTAACATGCGAACAGACGTTTGAGGAAGTTTCTCAGCGGGCCGCGACGTTGCCGGGGTCCGCCCTTTTTTTGACCGCGCGCAGGAAAGACGGGTGCAGAATAGATGCTGGTTGCAGAGCTTCAAGAGCTTGAGGAGGTCAAAGGGCTGATCCATCGCGGTCAGCAGCTTGGCGTTCTCACTTTCGGTGACATCGCCTCCGCCGTATCCGAGGTCGATCTCGACGAGTCCGACGTCGAGGATCTCTACGGACACATCGAGAAGCAGGGAATCGAGCTTGTCGAGGACATGGACCCGGCCCAGAAAGCGGCCGCCGACGCCATGCCCGCCGACACCGGTCGCAAAGGACGGCGCCGCAAACAGAGCCTCGACCTGAAACCGGACATGACCACGGACAGCCTCCAGCTGTTCCTCAAGGACATCGGCAAAGTCCGGCTGCTGACCGCCCAGGAGGAGGTCGAACTCGCCAAACGGATCGAGCGCGGCGACCTCGACGCGAAGCAGAAAATGGTCGAGTCGAACCTGCGCCTGGTCGTCTCGATCGCCAAGAACTACCGCAACCAGGGACTCCCCTTCCTCGACCTGATCCAGGAGGGCACGCTGGGCCTGGTCCGCGCGGCCGAGAAGTTCGACTACCGCAAGGGGTTCAAGTTCTCGACCTACGCGACCTGGTGGATCCGCCAGGCGATCGCCCGCGCCCTGGCCGACAAGGCGCGCACGATCCGCATCCCGGTCCACGTGGTCGAGAAGCTGAACAAGATCGGCCGCGCCGAGCGCAAGCTGGTCACCGAGCTGGGCCGCGAGCCGACCCCGGAGGAGATCGCCGAGGTGACGGGGATCGACCCCGAGGAGGTCGACTCGATCAAGCGCTCGGCGCAGGCCCCGGTCAGCCTCGAGAAGCCGGTCGGCGACGAGGAGGAGTCGGAGTTCGGCCAGTTCATCGCCGACGAGAAGGCCGAGTCGCCTTTCGACCGCGCCGCCGACCTCCTCACCAAAGAGGCGCTGAAGGAAGCGCTGGAGAACCTCTCCTACCGCGAGCGGCGGGTGCTGGAACTTCGCTACGGGTTGGGCGGCGAGCACCCGCGCACCCTCGACGAGGTCGGCCGCACCTTCAACGTCACCCGCGAGCGCATCCGCCAGATCGAGAACCAGAGCCTCAAAAAGCTGCAGCAGCTGGGCGAAGCGCAGAAACTGCGCGAAGTCACCTGAGGCGTGCGCGGCGCCCCCGTCGGGGGCGCCGTCAGCTCACCGGGACGCCGAACAGCTTTTCGTGGAGCGCCTCGACCAGCGCGTCGGCGAGGCGCTTCTCGCCGCCGGTGTCGATCCGCCGCACAGCTGGCTGGACGAGCGTGTCCAGCCACTCGATCGAGGTGCCGGTGGCCCAGCTGTCGGGGCTCTTCTCGAGGTGCTGATCGCACCAGATGACCCGTCCGTCGGCGACCTGGGCCGTCACCCCCACCATCGGGCCGCCGAAGCCGTCCTCGCTCAGCTTGACGCCGAGCCGGCTCGACCCCGAGAGGTGTTTGGGCAGCTGCAGAAGGGGCAGCGTCAGCAGGAAGCCGGCGCCGACGTCGAGGCTGTCGGGCGGCAGCGTGTCGGGTGAGGGGAAGTGGCGCTCCAGCCGCGCCGCGGCGGCGATCGGGGCGATGCCTTCGCGCAGCCACTGGGTGGCCGCGTAGCGGGTGGCCCCGGTGGAGTCGGTCTGGGCTTCGACCTGGCCGGCGCGCTCCATCGCGTCGATGTGTTCTTCCAGGGTTTCGTAGCCCAGCGGGACGACCGCCTCGTTCAGCTCGGGGAGCGTGCGCGGTCCGGGGGCAAGAGCGTGCATCACGGTCGCCGACCAGTTGCAGACCAGCGAGGCCAGCGCCAGCCCGGCATCGCCGATGCCAAGCTCGAGCGGGCCGCTGGGCGCATTGGCGAGCCAGCGTTCGAGCGAGAAGGCGACGAACAGCATCTCCTCGCCCTCGGGGGTGATCCTCATCGGCGTGTGGGGGCCGATGACCTCGCCGGAGTCGAGGACGATCTCGGGACCGTCGACGTCCTCCTCGTCGAGGTCGAGGGCATCCCCGTAGTAGTCCTCGCCGGCGACCTCGACCGCGCTCCCCAGCTCGATGCTGCCGGTGTCGAGCTCGATCTCCTCCTGCGTCAGGTCCTCGCGAAGGGCGCCGCCCTCCATCGCGCCCTCGAGCATTTCGAGCAGGACCGCGCGGTCGCTGGAGCTGGCGATGTAGAGCAGCATCAGCGCCCCTGCTCGGGCCCTGAACCCACTCCCGCTTCCGCTAGACCCAGCCAACCGAGCCATTATGTCACATTAGAGTGTCTTTTAGGAATATATGGGATCTTATGTCTAAATAGGCAAAGTCCTATGGCAGGTTCAGCGTGCCGACTGTGCCGAACAGTGTCTCGTGGAGGGCATCGAGCAGGGTCGGAGCAAGGGCCTTCCTGCCGCCGGTCTGGATCCCCGACACCTCAGGCTGGACCAGGGTGTCGAACCAGGCGAGCGTGGAGCCGGTCGCGAACGCGTCGGCCTGCCTGTCGAGGCCGAGCTCGCAGGCGAGGACCCGGCCCCCACCCACCCGCGCGGTCACGCCGGCGACCTCGCCCCGCTCCCCCTCCTCGACCTCGACTCCCAGCCGGCAGGTTCCCTCGAGCTCGGCCGGCAGCTCGACCAGCGGCATCGCCAGGAGGAACGCGGCGCCGACGTCGAGGTCATCCGGCGGGACCGTGTCGGCAGCGGGGAAGTGGCGCTCGAGGCGTGCGGCGGCGGCGAGGGGCGCGACGCCTTCGCGCAGCCACCTGGTCGCGGCGTAGCGCTTCTTGCCGTCGGCACCGGCCTGGGTCGTGACCATGCCACTCGCCTCCAGGTAGCCGACCCGCTCGATCAGGACCTCGGTGTTCACCGTGTCGACGGTCCGCCGCAGCTCCAGGAGCGAGAGCGGGCCCCGGGCCAGGGCATGGATCACGGTGGTCGACCAACCGAACACGAGGCCCCCCAGAGCCTGCCCGGCATCGAAGTCGCCAAGTCGCAACCGCCCCCGCGGCGAACGACCCAGCCAATTCTTGAGCACGGCGGAGACGTAGAGCAACTCCTCCCCTTCGCCCGATACGCGCAGCTGGTCATCGTCGACGATCTCGAGCAAGCTGCTCAGCTCCTCGAAGCGCTCCGCCTTGGCCAGCTCCAGATCCCCCTCTTCTTCCTGCGGATGGGCTTCCAGCAGGCCTTCGGCGAGCATCCCGAGCAGGTAGCGGCGGCTCACCGAGCTCGCGGCATACATCAGCGTGAGCGCGCCGGCGCGTGCCCTGAACTCACCTGTGCTGGGCCCCTCGACAGCCAAGGCAGAGATTATGATGTAAACGGTCTGGTTTGGGTATCTCGAAAGTTCTGCGTTAAGGATCTTCCGTGACCCTCCGATAAGAGCCTGGATGTTCGAGATCGACTCAGCGCTGCGCATGCTCGTCGAGCGGGGCGGCTCCGACCTCCATGTCAAAGTGGCGGCGCCGCCGACGATCCGCCTGCACGGCGAGCTGACGCCGCTCGACGGCCACGGAGCACTCACCGGCGAGGACACCGAGCGGGCCTTTCGCGACATCGCCGAGGAGCGCTCGGTGGCCGAATTCGAGCGCGAGGGCGAGGCCGACTTCTCCTACGCGATCCAGGGCCTCTCCCGCTTCCGGGTCAACACCTTCAAGCAGCGCGGCTCGACCTCGATCGTCTGCCGGGCTATCCCCTTCGAGATCCGCTCGGTCGAGCAGCTCGGCCTCCCCGCCGTCGTCACCAACCTGGCCGAGGAGCAGCGCGGCATCGTGCTGGTCACCGGCACCACCGGCTCGGGCAAGTCGACGACCCTGGCGGCGATGATCGACCACATCAACCGCACCCGCGCGCATCACATCGTCACGCTCGAGGACCCGATCGAGTACCTGCACGAAGACAAAGGCTCGATCGTCAACCAGCGCGAGGTGGGCTCGGACACGGAGAGCTTCGCCCGCGCGATGCGCCGCGTCCTGCGCCAGGACCCCGACGTGATCCTGATCGGCGAGATGCGCGACGAGGAGACCGTCCGCACGGCGCTGTCGGCGGCCGAGACCGGCCACCTCGTGCTCTCCACCGTCCACACCCTCGACGCGACCGAGACGATCAACCGGATCATCGACTTCTTCCCGCCCCACCTCCAGCACCAGGCCCGCGTGATGCTCGCCTCGACCCTGCGCGGCGCGATCGCCCAGCGCCTCGTTCCCGACCTGAGCGGCGAGGGCCGCGTCCCCGCCTCCGAGGTCATGGTCGTCACCGGCCGCGTCCAGGACCTGATCCTCAACCCCGAGGAGACCGGCAAGATCACCGAGGTGATCGCCGAGGGCGAGTACTACGGCATGCGCACCTTCGACCAGTCCCTCCTCGCCTACGTGATGGAAGGAAAGGTCGCCGAGCAGGTTGCCCTCGACTACGCCTCCAGCCCCCACGACTTCAAGCTGATGCTGGCCGCCGGCGGCCAGCGCGCGAGCGGCATCGAGCAGCTCGCGCGCCCTTGAACACCCCGTTTGCTGGAGCAACTGCCGCGTCGAACGTGTCTCAGAATGTAGTTATCGCTGTCATGTTCACCGAGTTGAAGCTTGTATCCCTTCCTCGAAGTGTAATTGTCGAAGAAAGGTCCAAATTGGTGCTCTCTCCGGCCGTACCCAGACAGCCAAAACCCGTTTCTGTCTTCGTATTTGTCATTTCTTTGAGTGTCATTCTTGCAGTCAGGTCATGTTTCCCGTTGCTAATTCCTGTTATATAGACTGCGCCCCCTTTGGGGGTTTGTGCTGGGATGTGCACCGTGCAGACGCCGACGATTGGCGGATCAATATCAATTGTTACTTCATTGCCCGTCGGACAGCTCAAGTGCACTGTCTGATGCTGGGTTTCAACGAAGTCACCTACTGTTGTGCTGAAGTCACACCCATTAACTGTAACTTTCGCCGTGCCTCCAGTTGTGGGGTGACAGTCAACGTAGGTCGGAGCTAATGTGATGGCGGGCTCAAAATCGTTGTTTGCACTACCTGTCATTAGAACGGTGGTACATGTAACTCCGGTCTCGAGATCAGGGAAAAAAAACTCGTTCTCGCCCGTCTCGCCGACCTCTTCTCCTTCAATGTGCGTCCAGCTTCCCTCCGCATCAAAAGTGAAATCCCCCCCGGTTTCCGCCGTGGCCGAGATCGCGCCGACTGCGCCGACCGCGATCGCGGCGAGTAGGCTGAGGGTGAGCGCCTTTGCCTTGATGCCCATCGTGTCTCCCTTCGCTGACGTTGTGCCGTGCAGTCGCGCGGCGTAGACCTTTCTCGAGCTGGCAAACGGTTAGCGCCGAATACGGAGCCGGTCAACCCTTTGATGTGATCGAGAGCGTCACCGTGGGGGCTCGATCGAGACAACGGGGCTTTGGCCCTGGAAGGAACGCGCAAGGAAGGCACGCGCGCGCCGATCGGCGCGCGTTGGCGTTGGCGTCCGGCGGCTGGCAGACCGCCGCGGGCGCCGATTCCGAACAAGATACGCCCTGAGCTCACCCCTGCACCTGCTCCGAGGTCCTCGACTACGAGGGCCAAAGGCCACCGCAGGCATCGATTCCGCACGACTTCAAGCTGATGCTGGCCGCCGGCGGCCAGCGCGCGAGCGGAATGAGCAGCTCGCGCGCTGATAGTCCTTTCAATCAGCCCTATTCTTCCCCGTTCGGGCCTGTGGCTGTGATGTTGACAGCATTACCCTGTGTATCCTGACCCGTTAGTGTCATCGTCGTAATGATGTCTAGTTCAGTATTTTCCCCGGCGATTCCATAGCAGCCAAACCCAGTTTCAGTCTTGGTGTTTGTCATTTCTGTAAGTGTGAACGACGCAGTGAGGTCATGTTTACCGTTTTTAAGGCCTGTTACATACACCGCTCCGCCTTTTGGCGTCTGCGCGGGAATGGTGTACGTACAGGTTCCGACGATCGGAGGGTCGACAAACAGAACCGCTTTTTTAGTCCCGACGCATGAGAAATGCACTGTCTGGTCAGTCGTTCGGGGCGATTTCCCAATTGTCACTCGGAAGATGCAGCTATTCGGTGTGAAGTTCTCGGCAGTTCCCCCAACTGTTGGATGGCATTTGGCAAATATTGGCTCAAGAACAATGTCAGTCTCTGTCGCTGCATCGGTATTTCCTGTCAAGAACCCTTCCGAGCATGTAACGCCGGTTTCCAGTCCCGTATCGTAGAACTCATTCGTCCCGGCGGCGCCTATCTGGGTACCTAAGATATGGGTCCATCCACCGGCCGCGTCCGAGCTGAAGTGACCACCGGTTTCCGCCGGGGCCGACATCGCCCCGAATGCGCTTCCCAGGGATAGGGTAAGAAGGCTGAATCCTAATGCTCTCCACTTGACGCTCATCTGAGATCCTTTCGGTTGACACCGCACCGCGCCCATGGGACTCGGCGTGGCCTCTGGCAGGGATCGTCAACCGATAGCGTCGAATACTCGATCGGTCAATGGGCTCAGACAGGTCGGCCTCCGGCGCCCTGTTTCACGATCGGAAGTACCTGCAAATAGGGAGCGTTAGAGAACCACGCGCGCCGATCGGCGCACGCTAAAGACCGCCGCAGGCGCCGATTCCATAGATCTGTGCACGCTTTTCCGATTCCTCGAATGGGTTCTCGGCATTGACGAACGTCGGCGGGTCGGCCTTCATCTTGGCGAGCACCTCGAGCATCCCGGTGAAGATCGCCTCCAGTTCCGCCGCGTCGCCGGGTGGATAGCCAAGAGCGCGGATCTCCTCGATCTCCGCGTTCAACGCCGGGGACACGATCTCTTTCGTGATCTCGGCAAAGACCTCCTCCTCCCCCTGGGTTTTGGAGACGCTCCGCGTGAGGTAGCTTCTGAGCTCGCCCTGAACCTGCTCGGCGGTCTTGGCGCAGACCGCGTTGGCTCGCTCGACGAACTGCGACCTGGAGGTCGTTTGGGCGCTCGGCTGCCCGGCCGGGGCGCCGACGACGTCTCCTTTTTCTTCATTGCCCCCGTTCTTCGCGGCGGCGCCATTCTTCGCGGTGCCCTTGCCCGTAGCGCCCTCCTCGCGGCCTGAGCCACCATTGCTCTCCCCGCCACTGTCACTCGGTGAGCTCCCCTGACCTCCTGGGTCGGCATCGCTTCCCCGGCCGGCCTTGCTAGATCCCCCTTCCTCGCCCGACCGGCCGTCATTCGGCGATTCCACACCCGCCGGGCCGTTCATGCCCGCTGAACCCGGCACCTCCGCCACTTTGCCTGCGTCGGCCTCGGTCGAGGAGCCACCCGAAGCGTCGTCGTCGCCGCCCCCGCAACCCGCCAAAGCGATGACGACCAGGATGAAGGCCATGGTCACGGCAGGGAGGTGACTGCGCTTTAGGCGATGCTCCATGAGCGAACAGATCTTTTATAGCAAACTCCCGGCGAGGGCGCCGAGGCGCGTGCCGATCGGCGGGGACGCCGATCGGCACGCAGATGGCTCTAAAGAGGCGGCCTCAAAGCGACCGCAGGAAAGCTCTCGCTTCCTATGCTTCTTCGCCGCTCGGCCCTGTCGCTGTGATGTTTACCTTGTTCCCATCTGTACTGGTGCCCCAAACTGTCAGGTTCGCTTTCAGTTCGGATTCGACGTTCTCTCCGGCGGTGCCGAAGCAGCCGAAGCCACTTTCTGTCTTGGTGTTTGTGATTTCTTTGGCGTTGATTGTCACGGTGAGGTCGTGTTTACCGGTTGTCAGACCTGTGTGGTATTTGGCGCCGCCTTTGCTGGTCTGCGGCGGGATGTGGATCGTGCAGGTGCCGACGATCGGCGGGTCGAGTGTCAGTGTGACTTCTTTGCCCGTGGGGCACACCAGCTCGACTGTCTGGTCTTGGGTTGTCGGGTTTTTGCCCATTTTCGCCACGAAGTCGCATTCATTCATGTGGACGGTGAGGCTGCCGCCGATTGTCGGGTGGCATTTGGCGATTTTCAACTGGCCGATTGTGACCGACGCTTCTGTGGCATTCGCGGTGCTGCCCTGCCCTTCGGCCGTTTCGCATGTGACGCCGGTTTCCAGGCCGTTATCCCAGAACTCGTTGCTTCCCACAGGACCGATCTGTGTCGCGTGGAGGTTGGTCCATCCACCCGCCGCGTCGGAGCTGAAGTGGCCGCCGGTTTCCGCGGTGGCCGAGAGCGCTCCGAACGCGCCGACCGCAAAAGTGGCCAGCATGCCGAGGGTGAGTGCCTTGAGCTTGAGCTTCATTCCCGCTCCTTCGGTTGGTTCGCATGGAGCGCAAACCGGTACCGGCGAGCCCGCGTCTGGTCAATCGGGCGCAGCAATTTGCTGCCGCGCCGCGACCCCCGGACCCCTTGGGCTCAGCTTCCCCCCGCAAACCGCGTGTGAGCGCTCTTCGCGCGCGCCGATCCGCGGCGCGCGGGGATCGGCACTCCGTACCGCTCAGCGGCCGGACTTGCCGCGCCGCTTTGGCTTCTTCGCCTTCTTGCAGTTCACGGCCTTGACCAGGGCGCGCAGGTTGCGCTGCTTGCCGTTTTGCGCGGTGAGCTCGACCGCGGCCCTCGACTTCTTCGCGCAGAGGTTCCTGCTGTTGACGATCAGGCCCTTCTGCCCCCCCTGCATGGTGACCACGATTTTCGAGACCGGCGCGTCGGGGACGTCTTCGACCGTGGCCCTGATGCCGCCTTTGTGGGAGTCGACGCGGGCGACGGCTTCGACGTCGACCAGTCCGTGCAGGTCGAAGACCAGGTCGGGCAGCTTGTGGTCTGACGAGCGCAGGTAGAGGGGGCCTTCCAGGGGCTGGTCGAGGATCGGCGTGAAGGCACGCGCGTGACCGTAGATCGCCCCCGCGGGACAAGCGTCGGCCGCGTACTGCACGCGGGTGCAGATCGTCCTGAAGTGCCCCTGTTCGAGGAAGGCCGAGCGCGGCAGGCGCAGGACGAGGTCGGAGATGTTGGCGTCGCCGGGACGCGGGGTGTAAACGGTGCGCAGGGCGGGGAAGTCACCGCGGCGGGTGCCGCCTTTGAGCCGCAGCGAGAGCTCTGGCTTGAAGCCGAGGCTGGCGCAGTTGGACGCCTGGAAGCGCTCCAGGAGCGTCACCGGGGCGTCGTCGCCGGGGTCGCGGGGGAGCAGGCCCGAGCCCCAGATCTGCGCGGCGATCGTCGAGGGCGTGCAGTTGGTCGGGTTGATCGTGAACTGCGGGCGGTCGACCTCGACGCGCACGTCGCGCACCTTCAGCGGGATGCCGGCGAGGGTCGTTGGCAGGGCGTCGGAGGCCTCGCTGTCGACCCGCACCTCCCCGCTGCGGGGATTGACCCGCAGGGCCTGGCGCACGACCACGGTGCCGACGTCGAAGGGACCGGCCACGGCAGGGACGATCGCCACCGCCGAGAGCGGCGCCCCGCGCAGCGGACCGGCCAGGTAGAAGCTGCCAGGGACGTAGGTGAGCTGGGAGCCGGCGCCGGCGCCGCCGATGATCGCGCCAAGCCGCGAGCTCGGCGGGCAGCTGGGCGCAGCGAGCTCGGCACGGCCGCTGCGCGCCCGGGCGGCGGCGATGCTTGCCTCAGGGCACTGCGTGGTGCCGGCCAGCCGGGCGATCATCCCGCGCGGCAGGACCGCCGAGAAGCGGGTCAGGTCCTGGTCGCCGTCGCGGCGGGTGAGCCGCATGTGGAAGGGCGAGTAGGCGCCGGCGCTGTTGTTGAGCGAGCCGGCGCTGAAGCCGGGTACGAAGGGCGGGGCGCCGGCGGCGGGGCAGGGGCCGCCACCGACGCCCCGGGTGATCTCGAACGTGGAGGTCTTCCTCAGCACGCTGGCGGGGTTGGCCCAGGGCGTGAAGAAGGCCTCGGTGGTGAACTCTCCGCAGCGCTCGGGCGTGATCAGCGGCGAACGGGAGCCCTCGCGGAAGCGAAAGCGGAAGTTGGAGACCGGGAACTGGGGAATCTCGTGCCCGGGTTCGCCGAAGGTCGTCGTCAGCTGGCCCGTTTCCGGGTCGGGCTCGACCTTGCCGGCAAGCTTGAGCAGGACCCCGAGCCCGGGGTCCTTGACCACCATGTAGAGGGCGATCAAGGCGTTGAAGGGGTTCTCGTTCTGGGTCGCGACGAACACCTGGCCCCTGAAGACCTTGCCGGCGAGGATCGGCGTCTCGACTTCCAGGGTGCCGATCTTGGCGGCCTGCGGACAGCCCTCGCCCGGCAGCGAGTGGAGCGTCTCACGTTCGAGGTCGGCTTCCGAGCAGGTGGCGAGCCCTTCGGCCAGCGAGGGATTAGCGGTCATCCCCTCGGGCAGTTTCACCACGGCCTTCTTGATGTCCGAGCGGGTCGCGATGCCCACCGGGTTGGTGAGGCCCTCGTCCTTTACCTCGAGAGCGACGTCGAGGCCAGCTGGCGAGGAGGCGCTTTCGGTCGTCGGCTGGGTGGAGATCTCCGGCGAGAAGCCGATTTTCTCGCACCCTTCCAGGCCGGGCGGAGTGGCGACGGTCTCCGCGAAGGGGGCGCCGCCGGGGCTCGGTGAGAACGGCGACCCGGTCCACCAGGGCGTCGCCCGGAAGACGGTCTCGATCGCCCCACAGCGGCGCGGCAGGGTCAGGAAGGGGCGTTCGGTGATGTCAGCCGAGCACAGGCCTCCTTTGCGCAGGCACCTGCCGCGTTCGGCGTCATGGTCTTTGTCGGCGGGGGTACCCCAAAGCGACAGCGAGGAGCCGAAGATTTCCAGCACCTGGACGGCGTTGGAGAGCACGGCGCGGCCCCGGTAGGGGCGCTCGGAGGTCAACCCGACCAGGACGGTGACCGGGGTGTCCGAAGCCCAGAAGCCGAGCTTGGCCACCGCTCCGGGGGGTGGCTCGAGGTTGTACAGGGGGGTGGTCTCCTCTCCCCCTTCGGGTCGTTTCCCGTTGTTTCCGACCGTCACCTCAACGGTTCCCACGACGGTGCCGTCGGCGCAATTCGGGACCTCGAAGGCGCCTTCGGGCTTGGTCAGGAAGTCGAGCGTCGAGCAGGGATCCACGGCGTTGGGATCGGCCGCGAAGCCCTCGGGGGCGATCACTTCGAGCTGGCGGAAGGCGCCGTTGACGAACTCCAGTTCTTCGCCGGATCCCTCTTTGACCGTGTTCACCTCCAGCTCGGTGTCCATCGAGAAGGGATGGGCGCCGGCCTGGATCGGGGCGGCAGGGGAGCCGTCAGGCTCCGAGAACGTGACCTCGATGCCGTGCAGGCCGAAGTCGGCCCGGGCGGCCGGGGCGATGGCCAAGGCGACGAGCGCCGTGGCGAGCAGAGCAATGGTCAGTCGTCCCCTCATCGTCCTGCCCTCCCGTTGCCCGAGCCTCGTCGCTTGCGCGCCTTTCGCTTGCCCGCCTGCTTCTTCTTCACGCAGCGCGCCTTGCCCTTGCGGGTCACCCGGCGCTTGCCCTTGCCGCAGGGCTTGGGCTTCCCTTCCGGCTTTGCGTTGCCCTCACCGGTGACGGCGGCACTCGAGGGCGTGATCACCGGCGGCGGGGCCGGCGGCGACTGACAGGCCTCGCCTTCGCAGGGGGGCTCGGGCTCGGGGTAGCGGAAGCCTCCGTCAACGCGGGCGTCGTAGACGTCGATCAGGCCGAAGTCGGGCGGGACGAGGCTGCTCAGGGACGAGAAGAAGACGTCGTCGCCGCTGGGGCTGGCATCGAGGAAGTTGGACTCGCGCGGGCTCTCGCCCGAGGAGATCAGCTCGACGCAGCCGCCGGAATCCTCGTTGAAGGTGGGGTCGCCGGCGTCGCAGCTGCCCGCGCCGGCCTCCTCCCACTGGTAGACGTCCTGCAGGCCGTTGGTGTCGCGCAGGACGAGCGCCTCGTAGCTCTCGAAGAAGGCCCGCCGCCCGTCGGCGGAGAGCACCCGCGAGGCGTGAAGGGCGCGCTCGGCGGGCGGGATCTGCGCCGCCGCCCAAATTTTCTGGCCCGCGCCCCTGGCGCTCACCAGTTCGCTTCCCGTCGGCCGCGCGCCGCTCGGGTTGCACGAGACGCAGCGCAGCTCCGCCTCGGCGGCGTCGTAGAGATAGACCTCGCTCGCCGGCCGGTCCTCGACCGCGTCGGTGTTGTCGTAGTCGGTCTTCAGCGGCGCGGTCGTGTTGAAGAGCGCGTGCAGGCCGTCGTCGCTGACCCGCGAGATCCGTTTGAGCGGCTCCAAGGCCAGCGGCGAGACGTCGCTAGAGAGGTCAACCAGGTCTTCGTTGCTGAGCGTGCCGACGAAGGCGTAGCTGTCGGGCCCTCGCTCCCACAGGTAGAGGTTGGGCTCGCCGGGCTCCGCTTCCTCTTTTTCGCTGTTCTGACCCGAGGCCGGGATCGCCACGGTGGAGGCGAAGTAGACGCGGCTCGCGTCCTGGGAAGCGCCGAGCACGCCCACCACCCCCGAGGCAATCTGATCCGTCGCTCCCGCCTCTTCGGCCAGGGCCGCGTCGACGTCGAAGGAGAAGAGGTTGCCGCCGCTGGTGAAGATCGCCTCGCCGCCGTCGTCGGCCGCGGTCCAGTAACGGGAGTCGCTCGCCGCCGAGACGAGGAGCGTTTTGTCCTCCTCGCGGATCCGCACGTAGATCGGGCCGGGCCCGACGGCGGGTTGCAGACCCGTGCTCAGCGGCCCGACCGACCAGAAGATCCTCTCCCCGTCGGCCGAGATCGCGTTCTGGAAGCTCCCTTCCCTCCCACCGCCGACGACCTCCCTGGCGGTGCCCGCGAAGCAGGAATGGACATCGGGGTCCACCGGTTCCCCGTTGGGCAGGATGCAGACATAATGCAGCTCTCCCGCCTCGTCGCGCTCGTAGAGCTGCGGGTTGCAGGCATCGCCTTTGGTAGTGCATTCGACGCTGCGCGGCGGCGCGTCGTCGGTCAGTTGGCCGTTGGAGACGAAGATCGCCCGTTTGGCCCCCGCCGAGAGCCCCTGCAGTTCGAGGCCGATATACCCACTCAGCGCCACCTGTTCCTGTCTTGGTTTCTCGGTGGTCAGAGCTTCGTAATCACCCCCGGCGCAGTTGTCGCGCCGGTAGAGGTTGAGGTAGCCGGGTACGGCGTCAGCGGTCAGCGCGGGGTCGAAGACGGGGCGCAGCCAGGCCGAGCAGAGGTCGGCCGAGAAGGCTTTGAACTCGTTGTCGAGCTTCACTTCGAGGCTGTTGGTGACCGGCCGCGTGCGCGGGGGCGCGATCGCCTCGCTCTGCCAGCCGTCGTCCGTGTCTCCCGCCTCGACGACCCGGTCGCCCTCGCGGCGTTCGGTCAGGTACTGGGAGACGGCGGGACCGCCCTCGGGGTCGGCGAAGGCGGTCGCCGAGGAGTAGGTGAACCGCTCGCCAGAGGTCGAGCTCTGGGTTTGCGCGGTGATGTTGGGGGCGGTGATGTCGGCGCTGCCTTTCGCGAGGTCCGAGACGAGCTCGTAGGCGCGGCAGTCGGGCAGCTTGGCCGAGGGACCGGCGCGGAAGGCGTCGTTGGCGCAGGGCTCGGTTGCTTCCGGGGCGAAGGTCTTGAAGCTCGCTTCCCCCCCCACCGTTTCTCCGCCGCCGCTCGCCGCCACGAAGCGGAAGTGGTAGGTCGTGTCGGGCTGCAGGCCCGCGAGCGGGACCTTGGCGCCGGTCAGCGTCGCCTCGACCGATTTGCCGGTCAGCAGGACGCCGGGCGGCGCCGGCTGCTCCGCGGTGCAACCTCCCGCCGAGCAGGGTTCGGTCCCGTACTGCACGTGGAAGCGGGTGTCGGGCCAGAAGTGGGGGTTGATCCGCGCCTGCACGCTCGCTCCCGTCGTGCCCGCCGAGACCGCGTACTGGGCGGTGATGTCCGGCGCCCGTACCGGCGGCGGTTCACAGCCGATCGGCGGCGTGCCGTAGCCGGTGAAGTACGACCCGCCGCCGAAGGTCGCGACGTAGAGGTTGCCCGGCGCCTCGCTGCCCGCGCAGAGGTTGGTTCCCAAGCCCAGCAGCTGCGCGGAGGGGCCCTTCGCCGCAAATCCCTCCCCCGGGCAGAGGCCCACGATGCACGCGCCGCTGGAATCGAAGCCGAGCACTTCGTAGCCGAGCGCCTCGTTGCTGGGCCCAAACCTGTCCCTGACCACGTAGACGTTGTCCTCGACGTCGGTCTCGAGCGCCAGCGGGTTGATGCCTTTCTCCTCGGGGGTTTTCACCGCCAGCACATCGGTGACCTCCACGGGCGGCGCGGTCGAGGGGCTCAGCTTGAAGACGCGTTCGCTGTCGGCCGGCGAGACGCCCTGCAGCGAGACGTAGGTGTTGCCGGCGCCGTCGACCGCCAGGGCCTTGATCGTCCCCGCCGCCGGGAACTGCGGAGAGACGGCGTTGATCGCCGCGAAGCTGACTTTGCCCGCGAAGCTCCCGTCGGGGTTGAATTCCTGGATCCGGTCTTTGTCGCCGACCACGATCGTGTCGGCGACGGGGTTGTAGGCGACGTAGTTGTTGACGGCAAAGAGGTTGGAGAACTCTCCGTCACCCGTGCCGCTCGCCCCGGCGCCGCAGGTGTCGCCGTTTTCGAGGTGCTGGGCGGTGCAGAGGTTGCCGGGGTTCGCGGGGGTGCCGCCTCCCTGGTTCACGCCACCGCCGGCCATCCAGAGGAACTCACCAGCGGAAGAGAACTTCTGCAGTCTGAAGCTGGACCCGTCGAGCAGATTTTCAAAGACATAGACGCCGCTACTCGCGTCGACGGCCACTCCCTTGGGTGCATTGAACTGCCCGGGTTCGTTACCACCAATCCCTTCCTGACACCCCGAAGTCGTCGTGCAGGTCTCAGGTCCAACCCCCGCCGCGGCACCGTTGGCCCGCGTCGTTGCGCTCACCCCCGCTTCGGCGACCCCGCCGAGCGGCGCCGTCCCGTCGGCGGCACTCAGCTGGGCAACGTCCCCCCCGGCCAGCGGGCCGGCGTCGAAGCGCACGACGTAGATGCGCAGGTGGGTGCCGGTGCCACCGCTCACGGTCACGCCACCGCCACCTGACGCGATCGCCGGCAGGGCCTCGAGTGCCGCTTCGACCTCAGCGGCACCGGCGTCGTGGGCGAGGTCGGGCGTCTCGTCGCCTTCGAAGCCGAGCCTGAACTGTCCTTCGCTTGCCCGCACTCGAACTTCCTGCTCCTCGTCGACCGCCCCGGGAGCGACGTTCCAGCCCCAGGCCTTGATGAATTCTCCCCACGCCGTGAACTCGCTGATACGGTCGTTGTTGCGATCACTAACGTAGACGTGTCCGGTTCTCGGGTCGGCCGCAATATCGCGAGGGAGGTCGATTCGCCCCGCGCTCGCACCCCCCGCGCCGTCCGGGGGGACTTTGAGCAGTTCCTCCGGCGCCGCCGCGCTGGCGCCCGCGGCGGCCAGCAGCGCAAAGATCAGACCCAGCGCCAAGCACGACCCAGCCCTGCCTGCTCCCAAAGGTCCCACGTGTCCCGTCCCCCTTCGCTCTCCCCTGCACCGCTAACTTAATCGCGATTAGGTTATGGAACGTCCCCGTATTTGTCAAGAGACGCCCCAGTCTAGGAAGCAGGGCCGGGATCTCTCCCGGCCCTGCCCATCAGAGCGACTGCAAGAAAAAGCTCTCGCTTCCTATGCTTCTTCGCCGCTCGGCCCTGTCGCTGTGATGTTGACCTTGTTCCCTTCTGTATCGGTGCCCCAAACTGTCAGGGACGCTTTCAGTTCGGATTCGACGTTCTCACCGGCGGTGCCGAAGCAGCCGAAGCCACTTTCTGTCTTGGTGTTTGTGACTTCTTTGGTGTTGATTGTCACGGTGAGGTCGTGTTTACCGGTTGTCAGGCCTGTGTGGTATTTGGCGCCGCCTTTGCTGGTCTGCGGCGGGATGTGGATCGTGCAGGTGCCGACGATCGGCGGGTCGACTGTCAGTGTGACTTCTTTGCCCGTGGGGCACACCAGGTCGACTGTCTGGTCTTGGGTTGTCGGGTTTTTGCCCATTTTCGCCACGAAGTCGCATTCATTCATGTGGACGGTCGCGCTGCCGCCGATTGTCGGGTGGCAGTTGGCGAAAGCCAGTTTGTTGATTGTGACCGACGCTTCTGTGGCATTTGCGGTGCTGCCCTGTCCTTCGGCCGTTTCACATGTGACGCCGGTTTCGAGGCCGTTATCCCAGAACTCGTTGGTTCCCGCAGCCCCGATCTGTGTCGCGTGGAGGTTGGTCCATCCACCCGACGCGTCGGAGCTGAAGTGGCCGCCGGTTTCGGCGGTGGCCGAGAGCACCCCGAACGCGCCGACCGCAACAGTGGCCAGCATGCCGAGGGTGAGTGCCTTGAGCTTGAGGCTCATTCTCGTTTCCTTTCCCGTGATTGGTCCCGCGCCCGAGCCTCCCAGGCTCGGTGCGGCTCCTCCGATGGAGGACGGGACTATCCATAGCCAGGCACCCGAGATTGATCAAGGATATTTAAACGTTTGGGCCATCGTGGTCGGATAGCTGCCCCACGGCAAGGCGATCTCCCCGCAAACCGCGTGTGAGCGCTTCGCGCGCGCGCCGATCCGCGTCCCGCGCGGATCGGCGGCCGACCGGCCGTCGGCTACAGGCCACCGCACTCGGGGAGCCCGTAATCGTCAGCCAGCTTTTCGGGCTTCGCGAACGGGCTCTTGATCTCGGCGAACCCGGAGGGATTCGCGCTCGCCTTATCGAGCACCCCCTCCATGCCGGTGAGGATGGCTTCCACCTGCTCCTCCTCCCCAGCGGGCAGCCCAAGGGCTCGGATCGCCTTGATCTCCCGTTCCAGCGAGGGCAGCACGACATTGTGGGTCAGGTCCTCGAGCGCCTTGGTTTCATCTTTGTTGACGTTCTGCGCAAGAAAGACCTTCATTTCGTTCTGCAGTTTTTCTGAGTTCTTCGTGCAGATCGCGTTGGCTTCCTCGACGAACTCGGCGTTCGGCCCGGTCTGCGCGCCTGATGCGTCTTCGCCCTCTTCGCCGGCCGCGTCGCTCTCGCTGCCGCCATCTTCTTCGCTCGAGCCGCCTTCGTCGGATTCCCCGCCAGTGTCGCTGGAGGCGACGGTGGATCCCCCGGATGCCGAGCCGCCGTCATCGTCGCCGCCACAGCCAGGCAGGACGAAGAGAGCGAGAACGACAATCGCGATCAGAGCTTGGAAGTGGCGTGGCATTGCGATCCCTTTCATTGATTGAAAGGTTTTTTTATATCAAATGAGCCCAAGCGGGCGTCTATGGCGCATAGCGGGCTCGCCATCTAGCGAGCCCGCTTGAGCCACCAACCACAGGCAGGCCGTGGCTATTCTTCGCCGTTGGGACCTGTCGCTGTGACGCCGAAGCCCGATTCGGCGACAGCCGCTGTCACGGTTGCGGATAGTTCGCCGTCTTTGTTGTGCCCGGCGGTTTCGAAACAACCGAAGCCAGTTTCTGTCTTATTATTTGTAATTTCAGTGATGCTGACATGGGCGGTGAGATCGTGGTTGCCTTCGAGGGTGCCCGTTGTGTAACGCGCGCCACCTTTCGAGGTCTGCGGCGGGATGTGGATCGTGCAGGTGCCGACGATCGGCGGGTCGACTGTCAGTGTGACTTCTTTGCCCGCCGGGCATTGCAGGTGCACTGTCTGATCGGTGGTCGACGGATTTTCGCCGATTGTGGCGAGGAGGTCACAGCCGTTCATGTCAACAGTAGCGGTGCCGCCGATTGTCGGGTGGCATTCAACGAAGTTGAATTCATCGAATGTGATCGACTCCACGGAGCTTCCCGCGACCTTGGCCGTAGCTGTCGCGGTTTCGCATGTGACGCCGGTTCCCAAATTCGGGTCGTAGTACTCGTTGGCCCCCGGAGCTCCCAGCTGGCTGGCGTGCATCGTCAGGGATTGTTCGAGGGAAAAGTGACCGCCGGTGGTTCCCGCGTTTGCCGTGAGCGCTCCAGTCGCGACGAACGCCCCGATCGCCGCAAGTACAAGGAACATCGATGCCTTCGCTTTCATCTTCCCCATCCTCCCAGCGCCAACGCCATTTCGGATGCCGTGGCACATTGAAATCTTTTTATTGATTAAAAAGATTTATACAGAATAACGCCAACCGAGAATCGGGAGGGGCGGGGCTTACCCCCCGCCCCTCCCACACCACCGGACGTGCGGGTCCGCATCCGGCGGTTCGCGTCGCATCCCGAAAACGGCGGTAGGGGTCGGTGAACCCTTGAAGGCCCTGCTCGCGCCAGTAGGCGTTGGTGAGACTGCGGGTGAGCACCCACACGACCGCGCTCCGCAGATGCCCCAGCGACGCGATGTGATCCTCCGCGGGCGATCCTTGGAGCGCTTGCGCGCTTTCGGGTCGATCCTGATCTTTGATCTCACCATCGCGCCGCGGCTTCGCGTTCGGCCCTTCGCGGCGGGGGCGGGTGCGCGAGGAAGGTTGTCGCCCTTATCCGGGGAGGCCTAACCGGGGCGTCGGCCTCGACGCATGTCGCCCGACCCCGGCCGTCGTGAGATGGCCGGGGACTTGCACCCCCGAGCTGCTGCCCATGCCGGGCGTACCAAAGAACGGGCCCGGATAAAATCCGGGCCCGTTCCAAACCCCGAGATGGGGCGCTTGCGCCTATGGAGTCGTATCCACAGGGGTGATCAGTGCCCAGGTTCCGTGGCCGCTGGCCGGGCCGGCGGCTTCGGACCGCAACATCGGCACGAGGCCAGCGCCGGATTCGCCGAGGTTGAGTCCTCCGAGTCCACCAGGAGGTTTCAGGTTGGTTTTCACGGCGGCATACATGCAAACAACGCCGTCATTGAATACGCCTGGACTAATTTCTTTCGGGATGATCTCCGGTTCTGCGGCGGTGCCGACACAGCCTTGTTCGTTGGTCGGATCCGCTGGTCCCGGTGCGATGAACGTACCGAAGACCGAGAGCCCTTCTCCTGGGTTCGGGATCGCGATCGGGACCGCGGTCGAGATCGTGATCGGGATGGTCTCGTTCGCGGCGGCCGCCGTGTACTGAGGCAGAGCCCAGGTTCCCTTCATCACCACACCTTCGGGCGCCGTGCCGACCACCCATGGCGAGCCGTCTTCACCTTGCAGGTCGGTCGGCGGTCCCCAACCGCCAGCGGTCTTCGGACCATAGATCTGATCGGCGGTGGTGTCGATGTAGAAGTCGCCAATCACGCCAAGCCCGGCGGCTGGAGCTCCGGCGCCGTTGAGGACAGTTTTGCCGTCGGTGCCATCGGTGCCATCGTCGCCATCGGTGCCATCGTCGCCATCGGTGCCATCGTCGCCATTGGCACCGGGTGCGCCGTCGAGGCCGTTGGACCCATTTGCGCCGTTAGCGCCGGAATCGCCCTTGTCGCCCTTGTCGCCCTTATCTCCCTTGTCCCCCTTCGGACCCTGCTTGCCAGGGGGGCCGGGCTTCGGCTTCGGCTTCTTCTTCTTCGCCGAGGCGGTCGCTTCGCCACTGTCATCACCTGAGTTGTTGGCGGCGTAAGCACCGCCCAGCATGGCGAAGACGAGCGCGATGACGGCAATCACGCCCGGAGCGCCAAATCGATTCCTATGCATGTCTCCCCTCCCTGAGGATTTAAATCGGTCCGGTCCCAACCGGATCTAGGTACGCGCAGGGTAACACGCGGCGGCGGATCGCCTACACTGATTTCGTTCAGGACGCGATCGGGGAGGTCTGTCGATGAACCTTGACGTCTATCTGGGCGCAGAGCGAATCGGGGCACTGTGGCCGGCTGAGGAGGGGGGCTGCGGCTTCGCCTACGCGCCCGAGCTGGTCGACGAGGCGGCTGCCGGCGAGAGCTGGAGGACACCGCTGAGCCTCTCGCTGCCGATCCGCTCCGCGCCCTACGGCGCGAGGGAAACCCGCGCCTACATCGAGGGGCTCCTGCCCGAGGGCAAGCTCCGCGAGCGGGTCGCCACCGAGCTCGAGGTCGACCCCGGCGACACCTACGCGCTGCTCTCCACCCTCGGGCGCGACTGCCCGGGCGCCGTCGTCTTCCTGCCCGAGGGCGCGCCGCCGCCCAGCCCCGACGCTGGCCCGCCCACCTGGCTCAGCGCCAACGAGCTGGGTCAGCTGATCCGCGCCGGCGACGCGCCCACCCACTCCACCCTCCCCGGCGAGCGCCGCAAGCTCGCCCTCCTCCGCGGCGAGGGCGGCAGGCGCTGGGCCCTGCCCAGCGCCGACCACCCCAGCACCCACGTCGTGATCCCGGAGAGCAGCAGGCCGAAGGGGCTCGCGGTCAACCAGATGGCCTGCACGACGGCGCTGCGCAAGGCCGGCGTCCCCGTCGCCCACACCGAGCTCGTCAAGATCGCCGGCCGCCGCTGCCTCGTCTCACGCCGCTTCGACCGCTGGGGCAACGGCGCCGCCGCCGCGCGGATCCACAAGGAGAGCTTCTGCCAGGCCCTCGGCCTGCTCGCCGACAGCGAGGAGGCCCGCTCCCTCCCCTACCACGCCTCGCTGCAACTGCTGCGCGCGATCGGTGAGCAGGGGAGCGTCGGCACCCTCTTCGCCACCGCCTTCTGCAACTACCTGTTCGGCAACGACGACAGCATCCACGGCCGCCACGCCGCCCTCCTCTACACCGACGAGGGCCCACTGCTCGCCCCCTTCTGCGACTTCTCCTCACCCGCCGTCTACAGGGCCCCGCAACGCAACCGCGACCAGCGTTCGATGATCGACCTGATGCACCGCCAGGCCAAGGTCCCAACCTTGGCCCCGAGCGTGCTCGGCTGCGACCCCGACCTGCTGCCGGTCGTCGCCACCGCCCTGCAGACCGCAGGCAAGCTCAGCGACGCCCTCTACGCCGTCGGCCAGCAGGCCCGCCGCGAGGGCTGGCACCTGCCCCTGGTCGACCACATCCCGCCCCGCACAGTCCCCTTCTCCTTCGACTTCGACTTCGAGGACTTCTTCAAGCGCTACCAGCGGGACGACGACGAGCCCGAGGAGTAGCTGCTCGCTCCCCATGGCGTTCCGCTGGATCACGGAGCGCTCGCTCCACGCTTCCGCTTAGCGCCTGCCAGCTCTACACCCGCGCCTCCACGTAGAGCTGCTGTTGGGCATCGCTCGGGCAGCAGGGGTTGCCGTCCTCGTCGAAGACGTCGGCAAGGTACATGCCCACCGAGGCGAAGACCTCGGCCAGCTCCTCGATCGAGTAGAGGCGCCGCTGGAAGGGCACTGCCTCCTGATCGAGGTCGGGATCCTCGTCGAGGATCGAGATCCTGGTGCCGTCGATGCGGCGGGTCGGGCCGTTCCAGAACTGCTCGATCAGGTCCACCGAGCCGCTCTCGGCGAGCCAGACCCGCTCTGGCAGGTGGGCTTCGACGTAGAGGACGTTGGGGACCTGCATCAGCAGTCGCCCCCCGGGGCGCAGCGCCCGTGCCCCCGCTTGGAAGGCGCGCAGGTTCTCCTCGTCGCACTCGAAGTGCTCGAAGGCGCCGCCGCCGAGGCTCAGGACCAGGTCGAACTCGCGCTCGAACTCGAGGTAGCGAGGATCCTCCTCGACGAAGTAGGGCCAGAGGTTCTGAATCTCGGCTTCGCCGCCGGCGACCGAGAGCAGGTCAGCGCGGATGTCGACGCCGATGACGTCGAAGCCCCTGCGGCTCAACTCCAGGCTGCGGCGCCCGGTCGCGCACGCCAAGTCGAGGACACGCTCGCACCCCTCGAGCTGCAGCATGCCGAGGGCGAGCTCGACCTTCTCCCCGCCGCCCTCCTCCCAATACAAAGCTTGGAAGTTCGGGGCGAAGCTGGTCCGGTACCAGTCGACTGGTAGACCCCCGCCCGTCATTGATCGAGATCAACTTAATGGTTCTATATCACCGATGCAACCTCGAACCGTACCGATTATTGACCTTTGTCGTGCTCGTCGTCCTCGCGCGGCGGCGGTGGTGGTGGTGGCCAGAGCGGCGGGCGCCGCAGGATCTCCATCTCCTCGCCGAAGGACTCGAAGCGGCCCACCACCCGTTGCAGGATGTGGTCAACGTGGGCCTCGTACCAGCCCTCCTCCTGGGCCCGGGCGGCGACGGCGCCGAGGCCCTGGCAGAGCTTGCCCGCGGTGTCGATGCCGAGCTCGAGCGCCGGCTGCAGGGCGTAGCCGCATTCGATCCCGATCGGCGCCAGGCCGACCAGGCAGGAGTTGCGCCTGACCGTCTCCTCGAGGGTGCGCAGGGTCGCCGGGTCTTCGAACAGCGCAGTCGAGGCGATGTCGTAGAAGGGCGCCAGGATCGGCCCGACCTCGGTGTGGAGGAGCGAGCAGTTCTTGCCGTGCGGCTCGTCGTAGTTGCCGAGCAGGAAGTTGCAGTAGCCGGCGACGAAGAGCGACTCGACCGTCCTCTCCTCGCCGATCGCTTCCAGCAGGATGCGCGATTCGGCGTAGCCGGGCCCTTTGCCGCCGATCTCCTCGGGGGCGAAACCGAGCGCCTGGCTGAAGCTCTCCTGGTGCAGCCGCTGCGCCTCGGTGCCCTCGCCCCAGCGGTCGAAGCGTTTCGAGACGAGGCAGGCCCGGCCGGCGATCTCCATCACCTCGGCGTGCGCCACCGGCAGGCCCATTTCGCGCAGCGCCAGCGTGCAGACCAGCTCGCTGAACGCCATCCCCTCCTGCTCGTCGCTCTCCGGCTTGACGATGTGGGTGCTGGGGACTCCCGGCGACGGCCAGGCCCAGCGGTCTTCCTGTTCGTCGTAGACGAGCGCCAGCTTGTGGCGTTCGCCGGGCAGGGCGAAGCGCATGCGCCGCTCGTCTTCGGGGTCGCAGAGCCAGTCGGGCTCCTCGCCGACGAGTTCCTCGAGGTCGTCGTCGTCGAGCCAGACGAGCTCGTCGGGATCGGCCGGGTCGAGGGCGAGGCCCTTGGGGATGAAGGTGACGGCGCCGGGGCAGTCGCGGCCCAGGGCCGAGATCAGGGCGTAGCCGTCGTCGACGTCGTAGATGTCCAGCTCCTTGGCGATCCGGTGGCGGCGCTCGCCGTCCGGCAGCAGCCCGTCGACGTAATGGCGGATGTCGGCGTGGGCGTAGGGCTCGCCGCGCACCGGCAGCGAGTAGCTGAGCAGCGGCGTGCCGAGGGGCACGCGCTCGAGCACGTCCAGCGAGTACGCGAAGCTGTACTTCTTCCAGCCCGCCGGGTACAGAGCGCCTATGCGCCTGCCGTGCATGAAGACGTCAAGACTCATTCGGGTCTCCCATCGGTAGCTTCCCGGTCCCCTTTGGTTCAAAGAACCTAACGTTAATCAGCCCAACTTGCCAGTCCGCCCTCAAAACGGCCTCTGCGACACCTGCCTCCACCAGCAAATCGTCCCCAACACGAGGGGCAGCGTTTTCAGCCTCTGCCTGCGTTCGCGCGACGATCCGGCCTACCCGCGCTACCCGCGCATCCCGGTCCTCAGCTGCCCGGGGCATGAGCCGCGTCCGGCTGCTGCTGCTGGCGCGCCGCCCCGATAGCGGCGCCGAGGAGGCCGAGGCCGACGACGACGGCACCGAGCCAGACCAGCAGGCCCAGGACCGGGACCAGCGCCGCCAGGCGCAGGATCGCGAGGCCGGCGAGGAAGGAGAGGATGCGCTCGCGGGGAGGCTTGACGATCGAGCGCCCGAGCGCGTAGGCGGCGGCGGCGTAGGCGACCCCGGCCAGCGGCAGCAACGTCAGGCCGATGCCGATCGCCAGCGGCAGCCCGACCAGGGTGACCGCCGCGATCCCGGCGGCGATCGGCAGCACCAGGGTCATCGCGATGCCGATCGCGATGACCACGCCGAGCCGCTCGCGGGCGCGTGCGTGGACGGCGTCGGCGGCGCGCGGCGCGATCAGCAGCAGGAGGATGCCGAGCACGGCCATCGAGATCGTCACCGCCAGCCAGAAGGCGAAAGCGCCGATCCACGGCAGCCAGTCGAGCGAGTCGTCCCAGCCCTCCTCGCGGATCTCGCCGGCGACGACCGCGCTCGGCGCCACCCGCGGCGCATCGTCGCCGTAGACCAGGTCGCCGCCGACCCGAGCCCCGGGCAGCAGGCGGGCGCGGCCGGCGATCGTCACCAGGTCGCCGTCGACGTGCCCGGCGATCCGGGCGTCACCGTCGACGAGGATCACGTCACCGCTGACCCGGCCGGGCGCGTGGACGCCGCGCCGGGCGTCGACCCGGGCGTCGCCGCTGACGATGACGATCGCCTCGACTTCCTCGCCCGCTTCAACGGCGACGTCGCCGTTGACGACGACGATCGCGTCGTCGTCGGCTTCGGCGTCGAGCGGCGCCGCCACCGCCGGAGTGGCGAGCAGGAACAGCGCCAGAAGCGCAGCGGCGAGAGCCTGGGGGAATCGCACCGAGTTCCAGCCTAACCGCAGACTGGCTGCCCGGCTAGGGCCTAATTTGGCCTACGCCGCCGAGATCAGGAAGGAGGCAAGGAAGCCGAGCGGCCAGGAGAGCTCCTCCTCGCCGACCCCCTCGAGCGCCGCGTAGCCGACGACGACGGCGAGCGCCAGCAGCACCGCCGTCGCGGTCCAGATCAGGACCACCTCGCGGGCGCCGCGTTCCTCGCGCATCTTCTCGGCGCCGACGATCGCCTCCGGCAGGTTGGAGGCGAAGATCGCGACCAGCAGCGAGACGGCGCTGCCCTCGAGCAGGGCCACGCCCATCGCCAGGTTCTCCGGCACGCCGTCGAGCGTGACGCCGGCGAGCAGGGCCAGGCCGACCACGCCGCCCTTCGCCCGCTGGCGCTGCTGGCGTCGCTCCAACCAGCCGTCGACGACGACGAAGGCGGTGGCGCCGGCGAAGAAGGCGACCCCGGCGCGCCCGGCACCGCCGTGCTCGAAGGCCTTCTCGAAGAGCTCGAAGGCGACGGCCGTGATCAGCGCCCCCGAGGCGAAGCCGAGCAGCGCCGCGGTGACGGCGCGGCGCGGCGGGCTGACGACACCGATCAGCGCACCCAGCGGCAGGGCGCTCGAGGCGACCACGGCGAAGAGGATCGCCTCTCCCATGGCACCATTGTCGCCCAGTCACTCACTTAGGGAGGAACGATGAGCGGTTACGCAGTGAAGAACATCGACGAGATGGAGGCGGTCTACTTCGGCTCCTTCAAGCGCGCCCGGGCCGAGCTCGGGGTCGAGTCGTTCGGCATGGGGATCATCGACATACCGGCCAACTTCCAGGACTACCCCGAGCACGACCACGCCGGCGACGGCCAGGAGGAGGTCTTCATGGCGCTGCGCGGCGGCGGCGAGATCGAGATCGAGGGCGAGCGCTTCCCGCTCGACACCGACCACGTCGTCCGCGTCTCCGCCGGCACGATGCGCAAGGTCTGGCCCGGCGCGGAGGGCATCCGCCTGCTGGTCCTCGGCGGCGTCCCGGGCAAGCTCTACGAGGCGCCGGAAGTCTCCGAGCTGGGGGCGCCCGACCCGATGGCGAAATAGCCGCCGCGGCTCAGCCGCCGGCCGAGTAGCCGCGGGCGCGGCATCCCTTTGCGGCCGACTTTGCCCTCGCGGTGCAGGGCGTCGATCGCCCGGAACCACTGCTCGGTGCGCAGCCCCGGGCTGGTCCGCCAGGCCACCCGCGCCCGCACGTCGCCGGGGTTCCACATCTGATGGACCTGGCCGCGGCGGATGTCGATCTCCTCGCCGGCGGCGAGGTCGCGCTCGGCGCCGTCGACCTTGACCCGCATCGTCCCGGCCAGCACCTCGAAGTGCTCGTCCTGGGCCGGGTGGAAGTGGCCGATGCTACGGCCTGCGGCTCCGCCCACGCAAGCGGCTAGCTTTGGAGCGTGGACGGTGCAGCGACCCTCTTCGATGCCGATGCGGCTGCCTTCACCGGGACGGTCGAGGTCATCGGCGTCATCTTCAGCGCCGAGGAGGACGGCTACGCGGTGCTCGAGGTGCAGGACGTCGAGACCGACGAGGGCTTCGCCCTGGTCGGCCCGGTCGCCCACCTCAGCCCCGGTGAGCGCGCCGAAGTAAGCGGTGACTGGCAGACGCACTCGCGCTACGGGCGGCAGCTGAAGGCGCGCAGCGCGCTGCCGCTCGACCCGGCCGACCGCGAGGGGCGGATCGCCTACCTGACCACCCTGCGCCACATCGGCCCGGCCCGCGCCGAGCGCCTGGTCGAGGAGCACGGCGAAGGGGTGCTGGCGGCGATCGCCGCCGACCCGGAGGGCGTCTTCGCCTCGCTGCGCGGGGTCAGTGCCGCCCAGGCCGCGGCGGCGGCCGAGGCCTGGCACGCCTCGCGGGCGATCCGCGACCTGCACGTGCAGCTCGCCCCCCACGGCCTCGCCCACCTGGCAGCGCCGATCCACGCCCGCTTCGGCGACCGCGCGATGGCCGTCCTGCACGAGGATCCCTACCGGCTGACCGAGGTCCCCGGGGTCGGCTTCGCCCGTGCCGACAAGATCGCGCTCGCCGCCGACGTGCCGCCCGAGTCGGACCGGCGCGCCCAGGCGGCGGCGGTCTTCGCCCTCGGCGAGGCCGAGCAGCAGGGCAACACCTACCTGCCGGTCGAGGAGCTGAACCGGCGCACCGCGAAGCTGATCGGCCTGCGACCCGACCCCGACGTGCCGGGCCGGGCGCGCGGCGTGCTGCTCGACGAGGGCCGCGCCTACCGCGAGCCGACCCACGCCAGCGAGCTCGCCGTCGCGGCGACGCTGGCCGCGCGGGCGGCGGCCCCTCCCCACCTCGACCACGACCCCGGGGAGACCCCACCCGAGGACGCCGGGGACGTCGAGCGCCGCCTCACCGACGAGCAGTGGGCAGCGGTGCGGGCCGCGTTCGAGGCGCGGATCTCGGTGCTCACCGGCGGGCCCGGCGTCGGCAAGACCGCCTGTACGCAGGCGATCGTCGCCGAGGCGGCGCGCGCCAGCGTGACGATCGCCCTCTGCGCGCCGACCGGGCGCGCCGCACGGCGGCTGGAGGAAGCGACCGGCCACGAGGCGCAGACGATCCACCGGCTGCTCGAGTGGATGCCGGGCCACGATCCCGGCTTCAGCCCCGGGCGCCCACTACCCGCCGGCCTGGTCGTCGTCGACGAGTCCTCGATGCTCAACCTGCGCCTGATCGAGGTGCTGCTCGGCGGGCTCGCCGAGTCGACCCACGTCGTCTTCGTCGGCGACGCCGACCAGCTGCCGCCGATCGGGGCCGGCAAGCCCTTCGAGGACCTGATCTCCTCCGGCGTCGTCCCCGTCGTGCGGCTGACCCAGATCTTCCGCCAGGCGGCGCGCTCGATGATCACGACCGCCGCCCACGAGATCAACCAGGGGCGGGCGCCCCACCTGGAGCCCGAGGAGGACCAGCGCCGCGACTTCTTCTTCGTCGAGCGGCCGAGTCCGGAGCGGGCGCTGGAGACGGTGGTCGAGGTGGTCGCCGAGCGCGCCGCGGGGAGCTTCGGCGTCGACCCGGTCCGCGACGTCCAGGTGCTGGCGCCGATGTACAAAGGGGCGGTCGGGATCGACGCCCTCAACGAGCGCCTGCAGGCGCGGCTCAACCCCGACGGGGGGGCGGCGGTCAGCGAGCGCTTCCGGATCGGCGACCGCCTGATCCAGACCCGCAACTCGCACGAGCTGGGCCTGATGAACGGCTCGATCGTCTTCCTCCGTGCCGACGACCCCGAGGGGGAGTCGATCGTCGTCGACACCGACGAGGGCGGCACGCTGGTCATCCCCTATGGCGAGACCGCGACCCTGCGCCTCGCCTACGCGATCTCGGTCCACAAGGCGCAGGGCTGCGAGGTGCCGGTCGTGGTCGGCGTCTGCCACCGCTCCCACTCGCGGATGCTGACCCGCCCCCTGCTCTACACCGCGATCACCCGCGCCCGCATCACCTGCGTCCTGATCGGCGACCGCGCCGCCCTGGAGACCGCGGTCCGCCGTGACGACAGCGGCGAGCGCCACTCGGCGCTTGCGACGCGTCTCTCGGACATCTGACGTTTCAGAAGATTTTGACTCTGGTGTTGATTTGTATGATCGGTGCGTTCATACAGCGAGGAGATGACGCTGACGATGCCCCGCCGCACGATCTATCTGCCCGAAGACGTCGAGAAGCTCGTACGCGAGCACACCCTGGAGGGCGACTCCTTCTCGGCGACGATCGTGCGCCTCATCGAACTCGGCGTCCCCGAGGACGTGAACCGGCACCTCGAAGTGGACGAAAGCGAGTTTCCACTCGGCTACATCGGCTCCGGGGAAGGACCCGGCGACCTAGGGATCAACGCCGAGAAATACCTCGGCCTGAAGCCATGGGGGCCGGGAGAGGGACCAGCGGATGAAGATCCTCGTTGACACCGGCCCGCTCGTCTCGGCCATCGATATAAGGGATCCAGCGCACGAGCTGGCGAGTGTCGCGCTGCGCAAACTCCGTCGCCGTGCGTTGATTCCGTCGCCGGTGGCCGTCGAGGTCGACCACCTGATCCGCAAACGCGTCGGAGACCACGCGGCGCGCGGCTTCCTCGGGGCGATCGCCGGCGGCACCCACGATGTCTCCTACATGACCGCGGGCCTGCTGCGCCGGGCGGTCGAGCTCGAGAACCACTACGCCGATCTCAATCTCGGCCTGGTCGATTCGTCGGTGATGGCGATCGCCGAGCGCCAACAGCTGCCCATCTTCACTTTCGACTTCGGCGACTTCCGCGCGACCGAATCTGCCGACGGCCCCTGGCGGCTGGCGATCGGCGAGGACATCTACCGACAAGCCGTCGAACGGTAGGACCCTGCTACGGTCCTCGCGTTAGGCCAGAAAAGATCTGGCAAAAGTCGTGTCTAGCGCTCGCGTCGTTGCTTCACCGCATGTGCCGCGTTCGCAGCACATGGAGTGGAGGCAATTACATGCCAACTGGAACTGTCAAGTGGTTCAGCGACGACAAGGGCTACGGGTTCATCACCCCGGATGACGGCTCGAAGGACGTCTTCGTGCATCACAGCGCCATCCTCGGCGAGGGCTTCAAGTCCCTGACCGAGGGCGCCAAGGTCAGCTACGAGTCCGAGGAAGGCCCCAAGGGCCCGGCTGCCGCTCAGGTGCAGCAGACCTCGTAGCGCCGAACCGCGCTTAGCAGTGCCGAGGCCCGCCTCCGGCGGGCCTCTTCTTTGCCCATTCCCCAACCCGGCCCGAGAGATGACCACCAGAGACGACCTCCGCAACATCGCGATCATCGCCCACGTCGACCACGGCAAGACGACCCTGGTCGACGCGATGCTCTGGCAGAGCGGCGCCTTCCGCCAGGGCCAGGACGTCGCCGAGCGGGTGATGGACTCGATGGACCTCGAGCGCGAGAAGGGGATCACGATCCTCGCCAAGAACACGACCGTCACCCACGAGGGGGTCAAGCTCAACATCATCGACACCCCCGGGCACGCCGACTTCGGCGGCGAGGTGGAGCGCGGCCTGACCATGGTCGACGGCGTCCTGCTCCTGGTCGATGCCTCCGAGGGCCCCCTCCCCCAGACCCGCTTCGTGCTGCGCAAGGCGCTGGAGGCGAAGCTGCCGGTGATCCTCGTCGTCAACAAGGTCGACCGGCCCGACGCCCGCATCGCCGAGGTCGTCGACGAGGTCTACGAACTCTTCCTCGACCTCGACGCCGACTCCGACCAAATCGAGTTCCCGATCGTCTACACCAACGCCAAAGCCGGCTGGGCAGCGCTCGAAGAAGGGGTCGAGGGCACCGACCTGAAGCCCTTGATGGACCTGATGCTGGAGCGGATCCCGGCCCCTGAGCACGACCCCGGCCACCCCTTCCAGGCCCACGTCACCAACCTCGACGCCGACCCCTACGTCGGCCGCCTCGCCCTCTGCCGGGTGCGCCACGGCACGGTCCGCGCCGGCAGCCAGATCGCCTGGTGCCGCGCTGACGGCAACGTCGAGCGGGCGACGATCTCAGAGCTCTACGTGACCGAGGCGCTCGACCGCGTTTCCGCCAAAGAAGCCGGGCCGGGCGAAATCATCGCCGTCGCCGGGCTGCCCGAGGTGACGATCGGCGAGACCCTCGCCGACCTCGAGGACCCGCGGCCGCTGCCGGTGATCACCGTCGACGAGCCCTCGCTCTCGATGGTGGTCGGGATCAACACCTCGCCCCTGGCCGGCACCGAGGGCAGCAAGCTGACCGCGCGCCAGGTCCGCGACCGGCTCGATGCCGAGCTGGTCGGCAACGTCTCGATCCGGGTCCGCGACACCGACCGGCCCGACGCCTGGGAGGTGCAGGGCCGCGGCGAGCTGCAGCTCGTCGTCCTGCTCGAGCTGATGCGCCGCGAGGGCTTCGAGCTGACCGCCGGCCAGCCCCGCGTCCTCACCCGGGAAATCGACGGCAAGGTCCACGAGCCGGTCGAACGGCTGGCGATCGACGTTCCCGAGGAGCACGTCGGCGCCGTCACCCAGCTGCTCGCCGGCCGCAAGGGCCGCCTCGACCAGATGACCAACCACTCCACGGGCTGGGTGCGGATGGACTACCTGGTCCCCGCC
Organism: uncultured Solirubrobacterales bacterium; assembly: GCA_963697915.1. Classification (GTDB taxonomy): domain Bacteria; phylum Actinomycetota; class Thermoleophilia; order Solirubrobacterales; family 70-9; genus VRUE01. The sequence goes on from OY969103.1 coordinate 629,935, forward strand.
CGCGGCCTGATCGGGCTGCGCACCGAGTTCCTCACCGAGACCCGCGGCGCCGGCCTCATGCACCACGTCTTCGATCGCTGGGAGCCCTGGGCGGGCGAGCTGCGAACCCGCGCCACCGGCTCGCTGGTGGCCGACCGCCGCGGCTCCAGCGCCGCCTACGCGCTGATGAGCCTGCAGGATCGCGGCACCCTCTTCGTCGGTCCGGGCGAGGAGGTCTACGAGGGGATGATCATCGGCGAGAACAGCCGCGCCGACGACCTCGACGTCAACGCGATCAAGGAAAAGCAGCAGACCAACATGCGCGCCGCCAGCGCCGAGGTCCTGGTCCGCCTCTCCCCCGCCACACGGCTCTCACTCGAGGCCGCGCTGGAGTTCCTCCGCGACGACGAGTGCGTCGAAGTGACGCCCGAGTCGACCCGCCTGCGCAAGGTCGAGCTCGACAAAACCAAGCGCCAGAAGATCGCCCGCCAGGGCGCCCGCGTTGCTTAACCCCCGGGGTGCGGTTAGGCCGGGGGCGGAGGGGGCGGCGTGGGAGGAACGGCCCCGGCCGGGGCGGGAGCCGAGCCGCTGGTGAGTTCGTAGTAGAGGACGGTGACCGCGATCGCGAAGATCGGCGCGGTGATCGTCGCCGAGATGATCGAGGCGATCCAGGTCGCGACTTCGCCGTCGCCGATCGGAGTGGCGATCGCCGCCAGCACGGCGCTGATCACGATCACGATCAGGAGCACGACCAGGAGGGTGCCGAACACCGCCCAGGCGTCGCCGCGGACCAAACGCCAGCTGCGCCCGAAGGCGTCGATCGGGCCGATGCCCTCGACGACGATCGCCGGCGCGCCGACCGACCAGAAGGTGATCAGGATCAGGCCCGGGATCACCAGCAGCAGGAAGCCGATCGTGACGCCGATCCCGAAGAGGATGCCGAAGCCGATCAGGGCGAGGATGAAGGGCGTCGCCGCTGAGATCAGGTCGCCGACCCCCTGGTCGCGCCGTCCGTCGCGGACGTCCTGGACGAGCTTGACGACGAAGCCGGTGTAGAGCGCCTGGCCGGCGAGCCGCACGGCCGCGGCCAGCAGGCCGAGGATCAAGCCGCCGGCGCCCTGCAGGATGCCGGCCGCCAGACCGACGAGGAGGAAGACGACGATCGCGCTGCCGATCAGCGCGCCGAAGTTCTGGCCGTAGACCGAGAAGGTCTCACTGATCACGTCGCCGACGCGGATGCGCTTGGCGGGGACGGCACCGGACTCCATCGCCGCCGATCCTACGCCCCCATCTAGCAGCGGGTCAAGCGTCCTCGGCCGCTATGCGACCGGAGTCGATCGTGGCGAGCAGCGCCGCGTGGTCGCGCTCGTTCTGGTCAGCGTAGCTGGCCGAGAACTCGGCGATCGCCCGGTCGAAGGAGTCGCTCGAGCCGAGGTAGGCGCCGATCGCGATCCGGTCGCCGGAACGGGCGTGGGCGCGGGCCAGGGTCCAGGCGCACATCCGGGCGTAGATCGCCATCGCCTCCGGGTTCATCTTCTCGACGTCGGCGGAGCGCTTCCAGTCCCAGAGCTGGCGCAGGTAGAAGTGGCGCTCGCGGCCGTCGAACCCGATCGCCGGGCACCAGCCGAGGAAGATGTCGCTGGCCGCCTGCATCAGCCGCTGGCCTTCGACCACGCGGCGGCCGTGATTGTCGAACTCGCTGGCGCCGGCATAGGGCTCGAGCACCGAGGGCTGCGCCTCCTTCGCCTGCAGGAAGAGTGAGTCGCCGCCGGCGGCCGCGGTCAGCAGCGCCACCCAGGCGCGGGTGCCGACGCTGCCGACGCCGACGACCTTGCGGGCGATGTGGCGCAGCGCGTAGGCATCGAGCAGGTGGCGCCGATCGGGCTGCAGGCTGGTGCGGTAAGCGGCGAGCACCTCGCGCAGGCGCTCTTCGAAGTCACGCGCATCGGCCGCCGGCAGCAGGTCCTCGAGCGGGATCAGCAGCGGCGGTTCGCTGACGATCCGCAGCTCGCCGTCGACCCGCCGGGTGAGCCGCTCGACCGCGCGCAGGTGGTCCTTGCCCCGCGCCTTGGCGACGCTGCGCTGCGCCCGCCGCACCGTCGCTTTACCGACCTGGTCGGCGACCGCCTCGCCCAGGGCCGGCAGCACCGAGTCGACGTCGAGCCGGGCGTACCAGACGTCGAGCGTGGAGGCGGCCGCGAAGCCGCGGATCGCCTCGCGGTAGATCCGCCCGACGGTGCGCGTCACCTCGCGGCGCTGCTTGCCTTTGAAGCCGTTCTCGCGGGCGGCGATCTCGAAGCTCGCGGCGAGCCGCTTGACGTCCCACTCCCACGGCGCGGGCAGCGTCTCGTCGAAGTCGTTGAGGTCGAAGACCAGCCGCCGGTCGGGGGCGGCGAAGGTGCCGAAGTTGGAGAGGTGGGCGTCGCCGCAGGCCTGCACGCGCAGCCCCGAGGCCGGCGTCCGCGCCAGGTCGGCGGCCATCACCGCGGCGGCGCCGCGGTAGAAGGCGAACGGCGTCGCCGCCATCCGCCCGTAGCGGATCGGCACCAGCTCGGCGACCCGGGTGCTGGCCTGCGCCTCGAGGATCTCGACCGGGTCGGCCCGGTCGGCGGCGGGCTCCCACTCCGCGTGGGCGGAGCGGGCAGCCCGCGAGCGCGCCGCCTTGCCGACGGCAGCGCTATCCCCGGCGGACAGGTGAAGGGTTTGGGGGTCCATGGACCCCCAAACCCTTCCAGTTCGCGATCAGACGGTGGCGGCTGCCTGCTCGGACTGGCTGTCTTCAGCCGCTTTGGCCTTCGCCTCGGCCTCCGGGGTCGGCTCGTCGGCCTGGCGCGGCAGCAGCACTTCTTTGGCGATCACGAGACGCTGGATCTGGCTCGTGCCCTCGTAGAGCTGCATGATCTTCGCGTCGCGCATCAGTTTCTCGACCGGGTACTCCTTGATGAAGCCGTAGCCACCGTAGACCTGGACCGCGTCGACGGTGATCTCCATCGCCGAGTCGGCGGCAAAGCGCTTCGCCATCGAGGAGACCTTGCTGTTGCGGACGCCCTGGTCGAGCAGGACCGCCGAGTTCCAGACGAGGAGGCGAGCCGCCTCGACCTTGGTCGCCATGTCGGCGATCATGAACTGGATCGCCTGGTGCATCGCGATCGGCACGCCGAACTGGACCCTTTCCTTGGAGTAGTCCGTGGCGTACTCGGTGGCGGCGCGGCCGATGCCGACGGCCATCGCCGAGACGCCGGGACGGGTCCGGTCGAGGGTCATCATCGCCAGTTTGAAGCCCTTGTTCTCCTCGCCGAGCAGGTTCGCGGCCGGGACCTCGACGTCGTTGAAGGAGATGGTCGCGGTGTTGGACGCCCGCTGGCCCATCTTGTCCTCCTTCTTGTCGACCGTGACGCCGTCGGCGTCGGCGTCGACGACGAAGGCGCTGATCCCGCGGTGGCCCGCCTCGGGATCGGTCTTGGCGAAGACCGTGAAGTAGTCGGCGTAGGTGCCGTTGGTGATGAAGCACTTGGAGCCGTTGAGGACGTACTTGTCGCCCTGCTTGACCGCACGGGTCTTCATCCCCGAGACGTCGGAACCGGCGTCCGGCTCGGTCAGCCCGAAGGAGGCCAGCTTCGGCTCCTCGCAGAGCATCCCGAGGTACTTCTTCTTCGTCTCCTCGGAGCCGCCGAGGTTGACCGGCGCGGAGGCGAGCCCGTTGGCCATCAGCGTCGTGCCGATGCCCGAGCACCCCCATCCCATCTCCTCCTCGATCAGGCAGCCGGAGAAGTAGTCCAGCCCGGGGCCGCCGTAAGCCTCCGGGATGTGCGTGTTCATCAGGCCGACCTCCCAGGCCTTCTTGATCACGTCGGCCGGCCAGGTGCCGTCCTTGTCGTACTCCCAGGCGACGCTGCGCATGTCTTTCTCAGCGAAGCTGTGGGCCAGCTCGCGCAGGTCCTTCTGCTCGTCGGTCAGGGTGAAGTCAACCACTGCGGAAGCTCCTTTTGTCGGTGGGAGTTGGGCCGATTGACTCGTCAGTCAACCACGGCAAGAGTAGCGGATGGTCCCCGTGCTCGGGAAGCCCTACCCTGGTCTGGATGGCTTCCGCAGTGGCCCTGATCGAGCTCCAGACCGGTCACGCCCTGGTCTTGATCACGCTGATCGCGGCGCCGATCGCGGCGATCGCCTTCGCCACCTCCGGCCCGGCCTGGCGGGCGATCGGCAAGGGCCGCTTCGCGATCGACGAGCAGCCGCCAACGGCGGGCGGCCCCAGGCGCTCCCCGGAGGAGGCCCTGCGCGAGGAAGTGCGCCAGCTCGTCCTCAGCCGCAACGAACGCCGTCTGCGCAACGGTGAAGACCCGTTGGACGTCGAAGCCGAGACCGAGCGACAGCTCGCGGATTTGTAGGATCGGTTCAATGGCCGCGAACCCAGACAACCTCTACGAGGTCGAGGAGCTGCTCAACCAGCCGGGGACCTACTTCAACCCGCAGACCGAGGTGCTCGTCGTGGTCGACGACTCGACCTCGCTCGACCAGGAGGTCTTCAACCTCGAGGACTACGAGGGGGCGGACTGGGTGCGGATCTCCGACGAGATCCCGGTCGACGAGGACCGCCGCGACCAGGCACTGGAGCAGTTCCAGACCCACTACCACCCGGGCTCGGCCGGGTCGGTCTCGGAAACGGCGCTCGAACAGGGCGACGACGAGCTCGACGAGGACGAGGACGGGCAGGAGCCCGGCCGCGAGGACTAAGCCGGTGCTCGAGGCTGGACAGGACGCCCCCGACTTCACCCTGCCCGACCAGGACGGCAATGAGCTGAAGCTCTCCGACCTGCGCGGCGAGACCGTCGTCCTCTACTTCTACCCCCGCGCCGACACCCCGGGCTGCACGACCCAGGCCTGCGGCGTGCGCGACCGCGGCGGCGAGTACGACGCCGCCGGGGCCCGCGTGATCGGCGTCTCGCCCGACACGGTCGAGGCGGTGAAGAAGTTCGCCGACAAGTACGAGCTCGGCTTCACCCTGCTCGCCGACGCCGACCACGCGGTCGCCGAGGCCTACGGCGCCTGGGGCGAGAAGTCGATGTACGGCAAGAAGTACATGGGCGTGCAGCGCTCGACCTTCCTGATCGACGCCGAAGGCAAGATCGCCAAGGTCTTCCCCAAGGTCCAGCCGAAGAAGCACGACGACGTCGTGCTCAAGGCGCTCGCCGAGCTCGCCGCCGCCTAGATCCTCACGCGTTCGCCCTCTATTTCAGGGAAAACGCGTGAGTGTGCGCTCGCCCTAGACGGCGACGATGACGATGAAAGAGACGTAGAGGGCGAACCAGCCGATCACGGCCGGCAGCTCGAAGCGGCCGCGGCGGTGCAGCGCCTCATAGGCGAGGAAGCCGCCGACCAGGCCGAGGATGATGGAGATCGTCGCGTTCAGCGAAAGCTCCCAGTCGGTGAAGATCAGGCCGATCCCGACCGGGATCGTCGACTGGAAGACCATCGCCCCGGTGATGTTGCCGAGCGCCAGCGAGTCCTTGCCCTCGCGCACCCAGAAGAAGCTGTTGACCTTCTCCGGGAGCTCGGTCGCCAGCGGGGCGAGGATCAGGGCGAGGACGAGCGCCTCGATCCCGATCTCCTCGGCGATGTGAAGCAACTCCTCGACGAAGAGATGGGCGCCGCCGACCATCGCCCCCAGCCCGACCAGGAGCTGGATCACGCAGAGCAGCAGGCTCGGGTCCTCGGAGCGCTCGGCGCGGCGCTCGAAGATCAGCGGGTTGAGCGTCTCCTCGTCCTGCACCGAGCCACCGCCCTTCAGGGTGCGCCGCACGTAGACGAGGTAGGCGACGAAGAGGAGGATCCCGGCCGGGATCCGCACGGCCGCCGGCGCCCCCCAGGCAAGCGCCAGGCAGACGGCGAAGAAGAGGAGGAAGAAGATCAAGTCCCGCTCCAGGGTCGGCCGGTGGGCCTTCAGCTCCAGGCCCTGGGCGCGTTTGTCGCGGTAGAGGTAGGCGAAGAGACCGACCAGCCCCATCGCCAGGGTCGCGAGCAGGAAGGGGGCGCCGACGATCGCGCCGATCGCGACGTCTTCGGAGCCCTCGCGGGCGTTGACCAGGGCGACGATCGCGATCAGGGTCTCCGGCATCGCCGTGCCGACCGCGGCGAGCAGGCTGCCCACGGCCCCTTCGCCGAGCGAGAGCCGGTGCCCGATCCACTCGACGGCGTTGGTGAAGAGCAGCGCGCCAGCGAGGATTACAGCGAAGCTGAGGAACAGCAGCAGAATGCTCAAGGTGCGTCTACTGGAGCCTCGTGCAGGCCTGCAGGTCGGACGGGGTTTTCGATTCCTGCAGGCAGTCCAGGTAGGACTGCGGACCGCCGCCGGAGGAGTTGCCGCCCCCCTTGCCCTGGTCGCCGCTCAGCCCGTCGAGCAGGCCGTCGAGGCCGCCGAGGCCCCCTTCGCCCTGCAGCATGCCGAGCAGTTCAAGCGGGTTGATGCCGAGCTTCACGAAGAGGTCGCTGAGCGGCTTGGCGCTCTGCGGAGCGGCGATCTCCTGCTCCTCGTTGACGCCCGACAGGGTCAGGTCGAAGTCGACGTCGGCTTTGTCAGGGCCATCGCGATCGCTCTCTTTGGCGTCGAGCTTGAGCTGGGCGGCGATGCGGCGGACGATGTTGTCGTCGCCCACGTAGACGTCGACGTGCGCTGTTTTCAGCGAGCCCTGCACTTCGCGCTTGGCTTCCTCGAGCTCCTTCTTGGACGGGAGCGGCCCGGTGGTCGAGACCTGCTGGCGGCAGGCGGGGCTTTCGGCGATCTCGATCAGAGCGTCGATCGCCGCCGGGACGTCGAGGTCACCGCTGACCTTGGTCGTGCTGGTCCCCTCGACGTCGGCGCTGCCGTCGTTGCGGCCGTTTTCGACGAACTCGCCGACTTCGAGCTTGCCGACCTCTTCCTGGCAGGCGGCGGCATCGCTTCCGTCAGGTTCTTCGCCTTCCGGGCCAGTCGGTTCGATCACCGATTCGGCGAATTCGAGGGTCGTCGGGTCGACTTCGTACTCGACCGATTCGTAGTTGACGAAGGCCTTGTCCGGGAGCAGCACGAGGCCGCCCTCAAAGTCGATCTGGTCGCCGTCGAAGTCGCCCTTCGCCGTCGCGTCGAGGTCGAGCTGCGGCAGCCCGCCGGCTTCGCTCTGGAACGGCCCGGAGAGGGAGACGTCGAGGTCGCCGCCTTCGTTGCCCGGCGCGTCGACGGTGAACGTCATGTCAATGTCGGCGCTGTCGATCCCCTGCAGGGTGGCTTCGTCGATGATCTGCTGCGGATTCTCGCTGCTGCGGTCGCTGCCACCGCCGCCGCACCCCGCCACGGCAGCCGCGATCGCGACCAGGGCGATTGCGCAGAGAAAACTGAGTCGACTCAAAACGGGGTCCTCCCTGAGGGATCGGAAACTTGCCCGCAGATGCTAGCGCCGGCCCTCGACCCGGGGCGGCGCGCCCCGACTATCATCGGCCGCGATGGCAGAGGCATGGACACCGGATTCGGTCGCGGAGACCAAGTCGGCGCTGGCCGAAGCCGGCTACCTCGCCGACGAGCCGGCGGCCCTGGTCTCCTTCCTCGCCCAGCGCCTCGGCAAGCCGGTCCTTGTCGAGGGCCCGGCCGGGGTCGGCAAGACCGAGCTCGCCAAGGCGCTCTCCCGGGCCAGCGGCCGCGAGCTGGTGCGGCTGCAGTGCTACGAGGGGCTCGACGAGGCGAAGGCCCTCTACGAGTGGAACTACCGCAAGCAGCTGCTGCGGATCCAGGCCGGCGGCGAGGCCGGCTGGGAGGACGTCCACGGCGACATCTTCAGCGAGGAGTTCCTGCTCGAGCGGCCGCTGATGCAGGCGATCGCCAGCCCCGACCCGGTCGTCCTCTTGATCGACGAGATCGACAAGACCGACCAGGAGTTCGAGGCGATGCTGCTCGAGCTGCTCTCCGACTTCCAGATCACGATCCCGGAGCTGGGCCGGGTCGAGGCGACGACGATGCCGGTCGTCGTCCTCACCTCGAACGACTCGCGCGAGCTGACCGAGGCGCTGAAGCGGCGCTGCCTCTACCTCTGGCTCGACTACCCGGACCTCGAGCGCGAGATGGAGATCGTCCGCCTGCACGCGCCGGAGCTGCCCGAGACGCTGGCGCGGCGCCTGGTCGAGGTCGTCCGCATGGTGCGCGACCTCGACCTGAAGAAGCCGCCCTCGATCGCCGAGACGATCGACTGGGCGCGGACGCTGCTGCTGATGGGCGCCGAGGACATCGACGCCGAGACCTTCAAGCAATCGATGTCGATCATCGTCAAGCACCGCACCGACATCGACCTGGTTGCCGAGCGGGTCGGGGTAAAGCTTGCCGAGTCCGTACGGCCCCAGGCCTGAGGCCGGGCCGCCCGGCCTGGCGGCGAAGCTGCTCGCCTTCTGCGAGGAGCTGCGCAGCGAGGGTGTCGCGGTCGGCACCTCGGAGATCCTCGACGCCTTCGCCGCGCTCGAGCAGGTGCCCTGGGAGTCCCAGGACGACTTCCGTGAGGCGCTGGCGGCGACGATCGCCAAGTCGCAGGAGGACCGCCGCCTCTTCGAGCTGCTCTTCGAGCGCTGGTTCTTCCGCGCCGGCGAGGCGGAAGCGATCCAGCGCGGGATCAGCGAGCAGGACGCGGGCCAGGAGGGGGCCGAGCGGCTCGACATCGACGAGCTGCGCGAACAGATCCGCGAGGCGATCGTCGCCGGCGACGACGGCGAGATGCGCGACCTGGCGCGGCTGGCGATCGCCGCCTTCGGCCAGCAGGGCGAGGGCTCCGGCGTGGTCGGCGTCGACGTGCAGCGGATCCGCCGCAGCCTCGAGCTGAGCACGGGCGCTCAGGGCAAAGGCGAGGACGGCGCCGGCGAGCTGCCGCCGATCGACCGCGAGCAGCTCAACCGCTTCGAGCGCCACCTGCGGCGCGAGCTCGAACGCGACCTGATCGAGCGCACCGAGGCGCTGCCGCCCGCACGGCCGCTGGCCGAGCTCGACCGGGCGCTGCCGACCAACCCGACCCAGGACCTGGCCGCGGTCCACCGCGCCGTCTCGCAGATGAAGCGCCGCCTGGCGACGCTCGGCCACGAGCAGCGCGGCCGCCGCAAGGCGCGGACGATCGACGTGCGGCGGACGATGCGCGCCTCGCTGGAGACCGGCGGCGTGCCGATGCACCTGCGCTACCGGCCGAAGCGGCCGCGGCGGCCGGAGATCTACGTCCTCTGCGACGTCTCGACCTCGGTCACCTCGGCCAGCGTCTTCTTCCTCTCCGTCCTGCACGCCCTGCACGACTCGTTCCGCAAACTGCGCAGCTTCGTCTTCATCGAGCGGATCTCCGAGGTGACCGAGATCTTCGAGCACGAGCGCGACTTCCGCGAGATCGCCAAACGGGTCTCCAGCGAGGGCGGCGTCGCCGACGTCTCCGGCTACACCGACTACGGCCGCGTCTGGCTCGAGTTCCTCACCGAGATCGCCGACGACCTCGACCCGCGCTCGACCGTGATCGTCCTCGGCGATGCCCGCACCAACGGTCGCGAGCCCCACGCCGAGGTCTTCGCCCAGGTCTCCGAGCGCGCCGGCCGCCTCTTCTGGCTCAACCCCGAGCCCCGCCTCTACTGGAACTACGGCGACTCGGTGATGGCCGCCTACGAGCGCTACTGCGACGGCGCCTTCGAGTGCTGGACCACCCGCCACCTCGAGAACTTCGTCAACGTGGTCGCAGGCGGCGTCCCGGCCGTGGACTGACCGGGCGCAACCTCAGACCTGGGGCTGGGCGGCGAGGCGGATCACGTCGGCGGGGAGGTCGTTGCGGGCGATGTCGGCGAGGGTCACCGACTCCAGGACGGCCCGCATGTTGGTGCGCAGCGCCACCCACACCTCGCGCAGGGGCGCGGCGGCGCCTGTGTAGCTGACCTCGTGGGGACGTCTCGAGCGGATGCTGGCGATCGGTCCCTCGGCGGCGCGGATCACGTCGGCGATCGTGATCGTCTCGGCCGGTCGCGCCAGGCGGTAGCCGCCGTCGGCACCACGCTGGCTGCGGACCAGCCGCGCGTGGCGCAGCTGGATCAGGATGTTCTCCAGGAAGCTCAGCGGCACGCCCTGCGCTGTCGCGATCGCTTCCCCCTTGACCGGCCCGCCATCCGCCGCCGCCAGCTCGACCATCGCGCGCAGCGCGTAGTCGACCTTGGCGGTCATCTGCATCGTCGGGCCGATCATCTTCGCCCCGCCGCCCCCCGCGAGTCAGTCGCCACGTGTTTCCCCGACTATCTCGTCGACGAAGGACCGGGTCTTGGCGCGCGCCGCCAGGCCGAGGTGCTCCAAGCCGAACAGGTCCTCGACCGAGCGCAGCAAGGAGTAGGGGTCATACGGGGCTGGATCGGTCGCGCCGGGAGAGACGAAGCGCGACACCAACAGCGCGCCCACGAGGGGCTTGCCGCCGGGCGCGGGGACAGCGGTGGCCGGATCAGGGGGGTTGAGCTCGTCGAAGGCGATGATCAACATGCCGTCTTTCTCGTACGCGGGTGAAGCGAGGATCTTCGGAACCCATTGCGCGAGGAACGCGTCGGCACTCGCCGCGCCGTCGGGCGATTCGGCAGGGCACTGGCCGGTAACGCCCGCGTTGCAGAGGCTCGGTGAGACCTGGACGAAGTTGGGAGTCGAGTCGATCTTGCGCAGGGCGCCGTCGAGCTCGGTCAAGGAGTGGTCGTTTTCGGAGCAGTCGCCGACGTCGAGCAGGGAGTGGAAGTAGACGAAGGGATTGCGGCGGGCGGCGTATCCGCCCTGGACGGGCTCGTCGGGACCGCCGAAATCGGGATGGACGCAGGTGTCGGGCTTGCCCGTCTCGTCGACCATCCCCTCCACGTAGGCGCCCCAACGGAAGCGACCGCCGACGAGCTGGTCGGCAAGCGTCAGGACTTCGACCGGGTGGACGCACCCGGCTCCCGCCACCACCCCCTTCTTGTCGATGGCGGCGTTCGACGGGAACTCGCCGAAGACCGGGCAGTTGGCCTCGGTCTGCGGGTTTGGCGGCTGGCCGCTGATCGCGGCGATCCCGTTCGGAAGCCCGGCGCTGCTCAGCAGGGAGTAGCCGGAGAGCAGCTCGCCCTGCGGTCGCAGCGTGGTCGCCAGGTACGGCATCCGCGGGGCCTCGCCGAACGCCGCCTCGTAGCCGGAGCTGGCCAGGGAGATGACGAAGACGTGCTTGATGCGGCCCGCTTCGGGCAACGTTTCGGAAGGCGCCGCGGTCCCCTCGGGCTTACTCGCCGGCTTCTTCGCGGGCGCGGGTTCTTCCGGGGCGGAAACTGGTGGCGCTGGCGGTATCGGGACTTCCGCCGCTGACGCCGCTGGACCGCTCGCCTCCGCGGGCCGGGTGGGAGCAGGGGCCGGGGTCGCCGCTGCCGAGGGCTGAGCGGCGGCGCGGCTGAGCAGTGCCGCCGCCCCGCTGTCGCCGGTCCCGGTCATCAGGGCGCTGGCGACGATCGCCGTGGTGGCGACCAGCGACGACGCGACCAGCAGGCCAAAGCGCTTGCCGCCCAGGCTGGCCGCGGCCGCGGTGGCGCGGCCGAGGAGAGCCCCGGCCCGTCCCTTCACGGGGTTGCCTCCGCCCCTGCCAGGGATTGCCCGCACTGGGGGCAGAAGCGCACGCCGGCGCCGAAGGGGGAGCCGCAGCCGTGACAGAGACCAGCCGCATCAGCACGCTGGAGCTCGAGCTCTCGCTCGAGCGAGAGCAGCTCGGCGTCGACCCGCTGCAGCTCGGCCGCCTTGCGGGTGAGGACGTCCATCCGCACGTGGTCACGGATCGCCATCTCGTAGAAGGCGCCGCCGAGGTCAGCCTGCATGACCGTGAACTTCTCCAGCACCCGGTCGCGACGGGCGCGCAGCTCGGCGTCCTCGCCACCCGTGGCGACGGTCTTTCGCTGCTTGGCGGCGCTCACGGCTGCCCCTTCCCGCTCGGCATCGGGGGCGCCGACTCCGGGTCGCCCCCGACCACGACCACGTCAGGCAGGTTCTGCTGCGCCTTGATGTAGGTCGCACCCGCCTGCTTCACGTTCGATTCGACGATCTTGGTGTCCTCTTCGGTCTTCTCCTTCGTCGGTTCGAAACCGGTGACCTGGTGGACGCTGCCGTTGTCGGTCTGGGCGACCACTTTGCCGCCGGCGGCGGCTTTGCCCTGCTTGGCGCCTTTCGCCTTCGGACCGCTCGCCACGGCCGATGCCGCCGGGGACGCGCCGGCGCCGGCGACAGCCGGGACCTCGCCCTCGCGGAGGGCCCGCAGCAAGGCGTCGTCGTTGCCGTCGGAGTCCGTACGGCCGACGACGACGCCGAGGGCAACGGCGATCGGCAGCAGGGCGAAGAAGGCGACCGCGGCTGCCCTGCTCCCCGTGCCAGCCTTGGCCGGTCGCTGCCGCGGCGGGCGCCGGGCGCGTTTGCTCATCGAAGCGAAGTACCGCGAGGAGGGGTTGGCGCCGTTGCCGCGCCGGGCCGCGCACTGGACGCAGTAGCGCTGCTGGGGGTCGAGCAGCGCGCCGCACTCCTCACAGGGCTCGTAAAGGCCGCCCTGGCCGTTCGGCGCGAGCGGTTGCTCAGTCTGGGCAGTCATCGCTGCTCCTTCCCGTCGTCGTGCGACTTGGATTTCTGCTTCCGCCTCTCTTCGCGCTGCTCGAGGATGCGCTTGGATTCCGCCTGCTTCTTGGCCGCGGTCTCCTGGGTCGTCGCGCAGCCGGAGGGCACTCCGGCCAGGAGCAGCGCCCCGAGCGCGAGCACCGCGAGCCTCGCGTGGCGATGGCGGGGCCTAGCCGAACGCACCGCTCACGTACTCCTGGGTCCGTTGCTCGCGTGGCGATGCGAAGAGCGCCGTCGCGCTGCTGTACTCGACCAGGTCGCCCAGGTACATGAAGGCGACGTGGTCGGCGATCCGGTAGGCCTGCTGCAGGTTGTGGGTGACGATGACGACGGCTACGTCGTCGCGCAGGTTGACGATCAGGTCCTCGATCACCTGGGTCGATTGCGGGTCGAGCGCCGAGCAGGGCTCGTCGAGCAGGAGCACCTCCGGCTCAGCCGCCAGCGCGCGGGCGATGCAGAGGCGCTGCTGCTGGCCGCCGGAGAGCCGCAGCGCCGGGTGGTCGAGGTTGTCCTTGACCTCCTCGAAGAGGCCGGCGCGGTCGAGCGCGCTATGGACCTTCGGCTCCAGGGCCTTCTTGCGCTTGCGGCGCGAGCCCTGCTCCCTCAGCACATAGGCGATGTTGTCGAAGACACTCATCGGGAACGGGTTGGGCTGCTGGAAGACCATCGTCACCCGACGCCGCAGCAGGGTCGACTCGATCGTCGTGATGTCGACGTCGTCGAGCAGGATGCGGCCGCGCAGCGTCGCGGTACGGGTCAGCTCGGTGAGCCGGTTGAGCGAACGCAGCAGGGTCGTCTTGCCGCAGCCGGAGGGACCGATCAACGCCAGCACCTCGCCCTGGCGGATCGGCAGGGAGACCGACTTGACCGCTTCGCGCTGCGCGTAGGAGACCGAGAGGTCCTCGACCTCCATGCGCCGGATCGAGAACTGCGGCGCGCTGATCGAGCGGCGAGCCGCGGTAAAGCCGCCGGATGACGTGCCGGTGCTCTGGTGTCCATTTGGACCTCTCTCCACCGGCACGTCCCCATCGGTGGCCTCTCGGGCCGGCTTTGGGTCATCCAAGGGCAAGCGCCGGATCGGCGGCGGAGGAGATGTCAAGAACTCCACGTTCCAACCTTTCTTGCGCGGCGATGGACGACGTCAACGGCCGCGTTCAGGGCCAGCACCATCAGCAGCAGCACGAAAGCCGCCGCGTAGGCTTTCTGCGGCTGGTTGAGGTTGCCGGTCGGCGACGCCTCGTAAACGAAGTTGGTCAGCGTCGTGCCGGCCCCGCGGAGGTAATCGAAGGGGAACGCGGCACCCTCCACCGGGGCGAAGTTCTGGGTCGCGCCGAGCAGGACGACGATGATCGCGGTGTCGCCGATGATCCGCCCCAGGCCGAGCATCGCCCCGGTCGCGACCTGGGGCCGGGCCGCCGGCAGCAGAATCCTCCGCGTCGTGGCGATCTTGGTCTTGCCGACCGCGTAGGAGGCCTCGCGCACGTGCTGGGGGATCGCGCTCAGGCCCTCGCGGGTGCTGGCGACGATCAACGGCAGGGCGACGAGCGAGAGCATCGTCGAGGCGGCGAAGAAGGAGCGGCCGAAGACGACCCCGTCGGAGGTGCGGCTGAGGAAGCCGAGCGCGGTGCTGGAGAAGATCACGGTGCCGAACAGCGCCAGCACGATCGAGGGGATTCCGGCGATCGCCTCGATCGTCGACTCGGTGATCCGGGCCAACGCCGTGGGGCGGCCGTACTCGACCAGCCAAACGGCGACGCCGACGCCGACCGGCAGGGCGATCGAGAGGCCCATCGTGGCGACGATCAGCGTGCCGAAGAAGGCGTCGGAGAAGCCCCCGGTCTCGCTCTGGCTGAAGCCGGCGGACGCGGGCGTGACCAGCATCGAGAGGTTCAGGTACTTGATCCCCTGCACGAACAGGAAGGCGACGATCCCGACCGCGATCGCGCAGAAGAGAAGTCCCAGCGCCCAGCAGGCGACCAGGCCGATCCGGTCGGTCAAGCGCCAGGTCGCGCTGCCCTCGATCGCGTCCTTGTCGGGGCGCGAGGGAGCGCGGTCCGGGGGCGGGACGGGCGGGGGCGTCGCGACGGGGGACCCCATCAGGCCGTCGCCCCGTATTTGCGCATCGCCCGACGGGCGGCCCAGCCGGCGAGCGAGAACATCGTGGCCGAGAAGAGCAGCACCGCGGCGATCGCGAACAGCGTGCTGTTCGCCGGCTCCGAGCCCAGCAGGTCGATGTTCTTGACGATCGTCGGCGCCAGCGGCCGCGAGGGCTCGAAGATGAAGATCAGGCCGTCAGCGGGGTTGGGCGCAAACGCCACCGAGCCGGAGACCATCGCCAGCATCACCGCCTCGCCGATTGCCCGCGCACTGGCCAGCACCGTCCCGGCGGCGATCGCGGGCCGCGCCGTGCGCACCGCGATCTTCCAGGTCGTGCGCCAGCGGTTGACGCCGAGGGCGAGCGAGCCTTCCAGCCAACCCGGCCGGACCGAGCGGATCCCGTCGGAGAAGATCGACGTCATCAGCGGCGCGATCATCAGGGTCAGGATCAGCACCCCCGCCATCAAGCTGTAGCCGCTGAGGGAGATCACTCCCGCGACCGACGCACGCTGGGACTCGGTGACCAGGTGGTTGCCGATGAAGGGCACCAGCACCAGCACGCCGAGCAGCCCATAGATCACCGAGGGGACGCTGGCGAGAAAGCGGACGACGGGCTGCAGCACGTTGCTCATCCACTCGGGGGCGAACTCGGCCATGAAGACGGCGACGAAGAGCGAGGAGACGAAGGCAAGCCCCACCGCTCCGCCGGTGATCAGGAACGTGCTCCAAAGCAGCTGCCAGGCGTGGAAGGTGTAGACGGGGTTGTCGCCCCCCAGGCCGGAGAGGTAGATCTGGTTGATCTGCTCGTCGACGTTGCCACCCGATCCGAACCAGGCGAGACCGTTGTGGGCGAACGACGGCCAGGCGCGAATCAGGACGGTGGCCATCAGCGCCAGCAGCAGCGCCACCACGGTGCAGACCAGCACGCCGAGCAGACGCTCGGCGTGCTGGTCCGTCCAGCGAGGGCCGTACTCCTCGGGGAGGTAGTCCTCCTCCATCTGCTTCTACTTCTTAGCCTTCTTGTTGAAGGCGGGGACGGCGCCGGCGCTGAGGATCGTCTGCCCCGCCTCGGGGCTGAGTCGCGCCCAATCGATGAACTTCTGCAGCGTCGGGCTGACGCCGGTGTTCGGCACGACCAGGAAGAGGTAGCGTGAGAGCGGGTACTTGAGCGGCTCGACGCTGATCTTCGATGCCTCGCACAGGACCCCATTCACCTTCAGGGTCTTCTGGCCGTTGCCCTGCCAGGCGAGCCCGTCATAGCCGATCGCGTTCGGGTCCTGTTTGACCGCGTTGGCGACGAGGCCGTCGGCGGTCAGCGCGTTGACGTTCGACGACGGCAGTTCGTTGTTGAGGACCGCCTGGAGGAAGAAGTTGTAAGTCCCCCCGTTGGTGTCGCGGCCGACCGGGTTGATCGTCGTGGTCAGGCCCGAGCCGGGGATCTGGCTCCAGTTGGTGAGCAGCCCCCGGTAGATGTCATGGACCTGCTGGATGGTGATGTTGTTGAGCTTGTTCTTCGGGTTGACGTCGATGCAGAGCCCGTCGAGGAACATCTTGATGTAGGTCGTTCCAGCGTCACTGGGGAGCGGCGTACGGGCATTGCCGGCGAAATGGCTGGTGCCGTTCTGCACGTCTTTGACGCCGGCGTTACCGCCGTTGGCGGTGTAGACGAACTTGACCTTTCCTTTGGTCTTCTGCGTGTACTGGGCGAAGAGCGCCTGCAGCACCGGCTGCATCGCAACCGACCCCGACCCGATCAGCGTCTTGGCACCGGCAGATGCCGGCGCGACGAGCGCGAAGAGGGCGATCACCGCCAAGGCGAGGGACTTGCTTCTCATGCGTGTTTGCTTCCTTCCTGCCGGGTACTAGAGTTTGTTGAGCAACTAACTCGACATGACCCTAACAGGTTCTGTACTTTATTGACCTCTTTAGTAAAGAAAGGCTCCCCGGCGGCCCCAAACATGGAGGATCAATTGCTCAGAAGACGACTGTCAGGCCCCCGTGCCGCCCTCGTGGTGGCGGTGGCCGCAACGCTCGCCGCCGTGGTTGCAGTAACCCCGTCGTTTGCCGGCTCTTTCCTGACCCAACGCAAGGCGGCGCATCTCTACCTCACCAACAAGCAGGCATCCGGGCTCTTCCTGAAGAAAAAGGCGGCGGGAAACCTCTTCGTCAGGAAGGCCGACACCTCGCCGCAACCGGTCGTCGGCATCGCCGCTGGCACTGCCCAGTTCGGTCCGATGGCGACCACCACCCTCGGGTACATCCCGAACGCCTTCACCGCGTTCGCGACGAAGGGGATCGCGCCGGCGGTGATCACCTTCTCGGGCGCGGCGATCTGCACCGCGGAGAAACCGACGCCCGACCTCGCCTGCCCGATCCAGATCCTGGTCGACGGACAGGCGACCGGGAAAGTCAACTTCGCTCCCGCCACGGCTTTCTCGTCCAAAGCCGCCGCGATCACCCAGACGGTCATGCAGACCACGGTGTTGAACAAAGGCGGGCACACCATCGCGATCCAGTACGCGGGTGCCCCGAACGTCGTCTTCACCCTGAAGAGCTGGAACCTGTCGGTCGAGGCATACCCCGAAAAGCCCGAAGAGGAAGAGGTCGTCGAGCCGCCGCGGAAATAGGCGACTGCCTGCCTCGAGGCCGCGCCGGTCAGTGCCGGCGCGGCCTAGCTCGCCCGCATCAGTGCCCACGCAGCTGGAAGCGGCCATGGGCCGCCGGGCGGCTGCGATGCTCGTCGTCCAGCGGCCTCGGCGGCTGCCCGGAGGTGCCGATCCGCTTCCTGGGCAGCGCGGTTTCCGCCGAGATCGCCGCCCCCTTCGGCCGTTCCTCGCCGAGGTAGCGGCCGACCCAGGCCGACCAGCTCAGCTCCTCGGTCGGCGCCTCGTGGTCCACGACGCGCCCCCTCTCCTCCCCGCTCACCGGCCCGGACGGGTGAGGGACTCGCCGAGAATCAGACGCGCCCGGTAGTAGAGCGCCTCGTCGACCCCGCCCTGAGCGGAGTCACGCCCGTCCCCGCGGCTGGCACGGTTCTGGCCGGTCCCGGCCGGCGCCTCGTCCCGAATCAGGCCGGTGAGCCTGCCCCGCGACCTGAACCTCGTTCCCTGCTTGTCGCTCATTGCGGTCTCCTTTCTAGTCTTTCTTGAGTTAGAAACTCAAGAATAGCAATGGGGAGATGCCGGGGAGCCGACAGGCGTAACGGAGGCGAATTCGGGGAAGGAGAGGCCCGTGCCCGATCTCGTCCTCGACCCCCTGCTCCGCTACGTCTCGACCAGCGAGGCGACGGTTTGGGTCGAGACCAGCGAGCCCTGCGAGGTCGAGATCCTCGGCCGCCGCGAGCGGATCCGCGCCCGCCGCGACACCAGCCGTCCCCCCGGCGAGGAGGTGACCGACTTCGAGGAGTACACCTGGCTCTATCGCGAGGCCTGGGAGGACCCGATGATCCGCTGGCTCTTCTCGACCGTCTCCACCTCGATGGCCTGGGACGACCACGACATGAGCGACGACTGGAACATCTCACGCGCCTGGCATGACGAGATGGATCGCAAGGAGTGGTGGCACGAGCGCGCCGTCGGCGGCATCGTCACCTACTGGATCTACCAGCACCTCGGCAACCTCTCGCCTAGGGAGCTCGACGAGAACGAGGTCTACGCGCAAGTGCGGGGCAGCGCCGACGCGACCGCCACGCTGCGCGACTGGGCGAGGAGCATCGAGACGACCGCGGCGGGGACGCGGTGGAGCTTCTGCCGCGACCTCGACGGCGTGCGGGCGCTCTTCCTCGACTCGCGCGCCTCGCGGGTGCTGACCGAGGAGCGCCGCTCGATGTTCGACGACGAGGTCTGGGAGTGGATAGTCGACCGCGCCAGCGGCGAGTTCGATCACCTGCTGATCGCCACCACCGTCCCCTACCTCCTCTCCCCCGGCTTCCACCACCTCGAGGCCTGGAACGAGCGGCTCTGCGACGGCGCCTGGGGCGGCCTCGTCGCCCGCGGCAGCGAGCGGCTGCGGCGCGCGGTCGACTTCGACCACTGGGCGGCCTTCCAGTTCTCCTTCCAGCGGCTGCGCGGGCTGATCGAGGAGGTCGGCTCCGGCAAGCGCGGCAAGGCGCCGGCCTCGATCGTCTTGCTCTCCGGCGACGTCCACCACGCCTACCTCTGCGAGGTCGGCTTCAGGCCTGAGGCGGACGTGCGCAGCACGGTCGTGCAGGCGGTCTGCTCTCCGCACCGCAACCCCCTCGACCGGCGCGAGCGGCGGGTCGTGCGGATGGGGTTCTCGCGCCCCTTCGGGGTGTTCGCCCGCGGCCTCGCGCGGCTCGCCGGCGCTCCCGACCCCGGCATCCGCTGGCGGTTGGCCGAGGGGCCCTACTTCGACAACCAGGTGGCGACGCTGCGACTCGACGGCCGCGAGGCGATCGCACGGCTCGACAAGACGATCGCCGGAGAGGAGAACGAGGAGGCGCTGGAAAAGACCTTCGAGCGTCGCTTAACCTGATGCGGCGAGATGGGGCGGGGCGTCACCCGGCAAAAAGGACGCCCCGCCCCGTCGCCCCTTCAGGCGGCTGCAGACACGTCTGCGTCACCGCCACCCGGTGCACCGCGGGGAGTCGAGGCCCCACGGTTGCTGGGCGGCGGATCACCGCTGAAGCTCTTGGTCTGCCCGGGCCGCAGGTAGATGATCTGGCCCTCGCGCAGCTCCAGGCGCTGGAGCTCGGCGCGGGTCAGCTGCGCCCAGACCTCGGTGCCGTCACCGAGCGCGAACTCGACCCGGATCTCGAAGCCGAGGGCGACGATCCGCACGACCATCGCCTCCTCGGTTCGATCGTCCGCCTCGAGCACGACATCCATGTCGTGCGGGCGCACGTAGTGGTCGCCGAGCCGGTTGACCTCTCCGACGAAGCTCATCACGAACTCGTTGGCGGGGTGGTCGTAGAGGTCGTTCGCGGTGCCCGACTGCTCGACCCGGCCGTCGTTCATCACGATCAGCTGCTCGGCGACGTCCATCGCCTCCTCCTGGTCGTGGGTGACGAAGATCGTCGTCACGTGCATCTCGTCGTGGAGGCGCCGCAGCCAGGTGCGCAGGTCCTTGCGGACCTTCGCGTCGAGCGCCCCGAACGGCTCGTCGAGCAGCAGCACGCGCGGCTGCACGGCGAGCGCCCGAGCCAGCGCCATGCGCTGGCGCTGGCCGCCGGAGAGCTGGTTGGGGAAGCGGTGGGCGAAGCCCTCGAGGTGAACCAGCGCGAGCAGCTCGCTGACCCGTGACTTGATCGTCGCCTTGTCGACCTTGCGCAGCTTCAGGCCAAAGGCGATGTTGTCGAACACGGTCATGTGCTTGAACGCCGCGTAGTGCTGGAAGACGAAGCCGACGTTGCGGTCCTGCACCCGCAGCCGCGTCGTGTCCTCGCCGCCGATCAGGACCGTGCCCTGGTCGGCCTGCTCGAGGCCGGCGATCACGCGCAGCAGCGTCGACTTGCCCGAGCCGCTGGGCCCGAGCAGGGCGGTGAGGCCGCCGTCGGGAACGCTGATCGAGACGTCGTCGAGCGCGACGAAGTCGCCGAAGCGCTTGGTCACCTGCTCGACCTTGATTCCTCTTCCATCGGTGCCCACGCTGATCGGCGCGGATAGCTCTTGGGTTGCCATTCTCAGGCCTCCTTCTCGACCGGACCGGCCGGGTTCAGTACGGGTGCGTCGTCGAGTGGGGTGCCGGACCTGGTGGCGCGGCGGCGCAGCAGGCTGACGCCGACCAGCACCGCGATCGCCAACAGGGCCAGGAGGATCGACGCCGCGTAGGCGCCGGCGAGGTTGAAGTTGTTGTACTCGTTCTCGACGAAGAGCGGCAGCGTCTCGGTCTGGCCGGAGATTTTCCCGGAGACCACCGCCACCGCCCCGTACTCGCCGAGCGCCCGCGCGGTGGCGAGGACGACGCCGTAGGTGACCCCCCAGCGGATCGCCGGCAGGGTGACTTTCCAGAACGTCTGCCAGGCGGAGGCGCCGAGGGTCGAGGACGCCTCCTCCTGCTCGTGGCCGATCTCGACCAGCACCGGCTGCACCTCGCGGACCACGAACGGGAGGGAGACGAAGATCGTCGCCAGCACCATTCCCGGCAGCGAGAAGATCACCTGGATGCCGGCATCGTCGAGGGCGCCGCCGAACCAGCCGTCCTGACCGTAGACGAGGATCAGCGCCAGCCCGATCACGACCGGGGAGATCGCGAACGGGAGGTCGATCAGCGTGTCGAGGATCGCCTTGCCGCGGAAGCGCTGGCGGACCAGGGCCATCGCGCAGGCGACGCCGAAGATCGTGTTCAGCGGCACCGCGATGCCGACGCAGACGACCGTCATCCAGAACGCGTGCATCCCGTCCGGGCTGGTCACCGCTTCCCAGGGCCCGGCGAAGCCGTCCTCGAAGGTGCGGTAGAAGACCAACGCCAGCGGGATCACCAGCAGCGCCGCCAGGTAGGCGAGCGCGATCGTCCGCAGGCCGAGGCGGAAAAACGGCCTAGGCGCGCTCATGGCGGCTCCTCCAGCGTCCGAACAGGCTGAGCGAGAACAGGACCAGGACCGAGATGAAGAGCAGCAGCACGGAGACCGCCGCGGCGGCCGTCGTGTTGTCGCTCTCGATCTTGCTGAAGATGAAGACCGAGGCGACCTGGGTGTCGAAGGGGATGTTGCCGGTGATCAGCACCAGCGAGCCGTACTCGCCGATCGCGCGGGCGAAGGCGAGCGCCGCTCCGGCGACGATCGCCGGGGTCAGGTTGGGCAGCAGGATGCTGCGGAAGATGCGCATGCTGCCCGCTCCCAGCGAGGCGGCCGCCTCCTCCATCTCCTTGTCGACCTCGTGCAGGACCGGCTGCACGGCGCGGACCACGAAGGGCAGGGTGACGAAGAGCAGCGCGACCCCGATCGCCAGCTTGGTGTAGGCGATGTTGAGGCCGACCGGGCTGTCGTTCCCGTAGAGGGTGAGCAGGGTGAGCCCGGCGACGATCGTCGGCAGGGCGAAGGGGAGGTCGATCAGCGAGTTGACGAACCCCTTGCCGCGGAATTCGTCGCGGACCATCACCCAGGCGATCAGCACGCCGAAGACGATGTTGATCGCGACGATCGCCAGCGAGGAGAGCAGGGTCAATTTGATCGCGGCGACGGCATCGGGGGCGGTGATCGCGCTCCAGAAGCCGCTCCAGCCCTCGTCGGTGGAGCGGACGACCACCGCCGCCAGCGGGATCAGCACGATCACGCTGAGCCAGGTGAGCACGAGGCCGCGCGTCAGCGCCTCCCCACCGAACGGGAACTTGAAGGCCCGTGGTGGGGAGGCGCTCGCGGTCGCGGTCGCGGTTTTTGCCGGGTTCATTGACGTACTCCGACGCCGCTACTCGAGCGGTGCGCCCTGGCTGCGCAGGATGTCGGTGACTTTTCCTTTTTCGTCGTCGAAGAACTCGTCGTCGACAGTCGCCCAGCCGCCGGACTCCTCGATCGTGAAGAGGCCCGGCACGTCGGGGAACTCGTCCCTGTTCTCGGCCAGCACCGACTCGGTTACCGGCCGGTAGCCGTAGTCGGCGAAGATCTGCTGGCCTTCGTCGCTCCAGATGAAGTCGAGGAACGCTTTCGCCGTCGCCGGATCGCTCGCCTCGGTGGTGACCGCGGCGGGGTTCTCGATCAGGATCGTGTCGTCGGGGATGACGTACTCGAGCTCGATGCCCTCTTCCTGGGCCTGGATCGCCTCGTTCTCGTAGCCGATCAGGACGTCGCCCTTGCCGCTGGCGAAGGTCTGCAGCGAGTCGCGGGCGCTGTCGTCGAGAACCGAGGTGTTGGCGATGATCTCGCTGACGAAGTTGAGCGCCTCTTTTTCCGACTTGCCCTGGGCGATCTGCGACCCGTAGGCGGCCATGATGTTCCACTTGGCGCCGCCCGAGGTCGCAGGGTTCGGGGTGATGATCTCGACGTCGCCGCTGACGATGTCGTCCCAGCCCTCGATGCCCTCGGGGTTGCCGGCCCGGACGCTGAGCACGACGACCGAGTCGGTGATGATGCCTTTGTGCTCGTTGGCGTTCCAGTCTTTGGCGACGAGCCCCGCATCGACCACGCTGGTCATGTCCGGTTCGAGCGAGAAGTCGAGGACGTCCGCCGGCTGGCCGGCTTCGACCGCGCGGCGCTGATCGCCGGAGGCCCCAAACGAGGTCGAGAACTCCGACCCCTCACCGTCAGAGGTGTCTTGGAAGGCGGGGATGATCCCCTCCTCGAAAGCCTGCTGCGGAGTCGAGTAGGCAACCAGGGCGACGCTGCCGCCGGACCCCGATGCCGAGTCGTCACTACCGCAACCTGCCCCCACGATCGCGACAGCGAGTACGAGAAGGGCGACCGAAAGACCGACCTTGGCGCTACGGCGCCGGAGTTCCCTGCGAGCGTTTTGCATCTACCTGTTCCTACCTTTCTTGACTGACTTACTGGTAAAGCCGGGCCGGCAGAGTAGCACAATGTTGATCGGAAAAGTGGGGATTAGGCCGAGAGGGCGCCCAAACCCGCATCCCAACGCGGAACCCAGCCCGCACCCTCATGCGTTTTCCCTGAAATAGAGGGAAAACGCGTTAGCGTCGGTGTGGCTGGGGCGCTTGGTTAGCGCGGGGCCCAGGCGTCGGCCGGGGCGGCGAGATCGGAGACCACGGTCGGCAGGTTGCCGCTGACCAGGTCGGCGAGGGTGACGTGCTCGAGCACCGAGCGAAGGCTGGCGCGGACCGCGATCCAGACCTCCTGCAGGTGCTCGGCGTTGCCGCGGTACTCGATGTCCTCGGGGGGCGAGGACTGGACGTGGGCGATCGGGCCCTCGACCGCGCGGACGACGTCGGCGATCGTGATCGCGTCGGCCGGCTTCGCCAGCCAGTAGCCGCCCTTGGCGCCGCGCCGCGCCCGGACGATCCCGTGGTGCTTCAGCTCGAGCAGGATGTGCTCGAGGAACTGCAGCGGAATCTCCTGCGCCTCGGCGAGCCTCTCCCCCTTCACGGGTCCCTCGCTGGACGCCGCCAACTCGGCGGCGGCGCGCACTGCATAGTCAGCCTTGGCGGAGACGCGCATCGGGAGAGCAAGCGTACCTCCCGGCGGCGCCTGGGCAGCTAGCCGGTCGTCTCCGGGGCGAGATCACCCGATCGGTCGTGCGGCGGGTCGTCGTCTTCGTCGCCTTCGCGTTTGACCCGGCGCGCCGACCACCAGCGCGGGAACCAGATCAAGAGGCCCAGCCCGATGCCGGCGACGGCGGCGGCGATCGGCCAGACCATCGGGTCGCCCTCCTGGACGGTGACGATTCCGGCCGCGACCAGGACGACGCCGAGCGCGGTGCGCAGGCCGCCGGTCGGCATCCGCGCGGCGAAGTGAGAGCCGATGACGACCCCCGGGATCGAGCCGAGCAGGATGTTGCCGGCGAGGACGAAGTCGACGTTGCCCTCGGCCCAGTGGGCGATGCCGGCGGCCCAGAGCAGGATCGCCGCGTGGAAGACGTCGGTGCCGACCACTTTTTTCGGCGCCAGGCGGAAGACGGCGATCAAGAGGATCGCGATCACCGTGCCCGAACCGGCCGAGGTGATCCCGATCACGAAGCCGGTGACGATGCCGATCGCGACCGCGGCGACTTTGTGGCGGCGCTTGAGCTCGAAGTCGTCGCGCTCTTCGACCAGGTTGCTGAGGATCAGCGCCCGCGCCAGGGTGATGATGCCGACCATCAGGAGGGTGCCGCCGAGCAACGCGTAGACGATCGAGTCGAGCCGCTCTTCGCCGATCTGGTCCTGGAGCAGGCCGATCGCCCAGACCCCGAGCACCGAGGCCGGCACACTGCCGGCCGCGAGCCAGAGCGCGAGGCCCCTGTTGACCGTGCCCATCCGCAGGTGGCGCCAGCCGCCGACGGTCTTGGTCACCGCGGCGTAGAAGATGTCGGTGCCGATCGCGGTCACCGGCTTGACCCCGAAGATCAGGATCAGCAGCGGGGTCATCAGGGTTCCCCCGCCCATGCCGGTCATGCCGACCATCGCTCCGATGCCGAAGCCGAAAATGATTATTGCCGGGTCCACGTATGTGCCGCGCGGGTGCTTATCGACTTTCCTGACTGCAATGGTCAGGAGCGCGGAGTGCGGGAGAATACCAAGATGAAAGGCGGCGGCAGCGCTGTCTCGGCCCGCGGCCTGAGCCACTCATACGGCGAGCTGTTGGCGATCGAGCGGCTCGATCTCGAGGTCCCTGCGCACGGCGTTCTCGGCCTGGTCGGGCCGTCGGGCTGCGGCAAGTCGACCCTGCTCGAGCTGATCGCCGGCCTGCAAGAGCCAACCGACGGCGAGCTGCTGGTCGGTGAGAGCCGCGACCCCGCCGGCCGCCTCGCCCGCTGCGCCTTCATGCCCCAGCGCGATTTGCTGCTGCCCTGGCTGAGCGCGGTCGACAACGCGGCGCTGGCACTGCGCAACCGCGGCAGCGGCCGCGGGGCAGCTCGCGACGAGGCCGGCCGGCTCTTCGAGCGCTTCGGCCTCGCCGGCTTCGAGACCGCCCGGCCGCAGGAGCTCTCGGGCGGGATGCGGCAGCGGGTCGCCTTCCTCCGCACCCTCGTCGCCGGCAAGCCGGTGCTGGCGCTCGACGAGCCCTTCGCCTCACTCGACGCGATCACCCGCGCCGAGATGCAGGCCTGGCTGGCGGCCGCCCTCGGCGCCGACCCGCGCACCGTCGTCCTCGTCACCCACGACGTCGAGGAGGCGCTCTACCTCTGCGACCGGGTCGCCGTCCTCTCGGCCCGGCCCGGGCGCGTGGTCACGGAGCTGGAGGCACCCCTCCCCCGCGCCGCCGATCGCGACGCCGCGGTCACCGACCCCACCTTCGTCGCCGCCCGCGAGCGGGCGATGGAGGCCCTGCACGAGGGGGCGCGGTGAGCCGCTGGCTCCTCCCGGCCCTGGTCCTCGCCGCCCTGCTCGGCGCCTGGCAGATCGCCGCCAGCAACGGCGCCCTCGCCGACCTGCTCGGCCTCGAACCGTTCCTCGTCCCCTCCCCGGCCGAAATCGCCACGGCGCTCTGGGAGGAACGCGACCTGCTTGCCGAAAACGCCTGGGTCACCCTGCGGGAGATCGTTCTCGGCTTCCTCTGCGCGCTGGTCGCCGGCCTCGGCTTCGCGATCCTGCTCCATCTCTCCCCGACCCTGCGGCGCGCCTTCTACCCGCTGATCGTCGCCTCGCAGACGATCCCGATCCTCGTCATCGCCCCGATCCTCGTCATCTGGTTCGGGTTCGGGATCGGGCCCAAGCTCGCGATCATCGCCCTGATCTGCTTCTTCCCGATCACCGTCAACACGCTCGATGGCCTGCGCTCGGCCGACCCCGAGGCGATCAAGATGATGCGCACGCTCGACGCCTCGCGCGCCCAGGTGCTGTGGCGGGTCGAGCTCCCCGGAGCCCTCCCCTACGCCTTCAGCGGCGCCCGGATCGCGGTGGCGATCGCGGTGATCGGCGCCGTCTTCGGCGAGTGGTCGGGGTCGAGCGCGGGGCTGGGCCACATGATCCTCCAGGACAACGCCCAGCTGGAGACGGCGCGGGTGTTTGCCGCGGTCTTCGTCCTCTCGGCGATCGCCCTCGCGCTCTACGGCCTGGTGGCCCTGACTGAGCGTCGCGTCATCACTTGGCGATAGAAAGCAGGGAATGAAGCCCTTCCGCCTCGCGGCGCTCGCCGCCCTCCTCGTCCTGTCCCTCACCATCGCCGCCTGCGGCGAGAAGAGCGAGGACGGCGGCACGGCGGCCGAACCGTTCAGCCTGACGCTCGACTTCTACCCCAACCCCGACCACGCCGGGATCTACATGGCCGAGAAGCGCGGCTACTTCGCCGACGCCGGCCTCGACGTGACGATCCAAACGCCATCCGACCCGGCGGCGCCGATCAAGCAGGTCGCCGCCGGCCGCACCGACCTGGCGATCTCCTACGAGCCCGAGGTCGTGCTCGCCAACGAGCAGGGCCTCGACGTGGTCGCCGTCAGCGCCCTCGTCGACCGGCCGCTGACCTCGCTGATCTGGCTGCGCAAATCGGGGATCGGCGGCATCGCCGACCTGCGCGGCAAGACGATCGCCACCGCCGGCATCCCCTACCAGGACGCCTACCTGAAGACGATCCTCGCCCGCGCCGGCATGACCCCGGACGACGTGAAGACCGTCAACGTCGGCTACGGCCTGCTGCCGGCGCTGGTCGGCGGCCGCGCCGACGCGATGTTGGGCGGCTTCCGCAACATCGAGGGGGTCGACCTGCGCCTGCGCGGCCTGGGCCCGGTCGTCACCCCGGTCGACCAGCTCGGCGTGCCGACCTACGACGAGCTCGTTCTCGTCGCCCAGCGCCAGCGGCTCGAAGACGACCCCGAGCCGATCCGCCTCTTCCTCGCCGCCCTGGCCCGCGGCACGGCGGCCGCGGCGGAAGACCGCACGGCGACGAGCAACGCCCTGCTCGAGGCCAACCGCGACCTCAACCCGCGGCTGACCAACGCCGAGGTGGTCGCGACCCTGCCGCTGCTCTCCCGCACCGGCCGGATGAGCCCCGAGCGCTGGGGCCAGTTCGTCACCTGGATGCGCGACAACGAGCTGATCACCGGCAACCCCGCGCCGGACGACCTGCTGACCAACGAGTACTTGCCCGGCCAGATCCCAGAGTAACTCGATTAGCGGTAAAAATACTGGGCAATGAAGCCCGGGCGGATACATCTCGTCGTCGCGATCCTCGCCCTCGTCTCGGCTCTCGCCCTCTCCGCCTGCGGCGAGAGCGAGAGCAGCGCCGACGACAACCGGATCAGCCTGACGCTCGACGCCAGCCCCAACCCCAACCACGCCGGCATCTACGTGGCGAGGGAGCTCGGCTACTTCGCGGATGCCGGCCTCGACCTGGCGATCGAGACGCCGCCCGACCCGGCGGCGCCGATCGAGCGGGTCGCCGCCGGCGAAACCGACCTGGCGATCGCCAACGAGCCCGAGGTGATCCTGGCGAAGGAACGGGGCCTGGACCTGGTCACCGTCGGCTCGGTCGCCAACAGCGCCCTGACGTCGCTGATCTGGCTGGGGAGGTCGGACGTCGACGAAATCAGCGAGCTGCGCGGCAGGACCGTGGCAATAGCCGGGATTCCCTACGAGACCGCTTTCCTGAAGACGGTCCTTGCCTACGGAGACGTCGACATCGACGAGGTGAAGACGGTCGAGGTCGGTGGTGACCTGCTCCCGCCGCTGCTCAGCGGACGCGTCGACGCAACCCTGGGCAGCTACAGGAACACCGAAGGGATGGAGCTGCGGGCGCGCGACGCGGACCCGGTTGTGGACCCGATCACCTGGGCCGGCGTGCCGTATTACGACGAGCTCGTGCTGGTCGCCCAACCCGAGCGGCTCGAGCAGATCCCAGAGGCGATCCGCCTCTTCCTGGCGACGGTCGTCCGCGGCACGCAGGCGGCGAAGAAGAGCAGGAAGATCTCCACCGCCGCGGTGCTCGCCGCCAACCCGAGCCTCGAGCCGGAGCTGACCCGGGCCCAGGTCGACGACACGCTGCCGCTGCTCTCGCCGACCGGCAAGCTGAACGAGGCGAGGTGGGACGCCTTCATCGCCTGGATGCGGGAGAACGAGCTGATCGAGGAGGCGCCGCCGGCCTCCGAGCTCGTCACCAACGAGTACCTACCGGGCGAGATCGCCGAGTAGCTCGAGGCTGCCGTCGCGCAGCAGCTCGGTGACCTTCTCGGGGGCGAGCGGCCGCGAGAAGAGGTGGCCCTGGGCGTAGTCGCAGCCAAGCCGGCGGAGCTCCGCCAGCTGCGCCTCGTTCTCGACCCCCTCGGCGATCGCGTCGAGCGAGAGAGCGCGCGCCATCCCGATCACCGCCTCGACGATCGCAGTCCGCTCCTGTTCGCGGCCCAGCCCCTCGACGAAGGAGCGGTCGATCTTCAGCGCGTCGAAGGGGAAGCGGTTGAGGTAGGCGAGCGAGGAGTAGCCGGTGCCGAAGTCGTCGAGGACGAGGCGGACGCCGATCTCGCTCAGCGCTTCCAGGGTCGCGGTGGCGCTCGCCGACTCCTCGACGAGGACGCTCTCGGTCACCTCCAGCCGCAGGTTGACCGGCTCGAGGCCGGTGCGGGTGAGGACCTCACGCACCGAGTCGGCGAGGTCGCGGTGGGCGACCTGGCGGGCGGAGAGGTTGACCGAGATGTCGAAGGGGCGGTGGTCGGGGCGCAGGTCGTGCCAGCCGAGCGCCTGGCGGCAGGCGGCCTCCTGCACCCAACGGCCGATCGGCTCGATCAGGCCGCTGTCCTCGGCGACCGAGACGAAGTCGCCGGGGTCGAGCAGGCCGCGCTCGGGGTGGCGCCAGCGGACCAGCGCCTCGAGCCCGACGATCTCACCGCTGCCGAGCGCGATCACCGGCTGGTACTGGAGCTCGAGCTCGTCGCGGTCGAGCGCGTGGCGCAGCTCGCGCTCGGTCTCGAGCCGGTGCACGGCGCGCGCCCGCATCTCGGCGTCGAAGACCTCGGTGCGACCGCGGCCGCGCTCCTTGGCCCGGTACATCGCCGCGTCGGCGTCGCGGATCAGCAGCTCCGCCTCGACCGGGTCGTTGGCGTTTGGGTGGGCGACGGCGATGCCGATGCTGGCGGTGACGAAATGCTCGGCGCCGCCCATCGAGTAAGGGCCGGTGAAGGCGTCGGCGACGCGGTCGGCGATCGCCTGCGCCTCCTCCTCGTCGGTCAGCCGGTCGACGAGGATGCCGAACTCGTCGCCGCCGAAGCGGGCGACGATGTCGCCCGGCCGCAGGTGCGACCGCAGCCGCGGTGCGACCGCGCGCAGCAGGTCATCGCCGGCGTGGTGGCCGATGCTGTCGTTGATCAGCTTGAAGTGATCGAGGTCGAGGAAGAGGATCCCGACCGGCGAGCCGGAGGCGGCGCCACGGCGCAGCGCGTCCTGCAGCGAGGCGACGAAGCTGAGCCGGTTGGGCAGGCCGGTGAGCGCGTCGTGGAGGACACGGTGGCGCAGCGCCTCGTCGGCGCGGTGGCGCTCGCGGGCGTCGGCGAGGACGTTGGCGAGGGCCTGGGCGAAGTGGACGTCCTGGGGAGTGAAGCGGCTGGGCTCGGTCGAGTGGACGTCGAGCACGCCGAAGGGGCGCTCTTTGCCGGCGATCGGCACCGCCAGGCTGCTGCGCACGCCCAGCGCCCGTAGCGCCGGCGGCATCGAGAAACGCCGCTCGCTGAGCCAGTCGTCGACGATCACGTGCAGCCCGGAGTCGAGCGCGGCGCCGGCATGGGAGTCGGGCGCGGCGGAGGTGCGGCGCTCGAGGCCGCCTTCCTCCTCGAGCCCGGCGCAGAGGTGCAGGCGGCGTCCCTCGCTGCCGGCTTCCCAGACGCATGCTGCCTCGACCCCGTCGATCTCCGTCATCAGCGGCACCGCCTGCTTGGCGAGCTTGATCGGG
The DNA here is from genome assembly GCA_963697915.1 of uncultured Solirubrobacterales bacterium. GTDB lineage: Bacteria > Actinomycetota > Thermoleophilia > Solirubrobacterales > 70-9 > VRUE01. The sequence continues at coordinate 660,051 of OY969103.1, forward strand.
TCGCCGTCCTGCAGCGCGTAGCGGCCCAACCGCGCCACCACCGCCTGCTGCGCGGCGGCCCGGTGCAGCTCCTGCTCGGCGATCTTGCGCTCGGTGATGTCGTAGAGGACGCCGTGCCAGACCTCGGTGCCGTTGCCATCGGGCTCCAGCACCGCCTCGTCGAGGATCCAGACGACGGCGCCGTCGCGGGTGATCATCCGGTAGTCGAGCGGCGGGCCGCTGCCCGTGTTGGCGGCGTCCGCCCTCTCGTGCTCCAGCGCCCGCTCGCGATCGTCGGGGTGCAGCTGGCGCGCCCAGAGATCCGGATCGGCCATCCACTCCTCCGGGGTGTAGCCGAGGATCTCCTCTACCTGGGGGCTGACGTAGCGCCAGCGACCCCGCTCGCCGCGCTCACAGGAGTAGACGATCGCCGGCAGCCGCTCGACCAGCCGGCGATAGTCCTCGCCGGCCGAAGAGATCTCGTCGATGAATTCGTGAACCTGCTGGTCCGGCCAGCTCCCTTTGCCGATCTCTGCCATTCGAGTCGTTATCGGCAGATCGCCGGCACGCTTGACCTCGCCTCGGCACGCGTAGGAATCGTCGCCCCGAGGACCGGCACCGAGAGCGGTCGGCTAAATCCTCGCGGCCCGCGGTCGATGACCGGGGCGCAGGCCCGGATGAGCATCCTCGACACAACCCAACTCGCCCTCCAGCACGCGATCTCCGGCGCGACGCTGCGCACCGCCGTGCTCGCCAACAACATCGCCAACGCCGACACCCCCGGGTACCAGCCCAGCGACGTCGACTTCCACGCGGCGCTGCGCGACGCGGTCGAACAGGGACCGGAGGCGATCGAGGCGCTGCAGATGTCGCCCGAGCGTGGCGCGCCGGTCGCGATGCGCGCCGACGGCAACGGAGTCGACGTCGAAGCGGAGTCGGCGAAGCTGGCCGAGAACGGCCTCGAACTGAACGCACTGGTCTCGGTGGCGGGTGTCCGCGTCCAGATCATGCGCACCGCGATGGGGGCCGCCTGATGGGCATGTTCGATGCGATCGACATCGCCGCCAGCGGGCTCAGCGCCCAGCGGCTGCGGATGGACGTCACCGCCGAGAACCTGGCCAACGCGCAGACCACCCGCGGCCAGGGAGGCGGCGCCTACCAGCGCAAAAGCGTCGTCCTGCAGGAGGCCGACGGCGGCTTCGGCGAGCAGCTTGCGGTCGCGGTCGGCAGCGGCGACGGCCCGGCCGGGGTCGAAGCGGTCGCGATCGTCCCCGACACGACGCCGCTGCGCCGCCTCTACGACCCGGGCCACCCCGACGCCGACGCCGACGGCTACGTGGAGATGCCGAACGTCAACTCGGTCACCGAGATGGTCGACCTGATCGACGCCTCGCGCGCCTACGAGGCGAACGTCACCGCGATGCAGACCGCCAAGGCCGCCTTCTCGAAAACGCTGGAGCTGCTGCGGTGACCCCCGCGGTCCCGCCGGTCGGCGCGGGCGCGGCCGGGCCCTGGTCGATGCCGGCGGCCGGCGGCGGGGAGTGGTCGGTCGGGGGGCTCGGCGAGGCGGCGCCCGGCGCCGCGAAGGCAGAGGAGGCCACCCCGGGCGGCAGCTTCGGCGAGGCCCTCGGCAGCGCCCTGGGGAACCTGCAGGCAACCCAGGACACGGCCGCTGCCCAGGCCAACGCCCTCGCCACCGGGCAGACGCAGGACATCACCGCGGTGGTCAGCGCGGTCGAGGAGGCGAGCCTCTCGATGCAGCTGGCCGCGCAGCTGCGCAACAAAGCGGTCGAGGCCTACACCGAGATCTTCCGCACCCAGGTCTGAGCCGTGGCCTCGGTTCGCTCGGTCCTCTCCAACCTCTCGCCGCGCGGCCGGCTGGCGGTCGGCGGCGCCACGCTGGCGGTCGTCGTGCTCCTCTTCGTGCTCTTCCGGATGGTGACCCAGCCGAGCTACGAGACGCTCAGCTCCGGCCTCGACCCCGCCGACACCGGCAGCGTCACCGGTGTGCTCGAAGACAGCGGCATCTCCTACGAGCTGCGCAACGAGGGCACCTCCGTGGCGGTGCCGTCCTCGGAGCTCGACCAGGCCCGCATCGCGCTCGCCGAAAGCGACGTCGCCGGCGGCAACAAACCGGGTTTCGAGCTGTTCGACAAGCAGCAGTTCGGCGCCAGCGACTTCCAGCAGAAGGTCACCTACCAGCGCGCCCTGGAGGGCGAAATGGAGCGCACGATCTCCCAGGTCGACGGCGTCTCCGACGTAACCGTGCAGCTGACCCTGCCCGAAGACCAGCTCTTCTCGGAGGAATCGGCCAACCCGACCGCGGCGGTGCTGCTCAGCGGCTCCGGCTCGCTCGGCGCCGGCCCGGTGCGGGGCATCGCCCGGCTCGTCGCATCCAGCGTCGAAGGCCTCGACCCCAACGACGTCACCATCACCGACTCGGCCGGGAGCTTGGTCTGGCCCCGCGGCGGCGGCGCCGGTGGCGGGCCCTCCAAGCAGGCGGTCGAGTCCCGCTACGAGCGCGACCTCGAAACGCGGCTCGACGCGCTGCTGCTGCGCACGATCGGCCCGGGCAAAGGACGGGTCCAGGTGCAGGCCGACGTCGACGCCAACCGCACCACGCAGAGCAAGCTCGAGTACGCGAAGAAAGGCACGCCGCTGAGCCGCAGCATCGAAGACGAGTCGCTCGCCGGCACCGGCGCCGGCGTCAGCGGCGGGGCGGCGGGCGCGGCCGGCAACATCCCGACCTACGGCGCCGGCTCAGCCTCCGGAGCCGACTCGAACTACGAGCGCTCCAGCGAAGAGGCGCAGTTCGGCGTCGACAAAACGATCACCCGGACCAACTTCGCGCCCGGCGGCGTCAACCGGCAGACGGTGGCGCTGGTCGTCGACAAATCGGTTCCGCCAGCCGAAGTGGCGGCGCTCGAGGAGGCGATCGCGTCCGCGGCTGGGATCGACCCGAAACGCGGCGACGAGATCACGACCAGCAGCATCAACTTCGCCGAACCGCCTCCAGTCGCCGACCCGTCGCCGCTCGGTGGGGCGCTCGACATCGGCCGCTGGCTGCTCCTCGGCGGCGCTGTGGCCGCCTTCCTCTTCTTCGCCGGCCGCCACCTGCGGCAGCGCGAGGAGGAGGTGCTCGACGCCGAACCGGTTTGGCTGCGCGAGCTCAACGCGCCGACCTCCCTCGCCGAGCTCGAGCTGGCCCGCGAGCGCGAAAGCGAGTGGGAGGACGCGGGGAGCGAGCTCGCCGGCGACGCCGACGAGGTCGCGGCGATGGAGCCCGATCGGGTCGCTCAGCAGCTGCGCGCCTGGATGAAGGAGACCTGAGGTGAACTCGCCACCGCCGGGGGAGCTCGTGCCGAGGGGCTCCGGCGAGGTCGAGCCGCTGCGAGTGCCGAACCTGGCCGACGGGCCGGGCGCGGCGAAGATCCCGGGCCGGCGCAAGGCGGCGGTGCTGCTGGTGACGCTCGGGCCGAAGCGCGCCGCCGAGGTCTTCAGCCACCTCGGCGATGAAGAGATCGAGGAGCTCTCGCTGGAGATGGCGAAGACCGGCGAGATCCCGCGCGAGCAGATCGAGGCGGTGCTGCAGGAGGTCAGCGAGAACTCGCTCGCCTACACCTCGCTGGCCGAGGGCGGCGTCGCCTACGCGCGCGAAGTGCTCGAGCGGGCGCTCGGCCCGGAGCGCGCCGCCGAGATCACCGGCCGCCTCTCGGCGGTGATCGAGATGCGGCCGTTCGAGTTCCTGCACCGCACCCCGCCGGAGCAGATCGACGCCTTCCTGCGCAACGAGGCGCCGCAGACCAAGGCGCTCGTCATCTCCAGCCTGCACACCACACTCGCCGCCGAGGTGCTGGCGCTCCAGGACGAGGACGAGCAGGTCGCGATCTCGCTGCGGATCGCGCGGATGAGCGAGACCAGCCCGGCAGTTATCAAGCAGGTCGAGTCGGTGATGCGCCAGAAGCTCTCCAACGTGCTCTCCGAGGAGTACGCGGCGGCGGGCGGGGTCAGGTCGCTGGCCGAGATCCTCAACCACGCCGACCGGCCGACCGAGCGCAACGTCCTCGACGAGCTGTCGCGGACCGACGAGGAGCTGGCGGAAGAGATCCGCGCGCTGCTCTTCGTCTTCGAGGACATCGTCAAGCTCGACGACCGCGCCATGCAGGGAGTGCTGAAAGAGATCGACGACGCCGACCTCGCCCTCGCCCTGCGCGGAGTCGGCGACGAGGTCCGCGAGAAAGCGCTGCAAAACGTCTCCGAGCGACGGGCGGCGATGCTGGTCGAGGAGATCGAATACCAACCGCCACAGCGCAAGGCCGTGGTCGAGGAAGCGCAGAGCAGGATCGTCGCCGAGATCCGGCGCCAGGAGGACTCGGGGACGATCGTGGTCGGACGCAGGGGCAGCGGGGATGAGCTCGTCGTTTGAGTTCCCGGAGCTGACCGAGGCGCCGCGGGGCGACGCTCCCAGCACCGAGGAGGATGCGGTGGCGGCGGCCCGCGAGGCGACGGAGGCGGCGCGAGCGGAGGCCTACGCCGCCGGTCGCGCCGCCGGCCTGGCCGAGATCGAGAGCGCCGCGCGGGCCCTGGCGAGCGCCGCCGCCGAGCTCGACTCCGAGCGGGCACTGGCGGCGGAGCTGAGCGAGCGCGCGGCGGCGGAGCTGGCGCTGCAGCTGGCCGAGAAGGTGATCGGCACCGTGCTCGAGCTGCAACCGGAGCTGGTGGTCGAGGTCGTCCGCGGCGCCCTGCGCCGGCTTGCCGAGCCACGCGAGTCGGTCCTGCTCGTCAACCCCGACGACGTCGGCGCGGTCGGCGAGGCGGTCGAGGGGCTGGCGATCGAGCTGGGTGCGCCGCTCAGCGTGCGCGCCGAGCGCAGGGTGCCGCGCGGCGGCTGCCTCGTCCGCTCGCAGGCGGGTGAGATCGACGCCCGCATCGAGGAGCAGCTGAGCCGCGCCCGCGCCGTGGTCGAGGCGGAGCTGGGCCGGTGAACGAGGCGCCGCTCGCGGCGGTGGCGGCGGCGGTCCGGCGCGCCGACCTGCACACCCGCCGCGGTCGCGTCTGCGACGTGATCGGGCTCGTCGTCGAGGCGAGCGGGCTCGATGCCGAGGTCGGCGAGGTCTGCCTGATCGAGGCCGGCCGCGACGAGGCCGGGGTCCCCGCCGAGGTGGTCGGCTTCCGCGGGCCCCGAACCCTGCTGATGCCGCTGGGCGAGATGCACGGGATCGGGCCCGGCAAGGCCGTCTCGGCAACCGGCGAGCACTTCCGCGTGCCGGTCGGCGAGGCGCTGCTGGGGCGCGTGATCGACGGCTTCGGCCAGCCCCTCGACGGCGCGCCGCTGGAGCTCTCGGCGCGGCGCTCGACCAGCGCTCCGCCACCGGACCCGCTGCAACGGCCGCGGATCGAGCGGCGGTTGGCCCTCGGCGTGCGTGCGCTCGACGGCTTCGTCCCCTGTGGGGTCGGCCAGCGCCTCGGCATCTTCGCCGGCTCGGGCGTCGGCAAGTCCTCGCTGCTGGGGATGATCGCCCGCTCGACCTCCGCCGACATCAACGTGATCGCCCTCGTCGGCGAGCGCGGGCGCGAGGTGCGCGAGTTCGTCGAGCGCGACCTCGGCGACGCGATCGAGCGCAGCGTCGTCGTCGTCGCCACCTCCGACAAGCCGGCCCTGGTGCGGATCAAGGCAGCCTTCGCGGCGACCGCGATCGCCGAGCACTTCCGTGACCAGGGCGCCGACGTGATGCTGATGATGGACTCGGTGACCCGCTTCGCGATGGCCCAGCGCGAGGTCGGGCTGGCGATCGGCGAGCCGCCGGCGACGCGCGGGTACACGCCCAGCGTCTTCGCGCTGTTGCCGCGCCTGCTCGAGCGCGCCGGGACCAGCCCGAGCGGCTCGATCACCGGCCTCTACACGGTGCTCGTCGACGGCGACGACATGAACGAGCCGGTCGCCGACGCGGTCCGCTCGATCCTCGACGGCCACGCGGTGCTGAGCCGCCGGCTCGCCCACGCCGGCCACTACCCCGCGATCGACGTGCTGCAGAGCGTCTCGCGGCTGGCGACCGAGATCGCGCCGCCCCCCTCCCAGGCGGCGGCGGACGAGCTGCGCCGCCTGATCGCCGCCCGCCGCGACAAGGAGGACCTGATCGCGATCGGCGCCTACCAGCGCGGCGCCGACCCGGCCGTCGACGCGGCGCTCGCCCTGCAGGCCGAGATCGACGGCTACCTGCGCCAACCCGCCGGGGAAGGCAGCACGCTCGAGCAGGCCGACGAACACCTGCGGGCGCTGGCGGCGGCCGCCGAGCAGGCCACCCCGGCTGCCGAGCCGGGGATCGAGGAGCCAGCCCCGGCCGACGGGGCCGAGGCCGCCCAGCCGGCCGGCCCCAGCGCCATCCCGCCGCTCCACATCAGCGTCTGAGCCGAACCCATCCGCACGGTGGACGGGTAGGCCGCTAAAGCGGCGCCGGTCGCTGACGATTACCGGGGGCGTGAAGGGCCCCTTTCGATTCCGGTTGGAAAGCGTCCGCTCGCTGCGCAAGCAGACTGAGCGGGCAGCGCAGGAGAGCCTTGCGACCTCGCTGGGCCACCAGCGCGACGGCCAGCGGGCCCTGAGCGAGATCGAGGCGACGATCGCCTCCGCACGGGACGACGCGCGCCGCGGCGTGCTCGACGCCGGTGCCGCGGCCAGCGGCACCGACCTGCGCGCCGCCGACCTGTACCTGGAGCGGCTGGCGGGCCGGCGGGCCTCGGCGGTGCGCAACCTGCGCGAGCGCGAGACGGAGGTGGAGGACCGCCGACGCAAGCTGCTCGCCGCCGCCCGCGAGCGGCAGGTGCTCGACCGGCTGCGCGGCCGACGCCGCGGCGAGCACGAGCTGGCCGCGGCGCGAGCCGAAGGCGAGCAGCTCGACGAGCTCGCGCTGGCCGTCCACCGGCGGCGCCGGGAGGCCGCGTGAACGCCCAGAGCCCGCCCCTCGAGATCGGCTCCCCGCAGGGGACGGTCGCCCGCGTCGCCGAACTGCAGGCGATGATCGCCCTCGCCGAAGCCGCGCCGGCGGGCGCGCCTCGCTTCGAGGCCGAGCTCAGCGCGGCGAGCGCCGCGGCGCCGGCCTTGGACGGGGCGACGGCGCTGGGCGCCACCCCGCCCGCCGGCAGCCGGCTGCCGGCGGGGACGCCGTTCGCGGCGGAGATCGAGGCGGCGGCCGGGCGCTACGGGATCGATCCGGCGCTGCTCGCCGGGCTGATCAAGGCCGAGTCGAACTTCGACCCCAACGCCGGCAGCCCCGCCGGCGCCCAGGGCCTGACCCAGCTGATGCCGGAAACGGCGAGCAGCATCGGCGTCACCGACCCGACCGACCCGCTCCAGGCGATCGACGGGGGTGCCCGCATCCTCAGCGAACACCTCGAGACCTTCGGCGACGTCGAGCTTGCGCTCGCCGCCTACAACGCCGGTCCCGGTGCGGTCGAGCAGCACGGCGGCATCCCGCCCTACGCCGAGACCCAGGCCTACGTCCCGCGCGTGATCCAGCTCGCAGAGGAGTACCGGTGATCATGGGCTACCGGCAACCGTGGACCGGGCCGCCACCAGGCCTGAGCCGGCCCGAGCCGCCGCCGGGCGCGGGCCCACCCCCCGAAGAGGCCGGGGACGAGCCGTTCGCGGCACTCCTGCCACCGCAAACCGCCTGGACCGCACCCGCGGAAGGCGAGATCGAGACCCCGGCGACGCAGCCGGCGGCCGAGGAGCTCGGCGCCGCCGCGCTCCCCACCCCGATGGCCGCTCCACAGCCCGTGCCGCTGCTCCCCGGCCTCCCCCCCGACGGCGCGCCGGTGGGCACGACTCCGCCGGTCGGAGCGCCACTCGGCACGACTCCGCCGGCCGGCACGACTCCTGCCGCGACGCCGGGACAGCCGCCCACCCCGGCCGCGACTCCCGCCGCCGCAGCGCCCTCCGCGGCGCCAGAGGTGCCAGCGGCGCCAGCGGCCGGCATGCCCTCGCCCGCGGCGCCCGACCTTCCCGGCCCGACCGCACCTTCTCGCGCTCAGCGAGAGGAGCTGATGCGCTCGGGCGCGGCCACAACGACACAGGCGCCGGCCGCGCCGCCGTCGACGCCGGCGGCCGCTCAGCCGGCGCCGGCGGTGCCGAGCGCTGCCCACGAAGGTGGAGGCGAGCCGGGGCAGATGCACGCCCAGCGCGACCGGGCCGGCCGAGAGGCGGCGCCCGACAACGTCCGGACCGGCAAGCCGGCCGCCCAGCAGAGCGCGCCGGCCCAGCCCGCGGCCCCGCCCCAGGCAAGCGCAAGCGCCGGCCAGGCGCCAGGCGCAGCCGGGGCCGGGCCGGGGAGCGGCCTCGCCCCCACCCCCGCGGCCGCCCTGGAGGCGACCATCCGCATCGCCCACGAGCGCGGCTTCTCGCGCGCCCGCCTGACCCTGAAGCCCGCCGAGCTGGGCGGCGTCGAGGTCGCCCTGCGCAGCAGCGGCAGCGCCGTCACCGCGACGATCCTCGTCGACACCGCCGAAGCCGCCCGCATGCTGCAGGACGCCGGCGCCGACCTGCGCCGCCGGCTCGAGGCGAGCGGCGTCGTGCTGCTCGCCCTCGACGTCTCGGTCGCCGAGGAGCGACCGGGCGAGGACCGCCGCGGGGAGGCGGCCGGCGAGGACCGCGCCGGCGCCGGCGACGCACCTGAACCACTGCCGGCCGCGGAGGGCCCCGGCCCGGCCCACACGATCGCCCTCGGCGGCGGCGTCCTGATCGACGTAATCGCCTGAGCAAAGGAGAGAGATGACCAGCCCGATCACCACCCCCGGCGCCGCCGAGCCATCCGCAACGCGGAGCGCATCGACGAACGCGGCGAGCGGCGCCCTCGGCAAGGACGACTTCCTGCGCCTGCTCGTCGGCCAGCTGCGCAACCAGGACCCGCTCAACCCGGTCGAGGACCAGACCTTCCTCAGCCAGATGGCCGCCTTCTCGACGCTCGAGCAGGTGACCAACCTCGGCGTCGCGACCGAGCAGCTCAACTCGACCTCCGCGACCAGCCAATCGCTGGCCCTGATCGGGCACGAGGTGACCTACGCCGACGAGGACGGCAACACCACCGACGGAGTCGTCGAAAAGGTCTCCTTCGACGAGCTCGGCCCCGCGCTGACGATTGATGGCGTCAGCGGGATCCGGCCGGGGCAGGTGATCGAGGTCCGATGACCGGCCCGATCCAAAACGGCGGCACCCCCGTCCCGGCCCTGACGCCGCTGCCGCGCTCGGCGCCGAGCCGGCCCCTGCCCCCGTCCGGGCCCGGCGGCGGCCCGTCCTTCGCCGAGCAGCTGCACCGCAGCAGCGGCGGCGTCGAGTTCTCCAAGCACGCCCTGCAGCGGCTAGAGCGGCGCGGCATCGAGACCGACCCGACGACCCTGCGCCGGCTCGAGAGCGGGATCGAGCGAGCTGCCGCCAAGGGCGCCCGCGACGCGGTGGTGCTGATCGACGACACCGCCTTCGTCGTCTCCGTCCGCAACCGGACCGTGATCACCGCGGTCGACTCCGCCCACATGCGCGATCACGTCTTCACCAACATCGACAGCGCCGCGATCGCATGACGCGGGCTGCCGCCAGACAGGCCCCAGACCACCCCGGCCGGACCTCGACGAGGAGGCCGCGAAAGGAAGTGACCCGACCATGATGCGCTCGATGTTCACCGCGATCAGCGGCCTCAAGAACCACCAGACCATGCTCGACGTGACGGCGAACAACATCGCCAACGTCAACACCGTCGGCTACAAGAGCAGCCGCACGTCCTTCAAGGACTCGCTCTACCAGATGCAGATCGGCGCCGCCGCGCCCGGCGCCGGCCAGGGCGGCCGCAACGCGGCCCAGGTCGGCCTCGGCGTCCAGCTCGGCTCGATCGACAACCTGATGGGCAGCGGCGCGCTGCAGTCGACCGGCAACGCCACCGACGTCGCGATCGAAGGCAGCGGCATGTTCATCGTCGGCAGCGGCACGCCGCCGGCGCTGCCGGGCGGCTACCTCTACACCCGCGCCGGCAACTTCACCTTCAACTCGCAGGGCTTCCTGACCACCCAGGACGGCTACTTCGTGATGGGCCGCAACGCCGCCGGCGGCGGCCCCCCCGACACCTACATCCAGGTCCCGGCCGAATCGACCGACGTCGCGATCGGGCAGGACGGCGCGGTCAGCTACATCCCGGCCGGCGGCGGACCGCGCGAAATCGCCGGCTACCTGTCGGTCGCCGTCTTCACCAACGAAGCCGGCCTGCAGCGCGCCTCCGGCAACCGCTGGGCGGCGACGCCGGCCTCGGGGGCGGCGCAGAACGGCACCCCCGGCGGCAACTTCGGAAGCGCGATCTCAGGCACGTTGGAGATGTCGAACGTGGATCTCGCCGGCGAGTTCACGACGATGATCGTCGCGCAGCGCGGCTTCCAGGCCAACTCGCGGGTGATCTCGACCTCCGACGAGATGCTCCAGGACCTGGTGAACCTGAAGCGCTGATGATCCACCTGCACCGCATCGGCAGCTCGCACGCCGAGTTCGACCTCAACCCCGACCTGATCGCGACGGTCGAGCCGACCCCGGACACGGTCGTGACGCTGACCACCGGCTCGAAGCTGGTCGTCGCCGAGTCGCCGGAAGCGGTGACCGCGGCGATCCGCGAGTGGCGCGTCGGAATCCTCGAGCGCGCCCTGCAGCGGACGGAGCGATGAAGGCCGCAACCGCCATCGGGATCGCCGTCGCCTTCGTCGGGCTGCTGATCGGCGCGATGCTGGAGGGCAGCACGATCACCGCCTTCCTCAACCTGCCGGCGGCCCTGATCGTGCTCGGCGGCACCGCCGGCGCCACCCTGGCCGCAACCTCGATGGAGGCGATGAGACGGGTACCGGCGCTGTACCGGATTGCCTTCCGCGCCCCCCAGCGGGACCTCGGCGCCCGCGTCGAGCTGCTCGTCTCCTTCGCCGACAAGGCGCGCCGTGACGGTCTGCTGGCGCTGGAGGCGCAGATCGACGAGCTCGACGACGAGTTCACCCGCAAGGGGATGCAGCTCGTCGTCGACGGCACCGAACCGGAGCTCGTCCTGCAGGTGCTCGAGAACGAGATCGACGGCACCAGCGCCCGCCACTCCGCCGACCGCGCCGTCTTCGAGCGGGCCGGCGGCTTCGCCCCGACGATGGGGATCATCGGCACCGTGATGGGCCTCGTGCACGTGCTCGAGAACCTCGACGCGCCCGAGACCCTCGGCCCGGCGATCGCGGGCGCCTTCATCGCCACCCTCTACGGCGTCGCCTCGGCGAACGTGGTCTTCCTGCCGGTCGCCAACAAGCTCAAGCAGATCACCGAAGCGGAGACGGCGCTGCGCGAGTTGACGATCGAGGGCGTGCTGGCGATCCAGGCCGGCGACAACCCGCGCATCGTCGCCGAGAAGCTGCTCGCCTTCGTGCCGCCGGAGCAGCGCCGCACGGCGCAGGAGCCGCAGGCCGGCGCCCGGCCGCTGGCCGAACCGCAGACCGCGAGGGCGACCGCCTGATGACCACCCAGGTAAGCCGCAATCGCAGGCGCAGCCGCCGTCGCCGCGGCGACGCCCCCGAGCACGACGACAACGAGCGCTGGCTGCTCAGCTACGCCGACATGATCACGCTGCTGATGGCGCTGTTCATGGTGCTGTTCTCGATTTCCTCGGTCAACGTCTCCAAATTCGAGACGCTGAAAGCGTCCCTGCAGAACGCCTTCACGCCGAAGGTACTCGACGGCGGCGGCTCGATCCTCCCCGGCGGCGGCGCCGCCCAGACGACCGGGCCGCAGCCGCCGGTCGCGGCGGTGATCCCGCCGGCGATGGAAAGCGGCGCCGAAGACAGCGCCGGCGACGCGGCGGCCGCAGAGCAGGACGAGTTCGCCGAGCTCAAACGGCGGCTCGACTCCTACGCGCGCGAGAACGGCTTCTCGACCTCGATCGAGACGATGATCCGCCGCCGCGGGCTGGTCATCCGGCTGCTCACCGACCGCGTCCTCTTCGACTCCGGAAGCGTCCTGCTGCGGTCCGCCTCGACCCCGTTGCTGGAGCAGATCGCGAAGCTCGTCAACCTCGACGGCAGCCACCCGATCTCGATCGAGGGCCACACCGACACGGTGCCGATCGCGACCGGGCAGTTCCCCAGCAACTGGGAGCTCTCCAGCGCCCGCGCCGCCAGCGTCGTGCGCTTCATGATCGGCGAGGCGGTCGTCCCGGAGCGCCTCGAAGCGACCGGGCTGGCCTGGCTGCGCCCGATCGCGAGCAACGAGACCGCCGCGGGCCGCTCGCGCAACCGGCGGGTGGAGATCGTGCTGCTGCGAACCGGATACGCACCCGAAGGAGGACCGACAGGCCTATGAAGGGCAAGCTGAAAGTGATCGCGGTCGTGCTGGCGCTGATCGCCGCCGGCGCCGCCTACAAATTCGTCCTCGCCGCGCCGGACGACACCCCGGGCAAGGTCAAGGGCCACGTCTACGTGCTGCCGAAAGAGTTCGTGCTCAACCTCTCCGACGGCCGCTTCGCGAAGCTGACCGTCGCCCTCGTGCTCGAGCACGCGGTCGAAGGCGGTCACGGGGCGACGCCGCCGGAAGGCTTCGGCGCGCTCGAACAGGAGCCCCTGGTGCGAGGGATCGTCACCGACGCCCTCACCGGCGCCTCCGCCGCCGCGCTGACCTCGCCGCGCGGACGCAACGGGTTCGAGCGGCGGATCCGCGGCGCGATCCACCACAGCACCGACGTCGAGGCGAAGTCGGTGCTCTTCACCGACCTGGTGGTGCAATGAGCGAGGCGAGCGCGATGCGTTACGAGGAGCTGAGCCCGGTGGCGGGCGGCGCCGGCAATCCCGCCGACCTCGGCCGGCTGCACAACGTGCCGGTCGAGCTCGCGGTCGAGATCGGCCGCACCCGGATGACGATCGGCGAGGCGCTGGCGCTGGGGCCCGGCAGCATCGTCACCGTCGGCCGCCTCGCCGGCGAGCCGGTCGACCTGCTGGTCAACGGGCGGGTGATCGCCCGCGGCGAGATCGTCGCGATCGACGAGGAGCTGGGGCTGCGGATCACCGAGATCGCCTCCGCCGTGGTCGAGCCCGAGCCGCGGGGCGACCCCGAGCCGCGGGCCGAGCCCGAGCCGCAGGAACCGGAGGTGCCCGAGGCGGTGGTGGCCGAGGCCGAGAACCCAACCTAAAGCGCAGCGCCGCGCGGACGATTACCAGGGGCGATCCGACTCGGATCCGCCCCTAGATGAAGCTGCTATCCGCTCCCTTCCTCGCTGCCGCGAGCCCGAATGGCGAGAGCGCTCCGCTCAACCTCGGGTCAGCCACCGACGCCTCCGCGGCCGGGGGCGGCAGCATCGTGCGCACGATCGTCGGCCTGGCGATCGTGCTGGCGGTGATCTACGGCCTGCACTGGGTCCTCAAGCAGGTCAAGGCGAGCCGCGAGGAACGCAGCGAAGGCGAGGGCCTGAGCTCGGTGGCGACGCTGCCGCTCGGCCCGAATCGCTCGCTGCACGTCGTCCGCGCCGGCCGCGAGGTGCTCGTCGTCGGCAGCGCCGAGCACGGGGTCTCGCCGATCCGCGCCTACTCCGAGGAGGAGGCGCGGGCGCTCGGCATCCTCGTCGTCGAGCCCGAGGACGCGGTCGTCGACGTCACCCCCCGCCGCGCCCTGCCGGCGCCGCGCGAGGCGCTGGCGACCCTGCGTGCCTGGACGGTGCGGGAGTGAGCGCCGACGGCGGCAACGCAGTCCAACTGCTGCTGCTCGTCGCCGGCCTGACCCTGGTCCCGGCGCTGATCTTCACCACCACCGGCTTCACCCGCATCCTCATCGTCCTCGGCTTCGTCCGCACCGGCATCGGCGTGCCCACGGCGCCGCCGAACCAGGTGCTGGTCGGGATCGCCTTCTTCCTGACGATCTTCGTGATGGCGCCGACGCTGAGCGAAATCAAGGCCGAGGCGATCGATCCGCTCGCCGCCGACCGCATCAGCGACGTCAAGGCGCTCGAACGGGCCGAGGACCCGCTGCGCAAATTCATGTTCAAGCAGACGCGCGAGCAGGACCTCGAACTCTTCCTCGGCCTCGCCAACGTCAAGGACCCGCGGACCCGCGCCGACGTGCCGACCTGGGTCCTGATCCCGGCCTTCATCACCAGCGAGCTGAAGACCGCCTTCCAGATCGGCTTCCTGATCTTCCTGCCGTTCCTAGTGATCGACCTGATCGTCAGCTCGACCCTGATGAGCATGGGGATGATCATGCTGCCGCCGGCCTTCATCTCACTGCCGTTCAAGATCCTGCTCTTCGTCCTCGTCGACGGCTGGAACCTGGTGATGCGCTCACTCGTGGAGAGCTTCGCGTGAACCAGGATCAGGTCACCAAGCTGGCGATGGACGCGCTGCTGCTGGGGCTGAAGGTGGCGCTGCCGCTGCTGCTCGTCGGCCTCGTCTTCGGCCTCGTGATCAGCGTCTTCCAGGCGGTCACCCAGATCCAGGAGATGACGCTCTCGTTCATCCCGAAGATCCTCGCGATGGCGCTCGTGCTGATCGTCGCCGGCCCCTGGATGCTCGACCAGCTGGTCTTCTACACGCGCGACCTCTACGAATCGATCCCGGGGCTGGTGGGGCCGTGACCGAGAGCATCAACCAGCTCGGCCAGAACCACCTCGTCGGCTTCCTGCTCGTCCTCGCGCGGGTCGGGCCGCTGTTCGTGCTGGCGCCGATGTTCTCCTCGAAGATGATCCCGCCGCGGGCGCGCAGCGTGATCGCGGTGGCGCTGGCGATCGGGATCGCGCCGCTGGCCCTGGGGGACCAGACGGTCCCGGGCGAGCCGCTCGAGATCGCCGGCCTGGCCCTGAAGGAGATCCTGATCGGGACGGCCTTCGCCTTCACCCTCGCCGTCCTCTTCGCCGCCGTGACCAGCGCCGGCTCGATCCTCGACACGCTGACCGGCTTCAGCTTCGGCGCGGTCGTCGACCCGATGTCGGGCGTCCAGTCGGGGCCGATCGTGCAGGTCTACTCGCTGGTCGCGGTCGCCGTGTTCATCGCGATCGGCGGCGACGCCTGGGTGATCCAGGGTCTCGCCCGCACCTATGAAATCGTGCCGCTGCTGGAGATGCCGTCGCTGACGGCGCTCGTCGCCGGCGCCGTCGAGGCCTTCTCCGGGATCTTCGTCGCGGCGCTGGAAGTCGCGGCGCCGGTGCTGCTGGCGCTGGTCCTCACCGACGTCGCCTTCGGGGTCGTCTCCCGCGTCGTCCCCCAGCTCAACGTCTTCGCCGTCGGCTTCCCGGTCAAGATCGTCGTCGGCCTGCTCGTCGTCGGCGTCTCGCTGCCCTTCACCGCCGGCTGGCTCGCCGACGAGCTGGCGCTCAGCGTCGAATCGGCGCTGCACAGCCTGGAGGTGGCGTGATGTCCTCGGACCGCACCGAGAAGGCGACGCCGAAGCGCCGCCGCGAGGCCCGCAAGAAAGGGCAGGTCGCGCGCAGCTCCGACCTCAACGGCGCCGTCGTCCTGCTGGCGGCGCTGGGGGCGATCAGCGCCTTCGGCCCGGGGATCGTCGACCGGCTCGGCGACTCGATGCGCCAGGCCTTCGTGCAGACGGCCGACCCCGGCATCGTCAGCGCCACCGGCCTCGGCACGCTGCTCGGCGACGCCGGCCTGACCGTCGCCGCCGGCGTCGCCCCGATCGCGATGGCCTGCCTGCTCGCCGGGCTCGCCGCCAACCTCGCCCAGGTCGGCTTCACGCCGGCCGGCGCAGCCCTGAAACCGGACCCGAAACGGCTCGACCCGATCCAGAACGCGAAGAACGTCTTCGGCCTCAACGCACTGGTCGAGTCGGTGAAGAGCGTCACCAAGGTCGGGATCGTCGGCGGCATCGCGGCGCTGGCGCTGCTGCCCAACCTGGCCGACCTGGCGGCGCTGGTCGGGATCCCGCCCTCGGCGCTCAGCGCCGAGCTGAACGAGCGGATCGCCGTGATCGCCTGGCTCGCCGCCGCCGCCTACCTGGTGATCGCCGCCGCCGACGTCTTCTGGCAGCGACGCCGCCACGAGAAACAGCTGCGGATGCGCAAGGACGAGGTCAGGCGCGAGCAGAAAGACGAGGCGCTCTCACCCGAGCTGCGCGCCACCCTGCGCCGGCGCCAGTCGGAGATGTCGCGCGGCCGGATGATGGCGGCGGTGCTGGGCGCCGACGTCGTCGTCGCCAACCCGACCCACTTCTCGGTGGCGCTCAGCTACGACGGCTCGCGGCCGGCGCCGTTGGTCGTCGCCAAGGGCCAGGACCTGGTCGCGCTCGCGATCCGCCGCCTCGCCAAGGAGAACGGCATCCCGGTGGTCGAGAACCCGCCGCTGGCGCGCTCGCTCTACGACACGGTCAAGCTCGACGCGGAAATCCCCGAGGGCATGTACCGGGCGATCGCCGAGCTGCTCGCCTTCGTCTACCGCACCGCCGGCGGCGCGCCGAGGAGGGCCGCGGCGTGAGCAAGAACATGGGCCGCCTGCTCGCCCACGCCGACCTGCTCGCCGCGGTCGCGGTGGTGCTGGTCGTCGTGATGATGATCGTGCCGCTGCCGCCGATCGTCATCGACCTCTTCATCACGCTCAACATCTCGGCCGCGATCGCGATCGTCGTCGCCACCCTCTACGTCCCCCGGGCCCTCGACTTTGCCGCCTTCCCCAGCCTGCTGCTGCTGACGACGCTGTTCCGGCTCGCGATCAACGTCTCGGTGACCCGCCACATCCTCCTCAACGGCGAAGCCGGCGAGGTGGTCGAGGCGTTCGGCAGCTTCGTCGTCGGCGGCAACGTCGTCGTCGGCCTCGTCGTCTTCTTCATCCTCGTCGTGATCCAGTTCGTCGTCGTCACCAACGGCTCCGGCCGCGTCGCCGAGGTCGCGGCGCGCTTCACGCTCGACGCGATGCCGGGCAAGCAGATGGCGATCGACGCCGACCTCAACGCCGGGCAGATCACCGACCAGCAGGCGCACCAGCGGCGCGAAGACATCGCCCGCGAGGCCGACTTCTACGGGGCCATGGACGGCGCCTCGAAGTTCGTCAAAGGCGACGCGATCGCGGGCATCCTGATCGTCCTGATCAACCTGCTGGGCGGGATCGTGATCGGCGTCCTGCAGCAGGGGATGCCGTTCTCCGAAGCAGCGTCCCACTACTCGCTGCTGACCGTCGGCGACGGGCTCTGCGCCCAGATCCCGGCGCTGCTGATCGCCGTCGCGTCGGGCATCATCGTCACCCGGGCCGGCTCCAAGCGCGACCTCGGCAACGACATCGCCGGCCAGATCCTCGCCCAGCCGAAGGCGCCGATGGTCGCGGCGGTGGTGATCTGCGCCTTCGCCCTCGTCCCCGGCCTGCCGAAACTGCCCTTCCTCTTGATCGGCGGCGCGCTCGCCTGCGTCGCCTATGCGATCAAGGATGGCCTGCCCGGCATCGTCGAGGCGAAGGAGGAGCCCGAGGCGGGACCGCCGCAGCTGCTGCCGGGGCCCGACCCGGCCAACGAGGCGCTGCAGATCGACCCGCTCGAGCTGGCGATCGGCTTCGGCCTGGTCCCGCTCGTCGACGAGAGCGCCGGCGGCGGCCTGATGGCGCGCGTGCGCGGCATCCGCAAGCAGATCGCGACCGAGCTGGGCACGGTGATCCCGCCGCTGCGCATCCACGACGAGATCGGCCTCGACTCGCACGAGTACGCCTTCCGCGTGCGCGGCAGCGAGGTCGCGCGCGGGCGCCTGATGCCGGGCCACCAGCTGGCAATGGACGCCGACGAAGCGAGCGGGCAGCTCGCCGGCGTCGCCACCACCGAGCCGTCCTTCGGCCTGCCGGCGACCTGGATCCCCGACGCCTCCCGGGCCGAGGCCGAGGCGCTCGGCTACACGGTCGTCGACGGCGAATCGGTGGTCGCGACCCACCTCACCGAGACGATCCGGGCCCACGCCGCCGAGCTGCTCACCCGCC
The DNA here is from genome assembly GCA_963697915.1 of uncultured Solirubrobacterales bacterium. Taxonomy (GTDB): domain Bacteria; phylum Actinomycetota; class Thermoleophilia; order Solirubrobacterales; family 70-9; genus VRUE01. The sequence continues at coordinate 677,967 of OY969103.1, forward strand.
AGGAGACCCGCAAGCTGCTCGACGGGCTGAAGGAGACCAACGCCGCCGCCGTCGACGAGGTGGTGCCGGAGCAGCTCTCCCTGGGCGAGGTGCAGCGGGTGCTGCAGGCGCTGCTGCGCGAGGGGGTGCCGATCCGCGACCTCGGCGCGATCGTCGAGGCGATCGGCGACAAGTCGCGGCTCAGCCGCGACCCGGCGGTGCTCGCCGAGTACGCGCGCCAGGCGCTGGGGCGGACGATCACCGCCCCCCACCTCGACGGCTCGATGAAGCTGCGGGCGATCTCGCTCGACCCGGCGATAGAGCAGGAGATCGGCGAGGCGATCACCCAGACCGCGGAGGGCGAGGTGCTGGCGATGGATCCCTCGCAGGCGCAGCACCTGCTCGCCGCCGTGCGCCGCCGGCTCGAGGGCGCCCTCGCCCAGGGCGGCCGCCCGGTGCTGCTCTGCTCGGCGCGCGCCCGCCGCCATCTTCGACAGCTCTGCGAGCAGTCACTGCCACAGCTGACGGTGTGTTCCTACAACGAGATCGTGCCCGGGGTCCGGGTCGAGAACATGGGGGTGGTCCAGGTATGAGCGAGACGCTCGTTGCCGATGGTCAGGTCAAGACGTACAGGGGCGGCTCGATCGAGGAGCTGCTGCCGCGAATCCGCGCCGACCTCGGTCCCGGAGCCGTGATCCTGCGCCGACGCGAGGGGCTCTTCGGCGGAGTCGGCGGGTTCTTCCAGAAGAAATGCATCGAGGTCGACGCCCGGGCCGGTGTGCCCGGGATCGACGTCTACGACGAAGCGCCGGACTACGACGACGAAGAGCCGAAAGAGGAGGTGCCGATCGCCGCGGACGACGGCGGCTGGCGGGCGACCGACGATCCTCCGCCGCTGCGCAACGACGCGGCGACGCGCGAGGGGCTCGCCAGCCCCGCTGTTCGGAAGCTGGTGGCGGAGGCGCAGCCGTTCGCGGATCTGCTGGGCGATCTCGGTGAGCCGACGCCGCCCGTCGAGCGCACGGTCAAGGCGGCGACGCTGGTCGAGGGGATGATCGCCGCGGGGCTGGGCGCGGACTTGGCCGAGGAGATCGTCGACGCGGTGGTGGCGAGCTCGCTGCCGTTCGCGAACGCCGCGCGGCTACGGACCCTGGTCAAGGACCAGCTGGCGGCGCGGATCCCGGTCGCGCCGGCCCCCTCCCCCGGCCCGCGCTCGCTGGCCCTGGTCGGACCGGCGGGCGCCGGCAAGACCGCGGCGGCGGCCCGCATCTGCGCCGCCCACGCCGCCGCGGGCCAGGCGGTCACCTGCCTCGCGATCGCGCCCAGCGACGGCGGCGGCGCCCTGCGCGAGCTGCTCGCCGACGTCCCCGTCGACCTCCAGGTCAGCGAGACCCCCGCCGGAGCCCACAAGCTGGGCAACCTGGTGGTCGTCGACACGCCGCCCGCCTGGGGGCAGGCGCCGAGCCTGGGAGAGCTCGCGGCGGCCCTGACGGCGCTCGAGCTCGACGAGGTGCACGCGGTGATGCGGGCCGGGACCGCGGCGGCCGCCGGCGAGGAGCTGCTCACCGGCCTGGCGCCGTTGGCGCCCAATCGCCTGCTCGCGACCGGCCTCGGCGAGACCTCCCACCTCGGCTCGATCGCCGACCTCGCGATCCGCCGCGAGCTGCCGCTCAGCTACCTGGCCGACGGAGCTGACGCGATCGTCCCAGCCGAGGCGCGGGGCCTCGCCGCGAGGATCACCCCGTGATCGAGCGCGAGGAGACCGCCGAGCTCGAGCCGGCGGCGATCCGCCTCCGCGACCACCCTCGTGCCAGCCGCCAGATCGAGCTGGTCCGGGGCTGGTCCGGGATCGGAGCGCTGGCGCTCGTCGCCGTCCTGTCGTATGAGGCCGGCGTCCCCGCCTTCGAGGCCGGCCTGCGGGGCCTCGCCTGCGGGGTCGCCGTCTACGTGATCGCCTGGTGGCTGGCGGTGACGGCCTGGCGCCACCTGGCGCCAGCCGAGGCGAAGGCCGCCCGGCAGGCTGCCGAAGCGCGTCGCGCGGCGTTGCTGGAGGAGATCGAGCGGCGCTCGCGGGAAACCTCAAACGCCGCCTGAGCCGGCCGATTACGCGGGAAGAGGAACACGGTGACCGACGAGCAGAACACGACCGCGGCGAGCGCCGCTCCGCGGCGGCCCGGCCGCACCCAGGCGGTCGACTTCACGCGCCCGACCAAATTCACGCCCGACCACGAGCGGCGGCTGCACCGCGCCTTCTCCGCCTTCTGCCGCACGTCTTCGACCCGGCTCTCGGCCGAGCTGCGGCTGCCGACGGAACTCGACGTCATCGACGTCACCCAGCTGACCTGGGCCAACGCCCACGACCAGATCGCCGCCAACGCCCTCTGCGCGATCGTCGAGCTGCAGCCGCCGGAGACGCAGATGCTGCTCAGCGCCGACTCCGGCTTCGTCCTCACCGGGATCGAGTCGCTGCTCGGCGGTCCCTGCGAGGAACCGCCGCCGGAGCGGCGCCTCACCGAGATCGACCTCGCCCTCGCCAAGCGCCTCTTCGAGGGGCTGCTGGGCCAGCTCGAGGTCGTCTGGCGGGACCTCACCGGCGCCGACCTGCGGCTCGCCGCGCTCGACACCCATATGGAGACCGCGCAGGTCGCCCCGGTCAGCGAGCCGACCCTGGCGCTGGCGATGGAGGCGCGGATCCAGGGCGCCTCCTACGCCCTCACCCTGCTCGTCCCCCACCGGGCGATCGCGCCGGTCGAGGACCGGATCCTCGGCCGCAACGCGATCGGCGAGGCCGAGGTCAGCCCGCCCGAGCGCCAACGGCTGCGGGGCGCCCTCGCCGGCATCGAGGTCGCGCTCTGCGCCGAGATCGCCGGCCCGGAGCCGGCCGCCTCCGAGGTCCTCCTGCTCGAGCCCGGCGACACCCTCGACCTCGAAGCGAGGGTGGCGGGCGGGCTCGGGCTCTGCGTCGACGGCGTCCGCGTGCTGCGCGCCCACCCCGGCCGCAGCGGCAGCCGCCGCGCCGTCCAGGTGATCGAGCCGATCGAGCCCGGGGTGGCCGAGTCGCTGGCGCAGCTGACCGCCGCCGCGGCGCAGCGCGGCGGCGCCGGCGGGGAGAGCGGCCCGGGCGCGCCCAACCCGCTGTTGAGCCGCTCGATCGGCGGCGTCCCGGTTCGGGTCTGGGCCGAGCTGGGCCGGGCGCGGATCTCTCTGGCGACCCTGGTCGGCCTCGAGCAGGGCTCGGTCGTCGAGCTCGACCGCCGCATCGACGAGGAGATCGATCTCTACGTCAACGGATTCCGCTTCGGCAGCGGCGAGCTGCTCGTCAACGAGGACGCCGAGTGGGCAATAAGGGTCGACGCGGTCGCCGGCAGCCCGGCGTCATGAAAGCCTCGATCGTCGTCCACCTCGACGGCGGCTACGAGCGCGCCCTGCGCTGCCTGCGCTCGCTCGCCGCGCTCGACCCGCAGCCCGAGTACGAGGCGATCGTGGTCGACGACGCCGGCGGCGACCTCGGCGCGCTGGCGGCGAGCCTCGAAGGCGACGTGCGCGTGCTCCGCAACGAGCGTCGCGAAGGCCTCCTCGCCAGCGCCGCCCGTGCCGCCGCGCTGGCGAGCGCCGAGGTGCTGGTGCTCCTGCGCGACGCGCCGGAGCTCGACCCCGGCGCACTCGGACCGTTGGTCGAGGCGCTCGCCGAGCCGGGCCTCGGCGCCGCGGCGGCGGCGCTGCCCGGCCGGACCGACTCCCACCCTGTGGCCACCCACGCCCTCGCCCTGCGCCGCGCCGACGCCGGCCGCATCGGCCGCGCCGTCGGCGCCCCGGCCGGCCTGGAGCTGGCGGCCCTCTGCGCCGAGCTGGCCGGCGGCGGCCGGCGCCTCGCCACCGTCGCCGACAGCGTCGCCCACCCGCCCGGCGCCCGCGCCGTCTACGGCCGGGGCGAGCCCGGCGGCCCGGTCGAGCTGACCGTGGTGATCCCGACCCTCGACGCCGCCGCCGAGCGGGTGCGGGCCTGCGTCGCCGCGGTCCAGGCCTGCACCGACGCCCCGCACGTGATCGTCCTCGTCGACAACGGGGCGCCGCCGCAGGGCTTCACCGGGCCCGTCAACGCCGGCCTGCGCGCGGTCGAGACCCCCTACGCGGTGGTGATGAACGACGACGTCGAGCCGCTGCCCGGGTGGTGGCCGCCGTTGCGCGAGGCGCTCGACGCCGGCGCCTCGGTCGCCTTCCCGCTCACGGTCGAGGGCGGCATGAGGACCGACTTCGCCGCCTGGTGCTTCGCACTCTCGCGGGAGACGTTGGAGCGCGACGCCCACGCCCCCGACGAGTTCTTCGACCCGGCGCTGCGGGTCTGGTACCAGGACACCGATCTCCTCACCCGGCTGCGCGCCGCCGGACGGCCGCCGCGCCTGGTGCGCGAGGCGCGGATCCGCCACGGGCTCTCGCGGACCGTCGCCAGCGAGGACCCCGTTCTCGGCGCCTGGGTGAAACGGACGGTGCTCGAGGACCGCGCCGCCTTCGCCCGCAAGCACCCGGACGCGGCGGCGATGGCGTGAGCGCCCAGGCCGAGCAGTACTTCGAGTTCGACCGCCCGGAGCTGCGGGCGCTGGTGCCGGCGGGCGCGCGCCGCGTCCTCGACGTCGGCTGCGGCGCCGGCGCGCTCGGCGCCGCCCTGCGCGCGGAGCGCGGGATCGAGGTGGTGGGCGTCGAGCTCGACCCGGGCGCCGCCGCCCGCGCCGCCGAGCGCCTCGACCGCGTCGTCGAGGCCGACCTCGAAGCGATCGTGGAGCTCCCCTTCGAGCCCGGCGCCTTCGACGCGATCGTCTTCGGCGACGTGCTCGAGCACCTGCACGACCCGCACCGGCTGCTCCGATCGCTGCGCCCCTGGCTCGCCGACGACGGCGCCCTCGTCTGCTCGATCCCCAACGTCGGCCACTGGAGCGTGGTGCTGCCGCTGCTGGTCGAGGACCGCTGGCGCTACGAGGACGCCGGCCTCCTCGACCGCACCCACGTCCACTTCTTCACCCTCGGCGAGGCGGTGGCGATGCTCGGCGAGTGCGGCTTTGCGGTCGAGGGGGCCTCGGTGACGCGGCTGCCTGGCCCCGTTCCGGCTCAGGTCGCCGAGCTCGCCGAGACCCTTGCCCGCTTCGGCGCCAACCGGGCGCGGGCCGAGCAGCGGCTCACCGCCTACCAGTACCTGCTGCTGGCCCGTCCGCGCGGATCCGCCTAAAGGTCCGGCGCTCGCGGGCGATCAACGGGGGCGTAGAGGGGCGACAGGGAGTCGTCCCGGGACTGTCAACAACCGATCCAAGGAGAGAGATCGCAATGTCCCTTCGCATTCAGAACAACATCGAGGCGTTCAACGCCCACCGCAACCTGGTCGGGACCAGCCACGGCCTCGGCAAAGCGATGGAGCGGCTGTCCTCGGGCTACCGGATCAACCGCGCCGCCGACGACGCCGCCGGCCTCGCGATCAGCGAGCGCCTGCGGGCCCAGGTCCGCGGCATCGGCCAGGCCCAGCGCAACGCCCAGGACGCGGTCTCGCTCGTGCAGACCGCCGAGGGATCGCTGGACGAGGTCCACTCGATGCTCCAGCGCGCCCGCGAACTCGCCGTTCAGTACAAGAACGGCTCGCTGTCGGAAACCGACCGCGAATCGATTCAGTCCGAGATCAACCAGCTCGCCAGCGAGGTGGAGCGGATCGGCACGAGCTCGGAATTCAACGGGATCCAGCTCCTCAACGCAGGCGCCACGGTGACCTTCCAGGTCGGCGCCAACGACGGCGAGGTGATCACGGTCTCGACGATCAGCCTCGGCGAAGCGATCGGGGCGGCGGCGTTCGAACTCGGAGACGAAACCGACATCGAAGAGATCGACGACGCAATCGGCGCCATCTCCACCCAGCGCGCCGAGTTCGGTGCCGTGCAGAACCGGCTCGAGCACACCCTCAACAACCTGGCCGTCTACCAGGAAAACCTGACGGCCTCCGAGAGCCGGATCCGCGACGTGGACATGGCCGCCGAAATGGTCCAGTTCACGAAACTGCAGATCCTGCAGCAGGCGGGCACGGCGATGCTCGCCCAGGCCCAGCAGTCCGGGCAGACGGTCCTGACGCTGCTCAGGTAGCGGCTTCGGGATGGACGGCGAGCGGCCGCGCGAGGCGGCCGCTCGCCTTCTCATTTAGATCAGAGCTTCTATCTAAAGAACGGCCGACGCCTGCCGATGAGCGGGGCGATGAGCCTCGGCACGGTGATGGCGCGAATCTCCGAGATAGATTCGGCCCTGCAACCCCCGCGAGCGGCGGCTTCCGGCGCCGCCCCCGCGACCAGCTTCGAGGCCGTGCTCGGGCAGACCGCGCTCGGGCCGGGGCTGCCGGTCGGCGGCGGAGGCGCCGGCGCGCTCGCCGTCGCCGGCGGCGAGGTCGGCGAGGCCGAGCAGCCGCCTGGCTCCAACGACTCCGCCAGGATCGCCGAGTACCGCGCCGCGGTCCCCGGCAGCGGGGTCGGGCCGTGGTGCGCGTACTTCGTCTCCTGGGCGGCGGCCGAGGCGGGTGTTCCGCTCGGCGAGACCGGCGAGGGCTTCGCCTCGGTCGACGCGCTCTACGCCTGGGCGCAGAGCAGCGGGCGCGCCGTGCCAGCCTCGGCCGGCCCCCCCTCCCCGGGCGACCTGATCGTCTGGGACGAGCACATCGGCATCGTCGAGGCGGTGCTCCCCGACGGCGGCATCGAGACGATCGAGGGCAACTCCTCCGACCGGGTCTCACGACGGACGTACGGCGCCGACGGCGGCGGCGCGATCGGATACGTGCGGCTCGGATGATGTTCGACGCGGGCGGAGGAAGCTACGCGCCGCCGCTCGGCGCCGAAGGCGCTCTCGAGCGGCGCGCGATCACGGTCGCGATCTACGACGACCACGTGCTCGCCCGCACCGGCCTCGCGGCGCTGCTCGGCGGCAAGAAGATCGAGGTCCTGCGCTCGGGCCCGGTTGACCTCCACCTCTGCGGCAACGCCCTCGTGCACCCGGCCGCCGATGTCACCCTGGTCGCGGCGTCCGAGCGGGGGACCGAGCTGGCGCGCCACCTCAGCCGCGAACGCCAGGCCACGGTCCTGCTGATGATGGAGTCGGCTTTCGACTCGGCCGCCCTGCTGGCGATGCTGACCACCGGCGCCGCCGGCGCGGTCTGCCGCGCCTGCTCGAGCGAACGGGTGATCGCCGCGATCCGCGCCGCCGCCTGCGGCGACGGGGTCTCCGAGTGCCGGCACGGCAGCGTCCCGCCGCCGACCGACGAGGCGCCCGTGCTCTCCGAGCGCGAGCGCCGCGTCACGATCGAGCTGGCCCGCGGCCTGCAGACCGAGGACATCGCCGCGACGCTCTGCATCAGCCCCCACACGGTCCGCACCCACGTCCGCAACCTGAAGCGCAAGCTTGGCGCGCGGACCTCGGCGCAGGCGGTCGCGCTGGCGATCGCCAACGGCGCGGTCGACCCCTCGGCCCCGGTCTGACTCGCTACTCGCCGAGAACGTCGAACTGCTCGGGATCGGCCTTCGCGGCCGCCTCGTTCTCCTGCTTGACCCGCTCCCAGAGCTCCTCGCGGTAGATCACGACCTCGCGCGGGGCGCTGATCCCCACCCGCACGGTCGTCCCGGTCACCTCGACGATCTCGACGACGACGTCGTCGCCGATCATGATCCGCTCGCCCGGGTGGCGGGTGATCGTCAGCATCGGAGCGAACCCTACCCTGCGCTCAGAAGGCCGCCCCGGCCAGGCCGGAGAGCAGCGGCACCCGCAGCTCCGCTTGCGCGGAGTCGTTGATGACCTGGTGGGCGACGCCGCGCGAGACGAGGATCGGCGCCATCAGGTTGACGGTGAAGTCCTCCAGCGCACCGACGGCACGCACGATCGCCAGCACCTCCGCGTCGGCGGGGCCCCCGATGCCGATCCGCTCCGCCTCGCCGTCGGAGATCTCGACCTCGTAGCGGGGGAAGAACTGGAAGGGGTCGACGACGGGCAGCGCCAGCTCGGCGCGCGCGGTCTCCTGCAGCCACCTGAAGGCGGCGTTCTCCTCGCGGGTGAGGAGGGCGAAGCGCCGGCCGCCGACACCGATCAGGCCGGCGGGAAAGTCGATCACGGCCTCGTCGGGCACCTCGAGCGTGCCGAAGCGAGTGCTGTTGACCGTCTGCGACATTCTTTTCTCCAATCTCCTCGTGGGGCCTAACGGAGAAAGTCCAGCAGTGACGTCTGGACGATCCTGGCGCCCGCCTTCAGCGCCGCTTCGTAGGTCGCCCTCTGGCTGCTGAACTCGATCATCGCCGCGGCCATGTCGACGTCCTCGATCTCCGAGAGCAGCGCCATCGTCGACTCCTCCAGCTCGTCGAGCCGGGTGCCGGCGGTTTCGAGCCGGTTCTCGGTGGCGCCGACGACGGCGCGGATCCGGGTCAGCTCGTCGAGGTTGTCGTCGAGCCGCCGCAGGTCGGCGCCGCGCAGCGCTTCGACGTCGGCCGGGGTGCCGCCGCGCAGGTGCCCGGCGACGTCGCGCAGCACGTCGAGGAGGCGGTCGTCGCCGGCCGCCTGGCCGTTGCCGAGTAGATCGCCGGCGTTGACGTTGACCGCGACCGAGACCCCGGCCCCGATCGTCCGCGCGACCGTCGCCGGGTTGCCGGCGAAGGCGTCGGCGCCGCCGACCGCGTAGGGAGCGGTTTCGGTCGCGGTGCCGGCGAGCACGTAGCGCCCGCCGTAGGTCGCGTTCGCCTCCTGCTTGAGCGACTCGGTGAGGGCGTCGATCTCGGCCGCGATCGCTTCGCGGGCAACCTGGCCGTTGGAGTCGTTGCCGCCCTGGATCAGCAGTTCGCGCGCCCGCTGGGTGATGTCGGTGATCCGACCCAGCGCCGCTTCGGTCGCGGTCGTCCAGCCGCTCGCCTCGTTGACGTTGCGGCGGAACTGGCGCGTCGCCTCGAGCTCGCCGCGCAGCTGCAGGGCGCGATTGGCGGCAAAGGGGTCGTCGGAGGGCCGCGTCAGCTGCTTGCCGCTGGAGAGCCGCTGCTGGGTCAGCCGCAGCCTGCCGTCGATCGCCCGCAGGTCGTGCAGGACGCCGCGCGAGATCATCGAGTCGGTGATCCGCGTGCCCATCAGAGCCCGACCCTGCCGGTGCGGTTGATCAGCACGTCGAGCGCTTCGTCGAGCGCGCTCATCGCCCGCGCCGACGCCTGGTAGCCGCGCTGGAAACGCACCAGGTTCGTCATCTCCTCGTCGATCGAGACCCCCGAGGTCGAGTCGCGGCGGTCGAGAACGGCGGCGACGAGCGCTTCCGCGTTGCCCTCCCCGCGCCGCACCTCGCTCATGTCGCTGCCGATGCGGCTGACCATGCCGGCGTAGGCCTGGTCGGGGGCGCCGCCGCGCAGCGCCGCGATCGCGATCGCGATGTCGTTCGCGCCCGGGTCGGGCGTGGTCGAGGTGACGACTTCGGGCGCCGTCACCGCGACCCCGAGGGTCGAGGCGGCGCTGCCCGCGGTGAAGGTGAAGAAAGCCGGCCCGCCGCCGCTGGTGTGGAGGGCGTTGACGGCTTCCGCGACCCCCTGCGCGACCGCGTTCAGTTCGGCGCGGTAGGAGGCGACCTTGCCGGTCGGGGCAGCGAGGTCGATCAGCGCCTCGAGCTTGCCCTTCGGTTCGGTCAGGGCCTGCGGCCAGGTCGCCGTGACGCCGGCGACGAGCGGCACGGCGGCGTCGCCGAAGGCGACTTCTATCGTGCCGTCGCCGAGATCGGTGACCGAGACCTGGGCCAGCGTCGCCAGCTGGTCGAGGAGGAAGTCGCGGCGGTCGTAGAGATCGTTCGGCTGCACGCCGGAGGCGAGGGAGCCGCGGATCGTCTCGTTGAGGCGGGCGATCTCCTCCGCCATCTGCTGCACCTCGCCGCCGGCCCCGGTGATCGATTCGTACTCGGCCAGCGCCTGCGAGGCCGCCGTCTGCATCTGCGCGTCGAGGCCGGCGAAGCTGGTCGCCAGCGCCCGCGCGCTCTCGACCAGGACCTGCCGCGTCGCCTCGTTCTCGGGTGAGTTGACGAGGTCTCCCCAGGCCGACCAGAATTCGTTCAGCTGGGCGGAGATCCCTTTCTCGCCCGGCTCGGCCAGCGCCACCTCGACGCCTTCCAGCCCGCGCGCTTCCGCCGCCAGCCCGCCGAGGCGCATCGCCTGGGCGCGGTACTGGAGGTCGAGGAACTGGTCGCGAACGCGGCGGTAGGCGAGCACGTCGACGCCGGTGCCGAGGTCGGCGCCGGCGCCGCTCTGCAGCGCCCCGGCCGGGACCCGCAGCGCCCGCGAGGCCCCGAGCACCGCTTCCTGGCGCGAGTAGCCGACCGTGTTCTCGTTGGCGATGTTGTGGGAGGTGACGTCGAGCGCGCGCTGGTGGGCGAGCAGCCCGCGCAGCGTCGTCTGCAACCCCATGAAGGTCGAGATCGCCACCTATGCCTCCACGTCCATCAGCCGGTTGGCGCCGCCGTCGTCGGCGCCGATCAGGCGCACGAGGTGGTCGAGGAAGGAGAGCTCTTGGCGCATCAGCGCCCGGTTGATCCCGTGCTCGCGGGCGATCTCGGCGAGCAGCCCGCGCAGCTCGGCGCTGCGCTCGGCGAGCCGCTCGGCTTCGGCCGGGCCGGTGAGGCTGTTGAGCGCGCTCATGGTGACCTCGCCGGGGGCGATGCCGAGCCGCAGGGCCGCTTCGGCGATCAGCGCCGAGCGCTCCCCCTCGAGCAGATCGCGCGAGCCGATCTCGGCCTTCATGTCGGCGAGGCGCGCCATCACCGCCTCGACGTCGCGCTCGCGGATCGCCGCGCCCTGGCGCAGGACGAGGTCGAGCAGGCGGCGCGCCGACTCGAGCTGGGCGTCGAGATGGCGCCCGACGGCCGCGATCAGGGCGGGATCGCCGCTGGTCGCGAGCGCCGTCACCGACCCCGCTCCAGGGCGCCGCCGAGCTCGGCGGCGACGCCGATCCCGCCCTGGGCGACGATCGCGTCGGCCAGCGTTTCCGGCAGCATCGACATCCGCGGGTCGGCGAGCTCTTCGGGCTCGGGCAGGGCTCCGGACAGCAACTCGGTGAGGAGGATCCGCTCGAAGCCGAGGGCGGCGCGGAAGTCGTCGATCGCGTCGGGGCCGCGGGCGCGCACCGAGGGTGGGATCGCTCCCGGAGCCAACGGCGGCAACGCCTCGCTGCCGCTCATCGCTTGATCCCGTTGGCGACGCCGAGGGTCTCGTCCTGCATCTGGATCGCCCGGCTGGCGAGCTGGAAGCCGCGCTGGGCGTTGGTCATCTCGACCATCGAGTCGGCGAGGCTGACGTTGGAGGCCTCGAGCACGCCCTGTTCGAGGCGGGTGCCGGTCACCGGGCTCAGCGCTCCGCCGGCGGCGGTGGGACGGAAGAGGTTGCCGCCGGCGGCGGCGAGGCCGTCGGGGTTGCGCACGGTGACGAGCTCGATCCGGCCGAAGCGACGGCCGCCGGCGCTGACCGTGCCGTCGGGCCCGATCCTGATCTCGCCCGGGTCGACCCCGCGCGGCAGCCGCACCGGCGGCTCCAGCAACTCGCCGGTCGAGGTGCGCAGCAGACCGTCGGCGGTGAGGCCGAGTGAGCCGTCGCGGGTCAGGGCGATGCCGCCGTCGCGGGCACGGACCTGGATGAAGCCGGGCCCCGCGAGGGCGACGTCGAGCGGCGCTTCGGTCGGGATCAGCGCGCCCTGGGCGTCGTTGCGCCCGATCAGGCTCGCCGCCGCGCCGGAGCCGGTCGTCACCCCGGCGCCCCCGCCGCGGCCGGCCGACTGGTAGAGCAAGTCGCGGAAGCCGACCCGCAGGCTCTTGTAGCCGGTGGTCGAGACGTTGGCGATGTCGTTGGAGATCGCGTCGAGGCGGCGCTGGTGAGCTTCCATCCCGGCCGCGGCTGAGTAGAGGCCCTCGAACATCGGCTCAGGCGAGGGAGCCGACCTGGCCCGCGAACTGGGCGAGCGTGTCGTCGATCGTGTGGATGGCCTTCTGGCCGCCTTCGAGCGCGCGGAAGGAGGCGATCATCTCGACCATCGCACGCGCCGGGTCGGTGGCCGATTCCTCGAGGGCGCCGCTGCGGGCGCGACCGGCGGCGGCGCCCTCGGCGGTACCGGTGAAGAGCGAGTCGCCGGCCTTGCGCGGCGCCGCCACGGCGAAGACGCCGACGTCGCCGGCGCGGACGTCGCCGCCGCCCCGCAGGCGCACGGGCCGGCCGTCGGGCCCCAGCACCGGGTTGCCGAGCGTGTCGGTGAGGAGGCCGTCCGGCGAGGCGGTGAACTGCCCGTTGCGGGTGAAGCGGGCCCCGGCCTCGGTTCGGACGGCGAAGAAGCCCTCCCCTTCGACGGCGAAGTCGAGCGGCTCGCCGGTCTCGCGGACCGGCGCCGGGGCGAGGTCGGTGCGGACCTCCTCGATCTGGACGCCGAGGCCGAGCGGGCCGACCACCGCGCCGCTGCGGCTGTTGCGGAGCAGCAGTTCTCCGAAGCCCTCCTGGGCCGAGCGGTCGGCCTTGTAGCCGGGCGTCGCCGCGTTGGCGAGATCGTTGGCGATCTGGTTCTGCCGGGTCATCTCGGCGAGCATTCCCGAGGCAGCGATATAGAGACCACTGTTCATCGCCCCCTCTGATCGGCCGGGGCGCGAGGGCCTTGAGGCCGATTCTCAGGCGGTGGCGCTGAAGAGCTCGCTCTCGCGCCGCAGCGAGGTCTGCAGCTTCGTCTTCAGTTCGCCGTGGATCTGGCAGACGCGGCTCTCGGATACGCCGAGCTCGTCGCCGATCTCGCGCAGTGTGTGCTCGCGCTCGTACAGCATCACGGCAACCTTGCGCTCGCGCTCGGGCAGGTGGGCGAAGGCGCGTCGGAAGCGCTCCTTGGCGAGGGTGCGGGTCGCCTCCCGCTCGGGATCGAGCCGCTCGTCGGTCGAGCGGAGCGTCTGCACCACCTCGACCGGGCCTTCCTCTTCAGTCGTGGTCATGTCGTTGAGGGAGCTGAGGTCGGAGATCGCGAGGTCGCGCAGCCACTCGTGCAGCTCGGCCTCCTCGATCTCGAGCGCGGCGGCGAGCTCGGCGCTGCTCGGCTGGCGGCCATTGGCGACGACGCAGGCCTCGCGGGCGCTGTCGATGTCGCGCTCGCGGTGGCGCAGGGAGCGCGGCGCCCAGTCGAGCTTGCGCAGGTCGTCGAGGACCGCCCCCTGGATCCGGGTCCAGACGAACTGTTCGAGCGTGGCCCCCTTCGAGGGCTCGAAGCGATCGATCGCCCCGATCAGTCCTTCGATGCCGCTCGAGATCAGGTCTTCGACCTCACACCACGGAGGGAGCTCGCGCACCTTGCGATAGGCGATGTGGCGGACCAGCGGCACGTAGGAGAGGACGATCTGGTCGCGCAGCTCGCGGTCCCCGCTGCTGCGATAGCGCTGCCAGAGATCCATGATCTCGCTCCCTCGCTCAAGCTTCTCAGTCATCTGCTCATTCCCGGTCGTTGGCCCGACACTTCTCGGCGCTTGCGCGAGGCGGCTAAATCGCCCTTTTGAGGTATCTGACGCCCGCCTGCGTCGGATGTCCGTCTAATCGTTTTTGGATCTGGACGGCGCGGCCGATCAGCGGGGGCATGACGATCCGAATCGCAGAACCCGACCAGCCCCTGCGCCGCTACCGCACCCGGCGCGACTCGATCGAAACGGCTTTCCAGAGCGCCTCCAGCGCCCCGCCCCGCCGGCTCGCCGGCATCTACGCCGGCATCGCGAAAGAGGCGATCGCCGCCCTCGAGGAGGAGCCGCGCGAGCCGCTGCTGCTCAACTACGCCGGCGTCTCCCTCTACGAGCTCGGAGCGCTGGAGCCGGCGGTCGACCTCTTCCGCGCCGCCGCCCGGCTCGACCCGGAGCTGCCCCACGTAACCGCCAATCTCGAGCAGGCGCGGGGCCGCGCCGGCCGCGAGCGCCCGAGCCTGCCCGCAGCGCTCGCGGCGCAGCTGCCGGAGCTGGGCCGGCGCGCCGAAGCCGTCGCCGAGCTGGCGCGGCCGGCGCGGGGAATGACGCTCAGCCTCTGCATGATCGTCAAGGACGAGGAGGAGATGCTGGCGCGCTCGCTGGCGGCGGCGCGCGACGCGGTCGACGAGATCGTCGTCGTCGACACCGGCTCCAGCGACGCGACGGTGGCGATCGCGCGCTCCTTCGGAGCCCGCGTGATCGAGCGTGAGTGGACCGGCTCCTTCGCCGAGGCCCGCAACGTCAGCTTCGACGCGGCGAGCGGCGACTGGCTGCTCTACCTGGACGCCGACGAGGTCCTCGTCGCCGAGGACGGACCGCTGCTGCGCGAGCTGACCGGCCGCACCTGGCGCGAGGCCTTCTACCTGGTCGAGACCCACCACACCGGCGAGCTCGGCGACGGCACCGCGGTCGCCCACAACGCCCTGCGGGTCTTCCGCAATCGGCCCGAGTACCGCTTCGAGGGGCGCCTGCACGAGCAGGTCGCCCACCGGCTGCCGGCCGGGCAGCCGGAGCGAGTCGAGGCGAGCCGGGTGCGGGTCGAGCACTTCGGCTATCTCGGCGCCGTGCGCGACGCGAGGGAGAAGTCGCGCCGCAACATCTCCCTGCTGCGCGAGCAGCTGGCCGAATCGGGCGAGACGCCGTTCCTCTGCTTCAACCTCGGCTCCGAGCTGGCCGCGGCGGGTGACGCCGAGGGCGCCCGCGAGCAGTTCGAGCGCAGTTGGGAGATGCTCGCCTCCGACCCGGGCAGGGCGAAGCTCGGCTACCTGCCCTCGCTCACCGTGCGCCTGGTCAAGAGCCTGCGCCTCAGCGGCCGCCACGACGAGGCTCTCGCCCGCGTCGCCGAGGGGCTGGAGCTGTTCCCCGAGCTGACCGACCTCGTGCTCGAGCAGGCGCTGATCGCCCGCGCCGGGGAGGAACGCGATCGCGCCGGCGAGCTGCTCGATCGCTGCCTGGAGATGGGCGACGCGCCGAGCCGCTACTCGCCCACGGTCGGCAGCGGCACCTACCTCGCCCTGGTCAGGCTGGCCGAGCTGGAGCGGGAACGCGGCAGGAGCGAGCGGGAGCGGGAGCTGCTGCGCCGCTGCCTCGAACGGCACCCCGAGTACCTCGGCGGCGTCCTGCCGCTCGCCGCCGCGCTGCTGCGCGGCGGCGCCGAGCCGGACGAGGTGGTCGCGACGATCGAGACCGGCGTGCGCGAGGTGACCCCCTCGGTCAGCTTCATGCTCGCGACGGCCCTCTACGAGGCCGGCCACGCCGCCGCGGCCGAGCCGCACTACGCCGCCGTCGTCGCGGCCCAACCGGCAAACGGCTTCGCGCGGCTGGCGCTGGCGGAAGCGCTCCTCTCGCAGCGCCGCTACGCCGAGGCCGCCGCCGCGGCAGCGGCGATCGCCGACGACGCGGCCTGCGCCGCCGCGGCCGCGCGCAGCGAGCTGTTCGGCCTGATCCTGGCCGGCGAGCCGCTCGCAACGGCGGCCGAGCGGGCCGGCGCCCGCGGTCTCGACCCGGCCGAGCTGACGCTCTTCACCGCCTGGTCGGAGGGCGCGAGCGAGGACTTCCCCACCCTCTCCGGCGCCGCGCTCGGGGATCTGGCGACGATGCTCGAAGCGCTGCTTCGGGTCGAGGAGTTCGAGGCCTTCGAGGCGCTGCTGCCGGCGCTGGCCGCGAGCACGCTTGGCCCGCGTGAGCGCCGCGAGCTGCTCGCCGAGATCTACCTGCGGCGCGGCTTTCTCGAGTCCGCCGCCGACGAGTGGATCGCGTCCTGCGAGGAGCAAGGGCCGGACGCGGCGGCGCTGGGCGGGCTGGCGCGGGTCGCCGCGGCGCGCGGTTTGGAGGGGGACGCGAGGCTCTTCGAGGCGGAGGCGCGCCAACTTGCTTCAAGTTGACGAGGGGCCTGCCGATTACCGAGACGAACCCGATGCCGCATCGCGGGGCGAAGGTTCGCATCCAAGGACGGATCACATTCCAGGAGGAACGAGAATCGCCATGAGTGTCGGATTTCCCCCAGTGGGAGGCGCGAGCCAGGCCGGGAACGTCCCCGAGCCGGATCGGGAGCTTCCAACCAAGGGCGGCGACTTCGCCGCCAACCTCGAGCGGGCCTCAGCCGCCGAACCGCCGCCCGAGGTCCAAGCCGAGGTGCGCGCCGCGGCCCGCTGTGCCAACCACCTGTACGAGATGGGCCGCCGACTGAGCTTCGAGCTGGACTCCGACAGCGGTCGGATCCGGGTCGAGGTCCGCGACCTCGACGGCAACGTCCTGCGCAGGATCCCCCTCACCGAGGCGCTCGAGATCGCCGCCGGCGCCCCGGTCGACTGAGCCATGGCCGGGATCTCGATCAGCGGTCTCGCCTCGGGCCTCGACGTCGATGCGCTGATCGACACCCTGATGAAGGTCGAGGAAGCGCCGCGGGTGCGAATCGAGCGGCGCCAGGGACAGGCCAAAGCGCGGGAAGACGCCCTGCGCGAGATCAGGACGAGGCTGCAGAACGTCGCCGACGCCGCCGGCGCGCTGCGCGCGACGAAGCTGTGGTCCGACGTGCAGTCGGTCGAGTCGAGTGCGCCCAACGGCGTCGCGGCAAAACGCCTCAGCGGCGCCGGGCCGGGCGGCTACCAGGTGGAGGTCACCCAGCTCGCCCGCGCCGAGCAGCGCACCTACGACTTCAGCGCCTCCGCCGGCGCCTCCCAGATCACGATCAACGGCGCCACCGTGCAGCTCGGCGCGAACGCCGACCTCGCCGCCGCGGTCGCGGCGATCAACGCCAACGACCAGACGGGCGTCTACGCGGTCGACGTCGGCGGCAGGCTCGTCCTCGCCAGTCGCGAGACCGGCGCGGCGGCGACGATCTCGGCCGGCGGTGCGACGATCGCCGAAGACGGCTCGCGGCTCAAAGCCGGGCTCGACGCCCTCTTCAGCGTCGACGGCGAAGCGAGGAGCTCCGCCTCCAACCTGGTAGCCGACGCGATCCCCGGGCTCGAGCTGACGCTCAAGTCGGCGACCCCCGGGCCGGCGACGATCACGGTCGGCAACCCGGGCGCCGACGCCGAGGCGGTCGAGGTCGCGGTCGAGGCCTTCGTCGACGCCTACAACGCGGCGGTCGACTCGATCCGCTCGCGCCTGACCGAGGAGCGCCTGCCGAAAGCGGCGACGCAGGCCGAAGCGAACCGGGGCGTGCTGTTCGGCGACACTCAGCTCAACGGGTTGCTCTCGGGGATGCGCCGGCTCGTCACCGAATCGGGCCTCGACCAGCTCGGGGTCGGCAGCGGCGGCCCCAGCGCCCAGGTCGACCCCGGCTCCGGCAGGGTGATCGGCCGGCTCGTCCTCGACGAGGCAAAGCTCTCAGCGGCGCTGGCCGCCGACCCGGCCGCGGTTCGCAACCGGCTGGCGGGCGCCGGCGGCTTCGTCGAGTCCCTCGACGAGCTGCTCGGACCGACCCTGGGGACGGGCGGCGCGATCGCCGGCCGGATGGAGGCGGCGGCTGCCGAGTCGAAACGGCTGAGCGAGTCGATGTCGCGGCTCAGCCTGCGCCTGGATCGACGCGAAGAGCGGCTCCGTGCCCAGTTCGCGGCGCTCGAGACGATGCTGACGAGAAGCCAGTCGGAGTCCCAATGGCTGAACGGCCAGCTCGCCTCCCTCTACGGATAGCCCCGCCCCGAACCGCGCTCAAGACCGCGCCCGGCCATCCGATCACCGGGGGGAGATGACCGGTCACACGATGGCCTCGCGGGCCTACACGGAGAGCAGCGTGCTGACCGCTCCCCCGGAGCGGCTGGTGGTCCTGCTCTACGACGGCGCCGGCCGCTTCCTCGCTCGAGCCGCCGCAGCGATTCGCGACGGCGACGCGGGGGCGGCCGGCGAGCCGCTCCAGCGCGTCCACGCGATCCTCGACGAGCTGCTGGCGACGCTCGACTTCGATGCCGGCGAGGTCGCCGAGCGCCTGCAATCGATCTATCTCTTCAGCAAGCGGACCCTGACCGAGGCGCAGCTGAAGCGCGACGCCGACGCGGTCGAGCGGGTCGCCGCCCTGCTCGCCGACCTGCGCGCGGCCTGGGCCGAGATCGCCGCAGGCCCGCGGGCCGCGGCGGCCGACGCGGGCGCCGAGCCCCCTGCCCGCGCCTCGCTCGAAGCGAGCGCGTGAGCGACCTCGCGCCCTACGAGGAGCTGGCGCGGCTCGCCGAGGCCGGCCTCGACCTCGCCGAGCGGGGCGAGCCGGCCGAGCTCGATCAGGTCTTCGAGCGCAGCGCGGCGATCCGCGTGAAGCTGCCGGAGCGCCCGCCGGCCGAGGCGCGGGCGTTGCTGGAACGCGCCGCCGCCGCCCACGAGCGCCTGCGCACCCGGCTCGGCGCCTCCCTGGCCGAGACCCGGGCCGAGCTCGAGCGCGCCGACCTGACCCGCCGCGCGGCCCGCTCCTACGGGGCGGCGGCGCCGGCGTTGCTCGATCGCTCCGCCTGAGCCGCCATCCGCAGCGGCCGGCCCCGCGCGACCCGCCGGTACAGGCCGGAGAGGGTGAGCTCGCCGACGAGGCCGCGGTAGGGCTCATACGGGGCGTAGAACTCTTCGACCTCGGGGATCGTGGCGCGGCGACCGAGCTTGGCCAGATGGCCGACCAGCTTGATGTAGCCGAGGTCGCCGGCGGGCAATGAGTCGGGGTCGCCGCGGCCGAACAGGCCCAGGCACTGGATCGTCCAGGGGCCGATCTCGGGGATCGAGAGCAGGCGCTGGTCGGCGCCGGGATCGCCGGGGTCGCAGCGGCCGGCGGCGATCTCGCGGGCGACCGCGCGCAGGGCAAGCGAGCGCCCCGGAGAGAGGTCCATCGAGGCCAGTTCGGCCGGGGCGCGGCCGGCGATCGTCGCCGCCCCGGGGACGTCGCGGAGGGCGCCCCGGTCGCGCCCCAGTCGCACACCCCAGCGGCCGACGATGCGGCGCTGGATGCGGGCGGCGCGCTCGCTCTCGATCAGCTGCTTGACCACGGCCCAGGCGAGCGCCTCCCAGGCCCAGGGACGGCGGCGGGGGCGCAGGTGGGGTTGGCGGCGCAGCAGCGGGCCGAGCAGCGGATCGCGGCGGAAGCGGCGGTGGAACTCGCCGAGGTCGTCGTCGACCCCGAGCGCGAAGCGCAGCCGCTCGATCGCCAGGCGCAGGTCGGCCGGGCGGGCGGGGTCGACGGGTGGGGCCGGGATCCGCGCCGGCGCCACCAGCGCCGCCGGGTCGACCGGCTCGGCACGCAACGTCACCCGCCCCTTCCCCGGCTCCCAGGCGCGCACCAGGACCGGCCGGCCCTCGACTGCCAGCAGGCGCGTGACGACGCCATCGCCGACCCGCATCACCCGGTCCTCGCTGCCGTAGACGGGCAGGCGGAAGGGCGAGGGCGGCCGCGCCTCGACCTCCAACACCCCGCCGACGGGCCTAGAACGTGGACTATCGACGCGTTCCAGGCCCACCGGCCTGGCTACCGACCGAGCAGGTGAACGTCCACCAGGAAGGAGCGGCTGGCGACCACGTCCCGCCGTTCGCGGCGGCCCAGCAGGCGCCGCGGAGAGGCACGCCGGCGCGAAGCGACGGAGGCGACGGTGCGGACGGCGGCGACGGTTGCGGCCCCGGCCAGGATCCCGCCCGCGACGGCGATCGCGGCGGTCTTCGCCTCGCTCGGGAGGGCCGGCAAACCGGGCTCCTCACGGGGAAGAACGCGAATCCGGACCGGCTCCAGCTCCATCTCGCTCACCCGTTCGACTCTAACGCCTTCTCGTACATCCGGTAGCGCTTGACGACCTTGCCGCCCATCCCCTCCATCGCCCGGTTCATCGCCTCGTTGGTCTCGAGGATCCAGCCCATCTCGCCCCAGGTGATCGCGCCCGGCTGGCCGGCCGCCTCGAGGTGCTTGAGGTAGAGGCCGGCGGCGACGCCGGTGTGGCGGTACTCGTGTTTGACGCCGAGCGCGAGCACGCGCAGGCGGTCGATCTTGCGCTTGCCGAGCAGGAACTTGAGCCAGCCGAAGGGCAGCAGGCGGCCGTTCAGCTTCGCCATCACCTGGTTGATGTCGGGCAGGGTCAGCGCCGCGCCGATCACCTCGCCGTCCTTCTCCGCCATGTAGGCCCAGTCCTCGTCGAGGATCTGCTTCAGGTTCTTGGCCTGGAACTCGGCCTCGGCGTCGGTCACCGGGACGAAGCCCCAGTTGTCGCCCCAGGCCTCGTTGTAGACGGCGCTGAAGCGCTTCACCTCGTCCGCCATCTCGCTCTTGCGCATGTTGCGGATCACGACCCCTTCCTCGCGCAGCCCCTTCTCGGCGGCGGCGTGGATCGAGGGATCGAAGCGCTCGCCCTCCTTCAGCTCGCCGAGGCGCAGCTCCCACATCAAGAGGTCCATCGCCTTGCCGAATCCCTGCGCCTCGATCAGCTCCTTGTAGTGGGGCGGGTGCCAGTTCTCGAGGATGAAGGGCTCCAGCTCGTAGCCCTCGATCAGGACGCCGAGCTCGTCGTTGGTGGTGAAGTCCATCGGCCCGAGGATGCGGGTGCGGCCCCGCGCCCGGGCCCAATCGCTGGCCGCACCGAGCAGCGCCGCCGTCACCTCCGGGTCGTCGGCGGTCTCGAAGAAGCCGAACATCGCGTCGCTGCCGCCCTGGTACTCGTCCCAGCGCTGGTCGACCTGGGCGGTGATGCGGCCGACCGGCTCGCCGTCGCGCAGGGCGAGGAAGTACTCGGCCTCGCCGTGCTGGAACCAGGGGTTCTTGTCGCGATCGAGGAACTCGAGGCGCTCGAAGATCAGCGGCGGCACCCACTGCGCCTGGTCGCGGTGCAGGTGGAAGGGGACCTTGACGAAGCGCTTCAGCTCGCGCCGGCTGCGGACGGGACGGATCTCTACGTTTGCCACGGGGCTGAACCTACACTTCCGGCATGAGCGAAACGACGAAGGTCCCCGTCGACGTCTTCGAGAAGGCGCGCGGCCACGAGCGGCTGGAGCAGCTCAAAGCGGCGCGCGAGCACGACCTCCTCCCCTACTTCCGCCTGCTCACCTCGCAGGCCGGCCCGGTGGTCGAGATGGAAGGGCGCGAGACGATCATGCTCGGCTCCAACAACTACCTGGGCCTGACCGGCGACGAGCGGGTCAAGTCGGCGGCGCGCGAGGCGCTCGAGACCTACGGCACGGGGGTCACCGGCTCGCGCCTGCTCAACGGGACGACGCCGCTGCACGTCGACCTCGAGCGCGAGCTGGCCGAGTGGATGGGGACCGAGGACGCGATCGTCTACACCACCGGCTACCAGTCCAACCTCGGCTGCATCGGGACGATCCTCGGACCCGGCGACACGGTGATCTGCGACTCCGGCGACCACGCCTCGATCCTCGACGGCTGCCGCCTCTCGGGGGCCAAGCTGCGCCCCTTCCGCCACAACCGCATGGACAAGCTGGAGAAGATGCTGGGCCGGGCGGCGGAGGACGGCGGCGGCGTCCTCGTCGTCGTCGACGGCGTCTTCTCGATGGAGGGGGACGTCTGCGACCTGCCGCGGATCGTCGAGCTCTGCAAGGCGCACGGCGCGCGGCTGATGGTCGACGAGGCGCACGGGGCGGGCGTGCTCGGCGCCCGTGGCGCCGGCGCCAGCGAGCTGTTCGGCCTCGAGCACGAGGTCGACTTGCGGATGGGCACCTTCTCCAAGAGCCTCGCCTCCTGCGGCGGCTTCATCGCCGGCCCGGCCGAGGTGATCGAGTACCTGCGGATCGCCTCGCGCTCCTTCATCTTCAGCGCCTCGGCGGTGCCGGCGGCGGTCGGCGCGGCGCTGGCGGCGCTGCGGGTGATCCGCGCCGACGGGCCGCGCCTGTTCGAGGCGCTGCTCGGCAACGCCGAGTACCTGCGCGAGGGCCTGCGCGAGCTCGGCCTGCAGGTGGTCGAGCCGGGCACGCTCCCGGACGGCAGCGTGGCGACGACCCCGGTGGTGCCGGTGATCGTCGGCGACGACTGGCAGGCGGTGCTGCTCTGGAAGGCGCTCTTCGAGGCCGGGGTCTACACCAACGTCGCGATTCACCCGGCCGTCCCGCCGGGCGGGGCCCTGCTGCGGACCAGCCTGATGGCGACCCATGAGCGAGCTCAGCTCGACCAGGCCTTGGAAACAATCGGCCGCACCATCGAGGACTTTCCCGAGCTTCCACGTACCTGAGTGGCTACGCATCCCCCGGCCGGGGTAATTTCGGGGCTGTCCAGATTCGGACTAGTCCTCGCGCGGCGAGAAAAAGATGCTCTTAGCGGGCGGCCCGCACCCTCATCGCCCGCTCCGGGTTGACGCTCGCCACGCCGAACGCATAGCTTGGCTACTCGCCCGTTGCGCCCGGGTCAGGAGGGGTAACCGGCGGTAGCTCAACCACCGAGTCGGAGTTCACCGACCGGCAGAGGAAACCAGTCCAGTCAACGACCCTGAGGGAGGATTCCCAGTGGAAGCAGCTTCGATCGCCCCTGCCCCGACCAGCGTCACCCCGAGCCAAGCGCCCCAGCACATGCAGGCCCTTGCTCGTGCCAACCGGGTGCGGCTCGCGAGGGCGGAGTTGAAGCGATCGATCGGCCGCGGGGAGGTCGAGGTTGCGAGCGTGATCAAGGACTGCCCCTGGGAGACCGAGAGCATGACCCTGGCCGAGTTGCTGACCAGCCAGCGCCGCTGGGGCCGCACCCGCGCCCGCAAGCTCCTGCAGGGGGTCGCGCTGAGCGAGAACAAGCGGCTGGGGACGCTCACCCCGCGTCAGCGGGCGCTGCTCAGCACCGCGCTCAACGCTAAGCCGCGGGACACCGTTCTGGTTTAGCCGGAGACCTGTTCCGGTAGGGGCTCCACTAACAGGACCCGTTCCGCCCCTACCGGAACAGGCCTCCGGCCTTGAAGGAGAAGCCGCCGGACGCGCGTTGGAAGGCGCGGCGGAGGAGGAAGAAGGACGCGGCGAAAGCGATTACGCCTGCTGCTAAGGCGATTTCCCAGGGCAGACTGACCAGGAAGAAGAGGATCCCCGTCGCGAGCAGGAAGGCGACGCCGGCGATCAGGGTCGTGTGCGAGCGGTAGCCGGCGAAGTGCTCGCGCACCGCGACCTCGAGGCCACCGAGGCCGGCGAGGGCGACGCCGATGCCGAGCGCGGTCGGCTTGTTGCCGACCAGCCCGACGACCAGCGCGACGATGCCGGCGAGGATCGTGAGCTCGGCCAGCGGGAAGGAGCCCCACGGCGCCGGCGGCCGTTCCTCGGTCGGAACGCGCCTCTTCGCCTTTGCCTTGGTCTTCTCGGTCAACGGCCGCAAGCCGCCCGGCTAACGGGCATCCCGACGAGATCCTGACCCGCCACCAGCCCATCAGCATGCCAAGGGGACCGAGCCGCGGCAGCGAGTGCCAGTGGCCGCAGCCGGGGGCGCCGACGTCCTCGCGCGAGACCTGCACCCACTTGTACTCGGCCGGCGACGCCAGCATCCGCTCGAGCAGCGCCCGGTTGCGGGCCTCCAGCTCGGCTCGCTCGCGCAGCTGGCGCTCGGCCGAGCCGACTCGCTCGGCGAGCGAGTCGCGCAGCGCCTCCAGCTCCCCGAGCCCCAGGGCCCGCGGCTGCCGGGAGACCGCCGGCACGGCGACGTCGACCGCCGCGCGCGGGAAGCCCTCGGCAACCAGCTCGCCGAGCTGCCGCTCGAGGCGGCCGATCTGGCGTCGCAGCTCTGCCCGCGCGAGGCGCTCGTCTCCGGTCAGGCTGAGAGGCAGTGCGGCGTCTCGCTGCATCAATCCCACGCCCAGAGTCTAACCCCGCGCATGCGTCAACCTCCCGCGTTTTCCCTCTATTTCAGGGAAAACGCGTGAGGTTAACCGGGCATCAGCGTCTCCTCGACCGTCCAGAGCGCCTCCTCGATTGCGATCCGCGGGACGCCATCGACCTGGATCGCGGCAACCGCGAGGCGGCGGGTGCGGCGCTCGACCTCCAGCCCCTCGCCGGTCGCGCCGAACAGCAGCCCGACCGGTGCCCGCTCGTCGGCGATCACCAGGGTCCCGCGGATCAGCGCCGCCGCCCTGCCGGGCAGCGACTCGCCCGGCCCCGCCACACGCAGGCAGAGCGCCCCCCGCAAGCGCTCGGCATCGAAGGCGCGCAGGGCGACACCGGTCTCGATCGTGGCGATCGTCAGCGCGTCCGCCGGCAGGCCGCGGCTCTCGTAGCCACCGTGCTGGAGGCGTTCGAGGGCGGTCTGTTCGACCGGCGTGCGGGTGCGATCCGGGTCGAGGCCGATCTGGCGGAAGAAGGCGCGGTAGGCCCACGGGATCGGTCGTTCGCGCAGGTGGATCGCCTGGGCGCCGTAGAAGCGATCGGCGAGGCCGCGCAGGCGGCGGCGCACCGGCTCGGGACTGTGGCGGGGCCGCCCGTCGACCTCGATCCAGGTGATCCCGAGGCCGGGAAACTCGGCCGCCAGGTCGGGTGCCACCCAACCCTCCACCACGATCAGCCCGCTTCGGCGGCGCCGGTGGCGCGCAGCAGCCGCTCGACCCGCTGGCCGAGCTCCCCCGCGTCGAGCTCGCCGATGCTGGCGTCCTGCAGCGTCCCGCCTGGATAGACGTAGGCGAAGGTCGGGCAGCCGCCGACTCGGTAGAGGCCGGCCACGGCGCCGTCGCGGTCATAGCCGACGGGCATCCCCCAGCCGCGCGTCTCGATCAGCTCGCGGACCGAGTCGCGGTCGTCGCCCAGGTTGAGCGAGAGAAAGCCCACGCGCTCACGGTAGCGGGCGTGGACCCGGTCGACCACGTCCTGCTGGTCGACGCAGTTGTCACCGCGGCTGAACCAGAACGAGATCACCGCCGGGCGCCCGAAGAAGTCGCAAACGCGGATCGCGCCGGCGATGCGCAGCTGGCAGGCGGGGACGCGGCGGGCGTCAGCCGGACAGGGCAGGCCCGCCGACTCGCAGTCGTCCTGGGCGACGTTGGCGTCGCCTTCCAACTCTCCGGCCGCGGCCGGGACGGCGAACTCGGGCAGGGCCCAGCGCGGCGGCTGCTCGTCGAGGCCGAGGGCGCCGCTGTCCTCGCCGCGGCCGTTGATGAAGATGACCGCGAGGATGACGAGGAACATCAGGCCGACGATCAGCGAGTAGCGGTCCCTCACCGCCTCTCCTCCGCCCAGACCAGCGCCGCCGGCAGCGCCACCATCACGCCGAGCAGGGCAACGCTGAGGTCGATCACGGTGACCAGGCCGAAGTCGCGCAGCATCCTCACGTCGCTGGCGATCAGCACCGCGAACCCGGCCGTCGCCGTCACCCCGGAGGCGAGCACCGCGGCGCCGGTGCTGCCGTAGGCCCGGCTCAGCGCCGCCGTCACCGAGCCCCCGCGGCGCCGCTCCTCGTGGAAGCGGCCGGCGAGGATGACGCTGAACTCGGTCGCGATCGCAATCGTCAACGCTCCCAGCGCCGCCGACATCGGGTTGAGCGGGACCTGGCTCAGCCAGAGGACCAGCGCCGACCAGCCGGTGGTGAGGACGATCGGCACCAGCGGCACCAGGGCGCGGGAGAGCGAGCGGTAGACGGCCAGCAGGACCAGGGCGACGGCGACCAGCCCGGCCAGGGTCAGCAGGTAGCGGCTGGCGGAGAGATCGGAGGCGGCCGCGGCGGCGATCACCGGCAGGCCCGCGAGCTCCACCTCGACCCCGGCCGGCGGGCCGCCCTCGCCGCCCGGCTCACCGATCTCCGCCCGCACCCGCTCGATCAGGTCCTGCTGGTCCTCGAGCGACTGGGCCCGGATGCCGAAGCCGATCAAGGCGCTGCCGGCCGGCAGCCCGGTCTCCGGGTTGAGGGTCGCCAGCTGCCGCAGGTTGTAGGCGGGGATCTGCTCGAAGGTCGTGCGGATCCCGGCACGGGTCAGCGGCCCGGAGGGCGGCGCCAACCCGCCGCCGGTGGCGAGGTCGGAGAGCGCCGGCCCCGGGCAGAGCTCGGCCTCCTGGCAGCTCGGCGTTTCGCCCGAGAACCCGCCGGCGGCGAGCACCCGCCGCTTGAAGTCCGCCATCCACTCGATAGTCGCCGGGTCGGTGAAGTCCTCGGCGCTGACCCTGACGTCGAGCTCGCCGGAGACGCCGGTCGTCTCCTGCAGCGTGTTCAGGTCGCGCACCGCGTCGAGGCTCTGCGGGGCCAGCTTGCGGATGTCGGACTGGGTCTCGATCTGCGTCCCCACCCCCCACCCGATCAGGGCCAGGGCCAGGCCGACGCCGAGCACCCGCAGGGGGTGCGTCTGGGCTACGGCCAGGATGCGTTGCACGGGAGGTGGGAGTACGGGGTGCCCCTCTGCGCGCTGGGTTTTTCGCCGCCGGCGCAGGCTGAGGGCGGCGAAGCCGGCGAGGACTGCAAGCCCAAAGGCGATCGCGATCCCGACCACGAGGAGCAGGCCGAAGCCGCGGACCATCGGCGTCGGCGAGAGCTGCAGGGCCAGGAAGCCGGCGCCGGTCGCGAGACAGGCGATGGCGATGGTCGGGCCGCCACCGGACGCGGCCCGCCGGGCCGCGTCGACGCCGGGCTCCGCCCCATCTTCGAGCGCCTCGTCGTAGCGGGCCTGGAGCTGGATCGCGTAATCGACGGCGAGCCCGATCAGGATCGGAAGCACGGCGATCGAGGCCATCGTCAACGAGCCACCGACCAAGCCGAAGAGGCCGAAGGTGAGCGCCGCGGCGGCGAGGGCGAGCGCCAGCGGCAGCAGTCGCCAGCGGGAGCGGAAGACGAGCATGAGCACCAGGGCCATGACGACCAGGGCGACGGCGATCAGCACGAGCAGGGCGTCCTTCAACGCCCGCGTCACCGCGTCGATCACCACCGGCACGCCGGAGATCGTGTACTCGCCGCCCTGCAGCTGGAAGCAGGGCTCCGGCTCGCCTTCGACGCGGCAGGCGCGCCGTGGAACCGGGTCCTCGACGATCGCGCGGATCGTCTCCAGGGCGCGGTGGCGCTGCTCCTCGCTCAGGTCCGAGCGCAGGCGCAGAACGACCTGGGTGCTTTCGCCGTTGGGGAAGAGGTAGGCAAGCCGCGCCTTCGGCGTCCCCCGCGCCTGGCGCAGGTCGAAGACGATCGCGGCGAGGAAGTCGGGGTTGGCGAGGCTCGGGGGGCTGGTGACGCCGTAGCGCGCGGCGAAGGTGAGCAGCAGGTCGCGCAGCTGCGCGGGCGGCGTGGTGGCGATCAGGCGGCGCAGCTGGCGGTTGATCTGGATCACCGCCTCGTTGAGGAAGGTCGCCGGCCCGATCACCGAGCGCACCGGGTCCTGGCGGGCGAGCTCGGCGCAGGGGCCTGGCAGGGGCCTGCCGCCCTCGGGCACGGCGCCCGAGAGGCAGCCCTCGAGGCGCAGCAGGCGCCCCAAGTTGGCGGTCAGGACGAGGCTCTGGAGATCGCCCCGGGCGAGCACGACCACCGGTTCTTCGCCGAACTCGCGCCGCACCTCCTGCGTCGCCCGGTAGCTGGGCGTGTCGGCGTCGACCAGGGTGTCGGTGCCGGCGTCGGTCGGCAGCTGCGTCGCCGCGACCGTGGCACCCAGCGCCAGCGCCAGGGTGACGGCGAGGATCGCCTTCGCGTGGCGAACCGCCCAGGCGGCGACCGGGCTCAATCCATCGAGAGCGGGCCGCTCACGTCAGCGTTGAGGAACTGGTGCACGAACTGGTTTTCTGAGTCGAACAGTTCCTCTTTCGGCCCCGACTCGACGATTTTGCCGTTCCAGAGGACGGCGATGAAGTCGGAGATCCGCCGCGCCGTATTGAGGTCGTGGCTGATCACCAGGTAGCAGCCGCCGTTCTCGGCGTGGACCTCGCGGATCAGCTCGCAGAGCAGCGCCGTGCGCACCGGGTCGAGCCCGGAGTCGGGCTCGTCGAACATCACGATCGCCGGTTCGAGGACCAGGGCGCGGGCGAAGCCGGCGCGCTTGCGCATCCCGCCCGAGAGCTCGTTCGGCATCTTGTAGATCGCCTCGGAGAGGCCGACCTCCTTGAGCCGCCGGTTGACGATCTCGCCGATCTCCTCCTCGCTTTTGTCGGTGTGCTGACGCAGCGGGAAGGCGGTGTTGTCGTAGATGTTCATCGAACCGAAGAGCGCCCCGTCCTGGAACAGCAGGCCGAACTTTTTGCGCACCTCGAAGAGTTCGTCGTCGGACATGTTGGGGATCGACTCGCCGTGGACGAGGACGTCGCCGGAGTCCGGGTAGAGCAGCCCGACGATGTGCTTGATCAGCACGCTCTTGCCGGTCCCCGAGGGGCCCAGCACCATCGAGACCTGATCTTCGGGCAGGCCCAGGTTGAGGCCGTTGAGGATGCGGGCGCGGCCGAACTGCTTGACCAGGTTGATGATCTCGATCGCGTCTTCGCCGCCGTGGTCGCGCTTGCGGCCGGTGTGGAAGCGGTAGGGATCGGACTCGGCCGGGTCGACGCCGGGGATGACGAAGTCGCGCCCCATCGTCGCGCCGTCCTCGCTGATGTAGGGGCCGCTGGGAGCCGGTTCCGCCGCCGCCTCTTCGGCGATCGCCTGCTCCTCTTCGTCGCTGCGGATCTGGCTCGGCTCGTCCATTGCCATAAGCGTACTCAGCCTCCTGTCGGCGCTTGCGGTGCCCCTTCTCCCAGGCGCGAGTGTATGTGATGGGTTGGCGGCCTCCGTTAGCCGAGTATTGAGATCCGGCTAACCCGCGGCAAACGGCGCCCGCACCCATCGGAAGGGCCAGATGGCCGTGCTATGTTCCGGCCGGTTTGGGAGGGCACCGCACACCGGCTCGGGGTCCCCGCTGGCGCGCCGTCGCCGTGGGCGCCGCCGTTGCCGCCCTGAGCGCCTCGCTTGCCGCCTGCGGCGGGGGCGACGACTCCTCCGACACCGCGCCTGGAGAAAAGAGCGCCAGCTACCCGGTGCGGATCGTCAACACGGAATTCCCCCCCGAGCAGCGACTGGGAGAAACCGCCCGGCTGTTCATCGGCGTGGAAAACGCCGGGGAGAAGCCACTGCCGGGGCTGACCATGACGCTCTCGATCGCCGACGAGGAGGGCCGTGAGTCGGGGTTGGCCTTTGCGATCCGCGACCCGCAGCCCGGCCTCGCCCAGCCAGACCGGCCGGTCTGGGTCCTCTCGGAGGACTACCCGCGGGCCAACGGCGGCTCCGAACGGTTCGGAGCGGAAACCGCGAACCTCAAGACCTACAACTTCGGCCCGCTGGAGCCCGGCGGGGTCATCGACGCCCTCTGGCAGGTGAGTGCGGTCAGGGCGGGCGACTACAAGCTGGTCTACGAGATCGGGGCCGGCCTGGGGGGCAAGTCAAAGGCGGAGACTCTCAACGGCAAGCCGGCCAAGGGCCACATCGACGTGACGATCTCCGACGAGCCGCCAGACACCGAAGTGACCGACAGCGGTGAAGTGGTCGAAATCGATGCCCAGGGGAATTCCAGCCGCTAGCGCGGTAGCCGTAGTCCTCGCACTGGCACTGCCGGCCTGTGGGTCGGCCGACGAGCCGAAAAACAGAATCCAGACCGGCGGCGAGGCGAGCGCCAAGCCGCTTGGCGGGGTCGGGCTGAAGCGAGTCGGCAGCTTCGAGAGCCCGGTTTACGTCGCCGGCGCCCCCGGCTTTCCCAAGCTCCTCTTCGTCGTCGAGCAGACCGGGCAGGTAGAGGTCCTCGAGAACGGCCGCCCCCGGGCGCGTCCCTTCCTCGACGTCTCCGGGCTGATCTCGACCGGCGGCGAGCGCGGCCTGCTCTCGATCGCCTTCCCGCCCGATTACGAGCGCAGCCGCCGCTTCTACGTCTATTACACCGACCGCCGCGGCGACATCAGCGTCGACGAGTTCAAGCGCAAAAGCGCGACGCAAGCCGCGCGGGGCTCACGCCGCGCCGTAATCCGGATACCCCATCGGATCAACTCAAACCACAACGGCGGTCAGCTCCAGTTCCTCGACGACCTGCTCTACATGGGGACCGGCGACGGCGGCTCAGCCGGCGACCCGCCCAACAACGCCCAGAACCGCGACAGCCTGCTCGGCAAGCTGCTGCGGATCGATCCGCGGCCGACCGACGGCCGCCCCTACTCGATCCCAGCCGACAACCCGTTCGCCGGCTCGGGCTCGGGCCGCGGCGAGATCTACAGCTACGGCCTGCGCAACCCCTTCCGCTTCTCCTTCGACACGCGCGACCCGCGCCAGCCGCGGATCGCGATCGCCGACGTCGGCCAGAACCGCTTCGAGGAGATCGACTACACGACGATCGCTGCGGCGCGCGGCGCCAACTTCGGCTGGGACGCCTTCGAGGGCGACGCCCCCTACCGCGACGAGAACAGCGGCACGCCCGACCCCGGCGGCACGGTCAAGCCGATCCTCGCCTACCCGCACAGCCGCGCCGGCAGCTGCACGGTGATCGGCGGCTACGTGGTCCGCGATCGCCGCCTGCCGTCGCTGCGCGGGCGCTACGTCTACGCCGACCTCTGCGAGGGCGAGCTGCGCAGCCTCGTCCCCAACCTGGGCCGGGCCAGCGGCGACCGCAAGCTCGGGATCGCGGTCAGCACCCCCACCTCGTTCGGCGAAGACACCCAGGGCCGCGTCTACGTGACCTCGCTCGACGGACCTGTCTATCGCTTGGTCCGTAGGGCCGATTAGCGAGCGTCACGGTCTGATTCTCCGCGAGCGGCGCTGATCTGGCGATTGCTGCCGCCCGCGGACGCGAAGCGGAGCAGGCGGCGGGGTATTACTCTTGGCCGACCAGCCAAACTGAAGGGGGCGCGCACAGTGGAGAGTGGAACCGCACAGAGGACCGGCCAGGCGACCAACGGGACGAGCGGGAACGGCGGCGGCGCCGACCACATAGACGTCCTCAACCCGGCGACCGGGGCGCGGATCGCGACGCTGCCGATCGACTCGCCGCAGAGCGTCGCCCAGAAGGTGGCGCGGGTGCGTGCCGCGCAGCCCGAGTGGGAGGCGATGGGCATCGAGGGGCGCCGCCGCTGGCTCTGGCAGTTGCGCGACTGGCTGCTCGACAACCAGGAGCGGATCGCCGACACGATGCAGGCCGAGACCGGCAAGGTCCGGGCCGATGCCTGGGGCGAGGCGATCTACCTGGTTGACGCGATCAACTTCTACGGCGACAGCGCGGCCAAGTTCATCGGCGAGGAGGCGGTCCGCCCCCACTCCCCCCTGCTCGCCTCGAAGAAGCTCCGCGTCCAGTACCGACCGCACCCCGTGGTCGGGATCATCAGCCCCTGGAACTTCCCCCTGATCCTCTCGCTCGGCGACGCGATCCCGGCCCTCTACGCGGGCGCCGCGGCCGTGATCAAGCCCTCCGAGTTCACCCCGCTCGGCCTGACCGAGGTGGTCGAGGCCTGGCAGCGCGAGATCGGCGGCCCCGACGTGCTCGACATCGTGCACGGGATCGGCGAGACCGGCAGCGCCCTGGTCGACGAGGTCGACTTCATCCAGTTCACCGGCTCCGACCGCACCGGCCGCAAGGTGATGGCGCGCGCCGCCGAGACGCTGACCCCGGTCAGCCTCGAGCTCGGCGGCAAGGACCCGATGATCGTGCTCGACGACGCCGACCTCGACCGCGCCGCCAACGCCGCGGCCTGGGGCGGGATGATGAACTCGGGCCAGATCTGCATGTCGGTGGAGCGGATCTACGTCGAGGAGCCCGCCTACGACGCCTTCGTCGCCAAGCTGACCAAGGCGGTCCGTGACATTCGCCAGGGCGCCGACGACCGCGGCTACGGCAAGGACGTCGGCGCGATGACCTCGCCGAACCAGAGCGCGATCGTCGAGGACCAGGTCGACGACGCCCTCGCCTCCGGCGCCAAGGCGCTGACCGGCGGCAAGCGCGTGCCCGGCCCGGGTGACTACTTCGAACCGACCGTGCTGGTCGACGTCGACCACTCGATGAAGGTGATGGTCGACGAGACCTTCGGCCCCGTGGTCGGGGTGATGAAGGTGCGCGACGAGGAGGAGGCGCTGCGCTTCGCCAACGACACGCGCTACGGCCTCTCGGGCTCGGTATTCGGCGAGAAGGAGCGGGCTGAGCGGGTCGCCCGGCGGGTCGAGTGCGGCGCGGTCAACGTCAACGACGTGCTCGTCAACTACCTCGCCTCCGACGTGCCGATGGGCGGCTGGAAGGAGTCCGGGATCGGGTATCGCCACGGCGAACCGGGGATCAAGAAGTACTGCCGCACCGAGTCGGTCGTGATCACCCGCTTCGGCGGCAAGAGCGAAGCGACCTGGTTCCCCTACAACAAGGGCCGTCGCAACATGATCGCCCGCGTCGCCCAGGCATTCAACGCCCGCGACTGGCGCCGCCGGCTCGGGCGCCGCGGTCGTTGAGCGACTTCGCCGACTACTACCGAGAGATATACGCCCGCGGCATCGGCGGCGAGACGCCGTCGATCCCGGTCGCCGTCGCCGAGCTCGAGCAGCGCGCCCGGGAGGCGATGGAGGAGCGCGCGGCCAACTACGTCTTCGCCGCGGCCGGCACCGAGGCGACGATGCGGGCCAACCGCGAGGCCTTCGAGCGGCGCCAGATCGTGCCCCGCATGCTGCGCGACGTCGCCACGCGCGACCTCTCCACCGAGCTGCTCGGCACGGCGATGCCGGCGCCGCTGGCGCTGGCGCCGATCGGGGTGCAGAAAGTGGTCCACCCGGAGGGGGAGCAGGCAACCGCGCGCGCCGCGGCGGCGCTCGGGCTGCCGCTGATCGCCAGCACCAACTCGTACTTCACGCTGGAGGAGATCGCCGCGGCCGGCGGCGAGGCGCCGCGCTGGTTCCAGCTCTACTGGCCCAACGACCGCGAGCTGGCGGCGAGCTTCGTCGGCCGCGCCGAGGCGGCCGGCTACGGCGCGATCGTGCTCACCGTCGACACCTTCATGCCGGGCTGGAAGCCGCGCGACCTGCAGCAGGCCTGGCTGCCCTTCCTCAACGGGATGGGCATCGCCAACTACTTCCAGGACCCGGTCTTCCGCGCCGCCCTGGAGCGCACGCCGGAGGAGGACCAGGGCGCCGCCACCGGTCACTTCCTCAGCGTCCAGGCCAACCCAGCGCTCTCCTGGGACGACCTCGCCTGGCTGCGCGAGCAGACCTCGCTGCCGCTGCTGGTCAAGGGCATCCAGCACGTCGATGACGCGCGCGAGGCGGTGCGGCGCGGCCTCGACGGGATCGTCGTCTCCAACCACGGCGGCCGCCAGGTCGATGGCGCCGCCGGCTCGCTCGACGCGCTCGGCCCGATAGCCGACGCCGTCGGCGACGAGCTGACCGTCCTCTTCGACAGCGGCGTGCGCGGCGGCGCCGACGTGATCAAGGCGCTCGCCCTCGGCGCCGACGCCGTCTGCCTCGGCCGCCCCTACGTCTGGGGCCTCGCCCTCGGCGGCCAGGAGGGGGTCGAAGCGGTGCTGAAGATGATCCTCGCCGAGCTCGACCTGACGATGGCCCTCAGCGGCTACACCCGCCCCGACCAGCTCGGTCCTGGCTCGCTCAGCCAGCCGGGGCCGACAGGGTCCCGTGGACCATGACTTCGCGGTCTTCGTGGAGGCGAACCGCGGTGAGCTCGCTGCCTTCGGGGCGCAGGTGCCAGACGCCGCCGGGCGGGCAGGGGCCGGCTTCGATCGTCTCCGCGTAGGCGAGCGAGTAGCCGGGTTCTTCGATCAGGTCGAGCCGGCCTTCGCATTCGCGGCCCGGGTACTCGATCGTCCCACCCTCGCCGTCGGCAGCGATCGCGAAGACGACCTCGTAGGTGGAGGGCCGGCGCGAGCCCCGCAGGTAGGACTGTTCGACGCTGCCGCTCCACTCGCCGGCGGCGCTCTCGGGCCCCGAGACGGCGCTGCTCGGGGTCAGGTCTTTGCCGAGGCCGGCGACCTCGGCGGCCTCGAGCCGGCGCAGGGCGCGCTTCTCCTGCCGCGCGCCTGAGAGCGGCCCGACGATCAGGACCTGAAAGCCGGGCAGCAGCTCGTCCGCTTCGGCGGCGGCGATCGCTTCGACCGCGATCCCCGCGTCCGTCAGGCGGTCGACCTCCTCCTGGGCGCCCTCCGGGGAACGGAAGGAGCCCGCCTGGATGTAGCGGCCGGGGGTCAGTTCGCTGAGCTCTTCGGAGCCCGAGGCCTCGTCTTCTTCGCGTTCTCGTTCGCCGCTGTCGCCTCCCCCGGCCCCGCCACCTCCTCCGCCGGCCCCGTCGCCTCCCTGCGTTCCGTCGGTCGAGATCGGATCGGATCCGCCGGAGCGTTCGACCACGTCGTCGAAGATGGAGCCGGTCGAAGTCGATGCCCCGCCGCCGTCGTCCTTGGTCAGCAGGTAGGCGCCGCCCGCGACCGCGGCGCCGACGACGATGCAGACCAGGAACCCGACGGCGACGAGGCCGGCGCGACCCGACTTCCGCTTGCGCTCGGCGGCGATCGGCGGCGGCAGGTCGGTGCGGCGCTCGCCCGAGGGCCGCACCGGCTCCGGATCGGGGGCGATCTGGGGATCGGAGGCCGACGCGGGGCCCGGCAGGCGCTCGCCGCAGGAGCGGCAGAAGCCGGTCTCGCCGACCGCCGCGGCGCCGCAGGAGGGACACGATCGCGCCCGCTCCTCGGCGGCAGCCGCCGCGGGCCGGGCGTTGGGCTCGGTGCTCTCGACCGCGGTGCCGCACTCGCGGCAGAACTTGGCGGCGGCGGCGAGCGGCGCCCCGCAGCCACGGCAGGAGGCGGGACTCATCGGATGTCCGCCACCATCCTGATCCGGGTCCCGTCGCCGTCGCCGTGGACGCCGGCGGCGACCGTGTCGAGGCTCTCGACCCAGGGCTCGAGCCCGCCGAGGTAGGCCTCGTCGTCGTAGGCCCCGGTGAGCTGTGCGATCAGGTGGCGGGTGGCGGGCGCGTCGATCACGAGGAAGGGCTCGTAGCCGTCGAGCAGGTCGGCGGCGCGGCCGTAGGCCTCGGAGTCGCCGAAGCCGCCCTCGGCGTCGAGCGCCGCTTCGGTGGAGAAGCCGCTCGGGCCGGCGCCGACGATGACGCGGTCCTCGTCGCCCCTCACCTGCAAGACGTCGCCGAGCGCCCCTACCTCGAAGCCGAGCCCGTCGTCGGACGGGTAGACGGTCGTCCCGCCGTAGTAGGTGTATTCGTCGTATTCGTCGCCCGAGTATTCGCTCTCGATCCGGTCGAGCACGCCGTCGGAGCTCGCCGGCGATCGGGTCTCGGCGACCACGGCGGCTTCGAAGTCGTCCTCGTCTTCGCCGCTTACGTAGGCGCCCAGGGCGCCGAGCCAGGAGACGACGTCGCTGCTCAGGTCGAGGTCGGCGACGTCGTCGACGGCGTCGCGCATCTCCGCCGCCCGCTCGTCCTGGTCGCCCTCCAGCACGCCGCGCAACGGTCCCTCGAGATCGCCGAGCGAGATCGCGGCGACCGCGTCGGCGGGCATCGAGGCGAGCAGCGCGTCGGGGTCGCGGAGCGGCGCCGCCTCGCCGCTCGGCGCGCTGGGCGCGAGGTCGAGCTGGAAGTCGTCGTCGTCGGCGTAGAGCGTCGCCGCCGTCGGGCCCGCCGTCGCCCACCACTCGAGCGTGGTCTCGGTGCCGGCGTCGACGTAGCTGTCGCTGACCGCCTCGGGGAGCGGCCGGGGATCGACGTAGGCGGCGGCGAGGACGTCGTCGGAGAGGCGGTCGCGGAGCGTCGAGAATTCCTCGGAGCCGGCCAGCGAGTCGCCCTCGTGGGCGTCGATCGAAGCCCGCACGCCGGACTCGCTGCCGACGACGACGAAGCCGTCGACGATCGTGAACGCGGAGGTCCAGTCCAGCGGCTCCCCGTCGGCGGCGTAGACGACGTGCTCGTAGGGCAGCCCGCGGTGGGTGGTGGAGACGATCCTGTAGTACTCGTCGGAGAACTCGTCGCGCAGCCAGGCACGCATCGACGCCAGCGAGGCGCGCGGGTCGTCGGTCGCCGCGAGCAACGTCGCCGGCTCGTCCTCGCGCGCGAAGACGGCCAGCTGGTCGCCGAGCTCGGGCTTCAGGTCGCGTTCGTACTCGAGCGGCGAGAGCTCCTCGACGAGCGTCGCGACGACCTCTTCCAGCGACTCGGGAGTGCCGTCCCCGGCGCCCGCCTCGCGGGCGCTGTCGAGCACGCCCTTGGTCGCCAGCTTCTGGCCCAGCGAGGGGTCGAGGTAGACGGTCGCGTAAGCGGTGGCGTCGGCCGGCACGAGCGCTACCGCGTGATCCTCGGGACTGTCGCCGAGCAACTTGGTGACGACGACCGCGACCCCGATCGCAAGACCGATCAGGACCACCACTGGGACGAGATAGCGCAAGCGCCTCCAGCCCGGCGTCCCCTGAGTATTTGATCCTTCCGCGCCCACCGCGCCGGGCATCGTACTGGCGATCACAGCGTCGGCGGGTGCGCCGGGGGTATGAAACGACTCATACCGTCACCTATCCCTGCCGACGAGACCCAGCCGGAAGGCGGCCTCGACGAGCGCCGCGCGCTTGCGGCTCTGCGGCAGCGAGTCGAGCTCGAACTTGGCGAACAGGGTGCGCAGGTGCGACTTCACCGTGTGCACGCTGAGCACCAGGTCCTCGGCGATCTCACCGTTGCTCGCCACCGCCGACATCCCTCCACCCTCACTCCAGGGCCGAGCCAGGGAGCGGAGCACCCGCAGTTCGGCCGCGCTCAAATCCGGTGGGTCGGCATCGACGCTGGTCAGCGTCTCGGAGCGGCCGCCGGCAGAGGCGCTCCGGTAGGTGACCGCCACCGAGCCGAAGCGCAGCACGTCGCGATCGCGGAGCCGGGCGCTCCCGGTCAGGCGCTCACCGTTGAGAATGGTCCCGTTGCGCGAGAGCCCGTCGTCCTCCACCACCCACTCGCCGCCGACCTGGCTGAGTCGCGCGTGCAGACGGGAGACCTCACGGTCCCAAGTCAGGGCGATGCCGTTGGAAGCGTCACGACCGACCGACAGGCGCACCTCGTTTCGGTCGAGGTCGACGAGGCGCAACTCACCACCGCGGTCGCGGAAGAGGACAAAGTCACCCCCCTCACGCTCGCGCTCCATCACCATCTTCAGCTCCGAGCCCGTCGCGGGCATCGGCGGGGTGATCTCCCGGCTGCGCTCTTCGCCCTCCATCCGCCGTGCGTACCCTATCCGGCGGCTCCCCGGTAGAAGCTGGGCGACATGCCTTCGGTCAGCGACGTTTCCACCCCGTTCTCCACCTCGACGATATGGACGATCGGTTCCCAGGTTTCGTCGCCGACGTCACGGATGTAGGTGACCTGCTCGCCATCTTCGGAGAAGACGCCGTCTTCGCCCTCGGCCAGCTTGAACTCCTCGCGACTCTCGAGGTCGACCATGCGCAGTTCCTCCAGGTAGGAGTCACTCAACTCGACCGAGCGGCTGAACAGGAGCGTGGAGCCGTCGGGTGAGAAGACCGGCTCGAACCCTTCGCCGAGACGTTCGTCCTCGCCGGTTTCCAGGTCGATCAACCGCAGCACGGTTTCCGAGTCTTCTTCGCCCTCTTCGCGGGTGTAGGCGAGGGTGCGGCCGTCGGGCGAGAAGACCGGCGATTCGCCCTCGGCGACCCGCGCCACCTCGTCCGCACCACCGACCCGGGCGATGAAGATGGCGGGCTCATAGCTTTCTTCACCGCCCTCGTCGCGGACGAAGGCGAAGCTCTCGCCGTCCGGCGCA
Source organism: uncultured Solirubrobacterales bacterium (assembly GCA_963697915.1). Lineage (GTDB taxonomy): Bacteria > Actinomycetota > Thermoleophilia > Solirubrobacterales > 70-9 > VRUE01. The sequence goes on from OY969103.1 coordinate 715,504, forward strand.
AGCACCGGCGAGTAGCCGTCCTCGATCAGGGACGGTCGCGCCCCGGGCTCGAGAATCCCGACGTCGGTCCGGTAATCGTTGTCTTCGTCGCCCGAGATCGTGATCAGCACGGCGTCGCCGTCGGGGGTGAACCCAACCGGGCTGCCACGGCCGATCCTGGTCGATTCGCCCGAATCGAGGTCGTAGAGGTAAGCCGCCGCCGTCTGTTCTTCGGAAGGACCGGTGAAGCGTGCGTAGGCGATCAACGACCCGTCGGGTGAGAAGTGCGGGTAAGACCCCTCCGAGATCTCGACCCGCTCGTTCCCCTCGAGATCAGCGAGATAGATGCGCGAACCCGATTCTTCGAGCAGCTCGACGGCGACGGTCCTGCCGTCGGGCGAGATCTCCCAGGAGTTGATCGTCTCTGAGCCGGCGAGGACACGCCGGTAGTCGGAGCCGTCGGTGGCCACCGTGCGCAGCGATTCACCGTCCGCCCCGGCGAAGACGATCCGCTCTTCGTCGGACGAGTCGGAGTCGAGCAGCACCGTCGCCGCGGCCGCCCCGACCAGCACGATGAAGAAGGCAAGCAGGGTGATGATCAGGATCGGTGAGAGCCGGCGGCGGGAGGACGAACGATCGTCGTCCTTGAGTCGATCCGTCCACGCGGATCCATCCCACCACCGAAGGCGACCGCTGCCCTCGGGGTCGGGGTACCAATCGCTCTTGGGACGGTCACCTGTCATCTTCACCTGCCATCTGACGGTACGCACGGGACCCACTCGACTTCGGCCGATCCGAGCCGCGGCAGCGTACAGCATCAACAACGTGGTAGGCTGCCGCGGTTTTTCATGTCGATGGATGCCACCCAGACTCCCGTGCAGGGGAGCCCGATCCCGCGGATTGTGACTGTTGGTCGGGCGGGCCTGACCGTCGCTGCGATCATCGCCCTGCTGGCGGCGATTCTCGACCTCACCGGAAGCGTCACCATCCCCTTTCTCCTGCGGCTTTTCGGCGCCCTCGCACTGCTCGCCTGCGCGACCGCGGGCATGATCAGGCCGATGCGGGCACTTGACCTCGGCGCGGTCGCGCTGAGCGCGCTGTTGGCCGGGGCGGCCTCGATCTGGGCCTTCAACTCCTTCGATACCTCGGTCATCTCACTGTTCGCCTGGTTCCTCCTGCTCGGCTTCGGCGGTGCGGTCGCCTCCGGGCTGGTCTCGGGACCGCCGGTCGTCGACAGGGCGTTCTCCGATCAGATGACGAACCTCTTCTCTCCGCCCCCCGCGGCGGCGACGCCCGCCGCGGCGGCGACGCCGACCCCACCGGCGGCTGCCGCGCCACCGCCCCCGCCGGCGCCCACCGAGCCCGAACCCAAGCCCGCGCCCGCGGCGTCTCCCGCTCCGTCGCCGCCCCCGCCGCCGCCCGCGGCAACCGCGCCGCAGGCGGACGCCAAGCCCGCCGGCTGGTATGCACAAGAGGACGGCCTGACCGCGCGTTGGTGGGACGGATCGTCATGGACCGAGCACACCCGGGCGCTGCCGAACAGCGGAACGCAGCAGTAGCGGCCGTTCCGGCGATGAACCCAGCCACTCCGGCCTCGCTCACCCGCCGCTACACGGCGGACGCGATCGATGCGGCCATCGTCTGGACGCCGGTCATGCTGCTGATCGCGCTCGCCGCCGTCGTCGGCACGATCGGACCGCTCGAGGCGATCATCCTCCTGCTCGTTGGCCCGCTGGTCAATGCCCTGTACCGGGTGCTGATGATGAGGCGCAGTGGCGAGCACAACGGCCAGACCCTGGGCCGCGAGCTGCTCTCGGTGCGGGTGGCGACGGTCAGCGGCCGGCCCCTGACCGGGGGTGACGCCGCGATCCGGGAGATCCTCTGGAAATCCTTCGTGTTCGGCAGCCTGGGCAGCTGCCTGCTCGGCATCCCGATGCTGCTCGACCTGCTCTCACCGCTCTGGCACCCGCAGCGGCGCGCCTGGCACGACCAGCTCTGCGAAACCGTGGTCGTCGACGCACGCACCTCCGCGGCGCCGCGGCCCGCAACCGTGGCCGCGGCACCGGCGGCGGCTGCGACTGCGACTGCGGCGGGCGCGGCGGCGGCGCCGGTCGGACAGCCGCTCGCCTTCGACCCGCCCGGGGCCGCGCCGCCACCCCCGCCGGCGGCGCCGACGACCCCCGTCGCGGCGCCGCCTCCCCCACCTCCCCCGGCGCCGCAATCGCCGCCTCCCGGCAAGGGCGGGCCCGGCCGCGGCCTGCTCGTCTTCGCGGTTCTCGCCCTCGCCGCCGTCCTCGCCGCGGCCGGCGCCTTCGCCGTGACCCAGCTGCGCGACGACTCCGACGCCGACTCCGCCGAGCTCTCACGCGACGACTGGTTCGTCGGCGGCGGCAGCGAGGGCGGCGCGGTGGAAGACGAAGGCTCCGAGGAAAGCGAAACGAGCGGCGGCGAAGCCGTGCTGCCCGACCTGAGCGAAGAAGAGATGGCGACCGAGATCAGCGACCTCCTCCTAACCCACCACGCGGCGATCGCGGAAGGAGACTTCCAGCGCGCCTGGGAAACGCTGAGCAGCCGCAAGCGCCGCCAGTATCAGAACGAAGAGGAGGGTTACTCGACCTGGCGTGAGAACCAGACGACCCTGACCTCCTACCTCGATCCCGACGACGTGCGGGTCGAGATCCTCGGGGTGAGCGAAGACGACGGCGTGGTGACCGTGCGGGTCAGCGGCATGGGCTGGTCCGCGCCGGGATCCGACTGCACGGAATGGTCGGGGATCACCTGGGTCAAGTTCGAGCGCGGCGATTGGTACTACGACCCCGGTTACAGCACGACCCCGACCCGCGAACGCAGCTGGAAATCGCGGTACGACAAGCTGCTCGGCGGTTCGTGCTGAGCAGAGCGGCAACGGTCGCCGCGATCCTGGCGACCGCCGCGGTCCTCGGCGTCCTGCTCGCGCAGGCGTTCGGCAGCGACGACGGCGATGGCGGCGGTCCGGCCGCGGCGAGCGCGGAGCGCGACGCGGCTGAGACGCGACTCGCGCAGGAGCGGCTGCGCGGCCGGCTCGCCGCGGGCGTCGCGCAAGCGAGCGAGCTCGGGGCCGAGGTCCAGGCGGCGGCGTGGATCCCGGGCCAACCGGCGCCGGCCCTGGCGGGCAGCGACCTCGACGAGCAGGTGCGGCTGTGGAGCATGAGCAAGCCCTTCGCCGCGATCGCCACCCTGCGCGCGGTCGGCTCGGCCGAACCGGCCTGGATGGGAGACGCGCTGGAAGCGCTCATCGTGCGCTCGGAGAACTGTCCGACCCGGGCCCTGATGCTCGAGCTGCAGCGCAGGACCGGGTCGGTCGCCGGGGCGCGGCGGGCGCTGGCGGCCGTCTTCGACGAAGGCGGCGCCGGCGGGGTGACGATCGCCGACGAAGTCGAACCCCCCGACCTCGAGTGCCGCGAACGGCTCGAAGCCGCGGGGGTCCCCTCGGCCGACTCCGAAGCGCTGCTGACCGGGACCTCGACCTGGACCGTCGGCGAGGCGATACGGAGCACCCAAGCGCTCGCCGCGGGACGCTACGGCGCGCCGGGCGAGCGACTGCTGGCGCTGATGCGCCGGCCGAAGTCGGCCTCGGAGGAGATCAGCAGGCCGAGCGACTACACGGCCGACCCGGCCTGGGGAGCGGGGCGCGCGCTGGCCGCCTGGCACCCGTCCTACAAGGCCGGCTGGGGCGGCGTCGCCCAGGGCAGCTTCATGGCCGGCCAGATCGTCGTCGTCAGGCGCGGCGCCTGCGCGGCGTCGGCTGCGGTCATGGTCCACCCGACGACCCAGCCGGGCCTCGACGATCCGGGCCGCAGCGTCGCGCCGCTTGCCGTGGAGACGGTGCTGCGAGCGGTTCGCCCCAGCCTGCCGCCCGCCGGCGGTGGGGGTGGTGGCGGTGAGAACTGCGAGTGACGGTCAGCCGGCGAGGATCGCGTCGCGGTTGAGCAGCGCCCAAGCCCAAGCAATGACCATGAGCAGGGCAAGCGCCCACACCATCCACCCGCCGGCTCGCCGGCGCAGGCGATCGCTCGGCACCCGGACGGCGAGCAGGACGACGCCGAAGCCGGCGGCGAGGGCGGCGGCGATCACCCAGGCGCCGTTGTATTCCAGGAAGCCCGGATCGCCTTCGGCGGCGAGGGCGAAGGCGCGGGTGGCCCCACAGAAGGGACACGGCAGACCGACCACCGCACGGAAGGGGCAGAGCGCGGGCGAACCGGTGTCGAGGTCGGTCGCGGCGGCGAGCCGACCGACGAGAAACGGCAGGCAGGCCGTCACCAACACCAGTAACCCGGTGCGCAATCGCCACTCCATCTCCGCCCACACAGTGAGAATCGCGGACATTGGTCCGTTGTATCCGTTAGAACTCGGCAAATGAATCAGCAATCGTCACACATGCCGCCACCGCAGGGGAACCCGATCCCGACGCTGCCGCCGATGGCGGCGCCGGCGTCGAGCGGCAGAGCGACCGCGAGCCTGGTCCTCGGCATCTGCGGGCTGACCTTCTGCCCGATCATCTGCAGCATCCTCGCGATCATCTTCGGCGCGCTCGCCAAGCGTGAGATCAACGAACGGCCCGGGATGGGTGGTTGGGGGCAGGCCCAGGCGGGCCTCATCCTCGGCATAGTCGGCATCGCCCTCTGGGTGATCGGCATCCTGCTCCTGGTCGTCCTCGGCGTGCTGGTCGAAAACGCAACCGACGACTACGACTACTACTACCAAGCCCTGATGTGGGCTTGACGCCCCTCGCCTGCGCCCGCTGCGGCGCGGAGCTCGCCGCGGGAGCCAGGTACTGCGGAGGGTGCGGCGAGGCGGTCCCGGCGGGCGAACCCACCGTGGGCGGGCGCCCGGCGGAGCGCCAAATCGGCAGGTTCGTGCTTGGGCCGCCGATCGGGCACGGCGGCATGGGGGTCGTCCACCGCGCTCGTGACACCGACCTCAACCGGGAGATCGCCCTGAAGCTGATCTCACCGGCGCTGGCCGGGGACCACGACTTTCGCGCCCGCTTCGAGGCCGAGGCGCGGGCCGCCGCCGCGGTCGACCACCCGAACGTGCTGCCGGTCTTCGAAGCGGGCGAGGACGACGGCGAGCTCTACCTGGCGATGCGGCTGGTCGAGGGCACCGACCTGCGCGCCCTGCTCGCCCAGACCTCGCCGTTGCCACCGGTCCGGGCGGCGCGGATCGTCGCCCAGATCGCCGCCGCGCTCGACGCCGCCCATTCCCGCAACCTCGTCCACCGCGACGTCAAGCCCGCCAACGTCCTGATCGACGCGAGCGGCGGCGAGGAGCATGTGTACCTGACCGACTTCGGGCTGACGCAGACGATCGGCGGCGACGGCGACATCACCTCCCCCGGGCAGGTGGTGGGCACGGCCAACTACCTCGCCCCGGAGCAGATCGCCTACCGGCCGATCGACGGCAGGGTGGACGTCTACGCCCTTTCCTGCCTCGCCTTCGAGCTGCTGACCGGGGCGCCGCCGTTCGCCCGCGAGACTGTGGCCGCGACCATGGAGGCGCACCTCCGCGAGCCGATCCCGGCGGCCTCGGCCCGCGTCGCCGGCCTCCCCCGCGAAGTCGACGAGGTGCTCGCCGGCGGCCTCGCCAAGCGGCCCGAGGAGAGGTTCGCCTCCTGCGGTGCGATGGCGAAGGCGATGGGCACGGCGCTGGGAACCGACACCGGGGCGATCCCGCGCGACCCGCAGGTCGCGGCGCGGGCGCGGCCGCGGCAGGCGCCGCCCCAGCCCCGCCCGGCGGAAGCCCGAACAGCGCCGACGGCGATCCGCCCGCGACCAACCGAGCGCCGCACCGGCGGGCGGGCCCTGGCCGCGGTCCTCGCCCTGCTCGTCGGCGCCGCCCTGGTCGCGATCCTGCTGCCGTCGGCGCTGCGCGAGAGCGGTGGCGAGGGCGCCGATCTCGACGCCGCCCTGCCGGTGCTGAGCGGCGCCCAGGCCGTCAACGGCAACCTGTCGGGCCTGCTCTCCGACCTCGCCCTCGACCCCCTCGACGAAGAGGTGCGCGCTGACCAGGCCGAGCGGCTCCCGACCCTGCAGGGGACCGTCGCCGGGCTGCTGGCCAGGACCCGTGCCACGGTCGACCCGCCGATCCGGCCGCTGCTGACCCGCTCGCTGCGTGCCCAGGCACAGCTGCTCGACCGCTACGCGAGGGTGCTGCGCACTCCCCCCGCCGCCGCCCAGCCGCTGATCGCGGGCATGCAGGCGACGATCGAAGGCGTCGAAACCGACCTGCGCGCCCCGGCGCGCCGCTAGCGCTCCCCCTCGCCGAGCGCCGGCCGGTCCTTCCCCTCGACGGCGGGCGGACCCGTCTGGTCCGCGTAGTGCTCAGTCCATGCGGATCCGTCCCAGTAACGGAGCTGCCGCGAGCCCTCGGGGTCGTCATGCCACCCTGCCGGAGCCGCCTGCGGGTTGAGTGCCGGCTGCGCGGGGGATGCTCCCGGAGCGACGGCCTGCGCGGAGACGCCCGCCAGCCTGTCGTTGTGGCTGCCGGCCGCGATGCCGGCCCAGATCGCGCCCAGCGGAACGGTCAGGAGCAAGCCCAGGCCGAGGGTCGGGATGACGATGATGATGTTGACGACGAACATCACCAGCGCCCCGACCGGGGTCGCGTAAATCATTCCCAGCGGACCCAGGAACAGCGCCAGCAGCACCGCACCGAGCACGCTCTTGGGATTACCGACCTGGATTACGGTGGTCTGCTGGACCATGTTGACAGGCGGTTGCTCACTCATTCCGATTCCCCCTCGCACCGGCCCGGGTCCTCATCACACAACGTCACCACTCGGACGACGTCTCCCCAGGGAGCGACGGTCAGCAGGTACTCGTCACCGATCGCGCTCACAGAAGCCATCCACTCCTCACCGTCGGTCAGACTGCAGACCGCTTCGTCCGAAGAGTCCGCGGAGGCGTCGGCGCCCACCTCCAGCGCGTCCTCAGGATCCTGGTCCAGGCCGGCGCCCCTGATCTCCTCACAGTAGGCCTCGGCCGTCGCCTCCGTGGCCGGAAACTGGACGTGGAAGTAGTCGGGAGTGATCTCGGGGTCGATGACCGACTCCCCGTCGGGATTGATCCCCTCCATCTTGCGCGCGAACTCCTCGGCGTCGAAGTACTGGAGGTCCGCGGTGACGACTTCGGGCGGCAGCGGCAGATCGGGCACGGCGGGGCGGCCGTCTGACCCAGTCCCATCCGCGGATTCGTCGGCGCCGGGCCCCGTAGGCCAGGGCGCGAGGATCGCCGCCGCCAGCGCCGAGAGCTGTTCGGCGTCGAGCGTGTTCTCACCGAAGGCGGGGCGCCGCAGCGAGACCTCGACCAGGCCCTTGCGCGCGGTGAGGTCGAGGCCGTCATCGGTCGACTCCAGGTACGCCTCGTCGCCGACGTCGGTTGCCAGCTCCGCCCGCTCGGCCTCACGCGCGGGCACCGTTATCCAGAGCAGGCTGTGCTCGTCGGGCTCGGCGAGGTGGATCTCGATCGATACCTCGGCGTCACCTTCGAAGGCACAGCCACCGCGGTAGCCGGTGCCCTCCGTCCACCTTTCGTCGTGCGGCGTACCTTCGTACTCGCCCGGTCCGAGCACCCCTTCCAGCAGCTCGCCCAGCTTGACGCAGTCGTACTCGGCGAGACCGTCGTAATCGGCAGCCGCATCGGCGTTCCCAACCGACCCGGTCGGGGCCGAGGGGGATGCAGCGACGCCCTCACCCCCGCCCGACCCACAGGCGGCGAGGGTGAGGGACAGCGCCACGCAGAGGGCGATCGCGGCTCTCAACAGTTGATCGCGATCTGCGCTTCCGCCTGAGCTTTCGCGTTCGTGTGCTGGGCAACGATCTCTTTCAGCGGGGCCTGCTTGGCGAGGACCGCGGTACGGGTCTTGTTAGCGGCGGTCAACTTCGCCCTCGCCGACTCTTTCGCGTCGGAGAGGCTGCTGTTGACCCGCGCTCGGGAGATCCGCAAGCGCCGCCTTTCCCGGTTCTGGAACCGAGGCGACTCGGGATGCCGCTTGATTCGACGCTTGATCTTCTCCCAGTCGCCCTTCGCCTTTTCCCAGCGATGCTTGAGCAAAGCTAGTTCGCCCTTCGACTCACGTACAGCGGCGTCGGCCGCGGCCAGGGGCTCGGTGGCTTCGTTCAGTTCAGCGGTCGCTTTCGTCAGCAGCGGGATCACCGAGTCCCGGGTGACAATCGCCTCGCCACACTCGCGGTTGGTGGTCAGGGCGCCGGCGGGGCTGATCTGAAATTTGTAGCGGTCGCCGACGTAGCAATCAGAATCAGAATTGAGGGTAACGATGTAGTAGCGACCGGGGCTCATCGTCAGGGCGTGATGTTCGAGAACGTTGACATGGCCCGCACTGAAGTAGTTCGATTCCCTCAGCAGGTTGCCGTCCTTGTCATACAGCAGAAAGCTGACATCGCAATAGTCTTTGTATTTTGCTTTGACCATCGTCGCCGTGAATTCAATCTGGCTGTAGGTCTTGACGTAGAAGTAGTACCAATCGACATCGTTCTCGGTCTCTTTCTCAGCCGTGTACCACGTCGCGCCCGTGAGCGGGCCGTACGCCGTCTCACGTGAGTCGTTGAGCTCGTACTCGCCTTTCGCCTGGGCACCCGAGGCGAGCGCCAGCGTCAGCATCGAGGCGATGCCGGTCGCGATTGCGAGCGCCCTAGCGTGGCCGCGCATCCCACTCTTGCCAATCACCATCGTCACATCCCTTTCAAGTGTTTGCCTTACGTCGAAGCGTCGCGAGAATAGCGTGGACCATTCCGGGATCGGACATCCAGAGGTATGAACGTCGTCATTCCCCGCGTTCTTGCAGGCCCGCCGCCACTCAGGACGACGAGACGGCGGCGAGCAGAAGCATCGTCGCGACGAAGCTGACCACCATCACCGCGATGCTGAGCACGACGATCCTGATCCCGTGCACGTTGCGCTGGTGCTGGGTGGCGCCGATCACCAAACCGACGAGCGGGAAGAGGAAGGCGCTGACGTAGCCGACGACGACGACGCCGGTGGCCCGGGTCTCCTTCACGGGGACGGGAGGCGGCGCGACGGCGGGCGGCGGCGCGAAACCAGGCGGTGATGCGACGCCGGCTGGCGGCGGCCCCGGCAGCGCCTCCCCCGTTGGTGCGGGCGGCGGCGACGTGGGCAGCACCGCGGTGCGCGCATCGGCGAGCGTGTCCCCGCCAGATGCCTCGCTCGCCGCACCGGCGAACTGCGCCTGCGCCTCCCCGCAGGCGGTGCAGAAGCGCGCCGCGGCTTCGACCCGGGCGCCGCAGGCGCCGCAGAAGACCTCTTCCCGGTCACCGCCCGGCTGATCACTCATCGCGGACCTCGAAGCAGGGGACCTCCTCGGCGGGCGCGGTCGGCGCGGCCTCGAAGACCACCGCCCCGTCCGCTTCGAGCAGGCCGAGCGTCGCATCGGTCGCTTCACCCGCGAGCGCGCCGTCTTCTCCTTGCGTCGGCACCGAGGCGGCGTCGAGGGCGGGCGTTGTGCAGGCGGGCCTGAGCAGGCCTTCGGGGCCGGCGTCGACGACCTGAATCAGGTCGGGAGGGTCGGATTGCAGAAGAGTGGTCAACGGATCGGTGTCCTCGCTGTAGAGCGCGAGCGCAACGGAGGCCTCGTCGGCTTCCAACTCGACCCCCTCGCCGGGAGCGAGCGGACCGCCCGCATCGGCGGCGAAGTCGAGGCCGGCGAGCGCGCAGAAGCGATCGCCGGCGAGCTCGTAGCGACAGGGAGATCCCCATTCCGGCTCCGCCTCCGCTTCCGCTTCGATCTCGTCGGTCGTTTCCGCCGCCGAATCCTCCTGCCCGGGGTCGAGCCGCAGCTCAGCCTGGCGGGCCGTCACGGGAACCTCAGCCTCAGCCCAGTACAGAACCATGCGCAGCTCCGGCACAGGCACGCTGGGCCCGCCCGGAGCCGCCGGATTCTCGACCTCGACGCGGCCCGACGCGGAGGCGCCGACCAAAGTGACACCGGGCTCTTCGCTCGCTTCCTCGGTTTCCGCGCTCAATTCGGAGACCTCGTACTCGACCGTGAAGACCCCCGAGCCGTCGACCACCCCGCCGAACGCCCCGGACACCGGGTAGGCGTCTGCGACGCCGCCGGCGGTCGACCCAGTCGTCGACCCTGCCACCGGCTCGGCGTCGTCCAACTCGCTGCTCAGCGCCGACATCGCCTCGTTCTGCTGCTCGAGCACCTGGGTCGCCTGGCCCAGCTCTTCGATCGCCTCGCTCTCCGACGCGGGCTGCGAGACCAGGAGCGAGTCGAAGCGGTCGACCACCTCGTGCTCGAAGACCCCCAGGGCAGTCCTCACTTCGCGCAGCCCGCGCTGCGCACGCCTGTCGCCGGACCGACGCGCCCCGGCGGTACCCGCACCCGCCTGCGCCGAGACCAGGTGGGCGCCGGTCCGCGCCCGGATCCGTTCGGCGCGTTGCTCGATCGCGCTCAACTCGGCCCGCAGCGTTGCCGCCTCGCCTTCGAGCTCTTCCCTCTCGATCGCCGCCTCGATCGCCTGCGACAGCGCCAGGGCGTCGTCGTTCAGACCCCTGGTATCCAGCGCCAGGGCGGCGACACGGCGCGCTTCGCCGGCGTCGCCGTCGGCGTCGTCGGCATTGCCGAGCAACACCCCCGCGACAGCGCCGGCGACCACGCAGAGCGCAAGGGCAAACCCGAACGCGACCCATCCCCAACCTGCCTTGGACTTATCTGACATCTCGCACCGGTGAGGCTAGTCGATCCGCCGGCACCTACCTGTGGTGCCACCACACCCTGACCCGGGTCACCGTCGCCCAGACCAGACCCAGCGCCAGGACGACCAGCGGTGCGACCAAGGGCCCTTCGGATTCCTGCTTCATGGCCTCGTTGCAGCCGACGAAAAGCCAGGCGAAGCCGACGATGGTGACGATCGCGGCAAGCGCCTGGTGAACCTTGAGCCGCTTGCTGGTCAGCTCGACGTGGACCCGCGAGCCGCCGATCCCAACCCCACACTGGGGACAGCTTGCCGCTCTGGTCGAGACGCGCGAACCACACTCTGGACAGGGGATCAATGACATGGAGTTATCCTTCGACTGGTGAGTTGCCACCGGGTGGAAAACGGTTCAGGATCGACGAAACGTTCACGTCGGCCGGCCTCCGTTCCGCCGCGAAGCCAGCCTAGGCCGGCCGCCGGCCGAGTTGGACATACCCTGGTATGAACCTCGTCATCCAACAGCGTCGGCGGCGCGCAGTGTGTCTGGTCACCCTGTCCCTGCTTGCCGCAGCCACCGTAAGCACAAGCGTGGCACGGGCTCCAGCCGACCCTGGGCCCGAAGCATCTACGTCAGCCGTCGCGAAGAGCCGGCACGACGGCTGCAGGAGGGTCGCGGCGCCGGCACCGAAGAGTCGTAGGTTCCGCGCGCCGACGACAGTGATCACCCCGGGAGAACGGTTGACCGCCGTAGTCAGAACCAACTGCGGGAGCTTCGAGATCGCGCTCGACGCGGAGCGCGCACCACTGACGGTCAACTCCTTCGTCTTCCTCGCCGAGAAGGGCTTCTACGACGGCCTCACCTTTCACCGGGCGGTACAGGGCTTCGTCGTTCAGGGCGGCGACCCACTCGGCACCGGAATCGGCGGCCCAGGCTACAGCGTCGACGAGAAGCCGCCCGCTGGGCTCTCCTACCCGAAGGGAACGGTCGCGATGGCCAAGAGCTGGGCGGAGCCCACCGGACGATCGGGCAGCCAGTTCTTCGTCACGCTCGGAAATGTGGGGCTCCCGCCTGAATACGCGCTCCTCGGGAAGGTGAGCAGGAGGATGCACGTGGTGCAGCGGATCGGCCGGCTGGGGACCCGTTCCGAACAGCCAAGGCAGACGGTCCTGACCGAGGAGATCTCGATCAGGAGGGGCTAGGCCGGGGCCTCGATCTTGGGGAAGAGCGGCGGCACTCGCTCGACCTTCTGGCCGCCGCGCCGGGAGCCGAGCTCGGCCAGCGTCCGTGAGTCCTCGGCCAGAGCGGCGAGCAGGCGCTCGCTGGTCTGGGGCAGGTAGGGGACGAGCATCAGGGTGATGACGCGCAGGCCCTCGCTGAGGTTGTAGAGGACCTCGTCGAGGCGCTCGGGGTCGGCCTCGTCCTTGGCCAGCTCCCAGGGGCGGGTCTCCTCGACGTAGCGGTTGAGGCGCCGCACCAGCTTCCAGACCTCCTCCAGCGCCTGGGTCAGCTCGGCCCGGTCGAGCAGCTCGCTGAAGCGCTCGACGACGCCTTCGAAGTCCTCCTCGAGCACCGCGTCGACCGCCGCCACGGGGACGACGCCGTCGCGGTAGCGCTCGACCATCGCCAACACGCGGCTGGCGAGGTTGCCGAAGTCGTTGGCGAGCTCGGTCTCGTAGCGCGACTCGAAGCCGGCGGTCGAGATCGAGCCGTCCTGGCCGAAGCTGACCTCGCGGAAGCAGTAGAAGCGCAGCGCGTCGGCGCCGAAGCGGTCGATCGCCTCGAAGGGGTCGAGCACGTTGCCGAGCGACTTCGACATCTTTTTCTCGCCCATCAGCAGGAACCCGTGGATCGCCATCCGCTTCGGCGGCTCGAGGTCGGCCGCCCAACAGAGCGCCGGCCAGATCACGGCGTGGAACTTGAGGATGTCCTTGGCCATCACGTGTAGGTCGGCGGGCCAGTAGCGCCCGGTCAGGTCCTCCCCCTCGCGGGCGAAGCCGAGCGCGGTGACGTAGTTGAGCAGGGCGTCGAACCAGACGTACATGCGCTGCTCGGGGTCCCAGGGCAGCCGCATCCCCCACTTCAGCTTCGGCCTGGAAAGCGAGACGTCCTCGAGCCCGCTCTTGATGAAGGCGACCGCCTCGTTGCGGCGGAAGTCGGGCACGACGAAGTCGGGCCGCTCCTCGTAGAGCGCTTCCAGCTTCTCCTGGAAGGCGGAGAGGCGGAAGAACCAGTTCTCCTCGCGGACCTTCTCCAGCGCGATCTCGTGGATCGGGCAGGTCTGGCCGGGGCCGAGCTCGCGCTCGGTCTTGAAGTCGGCGCAGCGCGGGCAGTACCAGCCTTCGTAGGTCCCCTTGCTGACCCAGCCGTTGTCGTAGACGCGCTGCATGATCTCGGCGACGCGCTCGCCGTGGCGCGGGTCCGAGGTGCGGATGAAGAAGTCGTTGCTGGCGTCGATGATCGGCATCAGCTCTTCGAACTTGGCCGCGTTGCGGTCGGCCAGCTCCTGCGGCGTGACTCCCTCGCGTTCGGCCGCGATCTCGATCGGCTCGCCGTGCTCGTCGGTGCCGGTCAGGAAGAAGACGTCGGCGCCGCGCTGGCGCATGTGGCGGGCGAGCACGTCGGCCGCCATCGTCGAGTAGGCGTGGCCGAGGTGCGGCTCGGCGTTGACGTAGTAGATCGGCGTCGTTACGTAGAAAGCGGACATCGGCGAGCGAGGCTAGTCGATCACTTGCGGGGCTCGCGGCCGGTGAGGGCGCGGTAGAGGTCGTTGGCGCGAGTGCCGGTGAGGGCGGCGACGACGCTGGCGGCGGCGCGGGGGCGGGCGCCCGACTGGACCAGGTGGCGCAGGGCGTCGACCGCGAAGCCGACGTCCTGGTCGTGGTCCTCGGAGGCGGCCGGGGCGATCACCAGCACGATCTCCCCTTTGACCTCGCCGCGGAAGCGCCGCGCCAGCTCGGCCAGCGTGCTGCGTGAGACCTCCTCGTGCATCTTCGAGATCTCGCGGCAGACGGCGGCGGGCCGGTCGGGGGCGATCGCCGCCAGCGCCGCCAGCGAGTCGCCGATCCGGCGCGGCGACTCGAAGGCGACCACGGTCTCGGGCGAGCGCAGGACGCGCTCCATCTCACCGGCGCGCTTGGGCAGGAAGCCCTCGAAGCGCCAGCGGTCGGTGGGCAGGCCGGAGGCGACCAGCGCGGTGGGGACGACCGAGGGCCCGGGCAGCACCGTGACCTCGAGGTTGCGGTCGATGCAGCGGCGGATCAACCGGAAGCCAGGGTCGGAGATCGCCGGCATGCCGGCGTCGGAGACGAGGGCGACGGTCTCCCCCCGTTCGATCCGCTGGGCCAGCTCCATCGCCCGCGCCGCTTCGTTGCCCTCGTGGTTGGAGACCAGCGGCGGCGCCGGGCGGATGCCGAGCTTGTCGAGCAGGCCACCGGTGCGGCGCGTGTCCTCGCAGGCGATGTAGTCGGCACTGACCAGGGCGTCGCGGACGCGGAGCGTGATGTCGTCGAGGTTGCCGATCGGGGTCGGGCAGACGATCAGCGAGCCGGGCATCAGCCCGCCTTCTCCAGCTCGATCCGCGCCATCGCCGCGGCGCCGATCATCCCGGCGTCCTCGCCGAGCTCGGCGGCGAGGACCGGGGTGCGGTTCATCGGCGGCAGCGCCCGCTTCCTCAGCTCCGCCCGGGCCGGGTCGAGCAGCAGGTCGCCGGCGGCGATGACGCCGCCGCCGATCACGAACACTTCCGGGCCGAAGATGTTGGCGAAGCTGGCCAGGGCGACGCCGAGCCGCCGGCCGACCAGGTCGAAGACGCCGCGCGCGGTCGCATCGCCGGCCCGGGCGGCGATCGTCACCGCCTTGCCGTCGACCGCCTCGCCCGCGGCGAGCAGCTTGCCGAGCGCCGAGCTGGGCTCGCGCTCCGCGGCGGCGCGCCCTTCGCGACCGAGTGCCGTGCCGGAGGCGTAGGTCTCGATGCAGCCGTGGCCCGGGCAGTTGCCCTGGCAGGCCAGCCCGTCCATCTTGATCGTCACGTGGCCGAGCTCGGCCCCGGCCCCGTTCGAGCCGCGGTAGAGCTCGCCGCCGAGGACTAGGCCGCCGCCGATCCCGGTGCCGATCGTCAGCATCACCGCGTTCTCGGCGCCGCGCGCGGCGCCGAAGAGCTGCTCGGCCAGGGCCGCGACGTTGGCGTCGTTGTCGAGGAAGGCGGGCAGCCCGGTGCGCTCGGTGACCAGGTCGCGGATCGGCAGGTTGGCGATCGGCAGGTTGACCGTGAAGACGGCTTCGCCCTTCTCCTGGTCGATCGTCGCCGGGATCCCCATCCCGATCGCCTCGACCCCGGCGCGCTCGGCGCGGGCCTCTTCGACCTCGCCGACGAGCAGCTCGACGAGCTCGTCCTCGCTCTCGCCGGCCGAGGCCTCACGGCTCTCCCAGGCGACCTTGGAGTCGCGGTCGAGGACACCGAGCAGCATCTTGGTGCCGCCCAGGTCGATGCCTATCGCTTCGGCGTCACTCATCTCTCGTCGCAGTCGACCGCGGGCATCGGCATGATTTCTAACCCTTTCATGGCAGGCGATGGAGAGCAGCGGCCCTCGGGGCCGCCGGATTACAAGGTCTACCGGGCACGCCGGGGCCTCCTGTCGCGCTTCCGCAAGCCCGACCTCTCCTCCCTGCGCGATCGCGATTGGAAGGCGCCAAAGCTGCCGGGGCGCGGCGATCGCCCCGGGCGGGGCGTGGGAGAGCCGGGCGATGGCCGCGCGCGGCTGATCCTGCGCAAGGCGCTGAAATGGGTCGGCATCGCGGCGCTGGGCTGGATCCTGCTCAGCTTCCTCGCCTTCGCCGTCTCCGCCCAGCTGCAGTCGTTCAAGCTCGACGGCGACGCCAAGTCGACCCTGCACGGCAACCTCGCCCTGCTGCCGAGCGCGCAGACGATCCTGCTGATCGGCACCGACGCCCGACCGCCCGGCACCGAAGAGCCGGGCGCCCTGACCTCGGAGGAGTGCTACGAGCAGCAGTCCCGCGGCGAGGCGCCGCACGGCGATTGCAGCGTCGGCCAGTACCGCGCCGACACCCTGATGCTGGTCCGCGCCGGCGGCGGCGCCTTCCGCAAACTCTCGATCCCGCGCGACGTCTACGCCGAGATCCCCGGCCAGAGCCCGCAGAAGATCAACGGCGCCTTCGCCTTCGGCGGCGCCGGGGCGCAGATCGAAGCGGTCGAGGACTTCCTCGGGATCGACGTCGACCACGTCGCGATCATCGACTTCACCGGCTTCGAAGACCTGATCGATTCGGTCGGCGGGGTCGTCGTCGACGTGCCGGTCAAGCTCTGCGCCGACATCGCCGGCGGCGCCGGCGGCGGCCAGGGCGGCTGGACGCTGCGGCTCGGCAAGGGCGAGAACACGCTCGACGGCGAGCAGGCCCTGACCTACGCGCGGATACGCAAGCCCAGCCCCTGCCCCGGGCCCGCACCGAGCGCCTACTCGCTCGGCAGCTACGACGACTTCGACCGGGCGCGCGCCCAACAGGAAGTGATCGGCGGCATCAAGGACCGCCTCACCAGCCCGCTGCGCGCCCCCTACAACTTCGTCAAGGGGCCGATCATCGGCTGGAACGCGCCGAAGGCGTTCGTCAGCGACATGGGCTTCCTGACCATGCCGCAGCTGATCCTGGCCGCGGGGATCGGCGGCGACGGCGAAGCCGACGTGCTCTGCAAAGGCGAAAACGCCGGCTGCTCCCCCGGCCCCGGCGGCAGCATCGAAGTGCCCGAGTCCGAGCGCCAGCGCGCAGTCAAGAAGCTGCTCGGCGAGTGAGGTCGCTCAGCCTCACGCGTTTTCCCTCTATCTCAGGGAAAACGCGTTGGGGTGACTAGTCGGCTTTCGCGGTCGCCTTCGAGTCGCTCTTCGACTCGGCCGGCTTCGAGTCGGGCTTCGACTCCTTGGCCTCGCCCGAGCCCTCCGAGGAGCCGTTCGAGGCGGCGGTGGACTTCCTGCCGTAGTCGGTGTTGTGGAAGCCCGAGCCCTTGAAGTGGATCGCGACCGGGTGCAGGACCCGCTCGGCCGGAGCGCCGCACTCCTGGCACTCGGTCAGGGCGTCGTCGCTCATCTTCTGGATCACGTCGAAGACGTGACCGTTGGTGCATTTGTACTCGTAGATCGGCATCGCGGTGGGCGATTATCGCAGCCGGTACGGTTCCGGCATGTCAACCACCGAGCAGGACGCCCGACCAGACCTGGCAACGATGGAGGAGATCGTCGCGCTCTGCAAGCGCCGCGGCTTCGTCTTTCCCTCCTCCGAGATCTACGGCGGGCTCGGCTCGACCTACGACTACGGGCACTACGGGGTGCTGCTGAAGAACAACGTCAAAGCCGAGTGGTGGCGGGCGATGCTGCAGGAGCGCGACGACATCGTCGCGCTCGACTCGGCGATCCTCCAGCACCCGCGGGTCTGGGAGGCCTCGGGCCACCTGGAGGGGTTCACCGACCCGCTGGTCCAGTGCCTCGGCAAGTGCAAGCGGCGCTGGCGCGAGGATCACCTGCGCGAGGCGGTCGAGGCCGAGGGCGGCGACCCGAGCGCCGAGCTGCGCTGCCCCGAGTGCGGCGGCGAGCTCTCCGAGCCGCGCCAGTTCAACCTGATGTTCGAGACCCACGTCGGCCCGGTCGCGGGCGAGGGCTCGGAGGTCTACCTGCGGCCCGAGACGGCGCAGGGGATCTTCATCAACTTCAAGAACGTGCTCGGCTTCGCCCGCAAGAAGCCGCCCTTCGGGATCGCCCAGATCGGCAAGTCGTTCCGCAACGAGATCACGCCGGGCAACTTCATCTTCCGCACCCGCGAGTTCGAGCAGATGGAGATGGAGTTCTTCGTGCCCCCCGCCGAGGCGGAGAAGTGGTACCGGACCTGGATCGAGGAGCGCGAGCGCTGGTACACCGAGCTCGGCATCCGCCCCGAGCTGCTGCGGGTGCGCGCCCACGGCGCCGACGAGCTCTCCCACTACTCATCCGGCACCAGTGACGTCGAGTACCTCTTCCCGATCGGCTGGTCGGAGCTCGAGGGGATCGCCAACCGCGGTGACTTCGACCTCAGCCAGCACGCCAAGTTCAGCGGCGAGAAGCTCGAGTACTTCGACCAGCAGACCAAGGAGCGCTACGTGCCGCACGTGATCGAGCCGGCCGCCGGCGCCGACCGCGCCACGCTCGCCTTCCTCGTCGACTCCTACGACGTCGAGGAGGTGGAGGGCCGCCAGCGCACCGTGCTGCGCCTCCATCCGCGGCTCGCCCCCGTCAAGGTCGCCGTCCTCCCGCTCGTCTCCAAGGAGGGAATGCCGGAGAAGGCGCGGGCGATCTTCGAGCAGCTGCGGCGGCGCGTCCCCGCCGAGTTCGACGAGGGCGGCTCGATCGGCAAGCGCTACCGCCGCCAGGACGAGATCGGCACCCCCTGGGGGATCACCGTCGACCACCAGACGATGGAGGACGACACCGTCACCCTGCGCGACCGCGACTCGCTGGAGCAGACCCGGGTCCCGATCGAGGGCCTGGTCGACGACCTCGCCGCCCGCCTGACGCAGCCCTGGCGCAGCCCGAAGCTGGACTGAGATGAACGCCAGCCTGTTCCGTGACCGGGACTTTCGGCTGGTGGCAGGTTCGGTTGGGCTCTCGGCCATGGGCGACTGGGTGGCGATCGTCGCCCTCGGCCTGTACGTCAAGGACGCGACCGACTCCGGCTTCGCCGTCGCCGCGCTCTGGGTCTGCCTCTTCGGGCCCGCGGTCCCGGCCGCCGGCCTGACCGGGCTGCTGGCCGACCGGGTCGAGGCGACGCGGCTGCTCGCCGCCGTCTCGGCGCTCGGCGCCGTCGCCGCTGTCGCCACCGCCTTCAGCACCGCGGTCGCGCCGGTGCTGATCCTGACCGCGCTGCTCGGCATCGTCTTCGCCACCTCCTCCCCGGCCGAGTTCGCGCTGATCCCGCCGCTCGCGGGCGAGGACCGCATCCAGGAGGCGAACGGCCATATCGAGACCGCCCGCTACATCGGCTTCGGCGCCGGGCCGCTGCTCGGCGGGCTGCTCTACGGAGTTGGCGGGCTGGAGCTGGCGATGCTGGTCGACGCCGCCACCTTCGCCGCGGTCGCCGTCGCGGCGCTGAGCCTGCGGGTGCGGCGGCGCCCGCGCGAGCTGGACGACTCGGAGCGCGCCCCGCGCGCCCGCGACGGCGTCGTCTTCCTCTTCCGCGACCGGTTGCTGGCGCTGGTGATGAGCGTCGCCTTCGCCTCACTGCTCTTCATGTCGGCGGTCTGGGTCGGCGAGCTCTTCTTCGTCCAGGACGTGCTCGGCCGCGGCGAACTCGCCTACGGCGCGATGCTCTCGATCTGGACCGCCGGGATGGCGATCGGGGCGATGCTGCTCGCGCGGCGGGTCGCCGCCGGCGCCGTCGCCGCGGTCGGCCTCGTCGCCGCTGCCAGCCAGGGCGCCGCCCTGGCCCTGCCGGCCTTCTGGCTCAGCTTCGCCTTCTTCCTCGCCTGCTCGTTCGCCGGCGGCGTCGCCCACGGGCTCAAGAACGTGATGTTCCGCAGCCTGATCCATGTCCGCGTCCCCGACGACCTGCACGGGCGCGCCTTCGCCGCCTACAACGGCATCCGCAACACCGCCGAGCTCGGCGCCTTCGCCGCCGGCGGCGTGCTGGTCGCGGCGATCGGCCCGCGCGGCACGCTCGCCTACGCCGGCACGCTCTCCGCCTTCGTCGGGGCGATCGGTGTGCTCGCCCTGCTGCGCATGTACCGGGGGTGGGTCCCGAGCGGCCCGATCGGGCCGCCGCTCGAGCCCTCAGACGCCGAGAAAGCGGCTGACGTCGGCGGCCTCGGAAGCTAGCGCGGCCGAGGCCGCGGCGGAGAGGCGCTCGAACGGCTCGATCGTCAGCTCGCCGCCGGCCAGGCCCCACTTGGCGACGGCACGGCCGCCGACCATCGCGAAGGGGTGGAAGATGCCGTTCTTCGTCACCAGGCGCGTCTCCGAGCCGAGGATCTCCTCACGCGAGGTCCAACCGAGCAGGACAGGCTCGAAGGCGCCGAGCAGGCGCGGCGGCGGCGCCCCGTCGGCGGACTGCCGCTTGCTGAGGCTGACCAGGCCGTCCTCGCGCTGCTCGAGCTCGGCGCCGATCACCGCCAGCCCGGCGCGGGCGTCGCGCAGCGGCAGGCCCGCCCAGCGGGCGAGGTCGCGGTCGCTCGCCGGACCGTGCCCGGCCAGGTAGCGCCGCGCCAGCTCCGCCAGCGCCAGCTCGCGGTCGACCGGCGGCGGCGCGCCGAGCCACTCGCGGACGAGGACGTAGGCGTGCTGCTTGCCGAGCATCGGGCCGCGCACCACGACTCCCCGCACCGCGGCGAGGAAGAGCAGGTGGATCGTCGCCTGGCCGTCGGTGCGCACGCCGGCCGCCTCGATCCGCTCGCGCAGCTGCACGCGGGTCTGTGGGCCCTCGTCGGCGATCGCCCGCTCGATCGCCTTCAGGGCGCGCCCCGCTTCCGCCTCGCTGACGCCCTCCTGGCGCAGCCGCCGGGCGCAGGAGGTGAACAGCGGCGGCGTGGTAAGCGCCTGCAGCAGCGGGTAGTCCTCGCTGCGGACCAGGTGCAGCGTGCCGCGGTTGAGCCAGGTGACCACCAGCGTGCGGTCCTCGCTCAGCGCCCGGTCGACGTCGGCCGCGGTCAGCCCCTCGCTGCGCGCCCGCACCGCGAGCCGGAAGGCGCGTGGGTCCTGGCCCTGGACGGCAAGCAGCCGCTCGGCGACCGCGACCGGGTCGGCAAGCCGCGGCCCCGCGAGGGCCTGCGCGGCGAAGCGCTCGGCGAGAAGCTCGTCTCCTGGCATCGGGTCATTTTGGCTTAACGATGCCGAGCAGATCGATCACGTAGTAGAGAGTCCACTCCTCGGCGGTGACGTCCGGCGGGGCGCCGCCGATGAAGAGATGGTCGGGGTGGGCGACCAGCCTGCGGCGCCCGCCGACGCGCATCCCGGGAAGCGCCTCGGTCCAGGCAGGAATCAGCACGTAGTTACGGGCGAGCTGATACTGGAAGGGGTTCGCTTTCCAGTAGTGCTCGTAAAGCTCGCCGTCGGCGTGAACCGCGACGAAATGAGTGACGATCTTGTCGCCCATCCGGATCGGCCTGCCGCTGCCCTCGATCAGGTCTTCCACGACCAGCTTCTGCTTGGGCAGCTCATCCGGGACGCTGACCTCTGGCGGAAGGCGTTTCGCCGCTTCCGCTGCGGACTGCGTCTGCATCGGCCCCGGCGGTTTTTCCGGCGCCCCGCTCGGCGACTCCTCGCTCGCCCCGCAGCCGGCGAGCACAAACGTCGCCAGAGCCGCGATTCCCCACGCCCGCGCAACCATGACGCGGATCGTACGCGAAACTCAGGGAAAACTGATTGGTCGCGCTAGCCGATCTCGAGGAGATCGATGACGAAGACGAGCGCTTCGTTGGGAGCAATCGAGGGCGGGAAGCCGGCTTCGCCGTAGGCGAGTTCCGGCGGGACCAAGAGCTGGCGGCGGCCGCCCGCCTTCATCCCGACGACGCCTTCTTCCCAGCCGGGGATCACCTGGCCGGAGCCGAGCTGGAAGGCGAACGGTTCGCGGCCCCAGGAGGTGTCGAACTCTTTACCACTTTCGAAGCCGACCCCGACGTACTCGACGGTGACGTTGTCACCACGCTTCGCCGCCGGGCCGCTGCCTTCGGTCAGGTCTTTCATGAGCAGCTGGGTCGGCGCGGCGCCGTCGGGCACGGTCACCTTGGGCTTGCCGTCGTCGGCGCTGCCGCCGCTCGCGGCCACCGCCGCGGTCGTGTCCGTCCCCTCGGTGGTGCCCGAGGAGTCGTCGTCGCCGCAGCCCGCGAGGGCCAGCAGCGCACAGAGCATCAGTGCCGCGATCGACGCCTTCATCCCGGCGACATCTAAGCAGGCGAGGTCAGATCGTGTCCTCGCCGCCGTAGGCCCGGTGCAGCGCGGGCAGGATGGCGGCCAGGTTCGCGTACTCCTCGGCACAATGGCGCGCCAGCCCCGGTGGCAGGCCCTCCGGCAGGGCCAGGCGCCGGACGACGCGGTTGTTCATGGCGAGCGCCGCCGTCCTCGACCCCGGCGGGCCCGTCGCGGCGATCTCGGTGCCGGTCCCCCTCCAGCGCTTCGACGGTCGCGAGGCGAAGCTCGCCGCCGCGGTACGCGAGGCGGCAAGCGCGGCCTCGTCCCTGCTCACCGGGTAAGGTCGCCCGAATGGACAGTCCGATCCTGACCACCGTGGTGATGCCTGCGGCGATCGGCGTGATCATGTGCAGCCTCGGCATGACGCTGACGGCGGCCGACTTCCGGCGCGTCTTCACGTCACCCCGGGGGGTCGCGATCGGGATGCTCAACCTGGCCCTGATCTCGCCGCTGCTGGCGCTGACGATGGCCGAGCTCTTCGGCCTGCCGCCCGAGCTGGCGGTCGGCCTGGTCCTGCTCGGGGCCTCCCCCGGCGGGATGATGGCCAACATGCTGACCCACCTCTCGCGTGGGGACACGGCGCTCTCGGTCACGATGACCGCGATCAGCAGCGTCGGCGCGATCGTCACCGTGCCGCTATTCCTCGCCCTCGCCTCCAACCACTTCGGCGCCGAGGACGTCGGCGACGCGAGCATGCTCGGCGTCGTCGCCCGCGTCTTCGCGATCACGGTCGTCCCGGTGGGGATCGGGATGACGCTGCGGCAGCGCTATCCGGAGCGGATCGAGGCGATCTACCCACGCTTCCGCGACGTCTCCCTCACCCTCTTCGCGCTCGTCATCCTCGGCGCGATCGCCAGCGAGCACGACACCGTCGCCGAGAACGCGACCCGGGTCGGGGGCGCCGCGCTCGCCCTCAACGTCACCGCGATGGCGATCAGCTTCGGCATCTCCAAGCTGGCCCGGCTCGACGACCGCCAGGCGACCGCGATCTCGCTCGAGCTCGGCATCCACAACGCGGCGCTGGCGATCGCGGTCGGCGCCACCCTGGCCGACGACCTGACGATCCCCGCTGCCGTCTACGCCTCCTTCATGCTCTTCACCGGCGGCGGCTTCGCCTGGGTGATGAGCAAGCGCAACGCCGCCCCGGCCGGGGTCACACCGACCCCGACCCCGGCGTTCGAGCCTGAGTAATCGCCGAGGGACTATCCTCACCCGCGGGAACGGGCAAACACGGGGAGGATGTGGATGAACCTGGCATCGATCGTCACCGAGAGCGCCGAGCGCACGCCGGACGGCCCGGCGATCAGGCTCGGTGAGCTGGAGCTCAGCTACGCCGCCCTCGACGACCGCAGCGCCCGCCTCGCCACCTTGCTGCGCGACAAGGGGCTCGCGCCCGGCGACCGCGTCGGCGTGATGCTCCCCAACGTGCCCGACTTCCCGGTCGCCTATTACGGCGTGCTGCGCGCCGGCGGCGTCGTCGTGCCGATGAACGTGCTGCTCAAGCGGCGCGAGATCGCCTTCTACCTCGAGGACTCGGGCGCCAGGCTGCTGCTCGCCTGGCACGGCTTCGCCGAGGAGGCGCAAGCGGGCGCCGCCGAGGCCGGCGCCGAGCTGATCGAGGTCGAGCCCGCCGCCTTCGCCGCCACCCTGGGCGCGCTCGAGCCCACCCCAGGCCTGACCGAGACGGCAGAGGACGACACCGCGGTGATCCTCTACACCTCGGGCACGACCGGCAAACCGAAGGGCGCCGAGCTGACCCACGCCAACCTCGCCCGCAACGCCGAGGTCTCCTCGCGGACCACCTGCGAGGTCGCCGCCGGCGACGTCGTCCTCGGCGCCCTGCCGCTCTTCCACTCCTTCGGCCAGACGGTCGGCATGAACGCCTCGCTGCGGGTCGGCGCCTGCCTCACCCTGGTCCCCAAATTCGACCCCGGTGAGGCGCTGGCGACGATGCAGCGCGACCGCGTCACCCACTTCTACGGCGTGCCGACGATGTTCGGCGCCCTCCTCCACCACCCCGGGCGCGAAGAGTTCGACATCTCCTCGCTGCGCAACTGCGTCACCGGCGGCGCCTCGATGCCGGTCGAGGTTCTGCACGGCTTCGAGGAGGCCTTCGGGGCGATCGTGCTCGAGGGGTACGGCCTCTCGGAGACCTCGCCGGTCGCCTGCTCCAACCATCCCGACAAGGAGCGCAAGGCGGGCTCGATCGGCACCCCGATCGACGGCGTCGAGATGCAGGTCGTCGACGATGACGACAACCCGGTCGCCCAGGGGGAGGTCGGCGAGATCGTGATCCGCGGCCACAACATCATGAAGGGCTACTGGCAGCGCCCCGAGGCGACCGAGGAGGCGATGCGCGGCGGCTGGTTCCACAGCGGCGACATGGCGCGCACCGACGAGGACGGCTACTTCTTCATCGTCGACCGCAAGAAGGACCTGATCATCCGCGGCGGCTACAACGTCTACCCACGCGAGGTCGAGGAGATCCTCTACGAGCACCCGAAGATCCGCGAAGCGGCCGTCGTCGGCGTCCCCCACGACGAGTGGGGCGAGGAGATCGGCGCCGCCGTCGTGCTGATGGACGGCGAGCAGCTGGGCGCCGAGGAGGTCAGCGCCTACGTCAAGGACCGCATCGCCGCCTACAAGTACCCCCGCGTCGTCTGGTTCCTCGACGACCTCCCCAAGGGCCCGACCGGCAAGATCCTCAAGCGGGAGATCGAGACTCCCGCCACCGTCTAGGGGACCACCGCCTGGTGTCCGGTAGCCTCAGCTGTACCCAGAGGAGACAACTGGCGGTATAGTCACTGGCGCCGAAGACGCAGTGGCAGAGGAAAGCGGCCGGGCCCCTTGAGTCAAGCACCGCAATGTGCGGTCTATCTCTCACGAGGGCGGAACTGCAAGGTGCGGTCCTCCCGGCTGCAGTGGCAGGTTAGCGCAAGTTTCTGGGTTTGACTACCTGGGGGAGGTAACGTTGTACTCGCTTTACCTAGATGGATCGGGCACCCACGGTGGTAGTCCTGTCTTCATCCTCGCTGGGGTCGCCGTTCACGAGCAGGACGCCTACCACCTGCAGCAACGATTCGAAGCGCCGCTGGGAGACCTACCGGACGGATCTGATCCCCGGGACTTCGAGCTTCATGCTGCCGAGATCAAGAGCCCCACGCGCGTCACCGATAGCTACTGGCAGCACGTCGATTGGCCAACCCGGCGGAAGGTCCTCCAGGGTGGCTATCGCGCCCTTCGAAGCTACACCTGTATGGACCCCGCGTACCCATGTTCGTTCTTTGGGGCCGTAGTTGAGCGGTCCTACAAAGACTATGAGGAGCGAGCATGGGAGGAGGTCCTTCACAAGTTCGACGAGATGTTGGAGGGCCAGGCGAAGAGCACCGGGCAACACCAGCGAGGCATTGTCATCCACGATCGGAGCAGCACCGAGAGACAGGTTCAGAACTGGGCCGACAAATGGCGTCAGCTCTCAGGTCGCATCGGAACCTTGACCCACATGACCGATGTGCCGTTTTTCTCCGATTCGCGGGCGAGCAGGCTCCTGCAAGCCGCGGACTTCGTGGCCTGGGCGCTCTGGCGTTACTACGGCCTCCGCAAGCGAGACGAACAATGGATCAGATCCCTCTGGGATCACTTCAAGGGACCCGACGGGAAGATGCATGGCCTGATCCATGTGAGCCGTGGGTACAAGAGCGGTCAATGCGAATGCCAGCCGTGCAGAAGCAGACTGAACCCCGGGAGCCAAGCCTTGCCGACACAGGCGATCTCCTCCTCGTCGGCCTAAGAGCCAGTCCTGGCTGTGATTGGTGATCAGTATGTGAACCACGTCACCCGGCGAAAACTGGCTGCCTGGCCAGCAGGGCGATAGGCTCTGCCTGCGCAGCCGCTGCCGAAGCCCGCGCCCGACCGAAGGAGATGTGGATGAGCGTCGCATCGCAGAGCCTGATGGACAACGTCACCTACGAGGACCTCTACCAGCGCTGGGAGCACGGCAACTGGAGCGCCTACGACCTCGACTTCTCCAAGGACCGCGCCGGCTGGGATGCGCTGAGCGACCTCCAGCGCCGCTCGGCGATGTGGATCTACTCGATGTTCTACTACGGCGAGGACCGGGTGGCCGACACCCTCGCCCCCTATGTCACCGCCGCCCCGACCGAGGAGCAGTCCTACTTCCTCGCCACCCAGCAGGTCGACGAGGTCCGCCACTCGATCTTCTTCCACCGCTTCTTCAAGGAGGTGATCGGGGTCGGCGGCGAGACCATCGAGGCGACCCTCTCGTCCACCTTGCCGCAGCTCAACTGGGGTTACCGCGGCATCTTCGACCGGCTCGACCTGATGGCCGAGGAACTGCGCAAGGACCGCTCGCTGCCCAAGTACGCGCAGGCGATCACCCTCTACCACCTGATCGTCGAGGGCAGCCTCGCCCAGCCCGGTCAGCACTTCATCGAGGACTTCTTCGCCTCCGAGGAGACGATGCCCGGCTTCAGCGCCGGCATGGCCAACGTCTCCCGCGACGAGCAGCGCCACATCGGCTTCGGCGTCAAGGTCCTCTCCGAGCTGCTCGCCGAGGGCCGCCCCGGCTGTGAGGAGAACCGGGCCGCGGTGACCGAGCTGCTGCGCGAAGTCCTGCCCTACGGCCCGGCCGTCTTCACGCCGCCCAACCTCGACCGCCAGTACACCGAGTGCTACGGCTTCACGCTCGAGGACATCTTCGCCTTCGGCCTCAAGCTGATCCGCCAGCGCTGGCGGACGATCGGCTACCCGATCGAGGAGATGCCGCCCGGCGTCTTCCCCTTCGACTCCGAGGCGCCGGAGGAGGAGGTCGCCGCACGCCAGGTGAAGCTGATGATGGCCGGGGTGATCGGCGCCCCGGGCGGCGCCGCGCCCGACGCCTCGCCCGAGGTGCAGCGGCTCTACTTCGACCTGGTCACCCGCGTGGTCAACCCGAAGGCGGCCAACGGCTCGCGGCTCGTCTACCAGTGGCGCTTCAGCGACGCCGACCCCTGGCACCTGACGATCGACAACGGCTCGACCCGGGCCGAGCCCGGCGAAGCGCCGAACCCCGACGTCGTGCTCGAGACCAGCTGGGGCGACTGGGTCGCCTTCGGCAAGCCCGACGCGAAGCCGCTGAGCATGATGCTGCGCGGCCGCATCCGCCCGCGCGGCAGCCTGCGTGAGCTGGCCCGGATGCGCAAGGTCTTCCCGAGCTGACGGTCAGTCGGAAACTGGGGGCCGGAGGTCGGCCCATGGCCGCTCGGCCTCGAGCTGGGCGGCAAGCGAGATCAGCGTCTCCTCCGCACCGGGCCGGCCGATGACCTGGACGGCGAGCGGCATGCCGTCGGCGGCGAGGCCGACCGGCACCGACATCGCCGGGTTGCCGAGGTGGTTCCAGGGCACGCAGTAGGGATAGAAGCGGCCCATCCCGAGCACGGTCCAGAGCGCGCCTTTGCCCTCCCAGCGCCGCACCGGCAGCGCCGTGTCGGCCATCACCGGCGTGACCAGCACGTCGTGATCGTCGAAGATCGCGTTGACGCGGGCGCGGTCGGCGTCCCGCCCGCTGGTCTTGGCGCGCTCGTGGAGAGCGGCGGGGACGACGAGGCCGAGCCGGCCGAAGCCGCGGGTGCGGCTTTCGAGCCGCTCGGGGTGCGGCACCGCTTTGACCGTCTCGGCGACCCCGCCGAGGAAGCGCAGCGTGATGTTGTCGCCGATCCCGCCCCAGTCGGGGTCCTTCTGGACAACCTCGTGGCCGAGCGAGCGCAGCAGCTCGGTGGCGTCGGTGACCGCCCCCTTGGCGGTGTCGGTGACGGTCGGCGGCACTACGGCGCGCGGCGCCGCCGTCGACCAAGCGACCCGCAGCTTGCCGGGTGAAGTCCGTGCCGCCTCGACGAAGGGGCGCGCCGGAGGCGGCGGCGCCTCGGGCTCGCGCGAGCCGCCGGAGACGATGTCGAGCCAGAGCGCCGTGTCGAGCACGGCGCGGCTCAGGCAGCCCATCACGCCGAGCCCGTTCCAGCCTTCGACGTCGGGCGCCAGCGAGACGCGGCCGCGCGACGGTTTGAGGCCGAAGAGGCCGCAGGAGGCGGCCGGGAGGCGGATCGAGCCGCCGCCGTCGCCGGCCGAGGCGACGGGAACCAGGCCGGCGGCGACCGCAGCGGCGGAGCCGCCGCTGGAGCCGCCGGGACTGCGCTGTGGGTTCCAGGGGTTGCGGGTGACGCCGTAGGTCGCCGACTCGGTGAAGCCGCAGATCCCCAGCTCCGGCAGCAGGGTCAGCCCGACGATGATCGCGCCCGCCTCGCGCAGGCGGCGCACCATCTCGGAATCCGCCTTGGCAGGCTGGCTGAAGGCGTCGGTGCCGTAGGTCTTGACCTCGCCGGCGACGTCGACTTCGTCCTTGATCGCGATCGGCACGCCGAGCAGCGGCCGCTCGTCGCCCGCCCCCAACCGCGCCTCGGCCTGCTCGGCTTCGAGCAGCGCCCGCTCGGCGAAGAGCTTGCGGAAGGCGTTCAGCTGCGGGTCGAAGCGGGCGATCCGGTCGAGGCTGAGCTGCACCAGCTCCTTCGGCGAGATCTCCCCCGCCCGCACCATCTCCGCCTGCCTCGCCGCCCCCGCGAACGCGATCTCCTCACTCATGAGCGGGAAGAGTATTAAGAACCCTTAGGCCTCGGCGGGCTCGGGCTCGACGGCCTTGCCGCCACCCTTGACCGCCTTGCCGCCGCCCTCGAAGCTGAGCTGCGGCAGCGCCCGGTCGAGCCAGGAGGGCATCCACCAGTTCCAGCTGCCCATCAGCTTCATCGCCGCCGGCACCAGGATCAGCCGCACCAGGGTCGCGTCGAGGGCGATCGCGACGGCGGCGCCGAGGCCGAGCTCCTTGATCGAGGGCACGCCGGTGAGGACGAAGACGGCGAAGACCGAGCTCATGATCAGCGCCGCCGAGGAGATCGTCCGGGCGCTCGAGGCGAGGCCCTCGGCGACCGCCCGCTCGTTGTCGCCGTGCTCGAGGTAGCGCTCGCGGATCCGCGACATCAGGAAGACCTCGTAGTCCATCGAGAGGCCGAAGACGATGGCGAAGATCAGCGGCACGTTGATCGTGTCGATCGCGCTCAGGCTTTCGAAGCCGAGGACGCTGTCGAGCCAGCCCCACTGGAAGATCGCGACGAGGATGCCGAAGGCGGCGCCGATCGAGAGCAGGTTCATCAGCACCGCCTTGAGCGGCAGCAGCAGCGAGCGCAGCATCACCATCAGGACGAGGAAGCTGAGCGCCAGGACGAAGCCGATGATCTTCCAGATCGAGCCGTTGATCTGGCCGCGGGCGTCGTCGGTGCGGGCGGTCTCGCCGCCGACGTCGACGGTCGCGGTCGCGGCCAGGGCGCTGGCCGGGACGAACTGGTCGCGCAGCCTCTCGACCACCGCGGTCGCCTCTGGAGTGTCGCTGGATGCGGCCGTGGTCGCCTCGACCAGGGCGCTGTCGCCGGCGTAGACGGGCCGGGCGACCGCGGCGATCCCGGGCTGGGCGCTGAGCTCGCGGGCGAAGCCGGAGACCGCGGCCTGGTCGACCCCGCCGGCGGAGGAGGCGACGATCTGCACCGGGTCGGCGCCGCCGCCGAGCTGCGCGGCGACGAGTTCGTTGCCGACCCGCACGTCGCTGTCCTTGGGGAACTGCTCGAGCGCCGTCGTCCCGGTCTCGATCGAGAGCAGCGGCGAGGCGAGGAAGAGGAGGACGGCGGCGGAGCCGGTGACGGCGAGCCAGGGGCGGGCCATCACGCGGCGGGCCCAGCGGTCCCAGAAACCGGGTCCCGGAGCGGCCACTGGAGCAGGCTTGCCCTTGAACGGCCGGCGCACCCGGCCCAGCACCTTGGCGACGATGCCGCCCGGCATCACCCGATCGCCGAGCATCGCGATCAGCGCCGGCAGCAGCGTCGTCGCGGTCAGGATCGAGACGGCGACGACCGTCATCGCGCCCAGCGCCATCGAGCGCAGGGCCTGGTTGTCGACCATCCAGAGCCCGGCCAGCGAGACGATCACGGCGAGGCCGGAGAAGGCGACGGCGAGCCCGGAGGTCGCCAGCGCCTCGGCCCGCGCCTCGTCGCAGCCCCGGCCCTTGCGGCGCTCCTCTCGGTAGCGGGCGAGGATGAAGAGCGAGTAGTCGACGGCGACGCCGATCCCGATCATCGAGGCCATGTTGGTGACGAAGACCGAGGTCGACATCTGCAGCGAGAGGAAGTAGATCAGCGCCCCGGTGACGATCACGCTGACGAAGCCCAGAGTCAGCGGCAGCGCCGCGGCGGCGAGCGAGCCGAAGACGACGAGCAGGATCAGGGCGACGATCGGGAAGCCGCTCACCTCGGCCTTGGTCAGGTCTTCCTTGGAGAGCTCCTGCATGCCCGCCCAGACCGTCGCCTGTCCGGCGAGGTAGGTGGTGACCCCGCCGACGCTGGCGCCGGGGTCGACCGCTTCGCGCAGTTCGACCGCCGGATCGACCAGCGCGTCCGGGGAGACACGGCTCTGCAGCGGCAGCAGGGCGCTGTCGCCGCGGCGCAGCTGCAGCTCGGCGCGGCGCGCGACCGGCGGCGGCAGGCTCAGGTCGGCGACGGCGGCGACGTCACGGCGAACGGCGCGAATCGCGGCGGCGCGCTCGGCGGCGCCGGCCGAGGGCGTCGCCCGCAAGAGCACCGCGATCCCGTCGGAGCGGCCGGCGAACTCGCCGCCCATCGCATCGGCGACCGCCTTCGATTCGCTGCCGGGGACATCGAAGCCGCCGCCGGTCAGGTGTTCGGTCTGGCGCGCGGCGAGCGGCAACGCGGCGAGCACGACGAGGGCCCAGACCCCCACCACGACGCGGCGCCTGCGCGCCAGGAACCCCGCCAGCTTGACCATCGCGTCGTGCATTGGCTGGTTGGCCAGCCTCCCCCGGTTGGGGGGCGCGAGTCTGTGAGGAGGGTCACTCCCCCACTGTGAGGAGGGTCACTCGGCGACGCGTCCGACTTTCACCACACCCAGGTGTGGTGAATATCGGCTGCGTCACTCGCCGGCGAGCAGGTACCGCGCCGAGGCCGAGCCGGCGGCGAGGGCGCCGTCGATCTTGCGGCCGGGCTCGGAGAGCGCCTGCAGGGCGAAGCCGTCGGCGACCGCGAAGAGGTAGGCGACGATCGACTCGGCGTCGTAGCGCAGCTTCAGCACGCCCTCCCGCTCCTTCGCCTCGAGAACCTCGGCGACGTGGGTGCGGGTGCGGTCGAAGAGCTGGCCGACCTCGTGCTGGATGTCGGGGTTGCGGCGACCGGCGCTGAACAGCTCGTAGAGGAGGAGGAAGAAGGCGGGCTCGTTCTCGATCAGGTCCATGAGGTTGGCGACGAGGACGTCGATCACGTCGTCGACCGTCTCCGCCTTGGCGAGCGGCTCGTCGAGCCGGGCGACGCGGATCTCGGCGTCGCGGCGGACGACCTCGACCAGCAGCCGCTCCTTGGTCCCGAAGTAGTAGTGGAGGAGGCCGCGGCTGACGCCCGCCTCACGGGCGACGTGCTCGAAGGTGGAGCCGGCGGCGCCGCGCTTGGCGACGCTGTCGCGCATCGCGTCGACGATGCGCTTCGCCTTTTCGCCACTCAGCTCGCGCTCTTTGGTCGCTGCCTCCATTCAAGGAGTGTATGGCGCGAGCCGGGCGGGCTACCCGGCTCGCGTCACAACCGGGCGCTGCTAGGCCCCATTAATGCTGGTGGTGCTCGTGTACTCGAACTCCTCCTCGGCACCGAAGAGGGCGTCGAGCAGCGCCTTGCGGGCGTCCTCGCTGAGCACGAGGGCAAGGCCGGCGGCGATCAGGCCGAAGACGACGAGGCGGCGCAGGCGGCTCTTCTTGCGCTTCTTCGGCGCCCGCAGCTGCTCGGTGACGTCGCGCAGGCTCTCGGCCGCCGTGCGCAGGTCCTTCTGCACCTTCTTGTCGCTGGTCACGGCCTTGGCGACGCCCTTGCCGTTGCCGGTCGCCCGGGTGTAGGCGCCACGCGCCGCTTCGAACGCGTCACGGAGGCTGTCACGCAGCTCTTCGTCCTCGATCAGACGCTGCACGTAGGGGTTTTCCCGGGCGCTGGAGTAAATGTCCGCAGCCTGGTTCGCCTTGGTCTTGGTCATGCCATCTCCTCGCTGAAAGGTCTTCGGTGCTCGCAGGATAACCCGATCAACCGCCGACGGGCCTCAAACGTCGATCATTCACGTGTTTCAGGCCCATCGGCGGGGGGTCATGGGGGGCCGATGCCGTCGAGCAAAACCCCGTTGCTGCGGAAGTCGAGCTCGGCGTCGCGCACGGTTCGCAGCGGCAGGTGAACCAGGTCGGAGCCCGGCAGCGCGTAGCGCCGGATGCGGAGGCGG
Organism: uncultured Solirubrobacterales bacterium; assembly: GCA_963697915.1. GTDB lineage: Bacteria > Actinomycetota > Thermoleophilia > Solirubrobacterales > 70-9 > VRUE01. The sequence continues at coordinate 747,491 of OY969103.1, forward strand.
CCGACCCGCTCGTACCCGACCTGGCGGAAGCGCTCGCCGAAGATCCGTGGCGGCACCGGCGGCACCGGCCCGTCGGAGATGAAGTCGACCTCGTGGACGTTCCAGGTGTAGCCGTCCGAGGCCGCCACCTGGAAAGAGCCGGTCGAGAGGTAGTAGCGCAGCGAGGCCGCTCCCAGCAGCCAGGTGACCATCGCCCGCGGCGCTTCCGGCTCGCCCAGCCGCTCGGCGGCCGCCCGCCAGTCGGGACGCTGCAGCGAGGGCATGGTGCTGGCGAGGACGCTGAAGACGAGCGAGTAGGCGACGAGGACCGCGGCCAGGACGGTGCCGGCGCGGCGGGCGCCGCGCAGGGTCACGGCGACCGCCACGGCGACCAGCAGCGGCACCAGCGCCGGCAGCAGGTTGCGGGCGAGGATGAAGTCCTTGTCGGGGACCGTCAGCGCGATCGCCAGCGGGATCGCCAGGGTGGCGCCGACCAGGGCCAGCATCCACCCCGCCGCGCGCCGCTCGCCGCGGTCGCCGCGCAGGGCGAGCAGCAGCAGGGCGGCGGCGGCGGCCAGCAGCGGGACGATCGCCGGGAGGATCATCTCCGGCCGGGCGATGATGTCGCCTGTCTCGCCGACGAAGAAGCTGGCCCCCACCTCCCAGAGGCGGTGGCCGAGGCTGTGGCCGCCGATCCACTCGGCGCGGCCGGCCAGCATCTGGTGGATCGCCAGCGGCGCCAGCGCCAGGCCCGCCGCGGCGACGATCGCGAGGCCGCCGAGCGGCGCGCGTCGGCGTCGCCAGAGCAGCCAGAGCGCCTCGAGCAGGATCGGGAAGAGGGCGAAGTAGTGGGTCGCCAGCGAGAGCCCGGAGGCGATGCCCCAGAGGACGAAGTCGCGCCGCTCGCCGCGCTCGAGCGCGCGCACGAAGTAGAGCGCGGCAAGGCTGGTCAGCAGGATCAGCAGCGCGTAGCTGCGCGCCTCCTGCGAGTACCAGAGCAGCATCGGGTTGACCGCCACCAGGGCGGCGGCGGCGACCCCGGTGCGGCGCCCGCGCAGCTCGGCGCCGAGCAGGAAGGCGACCGGCACCGTCGCCACGCCGGCCACGGCGGAGACCGAGCGCAGGCCGGCCTCGCCGGTCCCGGTCAGCTGCGTCCAGGCCCAGGCCAGGGCGTAGTAGAGCGGCGGCGCCGACTCGCTGAAGCCGACCGCTTCCATCGCATGCCAGAAGCTGCCGCGCAGGACACGGCTGGCGGTGACGATCTCGTCGTGGTGGTAGGCCTGGACGCCGATCGTGGCGAAGCGCAGGCCGGCGGCGAGCAGGGTCAGCCCGGCAACGATCCAGAAGACACGGGAACGAGCCCGCATCGCTTCGCGAAGCGCCTCGAAGAAGGTCGAAATCCCACTGCGGCCAAGCGCCCCCGCGGCCTCCATCACACAGAGCCTATTGGCTAGAGGGCGGCGTCGATCGCCTTGGCGACGTCATCCACGTAGACGAACTCCAGGGCGCTGCGCTCGTGCTCGGGAATCTCGGCGACGTCACCCTCGTTGCGCTCCGGCACGATCACCCGCGCGATGCCGGCCCGCTGGGCGGCCAGCGACTTCTCCTTGAGCCCGCCGATCGGCAGCACCTGACCGGTCAGGGTGACCTCCCCCGTCATCGCGACGTCGTTGCGGACCGGCCGGCCGGAGACCAGCGAGGAGAGCGCGACCGTCATCGCCACCCCGGCCGAGGGCCCGTCCTTGGGCACGGCGCCGGCCGGGACGTGGATGTGGATGTCGTGCTCGGCGAACCAGTTCTCCTCGATCTTGGGCGCCAGCTCCTGCCAGTGGCCGCGCACGTAGGAGAGCGCCGCCTGCGCCGACTCCTTCATCACGTCGCCGAGCTGGCCGGTGATCGTCAGCTTGCCCGAGCCCGGCATCGCGGTCGCCTCGATGAAGAGCACGTCGCCGCCGGTCGGCGTCCAGGCGAGGCCGGTGGCGACGCCGGGGTCCTTGGTGCGGCGCCGCTGCTCGGCGAAGACACGGCGGCGGCCGAGCAGCTCGCGGGCGCGCTTGGCCGAGATCTTGACCTTGCTCCCGTTCCTGCCCTCGGCGACGTCGCGGGCGACTTTGCGGCAGACCGTGCCGATCTGGCGCTCGAGGTTGCGGACGCCGGCCTCGCGCGTGTACTCCTCGACGATCGCGGTCAGGGCAGGGTCGGCGAACTCGATCTGCGAGGGCTTCAGGCCGTTGGCCTCGATCTGGCGCGGGACGAGGTAGCGGCGGGCGATGTTGCGCTTCTCCTCCAGCGTGTAGCCGGCCAGCTCGATCGTCTCGAGCCGATCCTGCAGCGGGATCGGGATCGTGTCGAGGACGTTGGCGGTGGCGATGAAGAGAACCTCGGAGAGGTCGAACTCGAGGTCGAGGTAGTGGTCGCGGAAGCTGTCGTTCTGGGCCGGGTCGAGGACCTCGAGTATCGCCGAGGCCGGGTCGCCGCGGAAGTCGGAGCCCATCTTGTCGATCTCGTCGATCATGAAGACGGGGTTGCGCGAGCCGGCGTCGCGCAGGGCGCGGACGATCGTCCCCGGCATCGCCCCGATGTAGGTGCGGCGGTGGCCGCGGATCTCGGCCTCGTCGCGCACGCCGCCGACCGAGATGCGCTCGAACTCGCGGCCGAGGGCGCGGGCGATCGATTTGCCGAGGCTGGTCTTGCCGACCCCGGGCGGACCGACGAAGCAGAGGATCGGCCCGGGCGAGTCCGGCTTCAGCTTGCGCACGGCCAGGTACTCGAGGATCCGGTCCTTGACTTTCTCCAGGTCGTAGTGGTCGGCGTCGAGCACCTCGCGGGCGTGGCCGATGTCGAGGTTGTCCTCGGTCTCCTGCGACCAGGGCAGCTCGACCAGCCACTCGAGGTAGGTGCGGATGACGCCGTGCTCGGCGGCGGCCGGCGGCAGTTTCTCCAGCCGCGACAGCTCGCGCTCGGCAGCTTTCATCGCGTGCTCGGGGAGGCCGACCTCCTCGATCCGCTCGCGCAGCTCGTTGACCTCGGCCTGCTGCTCGTCGCCCTCCCCCAACTCGTCCTGGATCGCTTTCAGCTGCTGGCGCAGGAAGAACTCGCGCTGGCCTTTGTCGACTTCGGATTGGACCTGGGACTGGATCTGGCTGCCGAGCTGGACCACCTCGAGCTCACGGGCGAGGATCTGCGAGAGGCGGCGCAGCCGGGCGGCGACGTCGACCTCCTCCAGCAGCTCCTGCTTTTCCTCTGTGGAGATGCGCAGCGCGCCGGCGATCAGGTGGCCGAGCGCGGCGGGGTCGTCGATGTTGGCGACCGCCATCTGCAGCTCCTCGGGCAGGTAGGGGATGTGCTCGACGATCTCCGAGAAGGTGCGCTGCACGTTGCGGGTCAGCGCCTCCAGCTCGGTCCCCTCCTCGACCTTGTCGGGCAGCTCGGCGATCCGCGCGACGAGGTAGGGCTCCTCGGCGACGTAGGGACCGATCTTCACCCGCTGCGTGCCCTGGACGAGGATGCGCAGCGTCCCGTCGGGAATTTTCAGCATGCGGGCGACGACGCCGACGACGCCGACGACGTAGAGCCCGTCGGGGCCGGGCTCCTCGTTCTCGGGATCGCGCGCCGCGACCATGACCAGCATGCGGTTGGCGCCGAGCACGTCGTCGACCAGCTTGATCGAGCGCTCCTGGCCGACCGCGAGCGGGGTCAGCGTCTCGGGGAAGGTGACGGTCTCGCGCAGCGGCAGGACCGGCAGCGCGTCGGGCAGCGGCTGGCTGGCGCGGATCGCGTCCTCGGCGTCGAGCGGTGAGTCGACGACCTCGAGCACCGGCGAGTTCTCCATCGCTATTCCCTCCCGATCGGCACGCGGCGCGTGGTCTCGGTCGGGTCGCGGAGGGGCAGCTCGATCCGCAGCACACCGTCCACATAGGTCGCCTTGGCGCGGTCGGCGTCGACCTCGACCTGCAGCTCGACCACGCGGCGGAAGGGGCCGGAGGGAATCTCGACCTGCTGGTAGACGCGGCCCTCGGTCTCCTGCACCGGCCGTTCGCCGACGATCGCCAGTTGGCGGCCGCTGACCTCGATCCCGACGGCGTCGAGCTCGATCCCGGCGAGGTCGACCTTGATCACCGCCCGCTGCGGCTCGCCGCAGTAGTAGACGTCGACGTTGGGAGAGAACCCGGTGCTGCGGCGGCTGACGTAGGTCGTGCGCCCCCAGGCGCCGCCCATCATCTGGTCCATCTCCCTCCGCATGCGGGCAAAGTTCGCAAAGAGGTCGCGCTCAGGCATGAGCGAAAACCATAGCCAGCGAGCGCTACGCGGTGCTCGACTGGGCCGCCCAGCGCGGCGGGCGCATCAGCAGGACCGGCTGCTTGGGGGGAACAAGGCCCTCCGGGCGGTTGGCGCGGAAGGTGGTGCAGACCTCGTCCTGGGGCAGGGCGCAGAGCATGTTCTTGCGGAAGTAGCAGTCCGCGCAGCTTGGTTTCTTCTTGCGGGCCATCGGCGGGCATCTTGGCAGCGCCGTGACAGTTCCGTGACGCCTGTTCCCGCAAATCGCAACGTCTTTGACACAGGCCGTTCACAAGTTCCTCGCGTCTTGCGGTTGCGTGCGCCGCCGTCGCTACCATGGGCCTACGGATGGACGCCCACGACCGCACCGAGAAACTCTCGGCTTCCCCACAGCTCTTCGAGAGCGAGTTCCTCAACTTCTTCTCCCGGGTGCACCCGTCGATCCCGGCGATCATCTTCGTGCCCACTGTCGTCGTCATGGAGTGGCTCGGCGCCGACCGCGGCCTCGCCGTCTGGACGCTCGCCCTGCTCAGCCTCGGCGGGATCGGGATCTGGACGCTGACCGAGTACTGGCTGCACCGCCTCGTCTTCCACTGGGAGCCCGACAACGCCTTCGGCCGCCGCATGCACTTCATCATCCACGGCATCCACCACGACCACCCCAACGACCGGCTGCGCCTGGTGATGCCGCCCGCCGTCTCGATCCCCCTCGCGGCCCTCTTCTTCCTCGCCTTCACCTTCCTCTTCGGCACGCCCGAGGCCTACCCGCTGTTCGGCGGCTTCCTCGCCGGCTACCTCTTCTACGACTACACGCACTACTACGTGCACCACTTCGTGCCCAAGTCGCAGCTCGGCAAGCGCCTGCGCGAGCAGCACATGCGCCACCACTTCCAGGACCACCGCTACGGCTACGGCGTCTCCTCGCCGATCTGGGACGTCGTCTTCCGGACGTTGCCGAAGAAGCGGCGTCGCTAGCCCGGCGTACTGCCCCAAACCAAGCGCTGTCTCTTGCGAGCGCCCAACCGGCGATCTGTCCAGTAAGACGATCGCCTCGACACCACGCTCGGTAGGGTCGCTGGTCATGCACCTATGGGGAGGGACCTCGAGGCGCGCCCCGGCCGTTCTCGCGCTGATCGCGACCCTCGCCCTCGCGCTGAGCTCCGCCGCTGTCGCGCACGCCGAACGCAGCCTCTACGTCTCGAATTTCGGCAGCGATCAGCTCTCCGGCTTTGCGGTCGCCCCCGACGGCTCGCTCACCCCGTTGCCCGGCCTGCCGCTGGGCACCGCCGACGGCCCGGGCGGAGTCGCGATGACGCCGGATGGCCAACGGCTCTACGTCGCCTCGCGGCTGGGCGGCGGCGCGGTGAACGGGTTCGACGTCGCTGCCGACGGCACGCTGACGCCGATCCCCGGCTCGCCCTTCGCCGCCAGCGCCGTCGACGACCTCGTGATCAGCTCCGACGGCAGCAGCCTCTACCTAGCCGGCGCCCTCATCGACGGCATCTATGGATTCAGGATCGCCGCCGACGGCTCGCTGACCCCTGTCCCCGGCTCGCCCTTCCTCGACGGCGAGACGTCAACGGCCCTCGCTCTCTCGCCCGACGGCAGTCACCTCTTCATCACGAACATCGACGCCGGCGAGGTCGCCGCCTTCGCGGTCGCGGCAGATGGCGGCCTGACCGCCGCCGGCCCGCCCCAGGCAACCGGCGACCAGCCGACCGGGATTGCGGTCACGCCCGACGGCAAGCGCCTCTATGTCGCGAGCCACGGATCCAACGCCATTGCCGGCTTCGAAATCGCCGCCGACGGCTCGCTCTCTCCGCATCCCGGCTCGCCCTTCGCCGCCAACTTCGGCCCACAGGGAATCGCGATCACGCCCGCCGGGCGGCGGCTGTACGCGTCCAGCTTCTTCTTCGGCATCTTCGCCTTCGGCATCGGAGTCGACGGCACCCTCAGCCCGGTCTTCGGCTCGCCGTTCGCCGCGGACTTGGATCAGCCGCTCGGCCTCGCCGCCGGCACGAGCGAGAATCAGCTGTACATGGCCGGTTCAGAGTCCGATGACGTCGCCGCCTTCGGCCTCGCCCCCGATGGGGCGCCGATGCTGATCGGTGCCCCGGTGCCGACCGGTGGCTCGGGGCCGGGGCTCAACTCGCTGGCGGTGACTCCCAATCAGGGCCCGGTAGCAGCATTGGAGGCGTCCCCGCCCACGGGCGGCGCTGTCTCCTTCGACGCCGGGGGCTCCCTCGATCCCGATCGGACGATCGCCCGCTACGACTGGGATTTCGGCGATGGCGCCACGCTCTCTACCGCGGGACCAACCGTCAGCCACACCTATCCCGCCGGGACCTACACCGCCACGGTCACGGTCACCGACGACGAGGGCTGCTCCGCCAGGCCCATCTACACCGGCAGGTCCGCCCTCTGCAACGCCAGCCCCCAGGCGACGGCAGGGCGGCAGGTGACGGTGGCGGCCTCCCCCTCTTCTTCCTCGCAGATCGATCACGACGTCAGCATCCAGATCAACGGCAAGAAGCTGCGCCTCTCCCGCCGGGGCCGAGCGAGGGCGCAACTGACCTGCCCAGCGACGGAGGCGTCGGGGCCCTGCCAGGGGAAGCTCGTCTTGAAGACGCGACGCAAGCTCGGTCTCCGCGGCAAGCGGCAGGGGGTCACGTTGGCGAGCGCCGACTTCCGGATTCCGACCGGGGCGACGCGAGCAGTCGAGCTCGAGCTCTCCCCAGCACGGACCAAGCTGATTCGGGTGAGCCGCAGGGCACGCGCGGTCAACGCGACCGGCACCGTCCGCGACCAAGCCGGCAACCAGGCACCGGTCATGAGGAAGATGAGGCTCGTTCCGCCTCGGCCCAAGCGTCGCTGAGCCCGCCGTTCTACGGGGGCCCAACCTCGTCGGCAGCCTCGCGCTCGGTAACGCGGCGTCCCGGGCTCCCACGCAGCGCGATCTCCAGCTCGAACCGCACATCGGGGTCGTCGAGCTGGTCGCCGAACAGCTCCTTGAGGCGGGCCGTTCGGTAGCGGGCGGTTTGGGGGTGGATGTGGAGCTCGCTGGCCATCGCGACCGCGTTGCCGGCGTGGCGGACGTAGGCGAGGGCGGTCTCGCGCATGCGAGTGGCGGCTTTCTCGGTGAGGGGGGCGAGCGGGGCGAGGCGGCGGGCGGCGATGCGGGCGGCGAGGGCGCGGCCCTCGAAGAGGAGGAGGTCGCTGAGCCGGTCATCGACGCGAATCGGCCCCGCCGTGTCGAGCGAGCCCGACTGGATCGCGCGCAGGGCGAGACGGGCGAGCGACCAGGAGGCAGGCAGATCGGCGGACGACCCGGTCGATCCAAGCGCCAGCGGCGCGGCGCGGGCAGCGCGGTTGAGGACCGCGGCGCGGCCGGGGCCCTCGGGGTCGCCGAGGACGATGCAGCCGACACCTTCGACCACCGCGACGAGGGAGTCCGCGGGCAAGCGCCCGACGACCGCGGTCAACCCCTCCTCGGGGCAGGCCAGGGCGGCGGCGCTGCGCGGAGGGTCCCAGCCGGCGAGGCGCGCCGCGGCGCGCCGGTCCGCCGCCTCGGCCGGCGGCTCGCGGACCAGCAGCTCGGCCAGCTCGCGGCGGCGCCGGCGGCGCTCGTCCTCGAGCTCGGACTGGGCCTCGGCGTAACCCTCGACCGAGTCGGCGGAGAGCTCGTCGATGTAGGCGAAGATCGCCTCGGCGAGGGCGCTCAGCACCTCGGCGTCGAGGTCGGCCGCGCGGGCGGCGGCGGCGAAGCGCCGCCAAGCGACCCGGGCCCCGACCCGGTAGGCGGCCTGCAGCGAGTCCAGGGTGCGGCCCTGGCGCAGCTCGCCGCGGCCGAGCCCGACGTAGACGTCGCGACCGACGCGGCCCACCTCGGGGTCGCGGATCAGGGCGACGAACTGACGCAGGGCCTCGCTGACGCCACGGCGCAGGCCGCGGCCGAAGCTGCCCTCCAGCGGGCGCGCGTAGCCGGGCACGTCGCGGGCGATCGCGGCGAGGATCTCGGCCGTTACCGCGTCGAGCTCGGGCTCGATCAGGTCGGCGACAGCCGCTGGGAGTCCGCGCCAGGGCTCATCGATGAGCGAATTTGTCATCTAATTGACAAAAATCATATCCAGATCTTGGGATACACGCCAAAACATCTCAACTGAATCAGCGTAGCTTGTGGTCCCGATGACCACCGCGACCAAAACGCGCCCCGTCCAGCCCGCCGCGACCGGGCAGCGACCGGAGCCGAGTGACCACCACGAGATGGGTCGCGCCGAGAAGATCGTCAACCTCGGCGCCGTCGTCCTCCCCTTCGCCGCGGTGATCGCCGCCGCGGCGATGTTCTGGAACAGCCTGGTCACGCCGGCTGACCTGGCGATCGCCGCGGTGATGTACATGCTGACCGCGGTCGGGATCACGGTCGGGTTCCACCGCCTGCTCACCCACCGCTCCTTCCAGACCTCGAAGCCGGTCGAATACACCTTCGCCGTGCTCGGATCGATGGCGGTCCAGGGACCGGTGATCGCCTGGGTCGCCGACCATCGCAAGCATCACGCCCACACCGACGAAGAGGGCGACCCGCATAGCCCCCACGTCGGTCACGGCGAGGGCGTGCGCGGCGTCGTCGCCGGCCTCTGGCACGCTCACACTGGGTGGCTCTTCTCCACCCAGGGGCGGGCCGACTGGAAGCGTTACGCGCCCGACCTCTACGAGGATTCCGGGATGCGTGCGATCAACCGCAACTTCGTGTGGCTGGTGCTGCTCAGCCTCGCCCTGCCGGCGCTTGCCGGGTACCTGGTCAGCGGCAGCCTGGCAGGCGCGGCTACGGGCCTGCTGTGGGGCGGCCTGGTGCGGATCTTCTTCGTCCACCACATCACCTGGAGCGTCAACTCGGTGTGCCACTTCCTCGGCAGCAGGCGGTTCGACACCGACGATCACTCCACCAACGTCTTCTGGCTGGCACTGCCCTCGCTGGGCGAGTCCTGGCACCACAACCACCACGCCTTCCCTCGCTCGGCGGTACACGGGCTGAAGCGCTGGGAGCTCGACCCCTCCGCACTGATCATCACCGCGATGGAGAAGGTCGGGCTCGCCCGCAACGTGGTTCGCATCTCACCTGAGCGCCAGGCGGAACGCGCCGCCTGATCCCACCTCGAGCCCGAGGTGTGTGCAAATAGTCAGGTCCGGGTAGGCCAATGTGGCCACCTACTTGCACACACTCACTGTGGACTGTGCGACACTGCGGTTCGCAATTAGTTCTTACCAGTAGTCCGGTACGCCACAGGCGACCGGCGAAAGGAACCAGATGCCAAGCACCACCCACGTACTCGACGAGGCTCGCGACCTGGTCAAGAAGCGCCTTGCCGAGCTGGACGACGAGCGCAAGCGCCTCGAGCGCGCCCTCTCCGAGCTGGGCGGCAAAGCCACCAGCGGCCGTGGCGGTCGCCGGCCGGGCCGCCCCCGCGGCTCGAGCGCCGGCTCGGGCTCCAAAGCCGCGCCGAAACGCCGGCGCCGCCGCAAAGGGACCCGTGCCGACCAGGCCGTCGCCCTGGTCGAGGGCAACCCCGGCATCAGCGCCTCGGAGATCGCCACGACGATGAAAATCAAGCCCAACTACCTCTACCGGGTCCTCGGTGACCTCGAGAAAGAGGGACGGGTAACGAAGAAAGGTCGTCAGTACTTCCCGGCCAAATAGGGCCCGCGGAGACGACTGCTGAAGAGGCCGGCCCGGTGGGCCGGCCTCTTTGCGTTACGGCTTAGACCAAGCCCAGATTGCTGACCGCGTCGCGCTCCTCGCGCAGCTCGGCGGCGGTGGCGTCGATGCGACTCCGGGAGAACTCGGGGACCTCGAGGCCCTCGACGACCTTCCACTCGCCGCCCGAGCAGCTGCACGGGTGACCGGCGACGATGCCCTCCTCGATCCCGTAGGAGCCGTCGGAGGGAACGCCCATCGAGACCCACTCGCCCTCCGCGGTGCCGAGCACCCAGTCGCGGACGTGATCGATCGCCGCGTTGGCCGCCGAGGCGGCGCTGGAGGCGCCGCGGGCCTCGATGATCGCGGCGCCGCGCTTGGCGACCCGCGGGATGAACTCATCGGCGATCCAAGCCTCGTCGTCGACCGCGTCCCAGGCGCTGGCGCCGTCGACCCTGGCGTTGACCAGGTCGGGGTACTGGGTGGTCGAGTGGTTGCCCCAGACCGTCATGTTGGTGACGCTGGTCAGCGGCTTGCCGAGCTTGTTGGCGAGCTGGGCGACCGCACGGTTGTGGTCGAGCCGCATCATCGCGGTGAAGCGCTCACGCGGCACGCCGTCCGCGTTCGAGAGCGCGATCAGGCAGTTGGTGTTGGCGGGATTGCCGACCACCAGCACCCGCACGTCGCTCGCCGCGCCGGCGGCGATCGCCTCGCCCTGCGGCTTGAAGATGCCGCCGTTGGCCTCGAGCAGGTCGGCCCGCTCCATGCCGGGCCCGCGCGGCCGGGCACCGACCAGGAGGCCGACGTTGCAGCCGTCGAAGGCGGCCTTGGGGTCATCGAAGATGTCGATCTTCCGCAGCAGCGGGAAGGCGCAGTCGTCGAGCTCCATCGCCGTGCCCTCCGCCGCCTTGACCGCGTCGGGGATCTCGAGCAGGCTGAGCTCGACCGGGGTGTCGGGCCCGAGCATCTGGCCGCTGGCGATCCGGAACAGCAGCGCGTAGCCGATCTGGCCGGCGGCGCCGGTAACGGTGACTTTGACGGGGGTGCTCACAGATTCGTCTCCTGAAGTCGTGGGTTGGGTGGCGCCCTAGGACGCCATAGCGCGTTGCAGGCGCTCGTCGATAGCGGCGAGGAACTCCTGCGTGGTGAGGTACTGCTGGTCAGGCCCGACCAGCAGGGCCAAGTCTTTGGTCATCTTGCCGCTCTCGACCGTCTCGATGCAGACCTGCTCCAGTGTCGCGGCGAACCGCGCGACATCGGGGGTCTCGTCGAGGCGACCGCGCGCGGCGAGGCCGCGGGTCCAGGCGAAGATCGAGGCGATCGGGTTGGTCGAGGTCGGCTTGCCCTCCTGGTGCTGGCGGTAGTGACGGGTGACGGTGCCGTGTGCCGCCTCGGCCTCGACCGTCTTGCCATCGGGGCTCATCAGCACGCTGGTCATCAACCCGAGCGAGCCGAACCCCTGGGCGACGGTGTCTGACTGCACGTCCCCATCGTAGTTCTTGCAGGCCCACACGTAACCGCCTTCCCACTTCATCGCGGCGGCGACCATGTCGTCGATCAAGCGGTGTTCGTAGGAGATCCCTTTGGCCTCGAACTCGGTGCGGAACTCAGCCTCGTAGACCTCGGCGAAGATGTCCTTGAAGCGGCCGTCATAGCGCTTCATGATCGTGTTCTTGGTCGAGAGGTAGACCGGGTAGCCACGCTCGAGGCCGTAGCGCATCGAGGCGCGGGCGAAGTCGCGGATCGAGTCGTCGAGGTTGTACATCGCCATCGCGATGCCGCCGCTGGGGAAGTCGTAGACGTCGAGCTCGACCGGCGCGTCGCCGTTCTTCGGCGTGTAGGTGAGGGTCAGCGTCCCCTCGCCCGGGACGACCATGTCGGTGGCCCGGTACTGGTCACCGAAGGCGTGGCGGCCGATCACGATCGGCTTGGTCCAGCCCGGCACCAGGCGCGGGATGTTCGAGATCACGATCGGCTCGCGGAAGATGACGCCGCCGAGGATGTTGCGGATCGTGCCGTTGGGCGAGCGGTACATCTCCTTGAGGCCGAACTCCTCGACCCGCGCCTCGTCGGGCGTGATCGTCGCGCACTTGACGCCGACCCCGTGCTGCTTGATCGCTTCCGCCGCCTCCACCGTGATCCGGTCTTCGGTGGCGTCGCGGCTCTCGATGCCGAGGTCGAAGTAGACGAGCTCGGCGTCGAGGTAGGGGAGGATCAGCTGCTCTTTGATGAACGACCAGATGATCCGGGTCATCTCGTCGCCGTCGAGCTCAACGACGGGGTTTTTCACAGCGATCTTCGCGGCCATCGGCGCGGCGATGCTATCGATGCGACAATCTGGGCGATGGCAACGGTCGAGCGCCAGTCCGGGACCCATGAGGTCTTCAACCAGGCGCCGCCCCTCGAGAACTACAACACGTTCGACGCCGACCGCCCACTGCGCGAGGCGCTGCAGCGCGAGGGAGGCGGCTGGGCTGAGGAGCGTGCCCGCGAGCTGGGCGCGATCGCCGGCTCCGCGCAGACGATCCGCTGGGGTTTCGAAGCGAACGAGAAGAAGCCCCAACTGCGCACCCACGATCGCTACGGCAACCGCATCGACGAGGTCGAGTTCGACCCCTCCTGGCACGAACTGATGCGGATCGGCGTCGACTACGGCCTGCACGCCTCGCCCTGGCGCGAGCCGGGCCCCGGCGCCCACGTCGCCCGGGCGACGATGTTCATGCTGCTGATGCAGGCCGAGAGCGGCGTCGGCTGCCCGCTCTCGATGACCTACTCGGCGATCCCCGCCCTGCGCGCGCAGCCCGAGCTGGCCGCGGAGTGGGAGGCGCGCTTCCTCTCACTCGACTACGACGAGCGCTCGCTGCCCGCCGAGCGCAAGCGCGGCGCCCTCTGCGGGATGGCGATGACCGAGAAGCAGGGCGGCTCCGACGTGCGCGCCAACACCACCGCGGCCCGGCCGCTGAACGGCGGCGGGCCGGGCGCCGAGTACGAGCTCGTCGGCCACAAGTGGTTCTGCTCGGCGCCGATGTGCGACGCCTTCCTCGTCCTCGCCCAGACCGACGCCGGCATCTCCTGCTTCCTGATGCCGCGCTGGACCCCGGACGGCGAGCGCAACGCCTTCCACGTCCAGCGCCTCAAGGACAAGCTCGGCAACCGCTCCAACGCCTCCAGCGAGGTCGAGTTCCGGGGCGCCTGGGCCCGCCTCATCGGCGAGGAGGGCCGCGGCGTGCCGACGATCATCGAGATGGTCAACCACACCCGGCTCGACTGCGTGATCGGCGCCGCCACCGGCTACCGGGCCGGAGTCGTGCAGGCGCTCAACCACACCGCGCATCGCGCCGCCTTCGGCGCCACGCTGATCGAGCAGCCGCTGATGCGCAACGTGCTCGCCGACCTCTGCGTCGAGTCGGAGGCGGCGACGATCGCCGCCCTGCGGCTGGCCCGCTCCTACGACGAGGTCGCCGCCGGCGACGCGGACGCGGTCGAGTTCCGCCGCCTCGCCAACGCGGTGCTCAAGTACTGGATGTGCAAGCGGGCGCCGTCGCACGCGGTCGAGTGCCTCGAGTGCCTGGGCGGCAACGGCTACGTCGAGGACTCGGGCCTGCCGCGCCTCTACCGCGAGGCGCCGCTGGCCTCGATCTGGGAGGGCTCGGGCAACGTCCAGTGCCTCGACGTGCTGCGGGCGATGGTCAAGAACCCGGCCTCGGTCGATGCCTTCTTCGCCGAGGTCCTGGAGGGCGCCGAGCCGCGCCTCGACTCCTTCGTCTCGGCGCTGCGGGCCGAGATCCCCGGCGACGTCGAGACGATCCAGACCCGCGCCCGCGGCATCGTCGAGCGCATGGCCCTCGCCCTACAGGCCTCGCTGCTGGTCCGCTACGGCGACCCGGCGAGCGCCGACGCCTTCTGCGCCTCGCGCCTCTCCGGGGAATGGGGCCACGCCTTCGGCACCCTCCCCGCGAGCACCGACTTCAGCAGGATCATCGACCGGCACATGCCCGTCGCCTGAACCCTGGCTTCCCCGTCAGATGGCGTCCCTGAGGGCGCGACCTACTTGCTCGGCGGTAACCACGCCGGAGAGGCGGCCCTCGGCGTCGACCGCCATCACCGCGCCGAAGCGGCGCATCGTGCGGTTGGCGAGCAGGGTGTCGAGCGGCGCGTCCTCGGAGATGTGGAATGTGCCGTCGTCGCTGTCGCTCTCGACCAGTTCGCCGATCAGGGCTGTGGCGCGCGAGGTCTCGGGCACCTGGTCGGCGCTGTCGCGGATCACCAGGCCCTTGAAGCGGTGCGCGGCGTCGACCACCGGGAACCACGACCAGCGGTAGCGCAGGAAGTACTCGTCGAGCGCCTGCTCGACGCTGAGGTCACCGGGGATCGCAACCGGTTCGCGATCCATCACGTCGGCGACGCGCTTGCCCTCGATCGGGGCGGTGATCTTGGTCTGGGCCGCGGCGGCGCGGGCCGAGCCGTTGATCACCATCCCGATCAGCGCCAGCCAGACGCCGGCGAAGACGTCGCCGGTGAAGACCAGGAGGAGGCCGCCGCCGATGAAGAGGTAGGCGAAGACGCGGCCGAGGCCGGCGGCAAAGCGGGTCGCCGAGCCGCGGTCACCAGTCCGCCACCAGGCGAGCGCCCGGACGATCCGGCCGCCGTCCATCGGGAAGGCGGGCAGCAGGTTGAAGACGAGGACGAGGAAGTTGATCGAGGCGAGCCAGGCGACCATCGCCATCACCCCGGAAACGCCCGAGTCCTTTTCGATCAGAACCGCCTTCCAGTAGCCGTCGGCGCCGGCGGCGAGCAAGCCGACCGCGGTGAGGACGGCGACGATCGCCAGCGTCACCAGGGGGCCGGCGACCGCGACCTCGAACTCCGTCTTCGGCGAGTCCGTCTCACGGTCCATCCGCGCCATCCCGCCGAAGACCCAGAGCTGGATGCTGGAGATGCCGATCCCGTTGCGCAGGGCGACCAGCGCGTGGCCGAGCTCGTGCAGGACGATCGAGCCGAAGAAGCCGGCGGCGCTGATCACCGCGAGCAGGAACGGGGTCGAGGAGGAGCTGCTCTCGCCCAGCACGTCGCCGTAGAACTGCGAGAGCCAGAAGATGACGATGAAGAGGATCAGGAACCACGACCAGTCGACCGCGATGCGGATCCCGCGCACGTGGAAGAGGGTGATTGAGCTGCCGCCGAACATCTGACCCCATGGTATGGGCAGCGGTCGCGGGCGCGGCCGGAACCATAGGTCGTGTCTCGGCACGGTAGGGTCACGTTCTTATGGGGGGTGACCAGGACTACCTGCGCACACAGCTCGAGCAGCTCGAGCAGATCGACCGGCCCTCGGCGTCGGAGGGCGAACGCCGCGCCGCCGAGTGGCTCGTCGCCCGCTTCGCCGAGCTCGGCGCCGAGGCGCGGATCGAGGCCGAGCCCGCCCACGGCACCTACTGGTGGCCGCTGGGGCTCGGCGCCGCCCTGGGGGCGCTGAGCGGGATCCTCGCCCTGCGCGGGCGGCGGCTGCTGGGTGCGCTGATCGGCGCGATCGGCGGCGCCGGGATCGCCGACGACTTCCCACCCGGCAAGCGCCGCCTGCGCCGGCCGCTGCCGACCCGCACCGCCTACAACGTCGTCTGCGAGCTGGGACCCGCTGACGCCGAGCGCACGATGGTCGTCGTCGCCCACCACGACGCCGCCCACGCCGGGCTCGTCTTCCACCCGGCGCTGCCCAAGATCGCCGACCGGCTCGGCCTGGTCGAGGGCCAGGACACCAGCCCGGCGCTGATGGCGCCGGTGATCGGCGGGCCGATCCTCGCCGCGCTCGGCGCCCTCACCGGCCGCCGCCTGCTCTCCAGGATCGGCATCGTCCTCGGCCTCGGATCCGCCGCGGCGATGGCCGACATCGGCCTGCGCAAGGTCGTCCCCGGCGCCAACGACAACGGCACCGGCGTCGTCGCCCTGCTCGCCCTCGCCCGCAACCTGATCGAGGAGCCACCCGAGGACCTGCGCGTGATCCTGCTCTCGGCCGGCGCCGAGGAGTCCTTCAGCGAGGGGATCAAGGCCTTCGGCGAGCGCCACTTCCATGAGCTGCCGCGGGAGAGCACCTTCTTCCTCGCGGTCGACTCGATCGGCTCCCCCCACCTGCTCGTCCTGCGCGGCGAGGGCTTCCTGAAGATGCACGAGTACCCGCCCCGGGCGCTCGCCCTCTTCGACGGCCTCGCCGAGGAGCTCGGCATCTGGCTCTACCCCAACCTGCGCCTGCACAACGGCACCGACGGGCTCGAGTCGCTGGCGGCGGGATACGAGACCGCGACCCTGCTCAGCTGCACCGACCTCAAGCAGCCGGCCAACTACCACTGGCCCAACGACGTCTCCGAGGGCGTCGACTTCGACAGCGTCGCCGACGGCATCCGCCTGATCGAGGCCGCCGTGCGGCGCCTCGACCAGCGCTGGCTCTGAGTCGACGGGCCTACAACGCGGGCCTATCCGACGTTTGAGGCCCGTCGGCGAAATCCGACTGCGGGGTCGGATTTCAGCGCTATAGAGTCCGCGCCCGTGCCAACCCATGACGTACTGGTGATCGGCGCCGGGCTCGCTGGACAGCGGGCCGCCTTGGCCGCCGCCGAGCAAGGTGTATCGGTCGGGATCCTGAGCAAGGTCCACCCGGTTCGCTCGCACTCGAACGCCGCCCAGGGCGGCATCAACGCGGCGCTCAACCCGGGCGACTCCTGGGAGTCGCACGCCTTCGACACGGTCAAGGGCTCCGACTACCTGGGCGACCAGGACGCGATCTCGATCATGTGCGAAGAGGCGCCGGAGGAAATCCTCCACCTCGAGCACCTCGGCGTCACCTTCCACCGCAACGAGGAGGGCAGGCTCGGAACCCGCGCCTTCGGCGGCGCCTCCGCCGCCCGCACCTACTACGTCGCCGACATCACCGGCCAGGCGATCATGCACGTCCTCTACGAGCAGCTGATGAAGTACTCCGACTCGGTCGCCCGCTACGAGGAGTGGTTCTGCACGGCGCTGGCGATGGACGAGCAGGGCGAGTGCTGCGGGGTCGTCACCCGCAACATCGCCGACGGCTCGATGCAGCTGTTCTCGGCGAAAGCGGTGATCCTCGCCTGTGGCGGCAACGGCCAGGTCTGGCAGCCGACCACCAACGCCTTGATCTGCACCGGCGACGGGATCTCGATGGCCTACCGGGTCGGGGCCAAGCTGATGGACATGGAGATGATCCAGTACCACCCGACGACGCTCGCGGGCAAGGGCTTCCTGATCACCGAGGGCGCCCGTGGCGAGGGCGCCCACCTGCTCAACGCCAAGGGCGAGCGCTTCATGGAGCGCTACGCGCCAAACAAGATGGAGCTGGCCTCGCGCGACGTCGTCAGCCGCGCCGAGCAGACCGAGATCAACGAGGGCCGCGGCTTCCCCGACGGCACCGTCGCGCTCGACATCACGGTGGTGCCGAAGAAGCGCGTCCACGAGGCGCTGCGCGAGATCGTCCTCGTCGGCAAGGACTTCGCCGGGGTCGACATCACCAAGGAACCGATTCACATCAAGCCCGGCAACCACTACACGATGGGCGGCGTCAAGACCGACGTCGACGGGCGCACCGACATCCCCGGCCTCTACGCCGCCGGCGAGACCGCCTGCGTCTCGGTCCACGGCGGCAACCGGCTCGGCGCCAACTCGCTGCTCGACACGCTGATCTTCGGCCGCCGCTCCGGCGTCGACGCCGCCGGCCGCGCCAAGCGGATCGAGGGCTCGCGGCCCTCGCGCGGCGCGCTCGAGGCCGAGCAGGCCACGGTGGTGGCGATCGCGGCGCGCGAGAAGGGCTCCGGCCGCCGGGTCTCTGAGATCAAGCGCGAGCTGGGCGAGACGATGGACGCGAAAGTCGCCGTCTTCCGCGAGGAGGCCGGCATCCAGAGCGCCCTGGAGACCGTGCGGCGCCTCAAGGAGGAGGCCAAGAGCGCCTACATCGACGACAAGGGCAGCGTCTTCAACCAGGACATGCTGGGCGCGATCGAGCTCGGCTACATGCTCGACAACGCCGAGTGCACCTGCATCGCCGCGCTCGAGCGCAAGGAGAGCCGCGGCGCCCAGTACAGGACCGACTTCCCGGAGCGCAATGATGAGGAGTGGCTCAAACACATCGACCTGCAACAGGGTGACGACGGTCCGGAGATCTCATACTCCGAGGTGACGATCACCCAGTGGGAACCCGAAGAGAGGAAGTACTAGGACGATGGCCGAGTACACGCTGAAAGTCCGCCGCTACCAGCCCGAGAGCGGCGAGGGGCCCTACTGGGAGCAGTTCGACGTCGACCTCGACCCCTCGCTCTCGGTCCTCGACGGCCTGCTCCAGGCCAAGGACCGCGAGGACGGCTCGCTCTCGGTGCGCTGCTCCTGCCGGGCGGCGATCTGCGGCTCCTGCGGGATGAAGATCAACGGCCAGTCCGGGCTCGGCTGCAAGACCCAGATCGGCGAGGCCCAGGAGCTGGCCGAGAAGAAAGCCAGCGTCAGCCCCAGCGACGAGCCGCCGGTGATCGTCGTCGAGCCGATGGGGAACATGCCCGTGATCAAGGACCTGATCACCGACATGGAGTCGACCCACTGGACCAAGATCCGCCGCGTCACCCCCTGGCTCCTGCCCCACGGCGAGGCGCCCGAGCGCGAGTACGTGGTCGAGCCCGAGTCGATGATCGACATCACCCAGTCGATGGCCTGCATCCAGTGCGGCGCCTGCGTCTCCTCCTGCCTCTCGATGGAAGCAGACCCCGACTTCATCGGCCCGGCGGCACTGGCCAAGGCCTACCGCTTCGTCGGCGACCCGCGCGACGGCGAGACCGTCGAGCGCCTCCACGACCTGGCCAACGACCCGCACGGGATCTACGACTGCACCCACTGCTTCAGCTGCGTCGATGCCTGTCCGAAGGGCGTCGCGCCGATGGACCAGATCATGCGCCTGCGCCGCAAAGCCGGCGAGGCTGGGGTCGAGGATTCCAATTCCGGCCACTCCCACGAGATGGCCTTCGTCAACATCATCGAGAAGAAGGGCACGCTCGACGAGGCGCTGCTCGTCCAGGAGTCCTATGCGCCGGGCATCAAAGGAAAGCTCAAACCGAGCAAGCGCGGGATCACGGAAACGATCAAATCGATGCCGACCATCCTGCGGGCCCTGAAAGTCCGCAAGGTCGGGATCAAAAAGGCGATCCCGGGCCTCCACCACAGCCTGCCCAAGGACACGATGGAGGACGTCAAGGCGATCTACAAGCACGCCAACGAGCACCGCGAGGAATTCAACATCTACATCAAGGGCGAGGAGGACGTCGAGCCCGAGCCCGACGAGACCGAGAAGACGGAGGAGACGACCGCATGAAGCTCGCCTACTGGCCCGGCTGCGTCTCGCGCGGCTTCACCCCCGAACTCCACGGCTCGATGGCCTTCACGGCCGAGCGGCTCGGCATCGAGCTGGTCGAACTCGACCGCGCCAACTGCTGCGGCGCCGGCGTGATCGCCGAGCACAACCAGGAGCTCGCCGACACCCTCAACGCGCGCACCTTCGCCCTCGCCCAGCAGACCGGGCTGGCGATGATGAACATCTGCTCGACCTGCCAGGGCGCCCAGTCGGAGTGCCAGCAGCGCCTCGACGCCGACTCCGCCTACCGCGCCCACATCAACGAGGTGCTCAGCGGCCAGGGCCTCGAGTACGTCAAGGGCAAGGACGGCTTCACCAACAAAAACTTCCTCTGGCTGCTGGTCGAGGACTACGGCCTGGACAAGCTCGCCGAGAAGGTCGTGCGGCCGCTCTCCGGGCTGCGCGTCGGCCCCTTCTACGGCTGCTACGTGGTGCGGCCCAAGGAGCGGCTCGGCTACGACGAGTACCCCGACCGCGACATCTATCTGGAGAAGGTGATCGAGGTCCTCGGCGGCGAGGTGGTCGAGTACGACGGCGCCCGCAAGTGCTGCGGCTTCCCGGTCGTGACGATGAACCGCGAGACCTCGCTGCGCCAGTCCGGCACCCACGTCGGCGACGCCCTCGACGCCGGCGCCGACTGCCTCGTCACCCCCTGCCCGCTCTGCCACCTCAACCTCGACATGCAGCAGCCGGAGGCGGCCAAGGTCGTCAACCGCGACCTCGGGCTCGCCGTCCTGCACCTGCCGCAGCTGGTCGGCCTGGCGCTCGGCGCCGAGCCCAAGCAGCTCGGCATGGGCCATCACGTCGCTTCCACCAAGTGGGTGCAGGAGCGACTGGCAGCGCCCGCCGTTGCCTAGCGGCGACGACGCTCAGAGCTGGAGGCCGAGGAACGCGGTGCCGAAGGCGGCGAGGATCCCGGCCAGCGTGACGATCATCGCTGTCTGAAGCCTGTCGAAGCGATCGTCCATGTGGGAACGCAGATCATCGACATGTCCGCGCAGATCGTCGACGCTGCGGCGCACGTCGTCGACCTGATCGGCGAGGCGGTCGAGCCGGTCGTCGTTCCAGTTTGTCCTTGCGCCCTCCATCGCAACCAGGCTAGCGGACAAGACGTTACACGTGGTTAGCGGAAGCGTGACGGACAGATAGCCGATATCGTTCTCCCTGGTGAGCCGGGAAGCCTGGTCGGCAAGACTCGTCGCCGACCCCGAAAGGCCCCGATGGCAATTGCCGTAGCCACCTTCCTGATCGCCCTCGCGATCATCGCCAGCGAGAAGCTGCACCGCACCAAGGTCGCCCTGCTCGGCGCCGCGATCGTCGTCCTCTTCGTCGGCGACTTCTCCCAGGAGCAGGCGATCGAGTCGGTTGACTTCAACACGATCGGCCTCCTGGTCGGGATGATGATCCTCGTCTACCTGACCCAGCAGACCGGCGTCTACGACTACGTCGCGATCCGCGCCGGGCAGCTCTCCGGCGGGCGCTCCTTCGCGCTGACGATGAGCCTGGCCGCGATCACGGCGCTGCTCTCCGCCTTCCTCGACAACCTGACCACGATCCTCTTGGTCGCGCCGATCACCTTCCTGCTCGCCGACGCACTCGACATCGAGGCGGTGCCGCTGCTGATCATCGAGGTGATGGCCTCCAACATCGGCGGCACCGCGACCCTGATCGGCGACCCGCCGAACATCATCATCGCCGGCGCCACCGGGCTCAGCTTCAACGCCTTCATCGTCAACCTGGCGCCGATCGTGGTCGTCACCTTCGCCGTCGTCGTGCCGCTGCTCTACCTCGTCTTCCGGCGCCGGCTGCAGGTCGAGGAGAAGGACCGGCGCGCGGTGATGGAGCTCGACGCGCTGGCGTCGATCCGCGACGCGGCTGAGCTGCGCCGCACCGGCCCGGTCCTGATCGCGACCGTGCTTGCCTTCTTCGCCCACCAGGCGCTCCACGTCGAGCCGGCGACGGTGGCGCTCGCGGGCGCCTCGGTCGGGCTGCTGGTGACCCGTGTCGATCTCGAGAAGGCGCTCTCCAGCATCGAGTGGACGACGCTCTTCTTCTTCATCGGCCTCTTCGTCATGGTCGGCGCCCTCGAGGCGACCGGTGCGATCGACCACGTCGCCGAGGCGGTCGCGGACCTCACCGGCGGCGAGCGCAGCGCCGAGCTGCTCGGCATCGTCTGGGTCGCCGCCCTGGGCTCGGCCGTCGTCGACAACATCCCCTTCACGACGGCGATGATCCCGGTGGTGACCCAGCTGCAAGAAGCAGCGGGGGCGGGTGACGACGACGCCTACTGGTGGGCGCTCTCGCTGGGCGCCTGCTTCGGCGGCAACGCGACCCTGATCGCCGCCGCCGCCAACGTCGCCGCCGCCGGGATGGCGGAACGGGCGGGGACGCCGATCGGGTTCATGGCCTTCCTCCGCGTCGGCCTGCCTGTCACCCTGATCTCGGTCGCCCTCGCGTCCGCCTACATCGCAATCCGCTACATAGCGCTCTGAGGAGGAATCGGATGCCGGACTCGATCGTCAAGCAAGCGCTACGGGAGATAGAGCCGCTCGACGCCGACGAGCTGATCGGCCCGGCCGCGCGGCGGGTGATCGACGAGGGCCTGCCGGCGCTGCCGGCGGTCGAGCCCGACGGCAGCTTCACCGGCATCTTCGGCGAGCGCGAGTTCATGGCGGCGCTCTTCCCCGGCTACGTCGGCGAGCTGGCCTCGGCGGCGATGATCTCGCGCTCGGTCGACGAGACGATCGAGCGACGCAGCGCCTGCAGCGAGGAACCGATCCGCCGCTACCTGACCACCGACCACGTGCTCGTCGAGGACGCTTACTCCGACACCCAGCTGGCCGAGCTCTTCCTCCACCACCGGGTGCTGATCGTCCCGATCGCGACCGGCGGCCGCGTGCATGCCGTCGTCACCCGCCACGACTTCTTCAGCGCCCTGGTCGACCGCTTCGGCACGATCGCCGAGGACTTAGGGGACTGACGAGGTCCAGACGTCGCCAGGCAAGGACGCAGGGGAGGGCGAAGAGCAGCGCTATTTGGCCGACAGAGGACGCCGCATGGCGGCGCCTGGGGCCGTCAGCAGGCCGCGCTCGACCAGGAGCTCGGCGATCTGGACCGTGTTGGTGGCGGCGCCCTTGCGCAGGTTGTCTGAGACGACCCAGAGGTCGATCGCGCGCTCGTTGCCGGGGTCGCGGCGGATGCGCCCGACGAAGACGTCGTCGCGGCCGGCCGCCTCGATCGCCAGCGGGTAGCGCCCGGCCGCCGGGTCGTCGACGACGGTGACCCCGGGGGCCGCCGCCAGCAGCTCACGGGCGCGCTCGGGCGAGAGCGGCTCGCGGGTCTCGACGTTGACCGCCTCGGAGTGGCCGGTGACGACCGGGACGCGGACGCAGGTGGCGCTGACCCGGATCGCCTCGTCGGCGAGGATCTTGCGCGTCTCGTTGATCAGCTTGCGCTCCTCGTCGGTGTGATCGTCGCCGTCGGGGAAGCTGCCTGCTTGCGGCAGGGCGCTGAAGGCGATCCGGTGCGGGTAGACCGAGACGACCGGGTCGTGGTCCTCGAGCACGGCCTTGGACTGGGCCAGCAGCTCGTCGATCGCCGCCTTGCCGGTGCCGGAGACCGCCTGGTAGGTGGAGATCACGAGCCGCTCGATGCCGGCCTCGTCGTGCAGCGGCTTGAGCGCGACGACCATCTGCATGGTCGAGCAGTTGGGGTTGGCGACGATGCCCTTGTGCCCGTCGAGGGCGTCGGGGTTGACCTCGGCGACGACCAGGGGCACGTCGTCGTGCATGCGCCAGTAGCTGGTGTTGTCGACGACGACGGCGCCGGCCGCGACCAGCTTCGGCGTCCACTCGGCGCTGATCGCGCCACCGGCCGAGGAGAGGACCAGGTCGAGGCCGCCGATCGTGTCCTCGCGCAGGGGCTGCACCTCGAGCTCCCGTCCGCCCCACTCGATCGACCTGCCGACGGAGCGCTCGGAGGCGAAGGGGACGACCTCGGAGGCCGGGAACCGGCGCTCGGCGAGCAGGCCGAGGATCGTCGACCCGACCAGGCCGGTGGCGCCTACTACGCCGACCCTCATGCGACCGTGGGTCGGTGGTCGGCGCCCATCGGGTCCTCGGCCCGGACCGCGTCGGCGCCGAGCTCGAAGGCCTCGTGCAGGGCGCGGACGGCGTCGGGCACGCGGTCAGCGGAGATGACGCAGGAGATCTTGATCGGCGAGGTGGAGATCATCTCGATGTTGATCCCCTCGCCGCCGAGCACGGCGAAGACCTTGGCGGCGACGCCGGGATGCGAGCGCATGCCGGCGCCGACGATCGAGACCTTGCCGATGCGCTCGTCGGTGCGCACGCCCTGACTGACGTCGAGGCCGCTGACCGTGTCGGTGGCGGCGGTCAGGTCGGAGCGGTCGACGGTGAAGGAGAGGTCGGCGAGGGCGTCATCGCCGACCGGCTCGTTCTGGATGATCACGTCGACGTTGATGCCGGCGTCGGCGAGCGCGGTGAAGATGCGGCCGGCGACGCCGGGCTCGTCCTGGACCCCGGTCAGGGTCACGCGCGCCTCTCCCTCGGAGTGGGTGACTGCGGTTACGAACGGTTGCTCCATGGTCTGCTCGCTGGCCTCCTCTTCGCTGACGACGAGGGTACCGGGGCCGTCCTCGAAGCTGCTGCGGCAGTGGATGCGCACGCCGTTGTTGCGCGCGTACTCGACCGAGCGCAGCTGCAGGACCCGGGCCCCGGAGGCCGACATCTCGAGCATCTCCTCATACGAGGTGGCCGCCAGCTTGCGGGCGTCGGGGACGATCCGCGGGTCGGCGCTGAAGACGCCGGCGACGTCGGTGTAGATCTCGCAGACGCGCGCGTCGAGGGCGGCGGCGAGCGCGACCGCCGTCGTGTCGGAGCCGCCCCGCCCCAGGGTGGTCACGTCGCGGCTGTCGGTGGAGACGCCCTGGAAGCCGGCGACGAGGACGATCCGGTCCGCCTCCAGGGTCTCGAAGATGCGCTTGGCGCGGACGTCGATGATCTTCGCCCTGGTGTGCGAGGAGTCGGTGACGATCCCCGCCTGCGAGCCGGTCAGCGAGATCGCGCTGTGGCCCATGTCGTGGATCGCCATCGCGCAGAGCGCGCAGGAGATCCGCTCGCCGCTGGAGAGCAGCATGTCCATCTCGCGGGCGACCGGACGCTCGGAGATCTCCAGCGCCTGGGCGACCAGCTCGTCGGTCGCCTTGCCGCGGGCGGAGAGCACCGCGACCACGCGGCAGCCGCCCTCGCGAGCGGCGACGATCCGCCGCGCGGCGCGCTTGATCTCCTCGGCGCCGGCGACCGAGGTGCCGCCGAACTTCATCACGACGATGTCTGACTTCGGCTCACTCATCAGAACGCCCGAGGATAGTCGTGGGAGAACCTCTGCGCCGCTCGGTTGTCAGGCGACGTCGCGGCCCCCGCCGAGGATCTCCTCGGGGGTCAGTATGCGAATCGAGCCGTCCGCCGAGACGAGCACTGCCGAGGAACCCCTCTCTGCCGCCCGCCGCATTTCACGCTCGGTGTAGGGCGTATCCGCGTCGATGAAAGACGACCGTTCGGGAACGATCGGCCTTTCTTCGATCGCCGCCTCGATCGCCTCGTCCATCAGCCTGCTGGCGGGAGACTGCACTCCGTTCTTTACGGTCATCCCTTCCATCCCTCGATCATCGCGAGATACCCGTTCTTGAGGTCGCTGATTGCCGCGCGCATACCCTCACCCAGGGTACCGCGATGAACCTCGACCCCTTTCTGCTTACCGCTCCTCTGGGTATAGCGATGCATCTCATTGAATCCATGGGCGGCATCGTAGACACGTATCGTCTGTATCCCTCCGGGGGTCGGCAAGGCCAACATGACGGTGTAGTCGACGACCGTGCCGCGATCGGTGGTGAAGTCGACCCACATCAGGACGCCTTTGGCGGCATCGATGATGTCCCAGTAGCCCGCACTCACGAACCGATCGTGATTTCCCGCGGCGCGCAAGTGGTGCGCTCAGACGAAATTCTTCGTCTCGTTATCGAGTCAATTGTGCGACGAATCGATGCGACGAGCCTTCGCTACGGAGGCGCTGGCTCTGCGGGGGCGTCGGCGCCCGGTGGCGCCAGCTCGAGCTGCCACCAGCCGACGTCGCGCCAGGCGCCGGCCTTCCACCCGATCCGGGGGTAGAGGGCGACGCGGACGAAGCCGAGGCTCTCGTGCAGGGCGACGCTGGCCTCGTTGGGCAGGGTGATCCCGGCGAGAGCGACCTGGAAGCCCTGTCGGCGCAGGCGCTCGAACAGCTCGCCGTAGAGGGCGCGTCCCAGGCCGCGGCGGCGCTGGCCCGGGGCGACGAAGATCGAGACGTTGACCGCCCAGCGGTAGGCGGCGCGCTCCCGGTGGGGGGCGGCGTAGGCATAGCCGACCACCTCGCCGTCGAGCTCGGCGACCAGCCAGGGGTGGGTGGCGGAGAGGCGCGCGATCCGCTCGGCCATCTCGGCCGCGGTCGGCGGCTCGTCCTCGAAGGAGACGGGGCTGCCGGCAACGTGCGGGGCGTAGAGCGCGGCACAGGCGGCCGCGTCGTGGTCCGGATCGGCGCCGCGGATCAGGCGAACGCCTGCGTCGCGCGGCGGCGCAGGTCGGCGTTGAGCATCCCCGTCACTTCGCTGGGGCGCTCGCCCGCGGTGGGGATCGCGTCGCCGATCAGGCCGCTGGCGCGGAAGCCGTAGAGCGGTGCGTCAAAGCCGGCCTCGCGGATCCTGCGCACGAGCTGGACGGCGGCGCGGGTCTCGGCGCCGGGCCCGCAGAGGACGATCGCGGTCGGTTCGAGGGCGCCGAGGGCGCGCTCCATCCGCTCCTCGCCGAGCTCGTGGGAGAGCGTCAGCACGCGGAAGCCGGCGCGGCGCAGGGCGAGGTCGAGGGCTTGGGTGTGGACCGTCTCGGCCTCCGAGTCGCGGCTCGAGTCGAGCAGCAGGATGCCGGCGGGACGGGAGGCGGTGGAGGCGAGGCGGCGGGCGCCATGCAGCCAGCCGGCAGCCCAGCGGGCGGCGAACTCGAGCTCGGCCTCACGCTCGGGGTCGGCGGCGAGCCGGTCGATCGCGGGCAGCAGCATCTCCTCCACGGTCCGCTCCAGCGGCCGGATCGCGAGGCTCTCCTCGATCGCCCGGTCGGCGGCCTCCTCGTCGAACCCGGTGAAGGCGGCGAGCAGGCCCTCGCCGCTGGCCGGCGCCTCCTGGCGCTGCTGGGCCAGCTGGATCGCCGAGGAGATGTTGCCGGTCTCGGCGAGCGCGTCGCGCAGGGTCTGCAGCTCGACCAGCTCGTAGTTACGGTGGTTGCCCGGCGTCCGCTTCGGCGTCGGGAAGCCGTAGCGCCGCTCCCAGCTGCGCAGCGTGTTGGGGCTGACGCCCAGAACTTCCGCGGCTGCGTTGGTCCGGATACCTGGCATGCGCGGCATTCTGGCACCCGATTCGCGGGTTTACACCAGTTATGGACAGATTTCGCGAATCTGTCAGCGATCTTGCAAAAGGCCTACGCCCACCGGCTGGCCGACCGAGCGCGCCCGCCACATCGCCTCGTCGGCCCTGTGCAGCAGGGCCTCGGCGCTGTCGCCGTGCTCGGGACAGGCGACGACGCCGGCCGAAATCCCGATCCGCAGCCCCCCCGCCGCCTCGAGCTCGTCGAGCTGGCTGAGCAGCCGCTCGGCCATCTGCACGCCGCCGACCGTGTCCTGCCCCGGGGCGAGGACGCAGAGGGCGTCCTCCTCGAGCCGGAAGGTCTCGTCGACCAGGCGGACGCTCTCGCCGAGCGCCGCGCCGGTCACCGCCAGCGCCGTCTCGCGACCGCCCGCCTCGCCGTTGCGGGCACCCGGGCCCTCGACGTCGAAGACGACCAGGGCGAAGGGCTGCTCGTAGCGCCGCTGGCACTCGAGCAGCTGGTCGAGCCGGCGGCGCATCTGGCCGGCCCTGAAGAGGCTCGGGTGGCCGGTCGGCTCGGTCTCGACCTCGGCCAGCTCCGCGACCTCGGCCGCCTCCGCGGCTTCGGCGGCGACGCCGTCGTCCCACTCCCAGAGCGTGCCGACCGCGGTCGCGGTCACCGAGCCGAACTCCTCGGCCAGTTTCTGGGCGGCGGCGGCGAACAAGCCGGCGTCGCTGCCCGCCATCTCCTCGTGCAACTTGCCGAGCAGCGAGGCCTGCAGCACGGAGACTTCGCGGGCCAGCTTGCCGGCGCCGGGCGCGCCGCCCTGACCGGTGTCTATGGCCGTATCCGTCGCCACGCCGAGACCTTGTCGAAGCGGGCGGACGCCATCCCGCCAGAAAACCGCAATTTGCGAGGCGACACCCGTCTAGGTGAAATGGCCAGTTCGCCGCGGGTATGGTGGCCCGGTGGAGGCGGCCGAGACCGGATCGGGGGGTGAGAGCTGGCTGCGCCGGCGCCGCTGGTGGCTGCTCGGCGGCCTGGTCCTGCTCGCCGCCCTCGCGATCGGCGCCGCGACCGCCTGGCACTTCTCCGCCGGGCCCCTCGTCCCCGAGCACCTCGACTGGCCCGAAGACGTGGCCGTCGAGCGGGTGGCGGAGGATCGGGTCGTCCTCTCCCGCTCCGAAGACAGCGAACGCCCGGGTGTCTTCGGGCTCGCCTGGCAGAGCGGCCACGCCGTGGTCGGCGCCGTCCTCGCCAGCGACGAGGAGACGGTGACGCGGCGGCTGCGCGAGGTGCGCGGCTACCTGGTGCCCGGGATGGACGTCGCGGTTGGACGCGTCTACTCGGGCGACCCGCGGCAGGCGCTCGGCCTGCCCTTCTCCGAAGTGCCGGTCCGCGGCGAGCTGGGGCCGATGCCGGCCTGGCGCATTCCCGGGCGCGGCGACACCTGGGCGATCGTCGTGCACGGGATCAACAGCAGCCCCGAGGACGTCCTCGCCCCCGTCCCCGCCCTGCACCGGGCCGGGCTGCCGACGCTGCTGATCACCTACCGCGAGGACCTCGGCGCGCCGCCCAGCCCCGACGGCCTCCACCACATGGGCCAGACCGAGTGGCGCGACCTCGAGGCCGCCGCCGAGTACGCGCTGGAGCGCGGCGCCAGGCGGCTCGTCCTCGTCGGCTACTCGATGGGCGGCGCCCTGATCACCCAGTTCATGCAGCGCTCGGCACTGGCGCCGCGCGTCGCCGGCCTCGTCCTCGACGCCCCGGTCCTCGACTGGCAGGAGACGATCGCCTTCCACGCCACCGAGATGGGGCTGCCAGCCGTAAGCGCGAAGCCGGTCGAGTGGGCGGTCGGCGCCCGCGTCGACGCCGACTGGGAGAGCCTCGACGCGCTCGACCACACCGACGACCTGCAGCTGCCGATCCTGCTCTTCCACGGCGGCGAGGACGACGTCGTCCCGATCGCGACCAGTGAAGACCTCGCCGCCGAGCTGCCGCGCTGGGTCACCTACCACCGTTCGCCGCGAGCCGGTCACTGCCAGGCCTGGAACGTCGACCCGGCGCTCTACGAACGCCGCCTCACCCGCTTCCTCGCCGATGTCGGCGCGGTCGCGCCGCTCAGTCCAGCGCGCGGCGGCCGCTGAACGCCTTGCCGAGCGTGACCTCGTCGGCGTGCTCGAGGTCGGCGCCGACCGGCAGGCCGCTGGCCAGGCGGGTGACCGTGACCCGGCCGCGCAGCTGCTCGGCGATGTAGAGGGCGGTCGCCTCGCCGGTCGTCGTCGGGTTGGTGGCGAGGACGACCTCGCGGACGTCGCCCTCGTCGACGCGGCGCAGCAGCTCGGCGATCTTGAGGTCGTCGGCATCGACCCCGTCGATCGGCGAGAGGGCGCCGCCGAGCACGTGGTAGAGGCCGCGGTACTCATGGGTGCGCTCGATCGGGATCACGTCGGCGGGCTCCTCGACCACGCAGATCGTCTCCTGGTCGCGGCCCGAGTCGGCGCAGATCCGGCAGAGCGGCCCCTCGGCGAGGTTGAAGCAGCGCTCGCAGAGGCCGACCCGCTCCTTGACCTGGCGGATCGCGGCGGCGAGCGCCGTCGACTCCTCGTCGGGGGCGCGGAGGATGTGGAAGGCGAGCCGCTGGGCGGTGCGCTGGCCGATCCCGGGCAGCCGCGAGAGCTCGGCGACCAGGCGGGAGAGCGGCGCCGGGCCCTCGGCGCTCAACTGACCGCCTCGCCCCGCTCAGCCTCGAGCGGGGCGGCGCCGCGGATCAGGTCGGCGGCGCGCTCGGCGATCGCGATCGTCGGCGCGTTGGTGTTGCCGCGCGGCACCGTCGGCAACACCGAGGCGTCGACGACGCGCAGCCCCTCGAGCCCCTCGACCCGCAGCTCGGCGTCGACGACCGAGCCGAGCGCGCAGGTGCCGACCGGGTGGTAGATCGGGAAGGTCGTCGCCGCCAGGTGCGCGCGCAGGGCGTCGTCACCGCCGCCGGCCGGCACCGTGGTCGGCTCGGCGCAGTAGGGCGCCAACGCCGGCTGGGCGCAGATCTCCTCCAGCAGCCGCAGCCCCGCGACCATGCGCTCGGCATCGGCCTCCTCGGCGTAGAACCCGTCGCGGACCACCGGTTTGGCGCTCGGGTCTTTCGAGGCGAGCCGCACGCTGCCGCGGCTCCGCGGGGTGAGCAGGCAGACCGAGACCCAGACGCCGTGGCCGTCGGGGTCCCCCAGGCCCTCTTCGACGATCTGGATCGGGGCGACGTGGAACTGCACGTCGGGGGCGGGAGCCCCCGCCTCGACCCGGGCGAAGCCCCCCGATTCGGCCATGTTGGAGGCGAAGGGGCCGGTCTGGGTCGCCATGAACTCCTCCAGCGCCGCCGGCTCCCGCGCGGTCAAGAGGCTCTCGGGCTCGGGCGTCGCCCAGACCTCGTAGGCGCAGGGGTGGTCGCTGAGGTTGGCGCCGACCGCGGGCTGATCAAGCAGGACCTCGATGTCGCGCATCGCCAGGTGCTCAGCCGGGCCGACTCCGGAGAGCATCAGCAGCTGCGGCGAGTTGAAGGAGCCGCCGCAGAGGATCGTCTCGCG
Organism: uncultured Solirubrobacterales bacterium; assembly: GCA_963697915.1. Classification (GTDB taxonomy): domain Bacteria; phylum Actinomycetota; class Thermoleophilia; order Solirubrobacterales; family 70-9; genus VRUE01. The sequence continues at coordinate 777,839 of OY969103.1, forward strand.
CTCGGCGCGCAGCTCCTGCTTCTCGCCCAGCCGGCTGGCCTCGACGCCGACCGCTCGACTGCCCTCGAAGAGCACCCGCTCGACGTGCATGAAGGGCATCACGGTCAGGTTCGGCCGCTCCGCCGCCGGGTGCAGGTAGGCGACGGCGCAGCTGGCCCGCAGCCCGCCCCGCTGGGTCAGCTGGTACATGCCGGCGCCTTCCTGCTCGGCGCCGTTGAAGTCCTCGTTGCGGGGCAGTCCCGCTTCGACCGCGGCCTCGACGAAGGCCGGCGTGATCTTGTTGCCGGAGCGCTGGTCGGAGACCGGCAGCGGGCCGCCGACCCCGTGCCACTGCGAGGCGCCGCGCTCGTTGTCCTCGGACTTGAGGAAGTAGGGAAAGAGGTCGTCCCAGCCCCAGCCGGGCACCCCCCACCCGTCGTAGTCGAGCGGGTTGCCGCGGATGTAGACCATCGCGTTGATCGAGGAGGAGCCGCCGAGCACCTTTCCGCGCGGCAGCGAGATGCGGCGGTTGTTGCAGTTCGGCTCCGGCGCGGTCCAGTAGCCCCAGTCGACGTCGGTGCCGGCCAGTTTCAGGTAGCCGAGCGGGACGTGGATGTTCTCCTTCGTGTCCGGCGGGCCGGCCTCGAGCAGGAGGACGCTGACGTCGGGGTCCTCGGAGAGGCGCGCCGCGAGCACGCAGCCGGCCGAGCCGGCGCCGACGATCACGTAGTCGTACATGGGGCTGCTCACATCCCGGGCAGGCCGCCCATGCCGCCGAGGCCTGGGATCCCGCCCATCTTCGACCCGGCCAGGTCCTGGGCGGCGCGCAGCGCCTCGTTGACCGCGGCCTGGACCATGTCGGCGAGCATCTCGGCCTCCTCGGGATCGATCGCCTCGGGGTCGATGACGATCTCCCGCAGGGTCAGGTCGCCGCCCATCTTGACCTTGACCATGCCGCCGCCGGCGCTGGCCTCGACCACCTCATCCTTGAGCTGCTCCTGCGCTTTCATCATCTCCGCCTGCATCTGCTGCGCCTGTTTCATCAGGGCGTTCACGTCGAAGCCCCCGGGGCCACCCCTTGCCATCGTTAACCGACCTCCTCCGCGTCGAACTCGCTCTTGATCTTGTCCAGTAGGGCCGCACGATCGCCGCCCGCCTCGGCGAGAGGAGCGTCCCGCGGCGGCTCCTCGGCCGCCGTCTCCGCACCGTCGACGACGACGTAGACCGGCCGCAACCGCTGTCCCACAACGGTCTCCATAGCCACCACCAACTGCTCCCGCTTGTCCGGCGCCTCCGCCTTGCGTTTGTTGAAAGTCGCGTTCGCCGGGAACCCCACCGTCAACTCCCCGTCGTCCAACCCCACCGGCCGCGCCCCCTCGAAAGAAGCCGCCAACGCCGGCGCTGTCTGCAAGAGCTGATCGAGCACCGCCGGCCAAACCTTGACGACCTCATCCATCCCAAGCTCCCCAGCAGCCCGCGGCGGTTGCGACTCAGCCACCTCCGCCGGCATCTCTGGCTCGGGCTCCGCCACGTCCGCTGGCGCCTCTGGCTCGGGCTCCACCACCTCGGCCGGGGCATCTTGCTCAGCCAATTTCGTCTCTGTCGCGGGTGGCGCGGTAGGGGGAACCGCCCCTGAGGAAGCTTTAGCTACCGGAGGGGGCGGTGGGTCCCCTGCCGCGACAGGACCCGCGACCCCAGCGCCCGGTCCCTGCTGCTCGAGCTTCTCGATCCTCCTAAGCAACCCCTCAGTCGAGGGATCGAGGTCAGGCCGCGCAGCCTTCAAAAGTGCGATCTCGACAGCCATCCGAGCGTCATCGCCCTCTCTGACGGCAGTGAGCGCGTTAGCGAGCTCGTCGATCGTCCGCACCAGAGTCGCCGCCCCGATCCCCTGCGCCTGCGCCTGCATCCGCCCCTCGTCGGTAGCGGTGACGACAAAGGTGTTCGGCACCTCCCCCAACGTCTGGGTAACCAGCAGATGCCGCAGGTGCGCAAGCAGATCCCGAGCGAACTGCGAGGGGTCGCGACCGGAGCGCGCCATCTCCTCGACCCCGAGCAGGACCCCCTTCGGGTCCGCCGCGATCACCGCGTCGACGGCGCCGAAGAGCAGCTCGGCGTCGGCGGCCCCGAGCAGCTGCAGGACATCGTCGAGGACGATCTGGCTGCCGCCGAAGGCGACCAACTGGTCGAGCGTGCCGAGCGCGTCGCGGAAGCTGCCCGAGGCGGAGCGGGCGATCGTCGCCGTCGCCCCGGCGTCGACCTCGATGCCCTCCGCCGCCGCGACCCGGGTCAGCACCTCGGAGATCTGCTCCAGCGAGGGGCGCTGGAAGTCGAAGCGCTGGCAGCGGTCGGCGATCGTCGCCATCACCTTGTGCGACTCGGTGGTCGCCAGGACGAAGACGGTGTTCGGCGGTGGCTCCTCGAGCGTCTTGAGGAAGGCGTTCCAGGCCTCTTTGGTCAGCATGTGGGCCTCGTCGAGGATGTAGACCTTCCAGCGGCCGCCGGTCGGCGCGTAGGCGACCCGCTCGCGCAGGTCGCGCACGTCGTCGACCGAGCGGTTGGAGGCGGCGTCCATCTCGATCACGTCGATCGAGGTGCCGGCGGCGATCGTCCGGCAGGACTCGCATTCGCCGCAGGGTGTGACGGTCGGCCCGCCGCGCTCGCAGTTGAGCGAGCGGGCGAGGATCTTCGCCATCGAGGTCTTGCCGGTCCCGCGCGAGCCGACGAAGAGGTAGGCGTGGTGGACCTTGTCGCCCTCGACCGCGTTGCGCAGGGTGCGGACGACGTGCTGCTGGCCGACCACCTGGTCGAACGAACCGGGGCGGTGACGGCGGTAGAGGGAGGTCGAATCGCTGGTCGGCGGCACTGCGGCCAGTGTATCTGCGCCGATACCGTGCGCCGGATGCGTTCGGGGGCGAGAAGCCTGCTCGTGCCACTTGCCTGGGTCGCCGCCGTCGCGACGCTCCTGCTGGCGGTCTTCCCGCGCGGCTTTCCCAACTACGACACGATCTACAGCCTGCTCTGGGGACGCGAACTGGGCGAAGGGCTCAGCCCCGACCGAGGGGCGACGCTGCCCCCCACCCCGCACCCGCTGACCGAACTCTGGGGCCTTGTCGCCTCGCCGCTGGGCGACGGCGCGATCGACCTGACCATGGTCGTCGCCTACGTCGCGCTGGGGCTGGTCGGCTACCTCGTCTACCGGCTCGGCTCGCTCTGGTTCGACCGCCCGATCGGCGCCGTCGCCGCCCTGATCGTCCTCACCCGCGCCCCCTACCTCTCCAACGGCCTGCGCGCCTACATCGACATCCCTTACATAGTCCTGGTCCTCGCCGCCCTGGTCGTCGAGACCCGCCGCCCCCGCGCCGGCTGGCCCGTCTTAGCTCTCCTCGCTCTCGCCGGGCTGCTGCGCCCAGAGGCCTGGCTGTTCTCCATCGCCTACCTGGCCTACTGGGTGCTTGGGGGGACGAGAGGGGTCTCCCTCGAACGGGCGGATACTCAAAGTGCCGGTCTCATGAGACCGGCACTTGTCCGGGCGAGGGAGACCCCTCTCGTTCTCGTCACTCTCGCATTTGCCGGGCCGGTGCTGTGGGCGCTGTTCGACTGGATCACGGCCGGCAGCCCGACCTACTCCTTCACCGGCACCCGTGAGACGGTCGAAACCCTGGAACGGCAGACCGGGCCGGTCGACCTCGTCCTCTACGGGCCGCGCCGGCTCGGCGAGGTCCTGCAGTGGCCGGGGATGGTCGGCGCCGCCGGCGGCATCGTCCTCGGCCTCATCACCATGCGGCGCCGCAGCACGATCGGGGTCGCCGCCGCGGCCCTCGCGCTCGCCGCCTTCGCCGTTCTCGCCACCGCCGGCCTGGCGATCATCCCCCGCTACACGATGCTCGCCGCGGCGATCCTCGCAGTCTTCGCCGCCCTCGCCCTGCTCGGCTGGCGCCTGCTCGAAGATGGCGACCCCTGGCGCCGCCCCTGGCAGGCCTTCGCCGCCCTCGTCGCCCTGATGTTCGCGATCTGGGCGCCCAACCAGTACGACCTCCTGCAGAAGGTCGACACCGATTTGACCAACCAGAGCGAGATCGAGGGCGACCTCGACGCGCTCGCCGACTCCGGCGCCTTCGAGCCGATCTGCCTGCCGATCTCGGTGCCCAACCACCGCGCGGTCCCCCGCCTCGCCTTCGACCTCGACCTGCGCCCCTCGCAGATCGTCAGCTCGGCCGAGGGGCGCCAGCCCCGCCGCGGCTACTTCCTCGACCCGGCCAGCCCCTTCGTCATCCACAACTTCATCCTCGACCCCAACGACCCGGCCCGCTTCGAGGTTGACGTCCCGCCCGGCTTCCGTCCCGTCGCCCGCAACGAGTCCTGGGTCCTCTATCGCCGCTGCTAGCTGCCGCGCTCGACCGCCTCGACCGCGGCGTGGGTCGCCGAGGCGAGATCGGGGTCGGCCAGCTCGACCGCCGGCGGCAACTCGACGTGGAGATCGCTGGAGGGATCGAGCTGGGCGCGCAGGCCGCTCGATCGCGAGCTGAGGACGTGGCCGCCGCGCGTGCGGTCGGCGCTGATGAAGTGGAGGTGGTAGCCGCCGACCTCGATCCCCTCGGCGTACTCGGGGAAGCGGAAGCCCAGCATCGTGCCCTCGACGTCGTGCAGCTCGAAGACGTGCTGCTCGGCGACGACCTCGGTCAGCGGCCGGTAGGGCGGCTCCTGGCGCGGCACCGAGCGGGCGCGGACCAGCTCGAAGCGACCGTCGAGGCGGATCGCGCAGGAGACCGCCCCGTCCGGCGCCAGCTCGTCGATCGCGGCCAGCAGCTCCTCGTGGGAGAGCGGCCCGCCGAGGCGGCACTCGGCGGTCGGCTCGAAACGGGTGACGACCGCGAACGGGGTCCGCTCCCCGGGGTCGATCTCGTTGACCGCGCCCGCGACGTCGGCGCGGTAGAAGCGGCCGCCGAGGGCGATCATCTCGCCGTCGAGCCCGTTCAGCGTGCCGAGGCCGAGATCCCCCTGCTCGGCCAGCTCGGCGAAGCTGAGGTCGCCCTCGTAGGCGCCGTCGAGGAGGGCGGCGATCGTCGAGGCCTGAAAGAGCACGTGCGGCTCGCGCTCCGCGTGCAGTTCCTGCTCGCGCATCGTCTTCACGTGCAACGCTCTGATCCACCGCTCGTCCAACACGGCGGGGGAGTCTCGCATCCCTGGGCGGCTCTATAGCCTGGAAGGCAAGCCTGCGAGCACCGACCAGCGATGAATCCTGGACGCGAGAGGGGTCTCTAGAGACGTGGCAGCAATCGAACTACGCGGCGTCGTCAAGCGCTTCGGCCCGATCACAGCCGTCGACGGCCTCGACCTCGACGTGCCCGAGGGCATCTGCCTCGGCCTGCTCGGCCCCAACGGGGCCGGTAAGTCGACGACGATGCGGCTGCTCACCGGGCAGGCCCTGCCCGACGCCGGCGAACTGCGCGCCCTCGGCCACGAGCTGCCCGGCGACGCCAAGGCGGCCCGCGCCCAAATGGGCGTCGTGCCGCAGCTCGACAACCTCGACGTCGACGTCACCGTCGAAGACAACCTCGCGATCTTCGCCCGCCTCTACCGAGTGCCCGACGTCGGCGCCGCGGTCGACCGCGCCCTCGACCTGGCGCGTCTGCGCGACCGTCGCCGCGACGCCGTCGACGAGCTCTCCGGCGGTATGCGCCGCCGCCTGCTGCTCGCCCGCGGCCTCGTCCACGAACCGCGGCTGATCCTGCTCGACGAGCCGACCGTCGGCCTCGACCCGCAGATCCGCACTGAGCTCTGGACCCTGATCGACAACCTGCGCTCGCACGGCACGACGATCCTGATGTCGACTCACTACATCGAGGAGGCCGAGCGACTCGCCGACGAAGTGGCGGTGATGGCCAACGGCAAGATCATCAGCCGCGGCCACCCGAGCGAGCTGATCGCCGAGCACGCCGGCCGCCAGACCGCCGAGGTCTACGCGCCGCCCGAGCGCCTCGCCGAGGTCCGCCTCGCCGCCGAGGCGACCGGCCTGCGGGTGCGCCCGGCCGGCCCGGCGATCGCGATCGTCGGCTCCGAGAGGGCCGAGAACGGCGCCGTCCCTGACGACGCGGTGATCCGCGCCGCCTCACTCGAGGACGTCTTCGTCCTGCTCACGGGAGAGGAGGCGGAGTGAGCAACGGCGGCGCCAGCCTGCGGCGGCTCGAACCGGCGGCGATCGCCGGGGTGATGAGCCGCGAACTGGCCAACTTCCGCACCTACTGGAAGGGCACCACCTTCTCCAGCGTGCTCGAACCGATCGTCTACCTGCTCGCCTTCGGCCTCGGGCTCAGCGCGACCCTGATCGACGAAGTCGGCGGCGTCCCCTATGTCGAGTACGTCGGCACCGGCATGGTCGCGACCGCGGTGATCTTCTCCAGCGCCCTGCCGGCGATGTTCGGCACCTTCGTCAAGCACCGCTTCCAGAACACCTACGACGCGATCCTCGCCGCGCCGGTCGACGTCGAGGAGCTGGTCAGCGCCGAGATGCTCTGGATCGGGCTGCGCGCCAGCGTCTACGGCTGCGTGCCGCTGCTGGTCACGATCTTCTTCGGGCTGAATCCGGCGGCCGGGATGCTGCTGGTGCCGATCTTCTGCCTCTTCACCGCGCTCGGCTTCGCCGGCTTCGGCATCGCGATGGCGGCGACCGTCGCCAAGATCGACCAGTTCAACTACGTGACGGCGCTCTTCGTCACGCCCCTCTTCCTCGTCTCCGGCGCCTTCTTCCCGATCTCCGACCTGCCCGAGGGCATCCAGGTCGTCGCCCAGCTCAATCCCCTGCACCAGCTGGTCGAACTCGTCCGCGGCGCCTCTTTCGGCTTCGAGGCGATCGACCTGGTCCGCTTCGCCGGCCTGGTCGGCTTCGCCCTGGTCATGTGGCGGATCGCCGTCCACCGCATGGAGAAGCGCCTGATCGACTGATCGCAGGATTGTCGGGCCTGGGACCCCACAATCCTGCGATTGAAGATATGGACCGTGCGTCCCGCCTTCGAAGCGAAGTCACCGGGCGTGTCCGTCGCGTTTGGCTCGAGCCGGGCTCACCTGCGGCACCCGCGGCATCCGCTTAAGGCTGCTTCCTTCCGGACCTGACCTGATTCACGTGCCCACGTCGCGCAGGACCCGGCCGTCAACGCCGCCCGCGGCGCACTGACCCCGACGGCCAGCCCCTAGGAACGGGTTTCGGCCCCGCTAGAGCGGATTGCGGGTTACAGGGCACCGCTGATTCCCCGCCTAGCACGGTCCACCATCGATCCTACCCGTCCCAGACGTGCCGGTGCTCCGGGGTCCATACTGGCCCCCGGAGCACCGGCACGTCCACATAGGATCGCGCGATGATCGAGGTCGACGCCCAGTCGTTCTTCGTGATCGTCGTCGTCGCGGCTCTGGCGGCGGTCACGGTCGCCGCCCTACCCGCCCGCCTCGCACCGCCGGTCGTGGTGGTCGAGCTGCTGTTCGGGATCCTCGCCGGCCCCGAAGTCTTCGGCCTCGCCAAGTCCGACGACTTCATCGCCTTCTTCTCCAACCTCGGCCTCGGGATGCTCTTCTTCTTCGCCGGCTACGAGATCGACTTCGAGCGGATCAAGGGCCTGCCGCTGAAGCTCGGCGCACTTGGCTGGCTGCTCTCGATCGCGCTCGCCTACGGGATCGGCGGGGCGCTGGCGGCGGCCGGGGTGGTCGTCTCCTTCCTCTTCACCGGCTCGGCGATGGCAACGACGGCGATCGGCACGCTGATCCCGATCCTGCGCGACAGCGGCGCGCTGAAGACCCGCTTCGGCACCTTCCTGCTGGCCGCCGGCGCGATCGGCGAGTTCGGCCCGATCCTGCTGGTCACGCTCGTGCTCTCGACCAAACAACCCCTGCACGAGGCGGCGATCCTGATCGCCTTCGTCGTCCTGGCCCTGGTCCTGGCGATGACCTCGGTGCGCCTCGCCTGGCGCGGCTGGCCGGCGCTCGAGCGCACCTTCGAGGCGAGCAGCCAGCTCGCCGTGCGGATCACCGTCGTGCTCGTCTTCGGCCTCGTCCTGCTCGCCAACGAGCTCGGGCTCGACGTCCTGCTCGGCGGTTTCGTCGCCGGGATGATCGTGCGGCTGGCGCTGAAGGGGCGCGAGCTGGCCGTCTTCGAGTCGAAGCTGACCGCGGTCGGCTTCGGCTTCTTCATCCCCTTCTTCTTCATCACCAGCGGGATCGAGTTCGACCTCGCCGCGCTCGGCTCGGTCGAAGCCCTGCTCAAGCTGGTGATGTTCTTCGGCCTCTTCCTGGTCGTGCGCGGGACGCCGGCGCTGCTGCTCTACCGAGGCGCGCTGGCGGCGCGCGAGCGCGCCTCCCTCGCCTTCTTCTCGGCGACCGAGCTGCCGCTGGTCGTCGCGATCACGACCCTGGCGGTCGAAGGGGGCCACATGAAGACCTCGACCGCGGCCGGACTGGTCGGCGCGGCGATGCTCTCCACCCTGATCTTCCCCTTCGCCGGCCTCGCCCTCCAGCGCCGCGCGGCCGCGGAGGGCGAAACCGGCCCGCCCTTGGGGCGTTAACGCCGGATCAGAACCCGGCTCTTCTGGACCGTGGCGCGCGCTTTGCCGGAGCGCACCTTCTCACGCACCAGCAGCCGCCTGCGCTTCTTGACCCTGTCGAGCTGCTTGGGCCGGACCCGCAGGGCGACCTGGCGGCCCCTGCCCTTGCCGACCTTGACGGTGCGCTTCGCCGTCGCCGGCTTGCGCCGGCTCAGCAGGCCCTGCGCGGTGATACTGCAGGCGCGGCCGACCTTCGCCGGACAGCTCACCTTGACGAACAGGCGATTGCCCCTGAGCACGGCCGACCCAGCCGGTTGCGAACGGAAGAGGGCGAGCAGTCGTGAGCTGTCGACGTTGCTGCTTGTGCCGGTCCGGCTGCTCGAACGGGAGTCGTCACCACCGGGGCCGCCGGGGCCGTTGGGATTGGCGGGGCCGTCGGTACCGGCGCCTTCGGTGAGGCGTACGTTGTCGAAGCGGAGGCTGCCGCCGCCGCTGAGCAACGCCACTTTCGCCGTAGAGGCCACCTCGGTGACGACCCGGATCGCGTACGTGTGCCCCGCCTTGACGTTGACCACGGCGTCTTTGCCGGCGAAGGACTCGGCCCCCTCGCCGAGCGTCTCCTCGAGAACGATCGCTTCACCACCAGCACTCCTGTCCACCAGTGAGACCGAGTAGTCGCCGGCCGGTTCCAGGGCGAGAAGCCCTTCGGGATCGAACTGGCGATCCAGGTGCAGCGTCGCCGACCCGCCTTTGGCGACCGCGAAGTCGGGTGACTCGAAGACGGCGCTCGCTTTGAACCCGGTCAGCAGGTTGACCACCACGCTCACGTTGAGAGCGAGCGAGCCGGGCGGGTTGCCCTGGTCGGGCGCGTATCCGCCGCTGGCGCTGCACAGCAGGCCGATCTCGACCGTACCGAGCAACTCGCATTTCTCTTCCTGGACCCCCCAACCCTGGGCGCCACCGGTGAACGTTCCCTGACCCGCCGGGTGGACCGCGCCCGGCGCCGCCGCCGTGAACAGCCATAGCGAGGCGAGCAGCACCCCAGTCGACACCCATACTCCCTGCGCTCTTGCGGATCGCATCTTTCGACTCCTCTTGAGTTGGTTGGTTGCTGCACTGCGAATCTCGCTGCGAGTGTTTCTGGCCTACTTAAAAATGTCTATAGACGCCACCGAATTTTGGACAGATGTTCTGATCCACCTGCGGACAAGGACCGGCTCCCGCGCCCTCCGCCTTCAGCCCAGGCGCGTAGTATCCGAGCCCCACCCCAGGGGCGCGTAGCTCAGTGGGAGAGCGCTCGCCTCACACGCGAGAGGTCGCTGGTTCGAACCCAGCCGCGCCCATCCAGTCCTGCTCGACCCCAGCTCAGCGATCGGTGGGAATCGCTGCCTCGCCTTCCTGTTTGATCAGAACGTCGAGGACGTCGTCGGGCAGCCAGACCCGGTGCGGGTAATCGGTGCCCCACGAGTTGAGGACCGGCACAGCCCCGAGCTTGTCCGCCTGCTCGTTGCCGAGCACAGCGTGGATCTCGTCGACCGACTGGGCCCAACGGAAGGCTGTGATCCCCGCTTCCAGATCCGGCTGATAGCCGGCGCGCCCGGTGTAGTCGTCGTCGGCGTGGTCCTCGCTCCAGAGCACGTGTCCGAGCGCGGCGAGCACCTCACCGCCGGCACGAACCGAGGTGCCGTTGTTGTCGCCGGGGTTGGTTTCGTCCCACTGGTCGCGCTCCTTGCCGCGATCCCAGAGCCACCTGGCCGTGTACACCGGTTCCCGGTTGAGGATCGACATGCACCGCGACCAGCCGAAGCCGACACAGGCACCTTCCGAACCCTGGTCGTAGAAGGCGTGCCACTCGTCGCGATCGCTCAGCCCATCACCGGGCTCGAGGCAGACGCAGTGGCCGGCGCGGATCCGGGTCAGCGAGCTGGCGCCGCCGGGCGCGATGAAGTACTCGCCCGAACCGCCATCCTGGGTGGGGGCATCCATCTCGACATACCAGTTGACGCCGATCACCACTGGCACCTGCGTCGGGCGCTCTTCCACCGGCAAAGCCGCCAGCGGGTACGTCTCGACGTGGCGCCAGTCGTCGGGGATGAAGCGTCCGAGCCGCGGGTCGTCAGGGTCACGATCGATGGGTCGGTAGCGCAACGCGAGCCTCCTCCTGGATAGCTTGACCTTGGTTGGTCGACAATAGTCGGCAGTTCTCTCAAATTCAAAGAAACCTGCTTAATAAACAGCAGGTCACCTTGGGCCCGGACCTGGCCGAGCCGGATTAGGCCGACGCCTAGTCCTGCGCCAGCACGGCGAGGATGTTCCCCGCCGGGTCCTTGAACCAGGCGATCTCGGGGCCGTTGCCGCGGGAGATGCCTTTCTCGTCCTGGTCGAACTCGTCGTAGCGCTCGAAGCCGACGCCGCGCGAGGCGAGGCCGTCGACCGTGGCCTCGACGTCGTCGACCTGGAAGTTGAGAATCGTGTAGGTGGCGGGGACGTGGTCGGCTTTGAGGTAGACGAGGACCTGGCGGTCGCCGCCGAGGCCAAGCTCGAGCAGGCCGTTCTCCTCGTCGAGGACGGAGACCTTCAGGCCGAGGGTCTCGGCGTAGAAGCGGCGGGCCGCGTCGAGGTCGTCGACGGCGAAGCCGCTGAAGGTCGTAGCGTCGCCCAGCACGGTCCCCGACTACCCGGTGAGCTCGGGGATGAACCGCTCGAGGTGGGCGGCGATCGTGCGGCGCACCCACTCCTGGGTCGCGGGATCGGCCATCCGGTAGCGGCCGAGCAGCATCTTCTGGTCGTCGAGCGGCAGGCCGGCGACCTCCCAGCTGACCGCGAGGCGCTCGAAGAGCAGCTCGGAGCGGCGGCGCCAGGCGTCGTCCTGGGAGGTCGCCGCGCTCGCCGGGCCCTCGGTCAGCTTCGCGATCGTGCCGGCGCTCAACTCCTGCCGCAGGGTGAGGACGTTGCCCTCGGCATCGCGATAGTCGACGGTCGGCGACTTGGGCCGGGCCCGCCTCTTCTGCTTGCGCTTCGCCATCCGCTCCGAGTCTGCCAGGCCGGCGCTCATTCCTCCTCGGCGCGCGGCGGGCGACGACCGCGCTTGCGCTCGCCCTGCCGCCGCTTCCCCTCGAGCCGGCGCCGCCGGGAGCCGGCGGTCGGCCTGGTCGGCCGCCGCTCGCGGGGCACGGCGAGGCCGGCGGCGATCTTCTCCGCCAGGCGCGAGAGCGCGAGCTCGCGGTTGCGCGCCTGGCTGCGCGCCTCCTGGGCCACCGCGGTGACGAGCGGCCCAAGGCGCTGCAGTAGGCGCGCCCGCTGCCGCTCGTCGAGGGCCCCGGAGGCCGCGACGTCGAAGACCGCTTCCACCCGCGAGGCGGTGACGTTGGCGTGCTGGCCGCCCGGGCCGGACGACCGGCTGGCGCGCAGCTCGATCTCCGCCAACGGGATCGAGAGCCGCGAATCGATCCTCAGGAAGCTCACCGCCACCCCTCCAAGGTAGCCCCCCCGCTCAGGCCAGCGCGTCGATCTTCGCCGCCAGCTCGAAGTCTGCGGCGGTCACGCCGCCCTCGGAGTGGGTCGAGAGCGAGACCGTCACCGTGTCCCAGGAGATCTCCAGGTCAGGGTGGTGGTTCATCGCCTCGGCCGGCTCAACCAGGCTCTGGATGAAGTTCACCGAGCCGACGAAGTCACCGCGCTCGAAGCTCTTGCGGATCGAAGTGCCGCTGCGCTCCCAGCCGGGGTGCTCGGCCAACCTCGCGTCGATTTCGGAATCGCCCAGGCGCGCCACACACCCAATGCTGCCACAGACCTCAGCCGCCGATCGGCGCTCTCGGATTTGCACCGTAGAAGATGATGGTGGTGAGCATGCCGATGATGTGGACGAAGATGATGTTGACGGCCATCGATCTCGCCGTCGCCGTCCCAACCCCGACCGGCCCACCGGACGCGGTGTAGCCGTAGTAGCAGCCGACGAGCACGATCACGGTCGCCATCAGCATGCCCTTGGTGAGGCTGAAAATCACGTCCAAGGCATCCTGGAACGTCCAGAAGATCAATAAGTAGCCGCCCGAGGAGACGTCGCCGATCTGCTCGACCACGGCGATGTAGCTGGCGAAGTAGCCGACTCCGATCCCGACCAGGTAGACGAAGGGGAGCGCCATCCAGGCGCCCAGCAGGCGGGTCGCGGCAAGGAAGGTGACCGGTGGGATGCCCATCACCTCGAGCGCGTCGATCTCGTCGGAGATCCGCATCGCGCCGAGCTCGGCGACGATCCCGGTCCCGACCTTGGCCGAGAGGATGTAGCCGAAGGCGTAGGGCAGGCCCTCGCGCAGGTCGCAGTAGGCGGAGAAGAGGCCGGCCAGGCTCGGCGCGCCCAGACCGCGGTTGAAGTAGGCGCCGATCAGGCCGCAGTTGAGGCCGAGGATGAAGACGAAGACCCAGATGATCAGCGCCGAGCCGAGGAGCAGGATGCCGGCCTGGCGCAGGCTCTCGCCGAAGAAGCGGAGGACGCGGCCCGAGTAGACGAGCCCGGCGACGCGCGAGCCGAAGCGGGCGACCTCGCCGAAGGAGTCAAGAAAGCCGCGCACCCCATCGAGCCACCCGATCCCCATCGGGTGAGTCTTACGCCCCGCTATACCTGAGTAAAGCTAAACGTTTCGGTATTAATGATCAGCCAAAAACCGCAGGCTGACGCCAGGCCTAGCCGCCGATCGGCGCTCTTGGGTTGGCCCCGTAGAAGATCAGCGTGGTGAGCATGCCGATGATGTGGACGAAGATGATGTTGACGGCCATCGATTTCGCCGTCGCCGTGCCCACCCCGACCGGCCCACCGGACGCGGTGTAGCCGTAGTAGCAGCCGACGAGCACGATCACGGTCGCCATCAGCATGCCCTTGGTGAGGCTGAAAATCACGTCCAAGGCATCCTGGAACGTCCAGAAGATAAGTAAGTAGCCTCCTGAGGAGACATCTCCAATCTGGTCGACGACGGCGATGTAGCTGGCTACGTAGACGATCCCGACACCGACCAGGTAGACGAAGGGGAGCGCCATCCAGGCGCCCAGCAGACGGGTCGCGGCGAGGAAGGTGACCGGTGGGATGCCCATCACCTCGAGCGCGTCGATCTCGTCGGAGATCCGCATCGCGCCGAGCTCGGCGACGATCCCGGTCCCGACCTTGGCCGAGAGGATGTAGCCGAAGGCGTAGGGCAGGCCCTCGCGCAGGTCGCAGTAGGCGGCGAAGAGGCCGGCCAGGCTCGGCGCTCCCTGGGCGCGCACGAAGTAGGCGCCGATCAGGCCGCAGTTGAGGCCGAGCAGGAAGACGAAGACCCAGATGATCAGGGCCGAGCCGAGGATCAGGATGCCGGCCTGGCGCAGGCTCTCGCCGAAGAAGCGGAAGACGCGGCCCGAGTAGACGAGGCCGGCGACGCGCGAGCTGAAGCGGGAGACCTCGCCGAAGGCGTCGAGCCAGCCGCGCGGGACGTCGAGCCAACCCGTCATGACGACAACTCCCGCTTCGCTCCCGGCGCGAAGAACCAGATATGCACGCTTGGTCGCTCCGCGCTCATCGAATCGACTGCAATTCGGGGTTGGAGGCGAGCATCACCGCGGTGAAGACGTAGAGGAAGAAGAAGACGCCGGTGAAGGCGATGACGACCGCCTGGTTGACGGCGCGGCCGACGCCGGCCGGACCGCCGGAAGCGGTCATCCCCTTGTAGCAGCAGACGATCGCGATGATGCCGCCGAACAGCGTGCACATCAGGACCGAGCCCCAGAGGTCGGCGATCAGCGCGTTGGTGAAGAGCGTCGCGAAGAAGCCGCCGAGCGGCTGTTCGTAGAGCAGCGAGGTGGCGATGCCGGCGGTGAGGCCGAAGACGATCGCGAAGATGTCGAGCAGGCCGGTGATCACCATCAGCGCCAGGAAGCGCGGCACGACCAGGTTCTTGACCGGGTCGACGCCGAGCACCTGCAGGGCGTCGAGCTCCTCGCGGATCTTGCGGGCGCCGAGGTCGGCGGTGATCGCGGTGCCGGCGACGCCGGCGACGACCACGGCAGTGACGATCGGCCCGATGAAGCGGACCGCGGTGACGACGAAGAACCCGCCCAGGCGGTCGAGGGCGCCGAAGAGGTCGAGGATGCCGGCCGCCTGCAGCCCCGGCGCGCCGAGGCATAGCGCGAAGGTCGAGATCGTCATCGGGAACCAGGACAGTTTGAGGACGAAGAGGAACTGCCCGACCAGCTCCTCGCCGTAGGGGTAGGGCGGCCGCACCGCGGCGATCAGCGTCCGCGCGGTGAGCAGCATCATCTCGCCGACTTGTTCGACGAACGACTTGGCAGGCAGCAACGCCTGGGTCACAGCTTTTCCCGCCTCCAATTCATAGCCAGCCCGAGCGGAGCATATCCCCTGCACTCGATGCCACCGGCACCCAGGGTGACTGCCTTAACACTCACACAGCACAGCCGCCGGCGAGCGGCGCGCCGCTCGCCGAGGCCCGTTTCGCCACTGCCTGCAGCCGCCGCGGAGCGACGACGCTGCAGACCCCCGCGGTCCAGCGGCTGCTCTCGTCGCGGACGAGGAAGAGGCCGTAGCGCCGCTGAGTGCGGCTGGGCAGGGCGCAGGCGGCCGAGTCGCGGGCGCTGCGGACGCTGATCACCTCGCCCCGCTCGATCGCCCCGCGGCTGCCGTAAGCGCGCAGGACGCGGTAGCGGTAGTCGGCGCGCTGCCGGTCGCGCGGGACCACCTTGACGAGGTCGCCGACGATCGCCGCGTCCGCACGCTGCAGCGCCTCGCTCGGCGCCGACGGCGCGCAGGAGCAGGCCTGGGCGCCTCCGGCAAAGACCAGGGCGCCCAGGCCGACGATCGCCGCCACCGTTGACAGGCGCCTCACTCGCACCAGTCCACTGTAAAGAGGAGACGCGCGTACCTCAAATGCCGGTTGGCGCGAAAGCGCCCAAAACGCGCTTGTCGAGAGCCGCGCGCGCCCGCTAGGGCGTCAGCACGACCTTGAGCGCTTCACGGCTGTCGTAGAGCGCGTAGGCCTCGGCCGCCTGGTCCAGCTTCAGCCGGTGGGTGACCAGCGGCGCCGGGTCGAGCCGCCCGGTCTCGAGCAAGCGGAGCACCGGGTCGACGTGCGCGATCACGTTGGCGAGGCCGAGCCGCACGGTCAGGCCCTTGAGCCAGGCGAGCCCAAGCGAGACCTCGCCCTTGCCGGCGTAGGCGCCGATCCCGGAGATGGTGCCCGCGTCGCGGGTGAGGCTGATCGCCATCGCCAGCGGCCCCGGGTCGCCGACCGCGTCGACGACGACGTCGGCGCCCCGCCCTTCGGTCGCCGCCCGCACCACGCGCTTCGGGTCTTCCTCGGTGAGGTGCACCGCCTCGGCGCCGAAGCTCTTCGCCATCGCCAGCCGTTCCTCGACCGAGTCGATCGCGAAGACGCGGGCGGCGCCGACGGCGAACGCCGCCTGCACGGAGCAGAGGCCGACCGGGCCCAGCCCCAGCACGGCGACCGTGTCGCCGGCGCGGGTGCCAGCGTGGACGACCGAGTGGTAGCCGGTCGCCATCACGTCACCGGCAAACAGCCCCACCTCGTCGGAGACGCCCTCCGGGATCCGCCGCAGGGTCAGGTTGGCGCGGGGCACGAGGACCACGTCGGCCTGGGCGCCCTGCAGGTCGCCGAGCGCCTCCCCGTGGCCGAAGATGCGGCCGTGCCGGCAGCGGTTGTACTCGCCGCGCAGGCAGGAGGAGCAGGTCGCGCAGGCGGTGTGGAAGCAGCCCAGCACCCGGTCGCCGACGGCGACCCGCTCGACGTCGGCGCCGGCGTCGAGCACGGTGCCGACGAACTCGTGGCCGATCGTGAAGCCGGGCGCGACCGGCACCCGGCCGTGGAAGATGTGGAGGTCAGAGCCGCAGATGCCGCTCTGCTCGACCCGCACCAGGGCGTCGTCGGCGGCAAGCAGCCGCGGATCGGGCTTCTCCTCGATCCTGATCTCCCCGGGTGCCTGGAAGGTGACCGCGCGCACGGGCACAACCGTAATCGATTGCGGCGACTCGGCTAAGCGGAAACGCCGCCGACGTTGACGCCGGCGACCTGGAAGCGGCCCGAGTCGGCGCCGGGGTTAGCCGTCTCCTGGATCCGCGCCTCGAGCGAGAGCTCACGCTCGAAGTCGGCCTCCTCGCCGTGGCGGAAGGAGACGTCTTTGCCCTCGAGCAGCTCGATGAAGACCTCGACGAAGCGGGCGTCGAGCTGTTTGCCGGCGACCCGGCGCAGCTCCTGGATCGCCTCGTAGCTCGAGGTCGGGGTGCGGTAGGAGTCGCGCGCGGTCATCACGTCGTAGGTGTCGGCGACCGAGATGATCCGCGCCAGCTCCGGGATTTCGTCCCCTTCCAGACCGCGCGGATAGCCTTTGCCGTCGATCCGCTCGTGGTGGGCGAGGATGATGTCCGCGACCGGGCCGTAGCCGTCAAGCGAAGAGACGACCCGGGCCCCCTGCTGGGGATGGCGGCGGATCAGCATCCAGTCTTCGTCGGTGAGCGGCACGTTCGCCTTCAGGATCCGGTCGGGGAGGATGAACTTGCCGATGTCGTGCAGCAGGGCGGCGATGTGGACGAGCTCCTCCTCGCGCTTGGAGAAGCCGGCGCGCTGGGCGATCGCCCGCGAGTAGCGGGCGACGGCGGCGCTGTGGCGGGCGGTCATCTGGTCCCGCAGGTCGAGCGTGCGCAGCAGGGCGCTCAACATCCCGACCTGGAAGCTGGCCAGCTGCTTGCCGCGCACCTCCAGCTCCTGGGCGCGCTCCTCGGACTTGAGCAGGGCGCCGAGCAGGTACTGGAAGGTGATCAGGACGATGCCGAAGAAGGCGACCGCGGCAAGCCCGATCTGGGCGTAGATGAAGGCGACGCCGACCGCCATCAGGGCGGCCGCGAGCTCCGAGGGGAGCATCGGGATCATCACCGTGCGGATCTTCGGGAAGAACGCGCTGCGCTCGACGTAGCACGTGTAGCCGCCGATCATCACGAAGTTCATCAGGATCCCGCAGCTGAAGGCGCCGAAGACGTAGACGTAGAAGGCGAGGTCGTCGGGGGTCGTCTGGGTCGCCTCGAGCAGCTCCTGGAAGCCGACGCCAACCAGCAGCGGGAAGCTCGTGAAGGTCACCACGTTGACCAGCAGGTCGTTGAAGCCTTCGCGGTAGCGGATCCACCCGATCAGGATCGAGATGACGCCGATCAGGGCTGCCGGGGTGCCGCCGAGGAAGACGATCGCGGTGATCAGGGCGAGGAAGTTGGCGGAGATCCTGAGTCGCGATTTTTCGGTTTCGATCGACATCAGGTCGCTGAAGGCCGAGAAGGCCAACAGCGTCGCGAAGAGCCCCCAGTCCCAGTTGGCTCTCGGCGCCTCCCAGATCGCCAGCGCGACCACCCCGGCCAGGGCGGTCAAGAGGAACGCGGTGCTCAGCCTGGTGGGTCGCTCTATCTGCATGGTGGCGCCTGGGTCTACCGTCGTCGACGCCCAGGTCCCATCAGGTTTCGCGCCCGACGTGCGATTCCTGCGACTGGTGGCCAAGCCGTGACGACCGCAACTTGCAGTATCAAGGTAGACGCTCGGGGTACACCGGGCAAGCCACATGGATCACCTGGCCAATACCTTGCAATTCCCGCAAATAGCGGGCCTGCTGGACCTAAAAAAGCAAAGGGCGCCTCAAGGACGCCCTTTGCGAAGCTTCTGCGGCGCCGAAGCGGCACCGCGTCAGATGAAGTTCTTAACCCCTCTTGAAGACCATTTCAATTCCCTTCGTCGAAGCCCGGATCTAAATCACCCCGCACAACTTCGAGCGAGGAATGTGTTGATCTGCTGGCAAGTTTGTAGCACAACCGATCCCAAACTTGTGCATCTGCAAGGAAAGTTGTGCATAAACGTCGTAGGACTTGCTGTAAGAAATGGGTAATCCGAGCCTGAAAGCCCCCCTGCGCAGGCGCGCCTTCCGGCGGCTGGCGATCTCCTACGCGGTCAACGAGATGGGCGACTGGCTCGGGATCGTCGCCCTCTCGGTGCTCGTCTACGACCTCACCGACAGCGCCCTGGCGACGGCCCTGCTCTTCCTCGGGAACGGCTTTCTGCCCGCCCTGATGACGCCGTTCTTCGTCGCCCGCCTGGAGCGGCCGCCCCCTCGCTACGCGCTGCCCGCGATCTACGCCGCCGAGGCCGCGGCCTTCGGCGCCCTGGCGCTGCTCGCCGACAACTTCTCGCTGGCGGCGATCGTCGCGATCGTCGCAGTCGACGGCGCTCTAGCCCTGACCGCGAAGACCCTGACCCGCGCGGTCACCGCCGAGATGCTCGAGCCAAAGGGGGAGTTGCGCGCGGGCAACGCCATCCTCAACGTCGCCTTCACCGGCGGCGCCGCGGTGGGCCCGGCGCTGGCCGGCCTGGTGGTCGCCTCGATCGGCGTCCAGTCGGCGCTGCTGCTGAACGCGGCCTCCTTCTACGCGATCGCCTGGATCGTGCTCACCGCGGGCAGGCTGCCCAACGCCGAACCCGAGCCGGGTCGCTTGCGCGAGCAGGTGACCGCCGGCCTCACCTATATCCGCGACAACGTGACGTTGAAGCGGTTGGTCGTGGCGGAGGCCGTCGCGCTCACCTTCTTCGCCCTCGCGGTGCCGGTCGAGGTCATCTACGCCAAGGAGTCGCTGGGCGTGGGCGACGCCGGCTACGGCTTCCTGCTCGCCAGCTGGGGCACCGGCATGGTCCTCGGCAGCGTCGTCTTCGCCACCCTGCGGCGGGCGCCGCTGCCGCTGCTCCTCTTCTTCAGCACGCTCGCGATCGGCGCCAGCTACCTGGGCATGGCCGCCGCCCAGACCTTGATCATCGCCTGTGCCGCTTCGGTCGTCGGCGGCGCCGGCAACGGCGTCCAGTGGGTGGTGATGATCAGCGCCGTGCAGGAGCTGACCTCGCGCTCGATGCAGGTGCGCACGATCGGCACGCTCGAATCGATCGCCTCGGCCGCGCCCGGCATCGGTTATGTGCTCGGCGGCGTGATCGCCTCCGCCTGGAACCCGCGGGTGACCTTCACCGTCGCCGGCGTCGGGATAGTTGCGATCGTTGCTATTGCGGCCCCGCTGCTGGGCACGAAATGGCCCCTGCGCGGGGAAGATCCGTCCAGCGACGTAACCCCGCAGGAGGTTGACGCCGAAACCGGAATTATGGTGGAGCTAATTCCAGTGGGGGCCGGGAGGAGGTCTACCCCAGCATGGAGCGAAGGTCCCATCCAGTCGAAAGCGGAGGTAGAACCTTGAGGAAGCTAGGCGCGGTAATGGCAACGACGGGGCTGATGGCAGCTGTGTCGGTGGGGCTGACCGCCTGCGGAAGCAGCAGCGAGAGCGACGGCCAGGCCAAGGGCGGCGCGATCACGATCTCCCAGAGCTCGCAGCCCGACTTCCTCGACCCCGCCCTCTCCTATCTGCTCAACGGATGGGAACCGATGTGGCTGGTCTACACGCCGCTGGTCACCTACCGCCACGAGGAAGGCGAAGCCGGCGCCGAGCTGATCCCGGGCCTGGCGCAGGAGCTGCCGAAAGTCAGCGACGGCGGCAAGACCTACGAGCTGACCCTGCGCAAGGGGCTCAAGTACTCCGACGGCACCCCGGTCCGGGCCGCCGACTTCGAGCACACGATCAAGCGCGTCCTCAACCTCGAGTCCGGTGGCTCGCCCTACTTCCAGGTGATCGAGGGGGCGACCGAGTACCTCGAAGGCGGCAACGCCGAGGCCGACATCTCCGGCATCGAGACCAACGACAAGAGCGGCGAGATCACGATCGAGCTGACCGAACCGGACGCCGCCTTCACCAACGCGCTGGCGACCAACTTCGCCGGCATCGTGCCCAGCACCACGCCGTTCCGCAACATGACCAAGGACCCGGCCCCCGGCGCCGGCGCCTACCACTTCACGAAGTCGATTCCCAACCGGGAATTCGTGATGGAGAAGAACCCCCACTTCAGCGCCGAGAAGATCCCCGACATCCCGGCCGGCAACATCGAGACGATCACGACCAAGATCGTGCCCAGCCTCACCCGCCAGACGCAGGACGTGATCGACAACAAGCTCGACTTCATGCAGGACCCGCCGGCCGCCGACCTGAAGGCCGAAGTGATCGAAAGGTTCGGCCCCGAAGGCAGCGAGGAACAGCGCTACGACGAGCACCCGACGCTCTCGACCTACTACTTCTTCATGAACAGCAAACTCGAGCCGTTCGACGACCCGAAGGTGCGCGAAGCGGTCAACATCGGCCTCGACAAGCCGGCGCTGGCGCGGGTCTACTCCGGTGAGCTCGCATCGGGCTGCTCCTTCCTGCCGCCGAACATGACGGGTTACACGGAGGCGATCGACGTCAGCGAGTGCCCCTGGGGCGACCCCAACGAGGAACCCGATCTCGAGCGGGCCCAGGAGCTGATCAAAGAGGCGGGCGCCGAGGGCGCCGAGGTCACCGTCTGGGGCAACAACGAAGAAACGAGCAGCAAGGCGACCCAGGCCTACGCCGACCAGCTCAACCAGATGGGCCTCGACGCCGAGCCGAAAATCCTCGACGGCAGCGTCTACTTCGCGACGATCGGCAACGAGAAGACCGAAGCCCAGACCGGGTTCAGCAACTGGTTCGCGGACTTCCCGCACCCGCTGACCTTCGTCGCTCCGGTTGACGGGACGTCGATCCAGCCGACCAACAACTACAACTTCAGCTACACCGACGACCCGAAAATCAACAAGGAAGTCGCGGAGCTGAGGAAGGAGCCGGAGATCGGGCCGGTGACCGACCGCTGGGAGGCGCTCAACGACTACATCGTCGAAGGCTCCTTCAACGCGCCCTACGGCCACCGCAAACTGGCCACCTTCACCTCCGACCGCATCGACTTCGAGAACTGCGCGGTCTTCCACCCCGTGTTCCAGACCGACTACTCGCGGTTCTGCCTGAAGAGCGGCGAGTAAGTCGCCAAACGAGATCGGACCTGCGAAGGGGGCGCCACGGCGCCCCCTTCGTTTTGCCGGGATCGGCGCGCGGATAATGGGCGCCACGTGACTCCCGGCCTTAGCCCCTGGCGGCTGACCGCGCGCCGCATGCGCCGCAACCGCGTCGCCCTCGCCTTCGGCGCGCTCTTCCTGCTCCTCGTCGCGGCCTGCCTCGCCGCGCCGCTCTGGGCCAACCAGGTCGCCCACACCAGCGCCGAGGAAAACCACCTCTCCGACACCGTCGTCGTCGACGGCGAGGAGACCGAAGTCGTCGACCTGCTCGGCAAGCCGATCGGACCGACCTGGGGCGGCCAGTTCTTCCTCGGCGCCGACAGCAACGGCCGCGACATCATGGTGCGGCTGCTCTACGGTGGCCGCAACTCGCTGGCGATCGGCCTGCTCGCCGCGCTCGGCACGATTCTGCTCGGCGTCGTCCTCGGCCTGCTCGCCGGCTACTTCCGCGGTGCCGTCGACGGCGCCATCTCCAGGCTGCTGGACATCTTCTGGGCCTTCCCGGTGATCCTGCTCGGCGTCGCCTTGGGCACGGCGCTGGCGCTCGGCGGGCTGAAGATCGGCCCGTTGACGATCGAGGGCGACTCGCTGGCGATCCCGATCCTGATCATCTCGATCGTCTACATCCCCTACATGGCGCGGCCGGTGCGCGGCCAGGTGCTGGCGCTGCGCGAGCGCGAGTTCGTCGAGGCCGCCCGCGCTCAGGGCATGGGCCCGCTGCGGATCGTCTTCTCCGAGATCCTGCCCAACGTCGCCTCGACCCTGGTCATCTTCCTGCCCCTGCTGGTCGCCAACGCGATCCTGCTCGAGGCGGCGCTCTCCTTCCTCGGCGCCGGCGTCCAGCCGCCGAGCCCCTCCTGGGGGACGATGATCGCCGAAGGCGTCGACCGGATCATCAGCGCTCCCCACCTGGCGATCGTGCCGGGCGCGATGCTGGCCCTGACCGTGCTCTCGCTGAACGTCTTCGGCGAAGGCGTGCGCGACGCGCTCGACCCCAAAGCCCGGGTCAGGATCGAGCACTGATGCGCTCCTTCGTGCGCTCGCCGATGACCCGCTTCGTCGCCCGCCGCCTGCTCTCGATGGCGTTCGTGCTCTTCGCCGTCTCCGTCCTCGTCTTCGTGATCTTCAACGTGATCCCCAACGGCGACCCGGCGGAGCGGATGGCCGGCAGGGTCTCGACCGAAGCCCAGGTCGAGGCGATCCGCGCGGAGTGGGGATTCGAAGAGCCGATCTACGTCCAGTACACGACGATGATGGGGAATCTCTTCAGCGGTGACATGGTCTCCTACTTCACCCAGCTCAACGTCACCGAAGAGATCTGGCGGGGCCTGCCCCGCACGCTGTCGCTGGCGATCGGAGCGGCGATCATCTGGATGGTCTTCGCGATCGCGCTGGGCACCTTCAGCGCCCTGCGCGCCGGCCGCGTCTCCGACCGCCTGCTCACCGTGCTCGCCCTGCTCGGCGTCTCGATGCCGGTCTTCTGGGTCGGCGCCCTGCTCGCCCACTACCTCGGCTACGAGCTGGGGATCTTCCCCAACGGCGGCTACGTCGAGCTCACCGAGAGCCCGACCGATTGGCTGTGGCACCTGATCCTGCCCTGGTTCGCGCTCTCGATCCTCTTCATCGGCTTCTACTCGCGCGTGCTGCGCTCCGACATCCTCGAGACGATGGACGAGGACTTCGTGCGGACCGCCCGCGCCAAGGGGCTCTCCGAGCGCCAGGTGATGCTCAAGCACGTGCTGCGCAACTCGCTGATCCCGATCATCACCCTCTGGGGCCTCGATTTCGGCTTCGTCGTCGGCGCCGGGGCGATCCTCACCGAGACCGTCTTCGACCTGCAGGGTGTAGGCCAGTACGCCGCCGAGTCGATCGAACAGCTCGACGTGCCGCCGGTGATGGCGGTGACGCTGTTCGGCGCCTTCTTCATCGTCACCCTCAACACGATCGTCGACATCGCCTACGCGGCGCTCGACCCTCGGATCCGCCTGGAAGGGAAGCCGAGCCGGTGAGCACCAGCGAGGCGCTGCTCGAGGTCCGCGACCTCGCGGTCGAGTTCAACACCGAGGACGGCGTCGTCCACGCGGTCGACGAGGTCGGCTTCGCGATCGCGCCGGGCGAGGTCCTCGCCGTGGTCGGCGAGTCCGGCAGCGGCAAGTCGGTGACCGCGCTGACCCTGATGGGCCTGACCCGCGGGCCGAACGCCTCGATCGCCGGCACCGCCAGCTTCGAGGGAACCGAGCTGATCGCCGCCGGCGACGAGGAGCTGCGCCGCCTGCGCGGCAACCGCATGGCGATGGTCTTCCAGGACCCGATGAGCTCGCTCGACCCCGTCTACCGCGTGGTCGACCAGCTGGTCGAGCAGATCCGCGCCCACCGCGACGTCTCCAAGGGGGAGGCGCGCGAGCGGGCGATCGAGCTGCTCGATGCGGTCGGCATCCCCGACGCCGCCGGCCGCGCCGACTCCTACCCGCACGAGTTCTCCGGCGGGATGCGGCAGCGGGCGATGATCGCGATGGCGCTGACCCTGGAGCCCTCGCTGCTGATCGCCGACGAGCCGACCACGGCGCTCGACGTGACGGTCCAGGCCCAGATCCTGGCGCTGCTGCGCGAGCTGAACGCGCAGCGCGACCTCTCGATCCTGCTGATCACCCACGACATCGGGGTCGTCGCCGAGATCGCCGACCGGGTCGCGGTGATGTACGCGGGGCGGGTCGTCGAGCAGGGCAGCGTCGAGGAGATCTTCTACGAGCCCCAGCACCCCTACACCTGGGGCCTGCTCGACTCACTGACCCGGATCGACCGGCCGCGGCCGGCGCGCCTGCCGCAGATCCCGGGCATGCCGCCCTCGCTGCTGGCGCCGCCCACGGGCTGCCACTTCCGGCCCCGCTGCGCGCATGCCTTCGAGCGCTGCACGCAGGCACCCGACCTCGCCGCCCGCCTGCCGCAGTCGCCGGGGCACCTGGATCGCTGCTGGCTCTCGCCCGAGGCGAGGGAGGCGCGATGAGCGAGGCGCGGCTGCTCGAGGTGCGCGGCCTGGTCAAGCAGTTCTCCTCCGGCTCACGCCTCTTCGGCGCGGGCGACGGGAAGGGCGTGCGGGCGGTGGACGGGGTCGACCTCGAGGTCGCCGCGGGCGAGACGCTCGGCCTGGTCGGCGAGTCGGGCTGCGGCAAGTCGACCCTCTGCCGGACGATCCTGCGGCTGACCGAGCCGAGCGCCGGCTCGATCCGCTTCGAAGGCACGGAGCTGGTCGGGCTGGGCCGCCGCCAGATGCGCCCCCCGCGCCGCCAGATGCAGATGATCTTCCAGGACCCCTACGCCTCGCTCAACCCGCGCAAGCGGGTCGGCGACATCGTCGGCACGCCGCTGAAGCTGCACGGGCTCGCCTCCGGCACGGAGCTGAAGAGACAGGTGCTGGAGCTGCTCGACCGGGTTGGCCTCTCCCCCGAGCACTACAACCGCTACCCGCACGAGTTCTCCGGCGGCCAGCGGCAGCGGATCGGGATCGCCCGGGCGCTCTCGACCAAGCCGCGCCTGATCCTCGCCGACGAGCCGGTCTCGGCGCTCGACGTCTCGATCCGCGCCCAGATCATCAACCTGCTCGACGACCTGCAGCGCGAGATGGGCCTCGCCTACGTCTTCGTCGCCCACGACATCGGCGTCGTCCGCCACGTCTCCGACCGGATCGCGGTGATGAACGCGGGCAGGATCGTCGAGGAGGGGGGCGCCGACCGCGTCTGCGAGTCGCCGCAGCACCCCTACACCAAGGCCCTGCTGGCGGCGGTGCCGATCCCCGACCCGCGCGAGGCGCGGGCGCGGCAAACTGTCGTGACGTGAGCCTCCCTCTCTCGCCGCCGATCAAGCCGCAGCTGGCGCTGACCCGCAAAGAGCTGCCGCGCGGCGAGGAGTGGGCCTACGAGCAGAAGCTCGACGGCTTCCGGGCGATCGTCTTCGTCGACGGTGAGGAGGCCTACATCCAGTCGCGCGGCGGCAAAGAGCTGGCCCGCTACTTCCCGGAGCTGAGCTTCACCACCGGCCGCTACGTGCTCGACGGCGAGCTGGTCATCCGCGACGCCGACGGGCTGCTCGAATTCGACGCCCTGCAGAGCCGCATCCACCCGGCCGAGTCGCGGATCAAGCTGCTCTCCGAGGAGATCCCCGCCGAGTACGTCGTCTTCGACCTGCTCGCCGAGGGCGACGAGTCGCTGCTCGAGCGGCCGCTGCGCGAGCGCCGCGAGCGGCTGGAGGCGCTGGCTGAGGAGATCGGGGTCGAGCTCAGCGAGCTCTCGCCCGATCCCGAGCGCGCCGAGCAGTGGATGCGGACCACCGAGGGCACGATCGCCAAGCAGCTCGACGCCGTCTACGAGCCGGGCAAACGCCGCGGCATGGCCAAGGTCAAGCGCGAGCGTGAGATCGATTGCGTCGTCCTCGGCTGGCGGCCGGGCAAAGAGGAGGGCACCGTCGGCTCGCTGATCCTCGGCCTCTACGACAACGGCGAGCTGCGCCCGGTCGGCCACATCTCCGGCTTCCGGATGGCGATGAAACGCAAGCTGCGCGAGCTGCTGGCGCCGCTCGAGACGGGCGAGAGCGGGAGCGCTGAGCCGAGCCGCTGGGCGGGCGACCGCGATCTCGAGTGGGTGGCGCTGCGGCCGGAGCTGGTGATCGAAGTCGGCTACGACCACGCGGCGTCCGGTCGCATCCGTCATGGCGCGAGATTCCGCCGCTTCCGCGACGACAAAGATCCGCGGGAGTGCACGTTCGATCTGCTTGACGAAGGGTGAGGTCTAGAACAGAGGCTGCTGGCCGGCGGGTCCTGTCGGCGCAGGGGACCCACCTCCCCTTCCGGTAGCTAAAGCTTCCTCAGGGGAGGTCCCCCCTACGCCGCCACCCGCCGGAGGAAGGTTTCGGCTCCTGCCCCAGCCGCAAACGGCTCGCGTGGCTTGCTTGCGCTGCTGCGGACGCATGTAGGCGCGGTCGCCCGAGTAGAGCTTCTCGTAGCGAGGAATGAGATCCGGGCGTTTGGCCTCTAGCCAGGCGAAGAAGACGTCTCTCACCTCGTCGCGGAGGTGGAGGGCTACGCCGCCGAGGAAGGTGGCGCCTGCCTCTTTGGCGCGGTCGACTATGGGCTGGACTTGCTCGGGGGCGTCGTTGATGCCGGGCATCAGGGGGGCGATCAGGACGCCGGAGTCGATGCCGCGCTTGCGCAGCTCGGCGACGGCGTCGAGGCGGGCGGCGGGGCTTGGGGTGTGCGGCTCGGTCGCCCGCCAGGCCTTCTCGTCGAGGGTCGGGACCGAGAGGTTGACCGAGACCGGCAGGTGCTCGGCCATGCGCTCGTACTGGTCGAGGTCGCGCAGAGCCAACGGCGACTTGGTCAGCACCGAGACCGGCGTCTCCGCCGCCTCCAGGGCGGCGAGGATCCCGGGCATCATCCGGTAGCGGCTCTCGACCCACTGGTAGGGGTCGGTGTTGGTCCCCAGCGCCACCAGCTCCCGCTTCCAGCTCGGCCGCGCCAGCTCCGCCCGCAAGAGCTCGGGCACGTTGACCTTGACCACGATCTCCCGCTCGAAGTCCCGCCCCGCGTTCATGTCGAGGTAGGTATGCGTCCGCCGGGCGAAGCAGTTGTGGCTGACCACGCCGTTCGCGATGAAGTCGCCGGTGCCGGTCGTGATGTCGAACATGCGGATTCGACGACCAAGCGGCTCTATGGAAACCACTTTCAGCTTCGCCTCGGACCTGAGAGCAATGCCGGCCATCGAGCGCTTGCGGGTGATCGCCGGATCCACCTTCTGGAGGAAGCGCACCTGCGCCGGCAGGCCGCCCAGGAGTCGGACGTTTCGCACACCAATCGGGTTTGGCCGCTCGATCGTGTGGGCAAACCCGAATCGCCGCAAGCCATCTGCGGTCCGCTCGATGATCTCAGGGTCCTTATTGGCTATCCGCAGCGCCCCATTGCGGCATCCCTCAGCGTCGAAGATCCCCGCCAAGAAACCACGCACCCACTCGTCGCTGGATGAGTCGGGCCACCGAATCAGCTCCTGAACCCGCTCGATGTTGTCGCGGGTCGAGGTGCGAATCGCCCTCATCGGCCGACGCCGCTCGTTGCCCTCGAGGAACTGGAACTCCTGGGTTCGGACACCGACATCAGCCAGATAGCCGCGCGCCCGCTTTAGGGCCTCTTCGTCGGTGAGCGCGAGTCGGAAGCGATGCACTTCGTAGTTCGTACGCCCCGGACGGTCATAGACATAGGAGCCGACATGTCCATCACCGCGGATCAACCCGCAGAGATAACCGCACCTGTACTCGGCAGACTCGTCGGCCGGGGCGAAAGACGCGCCAAGGCCCATCAGTTTGTCGTTAACCGTCAGATGGGGACGGCGCGCGCGACCTTGTTCAGATCCGACGGCGTACTTCCAGCCTCGCCGAGTGAGGAAGCGGTGGTCGCCGCTGGCGACAAGCTCGGTTCCGTCCTCGAGCGTAATCCGATAGGCGGCTTTGCGGGTCGTCCAGTGGGCCAGAACATGAGTGATCTCGTAGCGCCTATAGGCCCCCCGCCGCACAGTGCCGTAGATCGCATCACCCACTTCGACATCACGGAGTGACTTCGTCTGGTCATTGGCCATCAGGATCGGCGTATCGCCGTCCATGCAGTAAATGCACGCATGACTGCATCCGCGGTAGGGGTTGACGGTCCAGCCGAACCCGTAGCGGCCACCGGGGACCCGGTTCAGCGCCGAGCGGGCGCGGACCTCGTGGAAGTTGACCCCCATCGCCTCGGGCGCATCGAAGGTCCGCACCACCGTGCCGTCGCCGACCCCCGGCAGGCGCAGGTCGTTCTCGACTCGCTGCTCATCCCAGCGCATACGAACGTATGTTCGCATTTTGTGATGACGAAACCTGCATTTGCCCCGCCATACGGGGTAAATGCAGTCCTCGTGAGAATGGTGGGCTAGCGGGGCAGCTCGCCGCTGATCACGTAGCGGAGGACGGCGACGACCTGCTCGGACGTGCGTGCGGTGGCCTGAGCGGCGCGGTCGACCTCCTTCAGGGCGTGGTCGAGCTCGGCGTCGTGCAGGGTGACGTAGGGCTTGCCGAGAGCGGCGGCGAAACCGGCGTCGAACGCCGCGTTCCACTGGCGGTACTTGCCGCCGAAGCGGACGACGACCACGTCGGCGGCGCGGATCAGGGTCTGGGTGCGGATCGCGTTGACGCCGGCGCCCATGTGGTCGCGCCAGAACGGCTCGCCCTCCTCCCCGAGGGTGCCGACGCCGGCGTCGTCGGAGGCGGCGTGGTCGGTGACCGGCGCTGAGAAGGCGACCGGCAGGCCGGCCTCGCGCGCCCCCGCCTCGATCCGCTCGCGCCAGTCGGAGTGGATCTCCCCCGCCAGGTAGACCTGCCAGACGCGCTCGGCCATCAGCCCGGGGACGGCCCCTGCTCCTCGAAGTGCTTGCTCAGCATCGTCACCTGGCCCTGGTAGTTGGAGCCGAGCTGCTCGCCGTAGAGGCGCTCGGCGGGGGCGGCGGTGTGCTCCAGCGCCAGCTTGCAGACCGGCTGGCGGTGCTCGACCATGAAGGAGACGTCGCGGGCCCGCACCTCGAGCGCGGCACGGCTTCCGTGGCGGCCACCGGCCGGGTCGTAGCCGAAGCCGGGATCGAAGAAGCCGGCGTAGTGGGTGCGCAGCTCACCCGCGGTTGGGTCGTAGGCCATCATCTCGGCGGCGATCTGCGGCGGGATGCAGACACCCTCGGCCGAAAGCAGCAGGTAGAAGATCTCCGGCTCGAGCACGACCCGGCTGCCGGGCTCGGGGTAGACCGGGTCCCAGTAGTCGGTCCAGCGGTAGGCGCGGATCCGGGAGAGGTCGATCGGCAGGCTGTTCTTCTTCGCTCGGTAGCCGACGATGCGGTCGCTGGGGCCGGAGAGGTCGACGCTGAGGAAGAGCCCGTCGGCCAGCGCCAGCTCGGACTCGCGCAGTGCGTGCGAGTCGAGGTAGAGCAGCGGGAACTCGTCCTGCAGGGCGCGGATCTGCGGGTCGCTGAGCCGCACGTCGCCGCGGGCGAGGCGCAGCTGGTTCAGCGAGAGCCCGGTCTGCACCTGGATCGCGAAGGAGCGCGGCACGATCTCGAGGTAGAGCCGGCCGCGGTAGCCGGGGCGGATCTCGTCGAAGCGGTGGTGGCGGTCGGTCAGCACCCGGGTGAAGACATCGAGCCGCCCGGTCGAGCTCTTCGGGTTGGCCTTCGCCCGCACGTCCTCGGGCAGCGCCAGCTCCTCGATCAGCGGCACCAGGTATGGACGGTCGCGCTCCAGCACGGCGCCGTCGCGCAGGTCCACTCTCTGGAAGGCGAGGCCCTCGATCTTCTCCTCGACGGTCGAGTCGACGTCGGGGAGGAAGCTGCAGCGCAGTGCCCAGGCGAAGTCGCCGAGGCGCAGGTCGATGCTGGCCGGCTGGATCGCCTCGGGCCGGATCCGGTAGTCGCCGGAGCTGACCCACTCGTCGGCGATCGCCTCGCTGAGCGCCTGTGAAGGCAGGACCCCAGCGGGCGCCCCGGCCGACGCCCTCGTCGCCGCCCCCGGGGCGGCTGCACTCGCTTCGCTCATCTAGACGAGATTATGCGGCGCGCCTCGGCGACACCCAGGTAAGGCGTCAGCACAAACTCAGCAAGTTCCGGGAAGAACTGCTCGACCCGCTCGGTTTCCCCGGCCAGCACGCGCCGCCCGAGCAGCGAAGCGATCCCGCCGACCACGGCCTCGTCGGCGGCCTCCGGCGGTCGGGAGTTGCGCGTCCCGGTCGGGGCGCCGTTGCGCAGATAGGGGACGAAGCTCTCGACCGCGATCTGGAAACGACCGTAAACCCCGGGGCCCGCCCGCAGGCCCTCGACCAGCAGCAGGTTCGCCTGGGCCGGCTGGGTGGCGAAGCTGGCGAGAGCGGCGGCAAGACCGTCGCAGATCCCGAGGGCCCACTCTTCCTTGCCGCCACAAGCGGTGGAAACGGCTTCCCGCAGCTGCTCGACCGAGTTGTCGTAGGCGGCGACGAAGCACTCGTCTTTGCTCCTGAAGTGGCGGTAGAAGTCGCTCTTCGAGACCCGCGCCCGGCGGCTGATCGCCGCCACCGTGGTCTTGTCGTAGCCGTGCTCGTCGAGCGATTCGGCTATCGCGGCGAGCAGGCGCCCGCGCTGGTTCTGCGCGACGAACTCGGGTGGCAGGCCGTGGCGGCCACGGGGCAGAGGTTCCATGTAGTACTAAAGTCTGCCACTGCTCAGTCCCTTTTGTCCACCCCGGCGACCGGATCTAGTCCACCGAGGAAGGGGGCGATCATGAAATCCGTCAGTTCGGGGAGTAGATCCTCTGCCTTTTCGGCGTCTCCGCTGCGGATCTGCTTGTAGACGATCCAGGCCACTCCGCCGATCAGCGTTTCGTCGATCGTCTCCGGCAGGCGATCGTCGCGCGGCAGCGTCTCCCGCGCCATCGCAACGAAGGTGTCGAGGGTTTCCTCGTAGCGCTTGGTCGTCACCGGAGTGGCCGAGAGCGCCTCGATCATGCACATGCGGGCCAGCGTCGGCTCCTCGGCGATGTAGCCGAGAAAGGCTCCGAGGCCGGCCTCGATCTGCGCCTTCCAGTCCCCCTCGGCTGTAGCGACAGCCTCTTTCACCCTGCGCAGCACCTCGTCCCGGGCGTCGTCGAAGGCGGCGAGGAAGACCTCCTCCTTGCCCTCGAAGTTGTCGTAGAGCGTTTTCCGCGCAACCCCTGCGCGCCGCACGATGTCGGAGATCTTGGTCGCCTCGTAGCCCTGTTCGGCGGTCAGCTCGGCGAGCGCTTTCATGATCCGTTGCTGCTTGTGGACCGCGATGAACTCGCGCGGAAGCGGTGGGCGCGCGGCGGCGGACTTCTTCGTTTTCTCCCGCGGCCCCGCTTTTCCCCGTGGCGGCATGCAGTCAAGGATATACGTGTCGGCCGAAATTCCAATACAGGTCGGCGACTTTTCTGGTACCCTCGGAATACCTGCACATTTTATAGAAGAAACGTGTAGGTTCCCTTATGTCACCGGAGAGGATAATTCTCAGTCAAGAGAGGCTGGCGAAGGCGGTCGGGGACCGCTGGTCAGAGCCCGAACTGAGCGAGGCGATCGCCCTGCTGACACGGGCCGACGGCCGCTTCCCCGCCGGGGTGCGAACGCTGGCGCCTGACCTGGTCAGGGCCGTCCAGCGTGAGCGGCTGCTGGCGGCGATGACCCGGACCGTGACCGAGATCGGCTACAACGCCCTCACCGTCCAGAACGTGCTCAGCCCCGCCGGCATCTCGCGGCCGACCTTCTACGAGCAGTTCGAGGACAAAGAGGATTGCTTCCTCGCCGCCTTCGACGTCGCCGCGGCGCAGCTGCGCCAAGAGATCGAGGCGGGGGTCGCCGCGGCCGGGAAGGGTTGGCGTGAGCAGCTGCGGGCCGGGATCGCGGCCCTGCTGCGCTTCATCGTCGCCGAGCCGGAAGCGGCGCGCCTGGTGATCGTCGAGGCGCGCGCCTCGAGCGCCGCCGGCCTGCTCCGCCGCGACGAGCTGCTCGACGGCTTCGCCACCTGCATCGATGACTTGGTCAGGGAGGACCTGGAGAAACCGGCCTCGGCACTTGCCGCGGCCGGCGTCGTGGGAGGTATCGAATCCGTGGTCTATGCCCGAGTGCAGAAGGGCCAGACCAAGGAGATCGACGCGCTCCTCCCCTCGCTGATGTATTTCGCCGTCCTCACCTACGCGGGGGAGGCGGCGGCCAGCGAGGAGTTGGACGGCGCCGCTCTGGCCTGACCGGTCCGGGACCGGTCAGCGCCTGCGCCGCCTGCCCTTTTTCGCCGCCGTTGGCTGGGCGGCGAGCCGCAACGTACGCTCGCTCTCCTTCTCGATCGCCTCCCCCATCGCCATCTGGAAGCTGGCCTGCAGCGCCCCGGCCGCCAGCGGCCGCATCCGTTCCAGCGCCTCGCTCATCCGCGTCCACTCGCCCTCCGGGCGGCCAGCCTGGTCGAACGGCTCCCAGACCTCCTTGACGAAGAGCTGGACGAAGGCACGGGCAACGCCGTCGGCGTGACGGCGCAGCTTCTCGGCGGTGACGAGGACGCCCTCGGCGCTGACCCCGAGCGCGGCGAGCTCGGTCGCGGTCTGCAGCAGGCGCGGGCTGATCACCTCGACCCGGCCGTCGGGCAGGCTGCGGAAGATGCCGAGCTTTTCGGCTCGCCGGATCAGCTTCTCGTCGACCTCGCCCCAGATCGCGGTCAGCTCGGCCGCCTCGAAGATCTCCGGCGCCTCGTCTTCGAAGGGAGCCCGCAGGGCGCGCCTGAAGTCGAAGATCGCCGCCGCCGAGCCGTCACCGCCGTCGAGGACCCGGCGAATCGCCTCCAGGTTGAGGCCGTCGGCCTGCATCTCGCGCGTCAGCTCGATCCGCGCGACGTGCTCGTCGTCGTAGTAGCCGGTGCGGCCGCGGACGACCGGGGGCGGCAGCAGGCCACGGGTCTGGTGAGCGCGGATGTTGCGGACGGTCATCCCGGTCCGCTCCGCCAGCTGGCGGATCGTCATCTCCCCCTTGGCGGGCTTGCTGCCCTGGCTGCTCATCTAACCCATGGTAAGTCGCAGGCGCTGGCCGTTCATCTCCGCGGCCGCGTCTGAACAAAGGAATGCGATCGCCGCCGCGAGGTGCTCGGCCGGCGTGAACGAGGAAAAGTCGCCGCCGGGATCCTCTGCCCGCATCCGCGCCGTCAAGATCGCCTCGACGACGACGATGTTCGCGGTCGCGGTCGAGTCGACGAAGCCGTCGGCGAGCGCCAGGGTCCAGGCCTCGGCGGCCGCCTTCGCCGCCGCGTAGGCGGCATTGGAGTTGGACGGCGCCTGCGCCTGCTTGGCCGAGACGAGCACGAAGCGGCCGTGATCACTCTCGCGCAGGGCATCGTGGAAGGCACGAGTGGTGTGCTGGACGGTGCGGATCAACAGGTCGTGCAGGAGCTCCCAGTCGGCCAGCGGCGCCTCGTGCAGGGGCTCACCGCCGCGCCAGCCGCCAACCAGGTGCAGGAGGCCGTCGACCCGACCGAAGCGCTCGCGCAGCGCCGCGCACCAGGCCCGCGTCGCCCCCTCGTCGAGCAGATCGACCGCACGGCCGTCCCAGCGCTCCGCCCCGAGGCCAAGCCCGGCCCCTACCTCGTCGACCTGGGCCTGCGCGCGGTCGGTGCCGGCGATCGTCGCCCCCGCGGCTGCCAAATGCTCGGCGACCACCGGCCCCAGGCCACCGCCGATCCCGGCGATGGCGTAGACGCGGCCGTCGAGTGAGGGAGATCCCATCGACCTCCATCATCCCACCGACGGCCTGTTAGTGGGGGAGGCAGGATTCGAACCTGCGTAGGCAGAGCCAACTGGTTTACAGCCAGTCCCCTTTAACCACTCGGGCACTCCCCCTTGGCGGGTGAGCGAGTCTACCGTGGCTCGAGCACGAAGAGGGCGATGTCGCGGTCGGTGCGGCCCTCGTATTCGTCGAAGCCCGCGTACTGCTCGTTGTGCTTGCGCCAGAGCTCGGCGCGCTCCTCGCCCGCGGCGACCCGGGCGCGCACCGGCCGCCGCTCGCGGCCGACCTCGACCTCCGCGTCCGGGTTGGCTTTCAGGTTGAGCGACCAGGCCGGGGCCCGCGAGTGGCCGGCGTTGGAGCCGATCACGATCAGGTTCTCGCCATCGGCGAGGTAGACGACCGGAGCCGTGCGGGCCTGCCCCGATTTGCGGCCGGTGGTGGTCAGCAGCAGGACCGGGGCGTCGGAGACGCGGCCGCCGAGGCGACCGCCGCTGAGCCGGTAGAGGGGGATGTTGAGCTTGCCCGTGAAGCGCAGGCCGTTGGCGCCGATCCGCTGCGAGGCGCGCGAGTAGAACTTGTCGCCGAGCACCGACACCGCTCGCCCTCAGCTCGCTTCGCGCAGCATCTGCGCCTCGGGCAGGTGCTGCAGTTTTTTCAGCGTGTTGTTCTCGATCTGGCGGATCCGCTCGCGGGTGACGCCGAAGGTGTTGCCGACCTCCTCCAGGGTCAGCGGCTCCATCCCGGTCAGCCCGTAGCGCAGCTCGATCACCTGTCGCTCGCGCTCGGGCAGCACCGCCAGCGCCCGCTGCACGCCCTCCTTCTGCAGGTGTTCGCTTGCCTCTTCGAAGGGTTCGGCGGTCCCGTCGTCGGCGACGAAATCGCCGAGCTCGGAGTCGTCCTCGTCGCCGACCGGTTTCTCCAGCGAGACCGGCAGCTGCGCGATGCGGAGGATCTCCCGCACTTCGGCCAACGGCCAGCGCAGCTCCTCGGCGATCTCGGCCGGCTCCGGCTCGCGGCCGAGCTTCTGCACCAGCTGGCGCTCGACGTGGGCGACGCGGTTGAGCTTCTCGACCATGTGCACCGGGATGCGGATCGTCCGCGCCTTGTCGGCGATCGCCCGCGTCACCGCCTGGCGGATCCACCAGGTCGCGTAGGTGGAGAACTTGTAGCCGCGCCGGTAGTCGAACTTCTCCACCGCCCGGATCAAGCCCAGCGACCCCTCCTGGATCAGGTCGAGGAAGCTGAGCCCGCGTCCCAAATAGCCTTTCGCGATCGAGACGACCAAGCGCAGGTTGGCCTCGACCATCTGCCGCTTGGCGACCATGTCGCCGCGCTCGATCCGCTTCGCCAGTTCGACCTCCTGGGCGGCGGTCAGCAGGTCGACGCGACCGATCGAGCGCAGGTAGAGGCGCAGCGAGTCGAGGCTCGGTTCGACCGTCAGGTCGAGCTCGCCTTTTTTCGGCTGCCCGTTGGCGGCGCCGGCACGCTGCTCATCGGAAGCGCTGACGCCTTCCTCCGCGACCACTTCGACGCCGTGTTCGACCAGCTGCGCGTGCAGGCCGGCGACCTGCTCCTTGGAGACCTCGACCTCCTCCAGTGTGGAGGCGATCTGCTCGAAGGTCAGGTAGCCGCGCTCGCGTCCGAGCGCGACAAGCGCTTGAAGCTCCGGTGGCTCCGTCGCAGGCTGGGCGCCCGAATCCTGGTTCAGCCCCTGAGGGACCGTCTCCAACGGCTCGATTTCACTGCCTCCACTGCAACCCTGTACCCCTCCCGGGGGCCGGCCCCAACGCTCCGACCCTGGGGAGTATAGGCAGCCGATCGCTTAGTCTTCGTCGCGATGGCGAGCCACCCATCCACCACCGTTCCCGGCGGCGCACCCGACGTCCAGTCCTCGACGCCGGCGACCCAGGTGAGCCTCTCGCGGGTCGGCGTCACCGGGGTCGAGAAGGTGATCCGGGTCAGCGCCAACGGGTCCGAGGACCTCTACCACGCCGACTTCGAGTGCTTCGTCGACCTCAACCCGCGCCAGGCCGGCGTCCACATGTCGCGCTTCGAGGAAGTCGTCGGCGAGGCGATCGACGAGGTCGTCCTCGGCGAGGCCTTCCGCGCCGAGGTGCTCGCCGCCCACATCGCCCAGCGCGTGCGCGAGAGCCAGAGCGGGCTGCGGGCCGAGGTCTCGGTCACGGCGCGCTACCCCGAGACCGTCACCACCCCGGTCAGCGGCCAGCGCACGCAGGAGATCTACGTCCTCTTCGGCACCGCGGTCGACTCGCCGCGCGGCACCCGCACCCTGACCGGCGTGCAGGCGCAGGGCATGACCGCCTGCCCGTGCGCCCAGGAGATGGTCGCCAGCCTGGCCCGCGAACGGCTCGCCGAGCGCGGCTTCGACGCCGAGCAGGTCGAGGCGGCGATCGAGGCGGTGCCGATCGCCACCCACAACCAGCGCGGCATCGGCACCCTCCACATCGGCTGCCCCGAGGGCGGCCCGGCCTGGATCGACGCGCGCGAGCTGCTGCGAATCGTCGAGCAGTCGATGAGCTCGGAGATCTACGAGCTGATGAAGCGGCCCGACGAGCTGGCCGTGGTCGAGAAGGCGCACGCGCAGCCGCGCTTCGTCGAGGACTGCGTGCGCGAGATGATGCGGCGGGTCACCGCCGACTACCCGGACCTGCCCGGCGGCGCCTTCGTCATGGCCCGCCAGGAGAACCTCGAGACGATCCACCGCCACAACGTGGTCGCCGAGCGCTACGGCACGATCGACGACCTGCGCGCCGAGATCGCCGAGGGCGAGCACCAGCGCCGCCACACGACCATGCGCGAGTGGCTAGAGGCCCCGGCGACCTAGAGCGCCGGTCCGCTCCTCCCGCTGTTCCTCCAACCGGCGGCGCAGGCCGAAGAAGTAGTCGGCGCCGCTGATCACGGTCGCGGCGAGAGCGAGGTAGACCAGCACGTCGACCCAGGCGGGAGCCGGGTTGGTGGCGATCAGGGCGATCACGGCGGCGATCTGCAGCACCGTCTTCACCTTGCCCAGCCAGCTGGCGGCGATCACGACGCCGCGCTCGGCGGCGATCGCGCGCAGCCCGGTGACGGCGATCTCGCGGGCGATGATCACCATCGCCACCCAGGCCTGCAGCCGCCCCAGCGAGACCAGAGAGACCAGCGCCGCGGTGATCAGCAGCTTGTCGGCGAGTGGGTCCATCAGCTTGCCGAAGGTCGTGACCGCGTCGCGCGAGCGGGCGAAGTAGCCGTCGAGGCCGTCGGTCAGCGCCGCCAGGGCGAAGACCGCGGCGGCCAGGGCGTCGCCGTTCGGGGTCTCGCCGAGCAGAGCGACGACGACCACGGGCACGGCCAGGATGCGCAGCAGGGTCAGCGCGTTGGGCAGGTTGAGCGGGAACATCAGTCTGGCTGCCGACGGGCCTCGAGCGCGTCTATGTCCGTCGTTTTAGGCCCGTCGGCGGTTAGGGCCGCGTCGCGCTTGGCGAAGAAGTCCTCACCCTCGATGCTGACATGGGGGACGAGGCGGCTCAACCAGCGCGGCAGCCACCAGGCGCGCTCGCCGAGCGCCACCATCACGGCCGGGACGAGCAGGCAGCGGACGATGGTCGCGTCGATCGCGATCGCGACGGCGAGGCCGACCCCGAACTCCTTGACCAACGGGTTGCCGTTGAGGACGAAGCTGGTGAAGACGCAGACCATGATCGCCGCCGCCGAGGTGATCACCCGGCCGGTGTTGGCGAGGCCTTCGATCACCGCCCGCTTCGGGTCGCCGTGGGCGCGATAGTGCTCGCGGATCTGGGTCAGCAGGAAGACCTCGTAGTCCATCGAGAGCCCGAAGAGGATCGCGAACATCAAGAGCGGCACGAAGCTGACGATCGGGATCGAGTGGTCGAGGCCGATCAGCGACGACCCCCAGCCGAGCTGGAAGACCGCGGTGACGATCCCGTAGGCGGCGGCGACCGAGAGCAGGTTCATCACCGCCGCCTTGATCGGCACCAGCAGCGAGCGGAAGGCGAGCAAGAGGACGATGAAGCTGAGCCCGACGACGATCGCGATCATCAGCGGCAGCTTGTCGCTGATCTGGGTCGCGAGGTCGATGTAGCCGGCGGTCTGGCCGCCGACGTTGGCGACCGCCCTGGTCCCTTCCAGGGCTGCCGGAATCGTCGTGTCGCGCAGGTTTTCGACCAGGCTGACGGTCGCGT
Source organism: uncultured Solirubrobacterales bacterium (assembly GCA_963697915.1). Classification (GTDB taxonomy): domain Bacteria; phylum Actinomycetota; class Thermoleophilia; order Solirubrobacterales; family 70-9; genus VRUE01. The sequence continues at coordinate 815,830 of OY969103.1, forward strand.
CCGCCCAGGGCGCCGATTTGGAGATCACGGTGAAGACCGCGAAGCTCCCGGCTTTGTCGAAGGTCGGTTCGGAGACCGCATCGACGTCGCCGGCCGCGGCGATCGCTTTGCTCAGCTTCGGCAGCACCTGCTTGGCTTCGCCGGCGCTCTCGAATTCAGCGGCGATCAGCAGCGGCCCGTTGACCCCTGGCCCGAAGCCCTGGGTGAGGCCGTCGTATGCCTGGCGCGCGGTGGTCGACTTGGGCAGGGCGCTGATGTCGTTCTGGCCCAGCTCGAGCTGGAAGACCGGCAGGGCGAGGACGATGAGGATCGCGAGCGCGGCGATCGCCGAGCGCCAGGGCCGGTTGGCGACGCCGCGCGCCCAGCGCGTCCAGCCGTGCGGCTCGACGTCGTCGGGATGGTTCTTGCCGAACTGCACGCGCAGCGAGTTGATCCGCGGGCCAAGTGCCCCGAGCATCGCCGGCAGCAGGGTGGCCGCGGCGGAGACCGCGATCACGACCGCGATCGCCGCGGTGAAGCCGAGCGTGCTGACCAGCGGGATGCCGGCAAAGGCGAGTGAGCAGAGTGCGATCACGACCGTGAAGCCGGCGAAGACGACGGCGCCGCCGGCGGTCGCGGTGGCGCGGGCGATCGACTCGCGCAGGTCCATCCCGTCGCCGAGCTGCAGTTTGTGGCGGGTGACGATGAAGAGGGCGTAGTCGATCCCGACCCCGAGCCCGATCATCGTCGCCAGGGTGGCGGCGACGCTCGGCACCTGGACCACCGGCTCGAGCAGGCGGATGATCGAGAGCGCGCAGGCGACGCCGAGGATCGCCGAGAAGATCGGCAGCACCATCGCCGTCGCGGTGCCGAAGGCGAAGAGCAGGATGACGATCGCCGCAGCGATCCCGATCGCGTCGCTGATCCCGGTGTCGGGCTTAGAGAGCGCCTGGCCGACGTAGGCACCGATGGAGACCTCGAGCCCGGCGGCGACGCCGGGGTCACCCGCGTCGAGCACCGCCTGGGCCTCTTCCTCGGTCAGGTCGCCGGGACCGGTGCCGAGCACCACCGGCACGTAGGCGATCGAGCGGTCTTTGCTGAGGAAGGGGGCGCCCTCGGGGGTGAGCGGGTTGACCGCCGAGTTGACGTCGGGCATCGCCTGCAGGCGCTTGACCGATTCGCCGATCGCCTTTTCGTACTTGGGCGTGGCCAGCGAGGCGCCCGCTTTCGCCTGGAAGACCAGCGGGTTGCTGCCGTAGGCCTGTTCGGGCAGGTTCTCTTCCAGCGCTTCGGTCGCCGCGGTCGAGCCGGTGCCGGGCAGGGTGAGGTTGTCGTTGGTCTTGCTGTCGCCGGACTGGGCGAAGATCACGAGCGCCACCGCGAGGACCAGCCAGGCGGCGATCGTCGGGTAGTGGTGACGCGCGCAGAACCGCCCGATTGCGTAGAGAGGGGCGGTCACGGGCGGATCATCCCACCGGGGGCGGAACCACGCCGCCGTCGAAGGCCTCGGGAATCGACTCCGCCAGGCCCGCCCCCAGGGCTTGGCGCAGGACGACCAGGTGCTGAGCGTGGCCGGCGGCAAGCGAGGCGTCGAGCGTGCGCGGCGCGTCCGTGTAGAGGCGCGGCGCCACGTCCACGTAGGCGGCCAGCGCCGCGCTCTCGAGCTCATAGGCGAGGGTCAGGAGGTCGGCCTGGTCGCGCACCTCGGAGAGGTCGAGCTCTTCGCGCTCGACTTCGACGTCGCCACCGAGCCCGCGCAGCGCCTTGGTCAGGGCGTTGACGTACTCCTGCTCCTGGGCCCGCAGCTGGCGAGCGAGCGGCTGCAGCCGCGGCCCCAGCAGGCTCCTGCCCCGCGTGTAGGCATCGAGCAGGGTCAGCTCGCGGGCGATCGAGGCGTTGAGGATCTCGGCGTCGGCGCCCTTTTCCGGGTTGGTCACGGCGCCTTCGCCGCTGTCGCCGCAGCCGGCCGCGACGAGCGTCGCGACCACGGCGAAGAAGATGGCGGCGCGGCCGCGCCCGCGCCGCCTCTCACTGCGACCTGCGAAGTAGGTGCCCACAGGCCGGGAAGCCTACGGGCTGACGGCCTACTTGCGTTTCGCTTTGGCCCCTGCTTTGGCTTTCGCTTTCGCTTTGCCTTTCGGCTTCGCCTTGCCCTTGGCCTCCGCAGCCGGCATCTCGACGCCGACCATCGCCACGAGCGTCGCGAAACCGTCCTCGGCACCCGCTTTGGCGAGGCGCTTGCTGCTCTCCTCCTGGATCTTGATCACCTTGTTGAGGGCCGTCTCCATCGCGGCCGTCAGTTCACGCCAGCCCTTCTCGTCGACGATCAGGGAGGTGCGGCTCAGATGGCGATCCTCGCGCGCGTCGAAGGTGCCCTCCTCGAGCGCGACGACGGTGTCGCTGACGATCGATTGGACCAGACCGGCGCTGAGCCCTTCGCGCGCCGTCCGCGGCAGCTCGTGCCAATCGCTGTTGCTGAGGAAGGGACGTGCGGTCGCCCGGTAGTAGTGCTCGACGGCGCCACGCCGCGGCACGGTTTTGACCTGGGTGATGCAGCCGTAGTCCTTGAGGACTTTGACGTGGTAGCTGACCTGGCTCAGGCCTTCGTCGAGCTCCTTGGAGAGTTCGTTGGGGCTGGCCATCCGTTCGTTGAGGATGATCAGGATCTGTTCGCGCAGTTCGTGCGACAGCGCTTTGACAAGGCGCTGGTCTACTCCCCCGGGGCCAATCGATTTGCCCTTGCCCCGTTTTCTCGCGGTTTTCCTCGACGCAGCCAAAGTGACTCCTCCGATCGTTAAGCGTTGGTCAGCCATTCCATCGTATTGAGCGCATAGGCGGCTTGCAAACTTCGATTAGGGATTTTGCAGGCGCCGATTTCACCACTGGAACTTTCTCCAGCATTGGCCGGTCTCCTGCTTGCGCGCAGCAGCAAGGGAGCTCCCCCTCGCAGGAAGAGAGAACGGAGGGGGTGAAGCAATGAAGGTTGGCACCGCAGAGCCCGTCGTTCCGGTGCTCGCGATTCACAAGGGCAACTGAGCCCAGACAGGGGCCGGAATCCCATCCCCGATTGGCGGATGGGATTCCGCAGCCCCGCGCGCTGCCAGCGCGACTACTTGCGCTTGGCTTTCGCCCGTTTGGGCTTCGCCCGCCGTGGCTTCGCGGCGGGCACCTCGATGCCCATCATCGCCACCATCACGTCGATGCCATCGTCGTCCGCGGCACCGCTCAGCCGGGTGCCACACTCTTCCTGGACCTCGGCGATTCGGGAGAGCGAGTCCTCGAGGATCTTGCCGACGTCCTTGAGGCCGCGCGCGTCGAGGCGCAGCGGGGTGCGGCTCATGTGGCGATCCTTGTGGGCGTCGACCGTGCCCGCCTCGAGCGCGGCGGCGACGTCGTCGATCACCATTTCCATCGTGTGCCCGCTCATGCTTTCGCGCACCGACTCCGGGAGCTTTTCCCAATCGCGCCGGTTGATGTAGGGGCGGGAGGTCGCCCGGTAGTAGTGCTCGACGGCGCCACGCCGCGGCACGGTTTTGACCTGGGTGATGCAGCCGTAGTCCTTGAGGACTTTGACGTGGTAGCTGACCTGGCTCAGGCCTTCGTCGAGCTCCTTGGAGAGTTCGTTGGGGCTGGCCATCCGTTCGTTGAGGATCGAGAGGATTTCGACCCGAAGTTCGTGCGCCAAGGCCTTGACCGCCTGTAGGTCGACGCCCGCGGCATTTCGCTTCGAGGGCCCCCGCGCTCGCTTACCCTTCTTGTTCTTGTCTTTTGCAGCCAAGGTGACTCCTTCAATCGTGATTGCTGACTTGACTACTCCATGTTATTGACCAATATGGATATTTCCAAACGTTTGCAGGCTTTTTACTTCTCGAAGTGAAACCGGTCGGGCCTTCTGCAGCGGACGGAGCGTGGGCGGCACTGACGGCCGAGGTGCACTCCTGCCGCCGCTGTGCGCGCCTGGTCGAGTGGCGGGAGGCGAGCGCCGCCGACCCCCCGCGCCGCTTCCGCGGCGAGGACTACTGGGCACGGCCGGTCACGGGCTTCGGCGACCCCGGCGCCCGGCTGGCGATCATCGGCCTCGCCCCCGCCGCCCACGGCGCCAACCGCACCGGCCGGATGTTCACCGGCGACCGCTCCGGCGACTGGCTCTACGCGGCGCTGCACCGTGCCGGTTACGCGAACCAGCCTGAGTCCGTGAGCGGCAGCGACGGCCTGCGCCTGCGCGATGCCTACGTCACCGCCGTCGTGCGCTGTGCGCCGCCGGCAAACAAGCCGACCACGGACGAGCGCGACGCCTGTCTCCCCTACCTGGCGCGGGAGTTGCGGCTGCTGGAGCGCTGCCGGACGATCGTCACGCTCGGGGCTTTCGGCTGGGACGGCACGCTGCGGGCGCTGCGCGAGCTCGGCGACGCCACGCCGCGGCCCCGGCCGCGTTTCGGCCACGGCGCCGAGGCGGCGATCGGCGAGTGGACGTTGCTCGGCTGCTTCCACCCGAGCCAGCAGAACACCTTCACCGGCAAGCTCACCGAGCCGATGCTCGACGAGGTCTTTGCCCGCGCCCGCGCCCTCTCCTCGGCCGCGCCCTAGCCGCCGGGCTCAGGGGTCAGGTCGGCCACCGCCTCGAAGGCGGCGATCGCGACCGAGATCGGGATCCAGCGGGGGTCGACGGGGGCGCCCTCGAGCGCGCTCACGACCTCCTCGACGATCTCCCTCACCTTGGAGCCGTCGAGCCTGGCGCGAACCGGCTCGGGGATCTGCGTCCACTCGATCTGGTCGAAGTAGAAGACCGGCACGGTCGGCTCGTAGAAGTGCTCGGGGACTCCGCGGGTGCGCTCGATGCGGACCAGCTCGATCAGGCGCCGGCGGTGCAGCGCGCGGAAGTGGTAGCTGACCTCCGAGACCTCGATCCCGATTTCCGCGGCGATCTGCTTCGGGCTGGCGACGCCTTTTTCGCAGAGCGTCGCCCAGACGTGCCCGCGCAACGGATGCGTGAAGGCCCTGGCCAAGGTCGGGTCGACCACCCGCTTCAGGTGTTTGCCGTACGGCCCCGCCATCACGCCCCCCTTCGTCCTACCGCAACCCATTGACTGAAACGTAATCAAACAGTCTATAGGTCTGAATTGGTACTTCTACTGGAGAGGACGCCAGATGCAACGACCGAGGATCAAACGGACGACCGAACGGATCGAAGCTCCCAACGGGGATCTCTACCTGCTGCGGCCCAGCGCCGGCACCGACGTGCAGATCGAGAACCCCGACCGCAAGGGGCGGGAGCTGCTCGACGCCCTCGACGGCACGCGCCCCCGTGCCGAGCTCGAGCGGCGGTTCGGCGAGGAGGAGGTTCGCGACCTGCTCGCCCAGCTCGAGGAGCTGAGCCTGGTCGAGGACGGAGCCGACGACGACGTGATCGCCGCCGAGACGATCGAGCGCTTCGATCGCCAGCTGCGCTACTTCGGCGACGTCACCACCGGCCCTCCCCCCTCCGAGGCGCAGGCGCGGCTGGCCGCCTCCCGCATCGTCGTCCTCGGCGTCGGTGGGCTCGGTGGCTGGTCCGCCCTCTCCCTGGCCTGCTGCGGCGTCGGCGAGATGCTGCTGATCGACGGCGACCGGGTCGAGACCAGCAACCTCAACCGTCAGGTCCTCTACACCGAGGCCGACGTCGGCCGGCTGAAGGCCGAGGTGGCGGCGGAGCGGCTCGGTGCCTTCAACTCGGCGATGCGGTTGGAGACGATCCCGGAGCGGATGGAGGGCGAGGCGGCGGTCGCCGCGGCGATCGAGGGCTACGACATCGTGATCGATGCCGCCGACTGGCCCGCGCACGAGATCGAGCAGTGGGTCAACAACGCCTGCTTCGCGGCGGAGATCCCCTACATAACGATGAGCCACTTCCCGCCGATCGCCCGGGTCGGGCCGTTCTACGTGCCCGGGGTGACCGGCTGCTTCGCCTGCCAGGTCGCCGCCTACCGCCGCAGCTACCCGCTGTTCGACGTCGCGATCGAGCAGCGCCGCGCGAAACCGTCGCCCGCCGCCACCCTCGGTCCCGCCTGCGCCCTGATCGGCGGCCAGGTCGCCCTCGACCTGATGCACCACCTGACCGGGTTGGCCGAGCCCTCGACCCAGGGCCTCGGCCACATCTACGACCTGCGCACGATGGAGGTCGAACGCGAGCCGGTCGTGCCCGAGCCCGACTGCCCCGTCTGCGGCCATCTGCCGACGGCGACACCCCGCCAGCGAACGGAGACAAAGGCAACCCAGAGCTAGATGCTGCCCCCGCGCCTCCTAGAATGGGGTCTCGCGCCGGCGTAGCTCAGTTGGTAGAGCACTTCATTCGTAATGAAGGGGTCCCCGGTTCAAGTCCGGGCGTCGGCTCTGAGGCGCGCGTCGACGCTCAGGAGAGCGGGATGCTGGCCAGGGTGCCGACCTTCCAGCTGCCGTCCTCCCGCGCCATCGGCACCGCCAGCACTTCGCCCTCGGGGCCGCGATAGAGGACGAAGGCGCGGTCGCCCTCGACCCGCAGCGAGCCGACGTCGGCCAGTTGCGCTTCTTCGCGGAGCAGGTCCTTCGCCGCCGGGTTGGTCAGTTTGTCGAGGATCTCGGCGCAGGCCGCACCTTTGAGCCGCTGAGACTGGGTCGCCAGTTCCTGCAGCGAGTCGATCACGTTGCTCGCGATGTACTTACAGGCGGCCGCCCAGGCGCTGGCGGCGCGCGCGTCGAGGAAGTTGTGGAGGGTGGCGGCCGCTTCGTCGAATTCCGCCGCGTCCGCCTCCTCGCCGAATTCCTGGACGCTGTTGTCGCCACCCTTGACCCGGAACTGGTCCGAGCCCCCACCGGAGTCCTGATGCTCCTTGGGGGTGAAGTCGGCCGAGCCGCCCTCCGAGCTCGTCTGACCCGATGCGGCCTCGGTCGCGCCCGCGTCGGTGCCCTCCCCGCCTCCGCATGACACCAGGCCCGCGCCGAGCAGCAGCGTGGCAAGCGCCGCCAGCAGCGTCTTCGTTCCCCACCCCACGGACACGAGTCTAGTGCGGCCGGGCTACGACCGCCGTTGTGGCGCCGAGCTTGACGTCAGCGCGGCTGGTCGTCCGGCAGAGGTCCGCCGAGTTGACCAGCAGCCTCTTGAACAGACGCGTATGGCATCGTCAAGGTCTAGGAACGAGGTTGGTATAGGTCCCCCAGAGGGTTAGGATTAGGCTGGAAGAGAGGGGAGCCTTCGATGGTCGTGTCGGGCGCGCGAAGTGACTGATTTAAGTGTCCGAGAGACGGATGTCCTGCGCCTGATCGCGCTCGGGCACACGAACGTCGAGATCGCGGGCAAGCTGTTTATAAGTGTGCGTACGGTGGAGACCCACCGGGCCCACATCCAGCAGAAGCTAGGCGTCAGCACCCGCGCCGAACTGGTCAGCTGCGCGCTTGCGCGGGGCTTGATCAAGACCTGATCGAGACCCCCTGATTGGGGGTCCCCCCTGGAATCCGGTCGGGCCCGTCCGCTAGCCTTTCGCCGCCTTGCCTCCGGTTCCCCACAGGAAATTCGGGCCAGGTACCCGCAAAGCGGCGCTCACCGTCGTGGCCACCCTCGCCCTGCTCTTCACCCTCGGCGCGACGACCGCGACGACGCAGGAGCGGATCGTCCTGCACGGCGCCCACGGCGGCTCGCACCTGAAGCTGAGCGTGCGCGGCGGCCACCTCGTCGTCAAGGGCCTGATGGCCCGCGCGAAGCCGGCCGGCTGCCACTTCACGCGCGGTCGCATGGCTGCCGTCTGCTCGCTGCGCAGGGCCGGCTCGATCGAGCTGCGGATGGGCCCCTCCGGCGACATGGTCAAAGTGCTCGACCCGCTGCCCGTCCCCCTCACCGTCCACCTCGGCGACGGCTCCGACAAGTTCATCGGCAACGACGAGCGCGACACCTGTTACTCAGAAGGCGCGCGCCGCAACCGCTGCATCGGCCGCGGCGGCAACGACATCTGCATCACCGGCAACCGCAACAGCGATTGCGAGGGCGGGGCCGGCAACGACTACTGCCAGCACGGGGCCGGCAGCGACGGCTGCTGGGGCGGCCCCGGCAACGACGTCTGCAGGATGGGCGCCGGCCAGGACGGCTGCCACGGCGACGCCGGCAGGGACAGGCTGTTCGGCGGCGCCGGCGCCGACAAGCTCTACGGCGGGCGCCACCGCGACCACTGCGACGGCACGCCCGGCTGGGGCTACTCCTACACCTGCGAGGCAGGCCCGCGCCGCTAGACGGCCGGCGCTTCGGGCGCTACCGGCGGCTGCGGCTCGGCAGGCGCCACGGTCCCCTTCAACTCCAGCAGGCGGAAGTAGATGACGGCCGCGACCAGGGCGGCGATCGGCGCCGTCAGGGTCGAGGCGATCACGCTGAAGAGAATTCGCACGACGACGGTGTCGGCGACCGCGACCGCGACGGCGGCGAAGACGATCCCGACGACGGCGGTGATCAAGAAGACGGAGACGAGCACGCCGAACACCTGCCAGCCGTTGTCGCGGACGAGCTCGCGCGAGCGGCCGAAGGCGGCGAGCACGCCGCTGCGCTCGACCACGATCACCGGCGCGATCACGGCCCAGATCGTCATCAGGATCAGGCCCGGCACGATCAGCAGCAGGAAGCCGAGGCCGATCCCGAGGCCGGCGAGGATGCCGGCCCCGATCAGCGGCAGGATCACCGGCGTCGCCGTCCGCACCAGGTCCTCGACCGAGGAGTCGCGGCGGCCGTCTTGGACGTCGCTGACTAGGCCGACGACCATCCCCTGGAAGAGGGTGCCGGCGACGACGCTCACCGCCAGCCCCAGCGGGAAGAGGACGAGGCTGCCGGCGACGACGTCTTCGATCACCGCGACGAGCAGGAAGAGGGTGAAGGCGAGCGGTAGCAGGACCCCGGCCTGGTCGCGGTAGATCGCGAAGGCCTGGCTGAGCGTGCCGCCGATGTCGAGCTTGCGTTGCACGCCGGTAGCTTCGACCCGCGTCGCCCCTACCCTTCCGTAGGATCGAGCTCGTGGAGTTGGGCGGGGACACCAAAGCGGTGCTGCTGCTGGCGGCGGCGATGTTCCTCTGGGCCCTGCTGCTGGGGGTGATGAAGTACCGCCAGATCCTCGCCTCGCCGGACAGCGCCGCCCACCCCTACGTCGACATCGCCCACCGCGCGGCGCTGCTCTACAGCTTCGCCCTGCTGCTGGTCGCGACCTTCGTCGAGCTGAGTGGTTGGAGCGCCCTGGTCAACCTGCTCGCCGCCGGGGCGCTGGCGCTCTACTTCTTCGCCGCCGTCGCCGGCTACAACTACCACGGCTGGCGCCGCGACACCGAGAACCAATTCCACAATCCGGTTACGGGCACGCATCCCTTCATGGTCGCCCTGATCGCCGCCGAGATTGGCGGCTGGCTGGTGCTCGTCGCCGGCTTCCTCGATGCGCAGGTCTTCTGAGCGACTCGCGACCTCTTAAGCGGTGGGGGTGAGATCCAGCGTCGCGATCACGTCCGCGTACATACCCTGCTTGATCGCACCGATGCCGTGACGTGGCTTGCCGGCCAGGCTGGCTGCCAGCGCGACGGCCCGATCGAGCACCCCATCCTCCGGGGCGAGCTCGGTCACGATCCCCGCCGCCAGCGCCTCCGTCCCGGCGAAGCGGTGACCGGTCACCATCGCCCGGTGCGCCACCGGAGGGCTGAGGCGCGCGGTGATCAGCGCGTTCATCCCCGGCGTGAACGGGAGGCCGAGGTCAGCCTCGGGGAGGCAGAAGTAGCCGCGGTCGCCGCGCATCACCGCCTGGTCGAAGGCAAGAGCCAGCATCGCCCCGGCGGCAAAGGCATGGCCGTTGATCGCGGCGACGGTGGGGACATCGAGCGCGAGGACGCGGCCGAAGAGGGCGTGGACGCGTGCGAGCGTCGCCTCGGCCTCGTCCGGATTGGCGCCCATGTACTCGAGGTCGAGCCCGTTCGAGAAGAACTTCCCACTGCCGGTGAGCACCAGCCCGGCGGGCTGGTCGTGGCTGGCGATCTCGTCAAGGACCGCCTCGAGCGCGATCAGGAGTTCGGGGTGGAGTCGGTTCTCTCCCCTGTCCATCCGCACGACGGTGACGGAGTCGCTGTGCTCGACGCTGACGCCGGTGGCTGCTTCGACTGATCCCATGACATTGCTCCTTCTACAAAGCGGAGGGGGTGGGATTCGAACCCACGAGCGCCTTGCGACGCCAACAGTTTTCGAGACTGCCCCGTTCAACCACTCCGGCACCCCTCCGGGGCACTGCCAAGCCAAATCCTATCGACGCCGAATCTGTAGGGAACGCCGTAGGGAACGAAACCCCACTTGATCTCGTCGGTGAAGCGCTTCGCCTGCCAACCGCGAAGAGTGGCACCGGAAGGATCGGGGCGACGGGCGTCGAGGCCGCGATCCTTCGCACGAATGCGAACAACCTCCGGGAACTCGTCGCGAGCAATGAGAAAAACCAATGCCTCGAACTGGTCGGGCGTAAGGCCGCCAAGCGCGTATTCGGTCGGTCCTTTAGGGGTGACGGCCATTCTCTTGAGCGCTAAGGCTAATGACCTCCATGCGAAGCGGCCGATATGCAGCCCGCCTCGCCGGAATCTGTCGGTGAGCGTTCGCCCCCCCCCGGGGGGGGCGATGAGACGCAGGCGGGACCGCCGCCACCTCAGCCATGATGGCCGGCGTGCCGACGATCAGCCGCTTCTTCGGGGTCACCATCGCGATGTTCTTCGATGACCACGGCTTCCCGCACTTTCATGCACGCCACGCCGAAGGCGAAGCCAAGGTCAGAATCGACAACCTCGAGGTCATGGACAGCAACCTCGGGCGCCGGCAACTCCCGATTCGTTCTCGCTTGGGCAGAGCTTCATCAAGAGGAGCTAGAAGAGAACTGGAGCCGAGCGCGAGCGGGTGAGACACTTCTGGAGATCGAGCCTTTGAAATGAACGGACTGACTCCAGATATCACCGCCGCAGACGCTGTCGACCACGGCATCCTTCGATTGACCTTTGCCGACGGCCTCAGTGGCGAAGTCGACGTCCTCGACCGTATGCGCGGCCCCGTTTTCGAAGATGCTCGAACCCCCGAGGGCTTTAGGAAAGTCAGGGCCGATCCGGAGACCGGAACCGTGGTCTGGCCCGGTGGCGCCGACCTGGCCCCCGACACTCTGTACGAGAGAGTGCGTTCAGGGGCTTGGCCAGGCTCTCGGGCCGTGGCGTAGCCCCGCCGGTTAGGTACGAGTTTTCGAGACTGCCCCGTTCAACCACTCCGGCACCCCTCCGGGGCTTCAGCAAACTGATCCTAGCGACGGCGGGCAACCATCTTCATGCCGTAGCGGGGGCGCAAGGTGAGCGTCGCCTCGGGAGCGACCGGGAAGCCGGGGACCAGCTCGTAGGTGAAGGAGCGGCTCATCATCGCCGTGATCAGGGCTACCTCCATCAGGGCGAAGCTCTGGCCGGCGCAGACCCGGCGCCCACCGCCGAAGGGCAGGTAGGCGGAGCGGTGGTGCTTGCGGGCGTTCTCGGGCAGGAAGCGGGTCGGGTCGAAGACCCCGGGCCGCTCCCAGAAGCGCTCGTCGTAGTGGAGCGTGTTGATCGGCATCACCACCGAGGACCCCTTTGGGATCCGGTGGCCTTCGATCTCGTCTTCCTCGATGCAGATCCGGGGCACGATCCAGGCCGGCGAGAACATCCGCATCGCCTCCATCACGCAGGCCGTCGTCCAGGGCAGCTTGGCGATGTCCTCGACGGTCGGGCGGCGGCCGCCGAGCACCTCGTCGACCTCGGCCAACATGCGCTCACGCGCTTCCTGGTTGAGCGCCAACAGGTACCAGGTCCACGACATCGCGTTGGCGGTCGTCTCGTGGCCGGCGAGCATGAAGGTGCAGGCCTCGTCGCGAACCCGTTTGAGCGGCAGCGGCTTGCCGTCCTCGTCGCGGATCGAGAGCAGCAGGCCGAGCAGGTCGTCGCTGCGCCCGGGGTTCTGCTGGCGCTCGCGGATCACGCCCCAGACCGTGTCGTCGATCGTCGTCATCACGTTCTGCACGCGGCTGAGGCCGCGGGGAAGGACGGGGCTGCGCCGGAGCGCCCCCGCGGTCCCTCGGGCGACGAACACGGGTGGGTTGGCGAGGATCGTCAGGCGGGCGGCACGCTCGCCGGCGCGCAGGCCGGTGGTCACCGTGCGGCCGATCCGCTGCGCCAGGTTGGCCATCCCGCGCCCGAACAGGGCCGAGCCGACGACGTCGAGCGTCAGCTCGGTCATCGCGTGCGTCATCTCGATCGACTGGCGCTCGTCGGAGACCGCCTCGTAGCGGGCGACGAAGGTCTCGATCGGGTCGACCATCAGGTCGAAGAGGTCGGTGAGGTGGCGCTTGCGCAGGACCGGGTTGACCATCATCCGGTGGCGCCGCCAGGACTCGTCCTCGTCGGTGAAGAGGTTGAGGCCGAGCACCGCCCGCAGCATCTCGTACTCGATCGACTTGTGGTACCGCTCGACCCCGGCGTGCAGCACGTGGTCGACGTAGTCGGGGTGCTTGAGGACGAAGGTGGTGCGCCGGTTGAAGTGGAAGCAGGCGATGTCCTCGCCCGGGATGCCCTGGACGATCGGGCTGTTGACCTCGAGGCCGTGCTTCCAGACCTCGCGGGCGACCCGCATGCCGTTCATCCTCGGCGTCTGGGCGTAGGTGGCGGTCACGCGGCGATCAGGATCGGGCTCAGGTAGCGGCGGGCGAAGTCCCTGGCCACCTCGGGATCGTCGAGGTCGACGATCGTCTGCGGGGCGAGCGCGAAGGAGAGGACCAGCCGCACGACGATGTCGGCGACGGTGAGCAGTTCCTCGCCGCCGCGGTCGTCGGGCACCTCGCGAGCGAGGCCGGCGGCGAGGAACTCGCGGGCGGCGTCGATCACCGCCCCGCCCTGGACAGTGAAGTGGGGCAGCACGAGCTCCGGCTCGCTCTCCAGCATCCGCTGCAGCAGGCGGTGGCGGCGCACGGACTCGAGCGTGAAGACGAAGCCCTCGACCAGCTTCTCCTCCGCCGTCGCCAGCGGTGCGATCGCCTCGTCGAGGTCGGCGAGGAAGCGACGCAGCTCGCGCAGGAGCACGGCGTCGATCAGGGCGTCCTTGCCGGCGAAGCGCCGGTAGATCGTCACCCGCGAGACCTTGGCGCGGCGGGCGATGTCGTCCATCGTCGTGCGGGCCAGGCCGAAGAGCTCGAACTGGCGCAGGGCGGCGTCGATCACCGCTTCGGTGGTCGCGTCCTCGGCCGTGAGCTCGGTGCCGGCGGCGGCGTCGCGCAGGAGCCGCGCGGTGGGATCGAGCGAGGTCATGGGCGACCTCCTGAAACAAACATATTGTGAATGTATCAGGCGTTCACATGTTGCCGGGCGCGAGCCCGAGCCGCTCGGCGTAGGCGTCACGCAGGCGCTCCCAGCCGTAGTCCATCGCCTCCTCGCCGCGGATCGGGCCGACCGGGTCTTCCGCGATCAGGCGATCGGCGACGTCGAGGCAGAGGTGCCAGCCGGCCGCGACCTTCGGCACCCAATCCTCGTCGGCGAGCGTGTGGCGCAAGGTCAGGCGCGTGCCGGGCCCGCTCGGGGAGAGCTGCCAGCACAGCACGTCCTCCCCCCAGGTGTACTCGAGCAGCCGCGGTCGCTCCACGCGCCTCACCGTCGCCGGCATCTCTTCGGCGACGTCCCCGTCGACCATCGTCAGGGTCGCCCCACCCGGCGCGTCGAGGTTGCGGTCGGCGACGAAAGGGGCCCACTCCCTGAGCTGGGCGACCTCGGTCAGCGCCGCCCACACCTTCTCCGGGGGATGCGGCAGGTCGCGCTCGAAGACCAGGGTCCAGCGGTCCCCCTCGGCGTGGTACTCGGCGACGGCGGGGGCACTCGGCTCGAAGCTCTTCCGGTTCATGGTCTCTCCTGACTGTCGAGGTGACGCTCGAGGGCGTCGAGGCGATCGCCCCACATGCGGCGGAACGGACGCAGCCACTCCTCGAGCGACCGGAGGCCGCTCGGGTCGACGTTGTAGACCCGGCGCTGTCCGGCGACGCGGCGGGAGACGATCCCCGCCTCCCTCAGCACCTTCAGGTGCTTTGACATCGTCGGCTGGCTGACGGCGAGCAGCGCGGTCAGCTCGCCGACGTCGCGCTCGCGGGCCCGCAGCTCGTCGAGGATCTGGCGGCGAACCGGCTCAGCCATGGCGGCGAAGGCGTCCATCAGGGGTTAAGTATGCCTAGATCAGCATATGCATGTCAAGGAATATCTCACGGCGAGGCCGAGATCGGGCGCACCCGGCGCGCCTCAGGGGATGAAGGCGAGGAAGAGGAAGGCGGCGAGGATGATCAAGTGGACGCCTCCCTCCTGCAGAGTGGCGCGACCGGACAGCAGGGTCAGTGAGCTGACCAGGGCGGTGAGCACCAGGAGCACGGTCTGGGTCGAGCCGAGGCCGAGCACCAGTGGGCCCTCGAGCCAGATCGAGGCGATCGCGATCACCGGGATCGTCAGCCCGATGCTCGCCATCGCCGAGCCGTAGCCGAGGTTGAAGCTGATCTGGACCCGGCCGCGGCGGGCGTTGCGGACCGCCGCCAGAGTCTCGGGCATCAGCACCAGCAGGGCGATCACGACACCGACCGCCGACTGCGGCGCGCCGATCGAGGCAACCCCGTCCTCGATCGCGCCGGAGCTGGTCTTGGCGAGGCCGACGACGGCAACCAGGGAGACGATCAGCAGGCCGAAGCTGCGCAGCGCCATCGCCTTCGACGGCGGCGGCCCGTCGTCGTCCGGCTCCCCCTCGTCCTCATTCTCGCCTTCGCCCGTGGGCAGGAAGTGGCTGCGGTGGCGGACCGTCTGCACGACCAGGAAGAGGGCGTAGAGGGCGAGCGAGGCGATCGCCGCGAAGGCCAACTGCGAGGCGGAGAATTCCGGCCCCGAGGCGCTCGTCGTGAAGGTCGGCAGGACGAGGCTGAGCGTGGCCAGGGTGATGACCGTGGCGAACGCGGTCGCCGAGCCCTCGGGGTTGAAGGAGGCGACCCGTTCGCGCAGCGCCCCCGCCAGGATCGAGAGGCCGACGATCCCGTTGCAGGTGATCATCACCGCGGCGAACACGGTGTCGCGGGCGAGCGTCTCGGTCGCGTCGCCGCCGGCCACCATCAAGGTGACGATCAGGCCGACCTCGATCACGGTCACCGCGACCGCCAGGATCAGCGAGCCGTAGGGCTCGCCCACACGGTGCGCGATCACCTCGGCGTGGAACACGGCGGCGAGCACGGCGCCGATCAGGAAGAGGTCGATGACGACGATCACCGGGGTCGCGGGGTCGCTCCCCCAGGTGGCGATCAGCGCCAGCATCGCGATGGCGGGGACGGCCGTCCTCCAGGTGTCTGCCAGGCGTGCGGCGATCGGCGCGATTCTATTTCGCTCAAGCCCGCGCCCGGCAAAGCCGATGGGTGCGGGTGCTGAGAACCGGCCAGACCCAAATCGGGCGCTTCTTCGATCGCCAACCGGTACTCCTGCGAGCCTTCGCGATCCTCGCCCTGCTCTGGAGCGCCGCCTACCTGACCTGGCGGATCGGGTGGAGCGCCGAGGGCACCAACCCGGTGCTCTTCACGATGCTGCTCGTCACCGAGGTCTACGGCTTCTGGGCACTGGGCACGCTCGCCTGGTACTCGTGGTCGCGCCCGTCCGCGGTGCGGCCGCCGGCGACCGCCGGCCGCGCGATCGACGTCTACGTCTGCACCTACGACGAGCCGCTCGAGGTGGTCGCGGCGACGCTGGCCGGCTGCCGCGCGCTCACCTACCCGCACACGACCTACCTGCTCGACGACGGGCGGCGACCCGAGATGGAGCAGCTGGCGCGCACCGCCGGCGCCCGCTACCTGACCCGCCCCGACAACTCGCACGCCAAGGCGGGCAACATCAACGCGGCGCTGGGCCGCACCGAGGGCGAGCTGGTGCTGATGCTCGACGCCGACCACGTGCCGATGCCCGACGCGCTCGACGCGATGGTCGGCTACTTCGACGACGAGCGCGTCGCCCTGGTCCAGAGCCCGCACGACTTCTTCAACCACGACTCGGTCCAGCACTACGTCGTCGGCCGCCACGAGCAGTCGCTCTTCTACCGCGTCGTCTGCCCCGGCAAGGACCGCCACGGAGCCGCCTACTGGTGCGGCTCGGCGGCGATCCTGCGCCGCGCGGCGCTGCTCGAGATCGGCGGCGTCGCCACCGAGACGATCGCCGAGGACTTCCACACGACGATCCGCATGCAACGGAACGGCTGGACCTCGCGCTACCACGACGAGGTCCTGGTCCAGGGCCTGGCGCCCCACGACCTCGACGGCTACCTGCTGCAGCGCGACCGCTGGGCGCGCGGCAACCTCGCCGTCTTCGGCCTGCCCGAGTCCCCCCTGCGCGCCCGCGAGCTGCGGCCCGTGCAGCGGCTCTCCTACTTCGTCAGCCTCGCCGCCTACCTGGCGCCGCCGATGCGGCTGCTGCTGCTGGCGACGCTCGGCGCCGTGCTGCTCACCGGTGAGCTGCCGATGAAGGTCAGCGTCCTCGCCCTCGTCGCGCTCTGGCTGCCGGCGGTCTCGCTCACCCTGCTGGCCGGCTCGGCGCTGACCCGCGGCTACATGAAGATCGGCGAGACCGCCCACTACGAGCTCTTGACGATGGAGATCTACACGCGGGCGCTGCGCTGCATCTTCCGCCCCGGCCGGACCGCCTTCAAGGTGACGCCGAAGCAGGGCGGCGACGGCGGCGGGATCGCCGCGGTGCGCAAGCTGCACCTGGTGGTCGCGGCCGCGGTGATCCTCGCCGTGGGCACGGCGCTGCGCCTGCTCGACCTGGCCGGGTTCGGGCCGCTGCCCGACATGCCGGGGATCGCGGCCGTCGTCGTGCCGCTGCTGGGCCTGATCGAGCTGCGCCGCGTGCTCCGCACCCTGTTCGCGGTCGGCCGCCGCCACCAGCGGCGCCAGGTCTACCGTTTCGCCGGCGACGCGCCGGCCCACTGCTTCGCCAACGAGGGCCACGTCGGCGGCCGCCTGGTCGATGCCAGCGCCGCCGGGGTCGGCCTGGTGCTCGACGCTCCGCTTCCGGTCGGCGAGCGGCCGGCGGTCCTGCTCGAGCTCGCCGACGCCCGCGGGGAGTCGCACGAGGTCGCCGCCCAGGTCGCGATCCGCTCCTGCCGCGAGGCCGACGGGCGCTGGCTTGTCGGCGCGACGATCGAGGAGATCGACGACGCCTCGCGGATGCGGCTGATGGAGTGGTGCTACGTCGTCTGCAGCCACGAGCGCCTGCGCGGCCACCGCCCGGCGATCGCCCCGCCCGAGGTCGAGCCGATCGTGCTGCCACTGGGCGAGCCGGAGCCAATACCCTTGGAGGGAACCCGGAGAGGTGTCCGAGTGGCTTAAGGAGCGCGATTGGAAATCGCGTGGGCGGGGTTAACCCGTCTCGTGGGTTCGAATCCCACCCTCTCCGTTCGCGAGTGGACAGCGGCGTCTGGCGGCCTCATCGGGGTCTCGCTGTGCGGAGCACTATCGAGACCCCTCTTCCTTGCCAGACTTGCTCTCCACTCGCGAATCTCGCTTCTCGGCGAAGAAGCGCCTCAAGAGGGCGGCGCACTCCTCCTCCATCACCCCGCCCGTCACCTTGGGGCGGTGGTTGAGGGCGGGCTCGGCTAGGACGTCTAGGACGCTGCCGGCGGCGCCTGCCTTGGGGTCGGTGGCGCCGAAGACGACCTCGGGGATGCGGGCGAGGACGATCGCGCCGGCGCACATCGCGCAGGGCTCGAGCGTCACGTAGAGGGTCGTCTCCGGCAGGCGCCAGCCGCCGAGCGCCTCGGCGGCGGCGCGGATCGCGAGCAGCTCGGCGTGGGCGGTGGGGTCACGGCGGAGCTCGCGCTCGTTGCCGGCGGCGGCGAGCGGCTCGGCGCCGCGGGCGACGACGGCGCCGATCGGCACGTCGCCGTGCTCCTCGGCGACCCGCGCCCGCTCCAGGGCCAGCGCCATCATCCGCAGCCGCACCTCGCCGTCGGGCTCGTCCACCATCGCCCCGAGAGTATGTGACGCCGACAACTTCACGAGTGAGATCGTGTTAGATCGGTGGCGATGAGCAAACGCTTTCCGATTGTCGCCATCCTGGCCCTGTGCGCTGCCTGGGCGATCGCGCCGAGCGCGGCGAGCGCCGCCGCGGGCATCTCCCCCGCCCGCGGCTTCGCGCCGCGCGAGGTCGTCCTCAAGTTCGAGGGCCAGCGCCACGGCCGGACGGTGAGGCTGCCGACGGGAATCGGCGTGCGTGAGGCGGCCGCGGCGCTGCGGCGCAGCCCGGCCGTCGCCTACGCGGCGCCCAACTACATCGCCACGGCCTCGGCGAAGCGGGCATCGCCGCTGCCGGAATCCGGCATCGCCAACGACCCCGGACCGCTGTCAAAGCGACCCGGCCCACCCGGCGGCTGGGTCGCGTTGCAGTGGAACCTGCTGCCCTGGGAGGGGACGGCGACGCCGGAGCTGCCGGTCTCCGCGGGCGGCATCGACGTGGTCGGCGCCTGGCGCAACCTGATCGCGGCCGGACGGCCCGGGGCCGAAGGCGTCGTCGTCGCCGTCCTCGACACCGGCGTCGCCTACCGTGACTGGCGCAACCAGTTCCTGCGCAGCCCCGACTTCAGCGCCGGTCAGTTCGTCCCGGGCTACGACTTCGTCGACGGTGACCACCTGCCGCTCGACCAGAACGGGCACGGCACTCACATCGCCGGAACGATCGCCGAGAAGACCAACAACCGCGTCGGCCTGGCCGGGGTCGCCTACCGCGCCAAGCTGATGCCGGTGCGAGTGCTCGACCGGCACGGCAGCGGCGACGCCGACGACATCGCCCAGGGAATCCGCTTCGCCGTCGACAGCGGCGCCGACGTGATCAACATGAGCTTCAACTTCGGCTGCGGCAAGAGCGTGCCCGGCATCAACGAGGAGCTGCGCCGGGCCTACCACCGGGGCGTGATCACGGTTGCCTCGATCGGCAACCTCGGCGCCGAGACCTGCGTCTCGCCGCCCTCGACCGGGCCGCGCACGATCGGCGTCGGCGGCGCCACCGAGGGCGGCTGCCTCGGCGCCTACTCGCTGCTGCCCGGCAAGGGCACCGACTTGCTGGCGCCGGGCGGTGGATCGCCGGTGCCGGGCTGCCCCTCGATCTCCTCGCGACCGATCTACCAGGTGACGCTGAAAGGCGGCCACCCGCGCCGCTTCGGTGAGCCGGCCAGCTACGTCGGCACCTCGATGGCGGCCGCCCACGTCTCCGGGGTCGCCGCGATGGTCCTTGCCAGCGGGATCATCCCCAAGGGGACGTCGCCGCGCGGCACCGTCAACCGCGTCGCCCGTCACCTCGCCCAGACCGCGCGCAGCCTCGGCCTGCATCCGCAACTACAGGGCGCAGGGCTGATCGATGCGGCAGCAGCCACTGATCCGGCCTCCTGAGGCTGACTGGCGACCGCTAGGTCGTTCTAACGATGATCACGCTGCATGGCGCGTGATGGGAGACGTTGTTGGGGACGCTGCCGAGCAGGAAGCGGCGCGCCCCGGTCATCCCTTTGTTGCCGACGACGATCAGGTCGGCGTTGGTCTTTTCGGCGACTTCGAGGATCGCGTCGGCGGGGTTCCCCTCGACCGGGTGGGTCTGGACCTCGATCCCCTCTTTCTTGGCCGCCGCCGCGGCGGCGTCGAGGACCAGGTTGACGTCCTCGCGGGGGCCGATCTCGTGCTGGACGTCAGCCGGAGCATGGAGGGCCTCGCCCTCGACCCGGCGCTGGGAGACCGGCTCATAGGCGCTGACGATGTCGAGCTGGGCGTCGGAGAGCTTGGCCAGGCCGACCGCCTGCCTCACCGCCTCAGCGGCGGTCTCCGATCCATCGGTTCCAACGACGATGCGAGAAAACACGCCGCGATACTAACGCCCAGCCTGGCGCTCCGGTAGACCACGAAAGCCATCACCCAGAATCTCGGTCGGCGTCGTCGCCAGCCGCACCGCGCCGATCACCATCGACGCGACAAGGCAGACGATCAGAATCACCATTCCCACTTTCCACAGAGTCGGCACGGGGACGAACCCTAATCACACGGATACGCTTTGCTCATGGAGCGGGTTGCCGACGGGGTGTGGCTCCTGCAGGGGGACCTGCGGAAGTCGATGAACGTCTACTTCATCGAGGACGGCGACGGGGTCGTCCAGTTCGACGCCGGCACCAAGGCGATGACGCGGAAGGTGCGCGAGGCGGCAGAGAGGCTGGGCGGGCTGAAGCGGGTGGTGCTCGGCCACGCCCACGCCGACCACCGCGGCACTGCCCCTTATGTGGGGGTGCCGGTCCACTGCCATGTCGACGCGGTGGCCGAGGCGGAAGACGAGGCCTCGATCACCCCTTATATGGACCTCTCACAGCTGCCGGCGCTGGCGCGCTGGATCTTCAAGTTCCAGATGCCGCGCTGGGACGGCGGCGCTGTAAAGATCGACGACACCCTCGTCGAGGGCGACGAGGTGGCCGGCTTCCGCGTCGTCCTCCTCCCCGGCCATGCGCCAGGACTGATCGCTTTGTGGCGCGAGAGCGACCGGGTGGCGCTGGTCAGCGACGTGATCTACCTCGCCGACTCGGCCCGGCTGCGCCCGCTGCCCGAGGGCGAGGCGAGCGTCCCCAACCCGGCCTGGAACATGGACCACGCGCAGGCGAAGGAGTCGGTGCGCAAGCTGGCGGCGCTCGATCCCGCCGTGGTCTGCCCCGGCCACCTGCACCCACTGCGCGGGGAGAGCCTGCGGGCGACGCTCGAGCGGGCCGCCGAGCAGTACTGAGCCTCGCCCGCACCGGGGGCCCGCGGCTGGCATATAGGTAGGTTGCCCTCTCTGATGATCGGGACCTACGCTTCGGCGGCGCTGATCTGCGGCGCCTCGCTGCTCGTCGGGCGCGCCCTGCTCCTCCTCGGGGGGCGCAGCGAGTGGTCATGGCTGACGCCTGCAGCCGGCTTCGGCGCCCTGGTCGCGGTCAGCGGCGTCCTCGCTCGAGCGCCCGGCCATGGGACCTCGGCGACGCTCGGCGTCGTGCTGCTGGTGGTCGCCGCCGCAGCGGTCGTCTTCCTCGCCGCCGGTGGGCCTAAGACGTCGGATATAGCCGCGCCCGAGGCCCATCGGCCCTGGCAGGCGGTGCGGCGGGGGCTGCCGGTGGTGCTGGCGGTCGCGGTCGTGCTCTCGATCCCGTTCCTGGTCAGCGGTCGCTGGGGGCCGCTCGGGGTCGGCTTCAACAACGACCTCGGCCTCCACTTGGCCTGGGCCGAGTGGCTGCGCAGCGGCTTCGGGCCAGTTCCCGACACGGGCTACCCGCTGGGGCCGCACGGGCTCGCGGTGGCGACGGCGGCGTTCCCCGGGATCGGCCTCGGCCAGGCCTTCGTCGGTGAGATCTTCGCGATCGGCATCCTCACCGGCCTGACCACGCTCGGCGCCCTGCCCGGGCTCTCACCGGGGCGGCGGCTGCTCGCCGCCACCCTGGTCGCCGTCTCCTACCTGGGTGCCTCCTTCTTCGCCCAGGGCACCTTCAAGGAGACCGCCGAGGCGCTCTTCGTCCTCGCCGTCGCCGTCGGCCTGCGCGAGCTCGACGTGCGGCGCCGGGACGTGCCGGTGGAGAGGGGTCCATATTGGCCCTCCAGCACCGGCGCGTGGGTGCGATTCGCGCTGCCCTGGCTGGCGATCGCCGGCGGCGTCTTCTTCGCCTACAGCTTCGCCGGGCTCGCCTGGCCGATCGCGATCGTCGTGCTCTGGAGCCTGACGCTGCCCGCCGTGCGGGCGGCGCTGGCGCCGCGCTCGCTGCTGCGCTTCCTGCTGCGGCCGCTGACCCTGGTGACGATCGTCGTGCTCGCGGCGGCGGGCGTGGCGGCGACCGTCGTCGGCCCCTTCGGCTTCGTCGACAGCTTCAGCAAAGTCGCCGCGACCAACACCTACGGGCCGGTCTCGCCGCTGGAGGCGCTCGGCGTCTGGCCGACCTCCGACTACCGCCTCGACGCGCCGGGGGGCGCCCACCTGACCGGGGTCGCGGGCGCGCTCGGCATCGTCGCCCTGCTCGTCGGCCTGATCTGGTGGGTGCGGCGCCGCGACCTCGCGATCCCGATCGCGCTGGCAGCCTGCGCCCTGCTCTACCTCGCCGCCCTGCCGACCAGCGGCGACTACTCGCGAGCGAAGGCGCTGATGATCGCCGCGCCGCTGGCGATGCTCGTCGCGATCCGGCCGCTCCTCGCTGAGTTCCCCTCGCGCCGGCGCCGACGGGCCTCAAACGCGTCCATATCCGACGCTTCAGGCCCACCGGCGGGGATTGTGCGCGTCGGCTGGACGGCGCTCGCGGTCCTCTTCATCGGCGGTGCCGCCTACTCGAGCTTCCTCGCTCTGCGCGAGGCGCCGGTCGGGCCGCCCGGCCACGGCGCCGAGCTGCGCTCCTTCCTGCCGATCGTCCACGGCCAGCCGGTCCTCTACGCCGGTCAGGACCGCTACGCCGCCCACGCACTGCTCGGCGCCGACACCTACGTGCCCCTGGTCGAGTTCCCCGACCCCGAAGTCGAGGAGAACCCGGAGAAGCCCTTCGACACCGGCGACGCCTACAGCCCGATCGACTTCGACTCCTTCTCACGCGGGACGCTCGACCGCTTCCCCTATGTGATCACCGGCCGCGCCGCCTGGAACAGCAAGGCGCCGGCCAACTTCCGGCGCGTCGCCGCGACCCCCTCCTTCCTGCTCTGGGAGCGAAAGGGCGAGACGCCCGAGGACCGTCACGTGTTGCTCGAGGGGACCGACGCGGGCGCCTCCGCCGGCTGCGCCGCGCCGGAGATCCAGATCCTGCTCGACAACCCCGGCCGCGCCGCGCTCTTCCCCGACGTCACGATCGGGCCCAAGGTGGGTTGGAGCCGCGGCGGACAGCTGCGCAACGGCGAGCGCACCGCGCAGGCGCTCGAGCTGCCGGCGGGGCACTGGCACCTCTCGCTGCAGTACTTCTCCCCCTTCGACCTGACGCTGAGCGCCCCCGGCTTCCGCCAAGAGCTGGTGGCGGCGCTGGACGGCCAGCGCCCCAACACGATCAGCCTCGCCAACAACGGCCAGTTTTGGCCAGCCGGCACCTACACCAGCCGCGGCGGCCGGATCCCCTTCACGGTCGAGGCGGCCGAGCCGAGCTTCCTGCAACGCCTCAGCGGCTACGACGGCGTCGCCTACGTCGGCAACCTCGTCGCCGTGCGCGCCGGCCCCCGCGAGACGGTCCAGTTGGGCGCGGCCTGCGACCGCTGGATCGACTGGTTCGAGTCGCCGGCGGCTCCCTGAGCCGACCGGGCTTCGACCCGAATTCAAAAAAACCACCTCTGTTTAGTTGAACGACGACGTCCTTCCGTCCGTCCACTTTGCGCGACGACGGAGCCGCTGTATATGGTCAGGCACAGAGGGATAAACGCGTGAGTTTTCAAGGGAGTTCAAACCAGTTCGAGTCAAGCCGGTCGGACCTCAGCGTCCCGACCGTCGCTGTTCACAATTCCCTGTCGGGAGAGCAGGCCCGCTCGATCTGGCTGGTCGGGATCGCCGACCCGGTCCGCCTGCACATCCTCTGCGTCCTCAGTGAAGTCGCCGACGCAACTGCGGCGGACCTCGCGGCGGCGGCCCAGGCAAGCCCGCAGACGCTGCGTCGCCATCTGGAAGCGCTGGTCAGCCTCAGAGTGATCGTCGAACAGCCGGGTGAAAGCGACGGGGAGACACCGGGTCGGCCCGCCGCCCGCTTCAGCCTCTCGGCTGAGGTGCGGGAGAGCGTTCGCTCCGCGCTCGGCATCGCTCACTGACCAGGCGCATCGCCATCGCCGGCCCGACGAAGGGCGCGAGCGCGACGTAGACCAACTGCGGCAGGACCTCGAGCATCCGTTCCGATTCGCCGGTGAGAACCTGGCGGCGCATCACCTCCAGAATCGCCCCCCCGATCGCCTCCGAGCAGAGTCGCGGCAGGGCCGCCGCCTCGGGGCGCTCGCGGTAGCCGTCCTCGAGAAACAGCGTGTACGCCATGCGGTTGTCGAACGAGCGCCGAATCGCGGCGGCGCCGGCGGCGTAGCTCTCGACCAGGTCGACGTAGACGAGGTCGGGCTGGCCCGCTACGTAGGTGATCAGCGCCTCGAGGCCGTTCCAGACCCGGTCCGGCCAGGTGTCGCCGACGAAGAAGGCGCCGGCGGCGTTGGCGACGCTCTCCTGCAACCCCATTTCCTGAGTGGCGAGGAAGGCCTCCTCCTTGTTGCGGAAGAGCTCGTAGAACACCTCTCGAGTGACGGCTGCGGCGGCGACCAGGTCGGCCACCGAGGTGTCCGCGTAGCCCTTCTCGCGGGAGAGGCGGGCGACGGCGCGCAGGATGCGGTCGCGATGCTCGGCCGCCACCTCGCCGGCCGGCAGCGCCCCGCGCCCGCGTGGCAGCTTCTCCGGCGAGCGCCGCTCCGGCGGCGGCGGGTTCACGCCGGCCTGACGGGCGAGCTCGGCCCAATCGAGGCCCCCTGGGGGCGACTCCCCGGCGGCAGCGCGGTAGGAGTCGATCCAGGCAAGCAGGTCGTCCAACAACTGCGAGATGCGGCCGGTCTCGCCACGGAAGATGCGGATCATGGCGACGTTGCCGACGCCGGCGACGGCCGGTCGCGCGGGGATCTGACACTGTCCCGGACCGTCGGCGTCGTCGAGGCGCGGCGCGGCCGCCCGCTCGACCTTGTCTATCAACCGCGCGTGCTCGGCCCGCACCGTGGGCCCACCGGCCAACCCCTCGATCAGGACGACCCGCGCGGCCGCCGGGTGCGCCTCGGTCCCGGCGAGCAGGGCGGCGACCGCCTCGCGCCGCCAGGTGGCGGGGTCGGCATGGCGCTCGAGTCCCTCCAGCTCCTCCTCCAGCCCCTGCGCGAGCTGGCGGTAGGCGGCGAGGAAGCACTCCTCGCGGTCGGCGAAGTGCGCGTAGAAGGTCGCCCGCGAGACTCCGGCCTGCTCGATCACCCGGGCGACACTGGCACCGGCGTAGCCGCGCCGGCCCATGACCGCGATCATCGCCTCGATCAGGCGCTCTCGCGGGGCGCTCTTCGTGTCGCTCATGCGGCGACACGGTAACCCAGGGGCAACCTCATCAGCCCGGACCCGGTGCGGGGTTCTTCGCCGCACCGGGTCCAGTCGTTCGGGCCTAGCGGATCAGAAAGCCCCTTGCACGACGTCGAACACCTGCATGCCGAATCCGAGCGACTCCCTGAAGCCCGTAATCCAGCTGCCGGCGCCATTCCCTCGGTACATCCAGAGGGTGCCGTTGGGTTCCCGGGCGAGCAGATCGCCCTTCGCGTCGCCGGTGAAATCACTGACGCTCAGGATCTTGTCGTATACCCCCATCCCGGACCCGATGTTTTTGCCAGTGCCGCCTTTCCACCAGCCGGCCCCGTCGCCTTCGTACAACCAGAGCGTGCCGTCCGGCTTGCGGCCGATCAGGTCGGTTTTACCGTCGCCGGTGAAATCTCCCGGGGAAAGAATCAGATTGAACATATCCCAACCCTGACCGAGCCACTCCTTGCTAACTCGGGCGCGCGCGTACCACGGCAGCCGAACCGTTACCTCAACCGTGTGCTACCGGGTGACTACTAGGAGGTCGCCTTGGCGGCGAGGCGCTCGGGCGTCGGCCGCACCACGTCCCAGACGAGGCCGGTCTTCTCGAGGCCGTCGATCACGATCGCCGAGACGTCGACCTGCCAGCGGCCGAGGCCGTGGACGGCGGAGGTGGGGAAGGCATGGTGGTTGTTGTGCCAGGCCTCGCCGAGGGTAGGGATCGCGATCAGCGCCAGGTTGCGCGACTCGTCGGTCGTCTCGTAGTCGCGGTTGCCGAAGACGTGGCAGAGCGAGTTGATGCTGTAGGTGAAGTGGTGCAGGACGAAGACCCGGACCAGGCCGCCCCAGAGCAGGCCGGTGAGGGCGGCGAAGATGGTGCCGCCGATCACCCAGCCGAGCGCAAAGGGGATCAGCAGGCCGAGGATCGCCCAGTACAGGAAGGTGCGGTCGACCCAGCTGATGATCGGGTCGTCGAGCAGGTCCGGCGCGAAGCGTTCCTTGTTGCCGCGCTGGGTGTGGATGAAGAGCCAGCCCACGTGAGCGTGGAAGAGGCCACGCATGGCGCCGCTCCAGCCGTGGCCATGGTCGACGTGAGGGCTGTGCGGGTCGCCCTCTTCGTCGGAGAAAGCGTGGTGCTTGCGGTGGTCCGCGACCCAGGAGATCACCGGGCCCTCGATCGCGGCCGAGCCGAGGATCGCCAGCAGGCCGTGCAGCCAGGGCTTCGCCTTGAAGCTGCGGTGGGTGAGGTGGCGATGGAAGCCGACCGTGATCCCGAGCCCGGTCAGCACGTACAGCCCAACGAAGAGGAAGACGTCGCTCCAGTGCAGAGCGCTGCCCCAAACCTGCCAACCGGCGAGGCCGATCGCGATGAACGGGATCAGCGTGACGAGGCCGGTGATGATCCGGTCGCGAGTCTCGTTCGCGACCGGCTGGATGTCCGAGGGGAGTGGACCGGCACCTGCCATGAACCAGGCATCATATGCTGAGCCGATGCCGTTCGCCAGCACTGCGAGACTGCGGCGAGAGATCGAGGGTCGCATCCCCGAGCGACCCTTCGCGGTCGAGCTCTGGGACGGGTCGAGGCTTCCCGCCACTGACGGCGACGGTCCGACCTTCTACGTGCGCTCGCCGCAGGCGGCCGCCCACGTCCTGCGGGCCCCGGGTCAGCTGGGGCTGGGGCGCGCCTACGTCAGCGGCGCGATCGAGGTCGACGACATGGACGCCGTGATCGAGCTGCTCGACACCTGGCAGCCGCCGGCGCTGGACCGCGGCGACATGGCGGCGCTGCTGCTGGGTGCGGTGCGGGCGGCAGGGCTGACGCGGCCGCCGCGCCGGCCGGACGCCGAGCTCGTGCTCAGCGGCCGGCGCCACAGCAAGGAGCGCGACGCGAAGGCGGTGCGCCACCACTACGACGTCTCCAACGAGTTCTTCGCCCTCTTCCTCGACGACTCGATGACCTACAGCTGCGCCTTCTGGGCCGAGGGGGCGAAAACGCTGAAGCGGGCACAGGAAGCGAAGCTCGACACGGTCGCGCACAAGCTGGCCCTGCGGGAGGGTGGCCGGGTGCTCGACGTCGGCTGCGGCTGGGGCGCCTTCCCGCTGCGCGCGGCGACCAAGTACGGGGCCAGCGTCGTCGGCATCACCCTCTCGCCGCCCCAGGCCGAGGAGGCGCGGCGGCGAGCCGAGGCGGCCGGCGTCGCCGACCGGGTCGAGATCCGCGTCATGGACTACCGCGACCTGGCGGCGAGCGGCGAGCGCTTCGACGCGATCGCCTCGATCGGCATGGTCGAGCACGTCGGCGAGGAGCAGATCGACGTCTACGCGCGGACCCTTGCCGGCCTGCTCGAGCCCGGTGGCCGCCTGCTCAATCACGGCATTGCCCGTCTGCGCCACACGGACCCCGACGCCGGGGCGTTCTCGGAGCGCTACGTCTTCCCCGACGGCGAACCGCTGCACCTCTCGCGAGTCCTGCTGGCGCTGGAACGGGCGGGCTTCATCACCCGCCACGTCTCCGAGCACGGCGCCGACTACGCCGAGACCCTGCGCCACTGGGCCCGCCGCCTCGACGAGAACCTCGACGAGGCGATCAGGCTCGCCGGCCCCGAACGGGTCCGGGTCTGGCGCCTCTACCTAAGGGCTGCGCGGAACGGGTTCGAGAACGGGTTCTTGAGCATCTATCAGGCGCGCTGCGAGCGGGCGTAGCCGGCAGGCGCTCCGCGCCCTACGGCACGAAACACCCGTTGGGGTCGCAGCCGCGCCGGCGGAAGGAGGGCTTTTCCATAGCGATCTCCTGCCCGACGCCGTCGAAGCGGCTCGAGTCGTAGCTCCCGGCGAAGCTCGGGGTCCAGGTTCCGAAATTCCCGGAAGGGGTGCCGGCGTAGACGTGGGCACTGCCGGCAGTGTGGGTGGCGACAAGATCGCTGTGGCCGTCGCCGTTCACGTCGAGCAGGGTAGCCAGCGCCCATCCGGTTTTGTCGAACAGAGACGAGTGCATGCCGCTGCCGGCGAAGGTTTTGACCGGGGCTCCAAAGCCGCCGTTGCTCTGCCCTGGGTGGGTAAAGGTCTCGCCGGTCGTCGAGTTGAAGGTGACGAGGTCGGCTCGTTTGTCACCGGTGACGTCGGCGACGCCGATCGGCTCGTGTCCGACGCCGTCCATCAGGCCGTTGTCGAGGGCGCCGACGAGGCTCCCGGTCCAGGTGCCGAAGGACCCGTTGGCGTTGCCGGCGAAGACGTGAGCGGAACCACTCGTGTGATTGCTGACCAAATCTGCGCGGCCGTCGCCGGTGACGTCGGCTACGTCGATCCAGTAGTGGCCCGATCGGTCGAACAGGGCGGACTCCGCCGTTCCGCCAAAGGAGTGCACCGCAGCGCCGAACGTACCATTGCTCTGTCCAGGATAGGTCAAGATGTCACCGATCCCGGGAACGAGGGCAACCAGGTCACCACGATGATCCCCAGTGACGTCGGAGACCGCGATCGGCTCGTACCCGCCAGGGGTGAGCAGCCCAGGCTGCATCGTGCCGTTGAACGACCCAGTGCAGCCGGCGAACGTCCCGTTGGCCAGCCCCCGATGCACGCACGCCGTCCCCGACGAGGTGAGCGTCACCAAGTCCGCGTACAGGTCGCCGTCGACATCCTCGACGTCGATCACGTGGTGGCCGGTCCCGTCGTAGAGAGCCGAGTCCATGGTGCCGGCGAACGAGGCCGAGCCGGAGCCGAATTCGAAATTCGATTTGCCTGGGTACGTGTAGGCGGTCCCGGATGAACTCAGCGTGACCAGGTCGGCCCTGCCGTCGGCGTTGACGTCGGACTCCGTAATGCCGTTGCACCCGTCGGGCGCGCAGCCACGCCGGCGGAACGAGGGCTTCTCCATCGCCATCTCCTGGCCGACACCGTCGAATCTGCTCGTGTCAAAGGCGCCGGAGAAACTCGGGGTCCACGTAGTGAACATCCCGTTGGCGTTGCCGGTGTAGACGTGAACGGTGGTCCCGGTGCTGGTGACCAGATCGGTGTAGCCGTCACCGTTGACATCGAGCAAGGTGCTGAGCTCCCATCCGCCTTTGTCGAACAGGGACGAGTTCAGTGTTGTGCCGGTGAAAGAGTGGGTGCCGTAACCGAAGCCGCCGTTGCTCTGCCCGGGGTAAGTCACGATCTCTTTGGTCGGCGAGTAGAAGGTGACGAGGTCGGCGCGGCCGTCGCCGGTGACGTCGGCGACGCCGATCGGCTCGTGTCCGACAGTGTCCGTCAGGCCGCTGTCGAGGGAGCCGCCGAAGCTCGAGACCCCGCCGCCGAAGCCCCCGTTCGATTGGCCTGGGAAGACGTAGGCGTTGCCGTTCGAGTGGTTGGTAACCAGGTCGGCGCGGCCGTCGCCGGTGACGTCGGCGACATCTAGAAAGTAGTGGCCGCTGCGATCCCATCGCGCGGAGTTCATCGCCCCGCCGAAGGAGGTGATCGGTACCGCGAAGGTGCCGTTGGTCTGCCCGTGGTAGGTGACGATGTCACCGGAAGCGAAGAAGGTGACGAGGTCGGCGCGACCGTCGCCGTTGACGTCGGCGACGGCGATCGGCTCGTGGTCGCCCGGTTTGAACAGCCCCGGTTGCATCGTGCCGGCAAATGATTCGATGCAGTTCCCGTTGAACGACCGATCGCCCTGGCCCGGATAGACGCACGCCGTGCCCCAGGACGTGAGCGTCACCAAGTCGGAGTAGGCGTCGCCATTGACGTCGGCGACGTCTATTACGTGGTGGCCGGTCCCGTCGGCGAGCGCCGGGTCCATGGTGCCGGCGAACGAGGCGGTGCTGGGGCCGAATTCGAAGTTGAGCTTGCCGGGGTAGGTGTAGGCGGTACCCGACGACGCGAGCGTAACCAGGTCGGCCTTGCCGTCGGCGTCGACGTCGGACTCGACGCGTCGCGACCAGCACCCTCTGGGAGGGCATCCCCGGCGGCGGAATGAGGGCTTCTCGAGCGCGATCTCATGGCCGACCCCGTCGAATCGACTGGAGTCGTACGTGCCAGCGAAGCTCTCTACCGAGGCATCGAAGCTGCCATTAGCCCGCCCGGGATAGACGTAGGCACTCCCGTTCGAGTAGGCCGTAACCAGGTCGCCGTAGTTGTCCCCGTTGACATCGATGACAGTCGCGAGCTCATGCCCGTAGCCATCGAAGAGCGAGGACTTCATCGTTCCGCCGAAGGACTGCACTCCATCTCCAAAGCTGCCATTGCTTTGACCTGGGTAAACCACGACGACGCCCAGCTGAGCCGCAAAGGACACGAAGTCGCTACGGCCATCTCCGGTCACATCGCCGATGGCGACCGGCTCGTGGCCCGAGCCGTCGGAAAGTCCCACGTCGAGGGTGCCGGTGAAAGACTGCACACCATCTCCAAAACTTCCATTGCTCTGTCCGGGATAGACCACCGCAACTCCGGTTGTCGTGGCAGTCACCAGGTCGGCCCGTCCATCACCGGTCACATCCGAGGCATCGAGGAGATAATGCCCGGCCCCGTCGAAGAGCGCTGAATTCATCGTTCCCGCAAACGAGTGCACGCCCTCTCCGAACGTCCCATTGGCCTGCCCAGGATAGACGACCACGACGCCCATGGGATCATAGAAACTGACAAAGTCACCGAGCCCGTCCCCGGTGACGTCCGCCACACCTACTGGCTCATGCCCCCCGGGCCTGAGCAGACCTGGTTTCATCGTGCCGGCAAAGGACTGAATGCAGTCGCCACCAAATTTGCCGTCACTCTGACCCAGATACACACAAGCGGTTCCCCAAGAGGTCAAGGTGACCAGATCCGCATACGGATCCTGATTCACACCGGCGACATCGACCACATGATGACCCACGCCGTCGTACAAGGCCGGATCCATCGTGCCGGCAAAGGATTCGGCGCTCGTCGCGAATTTGGAGCTGGACGACCCTAGGTAGGTGGCCGCCGTTCCATTCGAATGCAGGGTGACAAGGTCGGCCTTCCCGTCGGCATTGACATCCGACTCGGCCGGGGTGACTTCCGGTGGTTCTTCATCCGGTGGTTCCGGGCCCGGTCCCCCCGGTCCAGAGATCTGGGCCCTCACCATCGATACGTCCACCAGCGTGGCCTCGCCATTGACTTCCCACTCGTGATCACCAACCCTTCTCTTCTTGGGCCACCCTTGCTGATTCTCCATCGGCCATGAATTCTCATCTACGTAATCTTTTCCGAAGAGCGTCCACGACATTTCTGCGAACCAGCGCTCGGCCTTCTCGCTTTGTCCAAACCACTCCCACGGAGCCGAAACAATCGGGACCTCATATACGTCTTTATGAGTGGTACCAATAACGTAGTAACCCAATGCATCGTTATACATATTCTGACCGTTGCCGTCTGCGTACAATCGCATATGGTTGGTCTTTCCATACGGACGCCAAAGTTGGGTCTTGACCCCCTTGTCCTTCTGTACCTTCCAGCCACCTCCCTGGTCGGGTCCCCGGCCACTGTCCAAGACGGCTCCCCACTGAGCTGAGCCCTCATCTTGCACGCCTGCAATCCTGAAGGTCTGTTGTAGTGACTGCTTGTTGGCGCCATTCCAAAAAATCATGTTCACGGCCCAGTCGACGTGCTGGTTAGCCGGGTCCACACCCCTGTCACCAAACGCTTCCGCCCACCCCTGACTATTGAAATCATGGTTGGCGATGTAATCCGGCCCTCCTGCTATTGATATCGCCCTCAAGTACTTAGTCGAGGCTGCGTCGGCGTCGTGCGTCACCTTGCCGGTCACCCCGACGGCGACCAGGATCAAGAAGGCGACCCCGAACCAGTTTTTTAGCTGCCGGGGCATGAGTCAGGGCCCCTGGGAGGGAGCCAGCTCCACCGTCGCGTCGTCGTCTACCACCGGCTGAAGCTGGACCATCTCGCCTTCCAAGAACTGCCCTGATGAGTCCAGAGTCGCGTCGAGATTCGCGACCAATTCGACTACATCGCTGGCAGATGCTTCGACTGTCTCTTCTGAATAGGTGCCGAACTCGTAGTAACCCTCGTACTCCGCCGCGGGCCATTTCCACCATTGACCCCAAGCGCCAGCCTCGTCCATGGTGACCTCGAGTACAGCGCCGACGAGGACTTCGTCGCCTTCAGCCGTAAGCTCGAGCCATGGTATGACCCCGTCGACGGTGAACTCCTCCGCACCCAGTGTAGCTTGGAAATGTGGATCTGCTTTGAGAATGTTGATCGCATCGACTTCTTGTCCAGGCGTTAGGGTGAACTCTGCCTCGGGAGGGGCCGAAGTCACTTCAGAAGGCGGTGGGGCATTGGGTTCAACCGAGCGAACACTGAGCCCCTCCCAGTCACCGCCAAAGCCGGCCGACGAGGTCCCAACCGCAACGCAATCGGCAGCCGCCGTGCAGGAAATTCCGTACAGGGCGCCCGCTGTCCAAGCTTCCAGCACAGGTATCGTCTCAAGCGACCAGGTGGTCCCATCCCACCCCATCGCAATTGGATAGGGATTGGGTGCGCTGCTGGTCGGCTCAGAGGTTCCGCTCGCGACGCACTTGCTCGAAGTGAAGCACGAGACGTCGGTGAGCTCGTTGGCGCTGGAGGTTGCGGGGTTCGGGCTCGATTGGATGCTCCAGGCGCTCCCATTCCACCTCAGTATGTAGGTGTGACGCCCAGACGAATTCCAGTAAGACCCAACCGCGGTACAGGCAGTTGACTTGCACGAGATACCGTTGAGGTCGGTGCGGGTCGCTCCGCTCGGTTTGGGCGGAGTCTGACTCGCCCACGAGGTTCCATTCCAACGCTCGATCAACCCATGCCTTACTCCACTCGAGTCCTCGAAACCTCCGACGGCGACGCACGCGGTCGTCGACGGGCATGAGACGTCCTCGAGCCAGGCCTGTTTGGCGCCGGAGGGCATAGATGGAGTCTGGATCGTCCAGCTGGACCCATTCCACTTCTCGATCAGCGGGTTGGCGGGACTGCTGCCGTTCGCGAAGCGACCAACAGCCACGCACAGGCCGCCCGACGCGCAACTGACGCCACTCAGGGCGACGGACCACGACCCATTGGGATTTGGTGTCGTCTGGGTGGACCACTGAGTTCCATCCCAGCGCTCGGCCAGCGCCGTCGAGGAGGTTCCCTGCGACCCGACCGCGGTGCATTCCTCGTCTCCAGCGCAGGATACGTCGCGAAGGTCCGCCTGCGCGACACCCGGAAGCTCCATGCTCTCCCAGCCGGACCCGGTACGGATCATGGCCTGCTGAGTCCGATCCTGGCCCACGACCGATGAGCCCACGGCGACGCAGGGGTCGTTGGATCGGCAGGAGACCCCGTTCCACGTCGCAGCGATTTTAACCGGGTCCGTCCTGGTCCAATTAGCGCCGTTGAAAGACTCAGCCAACTCAGTCGGTGCCTTCTCTTCCATCGCCACACTGCCGACAGCCATGCAGGCACTGGCTGACGCGCAACCGACCGCCGAAAGAGCGCTCCTGGCGGCGCCAGAAGGATCTGCTGATCTGTTCGCACTACCGGTCCAGGTGGACCCGGCCAGTTTGAAGATCATCATCAGCGCCGCGGTTCTGTTCTCCGTGGCGTACTCACCAACCGCAAGGCAAGTACTGATCGATGTGCAGGAGATGCCCGACAGCACGCTCTTGGTGGCATCCTCGAGGTCTGTCGTTGGGACGGGGGTCCACGACGACCCGCCGTACTTCATTGCCTGCGTCTTGGTTTCGCCACTGGAGCTGAGATAGCTCCCCACCGCGAGACAGAACGTCGTCGCGGCGCACGAGACGGCACGCAGCTCGCTCGTGCTGGCGCCGCTCGGATTCGGCGTCGTCGCGATGCTCCAGGAGCTGCCGTTCCAGGACATGGCGAGCGTCTTGCCCACGTTGGGAATGTCGACGTAGCTGCCGGTGGCGACGCAGAAGGAAGCTGACCTGCAGCTGAGGGACGTGAGCTCGCTGGCGCTGGCGCCGCTCGGATTCGGCGTCGTCGCGATGCTCCAGGAGCTGCCGTTCCAGGACATGGCGAGCGTCTTGCGGACCCCTTCGGAGTCGAGGTAGCTGCCGACGGCGACACAGAAGGAGGTTGACGTGCAGCGCATGGAGGTGGGCTCGCTGGCGCTGGCGCCGCTCGGATTCGGCGTCGTCGCGATGCTCCAGGAGCTGCCGTTCCAGGACATGGCGAGCGTCTTGCGGACCCCTTCGGAGTCGAGGTAGCTGCCGACGGCACGGCAGTCTTCCCGTGAGAAGCAAGCCACCCCGCGCAGGGCGGTTTCGGCCGCTTCCGGCGGACTGGGGATTGCTAGATCCGACCAGGTGTTTCCGTTCCAGGAGCGCACACGGCCGCTCTCCACGCCGTCTTCGGTGACGCTCCCGACACGCATGCAAAACGTCGTCGAAGGACAAGAAACGCTGGCATCGCCGATAGTCACGCCCTGATAAGAATCGCCAAGCCGCTCCAGTGCCGACCAGGTGCGCTGGTAGTTCCCGGACTCGGTCAAGATCCAGGAGGTTCCGTCGAATCGATACGCCAGCTGCCTCGGGGTTGCCGCGTGCCCGTAGGTGATCGACCCGGTCGCGTGGCACGACATCGACGAGACACACGAGACTGAGCGCGGAACGGTCGCTACGGCTCCATAGGTCTCGGTGTCGATCGGCTGTTGGGACCAACTCGTTCCATCCCACCGGATAACCAACGGCAGCTCATCGGAGTTGGCCTCGTACTCACCGACAGCCGAACAGACATCCGCCGCGACGCAGGAAACCCCCGACAGGCCACTCGACTCCGCCGCGCCCGGGATCGGCACCGAGCTGTTAGACCAACTGGTGCCGTTCCAGTTGACGCCCAGAGCCCGCCTTTCGCCAGACGAATCGACAAAGCTTCCCACCGCGGCGCAGAACGACGACGAGACGCACGAGACCCCTGACAGCTCCCCATAGGTGGCACCGCTGGGAACCGGGGCGCTCTCGTCTTTCCATTCCGAGCCATCCCATCTGTCGGCGAATGGCATCGTTGCCCCAGACGCAGTCACATAGCTTCCGACCACCTGACAGCTGATTTCGAGCCTGCACATCACCGCTGAGACTTCCCCGGATGTCGCGCCGCCTGGGAGCGGCACGGATTCAAGTTCCCATGCGCTATCCCGCCACAGGGCCAACGGCTGCCTCACTCCCGAAGCATCGAAGTAACTACCGCCAACCTGACAACCCGACGAGGAGGGTGGGCAGCTCACCGCCGTCAGCTCGCCGGCGACGGCACCGCTCGGCAGGGGAGGCAAGGTGACTGTCCATGACGATCCGTTCCATCTCAGCGCGAGCGGACGGTCGATGTCCGATTGATTCACGTACCTCCCGACCGCCATGCAATCGGACGCTGATCTGCACGAAACGGCCGACAGCCGACTCAGCCGCGCGTCACCCGGAACGGGGATGGCCAAGCCGGCCCAGGCGGAACCGTCCCAGTTGAAAACCTGTGCCCGGGTTTCTCCCGACTCGTCGGAGTGACCCACCCCGACGCAGTTCGAAGACGATACGCAGGAAACGCCATCGATCGTGCTTGTGGCGGTTGCCGTTGCCGGCAGAAGCACGAGGGAGAAGCCCGCAATCGCGAGCAATGAAACCAGGTGCCTAGTCGTCATTCTGGCGACGCTAAGCGCGGAGAGGTCTGGCAGGCAACCATTACCTCCAAACTTGGGAATAACGACGCGCCATCCGACGGGCCAGATCAGCGCTTCCGCTTGGCGAAAAGCTTGAATGCTCCCCATCCCACCACTAGGATCAAGCCCGCCGACAGCACGATCAGCCCCAATGGTGCTCCATCGCCCTCATCAGTCACGCGGTTGATCGGCGTTTCGATCCTGAGCGGCGGGCTCTGGGCGTTAGCGCCGGCGACTGCCAACGTCAGGCCATAGGTGCCGTACCGCTTGCCTCGCACCTCGAAGCTGATGTCCTTTTCACCGAGCAGTCGCTCAAACGAGAACGAGTCTCTTCCCTCGATGACAAGCAGCCTGGGGGAGGAGCTGATGAGCGTGGCCGACACTTCTCGCGCCGGCACCGTCCCGGTGTTCCGCAGCTTGAACTTGACCGGGAACGGCCTCCCCCTTACCGCCGGATCCTGAGGAAGCCCAGGCTCGATCTTCAGCTCCGGGGGGCGGGCACGCGTGACCTCGATGCCGGTCGCGGCACCGACCAGCGCCCTCCTGAGCTTGATCTTCCCACCCCGTTCGAACACAACATCGAAGCGATTGAAACCCGGCTTGGACCCTCGGAGCTGCGCGAAGTTGCGGACATCGATCTCGGCCCGACCCGACCGGAACGCCCCGCCTCGGGACCCCACAAAGAGGTCGACGGTGCTCCACCTGCCTTCGACTTCGCCCCTCTCGTTTCGGATCGATTCCACCGTAATCTGCTCACCAGCGCGACCGTTGGTGTACACGGTGAAGACCGCGAAGCCCGCGCCGCTATCGGCCGCGAGCTCCACGGAGAGTCGCAGGTTGATCACGAATCTAAGCCCGGGGGCGTCCGCCACCCTCTGGGGCACGAAGAAGCCGAGCGGGCGAGACCGCGCGCTGCCGGGAGTCCCGAGTTCGAATGGATCGCTCCCGAGCTGCTCCAGGTTCCACCTGCCAAGGCCGTCCAGGTGAGCGTCCTGTTGAGATGTCCTGGGAGCCGTTGCCTGGCCAGGGGCTGAGCACCACAGGAGCGCCGAGATCGAAAGCGCCGCACCCCATAACGCGGACCGCCGCCATCGGATCATAAGGGGGACCGTATGGTCGATTCTTGGATCGGACAACAGTTAGCTCCAAATTTGGAGCTAACTGTCGGAATCGCGGGTTCGGCTTGGCCGG
Source organism: uncultured Solirubrobacterales bacterium (assembly GCA_963697915.1). GTDB lineage: Bacteria > Actinomycetota > Thermoleophilia > Solirubrobacterales > 70-9 > VRUE01. The sequence goes on from OY969103.1 coordinate 852,722, forward strand.
GAAGTCGTCTTCGGCCTCCGCAATGCGCACAGATCCCCACAGCCCTAGCGCGCCCTGAACCTCCTAACCAAACCGCGAACGACAACACAGCATCAGGGCCGCCTCATCCCGCATCTCGGCGCGCATGCATCGGGGAGAGTACTCCCCTTCCCGCCATCCTTCCTTCTCTTCGGCGATCCACCAATGCCTTCGCACTCAACGTCCCAGTTACCTACGTACTGACAATGAAGCCAGTGGCCCCACTTCTTTGCCCCTCGAATCATCTCATTCCACCACTGCGTACCAGTTATGACTGCCTTCAGTCCCGCAGTTGCGCAGCCTGTGGTGCCCTTGGTGAGAACCTCATAAGGCTTGCGCGGGTTGAGAATCATGCTCTTCGCAATCGACTTTCCACAAGCCATCGTAAATGTCTTCACCGACCCGACTACCCATTCGTAACCCTTCATGATTGTTTCCCCGAGCCGATTCAATTCTGGGATTGCGATCCTGCCGTCAAGATCGAACTGATTGACCGGATCTGCGTTTCCATAGTCGTAGGCGTTTGCCGATCCACCTTCCACTGGATCCATCGTGGTGAAGCGGCCCATGGCCGGAACATATCCACGAATCCCCATCTGAATGAATCCACTCGGTAGCGTGGTGCGCCGAGTCTTACCGCCCAACCATCCGTAAGCCCCGCCACCGGTCTGGGGGGGGACGCCAAACTCGTCGGCCTCCGACATTGCCGTCGGCGCGGTCGCTTCTGGATCGTCGGACGCGGTCCCCACAACGTCTCCATGCAGGCCTGCCAACTGGAACACCGTCGTAGCGCCTGATCCATCGTCAGTGACGATCGCATCTAGGTTACCCTCGATGCCGGTGACGTTACGCTGCCAGCTGTCTATGACTCCGCCCGTGGCCTGCGCGGTCCACGCAGGGCTATCCGAACCATCCGCATAGTGCAGAATTTCCTGAGTTTGTCCCTTCGGCACCGTGGCTCGGTATCGTTCCTGCGTCGGATCGAGTAGCCACCCTCGCTTCAGCCCGTCCTGACTTTGGGCACGTACCAGGTCATTCAGGTAGTAGGAGATATGAAGCGTCCCCCCACCAGAGTGGGACTCGGGAACAGTTGTGATGCGACTGAAAGCGTCGTATACGAACCCATCGTTAATGATCCGATCCGCTTTGTCGTAGGTCGACACCTGCGTCTGACCTTCGGAGGTCGTGTCGCAAGCGCCACCTGAACCAGGGGCACGGGTCGTCTTGCTGAGCCGGTTGGAGTTCTCATCGTACGTGTACGCGCGGGTGGTGCAGCCCTGTCCAGCCGGAGTGTCTTTTACCAAAATCAACCGGCCGAGATTGTCGTAGCTGTAGATCTGATCCGATAGCGAGCTCTCGCGTGACCGCCGCTGACCGTGGATCGACGACACAACGTGCTCTTCGTACCACGTACCCTGCTTGGCGTAGCTCCTATCGATAGGAGCGCCAACCTCGTCGTACACCGTTTTGGCGGTCATTCCGTTCGGATAGGTCTGCGAAGCCAACCTGCCATCAGAGTCATAGCTGGCCGTGAACGTCCCCGCCTGGGAATCCTCCAACTCCGTCAGCATGCCGGTGATTGGGTGGTAGGTGAACTCCTGTGAGCCTTTGCCATCGTCGATCGACGACAGTTGGCCGAGTAGGTCATAGCTCCTGGTTGAGACATTACCGTCGGCATCGGTGTAGCTCACAGGTCGACCAAGGCTGTCGTATGCCGTGGTGATGGTCCGTGTGACGCCGTCTTCGGTAGTGCTCCGTGTGGCCGGCAAACCAGTTGTCGGGTCATATCCAACAGTGACCGCCGGCAATGAATGCCCGTCGCTTTGCGTGCGCACAGGCGGCTTGATCGGTGCGCTCATATCCTGCTGAATCTCAGCTGCGCTCAGTGCTCGGTTATACACTCGCACCTCGTCGACCATACCCTGCTGCGAGCCCCACGGAAGCAACAGGTATTTGTTGTTTGGCACCGCTCCACCGGGTGCGCTTATCGATATGGGAGATTCTTTCCCGTTGATGAAGACTCGAAGCGTCTGGCCATCGTAGGTACCCGCGATATGGGTGGCCACGCCTGCCATGAGGCGAGGGAAGCCGGGGACGGTTTTGTTGTATGTACTGCCATTGGTGCTAATGGCAAACTCAATCCATCCTTCCGTTTTGACTCTGAGCGCATAGGACTTTTCCTTCTCCACCGCGGTCGCCAGGATCGCCGACGTCGGCGTCGAAGGAACCTGATCCAGCTTTACCCAGGCCTCCACCGTGATCCCATTGGTCAGATCCAGTGAGCTCGAATCGGGAACGGGTCCGCCAATCGTGTGGGGGGACAACGCCGCCCCGTACTGACCGAGTGGTTGCCTGGCGGCTCCGAAAAGCGTCCCGTTGTTGCCGCTAGGCGATGAGTCCTTGATCGCCGTCTTGCCGTCGCTCTTCTCGAATCCATAGGCCGCCACGAGGCCCGACTGCGGAACAGGTTGGGGGCCCTCGACGGGGGTTTGCATGTCGTATCTCAGCTCACTGGCGGGCAACGCCCGGTCATAGACTCGAACCTCGTCGATCAACCCGAGGAACCGAAATGCGTTCAGGGCGCCGATAAGTAGATCGCCGTGGGCATCGCCGATCTGAGAAGTGAAGGTGCTGGAATCGACCACCTCTCCGTTGACGTAGACGCGTAGGGTAGAACCGTCTTTGGTAACCGCGAGATGAGTCCAAACGCCGGCAGGGATATCGCCGTTCACATAATTCCCGGATCCGCACCAGAGCCCGGCCGGTCCACTCCCGACGACAGAGCTATCTGCCAGCATCGCGTATATATACGAGGAGCAAGGAGGTTTCGTTGGCTGCCGCGACATCACAGGCAGCAGTGGACGGCTGTTGATGCTGTCGGGCTTGACCCAAGCCTCCATGGTCACCTCGCCCTGCACGTCGAGGGACTGTGCATCCGGAACCCGGACCTGATCGTCTACACCGTCGAAGGACAGGGCCTTCCCGAAGCGCCCCTGCGCCACACGCGTGGCACCTTCATTCGTGCCGTCATTGCCCTCCAGTGACTGATCGTTGACAGTGCTGCCCGAGCTCTCCTCGAACCCATAAGCGACCACGAGGCCGTTGCCGGCTGAGCCGCTGGTCTTGTGTTCGCCAAGAGGCCGGCCGGCCTGGTCATACGTCATCGTCGTAGAAATCTGCCTGCCGTCGTCGACTTCCTCCGTCACTTTGGTGGCCTGGTTCAGGCGGTTATAGGTATAGGTCTTGGAGGACAGCTCAGGTAGCCCGCTATCCATGTTGTTCCAGATCCGTATGTCGCAAGGGAGGTTCGCGAACTGCGGCTTGTTCGGACAACTCGTGCCGATAGCACCAGCCCCGTAGTAGTAAACGTACCGGTCGCGCGAGCCTGATTTTGGCATCGTCGCCTGCTTTTCAAGCCCGGTGGCCGCATCGTAGGTCTTTGTCCGGGTGATGTTCAGCCCACCGAAGTCGTCGATGGTTTTGGTGGGCTTGCGAAGCGCCCAGTCGTACTCGACCTTGGCGACCCGTGGCTCAACCCCAGATGACCCGCCCACGACATCGGCGGCGACAGTAGTCGTCGTAGGCAAGTGAGCGTTTACTCCGCCCGGAGCGCCCTCGTCGTACGACACTGTGGTGCGCGTCCGAGCCCGCACGACCTGGCCGCTATCGAGCTTGACCTCATGCTCGGGACCGAGCTGGAGCGTCATCTCCCTACCTTCGTCGACAAACGTTCGATCGGTGTCGAGCCGCTCTGCCACTTCACCCGAGGAACCGCCCGCATCCAGCGCCCGCTGACGGTTCGAAGCCGACAACTCGCGTTCGACGTTGCCGTAGCGATCGTACTCGGCAGTCGTCGTGTAGCCGCCTGGCACGACCGTATTGACCTCATGACCAGCCCGGTTCATGTAGTGGATCGTCGCCTCCGCGTAGCTGGCGGGCGGATCTGCCGGCGCGGAGCCCGCGGGAAACAGCGCGGTGCCGGTCACCGGCGCATCGTCCTGCGACCAGGCAGCCACATCGGTAGCCCCCATCTGGTACGGCGCCCCCGAGCCGGAGAGCGGAACGCTATAGGCGAGAGTCGTCGTGGCCAATCCCTGCGGCGTCGACCGTGTGACGCTCTTTACTCGCCCACTTTCGAGTTCGGCACCCGGACCCTCATAGTCCAGGGTCCACGCCGCTCCCCCTGGAGGCGTAATCGACGTCAGGCGTGCGGAGGAATCGTAGGTGTAGCGCGTTTTGAGGGTCGGTTCAACCCGGGGATCCCACTCAGCCATCAGAAAGCCATGCAGGTTGTACAGGTACCGAGCGACTACATCGGTACGCATTCCTCCAGTGGCGGGATCGTACGCGGTCAGCTCAATCCGGTCGATCTGTTTCGCATAGGATCCCCAGCCTGATTCCGCAGTGCTGGTAGCCGTGGTACTGGTGGCGTAAACCAACTCGAGACTGCGGCACCCAGGTGTATTGAGATTCGTGCAGTCAACCCCTGCAGGTATCGGCGCAATTACCCGTCGCGCACGCGGCTTGCCACTAACTACTTCATAGCGAACCGTGCTGACGTTCGCGCTTCCTGGTTGCCGGACTTCTCTTGGAACATACAGCGATGTCGTCGTCCCCGATTCACGTATGAAGACTGTGGTATTGCCGTCCGAGTCCTTGAGCTCGAATCGATCAGACGCGGGTTTCGTCAACGTGAGGGTCTCGAAGCCGGCCTCCGGTTTGTAGATGCCTGCCGATAGGTCAAAGTAGATCGTGCCCGCTTCGGATGTAGTTAACTCCGCATGATCCCCGTAATACGGGTCGCTGATCTCCTTGATCCCACTGTAGGCCGAAATACCTTCAACCGATGTACTAGGCACCCAGCCCGGGCCGAACGGGCCCATCCAACTAGCCCAATAGTCGCGTGTGTTAAACGTGCGGGCGACGGAAAGGGGCTCTCCCCAGCTCGCGATCGATGCATCGACGGTGCTGATCGCCAGGTTGCCCGTCATCAGATTCAACGTCCCCGGCCCCAACGTCGTCCTCGCGTCGTTGGTTCCGAGCCCGTGCGGATCGAACTGGGACCGCACGGGTTTGGATGTGCCGCCGTCACCATTAGGTCCGACGAAGCGGGCGCGAACCTCAAGTGGGCCCTTGTCGAATTCTCCGCTCGTTGTTGCTGGAATGTCCCAGTTGACGACGGGCGAGAGTTTGTTCACGAGCGAGACGACTGTGCTGGAAAGCGGCTGGCCTTGACGATCGGAGAGTGCCTGAAGTGGAATGTCAACCCAAGCACCCGGAAGGCGCCGGTACTGAAAGCGCACGCCTGTCAGGTTGGCACCTTCCGCTTGCGCCTCGAGTTGGAGCCAGCGGGACGTCGCGGTGTCCTTGGTCGGCGATAGCACCGCTCCTGTGTCGGGGATGATCACATCGAAGCTGCGAACGGACTGATTGCCGACCTGGTCTTTCGCCACGATCGTGACGGTGCGGCGGCCTCCGGGGAACTCGCCAGTGGAGAAAGTCCAGCTACGCGAGTGGCCACAGCTATCGGTCGAGCACGATTTGCTGTCCGCGGGCAGGACCGTGGTCCCGTCCACCTGGATCTCGATACTTCTAACGCCGGAGCGACGTTCGAGATCCGTTCCGTTTGATTTGCCGTCTGTCGCAGTCACGTTGAGCGTGTAGTCGCCGGACAGGAGCGTCTGTCCCGGCTCGGTTACCACTCGTCCACTCCAAAGTGTGCCCGTGGGATCAGGGATCGCCGGGCCACTGTTGTCGATCTGCAGTTCGACGAACTTCTTCGTCGCGCTATTGCCGACCGGATCGGTGGCGGTGACCCAGACCGGGTATCTGCCCTGGCCGGTATCGGCGCTGTTCACCGAATGGCCGGTTCCCCGTTCTGCCGGGCAGGGGGCCCAGGAGAAGCCTTCACAGCTCACAGCATCCACGAGTTGCCACCCCCCACCGTGGACCTTGACCTCTTCGACTCCCAGCCCAGGGTCGGTCACGGCCCCAGTGACCTGCCCGCTCCAGCTTTTCGCCCATGGAATCGTGCCGAGCTGGTTGATCGACCATAGGTCGGGGAGATCACGATCCGTGTAGGCAGCCGAAGCTTCGCTCAACGACGAAAGCGTCTTGGTCCCTTCCGTCCGCGCCAACGTCTGCGATGCCTGGATCAGCTGGAAGGCATGGCTGCCTGCCGCTCCGACATTGGGGTCACAACTACCGGAGGTGCAAATGACTCTCGAGTGCCAATCGATCGGGGCGCAATCATAGGTACCGGGGCCGGCTGGGTCTCCTACTCCCCGTCCAACACAGCTCTGCAGCGCGTTGGAGCTGGTCTCCATGACGCTTTCAAACACGTAAGACTGGGCTCCCGGAGCATCGAAGAGCCACCCCGACCACGAACCCATCGGTACGGTCACGTTGCGCGTGAAGGTGTAGAGCCCACGTCCCCACCGATTCGGTAGATCGAGGTAGGCGGAGTCGAAGGTACCTGGTGCATTGGTTGTACGCACCCATCCGTCGACGTTCGGCCAAGAGGGGCTTTCCCATTGCCAATACTCCTCTAGTGAAGGATCGACAAGCAGCGGGTAGTGGAGATCTCGCCCATGGTGGGGCACCCCCAACACGAGCCTGGATCCCTCGACCGCCATCGAAACGGAGACGGGCTGGCGATCAGAGTCCCAGGCGACTGGGGCGCTGATCGAGATCATCCGCTTGCCTTCACGAACGACTTCCGCATCGCCACCGGAGCCCTCCCGCAGCACTGCCCCCACTGGTAGCTCCATCTCAAGGACGATCTGCTCCGGGCTCGCAGCCGACCGGAGCAGCGCGAAAGTCTCAAATCCAGCCGCTGTCGGGGCAATCCAAAGATCTGTGTCCTGGTGCACCGCCGGCACGACCAGTCTGTCGGACTCCTCGACGCCGGTGGCCGATTCGTCGGCCCCGGCCAGGCTCACGCCCACTTGCGAGCGCTCGAATGTCACACCCTCCCTCGGGTCCTTCGAGTAGCGGACGGGAACCAGAGGATTCGCGGATTGCAGATATCCACCGAAGTCCTCGAGTGCGAGCTCAACCGGTTGCTTCGCGCCACTCTCGTCCCTGGCCCGAAGGGGCACGATCGACTGAACCAGCGCGGTCTTCCCCCCCGGATACTTGATGCGGGCGCCAAAGTCGCCGCCGTAGCTCACAACGCGAGCCTTCCCGGCATCTGCCGGCCCAGTCCAAACGTCCTCTCGAGTAGCTGCGGGGAAGCGCTTTGCTGCAAGCGAGATCGCTCGCTGGTCGGAGAGGCCGGCGAAGGCCGTCCGCGAGCGGCGTCGCTCGGCTTGTCGTTCGGGGCTCCGCAGCTCTGTGAGACGGTCCTGCTCGCGCTCCACGGCCTCCTCAGCAGCCGAGATCCCTCCCTCAACAGCCGGGACCCCGTTGCCGTCCGCGAAAAGCCCGGTAAGGACGGCAACGGCCAGCAACACACAGGCAGATGAACTGAAGGCGATGAGGACTGCCTGCAGCGAGAAACGAGAAGTCACGGGACCTCCATTGGTAGTTGAAACCCAGAAGCGCTGGACCCGGGCGAAGAAGCTACGCAGGGAATCGACTCAGCGCAACAGTTTCATTCAAAGATGGGCGAAACCCTTTAGAGACTCACTCTTTTTAACTCGGGAAGGACGTGTCTCTCACCGTGACAAGGACATAGTCGGCGCCAGCGTCACGCAGCTGCTCGACCGTGTAGCTGCCCGTCGCGACACCGATGACGCGGATGCCGGCGCCGTGGCCGGCCTTGACGTCGCGGGGGGTGTCGCCGACGGCGATGCAGGCCTCCTTGGCGATGGAGTCGCCGGAGACGAGCTCGCCACGGCGCAGAGCGGCTTCGGTGAGCTCGGTGCGGTCGGGGGAGTCCGAGCCGTAGCCGCCGAAGCTGAAGAAGCGGTTGAGGTTGGCGCGGGCGAGCTTGATGTGGGCCGCCGCCTCGATGTTGCCGGTGACGAGGCCGCAGAGGACGCCCTGGTCGATGAGGCGGTCGAGGAGATCCTCAACCCCCGGCATGACCCGGTAGCCGCCGGACTCGGCGACGGCGTCCGGCAGGTGCTTGAGGTAGGCGGCGATCGCTTTGGCGCGCTCCTCGGAGCTGCCCTCGCGGCCGAGCACCTCGCGGAAGACGATCTTGACGATCTCGGGGTCGGTCATGCCGGCGTCGGTGTGGTCGGCGACGTTCGCCTCCACCCCGTGCAGCTCCTCGAAGGCACGCTGCCAGGCGATGCCGCCGGCGCCGCCGGTCACCAACAGGGTCCCGTCGATGTCGAAGAGGACGGCGCGGATCGCGCCGCCCCTGGGAGCTCCGCTCACTCGAGCAGCTCCCGCTGGCTGAGCCAGTAGAGCAGCGCCAGCGAGGGCAGGACGACGACCGCCGCGACGCCGAAGACGATCAGGACCGAGTCGAGGGTCGGCCCCGGCGCCGCCGACTCGCTGATCTTCAGCGAGGTCGGCAGCAGGTAGGGGAACTGGGCGACCGCCCAGCCCCAGATGACGGCGACCACGGCGCCGATCGCCAGCGGCCGCAGCCCGCGACGGCCGCGCTGCAGCAGCAGCGCCAGCACCCCGAAGCCGCAGAGCACCGAGACCATCACCAAGGGCAGGCCCTCGGCGATCAGGCGCTCGTAGGCGTAGCGCGCGTCGGCGTGCAGGGCGACGAGGCCGGCGGCGGCGATCAGCCCGGTGACCAGGCCGGCGGCCAGCGCGCGGCGGGCGAAGTACCCCTCCATCTCGCGGTCCTCCGCCTTGTGGGAGTCGACGACGAGGAAGACCGCCGCCAGGTAGGCGCCGGTGGCGACGAAGAGCGCCCCGGTCAGCAGCGGCAGCAGGTCGATCCAGCTCGAGAAGGGGTCGCCATACCCCTCGGCGGGCACGTTTTCGGCCGCCACCGCGCCCACCACGGCGCCCATGAAGAACGGCGTCAGCACCGAGGAGAGAGCAAAGATGGCGCCCATCGCGCGGCGCGCCTGCAGCGAACGGATCGATTTGCGGAAGGCGAAGCCGGCGCCGCGCAGGACGATCCCCAGGGCGGCCAGCGCCAGCGGCACGTAGAGCGTCGTCATGATCGCCGCGAAGGCCTCCGGGAAGGCGGTCCAGAGGACGACGAGGATGAAGACCAGCCAGACGTGGTTGGCCTCCCAGACCGGGGTCAGCGAGCGCTGGATCCGCGCCCGTGGCCGCGCGCCCTTCTCGGCGTCGCCGGCGATCAGGTCCCAGAAGCCGCCGCCGAAGTCTGCCCCGCCGAAGACCGCGTAGAGGGTCGCCCCCGTCCAGAGGATCGCCGCGGCGATGTCGGCCTTACTCACGATCCTCCCCCCTGGACGAGAAACCCGACATATCGACGGAAAAGTCGTCCCGCGGCGCGTAGGGAGTCTCGCCCTCGGCCCCCTCGCCCTCCTCGCGCCAGCGCCGCGACATCGCCCGCAGGACGAGGACGAGGCCCACCCCCAGCGCCGTGTAGAGCAGGATCACGCCGGCATAGACGAACCAGATCCCGCCGGCGTCGGTGACCGCTTCGGAGGTGCGCATCTGGTCCTGGACGATCCAGGGCTGGCGGCCGACCTCGGTGACGATCCAGCCGGCCCACATCGCGACCACGGCGGCGGCGCCGGAGACGGCGACCGCGCGCAGGAACCAGGGCGTGCCGGGGATGTCGCGCCGCCGCCACCAGACGAAGGCGAGCCAGCCGGCGAGGGCGAGCAGCGCCGAGCCGATGCCGACCATCGTGTCGAAGGAGAGGTGCAGCAGGGTGTTGGCCGGCGGTCGCTCGTCGGGCGGGATGTCATTCAGCCCGGTGACGACCGTGTCGGTGCTGAAGCCGACCAGGAGCGAGTCGAGCCCGGGAATCCCGATCCCCCACTTCACCCCGTCGTCGGTGCAGATGCCGCCGATCCACTCGGTCTGGTTGGGCCCGGTCTCCTGGATGCACTCGAAGCCGGCGAACTTGGCCGGCTGGTGGTCGGCGACTTCGCGCGCCGCGACGTCGCCGATGAAGATCTGGATCGGGGTCGCGATGCAGGCGACGGTGAGCGGGATCAGGACGCCGAGGCGGTGCAGCCGGTCACGCCGCCCGCGCAGCATCCCGACCGCGTAGATCGAGGCGACGAGGAAACCGGCCACCATGTAGGCGGCGAGGATCATGTGCGGCACCTCGTAATGCCAGGCGGGGTTGAAGATCACCTCGAGCGGGTTGGTGTCGACGACCTTGCCGGCGGCGTCGAGGGTGAAGCCCTGTGGCTGGTTCATCCAGGCGTTGGCCGCCACCACCGAGAAGGCGCCGCCGATCCCGGTGATCACCATCGGCACCCCCGACCAGAAGTGTGCCCAGCCGCCGAGCCGGTTCCAGCCGTAGATGTAGATCGCGATGAAGATCGCCTCGAGAAAGAAGAAGATGCCCTCGATCGCGAAGGCGACCCCGAAGGCGTCGCCGAAGCGCTCCATGAACTCGGGCCAGAGCAGGCCGAACTCGAAGCTGAGCACGGTGCCGGTGACGGCGCCGACGGCGAAGGTGACCGCCATCGCCTTCGACCAGCGCCGCGCCAGGCGCAGCGCGTCCTCGTCGCCGCGCTTCAGTCCCAGCCAGTTGGCGATCAGGACGATCGCCGGGAAGGCGACGCCGATGCAGGCGAGGACGATGTGGAAGGCGAGCGTGAACGCCATCAGCTGGCGCGCGGCCAGCAGGTTGGACTCCGACGCCGCCAGCGTGATGGCGTCGAGCAGGGGCACGGCCTACTCGCTGGCTCCCGCTCGCGCCTGCCGGTAGCGGCGGATCAGGGCGTTGGTCGAGCTGTCGTGCTTCAGCTCCGGCTCCGCGTTGGCCTGCAGCTCGGGGATGATCCGCTTGGCCAGGACCTTGCCCAGCTCGACCCCCCACTGGTCGAAGGAGTCGATCCCCCAGATCGCTCCCTGGACGAAGACGCTGTGCTCGTAGAGGGCGACGAGGGTGCCCAGCGTCCGCGGGTCGAGGCGCTCGGCGAGGATCGTGTTCGAGGGCCGGTTGCCCTCCATCACCCGGTGCGGGACGACCGCCTCCGGGGTGCCCTCGGCGCGCACCTGCTCGGGCGTTTTGCCGAAGGCGAGCGCCTCGGTCTGGGCGAAGACGTTCGACATCAGGATGTCGTGGTGCTCGCCGAGCGGGTTGTTGGAGCGCATGAAGCCGATGAAGTCACAGGGAATCAGGCGCGTGCCCTGGTGGATCAGCTGGTAGAAGGAGTGCTGGCCGTTGGTGCCCGGCTCGCCCCAGAAGATCGCCCCGGTGTCGTAGTCGACGCGGGCGCCGTCGAGGCCGACGTGCTTGCCGTTCGACTCCATCGTCAGCTGCTGTAGGTAGGCGGGGAAGCGGTGCAGGTACTGGTCGTAGGGCAGCACCGCGCAGGTCTGGGCGCCGAAGAAGTCGGTGTTCCAGACCGAGAGCAGGCCCATCAGGGCGGGCAGGTTCTCGGCCAAGGGGGCGCTGCGGAAGTGCTCGTCCATCGCGTGGAAGCCGGCCAGCATCTCCTCGAAGCGGGCCGGCCCGATCGCCAGCATCGTCGAGAGCCCGATCGCCGAGTCCATCGAGTAGCGGCCCCCCACCCACTCCCAGAAGCCGAACATGTTGTCGGTGTCGATGCCGAACTCGCTGACCTCCTCGGCGTTGGTCGAGACGGCGACGAAGTGCTTGGCGACCGCCGCCTCGTCGCCGCCCAGCCCGGCCAGCGACCACTCGCGGGCGGTGTGGGCGTTGGTCATCGTCTCCAGCGTGGTGAAGGTCTTCGAGGAGATGACGAAGAGCGTCTCCTCGGGGTCGAGGTCGCGGGTGCACTCGGCGAAGTCGGTGCCGTCGACGTTGGAGACGAAGCGGAAGGTCATCTCGCGGCGGCTGAAGTGGCGCAGCGCCTCGTAAGCCATCACCGGGCCGAGGTCGGAGCCGCCGATGCCGACGTTGACGACGTTGCGGATCGGCTTGCCGGTGTGGCCGGTCCACTCGCCGCCGCGAACGCGCTCGGCGAAGGCGGCCATGCGGTCGAGGGTCTCGTGCACCTGCCTGACCACGTCGACGCCGTCGACGACGAGCGAGCGCTCGCGCGGCATGCGCAGCGCCACGTGCAGGACGGCGCGGTCCTCGGAGACGTTGATGTGCTCGCCGGCGAACATCGCGTCGCGGCGCGCCTCGACGCCGCGCTCGCGGGCCAGCTCCCCCAGCATGATCACCGTCTCGTCAGTAATTCGATGCTTGGAGAAGTCGAGGTGGAGGCCGGCGCCGTCGGCGACCAGCCGCTCGCCGCGCTGGGGGTCGGCGTCGAAGAGCTCGCGCAGGTGCCGCCCGCGGACCTCCGCGTGGTGCTGCTCGAGCGCCTGCCAGGCGGCGCCCTCGCGCAGCTCGCTCACGACATGGCCTCGCGCTCCGCTCCCGGCGCGAAGAACCAGATATGCACGCTTGGTCGCTCCGCGCTCACGAGGGCTGGGACTCCGCGCGCTGCGTCTCGATCGTCTTCAGCAGCTCCTCCCAGGACTTGACGAAGGCGACCTTGCCCTCCTCCTGGAGCCGCTCGGCCAGCGCCGCGACCCCGATCCCGGCAGCCTCGAATCGCGCCAGCAGCTCGTCGGCTTCGCCGCCGTCGGCGGGAACCGGGTCGCCGACCGTGCCGTGGTCGGCGAATGCTGTGAGGGTCGGCTCGGGCATCGTGTTGACCGTGAAGGGCGAGGCGAAGCCCTCGATGTAGAGGGTGTCGGAGGCTTCGGGGTCCTTGGTCCCGGTGCTGGCCCAGAGCAGCCGCTGCGGCCGCGCCCCCTCGTTCATCAGCCTCTGCATCCGCGGCGAGTCGAGCAGCTCGCGGTAGGCCCGGTAGGCGTGGAAGCCGACGGCCAGGCCGAGCCGGTTGCGCAGCTCCTCCGGCGCCTCGTCGGCGACCGCGACGTCCCAGCGGCTGATGAAGAGCGAGGCGACCGAGGCGACGTCGGGGCTGAGCCCGGCCTCGATCCGGCGCTCGATCCCCTTCAGGTAGGCGTCGGCGGCGGCCAGGTACTGCTCGGTCGAGAACAGCAGGGTGACGTTGATCGGGATGCCGGCGAAGATCGACTCCTCGATCGCCGGCAGGCCGGCCGGGGTGCCGGGGATCTTGATGTAGAGGTTGGCGCGTTCCGCCTGGTTGTGGAGCTGAGCGGCCTGCTCGATCGTGGCGGCGGTGCCATCGGCGAGCAGCGGCGAGACCTCGAGCGAGACGAAGCCGTCGACGCCGGCGGTGCGCTCGTGAACGTCGGCGAAGAGGTCGGCGGCGCGGCGCAGGTCGTCGATCGCCAGCCGGAAGAACATGTCCTCGGTGGTGTCGACGCTCGCCGCCTGCTCGTCGATCTGCGCGTCATAGGCGTCGCCGCCCGAGATCGCCTTGTCGAAGATCGTCGGGTTGGAGGTCAGGCCGGTGACCGAGAGCTCCTCGATGTAGCTGGCCAGCACCCCCTCGTCGAGCATCGGGCGGGTGATGTTGTCGAGCCAGAGGCTCTGGCCCAGGTCGTGTAGCTGCTGCGTCGGCTTCACTGGCGCTCCTTCATGTGGTCAGGTCTTCCCCTGCTCTGATTTCAGCACTTCACGCGCCGCCTCCGCGACCTCGTCCGGCGAAAACCCGAACTTGGTCTGGAGGTCCTTGAGCGGCGCCGAGCTGCCAAAGGTGTGCATCCCGATCCTGCGCCCGCCGGGGCCGACGTAGCGGTCCCAGCCCAGGGTCGAGGCCTCCTCGACCGAGACGCGAGCGGTGACGGCGGCGGGCAGGACCGTCTCGCGGTACTCGTCGTCCTGGCGGTCGAAGAGCTCCCAGCAGGGCAGGCTGACGACCCGCGAGCGGATGCCTTCCGCGGCGAGCTCCTCATGGGCGCCGACGGCCAGCGCGACCTCGCTGCCGGTCGCGATCAGGATCACGTCGGGCTCGCCACCCTCGGCGTCGGCGAGCACGTAGCCGCCGCGGCGCACGCCCTCGGCGGCGGCGTACTTCGAGCGGTCGAAGATCGGCACGTTCTGGCGAGTGAGGACGAGGGCGACTGGCTGGTGGGTGCGGTCGATCGCCACCCGCCAGGCCTCGGCGACCTCGTTGGCGTCGGCGGGGCGGATCACGTCGAGGCCGGGGATCGCCCGCAGCGAGGCGAGCTGCTCGACCGGCTGGTGGGTCGGGCCGTCCTCGCCGAGCCCGATCGAGTCGTGGGTGAAGAGGTGGATCACCGGCAGCTCCATCAACGCCGAGAGCCGGATCGCCGGCCGGGCGTAGTCGGAGAAGGTCAGGTAGGTGGACCAGAGCGGCCGCAGCTTGGAGAGCGAGAGGCCGTTGGAGACGGCGGCCGACTCGTGCTCGCGGATCCCGAAGTGGAGCTGGCGGCCGTCGTAGGCGCCGGGCTCGAAGTCGGCGGCAACCTCGGTGGAGAGGCGGACCGAGGTCGAGTCGGTGAGGTCGGCGGAGCCGGCCAAGAGCCAGGGCAGGCGGGCGGCGATCGCGTTCTCGACCTGGTTGGAGGCCTTGCGCGTGGCGATCCCCTTCTCGTCGGCCTCGAAGCTGGGGATCTCGGCGTCCCAGCCCTCGGGCAGGGCGCGCTTCTGGGTCGCCTCGATCTCGGCCGCGAGGTCGGGGTTGGCGGAGGTGAACTCGGCGAGCTTCGCCTCCCAGGCGGCGCGCGCCTCGGCGCCGCGCGCCCCGATGCCGGCGGCGAAGTGCTCCTTGACCCCGTCGGGAACGAGGAACTGGGCGTCCTCGGGCCAGCCGTAGGCGCGCTTCGTCTCCCGCACCTCCTCCTCGCCCAGCGGCTCGCCGTGGACGGCGGAGGTGTCCTGCTTGTGCGGCGAGCCCCAGCCGATGTGGCTGTCGACGATGATCAGCGTCGGTCGCCCCTCCTCGCCCTTGAACTCCTCGAAGGCGCGGGCGAGCAGCCCCGTGTCGTTGGCGTCGCCGACCCGGGTCACGTTCCAGCCGTAGCCCATGAAGCGGGCGGCGACGTCGTCGTCGTAGGCGATCCGGGTTTTCCCGTCGATCGTGATGTGGTTGTTGTCGTAGACCCAGCAGAGGTTGTCGAGCTTCAGGTGACCCGCCAGCGAGGCGGCTTCGTTGGAGACGCCCTCCATCAGGCAGCCGTCGCCGGCGATCGCGTAGACGTCGAAGTCGAAGAGGTCGGCGCCGTAGCGGGCGCCCTGCCACTTGGAGGCGATCGCCATCCCGACCGAGGTCGCGATCCCCTGGCCGAGCGGGCCGGTGGTGGTCTCGACGCCGGAGGTCCAACGGTACTCGGGGTGGCCGGGGGCGCGCGAGCCGAGCTGGCGGAAGCTCTCGATGTCGGCGAGCGAGACCGAGGGGCGGCCGACGACCTCGTAGTCGGGTTCGACCGCCTGTACCTCGGCGAGGTAGAGGAGCGCGTAGAGCAGCATCGATGCGTGCCCGGCGGAGAGCACGAAGCGGTCTCGGTTGGGCCAGACCGGGTCGGCCGGGTCGAAGCGGAGGAATTGCTGCCAGAGCGTGTAGGCGACCGGTGCCATCGCCATCGGCGTGCCGGGATGACCTGAGTTGGCCTTCTGGATCGCGTCGATCGAGAGGGTGCGGATCGTGTTGATGCAGAGCTGGTCGGTGTCCTGCGCCATAGGCCGCCCAGCGATCCTATTGAACGCGACTACGGCTCGATGCGGGTGACCGTTCCGTCGCCGTTGTTGGCGACCCAGACCGCCTCGCCGCCGACCGCCACCGCCCCGGGGCGGGGCCCGACGCGTACTGGATCGCCAACCGTCTCGCCGCTCTCGATCTCGATCCTGGTGACCGTGCCGTCAGCGGAGTTGGCGACCCAGACGACCTCGGTGCCGGCGTCGATCCCGCCCGGCCGTTCGCCGACCTCGACTGGCTCGCCGAAGAGCGAGCGGGTCACCGGGTCGACCCGGGTGACCGCGTTGGCGCGGCTGTTGGCGACCCAGACCAGGCCGCCGCCGACGGTCACCCCGGCGGGCCCGCGGCCGACCACGATCGGCGCCTCGGAGGTCGCGGTGCCAAAGTCGACGCGACGGATGGAGCCGGTCGAGGCGCTGCTCGCCCAGAGCGCGCCGGCGCCGGCCGCGAGCCGCAGCGGCGTGGCGCGGGGCGCGATGCCGCGCTTGAAGACGCCCGCTCCGCGCGGGTTGATCGCGGTGATGCCGGCGCCCCGCTCGTCGGCGACCCAGATCCGGCCGCCGCCGGCGACGATCGCGCCAGGCCGGCCGCCGACCGGAACCCTGGCGACGACTCGGCCGCTGTCGGGGTCGACCTCGAGGACCTGGCCGCGGCGCGGGCTCGAGACCCAAACCGAGCCGTCGCCGACCGCGACGCCCGCGATGCCGAGGTCGAGGCGCACGGGCGCGCCGGCGACGGCCACCGCCTCCGGGTCGATCCGCGTCAGCGTCCCGTCGGCGCCGCTCGTCACCCAGATCGCGTCCTCGCCGACGGCGATCCGCAGGGCGCCCTCCCCCACCTCGATCGGCGCCGAGACGGAGACGTCATCACCACCGAGGAGGACGGCGGCGATCACGGCCCCGACGACGGCGACAGCCGCGAGAGCGGCGAACCAGACCAGAAAGCCACCGGCGATCAGCCGCCGCCAACGCCAGCGCGTCAGCCCGACGTGCCGGGACTTAGCCGCCCATATGGGCGGGGAATCACCGGCACGTCCCGTCGGCGCCGTATCGGTGAGGACGCGGGTGGCAGCGGGGGCGGCGCCCTGGCGCTCGCGGGCGGCGTCGATCAGGGCGCCGGCGCTGGGATAGCGCTCCTCGGGGTCGGCGGCGACGGCGCGTTCGATCACCTCGTCGAGGCCGGCGGGGATCTCGGGTTCGGCGTCGCCTTCGTGGCGGGCGTAGGGGACGACGCCGGTCAGCGCCTCGTAGAGGACGCAGCCGAGCGAGTAGACGTCGGCGGGCGGTCCCACGTCGCGCCCGCGCCACTGCTCGGGCGACATGTATTCGGCGGTGCCGACCACCGAGGCGCCGCGCAGGACGCCGCTCTCCCCCAGCGCCTTGGCGAGGCCGAAGTCGGTGAGGAAGGCGCGCTCGCCTTCGAGCAGGATGTTGTGCGGCTTGACGTCGCGGTGGACGATGCCGGCGGCGTGGGCGGCGTCGAGCGCCTCGGCGACCTGGCCCAGCAGCGCCACCGCCTCGGCCGGCGGCAGCGGGCCGTCGGTGGCGATCCGCCGCTTCAGGTCGCCGCCTGTGATCAGCCGCATCGCGACGATCAGCTCGTCGTCCTCCTCGCGGGCGTCGAAGACGGGCACGACGTTGGGGTGGTCGAGCCGGGCGGCGAGCCGCGACTCGCGCAGGAAGCGGGCGCGGAAGCCGGCGTCGGCGGCGAGGTTGGGGGCGATCACCTTGAGCGCCACCGGCCGTTCGAGCGCCAGGTGCGTCGCCCGGTAGACGACGCCCATGCCGCCGCGGGCGATCAGGGCGTCGAGGCGATAGCCGGCGAGGGTCGAGCCGATTGCGGGGTCAGCCACCGGGCGGTTATACCGCCCGGTGGCCCGGCCCCTATCGACACGGCCTTACCGGACCGGTTGCCATGCGATCACCGGACCGATGGCAGTGCCGTCTTTCTCAGTCACCTCGAAGCCCTCGGCGAGCTGCCGCTGACGGCCGCCCGCGACCTCGATCGAGACCAGTGACTGACGTTCCTCGACCGCGACGAAGGCCGCCACCCGGCGCCCGTCCGAGGAGAAGACCCCGTTGGTCTCCGAGCCGTCGGGGAGCTGGGCGAGCTTGCGCGCGCCGCCGGGCCCGGTCGGCTTCGACCAGAGGCCCTGGTCGCGGCGGAAGAGCACGGTGCGGCCGTTCGGCGCGACGTCTTCGACGTAGGCCGAGCCGACGCCGGCGACCAGCGGCTTCACCTTCCTGCCGGTGCGGCGCATCGTGTAGACGTCGGCGTAAGCGGCCGGCCCGGGGGTGCTCTCACCGCGGCTGAAGAGGATGCCGCCGGCGAAGTAGCGCGGCTCGAACTCGTCGATGCCCGCGGTGCGGGTCAGCCGCGCCAGGTTCGCCCCCGAGGGACGGACCGAGTAGAGGTCCTCTTTGGTGTCGGGCGCCTCGCCGCTGCCGCGGACGAAGACGATCGCCCGGCCGTCCGGCGAGAAGTCGGCGTCGTGATCGTCGTCGGCGCCGCTGGTCAGCGCCCGCAGGCCGCCGCCCATGATCCGCACCGAGACCAGGTCGGCGGGGGCGTTCTCCCCGGCGCGCCGCTCGAAGACGACGCGGCGGCCGTCGGGGGCGACGATCGGCGCCGAGTCGAGCTCGGAACCGCTGGTCAGCCGCCGCTGGCCGGAGCCGTCGGGGCGGACCGAGTAGAGGTCGCCGCCGCGGATGAAGGCGATCGTCCGCCCGTCGGCGGCGAAAGCGGGTTCGGTGTCGGTCGGGTCCTCGCTGATCTGGTTGAGGCGGCCGTCGCGGACGGCGAAGAGGCCGCCCTCGGCGACTCCGTCGACGGTCGTCGCTTTGGAGAAGACGACGGCGCCCGTCTGGGGCGCCGCGCTGGCGGCGGCCGGGATGGCGAGGCCGAGGAGGACGAGCAGGGAAGCGAGTGATCGGTGGCGCATGGCAATTCCTTTCGCATCGGTGAACTTGTCCACCGATGCTCCGCGCCGCGCCCGTACGCGCCAACGACACGCGCGCCTCGGACCGGGCCAAGTTTGGCCCCCTCCGGGTCAGCGGTCGAGGCCGAGCTCGATCACGCGGGCGGCGACGAGGCGGGGGCGCTCGCGGCCGGCGTCGCCGGGGACGTCGAGCTTGGCGGCGAGGGCGTCGAGGCGGCGCTGGGCGGTGCGCTCGCTGACGTGGAGCGCCTCGGCGATCTCGGCCCGGGTCGCCGGCCGCCCGGCGAAGGCGCCCTCGCTGCGGTAGGGAGCGACCAGGGCGGTCGCGGTGGCGCGCTCCTCGGCGCTGAGCTCGACCGCGGGCGCGGCGGCGGGAACCGTCGCCCCCGCGCGCCCCGGCAGCGAGTCGGAGACTTCGAGCCGCTGGCCGCCGACGGTGAGCACGTCGCCGTCGCGCAGGCGGCGCGGCCGGTCGAGCGGCTCGCCGTTGAGCGCGGTGCCGTTGCGGCTGTCGAGGTCGGTCGCCATCAACACGCCGCCGCGCCGCTCGATCTCGAGGTGGTGCCAGGAGACCGCCTCGTCATCGAGGGTGACGTCGGCCTCGGGGTCGCGGCCGACCGTCGTCCGCTCGCCCGCCAGGGGGAAGGAGCGCGGCTCCCCCGCCGCGCCGCTCAGCCAGATCCGGGCATCCATCTAGAGGCGAGCATAGAGTCCCCCGCCGTGGCCACGGACGACGAGAAGCGCCTCGCGGGGGAGGCGGCGGCGGAGCTGGTCGAGGACGGGATGACGATCGGCCTCGGCACCGGATCGACCGTCGCCCATCTGCTGCCGGCGATCGCCCGGCGTGGGCTCAGCGGCATCCGCTGCGTCGCCACCTCGGTCGCCACCGAGGAGCAGGCGCGCGGGCTCGGCATCCCGGTCGAGGACTTCGACCGGCTGCGGCGGCTCGACATCGCGATCGACGGCACCGACCAGGTCACCCCCGACGGCTGGCTGATCAAGGGCGGCGGCGCCGCCCACCAGCGCGAGAAGATCGTCGCCGCCGCGGCCGAGCGCTTCGTCGTGATCGCCGACTCGAGCAAGCCGGTCACCTCGCTCTCCGCGCCCGTGCCCCTGGAGCTGCTCGCCTTCGGCCTCGCTTCGACCCTGGCCCGGCTCGGCGCCGAGGTCGAGCTGCGCGACGTGCCTCCCAGCCCCGACGGCGGCGTGATCGCCGACTACCGCGGCGAGGTCGGCGACCCCGCGGCGCTCGCCGCCCGGCTCGAGGCCGATCCCGGGATCTCCTCGCACGGCCTCTTCCCGCCGGATATGGTCAGCGAAATTCTGGTCGGGAGCGGTGACGCCGTCGACCGCTCGACGCCGAACTAGCTCCTGGAGGAGAACAGATGATCGACTTTGCCGGGTTGGCGATTGCCGGCCGCGTTGCGACCCCTACCGACCCTGACTGGGACGAGGCGCGCCTGGCCTGGAACCTCGCCGCCGACCAGCACCCCGAGGCGGTCGCCTTCGTCGAGAGCGCCGAGGACATCGCGGCGACCGTCCGCTTCGCCGCCGCCCAGGGGCTGAAGGTCGCGGCGCAGGGCACCGGCCACGGCGCCGGCCCGATGCCGCCGCTGGCGGGGACGATCCTGATCAAGACCGAGCGCATGCGCGGCATCGAGGTCGACGCCGAGGCGCGCACGGCGCGGATCGAGGCCGGCGTCCTCGCCGCCGAGCTGGGCGAGGCGGCGAACGAGCACGGGCTCTGCTTCCTGCCCGGCTCCTCACCTGACATCAGCCTCACCGGCTACACGCTCGGCGGCGGTCTCAGCTGGCTCGGGCGCCGCCACGGCTTCGCCTGCAACCGGGTCGCCGCGATCGAGCTGGTCACCGCCAGCGGCGAGCCGCGCACGGTCGACGCCGAGAACGACCCCGACCTCTTCTGGGCGCTGCGCGGCGGTGGTGGTGGCTACGCGATCGTCACCGCCCTGCGCCTCGACCTGCTGCCGCTCGCCGACGTCTACGCCGGCGCCCTGCTCTTCCCCGCGGCGGTCGGCACTCCCGCCGTCCGCGCCTACCGCGACTGGGCCGCGAACGCCCCCGAGGAGGTCACCTCGGTCGTCCGCTTCATCACCCCGCCCGACCTCCCCGACGTGCCCGAGCCGCTGCGCGGCACGCCGCTGCTGACGATCGACGGCGCCTTCATCGGCGGTCAGGCCGAGGGCGAAGCGGTGATCGCGCCGCTGCGCGAGATCGGCGAGCCGATCATGGACACCTTCGCCCAGATCCCGACCGCGGAGCTGAGCCGCATCCACATGGACCCCGAGAACCCGGTCCCGGGGATCGGTGACGGGATGACGATCACCGAGCTGAGCGACGAGGCGATCGACGCGTTCGTCTCCGTCGCCGGCCCCGACTCGGGCTCGCCGCTGCTGTTCACCGAGCTGCGCCAGCTCGGCGGCGCCCTCTCGCGCCCCGCCGAGGGCGCCGGCGCCCTCGCCAAGCTCGACGCCGGTTACGTCATGTACGGGATCGGCCTGCCGATGGCGCCGGAGCTGGCGGCGGCGATCGTCGCCCACATGACCCGCACCGAAGAGGCGATGCGGCCCTGGGCGGCCGACGGCTCCTACTTCAACTTCAGCGACAGCCCCTGCGACGTCGACGCGATCCTGCCGCCCGACGTCTGCGCCCGGCTGGCCGAGGTCAAGCGGCAGTGGGACCCCGAGGAGAGGGTCGTCGCCAACCACGCCGTCGCCCCGGCGGCGGCCTGAGCGGCGCCTAGCCGGCGGGGCGGCCAGCGGCCGCCGCGTCGGCTACGGCGACCATCGCCTCGTTCTCGACCCGGCCGGCCGGGATCGAGGCGTCGCCGTCGAGCAGCTTGGCCAGCGGTTCGCGGACTTTCTCACCGAGGGTCAGCCAGAGGATCTGGCGCGCCGCGGCGAGGGTCGGGTAGGTCAGCGTCATCCGCCGGTGGCCTTCGTACTCGCCGCGGGTCACGGCGACGCGGCGCTCACTGACTTCCAAGACCCCGTCGTCGGGGACGAGCGAGGCGGTGTGGCCGTCCGGCCCGAGGCCGAGGTGGACCAGGTCGAGCCGCTCGGGCAGCTGCGCTTCGTAGTCGGCGGCGGCCAGTTCGAGGTCGCGGCTGGTGACCGGCATCGGCCGCACCGCGGCCTGGTGGGAGATCGAGAGCATCTGGACCAGGTGGGTGAGGTTGCGGGCGGCGTCGCCCGGGGGCGCAATCCGCTCGTCGACCTGGAAGATCAGCGTGTCCTCCCAGGGCATCTCCTCCATGTCGCCGAGCTGGCCGACCATCGCCCAGGGCGTCTTGCCGCCGCTCAGCGCCAGGTTGAACTCGCCGCGCTCGGCGACGGCCGCCTTGCCGGCAGCGACGATCGCCTCGGCGGCGTGGCGCGAGGCGTCGCGGTCGTCGTCGAAGACCTCGAGCTGGATCGGCATCAGGACCCGCTACCCGGCGGTCGCCCTACGAAGCCTTCTCGTCGTGGCCGCCGAACTGTTTGCGCATGGCGGAGAGCACCTTGTCGCCGTAGTCGTCGAGGCCGCGCGACGAGAAGCGCTCGTAGAGGGCGGCGGTGAGGACCGGCGCCGGCACGCCCTCGTCGATCGCCGCGATCGAGGTCCAGCGGCCCTCGCCGGAGTCGGAGACGCGCCCGGCGAAGTCGGCGAGGTCGGGCGATTCCTGCATCGCCGCCGCGGTCAGGTCGAGCAGCCAGGAGCCGATCACGCTGCCGCGGCGCCAGACCTCGGCGACCTCGGGCAGGTCGAGGTCGTACTGGTAGTACTCGGGCTGCTCGAGCGGCGCGGTCTCGGCATCGGCCTCGCGCTGGGCCTTGCCAGCGTTGGCGTTCTTGAGGATGTTCAGCCCCTCGGCGTAGGCGGCCATGATCCCGTACTCGATCCCGTTGTGGACCATCTTCACGAAGTGGCCGGCCCCGTTCGGCCCGCAGTGCAGGTAGCCGTTCTCGGCCGGGGTCACCTCACCGGAGCGGCCCGGCGTGCGCTCGGCCGAGCCGACGCCGGGGGCGAGGCTGGCGAAGATCGGGTCGAGCCGCCCCACCGCCCCGTCCGGGCCGCCGATCATCAGGCAGTAGCCGCGGTCGAGGCCGAAGACGCCGCCGCTGGTCCCGCAATCGACGAAGTCGATGCCCTGCTCGCGCAGCATCTCGGCATGGCGGATGTCGTCGCGGTAGTAGGAGTTGCCGCCGTCGACGATCGCGTCGCCGGCCTCGAGCACGGCGGCGACGTCGCCGATCGTCTTGTCGGTGATCTCGCCCGAGGGCACCATCACCCAGACCGCACGCGGCGCGCTCAGCTTCGCCGCCAGGTCCGCCAGCGAAGAGGCCCCCTCCGCCCCCTCGCCGGCCAGTGCCGTGACCGCGTCGGGGTTGACGTCGTAGGCGACGATGCGATGGCCGTCGCGCATCAGGCGGCGCGCCATGTTGGCGCCCATGCGGCCGAGTCCGACGATGCCGAGCTCCATCGCTCCTAACCCTACCTGCGGCACTCGGATAGCCTGCGCGCCCGATGGCGAAGGCGGCTGCAAAACGGAGTGACGACGCGGCCGCCGACGTGCTGACGATCTTCGGGATCAGCGGCGACCTGGCCCGGAAAATGACCTTCCGGGCGCTCTACCGGCTGGAGGCGCGCGGCAAGCTCAGCTGCCCGATCGTCGGCGTCGCGATCGACGAGTGGGACGACGAGAGGCTGCGCGCCCACGCTCGCGAGGCGATCGCGGCAACGATCGAGGACCCCGACGAGGACGTCTTCGCCCGCCTCGCCGCCCGGCTCACATACGTCCAGGGCGACTACGCCGACGCCGACACCTTCACCCGCGTCGGCGTCGCGATCGGCGACGCCAAGCGGCCGGTCTTCTACCTCGAGATCCCGCCCTCGCTGTTCGCCACCGTCGTCAACGGGCTCGGCGCGGCGGGGCTGACCGAGAACGCGCGGGTGGTGATCGAGAAGCCCTTCGGCCACGACCTCGTCTCGGCCCGCGCCCTCAACGCGGAGCTCTGCGAGGTGCTCGAGGAGGAGCAGATCCTGCGCATCGACCATTACCTTGGCAAGGAGCCGGTGATGGACATCACCTACCTGCGCTTCGCCAACTCGCTGCTGGAGCCGGTCTGGAACCGCGAGCACGTCGCCCACGTGCAGATGACGATCGCCGAGGACTTCGGGGTCGAGGACCGCGGCCGCTTCTACGACGCGGTCGGGGCGATGCGCGACGTGATCCAGAACCACGCCCTGCAGGTCCTCGCCCTGGTCGCGATGGAGCCGCCGGCCGGAAACTACGCCGACTCGATCCGCGACAAGAAGCTGGAGATGTTCCGCGCCGTGCGCACCGCCGAGCCGAAGCGCTACGTGCGCGGCCAGTACGAAGGCTTCCACGAGGTCAAGGACGTGGCGCCGGACTCGGCCACGGAGACCTTCGCCGCCGTCGAGCTCGCGATCGACAACTGGCGCTGGAGCGGCGTCCCCTTCTTCATCCGGGCCGGCAAGTGCATGCCGGTCAAGGCCTCGGAGGTGAGCGTCGTCTTCAAGCGTCCGCCGCGGCTGGGGATCGGGCGCGGCAAGCTGCCCGAACCGAACCAGCTGACGGTGCGGATCGAGCCGACGCCGGGCTCGCGCATCCGCCTCTTCGCCAAGCGCGCCGGCGAGGAGGCCTTCGAGGCGGCCGACCTCGAGGTGCTCTTCGAGAAGGAGCCGGGCGAGGAGCCCGAGCCCTACGAGCGCCTGCTCGGCGACGCGATCGCCGGCCGCATGCAGCTCTTCACCCGCCAGGCGACGGTCGAAGAGACCTGGCGGATCGTCGAGCCGCTGCTCGAAGAGCCCGGGCCGGTCCACCCCTACGAGCAGGGGACCTGGGGGCCGAAGCAGGCCGACGACCTGACCCGCGGCCTCTGCCAGTGGTACGAGCCGTGGCTGCCGAGCTGAGCGCCGCCGGCGACAGCCCCGCCGACGCGCTCCTCGCCAAGCTCGGCTTCGAGTCCTTCCGCCCCGGCCAGCGCGAGGCGGTCGAGGCTGCCCTGGCCGGGCGCGACTCGCTGATCGTGATGCCGACCGGCGGCGGCAAGAGCCTCTGCTACCAGCTGCCCGGCCTCGCCAGCGCGGACCTGACGATCGTCGTCAGCCCGCTGATCGCGCTGATGAACGACCAGTGGCGGCGGCTGACCGCGGCCGGCCACCCGGTGGCGATGATCACCTCGGCGATGGACGACGAGGCGGTGCGCGAGGCGCTCGCCCAGGTCAGCGGCGGCGAGGCCCGGATCGTCTACTGCGCGCCGGAGCGCTTCGCCTCCCCCCGCTTCTTCGAGGCCGTCGCCCAGCGCCGCGTCGACCTGCTCGCCGTCGACGAGGCGCACTGCGTCTCGGAGTGGGGGCACGACTTCCGGCCCGACTACCTGCGCCTGCCCGAGGTCGCCGAGCAGCTCGGCCGGCCGACGGTGATGGCCTGCACGGCGACGGCGACCGAGGCGGTGGCGACCGAGATCGCCAGCCGCTTCGGCCTGCGCGAGCCGCTCCAGGTCCGCTCCGGCTTCGACCGGCCGAACATCTCCTTCGACGTCGTGCGGCTCGAGGGCAAGGGCTCGGTGGCGCGGCGAGCGGCGCTGCTCGAGGCGGGCCTGGGCGACGCGGCGAACCTGCCGGCGATCGTCTACTGCGGCACCCGCAAGGGGACCGACGAGCTCTTCGCCGCGCTGCGCGACGCCGGCCTGCGCGCGGTCCCGTACCACGCCGGGATGCCGCCCCACCACCGAACCGAGGCCCAGCGCCGCTTCATGGACGGCGAGGCCGACGTCGTCGTCGCCACCAACGCCTTCGGCATGGGGGTCGACAAAGCCGACGTGCGCTCGGTCTGGCACATGACGATCCCGACCAGCCTCGAGGCCTACTACCAGGAGGCCGGGCGAGCGGGGCGCGACGGGGCGCCGGCGCGGGCGGTGCTGCTGGCGATGAAGACCGACCTCGGCCGGCTGGTGCGCTTCAACGAACAGCGCGCCGGCGACCCCGACCTGGCGATCGCCCGCGAGCGCGGCTGGCGCGACTACCAGACGATCAAAGCGTTCATCTACGGCGACGAGTGCCGCCGCCGCGGCGTCCTCGACCACTTCGGCGACGCCCAGGCGGGGGCGCCGCTGGAGCGCTGCTGCGACGTCTGCGACCCGGTCGCGTGGCTGCCCGACCCGGAGACGATCGCCGTGCGCAAGCCGGCGCGCGCCGGCAAGGCCGCGGCGCCCCCGGCAGAGCTGAGCGCCGCCGACGCCGAGCTGTTCGAGGCGCTGAAGGCCTGGCGGCTGCGCGCCGCCGACGACAAACCTGCCTACACGGTCGCCCACAACTCGACGCTGGAGGCGATCGCCGCCTCGCGCCCCGCCGACGAGGAAGCCCTGCTGGCGATCAAAGGCATTGGCCCCAGCTTCGTCGCCAAGGGCCACGCCAGCGAGGTGCTGGCGCTCCTCGCCGAGCACCCCTCCCCGCCGACGGGCCTCTAACGCGTCCATTTCCGGCGTTGTAGGCCCGTCGGCGGGAGTTCGGCAGGTTTGGCGGGTTCGTGGGTCGAAGGGAACCCGGATGATCGGCGCACGGCACGAGAGAGCGACGCGCTGGGCGCTGGGCGCCTGCCTGCTCGCCGCGCTCGCCCTGGCGCTGCTCGCCGCCGGGCCGGCCGCGGCGGCGCCGAAGAAGGAGACGGCCCCCGCGGCGCCGTTGGAACCGCGCGGCAAGAAGGTCTTCTTCGGCATCTCCGACACCGGCGACCCAGCCGACTTCGGCGAGTTCAGCACGACGATGGAAAAGCACCCGGCGGTGATCCAGACCTTCCGCACCTGGGGCGCCGACTTCCCCGAGTCGATCGAACGCTGGCAGGAGGCGCGGGCGCGGCCGATGCTGCACATCACCACCGCCGACAGCAGCAGCGGCGCCGAGCTGATCAGCCCGCGAGGCATTGCCAAGGGCGACGGCGACGAGTACCTGGTCCGCCTCAACAAGCTCTTCTGGACGAAGGAGATGCCCACCTACATCCGCCCCCTGGGCGAGCCCAACCGCTGCCTCAACGCCTACTCCTCCTACGACTGCGAGGGCAAGCTGCGCAGCGCCGCCCACAAACCGCGCTGGTACAAACTCGCCTTCCGCCGCATCCACGTGATCGTCCACGGCGGCGGCAAGCGGCGCCAGATCGACGCCCGCCTTGCCGAGGCCGGGCTACCGCCGCTGAACGCCGACGTCGCCGGCCTGCCGAAGGCGCCGGTGGCGCTGCTCTGGAGCACCCTGCCGGCCGGCTCCCCCACCGTGCCGCAGAACCGGCCGCGCCACTTCTACCCAGGCGACGACTGGGTCGACTGGGTCGGCACCGACGTCTACTCCGACAACCAGGACTGGAAGGCGCTGGCCGGCCTCTACCGGCGCTACTCGGACAAGCCCTTCGCGCTGCCCGAGTGGGGCGTGGTCGGCGCCGACGACCCGCGCTTCGTGCGCAAGCTGCTGACCTGGGTCGACCGCCACCGGCGCTGCAAGCTGCTCGTCTACTACCAGGACTTCGGCTCGACCAGCAGCTACCGGATCCAGAACTACCCGGCGAGCCTCGCCGTCCTCCGCGACTGGCTGCACCACCCGCGCATCCCCCACTTCGCGCCGCGCTTCCCGGTCGCCCCGCCGCCCCCGCCCGGCGGCCTGGCGCCCAGCTGAGCACGAAACCTGCATTTGCCACCTATGACGTGGCAAATGCAGGTTTCGTCTATCAGGGGGCGACGATGCGGTCGGCGAGGCCGCGTTTGTACTTGAAGGGAACGAGCGCGGTGATGCTCGAGTAGCCGACCAGGTAGAGGCGGCGGCCGTCGGAGACGGCGGGCGTGTAGGTGCCGCGCGGGTAGCGGAACTTGACCCGGCCGGAGCGCATCGAGAAGCCGGTGGTCGAGGTGTCGGTGAACTCGGCGACGTAGACGATGTCGCCGATCGCGGTCAGCGAGCCGATCACCTGACCGCCGGCCGACCTGACCCAGCGCGCCTCGCCATCCCGCGCGTCGAGCGCGTAGACGTTGCCGTCGAAGGAGCCGATGTAGACGGTGGGCGGGGAGTGCTTGGTGCTGGCGACCGCCGGGCCGGAGTAGGCGTAGCCGCCGGTCGAGTAGGTCCAGGCGATCGTCCCGTCGCGGCGGTCGAAGCTGTACACGCGGGTGTCGTTGTTGCCGGCGTAGACGCGGCCGAAGGCGACCGCCGGGGTCGAGTAGAAGGCCCCCGACGTGCCGAAGCCCTGGCCCAGCGAGTCGCTCTGCCAGAGCAGCTCGCCGCTCCTAGCCTTGACCGCGTTCATGTAGCCGCCGTAGTCGCCGACGTAGAGGACCCCGCCGTAGTAGGCGGGGGCCGACTTGACCGGGCCGCCGAGGCTGGTCGCCCAGCGCACGTTGCCGTTTTTCGTGCTGAGCGAGTAGAGCTCGCCGCACTCGCAGCCGAAGTAGACGCTGCGGCCGACGACGACCGGCGAGGACTCGGCCCGGCCGGGCAGCGGCCGCTTCCAGATCGTCTTGCCGGTCTGCGCGTCGAGCTTCAGCACGTGGCCGGGGACGAGGTTGACGATGTAGAGGCGCCCGCGGCTGTAGGCCGGCGAGGAGGCGTTGAGGCGACCGATCCGCCGTTTCCAGAGCTGTTTGCCGGTGCCCGCGTCGAGCGCGATCGCGTAGCCGTTGTTGTCGACGAAGAAGAGCTTGCCGCGCGCGACCACGGGCGGGAACTCGAGCAGCGGGCCGTCGGTGTAGCGCCAGGTTTTGCGAAAGGGGGGTTTGACTTTCTTCGAGGGCAGGTAGCGGGTGCGCTGGCGGTCGAAGCCGTAGAAGGGCCAGTTGAGCGTTTTCGCTTTCTGCCGTTTCGGTTTCTGCGGGGTGAAGGTGACGTCGGGGTTGTGGATGTCGGCCGGCCGCTTCAGCGCCTGGTAGGCGACGAGGCCGCCGACGACGATGGCGAAGACGGCGACCGCGAGGCCGATCGCGACCGGGCGGTGCTCGCGCCAGAGCAGGCGCGGGTCGCGCAGCAGCCGCTTGCGGTTGTGCCAGAGGCGCAGCGCACCGCGCCTCACCGGCGCAGCTCCCACATCTCGACGAAGCCGAGGTCGAGGAAGCCGAGCCGCGCGTAGATCGGCGCCCCGGCCTTGGTCGCCCGCAGCGAGGCCGTCCGCGCGCCCCGCTCACGCGCCTCGGCCAGCGCCCGCACCATCAGCCAGGTGGCGATGCCGCGGCCCTGGTGCTCGGGGTGGGTCGCCACCCCGGTCACGCAGCAGTCGTCGCCGACCGCGAGCGTGCCGACACTGGCGACCGGCGTTTGACCGGCGTAGGCGACGTGCCAGCGGATCGCCGTCTCGCCGGCGACGGCGGCGGCGAACGCGGCCCCCTCGTAGCCGTAGGCGCGGTCGTTGAGCGCGGTCGCGTCGGCAGCCCCGCCGGGGCCGGGCTCGACGCCCTGCGGGGAAGCGGGCTCCGGGGCGAGGTCGGCGAGCCGCATCGCCATCGCCCGCGGCGCCGCGTCGAGCAGGTGGCCGCGCTCGCCGAGCAGCCGCGCGCTCTCACGATCGTGGTCCGGGACCCAGACCGTCCAGGCGCGGACGCCGTGCGAGCCATAGGCCTCGACCAGCGCATCGACCTCGGCGGCGAGCGCCGCGGGGCCCTCGTAGGCAACCGAGTTGAAGACGGAGCGCTGGGGGGCGACCGGCGCGACCGCGGCGAGCAGGTCGTCACCGCGGATCAGCAGCGAGTCGGGGTGACCACTGCCGAAAATCTCAACTTCAGCGCGAACGCCGCCGAACGCCCGCTCTCGCAGCTGCCGGTCGTCCAGGGGTTGGCCCATCCGGGCCGGCTCAGCCTCCGGCCGCTGCCGCGCGCCGCTCGGACTCGGTGGCGATCCCGCCGATCAGCTGCTTGATCGCCTGCTTGACGACGCCGACGACGGCGAAGCCGACCACTGGCAGGGTCGGCGTCGTGCGCACCGCGTAGACCATCCGCGTGCCGCCGTCGAGCGGCGTCAGCTCGACCGTGCCGACGTGGTCGCGGACGGGCGCGCCGGAAAGCAGTTTGTAAGAGAAGCGGGTCGAGGGCTCATACGCGATCGTCTCCTCGCGCAGCGGCGGCCCGACCGAGGTGAGCACGCGGATCGCACCGACCCCGTTCGGGGCCGGGTCGCCCTCGCGCTCGAGCACCGACTTGCGCATCGGCGTGATCTCGGCATAGCGCCGGTGATCGGTGAGCACGTCGAAGACGATCTCGGGCGGCGCGGCGACCTGGCGGACGATGGTGAAGGTGGCCATTGGTCGGGGAAGGCTACTGGAGCGCCCAGCGCTGTGGGTCGGTTCCCTCGACCGGCGCCGCCTCGCCGAGGATTGCCAGGTGGTCGAGGCAGGAGAGGACGATCTGCAGGACCCAGGCGCTGACCGGCGTGTTGACGTTCTCGGCGCCGACGATCTCACCGACCACCTCGAAGGCGGTCTTCTCGCCGTCGGCGAGCGCCGCGCGCACTTTGCCGAGCAGCTCGTCGAGCTGGCGGCGCACCTCGGCGATCTTCGCCTCGGGGTCGCGGAAGGTGCGGCCGTGCCCGGGCAGCACCAGGCCGACGTCGAGCGGCTCGATCTCGTCGAGGCCGCGGATGAACTCGCCGACCGGGTCGGGGCTGTGGCCGTGGTCGAAGAAGAGCACCGTGCGGCCGAGCAGGTGGTCGCCGGAGATCATCAGCTTGCGCTCGGGCTGGTGCAGGACCACGTGGGAGGGCGCGTGACCGGGCGTCTCGTACACCTGCCAGGTGCCGAGGTCGGTCTCGACCTCCACCCCCGGCAGCAGGTCGCGATCGGGCTCGATGATCGCGTCGATCCCGGTTACGTCATCGTCGTCGTCTTTGCGCGCCTCGCGGTAGCGCTCCAGCGCCGCCGCCGGCACGCCGCTCTGGCGCGCCACCTCGAGTCGCTGCTCGAGCGCCGCCTTCGGGTCGTCGGCCATCAGCCGGATGTGTTCCCAGGCGGGGTGCATCCAGAGCTCGCAGCCGGCCGCCTCGACGATCGGCGCGGCGAGCCCGTAGTGGTCGCTGTGCGAGTGGGTGCAGACGACGAGACGGACGTCCTCGAGCCCGAAGCCGGCCTGGGCGAGGGCGAAGTCGAGCTTGCGCAGCCCGCCGCGGCCGCCGATCCCGGTGTCGAAGAGGACGACGCCACCGTCGGCGGCAACTGCCCAGACGTTGCCGTGCGGGACGCCGGGCCAGGGCAGGGGCAGTCGCAGGCGCCAGACGCCGGGCAGGGTTTTTTCAGTGCGCGGCGCCTCCGGCCGCTTCGGGTCCGCCATCGCCGCAGATCCTTTCAGGGGAGGGCGGCGGCAGGCGTGAGGACCGCCACAAATGGGAGAGTTCCCGATCGATGGGGTCGACCAACGGGGACAGCCGCCCGGCCAACGCCGGCCTCGTCCTCGCCGCGCTGATCCTGGTCGCCGCGGTCGCCAACCTCAACCTCGCGGTCGCCAACGTCGCCCTGCCCGACATCGGCATCGCCTTCGACTCCAGTCAGACGATGCTCAACCTGATCGCGGTCGGCTACTCGCTCGGCCTCGCCGCCTCGGTGATCTACCTGGGCGCGCTCGGCGACCGCTACGGGCGCAAGCGCATGGTCCTGCTCGGCATGGGCCTCTCGATCCCGGCCTCGATCCTCGCCGGCCTGGCACCCTCGGACGAGGTCCTCTTCCTCGCTCGCGTGCTCGGCGGCTTCGCCGCGGGCATGGCCTTCCCGACCACGCTGGCGCTGATCACGGCGCTCTGGTCGGGCCAGTCTCGGACCCGCTCGATCGCCCTCTGGTCGGCGATCGGCGGCGCGATCGCGGCGCTCGGCCCGCTGCTCTCCGGAGCGCTGCTGGAAGGGTTCGATTGGGGCTCGGTCTTCCTCGTCACCCTGCCGCTGGCGGCGCTCGCCCTCTTCGGCGCCTGGCGCTACATCCCCGCCCACGTCAACGAGACCACCGACCCGGTCGACAACCTCGGCGGCCTGCTCTCGATGCTGCTGATCGCCGCCCTGGTGATCGCGATCAACTTCGCGCCGGTCGAAGGCGAGGGCACCGTCGCGGTCGTCGGCGGCGCGATCGCGATCGTCGCGGCCGTCGCCTTCGTGCTCCGCCAGCGCCGCGCGCCGACGCCGCTCTACGACCTCGAGGTCGCCTCGCGGCGCGTCTTCTGGGTCGCCGCCAGCGCCGGGCTGATCGTCTTCGGCTCGCTGATGGGGGCGATGTTCATCGGCCAGCAGTTCCTCCAGAACGTGCTCGGCTACTCGACCCTCGACGCCGGCCTGGCGATCCTGCCCGGGGCGGTGCTGATGGTCATCGTCGCCCCCCGCTCGGCGAAGCTGGTCGCCGCCCGCGGCGCCCGCTTCACGCTGCTGCTGGGCTACTTCTTCTGCATGCTCGGCTTCCTCGCCATGCTGCTGCTCTGGGGAGACGGCATCGCCTACTGGAAGGTCGGCCTCGGCTACGCCTTGATCGGCATCGGGGTCGGCTTCGCCGGCACGCCCGCGTCGCACTCGCTGACCAGCTCGGTGCCGGTCAAGCGCGCCGGCATGGCCTCCGGCACGGCCGACCTGCAGCGCGACCTCGGCGGGGCGATCATGCAGTCGATCTTCGGCGCACTGCTGACCGCCGGCTACACCTCCGCCGCGCTCAGCGCGATCAACGAATCGCCGCAGGCGAACCAGGTCAGCGACGCCGTCCAGAGCGACCTGACCAAGTCCTTCGCCAGCGCCGCCAACCTGGCCGAGCGCTACCCCGAATACGCCCCGCAGATCATCGCCGCGGCCAAGACCTCATTCCTGCAGGGCGACGAATGGGCGTATGCGGCCGGCATCGTCGCCGTGGTCCTCGGCGCGATCCTCGTCTTCTTCTGCTTCCCGAAGAAGGAGGAAGAGGAGGCGCTGCTGGCGCGCTATGAATCGGAAGATGGCTGATGGGCGAGAACGACAGTCGCGGCTGACTGCCCAGCTGCGCGAAGGCGAGCGCGTCTCGCCGCTGGAGCTCTTCTTCGACCTCGTCTTCGTCCTCGCGATCACCCAGTGCACGGCGCTGATGGTCCACCACCCGACCTGGGACGGGCTGGCCCAGGGGCTGCTCGTGCTGGGAGTGCTCTGGTGGACCTGGGTCGGCTATGCCTGGCTGACCAGCGTCGTCGACCCCGAGGACGACAAGGTGCGGATGACGGTCTTCGTGGCGATGGCGGCGCTGCTCGTCATCGCCCTCTGCGTGCCGCGCGCCTTCGACAGCCTCGGCCTCACCTTCGCGATCGCCTACGGCGTCGTCCGCGGCGCCCACATCGCCCTCTTCATGCTGGCCAGCCGCGGCGACCCCAACCTGCGCCACTCGGTCAACGGGCTGGCGGTCGGCACCGCGGTCGGGGTCGGCCTGCTCGCCACCGCCTCGTTCTTCGACGGGCCCCTGCAGGGCGCGATCTGGGCGCTGGCGCTGGCGCTCGACGTCGGCGCCCCCTACTTCGCGATCGACGCCAGCGGCTGGAAACTGGCCCCGGGACACTTCGCCGAGCGCCACGGCCTGATCCTGATCGTCGCCCTCGGTGAGTCGATCGTCGCGATCGGGGTGGCCGCCGAGCTCAGCCTCGACGCCGGCATGGTTGCCGCGGCGGCGCTCGGCATCGGCCTCGTCGCGGCGCTCTGGTGGATCTACTTCGACGTCGTCGCCGTGGTCGCCGAGCGGCGCCTCTCCGCCGCCGAGCCGGGCCGGGTGCAGAACGAGATGGCGCGCGACTCCTACTCCTACCTGCACTACCCGCTGGTCGCCGGCATCGTCCTGGTCGCGCTCGGGCTCGAGCAGACCCTGGCCCACGTCGGCGACCCGCTGAAGACCGTCCCCGCATTCGCTCTGCTCGGCGGCACCGCCACCTACCTGCTCGGCCACGTCGCCTTCCGCTACCGGCACATCCACACCATCAACAGGCGCCGCCTCGGGCTGGCGATCCTGCTGCTGGCGCTGCTCCCCCTGGCGGTCGAGATCCCCGCCCTCGCCACCCTGGCGATCGTCGCCACCCTGCTCTGGGCGCTGATCGGCTACGAGACGCGGGTCTACGGCGACAACCGCTGGCAGGTCCGCCACCCCGAGGCCGTCGAGGCCGCCTGACAGCCTCACGCGTTTTCCCTGAAATAGAGGGAAAACGCGTTGGTGTAGCCGACGGGGATCAGGGCGAGACGAAGGTGGCGGGGTCGGGGCCGCCGCGGCGGCCGGTGTCGATCGCGTCGATCGCCGCCATCTCCGCCTCGCTCAGCTCGAAGCCGAAGACGTCGAAGTTCTCGCGCACGCGCTGGGGGGTGACCGACTTGGGGATGACGACGTTGCCGAGCTGCAGGTGCCAGCGGAGGATCGCCTGGGCCGGGGTGACGCCGTGGCTCTCGGCGGCCGTGACGATCGCCTCCTCCCCCAACGCCGCGCCCTGCGCCAGCGGGCTCCAGGCCTCGGTCGCGATGCCGCGCTCGGCGAGCCAGGGGCGCAGCTCGGCCTGCTGGAAGTAGGGATGGAGCTCGATCTGGTTGATCGTCGGCCGCATCTCGGTCTCCCGCTCGAGCCGCTCGATGTCCTCGACGCGGAAGTTGGAGACGCCGATCGTGCGGGCAGCGCCCCGCTCGTGGATCTTTTCGAAGGCGCGCCAGGTGTCGACGAAGCGGTCCTCGCTCGGCGCCGGCCAGTGGATCAGGTAGAGGTCGACGTAGTCGGTGCCGAGCCGCGCGAGGCTCTTCTCGAAGGTCTCGAGGGCGGAGTCGTGGCCCTGGCTCGAGTTCCAGAGCTTGGTCGTGACGAAGACCTCCTCGCGGGGCAGGCCGGAGGCGGCGATCGCCGCGCCTACGCCCTTCTCGTTGCGGTAGGCGGCGGCGGTGTCGACGTGGCGGTAGCCGACGGTGAGTGCCTCCTCGACCGCGACCTGGGTCTCCTCGGGCGGCACCTGGAAGACCCCGAAGCCGAGCCGCGGGATCTCGACGCCATCGTGGAGGGTGACGGTTGGAACCACCGCCACCGAGGTTAGCCGCTGCGCCGATCGCCGGCGCGCCGCGAAGCTAGCTGCTCGCCAGGCCGATCGCGAGCAGCGGGAAGGCGGCCATCAGGCCGAGGAAGGCGCCGATCGCGACCGCCGTGGGGGTCGCCGTCGTCCGCGATTTGACCCCGGCGATGAAGCCGATCACCACGAAGACAGCGAGAAGTCCAAGTCCTAGCCAGAAAATGTCGGGCATGAGGCGGGCGAGACTATCGAACCCTCCAGCCAGGAGGATTCGGCCAGCTTGCGGCAAAGGCAACAACCCATGGAATCCAGCAGCGGTGGCAAGAACAAGACCCTGATCCTCGCGGCGATGATCTTCGCCGTCTCGATGACGTTCATCGACCAGACGATCGTCGCGATCGCCGTGCCCGAACTGCAGAGCGAGCTCTCGCTCTCCTCGACGGGCGTGCAGTGGATCATCAACGGCTACCTGCTCTCGCTCTCCGCGCTCTTCGCCTTCGGCGGCAAGCTCGCCGACGTCGCCGGGCACCGGCGCATGGTCGTGATCGGCGTCGTCATCTTCGCCACCGCCTCGGGTCTCTGCGGGGCGACGCCGACCAACGACATGGCCGAGCCCTGGATCATCGTCTTCCGCGTCATCCAGGGGGCCGGCGCGGCGCTGATGTTCCCGGCGGCGCTGGCGATCGTGCTGGGCGCCTTCCCGGTCAGCGAGCGCGGCCGGGCACTGGCGATCTTCTTCGGCGTCGCCGGCGCCTTCACCTCGCTCGGCCCACTGGTCGGCGGCTACCTGACCGAGTGGACCTGGCGGGCGATCTTCTGGATCAACATCCCGGTCGCGATCCTCGCCCTGGTCTGCACGGCGGCCTCCAAGCCGCCCAACGAGAAGCACCCGGCGCCGCTCGACTACCGCGGCGCCGTCCTGATCGCCGCCGGCATGGGCCTCGCCGTGCTCGGCCTGCAGCAATCGAGTGTCTGGGGCTGGGGCAGCCCGGTGACCTGGATCTGCATCGCCGCCGGCCTCGCCCTGATCGCCGTCTTCGTCCGTTACGAGCTGCGCGTCCCGAACCCGCTGATGCAGATCCGGACCTTCGCCGACAAGGCGTTCGCGGTCGACAACCTCGTCCTCTTCCTGCTGATGATCCCCTTCGTCCCGCTCTTCTTCTTCGCCAGCATGTACGCGCAGATCTCGCTCGGCGAAAGCGCCTCGGAAACCGGCCTCTACTTGCTGATCTTCTTCGGCGGCTTCTTCGTCGCCACCCAGCGCGGCGGCAAGATCCTCGACGAACGCGGGGCACGGCCGACGGTCGTGCTCGGCTGCCTGGTCGCCGCCGTCGGCTTCGCCCTCTGGGCGAAAGAGATGCCCGAGCTCTCGGTCAGCAGCCAGTGGCCCTACATGGTGATGGCCGGCGTCGGGGTCGGCCTCGTGCTCAGCCCGGCCAACACCGACGCGCTCAACCGGGTGCCGCGCAGCCGCTACGGCGAGGCGACCGGGATCACCCAGACGGTGCGCAACTTCGGCTCCAGCCTCGGCCTCGCCCTGCTCGGCACGGTGCTGATCCTGCAGAACAAGTCGAACCTCGAGACCACCCTGGGCGAAGAAGGGATCCCCAAGTCGGAGGCCGACGGGATCGCCGAAGCGCTGACCGAGGCGGGCGGCGGCAACGAAACGGCGTTCGCCGAAGCGGCGGGCGGCAGCGCGGCGAAGGCGAAGGCGATCTTCTCCGACGTCCAGTACGACTTCGCGCTCTCCACGCGCACGGTCTTCTACGGGATGGCGGCGGTGATGGCGGTCGCCTTCGTCGTCTCACTGATCTGGATGCCGTCCGGCAAGGCGCCGGATCTGGACGCCGAGCCGGAGCAGCGGGCGCCCGAGCCGGCTGCCTGAGCGGGCGACTCAGCTAGCGGGCTTGATGCGGAAGCCGGGGCCGGCGGCGCCACGGCGGAAGCTCGCGGTCTGCGGCTCGAGGATCCAGGGCGCCGGCAGGGCGCCGCTGAGGGCGTCGAGGAAGCGGGTGAAGCTCTGCGAGGCCTGGGCGCAGCTGAGGCCCTGCCCCTGCAGGAGGATGATCCAGTAGGGCCCTTTGGCGAGCCGCAGCGGCCCGATCCGGTCGTTGTTGAGGACGCGGAAGGTACCGGCGCACTGGACGGGGGCGGCGTCGGCGCGGCTCGGGGCGGCCAGGGCGACGAGCATCGCGGCGACCGCGCAGAGGGCGACGAGAGCGCCGACGCGCCAGGGCTTCAGCTGCGTGAGGTCGCCAAACACGGGGCGGCATCCTACGGCACCGCCCAGCGGGCGGCGCCGGCGCTGATACTTTGGCGGCGTGAAGCTGCTGGCCTTCAGCGACCTGCACCGGGACCTGAACCAGGCTGAGCGGCTGGTCGAGATGTCGGCCGAGGCCGACGTCGTGATCGGGGCTGGCGACTTCGCCTCGGTGCACGAGGGCCTCGAGGAGGCGATCGGCACGCTGGCGGCGATCGAGGCGCCGACCGTGCTCGTCCCCGGCAACAACGAGACCGAGGATGCGCTGCGCGCGGCCGCCGCCGGCTGGCCCGCGGCGACCGTCCTGCACGGCGGCGGCGCGACGATCGAGGGGACCGAGTTCTACGGGCTCGGCGCGGGGGTCCCGACGACGCCCTGGGACTGGAGCTTCGACCTCGACGACGAGGCGGCGGCGGCGCTGCTCGCCCCCTGCCCCGAGGGCGCGATCCTGGTCCTCCACTCTCCGCCCCACGGCCACTGCGACGAAGGCGGTCCCGGCAACCACTTCGGCAGCGAGGCCCTGCGGCAGGCGATCGAAGCGAAGCGCCCCCGCCTCGTGGTCTGCGGCCACATCCACGAGTCGTGGGGCTGCCAGAGCCAGATCGGCGAAACCCCGATCCGCAACCTCGGCCCGAAGGGCACCTGGCTCGAGGCCTAGCGCCGCGGCGACCCGAGAACGAGCGAGGGCCGCCCGAAGACGGCCCTCGCCAGGTGCTTTGGACAACGAGCGCAGGAGTTCCTGTCGGGTGGGACAAAGCCCGACTCCCTAGCCCGCCGGTGCCCGGGGTGGATTCCGCCGGGCGCCGAAAGCAGTGCGGCGCCTAGCGGCCCAGCACCTCCAGGGTCCCCTGAAGCATGTGACTCAAGTTCGGACCACCTCCTTTCTCTGGTCATCCGATTGAAGCAAACCGGCTCGTCGTAGTTTCGCGACCGGGGGTCAAGTCGAGCGGCCCGCGCGCCGATGCGGAGGCCATGAACCCGATCGCGTCCAGGGCTGCGGCGTGAGCAGCGGCGTCGCCTTCTACGTGCAGGCGATCGTCTCGGTGCTCGTCATCACCGACCCGATCACGCGCGGGATCCTCTTCAAGGCGATGACCGCGGATGAGCCGCTGCGGCGGCCCGAGTACGTGCGCAAGATCGCGATCACGGTCGGGATCACGCTCGGCGTCGCCGCGGTCGCCGGCAAGCAGATCCTCGACGGGCTGGGGATCGACCTCGGCGCCTTCGGCATCGCCGGCGGCCTGGTCGTCGCCCTGATGGGCTTCGAGATGCTCTTCGGCGGCGAGCCGAGCCGCGCCCAGGGCGGCAAGGAGGCCCACGAAGAGCAGGGCTTCGAGGGCAACGTGATCGTCCCCTACGCGATCCCCTTCGTCGCCGGCCCGGGGGCGATGACGCTGGTGATCACGATCGCCTCTTCGACCTCGGGCATCGAAGGGACGATCGCCGCCCTGGTCGCCGTGGCGATCGCCGTCGCCCTGCTGCCGGTCGGCCACATCTGGCTCGCCGACAGAATCAACCTCTCCGAGTCGGCGATGAAGGTCTTCACCAAGTTCGGCGGCCTGCTCGTGGCGACGATCGGCATCCAGCTGATGCTGAACGGCATCGTCTCCTACTTCGGCCTCAGTTAGGTGCCACGACGTGGCGGCTCGTTCGCCTACCGCTCCGCGAGTGCGCGGAGGCGCGGCAAGAAGACGTCGTCGACCCGATCCTCATCGCCCGATCCACTCCCCTCCCCACTGCGTCCGTACCCAACGATCGATCCGTGGACAGTGTCTTCGAAACGCGTTTGATCGAGGAGATCCCCAATCTCGCGGGCGAGGAAGAGCGGAGATCGTCGGGGGCATTCCTGATTTCGCCAACGATCTCAGCTCGTCCATCGACGAGGCCGATGACGTCCTCGAGGTCGTGACTTCGGAGATGATCGCCACCCCCGCGGCCGTTCCAGGCCTCCAACTTGGTCGCGATCAGGTAGGGCGGTGAGATCGCCCGTATCTGCTGGCCAGATGGAAGCGAGCAAGTCATCGCGTGGTCGAGCGCCGGCCGTTCGAAGCCGAGGATCTCTGCGTCACCCGGCATCAGGTCCACAAGCAGCTCATCCCCACGACTCCCGGCCCTCCACCTGCAGATCACTGAACTAGACGTGTCATGCCGCAGGCCGTGAGCGCGAATGCGTTCCTCAAACTCGTACCAAGCGAGCCGCGACGCAACCTCGACCACGACGTCAACGTCCTTCGTCACCCGAGGCGGCGGCGCTGCCTCGTCGGTGATCCAGAGCGCGATCGTCGCGCCGCCGACAAAAGCAACCTCGTCTAGGAAAGGGGCCAGCTCCTTCGCGCCTCGCGCATCGCGGTGCTCATGACCCGATCGCTTCCGACAAGATCTGCGACGCCAGCTGAGTGATGCGAGCGCTGTGGTTGCTGCGGATCGCATCCACCAGCGCGATGCGCTGCCAGAGGTCCGGATCGGCGAGCGCGGCCCGGGGGACCATGGGATGGAGTGGCTCGAGACTCAGGCCACGCACCTCTCCCTTGGCGTAGGGCCACACAGGCGCCAATCCCCCAGACTCGGCGAGCACGTCCTTCAGCGGCTCAGCAGCCCAAGCCGTCGGAACTCCACGCGCCTCAGACCCCCACCGCGCCGGGAAGCTGAACTTGGCTGCATGAATCAAGAACTCCTCTGCCTCCCCCCTGAAGACTCGCTGCCGCTCCGGCGAGTAGAGCCCGGCATCGCCGAGGCGCCGCATCGCCCTGTGCGTGCCCGCCACATCGAAGCCCAGTTGACCCGCCAGATCGCGCACACGAGGCGGCTCAGCCGAACCGAGCAGCTTCAGCAGCACAACCACGTCCTGGCCCTTCAGCATGTGGTGATTGTTTCATGTTTCGATACATGAAACAAGACCTGTTGCCCAAGGCGATTCACCGGGCGCCGGGGGCGCCTCTAGTAACTCGCGAACCGGCGCCGCAGTGACTCGATCGTCGCGGGGATCTTGGAGGCGCCGAAGAGGAACCGCAGCGCCCGGCTGTCGCCGCGCGGCAGGACGCCGGCGCGTTGGGTGCCGTCGATGATGTCGTAGAGGGTCTCGCCCTCCTCGAGCAGACCGTCGGCGTTGAAGTGGTAGCGGTCGACGGCGGGACACTGCAGGAAGCGACCGGTGCCGTGGACGACGGGGGCGCTCTCGTCGTAGGGGTAGAGGCGCAGGGGCCCGTCCCAGTGGCCGCTGCCGATGTAGCGGATCACCGTCCGCACCCGCCCGTCGGGCGTGACGTCGACGTAGACCTGGTCGGGAAGCGGGTCGTAGCGCCAGTCCGGGATCGCGTCGAAGAAGGCGAAGTTGTATTTCACGAACTCGTCGAGGCCAACGATCGTCTTGCCGAACGCCGAGACGTCGGTGTAGCGCATGTCGGGCGCGTAGAGCTCGTGGTTGTGGTCCATGTCGCGGGCGAGCCAGCTCCACCAGTACTTCTTCGCCCACTCCATCAGCCAGGCGAGGTCGACGCCGAGCTTCTCGTTGTAGGCGAGCTTCTCCTCGAAGGTGTCGAACCACTGCTTCGTCGTCTCCTGCAGCTCGTGCTCCTGGAGGACCCGGATCGGCTCGGCGCGGTTGGAGTCGAGGTACTCCGGCACCGGCTGGCGCAGCCGCGGCCGCGCCAGAGCCTCCTGGAATCTCGCCTCGTCGAACATCGTTGGCAGCCCCCTCGTCGTCGTGATCGCGCACGGCACCGTGCGCCCGCTGCCATTCTGGCGTGAGCCGCTAGGCGACCTATAGCTCCCTGATCGGCTTCGGCGAGTCGAAGGTGCCGAGCCCGACCACCATCGCGACCGGCTCCTCGCCGGAGCGCCTCAGGCGAACTTCAGCCAGCTCTTGCTCCCTGAGGACGAACGCGTGCAACTCCTCGACGGATGCAGCAACCTTCTCCCAGCCATGCTGATCGAGACTGACGATCGTCCAAGCAAGGCAGGTGTCGTCATTGCTCGGTGCAGTGCCTGCAACGAACGCAGCCTTCACCCAATCAGAGAGCTGCGCGAAGGTCTGCCAGTCGTCGGTCTCGAGAAGGGCGACCGGCGGGTTAGCCCAGGGGCCGCGCTCGTCTTCCCCATAGAGCGCGGATCCGGTCGCCCGGTAGAACTTCTCGGTGGCCCCCCTGCGCCGCCCTCCCGTTTCTTCGCGGACTACCCTGACCCAGCCGTACTTGATCAGTTTCGCGAGGCGGCGCCGGATCGTCGGTTCGTCCAGTTGGAAGCGCTCGCCATATTTCGCGAAGAACCCGCGAACGCTCACCTCACCGCGGTTGGCCTCGTCGAGTAGCTGCAGGCAGATCTCATCCTCGAAGACTTTTGACAACCGCACTGGGAAGGGGATCATCAGGTCCTCGCCCGCCACGAGCACGGGTCCCACTCTTAGCCCCTCCACGAGCGGCATCTCAGACGCCACCAGCAGAGAGCTGACGCGAAACAAGTCCTCCCCCGTGTGAGCCACCCGACGCCTGGCGTCCTCCTGCTCCTCGATCTGTGAAGTCAGCTCGCCCACCACCGCCTCAGCCACCCGTGTCTGTCCTATCGCATCCAAAACGAGACGTGTGCCGGCAAGCCGACGATCAGGACGGGCAAGGAGAGCCGGCGTTTCCATCGCGCGACGCGCCTGATCAGCTATCTCGGTGAACATGTTCCAACTGAATGCCAGGCGGACGGAGTAGGGCAGTGCGATCCAGGTCTCGCGGTCGCAGAGGGCGAGCTCGGTGGCCCGGTAGACAGTCTCGGTCGCTCCGCGCCGCCTTCCGCCCGGGCCCCGACTGTGAAGGCGCCTCAGCCAGCCGGTTTCCGTGAGCCGGTCGAAATGCTTGGAGACGCGCGAGACCGAGCCGCCGCCGAACTCATCGTGGAATTCCGTCGGGCTCATTTCGCGCTGATAGAGCTCCATCACGATCCTCAGCCGGAGCGGGACGGCGAAGACCACGGCAAGCCGCTGCAGTTTCTCCACCTGCTCCCTGCTGCCGATCCAGACCGTTCTCACTAGGGCTCCCTTGACTGCTCGCGATTGATTGAACAACGAGAAGTTTAGGGCCATACCAATCAGGGAACCAAGGCGTCTCTAATTGCTTCCTCAGATAGATTTGCACAGCTTTTTTTGAGCAATCTGGGGAGGGGGTGACGGAATGAAGATCGCTGCCACGACGCCGGCCGTGCCGACCGTGTCGGTCCTCAAGGCCGGCTGAATCAAGCCTCCCCAGGCCGAGGGCCCGAGCCCCCAGTCGGGATGCGCGGGCTCGGTCCCTCGGCCACGATCCGGCCTCGAGATTTCCCTCGCCCGCCGCGCAACGTTGCCGGTATGCGACCTAATCGCACGGGGCCGCCCTCGCGCTGGCAACCGCCTCCGGCTTGGCGACTCTCGTTTGTCGGACGCCGGGCCGGGTAGCTCGCCGAGACAGACACCAGCCCCAAATCCAGGAGGCGACAATGGGCTCAGCAGAGACCGGCCAGGTCACCGGCACCAAGGACAAGGACTACGACGTGATCTGGTTCACCGAGCAGTGCCTGAGCAACGTCCTGCGACTGGAGACCTACGTCGAGGACGCCGAGCGCGGAGGCGACTCCGAACTGGCCGACTTCTTCCGGCGTGCCCAGGAGACGAGCCGCAAGGGCGCCGAGCAGGGCAAGGAGATGCTGGCGAAACGGCTCTAGTCGCTCGACGCCCCAGGGGCCGCGACTCCTACAGGCCGAAGTACTCCAGATTGGGGCCCTCGTCGGGGATGTCAGGCGGTCCCAGGGCATGGAGCTGTGCAAGCGTCTCGCGTGCGAGAGCAGTCAAGGCGGAACGGGTGGCCTCGGGGTTGCCGCCGGGCTCGCCGGCATCCGCGGCCTCG
Source organism: uncultured Solirubrobacterales bacterium (assembly GCA_963697915.1). Classification (GTDB taxonomy): domain Bacteria; phylum Actinomycetota; class Thermoleophilia; order Solirubrobacterales; family 70-9; genus VRUE01. The sequence continues at coordinate 895,418 of OY969103.1, forward strand.
AGCAGGGCAACCAGGGGCCTGATCAGCGCGATCAACGGCTGGTGCGGCGGGATCTTGACGATCTTTCCCCCCACCAAGATCAGCCCGCCGCCGCCCGGCGCCACCCCCGCGATGATCTCGGCCACAAGTTCGGGGGTGACCGGAGCCAACCTTCGAGACACGCGAATGGTCGCCGCCATGTCGGACTCGCTGATGGAGAGGACCTCCGCCTCGATCCGCTCGTCCAGCACGGAGGACGCGTCGCGAAAGCTGTCTCCGTCAGCCAGGTCGTAGCTGCCCTCCTCGCTCCGCATCACGTAGGAGTGCCCTTCGTCAAAGCGGTGAACGAGCACGCAGGAGCGGCCGATACCGGCGTCCCAGCGATCCTTGAGCCGGAACTCGACGAGATAGTCGCCGACCTCGGCCGCCAGGTACCCGTCCAGGTCGATCCGGTGCAGGGGGCGCAGCACGATCGTTTCCCCGTGGATCTCCTCCTCCTCGCCCCGCCACACCCGGCCCTCGTTCAGCCAGCCCAGTGCCCGCATGTTGGTGGCGTTCAGTCCCGGCCCCACTTCCACGTACTCCGGATGGGGAGCCCGGTCCGTGCGCATCGCGCTCATCACGTCCCACGGATCTTCGTAGTCGTCGCCCGACCCCTCGCGACGGGAGTGGATCAGCCCGTAGCCGTGGCCCATCTCGTGTCCAACCGCGGCGGGGAAGGCGTTGCCGCTGTCGCAAACCGTCAATCCGGGCAAGCCGTAGAGATCGGCTGGCGTGTTGAAGGCGATCACGACGTGGTCGTATTCGCTCCCTCTGAAGGAGCTGCTTCTTTCCGCGACTTCGAAGCAGAGTTTTGCCATCTCTTCGCGGTCGTACTGTGCGGGCAAGGGGTTGGAAACCACATAGTCAGCCCGGTTGACGGGCAGCGTGATCCCGTCGAAGATCCGCGAGCCGGAGAGGTCGAGCAGGTTGTGCGACATCTCCCGGAAGTAGTCGACCATGTTCATGCTGCCGGTCCCCTGCGCGGTGAACAGCCGCTCGTAGTACGACCGCGGGCGGTAGTCGACGGAGTCGTCTTGGAATTTGATCAGCAGCACTGCCCACGGCGTCCTCCGCAGCAGGCCCAGGGCGACGAGCATGTCTTTCCACTCGTCGCGAGTGATCAGGTCCAGCGAGCCCCTGCCCTCCATGACTGCCTCCTGCCGGTCGAACCGCCTGTGGACGAGGGCTCCTATCTATCAGCAGTGACCCGACTAGTCAAAAACATCAACGTATGACTACCGGATCAGTGAGGTGAGGTGAGGTGAGATGGGTGAGCGCTGTTCTGTTTTCATTCCGGGCGATGCTGGTCTCCACGCCTGCCGCAATCCCCTCCGCGCTGCCCGGCGCCGACGAGGCCGTCGCCCGCTACGGCGACTTCGGCCGCCTCTGGCTGGAGGCGATGTGGCGCGGCGATCCTCTCGCCGACGCGGTCGCCGCCGATGGCGCCGGCCTCTTCCGGCGCGCAATCGCCGACGGGATCGACGCGCTCGACGAGCCGCCGGCGCCGCTGGTCGAGCTCTTCGCCGAGCTCGACTCGCCGCCGAGCTGGATCGACCGCGACCGTTGCGACAGGGCCGCCGTCCACCTCGCGCGCCAGGCGGGTGAGTTCGGGCTCGTCCTCGGCGCGGCCTCGCTGGTCAGGGGCGCGCAGAACACCATTGCCAGCAAGCCGCTGACCTTCACCGGCCGCTACGCCGGCAACGCGGCGGTGCGCAGCCTCGAGGTCGGCTCGTGGCTGACCGCGGTGACCACCCCCGGCGGCCTCGATCGCTACGCGGCCGGCTTCGAGCGGACCGTGCGGGTGCGGATGATCCACGCGCACGTCCGCAGGAACCTGCTGAAAGGCCCGGCCTGGGAGGGCGACGCTTGGGGCACGCCGATCCCGCAGCCCTTCATGGCGTTCACGCTGGCCGAGTTCTGCTCGATCGCGCTGCGGGCGATGGCCCAGCTTGGTGTCCGCTACTCGGACGGGGAGATCGAGGACATCCACCACCTCTGGCGCTGCGTCGGCCACTTCGTCGGCGTCGAGGAAGGCCTCCTGCCGGTCGACGCCGCCGACTACGAGCGGATCGAGGACCTCTACGCGCTGACCAGCCCCGGCCCCGACGACGAGAACCGCGCCTTCATCGTCGCCCTGACCGAGTTCCAGGCGGCCGAGCTGGGGCGCTTCCTGCCGCGCCGGCTGGCGCCGAGGAAGCTCGTCCACGGCCTCCAGCGCGCCTTCGTCGGCGACCGCGTCGCCGATCAGCTGGCGCTGCCGCGCTCACGCTGGCAGCACCTGCCCCGCCTGCTCGGCCCCCTCGCGGCGGCCGGCTATGCCACCCACGACAGGCTCGTCCCGAACGGCAGGTCCCGCCGCACCGCCCGCGCCTTCCGCCGCCGCGCCGAGGAAGAAACCCGGATGCGGCGCAAATACGGCCTCACCCACGACCTGGTCGACGCCGCGGCCTAGCGGCGTCTGTCAGGAGCCCATGAGGGCAAGAAAGGCAGCATGCCAAGGCATTCGATCTACTCGATGAGCTTCGCGAAGGTCTATCCCCTTTACGTGGCCAAGGCGGAGAAGAAGGGGCGCACGAAGGCAGAGGTCGACGAGGTCATCCGTTGGTTGACGGGGTATAGCCAGGAAGAGATAGGGGCGCAGCTAGAAAGAGACACGGACCTCGAATCCTTCTTCGCGGAAGCGCCTCAGCTGAACCCTTCGCGAACCTTGATCAAAGGTGTGATCTGCGGCGTTCGAGTGGAGGACATCGAAGAGCCGACCATGCGGGAAATTCGCTACCTGGACAAACTGATCGATGAGCTGGCGAAGGGCAAAGCGATGGACAAGATCTTGCGGAAGCACAGCCTGAAGCAGCTCGACTGAGCGACGAAGTCCGCGGGGCTCTGCGGGGCGCCGAGATCTACGCGCAAACCCGCTCAGAAAGCGAGTTTGCGAAGACGCGCCTGACAGGATTCGAACCTGTGACCTTCGGTTTCGTAGCCCGAGCCGGTGAATCGGCTGGGCTACGTGGGGCTAGGTTTCAAGCGGGTTTGCGGCCGATCGAGTCCCGCTGGGATCGGCTGGAATCTGTGGGGCAAGTTGCCCCATTTGTTGCCCCACGAGAGTATGCCCAGTCACGCTGCAGCCGAATTCAGGCCTGCTCTTTGCCCTCGACCCCAAGCTCCTCGATCAGGGCCACGATGCGCTCGCGGGTCGCCGGCAGCTCCGAGGCGACCACATCCCAAACGAGATTGAGATCGACGCCGAGATAATCGTGGATGAGTTTGTCGCGCATCCCGGCCATCTCACGCCACGACAGCTCAGGCGCCCGTTTGCGCAGCGAATCCGGCACCTGCTTGGTTGCCTCGCCGACGACCTCCAGGTTGCGGACGACCGCGTCCTGAATCATCGGACTCTTGAAGAACGCAGTACGGCCAGACTCGGTGTAGGCGAACACCTTGTCGATGGCGTCGCGAATATGCAGCAGGTAGACGCTCTCGTCCTTCAGAGCGCAACCGCCTCATCGAGAACGCGGTCACGTATGTAGGGCGACAGGCTGGCCTCGGTGACGACGTCCACCTCGACCCCGAGGTTTTCCTCCAGGTCGTTGGACAGCGCGATCAGGTCAAACAGGCTGCGACCTTCCGCCATGTCGACGAGAAGGTCGAGGTCGCTGGAGGCACCCTGCTCGCCGCGTCCGACTGAGCCGAACACGCGCACATTGCCCGCCCCATGGGCGGATGCGATGCGACGGATGTCCTCCCGGGCCTCGGGAATGGTGACCGAGCCAGCGCGTTTCTCATCCTTGGCCATTGCCAGATCGTACGCCTCTTTCCGGCTGACGCTCCCCGAGGAGGCCGCAGAAATTCCCGTGCCAACCACCACCCCTCGCGCCGGGACCGCGCGCAGCTTCAACCATTTGTAGACATGTGTTGTCTACAATGCCATAGCATGAAAACTCTGCCTCGGATAAGGGTCGCTGGGGACCTGAATGGCCGCTATGTCGTCCTCGACGAGCGACCCAACGGCCAGCTGAAGATCGCACCCGAGCAGACCGACGAGCTACCCAGGATTGCCACGCTGGAGCGGACAACATGGGCCTGCCCGATGCAGTGGGTGGCCACCCTTGCTGACGGCCGCACCGTCTACGCCCGCTCCCGACACGGCGAATTCAGCGTTGGCGTTGGCGACGACCTCGACGATGCTGTCCTCAAAAGCCGCAGACCAGAGGCGCTGTATTTCGAGTACGTAGAGGACAGCCCGATGGGATTCGACGAACTTCGTGCCCACCTCTATGGGCTGCTGGAGTTCCCGGCGAACCTGTCGGTGGTGGGCTCGGAGATCGAGTCGCTCGACTGAATCTGTGACCCTCGGTTTCCCGATTGGACAGTCGCTCCCGCCTGGACGATCCAGATTCGTAGACCGGTGCGGCGGGTCGGCTGGACTACGTGGAGCCCGATTTCAAGCGGTTTCCGGCCGATCGAGTCCCGCTGGGATCGGCTGGAATCTGTGGGGCAAGTTGCCCCATTTGTTGCCCCAGGGAACCCCGACGATCAGTAGCGGGGTGCCCGAGCGGAGTCGCATCCTTCATCGATGGGTTGGCCTCGCGAACCCACTCCCGCAGATCCTGTCGGTCCGTAGATCTCCGCCCCTGGGCCTTCGAGCCGAGAGCGCAAGAAGCCTAAGCACGGCCTTCGACCAGTTGTCTCCACTCGTCTTGACCTTCTTTGCTGGCCTGGATCTCTCTCAATCGGGCAGCGAATGCACCAGGAAGATCGTTCTCGAAGTCGACCGCCGAGGTCGCAGAAAAGACCGCGACCGAGCTGATCAGCTCCAAAACGCTCTCGCATACCACGAGCAGCGTCCCGTCATCGCGCAGGGCCTCCCTCTGGACTCGATCGCAATCAAGCGGCGCGTGCTTCTCGGTGATCACCACGAGCAACGCCAGGTCGGCCCCGAGCTCGGCCGCCTCTCGCGACAGCTCCGACGCCACAGCCTCGCCGACCGGAAGCTGCTTCGCCTCGACCGCGAGGACGATCTGGCCATCCGAGATGACTCGGACATCGCCGGGATGGGGGCTGTTAATGGGCTGGAGGTCAACGTCATCGAACGCGCAGTCAAGGACCGCGGCGGCCAGGGCCTGCGCGCGCCGCCCTCCTTCCGGCGCGGTCCGAACAAACCGGTCGACGATTCCGACGAGGTCCTCCAACGCGAGCTCACTCTCCATCCTTCGGGCCGCCCGAACTACCTCTCGCTCGGCATCTTGGACTGCCATCCGCACGCGCAGGAAGGAGGCAAGAGCAGCAAGTGCCTCGGTGCGATCGAGCCGATTCAGGTCTCGGAGAGCGTCGAGAAAGGCTTCGTATGCGGGTCGTGCCTTTCCTGAGACCTTGGTGAAATCATCGATTCGCACTGGACCTCCACGGAAGGGACTGTTGTTCAGGGGCCAGCGCCCCTCGGCACCGAGGTGGAAGCGGCCGTTGTTTTGCTGCGCGAGAAACTCGGCCGCCTTCCGCAGGCTGTATCCGCGCGGTCCAGCGGCCTCGTCCTGGGCGAGGCTGTCGACACGAGAATCGGTTGCCTTCGCGAGGAGCGCGCCGCCCAGCGCGGCAATGTAGGTCTTGATTCCCAAGCCGCCGAGCCGCTCGACACGGGCGATCCAAACCGCCGGCAGCTCCTCGGTCGACCGCGCCAGTGCGAGCGCGTCATCGAGGGTTAGAAGCAGCGCCTGGTCTTCGAGCCTGATCCCCATGCCAATGGAAAGCTAACCCGACCTTCCGACACTCGGAAATCCATGCTCGGTGGCCGATGTCTAGGCGGCCAACACCAGCTCCGCTGATGGAGCGCAGTCGAGGCGCCGTAGCTCGTCGGCGATGGCAGTCGCGACAGCGCGCCCGAGGTCGGGCGGTACCGCGTTGCCGAGCTGAAGCTGCTGCTCTCGTCGAGATCCAAGCATGGTGAAAGTGTCGGGGAAGGTCATCAACCTCTTGACCTCGGCAACGCGCAGGCGCCGGCTGTCCCAATGGAAGGGCCCCACCCACGGCCCAGGCTGACCCTGGATCGTCGGCGCCGGTTTTTCCGGATGGAGCTTCAGCAAGAAGCTCCAGTAGCGAGAGCGCCACTTGAACCGAGGCTTCTTATGGCCGCGCTCAGCCGTCCAGAACAGGTAATTCTCGCCAGCGGGGACCGCCTTGAGCGCATCTGCGTAGGTGCCCGCGACAACCTCCTCAGGCTCAGGCGGGTTCGCCTTGTCGGGAAGGGACGCCAAAGCTTGCCCGGCGCCGACATGGGGCGGAAGATCTTCATCCCAGCCGGTCCGCGTCTCATGCGGCCCAGAATGAGTTGCTTCTGGCCAGGGGAACTCCCAGTCCTTTCCAGCGCTCGGGATCAGATCGCGACGGATCCCCACGCAGAAGAGCCTTTGCCGGAGCTGAGGGACCCCCAGATCCGCCGCGAGGATGATTCGGAACTCGACTACGTATCCCGCCGCACGAGTCGCCTGCAGGAAGCGCTCGAGGACGGTGCGATTTTGATTGCGGTAGGCGAGCCCATAGACGTTCTCCATGAGGAATGCCTTGGGCTGAATACCACGAAGTATCCGCACGTACTCGTCGAGCAGGCTCGCACGCGGGTCTTCCCCTGCTCTCTTGTAAGCAAGCCAGTAGCCCGACTTGGAGAAGGGCGTGCAAGGAGGGCCTCCATGCAATAGAGACACCTCACCTTGTTCTAGGCCGCATCGCTCAAGAAGATCGTGGGGATTCGTCTCCAGAATGTCGGCAAACACCGCGTCATCTCGCAGTCGCGTAAAGAACGCTGGGCGGTTTGAGAGGATCGTCTTGCGTGCAGTCTCATCGGCCTCCACGACTGCGACCGTCTCGAAACCGGCTGCCTCGCAACCGAGATCGAGACCGCCCGCCCCTGAGAAGAGAGAGATCGCATCCATGCCTACCAACCTAGAAACTGCCCCCGATGGAATGAGCGCCAAGAGACCGGCCACCATCGTTCCCAAGGCCCCCTCGGCCTCCTCTCCAGCCGTCAGAGCCGCCATGCAGGGCAATCGCAAGCGCGACACCCGACCGGAGCTTGCCCTCCGGTCGGAGCTTCATCGACGCGGCTATCGCTATCGCATCGACAAGAAGCCGCTGGAGACCCTGCGCTGCCGAGCGGACATCGTCTTTCGGCGTCAAAAGGTGGCGGTTTTCGTCGATGGGTGCTTCTGGCACGGCTGCCCAGACCACGGAACGAACCCCAAGACCAACGCCCCCTACTGGAGCGCCAAGATCGCCCGAAATATGGAGCGCGATCGACTGAACGACGCCGAGCTGCGCGAGGCGGGCTGGACCGTGGTCAGAGTGTGGGAGCATGAGCTTGCTGCGAATGCTGCGGGCAAAATCGCCCGGCTTCTCGCGCCATGATCGTCGCGGGAAGCTCGAGTACTGGCGCCTCATCCCCCGGCAGCAGATGCGTGTAGCGAGTCAGGGTGAAGGCGGGCGAGTGGTGGCCGAGGGCGCGGCTTAGCTGGAGGAGGTTGGTGCCTTGGCTGAGGTGGAGGGAGGCGAAGGTGTGGCGGAAGGTATGGAAGCCAGCCCAGGGGCCTTCGGCCTCCTCTACCAGCGGCTTGAGGACGCGGCGGCGGAGGTTGTTGGGATCGAGCGGGCCGCCTGCTTCGCTGGGAAGGCGAGGGCGGTCGAGTCCTGATCGGCTTGGGCGGCGAGATGGACTCGCAGCTTCGCCGTCAGTGGCTCCGGTAGGCGGACCTCGCGGTTGCCGTACCTGCTCTTGGGCGGCACGATCCGATCGCGGACGATGGCGCGGCGGATGCAGACCTCGGGCTCCTCGGCGTCGAGCTGAAGATGCAGGCGCTGGATGGCGATCGCCTCGCTTATCCGCAGGCCGGTGGCCGCGAGAAGCTCGAAGAGCGGCCGGTGGCGCTCGGGGGGCATCGCCAGGACGGCGGCGAGTTGGTCGCGGCTGAAGACCTTGACCTCCTCGTCCGGCATCTTCTCGCGCTGGGGCAAGGCGAGGCCCTGCGCCGGGTTGTGGCGGATCAGGCCCTCGCGCTTGGCCGTCGCCAGGGCGGCGCGCAGCGGGATCACGGCGTTGGCGATCGTGCGGTCGCTGAGGCGCTTGCCCTGCTCCTCCTCGTCGGCGAGCCAGTCCATGAAGCGGGCCAGCGCGTAGGTACTCACATCGGCCAGCTTCAGATTGCGGGGGAAGTGGCGGTGCCCGTAGGTGCGGATCAGGCGGCGGTATTCCTCTCGGGTGTTCTCGCGGAAGCCGCGACGGCCCTGGCCGCGGTAGCGCTCGACCCACTCGTCGACGTAGCGGAGGAAGCCGATAGTCGTGCGCTCCTGGAACTCGCCGCGGTCGCGGTCGGTCTCGCTCTCGCGCTTGATCCGCTTCGCCTCCTCGTAGGTGCGGGCGTGGCGCTTTCGTTGCTGCCCGCCGCTGCGGAAGACGCAGACGTAGCCGATCGTCTGCCCCGTGCCGGCAACGCGTTTGAAGACGCCGGGCGTCTTGGTCTTCTTGAGCCGCCGTTTGTCGCCGCAACCTGGATCGGCCGCAGGGGCCGACGTATCCTGGGAAACGCTCATGAGCATCGCCTCGTGAGCCGGGGGCGGGCCGTTCCAGCGGCGCCGCCCCATTTACGTTGTCGGACAAAAAGTTAACAGGAGGATTGGCCCCTGCGCGGGGTTTCCACTGGGGTTGACCACACGGTTGACTGTGCGGTTGACCCCGCGGTTGACATCGCCCTCTTGCGATGTCGCTTCTAGGCCGCTTCCGGCCTGGCTTTGCGGCGATCCGGCGCCGCTGACTTGTATTCCACAAATACAAGTCATTCTCAGTCGAGTCAAATCTCAATCGCCGTCTGCTCGCGGGGTCAGACCCGCCGCGTCAGCCTCGCCGTGGCTCTGCTGATTTTCGCCTCTTGAGATCGCCCGGCCGTCGAACAAGCGACGGCCGCGGCTTCCCGGGGGCCGAGGCCAGGCGACGGAAGAATCCCCAGCTCAGGAACCCCCCGCCGCTCCCTGCGACTGCCTCGACCCCCGGAAAGCCGCGGGTCCGCGCTCGATCAGGTCAGTCCGATCACGTCCCTTCGCCGACCCGCGGATCGAGGTCGGCAAGCAGCCGGTTGCAGGCTTCGTAGCCAAGCTGCACACGCCGGTCGGTCTCCGCGTCGTCGCGGCTCGATTGAGCCTCGCTGCCCGACTCGATCAGGGCCCGCACGGCTTCGGAGTGCAGGCGCTGGAGCAGTTCCATCAGGTCGTGGGGCGGCATCGTGAGGTCGAACCCGTCCCGGCCGTCGCGCTCGTCCCAACCGATGTCCTGCAGCAGCAGGAAGTCTTCTGCGAACTCCAGGCCCAGCCGCTCGGCCTTGGCGAAGTCCCTGGTCCGCTCCAGCGCCACCCAGAAGTCCTCGACGCTGCCGAGGTGGTTGCGGACCAGTTCGTAGAGCCCCTCGCGCTGGTCGCGGTCGATTGTGATCGTGGTGCCGGGCACGCGCCCCTCCTTTCCGTCAGGCACCGAGGATCGGCCGCGATGCGTCCCACCGGGCGGGACTGCGGGTACCGTCTCCATCGCATCGAAGCTGTGTCTTCGGTGCCGGGCCCCGGGGCGTTCATAGCGCCGCCGGGGCCGCTATTGAGCTTGTCGCGGCCGAACGTAGGTGGACCGGACGCCCAGCTCAAGGTCCGCGCCGAAACCTCACGCGGTTCCCGACTTGCCCCAGGCGTTGCCCCACGGGCGATTTCGCACTGTCCGAGTGACCCCCCGAAAACGCGCAAACCCGCTTGGAAAGCGAGTTTGCGAAGACGCGCCTGACAGGATTCGAACCTGTGACCTTCGGTTTCGTAGACCGACGCTCTATCCAACTGAGCTACAGGCGCAGGAGATGGGCTTGGGGCCCGAGGGGGCGATTGTATGCGCTCAGGCGGGTGGGGCGAGGCCGAACTCGGCGGCGAGGAGCTCGTAGGAGCGGCGGCGGGCGGCGTGGTCGTGGGCGATCGTGAGGACGATCGCCTCCTCGGCGCCGTAGGCGGCGGCCACCGATTCGATCTCGGCGCGGACCTGGTCGGGGGTGCCGGTGATGCGGCGGCTGCCGTGGGGGCGCTCCGCCGGGTCCTTGCCCTCGGCGCGCAGGAACTCGATCGCCTTCTCCGGTGGCGGCACCGGCACCGGCCGGCCCCGGCGCAGCAACGAGAAGGCCATGCGCCAGCTCGCCCCCAGGCGGGCCGCCTCCTCCTCGGTCTCGGCGGCGATCGCCGCGACGCCGACCGCGACCCGCGGCTCCGCCAGTCGGGCGCTGGGCACGAACTCGGCCCGGTAGCGCTCGGCCGCGACCTCGCCGCTGCTGCGGATGAAGTCGGCGAAGGCGTAGGGCAGCCCCAGTTCGGCCGCCCAGTAGGCGCTCTGCTCGGAGGAGCCGAGCATCCACGGTTGCACCTCCCCATCGCCGCCCGGCAGCTCAGCGGCGAGCCGGGCCAGCGGGTGCCCCTCCGGGAAGGCGCGGTCGAAGTAGGCCAGCAGCTCGACCAGCTGTTCGTGGAAGTCGTCGGGGAGCGGTCGCGAGCGGTCGCGCGCCACGGCCTGCATCGTCACCGGGTCGGTCCCCGGCGCGCGGCCGATCCCGAGGTCGATCCGGCCCGGGAAGAGCCCTGCCAGCACGCCGAAGGTCTCGGCGACCTTGAAGGGGCTGTAGTAGGGCAGCATCACGCCGCCGCTGCCGACCCGGATGCGCTCGGTCCGCGCCGCGATCGGCCCGATCAGCGCCTCCGGCGAGGGCCCGGCGACGAGGACGCCGCCATGGTGCTCGGCCAGCCAGTAGCGCTCGTAGCCGAGCCGGTCGGCAGCCCGCGCCAGGTCGACCGAGTTGCGCAGCGCCTCAGCCGCACTCGAGCCCTCCGAGATCGGCGACTGGTCGAGGACGCTGAGACGCAGGTCAGCCACGCGCCGAACCGCCGGCCGCGCTCAGCGGCCCTCGAACTCCGCGTGGCCGGGGCCCTTCTCGAGGAAGGTCGCGACCGCGCGCTGGAGGTCCTCGGTGGCGAAGAGATCGGCGGCGGCGTCGCGGACCGCCTGGTCGGCGGCCGGCACCCCGCCCTCCTGGTAGCGACGCAGGATGTGTTTGGTCATCGCGTGGGCCCTGGTCGGGCCCTCGGCCAGCTTCGCGGCGAAGGCGCGGGCCTGCTCGTCGAAGACGTCGTCGTCGAAGACCAGGTTGACGACGCCCCAGCGCTCCATCTCCTCCGCGTCGAAGAGGTCGCCGGTCATCACGAAGTGGCGGGCGCGGCCACTGCCCGCTCGCTCGGCGAGCCGCTGGGTCCCGCCCATCGACGGGGTCAGCCCCACCACCCTCTCGACCAGGCCGAACTTGGCCGAGCGGCCGGCGAGGATCACGTCGCAGGCGACCGCCAGCTCGAAGGCCGCGGTCAGGGTCAGGCCGTGGGCAGCGAAGACGACCGGCAGCGGCAGCGCCTCGACCCGCTGGATCATCCCCAGCAGCCGATCCCAGAGCTCGCTCCCCGTCTCCGGCGTCAGCCCCTGGAACTCCTTGACGTCGACGCCGCCGGAGACCGCCCGCCCCTCGGCGCGGATCAGCAGCGCCCGCGGCGGGTCCGCCCCGACCTCGGCGATCGCCGCCTGCAGGTCGTCGGCCAGCGCCCGGTTGAAGAGGTTTAGCGGCGGACTGTCGAGGGTGATGACGGCGAGCCCCGCCTCGTCGCGCTCGAGCCGGACCAGGCTCATACCGCCCCCGCCCGCTCGTTGAGCCGCACGTGCCAGCGCACCGTCGCGGTCGCGACCCGCTCGCCCGAGCCGTCGGTCATCTCAACGTCACAGGGGAACTCGACCTTGCCCTCGGCGTCAAGCGTGGCGAGCAGCTCGGCGGCCGGGGTGGCGAGCTCGGCGCGCGCCTCGATCGGGCCCCTGGCGATCTTCTCGTAGGAGATCTCGGCGCTGCGCGCGAGCGGCGTCACGTCGCCGAGCCGCTCGGCGAAGGCGCCGACGAAGGCCGCCCCCGATGCCGTCTCGGCAACCGTGAAGAGCGCCCCAGCGTGCTGGGAGCCAACGTGGTTGGTCAGCTCGACGCGCTCCGGCAAGGTCACGGCCGACTCCCCCGCGGAGATGCTCGTTATCTCCAGGCCGAGATGCCCGGCAAACGGCACCGCCTGCGTCATCCCCTTGGCGATCAGGTCGAAGTCGGTCATCCGGCGGAACCCTACCGCGCCCCCGTCGGCGCCCCGCCAACCTCAGGGCACCCGATGCACCTCGAAAAGGTTGGTCCCCAGCTCCTGGTCCCGCATCCCGGCGACGATCGCGATCAGGTCGCCCGAGGAGGCGACGCCATGGCGGGCGGCGAGCGCCGCGCAGTCGTCGAGCAGGTCGCGCACGTCGGCCTCGTGCTCGCTGCGGATCGCCCTGACGCCGAATAGGAGGTTGAGGCGGCGCGCGGTCTCGATCCGCGGCGAGACCGCCAGCACCGGCACGTTGGGCCGGTGAGCGGAGACCAGCCGCGCCGTGCGCCCGCTCGTCGTCGGCACCACCATCGCCGCCAGGTTGAGCCGGTAGACGGCGCCGACGGCGCTCTGCGCGACCGAGTCGGCGACGTCCTGGGTGGTCTGGTCGGTGCGGGTGAAGAGCCACTCGCCGTAGGGAAGGTCGGGCTCGGTCGCGCGGGCGATCCGGTCCATCACCCGCACCGCCTCGGCCGGGTGCTGGCCGACGGCGGTCTCCTCGGAGAGCATCACCGCGTCGGTGCCGTCGAAGATCGCGTTGGCGACGTCGGTCACCTCAGCCCGCGTCGGGCGCCGCTCGGTCACCATCGAGGCCAGCATCTGGGTCGCGGTGATCGCCGGTTTCGAGCGCTGGCCGGCGGCGCGGATCAGCCGCTTCTGGACGACCGGCACCTGCTCCAGCGGCAGCTCGATCCCGAGATCGCCGCGGGCGACCATGATCCCACCCCCCGCCACGCGGACGATCTCCTCGATGTTGGCCGCCGCCTGCGGCTTCTCGATCTTGGCGATCAGCGGGATGTCGGCGCCCAGCTCGCGCAGCCGCTCGTTGACCGGCTCGAGGTCGGCGGCGGTGGAGACGAACGACATCGCCAGCAGGTCGATCCCCTGCTCGACCGCGAACTCGACCCAGCCGAGGTCGCCCGCGGTCGCCGCCTGCGCGGTGGCGCCGGGGATGTTCATCCCCTTGTGTGAGGAGAGCGTGCCGCCGACCTCGACCTCGCAGTCGACGCCGCCGTCCTCGGGCTCGCGCACGCGCAGCCGGATCGCCCCGTCGGCGAGGTAGACGAGCTCGTCCTCGTGCAATGCGGTGACGCCGGGCCAGTCGACCGGGATCGTCGCGGCGTCGCCCTCGATCTGCTTCGGGGTCAGCTGCACGTGCATCCCCGTCTCCAGCTCGGCGACGTCGTCGCGCAGCTGGCCGATGCGCAGCTTCGGCCCGGGCAGGTCGCCGAGCACCGCGACCTCGCGGCCGGCCCGCTCGCTCGCCGTCCGGATCGACTCGACCGTGCGCGCGTGGCGGTCGAGATCGGAGTGGGAGAAATTGAGGCGCAGGACGTCGGCGCCGGCGGTAATCAGCTCAACCAGGACCTCCTCATCCCAGCTGGCCGGGCCAACGGTGGCGATGATCTTGGTCCGTCTGGCGTGCATGCGTCACATGACTGTAGAGAGTGCTTGATTCGACATCGATCTGTGTAACACTTCCCCGCATGAACCCGACGACCGAGACCGCGCCTGCCGAGACCAAAACCGCGACCGAGGCCGAGCCGAAGGCCGCCGCCCAACCCGAGGCCCAACCCGCCCCGGCCAACAACCTGGTCGGCGAGGCGCCGCCCTCCCCCGCCGGCCCGATCGAGGCCGCCGAGGCCGCCTCGATGCCGACACCGCCGATGGTCCGGCTGCCGGCCTTGCTGCAGACGCTGCGCTTCAACCAGCGCCAGATCGAGTACGTCTTCCGTGCCCGGCGCGAACTCGGCGAAGTCTTCCGCCTGCGCGGGATGATCCCCGGCCACCCGGTCATCACCAGCCACCCCGACCACGTGCGCTCGCTGTTCACGGCGAAACCGGAGCAGGCCCCCTCGCTGACCGGCGAGTCGCCGCTGCGGCCGATCGTCGGGCCCAACTCGGTCCTCACCGCGATCGGCCCCCGCCACATGCGCCAGCGCAAACTGCTGCTGCCCCCCTTCCACGGCGAGGCGATCGAGCAGTACATGCAGATGATCGCCGACGCCGCCGAGCGCGAGATCGACCGCTGGCCGCTCGACCGCCCCATCGCCCTGGCGCCCCGCATGCAGGCGATCACGCTCGACGTGATCATGGCCGGGATCTTCGGCATCGAGGGCAAGCCGGAGCGCGGCACCCCCGAGGCCTGGCTGCGCTTCGCGACCAAGCGCCTGGTCGCGGCCTCGACCTGGCCGCTCGCCCAGGTCGCCGAGCTGATGAACCTCAACCGCGACGAGCCGGTCGGCTTCACCAAGATCGGCCTGGAAGCGCTCGACCGCCCGACCTACGCCGTGATCGCCCGCCGGCGCAAGGCAGACGACCTCGGCGAGCGCCGCGACATCCTCTCCCTGCTGCTGCAGGCGACCACCGAGGATGGCCAAGAGCTGACCGACAAAGAAGTGCGCGACGAGCTCCTCACCCTGGTCCTCGCCGGCCACGAGACGACCGCCAACTCGCTCTCCTGGACGTGGGAGCGCCTGGTCCGCACCCCGGACGCCTACGACGCCCTGCGCGACGCCGTCCGCGGCGAGGGCGACTCCGAGGAGCAGATCGAGTCGACGATCATCGAGGGCATGCGCTCGCGCCCGGTGATCCCGATCATCGGGCGGCGCGTGATGGTCCCCTGGCGCCTCGGCGAGTACGCCGTCGCCGCCGACACGCCGGTGACGATGAGCATCCTGCTGATCCACCACCGCGAGGACCTCTACCCCGAACCGTTCGAGTTCCGCCCCGAGCGCTGGCACGGCCGCAAGCCGGGCACCTACGAGTGGATCCCCTTCGGCGGCGGCATCCGCCGCTGCCTCGGCGCTTCCCTGGCGATGGCCGAGCAGCGGGTCGTGCTGGAGACGATGGCCCGCCGCCTCGACCTCGAAGCGGACACGCCCGAGCCCGAGCGCGCCGTGCACCGCAACGTGACGATGATCCCCTCGCGCGGCGCCCGCGTGAGGATCCGCTCGCGCGTCTGAGCTCGCGCCCCTGACTTCCGGCGACTACCGTCCATAGAGGAGGTAGGCGAACCGGAAGGAGCAGCGATGAGCGATCGAGACAGGTACATCCCCGGGGTTCCGTGCTGGGTGGACACGACGCAGCCCAACCCCGCCGCGGCGGTCGAGTTCTACGGCGGGCTGTTCGGGTGGGAGCTGGCGGACGTGATGCCCGCCGACAGCCCAGGCAGGTACTTCATCGCCCAGCTAGGGGGCGGCGACGTTGCCGCGATCAGCTCGCCGGCCGAGGCGGCGCCGTCGAGCGCGACCTGGAACACCTACGTCTGGGTCGAGAGCGCCGACGAGACGGCGAGCAAGGTCGATGATGCCGGCGGCGCCGTGCTGAGCGAGCCGTTCGACGTCATGGACGCGGGCCGGATGGCGGTGTGCGCGGACCCGGCGGGCGCCACGTTCTGCCTCTGGCAGGCAAAGCAGCACCGGGGCGCGGCGGTCGTCAACGAGCCCGGCTCGCTCAACTTCAACGACCTCTACACGCGCGACCCCGAGGGAGCGAAGGCCTTCTACCGCGCCGTCTTCGGCTGGGAGACGCTCGCCATGGACGGCGGGTTCGAGTCCTGGGCCCTGCCCGGCTACGGGAAGTTCCTCGACGAGATCAACCCGGGCACGCTCGAGCGGATGGACGAGCTGGGCGCCCCCAAGGGCTTCGCCGACGTGGTCGCCAGCCTCAACCCGATCCCCGACGACCAACCCGAGACGCCGCCGCACTGGGGCCTGACCTTCGCCGTCGACGACGCCGACGCGACCGCCGCGAAGGCGCGTGAGCTGGGCGGCACTGTCCTCGCCGAGCCGTTCGACGCGCCGTGGGTGCGGATGACGGTGATCGCCGACCCCCAGGGCGCCACCTTCACGGCGAGCAAGTTCGTCCCCGAGAACAGGTGACCGAAGAGCGGAGAGGGAGGGATTCGAACCCTCGAGAGAGCTTGCGCCCCCTACTCGCTTAGCAGGCGAGTGCCTTCAGCCACTCGGCCACCTCTCCGGGGGGCAAACCTTAGCGCCGCCTCTGGGGTGCGGGGCGGTTAGGCTCAGCCCGTGGCGGGCGGGTCGCACAAGTCATACGAGCGCTACGAGGAGATCCTCGCCGAGGTCGAGGCGCCGTTCGCCTTCGTCGACCTCGACGCGATGGACGCCAACGCGGCCGAGATGATCGGGCGCGGCAACGGCAAGGCGATCCGGGTGGCGAGCAAGTCGCTGCGCTGCCGGGCGCTGCTGGAGCGGGCGCTGGCCGCCGACGCGCGCTACTCCGGGCTGATGACCTTCACCCTGCCCGAGACGCTGTGGCTGGCCGAACAGGGCTTCGAGGACCTGCTGCTCGCCTACCCGACCGCCGACCTCGGGGCGCTCCGCGACCTTGCCCTGCGCTCCGCCGCCGACCCGGGCAACACCCCGATCGTGATGGTCGACTGCGCCGAGCACCTCGACGCGATCGAGTCGGTGCTCGGCGCCGACGCGGCGCCGGTCCGGGTCTGCATCGACCTCGACGCCAGCTGGTGGGCGGCCGGCGACCGGGTCAAGGTCGGGCCCAAGCGCTCCCCCATCCACACGGTCGAGCAGGCGGTTGCCCTCGCCCGCGAGATCGAGCGGCGGCCGCAGCTCGACCTGGCCGCGCTGATGGCCTACGAGGGCCAGATCGCGGGGGTCGGCGACGAACCGCCGGGCCGGCGCCTGCGCGGTGCCGCGATCCGCTTCATGCAGCGCCGCTCCGCCGCCGAGCTGGCCGACCGGCGCGGCGCCGTCGTCGCCGCGATCCGCGAGTTCGCCGAGCTGCCGATCGTCAACGGCGGCGGCACCGGCAGCCTCGAGCTGACCGGCTCCGAGGCCTGGGTCACCGAGCTGACCGCCGGCTCCGGCTTCTACGCGCCGACCCTCTTCGATCACTACAGCCGCTTCACGCTGACGCCGGCGGCCGGGTTCGTGATGCCGGTGGTGCGCAAGCCGGCGCCGGGCGTGGCGACGGCGCTCGGCGGCGGCTACCTCGCCTCGGGCCCGGGCGAGCCCTCGCGTGTCCCCTCACCCTGGCTGCCGGCCGGCCTCAGCCTCGACTCCGACGAGGGCGCCGGCGAGGTGCAGACGCCGCTGCTCGGGCCGCCGGCCGCGCGGCTCTCGATCGGCGACCGGGCCTACTTCCGCCACGCCAAGGCAGGCGAGCTCTGCGAGCGCTTCGACGTCCTCCACCTGGTCCAGGGCGACGAGATCGTCGACGTCGTCCCGACCTACCGCGGCGACGGCAAAACCTTCCTCTAGGCCGGACTAAGTGCCCAGCACGCGCCGGGCGTACTCGTTGCTGAAGACCCGCTTGGGGTCGAGCTCGTCGCGGGCGGCCTGGTACTTGTCCCACTCGGGGAAGCGCGGCGCCAGCGTCTCCGCGGTCTGGAAGTGGCGCTTGCCCCAGTGGGGGCGCCCCTGGTACTCGTTCATGATCGCCTCGACCGCCTCGAAGTAGGGGCGCCACTCCATCCCCCGGTACTGGTGGACGGCGATGTAGACGGTGTCGCGCTCGTAGGAGGGGCTGAGCAGCCCGTCGTCGCCGGCGACCACCCGCACCTCGATCGGGAAGAAGACCGGGTAGCGGTTGCTCCGCACCCACTCGATCACCCGCCGCACCGCCTCGGGGCCGTGCTCGCGCGGCACCCCGTACTCCATCTCGGTGAAGCGCACGTTGCGCACGTTGGCGAAGACGTTGTGGCTGTGGTCGGTGGTCTTGCCGCCCGAGGCGAGTGCCGCGGCAAGCCGTGAGAGCGAGGGGATCGCCCGCGGGAACAGCTTGCCGGCCTTCGAGATCGCGTCGAGGGCCCAGTTCTCGAGCACCATGTCGTTGAGGTACGTCGCGACCCGGTTGCGCGGCCGGGCCGGGCCGTCGACCCGGTTGCGCTCGAGCACCAGCGCCTTGTCGGCATAGGGGAAGGTGAAGAGCTCGAAGTGGTCGTGGGCGTCGGCGCGCTCGTCGAAGCTGTCGAGCACCTCGTCGCGCGGCAGCGGCTTGTCGATCCGCTCGAGGACGAAGGCGGGGACGCAGCGCAGGGTCACCGCCGAGATCGCGCCGAGGGCGCCGACGCTGACCCGCGCCGCGCGCAGCAGGTCGGCCTCTGACTTGTCCAGCTCGCGCAGCTCGCCGCTGCCGGTGACCAGCTCGATCGCCTCGACCTGGGCGGAGATGTTGCGCAGCTTGGCACCGGTGCCGTGGGTGGCGGTGGAGATCGCCCCGGAGATCGTCTGGCGGTCGATGTCGCCGAGGTTCTCCTGGGCCAGGCCGAGCCCGCGCAGCACCTCGTTGAGCTCGGCGATCACGGTGCCGCCGCCGACCTTGACCAGGCCCGAGGCGGGGTCGGCGTCGAGCGCGCCGTGCAGCGCGGCGAGGTCGATCATCGTGTCGTCGGTCATCGCCGCCTCGGTGAAGGAGTGGCGGCTGCCGGTGACGCTGACCTCGCGGCCAGCCTCGGCCGCGCTGGCTACCGCCGCCGCCAGCTCGTCGCGATCGCGCGGCCGCACGACCTGCCGCGGCTGGCAGCGTTGATCGCCCGCCCAGTTGCTCCAAACGTTGTCCCCCACGCCGCGTAAAGCTACCCGGCAGCCCCGGCGGGCTGCAGCGTGAGCGTGCGAAAGGCGTAGGCCGAGGTGACGAGAAGCAGCGCGGCGACGGCCAGCGTCGGCAGCGCGAAACCGACGGCGCTCGCCGCCGCCCCGCCCGCCAGACCGCCGACGGTCTGGCCCGACGCCCAGGCGGTGTTGGAAAGACCGGCGGCGAAGCCCTGATGGAGGCCGCTCTCGTCAGCGGTCTCCGAGAGCAGGGTCATCGCCGGGGCGAAGCAGATGCCGGCGCCGAACGAGGCCATGACCAGCGCGGCCAGCACCGGCCCCAGCGCCTGGGCGGCCGCCAACCCCACCATCGCGACGGCGCAGACCGCGGTACCGACGACGAACGGTGTGCGCCGCCCGACCCGGTCCGAGTAGCGCCCCGAGATCGGCGCCAGAGTGGCCTCGATCGCCGCCCCGGTGACGAAACCGCCGGCGATCGCCAGGTGACCGCCGCCGAGGTCGTCGATGCGCAGCGGCACCAGGACCTCGATCGTGCCGAACAGCAGCGAGGGAACGGCGACGAAACCCGTCGCAACCAGGATCGGGCGGCTGAGGATGGTCGCCGCCACCTCGCGCAGCGGCTGCTGCTCCGCCTGCCCAGGCGCCGGCAGGCGCGCCGCGAAGCCGGCGAGGACGAGGGCGACCCCGAGGACCGCGCCGAAGACCACCTCGGTGCCGACCTCGGCGGCGATCGCGCCCAGGATCGGGCCGAGCAGGGCGCCGGCGACCGCGGTGCCGAGCACCGTCCCGATCACCGAGCCACGCTGCTCGGCGGGCGAGCTGATGATCAACCAGGCCAGCGCCCCTGACCAGATGAACGCCCCGGCGACACCCTGGACGAAGCGGGCGACGTCGAGCAAGAGGATGTTCTGGCCGAAACCGAAGACGACGCTCGAGACCCCGAGCACGACGAGCCCGATGATCACCGTGCGCTGCGGCCCGATTCGCGTCGCCACCCATCCCGCGGGCAACGAGGCGAGCAGGGTTCCGGCGGCGTAGGAGGCGGCGAGGATCCCAGCCTCCGCCTCGCTCAGCCCGAACTCGTCCGCGTAATCGGGCAGCAACGGCGCGATCGCGGCGAAGAAGGCGACGTCGAAGAAGATGATCGTCGAGGCGAGGAAGATCAATCGGCGCATCGCCCCTATCCTGGCCGAAGTGCCCCGGAGGGGTGGCAGAGCGGTTGAATGCGGCGGCCTTGAAAGCCGTTAGGCGTCGTAAGGCGTCTCGTGGGTTCGAATCCCACCCCCTCCGCTTATAGAGCCACATTCGGCTTATCAGAGCCGAATGCGGCGTTCATCGAGGGCCGTTCTCGATCCGATTGTCTCCGACTGAATCCGGCTGTTTGGGTGGCACGACGGTGGCACAGGGACCCCCAGATCAGCCGATCCGAAACCGCCGATAGGGTCGCCAACCGTGAGTCAGTTCCCGACGATGAAGGCAAAGCGCCTCCTGGCGGTCCTCGAACGCAAGCCGCTCGGCTACCGCGTCGTCCGTCAATCCGGATCGCATCGGCGCATGGAGGCCCAAGGCCGCCCTCCGCTCACCTTCGCCTTCCACGACAAGGCGACGATCCCCTCCGGCCTGGTCCGCAAGATTCTGACCCGCGATGCCGGACTTGCCGAAGACGAAGCCCTGAAGCTACTCTGAAGCGGAGAACCGATGGAGACCGTGCGCGTCATTTATCACCACGAGAAAGACGGCTGGTGGGCCGAGTCCCCCGACGTTGACGGCTGGTCAGCCGCTGGCGAGACCTACGCCGAGGTCGTCAAGCTCGCCGAGGAGGGCGTGCCATTCGCCCTCGGCCACGATGCCGCTCTAGAGCACTACGTGCCCGCTGGCGAGCACGTCGCGGCCTGACCACCCTCCTCAGGCTTCCATCAGCGACTCCGAGCCCGTCCCTATGTGGGCGATCACTGCGGTCGCGGCGTGTACAGAATCCCAAGCGGCTCGCCAATCCCCGGAGGCAGCCCCTGCCGCCGCAGCACAACTGCCAGCCAAAGAAGCGGCTAGTAGCAACGCCTCGTCTCCCTCACTAGTCCCGACCCCGTGTGCCTGTGCCTCGATCATCTTGTACGAAGCCATTGCTGCGAAGCCATTGCAAACGGTGAGCCACCCTTCCTCAGGTGGGTAGTCAGGCATCCGCAAAAGGGCGGCCTCTATCGCCTCCGGATTCAAGAGGTGCTCCGTAAGCTGCACGGAGTGGATCGCGTCGATATCGATAGAGCATCGCGCCCACACCGCACGAGCTATCCCACAGAGCAGACCGACCCGCCTAACCTCAATCTCCACAGCAGAACGCGGGCCGTGAACCAATAGCTCGCGGTGATCAGGTGCTCTCTCCCTAGTGGCCGCCTCGAAATCAAGCGCACCTCCGATGAATTTCTCCGCCGCAGGGGAACCGTCTAGGGCTCCATCGGGAGCAATCGCACCACCCGCAATCTTGTTCAGCCAGTTTTGGTCAATCCCATCGCTTTCGCGATTGGCCGTCGTAGGCATCAGAGCAAACTCAAGGTTCACTCGTCGAGTAGCCATGATTGGCAAAGGCAAGAGTTGCTCAGCGAAAGGATGGACCGACTCCTCCTCACCCCAGAACTCCCATCCGATAACAAGCCAGCCATAGGTCCATCGGCTGCCAAGTCGCGTATTGGGTCCCGCGTGGACTGGCTCCATTCCCATTGGCCGAATCCATAGAGGGTCCTCTGCTCCCGCTTCCCAAAAGCGAAGCCAAGTTGGCTCTATCCACATCTCACAGGAGAGATTGGGCGGCGCTTCGCCGCCATCGAGGAACGAAATTGCATCGGCAGGAACGGCAATCTCCTCATTGACCGTGAGCGTTTCCGCCAAGCGACAGCAGATGTGCTTTACGAAGTAGCGCAGCACGTCTTCTCCGAACTCAGTCCAATCGGGTCCGAAAGCCGTACTGAGGTCAAGGTGACGATCAGCGATCACCTCGTCTTCCCGCTCGAACAACAACTCGATAAAGCGGTCGTATGCCCGATCAAAGGGCTGGCTGCGTGCGTTGTTGCATTGGGCGCAAAGCGACGATGAGAACTTCAACGCATCGTTCTTGGTGCTACGCATCTCCCGTTCACCTTCGCCGTACATGACGATGGTGCGTTCGCCTCGAAGCTCTCCTCGACCGTGCTCTCGGATCAAGTCGGTCCGCTTGAACTTGTGCTCGCTACTGTCGGCCTCGCGCTCCCTACACCACCAGCACATGCCCTTCTTGACTTCAATCGTCGGACCCATCGAACGTGAGATTACGACGAAATCCGGATTGATCTGATCGTTAAGCCCTCCCCGGCCTACCCGCAGAACAGCACCGGGAGGGCGGCAGTCAAGGGCGCTCTGCGCCCGACCCCCGCAGGGGGTTGACGGCCGCCCGAGCGGTGCTTCAATCGCCGGTAGGTCGGGGTGGCTCATCGGCCGATGCCGTGCCCTCTGCCGAGCTGACGAGTCCTCGCCGCGTGCTGGCCGAGCCCGAGGGCTCGCTGCACCTGTTGCAGTCGCCGCCGCGCGGCCTCCTGGCGCGCTCGCTCGACTCCTCGCTGCGCCTGCGGGCCGAACGCCTCGTTTCGGTCCGTGATGCCGTGCCTCTGGCGGTAGCGCTCGATCTGCGAGACGCCGCGATCCCATGCCTTCGCCTTGGTCGGATCGCTCGGCCTCTCCCCCAGCTCGGCCTTGACGTAGGTGGGCGAGGAGATCCGCGCGGCGACGACCGCCAGCTCCCCCGAGCGCAGCGCCACCTCGTGGGCGGCGAGCTGGGAGCGGTCGCGCTCGGCGGCTTCAGCGATGTGCGGAATTGCCTTCGCGTAGATGGGGCGAGGAGGGCGCGATCTCCTCGCGGTGGGTCTGGATCTCGGGAGTAGCGTAGATGAAGGTCTCCTCGCGGCTGCGCGAGGCGGCGACGTATAGCTCCTGCTTGTCCATCGAGGGATCGGCGGCGACAAAGGCGCGGTCAACGGTGGTGCCCTGCGCGGAGTAGGTCGTGATCGCGTAGGCGTGTTCGAGCGCCGGGGCGTCGGAGTGGGCGTTGATCTTTGAGAGGTAGTCGGCTCCGATCTCGACGGCGCGGGGTTCATCGACCCCTTCGAGGGTCACGCGGCGCTCGACCGGATCGATCTCGGCCACCCACCAGCGCTCGCGGTTGAAGATTCCGGCGCTTCGGTCGTTGACGCGGGTGATGAGGAGATCGCCGGCGGCGAAGCCGGCCTCCCACTTCGATCTCCTGTGCTCCGAGCGCACCGGCCTGACGACGGACCTCGCGCGCGATCTCGTTCAACTTCCTGACCTCGGCATTCTGCTTGGCGACCATCACGGCGTCCTCGCCGCGCTCGAAGGACCGGTGCCAGTCGTGGACACAGCCGGCAGTCGGCGATCGCCGCCGGTCGGGGAATTAGCCTCCTCACGTGTCGTCGCCAGACCAAGTCGGCAGGAAAACGCAGATGGTCAACCGCCTCTTGTCGAGGCCGCTGACGGCGCGGCGGGCCGCGGCGATCATCTCGCTCTTCACGCTGACCCTCACCCTGGTCTCGGCGATGCTCGCCTTCCTCCTCGATCGCAACGACTTCCCGAACATCGGCATCTCGATCTGGTGGGCGCTGCAGACGGTGACCACCGTCGGCTACGGCGATTTCGTCCCCCACAACACCGAGGGCCGGGTGATCGGCTCGCTGGTGATGCTGGGCGGGATCAGCTTCAGCGCCGTGGTCACGGCATCGATCGCCGCCGCCCTGGTCGAGGCCGCGCGGCGGCGTGCCAGCGCCAAGCCGCAAGACCACCCGCTGGCGGCGCAGCTCGACGAGATCTCGACGCGCCTGCAGCGCCTCGAGGAGACGGTCGCGCGCTCGTCGGGACCGCAAGACCGACCATGATCGCCAAGTGGGGAGTGCTCGCGGTCCTCGCGACCGCCCAGTTCCTGATGGTCCTCGACCAGGCGGTGATGAACGTCGCGATCTCACAGCTGGTCGAGGACTTCGACACCACGGTGACCACGATCCAGATGGTGATCGCCCTCTACGCCCTGGTAATGGCCGGCCTGATGCTGACCGGCGGCAAGCTCGGCGACCTCTGGGGACGGCGGCGGGCCTTCGCGATCGGCCTCTGCATCTACGGCGTCGGGTCGGGACTGACCGCCGCCTCCTGGAACATTCCCTCGCTGGTCCTCGGCTGGTCGATCCTCGAGGGAATTGGCGCGGCGCTGGTCCTCCCCGCCCTCGTCGCCCTCGTCGCGGGCAACTACGAGGGCGGCGATCGGGCGATCGCCTACGGCGTGCTGGGCGGCGTCGCCGGCGCCGGGATCGCCGTCGGCCCGATCCTCGGCGGCTGGATGACGACCGACTTCACCTGGCGCCTGGTGTTCGTCGGCGAGGTCGTGGTCGCGATCGGCATCCTGCTCGGCACGCGGATGATTCGCGAGCCCGCCCGGAGCGGCGAGGCGCCCCGTCTCGACTGGATCGGCGGCGTGCTCTCGGCGGCGGGGCTCGCGCTGATCGTCTTCGGCGTCCTGCAGGCGAGCAACTGGGGCTGGCTGAAGCCGCTCGACTCTCCGCTCGAGCCCTTCGGCTTCTCCCTGACCCCGTTCGTGATCGGCGCCGGCGCGCTCGTTCTGGCGATCTTCGCCGCCTGGGAGCGCCGTCGTGAGGAGGCCGGCCTGGCGCCATTGGTCCACCTGCGACTGCTCCGCGTCCCAACGCTGCGCGGTGGCACCTCGATGCTGCTCGCCCAGAACCTGATCCTGATGGGGATCTTCTTCACGATCCCACTCTTCCTGCAGGTCGTCCAGGGGCTCGACGCGCTCGAAACGGGGGTGCGGATGCTGCCCGCCTCCGTCGGCCTGTTCATCGCCGCGCTCGCCGGCTCCGCCCTCTCCTCGCGTTTCGCCGCAAGGGTCCTGGTCCGCGCCGGCCTCGTCATCGCCCTGATCGCCACCGTGATGCTGCTCGGCACGATCGAGCCCGAGCTCGACAACGGCTCCTTCCTCGCCGCGATGGGCGTGCTCGGCGTGGGGATGGGCCTGATCGTCTCCCAGCTCGGCAACGTCGTCCAGTCCTCGGTCGGCGACGGCGACCGCAGCGAGGCGGGTGGGATCCAGTACACCGCGCAGCAGCTCGGCTCCTCGCTGGGCACGGCGCTGCTCGGCGCGATCGTGATCAGCGGCCTGATCACTGCCTTCTCGAGCAACGTGACGTCGGACCCGGCGATCTCCAAAGAGGTGAGCGACCAGGTAGAGGTCAGGCTGAGCGCCGGCGGCAGCTTCGTCGCCTCGGGCGAGGTGGAGGCGGCGGCTGGCGCCGCCGGGCTCGATCCCGACACGGTCGCCCGCGTGGTCGACAACTACGAGGACGCGCAGCTCACCGCGCTGAAGACCGCCTTCCTCTTCGCGGCCTTCCTCATCGTCGTCTCCTTCTGGCCAACCCGGCGCTTGCCGAAGCGACGCTTCGACGAGCTCCAGTCAGGCCCTGACCCGCCGCCGAGCGTGGCCTAGTCGGCCAGCTCGACGCGCTCGATGCGCTGATCCTCGACCGGGCGGTCGGCGCCGTCGGTCTCGGTTCCCTCGATCGCGTCGACCGCGTCCATCCCCTCGACGACCTGACCGAAGACGGTGTGCTTGCCGTCGAGCCAGTCAGCGGCGGCGATGGTGACGATGAAGAACTGCGAGCCGTTCGTGTTGGGGCCGGCATTGGCCATCGCCAGCGCCCCGCGGACGACCTTGTGCTCGTTGAACTCGTCCTCGAAGGTGTAGCCGGGGCCGCCGCGGCCGCTGCCCTCCGGGCAGCCGCCCTGGATCATGAAGTCGGGAATGACCCGGTGGAAGATCAACCCGTCGTAGAAGCCGTCGGCCGCGAGCTTGCGGAAGTTCTCGACCGTCTTCGGGGCGTCGGAGTCGTGCAGTTCGAGCACGATCTCCCCAGCAGTGGTGTGCAGCGTGGCCTGTGACATGGCGCCTCACCCTACCGATCCCCTGACCCACACCGTGAACGGTCGCGAGGCGCCGGGGACGTAGGGCCAGCGCTCCTCGGCGAGGGCAACCGCACGCAGCCGGATCCGCGCCGAGCCGCTGACGTAGCGGAAGCGGTAGCTGGCCTGGAAGCGGCCGCTGTGGTCGCTGCGGGTGACCAGCACCGGCCGCCAGCGCCGCGCCGCCTCCTCGTAGTACTGGATCGCGATCAGCTTGCCGCGCCGCGGCAGCGCCGCGCCGCGAGTGCGGACCCGGCCCCAGATCCGCACCGCCTCACCGGTGCGCAGCTGGCGCGGGCCGGCGTGGAGGAGCAGGCCGCCGCGAACGCGCAGGGAAAGGCCGGGCCGCCGCGCCCCGTCGAGGCCGGGCTCGCCGCCGAACCCAACCGTGATCCGGCGCGAAGGCCCGGACCGCAGCTCCAGCCGGAAGCCGCCGCGCGAGCCGGTGCGGACGGCCTCCACCCGGAGCCGCGCGATGGCGCCCCGCGAGGGCCGCGCGACGACACGCAGCGTCCGCCCGGCGAGGCCGGCGCCGTCGGCGGTGAGCAGACGACCGGAGAGCGACGCCGCGACGCCGAAGGGAACGGTCACCGCCTCGCCCCGCCGATCGCGCCAGCGCAGCTTGGCGAACAGCCGGGTCTTCGCCGCCGGCGCCGACGCCGCACCCGGGGTCGGGTCCACCATCGCTTTCGACGGCCGCGCCGGGGCGACCGGCGGCGGCGTCTTGCGCATCGCCATCTCGGTGCCGTCGGCGCGGCGGGTGCTCGCCGCCCGGTTGCCAGCCAGATCGGTGGCCTCGGCGCGGAAGACGTAGGTGCCCGGCCCGAGGCTCTCGGGCAGGCGAGCGACCAGGGTGGCGCTGCCCGGCCGCTTCCCGGCCTGGAACTTGGTCGGCAGGTCGAGCCAGCGGTCCGCCTCGAGACGGCGGTAGAGGATCTCGCCGGCGGCGGAGCCGGAGTGGTCGTCGGCGACTTCGGCCGTCACCGTCTCGGGGAGCTCCGACCCGCTCGTCTCGGCGACCGGCTCGAACGCGACCCCAGGCGGGACGTCGTCGAAGCGCATCGGCATCTCGACCGCGGTGCGGGGATCGACGTTGCCGGCTTCGTCGCGCAGCCAGAGGTGGAGGCGGTAGGTGCCGGGGCGGGGCACGGTGCGGTCGGCAAGCGCCGCGACGTCCCGGTCCCAGGCGATGTGGGCGCCGCTGTCGAAGCCGGCCGGGCCGACGATCCGCCAGTGGGCGCCGACGATCGGGCTCGCCGGACCCTGATCAGGGTTTACCCAGGAGAAGTCGAAGTCGTTGCTGGTGCGCCAACCGTCGCCGCCGGCCAGAGCCAGGTTGCGCGGGTGCGCCGGCGGGTTGTTGTCGATCAGCAGCGTCCGCGCGGGAAGGCAGGCGGCGTTGCCGGCGAAGTCGGTGGCACAGTGGCCGAGGCTGTGTGGCCCGTCGCTGAAGGCCCAGGTATTGACCGTGGCGTTGCCGGAGACGAGCGTCAGGCAGGGCTGCATCTTCTTGCCCCGCCACTCGCCGCCGATATGCGCTTTCGCGCAGTCGTACTCGAAGAACGAGACGCGGGCGCCGTCGATCGTCGTCTCGCCGTAGTGGACACCGGCACCGTGGTCGTGACCGCCGAAGTCGATGCGCTCGGGACCACGGCGCCAGCCCCCGTCGGTGAGGTGGCCGGAGATCCAGGCGCTGGGCGGCGTGTCGTCCTGGACGGTGAGGGTCAGCGCCCGCAGCGAGGACCACGAGGTCGGCTGCAGCTCGCACCACTTGTCCTCCCCCCGCGCGCAGAGCAGGCGGTCTTCGAAGGCCGCCGAGGGTGGGAAGCCGGCGGCGAAGCTGCGCAGACCGACGTCGGTCGTGCTGGCGGTCGCGAAGGGATGGAAGCCGCCGCCGTAGTCGACCGCGCCGAGCCGCTGCTCCATGCCGTCGTGGAGGGTCTGCCACCAGGTGCCGGTGACCCGGGTGATCCCGGTGGTCATCGGCGCCACCCAGCGCCAACGGCCGAAGCGGGTGCCGGAGACGGTCCCGGCGCCATTGGTGAGGCTCTTCACGTGGACGCCGTCGAAGGAGTCGGCGGGTGGCATCGGCACGCACCACGAGCTTTGGCGGAACTTGCTGCCCCCGGTCGTGTCCCACCAGTCAGCGTCGGCGCTGACGTACCAGCCGCACTGGGCGACGTTGTATTTGCCAGCGTTCGCCTCGCGCGCTCCAAACAGCAGCAGCGCCAGCGCCAGGCAGACCCCCAGCGCCAGCGCTCGCGCCCGCCCCACCCTCGTCCCCGACATCGGTCCCCCCTTCGCTCGACGGCGTTCGTGGGACCAAGGGCACGGCGGCGAAAACTCTCCCCCCTTCGCGCTCACCGGCTGGGCGGCCAGCCGCCCGGGCCGCTCTGACAGAATGGCCCCGATGGCACTGCCGACCGAAGAGCAGATCACCGAGAAGCTGCGCGCCGTGATCGATCCCGAGCTGCGCCGCTCGATCGTCGAGCTGGGCATGGTCCGCTCGATCACGATCGCCGAGAGCGGCCGGATCGAGGTCGTCGTCTCGCTGACCACCGCCGGCTGCCCGATCCGCTCCCACTTCGAACAGGCGGTCGCCCAGCAGGTCGCCGAGCTCGACGGCGTGACCGAGGTCGCGGTCGGCTTCGACGTCCTCTCCGACCAGGAGAAAGGCGAGCTGCAGAAAGCGCTGGGCCGCGGCAAGCTGCCCGCCGGCGCCCTCGCCCAGGTCAAAAACGTGATCTGCGTCGCCTCCGGCAAGGGCGGCGTCGGCAAGTCGACGATGACCGCCAACCTGGCCGCGGCGCTGAACGCCGAAGGGCACGCGGCCGGCGCCCTCGACTGCGACGTCTACGGCTACTCGATCCCGCGCATGCTCGGCGTCAACCGCAAACCGGAGGTCAACGGCGAGCGCAAGATCCTGCCGCTGGAGTCGGCGGGTGGCGTCAAGGTGATGTCGATCGGCTTCTTCGTCGAGGAGAACGCGGCGGTCGTCTGGCGCGGCCCGATGCTCCACAAGGCGATCCAGCAGTTCCTCGAGGACGTCGCCTGGGGCGAGCTGGAGTATCTGCTGCTCGACCTGCCGCCCGGCACCGGCGACGTCTCGATGACGCTGTCCCAGCTGCTGCCGCAGGCCAAGTTCGTGCTGGTGACGACGCCGCAGCCGGCGGCGCAGACGGTCGCCAA
This sequence comes from uncultured Solirubrobacterales bacterium, assembly GCA_963697915.1. Classification (GTDB taxonomy): domain Bacteria; phylum Actinomycetota; class Thermoleophilia; order Solirubrobacterales; family 70-9; genus VRUE01. Next base: position 924,379 of record OY969103.1, read on the forward strand.
GCGGGCCGCCGACATGGCCCAGAAATTCGACCTCGAGCTGCTCGGCGCGATCGAGAACATGTCGGGCTTCACGACTCCGGACGGCGAACGCTTCACGATCTTCGGCGAGGGCGGCGGCCAGCAGCTGGCCGACCAGCTCGACATCCCCCTGCTCGGCAAGGTGCCGCTCTCCGAGCCGCTGCGCGAGCACGCCGACCAGGGCACCCCGCTGGTCACGGCCGAACCCGACTCACCCGCCTCGCAGGCGATCCGCCAGGCGGCCCGCGGCATCGTCGCCGCCACCCCGCAGGAGCTGCCCGTCCTGCAGGCGGTCCCCGCCGCGGCGGAAGCCCCCCCGGTCAGCGGCACGCCGCTGCCGGTCGTGCAGTAACGAGACTCGACCCTCGCCACAACAATCGCAACCTTTTCGGGCCCCTGGACCGAAAAAACTGCGATAGACCATGTAGATGCGCGTAGTCATCCTCGGCGGAACTCGCTTCGCCGGCCGCGCCCTGGTCGCCGAGCTGAGCGGCGCAGGCCACGCCGTCGCCGTCGTCCACCGCGGCATCCACGAGGTGCCGGACGACGGGGCGCATCACATCCACGCCGAGCGACGGCGCCTGCGCGAGCATCGCGCCGAGCTGGCCCGCTTCCGCCCCGACGCCGTGATCGACATGGCGGCGATGACGGCGGCGGACGCCGAGGCGGCGCTGGCGGCCTTCGACGACTCGGTGGCGCTCGTGGTCGCCTCCAGCCTCGACGTCTACCGCGCCGCCACCTCGCTGGCGGAAGGCAGGGCGACCGATGCGGTGCCGCTCGCCGAGGACGCGCCGCTGCGTGACGGCCCCCCGGCCGATCGCGGCGTGGTGCCTCCCGGCTGGGACTTCGATCTGGAGCGCTACGAGAAGCTCGACGTCGAGCGGCTCTACGGCGAGCGCGGCGGCATGGTCTGCCGACTGCCGATGGTCTACGGCGAGCACGACTACAAGCGGCGCGAGGAGTTCGTCCTGCGTCGCGTGCTAGCGGGGCGCACCCGCATCCCGGTGGGAAGCGGGGCGCTGCTCTGGTCGCGTGGCTACGCACCCGAGCTGGCGCGCGGCATGCGGCTGGCGGCCGAGCGCGGCGCCGCCGGCGACGTCTTCAACCTGGCCGAGCGCGACTGCGCGACGATCCGTCTCTGGATCGAGGAGATCCTGGCGGCTGCCGGGCACGAGGCCGAGCTGGTGCGCGTCGCCGACGAGCTCCTCCCCGAGGACCTGGGCCTGACCGAAGATGTCGCCCAGCACTGGTCGGTCGACTCGGCCAAGGCCGCGCGCCTACTCGACTGGGTCCACGCCCCGCGAGGGGAGTGCATCCAACGCTCGGTCGATTGGCACCTAGCCAATCCCCCTGACTCGGGAGACGAGGACTTCAGCGCCGACGACCGCGCTTTGGCGACGACCTAAAGTCGATCGCGTCAGACGCCAAGCGTCAACTTGACCGGCGTCCACAGCGCCGAGCTCGTGCCCGGCCGGGGAAACTGCCTGACCACCTTGCCTGACCTGAGGTTGGCCTCACCGCGCTTGCGCACGTCGCCAGCCAGACACTTGGCTTGCCGCAGCAGCCACTTCGAAGCTTTCAGGGACTTCCCCTTGAGCCGGGGGACGACGCATTGGCTCGGCTGCACGACCTCATCCGACGTGGATGCCTGTTGGGGCAGCGGTTCGGGCGGCGGCATCATGGCGAAATAGGTCTGAAAGCCGCCCTCCCAGCCCGACCCGGCCGTCACCGGGTATATGAACGTGGCGCCACCGGCCGCTGGGTTTCCGGCTCGGTGGTGGACGGTAAGGGTGATCACGTTGGCCCCGGTAACGGCGAGGGTCGTCGGAACGGAAGAGCCGATGGCATCGTGGGCCGCGGTAGCCGTGATCGTCCAAGCGAGGAGTTCCGGCTCGGTGTCGACGAGATAGACAGCCGCGTGCTGATCGTCGATCTGGCGCAGTTCCTGACCCTCGTCCAAGTGCACACCACACGACGCCCCCGCCACATGCGTGGGGGATACTCGGCGCCAGCCCAAACAGAACCGGGCAGACGGCCTACGAGCCCATGGCGCGGGCGATGACGACCCGCTGGATCTCGTTGGTGCCCTCGTAGATCTGGGTGATCTTGGCGTCGCGCAGCATGCGCTCGACCGGGTACTCGTTGACGTAGCCGTAGCCGCCGAGCACCTGGATCGCCTCGACCGTGACCTTCATCGCGTTGTCGGAGGCGAAGAGCTTCGCCATCGAGGTCCACTTGCCGAGGTCGGCGGGGCGCTGCGGCCTATCGGCCATCGAACAGGCTTTGTAGAGGAGCTCGCGGGCGGCGGCGGTGCCGGTCTCCATGTCGGCGAGCTTGAACTGGATCGCCTGCAGGTTGTTGATCGGCTTGCCGAAGGCGATGCGCTCCTTCGCGTACTCGTTGGCGTAGTCGGTGGCGCCCTGGGCGATGCCGACCGCCTGCGCGGCGGCGCCAAGCCGGGTGCGCTCGAGGGTGCCGAGCGCCACGCTCAAGCCCTTGCCCTCCTCGCCGATCAGGTTCTCGCGCGGGACGCGGACGTCGGTGAACGAGGGGGAGCCGGTCGGCGAGCCCTTGATCCCAAGCTTGTGCTCGAGCTGGCCGGGGTCGAAGCCCTCGCGCTCTTTCTCGACGACGAAGGCGCTGATCCGCTTGCTCTCGCGATCGGTGACCGCGAAGACGACGTAGAAGTCGGCGATCGAGGCGTTGGTGATCCAGTTCTTCTGGCCGTTGATCACCCACTCCTCGCCCTCGCGGACGGCGCTCGTCCGCATCGAGGCCGGGTCGCTGCCCGCCTCCGGCTCGGAGAGCGCGAAGGCGGGTGACCACTCGCCGCTGGCGCACTTGGGCAGGAAGCGCTCCTTGAGCTCGTCGGAGCCGAAGAGCTGGATCGGCAGCGTGCCCAGCTCCTGGATCATCAGGATCAGGGCCGAGGAGGCGCAGGCCTTGGCGATCTCCTCGACCGCCATCTGCAGGACCAGCGAGCCGGTGCCGGTGCCGCCGTAGCGCTCGGGGAAGGGCAGGCCGAGGATGTCGTGCTCGGCCAGCCACTCGCGCACGTCCCACGGGTACTTGCCCTCGCGGTCGATCTCGCCGGCCCGCGGCGCGATCCTCTCCCGCGCCAGCTGGCGCACCATGTCGCGCAGATCGCGCGACTCCTGCGGGATCTCGTAGACCCCGGCTTCCGCAGGGCTGGCCACGCGGGGCCTAAGCCGCGCTCTTGCTCTTGTAGTACTCGGCGTTGATCTCGGCGTATTTCGCCCACTCGGCCGGGAGCTGGTCCTCGGCGAAGCAGGCGTCGACCGGGCAGGCCTCGACGCAGGCATCGCAGTCGATGCACTCGTCGGGGTCGATGTAGAGCATCTCTACCGAGTCGTAGTCGGGCTCATCTGGAGTCGGGTGGATGCAATCCACCGGGCAGACCTCGACACACGAGTTGTCCTTGGTCCCTATGCACGGCTCGGCGATGACGTAGGTCATTCGAAGCTTGTCTCCTGGGGTCGTCTTTACGGTGCCAGGCGGGCCAACAGCCCCCCGCCAAAGCAGAACCGACATTTTAGAGATGATGTCCCGATGCTGTTGCTGACGGGGGCGACTGGAAGCATCGGTTCACGCCTGTTGCCGCTGCTGCTCGAGCGGGGCGAGGACGTGCGCTGCCTGGTGCGCGAGCCGCGCCGGCTCGGCCCGAGGCGGGTCGACGTGCAGATCGCGCTCGGTGACCTCGGCGAGATGTCGGACCCCTACCTGGTGCGGCAGGCGCTGCGCGGGGTCGACACCGTCGTCCACCTGGCGGCGACGATCCGCGACCAGCCACCGCGCCGGATCGAGGAGCTGAACGGGCTGGCGACGGTGCGCCTGCTGCGTGCCGCCGAGCGCAGCGGCGTGCGCCGCTTCGTCTTCTTCAGCGCGATGGACGCCGCCTCGGCCCAGCGCACCCGCTTCTTCCGCGCCAAGTGGCTGGCCGAGCAGGCGGTCGCCTCCTCGCCGCTGAAGACGACCGTGATCGCCCCCTCGGTCGTCTACGACCACAGCGACCCCTGGGTGACGCTGCTGCGTCGCTTCACCTTCCTGCCGGTCCTGCCGGTCTCCGGCACCGGCAAGGCCCTCTTCCAGCCGATCTGGGCCGCCGACGTCGCCCGCTGCACGATCGCCGCGCTCGACCGCGAGGACCGCGACCGCTACGAGCTCGCCGGGCCCGAGACGCTCAGCTACGACGACATGGGCGATCTGGTCAGCCGCATCGCCGGGCGCCCGCGCCCGCTTGTCCACCTGCCCCTGCCCCTGGTCCGCGCCGGTTTGATCGCGCTCCGCTCCGTTTTCGGCGAGGCCGTGTTCGCAACCTGGGAGGAGGCAGAGTTGATGGAGGTCTCGATGACAAGCGAGCGTGGGACGGCGGACGCCGAGGAGCTCGGCGTCGCGCCGCGAAGAATGGGCGATGTTCTGGCGGAAGCTTAAGAAGGCGACGATCCTCACCCTGGCGGTGCTCGCGCTCGGCGCCGGACAGGCCTCCGCACGCACGCTGGTGCCGCCCAAGCCGGGCGTCTTCTGGGGCGTCAGCGACCGCGGCAGCGTCACCGAGTTCAACGAATTCGCCACCCTGCTGAACAAGCACCCGGCGCTTTTGGAGACCTTCCACCCTTGGGGCAACAGCCTCAACAAGGCCTATGAACGCTGGCGCGAAACCGCGACGCGCCCGATCCTTCACATCTCGACGATCGACGACCAGACCCTGCGCGAGAAGATCACCCCGCAGCAGATCGCGCTCGGCGCCGGCGACGACTACCTGCTGCAGCTGAACGACTTCCTTGCCAAAAAAGGGGTTCTCGGCTACCTGCGGCCGCTGGGCGAGCCCAACCGCTGCCTCAACGCCTGGTCGGCGGTCAACTGCGACGGGACCCAGAAAGGCGGCGAACACACGACCGGCTGGTACAAGCAGGCCTTCCGCCGCATCGTCGCGATCGTGCGCGGCGGCAACACGCTGGAAGGGATCAACCTGACCCTGGCCGAAATCGGCCTGCCGCCGGTGACCCGCAGCAAAGGGCCGCCGCCGACCGTCCTGCCGGAAGCGCCGATCGCGACGATCTGGAGCCCGCTGCCGGGCGGCTCGCCGCGGGTCAAAGGCAACTTCCCCGGCAACTACTGGCCGGGCAGCCGCTGGGTCGACTGGGCCGGCACCGACTTCTACTCGCAGTACCCCCACTGGAAAGACCTCACCCACTTCTACGCGGGGAAACAGTGGAAAGGCAAGCCAATCGCGATCGCCGAGTGGGCGGTCTACGGCGAGGACGAACCGCGCTTCGCCAAGCAGCTGGTGGCCTGGACCGCGAAGCGGCCACGGGTGCGAATGTTCGTCTACTACACCGGCTTCGGCCCGGGCTACAACACCTACGACCTGAAGCTCTACCCGCGCACGACGAACACTCTGCGGCTCAAGGTGCGGCGGCCGAACTTCCTCGAATACGCCGAATTCAACGCCAGCATCCTGCCGCCGCTGCCCCCGCCGCCGAAAAAACCGAAACCGGTGCCCCCGGTCCCCGCCCCGCCGCCGCCCGAACCGGCGCCGGAACCGGCTCCCGCGCCGGCCCCGGAAGAACCCGTCCCGCCGGCCCCCTAAAGGCGAGGGGCCCGGTCGCCCGGGCCCCTCGGAGAAATCCCAACGCGTTGTCCCCGAGATAGAGGGAAAACGCGTGGACACTCGCCTGTTAGGGCGAGCATACGCCTGAGCGGCGTGGTTACATCATCCCGCCCATGTCCGGCATACCGCCACCGGGCATACCGCCAGCGGCGCCGTCCTCGGGCGGCTCGGCGATGATCGCCTCGGTGACGAGGATGTTCTTGGCGATCGAGGCGGCGTTCTCGAGCGCCGACCGGGTCACCTTGGTCGGGTCGATGACGCCGGCCTTGATCAGGTCGCCGTACTCGCCCGTGGCCGCGTTGAGGCCTTCGCCGGCCTTCAGGTCACGGACCTTGTTGACGACGACCGAGCCCTCGAGGCCGGAGTTCTCCGCGATCTGGCGAACCGGCTCCTCCAGCGAGCGGTGCACGATGCGGGCACCGGTCGCCTCGTCGGCGTCCTCGAGCTTGTCGGGATCGAGGCCGTCCTGCGCGTTCAGCAGCGCAACGCCGCCGCCCGGCACGACACCCTCCTCGAGCGCCGCCCGGGTCGCCTGCAGGGCGTCCTCGACGCGGTGCTTTTTCTCCTTCATCTCGGTCTCGGTGGCAGCGCCGACCTTGACCACGGCGACACCGCCGGCCAGCTTGGCGAGGCGCTCCTGGAGCTTCTCGCGATCGAAGTCGGAGTCGGTGTTCTCGATCTCCTGTTTGATCTGGCCGATCCGGCCTTTGATGTCCTCGCCGTCGCCGGCCCCGTCGATGATCGTCGTCGTGTCCTTGGAGACGACGACGCGGCGGGCCTTGCCGAGCTGGGCCAGCTGGGTGTTCTCCAGTTTGAGGCCCATCTCCTCGGTGATCACCTCACCGCCGGAGAGAATGGCGATGTCCTCGAGCATCCGCTTGCGGCGGTCGCCGAAGCCCGGAGCCTTGACCGCGACGCCGGTGAAGGTGCCGCGCAGCTTGTTGACGACCAGGGTCGCGAGGCACTCGCCCTCGACGTCCTCGGCGACGATCAGCAGCGGCTTGCCACCCTGCATCACCTGCTCGAGCACCGGCAGGATGTCCCGCACGGAGCCGATTTTCTGGTTGGCGATGAGGATGTAGGGGTCCTCCAGCACCGCCTCCATGCGGTCCTGGTCGGTGACCATGTACGGGGAGATGTAGCCCTTGTCGAACTGCATCCCCTCGGTGAACTCCAGCTCCATGCCGAAGGTCTGGCCCTCCTCGACGTTGACGACGCCGTCTTTGCCGACCTTCTCGATCGCGTCGGCGATCACGTTGCCGATCTCGTCGTCACCGGCGGAGATGGCGGCGACGCGGGCGATCTGCTCCTTGCCCGCGACCTCCTTGGACTGCTTGCCGCGGAGGTTCTCGACGACCTCCTCGACCGCCTTCTCGATGCCGCGGCGCAGGGCCAGCGGGTTGGCGCCCGCAGCGACGTTCTTGATGCCCTGGCGGACGATCGTCTGGGCCAGCAGGGTCGCCGTCGTCGTGCCGTCGCCGGCAACGTCGTTGGTCGCCGTGGCGACCTCGCGGACCAGCTGCGCGCCCTGGTTCTCGAAGACGTCCTCGACCTCGATCTCACGGGCGATCGTGACGCCGTCGTTGGTGATCGTCGGCGCGCCGAACTTCTTGTCGAGCACGACGTAACGGCCCTTCGGGCCGAGGGTGACCTTGACCGCGTCGGCGACTGCGTCGACGCCGGCCTGCAGGGCCCCCCGTGCCTCCTCCTTGTACTTCAGCTCCTTGTGAGCCATTCGATTCGTTCCTCCTTGATCTCTCTAAGTCCTGTTGGTGGGGCTAACCGAGCTTGGCGAGGACGTCTGACTCTTTGAGCACGAGCAGTTCCTCGTCCTCGACGGTGACCTCGGTACCGCCGTATTTGGAGTAGAGGACCTCGTCCCCCTCCGCGACGTCGAGCGGGATGCGCTTCTCCCCGTCCTCGTCCCACCTGCCGTCGCCAACCGCGACGACCTTGCCCTTCTGCGGCTTCTCTTTGGCCGTGTCGGGGAGGACGATGCCGCTGGCAGTCGTCTCCTCCTCCTCGATCGGCTTGACGATCAGCCGGTCCCCGAGGGGCTTCAGCTTCATCCGTGGACCTCCGTTATCGGTGATTTACTGGTCAAAAGTCTGGGAAATCTTGCCGCAGAGCCATTTCCGGGCTCTCACGGCCTTGGCACTCTAGCTGTTCGAGTGCCAAGGCCCGTAAAGATAGCGAGAACGGCTCAGCCGCTGGCCAGCAGGCGGCAGCCGAGCCGCGCGGCGATCCCCTCGCCGCCGCGCGCCATCACCCAGTCGTGGTTCCACTCGAAGACCGGGCGGGCGATGGGCGCGGCCAGGTTCATCCAGGGCTTGGTCGTCGCCACGTCCCACTCGTAGAGGACCGCGGTGACGCCGTCCTGCTCATAGAAGCGCCAGCGGCCGGTTCCAACCAGATCGCCGCTGACCCGGCCCTCCATCAGGTACGGCCGCTCGACCACGGTCGTCGTCAGCTCGAAGTGGATCCGGTAGGGCAGGAAGCTGCGCCAGGCCATCCGCGAGATCGCCCCGACCCGGTTGCCGTCGCCATGGTTGAGAGCGACGGCGGCCTCCACCCCGCGCCACCACTCCGACCAGTGCTCCTGGGCGTAGACCGTCTCCCAGACCGGCTCACGCGGCGAGTCGAGCAACCAGGTGGTGAGGAAGGCGTAGTCGGCCATCCCTCCGGCGCCACTAGTTGTGGCGCGGCGTCTCCCCGTTGCCGAAATGGGCGCCCGGGGGCTCGACGATCTGCGAGAAGCGGATCACGGTGACGAGGTCGTCCGGGCCGACCGTGCGGCCGTAGATCTGTTCGAGGAACTTGACCTCGTCCTCGAGCCGGCGGAACTCGGGGTTGTCGTGCTCGATGTCGCGCGGCGAGAGATCGCCGATCTTCTTCACCTCGACGTCGTCGATCACCGCGGCGAAGATTTTCTCGCGCGGGCTGTGGCGGAAGCCGACCGTGATCCAGACCACCTGACCGCGCTCGTACTTGCTGGTCTTGTCGCCAAGCCGGATCGTCGCGGTCTTGCGACCGCGCTTCAGCTGGTCGACGAAAACGGTGGAGTAGAAGTTGAGGACGTAGATACCGCCGCGCATCGGGGCGAGCGTATCTGACCGGGCGGGGGCCGAACCTGGACACCTGTTCGACGCCGGGGTGTAGGGCGCTGGCGAACGGGCCGATGCAGGGTCTGCATGACCCTCTCGACGTACCGACTCACGCGTCGCGGTCCCCTGGCCGCACTCATCGTCGCCTGCGCGGCGCTGCTCCTCCTCCCCTTCACCGGTGAGGCCGCCGCGGCCAGCTGCGGCGGCAAGCGGGTGACGATCAAGGGCACCCCGGGCGACGACGTGATCGTCGGCAAGAAGGCCAGCGACGTGATCGACGGTGGCGGCGGCGACGACCGGATCTCCGGCGGCCCGAACGGCAACGACACGATCTGCGGCGGGCCCGGCAACGACGTGATCATCGGCGGCCGCGGCTACGACGCGATCTACGGCGAGGGCGGCGACGACCGCCTCGAGGGCGAGACCGGCGCCGACATGATCGACGGCGGCGCCGGCGACGACGAGCTGGACGGGGCCGAGGGCGACGACGGCCTCAACGGCGGCCCGGGCGACGACCGGCTGCTCGGCGCCAAAGGGCCCGACCGGCTCAACGGCGGCGCCGGCGACGACTTCATCAGCGGCGACAAAGGCAGCGACGAGGCCGACGGCGGCGGCGGCTCCGACCACCTGGCCGGCGACAAGGGCAACGACAGCCTGGTCGGCGGGAGCGGCGACGACCTGATCGACGGCGGCGCCGGCGACGACACCCAGCTCGACGGCGGCGGCGGCACCGACGTCGTCCTCGGCGGCACCGGGATCGACGACGCCGACGGTGGCGACGGCGACGGCGACATCGTGCGCGGCGACAGCGGCACCGACACCCTCGACGGCGGCGGCGGCGGCCAGGACATCGTCTCCTACGCCAGCGCGACCCGCAGCGGGGTCGTCGTCGACCTCGGCGCGGGCCGCTCGAAAGGGGACGGCCACGACGCGCTGGCCGGCTTCGAGGACGTGGTCGGCTCGGCGCAGGGCGACCAGATCGCCGGCGACGCCGGCGCCAACCGGCTCGACGGCGGGGTCGGCGACGACGCGCTCATCGGCGGCAGCGGCGACGACGTCGCCTTCGGCGGCGCCGGCAGCGACGACTGCTCCGCCTTCAGCGTCGAACACTCCTGCGGCGAGGAGCCCAACCCGCCCTCGGGCACCGGCGCCTTCGCGATCCTCAACCAGGGGCTCGACGGGGTCAGCCTCATCGTCCAGGGCGACTCCGGGCCGGACGACCTGCGGATCGGCTTCGGCGCGGGCGGCTGGACGATCTCCGACAGCAGCCCGATCGTCCCCGGTGAGGGCTGCATGCCGTCCCCCGACGGGTCCGTCTTCTGCGGGGCGTCGATCGCGACCGGCCTGCTGGTGGTCACCGGCGGCGACGGCGATGACCGGATCGACATCGACGCCAGTGTCCCGGGCGGGGTCAAGGTGCGGGCCAACGGCAATGCCGGCTCCGACACGCTCAGCGGCGGCGTCGGCGACGACGTGCTCGAGGCGGGCGAGAACTACAACGGCCCGAACAACGGCAACGACACGCTGGTCGGCAACGCCGGCAGCGACGTCCTCTACGCCGACCCCGGCTCCGACCGCCTGCAGGGCGGCCCGGGCAACGACCTCCTGGTCTCCTCGGTGGAGGTCTGCCAGGGCCACGCCTACGAGGGCGGCCCCGGCGACGACACCGTCTCCTACGGCCGCTCCGAAGCCTCGCTGCGGGTCGAGCTGGGCGGCAGCGGCGGCCCGGCCGGCTGCGGCAGCCTCGACTCGGTCGGCGCCGACAACGAGAGCCTCGAGGGCTCGAAAGGGCCCGACGTGCTGATCGGCGACAACGGCAGGAACAGCTTCCTCGGCCACACCGGCGCCGACAGCTTCTTCGGCAAGGGCGGCAACGACTTCATCGACGCAGCCGACGGCGCCCGCGACAGGGAGATCGACTGCGGCGGGGGCGAGGACGACGTGATCGCCGACCGCGGCGACCCGCGCCCCACCAACTGCTGAGTGCTTGCAAAGCTGAAGCGCGGCGATCCGGCGCCCGATGCAGGGGCATGGCGCGCATCGCCCCCGCCCTCACCACCGTCTTCCTGCTGATCCCCGCCTCGGCAAGAAGGCCAGCGACGTGATCTACGGCGGGGGCGGGGGCGACTCGACCCACCAGTAACGAACGTCGGACCCCGACGTGCCGGCACGTCCGTCAAGCGGGGCCGAAGCCCTCCTCGCCGATCAGGGGGACGAAGCGGCAGGGACCGATCTCCTCGCGGCGCAGCGCGTTCCCCTCGCGGACGAAGACGGTCAGCATGTCGGCGCCCTCGGCGGCGATCGGCACGACGAGGCGACCGCCGTCGGCGAGCTGGCCGAGCAGCGAGAGCGGCGGCGCCGGGGCGGTGGCGTGGACGGCGATCCCCCCGAAGGGCGCCCGCTCGGGAACGCCGCGGCTGCCGTCGCCGACCAGGATCTCGACGTTGGCTACGCCGAGCGCACCGAGCTCACGCTGGGCCGCGACGGCCAGCGAGTCGTGGCGCTCGATGCCGAGCACGTGGGCGGTGAGCCGGGCGAGGACGGCGGTCGAGTAGCCGGAGCCGGAGCCGACCTCCAGAACCCTCTCCGACCCGTCCAGCCGCAGCGCCTGGCAGATCGCGGCGACGATCCAGGGCTGCGAGATCGTCTGCCCCTCGCCGATCGGCAATGCCGAGTCGGCGTAGGCACGGCCGCGGTGGCGCTCGGCGAGGAAGCGCTCGCGCGGAACCGCGGCCATCGCCGCCAACACCCGCTCGTCGTCGATGCCGCGCCGCCGCAGCTGGCGCTCGACCATCCGCGCGCGCTGCTCGGCGAACTCGGTCACCGTGGTGACCTACCCGCCATCTCAGAAGATGTAGTTCTGCAGCTTGGCCGGGGCCAGGACGGCGACCCGGCCTCGGCCGGGCCGGACGACCCCTGCCCGCTCGAGGTCGGCGAGGAAGCGGCTGACGCTCTCCCGCGAGGTGCCGGCCAGCTGCGCCAGGTCGGCCTGGTTCATGCGGATCGTCACCTCGCCGACGTCACCTGCCCGCGACCCCTCTTCGGCGACCAGCTGCGAGAGCACACCGGCGACCCGGCTGGGCACGGTTTGGAAGGACTGGCGCGAGATCCGCTCGTTGGCGGCACGCAGGCGGCGGACCAGCGCGGCGACGAGCTTCACGCTGATCTCCGGGTGGCGGGCGAGCAGCGCCCGCACTTCGCTCGCGGGCAGGGCGAGAAGCTCGCCGTCCTCGAGCGCCTCGGCGCTGGCCGAGCGCACGTCGCGATCGAGCATCGCCAGCTCGCCGAAGACCTCGCCCGGGCCGAGCGTGGCGAGCGTGATCGCCCGCCCGTCGGAGTGCTCGCGCGTGACCCGGAAGCTGCCCGAGCTGACGATGTAGCAGGCGTCGGAGGTGTCGCCCTCGTGGAAGACCCGCGTCCCGGCCGGGAAGGAGCGCTGCACGGCCACCTGGGAGAAGCTCTCCAGTTCGTCCTGCTCGAGGTCGGAGAAGAGCGGCACGCTGCGCAGCAGCTCGACCGGGCTGACTCTCTCCTGCGAATCGCTCACCGACCAATTATTCCCAGAGGGGGCCGAGTTCGCGTTTGTTGCCGCTATCCGGCCCTAAACGCGAACTCGGCGGGCCAGGCGGCCCTCAGCCCCCCACGGGGGCGGTGACGATGCGCTTCGCCGCCTCGAGGCCGGCACGGCGGTGATGGCGGATGCCGCGAACGCGGTTCGGCTTGCGCTTCGGGGCCTTGGCCACGCGGCGGATGATCCGGTGGGTCGTGGTGTTGACGACCGAGGTCACCGAGCCGGCGGGAGAGCCGGCGGCGCTGCCCTGGGACTCAGCCTCGTCGACCGGGGCGGCGCCGACGCCGGTGACGAGGATCTGGGTGCCCCCGTCGCTTTCGCCGAAGAGCCCGACCCGGGCCGTCTTGACGCCCTCGCTGAGCGGCCGGAAGCGGACCTGGAGAGTGCAGGTCGCGCCCGGGTTCAGCGCGAAGCCGGTGCAGTTCTCGTCGAGCAGCTGGAAGCTGCCGATCGCGCCGCCGGCGATGACCGCGATGAAGAGGCCGCCGGCCATGTTGCCGGCGTTGGAGATCTCGATCTCGCGGGTGACCCCCTCGGAGCCGACCGCGGCGGAGCCGAAGTCGGAGATCTCGGAGTCGGGAACGAAGGCGGCGCGCCCGCCGGTGCCGCTGAGGACGGCGCTGAAGCTCTGGCCTTCGGCGCCGACCCGCAGCGACGCCTCGTACTCGGCCATGTCCTGCGGGCCGAAGTAGACCGGCACCCAGCAGGAGCTGCCGGGCTGCAGGGTCGTCCAGCCGCAGTTGTGGGGGCCGGTCCAGAAGGCGTACGAGCCGGAGCCGGTGATGTCCACGTTTTCGGTGCTGACGGGTTCGGTCCCCTCGTTGCGCAGCTCGAAGTTGGTCTGGGTGGTTCCCCAGTTGAGGGGCTGCAGGCCGAAGTCGTAGCTGTCGGGCTGGAAGGAGAGCTGGGGCAGCGGGCCGGGCGCGGCCAGGCCGGCGGCCGGACGGGCAGCGAGGGCCGCCGCGAAGGCGAGCAACGCTACCAGAAGGAAGAGGGTGCTACGGGCATGGGTGGACTTCTGTTGGATAGTGAGCATGGACGCCTGATCGACTCGGGTTCCCAATCTGCTGAAGACGGGATAAGAAATTTCAGCCATGGGCTGGTTTGGCGGGGACTTCCTCGCGTTGGCGGCTGCCTTTCTGCTCGCGGGCCTCTTCGCGGGCTATGCCCTCGTGCCCGAACGGCTGGGCGGCTGGGATCGCCTCTTCCTCTCCCTGGCGCTCGCCGTGCCGGCGACGATCCTGGCCGCGGCGCCGGGTATCGCGACCCACTCGCTGGCGGCCTGGAGCATCGTCGCGGGGCTGGGCGCGCTGGGCGCGCTGGGCGCCTGGCGCACGCGGGACTCCCTGCGGCGGGCGCTCCCCGCTGCGCGCTCGCTGCGCTCACGAGCGCGCCCACCGCGAGCGCTGACGGTCCTGTTCGCGACGGCGGCGCTGGCGATGGCCTGGTTCGCCGTGCTCGTACCGGAGGGAATCGAGGACAGCGGCAGCGGCCGCCCCAACGGGACGATCGTCTACTACCACTGGGGGATTGTCAGCAAGGTCGTCGAGGACGGCGGTCTGCCGGCGACCATCCCGGAGTGGGGCAAGGAGCGAGAGTTCCCCTACGAGTACGGCTTCTCGGTGATGCACGGGGCGGCGACCGCGGTCCTCGCCGGCGACTCGGGCTTCGTGCTCGAGGAGCGCTACCGGCTCGCGATGGTCGTCTGCCTGCTGCTGGCGCTCTTCGCGCTCTGGCGCCGCTGGCTGCCGCCCTGGTGGGCCTGGCTCGCCGCGGTGCTGAGCCTCAACGTGAGCCGGATCGAGACGCGGATGCTCGTCTACAAGCCGGAGGCCTTTGCCCTGGTGCTGGTGATCTGGTCGGCCTGGATGCTCGACGAGGCGTTGGACCGGCGCTCGCGGCTCTGGGGGGCGATGGCGGGACTCGTCCTCGCCAGCTCCTTCCTCGCCCACCCGATCGGGTCACTGCTGGTAGCGCCGCTCTGGGGCGGGATCCTCGCCGGCCGAGTGCTGCCCGAGCTCTGGAGGCGCCGTGGCGGCCGCCGCTCCACCGGTCCGGTCGTCGCGCTGCGCGCCGTGCTGCCGGCGGTGATCGTCTTCGCCCTGCTCTTCGGCGGGCTGCGCGCCGCGATCGGCTCGACCGGCCAGGACCTCGCCCAGAGCCCGGAGCAGGGCGTCGACCTGACCCGCGTCGTCTACAACCTCTCCTACGTCTCCTCGAACGCGAATGCCGAGCCGCGGGTCCCCGAGTGCGGCGACCCCTTCGGCGTCTACTCCACCGTGCGGCCCTTCTACTCCTCGCACGCCTCGTGGTTCTTCTTCGACCCGGGATCGCTGTCCAGCCTGCTGCTGATCCTCGGCGCGGTGGTCGTCCTCGGCGGCCTCTTCCTGCTGCAGAGCCCCCCGCGCCTGGCGCGCTGGCCCGCGGCGGCCAAGCGCGCGCTGCTCACCTGGAGCTTCTACGCGCTCGGGGTCTACCTGCTGGCGGCGCTGATCTGCGCCTACTACTCCACTTGGGTCCCCGAGCGAGTCGGGCCGATGCGGCTGATGCCCTACTGGGCGCTGATCCTCCCGGGCCTGATCGCCGGCGTCGCCTGGGCGATCTCGGCGCTTACCTCCCGCCGCCTCGGCAAGGCTGCGGCCGCCTCCCTCGCGATCGTCCTCGCCGGGCTGGCGACCTGGACCTTCACGGCCGCTGACGCGGACCGCGAGCGCGGTGTGCCGCCCTTTTACGTAGCCGAACCACGCGTCGGCGGTCTCGCCGAGGAGGCGCGCGCGACATACCTCTGGATCGGCGACAACCTGCCCCGGCGGGCCGTGATCCTCACCAACGGCTACGTCGAGGGAGCGCTCGGCATGCTCAGTGGGCGGACCGGCCTGCTCGATGGCCGCGCCCCCTTTGCCCAGCCCGACCCCTGGCGCGCGGAAGCGATCCACCTGCTGACCCGCTCGCGGGCCTTCTTCAAGCGACCGCGCTCGGCACCGATCCCGGCCGCGACCGACTACGTGCTCGTCTCGCGTGAGGACGTCAACCTGGGCGGCTCCTACTTCCCCACCGACTTCCGGGCGCTGGCCCGATTGAACCGGCTCGAGCCGGTTCGGCGCGGCAAGGGCATCGTCCTCTACCGGGTGCGCCGGGACGGGCGACCGAACGGGGATCGACCATCCGGCCACTCGACGGTGACATCGGCGGTCGAGGCGAATACGTTGCAGCCATGGTTGGCAAAAGCAGTGCGCGCCGAGGTCCCCGCCGCCTTCCGGCGATCCTGCTGATCGCCTCGGGGATCGTCCTCCTCGCCGCTGCCGTCTCCCTGGGCAAAGAGGGGCCGGACATCGCCAACGTCCAGTTCGCCGTTGACTCCAGCGGCGCGGCTCCGCCCCCACCGGCACCCGCGCCGCCGCCGGCACCTGCGCCGGTGGCGGCGCCGGCTCCGCCCAGCTCGCCGACGGTGAAGATCCGCGGAAACCGCCGGACGAGGGCGATGCGGCCCATCTTCACGATCGGCGTCCCAGGAGCAACCGGCGTCTCCTATGCCTGCCGGATCGGCAAACGGGAATCGACCAAGTCGGCCCCCTGCGCCAGCCCCTTCCGGGCGCCCAACCTCGGTCCCGGCCGCCACGTCCTCGTCGTGCAGACGGTCGACGCGAGCGGAAACCGCTCGGGCTGGGTCAAGTACCCCTATTTCGTCGAGAAGCGCTGACCCTCAGCGCGCCGCGACGGTCAGTTTGCGCGGGCCGCGGCTGAAGCCGGCGCTGAGCAGCGTTTCCTCGTGGCCGGAACCGATCACCGGCTCGCCGTCGAGCTTCTCGATCCCCAACTTGGGCAGGCGGCCGGCGGCGACCGCCTCGGTGAGGGCGGCCATCGCCGCTTCCAGGGTCTCGGCGTCGAGCTCGACGAGGCGCAGGATGCTGCGGCCGCCGCGCTCGAGATAGACGAGCGGCTCGCCGTCGCGGAGCAGGACGTGGGCGCCGGGGGCGCGGGCGGGCCGGCGCCCGCTGGGCGGTTTCGGCCAGGGCAGCGCCGCGCCGTAGGGGTTGGCCGGGTCGGTCGCGGCGAGCAGCTGGAAGCTGCCCTTCGCTTCCGGCAGCGAGCGCAACCGCTCGACCGCGCCGGGCAGGGCGAACTGGGCGCCGCCGAGCCCCTCGACGAAGTAGCCGCGGCGGGCGGTGCCGAGCAGCTCTAGGTTGCCGAGCTCGGCGTAGAGAGTGGCGAAGCCGCCCGGAACCCCCTCGGCGAGCACGGTCTCGCGGGTGACGATCCCGTAGCGCTCGAGCATCAGCTCGGCCTGGGCGCGCAGCTTGGCGCCGGCGCCCGGGGCGCCCTCGAAGAGCGGCGCGGTCAGCGACCAGCGCCCCTGCACGGCGGCGCCGGCGCCGGAGCGGCGGCGGGCGAAGCGGCGCCCCCCGCGCTCCGCCCCCGCCCCCGCGCGCAGGCGCGGCGCCCGCAGCGGCGCGAAGGCATCGTTGGTCACCTCGCCGCTCCAGGCCAGGTCCCAGAGCGCCTCGTGCAGCTCCTCGGCGGCGAAACCGAGATCGGCGAGCAGGTCGAGCCAGAAGGAGGGGCCGGCGAGCAGGCGCTCGCGGATCGCCTCGTGCGGCGCCCCCTCGGCCGGCTCCAGCTTGACGTTGGCCGGCGGCGGTCCGGCGAGGCGGACGTCCTCGCGGAAGTAGAGGGCGACGCGGCCGTCGCTGCGGCCGCGCGAGCCGGCGCCGATCCAGACCACCTCACCGCTGGTGCAGAGTTCGTCGAGCCAGGCGGGTGAGTAGGAGCCCAGCCGCCGCGGCAGCACGTCGTTCTCCCAGACTTTGGGAGTGAGGGCGACCCCCTGCAGGGGCACGAGGGCGTCGCGCAGCCGGTCGGGGCCGGCGCCAGCCGGGCGGTGGGCGTCGACGTTCTGCCAGCTGGGCAGGAAACGGGCGAAACGGTCGCGATCGGCGGGCTCGACCTCGCGCCGCAGGTGGGCGAGGCTGGCGCGCCGCACCCGGCGCAGCACCTCGGCGTCGCACCACTCGCGTTCGCTGCCGCCGGGCAGCAGCTCGCCGCGGACGAGCGCCCCTTCGCGCTCGAGCTCGCGCAGGGCCGGGGTCGGATCGACGCCGTAGCGGGAGGCGAGCTGGGTCGTCGGGAAAGGCCCGTGGGTGCGCGCGTAGCGGCGGACCAGGGCCCGCATCGCGTCGGGGTGGTCCTCGAGGAAGGTCTCGGGCAGGCCGGGCGGCGGCGGCACGCCGAGCGCGTCGCGGTAGAGGCCGGCGTCCTCACCGGCGACGTAGCGCTCCTCGCCGCCGATCCGGACCAGCGCGACGCGGCGCTCGGCGACCAGCTTCTCCAGCATCGAGGTCGCCGAGTAGCCCTCCGCGACCCGCTCGCCGCACTCCTCGGCGCTGAGGTCGCCGACGTTGCGCAGCAGCTGCTGCAGGGCGTCGCGGTCCCCCGCCCGCCCCGCCTCGGTGCGGTGCTGGAGCTGGGCCTCGACCTCGACCAGCGCCTCGGGGTCGATCAGCTCGCGCAGCTCCTCCTGGCCGAGCAGCTCGCGCAGCAGGTCGCGGTCGAGGGCGAGGGCGGCGGCGCGGCGCTCGGCGCTCGGCGTGTCCCCCTCGTACATGTACGTCGCCACGTAGTCGAAGAGCAGCGAGGAGGCGAAGGGCGAGGCGGTCGGGGTCTCGACCTCGACCATGCTGAGCTTGCGCGAGTGCAGGTCGGTGAGGATCTGGCGCAGCGAGGGCAGGTCGAGGACGTCCTGCAGGCACTCGCGGTAGGTCTCGAGGATGACCGGGAAGCGGGGAAAGTCGCGGGCGACCTCGAGCAGGCTCTGCGACTTCAGCCGCTGCTGCCAGAGCGGCGTGCGCTTGCCCGGGTAGGCGCGCGGGATGAGCAGCGAGCGCGAGGCGTTCTCGCGGAAGCGGGCGCCGAACAGGGCCGAGCCGGAGAGCTCGCGCACGACCAGGTCCTCGAGCTCGTCGGGCTCGACCATGACCAGGTCGGCGGACGGCGGGTCGTCGGCGTCGGGCAGGTGGATGACGATGCCGTCGTCAGACCAGATCGCGTCGGCCTCGAGCTGGCGCTCCTCGCGGATCTTCTGGCCCAGGGCGAGGCCCCAGGCGGAGTGGACGCGGCCGCCGAAGGGCGAGAGCACGCAGAGCCGCCAGTCGCCGATCTCGTCGCGGAAGCGCTCGATCACGATCGTCTCGTCGGAGGGGACGACGCGGGTCGCCGTCTGCTGCTCACGCAGGTAGGCGACCAGGTTCTGGGCGGCGCGCCGGTCGAGGTCGTACTCGGCGGCGAGCTCCTCCGGCTCGCGCGAGACCGCCTCGCGGGCGAAGGCACCGATCGCCCGTCCCAGCTCGGCCGGGCGGCCGATCCCGTCGCCCTTCCAGAACGGCACCGCGCCCGGCAGGCCCGGCGCCGGGGTGACGATGACCCGGTCGCGGCCGATCTCCTCGATCCGCCAGGTGGTCGCGCCGAGCAGGAAGGTCTGGCCGGCGCGGGCCTCGTAGACCATCTCCTCGTCGAGCTCGCCGACCCGGCGGCCATCGGGCAGGTGGACGCCGTAGAGGCCGCGGTCGGGGATCGTGCCGGCGTTGGTGACGACCAGCTGACGGGCGCCTTTGCGGCCGTGGATCGTGCCCTTGGTCCGGTCCCAGACGATCCGCGGCCGCAGCTCGGCGAAGCGGTCCGAGGGGTAGCGGCCGTCGAGCATGTCGAGCACGTTCTCGAGCTGTTCGCGCGAGAGCTCGCGGAAGGGCTCGGCGGCGGTGACCAGAGCCTCGACCTCGTCGACCCCCCACTCGTCGAGGGCGGCCATCGAGACCAGGTGCTGGGCGAGCACGTCGAGCGGGTTCTGCGGGATCACCGTCTCCTCGATCGCCCCCTCGCGCATCCGCCGCGCGACCACGGCGCACTCGAGCAGGTCGGCGCGGAACTTGGGGAAGATGCGGCCGCGGCTGACCTCGCCCAGCGAGTGGCCGGCGCGGCCGACCCGCTGCAAACCTCGGCTGACCGACTTCGGCGACTCGACCTGGATCACCAGGTCGACGGCGCCCATGTCGATTCCGAGCTCGAGGGACGAGGTAGCCACCAGACACGGCAGCTGACCCGACTTCAACATCTCCTCGACCACGGTGCGCTCCTCGTGGGAGAGGGAGCCGTGGTGGGCACGGGCTATTTCGACAGGGGCCGTGGGAGCAGGCTCGACGTCCCCCGCGTGCTCAGTCGCGGGCAGCTCGTCCCACGCAAGCTCGTTCAAACGCTTTGCGATGCGCTCGGCGGCGCGGCGGTTGTTGACGAAGACGATCGTGGAGGTGTGCTCTTGGACCAGCTTCAGCAGCTCGGGGTAAATCGCTGGCCAAATTGACCGGACGTGGGCATTTGGCTCCCCGTCCGCTGGAACGCCCTCTGAGTTGGGGAAGTTGGGCGCTCCCGGTTCGGACATGTCCTCGACCGGCACGACGATCTCCAGGTCGAGCTCCTTGGCGACGCCGGCATCGACGATCTCGCAATCCCTTTTCGGCCCGACGAGAAAGCCAGCTATCCGCTCGAGCGGGCGCTGCGTGGCTGAGAGTCCAATTCGCTGAACCTGTTCAACCTCGCTGAGGCGGTCGAGGCGCTCCAGGGTCAGCGCCAAGTGAGACCCGCGCTTCGACTGGGCGACGGCGTGGATCTCGTCGACGATCACCGCCTCGACCCCGGTGAGGATCTGGCGGGCGTCGGAGGAGAGGATCAGGTAGAGCGACTCGGGAGTGGTGATCAGGATGTCGGGCGGCGTTTTGCGCATCGCCCGGCGCTCGGCCTGGCTGGTGTCGCCGGTCCGCAGGCCGACCGAGATCTCGGCGCCGATCCCGCGCAGCGGCGCCCGCAGGTTGCGCTCGATGTCGTAGGAGAGCGCCTTCAGCGGTGAGACGTAGACGAGCCGCACGCCGCCCCCCGGCCGACGGGCCTGAGACGGGTCCATATCCGACGTTTGAGGCCCATCGGCGGTCCGGGCGAGCTTGTCGATCCCCCAGAGGAAGGCGGCGAGCGTCTTGCCGGAGCCGGTCGGGGCGCAGATAAGCGTGTTGGCGCCGCTCGAGATCGCCTCCCAGCCGCCCGTCTGGGCCGGCGTCGGCCCGGCGAAGGAGGCCTCGAACCAGCGCCTGACAGGGGCGCTGAACGGCGCCAGCGGGTCAGATCCCACGCTCGTCTTGGC
The DNA here is from genome assembly GCA_963697915.1 of uncultured Solirubrobacterales bacterium. Lineage (GTDB taxonomy): Bacteria > Actinomycetota > Thermoleophilia > Solirubrobacterales > 70-9 > VRUE01. Next base: position 944,886 of record OY969103.1, read on the forward strand.
CTCGGTGGTCAACCCACCGATCTTACGCAGCCGCTTCGCTCAGCCCGCTGCGCCGCCGGTGAAGCCGACGAAGGCGCGCCAGGAGGCCTTGGGCGCGAACGTTTCCGTGAAGAGGCCGGAGCCATCGCAGAAGTTGCAGAGGCCTTTCTTGTCTTCGACCGAGAACCAGTAGACCCGCTTCACGTTCCATTTGCGCTGCTTGGCGCTGAGCAGGCGCAGCGCGCCCTTCAGCTGCTTGACCTGGCCGCTGGGGCCTTTGGCGAAGGAGTTGTTGCGACGCGGAGGCTGCGAGCTCCAGCTGATCTCGGTCAGCCAAAGGCCCTTGGCGACGTCGCGGTTCTCGGCCATCACCTGGCGCAGTTCCTCGACGTAGGGGGTCAGCGTCCGGTATTCGCCCGTGTAGGGATGCAGGGCGACGCCCTGGAACTTGCTCTTGATCCCCGGCGTGCTGCGGTACATCTGCTCGAGGAAGTCGGTCGCGAAGTAGGCCTGTTTCGGGCCTTTGGCGAGCGCCTCGATCGGCCGCGCGAACATGCCGCCGAGGACGATCTGCGCGCCCGGGTCGGCGGCTTTGATCGCCGGGTAGGAGAGCTTGACGAGCTTGCCGTACTCGACCGGGTTCGGCCGCGCGACGAAGTACTTGAAGTTCTGCTCGTTCCAGAGCTGCCAGGTGCGGATCGGCCGCGGCGGGATGCCCGGGTTCTGGGCCCAGAAGCTGCCCCGGGGGCCGTAGCGGTGGATCGCTTCGCTGAGGAAGCGGGTCCAGCCGGAGCGCTGCGCCCCGGTCCGCACCGGCAGGAACTTGGGCGGGTGGCTGCTGATCGAGCGGTCGGCGGGGACCGCCCAGCTGGGAGCGCCGTAGAGGAAGGGCAGGACCTCGATCCCGACGCTGGCCGCGCCGCCGACCAGCGGATCGATGATCCCCCAGTCGAAGGCCCCGCCCCGGGCGGGCTGCACGGAGCCCCAGGCGACCGGGATCCGCAGGCTGTCGACGCCGCCGCGCTTGAGGCGCTGGAACTGTTCGGCGGTCGGAGTCTGCTGCGGCACCACGCCCCAGAACTTCCCCGGCACCGCCTGCGCCGCGGGTGCCATGGCGAGGACGGCCGCGCAGGTGGCGAGCGCCACCGTCGCGGCAAGGAAGCGCATCCGAAATCTCGGCTGGACCAGCGAGTTGCCCATCAGGTCAGCCCGCCTCGGGCGAGACGGAGGACGAGCCGCCGGGGCCCTGGCGTCGCCGCCTGATCACGACCACCGCGATCGAGGCCGCGGCGAGGACCGCGAGGGCGATCAGGATCGGCACCAGCGGCGAGCTGCCGCCATCGTCGCTGGCGGCGGTATTGACGCCCTGCGGAGCCGGCGCAGCGTTGTTGGCGCCAGCCTTGTCGAAGTTGCCCGCGGACCCACCGCCCGGCTCACCTTTGTCCGAGCCGCCGCCCTTGCCGCCGGCGGCACCGCCGGCTTCTTCGGTGGAGTTTTCGTTCCCCGGGGAATCCGAAGGGGAAGAGCCGGTGTTCGTGGAAGACTGCCGGGGTGCGTCGGTTCCACCAGCCTTCGAGGACTTCGCGGGCGGATCAGGGTCCTTCTCGCCCGTAGCCGTCGGCGGCGCGGGGTCGTACTGGACTTCCCCAGAGTCAGCCTGAGCCAAAGCCGGAAAGCCAAGAAATGCCAACAGCGCGAACACTGAAAGTGGCACGAATGCGAGGTGGGCCCGCTTCCGGGCTGGATGGGTCGTCTCAAACATGGCGCGCAAGGTTAGAGCAAACGGCGGCGCTACTCGCCCCTGTCGCCCTGATCCTCGGAGTTGCCCTCGCCGGGGGCGGCTTCGACGTGACCACGCGCCACATCGCGGGTCTGGGCGTCTGGCTGGTCGTCGTCGCGATGCTCGTCCTCGGAGCCGCTTCCGGGGCGACGCTGGCGCGCCCGTTCCAGTGGGCCGCCGGCCTGCTCTTGGCTCTTGCTCTGGTTTGCGCACTCTCATCCTCTTGGTCGGGTTCGGCCGAGCTGAGCGTGGTCGAGGCCGACCGGGTGCTCGTCTACCTCGGCATCTTCCTTGCCGCGTTCCTGATCGCCCAAACCAACGAACGTCGCCAACGTTTCGCTGAGGGGTTGGCAATTGCCGTCACCTTGGTTGCCCTCCTAGGCCTCGTTGGTCGCCTCCTACCCGACGTCCTGCAGGCCGCAAACTCGCTTGGCAGCGGGCCTCGCATGCGCTACCCGCTCGGCTACTGGAACGCCAACGGGGCGATGTTCGGGATCGCGATCGGGCTCCTGCTTTGGGTCAGCCGGCGGGGCAGCTGGGCCGGGCTGCGCTGGGCGGCGACGGCGGCGATGCCGGCGGTCCTGCTCGCCCTCTACCTCTGCTTCTCACGCGGGGGCCTGCTCGCCCTCGCCGTCTGCGCCGGCTGCCTGATCGCGCTCTCCGCCGACCGCCTCTGGCTGCTGCTGACCCTGGCGATCGCCGCGCTCGGGGCGCTGCCCGCCGTCCTCGCCGTGCAGGCGCGCGAGGCGTTGACCGAAAACGCCGGCCTGCAGGCGACCGTCGACCAGGGACTGACCGTCTTCCTGATCCTGCTCGCGAGCACCGTCGCGGCCGTTCTGCTCTTCGCCGGCCTGCGCTGGCTCGAGGCGCGCGGCGGCACCCGCACCGGACGGATGGTCGAGCTCTCGAGGAACCCACGCTTGCTGCGCGGCGCGGCGCTGGTCGGGGCGGTCGCCGCGATCGGGGTCACGATCGCGGTCGGCGGCCGCGCCTGGGACCAATTCACCAGCACCGACATCCAGTTCCCCAGCGATCCCACCCAGCACTTCGGCGAACTCTCCGGGGCCGGCCGGCATGACTTCTACAGCGTCGCGATCGACTCCTTCGGCGAAGAGCCGCTGCGCGGCGTTGGCGCCGGCAGCTACGAGTTCGCCTGGGCGCACGACCGCTCGCTCGAACAGCCGACCCACGATGCCCACTCGCTCTACCTGGAGGCCTTCGCCGAGCTCGGCGTCGTCGGCGGCGTGCTCACCCTCGCCCTGGTCGGCATCCTGCTCTGGACCGCCTTCGCGACCTGGCGCGCGGCGCGGGGGCCGCGGCGCGACCTCTACGCCGCTCTATTCGCGGTGATGCTGGCCTTCGCGGTGGGCGCCGCGCTCGACTGGTTCTGGGAGATCGCCGGCTTGACCGCGGTCTTCTTCCTCGCCGCCGGGGCGGCGGTCGCGGCCCGCTGCCGCCAGCTGGTGCGGCCGGGGGCAGAGGGCGCGGCGCAGGCCGACGGGCGACGCTTCCGCTTCGCCGTCGCCGGGCTGGCGGCCGCCTGGATCGCGGCGATCGCCCTGATCGGGCCGCTCCTGGTCGAGCGCGAGCTCGACGCCAGCCGCGACGCGGCGGCACGCGGCGAGGTCGCCAACGCCGTCGAGCACGCCAACACGGCGCGCTCGATCGAGCCCTGGGCGGCCTCCCCATACGTCCAGCTCGGCCTGCTCGCCGAGCTGCAGGGCGACTACCCGACCGCCGCCGAGCGCTTCACGCAAGCGATCGACCGCGAAGGTCGGAACTGGCAGCTTTACTACTTGAGGTCTAGAGTCGAGCAATCAGCAGGCGATGCGGCCGCGGCAGAGGCGGATCTCGAACAGGCCCGCCGACTCAACCCGTTAGAGGAGTGCCTGCGCGGCAACGAGAGCTGTGGGTAAGCGCAAGATGACCCGAAACGCCGAGAAAACCTCTACGCGCGACGTGTCGCCACCGGTGCCTTCAGGCCCGCGCCCGCGCACGGGCCGGACCGGGGTCGCGACGCGGCTCGGCCTGGCCGGGCCGGAAGGCGCCCGACGGCTGGGCGCCCTGCTGCGCCGGCTGCTCGCCAGCGGTGACTGGCTGGCGCTGATCGCGACCCTCTGCGTTGTAACCGCGGCTAGCCGCCAGACCGACGTCGGCACGCTCTTCTGGGCGATCCTCTTCAGCCCCGTCTGGCTCGTCGTGCTGAAGCTGCACGGGCTCTACGACAACGATCACCGCCGCATCCGCCACAGCACCTTCGACGAGCTCTCGAAGCTGATCTCGGCGGCGGCGCTCGGCACCCTGGCCCTCGACGGCCTGCTGGCCCTGAGCCCGGCCGGGCCGCTGCCGGCGGCCAGCGCGATCGCGGTCGGCGCCGGGGCGCTGCTCGGCTGCTTCCTGGTGCGGGCGCTGCTGCGCTTCCTCTGGCACCACGTGGCGGGCGCCGCGGTCGGCATCGTCATCGGGCCGCCCGGGGCGGTCGCTGTGGTGGCGCGGCGGGTCGCCACCCACCCCGAGGCCCGCCTGCACCTGGTCGGTTACCTGGCGCTCGACGACAGCGAGAGACCCGCCGCCGACACCGGTGGCCTGCCGCGACTCGGCTCGGTCGCCGACATCGAGTGGGTGGCGAGCGAAATGGCGGTCGAGCGGGTGATCGTCGCCGAGCGCGAGATGAGCGAGCCGGCCGCCGAGCGCCTGATCGAGGAGTGCAAGGCGGCTGGGCTGGGACTGACCTTCCTGCCCCAGCACTTCGGCCTGCTCGGGCCGGGAATCGAGCTCAACCGCCTCGCCGAGCTGCCGGTGCTCGACTTCCGCTTCTCCGACCCGCCGCAGTCGACGATGGCGATGAAGCGCAGCCTCGACTTCCTCGTCTCCGGGCTGCTGCTGGCCCTGCTCTCGCCGCTGCTGGCGGTGGTCGCGGTGGCGATCTTGATCGACTCGGGCCGCCCGGTCTTCTTCCGCCAGCGCCGCGCCGGCAAGGACGGCGTGCCGTTCACGATGCTGAAGTTCCGCACGATGGTGCGGGGCGCCGAGGAGCGGCTCAGCGAGCTGGTCGACCTGGCCAAGCTCGACGAGCCCGCCTACAAGATCCCCGGCGACCCGCGGGTGACCCGCGCCGGCCGCACCCTGCGCCGTTTCAGCCTCGACGAGCTGCCGCAGATGATCAACGTCCTGCGCGGCGACATGTCGCTGGTCGGGCCGCGGCCCGAGGAGGAGGCGGTCGTCGCCCTCTACGACGAGCGCCAGCGGCTGCGGCTTGGCGTCAAGCCCGGCATGACCGGCCCGATGCAGGTCTACGGCCGCGCCGACCTCACCTTCGAGGAGCGGCTCGCGATCGAGCGCGACTACCTCGACAACATCTCCCTCGCCGGTGACCTGGCGATCCTGATGCGCACCCCGCGCGCGATCGTGCGCGGCGACGGCGCCTACTGAGCGTCGCGCCGATGGCAAGCCGGCCCGACCTCGAGGTCATCGTCGTCAGCCACGGCGCCGAAGGGCTGCTGCGGCGCTGCCTGGGCTCGCTCGCCGAGCACCCACCGAGCGACGGCGAGACGCGGGTGACGGTGGTCGACAGCGGCAGCGGCGACGGGACGCCGGACATGGTCGCCCGCGAGTTTCCGGCGGTGCGGCTGCGGCGCTGCGCCAACATCGGCTTCTCCGCCGCCAACAACCTCGCCCTGCGCGAGAGCGAGGCGGGCGCCGTGCTGCTGCTCAACCCCGACACCGAGGTCTACGCGGGGACGCTCGACGCGGCCCTGGCGCGGCTGCGGGCGAAGCCGAGGATCGGGATGGTCGGGGTCAAGCTGGTGACCGAGAGCGGCGAGCTCGACCACGCCTGCAAGCGCTCCTTCCCCACCCCGCTCGCCGCCCTCGCCCACTTCACCGGGATCGGCCGCGACGAGGGCGCCTCGGGGACGCTCAGCCAGTACCGCGCGACCCACCTCGGCGACGACGAGGCCGGCGAGGTCGACGCGGTCAACGGCGCCTTCATGCTCTGCCGCGCCGAGGCGGTGCGCGAGGTCGGCCTGCTCGACGAGGGCTACTGGCTCTACATGGAGGACCTCGACTGGTGCCACCGTTTCTGGGACGCCGGCTGGAAGGTCTTCTATGAGCCGGCCGGCACCGCCCTGCACGTCAAGGGCGGCTCCAGCGGCGGCCGCCGGGCCCTGCGCCAGGAGGTCGCCTTCCACCGCGGCATGGGCCGCTTCTACCGGCGCTTCGACGCCCCCGAACACAACCCCCTGCTGAACGCCGCCGTCTACGCCGGCATCGGCGCCAAACTCGCCGCCAGCCTGGCGGTCAGCGCCTACCGGCGGGCGACGTAGTTGCCGACCTCGGTGGGCAGCAGGTGAACCCGAAGTTCGGCCATGCGACCGATGCCGCAGCCGACGCCCTGCGCCCTCGCATCAGTACTCGAAGGGCAGGTCCCCGGTGACCTCGCTGAGCCGCGGCGCGGTGGTGTCGCGTTCGCTCAGCAACGGCTCCTCGACCCCCCACTCGACGCCAACGTCGGGGTCATCCCAGGCGATGCCGGACTCGGTCGCCGGGTCGTAGAGGCTGGAGAGCAGGTAGGTGACGTCAGCGACCTCGCTGAGCACGGCGAAGCCGTGGCCGAAGCCAACCGGGACATAGAGCTGGCGGTGGCGCTCGTCGTCGAGCACGTGCCCCTCCCACTGGCCGTAGGTGGGCGAGCCCCGGCGCAGGTCGACGGCGACGTCGAGGATCGCGCCGCGCGGGCAGCGGACCAGCTTCGCCTGGCCAGGCTCGGTCTGGAAGTGGAGCCCGCGCAGGGTGCCCTTGGACGAGCGCGAGTGGTTGTGCTGGACGAACTCGGCATCGACGCCGAGCTCAGCCCAAGCGTCGCTGCGGAAGGTCTCGACCATGAAGCCGCGCTCGTCGCCGTGCACCCGCGGCTCGAGCAGGACGACGCCCTCGAGCTTCGTCGGCAGGCTCTGGGGCACTAGCCCAGGGCCTTGCCGTACTGCTTTTCGTAGTACTCGCGGTACTCGCCGGAGCGGATCGGGCCCCACCACTCCTCGTTCTCGCGGTACCACCGCACGGTCCGCTCCAGCCCCTCGGCGAAGTGGACCTGCGCCTCCCAGCCGAGATCCTCCTTCAGCTTTGCCGAGGAGAGCGAGTAGCGGCGGTCGTGGCCGGGGCGGTCCTTGACGTACTCGATCAGCGACTCGTCCTGGCCGGTCAGCTCGATCACCCGCTTGACCACCTCGATGTTCTCGCACTCGTCGGGGCCGCCGACGTTGTAGGCCTCGCCGGCGCGACCCTTCATCAGCACCGTGTGAATCCCGCTGCAGAAGTCCTCGACGTAGAGCCAGTTGCGGACCTGCTTCCCGTCGCCGTAGACCGGCAGCGGGTCGCCGTGCAGCGCGTTCAGGGTGATCAGCGGGATCAGCTTCTCCGGGTACTGGCGCGGGCCGTAGTTGTTGGAGCCGCGCACGATCGAGGCCTCGATCCCGTAGGTCTCGACGTGCGCCGAGACCAGCAGGTCGCCGGCCGCCTTGGTCGCCGAGTAGGGCGAGGAGGGGTCGAGCGGCGAGGTCTCGGTGAAGGAGCCGGACTCGATCGAGCCGTAGACCTCGTCGGTGGAGACCTGCAGGTAGCGGGCGACGCCGAGCTCGCGAGCGGCGTCGAGCAGCGTGCCGGTGCCGATCACGTGGGTGCGGGCGAAGGCGTCCTGGTCGTCGATCGAGCGGTCGACGTGGGACTCGGCGGCGAAGTTGACGACCGCGTCGCAGCCCTCCATCGCCTCGCGCACGATCTCCGGGTCCTCGATCGCGCCGACGACCAAGTCGGTGCCCTCGGGCAGGTTCTCGCGCCGGCCGGCGTAGGTGAGCTTGTCGAGCACCCGCACCTCGTGCTCGTCGCCGATCAGGCGCACGTAGGTCGAGCCGATGAAGCCGGCGGCGCCGGTGACCAGGATCTTCATGCCGGGGCCTCCGCCTCAGCCCCGCGCTGGGTCAGGTAAGCGGCCAGCCCGTCCTGCCAGGCGGGCAGCTCGATCGGGTGCTGGCGCTGGCTGGCCAGCGCCGAGTACGCGGGTCGCGGCGCTGGGCGGCCGAGCATCTCGGTGGTCGCCGACATCACTTTGCACTCAACGTGCGCTTGCTCGAAGATCTCACGCGCGAACTCATACCAGGAGCAGGCGCCGCCTGCCGCCATGTGGTGGGTGCCGAACTCGACCCCCTCGATCAGGCGGGAGATGCCGTGGGCGAGGTGCCAGGTGTAAGTGGGGGAGCCGACCTGGTCGCGGACGACGAGGACCTCGTTCTGGCTGGTCGCGAGGCGCAGCATGGTCTCGACGAAGTTGGGGCCGCCGACGCCGAAGAGCCAGGCGGAACGGACGATGAAGTGGCGCTTGTTGGCCGCCCGCGTCGCTTCCTCGCCGGCCAGCTTCGAGCGGCCGTAGGCCGAGAGCGGCGCGGTCTGGTCGGTCTCCACGTAAGCGGCGCCCTTGCTGCCGTCGAAGACGTAGTCGCTGGAGACGTAGACCACCGAGGCACCAACCGTGGCGGCCGCGGCGGCGAGGTTGCCAGCGCCAGCGCCGTTGACGGCGGTCGCCGCCTCCTCGGCCTCCTCGGCGCCGTCGACGTCGGTCCAGGCGGCGCAGTTGATGACCACCGCCGGGCGCTCGGCCTCGAGCTTGGCGGCGACCCCCTCGGCGTCGGTGACGTCGAGCTCGTTGTGGCCGAAGCCGATTATCTCGTGGCCGGCGTTGCCGGCGGCGAGCATCAGGTCGCGCCCGAGCATGCCGGCCGCGCCCGCGACCAGGATCTTCACCGCCGGCCGCCCATCAGATGATCTTGATCTCCGACTTGTCGCCGACCAGCATGCGCAGCGTCTTCGGCATCCCGTCGGAGCGGGTCAGCTTCACTTCGCGGCCGAGCAGGCTCGCCTCCATGCGCGTGCCGAGGTCCTCGACCACCGAGCCGGAGAGGATGATCGAGTGCTCGACTTCGGAGCGGCAGACGCGCACGTTCTCGCCGATCGAGGTGTAGGGGCCGATGTAGGCGTTCTCGATCCGGGCGCCGGCGCCGATCACGGCCGGGCCGCGCACCACCGAGTTGCTGAGCTTGGCGCCGGGCTCGAGCACGACCCGCCCCTCGACCCGGGACTCGTCATCGACCTCACCGTCGAGGCGGGACTCGATCTCCTCGAGCACCAGGCGGTTGGCCTCGAGCATGTCGGCGAGCTGACCGGTGTCCTTCCACCAGCCGCTGACCACCTCCGACTGGACCTTGTGGCCGTCCTCGATCAGGCTCTGGATCGCCTCGGTGATCTCGAGCTCGCCGCGCCAGGAGGGCTCGAGGGCGCGCGAGGCCGCGAAGATCGCCGGCTGGAACAGGTAGACGCCGACCAGGGCGAGGTTGGAAGGCGGGTCTTTCGGCTTCTCGACTAGGCGCACGACGTGCTCGCCGTCGAGCTCGGCGACGCCGTAGTGCTCGGGCTCCTCGACCGGGGTCAGCAGGATCAGGGCGTCGGGCTCGTTCTGGCGGAAGCTGGCGACGAGGCCGCGCAGGCCGTCGGCCAGGAGGTTGTCGCCGAGGTACATGACGAAGGGCGAGTCGCCGATGAACTCCTCCGCGGTCAGGACCGCGTGGGCGAGGCCGGCGGGCTGGTCCTGGACGATGTAGGTGATCTCGGCCCCGAAGGCGGCGCCGTCGCCGGCCGCGGCGCGGATCTCGTCGCCGGTCTCGGGGGCGATGATGATCCCGATCTGCTTCACCCCGGCGTCGACCAGGGCCTCGATCCCGTAAAAGAGCACGGGCTTGTTGGCCACCGGCACGAGCTGCTTGGCCGAAGTGTGGGTAATGGGGCGCAGCCGCGTTCCCGCGCCGCCGGAGAGAATCAGTCCCTTCAGGGGCTCCATGCGAGGCTGCAACCCTACTGCGCCAGCGCTCATAAGCTCGTGTATCACGCGTGATACGATCACCCCGTGGCCAAGGTGAGCATCCGCGACCTGCGCAATCACGGCGGCGAAGTCGTCGACCGGGCGGTGCGTGGGGAGCAGATCACGATCACCCGCTCCGGCGCCGAGGTCGCCGAGCTGCGTGCACTGCGACCGCCGCTCTCGGCGGAGGCGTTGCTCGATCGCTGGAGCCGGCTACCCAGCGTCGACCCGGCGGCTCTCCGTTCGGACATCGACCACCTTCTGGACCCGAGCCTGTGAGCAACGCGTCCCGGCGGGCGCGCGGGGTGCTCGACACCTCGACGGTCATCCTCCTGCAGCACCTGACCGACGCGAACGCCCTCCCGGAGGAGCCGCTGATCACGGCGGTCACGCTGGCCGAGCTCGCGGTCGGTCCCCTCGTGACCAACGACGAGGGCGACCGGGCGGCACGGCAGGTGCACCTCCAGCAGGCCGAGGCGGACTTCGTGCCCCTGCCATTCGATGCCGCCGCCGCCCGCGCCTTCGGCCGGGTGGCCTCCTCACTGCGGCGCGCCGGGCGCAAGACTTCGGCCCGGGCCTACGACGCGATGATCGCCGCGACCGCGCTCGCCAACGACCTGCCGGTTTACACCTGCAACCCCGACGACTTCGCCGGCATCGAGGGGCTCGAGGTGATCGCCGTGCCGGTGCCCGGCTGATGCGGCCGGCGATCTACATCCCCCACCTCGACGGCGCCGAGCGGCTGGCCCGGGCGCTGCGCAGCATTGGCGAGCAGAGCCGCCCGGTCGACGTGGTCGTCGTCGACAACGGCTCCGGCGACGGATCGACCGAGTTGCTGCGCCGGGAGTTCCCCGAGGTGACGCTGGTCGAGCTGGGGAGGAACCTCGGCTTCGGGCCGGCGCTGAACCGGGCGATCGAGGCGCACCCCGGCGATCCGGTGATCCTCCTCAACGACGACGTCGAGTGCGAGCCTCGCGCCCTCGAGGCGCTGCTCGACGCCGCCGCCGAAGGCCCCGAGAGCGTCGCCGGGGTTCTCGTCCAGGAGACGGCCCCGGGCCTGATCGACTCCGCCGGAGTCATCGCCGACCGCACCCTGATGGGCTTCGACTACCTGCACGGCGAGCCGTTGGCGGCCGCCGAGACGGCGGCCGACCCGCTCGGCCCGAGCGGCGGCGCGGCGCTCTACCGGCTTGCCGCCTTCCGCGCCGCCGGCGGCTTCGACGAGCGCATCTTCCTCTACTACGAGGACCTCGACCTGGCCCTGCGGATGCGCGCTCTCGGGGCCCGCTGCCGGTTGGCGCCGGCGGCCCGAGTCCTGCACGCCTACTCGGCCAGCTCCGGCGCCGCCAGCGGCGCCAAGTACGCCCGCACCGGCTGGAGCCGCGGCTACATGCTGCGCCGCTACGGCGTCATGTCGCGACCGCGCCTGGCCCTGCGCGCGCTCGCCGCCGAGGGCGCGCTCTGCGCCGGGCAGCTGCTCAAGGACCACACCGCGAAGGGGATCGGCGGACGGCTGCGCGGCTGGCGCGACGGCGCCGGCTTGGAGCGCGAGCGGGCGGACGAGGACGCCCTGCTCAACATCAGCCTGCGCGAGGCGCTCGCCCTGCGCCGCAAACGCCGCGGCTAAGGGACGTGCCGTGACTTAGAGGTCCCTATAGGTGCCTAACCCACGGCACGTCCCAACCAGCGGCGGGCGCGGGCGGGGTCGCCCTCGGCGCGCAGGCGGCGGCGCTCGCGCAACAGGCGGGGGAGCCAGCGCAGGGCGCTGAGCTTGCCGCGCAGGGTGGCGCCGAGGCGACGTTGGCGGGCGGCGCGGGCAAGGGCGCCGACCTCGACAACGGCGACGCGGGGGGCGGCGGCGAGCGGCATGAACTTGACCTGGGTGGCGAGCCGGTTGCGGGCGACGAGGCGGGCGTTGTCGGCGCCGGGGCGCTCGAACCCGGCCTGCCATGCGGCGTTGCCGACGTGCCAGACGACCGCCTCGGGAACGTACTCGAAGCGCCAGCCGGCGATCCGCGCCCGCACGTTGAGGTCGACGTCCTCGTAGAAGGCGAAGTAAGACTCGTCGTAGCCGCCCAGCTCGGTGAAGAGCTCGCGGCGCAACAGGCAAGCGGCGCCGCAGACGCCGAAGACCTCGCGCCGCTCACCGCTCCAATCCGCCTGCGCCTCCCCCATGCCGCGCTCGTAGGCGCGGCCGTCGCGGGTCAGGGCCTGACCGGCGCTGTAGAGGCGGGCCGACTCGACCGCCCCTCGACCGGCCGCCCCGGGCTCGACCTGCAGGGTGCGCGGCTGGACCCCGCCGAGGCCGGGATCGGAGCGCAGGGCGTCGAGCAGGCGGGTAAGACAGCCGGGCTCGAGCACGGTGTCGGCGTTCAGCACCAGGACCGCCGGCGCCGCCGTTCGCGCCGCCGCCAGATTGACGGCGGCGGCGAAGCCGACGTTCTCCGGCAGCTCCAGATGCGGCACTCGCTCCCGCCGCAGGTACTCGAGCGAGCCGTCCACGGAAGCGTTGTCGACAACCAGCGTCTCGATCTCGACGCCCTGGGCGGCGAGGGAGTCCAGGCAGGCCGGCAAGAACCCGAGCGTGTTCCAGCTCGGAATCGCGACTGCGAGGGGTTGGGGCTCGCCCACGGGTCGCAGAGCCTGACAGCTACCGTGCCGGGAGGCGCAACCATTACCGTTGCCGACGCCGATGCCGCCCGAGAACGCCACCAGCGCGCAGCTGGCCCCCCCTCGCCCACCCGCCGACGACGCGCCGACGGCGATAGAGGCACGCGGGCTCGAGAAGGCTTTCCGCATTCCCACCCACCGCGTCGACTCGCTCAAAGAGCGGATGGTGCGCCCGTTCTCGTCCCGCGACTTCCGCGAACTGCGTGCCCTCGACGGTGTCTCCTTCGAGGTCCGTCAGGGGGAGTTCTTCGGCATCGTCGGCCGCAACGGGTCAGGCAAGAGCACCCTGCTCAAGCTGCTCGCCAGCATCTACCGGGCCGACGCGGGCACAATCCGCATGGCCGGCCGCCTGGCGCCCTTCATCGAGCTCGGCGTCGGTTTCAACGTCGAGTTGACGGCGCGCGAGAACGTCGTCCTCAACGGCGTGATGATGGGCCTCACCCCACAGGAAACGCGCAACCGACTCGACTCGGTGCTCGAGTTCGCCGAGCTGACCGAGTTTGCAGATCTGAAGCTGAAGAACTACTCGTCGGGGATGCTCGTCCGGCTCGCCTTCTCGGTGATGCTGCAGGCCGACGCCGACATCCTCCTGATCGACGAGGTGCTCGCGGTCGGCGACGCGTCCTTCCAGCAGAAGTGCGGCGACGCGTTCCGCGAGATGAAAGCCGCCGGCAAGACGATCGTCCTCGTCACCCATGAGATGACCACCGTCGAGGACTTCTGCCACCGGGCGATGCTGATCGACGGCGGCAAGATCCAGCACATCGGCGAGCCCGCCGAGATCGGCCGGCGCTACCTGCGGATGAACTTCGACAAGGGCAGCGAGATCAGCGCCGACACGGAGAGCAGCGAGGAGGCGCGGCTACTCGACGCCTGGATCGAGGACAACGAGGGAAACCGCGCCGCCAGTCTCGAGCATGGCGACGAGATCCGCCTGCGGGTCGAGCTCGAAGTCAAGCGCGACCTGCCCGGCCTCGACCTCGGCTTCATCCTCGCCAACGCCGACGGCCTCGGCGTCTTCCAGTTCGGCACCCCAGCACTTAACCAAGACGACAGCCGTGAGCTGCGAGCCGGCGATCGCGTGCGCGTTGAGGCCAGCCTGCAAAACCCGCTCGCCCCTGGCCGCTACTTCGTGCACTGCGGGATAAACCGCATCCACGGTGGCGGCGTCGCCCTCTACGTCCACAACGCGACCGACTTCATCGTCTACGGCGGCCCCCAGGCACGCGGGATCGTCCTGCTTCCCCACGAGATCGAGGCCACGGTCGAGGAGGATGACAAGTGAGCGCCCACCCAGAAGCCAAGCCAGTGCGCGAGGTCGGGCCGCTGCGCGATGTGCACGGTCCGTCGGCGCTCGGCGGCGGCGCGCGCCGCTTCTTCGACCTGCTCTGGCTGATGTCGGCCACCGAGTTCAAGCGGGTCTACTTCGGCACCGTCCTCGGCTACGTCTGGTCGCTGGTGCGGCCGCTGATGCTGTTCGCGGTTCTGCTCTTCGTCTTCACGAAGATCTTCCGGATCGGCAGCGAGGTGCCCAACTACCCGGTACTGCTACTGCTCGGCATCGTCCTCTTCACCTTCTTTCAGGAAGCGACGCAGAACTCGGTCACCTCGGTCGTCGCCCAGGAGGGTGTAGTCCGCAAGACCCAGTTCCCACGCTTGGTGATCCCGCTTTCAGTCGTGCTCACGGCCGTGTTCAATCTGAGCCTGAACCTGATCGTGGTCTTCGTCTTCATCCTCGCCTGGGGCGTGGGCCCGACCTGGACCTGGCTGCTGCTGCTGCCCTGCATGGCGCTGCTCTTCGTCTTCACGACGGCGATCAGCATGATCCTCTCGGTGCTCTACGTGCGCTTCCGCGACGTCCTGATCATCTGGACCGTCGCCGCCCAGGTCCTTTTTTACGCGACGCCGATCCTCTACCCGATCGAAATCGTGCCCGAGGCTTACTGGAAGGTCCTCTTCATCAACCCGCTGGCACCGATCTTCGAGCAGATCCGCGTCTGGGTTCTCGACCCCGATGCGCCCACCGCGATCGACGTGGTCGGCGGCTTCGCCGGCCTACTGCCGGCGATCGGGGTCTTCCTCGGCACCTGCTTCGTCGCGGTTTGGCTCTTCAACCGCGACGCCCCGCGGATCGCCGAGGAGCTGTAGCCCGTGCGACTGCGGGCGCTCCGCGAGCGCCTCTCCGAAGCGCTCTTCCCCACCGCCCCCGCCGAGCCGCGTGGCAGCAGGGGCGAGACGGCCGTGGTCATCCTCGCCTTCGCCGTGCTCGGCGTCGTGCTCCAGCTGCTGCGCCCGGGCTGGACCGCCTCGCTTGAGTCGCTCTGGGCCGAGGACGGGCCGATCTTCCTCCAGGGGGCGCTGAGCCAGGGCTTCCTCGACGCCGTCTTCACCCCCTACGCCGGCTACCTGGTGCTGGTGCCGCGGCTGATCGGCGAGGGCGCGGCCCTGATGCCGCTTGGCGACGCCGCCGCCACCGTCTCGATCCTCTCCGCCGCGGTCGTCGCCGTGAGCGGCATCGCCGTCTGGTTCGCGGCCCGGGCGCACATCCGCAACCCCTGGCTGCGCGGGACCCTCGCCTGCCTGGTGGTGCTCGCCCCGGCCGCCGGCCTGGAGTCGGTCGACTCGGCCGCCTACGTGCCCTGGTACATGCTCTTCGCGACCTTCTGGCTGCTGCTCTGGCGCCCGGCGACGACCCTGGGGGCGGCGCTGGCCGCCCTCTTCATCCTGATCACGGGCCTGAGCAGCCCCGGCGTCTGGTTCTTCGCCCCGCTGGCCGCCCTGCGCGGCTTCGCGATCCGCGACCGCCGCGACCTGATCATCGTCGGCGCCTGGGCCGCCGGCGCGGTCAGCCAGGTGCCCGTCCTCGCCCTCAACCAGGAACAGGCGGTGACCCCCGCCTGGACCAGTGACATCTGGGTCGCCTACGCGCAACGGGTGGTCGACGGGGCGCTGCTCGGCGAACGGCTCGGCGGCGAAGCCTGGGTACAGCTCGGGCGCCCCTTCCTCGCCCTGCTGCTGCTGGCGGCGCTGGCGGCGCTCGCCTTCCTCCTGCGCAACTCGGACGCGACCGGCCGCTGGCTGGCCGCGATCGCGCTGCCGACCTCGCTGCTGCTCTTCGTCGTCTCCGCCTACCAGCGCGCGGTCGGCAGCGAGATCAAGTGGCCGCTCGACGTCTACCACGGCGCCGCCGGGCGCTACGCGATCGTCCCGGCGCTGCTGATCGTCAGCGTCGGCCTCGTCCTGATCGACGGCTGGCTGCGCAAGGGCTCACCGCGGCCGAGCCGCCTCCCGGCCTGGACCGCGATCGCGGCGGCGGTGCTGCTCTGGGTCGGGATCGCCACCTCCTTCGACGTCAGCGACGAGGCGATCCGGGGCACGCCGCCCTGGGACGAGGCGCTTCAGGGCGCCGCGGCCGAGTGCTCGGCGGCAGGAGTCGAGGGCGTATCCGTGCCGACCTCGCCGCCGCCCTTCGGCATCTGGCTGGAATGCAAGCGCGTGCTCGAGGAGACCAGCGCGAAGCCGGCCAGCGCCGCCGCCGCGAGCAGGGCCGCGATCGGCGAGTAGGAGGTACCCGGCGAGGGCGTCAGCTCGGGCACGTAGAGGAGCAGGACGAAGGCCGCGTTGAGCCCGACGACGGCGAGCGCGAGGCGGGGCGAGACCGCGTAGAGGCCGGCCGCGCAACCGCAGATCGCGAGCAGCGGGATCGCCATGCTGCCGACGTGGAGGAAGGTGGTCGCGTTCGGGGCGCCGAACATCAGCAGCCCCCAGGCGAGGCAGCCGAGGGCGGCGAAGGCGAAGCAGAAGAGCGCGAAGCGCCACTCGGCGAGGCGCCGGCGGCCGCGGTCGCGGGCGAGCAGCATCGCCAGCGGGGCGATCAGGAGGATGCTGAGCACCGGCAGCAGCGAGAAGAAGCGGGGATCGCGGGCGTTTTCCGCCGCCGCCGTCCAGTCGCCGTCGAGCGCCGCGTCGACGGCGGCCTCGAAGCGCTCGGGGGCGTCGTTCCACCCGACCATCATCTTGAAGCTCTCCAGCTTGGCATCGAAGACGCCGCCGACCCCCGCTTCGGAGTAGGAGTCGACGATCGTCTCGCCGGCGCCGCGCTCGTCGATCTCCATCACGCCGCCGATCTGCCACTTGACGAGGCGGTCGCCGGGCGGGTCGGCGTAGCGCTGGTAAGCCGACCAGGGCGCCATGAACGCGATCCCGACCAGGGCGGCGACGCCGAGCCAGCGCGGGCTGGGCAGGCCGCGCAGGGCGCCGAGCACGAGCAGCGGCACGATCGCGAAGGCGCTCGACCCGTGCGCGAGCATCGCCAGCGCGCAGAGCGCCGCGAAGAGGCCGGCGACGCGCGGGTCGCGGCGCCAGCGACCCCACTCGGATGAGACGACGAGCGCGACGGCGGCGAGCACGAAGGCGGCGGCGATCAGCTTCGGCCAGACGAAGAAGCCGTGGAGGATGGCGACGTCGCTGACCAGCGCCGCGCAGATCGTCAGGCCGCGGGCGCGGCGGCCGAGCCGGGCGGCGCAGAGGATCGCCCAGAGGGCGACGATCCAGAGCTGCTGCACGACCACGCAGAGCACCTGGTAGTGGAGCGTGGTCGTGTCCCAGCCGAAGGTGCGCTGCGAGAGCACGTAGCCGATCTGCAGCGGCGGCCGGTCGCTGGAGAGCCATTCGCCGGGGAATTCGGGGATCGGCGTGCGGTGCCCGTTCTCGTAGAACCAGTTGGCGAAGAACTGGGGGATGTCGTTGTCGGAGGGAAGCTGGCCGGAGAAGCGCGAGGAGGACATCGTCATCGCCTGATCGACCCCGCCGTGCAGGAAGCCGAGGTAGACGATGAAGAAGGAGCCGAGCACCCAGAGCGCGAGCGGCACCCCCAGCTCGGCCAGCAGGTCGCGGTCGATGCCGCCCCTGTAGAGGGACCAGGCGGCGACCTCGACCGAGCCGAGGACGACGATGAAGGCCCAGATCTGTCCGATCGTCGGGCTGGCGAAGTAGGCCCAGAAGGAGAGGATCGCGACCGCGCCCGAGGCGGCCAGGGCGAGGGCGAGGATCAGCGGCACGCTGCGCAGCCCCCGCCGCGCCGCGAAGAGCGCCGCGGCGACCGCCGGCAGGCCGGTCAGGGCGAGGTGCAGGACCAGCGTCCAGAGCACTTCGGCGTTCGCGCTCATCCCGCTGACCGCTCCCCTGAGAGAGTCATGGCCGGACAGGTTCGCACCGGTGTCAAGCGACTGCACACGGGTACACTCGCGCCGATGTCGGAGCCGGTTCAGAGCGAGGAGATCGCGCGCCAGCGCGAGGAGATCCTGCGGCTGCGCGATCTGCTGGTTGGCAAGGACGCCGAACTCGGCGTCCTTCGCGGCCGGGTCGCCGAGCTCGAGGCGGGGACGGGACGCCTGCTCAACGTCGGGGCACGCTTGCGAGCAAAGGTGCCCTCCTTCCTGCGCAATGCGCGCGGCGGGCAGGGCTGACAGGGCCGACGTGCAGTCCCCCCGCTTCTCGATCGTCACGCCGGTCTACGAAACCCCGCCCGATGTGCTGGCGGCGATGCTCGCCTCGGTCCGCCGGCAGAGCTACGCCGCCTGGGAGCTGTGCCTGGTCGACGACTGCTCGCTCGAGCCGCGCGTCGGCGAGCTGCTGGCGCGAGCGGCGGAGCATGACCCACGCATCCGGGTCCATCGGCGCGAGTCGAACGGCGGCATAGTCGCCGCCTCCAACGACGCGCTGGCGATGGCCAAGGGGGAGTTCGTCGCCCTGCTCGACCACGACGACGAGCTGCACCCGCGGGCGTTGACCGAGGTCAACGCCGCGATCGAGGCAAACCCCGAGGCCGATTACGTCTATACCGACGAAGACAAGATCGACCGCGCCGGACGTCACTCGGCCCCCTTCTTCAAGCCGGACTGGTCGCCGGAGCGGATGCGCACGCAGATGTACACCTGCCACCTCAGCGTGCTGCGCCGGGCGCTGGTCGAGGAGGTCGGCGGCTTCGACCCCGAGTTCGAGGGCTCGCAGGACTGGGACCTGGTGCTGCGCACCACCGAGCGGGCGCGAGCGGTCCTGCACGTGCCCAAGGTGCTCTACCACTGGCGCACGCTGGAGACCTCCGCCGCCGGCGGCGGCGAAGAGGCGAAGCCCTGGGCCTTCGAAGCCGGGACCAGGGCGATCCAGGCCCACTGCGACCGGACCGGCCTGCCCGCCGTGGCCGAGCGCGACGAGGCGGCGCCCGGCGTCTACCACCTGCGCCAGCAGTTGCAGAACCCGCCCTCGGTCAGCATCGTCATCCCGACCGCCGGCCAGTCGCGCGAGGTGCGCTACGAGAACGTCGTCCTGGCGACGCACTGCGTGCGCTCGATCGTCGAGTCCTCGACCTACCCCAACTACGAGATCGTTGTCGTCGCCGGCCCCACGGTCGACGCCAGCCTCCGCGACGAGCTGCGCCAGATAGCCGGCGAGCGGCTACGCATCGTCGATTTCGACGAGCCCTTCAACTTCTCGGCCAAGGTCAACCGCGGTGCCGTCCACGGCGAGGGCGAGCACGTGCTGCTGCTCAACGACGACATGGAGGTGATCACGCCGGACTGGATCGAGCGCCTCGCGATGTACTCCTCGATCCCCGAGGTCGGCGCCGTCGGCGCTCGCCTGCTCTGGGAGGACGGCCGCCTCCAGCACGCCGGCGTGCTCTTCGAGAACGGTGGCTTTCCCGGCCACATCTACCGCGGCTTCGGCGGCGAATACGGCGGCTACTCGAACAACGTCCTGGTCGCCCAGAACTACCTGGCGGTGACCGGCGCCTGCCTGATGACGCGGCGCGACGCCTTCGAGCAGGTCGGCGGCCTGAGCACGACGCTGCCGCTCAACTACAACGACATGGACTACTGCCTCAAGCAGCGCGCCGCCGGGCGCCGGGTCGTCTACGACCCCGACACCGTCCTCCACCACTTCGAGTCCTCGAGCCGCTCGACCGAGGTCGAGGACTGGGAGAAGGAAGCGCTGCTGGCGCGCTGGATCCCGCTAACCGCCACAGACCCCTACTCGAACCCGAACATGAAGTACGGCATCCCGCGGCTAAGCAGCTACATCCGCGCCCTGGCGCGTCGCCCACGGCTGAGACGACCAGGCCCGCGGATCGGCCAACCCGGCAGCTCGCCTAGCTGACTATCCTGCCCCCGGTGCGGGTCCCAATTGCGTACCTGGCGCCGTGGGTCGACTTCGGCGGCACCGACAAGAACACGATCGACTGGTTTCGCCATGTCGATCGTGAGCGCTTCGCCCCCTCGCTGATCACGACCCAACCCTCACCGAACCGGCGTCTCGACGAGATCGCCGAGTTCGTCGAGGAGACGTGGGTCCTTCCCGATCTGATGGCGGGGGAGGAAATGCCCGCCTTCATCCTCGACTTCATCGCCTCGCGCGGGATCGAGGTCGTCCACCTGATGAACTCGCGGCTCGGCTTCGACCTGCTGCCCGACATCGCCACGCTGCCCAAGGCGCCCGGCATCGTCGTCCAGCTGCACGTCGAGGAGGCCGACCGCTCCGGCTACGTGCGCTACGTGACCACGCGCTACGGCAACCTCGTCGACCGCTTCTCGGTGACCAGCGAGCACCTCGCCGGCGCGGTCGAGAACTACGGCGTCCCGGCCGACCGGGTCAGGGTGATCTACATCGGCGTTGACGCCGCGGACGAATTCTCGCCGGAGAAGGTCGAGCCGGCGCCAGGCCTCGACGCGAAGCAACTGCAGATTCTCTTCCCCTCGCGGATCGTGCAGCAGAAGGACCCGCTGCTGATGGTCGAGGTCGCGCGCGCGCTGAAGGGCCGCGGGGTCGAGTTCCAAATCCACGTCGTCGGCGAAGGCGATCTCGAAGAGGCGGTGCGGGAAAAGGTCGGCGAGTACCAGCTGGAGGGCTGGGTCGAGCTGCACCCGCCGACGGCGACGCCACAGCGCTGGTTCGCCGCCTGCGACGTCGTCCTGCTGACCAGTGAATTCGAGGGAGTGCCGGCCACCGTCTTCGAGGCGATGGCGATGGGCCGGCCGGTGGTCGCCTCGGCGCTGCCCGGCAACACCGAGCTGCTCGGCGACGATTACCCCGGCCTGGTCGAGCCAATCGGCGCGGTCGACGAGTACGTCGAGGCGCTGGCCCGCCTCGCTGCCGACCCGGAGGGCCGCGCCGCCGAGGGCGCCGCGCTGCGCCAGCGCGCTCGGGAGGACTTCACGTTGCGCCGAATGGCGGCGGGTCACGAAGAGCTCTACGAGGAAGTCGCGGCGGCGCGCGATGGCGAGGGGGGTGAGCCGGAGCCTCTGCCCGAGCCGCTGCGCTTCGACGACCGGCCGTTGCTGGCGCAGCCGCTGGTCTCGGTGATCGTCCCCCACCACAACCAGCCCAAGGTGCTCGGCGAGTGCGTCGACTCGATCTGGACCCAGACCTACCCCAACGTCGAGCTGATCGTCGTCGATGACTGCTCGACGGCGACCGGCACCGAGGAGATACTCGAGGAGCTAGAAGACCACGACGACGTCACGGTCGTCCGGCTCGACCGCAACGGCGGTCCCAGTCGCGCCCGCAACGTCGCCCTCGAGCATTGCTCCGGGCGCTATGTGCTGCCGGTCGACTCCGACAACATCCTGCTACCCGAGGCGATCGAGCGGCTGGTCGAGCAGCTCAGCGTCGCCGGCGAGGAAGTCGGCTTCATCTACCCGAACCTGCAGTTCTTCGGCAACCGTGAGGACTACTACGAGCCGCCCGAGTTCAACGTCTACACGCTGCTGCACGGCAACTACGTCGACACCTGCTCGCTGATCGATCGTGGCGTCTTCGACGCCGGCCTGCGCTACCGTGAGGAGATCGTCCTCGGCCACGAGGACTGGGAGTTCGCCCTTCGCCTCGCGGCGCACGGCGTGCGCGGCGAACGCGCCCACGCGCCGACCCTGCTCTACCGCAAGGCCGGCTTCAACCGCTCCGACGCCGTCGACCACGCCGCCGACCCGTTCGAGCGCGAGCTCGAGAAGCTCGCGCCGTTCGCCGGCAGGGAGCGTTGGGTGAAGGCGCGCGAGGCGCCGTCGCTGTCGCTGATCTGCCTCAACCCGATCGCCGCCGATCCCGAGGCGCGGCGCCAGATCGCCGAGTGGCTGGGTCGGCAGAGCAGTGCCGACGTCGAGCTGATCGCGCCCTTCGAGGGGGAGTGGCCGGACCTGCCCGACATCCCGCAGGTGCGCTGCCTCCCGGCGCGGCCAGACGAGGATCCCGTGGCGATCCTGCGCCACGCCCGCGGCCTGATGCGCGGCGCCTTCCTCTGCGTCAGCGAAGACCCGGAGCTGCGCTTCCTCGCCGATCCGGGTTTCGTCGAGAAGGCCCTGCGGCGCTTTACCGCGAAGCTCGAGGCGGCCGAAGCGATCGCCCTCGTCGACGCCGGCGCCGAGGCGCGCTACTCGTTTCGGTCGCTGGCCGTCGACGAGTTCGATCCGGCCGCCGTCCACGCGATCGCCTGGCGCCGGACGGCCGAGCATGGGCTGCCGGACGGGCTGCTCGCTGACCCGACGGCGCCGGTCCTCTCGCTGGCAACGATGCTCTCCGGTAGCGGGCTGTCGGTCGAGTGGCGTCACGCCGGTGGCCCCGAGCGCGCCGACGCCTCCGCCACTGGCGCCTGGGAACCGGCCGGCCCGCCGGGGCGAGCGGCGCTAACCAACGCGCTGGTGCAGCCACTGCTGCCAGGCGCCGGCGCCTACGAGGTGCCGCGCTGGGAGCGGACTCCGACCTGGATCCCACCGCTCTCGACCGTCCTCATCCGGTATCGCAATCACCTCGGCTCCCACCGCATCGTCACCACCGACCCGCCGCCGTTCGGATTCATCCCCGAACGCCATCTCGGCGCGTTGCGCAGCACCTCGCTGGAGGGAACCGAGCGCCTGCTGCGGGTCGGCGGGGAGTTCACGACCGTGCCGCGCGGCGAGTGGGAGCCGGTGCCGGAGGGCGGCGAGGAGCTCGGCTACCTCGAGCAGGCGCCCCTGCCGCAGTTCAAGGCCCTCGCTGTCGGCGTCTACCGCCCGACCGGCCAGCAGCTGCTGGTCACGCTGCCCGACGATCCGCTCACCGGCGAGGTCGACGTGACCCGCGTGCTCGGCTTCATCGAGCCGTTCCCAATCGAGCCGGAGTACGAGCCGGAGCCCGGGCCGGCACTCGGCCTGGTCGGCCTGGTGAAGACCGTCGACAACGAGAACCGGCGCCACCGCTACGCGCTCGGCTCGATGCCAGAGGGCGAACTGGTCGGCGAGCTCGGCGGGCTCGCCGATTCGCCACTGCGTGGGTCGATACCGGCCTGGATCGTCGACGGGCGGTTGCTCACCGACCGCCACGCGCCACCCGCCCGACGCGCCGACCCGGCGCGGGCGGCGCGCTGGATCGGCGAAACCGCCGCCTGGCGCGGCATCGCCGACGGCAGGACGATGGCGAAGGCGGCGGCGCGGCGCTCGGCCATCGCCGTCACCAGATTCGTCGCCCCCCCCTCCAACTCGCTCGCCGCTGACGACGAGCCCGCTGGCTGGCTCTTCGAGGACCACCGGCACGGGCTGACGCCGCTCTACGCTTCATACCACCCCGTCACCGGCGATCAGCTGCTCGGCCGCTCGGCCGCCGATGCGGCGCAGATGGGCTATGGCGAGGCCGAGCTGCTCGGCTTCATCCGCCTCGCGGCGCCCCTCACCGGCGACCTCGAGCAGCGGATCTTCCCTGTACCGTGGGCGCGCCGCTTCGGCGCCGTGCCCCGATCCGGATGATGAGCGAGAGCAGCCAGCCACAGCCCCAGCCGTGGATCGCCGGCGCTTCGCTGCCGGAGCGGATCGAGGGCTGGCGCGTGCTCGAGATCGGCGGCGACGGCGGCGAGGCGCACTTCGGCGGGCTCGGCGCGGCCGAGGTCGTCGCAGTCACGGAGCCCTCGGAAACTGCCGTGCCAGGCGACGCCGGGTTCGACCTCGTGCACTGCGGCGCCGCGCTCGATTCCGAGCTTCACCCGCTCTCGACCTACGCCTGGATCTGGCGGCTGCTGAAGCCGGGGGGAACGCTCGTCGCCGGCTCGCGCGTCCTCGCCGGCAGCGAGCACTCGCAGTACACGCGGTTCCTCAGCGCCGCCGAGAACGGCAGCGGCCGGCCGCGCTGGCTGCCGGGACGGCTGGCGCTGCGCTGGATGGTCGAGGTCTCCGGCTTCGACTTCGACCGCTGGCTTGCCGGGCCCGAGCGCGGGAGCGACGGGGAATCGATCGCCTACCTGCAGGCCCAGCGGGTCGAGCGGCCGCCCGCTCTCGACCTTGATCGTCAGCCGCTGGGCCGATAGTCCCGCCTGATCAACCAGACTAGACTGCCGCCCGTGGGAGGCGGCCGCAACAGCCCGGTGATCCTGATCACCGACGGCTGGCTAGCCAACAGCGGCGACGCAGCCAGCTACATCGCGACGACCGAATCGTTGCGGCGGGCGTTGCCGGGCGCCCGGGTGGCGATCTCCAGCCACCATCGCGGCCTAGTCGGTGATCGCTACCCTGAGCTGGATCTCATCCCCCCTCTCGACTCGATCGCCGGGGTCAGATGGCCATGGACGAGTGCGGCCGACATCGCCGAACAGGATGTCGTCGAAGCGCTGGTCGAGGAGGCCGACGTCGTGCTCACCGCGGGTGGCGGCTACCTACTCGAACGCTATGGGCCCGAGGGACGGATCAAGGTCTACGAGGAGCTACTTTCGCGCGGCAAGCGGCTGATGTTCTACTCCCAGTCCATTGGCCGCTTCCGGGACGCGGAGCTCGGCAGTCGCCTCGAGGCCGTCCTGCGGGCGGCGGATCTCGTCCTCGTGCGCGACGAGCCATCACTGGAGATCGTCAGCGGCCAGCGCAACCCGGAAAACGTCCATCTCACTGCCGACGAGGCCTTTCTCTTCCCCTCGCTGCGTCGTGTCTCACGCGCCCGTTCGCTGCTGATCAGCGCCTCGACCCACCCCTGGGACCGGCGCGACGGCGACGACGAACTGGGCGACGACTCGCATCTGCCTGCCCTCGGCAGGGCGGTCGGCCGCCTGCTCGCGGCCGGCGCCGTCCACAAGGTAACCCTGGCCTCGACCACGCAGGGCTTCGGCGGCGCCAACCTCGCCCTCGAGGACGATTCGCTCGCCTCTCACCAGCTGCTCAGTGGGGTGCCGGCCCAGTGGCGCAACCGGGTCGAGCTCTTCAGCGATTACCTGCGGCCCGACGAGTACGCCGTGATCGCGGCCCGGCACACGGCGCTGCTGACGATGCGGATGCACGGCGCCATCATCGCCGCCACCGCTGGAACCCCGACGCTGCTCGCCAACGCCTCGGACAAGGCGCGCTCGCTGTCGCGGCGGACCGGCGGCGGCATCGGCGCGATCGCCTCGCGGGAGGAGCTCGATTGCATCGACGAGCCGCTTGCCGAGCTGCTCGCGGCGCCCCGCAAGGCACTGCTACGACAGAATGAGGCGGTGGAGCAGATGCGGGCAGAGGCGCGTCGGAATGCCGAGCTGGTGGCGGCAGCGCTATGAGCAACGAGGCGATGGACCGAATCCGCGCCGAAGTCGTCAAGCAGGTCGGCGACTCGGACTCTGTCGCGAGCGATTTCGACCCGGCAAACGTCGTCCGCTTCGCGCCACACCTGCCCGAGCGCCTCGAGCCCGCCGAGCGCGAACGACTGATCGCCCGCGCACGCGAGCTGGAGCCGTGGCTGCAGGGGCCGTTCCTGCTCGGCGGCGACCTCGTCGTCGGCGGCCTCTGGCGGATCGACAGCCGCTGGGAGAACCTCGGCGAGCACATACCTGAGCTGCACGACAAGCTGGTCCTCGACGTCGGCTCCAACGCTGGCTACGACCCCTTCATGTTCAAGCTCCGTGGGGCCGCCGAGGTGCTCGCCTGCGAGCCCTTCGAGTTCATCGAGCAGGCCCACTTCCTTGAGTCGATCTACCAGACCGGCGTCCGCTTCGAGCGGATCGGCTGGCAGGAGCTGAGCGCCGAGGAGCATGGCCAATTCGACCTCGTCCACTGCCACGGCGTTCTCTACCACGAGGTCGACCCGGTCGCCCTGCTGGCGCGGCTGCACGAGATGACGGTACCCGGCGGCATGCTGATCTTCGGCTCGATGATGCTGGCCGACCCGGAGGTCTCCGACCTCTCCCGCTTCGTCCCCCGCGCCTACTTCCGCGACGACACTTGGTGGTGGGTCCCCGGGCCCCTCGCCGTCCGCTCGATGCTCGAGTCGGTCGGCTTCGAGGTCGAGGAGGAATTCGGCTTCTCGCCGGGCCCGGATGGCGAGTTCGCGACGATCAACGGCTACTTTCGCGCCAACCGGCCGCGCTAGGCGCGGATAAGCTCGGTGGCGCCCGGCGACCAATCACCGCCCGCAGTGCAGGAAGACCACCTAGAACAGCGCTCGCCCGGCGTGGCACCTCGCCCCCGCGAGATCGTCTCGCGCTACTGCGGCGGCTTCGTCTTCCTCGGCCTGCTGGCGCTGGCGCTGGCTGTCTACCTTCCTTACGCACTGGAGGGCGGCTGGTATTACGACGACTGGGCGCTCTACGCGACCTTCGACCGCGCCGGCGAGAGCTGGGCGAGCCAGTTCAGCTCCTGCACCTCCTCGATCCCGGCCGGTAGGAAGCTGACCTGCCTGTACCACGTCACCGAGTTCCACCTCTTCGGCAACGACCGCGCCGCCTATCACCTCACCGCGATCGCCTTCCTCGTCGCGATGGCGACCCTTGCTTACGCAATTCTCAGGCGCTGCCGCTTGCCCTGGCAGTGGGCCGCGGTCATAGCCGCGCTGGTGATCCTCTTCCCGTCGAGCGACAGCACCCGGCTCTGGCCCACCGGCGCGATCGGCCAGTACGTGATCGTGATCGAGCTAACCGGGGTGCTGCTCGTCCTGATCGCCCTCGAACGACGACGCCGGGCCGCGGCGATCGCCCTGCACGCGCTCGGCACGGTGCTCTTCGTCGTCGCCATGCTCACCTACGAGATCACCATACCGCTGGTCGCCCTCAATGGGCTCGTTTACTGGGCCGCGAGAAGGGATCGCGCGGCGCTCTGGCGCGGGGCCGCCGACTTTGCCCTCGCCGCCTGCTTCGTCCTCTACCGGCTCATTGTCGAACCCCCCGACCCCGCCGGCGGCTTCACCGTCGATCGCACCCCCGCGGAGACGCTGAACAGAGCCTTGGACCTGGTCAACGCGGCCTGGCGGACCTGGCACGAGACCTTCCTGCCGGGCACGCTGGGGACCATCGGGGTCATCGGCGTCATCGCACTCAGCACCCTGCTCTTCGCCACGCAACCGCGGATGAGGCACCGCCTGCTGCCTTGGCTAGCCTTGCTGGGCGCCTCGCTGGCCGTCGCCGGAGCGGCCACCTTCGTCTTCCTCACCGCCAACGACATCTACTTGCCGCAGGTCCACAGCGTCTTTAACCGCGTCACCCTGCCGGCGACGATCGCCTACGTCGGCATCTTTATCGCCCTGGTCGGGCTCGGCTACGAGATCCTGCGCCGCTTTGTGTCGGTCCCCTACGCGGCGGCCGTATCTGCGGCGGTGGTGGTGCTGGCCAGCGGCTACCACCAGCTTCGCGTCTCCACCGACCACAAACGCGCCTGGGAGGCCTCGTGGGTGGAGCAGCAGATCGCCCTTGACGGCTACGCCACGGCGACGCGCAAGCTGTCGGACCAGAGCCGGGTACTCGGCACCGGCGCGCCGATCTGGGAGGTCGGGTTCGTGCCGATCTTCGCCGCGACCTGGGACCTCGGCAACGCCCTCGATTACACGACCCCGTTCGAACCCTCGGAGGCCTTGCCGCTACAGGCGAACATGTTCTGCGGGCGCCGTGGAATCGTCGCCGACGGCGTCCTCCTGACGCCCTACCGGGTGCCGGAATGGCCGCTTTATCTAATCGATGCGACCCGCCGCGCGGCCCGCCCGGTCGACTCGCAGGCTAGCTGCCAGCGCGCGATCGCCGCCTGGGGGCGCCCGCCACTCTTCGCCCCCACCGTGAGGGACTAGTCGCGGACCCAACGGTGCAGCCAGAGATCGATGCGCGCGGTCCTATACCCGTGTCGCTGGTACAGCCGCTGTGCAGCGACGTTGCGGCCTTGGGTAACGACCTCGGCCCGCTCCACCCCAGCGTCCGCAAACGCCCGGCTCGACGCGGCCATCAGTTGGTTACCCAGACCAGCGCCCTCGCGACCCGCGGCGACCGCGATCAACTCGATCGCGCCGACTCCCCGCTCAGCATCGAAGCGACAGGTGACGAAGCCCTCCGCAGCACCAGCGACCAGCGTGCGGCGCAGGGGCGGGGTCGCGAGGCCGCGCCGCAGCCAGGCGACGTAGAGGTCACCGACACGATCGGGCGGGAAGTGGGGATCAGCCCCGAAGCGCGTCTCAGTGAGTCGATCGCGCGCGATCGACTCCAGTGCCGGCTCATCCCCCGGCTGGGCATCCCGGGTCCCGAGCGGCGCGGGCGCGGACGGTGGCTTCAAAAGGGCGCGAGAGAACTCGATCCTGACGTCGTAGGGGCGGAATCCGAGGGCGAGCGCCGTCTGCAGATCCTCGGTCTCAGCGGCGGGACAGAGTAGGTAGAGGCACTCGATCCCGTCCGCGTCGGCGGCTCCGACGGTCGAGACAAGTGGCTCGTCGCCGTCTCCAACCCGACCTATAGGGCGGCCGAAGAACTCGCTGTCCCAGTCGAGGCGCTCATACCCCAAGGCTGGCTCCCTCCGCAGGTCTCGCCCCCGGCGACTCGATGACCTCGCCGACCAGATAATAGGGTCGTCCCTTCGCCTCGGTGTAAATGCGACCGACGTACTCGCCAATCAGCGCGATCAGCAGCAGCTGGATCCCCATTAAGGCGAAGAGCAGCGCGAATGCCGAGACGGTGCCGGAAATACCGCTTCCCTCGACGAGCCGGTAGACCGCAAACCCCAGCGTCGCGATGAACCCCGCAGCAGATCCGAACAGCCCGAGCGCGATCAGCAGCCGCAGCGGCGAGACCGAGTAACCGGTGACCAAATCGAGGAGGAGATCGACGAGCGAGGAGAGCCGGTAGCGCGAGCCGCGATCACCACGCGCGTCGTGAGCAATCGGAACCTCCTTGATCGGCACCCCAAGCCAGGCGACGACGGCGGGGACGTAGCGGTGACGCTCCTCAAAGTTGAGCATCAGGTTGACCGTCTCGCGATCGTAGACGCGGAACATCGAGCCAAAGTCGCGCAGGTTGGCACCGGTACGGGCGTTGAGCCAACGGGTCAGCCCGCGGGTGATCCACTGCCTCAGTAACGGGTCTCGCCGCTGCGCCCGGTATCCGGAGACAACCGGAGACTCTGGCGAGACCGCATCGATCAGCTTCGGCAGCTCCTCCGGTGGATACTGCAGGTCGCTGTCGAGCGTCGCCACCAACCTGCCTCGGCTTTGGGCCAGACCGGCGAACACAGCGGGGTGCTGGCCGAAGTTGCGCGTCAGCCGGACTATCGTCGTCGGGTGCGGGTAATCCTCCGCGAGAGCAGCCGCGCGGGGGGTCGTGCGGTCGAGACCGCCGCCATCGTCGACGAGGACCAGCTCGCCCCCACCCGGAGCGACGGCGAGAATCGGCTCGCAGCGCTCGAAGATCGCCTGCAGCGAATCCTCGTCGCGGTACAGCGGCACGACGAGACTGAGCCCGACGGCGGGCCCACCAGCGCCGGCAGCCTCGGATTGCCTCATGGTTCCCATCCGCGCCAATCGTAGTCTGGAGCGTTCCGGACCGCCCGCCCGACTACGATGCCGATGGTGCCGAGGATCCCATTTAACCGACCGCGGCTGGCGGGAAACGAGCACCGTTACGTCGACCAGGCGCTGAACAGCGGTAAGCTCTCCGGCAACGGCGAGTTCGGTCAGCGCTGCGCCCGCGCACTTGAGCAGCGCTTCGACGCGCCACGGGTGCTGATGACGCCCTCCTGCACCGCGGCGCTGGAGATGACTGCGCTGCTACTCGATCTGCAGCCGGGCGATGAGGTGATCATGCCCTCCTTCACCTTTGTCTCGACGGCGAACGCGTTCGCGCTCCGCGGCGCGACGCCTGTCTTCGTCGAGATCAGCAGCGAGACGCTCAACATCGACCCACGCGCAGTCGCGGCGGCGGTGACCAAGCGGACGCGAGCGATCGTCGTCGTCCACTATGGCGGGGTCGGTTGCGACATGGCGGCGATCCTCGACATCGCCGAGAAACATGACCTCGCCGTGGTCGAGGACGCCGCCCATGCTCTTCCGGCCGAGATCGACGGTGAGCCGCTCGGCTCACTCGGACACTTCTCAACCTTCAGCTTTCACGAGACGAAGAACGTCCAATGCGGAGAGGGGGGCGCGCTCGTGGTGAACGACGAGCGCTACGTCGACCGCGCCGAGATCCTTCAAGACAAGGGCACCGACCGGGCCAAATTCTTCCGCGGCGAGGTCGACAAGTACACCTGGCGCGACCTCGGCTCCTCATATCTGATGAGCGAGGTGACGGCGGCTTTCCTCTGGGCGCAACTCGAGCGCCTCGACGAGATCACCGACGACAGGCGCGCGATTTGGGACCGCTACCATCGGGGGCTGGAGCCGCTGGAAGCGCGGGGTCTGCTGCGGCGGCCAATCGTCCCCGACGGCTGTGTCCACAGCGGCCACCTGTACTACGTTTTGCTACCGGACGCGGAGATGCGCGACCCGATCATCCGCGCCCTCGCCGACGACGATGTCCACTCGGTCTTCCACTATGTCCCCCTCCACACTTCACCGGCCGGAGCGCGCCTCGGCCGCAGTGCCGGCGAGCTCTCGGTCACGGTGAACACCAGCGAACGGCTGCTGCGGCTGCCGCTCTGGTCGGGTCTCGGCGCTGACGCCGAGAGGGTCCTCGCCTCGGTGTGCGACGCCATCGAGCGCTTCAGTCCGGCCATGGTCGGCTGAGACGATGGACGCCCACATCGGCATCAGCTCCCTCGCCGAATCCGTGATGGAGGCGCGGCTGACCTACCTCGATCGCGCCAAGCTGCAGCTACTCGAGTTGTGCCGTTCCCGCTGATTCCTTTCCGCGAGTTCGGTTCTCCTTGCGGTCATCCCGGCGTCGACCGGCCGACCTCAACGTTGTTGGAGGCATCACGGCCAAGGATGTCGGCTCTGCCATCACCGTTCACATCGGCGAATAGGGGCGGAGTTGAGATGCTCCATGAACCCCAACTTGTGGACGCACGGAAGAAGGTCGCCGCCGAAAGCCCCACCTCAATGTTACCCGTGCTGGAATTCCGACCCACTAGATCCACGAGACCGTCCCCGTTGACGTCCGCGAGTGCCATCGAGTGAGTGTTGCTCCAAGAAGTCCAACTGGTTGAGGTCGCGAAACTGCTGCCGGTCGATAACCCGACTTGGACGTTACCCGAGGAGTTGCGACCCAAAAGGTCGGCACGCCCGTCGCCGTTGACGTCGGCCAGGTCCATCGAGTACGCAGTGCTCCATGAGCTCCAGCCCGTGGACGCCGCAAATCCGCCTCCAGTCGACAGTCCAACTTGGACGTTGCCCGTTGAGCTGCGCCCGATTATGTCGTCGCGGCCGTCGCCATTGACGTCCCCGAGGGCCATCGAGTAGCCGAGCGACCAGCTTGTCCAGAGGCTCGATGAGTTGAAGGTCGTCCCCGTCGACAGCCCTACCCGTACTTCCGCCGTGGTTGAATTACGGCCGACCGAGTCGGCTTTGCCGTCTCCGTTCACGTCGGCGAGCACGAAGTTCACCGCGCCGTCGGGACTCCAAGTACCCCAACTGCTCGGCGCTGCGAAGCCGGCGCCTGTGGAGAGGGCAACCTGGCGCTCCCCGGTGGTCGGGTTGCGGCCAACGAGATCAGCCTGGCAGTCACCATTCACATCGGCAAAAGCGAGCAAATAGGAGCTACCCAGGGTTGACCACGCGTTTGGAGCAGCGAAATACCCATAGGGCCCTGCTCTTCTTGGACATTCGCCCGGATTCTCGGCGCCTGACAGTGACTCGAGACTCCATCCTCCAGTCGAGTGCCACCACCACCAGTTGAGCGGACCTTGGTGAGTGAAGTAGTAGATCTCCATGGCGCCATTGCTTTCCTCAACCACCGTCGGTTCGCTATCCAGGGCGTTGGGTTCGCCCAACCAGTGGAGCGACCATTTCGCTTCGGTGGGACTCCAGCGCCAGTACTCAAGCGCTCCGTTGGTGGCTCGGTAGAAGACCTTCAGTTCGCCATTCGAGCTTTCGAGCGGGACGGGGTCGCCGGCGAGCCTGTTGGGTTCGCCCAACCAGTTGAGCGACCATTTCGCTTCGGTGGGACTCCAGCGCCAGTACTCAAGCGCTCCGTTGGTGGCTCGGTAGAAGACCTTCAGTTCGCCATTCGAGCTTTCGAGCGGGACGGGGTCGCCGGCGAGCCTGTTGGGTTCGCCCAACCAGTGGAGCGACCATTTCGCTTCGGTGGGACTCCAGCGCCAGTACTCAAGCGCTCCGTTGGTGGCTCGGTAGAAGACCTTCAGTTCGCCATTCGAGCTTTCGAGCGGGACGGGGTCGCCGGCGAGCCTGTTGGGTTCGCCCAACCAGTGGAGCGACCATTTCGCTTCGGTGGGACTCCAGCGCCAGTACTCAAGCGCTCCGTTGGTGGCTCGGTAGAAGACCTTCAGTTCGCCATTCGAGCTTTCGAGCGGGACGGGGTCGCCGGCGAGCCTGTTGGGTTCGCCCAACCACTGCAATGACCACGTACTTTTTGCTGCATTCCACCGCCAAAAGTTCAGCGCCTCGTTGGTGGCTCGGTAGAAGACCTTCAGTTCGCCATTAAGCCCCTTGACAACGGCCGGAGTTGAACGTTTCGTGGTGAATGAAGAGTCCAGCCCCGCGACAGTTCCCAGAGCATTGCTCGCCACCAATCGGTAGTGGTAGGTCGTCCCCGGAGACAGGCCGGTAGCCGCACCGCTCAGTGCGACCGCGCTCCCACCTTCCCCGGCATTGCCGTCGGGCACCGGAATCGAAGTTCCGTAGCTCGTTGTGGTGCCGTATTCGAAACGGTAGGTCGTAGGTATGTTGCCGGGATTGACCGTTCCCTTGAGGGTTGCTTTACTGCTCGACATTTCCGACGCAGCGTGAGTCTGGACAACCGGCGCCTGCGGCACAACCAGCGGTACCCCGGCCTTTTCCTGGAAGGCGGTCCAAGACTGTCGGAGGTGGCCGTCATGCGCCCGAAGCCCACAGAAGTTGTCCCAGCTGCTCGTCCCCGGAGCGTCGCGGAAGTTGTACCAGAGAAGGCTCTTGACGTTGAGAATGGCTTCATTGTTTCGCAAATAGTCAACCACCTGTCTCAGCAAGTTCGCCTGTTCGGCCTCGCCGACCGCGTATTGAGGTCCTTCCACCGGCCAGCCGGTCTCCGTGATCCACAGTGACTTCTGCGGTCCACCTTTGGCCAGTTCGACCAATCTGGTGTGGTAGCCAGCGACGGCATATTTGAAAGCTTCGATCCGGGGGGTGCTTGATCCATTGAGGAAGGTTGCGGGGTCGAGCTCATACGGATGAATAGCCACGCCGGTGACGTTGCCATTGGATCCAAATTTGGCGTACGCTTGATCCAGGTATTTCATCGCTCCGTAGTAGCCGATGGATCCAGTGCCGACGTTGCCCCAGACGAGGAGTCCGCCGGAGAGAACCTCGGTGCTGCGCCCGCCTTGGGCTTGCGAAGCGGCTTGAATGGCGTTCGCTACTTCACTGACGAACTGGCCGAATTCGGCCGCTCCGATCCCGTGCAGGTTCGGCTCGTTCCAGACCTCCCAGGTGGTTACGGGCCTATACGGAAGCGAGGGGTTTTCGTTCCAGAACTGGCCCCCGTAGCCGTAGCGGGAGACCTCGCTGTACACCTGACCGATGAATGCCGTCCGAGCCGCGCCGGATGGGAGAGTGTGGTTAGGGCCGGTGGAGACTTCGGCGTGAATCGTGATGCCGTTTTCAGCAGCGGCTCGAACGACACCGTCGTTGTTGTTTGCCGGGGGAAGGGGGGGTGCGGAACGTGCTTGCACCTGACTTCCCGACCAGGGGCATTTCGGACCCGTTGGCAGCCGGGTTGCCTGACCAGCCGACACCGAGAGTGAGAGCAGTGGCGGAGGAGGCGAAGGAGAGGAAGGAGGCAGTAACGATAGTGAGCAGGGCCAGCGTCGATTTCGAGCCCACTCTCGATCCAGCCTGCATAACGTTCCTCCTGTCGTCTACCGCGTGGTCGGCCAACTGGAGGGGGGAGCATCGTGACCTCAGCCCGACTGTGCCTTATCAATGTGCTCAGCTTGGTTTACGAGGTGTAAAGTCCAGACCCATACTTAAATGTGACTATTCCTCCACTCTTCCAACTTGAGAGCCGTATCTATCTCCAAGGCGCAGGTGGCTATCGGGCGACCGATCTTTGCCTCTATGGCACGGAGATGGGAGGAGACTGTTGGCCTGCTTTTGCCGAGGATGGAAGCGGCCGAGGAGACGCTTAGATGAGCAACGAGATAGGCGCGTAGCGTTCGTTTGAACGCCGCGCCACTGTCGCGCTCGTCCGTTAACGGATCTAGGTAGATTCGCTTCAAGGAACTGGCGAGAATGCGGTCTTTGAGAGCGCTCGCCAGCAAGGCGACATCTGCGTAGCGCACCACCCTCGGCTCGGGACGTCGGGTGATGGGAACAGCATCCCTTGCCTGATGGTGAGTAAGGCGCCAACCTGCGATTCCGTGTGCCGGCTCGCCGATGGCGAGAGCCAAGCCCAAGGGCCACGGTTCGGAGACGATGCACTCGATTTCCGCAAAGCTGAAAGGGGTCCGTCCACCAATCCAAGCCCAGACTGTTTCAGGATCGGGTGCAACCACAAGGGTGCGGCGACCCAGCTTTGTTCCGAGCGCTCGAAATGCAGGTTTGGCGTGGACACCGGAGGCGATGGCGCCAATGTGCCAGGCTTCCAGTGGGTATTGCAGCTCGCCGGAGTCAACCGACTGGCCAGCGAGAAGCTTCTTCGCGGCCTCCACGCGACGCCCCTCGGCATTGTGACGGGGGCGGCTGACCTCTTGCCGGTACTCGGTAGCGACTGCCTCCACGATCCGATCTAAGGCTGCTCCAGTCCTCCTCCAGATCTGGTTGAGTTCCTTCCCCTCCAGGACGAGTCCATCCTCCAGCGCTCGGACCGCCAGATCGCAGAAGAGTTGTTGGCCGGCGATATAGCGTCTGAGAACGATGTCGAGGCCAACTCCGCTCCGCGCTGCTTGGCGTGCCTGCTCCAGCAAGGCGACTGGAGGCGATCCGATCTGGTCCTCCCCATGCTCGATGCCAGTCAACCCATAGTCAACCGCCACTGAGACGGCGCCGTGCAATCCCTCGAGGTATTCGGCGTCCTGCATCAGACTGGGGTCAGAGATGCCATGGACCCGGACGAGGAAAAGCTCCTCGACCTCAGGGCGCCGAGCCTGCAGCCATCCTGAGAACCCCCCAATCCCCATGCCGAAAGGCAGTCTAGGGGCGTTATTAACTGGGGACGTTAGAAGTTCTTGAAGACAGACGACTGCAACGCAGGTGGTCGCCTTCGCCTGCTCCAACAGGGCGACTGGAGGCGATCCGATCTGGTCGTCCCCATGCTCGATGCCAGTCAACCCATAGTCAACCGCCACTGAGATGGCGCCGAAAACCTGGGGCAGCGAGGTCCG
Organism: uncultured Solirubrobacterales bacterium; assembly: GCA_963697915.1. Taxonomy (GTDB): domain Bacteria; phylum Actinomycetota; class Thermoleophilia; order Solirubrobacterales; family 70-9; genus VRUE01. The sequence continues at coordinate 979,915 of OY969103.1, forward strand.
GGCCGTTTTGGCCGCCGGGACTCGTACCATGGGGCAATGAGAAGCGCACGGCCACGTGGAACTCCTCAGGCCAGCCGGGCCTTGCGTGAGGAGATCTCGCGCATTGCAGCCGCGCACGGCGCCCGCAATGTGAGGATCTTTGGCTCGACCGGTCGCGGTGAAGCTCGCGAGGGCAGCGATCTCGATCTCTTGGTCGATATGGCGAAGGGCCGCAGCCTGTTTGACCTGATTGCGCTGTCCAGCGACTTGGAGGAGAGCCTCGGGATCGAGGTCGATGTCGTTACCGAGGCCAGCCTGTCGCCCTACATGCGCGACCGCGTTCTCGCTGAGGCGGTTGCGCTCTGAAGGACGAGGGCGTCTATCTGCTGCACATCCGCGACGCCATCGACAAGGTGTTCGCCTACACCGAGTCTGGCCGAATTGCGTTCTTCAAGAGCCCGATGATTCAAGACGCGGTTGTCCGTAACCTGGAGATCGTCGGCGAGGCAACCAAGCAGGTGCCAGAGTCGCTGCGCGAGCGGCGTCGGAGTTGTCTTGGTGCGAGATGGCCGGCATGCGCGACAAGCTCATCCACGACTACCTCGGCGTCGATCTCAATCTCGTCTGGGATGTGGTCGTTTCGGAGTTGCCGGCTACCCACGAGCGCATCGCGGCCTTGATCGAGGCGCTGGAGACGGAAGACGAGCCGGAAGCCTGAGGTCGGTCCGCTTGAAATGCTGGTTCGGCGCGGACACTGAAAGCGATGGCGCCAGCAAGGCGCCTGGAGGCGATCCGATCTGGTCCTCCCCGTACTCGATGCCAGTCAATCCATAGTCGACCGCCACCGAGACGGCACCATGCAATCCCTCGAGGTATTCATCCCGAGAACTCCCTAGCCCCCATGCCGAAAGGCAGTCTAGGGGCGTTATTCACTGGGAACGTTCAGGGAGTTCTTGAAGACAGACGACTGCGGCAGCCGATCCGTTTGACGGCGGCTGTCTTCAGCGCAACTACGATTTGAGGCCATGGCGATGACCGATGAGGCTCTGATCGAGGAGGCTGGGCGCCGCCTCGCTGCGGCTGCCCCCGACGCCAACATCATTCTCTTTGGGTCGCGTGCCAGGGGGGAGGCTCGGCCCGATAGCGACTTGGATCTGCTGGTCATCGAGCCCGATTTTGCTCGCCGCGGAGAAGAGTACGGGAGACTCCGCCGGGAGCTCCGAGGGCTTGATGTCGCTATTGATCTGGTTGTCTATCGCAAGCGCGAGGCGGACAAGTGGAGTGGCGTCCCGGGCACCTTTCTTCACCGGGTCCTCGGGGAAGGACGGTAGGTAGCGCAGGCCTCAGCTCGAATCCGCCAGCCGCCGCAGCCAGACGCTGCCGCCGCCGCGTCCGGCCGGCAGCCCCTCGAACATCCCGGTCACCTCGGTCCGGAAGGCATCCATCAGCGCGGTGACGCAGAGCAGCGGCGCGAAGCGGTCGTTGTACATCAGGAAGGCCTGCAGCAGGTACTGCTCGTTCCAGGTCTGGGCACGATCGAAGACCCAGTGATCGGGGTAGTCCATCGGCCAGAAGATGTCGTGGACGTGAATCAGCACGCCGGGGCGCAGGCGCGGCACGACCTCGAAGAAGAACCAGACCACGTCGCTTGCGACCCGCGCCACGTGCGAGCCGTCGTAGAAGCAGACATCGCCCTCCCCCAGCTCGTCGAAGACCTCGAGCGGGGCGCGCTGCAGGATCGACTCGTGCAGGCTCCAGTGCGAGGGCAGCGCGCGGAGCAGCTCTTTGCGCGGGTACGGCTCGATCTGGTCGACGCTCGCGGGAGGCGCGCCCTCCTCCTCGTTGCGCGCCAGCGCCTGCGCCATGAGCAGGCTGGACCAGCCACAACCGACCTCGACCACCCGTCGCGGTTTCGTCTCGCGCAGCAGCCCATAGTGGGCAACGGCGTCGGCACCGCTCCAGAAATCGTTGTCCCAGTGGTAGCGCGGCGGCCCCGGCGGCATGTCGGCAGGTACGTCGCGCAGCTCCGCGCAGTAGGGGGCGATCCGCTTCAGCTCCTCGAGCTGGCCATCGAGGTTCCACTCGACCCCCGCCGGCAACGGCCGGTCGTGCCAGAGGTCGCGGTTCTCCTCGAGGAAGAGCATGTCGTTGAGGCCGCTGTAGAAGTCGCGCAGCTGAAAGTGGTAGCCGCGGCGCTGGACCTCGATCGCCGGCGCCTCGCGCAGCACCTCGATCGCCTGATCGAGCGTCGGCTCAGCCAGCGGAGGTGGCTCCGGCCGCGGGCTCGCGCTCGGCGGCTTCGCCAGCTCGCGCCCAGGCAGCACTCTCAGCGCTCGTTTCGACCGGCGCGCCTTGCGCGCCACCGCACGGGCACGCCGCAACGGCTTGGTGGCCTGCCAGGAGGTCGAGCCGAGAACCTCCTGCAGCTCTGCCTGGGCGGCGGCGGCTTCCTCTTGGGCAGCGACCAGCGCCGGATCGGCCAAGTGCCGGGTCCCCCGTTCGACGACGGGCCGCACCGCGCGGGCGAGGTCGTCCCTGCCACAGTCTTCCACGCTGCGCAGGCAGTCTTCCCAGAGCAACAGGTGGATCTTGGCTGGCGGCGTGTACTCCTCGTCGAGCTCGGAGAAGTCGAACTCGCTCGGAAAGGTGGTGAACTTTTCTCGTACACCTAACGCCTCGAGGCTGATCATCGTCAAGTTGCACTTGGAGCAGCGCCCACAGTTATACGCGCGGTCGTAGTTCATGTAACAGACCCGGAGAGATCGCTGCGCCATCGGGCTCTCGGCAACGAGGCGGGTCCGGTCGAAGCGGTTCAGGCGACCGCCGTGGTCAATGATCTCCAATGCCTCCGTCGACCACAGCCCGTCGATCATGCGACTGGCCCCGAGCGGCTGCTGGCTCGCATGGTCGCTGTCAGTCGGGATTAGAACGCGGTCGAAAAGCGACTCGAAGTAGAGCGCGACCGCGCAGAGCGCTGAGTTGTAGAAGGTGCCCCACTCGACCAGCGGGTCGGCGAACTCGCGGATCTTCAATTCCACCACGTGCAGAGGCTTGCCCATTTCCTCCGCCATCTCGCGCAGGACCGACTCCACCCGTTCGCCGAGCCCGACATGCCGGGGGGAAAGCGAGGGGACAATGTCGACGCCTTTGACGAAGATCAAGTCGGTGATTTCGGGGGCCGAAAGGATCGAGGCCCAAGAGTCGATGCCGCCGCTGAAGAAGCAGGCGACGCGGTCGTTCCCGCTGGGGGACGGAACCGACCGCTCGCCGGCCTCGACCACCACTTCCTTCAGTGGCCGTGGTTCCGCGGAAGACCACTCACGCGACCACGCGTGTTGTATCCCCTGGAACTCGCGTTGCATTCGCAGCACCCTCGGGCTTACCTCCCCCTCGACGCGGAGTATCCCGCCTTCCCGCATCGCCGGAACCAACCCCAGCGCCAGCGCTGAGTCCGCATGTGGGGTGATCTCGCCCGCTTCGCCTCCCACCCCTTCGATCCAAAGGCGATGGGGCGTCGGGCCCACGCGGGCGTGGAATTCGATCCGCCCCGGAGAAATGACGAGATCCGTCAGCTCTTGCACCCGACTGGGAGGGTGATCCGCTCCGGGGGTCGCGAAGTCGTCGCTCATAGGGTCCGTCAGGATAAACTTGCTTATTCGCCGTGGGTCGATTTCGAGCGCTCTGGAACTCGATCGCCCACCCGGTAATCGCCGCGGCTGAGCGTGTGCTCGAGCCAGACGTAGAGGACGATGAAGAGGTAGCGGCTGCCCATCTCTTTCATCGCCAGCTTGGCGACGCCGGTGGTGCGGTTGGTCCAATCGGTGGGGATGACGGCGTAACTGTGGCCGCGCACGATCGCCTTCAGCGGCATCTCGACGGTGAGGTTGAAGTGCTTGGAGAGCAGCGGCTGGATCGTCTCGATCGTCTCCCGCGTGTAGCCCTTGAAGGCGTTGGTGGTGTCGTTGTAGCGGTGGCGGAAGAGGACCCGGATGAACCAGTTGGCGAGCCGGTTGACGGTCAGCTTCACGCGCGGGTAGTCGTAGACGTGGGCGCCGGGCATGAAGCGCGAGCCGAAGGCGCAGTCCCAGCCTTCCTCGAGCAGCCGGTGGTAGCGGGCGATGTCCTCGGGGTTGTCGGAGGCGTCGGCCATCGCGATCACCACCGCGTCGCCCTCGAAGAGGTCGAGGCCGGCCCGGATCGCCATCCCGAAGCCCTTTTCGTAGCGGGAGGGCTTGCAGCGCACGCGCGGGTTGGCGGCGCCGATCGCGGCGACCACGGCGGCCGTGGTGTCGGTGCTGCCGTCGTCGACGACGAGCACCTCGTAGTCGATCTCCTCGCGCTCGAGCACGGTGACGATCCCTTCCACCGTGTGCCCCACCGACCCCTCCTCGTTCTGGGCCGGGATGACTACCGAGAGCTTCATGCCGCGGGGGTCGTCCAGCGCTCGACGTTCTGCTCGTGCATCTCGCGCAGGATGTCCTCGACCCCGTAGCGCAGCTTCCAGTCCGGGTAGTCGGCTTCGAACGGCGCCAGGTCGGAGATCCACCAGCGGTGGTCGCCGATGCGGGCGTCCTCGCCCAGCTCCCAGCTCAGCTCGCGGTCGGCGACCCGCTCGCAGACCTGGATCGCCTCCAGCATCGAGCAGTTGCTGAACCGCCCGCCGCCGATGTTGTAGACGGCGGCCGCGCGGGGCGCCGCGTGGAAAGCGGCGAAGGCGGCGATCAGGTCGGCGCTGTGGATGTTGTCGCGGACCTGCTTGCCGTTGTAGCCGAAGACGGTGTACGGGGTGCCGGTCGCGGTGCACTTCATCAGGTAGGCGAGGAAGCCGTGCAGCTGGGCGCCGGCGTGCTGGGGGCCGGTCAGGCAGCCGCCGCGGAAGCAGACGGTGGGCATGTCGAAGTAGCGCCCGTACTCCTGCACGAGCAGGTCGGCGGCCGCCTTGGAGACGCCGAAGAGCGAGTGGGTGCAGGAGTCGATCGACATCGAGGTGTCGATGCCGCGGTGGTACTGGTGCGACTCGGGCAGCTCGAGGCGCAGCTCCAGGTCCTCCAGCGGCAGCCGGTTCGGCGTGTCGCCGTAGACCTTGTTGGTCGAGCAGAAGATGAAGCTCGCCTCCGGGCAGTGAGCGCGGGTCGCCTCGAGCAGGTTGAGCGTGCCGTTGGCGTTGACGCCGAAATCGGTCTGCGGGTCGCTCGCCGCCCAGTCGTGCGAGGGCTGTGCCGCGGTGTGGACGACCAGCTCGATCGCCTTGCCGTGGGCGGCGAAGATCCGATCGACCGCGTCGCGGTCGCGGATGTCGGCGTTTTCGCTGCGGAAGGAGGAGTGCTCGCCGACGAGCCGATCGGTGACGTGCGCGGTCGAGGCCTCAGCCCCGAAGAAGCTGGCCCGCATGTCGTTCTCGATCCCGACCACGTCGTAGCCCTCGCGGACGAAGTGGCCCACCGCCTCGGAGCCGATCAGGCCGCCTGACCCCGTGATGATCGCTACCGGCATTCGCTTACCTCACTCCCTCTCCCCGACAGGGGCATCGATGTTGAGTGCCGCCGCGATCCGCTCCTCGTCGCTCGCGATCCAGGCGTGGATGTCGGCGAGAACCTGCTTCGCCCCTCGCCGCGGGCGCCACTCGTCGTGGCCGAACAGTCTTGCGCAGTCGGAGATGTAGATGGGGACGTCGCCGGTGCGCGTCTCGGCGACCGGCTCGATCGGCACCTCGTTGCCGGTCAGCTCGCGGCAGATCGCGGTCGTCTCGAGCAACGAGAGGCTGCACTCGCGGCCGCCGCCGACGTTGACCGTGCACCCGTCCCAACCGCCGGGATCGAGCAGCTGGCGCTCGACCAGGTCGACCAGGTCCTCGACGTGGAGCAGGTCGCGGACCTGCTTGCCCTTGCCGCCGAAGCCGATGTAGGTGAGCGGGTTGCCGAAGTGGTGGGCGAGCATCCAGTGGGTGAAGACCCCCTGGTCGACCTTGCCCATCTGCCAGGGGCCGGCGATCACGCCGCAGCGGTCGACCACCGCCTGCACTCCGAACGAGGCGCGGTACTCCTCGATCAGCAGCTCGGCGGCGAGCTTGGTGGTGCCGTAGAGCGTGCGCGCCCCCTCCAGGGGGAAGGCCTCCGAGATTCCGGCGGGAGAAGCGCCGGGCACCGGCTGCTCGGCGGCGAGCTCGAAGCGGGTCGGCGCCTCGTCCAGCACCAGCTCCAACTGCGGGGCGACCGGGTAGACGCGGCTGGTCGAGAGGAAGAGCATGAAGGCGCCCGAGCGCCGCGCCAGCTCGAGGCAGTTGTAGGCGCCGGTCAGGTTGGTGTGCAGCAGGTAGGAGGTGTCGCCGTCGACCCCCGACATCACCGAGGGCTCTGCCGAGCACTCGATCAAGGCGGCGAGCTCGCCGAACCGCTCGAGGTCGGCGGGCTCGCGCACGTCGCCTTTGACGAACTCGACTCCGGCCTCCTCCAGCCGCGGCAGGTTGAGTTCCGAGCCGCGCCGGTAGAGGTTGTCGAGGGCGACGACCTCCCACTCGGGGTGACGGGCGGCCAGCGAAACGGCCAGGTTGGAGCCGACGAATCCGGCCCCACCGGTGATCAGGACGCGGTCCAAGGGGGCCGGACGCTACAGGACGACCATCCCGCTCAATTCCTGGGCAGGAGGAATTCGAACTGGCCCGCCGTCTCGACCGGTTCGAACTCGTCGAATATGTAGTTGTTCAGCGGCGTGTCCGGCCTTTCCCGGCCACCCAGCCACATGCCCGCCTGGGTTTCGTTGCGGAGCGCGCAGGGTCGCGGCGAGGCGCGCAGCTCGGCGACGACACGGCGCTGTTCGGCCTCGTCGAGCGTCGTGATCCAGGCTCCCGGCGGCGTCAGGACCGGCGGCTTGATCCCCGACCAGAGGTAGAGGCTGTTGACGTTTGGGTAGGAGATGAAGGCGGTGCAGCGGTTGTCCCGCAGCAGGGCGACCATCGTCTCGTATTCGCCCGCCTGTTCGGCCGGGAGACGCAGCTTGTCGGCGCCCGGGAACGAGAGCGCCTGCTGTTCGTCGTAGGAGATCGCGACCCTGGTCGCGGTGCGAGACACGTCCATGCCGAACTTCGCCGCCAGGGCGAAGGTCGCGACCGCGGCGAAGATGCCGAATCGCCGCAGGGCAACCGGGCCGGCGGCGGCGCTCCAGGCGCGCAGGCCCGCCAGACCGTCGGCGATGCAGAGCGCGCCCACCGGCACGTAGATCAGCGCCGCGATCACCACCTGCGAGCCCGCGACCGGGTAGACCTGGAGCGTCTGGGCCACGGCGAGCGCCGGCAGCAGCACGCGCAGGAAGCGCTTGCCGGGCGCCTCGAGCGCTCCCGGCGGGGCGGCGGCGGCGACCCAGGCGAGGGCCAGCGCCAGGGCGTCGGGGTTGCCCGGCGCCGGGCCGAAGGCGAAGGGGCTCGTCTGCGAGGTCGTGAACCAGATCGCCAACCCCGCCGCGAGGCGCAGCAGGCCGGGCCAGAGCAGGGGACGGCCGGCGGCGCTCGGTCGCAGCCAGGAGACGAGGACCGCGGCGGCCAGCGCGGCGATCCCCCAGTCGACCGCGGCGGGAGAGGAGTTGAAGGGGATGGTCAGCGTGTCGCGGACCCGCATCGCGAGGCCGACGGTGCCGTCGTAGACGTCGCCGAACGAGGGGCCCGTGAGGAGGATGACGAAGAGGATCGTGGCCAGGGTGCCGACGAACGCCGCGGTGCCGACGAGCAGCCAGTCGAACAGCCCTTCGTCGGCTTCGCCCCGCCGCGGCCGCAAGGGCCAGGCGGCGGCGATCACCGCGGCAGCGGCCAGGGTCTGGGTCGCGATCAGCGAGCGGGCCCACTCCTGGCTCAGGTCGCGCTCCGCGATCAGCAGCGGCATTGCCAGGAAGGCGGCGATCACGAGCCAGCGCAGCCAGGGCCGCCGCGAGAGGGGCTCGATCGTGAGCGCGGCGGCGAGCGCGACGGCGGCGATCGCGTAGGCGCCAAGGTTGACCTTGGTCATCACCAGCGCCGCCAGCAGGGCGCCTCCGGCGACGCCGGAGGCGATCAGCCAGCGCGAGGGGAAGCTGACCGCGACCATGATGAACACGGCCAGCAGGAGCGCACTGAGCCCGTGTGGGTGCATCGGCTCGAGCACGACGACGTCGAGGATGTTGAAGGCGACCAGCGTCGCGGCGAGGCCGAGCAGCAGCCGTCCCGTGAGGCGCTGCGTCGCCACCCCCATGAGCACGGCGGTCAGCAGCCAGGCGATGATCACGATCGTCCGGCTGGCCTCGTTGGTGACGTCCCAACCGGTGAGGGCGAAGAGGCCGCCGAAGAGCTCGTAGTAGAAGGGGCCGTAGGGCGAGTAGATGTCCCTGTAGAGGGCGTCGCCTTCGGCGAAGGCCTGGAGGCTGACCAGCAGCGTCCCCTCGTCGTCGTAGCCGTTGAAGATCGAGAAGATCGCCACGTAGGCAGCGGCCGCCAGGGCGACGGTGAGGGCACCGTAGGCGGCGACCGCGATCGCGGTGGGGTGCGCCCTCGCCCAGGCGCGGAGGCGCGAGAGAGCGGGCGGGAGCGGCGGATCGCTCTCGGAGGCGGCGGCGGGCTCGGGCACGGCGGCGGGCACGATAACGGAGCCGTCTACAGGCGCTGTGAGAGGCCGACCACGTCCCACAGCATCCGGTAGCTGGAGGAGAAGGCCCGCACCCTGCTGCGCGAGTCGTGGACGTAGACGACCGAGACCTCGGCGATCCGCAGGCCGGCGCGGTCCGCCCGCATCAGCAGCTCGACGTCGAAGCTGAAGCCGGGGCAGGTCTGCTCGACGAGCAGCTCCTTCCCGGTGAGCGTCGGCATCAGCTTGAAGCCGCACTGCGTGTCGCGCAGCTCGAGCCCGGTCACCAGCCGGACCGTGCGGTTGAACGCCCTGCCCATCAGCTTGCGATGGCTGGGGCCGCGATCGACGACCGAGCGGTCGAGGGCGCGCGAGCCGATCGCGATGTCGGCGCCGGCGCGAATCGCCGCCGCCAGCTTGGGCAGCTCCTCGAGCGGGGTCGAGAGGTCGACGTCGAGGAGCAGGACGTAATCGCCCTCGGCCCGCGCCACCCCCGCCGCGACCGCGGCGCCCTTGCCCCTGTTCTCGCCGTCACCCAGCACGGGCCGAAGGCTGGGATAGGTCGCCCCGGCGTCCGCGAGCATCTCCGGCGTGCGGTCGTCGCTGCCGTCGTCGACGACGATCGACTCGCGGAGGACGAAGCCCGCGCCGGCAACGGCCCCCCCTGCCGTGGTCGCAAGGATCTCCAGCAGCGCCGGGAGCCGGGCTTCCTCGTTGTAGGCGGGAATCACCAGCGACAGCGTCGCGCCGTCGCCACTCCCTGTCCCAGACTCGGTTTCGCCAACCACGCGGCGCACGATAGTCAGACCCGGCGACCGGTCGTTCCGCTGATCCGCATCATCGGCACCCGCCAGATCGCCTCGGTGACGATCGAGCGACCCATCTTGGAGCTGCCCGCCTCGCGGTCGCGGAAGACGATCGGCACCTCGGCGACGCGGAACCCGGCGCGGATCGCCCGGTAGGTCGTCTCGACCTGGAAGGCGTAGCCGCGCGCCTGGATCGAGTCGATCTCGATCGCTTCGAGCACCTCGCGGCGGAAGCACTTGAAGCCGCCGGTCAGGTCCCGGACGCCGACCCCGAGCACGAGGCGTGCGTAGGCACAGCCTCCGCGGCTGATCGCGCGGCGCAGCGGCCCCCAGTCGCCGACCCCGCCGCCGTCGACGTAACGGGAGCCGAGCACCAGGTCGGCGCGCTCGGCGGCCTCGACCAGGCGCGGCAGGTAGGCGGGGTCGTGGGAGAAGTCGGAGTCCATCTCCAGCACCAGCTCGGCGCCCGCCGCCAGCGCCTCGCGGAAGCCGGCCAGGTAGGCCGGCCCGAGGCCTTCCTTGCGCGGCCGGTGCAGCACCTCGACCCGCTCGCTCTCCGCCGCCAGGCGGTCGGCGATCGCGCCCGTGCCGTCGGGCGAGTTGTCGTCGACGATCAGCGCCGTGGCCGAGGCGGGCAGCTTGGCGAGGGCCGCGCCGACCAGCCGCTCGATGTTCGCCGCCTCGTTGTAGGTGGGCAGGACGAGGTGGATCTGGGACTGGGCGGCCGTCGGCACGCGGCGATGCTATGCGCTCGCTACGGGCTCGGGCGGCCGCGGGTGACCTGCACGAAAGCGCGCCAGGCGGGCTTCGGCCTGAACTGCTCGCCGAGGTGGAAGAAGCCGGTCGAGTCGCAGAAGTTGCAGGAGTCCTCGATGTCTTTCCAGGTGAACCAGTAGGTGCTCTTCATGTTGAGCCGGTGGCGGTTGCGCAGCAGGTAGGCGTAGGAGTCGCGCAACTGCCTGACCTGGCCCTGGATCCCCTGCTCGAAGGCGACTTCCTCGAAGTTGTCCTCCGAGCCCCAGCCCAGCTCGGTGAGGTAGAAGCCGGCCCCGGGGTCGTCGTTCTCGAGCGAGACCTCCCGCATCGCCTCGACCTGTTCTGCCAGCGTTTCGGCGTCGACCGCGTAGGGGTGCAGGGAGATCGCGTCGAAGGACGACTCGATCCCCCGGACCCGGTAGAGCCGCTCGAGGAAGTCGACGGCGTCCATCCCCCACTTGCCGCGTGGGTTCGGTTCGCCGAAGAGGCCGCTGAGCACGACCGTCGCCCCCCGGTCGACCGATTTGATCGCCCTGCTGGAGGCGTGCAGCAACCTCGCGTAGCGGCCGACCGAGACCGGGAAGGCGAAGTAGAAGAAGTTGGCCTCGTTCCAGATCTGCCACTCGCGCAGCGGGATCTTCGGCACCGGTTCGGCCGATCCGGGGCCATGCTCGCGCCAGAAGTCTCCGCTCGGGCCGTAACGCGCGACCGCGGCGCGGAGGAAGGCGCGCCAGCGGTTGCGCTGGCGCGCGTTGGCGGTGGGCAGAGTGGTGTACTTGTTGGCCGCCCACTCGGGCGTCGCGTAGACGAAGGGCAGGACGCGGAGCCGCTGCCGCGCCGCTGTCGCGACGACCTCGTCGAAGCCACCCCAGTCGAAGCCCTCGTTCGGCGTCGGCTCGACCCCGCTCCAGGCCAGCGGCCAGCGCACGCTGCCGATCCCGCCGGCGCGCATGTACCTGGCGTCTTCTTCGGTCAGCGGGGTCTGGGGGGCGATGCCGAAGAAGGCCCGCGGCGCCGTCGGGGCGCGGGTGGCGGCGTCGGTGGAGGACAGGACGAGCAGGGCGACGGCGGCGACCAGCGCCGCGGCGCCGGCGAGCAGGGCCATCGTCCTCGTCCTCTTCGTCTGCGTCGCGCTCATCTCCGTCCTCTGACTCAGTAGGTGCCGCCGAGCTTGCGGTGGTCCCAGCTGGCGGTCCGTTGCGGCTTGAACTGGATCGCCACCCGCTTCGGGGCCTGGGCTTCGAGCGCCGCCTTGGCGTCGCCCTCGACCGAGGAGATCCCCTCCGCGTAACGGACGGTCAGCTCTTCAGCGAACCCGATCACGGTTTCGAAGTCGCGGTGGATCACTGCCTCGGCCTCGATCTGGGCGCCGCGCAGCTCGCTGTACTCGTGCCCGGTCTCGATCAGCAACGTCGCCCGCGGGTCGCGTTCGAGGTTGCGCACCTTCTGCGACTTGCCGTAGGTCCAGATCCAGACCTCGCCGTCACGGGGGACGTACCAGAGCGGCATCGAGTGCGGCCAGCCGCGCGCCCCGTTGGAGCTGACGACGGCGATCCGCTCCTGATCGAGCAGCTCCAGCAGCTCGGCGTCGCTCAGCACGATCTGGTCGCGGCGGCTCATCGGCGGGGCGGGACTCTACGCGGCGGCGGCGGACGCCGGTCGGAAGGAGCGCCGGTAGGCGGTCGGCGTGGTCGCCGTGGCGCGGCGGAAGTGCTCGCGCAGCGAGGCCGCGGTGCCGAAGCCCGAGCGCCAGGCGACGTCGTCGATCGGCAGATCCGACTCCTCCAGCAGGCGGCGGGCCTCGAGCACCCGCCGGGCGAGCAGCCAGCGCAGCGGCGTCGTCCCGGTCTCCTCGCGGAAGCGGCGCGCGAAGGTGCGCGGGCTGACCCCGGCGTGGCGCGCCATCGCGGCGACTTCAAGGGGCTCGGCGAGCCGTTCTGTGACCCAGCGCCGCGTCTCCTCCAGCGATCCGGTCTGGACCGCCTGCGGGCGCTTGATGAACTGGGCCTGGCCACCCTCGCGGTGGGGTGGCGCCACCATGCGCCGCGCCGCGGCCTCGCCGGCGGCGGCGCCGAAGTCCTCGCGGACGACGTGCAGGCAGAGGTCGATGCCGGCGCTCAGCCCGGCCGAGGTCATCACCGCCCCCTCGTCGACGTAGAGGGCCGCCGGGTCGACCTCGACCGCGGGAAAGAGGCTGGCGAGCTGAGCGGCGAGGCCCCAGTGGGTCGTCGCCCGGCGGCCGTCGAGCAGGCCGGCGTGGGCGAGGGCGAAGGCCCCGGTGCAGATCGAGATCACCCGCGTGCCCCGCGCCGCCGCCCGGCGCAGCGCCGCGAGCACCGCCGCGGGCGGCGGCTCGAGCACGGCGAAGTAGCCGGGGACGACGACGGTGTCGGCGCCCTCCAGCGCCTCGAAGCCATCCTGCGGACCAACCGTGAAGCCGCTCGAGCTGAGCACCGGCGCGGCCCCCTCCGAGCAGGTGACGACCTCGTAGAGCGGCGTCCCGTCGGGCCGGGAGGCGATCGCGAAGACCTGGGCGGGGGTGGCGAGGTCGAAGGCGACGATCCCATCGAAAGCGAGGATTGCCACACGGTGCATCACAAAGTCTCCCGCTTCGCTCCCTCACGGGGAATCAGATGTGGATGTTCGGTCGCTCCGCGCTCGATGGCAGAAATCTAGCGAACATTGGCATTCCTGCCTCTGGAAATCGCCAGCGTCGCGGGCGATCATCGGGCCATGAAGATCGAGATCCTGCTTTACGACAAGCTCACCGCCCTCGACGCGATCGGCCCCTACGAGGTGCTGCGCTCCGTGCCCGGCTGGGAGGTCCGGTTCGTCGCCAAGAGCGCCGGCAGCGTCCGCACCGACAGCGGCGCCCTCGGCCTCGAGGCCGATTACGCGCTCGACCCCGCCCGCGAGCCCGAGATGGTCCTCGTCCCCGGCGGCGAGGGCAGCGACGCGATGATGGAGGACGAGGAGGTGCTCGCCTGGCTGCGCGGGGTCGACGCGACGACCAAGTGGACGACCTCGGTCTGCACCGGCTCCCTGGTCCTCGCCGCCGCCGGCCTGCTCGACGGCAAGCGGGCGACCTCGCACTGGCTCTTCCTCAAGCGGCTGCGTGAGTTCGGCGCCGAGCCCGTCGTCGGCCGCTTCGTCGAGGAAGGCAAGGTGATCACCGCCGCCGGCGTCTCGGCCGGGATCGACATGGCCCTGCACCTGGTCGGCCGCGAGGTCGGCCCCGAGATCGCCGAAGCGATTCAACTGGGAATCGAGTACGACCCCCAGCCCCCCTTCGACAGCGGCTCCCCGGCGAAGGCATCCGAGCAGACCGTGGAGCTCGTCACCGCCGTCAGCCGCGCCGCTACCTCAGCCTGACTTAGTCGTCACAGAATTCTTTGCCAGCGCGCGCATCTCGCGGGTCGGCGGCGGCTAGCGTCGCCTCGATGGAGCTCTCGCAAGTCCGACCGCAGGCCAGTGATAACGTACGTACGCTCTCAAGCAATAACGTACGTACGATTCCACTGGAGATCTCGATGGCGATCAGCGCTTCGAAACTGCGGGCAAACGTCTACCGGCTCCTCGACGAGGTCCTCGAGACCGGGCACCCACTCGAGATCGAGCGCAACGGCAAGACGCTCGTGATCGCGCCCAAGGAGCAGCAGTCGTTCTGGGATCGACTGCCGCGGCGCGAGGGGGCGATCATCGGCGACCCCGATGAGCTGATCCACATCGACTGGTCCTCGGAGTGGAATCCTGATCCAAATTGACACCCATGTCGCCCTCTGGCTCTACGCCGGCCGAGTCGAGCAGCTTCCTCCGGTCACCAGGGCGCTGATCGAAGCAGAGCGCCCCCGCTGCTCGGCAGTCGCGGCTCTGGAGCTGGCGTATCTGCACGAGATCGGCAGGGCACGAGACTCGGTGGCAACCATGCTGACCGCGCTGAGTCGCGAGGTCGGCCTGGAAGTCCTGGACACGTCGCTTCTAGAGCTGGTCAACGCCGCATCTGGCCTTACCTGGACCCGCGATCCCTTCGACCGTCTGATCGCCGCGCACGCAATCGTCGAGGGCGCTCAACTGATCACCGCCGACCAGGAGATCCGGGAGAACCTTCCCCTGGCCACCTGGGACTGAGCCCAGCGCCGCTACCTCAGCCTGACCGGCTGGGTGGCGCGGCCGCCGGGGATCGCGACGACGAGCTGTGCCTGCAACTGGGTGCGGTCGCGGGTCAGCAGCCGGCCCTGGCCGCTGAGCGGCACGTGGAAGGAGTGCGAGGCGCCGCCGCTGAGGCGGAACCCACGCCGCGCGATCGCCTTGCGCACGACCCGCGCGCGCAACCGCGCCCGGCCCCGCGAGGCGACCTGCATCCGCACCTTGGTGCGCAGCAGGATCTGCCCCGGGCACAGGGTGCCGGTCGGCCACTGACACTGCAGGTGGACGCGGACCGAGTTCGGCTTGGCGGCGACGACGGTGACCGCGATCGGCACCGGCACGCCGACCGCGCGGCAGCCGAGCAGGGTGTCGGCGCCGCGGCCGATGTTGACCGCGTAGGCGCAGACCCGCTGGCGGCCGCTGCCGACGACCGGGAAGTTGGTGTCGAAGCCGTGCGCGCCGCCGGCCTGCGGGACGATGGCGAGCAGGTCGGAGCGTTCCTGGCTGGCGATCGGACCGAGTTCGTAGCGGGTGCCGCCCCGGCCACCCTGCTTGCCGCCGATGTAGGCGCGGATCGTGACCGGCTTGCCCGGCGCGTTGGGGTCGTAGGCCCAGCCGTGGACCCGGACCTGGCCCGGGGACGGCGATTCGAGCGTGTCGAAGCTGCCGACCGGATCGTCTTCGGAGGGCGTCGCGTTGCCGACGGTCGCCCCTTCGACGTAGTTGCTGTCGATGTTGATCGTCACCCCGCCCCAGGTCTCGTTGTGACCGCCGAGGTACTGGTGGATGCGCTGGTGCTCGTTCCAGGCGCTGGCCGGGACGTAGGGGTCGTCGGCGCTCTTGATCCCGTTCCAGTTCGCCATCCAGATGTTGTCCGGCTGCGAGTAGGGGGTGCCGAGGCGGGAGACGAGGTCGGCGATCCCCGAGGCGCTGCTGCTGTAGACGCCCGACTCGTAGCCGAGCGCGTGGAGCTGGTCGGTCCAGGCGGCGAGGAAGGTCAGCGTCGCGTTGGTCGCGCTCGAGCTGCGCGAGTAGCTCTCCATGTCGTAGTAGATCGGGTTGCCGGGCCCGATCCCTATCGCGCGCGCGTCGGCGACCGCGTCGTCGGCTGCTTCCTGGCCCTGGGTGACGGCCGAGGCCGCGCTCAGCATGGCGCAGGAGGTGCAACTGCTGCCCGGCGCCTGCAGGCCGACGTAGGTCGGGATCAGGTGCCAGCCGGCGGCGGTCTGGGCGGCGACCCAGCTGGAGGTCAGGTTGGGCTGCGAGCAGGCCCGGTTGGCGCCGCCGATGTAGACGCCGACCGCCCGGAAGGGAGAGCTCCCCCAGGCCGCCATCGCCTGCGAGGAGGGCGCCGCGCAGGCATCGAAGCCGAGGCCGGTGTACTCGGAGACGGAAGAGACGCGGGCCGTCGGCCGGGCGCGGCTGGCCCCGGCGCGGGCCTTGCGGGCGGCGGCTCCGGGGTCGACGAGGATCGCCCGGCGCTTCCCCATCGCGCTCGAGGAGCAGCGCTGCTCGCTTCCCGGCCGGCCCAGGTAGACCGCCTTGCGGTCCATGCGCACGCACATGCGCGGGTGCTCGGCGAGGCGGAAGACCGGCCAGGAGGCGGGTGCCTCGACCGTCTGGCCGCCGAACTCGAGCGTGCGCGTCCCACCGGGGGCGGCGAGGGCGGGCCCGGAGGTGGCGCAAGCGAGGGCGCTGGCCAGCAGCGCGGTCAGGAAGACGCGACGCATCTCTCGTCTCAACCGTGCCAGACGCCGATCGTTTCGGCCTCCCCGGAAATCCCCTTGCAACAGACGTGCCGGCACGTCTAAGAAGGGATGAGGTTGAGCTCGCGCCAGGGGCCCTCGCCGGCCATCGGTTGGGTGCGGCCCTCGAGCCAGTCGGCCTGCAGGTCGTCGTAGTGGGGGCTCGCCGGGTGACCCGACTGGCCGGTGAACATCTGCCAGCGCGAGCGGCTCGGGTCGGCGGCGTCGGCGACCAGGCGCCAGCTCGGCGCCCAGACCGCCTTGTAGGGGTCGTTGGGGTCGTAGGCGATCTGGCTGACGGTCTCCTGGGCGCCGCCCGCGCGCAGGCTGCGGTTGAGCAGCCGACGCAGCAACGGGTTGGCCTCGCCGAGCGGGTGCGGGAACTCCATCTCGTGCACCTGCCCCCAGCGCCAGCCCTCGGGGTCGGGCCCGAAGCGGTCGCTGAGGTCGTCGAGGGCGCCGGCCAGCGCCTCCAGGACGAGCCCTTCCCAGGGGCGGCCGATCAACTCCTCGTCGCCCTCCTCCCAGAGCTTCATCAGGTGCGAGTGCCAGCGCCAGGGAGAGGTGACGTGCGGGGTGAAGCCGTTGTCGGCGCGGTCGAGCCAGCGCTCGCAGAGGTCGCGGTCGCCGATCGCGGCGCGGGCGACCTCGCGCGCCAGGCGCAGCAGGAAGGCCTGGTAGATCGTGCCGGCGATCGAGTCCGGGTCGAGTCGCCCGTCCCAACTGCGCAGCCGCTCGACCGCGCTCAGCTCGCGCTGTCCCCGCGGCTTCAGCCGGCCCAGGCGCCGCGCCGCCTCCAGCCCCGGGATCGAGAGGTTGTCGGACTGCATCGCCTCGAAGCCCTCGACCGTGTGCTCGCCACCGGCGCGCAGCAGCTCCTCGATCCGCCGCGCCCGGTAGCCGTCCAACCATTCGCTGGTGATGTGGTGTGGGTACTCGTCGCCGACGATGCGGTTGTTGGCGGTGATCAGGAAGCCGCTCTCGGGGTCGGTCACCTCAGGCAGCTCGGCGTAGGGAATCGTCCCCTCCCACTCGTACTCGCCGCTCCAGCCAGGCTTCGGCAGGTCCGGGCAGCCGCCCTTGCGCAGCGGCAGCCGGCCGATCAGCTTGTAGCCGATCGAGCCGTGGCGGTCGGCCCAGACCAGGTTCGAGGCGGGCGAGGTGTGGCCCTCGAGCCCGGCAACCAGCTCCGGCCCGGAGCGGATCTCGTGCAGCTCGAACATGCCGGGGAAGGCGGTCGGCGCGTCGAGCGCGATCCAGCGCAGGGCGAGCGGCTCGCCCGCGTCGGCGCCGAGCGCCTCGTTGACCAGCGGCCCGTGGTGGGTAAGGCGCACGTCGAGGACCTCGGGCGCGTCGCGGCCCTTGACGACGATCTCCTCGCGCACGACCTCGAGCGGCAGCCACTCGCCTTCGAACTCGTAGCGGTCGCCCTCGACCCGCTCGACGAAGAGGTCCTGGACGTCGGCCATCACGTTGGTGAAGCTCCAGCAGACGTCGTTGTTCTGGCCCATGTAGACGCCGGGCATCCCCGGCAGCGAGGCGCCGCGCACGGTGCGCTCGCCGAGCGTGAGCGCGACCTGGTACCAGATGCCCGGCATGCTCGGTGGCAGGTGGGGATCGCCGGCGAGCAGCGGCGAGCCGGTGGCGCTGAGCTTGCCGCTGACCGCCCAGTTGTTCGAACCGCTGGCCTCGGCGGCGAGGCCGATCGCGCTGCGAACGGCGTCGATCTGCTCGGCCAGGGCGAGGCCGTCGCCCGACCACGGTTCCTGGTTGACGATCGGGTTGTCGGCCGGGTAGCCGGGGTCGAGCTTGGCCGCCAGCTCGGGGCCGAGCTCGCGTGTCATGTCGGCGCGCAGCAGCTCCTTCTCCCAGTTGGTCGAGAGGCCGAAGGCGAGCAGCTTGCCGAGCCCGAGGATGTCGGCCGGCCGCCAGGGCTCGAACTCGAGTCGCAGCAGCTGCATCTCGAAGGGCGGTGCCTTGGCGCTTGCCGCGGCGGCGTTGACCCCCGCGCAGAAGCGCTCCAGCAGGGCGCGCAGCTCGGGCTCGAGCGCCGCCTCCTCGCGCAGCGCCACGCGCCGCATCCCCAGCGTCCGCATCAGCCGGTCGACCGGCAGCGCCTCGGGCCCGGCGAACTCGCAGACCCGGCCGCAGAGCACGCGGCGGTAGAAGTCGAGCTGCCAGAGGCGGTCCTGGCCGTGGCAGAAGCCCTCGGCGAACCAGAGGTCAGCGGCGCTGCCGGCCTCGACGTGGGGCACTCCCCAGCGGTCGCGCCGCACCCGCACCGGCCCCTCCAGCCCGGCCAGCTCGATCGTCCCCTTCTGCTTCGGCAGCGGCCGCCGCGCCAGCCGGTGCCAGGCAACCGCGAGGCCGGCGGCGGCCAGGCCGGTGCCGGCGACACCCCCAACCAACCCGGTCTTCGCAGCCTTCCCCCCGATCACAGATCCCAGGTTACTGGCCGGCGCGTGACTTCCCCGGAGTCCGGTACTTTCCAGTCTCCACCGTGTTCGGTCGGCAGGGTCTTGAGGATTGGGAGACGACATACCGCAGGACTGGCCTGCCTCGCCGCGGTCGCGGTCGTGCTGCCAGCGCCGGCAACCGCCAAAGCGCCCGCGAAAAGCAAGGGCACGGCGAGAGCCAAGGTCAAGGCCGGGGCGCTCGACCGGAGCTTCCACCGCGACGGCAAGGTCGTCGCGGTCCTGCCCGAGCCCAAGAAGGCCCGCCCCTACACGAACTACAGGCTGCCCTTCGAATTCGCCCCCGGCTACATCGCGATGGCCACGGGCCCCGGTGGCAAGGTCGTCGTCGCGAGCAGCGACGCGATCGTCCGCTACCTGGCGGACGGCAGGCCGGACCCGAGCTTCGGCGGCGGGGGCGCGGTGCCGATCGAAGGCGTCGAGGGCGCCCGCTTCCAGCTGGCGGACGTCGCCGTCGACTCGAAGGGTCGTGTCGTAATCGCCGGGACGACCCGGGCGACCAACGCCAACGGCATGGAAGGGGCGAAAGTCGCCGGGCCGATCCCCAGCATCGCGACGATCCGCCGCTACAAGGCGAACGGCCAGCCGGACCCCGGCTTCAACGGGAGCGGTGTCCTCAACAGCTTCTTCGGCGCGCCCGCGGCGAGCTACGAGGGAACCTCCTACCCGGAGCCCGCGGTCTCGCTGATCGGCCTGGCGATCGACAAGAAGGACCGCCTGATCGTTACCGGCAGCTCCGTCGCCGCGGTCGGTCTCTGCGGTCCCAAGGAGACCCGCTACGAAACGTCGCACGCGTTCATCGCCAGGCGCGGCGCCGACGGCAGCCCGGACCCGAACTTCTCCGGCGGTGCCACGGAGGGCATCCGCGAGCTCTCCTGGCTCGGCCTGCCGACGCAGGCCGCCGGTGGCCCGATCTTCGGGGTCGGAATGGGCGTAGCCGTCCCCTGCGGCACCGTCACCGAAAACGCACCATCGATCGTCGTCGGTTCCGCCCCGGGCGGCGGACCGGCCGGCTCCTTCGGCAGCAGCGGCCTCTGGTCGCGCCCCTACACCCGCGTGTCCGACATCGCCACCGCTCCAGGCGGCAAGATCGTCCTGCTCAAACGAACGGTCGAACTGCGGGGAGGCGAGTGGGTCGAGTCCGCGGGCGAAGCCGTTCGTTTCCGCAGCAACGGCTCCTTCGACATCGGCTTCGGTCACCGTGGGGTGGCCGAGGTGAAACTGCCCAAGAACAGCTCGCTCGGCGGGCTCACGGTCGACCCGCAGGGCCGCGTGCTACTGGCCGGCACCGTGGCGACGAAGCTGAAGGGTGTGAAACGAAGCCAGCTGCGGTTCATGCTGATCAGGACGACCGCGGCAGGCGAGGTCGACGAGTTCGGACGGGGCGGCCAGGTCACGACCGCCTTCGGCCAGGCGAACGTCCGCGCCTCCGACGTGCTGGTCGACAAAGCGGGGCGGATCACCGTCGGCGGCAAGTTCTCCGGGCCGACGACCAGCGACGCCTTCGCGCTCGCCCGCTACCTGGGTCGCTGACCGCCTCGCCGCGCGGGGCGGCGCTCAGTCGCTCAGGTTGCCCGGCAGACGCCCCTCGGCCTCGAGTTTCTGCAGGTGAGCGTCCATGACCAGGGCGGCCACCGGGCGCAACTCGGCCGGGACGTCGGCCCAGGCCTCGGCGAGCAGCGCCTCGCGGGAGCGCTCGCCGCGATCGAGGGCGGCGAGCAGGCGGCGCTCGCGCATCTCGCGGTGCTCGACGTACTCGGCCAGCTTCGCCGCCGGGTCGGTCACCCAGGGGCCGTGGCCCGGGCAGATCAGCGTTGGCGCCTCGGCCTGGACCAGGCGCAGCGAGTCCAGGTAGGCGCCCAGCGAGCCGCCGTCTGGCGGCACGAAGGTCGAGCCCTCACCGAGGACCAGGTCGCCGCTGAAGCAGACCCCATCGGCGGTGAGGAAACAGACGTGGTCGGCGGCGTGGCCGGGAGTGGCGAGCGCCCGCAGGCCGCCGTGCTCCTCGCCGTCACCGGGCAGGACAACAGGCACCCGCCGACGGGCCTCAAGCGCCTCTATATCCGACGTTCCAGGCCCATCGGCGGCGATCCTCGCCAAAGACTGCGCCCCGTCGGCGTGGTCGCCGTGGCCGTGGGTGAGCAGGATCAGGCCGATCCCGCCGCGCTCGGTCGCCGCGGCGCACACCGTGTCGAGGTGACCGGCGTCGTCGGGCCCCGGGTCGATCACCGTGCAGGGGTCGGCCCCGTATAGGTAGGTGTTGGTCCCCTCCAGCGTCATCGGCCCCAGGTTGGGCGCGACGAGCCGCAGGATCTCGGGATGCCCCGGCGCCTCTGTCATCTCATCCCTACCCATCAAATTTCATGAAGACTGCATTTCCCCCATATAGCGGGGCAAATGCAGTCTTCATTCACGCCGCGGCCGCGACTTCGGCGGCGATCGCCTCGCGCGCCTCCTCGGGCTCGAGCACGACCAGGTCACCGGCGCCGCGGAGGATCTCGCGCACCAGCCAGGAGGTGCCGGCGTAGGGCAGCTCGACGACGACGGCGCCGTCGGCCAGCTCCTCGACCACGGTGCGCTCCTCGCGCAGCCAGCGGGCGCGGTCGGGTGAGACCCAGACGCGGGCGACCTGGGCGGTCGGCACCTCGCCGTCGGTCATCCAGCCCTCGACCCCGGCGATCTCTTCGACCTCGGGCCGCGGCTCGAAGGCCTCGCCGCTCGCCGCAGCCTCCTTGATCCGGTCGAGCTTGAAGTGGCGGATCCCCTCTTTGGTCAGGTCGTAGCACTCCGCGTACCAGCCCTCGCGGCCGTTCTCGAGCCGGTAGGGCTCGACCCGGCGCTTGGTGAACTGGTCCTCGTTCTCCTTGTAGTACTGGATCTCCAGCACCCGCCGGTCGGCGATCGCCTCGTTGACCGTGCGCGCCACACCGGTGTCGCCGCTGCTGCCCGAGGCGATCTCCAGGCCCTCCTCGGAGGGGTCGTGGCCGAGCGCCTCGACGATCTTGTCGCGGGCGGTCTGCAGGCCACCCTGGGGCAGGTAGTCGCCGAAGAGGTCGATCGCCGCGATCAGCGCCTTCGCCTCGAGCGGCAGCAGGCGCGCCGGACGGGCGAAGTTGTCGCCGTAGGGCTCGGAGTCGACCTCGATCTCGTCGCCCTGGACTTCGGCGTAGAGGACGTAGGTGCCGCCGCCGAAGTTGACGACGTTGAGCAGGTCGATGTCCTCCTGCAGCTCCTCGGCGCTGAGCTCGAGCCGCTGGCGCAGCTCGGTGACGCTCAGCCGCTCGCCTTTCTTCGCCGAGTCGATCAAGAGGCCGGCGAGGGTGACGAGCCGGGCGAAGCGCTCCGGCCGGATCGCCGCTTCGCCGCGACCGTTGCCGCGCGAGCGGGTCGGCGCCTCGCGCAGCGGCCGCTCGACCGTCTCCGCGACCTCGAACTCGCCACGGTGGCGCTCGTGGAGGAGGTCGAGCCGCTCGCGGGCTTCGTCGCGCAGCTCCTCGGGCTCCAGCACCTCGGCGTTCTGGCGCCAGCGCAGGACCCAGGCGATCAGCTCGCGCCGCGAGGCGAAGTCGGTCTCGAAGACCGAGCCCTTGCCGGGCGCGTCATCGCCCTTGCGGGCCGGGCGCAGCTCGCCATAGGGGCCG
Organism: uncultured Solirubrobacterales bacterium; assembly: GCA_963697915.1. Lineage (GTDB taxonomy): Bacteria > Actinomycetota > Thermoleophilia > Solirubrobacterales > 70-9 > VRUE01. The sequence goes on from OY969103.1 coordinate 1,002,047, forward strand.
TAGTCGCGCTCGACCAGCCAGGCGATCCGCTCACGGACGAAGAGCTTCGCGGTGCCGCCGGTCTCACCCAGCTGCCAGGTGGCGCGCTGGCCGTAGTCGCGCCGGTCGAAGTCCTCCGGCGGCGAGAAGTCGTGCTCGGCCTTGGAGGCGTAGCCGACCTTGCCCTGGATCCGGGAGAGGCGGAAGACACGCACCGCGTCGCGCTCGTGCGAGTGCCCGATCAAGTAGAACTGACCGGAGCGGAAGACGAGGTGGTACGGGTCGACCTTGCGCTTCTCGGTCTCGTCGCGCTCCATCGTGTAGTAGGTGAACTCGATCGTCTTGCGGCGCGAGATCGCGGTCTCGATCTTGGAGAGCCGCTGGGAGAGGTCGCGGCCGCCGGCGGAGGCGGTCATCGCCATCTCGACCGGGGCGCGCTCGCCCTCGCTGATCGGGTTCGGGTGGCCCCAGGCGACCTGCTGCAGGGCGAGCCGCAGCGGCTCGGCGTAGGCGAAGCCGCCGTCGGTGAGCAGCGAGAGCGCCGTGCTCAGCGCTGCCAGCTCGTCGTCGGAGAACTCGATCGCGTCGAGGTAGAAGTTCTCCGGCGGCAGCGAGTAGAGCTCGGCCTCGAAGAAGCCCTCGCCCGGTTTCTCGACCCCGAGCTGGATGCCGAGGCTCTCGAGCTCGGCCCGGTCGGCGTAGAAGCGGCGCGCGAAGGCGTCGTCGTTCATGTCGCTGTAGCCCTCGACCTCGCGCTTGATCTCCAGGGCCGAGACCGGCCTCCCCTGCGCCATCAGGAACGAGATCAGCGAGAGCTGGCGGATCAGCTTCTCGGTGTCCTTTGCCACGAGTCCAGAATAGTGAGGACGACCTGGCAGACCGCCCGCCGGGACGGCCCGGAGCCCGCAATTTGGCGCTTTCTGACGCGGGCTTAGGCCGCGGCGCGCTGGCCGAAGTAGGCGGAGCCGGAAAGCGCCCGGTCAAAGCCCGACCAGGACTCGCCCGCCGGCAGCTCGCGCTCGAGCCGGTCGAAGCTGCCGAGGCGGCCGCCGAGGTTGTCGATCATGTGGACGAGGACGGCCTCGCGGGTGGCGGGCACGACCGGCGAGCCGTGTTCGAGCGAGCCGTGGTGGCTGAGGATGATGTGGAGCACGGCCTGGGCGAGGGCCGGGTCGAAGCCCGGGATCTCCTCGATCTCACGGCGCACCGTGTAGTAGCCGAGCGGGATCTCGCCCTGCAGGCGGCCGGCGTCGGTGAGGTCGATCGCCAGCGGGTCGTCGTTGTAGGCGACGGTCTTGCCGATGTCGTGGAGGAGGGCGCCGGCGACGGCGACCTCGCGGTCGATGCCGGGGAAGAAGTTGGCCGCTGCGCTGACCGCCTGCGCGACCGAGAGCGTGTGCTCGAGCAGGCCGTGGCGGTAGGCCTGGTGGTAGACCTTCGCCGCCGGCGCCTCGCGGAAGCGGGCGTAGACCTCCGAGCCGGGGCCGAAGAAACGGTCGAGCAGCTCGCCCAGCTGCGGGTCCTGGACCGTTGCCAGCAGCTGACGCAGCTCGCCCTCGAGCTGCGCGGCGGAGACCATCGACTCGGCCGCCAGGTCGTCCTGTTCGTACTCGTCGGCGGCCGCCTCCCGCAGCCCCGAGAGCTTGACCTTGGCGCCCCAGCGTTCGCTCGTCTCGAAGACGCCGGTGACGTGTACCGCGGTGCCGGGGGCGGCGAGCGCGTAGAGCGCCTCCGCCTCCTCCCAGGCGACTGCCTCGGCGCTGCCGCTTGCGTCGCCGAGCACGAGGCGCAGCCATGGCTCGCCGTTGCGCTTGCGACGCAGCTCGCGCCCCCGGACCGCGTACACCCCCTTGACCCTTTGCCCATCCTGAAGCTCACCCAGCGGCACCCGGATCAGCGGTGTCGGCTCGAGCACCGCCGCCGGCTCGGCCGGCACTTCGGCCGGCTCCGGCGCGACCGCCGCCTCGTGCGCCACCGGCGGCCGCGTCTCCGGTTCCGCGAACGGGTGTCCCGCGGTGTCCGTCAGCGCCTGCTGAGTCATCGTGATCCCAAGGTAGAGACGCGCGCGGACGACGAGTTACGACCGGTCAGACCACGCCGCCCAACCAGTGTCCGAGGGCGACGGCGGCGAAGCCGGCGAGCAGCGAAAGGCCGAGGTTGAGCCAGACCAGGTGGGTGTGGCCGGCCTCGGCAAGGCGGTGCGAGTCGAGGATCCAGGTCGAGAAGGTGGTGAAGGAGCCGATCAGGCCGCCGGCGACTATCACCAGCGCCTCACCTTCGAGCGCCGCGCCGGCGACCAGGCCGAGGGCCAGCGCCCCGGCCAGGTTGACGGCGAGGATGCCGAGCGGGAAGGGGTGGTCGGCGCGGGCGCTGACCGCGGCGTCGATCAGGAAGCGGGCCGCGGCGGCGGCGCCGCCGAGCAGGCCGACGGCGACCCAGGCGGGGGCGCTCACCGGGCCGGCTCCGGGCGGCGCTCCAGCGCCATGCCGAGCCGCACGAAGGCGTAACCCGCGGCGAGCGTGGCGGCGATGTAGGCGCTCGCCATCCCCAGGTGGCCGCCCTCGACCAGCTCGAAGATCTCCAGCTGCAGGGTCGAGAAGGTGGTCAGCGTGCCGCAGATGCCGGTGGTCAGGAAGGGGTGCGCGAGGCTCTCCTCGGGGTGATCGCGCAGACGCGCGACGAAGTAGCCGAGCAACAGCGCGCCGGCCATGTTGACGGCGAAGGTCGCCCACGGCCACTCGCCCGGCCCGTGCGGGGCCGCCTCGGTGAGCCCGACTCGGGCGAGAGCCCCGAGCACGCCGCCGACGTAGATCGCCGCCAGACGGCGAAGCTCGAATCGCATCTGGACTAGGGTTCCAGACTCGTGAAGCCGATGCGCTACATCGCCCTCGCCGAGGCAACCAGCTTCATCGCCCTGCTGATCGCCAGCGTGATCAAACGAACCGGTGGCGACGAGATCGGGGTGCAGATCCTCGGCCCGATCCACGGTGGCCTCTTCATCGCCTACGTGATCGTCGCCCTCAACCTGCGCTCGCAGCTCGAGTGGCCGGGCAAGACGACCTTCTGGGTCCTGGTCGGCGCCGTCGTGCCCTTCGGCGGCTACGTCGTCGACTGGTGGCTGGTGCGCGAGCAGCGGCGGATCGACGGGGCCGCGGCGCAGTGAAGCTCTGCCGGTTCACCGCCGCCACGGGCGAGCCGGCGCTGGGCATCGTCAGCGGCGAGGAGGTCGTCGACCTCTCGGCGACCGAGGCTCCCGCGGAACCGGCGGCCGCGCTCGACAAGGTCGGGCAGGACTGGCTGACGGAGCTGGCCGACGGGGCGCCGCGCCTGCCGCTCGCCGAGGTGCAGCTCTTGGCGCCGGCGGTGCCGCGCAAGTACCTGGCGATCGCCCTCAACTACGCCGAGCACATCGCCGAGATGGGGATGGAGGCGCCCGAGGTGCCGATGTTCTTCAACAAGCAGGTGACCTGCGTCGTCGGCCCCGGCGCCGAGATCCACATGCCGCGCGTCTCCACCTTCCTCGACTACGAGGCCGAGCTGGCGATCGTGATCGGCAAGCGCTGCCGCCACGTCCCGGCTGAGCGCGCCGCCGAGGTGATCGCCGGCTACACCTGCGCCAACGACGTCAGCGTCCGCGACTGGCAGGGGCGGGCCAAAACCATGACGCTCGGCAAGTCCTTCGACACGCACGGCCCGCTCGGGCCCTGGCTGGTCACCGGCGACGAGCTCGGCGACCCTGGAGACCTGCGCGTCCGCTGCCACGTCGACGGCGAGCTGCGCCAGGACGAGAGCACCGCCGAGATGGTCTTCGACTGCTTCCAGCAGGTCGCCCACCTCTCGGAAGCCTTCACGCTCGAGCCCGGCGACGTGATCGCCACCGGCACCCCCTCCGGCGTCGGCCTCGGCCGCGAGCCGGTCCGCGACAACCTGCTGCACGTGGGCAGCGAGGTGCGGGTCGAGATCGAGGGGATCGGCGAGCTGGTCAACACCGTGGTCGAGGAGCCCGAGGGCTTCCTCGTCGCCGGCTAGGCGACACGCTCCGCCATCGGCGTCAGCACCTCCTTGGCGAAGCGGCGCAGCTGGGCGTCGTCGCCAAGGTCGGGATCGCCGGGCGGGATCGTGATGTAGCTGAGGAAGAGGCGGGCGAAGACGTCGGCGACCCAGCGCGCCGGGCGCGACGGGGCGCCGGGCCGGTCGCCGTGGATCTGGCGGGCGATGAAGGCGGCGCCGGTGTCGAGCAGCGCGGAGTCCTCGGCGGCGAGCCCCTCGGTGAAGGCGCCGGCGTCGGCCTGCGCGACGCGGCGCAGCAGCGGGTGGTCGCGGGCGAAGCGGACGGCGGCGATGAAGGCCGCGGCGACGCCCTCGCGCTCGTCCGGGGCGGCGTCGATGCCGGCCGCGACGGCGGCGAGGAAGCGCTGCGTTTCCCGCATCACCAGAGCCCGCACCAGGTCGTCGCGGCGGGGGAAGCGGCGGTAGGCGGTCATCCGGCCGACGCCGGCGCGGCGCACCACGTCCTCGACCGTGAAGCGCCCCATCCCGACCGCCGCCGCCTCGAGCACGGCGGCGTCGAGGATGCGTTCGCTGGTGCGATCGTCGGCCGCCTCGCCCCCGCCGCCGCTGACGACGGCCTCGGTGAGCAGCTCGGCCAGCTCAGACATAGGCGGGCTCACGCGCCGACGAAGCGCGCTCGCGCGCCAGCGCCAGGTACGGCGGCGTGCCGAAGGCCCAGCGCAGCGAGCGCGATTCGAACCGCAGGTAAGGCTCGACCAGCGCGCGCCGGAAGGCGGGCCCGTGCTCGAAGCCGGTCAGCTCCTGGGTCCAGCGCGGCGCCAGGCTCATCCCGGCCTGGGCGAAGAAGCGGTGCAGGGCGCGGTCGATCCGCTCGGGGAGGTCCGGCCCGAACGGGGCGGTGAGCAGGAACTCGAAGAATTCGCGGGTCTGGGCGTTGACGGCGAGCTTCGGCCGCATCTCCTCGACGTACTCGCGCAGCTCGGCCGCCGTCTCGGGTACCACCTCGGCCCCGCCCATGCGGCCGATCACGGCCTGCTCGGCGAGGTAGCGGTCGCGCTCGGCCGGGGTCAGCGGCTGGTTGTAGCGCTCGTAGGCGACCATGATCATCCAGGGGATGCAGGTGTGGACCCAGGCGAGCAGCTCGGGGTCGAGCGCCTCGTAGGGGACGCCGTCGGGCCGCGTCCCGTTGATCCGCGAGTGGATGCGCTTGACCCGTTCGATCAGCTCGGTGGCGCCCGCCGTGCTGCCGAAGGTGGTGCCGAGCACGTAGCCGAGCGTCGTGCGGGCGCGGCGGAACGGGTCCTCGCGGTAGGAGGAGAGTTCCTGGACGCCGGCGATCACCGAGGGGTGGAGGATCTCGAGCACGATCGCGGCGGTGCCGGCCATCGCCACCGAGGAGATGTCGCCGTTGACCTTCCAGGAGACCGAGCCGGGGCCGGTGAGGCCGGGGTCGCCGGCCGGGCCGCCGTAGAGACGGGGGTCGTCATGGCGTCCGGTGATCGCCTCGAAGTCCCTGACTATGCGCCGCTGGATCGGGTTGCGCGCCATCGTGAGCTCCTCGGTGGTGGTAGGACTGATAGCTAATTCATACCATACGTCCCACCAGCTGCACGATCGGGATCGACCGTCCCGCCTCCCCCGCTTCCCGGCGGTAGGCGGCGTAGGGCGGGAAGACGTTGTCGGCCAGCGCCCAGATCCGCCGACGCTCGGCCTCGTCGTCGACCACCGTGGCCGTCATCGGGATGCCGCCGAAGGTGACGTCGGGATTGGCCCGCAGGTTGTGGAACCAAGCGGGGTTCTCGGCGGCCCCCGCTTTCGAGGCGACGATCGTCGCCAGCTCGCCGTCGTGGAAGTAGATGACGACGTTGCGCCGCAGCGCGCCGCTCTTCGCGCCTCGCGTTTCGAGCAGCGCCGTCGGTAGCACGAGGCCCATCCCCAGGCGCCCCCCGGTCGCCCGCATCACGAGCGGGTCGAGGCGCCAGAGGAAGATCCGCGAGAGAAACCGCCCCAACCGCGTGGCGGAGAACGCCGCATAGGCCCGGCTGAACCAGCCACGTGGCTGGCTGGGATCGACGTACTTCAGCTGCCTGGGCATCGCGGCCTCCTTACGAGAGTGGCGAGGGTGGGAATCGAACCCACGACACCACGATTTTCAGTCGTGTGCTCTACCAACTGAGCTACCTCGCCGCGGCAAAAGCGCGGGGCTGCCGCGCAGCGGGAAGGCTAGCGACCGGGCGGGGACGGGGCTGATTGCATGGGGCGATGGGCTCCGTGCGTGCAGCGGCGGTTGTCGCCGCGGTGGTCGTGGTCGGCGTGGTCGCGGTCTCCGGCGGGTCGGGCACCGACCCGCGGACACCGGCCGCGTTGCCGGGTCTGCCAGCGCCGTTCCTCGGCGTGGCGGTGGTCGGCAACGGTGGGCGGACCGCGGCGGTCGATGCCTACGGCAACGTCGTCGACCTGCGCGCACCGGGCCCGGCGAGCCCGGCCCTGCTCACGGTGCCGGCGGCCAGGCAGGCGGCGGGCAGCGTCGATCCCGGCGCGGCGATCGTCGCCTGGGCGCGACTCGCTGACGGGCGCACGCTGCCCCTCTGGCGCGCCGACTCGGTTCGCCAGCGCTACCTGCCGGAGACGAACGTCCTGCGCACGGTCGCCCGCTTCGGAGGTGAGCGGGTCGTCGTCGTGCGCCGAGTCGGCGGGCAAGGCGCGGCGCGCGCCGACCGCCGCTGGTTGGCACGCGCCCGGCCGCTCGGCGCGGCGGCGCCCGCGTGGGCGCGGCGGCTCTACGAGCGCTCGCTGCTCGTCCTGCGCGCGCTGACCGACCGGCGCAGCGGCGCGGCCGCCGCCGGGGCTCGCGACGGCTGGGCCTACGTCTGGCCGCGCGACGCCGGCGCCGTGGGGCTCGCCTTCGCCGCCGCCGGCTACGGCACGGAGGCGCGTCGCGTCGCGCGCTTCCTCCTCGGCCTCGACCTCGGCGAGGCCGCCCGTTTCGACGGGACCGGTGACCCGGTCCCCGGCCGCGCGGCCCAGGGCGACGCCGCCGGCTGGGTCGCCGCTGCGGCGCGCACCGCTGACCTGCCCCCCACCGTCCCGGCCCAGCCCTGGCGCGAACACGCCGACTACCACGAGGGCGCCCCCGGCGACTACCTCGCCAACACCCTCGTCGTGAGCGCTTCCGGTGCGCCTTTCCCGTCTCTGAGACGGGAAAGGCGCACCGGAAGAAAGGGGAAGGGGACGTTCGCCGCGTTCGTCACGCCCGCCGGGCTAGTGCGTGTTGCCGGTGACCCAAACTCCGGCTGGGACTCCGCCGCCGCCTGGGGCGTCCGCCCCTTCCCTCACCCGACGCTCTTCCCCGCAATCCGGCGCACCCTGCGCGAGGTCGCCGCATCGAGCGGGCGCTACGGCATCGTCCCTTCTCAGAGCTGGGCTGGAGGCGAGGACCCGTGGACCGCGCCGACCGCCTGGGCCGCCTGGGCCCTCGCCGCGCTTGCGCGCGGAGGGGACGGAACCGAGGCCGGCGCCGACCGCCGCGCCGCCCTGCGCCTGCTCGCCGCCCTGCGCCGCGCCGCCACCCCGCTCGGCCTCCTCCCCGAGCGCGTCGACGCTCAGTCCGGCCTACCCCGCTCGACCACTCCGCTCGCCTGGTCCCACGCCTTCGCAATCCTCACCCTCCGCGAGCTCTGGCCGGGACGTGCCGGCACGTTTTCAGATCGCGGCTAGGGCCAGGCGAACGGCTTCGGCGGCGGTATCGGCGGGGACGATCCCCGGGCCGCCCTCCATCTGCTCGCGGCCGGAGACGCTCCAGCTGCGCAGGGCGACGACGGTGCGGCCGAGGTTGCGGGCGTGGGCGATCTCCGAGAGCGTGCCCCATTCGCCGCTGACCGCGATCGCGGCTTCACCGGAGGCGACGACGGCGAGGTTGCGGGCATGGCCGATCCCGGCGGCGACCACCTGCGTGCAGTAGGGGTTGGCGTCCTCGATCTCGAGCCATGGCAGGACCCCGATCACCATCCCGCCCGCCCCCGCCGCGCCGCGCGCGGCCGCTTCCATCACGCCGCCCCCGCCGCCGCAGACCACCGCGACGCCGGCTTCGGCCAGCAACCGTCCGACCTCCTCCGCCAACTGCCAGGCCTCGGTCTCCTCCCCACACGCTCCCGAGCCGATCACCGCGACCTGCTGCCCCCGCCGCGACCCGCCGCCCCCCTCCGCGCTCATCTCGCGCCGGAGTCTCGCATTGCTCGCATCAGCTGCAGCGCACCTTGCTTGTGCAGCGGCTCGTTGAGGTTGCCGCACTTGGGGCTCTGCACGCAGGAGGGGCAGCCCGCCTCGCAGGGGCACTCGGCGATCAGCCGCTCGGCGTCGCCGAGCAGGCGCTCGAACTGCTCGTAGCCGCGCAGCGTGATCCCCACCCCACCCGGGTGGCCGTCGTAGACGAAGATCGTCGCCCGCCCGGTCTGGAAGTGGACGTTGGTCGAGAGCCCACCGATGTCCCAGCGATCGCACATCGCGATCAGCGGCAGGACCGCGATCTGGCCGTGCTCGGTCGCGTGCAGGGAGCCGAGCAGCGCCTCGGGCGGCAGCGCCCCGGTGAGGCTCTCCGGCAGCACGTACCAGAGCGCCTGGGTGACGAAGTGCTGCTCGGGCAGCTCCAGGGCGACGATGTCGATCGGCTCCTGCTCGGAGATCGAGACCCGCTGGAAGGCGATCACCTGCTCGCTGACCGAGACCTCGCCGAAGTGCAGCTCGACGCCGGCGACCGAGCGCTGCTCGCGCACCCGTTCGATGTAGATCTCGGTCTCTTTTTTCGGCCGCGTGTACCAGTCGCCGTCGAAGCGGGTGACGATCGCCTTGCGCCCCTCGACGTCGAGTTGCTCGACCTCGTATGAGCGGCCGAGGTGGAGGTAGACGGCGCCGGGGTGGACCGTGGTGAAGGCCCGCTCGGACTCGACCAGGCCGAGCATCTCGCCCGAGTCGCGCTCGATCACCGCGACCGAGTCGGGCGAGGCCGAGCGCAGCGAGATCTTCGCCGCGACGAACTCGCTCGAGCGCGGCACCAGCCGCCCGGCCGCGCGGCGCAGCTGCCCGGCTGCCATCAGGCCCTCGGCGCGCTCGTGCCAGCCCGCCCCGAAGACCTCCTCGTCCTCGGCGCTGAGCGGCAGCTCGTAGGCGGCGGCGACCATGTGGCGGGAGGCGATCTGCTCGCTCTCGTGGTCGAGGATCGCCGCCTCCACCGGCCGCCCGATGAACTCGTCGGGGTGGCGGCAGAAGAACTGGTCGAGCGCGTCGGCGCCGGCGACGTAGACGGCGAGCCCGCGCCGCTGCCGGCCGGCTCGCCCCCACATCTGACGCAGGCTAGCGACCGTGCCGGGGAAGGTGACGCAGATTGCCGCGTCGAGCTCGCCGATGTCGATGCCGAGCTCGAGCGCGTCGGTGGCGACCACGGCGAGCAGCTCGCCGGAAGCCAGCCGCCCCTCGATCTCGCGCCGCTGCTGCGGCGTGTAGCCGCCGCGATAGGGGGCGATCCGCTCCGCCAGCTCGGGCTTGCCGCGCGCCTGCAGCGCTTCGCGGGCGAAGCGCTGGATCAGCTCGATCCCGCGCCGGCTCTTGAGGAAGCAGATCGTGCGCACCCCCTGCGAAACCAGCTCGGCGAGCAGCTCGGCCGCCTCGGAGAGCGGCGAGCGCCGCGTGCCGCTCGCCTTGTCGATCAGCGGCGGGTTCCACATCGCGATCTCGCGCCCGCTGCGCGGCGCGCCGTCGTCGTCGATCAGCTCGAAGGGGGTGCCGACCAAACGCTCGGCCAGCTCGACCGGGTTGGCGATCGTCGCCGAGGTGAGCAGGAAGCGCGGCTCGGCGCCGTAGGCGCGCGCCACCCGCCGCAGCCGTCGCAGCACGTTGGCGACGTGGGAGCCGAAGACGCCGCGGTAGGTGTGGGCCTCGTCGACGACGACCCAGCCGAGGTTGGCGAGGAAGTCGCCCCAGCTCTTGTGGTTGGGCAGGAGGCCGACGTGGAGCATGTCGGGGTTGGTGAGGACGAGGTTGTTGCGCCGCCGGATCGAGGGCCGCTCCTCGCGCGGCGTGTCGCCGTCGTAGATCGCCTCGCGCAGGCCGGGCGGGCGCAGGGCAGCGAGCTTGCGCGCCTGGTCCTGGGCCAGCGCCTTGGTCGGGTAGAGGTAGAGGGCGCGGCGCTTGGGGTCGGCGGCGATGCCGTCGAGCACCGGCAGGTTGAAGGCGAGGCTCTTGCCCGAGGCGGTGCCGCTGGTGATCACCAGGTTGGACGAGGCCGCCGCCTCCAGGGCCTGGCGCTGGTGCGAGTAGAGGCGCTCGATCCCTGCCCGGCCCAGCGCCTCGACCAGGCCGCGGTCGAGCGAGCGCGGCATCGCCACCGGCCGCGCCGCCCGCTCCGGCTCGCTGCTCTCGGCGACGATTCGCCCATCGCGCCGCGCTGGATCGATCGCGATCGCCCAAGGGGTCTCGAGCAGGCTCTTCGCCACTAGGCAGCGCTCCGCACGATCCGCCCGGCGACCTGCATCGCCTGCAGCGAGCTGCGGTCGTGGATGCGCAGGACGTCGGCCCCCTCACGCACCGCCAGCGCCACCGCGGCGACCGTGCCCCACTCGCGCTCGGCCGGCGGCAGGCGGTCCTCCCAGCTGCCGGCCAGCACCGCGCCGACGAAGTCCTTGCGCGAGAGCGAGACGTAGAGCGGCAGGCCCAGCGAGCGCAGCTCGCCGAGCCGGCGCAGGATCTCCAGGTCCTGCGCCGTGGTCAGGTCGAAGTCGAGTCCGGGGTCGATCGCGATCTGCTCCTCGCTGACCCCAAGGCGCGAGGCCGCCTCGACTCTCCCCCCGAACCAGGCCTTGAGGTGGTCGACGACGTCGTCGTACATCCGCGGCGGCCGGTCGACCCGGGGCGGTCCCTCGATGTGCATGAGGACATAGCCGCAGCCGCTCTCCCCGACCAGCTCGAAGATCTCCTCCGAGCCGCCGGAGATGTCGTTGATCGCCGCCGCGCCCGCGTCCAGCGCCCGCCGCCCGACCTCGGCCGAGAAGGTGTCGGCGGTGACCGGCACGCCGCTCGCGGCCAGCCCCTCGATCGCCGGCACCAGCGCCGCCGCCTCCTCGGCGGCCGCGACCGGCGGCCCGCTGCGCGCCGCGACCGCGCCGACGTCGAGCATCTCGAAGCCGGCCTCGACCAGGGCGAGCCCGTCGGCGACGGCCTGCTCCGCTGTGCCGCTGCGCGCCCCCTCGAACATCGAGTCGGTGGTGACGTTGACGATCCCCGCCGCCAGCGGTTGGGCGAGGTCGAGGGTCCGATCGGCGAGTCGCCAGAGCACGTCGCTACCGTAGCGACCGCGCCCATGACCCTGAGTTGCGTCTACACCGACCTCGACGGCACCCTGCTCGGCAAGGGCAGCTCGCTCTTCCGCGACGCCGAGGGCGGCTTCTCGCTGGCCCAGTCGCGCGGCCTCGAGGCCTGCCACCGGGCCGGGGTCGAGGTCGTGATCATGTCCGGCCGCCGCGAGCCCCAGGTCCACGAGGCCGCCCGCCTGATGGGCCAGACCTCCTACATCTACGAGGCCGGCTGCGCCTTCGCGATCGACGGTGAGACGACGCTCCTGACCGGTGACCTCGTCCCCGACGAGGAGGGCACCGTCTACGAGAAGATCGAGCGGCGCGGCATTCCCAAGCTGCTCTTCGAGCGCTTCGAGGGGCGGCTCGAGTACCACGCGCCGTGGCACCACGGCCGCGTCCTCTCCCACCTCTTCCGCGGCAAGGTCGACGTCAGCGCGGCCAACGAGCTGCTCGGCGACGCCGGCCACGGCGACCTGCGCCTGCTCGACAACGGCGCGATCGGCCGTGAGATGCCGGCCGTCGAGGGGCCCACCCACGCCTACCACCTGGTGCCGAAGCTGGTCAGCAAGGCGAACTCGGTCGCCGCCCACGCCCGCGCCCGCGGCTACGACCCGGCCGACTGCATCGCCATCGGCGACTCGGTCGAGGATCTCGAGGTCGCCGCCGCGGTCGGCCGCTTCTTCGGCGTCGCCAACGGGCCCCAGCGAGACCCCGGTTTACGCGCCATGCTCGCCAACTGGGACAACGTCACGGTCACCGAGGGGGCGATGGGCGACGGCTTCTACGAGGCGGTCATCAGCAGCCTGGTTGAGCGTCGCTAGTATCGGGCTCGATGACCGACGCGACCGTCGCCGAGCAGGAGTATCTCGAGATCATGTTCTGGCTCGAGGAGGCCGGCCTGCCGATGACCGGCGCCAACATCGCCCGCGCGATGCAGCTCTCGCCGCCGACCGTGCACGAGATGGTCGGCCGCCTGATCGAGGACGGCTACGTCGAGCGCAACGCCGACAAATCGCTCGCTTTCACCGAGTCGGGCCGCGAGCACGCCAGCCACATCGTCCGCCGCCACCGCATGATCGAGCGCTTCCTCACCGACGTGCTCGGCATCCCCTGGGACGAGGTCCACGAGGAGGCGGAGCGGATCGAGCACGCGATGTCACCGGTGCTGGAGGAGCGGATGCGGGCGGCGATCGGCGATGCGACCACCTGCCCCCACGGCCACCCGATCGTCGAGGGCATCCGCGAGCGCGGCTCGCTGCTCGCCGACGTCGAGGTCGGCGCCAGCGTCCACGTCCTGCGCTTCGAGAACGAGGCCGAGGAGCTTCTGCACTACCTGAAAGCGGCCGGCCTCGAGCCGGGCCTCGAGGGCACCGTCGAGAGCGCCGACGAAGACGGCATCACGATCGCCTCCGCCGACGGCCCCCACACGGTCTCACGCAGCGTCGCCGAGACGGTCTCGGTCCGCGCCGACCCGGCGCCGCCGCCACGCGCGGCGATCCCCGAGCAGCTCGTTCTCTCCAGCGACCGCTACGGCAGATAGCCGCCGCTAGGCGGGCGAGGCTGCCCGCACGCGCTCCAGGGCGCGGGCGATGCGGGCGATGCCCTCGGGAATCTGCTCCGGGGGCACGCTGGCGAAGGAGAGGCGGAGGCTGTTGAGGCCGCCCTCGATCATGAAGTCTGGCCCGGCGACGAAGGCGACGCCCTCGCCCTTGGCCTCGGCCAGCAGGGCCGGCGTGTCGGTGCCCTCGGCGAGGTCGAGCCAGAGGAAGTAGCCGCCGCCGGGGACGACGAACTCAGCCTCGGGGATCTGCTCGCGCAGCGCCGTGACGAGAGCGTCGCGGCGCTCGCGCAGGGCGCCCTTGCAGAACTCGATGTTGCGGTCGAGGCCGCCGGAGCGGCAGAGCTCGAGCACGGTCGACTCGGCCAGCATGTTGGGCGAGATGTAGGTCTCGTTGGCGCGCTTGGCGAGCTTCGCAATCTCCGCTGCCGGGCCGGCCAGGTAGCCGACGCGGACGCCGGGGCTGACCGTCTTCGAGAAGGAGGAGGCGTGGACCACCCGGTCCGCCTTGTCGATCGCCAGCATCGTCTCCAGCGCCTCGCCCTCGAAGGGAAGCTCGCGGTAGGGGTCGTCCTCGAAGATCCAGAAGCCGTGCTCGGCGGCGAGCTGGACCAGGCGCACCCGCTTCTCGGCCGAGAGCGTGCAGCCGGCCGGGTTGTGGAAGTTGGGGATGACGTGGGCGAGCTTGATCGGGCCATCGGCCAACGCCGCTTCGAGCGCCGCGACGTCGAGCCCGTCGGCCTCCAGCGGCACCGGCACCAGCTCGACCCCGAGCCGCTGCAGCATCAGCAGCGTGCGATCATAGGTCGGCTGCTCGACGACGACCCGATCGCCTGGCCCGAGCAGGTGCTCGAACAGCATCCAGCCCGCCTCCAGCGAACCGTTGGCGATCATCACCTGGCCGGCGTCAAGACCGCCGTGGCGCTCGGCGACCCACTCGCAGAGGCCGGGGTGCCCGACCCCGGTGCCGTAGGAGAGCGCCTTCTCCCAATCGTCGGCAAGCGCCCGCGCGGCAGCGTCGCGCACCGCCTCGCGGGGCATGATGTCGGCGCTCGGGGCGCCGCGCGCAAACGAGATCGTCTCGGCGGCCATCGCTTCGACCCTAGCAACGCCCGACGTGCCGGTGATCTCCCGCCCATATGGGCGGCTAAGTCCCGGCACGTCCCCCTAGAGCGAGAGCTCGACGGTGCGGACCCGCAGGGTCTGTTCGCCCTGCTCGTCGCGGGCGGTGACGGCGACCTTGGCCTTCGCCGTACCGCCGCTCAGCAGCGCCTGCCGGGCCGCCTGGCGCGCACGCCGCGGCAGCGACGGCCGCAGCTTGCGCCAGCCGCGCGTGTAGCTCTGCGCCGCCGCCTTGCCGATCCGCACCTGACGGCGCGCGACCTTGCCGCCGCGTTCGATCGCGGTCACGACGACACCCCCGGCGCGCAGCGAGCAGGCCTCGCGCGGGCAGCGCGCCCGCACCCCGACCCGGCGGCCGATCCCCTGGTGCTTGGCACCACCGAGGCGCAGGATCGGCCCGGTGGTGTCGCCGACTTCGACCAGGCTGGTGAAGATCGCCGCCGAGGAGCCGTTGCAGAGCACGGTCTGGCCGTTGAAGACGAGCTGGTTGGCGCAGCCTTCGTCATCGGTCACCGCCAGCGTCACCTGGTAGGTGCCTGGCCGCCGGTAGCGGTGCGAGCGGGTGTTCTGGGGGCCGATCAGTTGCTGGCCATCGCCGAAGTCCCAGGCGAACTGGACGACTTTCCCGTCGGGGTCGGTCGAGCCGGCACCGTGGAAGGTCAGTTTCGTGCGCGCCCGCTTGTGCGACGGTGAGACCCAGAACGAAGCGCGCGGCCCCTGGTTGGGCATCACCGCGACGGCGGTCGGTTTGGCGCCGACTCCGACCTGCCCAAGCGGCCCGTGGGTCTCGGTGTTGAAGACGGTCACCGAGGACCCGGCCGCGTCGGTGACGTAGCCGGCGTCCCCCTTCGGCTTGATCGCGACCCCGGTGGCCCCGGGGAAGCCGCCGATCGGATTCGAGAGCACCGTGCCCAGCGAGGCGTCAACCGGCGTGACCGAACCCAGCGAGGGGATTGCGACGGTGGCGACCCCGCTGTCGGGGCCGACCGCGATCCCGGCCGGCGCTCCTTGGCCGATCTGGATCGGCGAGCCGACCAGGGCGCCGGTCATCGGGTTGAAGGCGGTGACCGAGGTGCCGCCCGCGTCGGTGACGAAGCCGCGCTCGCCCTGCGGCACGATCGCCAGGCGCGAGGGGCCGAGCGGCGCCGGGATCGTTTCGACGACCGCGTTGCTCGCGGTCGAGATCACCGCGATGCCGCCGCTGCGCTGGGCGACGAAGACGCGCGACCCGTCGGTCGAGACCGCCACCCCGTCCGGTTCTTTGCCGACCGCGATCGGCGGCACGAGGACGGTGTTGACGCCGGTGCCGATCACCGAGACGGTGCCGTCGCCGAAGTTGCTGACGTAGGCGCCGGCGCCGTTGGGGGTGATCGCGATCCCGGTCGGTTCTTTGCCGACCGCGATCGCCGCCACCCGGGCGTTGGTTGCCGTGTCGATCACGTCGACCGAGTTGCTGCCTTTGTTGGCGACGTAGGCGTGGGTCCCGTCGGGCATGACCGCGACGTCGACCGGTTCGCCGCCGACCGAGGTCGAGGTCAGGAACCCGTTGCCGACCGCGTCGAGCACCGAGACCGTGCCGTCGCCCGAGTTCGTCACGTAGGCCTGGCGGGCCGCCGAAGCGGCCGGGACGACCGCGAGGACTCCAACCATTGCCACCAACAGGGCGAAAACTCCACGCCTACGCAAAGACAACCTCCCCTTTGAGCTCGACTAACTCCCTCAGACACAGAGGCTGGCAAAGAGTTGCGTGAGATGCCTTCGGCGAATCAGCCGCGCAGGACTTCGACCGCGATCTTCGCCGTCTCGGTCGGGCTTTCGCCGACCCGCACGCCCTTCGCCTCGAGCGCCTCCTTCTTCGCCTGCGCGGTCCCCGAGGAGCCGGAGATGATCGCGCCGGCGTGGCCCATCTGCTTGCCGGGAGGCGCCGTGAAGCCGGCGATGTAGGCGACCACCGGCTTGGAGACCTCGGCGGCGATGTAGTCCGCCGCCCGCTCCTCGGCGTCGCCGCCGATCTCGCCCACCATCACGATCAGCTCGGTCTCGGGGTCGGCCTCATAGAGCTCGAGGATGTCGATGAAGTCCGAGCCGACGATCGGGTCGCCGCCGATGCCGACGATCGAGGAGTTGCCCTCGCCCGCCTGCTTCAGCTCGTTGCCGATCTGGTAGGTCAGCGTGCCGGACTTGGAGACGACGCCGATCTTGCCGGGGTCGAAGAACTGGGCCGGGATGATGCCGACGTTGGCCTTGCCGGGCGAGAGCACGCCGGGGCAATTGGGCCCGATCAGCCGCACGCCCGCCTCCTTTGCCTTCCAGTAGGTCCGCAGCATGTCCAGGACCGGGATCCCCTCGGTGATCGCGATCACGGTGTCGACGCCGGACTCGATCGCCTCGTCGATCGCCGGCGCGGCGAAGCGGGCCGGGACGAAGATCATCGAGGTGTTGGCGCCGGCCTCCTCGACCGACTCCTTGATCGAGTCGAAGATCGGCACGCCCTCGACGTCCTGGCCGCCCTTGCCCGGGGTCACCCCGGCGGCGAGGTAGGTGCCGTAGGCGCGGTTGCGCAGCCCGTGGAAGGAGCCCTCGCGGCCGGTCAGGCCGGAGACCACCAGCTTCGTCTCCTCGCCGACGATGATGCTCACGATCCACCCCCCGCCAGCTCGACGACCTTCCGCGCGGCGCCGAGCATCGTCGTCTCCTGGTGCAGGTTGGCGAGCCCGGCCTCGGCGAGGATCGCCAGCCCCTCCTCGGAGTTGGTGCCGTCGAGGCGGACGACCAGCGGCACGCTGAGGTCGAGCTGGCCCGAGGCCTCGACGATGCCCTTGGCGATCTCGTCGCAGCGGGTGATGCCGCCGAAGATGTTGAAGAGGATCGCGGTGACCTTCTCGTCGGAGGTGATCACGGTCAGCGCGTCGACGATCGCCTCGGCTTTGGAGCCGCCGCCGGCGTCGAGGAAGTTGGCCGGCGCGCCACCCGCCTGGGCGACGACGTCGAGGGTCGACATGCAGAGCCCGGCGCCGTTGGCGAGGATGCCGACGTTGCCGTCGAGCTTGACGTAGGTGAGGCCCTTCTCGCGTGCCATCGCCTCCTGCGGGTCGTCGATCGACTCGGCGTCGAGCTCGGCCAGGCCCTCGTGGCGGTAGAGGGCGTTGCCGTCGATCGTGACCTTGGCGTCGAGGGCGACGACCTTGCGCTCGGCGGTGACGATCAGCGGGTTGACCTCGATCAGCGAGGCGTCCTCGGCCAGCGCCGTCTCGGCCAGCTTGACCAGCACCTCGGCGGCTTCGTCGCGCACGTCCTCGGCGAGGCCGGCGGCGTCGACGATCGGCCGCGCCGCACTCGCGGTGAAGGGTCGGGTCGGGTCGACATGCTCGCGGACCAACGCCGCGGGGTCCTCCTCGGCGACCGCCTCGATGTCCATGCCCCCCTTGGCGGAGACCATCGCCAGCAGCTTCTTCTCGCCGCGGTCGAGGATCACCGAGGCGTAGTACTCCTCGGCGATGTCGGAGCCGCCCTCGACCCAGACGCGGTCGACCCGGAAGGGGCCCTCACCGCGCGGTCCGAAGATGTCCATGCCGATGATCGCCTCGGCGTAGCGCTCGGCCTCGGCGCGGTCGGCGGCGATCTTGATCCCGCCCGCCTTGCCGCGGCCGCCGATCAGGACCTGGGCCTTGATCGCACAGGGGTAGCCGATCCGCTCCGCTGCGGCGACAGCCTCCTCAACCGTGGAGGCGACCTCGCCGGAAGGCACCGAGATGCCGTGAGTGGCGAAGAGCTGCTTGCCCTGATACTCGAGAAGGTCCATGTCGAAGGTGCGCTCCAGTCGAGCGCGGCCGGCAGCCTATAAGATGCCGCGCCCCGTGCCCCTTCCCCCCCTCAAAAGCATCAACTGGGTGACCACCGACTGTTACGGAACCCTGATCGATTGGGAGAAGGGGATCGTCGAGGCCTGCAAGAAAGAGGCCGAGAAGGACGGGTTCAGCTTCGAAGAGGGTCCCTTCCTGGCGCGCTTCCTGGAAGTGCAGGCCGAAATCATGGCCGGCTCCTACGAACTGTACGCCGAGGTCCTGCGCCGCACGGTGGTCAAAGTCGCGCGTGAGATCGGCTGGGAGATCGAGCCCTCGCGGGCCCAGTTCCTGCCCGACAGCGTCGCCTACTGGCTGCCCTTCCGCGAGGCCAACGCGGCGATGGACCGGCTCGGCAAACGCTACGAGATCGGCATCGTCTCCAACGTCGACGACAAGCTGCTCGGCATCTCCCGCCGCCACCTGCGCACCGAACTCGACCTCGTCGTCACCGCCCAGCAGGTGCGCAGCTACAAGCCCGACCCGGTCCACTTCAAAGAGTGCGCGCGGCGGATCGGCGGCAAAAAAGGCTGGCTCCACATCTGCTCCAGCTACGACACCGACGTCGCGCCGCTGCTGAAAATGAAGGTCCCGGTCATCTGGGTCAACCGCCACGACGAGAAGCTCGACGGCCGCAAAGCGCCGACCGCCACGGTCAAGAACTTCCGCGACGCGGCGAAAAAGCTCGGCGCGTCCTGAGCGTCTTCTAACTTTCCCGTTTCGCAACTTCCCCCCGGAAGGGTGTTTCGACCCCTGTAGCGAACCTTGGTCGACAGGGGCCAACCCGTTTTATGGCAAGAGCAGGAAAAACCCGGCTATCCCGGCACGCACGGCTGTCGCTCGCGGCAGCCTTCCTGGCGCTGCTCGGCGTGCTCTGCCTAGCGACCCGGGCGGGCGCCGTGGTCGAAGAGGACGAACCGCCGCTCAACCCCAACGCGACGCCGCCCAACTTCGTCCTGATCCAGACCGACGACCAGACGCTCGACGGCCTCTACGCGGCGTTCAGCGCCTACCCGGGGGCGCCGAAAACGCGGGCGATGCCGCGCACCCTGGACCTGATCGCCGGGCGCGGGATGACCTTCAACCGCTACTACGTCCCCTACCCGCTCTGCTGTCCGTCGCGGGTCAGCCTGATGACCGGGCGTTACTCGCACAACAACGGGGTCAAGGGCAACGTCCAGCCCAACGGCGGCTACTACGGCTTCTCCTTCCGCGCCGCGGCGAGCAACAACTTGGCGACCTGGCTGCAGGGCGCGGGCTACCGCACGATCCACGTCGGCAAGTTCCTCAACGGCTACGGCGACGAACCGTACGACCAGGGCACCTCGGTGCCACCCGGCTGGAGCTCCTGGAACACGGTGCTGAAGGCCGACACCCACCACTACTTCTACGGCTACACGCTCAACGTCAACGGCCAGCTGCAGGGGCCGTTCGGCGACTCGGGCACCTGGGAACCGCGCGAGTACGGGGTCCGCGACGACATCGGCTGCCCGCTGGCGCCGCAGAATGGCCTGCCCTGCTTCCACATCACCGACAAGCTGACCGAGATCGCCGCCAACGAGATGATCGCGACGCCGGCCGAACAGCCCTTCTACGTGCAGCTCGACTACACCGCGCCGCACGGCGACTTCCGCCGTCCGGCCGGCCCCGAGCCGACCCCGCGCCACTACGACTGGTTCTACGGCGCACGCGTCCCGCATGACCGCTCCGAAGGCTTCGACGAGGGCAACGTCACCGACAAGCCGCGCTTCATCCGCGACGCGCCCCACCTGACCCCGACCGAGAAGAAGGTCTACCGGACCTACTGGCAGAAGCAGCTCGACTCGCTGCGCGACATCGACGACGGCGTCCAACGGGTGATCGACACGCTCGGCTACCTCGGCCGGCTGCGCAACACCTACGTCATCTTCACCTCCGACAACGGCTTCTTCTTCGGCGAGCACCGCCTGCTCGGCGGCAAGTTCCTCGCCTACGAGCCGGCCACCCACCTGCCCTTCCTGATCCGCGGCCCGGGGATCGAGCCCGGCAGCCAGACCGGCGAGCTGGCCGCCAACATCGACGTCGCGCCGACGCTGCTCGAGCTGGCCGGCGCCACCGCGACCAAGAGCCTCGACGGCCGCTCGCTGGTGCCCTACCTGCGCGACCCCGAACTGCGCAGCCGGCGCCCGATCCTCTTCGAGTCCTTCGTCGAAACCAGCGACGTCGAAGCGCAGGGGGCGATCTCGACCGCCCCCGCGCGGGCGAGCGCCCGCCGTCCCGGCGACAAGGCGACCGCCTCGCTGCTGGCGCCGCCCAAGGACTACGCCGGGATCCGCCTCGGCCCCTACAAGTACATCGCCTGGCCGAGCGGCGAGAAGGAGCTCTACAACATCAACAAGGACCCGAACGAGCTCAACTCGCTGCACAAGGTCCCCAACTTCTTCCCGATCCGCAACTTCATGCACCGCCAGATGAAGCGGTTCAGCAGCTGCGTCGGCCGCGAGTGCCGCGAAGTGACGCCGCCGATGCCGCTGACCCGGATCGAGTTCCAGCGCCTGCAAGCGCAGAAACAGCGCGAACTGCGCGAACGCGAACAGCAGCGCGAACAAGAACGCCGCGAACGCGAACGCGCCAAACCGAAACGCTGAGCGACGCTAACCGCTGAGCAGCGCCAGCGGCTGAAGCGCTACGCGATGACGGCGAGGACGTCGCCGCTGGAGACCGCGGCACCCTCGGCGACGTTCAGCGCCGTGACCTTGCCGGCCCGGTGGGCGGCGATCTCGTTCTCCATCTTCATCGCCTCGATCACGCAGATCAGGTCGCCCTCGGCAACCTCGGCGCCCTCGGCGACGGCGACCTTGAGCACCGTGCCCTGCAGCGGCGAGGGCAGCGACTCGCTGGAGGCGCTGGGGCCACCGCCCGCCTTGCGCTCACGCTTGGCCGGCTTGCGCCCGTTGCCCGGATTCGGCGCACCCGCGGGCGCTGCCTCGCCGATCACCTTGACGTCGAAGAGCTTGCCGGAGACCTCGACCTTGTAGTCGCGGGCGACGAGCTCGGCGCCCTCGGGGTCGGCGGGCGGGTCGGCGGACTCGGGCGCCGTCGACTTGAGCCAGTCGCGGTCCTCCATCAGGTCGCGGCAGGTCTCCCCGTTCGCCCACTGCTCGGTGGCGAGGATCGCCTCGTGGAAGGGGATCAGCGTGGTCAGGCCGCCGATCTCGTACTCGCCGAGGGCCCGCAGCATGCGCCGCGTCGCCTTCTCGCGGTCGACGTCCCAGACGATCAGCTTGGCCACCATCGGGTCGTACATCGGGGTCACCTCGGAGCCGGCTTCGACCCCGGAGTCGACCCGCACGCCCGGCCCGGCCGGCTCGCGGTAGGTGGTGATCGCGCCCGGCGCGGGAGCGAACTTCTTGTGCGCCGCCTCGGCGTTGATCCGGCACTCGATCGCCCAGCCGCGCAGCTCGATGTCGTCCTGGCCGAGCGAGAGCGGCTCGCCGGCGGCGACCAGGATCTGCTCGCGGACGATGTCGACGCCGGTGACCATCTCGGTCACGCAGTGCTCGACCTGGACCCGGGTGTTCATCTCGAGGAAGAAGTACTCGTCGCCGACCTGCATGCCCTCGACCGTGCCGGCGCCGCGGTAGCCGACCGCGGCGGCCGCCTCGGTGGCGATCTTGCCGATCCGCTCGCGCATCTCCTCGTCGACCTGGGGGCCGGGCGCCTCCTCGATCACCTTCTGGTGACGGCGCTGGATCGAGCAGTCGCGCTCGCCGAGGTGGATCACGTTGCCGTGCCCGTCGGCCAGCACCTGGACCTCGACGTGGCGCGGGTCCTCGAGGTAGCGCTCCACGTACACGCGGTCGTCGGAGAAGAACTTCTCGCCTTCGCGGGCCGAGCCCTCGAAGGCCTCCTCGAGGTCGTCGGGCGTCATCGCCACGCGGAAGCCCTTGCCGCCGCCGCCGCCGGCGGCCTTGCAGGCGACCGGGTAGCCGGCTTCGTCGGCCTGCTTGCGGGCGGCCTCGACGTCGGGAGCCGGCTCGGTGGCGCCGGGGACGATCGGCACCCCGGCCTCGGCCATGATCTCGCGGGCGCGCGTCTTCGAGCCCATCGCTTCGATCGCCTCCGGCGGCGGGCCGATCCAGGTGATGCCGGCCTCGTCGCAGGCGCGGGCCATCTCGGCGTTCTCGGCGAGGAAGCCGTAGCCGGGATGGATCCCTTCGGCGCCCGCCTGCTTGGCGGTCTCGATGATCTTCGCGATGTTGAGGTAGCTCTCGGCCGGGACGGCCGGGCCGATCAGGAAGGCCTCGTCGGCCTCGCGCACGTGCGGCGCGTCGCGGTCGATCTCGGAGTAGACGGCGACCGAGCCGATCCCCATCTCCTTCAGCGTCCGGGCGACGCGAATCGCGATCTCGCCGCGGTTGGCTATCAGCACCTTCTGGAACACGGCGGCGCAGTCTATTCAGGCACCAGGCGCGAACGCGATCAAGGCGATTCGCGGTCAGCGAGCTCGCGCTCGATCGCCGCCGCGACCGCGGCGCCGGCGACCTCGACCGGCTCGGTGCTGCGCAGGGCACGGCCGAGGACGAACGCTCCCTCGAGCGCGGCGAGCATCTGAAATGACCAGCGCGAGTGGCTCGAGCCGCTGAAGCGGCGCGAGATCCGCCGTGACGTGCGCAAGTACGCCGGCGCGGCGATGAAGGGCAGGCACGACCTGCGCGCCGCCACCCCGGCGCTGTCCTCCTTCAAGCGCCCGGTTCTCGTCGTCTGGGACCTCGAGGGCACGATGATGCCCAACGAGCACGGCCGCCGCTAGCCGAGGCGTTCCCCGGCAGCCGCTTGGTCCAGCTGCCCGACTGCTACACGCTGATCCCCGAGGACCAGCCGGCCGCGCTGGCGGGGGCGATGCGGGACTTCGTGGCCGACTGAGCGACCAATAGGCTGCCGCCTCGATGCTGATCGAGCTCCAGTCGCACTCGACCGTCTCCGACGGACAGCTGGCCCCGGCCCAGGTAGTCGAGGAAGCCGCCGCGGCGGGGGTGACGACGCTGGCGCTGACCGACCACGACGCGATCGCCGGGGTCGTCGAGGCAAGCGGGGCGGCGGAGCGGGTCGGGATCGAGCTTGTGCCGGCGATCGAGATGTCATGCGTGCACGAGTACGCCGAAGACCTGCACATCTGCGGCTACTGGATCGACCTGGGGAAGATCGCCGGCGCCTGCGAGCGAGCCCAGCACGAGCGCGTCTCGCGCGCCGGCGAGATCGTCGAGAAGCTGCGCGGCGAGGGCTTCGACCTGCACCTCGAGGACGCCGTGCGCGAGGCCGGCGACGCGCTCTCGATCGGCCGCCCCCACATCGCCCGCGCCGCCGGCGCGACCGGCGATCTCGGTCCCTTCTTCGAGGAGTACCTGGTGCCGGGCGCCAAGGCCTTCGTGCCGCGCCGCTGGCCGACCGCCGAGCAGGCGGTCGAGGTGATCAAGGCGGCCGGCGGCATCGCCGTCGTCGCCCACCCCTACTGGGACATCTCCGACCCGGCCGAGGTCGAGGAGCTGATCCGCGCCCTCGGCGTCGACGGCGTCGAGACCTTCTACCCGACCCACTCCAAGCAGCAGACCGAGCACCTGCTGGCGCTCTGCGAGGAGCTCGGCCTCGTCCCCACCGCCTCCTCCGACTACCACGGCCCGACCCACAAGACCTTCGCCCGCTTCGGCGCCTACGACACCTACGGCCTCGCCGAGCCGCAGGTGCCGCCGCGGCCCTAGAGGAACGACCGTGCGGCGCGCCGTCATCGCGGCCAGGAAACGCGTTGGGACCTTGGGCTAGCTTCGGCGCTTGAGCAGCAGGATCGGCCGGCGCTTGATGCGGGCGATGCCGTCGGTGGGCTTGAAGCTGACCCGCACGCGACCCTTGGCGCGGCCCTTCTTGCGCAGCTTGCGCTTCAGCTCGCCGCGCGGCGTCACCGGCATCTTGACCAGCCCACCGCGGCGCGGCGCGTTGCGTCGCACGGTCCGCAGGTCGGTGCCGCTCAGGGTCAGCCGGCCCGGACCGGGGACGAAGACGAACAGCGTCCCCGTCCCCCGCTTGCGGTTGAGGACCAGCTTGCCGAACTGGAACTTGCTGTCGGGCAAGGCGAGTGGGGGCGCGGGCGTCCCCGCCAGGTGCAGGGGCGTCACCGGCTCCCTCCGTGGCGGCACGCAGTGCGGGGTGCCGGGCTCGCCGAAGCGCTCGACCCGGGCGAACTCGAAGCTCTGCTCCACCACGAAGACGGCGCCCTGGCAATCGAGCGCGACCCCGGTCGGTTCCGGCGTGACCTCGAACTCCCGGAGGAAGGCTCCATCGATCCGCGAGACGCTGATCCGATCGTTGAAGCCGTCGGAGACGTAGACGGTTCCCGTTGCGTCGACCGCGACCGCGTTCGGCGCATCGAATGCCCCGGGCTCGTCGCCGGCCGCGCCCGCCTGGCATTCGGTGGAGCAGACGTTTGGATCGCCAGCGCCGAGATTCACTTCCTTGCCGAAGGCCCACATGAACGACCCGGCCGAGTCGAAGACGTCGATCCGGTTGTTGCCGCGGTCGACGACGACGAGCTCACCGTCGGGACCGAAAGCGACGTCATGAGGAGAGCTCATCGCCCCGCTTACTTCGCGGACGAAATCCCCTTTGGGCGTGAAGACGTCGATGCGGGCGGTCCCGCTGTCAGCCACGTAGAGGAGGCCCGCCCGGTCGAACTCGATCCCGGTCGGCTCGTCGAGCCGCCCCTCGCCGAGAATATCCCTGAAGCCCCCGTCGGGGTCGAAGACGGCGACGTGTTGGTGGGCGAGGTCGGAGACGAACAGCCTGCCTTCCGGCCCGAGCGCAACCCCGTATGGGGCGGGCAGTGACTCGTCCGAGAAATCGTCGAACCCTTCCCGGCAGCCGGTCGCCGCCGTGCAGACGTCGCCGCCACCCGGCCTGACTTCCTTGCCGAACGCGCGCAGGAAGCCCCCGTCGGCAGCGAAAACCGAGACGCGGCGATTGCCCAGATCGGCGACGTAGGTCGTCCCCTCCGAATCGATCGCCACCCCGTGCGGCGACCTCAGCTGACCGGCACCTTCGCCCCACGTGCCGAAGCTCGACAGCGACCCGAAGCCGAGCGCGCCGGAGGGCAGCAGGAGCGCCAGGAGCAGCGCCAGCAGCGCTGCTCCTGACACCCTGGAAAGGGGAACCAGTCCCCTCACTCCTAAGCGGTCGCGGCGGCCGCGGCCGGGATCAGGCCGCGCTGCTCCAGGTGCTCGAGCAGCTTTTGCGCCGACTCCTCGGGCGACTCGTTTTCGGTGTCGCAGACCCAGGCGGGATTCTCGGGAATCTCGTATGGATCGGAGACGCCGGTGAATTCCTTGATCTCGCCGGCGAACGCTTTCGCGTAGAGCCCCTTGACGTCGCGCTCGGCGCAGGTGTCGACCGAGGCCTTGACGTAGACCTCGATGAAGCGGTCGCCCATCAGCTCATGCGCCTCGTCGCGGATCTCGGCGTAGGGGGAGATCGCCGCGGTGATCACCGGCACGCCATTGCGGCTGAGCAGGTCGGCGACGAAGGCGATGCGGCGAATGTTGGTGTCGCGGTCCTCCTTCGAGAAGCCGAGCCCCTTGGAGAGGTTTTCGCGGACGATGTCGCCGTCGAGGATCTCGAGCTTCGAGCCGCGCGCGCGCAGCTCCGTCTCGAGGATCCCGGAGATCGTCGTCTTGCCGGCCCCAGAGAGTCCGGTGAACCAGAGGGTGAAGCCTTGCTCGCCAGCCATCGTTACGTCAGTCCTCCTTGTAAGCGTCGATCAGGATGTCGGCCACCTCGTCGCGGGAGAACTCGTGCGGCGGCCTTTCGCCGTTGCCGAGCATCTCGCGGACCTTGGTCCCGGAGAGGAACAGGTGCGCCTCTTGGTCGTGCGGGCAGGTCTTGCCGGAGGCGAGCCCCTCGCACTCGTTGCACCAGAAGGTGTGCTCGAACATCAGCGGCTCGATGCCGAGCTCGTCGATGTCGATCGTCTCGAAGATCTTCTGCGCGTCGTAGGTGCCGTAGTAGTCACCGGCGCCGGCGTGGTCGCGGCCGACGATGAAGTGGGTGGCGCCGTAGTTGCGGCGGACGATCGCGTGCAGCACCGCCTCGCGCGGACCGGCGTAGTGCATCTTCGCCGGCTTCACGCCGAGCACCACACGGTCGTTCGGGTAGTAGTTCTCCATCAGCACCTCGTAGCAGCGCATGCGCACGTCGGCGGGGATGTCGCCGGCCTTGGTCTTGCCGATCAGGGGGTGGATGAAGAGCCCGTCGCAGGTCTCCAGCGCGGCCTTGGTCAGGTACTCGTGGGCGCGGTGGATCGGGTTGCGGGTCTGGAAGGCGACGATCTTCTTCCAGCCGCGCGCCTCGAAGTCGGCCTTGTGCTCGGCGGGCGTCTTGTAGCGGCGCATGAAGGCCTCGTCGTGATCGGGCAGCGCGTCGACCTCGATCGGGCCGGCGAGGCAGCGGCTGCCCTCGGCGTAGATCGCGGCGACGCCCGGGTGGGCCTCGTCGGTGGTGCCGTAGACCTGCTCGGCCTCGCGCTTGGCGTCGCGCTCCCAGATCTCCTCGACCTTGAGGCGGCCCAGCGGCTTGCCTTCGTCGCTCTTCAGCTCGACCGTGTCGCCGACCTCGCACTCGAGATCGCTCGCCAGGGTGATCGGGATCGGCCAGTAGTCGCCGGCGGCGGTCCGCATCTCAGCGCAGACGCGCTCCCAGTCGGCGGAGCCCTGGAAGCCGGTCAGCGGCGCGAAGCCGCCGTTGCCGATCATCTCGAAGTCGGCGGTGTGGCGCTCGTCAAGGGTCAGGGAAAGCTCAGTCATCGTCTCGCTCATGCGGAAGTTTCACCATTCGTTCGGGGGAGGGTTACGGAAAAGGCGCGCCGGGCGCTAGCTATCTCAGTTGATCCCGCACTCGGTCTTTGCCAGACCGACCCAACGACCGTCGCGGGGCGAGCCGCCCTTCTCGACCGGCTTGGTGCAGTGGGTGCAGCCGATCGACGGGTAGCCGTGATCGTGGAGTGGGTTGTACGGGAGTTTGTGCTCACGGATGTAGTTCCAGACGTCGCGCTCGGTCCAGTCGGCGATCGGGTTCAGCTTCCAGAGATCGAAACGCTTGTCCCAGGTGAACTTGGGGGTGTTGGCGCGACCGGCGGAGTCCTCACGACGGACACCGGCGAGCCAGCAGTCTACGGAAGAGAGCGCGCGGCGCATCGGCTCGACCTTGCGCAGGCCGCAGCAGGCATCGGGGTCGCGGTTCCAGAGCTCGTCGCCGTGCTTCTCGGCCTGCTCCTCCAGGGTCAGGTTGTGGAAGCGGTCGAACTCGACCCCGAGCGCCTCGGCGAGCCGGTCGCGAGTCTCGTACGTCTCCGGGAAGAGGACGTCGGTGTCGAGGTAGAAGAAGCGGGCGTCGGAGTTGACCTGGGTCGCCAGGTGCGCCGTCACCGAGCTCGTTTTCTGGAACGAGCAGGCGATGTAGTGCGACGCGCCAAAGGTCTCGAACATCCACTCGATCGCCTCGGCCGCGTTGCGCTCCTCGAGGCGCGCCGCGACCTCCTCGGCGTCGATGTCAGGCGTGACCGCGACCGGGTTCATATCGCGCACTCCCCCTCGCCCCTCTCCACTTTGTAGGGGCTGGAGCGATTCCAGTCGATGAACTGCTGCATCGTCTCGAGGCTGAACTCGGCCGGCAGGGTGAGGTCCTTGACCTCTTCTTCGAAGCGCCCGGCGCCGGCCCGCTCGGCGAAGGCGTTGAACTCCTCGCCATCGTCGCGCTCGGCCTCGTAGACCTTGATCCAGCGCTCGACCGCATCGGGGACGCGTTTGGCCGGCAGCCGCGATTTGAGCCGCGTGCCGAAGATCACCTCGCCGCCCTCGTAGTTGCCGCCGATGTGCGGGATGTAGGCGGGGACCTGACGGCCGCCGACCTTCAGCGAGGCGCCGTAGAAGCCGATGTTGGCGATGTGGTGCTGGCTGCAGCCGTTCGGGCAGCCGCTCATCTTGACGTGGATCTGGCGGGTCAGCGCGTCGGAGATCTCCATCTCCTGCACCCGCTGCTTGATCGCCCGGTTGAGGCCCATCGAGCTGGTGATACCGAGTTTGCAGCTGTCGGTTCCGGGGCAGCTGACCACGTCGGTGATCTCGCGCGCACCGGGCTCGGCGAGGCCGAGCGCGCCGAGCTGCTGCCAGACGTCGTAGAGCGCCTCGTCGCGGACCCAGCGCAGGACCAGGTTCTGCTGCACGGTGCTGCGCGCGTAGCCGCCGGTGTGCTCGCGCATGATCGCCGCCAGGCCGCGGAACTGCTCCGGGGTCAAGTCGCCGCGCTCGATCTTGACCTCGACCGAGACGAAGCCGTCCTGGCGCTGCGGCTGCACGTTGCCCTCGATGAAGCGGTCGAACTCGGAGCGGTCGCCGTTGGGCGAGGCGGGGGCGGCCGGGCGCTCCGGCGCCTGCTCTTCCTCGTCGTCGTCGAAGCGCAGTCGCTCGACCAGCTCGGCGTCGAAGCAGCGCTCCTCGACCCAGTCGCCCTGCAGCTCCTCCTCGACCTGCTCGCGGAAGGCGTCGATGCCGATCTTGTCGATCAGCACCTTGATCCGGGCGCGGGCGCGGTTGACGCGCAGCCACTCCTGGCGATCGAAGATGCGGAAGACGGCCTCGGCGACCTTGAGGTAGTCGCCGTTGTCGGCCTCGACGAACTCGTAGAGCGTGGGCGCGACGCGGGCCATGATCGAGGTGCCGCCGCCGACCCGGATCTCGAAGCCCTTGACCCCGTCCCTTTCGCGGCTGAGGAAGGCGATGTCGTGGATGCCGCTGATCGCCCGGTCGGCGTCGGAGCCGGTGAAGGAGGTCTTGATCTTGCGCGGCATCAGCTGCGTCGTCGGGTGGCGGACGAAGTAGCGGACGTAGGCGCCGGCGTAGGCCGTCGGGTCGAAGACCTCGTCGGCGGCGATGCCGGCCCAGGGATCGCCGGTGACGTTGCGGACCGTGTTGCCGCAGCCCTCGCGCGAGGAGAGGCCGACGGCAGAGATTTCGCGGATCAGCGACTCCATGTCGCGCAGCGGAACGTGATGAATCTGGATGTTCTGCCGGGTCGTGATGTGGCCCTTGTCGAGTGGGGCCCACTTCTCGACCACGTCGGCGAAGGTCTCCATCTGCTCCGGCGTGACGCCGCCGAAGGGGAGCTTGACGCGGACCATCTGCACGTCGGGCTGGCGCTGGCCGTAGACGCCCTGTTTGAGGCGGAAGCCGATGAACTGGTCTTCGGCCATCTTGCCGGCGAGGAACTCCTCCGCTTCGTTGTCGAAGTCGTCGAACTCGCGCTCGATGATCGGGATGACGTGGCCGGGGACGTTCTCGTAGGTCTCCGGGTTCTCGAGCGTGCCGGTGCGGCCCTTGCCCCTCTGCTTCTTGTCCTGGTCGACTACTACCTCCATGCGAGGAAAATAGCAAAACCGGACCGGGATTAGGGTATTTAGCTCTGGGCGGCTTTTTTGCGCGCCTCGAGGATGGCTGCGGCTTCGCCGGACTCGGCGACGTAGCCGTCGTCGGGCTCGAGCGGCAGGCCGGCCCCGGACCAGCCGACGATCCCCTCGCTCAGCTTGACCGCGTCGAAGCCGGCGGCGGCGAGGGCGTCGGTCGCCATCGAGGAGCGGGTGCCACCGCGGCAGTAGAGGACGACCGGGCGCTCCGGGTCGAGCTCGCCGGTCCGCTCGGCCAGCTCGGCCAGCGGCAGGTGGGTGGCGCCGGCGATGCGGCCGACCTCCCACTCGTGGTCGACGCGCACGTCGACCAGCTGCGCGCCCTCGTCGACCAGCTTCTGGGCCTCCTCGCGGGAGACCTCGCGGGTCTCCTCCGCTTTCGCCTCGTCGGCCATCTAGTCGACCTCGGTTCCTTCGACCAGGAAGGCGACCCGCACGTGGGCCCGGTACTCGTCGAGGTTCTCGCCCCGGATCCCGGTCGAGACGATGTCGACGGCGCGCACGTTGCGCAGCGTGCCCTGCGCCTGGGCGAGCGCCTGTTTCGCCGCGTCGTCGGTGGACGTCTTCGAGCTGCCGACCAGCTCGATGATCTTCACGACAGCCATTTGACTCCTCCTTCTCGGTGCGCCTGCAGGACCTCCTTCGCGCCGACCCCCTCAGCCAGCGCCGCCCGCTGCCACGGGCTGGTCGCCTCCCCCGCGTCGACCGCCGCCGGAGCCGTCTCGGCACGAAACCGCTCGATCGCGGCGGCGATCGCGGCGGCCTCGTCCGCGTTTGGGCTCCGGGTCATGCCCGAAGCCTATCCGGGCATGTCCGGCACGGATCTCCCACGGTCAAACGACGACCGCCCGGCGGAGGGGCCGGGCGGTCGCTTGCTCGGAGAAGCCTTGGATCTGCCTAACGCCGCTTCCGCTTTTTCTTCTTCACCTTCACGCACTTCTGCTTGCCCTTGACCGTCTTCTTCTTGAAGCCCTTCTTGCACTTCAGGGGCTTGGTGGCGGGCGGGGTTGGGGGTGAGGGCGGTGCCGGCGGCGCGGGCGGCCCCGGCGGCTGTGGGCAAAGCGAGGCGTCGGTCTCGCAGGTATGGGCCGCGGTCGTGAACGTCGCGTCCAAGCCGTTCGTTTTACCGCCGCCGTTCTCGGCAACCACCCGGAAGTGGTAGGTCGTTCCCGGGATTAGCCCCGAGATCGCGGCCGAGACCGCTGTCGCGCTCGTTCCCGTCACCGGGTTGATCGAGCAGGGGACCGCGCTGCCGTAGGCGGTCGAGGTGCCGTACTGGAAGAGGCAGCTGGCGTCGTCGCCTCTGGCGTTGACCGTGGCGCTCAGGGTCGCCGCGGTCAGGGTCACCGCGCTCGCCGCGCCGGTGGTCGCCAGCGGGGCGTTGGGCAGGGTCGTGAAGGACTCGACGTCGCCTTCGTCGGAGCCAGCCCCGTTTTCAGCCACCAGCTTGAACGCGTACTCGGTATCGGCGCTGAGGCCACTGACGTTGGCCGAGACATCGACCGGGGAACTGCCTTCACCGGGATCCGTTGCGCAGGCTGCTTCCTGGCTCAGCGGGCCACCGGCGACTCCGTATTTGAAGCTGCACTCGGTCTCCTGGCTGCTGGGGTTGACTTCTCCCTCAAGGGTAGCGGTGCTTTGGGTCATCGCGGAGGCCTGCCCGGTGATCGTCACCGGTGGTTGGGGCTCAGCGAAGATGCGGACGAGGTTGTTGCCTGAATCGACGACGTAGACGCGGCCCGTGGCCGAGTCGACCGCGATTCCGTTCTGGGTGCTGAAACCTCCTTCGCCGAAGAGACCCGAGCCGAAATCATCGATTTCGGTCCCGCTCGAGTCGTAAGCGATGATGTGGGTTTCGGTGCTGCTGTTAGCCAGGGCGAAGATTCCCCCCGTGACCTGGTTCACTGCAAGGACCTTTTCATTGTTGCCGCTGTCGATCACCGAGACGAAGTCCCCATCGGAGTCGAATTTCTGTATCCGACCGCCGCTGAAACTCTGGTCGGCGACGTAAACGTTGCCGATGGCATCAACAGCAACCCCCATCGACGCTTCCAGTTCGCTCGCGCCTTCACCGGTGATCGTGTCCAGCACCGTGCCGCTGGGGCTGTATTTGACGACGGTGCCACTGCCGAAGAGATTGGCGTGGTAGATGTTGCCCGCCGAGTCGACCGCGATCTGGCCCACATTGGGTGAGCCGGAGCTGGCTTCAAAGGAGCCGAGTTCTGCCCCGGAAGAGGCAAAGGTGGTGAAGTGCGCTGTGTTGGTCGCACTACCGGTCGCGCTCATCACGACAACCTGCTGGTTGTTTGGGTTGACCGCAACTCCTCCGTTGTAGGCACCAGGCTTGAGAGCGCCAAGGAAAGTCCCCGTTGGATTGAACTTCGAAGTAAAGCCCGGGTCGGTGCTGCCGCCGTTGGGCGGGGCGAACAAATTCGTCACGTAGAGATCGCCGGTGGCGGTATCGACCCCCACCGCTTGCGCGAACCTGAGCGTATTCGAGCTCCCCACCGTCCCCACCTGCGCGTACTCCGCCTGAGCCGGCGCCACCATCACTCCCAGTGCCAAACACGCTCCGATCATCGCCCCGAGGAGCCCCCGGCGCTTCCTGCCTTTGTCCCTAGAACCCCTCATCGAGATGTCCCTCCCCTAGTCGTCTTTGACTTTGCTTCTTGGCTTTGCGGCTCTTGCCCTTGCAGTCGGCCTTGACCTTGGGCTTGGATACGTGCTCGGAGCCGTTTTGTCCTTCGAGCTCGACCAGGGCCTTGGAGGTCACCTTGCAGAGGTCGGCGGAGTTGACGATCAGGCCCTTCTGGCCCCCCGCCATGCGCAGCTCGAAGCTGTCGACCGGGACGTCAGGGAGTGCTTCGAAGGTGCTCCTGATGCGCTTCTTGAAGGAGTCGATGCGGCTCGAGACGCTGAACTCGATGATCCCGTTGAGGGTCGCGACCAGGTCCGGCAGCTTGTTGTTGGACGACCGCATCACGACCGGGCCTTCCAGGGCCCCGTCGATCAGGGGGCTGGTGGCTTTGGCGGTACCGATCACCGAGCCCGGTGGGCAGGCCTTTGCGGCGAACTGCACTCGCGTGCAGATCGTGCGGATGTGGCCCTGTTCGAGGAAGGCGCTTCTGGGAAGCGTCACCCGGGCCTTGCCGATGTTGGCGTCACCCGGCCTTGCTTTCAGGGTTGCGCTCAGCGCCGGGAAGTCGCCTCTCTTCGTGCCGCCCTTCAGCTGGAAGCTGATCCGTGGCTTGAAGGGAAGCGCGGCGCAGTTGGATGCCTGGAACGGAGTGGAGAGGCCGATCTGGGTGTCGTCACCCAGGAAGAAGAGGTCTCCTCCGGTTCCCGTGATCCGAGCCCCGATCTCCATCCGGTCACAAGAGGTCGGGTTGAGCGTGGTCTCGGGACGGTCGACCTTGATCCTGATGTCCCTGATCCGCACCGGGATGCCCTTGAAGACCTGGGGGAAGGGGTCGGTCGAGACTTCGACCTCCGCCGTAGTGCGATCGATGTCGAGGGCGGTGCGGACCGCGATCGTGCCGAGGTCGTATGGGCCTGCCACCACAGGGGTGATCACGACCATCGAGAGCGGGGCGCCTTTGTAAGGGCCGGCGAGGTAGGCCTTGCCCTGGACGAACGTGAGAATCTGGCCTACCCCCGATCCGACGTCGGCAGTGCCGAGGAAGGAGGAGTCGGGGCATGAGGGAGCGGCTTGCTCCTCCTTGCCGGTCTTCGCTCCCGATGCCGCGATCGCCGCCTCGGGGCAATGGGTGATGCCAGCGACCTTGGCCAGGAGGCCCTGGGGGAGCTTGGTCGAGAGCTGGGAGATCTCCTGGTCGTCGTCGCTTCGCGTCAGACGGAAGACGAAGGGGGAGTAGGTACCGGCGGAGTTGCTCAGGGTGCCGGCTGAAATCTGCGGTCCGAACGGACGCTCTCGCAGGTCGTTGACGCAAGGAGAGCCGTCGGCCTTGTTGGTGATCTCATAAGAGCTCGACCTGGTAATCACCTGGCTCTTGTCGTGCCAGGGGGTGAAGATGGCGGTGATCGTCTTCTCACCGCAGGTGGCGGGGTTGACCAATCCAGCTCTGATCCCGCCCTTGATCGCCATCCGCATGTTGGAGACCGGAAACTGGGGCAGGTCGTCGAAGGTGGTCGTGATCTGGCCGGTTCTCGCGTCCAGTTGGATACGGCCGGCGAGCTTGACCAGCAGCCCCCGCTCCCTTTCCTGGATCACCAGGTAAAGGGCGAGGAAGTCGTCGAAGGGGTTTCGGTCCTGCTCGGCGATGAAGATCTGGCCGACCATCGGCTCCCCAGGGGGCAAGATCGGCGTTTCGATCGTCAGGACGCCGTACTGGGAGGAGTCGGGGCAGCTGACCGGCTCGTTGGTGCCCAGCTTGATCTGCTCCGGCGAGCAGCTGCTGAGGCCCTGGGCGGCGGAGGTGGAGAGGGTCATCCCCTCGGGGAAGGTGACCTGGACCTTCTTCACGGGCGGAGTGGGGATCGCCGAGATGTCGCCGTTGTCGGCGTAGAGCTCGGAGGCGTCTTGGACCGTGTCATCGCGCTGCGGCACTTCGAGGTTGACCTCGAGGCCCGTGGGGCCACTTGCCGCACGGGAGGTCGGACGCAGGGTTACCCGCGGCTTGAAGCGGAAGCGGGGGTCATCGCAGCCAGACATCTGGAAGCTCTCGGTCTCCAACGGCTGGTTGAACTTGCCCGGGCTCTGCCAGGACTCTGAGCGACCGCTCATGTGCAGGTTGGGGTTGTCGCAGTCCATCGGCATCGTGAGGAGGGGCTTGATCGGCGCGCTGAACGGCGCGCCGTACTCGGGTTTTTCTTTCGGGAGCTGCTTCGCTCGCAGGTGATCGTGAGCGGGATCGCCAGGGACGCCCCACATCGTGAAGCGCTGCGTCCTCAGGGTGTTCAGGGTCGTGATGTTGGGAATCGACGCCTTGATCGCATAGTCGTTCTCTGCGTCGAGCGAGGGATAGATGTGGACCTGCACAGGTCCGACGCTTATCCCGAAGTCAGCCGCGACTCCCAGTGGTGGCTCGAGGTTGTAGACAGCAATCCGGGACATCGTTCCCTCAGCGAAGAACGTCCCGCCGCTCTCCTGCCCATCCTGAGTATCGATGTCCAGAATCCCCACCTGGGTCTCTGGGGGGCATCCGGTGGTGAAGTGCTGAACCGACCCCAAGCTCAGGAACTTGTCGGGTGAGCACTTGGGCGTCGCCTCAGGGTTGCCGATCAAGCCAGCGGGCAACGTTGTCTCTAGAGTTTTTACGAACTGATCAGGAAGGTGCCAGGTGAGCGGCGAAAGCTGTCCCGGCAGCGTGCTGGGCAGTTCACGCTTGAGGAGGTTCGCGTCGAAATTGACCCGGAGCTCGAATGGACGTGCACCTGCTTGGTGCTCCAACTCTTCGTCCGGGAACTCGCCAGCAAATGCGTCGGTCGTGAAACTCGATGGAATCATCCCGAAGCCGGCGGGAGCCGTGCTGATCGTGATTGGGTCGACATCAGTATCGGATGCACCTCCACCACCGAACACCATCGTGGTGTTGTCGAAGGTTCCTAGGTTGGCGCCCGGGCTGATCTGCACCCGAAAGAGGATTGCCTGTGCGAAGCCGCTATCTTCGGCAGAAAGTCCCCTGGGTTCAACCGGATCGTTGCTGAAGCAGCTCACCGTGCCGGTTCCAGCGCAGGTCCAGTCCGAGCTGTAACCCTCGACCCGACCTGGACTGACCAGCCCGTCGAGTGGGGCCTTGGGAATGCGCGTCACTCCCGGTGGGAGCTGATCGGTGACGGTTACAGGACCCGTCGACGCCGTGTCCCCCACGTTTCTAATCTGGATCTTGAACAGCGCAGTCCCCCCAGGGGGCAGATGCGTGTCCCCCCAAATCGTCTGCACGTCCCAAACCGGGTTGGCGGCGGCTGGGGACACGTGTGTCGTGCCCAGGAGCGCTGCCGCGGCAAGGACCAGGCAGGCCCCTCTTCTTACGATCTTGCTCATCGGCTCGCCCTCCCGTTGCGCTTTCCTCTCGGCTTGTCGGCGTTGCGCTTTGCGCTCCCTTTTCTGCACGCCCCCTTCACCTTGTGGACCGACCGGCCCTTGCGCTTGGCGCAGCGTCGGTTCGGCCTTGCCCGCTTGCGGCCACGGCTCTGGTTGCCGGGGCCGGCGAACCCGGCGCTGGCGGCATCGCGCAGGGCAGGGGCAGGATCGAGCGGCCCTTGACAAGCGTCCTCAGTGCAGGGTGCCGGAGGTATAGGCGGCGGGGGGAAACCGCCGCCTATGTGCGCGGCATAGACCTGGGCCATGCTGTCCTGCTCATGGCCAGTCAGAGCAACGCTTCCCGAGACGAAGAGGATGTTCATCCCGTCGTCTGACATAGCCTGCAATCGCAGGCCAGCATCGCCGGTCGGGAACTCGGTTTCACCGTCGCTGACCAGCATCACGTGTCCATTTCGCCACTCGTACACATCGGCGGTTCCATTGATGTCCTCCGCGACCAGTGCGTCCTGGGTCTGGAACACCACGATTTGTCCGTCGTCCGTGACCTGCGGCGATCCGCGCCCACCCTGGCTGTTCATATAAGGCCGATCGACATTCGACTCCGTAACCGACCCATGGCGACAGGAGACGCACTCCAGAGTCCGCCCGTCAGCGTCGTAGCGAATCAGCTCCTGTTGTTCGCCTACCGTGAGATCGCCAGTCACCTTCTCTGGGCCGGTCTCGAACAGGAGAACCGACCCGTCGGCGCTCAGGTTTCCGAGTGGGAACAGTGAGTCGAGATTCGCTGCTGGCGCGACGTAGTCGATCTCGCCCCCGTGGAGTTGATAGATCTTGGGGCCCGGGTTTTCACCCAGTCCAGGCACCAGCGTCTTGGTCGAGAGGAAGTAGACGTATGAGAAGTCGCTCGAGGGGACGACAGTTCGCTGATGGACATCAGCCAACCCGATAAGCGAGGCTTCCGGAACGCTGCAGGTCTGACAGGATCTGCCCTCGCCGAGGACCCACCGGTAGAGATCGGCCGTGACGTTTTCGTCATCGGGATCGAGCTTCGATCTGCTGACGAAGAGCGCTTCTGTGCCATCTGGACTGACTCTGACCAGATCTCCTCCTTCGTCTGGGCCGGATATCGGTGGGCCCGAGATCAGTTCCGCCGTTGGCTCACTGAGGTCGCGTGCATAGAGCTGCCAAGGACCACTGCAGCTACTGCCTCTCGTATGGAAGAAGACCCGCTTCTCCGCCCCCGGCGCAGTGGTGTGCGGGGGGTAGGGTCGCTGGGTGAACGATGGTCCCGTACCTTCGACCACCCCGCAGGGTGGCGCCGCTCCGGTCGCGGGCATGCGACTGACCAAGCGTGGCGGGATGACACCGAAGTCATAGACGTTGCGCGTCCCAGCTTTGTGGCTGGGGTCGATGCGCTGCGGCGTCTTGTAGAAGATATGCTCGAGGTCGCCGGAGACGGAGGAGTCAGAGGCGACGATGACGGGCGTGTTGCTCGGCATTTCCTGTAATACGTCCTGGCTCCCACTCAAGTCGATCCGGACAAAGGTCCTCGGGTTTTCGCTGAAGAGCCCAGACGAGGCGATGAACAGGTGCCGATCGAAGTTCTCCGAGCTGATCTGGTACTGGAAGTTGAGCGAGCCTCCCCCGAAAAGCTGGTCGATCGGCGGCAGGATGCCTTTGGACTTCCATCCAGCGGAGGTGCGGGTGGCGAGGAATGACCCTTGGCTGCCCGCCGGCGTCCCGGGTGCCCCCCCGAGCACGCCCCAGACGACCTCGTCCCGATCGGGTGAGAGGCCAAACACGCGTGCGTCCTGATTTCCCTTGTCCGGGTTGCTGACCAGCTCTACCCCCCGCGCGGGCGGCGACGCTCCGAGGGTCCTGAATGTGCCATCGAACGCGCTCTGGCCCACGCTGTTCTCGGTGACAACGCGGTAGTGGTAGGTGGTATCGGGCTGCAATCCGCCGATCTCCTCCGAGACCAAGACCGAGTCGCTGCCGGCCCCGGCATCGCCATCCTCGGCTGGAGGCACCGCGGTGCATGGATTGCTGTCGCAATCGCTTGGCCCGTACTCGAAGTGATAGGTGGTCGGTAGCCCGAAGGGGTTGACGAGGCCGTTGAGCCGCGCCGTAGTCCGCGTCAACGGGGCGGCGCCCCGGGGCTCGAGCAGGGGAGCGCTTTGATCGGTCTCGATCGTCTGAACAGCGCTTACCTTGGTACCCGGCGGGTTGGTGGCCGAGAGCCTGACGAAGTAGGTGG
Source organism: uncultured Solirubrobacterales bacterium (assembly GCA_963697915.1). Lineage (GTDB taxonomy): Bacteria > Actinomycetota > Thermoleophilia > Solirubrobacterales > 70-9 > VRUE01. The sequence continues at coordinate 1,039,645 of OY969103.1, forward strand.
TGTTCGGGCGCAGGCCAGTCACCTGTCGCTCGACCGTGACCGGCGCGTTCCCTGCTCCGACCGCATCCGAGGGGGTCGGGTTCCAGCTGACCCCGTCGGTGCTCAGCTCCGGACGCCAGGTCGTCTCCGTCCCCTCCGGGTTGATCGTCCCCCGGACGGTGACCGTGGTCGACCCGATCTCGCTCGGCGAGATCGGGTCGAAGGCGACCGAGGGACGCGTCGCCGGCTCTAACACTTGGATGCTGGGGAACTTCAGACCGGGACACCCGTTCGGGCAACTCCCGAACGAGTCGTCAACAACGGCGTAAAGCCGACCTGACGGGCCGCCGTCGATGGCAAGAGCCCAGAGCAGCGAGAAGCCGATGTCCGGGAAACCGACGATCGCGGTCGAGTCGGGGTCGGTGTAGCGCCAGATCCGCGTGGGCGGGTTGGAGAGGCTCCCGCCCGAGATCACGACGTCGCCGCTGTCGGGGTCGATCGCGAGAGCGCGCGGTTCGGTGGAGCGGAGGTAGCTCTGCTCGAGATTTCCCGCGGAGTCGTATTCCCTAACGCCGGCGACACCGACGTTGCCATGCGCCAGGAGTGCGATGCTGCCGCTCGGCGAAACGGCGATGTCGTTACCCAGCCGGCCGTTCACGGCCGGGAAGATTTCCGCCGCAAACGCGCCTTTGAAGGCGCCGTCGGGGCCAAAGCGCTGAACCAGCTGCCGCGCCTCGTCGGCGAGGAGCAAGTCGCCGGGGGTCGGATCGACGGCCAGGGCGGCGCCGAAGCTGCCGACCTCGCCGGGATTGGAGGTGCCCGCAGCCGGGCTGACGAAGCTGCCGTCAACGCTGAAGGACGGCGTCGAGGCGCCGTTGGATTTGAGCTTGACGATGCGGTCGTTGCCGGAGTCCGACACGTAAACCGCGATCGGCGAAGCGGCCTGATCGATCGCGATCCCGTAGGGATGATCGAACCCCGCTTCTATGGTGGTGAGCCACTCCGCGCTGTTCGCCGTAGGAGCAAAGACTTGGACTCGGTCGTTGTTGGAGTCGACGACGTAGATGTGGCCGGTATCGGAGTCGACGGCGATCTTCCCCGGTTGGTCGAGCTGGCCCGGCCCCGCGCCGAGGGTAGTGGCGAATTCGCCCACGCGGAAATAGGTGTCGGGGGCCGCTAGCGCCTGAGATGAAGTCGCGGCCAGCACAATCGCCAGAAAGAGGGTCACCGTCGATAGGGCCTTCGCCTGGCGTTTCACTCGATACGTCTCCTTGTCCCGTGAGCCAAATACCGGGCCGCTTCCCTGGCGGCCGTGGCTCGATTTCCCTGTGACCAGAAACGCGGACATCCGTGTTTCTCGCTTGAGCAGCATTAAGACACACGAATGTCTGGTTGTCAAATCCGAGGTGCCCTAAACGCCCTGACGGTGCCTGATCAAGCAGGCCAAAGACGCAGGGAGCGTGGTGTGCTCCGCACGCGAGCGACCGAGGACGCCGAGATGCGCCGGTCAGGCGCCGTCAGGGCTCAGCCAGAGTTGTTGAGGCCCTTGACCGGCTGACCGTGCACGCGGATGTCGCAGGCGATGGTCGGCGGGTCGAAAGAGTCGACGAGGGCGCGGCCGGCGCTGCCGCCTTTGCGGGCGCACTGGATTACTTCGTCGCGGACGCCGTCGCGGGCGTCGATGATGTCGTCGCCGCCGTTGCCGTAGAACCGGTCCACGCCGGGCTGGCCGAGCATCGCGTTGGGGCCGCTGTCGCCGATCAGCACGTCGTAGTCGAAGGAGCCCTCCATGTCCTCGTTGGAGTCGTCGAGGCGGACCGGCGTGCAGCCGTCGTCCATCAGCACGTCGATCCAGGCTTTGTTCTGGGGGAAGGAGATGTAGAGGATGCCGGGGTGGGCCTGGGTCTCGGCGAAGGAGGCGTCGTCGCGGCCGGGGCCGCCGACGATCGCACCGCCGGCGCAGCCGCCGCCGGCCGCCAGCAGGTCGCCGTTGCCTTCGCCGTAGAGGAAGGTCGGGCCGGGCAGGCCGCCGATCAGCCCGTCGGCGCCGTCACCGCCGTAGAGGCGGTCCGCCCCGCGGCCGGCCTCGATCAGGTTGTCCTCGGACCCGCCGCGAATCGTGTCGTTTCCGTAGCCGCCGGCGAAGCGCACGTTCTGCGCCCCCTCCAGCGAGCCTTCGACCCGCAGGCTGTCGTTGCCGGGGCCGAGGTCGGCCATCACCCAACGCGCCGGGTCGGCCTCGCAGGAGACCTGGGTGGCGGTGACCCGCTCGCAGCCGGGGCCGATCGCCAGCCCCTTGCGGGCGGTCACCCCGAAGCTCGAGGTCGCTTCGTCGAAGGCGACGATGAAGTCGTCGGGCCCGCCGCCGCCAACGATCGTCAGGCCGCCGCCGGTATGACCGGGTGGCCGGTGTATCTCGACGTAGGCCGAGGCGTCCGGGCCAGGTTCCTTGCCGCAGGAGAAGGTGCGCCCTTTGGCGCCGTCGCAACCGTCGGCGCCCTGGCCACCGCGCAGGGTGTCGGCGCCGCCGGCGCCGCGGATCGTGTCGTCGCCGGCGCCGCCATCGATCACGTTTGCGCTCTTGTTGCCGATCAGCGTGTCGCGGAAGGCCGAGCCTTCGAGATCCTCGAAGCGGAAGATGCGATCGTGACCGTCGCCGCGCGCTCTGTGCCCCTTCAGCGAGGCCCAGACGCCGTGGCCTTTGCCGCCGGCGACCTTGGTCGCGAAGGAGGCGACGTCGCCCTTGCCGGACCCCCCGTCCATGCGGTCGTAGCCGTAGTCGCCGTGGACGAGGTCGGAGTCGCCGGGCCCGCCGCTGATCGTGTCGATGCCGAGGCTGCCGGCAACCTCGTCGTAGTCGCCGCCGCCACCGAAGAGGTGGTCGTCGCCGAGGTCGCCGATCACCCGGTCGCCGTCACCCGGCCCGCCGTCGACGGTGTCGTTGCCGCGGCCGCCGTGCAGCAGGTCGGCGCCCGGGCCGCCGCAGACCAAGTCGTTGCCGAGGCTGGCGTGGACGGTGTCGTCGCCGGGGCCGGCCCAGATCACGTCGCGGCCCGAGGTGCCGCGCAGATCGTCGTCCTCGGCCGTGCCGAGGATCGTCGGGATCCGCCCACGGCAGCGGGGATCCTCTTCGTCGGCGCTCGGCGTCGCCACGCCCAGCGCGAAAACGGCGCAAAGCGCCACGGTGCCAACCACGATTCCCCTGCCCAGTCGTCTCAACCGCTGGAGCGTACCGAGCCAAGGCGGATACGCCTAGATCATCGTCGCCAGAATGGTCGCGGCGATGATGGCCATCGCGCTGAACATGGCGATGCTGAGCTGAATGATCGACCTGTTGAGGTCGCGCAGGCTGCTGTTTACCTGCTTCAAGTTCTCATCCACCTGCTTGAACCGCTCATCGATGTGCCTGAAGCCGAGATCGACCTTGTGATTCAGGTAGTCCAGGCGGTCGTCGGTCCAGCTCTCTCTCATCGCCTCCATACTGCCAGTCTCGCAGACAAAACGTCACACGTGGGTGACGGAAGAGCAAATCTTCCGCAACGACGAACGGCTACTCCAGGTTGATCATCACGTGCTTGATCTCGGTGTAGTCGTCGAGCGCGTAGACGGAGAGGTCCTTGCCGTAGCCGGATCCCTTGAAGCCGCCGTGGGGCATCTCGGCGACCAGCGGGATGTGGTCGTTGATCCAGACGCAGCCGAACTCGAGCGCGTTGGCGACTCGCATCGCCCGCCCCACGTCGCGGGTCCAGACCGATGAGGCGAGGCCGTAGCGGGTGCCGTTGGCCCACTCGATCGCCTTCTCCTCGTCGGTGAAGGGCTGCACCGTGATCACCGGCCCGAAGATCTCCTGCTGGATCATCTCGTCGCCCTGCTCGAGACCGGCGACGACGGCGGGCTCGAGGAAGTAACCGGGCAGGTCCGGCTGGGCGCCGCCGGTGACGACCTCGGCGTTGCCGGGCCGGCGCTCGAGGAAGCCCTCGACCCGCTGGCGCTGGCGCTCGGAGTTGAGCGGCCCCAGAGTGGTCTCGGCGGCGAGCGTATCGCCCAACACCAGCCCCTTGGCCTCGCCGGCCAAGCCGTTGACCACCTCGTCGTAGACCTTGCTCGAGGCCAGCACCCGGGTCGCCGCCGTGCAGTCCTGGCCGGCGTTGTAGTAGGCGGCGCCGGCGATCGCCTCCATCGCCGTCTCGATCGCGACGTCGTCGAAGATGACCACGGGCGCCTTGCCGCCGAGCTCGAGGTGGACCCGCTTCAGCGTGTCGGCCGCCGCCTTCGCGATCCACTTGCCGGTCGGCGGCGAGCCGGTCAGGCAGATCATCCCGACGTCGGGATGGGTGACCAGCTCCGCGCCGGCCGGCTCGCCGTTGCCGCCGATCACGTTGAGCACGCCGGCCGGCAGCAGCTCACCGCACCACTCGGCGAAGCGCAGGGTGGTCAGCGGCGTCGTCTCGGCCGGCTTGAGGACGACCGTGTTGCCGGCGGCGAGCGCCGGGCCGATCTTCCAGATGGCCATCATCAGCGGGTAGTTCCAGGGCGTTATCTGGCCGACCACGCCGATCGGCTCACGGCGGATGAAGGAGGTGTGGCCCTCCATGTACTCGCCGGCCGCGCGGCCCTCCATGCAGCGCGCGGCGCCGGCGAAGAAGCGCAGCTGGTCGGCCATCACCGGGACCTCGTCCTCGAGGACCGCCTGGCGCGGCTTGCCCGCGTCGGCGGACTCGAGGTCGGCGATCTCCTCGCCGCGCTCCTCGATCATGTCGGCGATCCGCAGCAGCGCCCGCGCCCGCTCGCCCGGTGGCGTCGCCGCCCAGCCCGGGAAGGCCCCGCGCGCCGCCGCCACCGCGGCGTCGACGTCGGGCTTGGTCGAGAGCGGCGCCTCGGCGATCACCTCGCCGGTGGCCGGGTTGAGCACCTCCTCGGTGCCCCCCTCGGCAGGCTCGACCGCCTTGCCGCCGATGAAGTTCCTCAGCTTCGTCACCGTCGCCGTTGCCATCAGTCGCTCACCTCCACACGTTGGGGCCGACGGGCCGACTTCGCCGGATATGACGACGCTTCAGGCCCGTCGGCGGGCTGTTCTTCGATACCCAGCGCCTCCTCGACCGCCACGCACTCGGCCCCGACCGCCTCGGCGACCGCCGGGTGGGTGACCGCGCCGCCGGCGACATTGATACCCGGCCGCAGGCCGGGGTTCTGCCGGATCGCCCCCTCGACGCCGCGGTCGGCGAGCGAGATCGCGTAGGGCAGGGTCGCGTTGGTGAGGGCGTAGGTCGAGGTGATCGGGACCGCGCCGGGCATGTTGGCGACGCAGTAGTGGGTGATCCCGTCGACCTCGAAGGTCGGGTCGCGGTGCGTGGTCGGGCGCGAGGTCTCGAAGCAGCCGCCCTGGTCGATCGCCACGTCGACCAGCACCGCGCCTGGCTTCATCAGCGCCAGTTGCTCGCGGCGCACTACATAAGGGGCACGCGCCCCGTGCACGAGTACGGCGCCGATCACCAGGTCGGCGCGGGGCAGCATCTCTTCGATCGCAAGCGAGGTCGAGTAGACGGTCGAGCAGGCGCCGGAGAAGGCGATGTCGACCTCGCGCAGGCGGTCGATCGACTTGTCGTACAGGAAGACGTCGGCCCCCATCCCGATCGCGAGGAAGGCCGCGTTGGTACCGACCGCGCCGGCCCCGATCACCATCACGTTGGCGGCGGCGACCCCGGGCACGCCGCCGAGCAGGATGCCCCGCCCACCGAGCGGCTTCTCCAGCATGAAGGCGCCGGCCTGGGTGGCGATCTTGCCGGCGATCTCGCTCATCGGGGCGAGCAGCGGCAGCCGCCCCCGGGCGTCCTCGACCGTCTCGTAGGCGACGCAGGTGGCGCCGGAGTCGCGCAGACCGCGGGTCAGCTCGGGGTCGGGCGCCAGGTGCAGGTAGGTGAAGAGCAGCTGATCGCGGCGCAGCATCTCCACCTCCCCCGGTTGCGGCTCCTTCACCTTGAGCACCATCTCGGCCTCGGCGAAGACCGCCGCCGCGTCGGGCACGACCCGCGCGCCCTGCGACTCGAGCTCGGCATCGGCGATCGAGCTGCCCTCGCCGGCGCCCGCCTCGACCAGCACCGTGTGTCCGTGCTCGCCCATCTCCCGTACCCCGGCCGGCGTGATCGCGATCCGGTACTCGTCGGGCTTGATCTCACGCGGGACGCCGACGATCATCGCCCGCTCACGCTCCGACCAGCTCGCGGGCGCGCAGCGCCAGCCAGAACTCGATCCGGTCGTGGGCGCGGGAGAGGTCGCGCCCGGTCAGATCTTCGACCTTGCGCATCCGGTAGCGCAGGGTGTGGCGGTGGCAGTAGACCTGGCGGGCGGCGCGCTCCCACTGCCCGTTCTGCTCGATGAAGGCCTCCAGGGAGCGCAGCAGCTCGCCGCCGTACTCCTCGTCGCCCTCCTCGATCGCGCCCAACACGCTGTTGCAGTAGAGCGCCAGCGCCTCGTCGTCCTGGATCGAGAGCAGCAGGGTGAAGGCGCCCAAGTCGCGCCAGGATGCGACCTCCGGGCCGCTGCCGTTCTCGGAGAAGGCGGTCGCCTCGAGCGCGCAGCGCGCCTCATGGAAGGAGTGGCGCAGCTCCTCTGGCGACGCCGGCCGGCTGGCGGCGGCGCGCACCGAGCCGCGCTCCTTGATCAGCGCCTTGCGCGCGTCGGCGGCGAGGTCGACCGGATCGCGGTCGGCGGCGTCGACCACGGCGCAGAGCAGCTCGCGGCCGCCGCTGGTGTGGGGCGCGACCACCGCCGGGCAGGCGTCGGCGGCGAGTGCCCGCTCCAGCGCCGCCTCGGCGGCGGCGGGATCATCGAGGTCGAAGACCAGCACCGCCGTCTCCTCGCCGATCCCGAACGGCTCCAGCCGCCGTTGCAGCTCGGAGGGGTCGAGGCGACCGCCCAGCGCCCCCTCCAGCACGTCACCGGCAAGCCGGCGCTCGGTCTCCCGGGCGACGCGGCGCCGCATCAGCTCGAGCGCGACGACGGCGACCGCCTGCTGCAGGATCAAGCGCTCGAAGTCGCCAAGCCCGCCCGAGTCGCGGACGAGCACGACCCAGGCCTGCGGCGGGCCGCCGCCAGGCGAGACCACCGGGTGGGCCAGCGCCCGGCCGGCGACCGAGGGGTGGGTCGGCACGAAGGGGTTGCCGTCGACGGTGTGGGCCAGCGCTTCGTCGCGGATCGCCTTGATCGCCTCGGCGGAGAGCTGGCGGCGGAAGCCGCGCCCGGCGATGCGTTCGCCGCGGCCGTTGAGGATCGCCACCGTCCCCCCCACCGCCGAGGCGATCGTCGCCACGATCTCCTCCAGGCCGCGCTCTTCGAGAACCAGCCGCTCGAGCCGCCGCTGCACGGCGATGCCGCGCTGCAGGACCTCGTACTGCTCGTTGACGAGGCGGGCGAAGGCTTTCTCGGTGATCGCGATGAACGGGGTCGAGTAGGGCACCTCGAAGAGCGGGAATTCGCGCTTCACCGCCTCCTCGACCATCGCTTTGGGCATCTTTTTGTGGACGAAGCCAGTGCCGAAGCCGAGCCCGGCGAGGTTGTTCTCGGCCAGCAGCCGGATGTACTCGCGCTGTTTGGTGGCGTTGTCGAGCGGGATGCCGGTGGTCAGCATCAGCTCGCCGCCGGAGAGCCACGGGGTCGGGTCCTCGAGCTCGGAGATGTGGACCCAGCGCACCGGCGCCTCCGCATCGCGGTTGCCCGCCGCGAGGTCGAGGCCGAGCTCCTCGAGCAGGCTGTGGACGGTGAGCATCGGGCGCGCCTACCTCCTGACCCGCTCCCAGGCATCGCTGAGCACGCCGCGCAGCACGTCGTGGATCTCTTCGAACTGCTGGGTGTCGCAGATCAGCGGCGGCGCCAACTGGATCACCGGGTCGCCGCGGTCGTCGGCACGGCAGATCAGCCCGCGCCGGTAGAGCTCGCCGGAGAGGAAGCCGCGCAGCAGGTCCTCGGCCTCGTCGTCGTTGAAGGTCTCCTTCGTCTCCTTGTCTTTGACCAGCTCGATCGCCTGGAAGAAGCCGGCACCGCGCACGTCGCCGACGATCGGCAGGTCATGCAGGGTCTCCAGCATCTGCCGGAACTCGCCTTCCTTGGCGAGCACGTGGCCGCAGAGATCCTCGCGCTCGAAGACGTCGAGGTTGGCAATCGCCACCGCCGCGGCGACTGGATGGCCGGCAAAGGTAAAGCCGTGGGCGAAGGACTCATCGCCCTGCATGAAGGGCTCGGCGACCCGATCGGAGGCGATCACCGCGCCCATCGGCGCGTAGGCCGAGGTCAGCCCCTTGGCGACGGTGATCAGGTCCGGCTGGTAGCCGAACCGTTCGCAGCCGAACCAGTGACCGAGTCGGCCCCAGGCGCAGATCACCTCGTCGGAGATCATCAGCACGTCGTAGCGGTCGCAGATCTCCCGCACCTGCTGGAAGTAGCCCTCCGGCGGGACGAAGCAGCCGCCCGCGTTCTGCACCGGCTCGAGGATCACCGCGGCGACCGTGTCCGGCCCCTCGAAGACGATCCGCTCCTCGATCGCGTCGGCGGCCCAGGTCGGCTCGCGCTCCTCGGGCCAGCGGTAGATGTTGGTGTTGGGGACATGGCAGCCCCCCGGGGCGAGCGGCTCGAACTGCGAGCGCAGCTCGGTGATCCCGGTCGCGGAAAGGGCACCGAGCGTGGTGCCGTGGTAGGCGATCTCGCGAGCAATCACCTTGTGCTTCTGCCCTTTGCCGTGCATGCGGTGGAAGTTGCGGGCCAGCTTCAGCGCCGACTCGACCGCCTCGCCGCCGCCCGAGGTGAAGAAGACGCGGTTGAGGTCGCCGGGAGCGAGCGCGGCGATCCGCGCGGCGAGCTCGATCGCGCGCGGGTGGGCGTAGCTCCACAGCGTGTAGAAGTCGAGCTCCTCGACCTGGCGCGCCGCGGCCTCGCCGAGCTCGGTGCGGCCGTGACCGGCGTTGACGCAGAAGAGTGCCGAGAGACCGTCGAGGTAGCGGTTGCCGCGGTCGTCGTAGACGTAGGGCCCCTCGCCCCGGACGATGATCGGGATCTCGTGGTCGGACCCGTAGGCCCCCATCCGCGAGAAGTGGAGCCAGAGGTGGCGTTTGGCCAGCTCCTGTAGGCGGGTATCGACTCCAGAGCTGACCTCAGACGCGGTAGCCATGCGACTTCGCTCCTTTCTTCCTACGACGTTATGGACAACGCTAGCTCCACTTTCTCCTGACCGCAAGTTGCCATTGGGTATAGAAGACGGCTTATCGTTGTACAGAGTGTATGAGGAAGATTGTTAGTACCAGGAGTTACTATGACTGACATCTTGGCACAGGCGACCGAGCAGCAAGCTGGGGAGCACGGGCTGAAGAGGGATGCGATCGGCTTCAGTGACGGCCTGACGATCGCCCTCGCCTCGACCGCGCCGGCCTACTCGCTGGCCGCCGTGATCGGCTCGGTCGTCGTAATCGTCGGCGTCCAGGCGCCGGCGGCGCTGCTGGTCTCCTTCGTGCCGATGTTCTTCATCGCCGCGGCCTTCTACTACATGAACCGCGCCGACCAGGACTGCGGCACCAGCTTCTCCTGGGTGACGCGGGCGATCGGCCCGCAGGCCGGCTGGATCACCGGCTGGGCGATCTGCGTCACCGGCATCCTCGTCGTCGGCTCGCTGGCCGACGTCGCCGCCTACTCCTTCTTCAACCTGATCGGCGCCGAGGGGCTGGAAGAAAGCACCGCCGCCGTGACCCTGCTGGCGCTGGCGCTGATCGCGCTGATGACGACGGTGTGCGTGCTCGGCACCGACCTCTCCGCCCGCCTGCAGAAGGGGCTGATGGTGCTGCAGATCGGGCCTTTGCTGCTGGTCGTCGCCGTCATCCTCTACAAGGTCTTCGCCGGCGATGCGCCGGGCGCCGCGGTCGACCCCTCGCTCTCCTGGTTCAACCCGTTCGAGATCGAGAGCGGCGGGGCGCTGACCGGGGCGCTGCTGCTCGGCGTCTTCATCTACTGGGGCTGGGAGAGCGCCGTCAACCTCAACGAGGAGACCGAGAACTCGGTCACCGCGCCAGGCCTGGCCGGGCTGGTCTCGACCGTGATCCTGCTCGTCACCTACCTTGGCGTGGCGACGGCGCTTGTCGCCTGGGGGGGAATCGGCGGCGCCGAGCAGTTCGACGACGACGAGACGATCCTGCCGACCTACGCCGACGCCGCGCTCGGCGACCCGCTCGGCAGCCTCGTCCTGCTGGCGATCGTCGTCTCCGCCCTCGCCTCGACCCAGACCACGATCCTGCCCGCCGCCCGCACCTCGCTCTCGATGGCGCGGGCCGAGGCGATGCCCTCCGCCCTGGGCGAGGTCAGCTCACGCTTCTTCACTCCCGTCGTCTCGACCGTGACGATCGGCGTCCTCGCCGTCGTCTGGTACCTGCCCTCGAAGCTGATCAGCGAAAACTTCCTCTTCGACTCGCTCTCGGCGCTGGCCCTGATGATCGCGTTCTATTACGCCTTCACCGGGATCGCCTGCGCCGTCTACTACCGGCGCGAGCTGCGCAAGTCGGTGAAGAACTTCCTCTTCGTCGGCGTCGCGCCGGTGATCGGGGCGCTGCTGCTCGGCTACCTCTTCGTCAAAGCGCTGATCGACTACTCCGATCCGGCCAACTCCTACACCGGCGCCTCCTGGTTCGGCGTCGCGCCGCCGGCCGTGATCGGCGTCGGCTTCCTCGTCATCGGCGTCGTCCTGCTGTTCGCCTGGCGTCGCCACCAGCGCGAACCTTTCTTCCTCCGCCGCCGCGAAGTCGCCCCCGACGGCTTGCTCGAGATGCATCCGGACGACATCTCGGCCGTCGAGTCCCTGCTGGCCGACGAACCCGTAGCGCTACCTTCTCAGAAGGACTCCAATTAGGCGTAGTCGCCGAGGAGAAAAGATTGGCAAACGATGTCCCGAGCGTCGAGTTGGTGGGCGTGAGCAAGCGCTTCGGGGACCTGCTGGCCGTCGACGGACTCAACCTCGAGCTGACCTCCGGGGAGTTCTTCACCCTGCTCGGCCCGAGCGGCTGCGGCAAGACGACGACGCTGCGGATGATCGCCGGCTTCGAGCAGCCGAGCGAGGGTGTGATCAGGATCGAGGGCGCCGACGTAGCCGACCTGCCCCCCCACAAGCGGCCGACCAACACCGTCTTCCAGAGCTACGCGCTCTTCCCCCACATGAGCGTCGAGGACAACGTCGCCTTCGGCCTGCGACGCAAGCGCGTGCCCAGGGGGGAGATCGGGCGGCGGGTCGCCGCCGAGCTGGAGCGGGTCGGCCTCGCCGCCGAGGCGAGGCGCCGCCCGGCCCAGCTCTCCGGCGGTCAGCAGCAGCGGGTGGCGCTCGCCCGCGCCCTCGTCAACCTGCCCAAGGTGCTGCTGCTCGACGAGCCGCTCGGGGCGCTCGACCTGAAGCTGCGCAAGGGCCTGCAGGTCGAACTGAAGCGGATCCAGCGCGAGGTCGGGATCACCTTCGTCTACGTCACCCACGACCAGGAGGAGGCGTTGACGATGAGCGACCGGATCGCTGTCATGGACCGCGGCCGGGTCGAACAGGTCGCCGATCCCGAGCGGGTCTACGAGCACCCGGCGACCACCTTCGTCGCCGGCTTCATCGGCGTCTCCAACCTGATGCCGGCGGTGATCGCCGGGCCCGGCGAGGTGCGGTTGGACCGCGGCCCGGTCGTGCCCACCGTCGTCGACGGGCTCGCCACCGGCGAGCGCTGCCAGGCGGTGGTGCGGCCGGAGAAGCTGCACATCGACGCGCTCGAGGCGGGCGGCGGCGGCTCGGCGAACGGCCGGCCGCGGGTAGAGGGCGTGGTCGAGAGCTCGCTCTACCTCGGCACCTCGACCCAGATCGTCGTCGACCTCGGTGACGGCGTGCGGATGACCGTGCTCGTCCCCAACGCCAGCGAGGCGGAGCGGCAGAGATTGCCAGGGGGCGGCGCCCGGGTAGAGCTGAGTTGGGAGCCCGAGCACATGCACGTCGTGCGTGAGTCGGAAGAACTGGAGAGAGGGTGAGTTGGGATGGCAACGGATGAGCTGAGACCAGACCAGGGGGCGTGGATGCGTGCTGTTGCGGCAATCGCCGTGTTTGCCCTGACTCTCGGCCTCGCCGCCTGCGGCGGCGGTGGGGGCGGCGGCAACGGCGGCGAGACGACGGTTGCCGAAGCTGGCAAAGCGGAGGGCGAGCTGACGATCTCGAACTGGCCGGGCTACATCGACCCGGGCCCGAACGGCACCGTCGCCGAGTTCGAAGAAGCGACCGGCGTCAACGTCAACTACATCGAAGACATCAACTCCAACGACGCCTTCTTCGGCAAGCTGCAGCCCCAGCTCGAACAGGGGGAATCGGGTGGGCGCAGCCTCTTCGTCGTCTCCGACTACATGGCCGCGCAGATGCACGACCTCGGCTACCTGCAGGAGATCGAACGCGACGACCTGCCGACCGTCTTCGCGAACCTGCGGCCCGATCTGCGCAGCCCTGATTTCGATCCGGAGCGCAGGTTCACCGCGCCGTGGCAGGGCGGCATGACCGGCATCTGGGTCGACACCGCGAAGGCGCCGGAGATCAGATCGATCAACGACCTCTTCGACCCGAAATACAAGGGCAAGGTGACGATGCTGGACGAACTCCGGGAAACGCCGGCACTGGTGATGCTCGCCGAAGGCGTCGATCCCGCCGAGGCCAGCGCCGATCAGTGGCTGACGGCGATCGAAAAAGTGGGCGCCGCCGCCGAATCCGGTCAGATCCGCCGCTTCACCGGCAACGACTACACCGAGGACCTGACGGCCGGCAACATCGTCGCCGCGATCGGATGGTCCGGCGACGCCTCGATCATCGAAAACGAAAACGCGGAATGGCGGATGCCGACCGAGGGCTGCGTGCAGTGGATGGAAAACATGGTGATCCCAGTCGGCGCCCCCAACACGGCCGCGGCGATCGAGTGGATGAACTTCGTCTACCGACCGCAGGTCGCGGCCGACATCACGGGGTACGTCGAATACATCTCCCCCGTGGAGGGTGTCAAAGAGATCCTCGAAAAAGAAAACTCGGAACTGGCGACGAGCGAGATCGTCTTCCCCACCGAACAGTTCACCCGCAACTGCACGGGCCAGAACACCCCGCCCGAACTCGACCGGGTGAACGAGGCTTGGCAGAGCGTGCTGACGGGCTGAGGCGATGAGAAGTCGGAGCCGACGCCTGGTCCCATACTGGCTACTGGGACCGGGCCTGCTCTGGCTCATCCTCTTCTTCGTCGTGCCCATGTTCTTCATGGGCGAACTGGCGCTCTACTCGGGCTCGCTGACGACGGGCGGGTTCGAATTCACCTGGGAATGGGCCAACTTCCCCAACGCGCTGTCGGGGCACGAGGAGCAGATCGTGCGCTCCTTCCTCTACGGCGGCACGGCGACCCTGCTGTCGCTGCTGATCGGCTACCCGCTCGCCTACGCGATCGCCTTCCGGGCCGGCCGCTACAAGGCGCTGCTGCTGTTCGCGGTGATCGCGCCGTTCTTCACCACGTACCTGATCCGGACGATCGCCTGGAAAACCATCCTCAGCGACGACAGCCCGTTGGTGAGCGTCCTGCAGACGCTGGCGCTGGTGCCGCAGGACGGCCGCGTCCTGGCGACGCCGGGCGCGGTGATCGCCGGCCTCACCTACAACTTCCTCCCCTTCATGATCCTGCCGCTCTACGCCAACCTGGAGCGGCTCGACCTACGGCTGATCGAGGCGGCCAAGGACCTCTACTCGTCCTCGCGCGCCGCCTTCCTCAAGGTGACGCTGCCGCTGACGATGCCGGGGATCGTCGCCGGCGTCCTGCTCACCTTCATCCCCGCCTTCGGCGACTACATCAACGCACAGCTGCTCGGCGGCACCGGCCAGGCGATGGTCGGCAACGTGATCCAGTCGCTCTACCTGAACCAGCGCGCCTACCCGGAGGCGGCGGCGCTCTCCTTCCTGATGATGGCGCTGATCCTCGTCGTCGTCCTGGCCTACATCCGCTTTGCCGGGACCGAGGCGTTCATGGGCGACGAAGACGAGGAGGTGCGGGCCTGATGGCGGCGCCGTCGCGGGCCTGGGCCTGGCTGCGCCGCAACGCGCTGCCGATCTACGCGGTGCTCGCCGTCGCCTACATGTTGATCCCGATCGCCGTGATCGCCGTCTTCTCCTTCGGCGCCACGCCGAAAGACAAACTCACCTTCGGCCTCGACCACGGCTTCACCACCGAGTACTGGAACAGCGCCTTCTCGATCTCCGAACTCAACGACGCGCTCTTGACGAGCCTGCGGCTGGCGGCCCTCTCGACCGTCGTCTCGACCGTGATCGGGACGCTGATGGCGATCGCCCTCGTTCGCCACAAGTTCCGCGGGCGGCGGCTGGCGAACCTGCTGATCGTGATCCCGATGGCCACCCCGGAGGTGGTGATCGGCGCCTCGCTGCTCTCGATGTTCATCTACTACTCGTTCGCGCTCGGCTTCGGCACCCTCTTGATCGCCCACGTGATGTTCTCGATCAGCTTCGTCGTCGTCGTCGTGCGCTCGCGGCTGATCGGGTTCGACCGCCACCTCGAGGAGGCGGCCGCCGACCTCGGGGCAACGCCGCTGACCACCTTCCGCACCGTCACCCTGCCGCTGCTGGCGCCCGGCATACTCGCCGCGGCGATGCTTGCCTTCGCGCTCTCGATCGACGACTTCGTGGTCTCCAACTTCAACTCCGGCACCACCGTGACCTTCCCGCTCTACGTATATGGGGTGAGCCTGCGCGGGATCCCGGTTCAGGTCAACGTGCTGGCGACGATGCTCTTCCTGGTCACCGTGGTCGCCGTCGCCCTGGTCCTGATCCAGCAGCGCCGGGCCGAGCGGATGGCGGCGGTGCGGCCGGAGCCCCAAGTGCCGCCCCCCGCTCCCGTCCCCGCCCCCGCGTCATGACCGCCGACGGGCCTAAAACGACGGCTATGGACGCGGCGGAGGCCCATCGGCCGGAGGGTGCGGCGCGGCTCGCCAACTACGTGGGGGGCGCTTGGCGGCCCACCGACGCAGTCGACACGCTCGACGACGTCGACCCGGCGACGGGCGAGGTGGCGGCGCTGGTGCCGCTCAGCGGCGAGCGCCATGTGCGCGAGGCGGTGGAAGCGGCGCGGGCGGCGCAGCCCGGCTGGCGCGCGGTGCCGCCGCAGCGGCGGGCGCGGGCGTTGCTGGCGCTGCGCGAGCAGCTGCTGGCCCGCCGCGAGGAGCTCGTCGCCCTGGTCACCGCCGACATGGGCAAGACCCTGGCCGATGCCGACGGCGAGGTCGGGCGCGGGATCGAGTCGGTCGAGGCGGCGGCGGCGATCCCCCACCTGCTCAAGGGCGAGAACCTGGAGGGCGTCGCCGCCGGGGTCGACGTCGAGCTGGTGCGCCAGCCGGTCGGCGTGGTCGCCGCGATCACCCCTTTCAACTTCCCGGCGATGATCCCGCTCTGGTTCCTGCCTTACGCGATCGCCTGCGGCAACAGCTTCATCCTCAAGCCCTCCGAGCAGGACCCGCGCCCGGCGGCGCTGATCGCCGAGATGGTCGACGCGGTCGAGGAGATCCCGCCCGGCGTCGTCAACCTCGTCCACGGCGGCCGCGAGGCGGTCGGCGCGATCCTCGCCGACCCCGGCATCGACGCGGTCTCCTTCGTCGGCCGGGCCGAGACGGCGCGGATCGTCGCCGAAGGCGCGGCCGCGACCGGCAAGCGGGTGCAGGCGCTGGGCGGCGCCAAGAACTCGCTGGTGACGATGCCCGACGCCGACCTCGAGCGGGCGATGCCGGCGATCATGGGCTCGGCCTTCGGCGCCGCCGGCCAGCGCTGCCTGGCGGGCTCGGTCTGCGTCGTCGTCGGCGACGAGGCGCGCCGGGCGGAGGTGCGGCGGGCACTGGTCGCGGCGGCGGCCGAGCTGCGGGTCGGCGGCGGCGCCGACCCCGCCACCGACGTCTGCCCGATGGTCTCGGCGGCCTCGCGGGAGCGGATCGCCGCGGCGGTCGGGCGCGCCGCCGAGGACGGTGCCGAGCTGCTGCTCGACGGGCGCGGCGAGGCGGGCGCGGCGGGCACCCTGCTCGGCCCGACGATCCTCGCCGCCGATCCCGAGTCCGAGCCGGCCCGCGACGAGCTCTTCGGCCCGCTCCTGACCATCGTCGAGGTCGACGACCTCGACGCGGCGCTCGAGTTCCTCAACGGCTCGCGCTACGGCAACGCCGGCGCGATCTTCACCCAATCGGGCGAGGCGGCGCGCCGCTACCGCTACGGCGCCGAGGCGGGGATGCTCGGCGTCAACATCGGCGTCCCCGCCCCCGTCGCCTGGTTCCCCTTCTCCGGCTGGAAGGACTCGATGGACGGCGACCTGCACGCCAACGGCACCGACGCGGTCGACTTCTACACGCGCAAGAAGGTGGTCACCAGCCGCTGGGCCTAGCGGCCGATGTGGAACCCGATCAGCTCAGGTACGCGGGAAATTGCCTTGCTGAAAAAGCTGGGGGAGCGGCCCTCGGCCTCGGCCCGCTCCTTGCTCAAGATCGCGCGGCGGATCGCGCTGCCGCCGATCCAGTTGAAGGGCTCGGGGGGGACGCGCTGGGGAGACGGGTCGACGAAGGGGAGCCGCGAGGGGTCGTCGCGGCGGTCGAGGGCGAGCGAGGCGAGCGTGCGGCCGACCATGTGCGAGGGACCGACGCCGTTGCCGGTGAAGCCGGCGGCGGCGAAGGCGCGGCCACCGCGCAGGGGCATCACCAGTGGCAGGTGGGTCGGGGAGACGTCGATCGGGCCCCCCCAGGCGTGGGTCAGCTGGCGCCCCGCGAGGCCGGGGAAGTAGGCCCGCAGCCGCTCGGCGGCGCGGGCGACGACCTCGGGGTCGACCTCGACCCGGCCCCGCAGGCGGCCGCCGAAGGCGATCCGGCCGCCCCCGAGGCCGAAGGCGATGCGCCCGTCGGCGGTGGTGCGGAAGTAGTGCAGCATCGTGTGGCAGTCGGTGATGCACTCGCCGCCCGTCCAGCCGATCTCCTCGAGCAGGTCGGGAACCGGCTCGGTGAGGACGATGTGGGAGGAGGTGACGGTGAGCCGGTCGCGCAGCGGCCCGCGCCGGGCTTTCGCGGCGGCGCCGATCGCGACCACCGCCCGCTCGGCTCGGACCCAGCCGGCGGCGGCGTGCGCGTCGACCGCGCCGGGCGAGGCGTGCAGTCGGCGCACCGGCGAGCCCTCGAATATCTCGACCCCCGCGTCGAGCAGCCGTTGCCGAAGGCCGAAGGCGAGCCGGGCCGGGTGGACCGTGGCCGCGTCGGGATAGAAGGCGCCGCCGCGGAAGGCGGGCGACGAGCAGCGCTCGGCGACCGCGGCCGGGCTGAGCGGCTGCACCGCCTCGGTCGCGCCGACGGCGCGACAGGCTTCGAGCGCCTCGGTCCAGGTGCCGTCCTGGGCCGGCGCGGTCGAGACCTGCAGGTAACCGCTGCGCCGGAACCAGACTTCGGCCCCCTGCTCGTGGCAGAACGACTCGATCGCCGCGACCGCGTCGCGCGAGGCGTGGGCGACCGCCAGCGCCGCCTCGTCCCCCCAGCGCGCCCGCATGTTCGCCAGCGAGAACCACATCACGTTGCAGAAGCCGCCGTTGCGCCCGCTCGGCCCGTGCCCGCAGACGTCGGCCTCGAGCAGGACCACTCGCGCCCCGGGCTCCAGCTGCTTCACCTGCCAGGCGGCCCACATGCCGGTGTAGCCGCCGCCGACGACCACGACGTCGGCGCTCCGCTCCCCGTGAAGCGCCGGCCGGGGCTGGACGTCACCGGCCTCTTCCAGCCAGTAGCCGTGGGCGTCGTGCCTCATCTCCGTTTGAGTGTGGCAGGGCAGGTCATAGACTCAGGCCGATGTCGACCTACGACCAGATCGCTTCGCTGCCGATCGAGATCGAGGAGGTGGAGCTCGAAGGGCGCGAGCTCTCACTCGGCAGCTTCGAACGGCTGACGACGGTGATCAAGCTGCGCGGCGGCGGCGAGGAGGGTGTCGGCGAGGACGTCACCTACGACGCCGTCGACCACATCGCGATGCGCGACGCCGGCCCGCCCGACCTCGCCGGCGAGTACGACTTCGACGGGCTCTCGGCGAAGCTCGACGGGATCGACCTCTTCCCCAGCCCGCCCGAGCGCGAGGACTCGCGCGCCTACCGCCGCTGGGCCTTCGAGTCGGCCGCGCTCGACCTCGCCCTGCGCCAGGCCGGCACCAACCTCGCCGCCGCGGTCGGCCGCGAGCCGCGCCCGGTCAACTTCGTCAGCTCGATGCGACTGGCCGGATTCGAAGAGGGCGCCAAGTCCTCGATCGAGCCGCTGCTCGAACGGCTCGCCGTCTACCCCACCCTGCGCTTCAAGCTCGACCCCTTCAACGACTGGGACGACGCGCTGATCGACGCCCTGGTCGAGACCGGCGCGGTCGACTCACTCGACCTCAAGGGCTTCTACAAAGGCACGCCGGTCGACGTCGTCACCGACCCCGAGCTCTACGCGAAGCTGATCGAGAAGTTCCCCGACGCCTGGCTCGAGGATCCCGACGTGACCGCGGAGACCCGACCGCTGCTCGACCCGGTCTCCGCCCGGGTCACCTGGGACGCGCCGATCCACTCGATCGCCGACATCGAGGCGATGCCGTGGTCGCCGCCGAAGACGGTCAACGTGAAGCCCTCCCGCTTCGGCCCGATCTCCAACCTCTTCGCCACCTACGACTACTGCGAGGAGCGCGGGGTCGGCGCCTACGGCGGCGGCCAGACCGAGCTCGGACCGGGCCGCGGACAGATCCAGTACCTCGCCTCGATCTTCCACCCCGACACGCCCAACGACGTCGCCCCGAGCGGCTACAACGATCCGGCCCAGGCGACCAGCCCGGGGCTGCTCTCGAGCCCGCTCGAGCCCTCGATCGAGGCGCTCGGATTCCGCTGGCGCGGTTAGGGCGCCCTCACCCTTACTTCGGCTAACCGAATTCGGGCTTTCGGCTACGTTTCGGCGAACCCCCGACGAAGGAGTGAGCATGGCCGAGAAGAGGTTCGCCGACGCTCTCAACGAGCAGATCGCCAACGAGTTCGCCGCCTCGCAGCAGTACGTCGGCGCCGCCGTCTACTACGACGCCGCGACCCTTCCCCGCCTCGCCAGCTTCTTCTACCGCCAGGCGCTCGAGGAGCGCGAGCACGCGATGATGATGATCCAGTACCTGCTCGACGTCGGCGAGGAGGTCCACATCCCCGACATCAAGTCGCAGGAGACCAGCTACTCCGACGGGATCGCGCCGGTGAAGATGGCGCTGCAGCAGGAGAAACGGGTCAGCGACGAGATCTTCGCCCTGTTCGAGCTGGCGCGCGAGATCAAGGACTACCGCGCCGAGCACTTCATGCAGTGGTTCGTCAAGGAGCAGGTCGAGGAGGTCGCCCTGATGGGCGACCTCCTGAACGTGGTCGAGCGCGCCAGCGACAACCTGCTGCTCGCCGAGGACTACATCGCCCGCGAGCAGCCGGGCGAGGAGGGCGAGGACCCGACCGCGCCGCCACCCGCGGGCGGCGGTTGACGCCCTAAGCCAAGAAGCTGATCCCCACGTGGATGTGATCGCCGTGGTCGATCGCCGAGCCCCAGAGGATCTGGAAGCGATAGGTGTGGCCGTCGACCTTGCTGTCGAATGAGCCGAAGCTGTTCGCTGACCAGCTGTCCCAGTCGAGCTTCTTCGCCAGATCGCGGGCGGCGGCTTCGCCGCTCCAGGTCGGGAAGTCGGTCGCGAAGGTCAGAGCCTGGGTCGTGAGGTGATCGCTGGTCGGGCTTCCGCCGATGCGCGCGTTGTCGGCGGGCGTCCGCTTCTCGCTGCCGACCGGCAGGCCGTGCTTGCCGACCATGAACGGCTTGACGAACTGGTTCATCACGTCGGCCGCGCCGCCGTAGTGGGGGGTCCCGGCGCTGGAGTTGGCGTCCACCCCGGCCAGCATCCCCCTCTCTTTGTGCTCTTTCCTGAGCTTCTTCGCCTCGTCCCGGCGCTGATCGTCGCGCTTCTTCATCTCGTCGGGGCGAGCCTCCTCGCCGGCGAGGATCAGGAAGACACGCTGCTCAACCGTGCCCGCGTGGACCGTCTGCAACTGCTCCTCGCTGAAGCCGAGCAGCCAAGAGGCCATATGGGTGGCGTCGATGGTGTCGTTGCCGAAGGCTCCGTCGACTTTGATCTTGCGCCAGGGGAACTCCCGTTTCTCCAGATGGCCGTTGGCGGCCTTTTGGAGCTTTTCGACCCTCGGACCACCGCTGGCGCGGGTGATCGGTTTTGCCTCTGACATGGAAGTTCCTTTCTGATCCTGGTTTTTTACGACACTTAAAAACTACAAAGTGATCGTATAGGGGATCGGCCCGGTCAGCCGGCTCGCTTGCGCAGCGCGGTGATCCGCCTGAACTCGGCGATGTCCTCGCGCAGCGCGGCCGGCGCCGGAGCGGGCAGGAAGCGAGCGGGGAGTGGCGACTCGACGACGCCCGCCTCGCTCGCCGCAACCCGGTAGGCGCGGGCGCCGCGCCAAGCGGTGACCGCCGCCGGCGGGCCGCCCCCCTCCCAGATCAGCCCGGCGTAGTCGTCGAGCCCGTAGCCGCCGGGCATGCCGCCGCCGACCGCGTCCAGATACGCGCTGCGGCGGTCCGGTTCGTTGCTGTAGTGGACGCAGAGGCTGCCGCCGAGCAGGCCGAGGCCGGCTCCCGGCAGCGGCTTGCCCGAGGACTTGGTGATCCCGGCCTCGAACCAGCACATCGCGCCGGCGCTCTGGCCGGCGAGGACGATCCCCTGGCGCCAGGCGAGGCTGAGGATCGCGCCCAGGTCGTGCGCCTCCCAGACCGCGACCAGGTTGAGCAGGCTGCCGCCGCCGACGTAGATCAGGTCCTGCTCGAGCAGGTGGTCGCGCAGCTCCATCGGGCGGCTGCCGAGGCGGAACAGAGAGAGGTCGGAGGGGTCGCAGGGGCGCTCGCCGAAGGCCGTGTAGAAGCTGGCGATCAGCTCCGAGGTGTCGCCGCTGGCGGTCGGCAGCAGGCAGATCCGCGGCCGGCCGCCGGCCCGCGTCGTCGCCAGGCGCAGCAGCAGCTCGCAGACGGCGCGATCCTGGGGCCGGGAGGTGAACTCATGGCCACCGAGGGTGATGACGCGGGAGATCACTGGCCCAGGTAGGCGGTGGCGATCCGCATCTCGACCACCCGCTCCCCCACCCCGTCGAGGCGGTAGCCCCAGGCCGCCGGCCGCGAGGCGACGACGCGGCGGAGCTCGGTGCCGACGAAGTGCAGCGCGGCGCCGTCCTCGGCCGCGTACCCGGCCCGCATCCCGCCGCGGACGAGGTCGTGGTAGGCGCGGCGGCGGGCCGAGCCCGGCTCGTAGTGGACGCAGTTGCTGAACGGCAGCAGCCCCAGCCCGTCGACCCGCTGGGGGGCGCCGTGGAAGCCGGTCACCGCGTCGGCGAACCAGCACAGGGAGCCGGCCGAGAGGCCGCAGAGGACGACGCCCCGCCCCCATGCCTCGCGCAGGATCGCGTCGATCCCGTGCGCCCGCCAGACCCCGAGCATGCTGACCACGCTGCCGCCGCCGACATAGATCAGGTCCTGGGACAGCAGGTGCTCGCGCAGATCCTCCGGACCCTGCTCCCGCCGGAACAGCGAGATGTGGCTCGCCTCGCAGCGATCGGCGGGGAAGGCACGGTAGAAGCGGACGATGTAGTGGTCGGCATCGCCGCTCGCCGATGGCAGGAAGCAGATCTTTGGCCGATCGACCCCGCTCAGCCCGAGCACGTACTCGTCGAGCAGCGGGTTGCCCGACTCCATCGAGAACCCGCCCCCGCCGAAGGCGACTATCTGGCGGAGCGTCTCCATCGACAAATGGTCGCGGCGGCCGGTCGCGGCGTTGTTGTACAGCGGTCCGAAGTTCTCGGCAACCCCCTCGCCCGCATGTACAGGGGCCCCCGCAAACAGCGCCGCATCTGCCGAAACACGCCCTCTCTGCTTCGGTACTGATTCGTCCACAGATTCGGGCTTGGGGTGTACAATCGCGTTTACCGGGAACATCGATGTCTGAGGAGCTCCGCATGTCCCCCACCCCAACGCCCAACGGCACGCCCGCCCCAGAGGACCTCAACGGGGTGATCGAGCGCGAGCAGCTGCCGGTCGGCCGGGAGGATCTGGCCGAGCCGCTGATCGCCCACTCCCAGCGCGAACGGATCCTGGTCGCGATGGCCGACATCTGCGCCAGCAAGGGCTACAACGCGATGACGATCGCCGACGTAGTCGAGGCGGCCGGCGTCTCCCGCGCCACCTTCTACGAGCTCTTCAAGGACAAGGAGGACTGCTTCCACGCGGCGATGGAGGTCTCGCTCGCCGACACGATGGGGCAGATCGTCGCGGTCTACTCGCCCGACAAGCCCTGGGCGACGATGGTCCGCGACGCCGCCGACGCCTTCCTCTCCCTGCTCGCCTCGCGCCCCGCCTTCGCCCGCATGGCCCTGGTCGAGGCGCCTTCCTCGGGCGACCGCGCCTTCGAGCTCTACGCCTCGGGCAAGCGGGTGCTGCAGTCGCTGCTCGACCGCGGCCGCGACGACCCGGTCGAGGAGGAAGCGATCCCCTCCAGCGCCGGCCGCGCCGCTCTCTCCGGCGCCGAGTCGCTGATCGTCGGCCAGATCCTCGCCGGCAACGCGGAGCGCCTGCGCGAGCTGCTCCCCGACGTCGTCTACATCACCACCGTCCCCTACCTCGGCCAGGAAGAGGCGCTGCGCCAGGCGCGCGAGGCCGAGAAGCTCCTCAGCGACCCCGGAGGCTGACCGGTGGCGCAGGCAGGGGTGGGGGACCGGTGGCGCCCTCCGCGCGGGCGTCACCGGCTGCCGCCGGAGGTGATCGAGCGCTCCCAGCGCGAACGGCTGCTGGAGGCGGCGGTCGAGGCGGTTGCCGCCAAGGGCTACGCGGCGGTCACGGTCGGTGACCTGACCAAGCTCGCCGGGGTCTCGCGCACCACCTTCTACGCCCAGTTCGAGGACAAGGAGGCCTGCTTCCTCGCCGCCTACGACCGCGCGGTCGAGGGACTGGTGCGCCAAGTCGTCAGCGCCTACGAGGCGGCCGACCGGTGGCCGGAGCGGGCGAGGGCCGGCCTCGAGGCGCTGCTCGAAGCGCTTGCCGGGCAGCCCGAGCTGGCCCGCCTGGCGCTGGTCGACATCGGCTCCGCCGGGCCGGCCGCGCAGCGCCGCCACCGGGCGGCGATCCAGCGGCTGACCCCGCTCTTCGACGAGGGCCGCGACTTCGCCCCGGGCGGACGCGGCCTGCCGGCCAACACTTCGCGGATGGCGATCGGCGGCGTCACCGGCCTGATCTCCGACGAGCTGGTCGCCGGACGGGCGGCGCAGCTTCCGGGGTTGCTTTCGGACGTGCTTTTTGCCACGCTGGTCCCGTATATCGGCCCAGATGCGGCTACCAGGGAGGTGGGCAGGCTGATTCGATAAACGTCTCCGTACATGTAGCCGCTATGATCTATAGACCCGATAGTTCACCCCTGACGGTCAGGCCGATGGCAACCGAAACGCGGCGGCGACAGATCCTCGAAGCGATGGTGCGGGTCGTCGGCAGGAAGGGCTACAAGGACACCTCGGTGGCCGATGTGATCGCCGAGGCGGATGTCTCCCGGACCACCTTCTACAAGCACTTCGAGGACAAGCGCGAGTGCTTCCTCGCCGCCTACGAGATGGCGACGGAGCGGATCCTCGCCGCGGTGATCGCCAACTGCGACGCCGAGCGCGACTGGTTGGAGCGAGTCCGGACCGGGCTGAAGACGATCGTCGAGCTGTTCGCCCTCGACCCCGAGCTGGCCCGCACCGCGATCGTCGAGGTCGCCGCCGCCGGAGCCGACGCCCGCGCTCTGCACTGGGACGCGATCACCAGGTTCACCGAGTTTCTCGGCGACGGTGAGCAGCTTGCCGGGGACCGCGAGCTGCCCGACAACATCGCCCTGATGGCGGGCGGCGCCGTCTCCGGGCTGATCTTCGACGAGCTGCTCACAGGTCGCGCCGAGCGCCTCCCCGAGCTCCTCCCCGACCTGCTCTTCGCCCTGCTCGTCCCCTACGTCGGGCCGGCGGCGGCGACCGAAGAGATGCGGCGGGCAGCGGCGGGCTGAGGCTCCCGCCCCTCCACCCAGCCGCCCCTCCTCCCTAGATCGTGCCGATCGCGCGGCGCAGCTTCGCCCGCACTCGGTGCAGGCGGACCTTGACGGTGCCGACGGGGATGCCGAGGCGGCGGGCGATCGCCACCTGGGTCATGTCCTCGTCGTAGCGCAGCCTCACGAGCTGGCGGTCGCGCTCGTTGAGGCGACCGAGCGCGGCGTGCAGGTCGGCCTGTTCGACGGTGGCGATGACGCGCTCGTCGTCGGCACCCTCCTGGACCTCGAACATGTCGACCGGGCTCGGCCGGACCTTCTTGAATTCACCGAGCGCCTCGTTGCGGACGATCGTCGCCAGCCAGGGCCGGCGTTTGCGCCGGTCGCGCAACGAGTCGCGTCGCTGCCAGGCGCGCAAGACGGCGGCCTGGGCGAGGTCCTCGGCCTCGAGGTCGTGCCTCGCGTAGCGGTAGGCGATCCGCTTGCAGGTCCTCTGCACTTCGCCCCAGTCCCAGTCGTCCGGCGATTCCTCCCCATTGCCCGAACGCTGATCGAGACGCCGTAGCTCCACGATCGGATCAAACTAGCATATTTGATCAATGGAACGATACATATTGTTCGACATTCTCATAGCTCCATGAAAACGCAAGCAGCGGCCGGGGAGGAGCGCCTGGGCGCGGAACATGCCTACGAGGCGATCGCGCCCGTCTACGACGACTTCACCGCCCACCACGACTACGAGCTGTGGCTGGGAAACCTCCTGCCGGAGCTCCGCCGCCACGGGTTGCGCGGGCACCGCCTGCTCGACGTCGGCTGCGGCACCGGGAAGAGCTTCCTGCCGATGCTCGACCGGGGCTGGGAGGTCACCGCCTGCGACCTCTCGCCGACGATGGTCGAGCGGGCCCGGGCGAAGGTCGGCAACACGGTGCGGCTCGAGGTGGCGGACATGCGGGAGCTGCCGGTCTACGGCGAGTTCGATCTCGTCTGGGCGCTCGACGATGCCGTCAACTACCTGCTCAGCGCCGGGGAGATGGCCGAAGCGCTGAGCGGCATGCGGGCCAACCTCGCC
This sequence comes from uncultured Solirubrobacterales bacterium, assembly GCA_963697915.1. Taxonomy (GTDB): domain Bacteria; phylum Actinomycetota; class Thermoleophilia; order Solirubrobacterales; family 70-9; genus VRUE01. The sequence continues at coordinate 1,064,820 of OY969103.1, forward strand.
CCCCACGGGCTGCTGATGTTCGACGTCAACACGCTGCACGCCTACCGCACCTTCTTTGCCGAAGAACATCGAGTCGAGCAAGGAGGGAGGGGGCTCGTCTGGCGGGGCCAGGCATCGAGCGAGGCGCCGCCCGGGTCGATCAGCGAAGCCCACTTCGAGATCGAGGCCGCCGGCGGAGAGGACGAGGCCGAGACCCATGTGCACCGGCAGCGCCACTTCCCCGAGACGGAGCTGCGGGAGCTGCTGGCGGCGGCCGGGCTCGATTGCCTCGACGTCTTCGGCCACGGCTTCGACGCCGTGCTCGAGCAGCCGGCCGACGACCTGGCCCACACCAAGGCCGTCTACATCGCCCGCCCCGCGCGCGCGGCTTGACCCGCCGACCCCTTCGCCAGTCCGCTGCCCACGCCTGAGCCGATCGAGCGCGGTCGTCGCCACCGGCCCATGGAAACCAACGGGGTCCCTAACGAGTCTTGCCAGGCAGTGATCCAGATCGGCGACTCAAATCCTTCTCGGCCTTCGGCAATACGACGGTGGTCTGTGAGGTGAGGCAAACCCCTACTACGTGAGATGAGATAGTCAGCTTTGCCGGTGTCTCTCAACACCACACATTGGGTAAGGCTGCTCAAACGTACAGTGACGTACTGTGACAGTTAGTTTTTGGAACTGCTCTGGATGCTTCGCGCGTCTTCCCTGCAATGGTCCAAAAAAGTTGGTTTAGGCACTCGATCTACTCTCTCTTGGTACGCGAAAGTGTGTGCGTTTTGAATCCGATAACAAGCTACTTATATTCTGTAGACTCGTACGACCGTAGCTGGCACGCTCCGCGCGTGTCGGAAACGGCTCTCAAGGCCCTGGGCGAAGCGATACGCGCCCGGCGGGGGGAAATCGGTGGACTCTCTCAGGAGGGTCTGGCTGACCTTGCTGGAATGCACCGCACCTACGTCAGCGAGATCGAGCGCGGCCTGCGCAACCCCAGCTTCCGCAACCTCTTCAAGATCGCGGCCGCACTCGAAGTGCCGCTTTCCGAGCTGGTCGCCCGCGCCGAGCAGATCGTCGGCAGCCAGACCGTAGCCTGAACCAGAGACGGGAGCGACGGGACTCGAACCCGCGACCTCCGGCGTGACAGGCCGGCGCTCTAACCAACTGAGCTACGCCCCCTGGGCGGGGCGACAATCGCCCGGCGGGGATTATCTCAGGGTCGCTGGATTTGCAGCTCGAAGGGTCCGCCGCCGGGCTGGCGGGACTGGATCGCAACGCGCAGGCTGGACTGACCGCAGACGGTGAAGTTGAGCGGCCGGCCGTCGCCGAGACCGTGGCTCGCGGCGCGCAGCGGCCGGCCGGCGGGACCGACCAGGCGCACCTCGTAACGGCCACGATCGGCGGGCCGCAGGCTGACCGTGCCGTCGAGCGGGGTCGGGAAGGACCTGACCACCGGTCCGCCACGCCGGGAGGGGACCTGGGTGCTGAGGCTGAGGACGGTGCGGCCCGCCCAGGGCTGCAGGACGTCGCGGCGGATCGCCGCGAACGCCGCCTCGTCGGGTTCGAGGGCACCCAGCCAGCGCCAGCGCAACCCGCTGTCGGGGAAGTGGAGGCGGGCGTAGGCCTCGGCGAAGGCCTCGCCCGGGTCGCGGTAGTAATTGACGCCGAGGCTGCCGGGGAAGACCTGGCGCGCCCGCCGCAGGCGGCAGACGCGCTCCTGGCTGGCCCAGTGCGCCGTGCCCCAGTCGAGTGGCATCGGGAAGGGCGACGGGCTCTCGCGGTGGTTGGCGACGTGGTGGCCGTACTCGTGGGCGAGGACGAACTCGCGGCTGGCCCCGTCCGGCGCGGGGGCGTCGCTGCCGCTGATCACGATTTTGCTCTCGCTAGCGTAGTAGCAGGCCTGGGCGCCGTAGCCGCAGTCGAACTCGATCTCCGACGGGGTGTCGAGCTGCACTTCCAGCAACGACATCTCCGGGCCGTGGATCAAGCTGCCGAGAAAAGTGGCGACCGCCCTTGGGTCGGCCGCCGTGCAGTGCGCCTGGCAGGCCGGGGTGACCGAGATCGCGACGCTGGTGCCGCTGCCGTCGTCGATCGGGTAGCGGCTCGTCCACGCGCTGGCCGAGACCCGCGCCGAGCCGGCGTCGGCGCGGTGGATGACCGTGTCGTGTCGGACTCCCGCCGTCGCCGCCGGGGCGACGAGGAGGAGGATCATGGCTATGCCCGCAAGCGCCCCCGCCGGGCGCTTGCTCAAGGGGCGGGTCCCGGGAAAAAGCGCGTGTCAGCCGTCAGCGCCATCGTCATCGAGTGACCGAACACGGTAGCTCGCCTTCGCAGCCTTCGCAACGAATTCATCCCCCACCGTCGTACCCAAGCTCAGCCGCGCTTGTCTGACAGACTTCGTCGCGCGGTGATCATCGAGCGAACCGAGAACCCGACCTGGCTTTCGAATGCCTACCTGGTGGCCGACGAAGCGGGCGGAACCGGGGTGCTGATCGACGGCAACGACGAGCTCGGGCCGCTGCTCGAGCGGGCAGAGCGGGACGGGATCGAGATCACCCACGTCCTCGTCACCCACCCCCACCCCGACCACGTCGCCGGCCTCGCCGAGGCACGGCAGCGGCTCGACAACCCGCCCCTGGTCTGCCACCCCGAGACCGCTGCCGAGCTCGGCGACGAGGTCGAGCTGACGCTCGCCGACGGCGAGAAGCTGAGCACCGGCGGCCTCGCGATCGAGGCGATCCTCACCCCCGGCCACGCGACGGGCCACCTGGCGCTGCTCGTCAACGGCACCGACCTCTTCACCGCCGACGTCCTCTTCAAGGGCACGGTCGGCGGCACGATGGCCCCCGGCGCCAGCGGCATCGACGACCTGCGCGCCTCGGTGATGCGGCTGATGGAGCTGCCGCCGGAGACGGCGGTCCACCCCGGCCACCGCGAGCCGACCACGATCGGCGCCGAGCACGAGGACAACCCCTTCGTGCGCATCTGGCGCGGGCTCGACGAGACCGGCGCGGAGGAGGTCACGGTCTGGGACCGGCCGGCCACGCTGAAGCTCTGGGCGCCCGACTACGACGGCGGCAACAAGGCCTGGATCCGCTTCGGCGACGACGGCGGCGAGGCGATCGTCGGCGGCTCGCAGGTAGTGCGCTCCGCCGACTGATGGACCAACCGACCAGCGCCGCCGAGCTGAAGGCCCAGATCGAGGCCGAACGCGGCGGCCGGCCCTTCCTCGTCTACCGCGACGGCGGCGGCACGCAGCGCATCCTCGTCGCCGAGGAGGGCGGCACGGCGCTCTGGGTCGGCCGCGGCGACTCCGCCGACCTGCGGCTCGACTGGGACGCCGAGGTCTCCGCCCTGCACGCCCAGATCGAGGTCGTGCGCGGCGAGTGCACCCTGCTCGACGACGGCCTCTCCCGCAACGGCTCCTTCGTCGGCGAGCAGCGGGTCGACGGGCGGCGGCGCCTGCGCGACGGCGACGCGCTGCGCTTCGGCCGCACCACCGTGCTCTTCCGCCGGCCCGGCGAGGCCGCGCCCGAGGCCACGGTGATCGCCGGCGAGGTGCCGGCCGCGGCGACGATCTCCCCCGGCCAGCGCCGCGTCCTGCTCGCCCTCTGCCGTCCATACAAGGACGAGGCACAGTTCACGACCCCGGCGACCAACCAGGCGATCGCGACCGAGCTGCACCTCAGCGTCGACGCGGTCAAGACCCACATGCGTGCCCTCTTCGAGAAGCTCGGCGTCGGCGATCTGCCGCAGAACCAGAAGCGCGCCGCCCTCGCCGAGCGCGCCCTGCAGAGCGGCGTGATAAACCGGCGCGAGCTTTAGCCCCCCCGGCGCGTTGGTTGTGGCATGACCGACGTGCAGAACTTCTTCTTCGACTGGTATCCCGTCTTCGGGGTCATCTTCATGTTCGCCCTGCTGCTCGTCTTCGTGACGCTCCTGCGCGGGACGCTGGGGGCAACCAAACCGGAGACGGTAAAGGCGAGCAAGACCGAGCCGGTGCTGTGGGAGGAGGTGCAGGGGGTCGACGCCGCCAAGGAGGAGCTGATCGACGTCACCGAATGGTTGCGTGACCCCGACCGCTTCGCCGCCCTCGGTGCCAAGGCGCCGCGCGGGGTGCTGCTCTTCGGCCCACCCGGGACCGGCAAGACGATGCTGGCGCGGGCGGTCGCCGCGCAGGCTGGCGTCGACTTCTTCTCCGCCTCGGGATCGAGCTTCGTCGAGATGTTCGTGGGGAGGGGTGCTGCCCGCATCCGGCGCCTGTTCAAAGAGGCGCGCAAGTCGGGCCGGGCCGTCGTCTTCATCGACGAGCTGGACGCGGTCGGGGGAGCGCGTTCCAGCAGCGGTGGGGACGGCGGCTCGAGTGAGCGTGAGCAGGCGCTGAACCAGCTCCTGGTCGAGCTCGACGGCTTCGAGAAGGACGCCGGGACGGTGATCGTGATCGCCGCCTCCAACCACGTCGACAAGCTCGACCGGGCGCTGCTGCGGCCGGGCCGCTTCGACCGCCAGGTGCTGGTCGCGCCGCCCGACCGCAACGGTCGCGAGGCGATCCTCCGCGCCCACGCCAAGGGCAAGCCGCTCGGCCCCGACCTCGACCTCACCGACGTCGCCCGCAAGACGACCGGGATGACCGGCGCCCAGCTGGCCAACGCGCTCAACGAGGGGGCGATCATCGCCGGCCGCGCGGGACGCAAAGCCATGGCACGCGAGGACCTCGACGAGGCGCTGCTGCGCCAGTCGGTTGGCTCGCGGCAGGCGCGACGGCTGAACCAGAAGGAGCGTCGGATCGTCGCCTACCACGAGGCGGGGCACGCGCTCTGCCGCCACCTGCTCGGCCTCGACCCGCCGGAGATCCTCAGCATCGTGCCGCGCGGGCCGGCGCTCGGCTTCGTCGGCCACTCACCCCAGGAAGACACCTACCTGAAGTCGCGCGAGGAGCTGCTCGACGAGCTCGTCACCCTGCTCGGCGGCCGCGCCGCCGAGGAAGAGGTGATGGGTGAGTCCTACTCGGGCGCCGTCGACGACCTCTCCCGCGTCCACATGGTCTGCCGCCAGATGGTCGCCGAGTTCGGCATGGGGGTCGCGATGGATGCCGACGGCGCCTCGCCGATCGCCCTGCCGACCAACGACTACGCGCTCTCCGACCGCACCCGTCGCGACGTCGACGTGGCGGCGATGAACCTGGCCCGCGAGGCCTACCGCCGAGCGCGCGAGCTGCTTACCGAGAATCGCGAGTGCCTCGACGACCTCGCTGCAAACGCGCTCGAGCGCGAGACGCTGACCCGCGAGGACCTCGACGAGATCTTCGCCGCGCACGCGCTCACGGAACCAGCCCTGACCAGAACTTGACCATCCCCCGCTCGTGGATGAGGCCCAGGTCCAGGGCCAGCCGCATGCCGCGCGGGACCTCGTCGCCGCCGTTCTTCTTCAGCTCTTCGTACTCCTCCAGCTTGCGCTGGTGGGCGGCGAGCTGAGCGGCGGCCAGCGCCTCCGGCTCGGCACCCATCGCTAGCTTCAGGGTGCCGGGGTCGCGAATCTCGACCAGGTCTTCGGTCGGCTCGCGCCGCCACGCCGCGAGCGCCTCACGGCCGGCGTCGGTCAGCTCGTAGAAGCGGCGGCGGCGCCCGCCGTCCTCGCGCCGCTCGTCGAGCAGGCCGGCCACGGCGAGGCGCTCGCATTCGTTGTAGAGCTGGGTATGGGGAACAGACCAGAAGTTGAAGATGCTGACCTGGGCCGCCTGCTTGAGGTCGTAGGGCGTCGCCGGCGCCATCTCCTCGAGCAGGCCGAGGACGACGTAGGAGGTTTCCGTGAGGCGTGGATTTGACACCGGTGGCAGCCTAGCCTACAGTTCGAACGGTTCAGATTGAACCATTCGGGAGGAACTATGACGACCTCAGCCGCACCGACCCACCAACAGGCCCTCGAGCTCGGCCTCACCTCGCAGCGGGAGCAGGTGGTGCTCGACGAGCTGCCTGTCCGCGGCGAGATGCCCGAGTGGCTGACCGGGTCGATGTTCCGCACCGGGCCCGGCGCCTTCGAGGTCGGCAAGACGCCGGTGCGCCACTGGTTCGACGGCACCGCGAAGCTGCACCGCTTCACGATCGCCGGCGACGGCGTCTCCTACGCCTGCCGCTTCCTCGAAGGCCGCGCCTACAAGGCGGCCGAGGAGAAGGGCGAGATGGTCTTCAGCGAGTTCGCCACCGACCCCTGCCGCTCGCTGTTCAAGCGCGCCCAGGCGATGTTCGCCGCCGGCGGCGTCTTCACCGACAACGCCAACGTCAACGTGACCAAGCTCGGCGAGCGCTTCATCGCGATGACCGAGACGCCGATGCCGGTCCAGTTCGACTCCGAGACCCTGGCCGCGGCCGGCGTTCCCTATAAGCCACCGGGCCAGCTGACCACCGCCCACCCGCACGGCGACCGGGCGACCGGTTCGATGCTCAACTACGCGGCGAAGCTGGGGCCACGCTCGAGCTACCGCTTCTTCGAGCTCGGCCCCGACGCGGAGGAGCCGACGGTGATCGGCTCGCTGCCGGTGCGCGAACCCGCCTACATGCACTCCTTCGGCCTCACCGAGCGCTGGCTCGTGCTGGCCGAGTTCCCCTTCGTCGTCAACCCGCTGAAGCTGGCGCTGGCCGGCAAGCCCTACATCGAGAACTACCGGTGGAAGCCGGAGCTGGGCACCCGCTTCACCCTGGTCGACCGCCGCAGCGGCGCTGCCCGGGGCGGCTTCGAGACCGACGCCTGCTTCGCCTTCCACCACGTCAACTCCTACGAGGAAGACGGCGAGGTGATCGTCGACGTCTGCGTCTACGAGGACGCCAGCGTCATCGACTGCCTCTATCTCGACCAGATGCGGGCGGGCGCCAAGATGCCGGACGCCGAGCTGGCGCGCTTCCGGCTCGACCTGAAGACCGGCGCGGTGCGGCGCGAGAAGCTCGCCGACGGCTACCTGGAGCTGCCGCGGATCAACTACGGGCACTGCAACGAGCGGCCCTACCGCTACGTCTGGGGCGTGCGCGGCGAGGACGGTCGCTTCCCCGACCAGATCGTCAAGGTCGACATCGAGGACGGCGCCACGCTGCGCTGGGCGCGGCCGGGCCAGTACCCGAGCGAGCCGGTCTTCGTCGCGCGACCGGGGGCCAACGGCGAGGACGACGGGGTGCTGCTCTCGGTCGTCCTCGACGCCGAGCACGAGAGCTCCTACCTGATGGTGCTCGACGCGGCCAACCTCGAGGAGGTCGCGACGGCCGCCGTCCCCCACCACATCCCCTTCGCCTTCCACGGCCAGTTCATGCGCGACTGATTCGCGTTAGCCTCCCGATGTGAATGAACGTTCACTCAGAGGACGGGAGGCGTAGTGAGCTGGAGCGTCAAGGACATACCTGACCAGAGCGGCCGGGTCGCGGTGGTGACCGGCGCCAACGGCGGGCTCGGCCTGGAGACGACCCGGGCCCTGGCGGGGGCTGGGGCGACGGTGGTGATGGCTGCCCGCAACCAGGAGAAGGCGGCGGAGGCGATCGAGGACGTGCGCGGCACGGTCCCCGACGCGGCGCTGGAGCTGGTCGAGCTCGACCTCGGCTCGCTCGCCTCGGTGCGGGCGGCGGGCGAGCGGATCCTCGCCGACCACGGCACGATCGACCTGCTGATCAACAACGCCGGCGTGATGGGGATCCCCGAGCGCCAAACCGTCGACGGCTTCGAGATGCAGTTCGGCGTCGACCACCTCGGCCACTTCGCGCTGACCGCGCTGCTGCTGCCGGCGCTGCTGCGCGCCGACGCCGCCCGCGTCGTCACCGTGACCAGCATGGCCCACCACATGGGCCTCTCCGTCAACCCCGACAACCCGCATATGCATGGCCGCTACGGGCCGTGGCGCGCCTACGGCCAGGCCAAGCTCGCCAACTACCACTTCGGCCTCGGCCTGCACCGACAGTTCTCCGCGGCGGGCCTGCCGGCGGCGAGCCTGATCGCCCACCCCGGCCTCTCCAACACCGAGCTGCAGGCGGTCAGCGTCGAAGAGACCAACGGCGGTTTCACGCAGCGCTTCTTCCACGTGATGGCCCGCTCGACGGGAATGTCGCCGGCGACGGGGGCGCGGCCGCAGCTGCGCGCGGCGACCGACCCGCGGGCGAGGAGCGGCCAGCTCTACGGGCCGCGCTTCGTCACCAACGGGCCGGCGGTGCGGCTGCCGGTGATGCGGCGGCTGGGGATGGACCGGGCGATCGCGAAGCTCTGGGACGTGTCCGAGCGCGAGACCGAGCTGAAGCTCGAGGTCGCCGCGGCGGTGCCGGCGTGACCTTCCGGTGCGCCTTTCCCGTACCAGGGACGGGTAAAGCGCACCGGAAGGTGGGGCGATGGGGGTAATCGGCGTCGATCGGGCCGCCGCGGTGCGCGAGGCGCTGCGGCGGCTGGTCGCCCAGCGCGGCTTCCACGGCGCCTCGATGAGCGCGATCGCCGCCGAGGCGGGGGTCGCGACCGGCACCGCCTACACCCACTACGGCTCCAAGGACGAGGTCGTCCTCGCCACTTACCTGGAGACGAAGGCGGAGCTGGGCGCCGCGGCGACGGGGGGCCTCGACCCCGAGGCCTCCGCCGCCGAGCTGTTCCGGGCGATCTGGTTGGCGAGCTACCGCCACCTGGCGGCCAACCCCGAGCACGCCCTCTTCCTGCTCCAGGTCGACAGCTCCCCCTACCGGGAGCCGGCCCACGCGGCGCTGGCCAGCGAGGGCGACCCGATCCTCGAGCTCGCCGCCAGCCCCGGCCTCGCCGGCCTGCTCCTCTCGCTGCCGCTGGGTGCGCTCTACGAGCTCGGCCTGGCGCCGGCGGTGCGGCTGGCGGCGAGCGGCGAGCGGTTCAGCGAGGCCGATCTGGAGACGATCGCCGACGCCTGCTGGCGGGCGGTCTCCCGGCCATAGCTCTATCCGAGCCCGGTTCTACAGTCGACTTCACCTTGGTGGCGTTGTCAACCAGTTCGCGTTTCCGGGCGCTCGTCTTGCCGGTGCTGCTCGGCCTGGCCCTGCTCGTGCCGGGGAACGCCGCGGCACAGGGGACGATCGCGGTGTACGGCAAGGCGACGCTCGAGGTGCCGAACGACACCGCCTCGCTCGGCTTCGGGGTGGCCAAGGAACGCGGGAGCCGGGCGGAGGCGCTGCGCGTCGTTTCGGCTCGGCTTCGCGAAGTGATCGCCGCGGTGCAGACGATCCCCGGCGTCGGGCCGGGCGACGTCACCACCGGCCAGATCTCGGTGCGCAAGGTGACCCGCGGCAAGCGAACCCTCTGGCGAGCGAGCGAGAGCATCTCGGTCGTCCTGCACCAGCCCGACCGGGCGGGGGAGGTCGTTAGCGCCGCGATCGCCGCCGGCGCGACCGGCACCAGCGGGCCCCGCTTCTTCCCCGGCAACCCCGAGGCGGCCTACGACAGCGCCTTGATCGCCGCCTTCGATCAGGCCAAAGCCAAGGCACAGTCGCTCGCCAGCCGCGCGGGCGCCGTCCTCGGGCCGGCGCAGAGCATCGAAGAAGGCAGCGAAGCGGTGCCGGGTCGGCCTATGGCCCGCGAGGTCACCGCCGGCGCCGAGCCCACTCCCCCGACCAAGCCCGGCACCTCGACCGTGACCGCCACCGTGCGCGTCGTCTTCACCCTGCAGTAGCGGGGTGGAGCGGCAATGGGCGGTACTGGGCTCGAACCAGTGACCCCCTCCTTGTAAGGGAGGTGCTCTCCCAACTGAGCTAACCGCCCGGGAGACTCCGATTATGAACCCTGGATCGGTACGGGCTCACGCGTATCGATCAGGGCGCGCGTCATTCTCACCGCCAGCACCAGCTCGGCGAGGCCGAGCGAGGACCCCTCGGCCGTCCCGACCAGCTCCCGCAGGCGCTCGGCCTCGCGCGGGCGGGCGGCGAGGGCGGCGGTCACCGCGCGGCGCGGGGAGCGCCGCGGCGGCGCCTCCAGGGCGCCCGCCGCCAGCTCCGCCCAAACCGCGCCGAGGTCCTCACGCGCCGCCTGCAACGCCCGCCCTTCCGCCCCGCTCGACGCCGGCATGACCGCGGCCTCACCGTCCAGCCAGGCGAGGCCGAGGGCGTCGCCGAGGGCGCCCAGGGCGATCGTCGCCTCGCCGACCGAGCGACCTGTCGAGCGGGCGACGGTGATCGCGTCCGGCGTCCGGCCCAGCGTCGCGAAGAGGGCATGCTCGCGGGCAAGGTCGGGCGGCACCCCGCGCTCACGCAGGCGCTCCTCGGCCTCCTGGCTGCGCTCGCGCCAGCTGCCGCCGGGCAAAGCCAGCAGGGCCTCGCGCATCTGGCCGAAGCCTTCCCGGCCAGCGGCGATCGCCTCGTCGAGGGAACCGGCCGGCGAGTGGGCGAGAAGCCAACGGGTCAGGTCGGCCACCAGGTCGTCGAGGTCGCCGGCCAGGGCCGCCGCGATCACGGGCGAGACCTCACCGTCCAACGCCTCGATCTCCGCCCGGCGGGCAACGCTGCCGCAGACCGCGGCCGCGACGCGCGTCGCACGGACGATCTGCGCCGGCTCGGCGCCGCGCTCCCCGCTGAGCCCGGAGACGAAGGTGGGGCCGAAGGAGTTGACCAGGTCGTTGACGACGACGGCCGCCACCAGCTCGCGCCGCAGCGGGTACTCGGCGAGCGCCGCCGCGCCGCGGGCGAGGACGCGGGCGGGAAAGTAGGCCTGCAGGTCGCGCTCGAACCAGGGGTCGTCGGGCAGGTCCGAGCGCAGCAGGTCGTCGACCAGACGGCGCTTGGCGTGGGCCAGGAGGACCGCCAGCTCCGGGCGCTCCATCCCCCGGCCGGCGCGGCGGCGCTCGGCCATCTCCTCGGGATCGGGCAGCGCGTCCACCGCGCGGTCGAGATACCCGCCCGCCTCGAGGTCGGCGATCAGATCCTCGTAGGCGAGGAGGCGAGCCGGCGAGAGGTGGGCTTCGCGAGCGACGATCCACGCCTGCCGGAAGGAATCGCGCAGGACGCCGTCGACGACTTCGCCGGTCGCCTCGCGCAGGACGGCGTCGCGGTCGGCGCGATCGAGGTCGCCCCGCCGCACGGCGCCCTCGAGGAGGATCTTCACGTTGACCTCGCGGTCCGAGCACGAGACGCCGGCGGAGTTGTCGAGGAAGTCGGCGTTGACCAGCCCGCCCTGGCGCGAGAACTCGACCCGGGCGCGCGGCGTCAGCCCCAGGTTGCCGCCCTCGCCGATCGCGCGGCAGCGCAGCTCGTCGGCGTCGACCCGGATCGCCTCGGAAGGCCGGTCGTGGACGTCGGCGTGGCGTTCCTGAGAGGCCTTGACGAAGGTGCCGACCCCACCGTTCCAGAGCAGGTCGACCGGGGCGCGGAGGATCGCCTTGATCAGCTCGGCCGGTGCCAGCCGCGTCGCCTCGATCGCGAGCAGCGCCCGCATCTCGGCGCTGACCGGGATCGACTTGAGCTGGCGCGACCAGACCCCACCCCCGGCCGAGATCAAGTCGGCGTCGTAGTCCGCCCAGGACGAGCGCGGCAGCGCGAAGAGGCGCCGTCGCTCCGCGTGGGCGGCAGCCGGGTCCGGCGCGGGGTCGACGAAGACGTGGCGGTGGTCGAAGGCGGCGACCAGCTGGATGCTCGGTGAGAGCAGCATCCCGTTGCCGAACACGTCGCCTGACATGTCGCCGATCCCGACCACGGTCACCGGGTCGAGCTCCGGGTCGCGTCCGAGCTCGCGGAAGTGGCGCTTGACCGATTCCCAGGCGCCGCGGGCGGTGATCCCGAGGCCCTTGTGGTCGTAGCCGCTCGAGCCGCCGGAGGCGAACGCGTCACCGAGCCAGTAGCCGCGCCGCAGCGAGATCTCGTTGGCGAGGTCGGAGAAGGTCGCGGTGCCCTTGTCGGCGGCGACCACCAGGTAGGTGTCGGGCTCGTCGTGGACGCGGACGCCCTCGGGCTGCACCGGCCGGCCCTCGACGAGGTTGTCGGTGAGGTCGAGCAGGGCCTCGATGAAGCGCCCGTAGTGGTACCCCGGCTCCAGCTCGGCGCCGCCGCGCAGGACGAAGCCCCCCTTCGCGCCGGAGGGGACGATCGCGGCGTTCTTCGTGATCTGGGCCCTAAGCAGGCCGAGCACCTCGGTGCGGAAGTCCATCCGATCCGACCACCGCAGGCCGCCGCGAGCGAGCTCGGCGCCGCGCAGGTGGATGCCCTCCATCCGCGGTGAGTAGACGTAGATCTCGAACGCCGGCACCGGCTCGGGGATCGCCGGGACCTCGGCCGAGCGCAGCTTGAAGGCGATCGCGTCCCGCCCCGGTCGGTAGAAGTTGGTCCGCGTCGTCGCCTCGATCACCCGCAGCTGGTTGCGCAGGATGCGGTCGTGGTCGAGCAGCTCGATGCGATCGAGCTGCTCGGCGATCTCCCCGCGCAGCTTCGCCTCGGCCGCCGGGTCCGGCTCGCGCCCGGGGTCGAAGCGCCGCTCGAACAGCTCGACGAGCCGGGCGACGAGCCGCGGGTGGGCGGCGATCGCGTCGTTCTGGAAGCTCTCGGTGTAGCGCGACCCGACCCGCTGGCGGTAGCGCCTGTAGGCGCGCAGGATCTGGACCCCTTCCCAGCTGAGCCCGGCCAGCAGCACCAGCCGGTCGAGCGAGTCGGACTCGGTGCGGCCGAGGAACGCCGCGGTGAGGGCCGCGGCGAAGCGCTCCCCGTCCCGCTCCGCGTCGAGCGGCTGATCGCCTGGGCCGAGAACCGAGAAGCCCTGGACCCAGAGCTCCTCGCCACCCGAGAGGCGGAAGGCGGCCTCCTCTATCACCCGCAGGCCGGCGTTCTCGAGCAACGGCGTCGCCTGCGAGAGCTCCGCCTTGGCGCCGCGCTTGCAGAGGACGACGCGGGTCCGGGGGGCGCCGTCGGGGCCGCGCTCGGGATCGACCCCGATCACGAGCTCCTCCTCGCCGGTCGCCAGCGCCTCGAGCCGGCGGGCGTCGGCGGCGGCGAGCTCGGCGGGCACCGCGTGGCGGTAGTTGCGCGGCATGCGCTCGCCCCACACGCGCGAGAGCGCCTCGCCGCGACGCGCGCCCTCGCGAGCGACGAGCGCGGCGCGCAGCCGCGCCGACCAGCCGCGCGCCAGCTCGCGCACGGCGTCGCGCATCGCGACCAGCTCCGCCGCGTCGACTCCGCCGCGTCGGTGCACGCCGACCTGGAGCTGGACCCGGTCCCGCCGCGACCGGACGTCGGCAACCGTCACCGGGCCGGCGCCGAAGCGCTCCGCGAGCATCGCCTCGACCCGCTTGCCGAGGTCCTGCGGGGCATCGGCGCGCGGCGTCGAGACGATCAGCGAGGCCGAGCCGCCGCCGTGCCGCAAGCGGGGCACGACCACGACCTCGTCGGCCTGCGCGGAAAGCAGGGCGACGATCGCCCGGCGCAGCTCCTCGGCCTCGGCCGCGAGCAGCTCCCCCTTCGGGAAGGCGTCGAAGAGCTCGGTCAGCGCCTTGCGGTCGTGCGAGCCCTCGACGAGCCGCTCGGCGGCGACGATCCGGGCCAGCTTGCCGTCGAGGATCGGGATCCGGCTGGCCGGTTCGGCGAGGGCGCGGGGCGTGAACAGGCCGAGCAGCCCGTCCTCGCCCTCGACCCGACCCTCGGCGTCGAGCCGCGGCATGGCGACCAGCTGCATCGGCAGGCAGCGCCAGACCGGCGAGAGCGCCCCGGTCTCCTCGACCAGGAGCGGCGGCTCACGGTCGAGATCCGGCGCGGGCAGAGCGGCCGCTAGCGAGTCCGCCGCCGGGCCCGCGCAGAGGCCGAGCGCGGAAGCGGGAACCGGGCGAGCGACGCCGCCCTCAAACCGGTGCTGGCGGTAGCCGAGGAGGACGAAGTTGTCACCGAGCCACTCGAGGAAGGCGCGCGTGTCGGCTCCGTCCGCTCTGCCCGACCGCGCCGCGGCCGCCTCGGCTACGGCGGCCATCGCGACGAGGTGGTCGCGCATCGCGGGAAAGTCGGCGCTGACCCGGCGCAGCGTCCCGAGCGCGGCGGTGACGGCCCGCTCCAGCTCCGCCAGCTCCGCCGTCGCGAGACGGCGATCGAGCTCGAAGTGGGTGACCGACTCGCGCCGCGCGGCGCCGTGCGGATCGGTGATGCGCAGCAGGCAACCGGCGCGGTCTCGCTCGACGCCGACGATCGGGTGCGCCACACGGCGCACGCCGAAGCCGCTCGCGCCGATCTCGGCGGCGACCGTGTCGACGAGGAAGGCGAGGTCCTCGGTGTTGGTCTCGAGCACCGACCCGGGCGGTTCGTAGCGGTCGCGCGGCCGACTCGGGTTAAACGCCCTGACCGCCGCCGAGCCATCGCGCCGAGCCATCAGCGAGAAGGCGCCAGCCGCCTCGGCGGCCAGCTCGGCCGGGTCGGGGGCGGCGGGCCCGAGCCGGCGCGCGTAGGCCCGGCCGAACTCCCGCGCCGCCGGCCCCTCGGTCTCCCCGAGGGCGTTCGCGACCAGCTCCGGGGTCCGGTTCCCCTCCGCCACGACGAGCTCGGCCGCTGGCGCGCTAGCGCTGCGCGCTGCCATCTTTGCTCGCTTTTGGCCGTGCCGACTCCAGGCGCAGGGCGGCGGCCACGAGGGCGCCGAGCCGGGCCGGCGGCGCCGCCAGTTGGATCCCGATCGGGCGCCCCTCCGGGTCTCGCCCGCAGGGGACGGAGAGGGCGGGCCAGTCGAGGGCGTTGTAGAGGCGGGTGAAGCGCACCGAGACGGCGGTCCGCTCGGCGTCGCGGTCGGGAGCAGCGACGGGCGTGGTCGGCGAGGCGACGACGTCGACACCGGCGAGCTCCCTGGCCGCCGAGGCGCGGCCCTCCGCCAGGTCGCGGCGATCGCGCTCGAGCTGGTCCGGCCGCACCCGCCTGACCCTGGCCACGTCCTCGCGGATCGAGTCCGGGAAGTCAGCCGGCCGGCGGTCGATCTCGCCGCCCCAGGCTCGCTCCAGGTCGGCGGCGATGAGGCGCGCGTATCCGCGCGCCCGCCACTCGATCCGCGCCGGGCGAAGCTCGAAGCCCGGGCCCTCGCTCGCCGCCGCCAGCAACCCCCGGCAGGCGGCGGAGACGGCCGGGTCCGACTCTTCCATCAGGTCCTCGAGAACGCCCACCCGGAGGCTCCCGGGCGACGGTGGCAGCGGCGCCGCCGCGAGCGCCTCGTAAGCGGCCAGGCCGGTTCGCACGTCCGCGGCGACGACGCCGATGCAGTCGAAGGCGGGCGCCGCGGCGAGGCAGCCGCGGCTCGGTATCGAGCCCGAGGCCGGCTTGAAGCCGACCACGCCGCAGTAGGCGGCGGGGATGCGGAGCGAGCCGGAGAGGTCGGTGCCCAGCCCGAGCGGGCAGAGGCCGGCGGCGACCGCCACGGCGGAGCCCGAGGAGGAGCCGCCGGGGCTGAGCGAGCGATCGACGGGGTTCAGGCAGGGCGGGAAGCCGGGCGCCTGGCCGCCGGTCGACCAGCCCAGCGGGTCCATCGCCGCCTTGCCGACAGGAGCCGCGCCGGCCGCTCGTAGCCGGGCGACGGCTGCCGCGTCCTCGTCGGCGCGCCGGGAGTGCCCAGGCAGCCCCGCGGTGGTCGGCATGCCGCGCACGTCGAGGACGTCCTTGACGGCAACCGCGACTCCCCTCAGCCCGGTCGCGCTCTCGGCGCCGCGGCCGGGCTGGGCGCGGGCGAGGCAATCGGCGTCGAGCGCCCAGAAGGCGCCCAGCTCCCGTGCCGTCCGGCGCCAGGCGCCGAGCCCGGTCGCCGCCCCCGGCGGCGCGGCGCTCATGACGCCTCCGCGGCGGCCTCCGCCGCGAGGCGGAGCACCGCGTCGCGGCGCGGCTTGCCCAGCGAGGTCCTCGGTATCTCCGCCACCAGGACGTACTCCTTGGGGCACTTGTAGGCGGAGAGGCGGCCGCGGCAGAAACGCGTCAGCCGCTCGGGGTCGAGGCTCCCGGCGGGCCGGACGACGGCCACCACCCGCTCCCCCCAACGCTCGGAGGGGAGCCCGACGACGACCGCCTCGAGGACCTGGTCGTCGCCCTCGAGCACCGCCTCGACCTCGCGCGGGTAGACGTTGAGGCCGCCGCTGACGATCATCTCTTTGCTGCGGCCGACGATCCGGTGCTCGCCGCCGGGCTCGACCCTGGCGATGTCGCCGCTCCGGAACCAGCCGTCGGCGGCGAAGTCCTCGCCGGGGTCGCGGCCGGCGTACCCGGCGAAGACCTGGGGGCCCCTGACCAGCAGCTCCCCCTCCTCGCCCGGCGCCGCGAGGCTGCCGTCGGCGAGCGCGACCGCGGTCTCGATGCCCGGCAGGGGGACGCCGACACAGCCCGGGACGCGGGGGCCGTCGTAGAGGTTGGAGAGGACCAGGCCCGCCTCGGTGCTCCCGTAGCGCTCCAGCGGCACCTGTCCCAGCCAGCCGGCGACCCGCTCGGCGAGCGCGGCCGGCAGCGCCGCCGAGCCGGAGACCGCCAGGCGCAGCTCGGCCCGGTCCGGCGCCTGCCGGTCGAGTCGCTCGTACATCGCCGGGACCGCGAAGAGGACGGTGGCGAGGGGGTCGGCGATCAGCTCCAGGGTCCGCGCCGGATCGAAGCGCGGCTCGACGACCAGGCTGGAGCCGGCCAGCAGCGAGATGTGGACGCCGCTCAGCCCGTGTTGGTGGGAGAAGGGCAGGGAGTGAACCAGGCGGTCGTCGGGCCGCCACCGCCAGGCGGCCATCGCGCCCCGCACCGAGGCCAGCAGGTTCGCGTGGCTGAGCGGCACCGCCTTCGGCCGCCCGGTCGTGCCGGAGGTGTAGGCGAGGATCGCCGGCCCCGGCTCGGCCACCGGCGGGCCGGCGGGCGGGGCACCGGCGGCGAGGTCGTCCAGCCCCTCGCCGAGGTCGGCGACCAGCGCCGGCCGCCGCGACTCGGCCAGCGTGGCCAGGGCCGCGTCGGCGAGCGCCGCCGCCGGAGCCGAGTCGGCGAGCAGGCGGGCAAGCTCGAACTCGGTCATCGCGGCGTCGCCGAGCACGGCCGTGGCCCCGACCCGGATCGTCGCCAGGTAGGCGACCACGAAGCCGAGCGAGGAGGGGCCGGCGATCAGCACCCGCGAGCCCGGGCCGATCCCGCGCCGTCCGAGCCCGGCGCCGACCCGCGCCGCCCGCTCGCACAGCTCGGCGTGGCTGACGGTGACGCCGTCGCAGGTCAGCGTCGCGGCCGGCGCCGCGACCGCCTCGATCGCCGCCGAGAGGTTGCCGGGAGCCTGCAGCCGTGCCCGCAGGGCGCCCGCGTCGCCGAAGTCGTCGCCGAGGTGGCGACGCCACGCCGCCAGCACCTCGGGCCGCACCGCGCCCACCTCGATCACTCCCCTGGGCTTGGCGAAGCCGCGGCGGCGCGCGCCGCCGGATCGCCGAGCCGGGCGATGACCCGGGCCGGGGCGCCGTTCTCGTTCTCCAGCCGCAGCGGCAGCGCGATCAGGTCGAAGCCGTTGGCCGGCAGCTCGAGCAGGTTGACCAGGTTCTCGATCAGGACCACCTCCGCCCCGAGCAGCACTGTGTGGTTCGGCCAGGGATCCGTCTCGTCGACGGCGAAGTCGAGCGCCAGGGCCGAGGGCCCGGCCGAGGCGATCGCCTCGGCGGCCCGAGGGGAGAGGAACGGGTTGTCCTCGTAGAGCCGTGGCCCGCGGTAGTTCGCGTCGCTCCAGCCGGTGGCGAGGACGAGGATCTTGCCGCGGACGACGTCCGGCCTGAAGCCGAGCCGCTCGAGGGTGGTCAGCCGGATCGGCTCGCCCGGGCGGGCGTCGCTCAGGTCGAGCTTCACGCCCGGGCGGACGAAGCGGTCGACGGCGAGCTGGTCGATCGAGCGGCCGTCCTCGATGAAGTGCGAGGGGGCGTCGATGTGGGTGCCGGTGTGGATGCTGAAGCTGGCGATCGTGTTGCGGACGCCGTCGCGCTCGAAGACGTGCATCGACTCGAAGCTCGGCTGGGGATGCCCCGGGACCGGAACCGTCCGCGTCGAGAAGGGCATTGTCAGGTCAAGCAGCATCGCCGCTCCTTTGCGCGCTGCCACGAGCTCCCAGCTCGCGCAGGCGGTCGCGCAGGGACCTCACCAACGTGCCGACGCCGCCGGCGAGGCCGTCGGGCAGGAAGAGCACGACGACGATCAGGCCGACGCCGAGGAAGATCGACTGGTACTGGTCGCCGCCGACGATCGCGGTGCCGCCGATCACCGCCGCCGCCCCGAGCAGCGGCCCGACGATCGAGTTCCTGCCGCCGATGATCGCGTAGGCGACGATGAAGATCGACGGGAAGACGCCCCAGACCCGTGGGTGCGCGACCTGGAGGTAGGGAGCCGAGAAGGCGCCGGCGGCGGCGCTGAAGCTCGCCGCCCAGACGAACGCCATCGCCCGCATGCGGGTGACCTTGATCCCAACCGAGGCGGCGAGCTGCTCGTCCTGGGCGATGCCGCGCAGCGCGAGCAAGCGGGGGCCGGAGGCGACCAGGCGGGCGATGCCCATGCAGATGACCATGATCGCGGCGATCAGGTAGAAGCTGCCCAGCGGCGAGGCGAGGTCGAGCGTCTGCCCGGCGATCGTCAGGAGCGGAAGCGGCACGGTCACCAGGCCCGCGCCGGCGCCGGTCAGGTCGGGCGTGAGCACGATCACCTGGTCGATCGCGAGCAGGCTGACCAGGGTCAACACCGCGAAGGCGGTGCTGCGGGCGCGCAGGAACGGGAAGGCGAGCAGGGCGCCGATCAGGGTGGCGAAGAGGACCGCGAGCAGGGCCGCGAAGCCAATCGGGATCCCGGTGCGCTCGAGCAGGATCGCGATCGCGTAGGCGCCGAGCGAGCCGAACCCCGCCTGGCCGAAACTGAACAGCCCCGTCTGCATCAACAGCCAGGCCCCCATCGCGGGGACCGTGAACATCGCGATGCTGGTCATCACGCTCAGGTAGTAGGCGTCCTGCCCGACCAGGTAGGGCGCCAGCACGACCAGGGCGACCAGCCCCGCGGCTCCCCGCCAGGTCCCCGATCTCACCGCGCTCATGCCGACTGCCTCCCGGCCTTCGCCATCAGGCCTTCCGGCTTGACCAGGATCACGGCCATGACCAGCACGTAGACGAGCAGGATCGAGAGGTCGCCGACGTAGGTCACCCCGAAGGTCTCGATCGCGGCCAGGGTGAAGGAGCCGGCCACGGCCCCGGTGACGCTGCCGAGGCCGCCGAGGATGAGGATGATGAACATCTTGAGGATGATCGGTTCGCCGATGGCGGGGCTGACCGAGGTGATCGGCATCAGCAGGCCGCCGGCGACGGCGGCCAGGCCGGCGCCGATCGCGAACCCCGCGGCGCGCAGCCGGTTGATCCGCACCCCCATCAGGATCGCCGCCTCGGTGTTCTGCGCCAGCGCCCGCAGCGCCTGCCCGAGCCGGGTCCAGCGCAGGGCCGCGAAGAGCCCGGCGACGAGGACGAGGGCGCTGATCGCGGCGACCAGCTTGTAGCTGCTGACCGTCGCCGGGCCCAGCGCGATCGTCCCCGAGATCGGTTCGTCGGCGAATCTGTCGGTCTCGCCGAAGAGGACGATCGCCGCCCCCTGGGTGGCGAGGAGGAGGCCGAGGGTGGCGACCATCGCCCGCGACTCGTCCGACTGGACCGGCCGGATGATCGCCCACTCGGTCAGCGCCCCGAAGGCGCCGACCGCGATCGCGGCGAGGATCAGCGCGACCAGGAACGGGAGGTGGCTGCTCCCGTAAGCGAAGAAGACGACGTAGGCCCCCAGCATGTACATCTGGCCGTGGGCGAAGTTGATGATCCGCATCACGCTGAAGACCAGGCTCAGCCCGATCGCGATCAGCGTGTACATGCCCGCCAGCAGAATGCAGTTGACGAGCGCCTGCAGTGCCACACTCACTTTCGCTGCCCTCCTCTCATGTCGACAGGTACGCCTCCTTGACGAGCTCGCTGGCCGCGACCTCCTCGGTGGGGCCGGAGACGCGCATCTCACCCAGCTCGAGGACGTAGACGAAGGAGGCGAGGCCGAAGGCGAGCTGGGCGTTCTGCTCGACCAGGAGGACCCCGATTCCGTCTTCGCTGGCCAGCGACCTGACCACGCCGCCGATCTCGGCGACCACTTTCGGCGCCAGCCCGATCGAGGGCTCGTCCATCAGCAGCAGGCGCGGCCGCCCCATCAGGGCACGGCCGATCGCGAGCAGCTGCTGCTCACCGCCGCTCAGGGTTCCGGCCGGCTGTCCCGCCCGCGAGGCGAGCAGCGGAAAGCGCTCCTTGAGGCGCGCGACGTCGGGCCCGACCTCACGCAGCGGGCGCAGGTAGCCGCCCATCCTGAGGTTCTCCTCGACGGTCATCTCGGCGAAGAGCTGGCGCCCCTCGAGCACGTGGCCGAGGCCGGCGCGGACGCGCCGGCGCGGCGACCAGGCCTGGATCTCCTCGCCCTCGAGGCGAATCGCTCCGCTCCTCACCTGGTGCAGCCCGGAGATCGTCCGCAGCAAGGTGCTCTTGCCGGCGCCATTGGAGCCGACGATCGCGACGACCTCGCCCGGCGCGACCCGCAGCGAGATCCGCTCGAGCGTCGGCGTGCCGGGAACGAGGCTGACGCCCAGCCCCTCGACCCCGAGCAACGGCTGGCCCGCGACGTCGCTCACGGGGAACCACCCAGGACCCGGTCGACGGCGGCCTCGAAGGCGGTCAGGCCGCGCTCGCAGTCCTCGGCGGAGAGGTTGAGCGGCGGCAGCAGGCGGATCACGTTGCGGTAGAAGCCGGCCGGCAGCGTGATCACGCCGTTGCGGCGGCTCTGACGGACGACCTCCTCGACCAGGTCCGGGGCCGGCTCGCGGGTCTGCGGGTCGGCGACCAGCTCGATCCCGATCATCGCCCCGCGCCCCCTCACCTCGCCGATCTGGGGATGGCGCTCGGCGAGCGCGCCGAGGCGTCCCCACAGCGTCTCCACGAGCCGCTCGATCCGCGCGTCGAGGTCCGGCTCCTGGAGCCGGTCGAGGAGGGCGAGGGCGGCGGCGCAGCTGACCGGGTTGCCGCCGAAGGTGCCGCCGTAGCCACCCTGGCCGACGCTGTCCATCACCTCGGCCCTGCCGGTCACCGCGGCGACCGGGAGGCCGCCGCCGAGCGACTTGCCGCTGACGAGGATGTCCACCTCCGCGCCGGAGGACTCGACCGCCCAGACCGGGCCGGTGCGGCGCAGCCCGCACTGGATCTCGTCGACCGCGAAGACGATCCCCTTCTCACGGCAGATCGCCCCCAGGGCACGCAGGAACTCGTCCGGCAGGGGAATGATCCCGCCCTCGCCCTGGACCGGCTCGACCATCAGGCAGGCGACCTCGCTCGGGTCGACCTCCGCTTCGAAGAGCCGCCGCAGCCCGGCGAGCGCCTGCTCGGTCGAGACCCCCCGGTAGGGATAGGGCGCGGGAGCGTGGTAGACCTCGGGCACGAAGGGGCCCAGGCCGCGCTTGTAGGGGCTCACCTTGCCGGCCATCGCGAGGCCGAGCATCGTGCGGCCGTGGAAGGCGCGCTCGAGGACGACGACGCCGCGCCGGCCGGTCGCCGCGCGGGCCGCCTTGACCGCGTTCTCCACCGCCTCGCTGCCCGAGTTGACGAGCAGCGTGCGCTGGTCGCCGGGCGCCGGGGAGAGCTCGCCGAGGCGCCGGCAGAGGTCGACGTAGGGCTCGTAGAGAGCGACGATCGCGCACTGGTGCAGGTAGCGGTCGGTCTGTCGGTGGATCGCCTCGACCACCGCCTCGTCGCCGTGGCCGAGGTTGAGCGCGCCGATCCCGGAGGCGAAGTCGACGAGGGTGCGCCCCTCGAGGTCGACGATCGCGCCGCCGCTCGCCGAGTCGACGGTGAGCTCGGTCGAGGTGATGCCGCGCACGACGTGTTCGCGGGCGGCGGCCAGCAGCGCCTCGTTGGAGGGTGTGCGCGTCATACCCGCGCCTCCTCCGTCGCCGAGCCCAGGTAGGCCTCGATCACCCGCTCGTCGTCGCGGATCTCGGCCGGTGTCCCGTCGGCGATCTTGCGGCCGAAGTCGAGGACGACGATGCGATCGCAGACGTCCATCACGGCGCCCACGTTGTGCTCGACCAGGAGCAGCGCGACGCCCTGCGCGCGGAGCTCGCGGCAGAGCTCGAGCAGGGCCCTTCCCTCGCTGGCCTCGAGCCCGGCCAGCGGCTCGTCGAGCAGGAGAAGGTGGGGCTCGGCGCAGAGCGCCATGCCGACGCTGACCAGGCGCCGCGTGCCGTGCGGCAGGTCGGCGCAGCGCAGAGCGCGGACCTCGCGCAGGCCGGGAACGCGGCCACAGACTTCCTCGAGCGTGGCCTCGGCCCGCTCGGCGTCACCGACGCCGCCGAGCGAGCCGAGCAGGCCGCTGTCCCGGCGCAGGCGCCGGTAGGAGGCGACGGTGAGCGCCTCGGCGACCGTCATCTCCGGGAAGACCGCCGCGCCCTGGAAGGTCCTGACCAGGCCGCGCGCGGCGATCTCGTGGGTCGGCTGGCGGGTGATCGGCTCACCGGCGAAGCGGACCGCTCCGGCCCGCGGCCTGACGAACCCTGTGATCACGTTGAAGAGGGTCGTCTTGCCCGCCCCGTTGGGGCCGATCAAGCCGAGGATCTCACCCTCTCCGAGATCGAAGCTCACCTCGGACAGCGCCTTGACGCCGCCGAAGTGAACCTCGATCTCCTCCACGCTCAGGAGTGCCATCGTGCCGATCCGTCCGCCGAGCTACGGAATCGGGACGTCGAGCACTGCCCGCGTCGTCGGCTTTTCGTTGACGGCCTGGTTGAGGGCGACCGGCAGGGCGAGCTGACGCGCCTGGCCGTAGGTCTCCTCGCCGCCGAGCCGCACCTCGGTCGAGCCGGGCACCAGCGGGTTCGGGATCGACGTCTCTTCCGCGGCCTCGATGATCGCGGCGGGGTCGTCGATCGTGCCCGCTTCCTGGATCGCCTGCAGCAGGAACTGGGCGCCGATCCAGTGGGCGGGGGCAAGCGCGTTCCACTCGCCGGCCTTCGCCGTGTACTCCTTCTGGAAGGCCTGCAGCTCCGGGGTCAGCGGCCAGCTGTGCACCTCGGCCTGGTAGAAGCCGTCCGCCGCCGCGCCGGCACCCTCGATGTTCGCCTCGAGGTCCTCGGGCGTGGCGGCGCTGGCGACCACGCCGTCATAGCCCAGCGAGTCGAGCGTTTTGAGGATCGCCGGAGCCGCCGCCGAGGGCGAGCCGAGCACGATCATGTCGGGGTCGGCGTTGACCGCCCGGCCCAGGTAGGCGGAGAAATCCTGCGTATCGGCGGGGTAGAAGACGCTCCCCAGCCAGTCGAGCCCCGCCTCTTCGGCGGCTTCCTGGGACCACTCGACGTTGTTCTTGTCGTACTGGAGGTCGACCCCGACGCCGTAGGCGGTCTCCACTTTCGGGTTTTCCTCGAGGATCCTGCCGAGGACCGGGCCGGCGGTGGTCGACGGCGTCTGCAGGGTGTTGATCACGTACTTGTTCGGCGGGCTCACCAGATCCACGTTCGCCGTCCAGTCGAGGAAGATCGTGTCGTTGCGCTCGGTGATCGGCTGGATGATCGGGTCCATCGGATCGCCGGCGGTGACGACGACCTCGACGCCGTCGTTGAGCACCTGCTCGGTCGTGATCTGCCTGATCGTCGCCGGGTCCCATTTGTTGTCGGCGGAGATGACCTCGATCTCGTACTTCTTGCCGCCGACCTCGATGCCGCCGTTGGCGTTGTATTCGTCGGCGATCACTTCCCATGTCTTCACCTGCGGTATCCCGTAGAAGGCGCCGACGCCGCTGAGCGCGGCGTTGACGCCGACCTTCAGCTTTTCGTCCCCTTCCGAATCGCTGGAGCCACAGGCGGCGAGGAACGTCGCGAGGGCGAGCAGGGCCACCAGCACCCCGGCGCCGTATCGGACTTTCCCACTGGTCGAATCGGTCCTCATCTAGATCTTCGTTTCCTTTCGAGTCGCTTACGTCGCCTGCCCGACCGGGCCACCGGGCTCGGGGCCGTCCCCGAGCTGGTCGGCGTCGGTCAGCTCCCTGCCTCGCAGCCGTTCTGTCTCTCCCCGATCAAGCTCGTAGACCCCCGCGTCGGCGTCGACCACGGCGATCGCCACGCCGTAGGTCTCGCGCGCGGCCTCGAGGCTGACGACCTCGTCGCGGACGTCCTCGAGCACCCAGGCCGCGGGCCGGGTCAGCGGGTCGCCCCAGCCGCCACCGCCGCCGACCCAGAACT
This sequence comes from uncultured Solirubrobacterales bacterium, assembly GCA_963697915.1. Taxonomy (GTDB): domain Bacteria; phylum Actinomycetota; class Thermoleophilia; order Solirubrobacterales; family 70-9; genus VRUE01. The sequence continues at coordinate 1,088,979 of OY969103.1, forward strand.
CGATCTCGCGGTCGGGCTCGACCTCGACCCCGGCCGTCATCACGCCGTGGGATTTCTCCTCCGGGCCGCCCGGGTCGTAGACGAGGCCGCTGCCGACCGCCTCGCCGCCGCCGTCCCAGCCCCAGACGGGGGAGACGCCGCGGCTGCCGAGGACCGAGAGCGTGCCGCTGCTGTGGGTCAGCGAGAAGTCGCGGCGCACGCCGAGGCCGCCACGGTGGTACCCGGCGCCGGCCGAGTCCGGCATCAGGGCGTAGCGGTGGGTGAGGATCGGGTAGAGGCGCTCCTGCACCTCGACCGGCTCGTTGCGGGTGCCGGAGGCGAAGAGGCTGATCGCGGTGTGGTTGTCCTTCTTGCCCGGCCGGGCGCCGTAGCCGCCCTCCTTCCAGATGTACATGATGAAGTCGCGCTCGTAGCCGGGACGGGGGTCGTGGCCGCCGACGACGGTGCTGACGATGTTGGCCGAGCAGGCCATCGAGCGCTCCGGGGCGATCTGCAGGTAGCAGCCGAAGACGCAGGCGGTGATCGCCTCATAGGAAGTCGAGAAGGCGCCGCTGATCGGCGCCGGGAACTCGGCGTGGGTGACCCGGCCGGGAGGGTTGACGACCTCGATCGCGTCGTAGATCCCCTCGCTTGCGGGGACGCTCGGGAAGATCGCCTTGGTGGCGACGAGGATCGCGGACTCGGCCATGCTCTTGGTGCTGTTGATCGCGCCCAGCGCTTGGGGATCGCTCTCGGAGAGGTCGTAGGTCGCCCGGTCGCCGTCGATCGTCAGCTTCAACCTGACCGCGACCGGCTGCTCGCGGTCGCCGAGCGGGTCGAAGTCGATCGCGTCCTCGAAGCGGTACTCGCCATCGGGCAGCTCCGCGAACTCGGCGTGCAGGAGCTCGGCCGAGTAGCGGATCAGCTGGCGCATCTCGGCCTCGATCAGCTCGACGCCCCACTCCTCGACCAGCTCGCCGAACCGCTCGGCGCCGGTCCGGCAGGCCGCCAGCTGGGCGAAGAGGTCGCCCTGGGTCAGCTCGGGGACGCGCACGTTGCGCAGGATCAGTCGCATCACCTCGTCGTCCAGCTCGCCCTGGCGCACGATGTGGACCGGCGGGATGCAGAGCGCCTCGCCGTATGAGGAGGAGGCGAGGGCGTGGAAGCTGCCCGGCACGGGACCGCCGGCGTCGGACCAGTGGGCGGAGTTCTGGACGAACCCGATCAGCTCCTGGCCGACGTGGACGGGCATGATCGCGCGCACGTCCTGGGCGTGCGTGCCGCCCAGGTAGGAGTCGTTCATGAGGATGACGTCGCCCGGCAGCAGCCGCTCCCTGCCGATCCAGCGCAGCACCGCGCGGACGGTGTGGGGCAGGGTGCCGACGTGGGCGGGGAGGTTGTCGCGGCCCTCGGCGGCGAGGCGGCCGTCGCGGTCGCAGAGCGCCGCGCTGAAGTCGCGGCCGTCGCTGACCACCGGCGAGTGCGAGGTCCGCTCGAGGACGACGGTCATCTCGTCGACGAGCGCGGTGAAGGCATTGCGCAGGACCTCGAAGGTGACCGGGTCGATCTCGGCGTTGGGGTCCCAGGCCGGCGGACGGGTGGGCGTCGCCCCGGGGGCTCCGACGGCGCCACTCATGAGCAGCTCACGATCAGGCAGCCGCCGCGGTCGACGCTGGCCTCGGTCTCGGGCGGCAGCACCGTCGTGCTGTCGAAGCCGACGATCAGGGCGGGGCCGGAGATGACCTCTCCCTCGCGCAGCTGGGCGCGGTCGAGCACCTGTGTCTCGATCCAGCCCTGCTCGCCGAAGTGGACGCGCTTCTCCCGCCGGGCGACGGGGCCGGCACCGGGGTCGCCGACGCGAAGCTTGGTGACGTCCGGCGGCGTGTGCGAGCCGCGGGCGGCGACCCGCAGGGCCGAGATCTCCACCGGCGCGTCGGGGTGGGAGTAGCGGAAGGCGCGCTCGTGCTCGGCGTGGAAGTCGCGTTCGGCCCGGTCCAGCTGCTCCGCGGCGAGCCCCTCGAGGTCGACGGTCAGCGAGTGGAGCTGGCCGACGTAGCGCATGTCCATGCGGCGATCGATCCGGATCTCGTCGGGCCCGACCCCCTGCGCGACGAGCGCCGCCCGGCCGGCGTCCTCGAGCGCGCCCATCTCACGCCGCAGCCGCTCCTCGCCGACGTCGGCGAGTCGCTGGATGAAGGCCGTGGATTGATCGACGAGCGGTTCGAGGAAGAGCAGGCCGATCGCGTTCATCAGCCCCGGGTGCGGCGGCACGATGACCTCGGGCATCCCCAGCGAGCGAGCCAGCTCGATGGCGTGCAGCGGTCCGGCCCCGCCGGAGGCGAGGAGGCTGAACTTGCGGGGGTCGAGGCCGCGCTCGACGGTCGTGAGGCGCAGGGCCTTGAGCATGTTGGCGTTGGCGACCCGGACGATCCCCTCGGCGGCCTCGACCACGGAGATCCCGAGCGGCTCGGCGACCCGCGCCGCGATCGCCGCTTCGGCGAGCTCGGGGTCGAGCGCGAGGCCGCGCCGCGCCGCCTGCTCGAGGTCCGCGTCGGTGACGATCCGGCCCAGGACCAGTTGGGCGTCGGTGTTGGTCGGCTCCTCGCCGCCGCGCCCGTAGCAGGCCGGTCCGGGGGTGGCGCCGGCGCTGTCCGGCCCGACGCGCAGGTAGCCGATCCGGTCGAGACCGGCGACCGAGCCGCCGCCGGCGCCGATCGAGAGGACGTCGACGCTGGGGAAGCGGATCGGCATCCCCCACTCGAGGTCGAACTCGCGAGTCAGCGACGGCCTGCCATCGCGGACGACGCCGATGTCGGCGCTGGTGCCGCCGATGTCGAGCGAGACGACATCCGTGCGACCGATGGCGCCGGCGATCGCGGCGGCCGCCGCGACACCGGCGGCCGGGCCCGAGTTGAGCGTCTTCACCGGCAGCCGCCGGGCCTCGCCGACGGTCATCGTCCCGGCCCCGTTGTGCATCACCCGTATCTGCTCTGGCGAGAGGCCGCGGCTGGCCAATTTGCCCGAGAGGCCCTCGAGGTAGCGGGCGAGGACCGGGGCCAGGTACGCGTTGGCGACCGTGGTCGCGGTGCGCTCGAACTCGGGCGGCTCGGGCAGGATCTCAACCGAGACGAAGACTTCGAGCGAGGGGTCGGCCTCGAGCAGGATCTCGCGGACGAGGCGCTCGTGCTCCGGGTTGACGTAGGAGTTGATCAGGCAGACGGCGACGGTCTTCAGCCCGCGGGCGCGCAGTCGTCGCGCCACCGCGCGGACCGAGTCGGCGTCGAGCGGCTCGACGACCGCGCCGGCGTAGTCGATCCGCTCGTCGACCTCGAAGCGGTGGCGACGGGGGACGAAGGGCGGCGGCGGGTCCCAGAGGATGTCGTAGAGGTCGCCCCGGTTGGCGCGGCGGATCTCGAGGATGTCGCGGAAGCCCCGCGTCGTCACCAGCGCGCACTCCTCGCCCCGGCGGGAGATCACCGCGTTGGTGGTGGCGGTGGTGCTGTGGAAGAAGCGGCCGAGCGAGTGGTCGAGGCCGAGCTCGTCGAGGCCGTTCGCGATCCCGTCGGAGAAGTCGGGCGGCGTGGAGGGCGTCTTCGTCATCTCGACGCGATCGCCGCCAGGGTGAATCGCCACGAAGTCAGTGAAGGTGCCACCGGTGTCGCAAGCGATGAACGCACCGCCATCGCCCACGTCCCGAGGAATGTTTGTCCCGTCGGTAACGATCTCTCTCCTTAATAACCTATAAAATGTAGGATAGACAGACCGCCAAACGAAAGTCAAGGCCGGCGGCCAAGTTCGGTGCAGATAACGAGGTTTGCAAAGCGCCGACGGCGGCTTCGAGAGGGTCCCGCGCGACAGGCGGGATGCGAAGGGGCTCTAGGCGAGGACGAGCGAGGGGGCTCTAGGCGAGGACGTCGACGAGGCGGTCGAGAGCGCGCTGGCGATGGGCGTCGAGCGCCGCCACGATCTTCGCCTCCTCGCGAGTCTCGACCGCCTGCAGGATGCCCCGGTGGGCCGGGTGCTCGCGCGCCTCGTCGTCGTTGTAGTAGAGGGCGCGATAGGCGCTCGTCGAGTCCCAGAGGAAGTCGATGATGCGAACCAGGTGTTTGGCCTGGGACGCCCGGTAGAGAGCGAAGTGGAATTCGTAGTTCGCCGCCATCAGGGCGATCACGTCGGCCGTGTGGCCGAGTCTCTCGACGCTCTCGACGTGAGTGCCCATCGTCGCGATCAGCTCATCGTCGATGTACGGGATCGCGCGGTGAACGGCCTCGGTCTCGAGGATCCGCCGCAGCCCATAGATCTCGACCAGCTCTTCGAAGTGAAGCTCGGTGACGAAGTAGCCGCGGCGCGGGACGTAGGTCACCTGGCCCTCGGCCTGGAGCGTCTTCAGCGCCTCCCGAACCGGGATCAGGCTGGCCCCCAGCGTCTCGGCCAGCGCCTCCTGGCGGATCCGTTCGCCTGGCTTGAGCTCCCCCATGATCAAGGCCCCGCGCAGCCAGTCCAGGACGCTTGCCTGGACCGTCGGCACGGGGGGACGAGGAGGGGCGGACACCGTAGGACTTTATAATCTATACGAAAGTACAGCCAGAATCGAGCGAGCACCCGGCCCGCACGGACGACTGTTCAGGATGCCCGCCCCGGCAGACGGATCAGCCGGGTGAGCGGCCAGGGCGTGGCAAGATCCGGGCGTGGACTCGGAAGTCCTCTGGCGAGTGGCGTTGGTGCAGGTGGTCGCCGTGGCGGCGGTCTCGCTGCTGCTCGGCCTGCTGCTGCCGGGCAGCTTCTTCGAGAGCTGGGGCTGGCTCAGCGGGCCGCTCGCCTGGCTGCTCTGCGCCTGGTTCACAGCGCGCTTCGTCGGCTTGCCGGTTGGGCCGGTGCTGACCCGGGCGGTGCTGGCGGGGATCCCGAGCCTGCTCTTCGTAGTCGTCGGCCTGCACTGGCTCGGCGCCCTGGTCGCGGTCGCGATCTTCGCCGCCTGGTGCGCGACGCTGCCGCGGCCGCTGGCCGACGGCGCCCCGTAGCCGGGAGCACGGGTGCGATGAGTTCGGGCCGGGTAGCCGGTCTTTACTTGCACGAACCCTGTCCGCCGCCACGAGAGGAGACGCCGCCCATGCCCACGCGAATCACCCCCAACCTCTGGTTCGACACCGAGGCCGAGGAGGCCGCCGAGTTCTACGTCTCGGTCTTCGAGAACTCGCGGATCGTCAACGTAACCCGCTACCCCGAGGGGGCGCCACGCGAGGCGGGCATGGTGATGACGGTCGAGTTCGAGCTCGACGGCAACCGCTTCGTCGCCATCAACGGCGGCGACCAGTTCAAGTTCGACGAGGCGGTCTCGTTCGAGATCGAGTGCGAGACCCAGGAGCAGGTCGACTACTTCTGGGAGCGGCTGACCGACGGCGGCGAGGAGAGCCAGTGCGGCTGGCTCAAGGACCGCTTCGGCCTCTCCTGGCAGGTCGTCCCGCGCGGCATGGACGAGCTCTTCGCCGACCCCGACCCGGCCCGCGTCGAGCGCGCGATGAAAGCGATGCTGGGGATGGTCAAGCTCGACGCGGCCGCCTTGCGGGCCGCGGCTGACGGTTAGCGCCGGGGGGAACCGGCGCGGCGATTAGATTGGCGCGGTGAGCTGGGTTGAGCTATTCGCCGTCCTGATCGTCTGCCACCTGGCCGGTGACTTCCTCCTGCAGACCGATTGGCAGGCGCGGTTCAAGGCCGGTGGCCTCGGGCCCGACCCTGTCGCCCGCCGCGCTCTGCTCAGCCACCTGCTCACCTACGTGCTGGCCTTCGTGCCGGCCCTGCTCTGGGTCGCTTCGGAGATCAGCCTCGCCGGTGCGGTCGGCCTGGCGCTGCTCGTCGCCGTCCCCCACTGGGTCCAGGACGACGGCCGCCTCCTCGACCTCTACATGGTCGTGGTCAAGCGCGTCACCGAGTACCTGCCCGGCCTGCGGCTCGCCGTCGACCAGTCCTTCCACGTCCTCGCCCTCTTCCTCACCGCCCTGATCGTCGCCGGCTAACCGAGCAGCCTCGGAGGTCCAACGCGGCTGCGGCACTGGCCCAGAGCCGCGATCAGCTCGTCGTGGTTTTCCGCTTGCCGGCCAGCGACGAGATCGCGGGCGATCTCGTCGATGACGGCGAAGGGCATGGGCTCCTTGGCAGCCTTGTCCAGGGCCCGCAAGGCGCCGCCGAGCAACTCGCGCTGCGTAGCGGTGAGTGGCTGGCGATGGGCTTTGACGTAGGCGACCTGCGCGGCCAGGGTCGGGTGGTCGATCTCCTGTGCGATGTCGAAGCGGCCCGGTCGAATCACAGCGGAGTCGAGATCCTCGAGGCTGCTGTTCGTCGCGAGGACGAAGATCACCCAGCGGCCGTCGCGAAGGTCTTGGAGGCGGGGCAGCATGCCGGCGGTGAGAAAGGCGCCAATCGTCCGTGACTCCGGGCGCTCGTCGTTGGCGCCGTTCTCCGGGCTCTGGCTGTCACGCGGCTTGAAGAAGTCCTCGCACTCGTCGAAGAGAACCACGCACCGGCGCAGCCTCATCAGGTCGCGGAAGATTCGGTCGGCGGAGGCCTCGAAGCCCTCGAGCCCGCCGTCGCTCAGGAAGTTCGGCGGCGAGAGAATCAACACGGGCCAGGCGAGTGAGTCGGCCAGGCGCTTCACCAGTGAGGTCTTGCGGGTCCCGGGCTGGCCGTAGAGCAGCAGCGAGGCACCACTATCGCTCGGCCGCTGAACGGCGTCGTGGGCGATCGGGCTGAGGACACGATCGGCGAGCGCGCGGCCAATCTGGCCAGCGGTCGGGTCCGAGTAGGCGGGAGATTCGAGCGGTTCGGTGGCGGGCTTGCCGGGCGCGCGCATCGCCCAGTCGAGCTCGGGCCAGCGCAGGTCGGGGGAGTCGGGCTGGGAGGCGCGGTAGCGGTGGAGGATCTTCCGCTGCTGAATCGCGAGCAGGAGATCGCGGTAGCGAACCAGGAACAAGAGGACGATCGCGGTCGCCCATCCCTCGATCAGGTTGTGCCACCGGGTTCGGTCGTTCGCCCAGCCGGCGTATCCCTCTTTCTCGAGGTAACTGGAGCGAACCAGGCGCATCGACTTGGCGAGGCACTTGACAGCGGTGACCAGCAGCTCTTCGTCGGGGTGTTCGGTGGTGATGATGTCGCGGTAGGCAAGGGTCGCCATGGTCAGCGCAACCTCGTAGCTGGCGACGTGGAGGAGACGGGTCGCCTCATAGGAGACGATGCGCGAGCTCGGCCAGGCCCCATCGTCGGTCTGGCTGCCGGCGACGATCTCGACGGCGCGGCGGGTGAGCTCGTTGCAGTTGGCGGTGCCAAAGCGACGCAGGAGGGCGACGCTGAAGAGGAGCTCGGCCGGGTCGTACTGGGACAGGATGTCGGCGGAGTAGTAGCCGAGCTGACCCAGGACTCGCTCGTGAACGACATCGGAAAGCGAGGAGTCCCACTCGTGACTCTCCAACCCGAAAGCGTCGCGACGGGCGTCGACCCCGCGCACGGCGTGCATCGTGATGAAGTCATGCACGGAGTCGCCCCCCTTGGCCGGCTCGATCGAGCCGCCACCCTCGGCGACGAGTCGTTGGCTGAGCTCGTCGGCGAGGGCGCCGGTCGTGCCGGCGATACCGTCGACCGCGCGCTCCAATTTCTTGCTGGGCAGAAGCGGGGCGAGGCCGGGCGCGAGCGAGGCGACCGTGAGCAACTGGGCGTCGGTGAAGGTGTTCTGGCTATTGCCGCTCCGTTTGCGGAGCTTCTCCAACGATCTGGAGTTGCCGAGCGGCGCGATCCATTTCTCGGCCACGATCGCGAGCCGATGGTCCAGGTCCGAGACGTCCCCGCCGCGCTCGAGCAAGACACGACGCTGGTCGACCATCGCGTGGAGCGAGCGGCAGGTCGAGGTGGCGCTGTCATCGACACCACTCAGGGTCGAGCGCCGAAATCCACCCGCGTCCTCGACGAAGAAGGTCTCAAGGGCGTTTCCAGCTGTATCGATCCAACGCTCGATCTCGACGACCTGGGCGTCGAGCACATCGGCGTCGAACTGAGACCAAGGTCGCCACTCGGCTGCCTGCCCGCTCGCCATGGGCAGAAGTTACCTGTTCAAGCAACCTTTCCGTGGACGCTAAAGAAATGTCCTGCTGGTATATGACTCGCGCAGGTGACCAATGCGATCGCCGTGGGCATTGAGCTCGAGAGTCATCTGCCCGGCGACGACCTTGCGACGTCGATCGACGGTCAGCTCGGTTGCCCAATCGATCTCGGCGCGCCCACCGTGGACGGTGAGGTTGAGAATCCGGGGCTGTGGCTTTGTCTGTGGCAGAACGCGACGGCGCCAGTAGCGACGGATCTCGGCAAGAGAGCGCATCGGCCTGCGATGTGGCTGCTCCTGGTAGCAGGCATCGGCGCTGAAGACCCGGTCGAGCTGCCCGACCGACTGCTCGCGCCATGCCCTGAAATAGCTTTCGGTGAGGTCAATGAGCGTCCTCTCCCTCGCCGTTGTCAGGAGATAGCGAGCGGACATTCCACCATCCCCGCGGCGGGCCGGGAAGCGGCTGAGCAGCTCGCGATCGGGAACGTGAAAGGTCCGAACGCCTTGCTTGGGAAGCAAGGCCCACACGGGATCATCGGCTCGCTCGAGCACCAGGAGCCTGGCGGAGCCCGACAGCGATCTCCTCATCTTCCGATAGAGAGTCGAAGCGTCACCGATGTTCTCGGTGAGGAGATGGCTGGCGATGACGAGATCCGCGCTGGGCATCTCCTCGGCCCATCCTCGTCCCGAAGCGCTCAATGACCGCTTGAGAACGGTGACTCCAAGCGAGAGCCCGGGCAACCGTTGGGCGACACCCGTCAGCAGCTCTCGGGCGATCGCGAGCTGGTGCTCACTGCGGTCGAGCAGCACGACCCGCATCTGCATCGGCGGCTGCCGCTTGGAGTAGCTCCAGGCCAGCGTCGCGGCGGTCGCCGCGCCGGCGCCGGCGCCGAGGTCCAGGACCGTCGAGGGTGGCGGTGGATCGGCGTCGCGCAGGGCGAAGATCGTCTTCCAGTAGTTGCGCAGGTGATAGCGGTGAGCGAAGGTCCGCGCGAAGGAATCGTAATCGATTGGAGCGTTGGAGTCGAACCTGTCCTGGAGGATCGCGACCTGGGAGCCGGGCGACTCGAAGGCGCCCACGTCGGCCCAGAGGCGATTGGCCACCGCGAGGTCAGATCCGACCGGCCGGCCGGCCCGCCACGCGGACCGCGACTGGAGGGAGCAAGCCGAGCGAGCGAGCCGAGGTTCCCGGGACGCATTGAAGAACTCGGGGTGTAGCAAAGGAGATCTGATCATATGGAGGGTACATTCGAGGTCAGTCAGCCGCGTCCTAGCGGATCTCCACGCAGCTTGGGGTGGCCCTCGACCCAGCGCTCAGGTCCCACGCTCCCTGATCAGCGGCCGCCGCAATCCCCCCATGCGCCCGACGAGCATCGAGCTCGACCTTCGGCTTGAAAGGACGAGGCTCATTGGCTTAGAGAGCGGAATTGCCGCGACTATGTGACCGGGATGCGACCGTTGGGCGCTATCGCTCGGATCAACAGGCGATGGGCCCGACTTCGCGACCCGGACCCGGGCGCCACGTCGGATGCACGTACGCGGCTCCGGCTCCCGGGGAGGAGAAGATCTTGCTCGAGCAGGTGCCATCAGCATTGATTTGCAGGATCGAGTCGCCGAAATCCATTCCCATGAGCACGCTTTCGACATTCAACCGTCGTTGGAAGACGATCCGCTGTCCAGACGGATCCCAACTCGGTGACAGCTCCCAGCCAGGGGTTTCGGTCAGCTGAGTTTCCCCGCTGCCGTCGACGTTCATTACGAAAAGATCCACTTCCACCTCTGGAACTTCACCTTCGTCACCAAGGCGAATCAACGCGATCGCCGAACCATCCGGCGAGTAGACGGGGTCCCATGCGCCTCGAGCGACGACGCCGAGTTCTTTGCCTCGCTTGTTGATGGCAACGACACGGCCCTGACCGCGCATGATCAGCAGGGTCCCACCGTCTGGAGAGAATGACTCCGGGTTTTCTCCGCCCTCGCTCCTCCACGGTCGAATCCGTCGCAGTTCGCTGCCGTCGATCGCTACCAACCAAAGCGAAGTTCGGTACCACTGGCGCCGTTTGCCGTCGGCCCTTCTCCAAAATCCATGCTTGACCCGGACAAAAGCGATCGTCCGTCCGTCGGGAGCCATCACCGGCGAAAGCGCACCGCGGGTCCCTGGAATGGCCTTGATCGTTCCCGCCTCCCGGTCGGAGACATAAAGCCGCTGCCGCCTTGGGACCGGTTCGCGATGGAGCGACCCCCGTGCCCCAGAGAAGACGACCTTGCTCCCGTCGGGAGTCCAGGCCAGATCCGAGAACGGATAGGGCAAGACGCCCGCATGCAGGCCCCCGCCGACGATCACCTGAGAACCGGAGCCATCGGCGGACGAGATGCGAACCTCGCTCGTTTCCGGCTTCAAGCCAAGACGCACAAAGGAAAGGCTGGGGCCATCGAGGTCAGCCGCGAAAGCAGCCGATCCAGTGCCAACCACCATCAAGCACAGGAGTGCACCGATCGCCAGCCCCCGCCGCAACATGCTGCAGATCATGAAGCAACCACTAAGCAGCCGCGAGTGTCGGCGCGAGGTCGTCAGCGCTGGCTTTGACCGACTCGGGAATCGTGACGCGCAGATCGCCGTCGTGGTCGAGAATTCGCTGGGCGCCGAGCACAGTCAAACCGACGATGCGCTGGGTCCCCGGTGCGTAGCGGAGGACGTGACCCTCAGGCGTCTCCTCGCCCTCGGCCTCCTGGGGCTCGCCGACATGCAAATAGAGGACATCGTTCTCAGCGTCGTAATCGGCGTGATCGAAGGTGATCGGCCCGATCCTGATGTTCACTTGCTCCATGAGCGCGGATCCTTTCTGATGCCGAACGCTGAGATCACCCGCGCCGGCTCCTGCTCATAGCTTAAGGGGGCTATGCCGTCCTCCTGCTCGCGGTTGGCATCGCAGGGTTCATTGGCCAAGCGGTCGGCATTGGGGCCTCCATTCTCTGGGGAGCGGTGGTCATCGCTGGTCTCGTCCTCTACGGACGCCGGCGGCTTCGCCAGCCACGGGTTGGCTCCACTTAGACACCAACCAGTGCAGCCGGAATCACAGCGATACCGTCTGGTCGCCGATAGGCCTCTTCGCCGGTGGTCACGACCACCGCGTCGATCAGCGAGTCGCCAAGTTGCCCGGCGAGCCAGTTCAAATGGCGAACGTCATCGCCGCCGATGTCACGTGCCAGCTTGAACTCGACCGCGAGGACGCGCCCGTCTTCCCGCTCGATGATGAGATCGACCTCGTGTTCCCCTCCACTCGTCCGCAAATGAAAGACCCGAGCCTCCGATGCCTGGGCGTACACGCGCAACGACAGGGTGCAGAGGGACTCAAACAGGGCGCCGAGCAGCGTTCCGTCCCGAGGGATCGAAGGACCAACCTCTCCCCCGGATAGGAGTGCGTCGGCATCGAGGCCAAGGAGTCGCGCCGCGAGCGCCGGATCGGCGAGCTGATGCTTGGGGGGACTCGAGAGACGCCGGATCCGATTTCGAGTCGGCATCCACGCCGGAACAGAATCCACTACCCACAGTCGCTCGAGTACGTCGCGGTAGGGCTGAGTGGTGGTCTTGGCCGGCTTCTCCCCCTCGCCGCCGGTCGCGGCGTCTCGGATCGTCTCGAAAGAAGCGGTGGTGGACGAGGCGGCCGCGTAGGCGGTCATCCAGCGGCGCAGCGCGGCCGGGTTGCGAATCGGGTGCCCCAGCTCGGGGAAATCGCGGTCGATTATTCGATCTAGGTAGCCGTCGAGCTGGGCTCGCAATGGGCGGCCCGAGAGGCCGCGCAGGCCGGGGAAGCCCGAACGCAGGATCTCCTGGACGTAGTCGTCGACCCTCAGATCAGTGCGTCCCTCGACGGCGGGACGCTCGCCATCCAGTAGCTCGCGCAGGCTTACGGAGGGCCGCCCAACACCACGCTCGGACAATGCCAGCGGCCGCATTCGGATGCTGACGATCCGACCCGCACCGGAGTGAGTCTCGACTCCGGCTGGGAATGCGGAGCCCGTCAGTAGGAAGCGCCCAGAATCGGCGCCTGCGTCAACGGCGCGGCGGACGAGGTCCCAGCACTCGGGCACGTACTGCCACTCGTCGATCAGGATCGGGGGGGCGAAGTCCAGTAGTCGAGCGGGGTCGGCCCGAGCAACACTGCGTTGAGCAGGATCGTCGAGGGCGTGAACGGTGGTTGCGCGTCGGCTCGCGGTCGCCGTCTTGCCGACGCCTTTGGCCCCGACGATTGCCAGCGCGGGGAGCGAGCTCGCCAGCTCCTCGAACTCTTCGTCTACGACCCTTTGCACGTACCGCCGTGGCGTTTGCGTGGCGTCGGACACCTGGCAACACTACCACTTTGACGCTCTCTACGCTGCCGTTCTGACGCATCATGCACTACCGTTTCGCAAGCGGATGAGAGACTCGCATAGGCGTTGATCCGCTCTACAGAGCCAATCTCCGGCAGATTGAAAGGACGCGCATCGTCCGCACAGGGGGCCGGATTGCGGCGGCGATGAGACCGGAATGCGACCGTCAGGTAGCGGCCTCCCTACCATCGAGCATATGGCGATCAAAAAGATGGAACACGTCGGGATCGTGGTCGACGACCTGGAGGCCGCAATCGAGTTCTTCGTCGAGCTGGGACTAGAGCCGGGAGGCACGGGCCAGGTTGAGGGTGAGTGGGTAGACCGCATCATCGCGCTCGAAGGGACCAAGGCTGAGTTGGCGATGCTGCGAACCCCGGATGGCGACGTAGAAATCGAGCTGGTGAAGTTCCACTCGCCGCCGACCCAAGGCGGCGACCCGCACGCCCCCTCGAACACTCCAGGCCTCCGCCATCTCTCCTTCCTCGTCGACGACATCGACACCGTAGTCGCCGGCCTACAAGCCCGCGGCACCGAGCTCGTCGGCGAGCTGGTGCGCTACGAGAACAGCTACCGCCTCTGCTACGTCCGCGGCCCCGAGGGAATCATCATCGAGCTGGCAGAAAAGATCGGCTGACGGATCCGGTCCCGCCGGCGCGTGCAGCCGGGCGCGGCAGCGAATGCCCGGGCGTCGGCGATCCAGGGATTGAGCAGGCCTAGCCGAGAGGGCCGGCGTAGAACCGGTCGATCGGGTCGCTTCGATCGGCCTAGAGAGCGAAGTTCGTCCGGATTGAATGGACGGGGGCGGTTGCTTGATTGTGCCGTCTACGGCCGGGAATGTGACCCGAGGGCCTAGGAAGCGAAATGTCGTCTACCTACTCGCGTTGGTACGCAAGCCAATCGAGATCCCGGGCTCAGGGTTGAGGGCTGTTGAGAGATCCGGGCTCTCCAGGCGGATCAGACTCCTGCCTCTCAGGTGAGACCAAGCCGAGGAGGAAGTCGTCCGCGCCCTGGGCGAAGTCGATGAAAGTACCCAGGTTCCACTCCCACCACTGAGGCGGTACTTCCCTCCCCCGGACATTTTCCCGAAGGCACCACATGACCGCCCCAGAGAGAACATCGGCTAGCTGCACAGCAGCTGCCTGACGAGAGTCGACCGTCTCGATCTCAGCCCCGTAGAGGGGGAACTCGAAGTGAACTTCACCAACGTCGAAGCTATGCGCCTCCATCTCTTGGTCAGAGAGGCGCAACAGCAGTTCGCGCCAGCGTCGTACGACAGCCGAATCGTCGTGGACGACCCGAAATGGCTCCCTTAGACGCTGCGACCAATGGTGCAGTTGCTCAACCAACCCACCGACCGCAGGGTCGAGCTCATCCTGACCGTGGGGGAGAAGATCTGAAAGCGAGGCTGCGTCATCAGGAACAGCCTGAAAAAGGATCCCTACCGGCTTGTCAGCCGCTGCCGCCTTGGCAGCAGAGAGTGCCGTCTCGAGCTCAAATATTCGAGCCTCATCGTGGGGCCGGCGAACGGCGGCGACAAAAGCCTCCTGCCAGCGCCGCCAATTCTCCATCCCAACCTCCTTGGGACCCTGCCGCTGCAAAATTGAGGCCAGGTCTCGGTGCATCCCTGAGGCATAGAAGTAGGTGCTGTTTGCGGCCCCAGGCTCCCACAGAAGGTCGACCATCTTGCCGGCGATCATCCAGTCCTTATGAACAGGAACAACTCGGGCAGATCTCGGATCGAGCAGGTTTGATTCGAAGACAATGTTGAGGATTCTGAGACCGTCGCCGCACACTCGCATATCTGAAAACTTCAACTCAGAGAAGGAACTGTCAGCAAGAAGCCTGCCGATTGGAGCCGTCACCTCGGCGTCTGCACGTGCCACCGAGGCGAGCGCGTAGACGGGCTGGGCGGAGTCAAGCAAGTTCTGCCCGCTGTTCCCGCTCTCGTCGAACGCGATCTCCCGCATCAGAGAAGCCCTTCTGACAAGGCGTAGGGGTCTTCCCCCTGCAACTCAGCCGGGTCAGTCTTGAACGGAATAACCTGCGCCATTGCCTAGATCAGCCGCCTTTCCTGCGCCAGTAGAAAGGTCAGACGGAGCAGCCGCAGCCCTCTCGCCTACGATTACGGCCATGGAGGCATCCCAAGCAGAGGCGGGGACTGCCGTGGGACCGAAGCAGCCAGAGCAAGTCAAGCCGGCGAACTTCGTTTCTGCGGGGAACGACGTTGAGCACATCAAGGTCGAAATCTCCTACGGGATCATTCAGCGCTTCTCCGAGGGACTCTATTCATCACCGAACAAAGCTTTTGAGGAGCTCGTTTCGAATTCCTATGACGCTGGTGCATCGTGCGTCTGGATCGAGATGCCTGAGGATCTCGGGGATGCACCCTCGATATTGGTTCTCGACAACGGGGAGTCGATGGATTTGGCTGGTTTGCACGAGCTTTGGAAAATCGGCAAATCACCAAAGCGGACTGGCGGAGAGCAAGGTGGGGAGCGAATAGTAGGCGGCCGACTTCCGATTGGGAAATTCGGAATTGGGAAGTTGGCAACCTATGTCCTTGCCGATGAGTTGACTTATATATGCCGCACCGCCGGTGAATATCTCGCAGTCACCATGGACTACAGCTTGGTGTCAGGCGACACTGAGCTCAGTGCAACTCAACCTCTTGAGCTCAAGGTGGTATCGCTCACGCAGGATGAGGCTCACCAAGCGGTCAACTCTGAGGTTAGCGAGTTTGCATCAGAGAAACTTGCTTCGTTCTTTGAGGACGAGCCAGACACTTGGACGGCTGTCGTCCTTACGAAGATTAAGGACAAAGGTGCGAGTGAGATCCAACAGGGAATGCTGCAGTGGGTGCTCCGGACTGCACTTCCGATCAATCCTCAGTTCACCCTCTACTTCAGGGGGGCTGAACTCAAACCATCTAAGTACGACGGTGAGCGGTCGTGGGAGTGGATCGTCGGACAGGCCGACGCAGGTCCAAGCGCGCCAGGAAACTGGAAGTACAGCACGCTAACCGGCTCTGACGATGGGAATCCTTATGTTGATCTACCCCACGCGGGCCGGGTAACTGGCAAGGCGGAACTCTTTGTCAATTCGCTTCAACGCGGAAAGTCTGAGGGATGGGGAAGAAGCCACGGGTTCTTCGTGAAGGTACGCAACCGCCTTATCAACTTGGAGGATGCAGAGTTCGGGGTTGACGTAGAACTTAGACACGGCACCTTTACCCGTTTTCGCATGGAGGTTGACGCGGATGGCCTCGACGATTTCGTTGCCTCGCCTCGAGAGAGCATTCAAGAGTCGCCCGCACGCAAAGAACTTCGTCAATACCTCCTTGACGTTTTCAATAGGGCACGAGCGAAGTCCAAAGAACTTGATGAGGAGCCCGACGCGGACAGCCTGGCAGCCGCAGATAGAATCGCTGATGCGCCAGCTGCACTTTCTCAAAAGCCGTTGCGACGACTGCTGCAGCATGCCGTGGAGGATCAGGATCCGGAGCTGTTACAGCTCTTCTCAATCGATGAAGACGACGACATTGACGCAGCCCGCGAGGTACTCGCCTCGAATGAGAACCTTCTCGGCTCCGTTGAGATTGACGATCTCCCTGACCCCCATAGGCTCGTCGGCTACGACCCGCGTCGACGCGCGATCGTAGTGAACTCAACGCATCCGTTTGTCCGAAACTACCTCGGAGCCAAAGGTGCAACTGACGTAGTGCGAGACATAGGCGCAGCCGAGTTGCTTACGGAGGCTTACTTACTCGACCAGGATTTTCCTAGCACGTTCATCAAGCGGTTTCTAGATCGGCGCGATACTTTGCTTCGCGCGCTGACGAAAGTTGGTCCCCGATCCGCTCCCGTTATCGCCGAACAGCTACGAGACTCGAAGCACAGCGAGAAGGAGCTAGAGGATGCCGCAGCGGACGCCTTGCAGCATCTCGGCTATGAGGTTCAACGAATTGGTGGCAACGGGAAGCCGGACGGCATCGCTACCGCCCGCCTGGGCCGCCTCACTAAGGATGAAGCTGGACCTAGCTATTCGCTCACCTATGACACGAAGTCGACGAGGAGCGTGGAAAAGGATGCAATTCAGGCTGGTACGGCTCGGACGAACATCCTAAAGGTTCACCGACAGGATGGTGAAGCAGATCACACTCTGCTCATCGCCCCAGACTTTGAGGGCGGTGATGATCCAGAAAAGAACCTTGGAAAAATCTGCGTGAATGACAGCATTACGCCGATTCGAGTTGCAGATTTCGCGAGACTCGTCGAGCTATTTCCTTTCCGGAATCTAACCCCGCGAACGCTCCGTAGCCTTTTCGATCTTCGCTTGCCGAAAGCGGCTAAGGAGTTCGTTGATGCCTTAGAGGCAGCCCCTCCAGATCCTCGGCCAGTACGAGCCGTCTTGGAGATCATCGCTGACTACAGCACGAAACAAGACGCCGTTGCGGTAGAGGCAATCAATGCTGCGTTGAACGAGAGGGTAAAACAGGACTTCGGCGTGGAGGAGGTTGAGGCGATTGTTCGCGGTCTCCGGGCACTCGCTCCTCGGACGGTCTACTTCGAAAACTCTGTTGTCGCCTTGAACACCTCTGCGGAGGCCGTGCTCAGCGAGATCCAAGAAACCCTTGAGCCTTTGCCGCCCAAGCTTGTCGAGACTTATAAGCAGGAGCTTGAAGGTACCCCTGAGTGAACGTTGTAGCTCCTGTACATCCGTTTCCCGCACGCATGGCCCCGCAGCTTGCACTAGATCGGCTGCCGGATCCGGCCGAGAAGAAGTTACGGATTCTCGATCCCATGATGGGATCGGGGACCATCCCTGTTCTTGCAGCAATGCAGGGACATCGAGCGGTCGGATTTGATGTAGATCCACTGGCACTGCTCATTGCACGAACCTGGGGGAGGCCCCTCGACGACAACTCAGTCAGGTCGGCGGCGGGGCGTGTTGTAGCGAGAGCAGAAGCAGCAAGACTCGGCTCCTATGAGATGGCGGATGCGGAGACTCAAGAATTCGTCGATTATTGGTTCGACAAAGAAGCTCAAGCTGCTCTGCATGGCCTCGCGCTCGGAATCGAAGATGAGGCGGACAGCCTTCAGGATTGCTTGTGGTGCGCCTT
The DNA here is from genome assembly GCA_963697915.1 of uncultured Solirubrobacterales bacterium. GTDB lineage: Bacteria > Actinomycetota > Thermoleophilia > Solirubrobacterales > 70-9 > VRUE01. Next base: position 1,106,534 of record OY969103.1, read on the forward strand.
TAGTCGGCTCATAATCACGAAGGATGCGGGGGTGTCTCTCGCCCGTGACGTTTCGCATAGCCGGCCTCATCGCGTACGAGAGAAGGCGAGCTTCGACCCCATCGAGAGATTCATGGGGGCAGTGGAGACTGTAATTTCTCGTCACAATAAGACGGGAGAGATGCGGCCACGGGAGGAAAACCTGCAGCTCAGCCTTGCTGATGCGCGAGAGCTTCCACTTAGAAAGAACTCGGTTGATGTTGTTCTTACGTCCCCGCCATATCTTCAAGCCATCGATTACATGCGCGGGCACCGCTTGACTTTGGTCTGGATGGGATACACCCTCAGCGAGCTTCGCGACAAGCGAGGAGAGTCCATCGGTAGCGAGCGAGGCCTTGAAGGCACTGACACGATCACAGAGGTGAGGGAAAGGTTCGGTGACAAAAACCTATCGTCTCGGTCGAAGCGCATCCTGAATCGATATATCTTCGATCTTGGACAGGTAGCTCAGGAGTGTGGTCGGGTACTACGCCCATCTGGCTCGGCAACTGTTGTAGTGGCTGATGCCACCCTTGAAGGCAAACGAATTCGAATTTCCGAGATTGTGACTGCCCTCATGAAGAAGCAAGGCCTGACATTGAAGTCGCAGTTCACGCGGCCTATCCAGACGGATCGGCGCTATCTACCGCCGCCATCTGCTGCCGAAGGTCAGCTCGATCGCAGGATGCGAGAGGAGCAATGCCTCACCTATGCCTAATCGAAGAATAGGCGGCGCAACGGCCAGCCCAAGCCCTCAGAGTTTAAGCGGTTATCCAATAATCGACTGGACCTCCGAGAAGCTCTTCCCAACCGAGTGGGTATAACGAGCCAACATCGTCTCAACCCGATGGCCAGCGATCTCGGCTAGATCAGCATCGTTGACGCCAGAGGCGCGGAGGTGGGTGACGTAGCTGTGGCGGCACTCGTGGGGGCGAATGTCTAGGCCGGCGGCTTCTTGGGTCGGCTTCCAGAGGTCGCGGTAGAAGGTGCGCTCGCGCCAGAGGCGACCTCGCGGCGTTGGGAAGAGCAGCTCGCAGCGGGGGCCGTTGAGGTTGATCTGGGCTTCGAGCATCCAGGCGAGGGTCGCCGGCACCGGGACGACGCGGCCGGCGTCGGGCTCGCCGTGGTCGGTCTTCGTTCCCTCGAGGATCCTGCCCTCGTGGGCGGTGCGGCGGACTTGGAGCGTCTCGCTGTCGAAGTCTTCGCGGCGCAGGGGCAGGACCTCCCCCAGCCTCAGGCCGGTGTCGGTGAAGACGCGGACCATTGCCTCGTAGCGTCCAGCTGCCTTGGCGAAGCGGTGCATCTCCTCGAAGCTGAAGACTCGGATCGGGCGGGGTTTCTTCTGCGCCCTTGGATCGTTGGCGCGGATGCGGATGCCCTTGAAGGGGTTGAGGTCGCAGACTTCGTCGGTGATCGCGTCCTCAGCCATCGCCGAGAGCGAGCGGAGGATGCCGACGGCACCAGTGGTGGCGCGACCTTCGTTCCTGAGCATGTGGTCAACCAGGGCGAGAGTGTGGCGGCGGCGCAGCTCGTGCAGTGGCCAGTCCTTGAGCGGAATGCCCTCGATCTCCACGTCGAGGACTCGGCTGATTCGGTGGTCGTACGTGGCATTGGTGCGTTCCGCGCGAGGGTGGCGCTCGGTCCACGTTGCGGAATAGTCGCCGACCGTGTCTGGGCGATCTGAGAGCCCGTACGCCTCATCTATTGCCCGCTGGGCTTCGTGCTTGCGGGTGAACGTGCCCTTGCCGCCGTTCCAGGTCGGCTTGGCGATGCGGCGCTTACCATCACGGCCGGTGTAGCGGGCCATCCACACGATCTCGCCGGAGGGATTGCGTCGTTTGGTCGGGGACTCGCGACGCCTCACGGCTCTTCCTCCCGGCGAGCTTCAAGGAAGGCATCGACATCGGCTGGGTCGATCCGCCGGGCCGCGCCAAGCTTGTAGGAGGGCAGCTCTCCCCTTCTGATCCAGTTGCGGATCGTTCGGTCCGAGACCACGAGGTAGGCGGCAAGACTTCGCTCGGTGAAGAAGGCTGGCCAAGAGGACGAATTCCGCTCCATGCCCCCTCTGTCCACGAAACCGGCGAAATGCATCGCAGGAGCCGCAGAAAGCCTCGATTCGAGGAACGCGAAAGACCGAAGGTCAGAGGTGTCCGGGCGGCCATACGCGCGGCCGTTTGCACGGCGGAGCCGTGCCACAATCGGCCGCCGGCCGCCCGGGCGAAATGGGCTGCGATCTACTTGGAGACCTTGCGGATCAAGAAAGTGCGGCCCAGGCGTCGAACCGGAGGGTTCCCAGTGTGTCGTGTGTTCGGGGTTGGTGCTTTGGAGGGGCTGGAGTAGCTGGCTGGTTGGAGCTACTGCAGGCTCTGGGCTGACTCCGAGAACACATGAATCTGTTGCTCCTGGGAACTTGGCTTTGGACTTGGTCTCATCTTGGGTTGGATGGATCTCCTTTCGGTTCTCTTGTCGATGAGACAGATTTGGGCCGCTCACCCCTCCCCCCCCGGCGCCAGCGAGAACGCCCCGACGTGCGTGCTGCCGGGACGCCACTCGATCCCGTCGACCAGCTTCTCCAACGGCAGCCCGAGCGCCCCCGCCAGCTTGAGCGCGGTGTCGATCCGGGGCAGTCGTTCGCCGCGCTCCAGCAAGCCGATCTCGGTCCGGTGAAGCGTGGCGAGGACAGCGAGATGTTCCTGGGAGACACCGGCCCGCTTGCGCGCGCGGTGGAGGTTCTTGCCGAACTCCTCGGCGATGTTCATCCGAGCAGCGCCAAGCGCTCGACGTAGAGCATGGCGCGGGTCGGTACGACGAACGCTCCCTGGCAGCGCAGGAGCCCCGCCCCGACCAGTTCGCGGACGGCGCGCTCCACAGCGTCGTTGGCGGCGAAGCGGTCCTGGGCGGCGTTCAGTGCCAGCGATAGCTCTGGGATCGTCAGCTGAGATGGGTGCTCTTCGAGGAGGAAAGCGAGGACGGCGCGCTCTGCCTTCGCGTCCTCTGCGGCGGGATGACGCTCGCCGCAATCCGTAGGGTTGGTGTCAGCCATGGGGAGTGCACGCTCCTTGTGGTCAGGCGGCCCGTCGTGTTCGCGCATGGCGGGCCGCCGCTTATGTTTGAGGAGTCAGCCTAGCAAGCTGTCCAAATCTATTGTGACGCCGAGAACTCCCCAGGACCCCGAATCGCAGAAGGCTCTCGGGAGCGCGATTCGCCAGCTGCGCAACAAGCGAGGCGACAGCCTTCAGGTCGTGGCCGAGGAGGCCGGGATCACGAAGAACATGCTCTCCCTGATCGAGCGAGGCGAAGGCAATCCATCATGGGTGACGGTGCAGGGAATCGCGAAGGCGCTCGACATCTCCGTCGCGGATCTCGCCAAGCTCGCCGACGAGAAATGAGACCAAGATGCGCCCACGACGCCCCGGAACGGCACGGAATCGCCGGGAAGCGCACGGAACGCCGTTCGAGCCTCAGACCGAGCATCTGGCTCCACAAAAGGAAAAGGCCGGCATCTGCCGGCACTCCCCCCATGCGCCCGACGAGAATCGAACTCGCGACCTTCGGCTTGAAAGACCGACGCTCTTTGGACCCCGTGAAGGGTCCGTTGACCACTGAGCTACGGGCGCCCAGGCCGATAACTTTATCGGCGTGAACCGCTTGGGGGAGGACTGGTCGGGATGGATCTAGGAATCGGGGGGCGCATTGCGCTGGTGATGGGCGGCAGTCGGGGGATTGGGCGTGGGATCGCGGCGGTGCTGGCGCGCGAGGGGGCGCGGGTCGCGATCGCCAGTCGCTCGCCGGAGAAACTCGACGAAGCGGCCGCCTCGATCGACGGCGACGTCTCCCCCTTCGTCGCCGACGCTTCGGACCTCGAGCGCCTCTCCGCCCTCCCCGCCGAGGTCGAATCCGCCCTCGGTGGCCCAGTCGAGATCCTCGTCCTCAACACCGGCGGGCCGCCCTTCGGCGGCGCCCTCGATCACGACGCCGACGAGTGGGAGAGCGCCTTTCGCTCGCTCGTCCTCGGGCAGCGGGTCCTCGCCGACGCAACCGTGCCCAGCATGCGCGAGCGCGGCTGGGGGCGGATCGTCAACGTCGGCTCGACCTCGACCCGGGAGCCGATCCCCGGCCTCAACCTCTCCAACTCCCTGCGCATGGCCTCGGTCGGCTTTCTCAAGACGCTCGCCGCCGAGGTCGCCGGCGACGGGATCACGGTCAACACCATCGCCACCGGCCGCTTCGCCACCGAGCGGCTCGCCAGCGCCGGCGGCTCGCTCGAGGCCGCCGAAGAGGCCGCCCGCACCGAAGTCCCCGCCGGCCGCCTCGGCCAGCCCGAGGAGTACGGCGACCTGGTCGCCTTCCTCTGCTCTGAGCGCGCCGCCTACGTCACCGGGACGACGATCCCGATCGACGGCGGCATCCTCCGCTCCGCCTTCTGAGGCCGACGGGCCTCAGACCGCTGTCATTCCGACGCTTGAGGCCCGTCGGCCACGGCGGCCCCCGGCGCCTCGCGCATCGAGGGAAAGAGGATCACGTCACGCAGGGTCTTCGCCCCGCTGAGGATCATCATCAGCCGGTCGATCCCCAGCCCCGAGCCGCTCGCCGTCAGCATCCCGTATTCGAGCGCCCGCACGAACTCCTCGTCGTGCTCGTGCGGCGTCTCCTCCGCCCCCGACTCCTGCCGTTCGCGCTGTTCGACGAAGTGACGGCGCTGTTCGATCGGGTCGTTGACGTCGGTGCCGCCGCCGGTGATCTCCATCCCGGCGACGATCCCGTCGAAGGCGGCGGCCAACAGCTGCGGATGCTCGGGCACCGGCTTGACCAGCGGCCAGATCGCCAGCGGCAGGTCGATGATGAAGGTCGGCTGGATCAGCTTCGGCTCGATCAGCTTGCCCTGCAGGGTGTCGACCAGGGCGGCCCAGTCGTCGTCGGGCTCGGCGTCGTCGCCGGCGATCTCGGCCAGCTCGTCGCGGCTCGCCTTGGTGATGTCGACGCCGGTCTCTTCCAGCAGCAGGTCCCGCAGCCGCAGTCGCGGCCAGGGCGGCGCCAGGTCGATGACCTCGCCGTCGCGCTCGACCTTTGTCGTGCCCAACACCCGCTGGGCGACGTCGGAGACGATGCCCTCGGCGACGTCCATCACGCCGTGGTAGTCGACGCCGCTGACGAACCACTCGAGCATCGTGAACTCGGGGTTGTGCTGGGGCGACATCCCCTCGTTGCGGAAGAACTTGCCGAGCTCGTAGACGTTCTCGAAGCCGCCGACGATCGCCCGCTTCAGGTAGAGCTCGGTCGCGATCCGCAGGTAGAGGTGGCGGTCGAGCGCTTTGTGGTGGGTCTTGAAGGGGCGCGCCGCGGCGCCGCCGGTCATCCGCTGCAGGATCGGCGTTTCCATCTCGACGTAGTGACGTTCGTCGAGGTGGTCGCGGATCGCCTTCACCACCTTGGCCCGCATCGCGAAGATCTCCCGCGAGCGCTCGTTCGCCATCAGGTCGAGCTCGCGCTGGCGGTAGCGGACCTCAGGGTCGGAGATGCCGTGGAAGAGGTCGGGCGGGTCGCGCAGCGCCTTGGCCAGCAGCGTGCACTCGCGGACCGAGAGCGCCAGCTGCCCCCGCTTGGTCACGTAGAGGTCGCCCTCGATCCCGACCAGGTCGCCGATGTCGAGGTCTTCGATCCGGTCGAAGGCCTCGTCACCGAGGGCGTCGCGGCGGGCGTAGCCCTGGATCGTCCCGGTCAGGTCGCGGACGTCGAAGAAGGTCGTCTTGCCGTGGCCGCGCTGGCCGGTGACACGGCCGGCGACGCGGTAGGAGAACTCGCCGTGCTCGCCCTCGCCCAGCTGCTCGGGGTCGTGGGCGGCGTGGATCTCCTCGATCCGGTCGCGGTCCGGAAACGAGAAGGGGAACGGGTCGATCCCTTCGGATCGCAGCCGCTCTAACTTCGCGAGGCGCTCCTCCGCGCTCAAAGACCGCTCACGGTGCGACGCCGACGGTTACCCGCTCACCACCCATGTGGTCGCGCATAGTAGTCGCGTCGCCCAAAAGCTCCCTCATCGTTGGCCCGTGATGGGTGTCGTGCTCCATCGCCAGCCGCCAGCCGCTCGGCGTTTCCTCGATCAGGCCGCGGATCACGCCGAGCCCGTCCTCGCCGCAGTCGCCGGTGACCGCGATCCGCGGCTCGCGCCGGATCTCGGGCGAGCGGTCGTAGATCGTCTCGTCGGTGACGTAGGGCAGGTTGGCGATCACGAGGTCGACGTCTTCCAGCCCCTCGGGCAGGCCCTCGGCGACTGTGACCTCGAGCTCGAGGCCAAGCCGCGCGGCGTTCTCACGCGCCGCTTCGGCCGCTTCCGGCGAGAGGTCGGAGGCGGTGATGCGCAGGTCGGGCCGCTCGGAGAGCAGGGCGAGGGCGATCGCCCCGGAGCCGGTGCCGACCTCGTGCACGCGGGCGCCCTCGGGCAGTTCGGTGCCTACCTCGACCAACAGCTCGGTCTCGCGGCGCGGCCAGAGGACGCGCGGGTCGACGGCGATCTCGAGGCCGCGGAAGGGGGCGCGGCCGAGCACGTAGGCGAGCGGCTCGTGTTCGGCGCGGCGGGCGACGGACGCCTCGATCGCGGCGACCAGCTCCGGCGAGGCCTCCCCCGCACCGTCGGCCGAGAGCTCGTCGACGCTGACCCCAAGCGCGTCGGCGATCAGCGCCTCGGCGTCGGCGCGCGGCTCCTCGCAGCCGGCGGCGGAGATCGTCGCAGTCGCTTTCTCGAGCAGCTCGCTGACGGTCGCCACTGACTGGCCGTCTCCTCTGCTGCTCTCAACTGCGTCCACTGGGTGCCCCCTCGTTTAGCTCAGGATAATTTGCGCAAGAGTAACATCAAGCGCGAGCGAGGCTCCCGTGCCGCTGCCTGGTGACGTAGAGGCCGACCGCGCCGACGACCATCATTGCAAGGCTCTCCAGCTGGGCGGCCGTAAGTCCCAGCGCAACGTCCTCGTTGCGCCTGACGAACTCGACCAGGAAGCGCTCGGCGCCGGCGTAGATCAGGTAGAGCGCGAACAGCACGCCGGCCCGGAAGCGGTCGCGCAGCCGCCACAGCAGCCAGGCGCCGAAGCCCATGATCAGCGCCTCGTAGACCGGCGTCGGGTGGACGTCTTCGGTGGTCGGCACGGTGCCGTCGGGGTAGGACATCGCCCAGGGCCCGTCCCAGGCGCGGCCGTAGTCGCCGTCGCCGGAGAGCTGGCAGCCGACGCGGCCGATCGCGTAGCCGAGCGCCAGCGCCGGCGCCGCCAGGTCGAGCAGCGCCAGGCGCAGGAAGTCCCGGTACCAGGCCCAGATGAGGACCGCGATCGTGCCGCCGATCAGCCCCCCGTACCAGGTCAGCCCCGAGCCGGAGACGATGTTGCCAAGCAGGTCGTCGCTGACCGTGTCCCAGTGCTCGACCATGAAGTAGAGGCGCGAGCCGACGACGCCGCCGATCAGCGCCGCGAAGCCCATCTCGTAGGCCCAGTCGACCGGCTTGCCGATCTCCTTCAGCCGCACCCCGATCAGGACGCCGGCGCCGAGGAAGGCGAGCGCGAACATCAGCCCGAAGCTCTGCAAGGTGAGCGGGCCGATGTTGATCTCCGGGTACATCGCTTACTCGGCGAGCAGGGTGCGCAGCAGCGCCTTCTGCGTGTGGAGGCGGTTCTCGGCCTGGTCCCAGACGGCGGAGCGCGGCCCGTAAAGGGCCTCAGCGGTGATCTCCTCGCCGGGGTGGGCGGGCAGGCAGTGGAGGACGACGGCGCCCTCGGCGGCAACCGAGAGCAGGTCGGCGTCGACCCGGAAGGGGGCGAGGTCGGCGCGGCGCCGCTCGGCCTCCTCCTCGTCGCCCATGCTGACCCAGACGTCGGTGTAGATCGCGTCGGCGCCGGAGGCGGCGAGGCGCGGGTCCTCGGTCAGCTTCACCCCGTGCCCCTCCTCCAGCTGGTAGCCGTCGGGGGCGGCGACGGTCAGCTCGACCCCGGCCAGCTCGCTGGCGATCGCCAGCGAGCGGGCGACGTTGTTGCCGTCGCCGACGTAGGCGAGCCGCAGGCCGTGCAGGTCGCCGTGGCGCTCGCGCAGGGTGAGCAGGTCGGCGAGCGCCTGACAGGGGTGATGGAGCGGGGTGAGCGCGTTGACCACCGGCACCTCAGCGGCGGCGGCCAGCTCGGCGACCCCCTCGTGAGAGCCAGAGCGGATCACGATCGCGTCGAGGTAGCGGGACAGGACGCGGCCGGTGTCGGCCGGCGACTCGCCGCGCGAGAGCTGCATTTCGTCGCCGCGCAGGACGATCGGCGTCGCGCCCAGCTCGGCGACGCCAACCTCGAAGGAGATCCGCGTCCGGGTAGAGGGCTTCTCGAAGACGAGGCCGATGCTGCGCCCGGCCAGGTCACCGGCCCCCGTCCCCTGGCGCCGCCCGGCTTTCAGCTCCGCGGCCAGGTCGAGCAGCTGGGAGAGCTCGAAGGCTCCCAGCTCTTCGCCGCTGAGGAAGTCGCGCTTTGCCAAGCCGCGGATACTACGGCGGTGCAGCTCACTGCCATCTCCTGGAACCTCTTCCACGGGCGCGATTTCCCGCCCGACCCAGCGCTCCGCACCTGGCGCTCGCGGCTGCTGCGGATCAGCGAGCGCAACGCCACCCACATCCAGGTCAACCGCGAGCTGCTGCGCGAGTTCGCCGCCGTGCTCGACGGGGCCGCCTGGGACGTGGCGCTGCTGCAGGAGTGCCCGCCGCGCTGGCGCGACCCGCTGGCGCGCGCCTGCGGCGCTGAGGCGCACCGGGCCCTGACCTCGCGCAACTCGCTCGCCGCCCTGCGCGGGCTGGCGGCGCGGCTCAACCCCGACCTGATCGCCTCCGGCGAGGGCGGCTCGAACCTGACCCTGGTCCGCAATTCGTTCCGGTGCGCCTTTCCCGTCCCTGAGACGGGAAAGGCGCACCGGAAGGGGGAGATCGTTGAGCGGCGGGAGCTGGCGATCCACACCGGACCGCTGGAGCGGCGGGTGATGGGATTCACGCGGATCGCCTCGGGCCTCTGCGTCGCCAACCTGCACGCCTCGGCGCACCGGCCCGAGCTCGCCGCCGAGGACGTGCTGCGGGCGGCGAGCGCCGCCGACGCCTGGGCCGGGGAGGCGCCGCTGATCTTCGGCGGGGACCTCAACCTGCGCCCGGCCGAGAGCCCCGGCCTCTTCACCGAGCTGCGCGAGCGCTTCGGCCTCGCCGCCCCAACCGGGCCGCGGGCGATCGACCACCTGCTGGCGCGCGGCCTGGAGACCGTCGAGGCACCGCGGCAGTGGCCGCCGGAGCGGCGTGAGGTGCCGGTCGACGGCCTCGCCCTGCGGCTCTCCGATCACGCCCCGGTCGAGGCCGTGTTTCGGACCCCGCAGTCCACGGTAATGAGATAGTCAGTCCCAGCGAATCTGCATTCACCCCTGCGAGGAGGCGTAATGGCCGCGAAAAAAGAGGCAGCCGGCAAAACGAAAAAAGCGAAAGCCGGGACGCGTGCCAAAAAAGCGTCCAACCGCAAACCGGCGGCTAAACCGAAAGCCAAAGCGAAACCAAAACCCAAAGCGAAAGTCAAAGCAAAAGCTTCGAAAGCGGCGAAAAAAGCGCCGGCCGGCAACACCCCCCGCGTCACCGGGTTGGACAAGAGCGTCGAGCAGTTCCGCGAAAGCCTCGAGCACAGCGTCACGCTCAGCCGCGACCGCCTGCAGGAGGTCGTCGACGACGCGGTTCAGCGTGGCCGGATGACCCGCAGCGACGCGGAAAAGATGGTCACCGACCTGATCGACCGTGGCCGCCGCCAGACCGACAACCTGCTCAAAGAGCTGGAACGGCTGGTCAAACAGGCGCGCAAAGAGGTCGGTGGGCGAACCGCGCCGGTGCGCAAACAGGCGACGCAGGCAGCCCGCCGAGCAGCCAAGAAGCTGGGCTAGTTGACGGGCGCGGCCGGCCAGGCGCAGGCGGCGCGCCCGCGCAAGGGGGAGCTGCTCGAGCTCGAGATCGACTCGCTCGCCTTCGGCGGGCGGGGCGTCGCCCGCAGCGGCGGCTACGTCGTCTTCGTCACCGGCGGCCTGCCGGGCGACCGGGTGCGCGCCGAGATCACCAAGCCGAAGCGCAAGTTCGCCGAGGCGCGCGCGGTCGAGCTGCTGCGCGGCGGCGAAGAGCGGATCGAGAACCGCTGCCTGCACGAAGGCGAGCCCTGCCCCGGCGCGCCCTGGCAGGGGCTCGCCTACGAGCAGCAGCTGCTCCACAAGCGCAGCCAGGTCGACGAGGCGCTGCGCCGGATCGGCGGCCTCGACGACTTCGAGCTGGAGGAGATCGTGCCGGCGGTCGAAGACTGGCGCTATCGCAACAAGCTCGAATACTCCTTCGGCGCCCGCGATGACGAGACCGTGCTCGGCTTCCACGCGCCAGGGCGCTGGGACCTCGTGATCGGCGCCGAGGATTGCCTGCTCGCCTCCGAGCGCGGCAACGCGGTCCGCAACGAGGTGCGCGAGTGGGCGCGCGCCGAAGCGGTGCCGCCCTACGAGCGCCGCGCCGGCGACGGCGTCCTCTGCAACCTGGTGGTGCGCGAAGGGCGCCGCAGCGGCCAGGTCCAGACCCGCCTGGTGACGACACCGGCACGCTTCCCCAAGCCCCCAGTCGACCTCCACACGGTCGTCGACCCCGGTTCGGGCGGCAACGAGGGACCGACAGGCGTGCTCGGCGAGGAGTGGCTGCGCGAGGAGCTCTGCGGGCTCGAGTTCGAGATGTCCTACGGCGCCTTCTTCCAGACCAACACCGAGATGGCCGAGCGCCTCTACGCGGTCGCCGCCGAGTACGCCGGGCTGAGCGGCAGCGAGCGCCTCTACGACCTCTACTGCGGGATCGGCACGATCGGGCTGACGATGGCGGGCCAGGCCGGCGAGGTCTGGGGCCTGGAGCTCGTCCCCGAGGCGATCGCCGATGCGGAGCGCAACGCCGAGCGCAACGGGATCGCCAACGCCCGCTTCGTCGCCGGCAGCGCCCGCACCGGGGTGCGACCGCTGCTCGAGCAGGCGGGCAAGCCCGACGTCGTCCTCGTCGACCCGCCCCGCGCCGGCCTCTCGCAGAAGATCGTGCGCCGGGTCCTGGAGTGCGAGGCGAAGCGCATCGTTTACGTGTCGTGCAACCCGACGACGCTGGCGCCGAACGCGGCGCAGCTGGTCGAGGCCGGCTATAGGCTGCGCCGGGTGAGGCCTGTGGACATGTTCCCCCAGACCCCCCACATCGAGTGCGTAGCGCTCTTCGAGCGAGACCAAGGCGCTCCCGGCAAAGGCGCCTCCTGATGAGGGGATTCGGCGTCGCGGCGGGGCTCGACCCCGAGGTGGCGCGGCCGCTCGCCGAGCGCTGCGCCGAGCTCGGCTATGACTCGCTCTGGTCGAACGATCACCCAGGGGCCAAGGGCCTGGAGACGCTGGCCGAGTTCGCCGCCGCGGCGCCGGAGACCGACCTCGGCGTCGCCGTGATCGCGATCGACCGCACGCCGCCCGAGCAGATCGCCGCTGACCTGGAGCGGCTCGGCCTCGACCCGGCGCGGCTCTGGCTCGGCGTCGGCGCCGGCTTCGCCGAGAAGCCGCTGACCAGGATGCGCGACTCGCTGCCGGAGCTGCGCGAGCGGCTGCCCGGCGTGCGCCTCGTGCTCGCCGCGATGGGCCCGAAGATGTGTGCCCTGGCCGGCGCCGAGTTCGACGGCGCCTTCTTCAACTGGATGACCCCCGAGTTCGCCGCCCGCGCCCACCAGCACGTCGAGGCCGGCGCCCGCGACGCCGGCCGCGAGCCCCCACCGGTCTTCGGCTACGTCCGCACCGCCGTCGGCGAGGACGCCGAGGCGCGCCTCGCCAAGGAGGAGTCCTTCTACCGCGACCTCCACGACGGCTACCGCAACCACTTCGCCCGCCTCGGCGAGCCCGGGGGCACGGTCGGCGTCGCCGCCCCCGACGGCCCCACCGCCCAGAAGCGCCTAGCCGCCTACACCGCCCTCGACACGGTCGTGGTCCGCGGCCTGGCCAGCGCCCGCGTCGAGCCGATGACCGCCCTCGCCGAGGCCGCCGCGCCCTGAGCGTGTCTTAGCCTCGCCAGAAGCGGCTGACCAACCGTCTTCCGACGGCAGTCCAAACGACCTTGTGCCAACCGCTGATGTTCGTCGTCACCTTGTTGACGTAGAGAACGCCAGCTTCCGCAAGCTGTTCAGGTGCGCAGAGGTGTCGCTTCGTCGGGAAGGTGATGCAAACCGTGTACTGGACTTCGCGATTTGCGCGAAAGAACGCCCCAACCTTGCTGCGACGGGGACATTCCCGCGCCGGCCGAGCGTACGGGGACAGCCCGCACGCAACGTAGGCGCGAAGGAACAGCGGTTCCTCTTCAGGGAGAGGGGGCACCGGAGTTGGCGGGGTTGGCACAGGGTCAGGCAGGGCCGGTACAGGCGGAGGCGATGGTGAGGGAGATCCATAGGAGCAGGGACAGGGCAAGCTCTCGCAGGCAACTCCATCGTTATCGCCATCGAGTTGATGAGGATCACCCGGAAGCAGGTACCCCTGGGCTTGCGCCTGATTGGCGAAATCCGAGCAGTCGTAATCCAGCGCCTCCGATGGCGGCGGAAAGCAGATCAGGACCACTAGGCCTGCCACGAGGTAAGCCGTCGCAACGACCCCGCGACGACGGAGAGTGACACTCATATGCGGGAGTTTATATGCAGGATCTTCTGAGTTCTCAGTGACAAGATGGACTTGCAATGCCGGACTGAGCGGTCGCCGCAAGCAGAGGTGCTTGCGGGGGCGTGGCTGGGCAAGCAGCGCGACGCGTGCCGACGAGCGAATAGCAGAGCTATTCGCGAGGAGGAACGTGGTGCGATGTGCCGGCCAGACGCGTCAGCCGCAAGTGCATCTGCGCAGCGGCGCCCGCTCAGTACGGCGGCAGGTCCTCGTACCACTCGCCGAGGGTCTTGAAGGAGCGCCAGAAGCGCTGCTTGGCGCCCTCCTCGTCGAGCGACTCGTCGATGTCGGGGGTGTAGAGGGCGTCGATGGTGGGGGTGAAGGCCTGGATCTCCCCCTCGCGCGGCTCGATCGGACGCGAGAGCGGGACTTGGAGCCCGTTGATGACGCGCAGCGCCGGCTCGCCCATGACGACGACGATCTTCGGCTGCACGATCGCCAGCTCCTCGACCAGGCGCCGCAGGCACTCGGGGGCGGCGAGGTCGGGCTCGGCGATCGGGCACTTGACGCAGAGCGTGCCGTAGACGACCAGCGGGTCGATCCCCAGTCGTTTGAAGCTCTTCATCAGCGCGTTGCCGGGACGGCCGTAGAAGGCGACCCCCTCTTCGATCTCGGCGACGCCAGGAGCCTGCTTGACCATGAAGACGTCGGCCTGGGGGTGGCCGGAGCCGAGCACCGGCATCAGCTTGCCGCGCGGGCAGTGCGGGCAATCCTGCAGCTCGTGGGTCAGCTGGTTGAGCTCGCGGATCGCGCGCTCCAGGTACTTCTCTCTTATCTCGTCGTCGGTCGCCGGCACGCTCGGCGATTTCTTTGACGGGCCGGGCGTGGGTCCTTTCGCGCCGGCTTCCTGCATCAGCTCTTGCTCGCCTGGGCGGCGCTCACGAGACCCGGCGGCGTTCGCGCCGCGGCCGCCCGCCCCGCACCGGCTTGGCGTCCGGGACGCTGCGTTTCGGCGCCTTCGGCCGGCCGGTCGTCTGCAGCAGCTTCAGGGCCTGCACGTAGACGAGGTTCTTGTGCTTGCGGGTGATGTCGGCGTCGCGCATCGCCTCGAGGAACTCGGCCGGCCCGTCGAAGTCGTGGATCCGCTGCCGCACGCTGCCCAGCCCCTGGGCGACGTGGCTGTCGGAGCCGGCACCGGGGACGATCCGGTACTTGCGGGCGAAGCGCTCGGCCTCCTCGTTGAAGGCGGTCAGCGCCACGCGCGGGTTGAAGACCTCGAGGATGTCGATCTCCTCGACGATGTCGAGCAGGTGCTCGTAGTCGGGGACCGAGTGGAAGCGGTCGAAGGGGTGCGGGACGTAGACCAGGCCGCCCTGCTCGCGGATCGCGGCGATCGTCTCCGCCATCGTCATCCCGCGCGGGATCTTCTCCTCGAGGAAGAGGCCGATCACCTCGCCCTGCTCGGCGGTCTTCACCTCCTCGGCGACGATCACCTTGATGTCGCCCATCTCGGCCGCTACCCGGCGCGCCTCCAGCGCCCCCGAGACCTCGTTGTGATCGGTGATCGCGATCGCCCCGAGGCCGCGGTCGCGCGCCGTCTGCAGCAGCACCTCGACCGGCGTCGCGCAATCCGTCGAGTGGTCGGTGTGCATGTGCAGGTCGACCTCGATCAGCGGCCGCGAGGCGATCCGCTCGCGCACCTCCGGGTCGCCGGCCGGGTCGTGACGGCGCGCCAGCAGGCGGCGGTAGATCGCTTCCAGCTCGTCGGCGACCCGTCCCCAGTCGCGCTCGCCACCGCCCGGCGCGACCAGCTCGTACGGCCCCGGGAAGTAGCGCTGCAGCAGCTCGCCGGTCGCCGGCGCGCTCACCGTACGGGCGTCGAGGCGGCCGAAGAAGATCTCGACCAGGGGGCGCGCCACCTGGGTCGAGAGCACCCGCTCCTGCGGCTTGTGGAAGGTGGCGACGTTGAGCGAGTAGGAGTGGCGCAGCGCCGCCGAGGAGACGCTCGGCGCGAACGGCTCGTGGACGTGGACGACGTCGAGCGAGTTGTTGGCGCCGAGCAGGCGCTTGACCGGGTCGCCGGCGGCGACCCGGAGCACCTCGTGGCCGCGCCGCTCGAGCTCCTCGGAGACCCGCCGCACGAACTCGTTGACGGCGTTGCGAGTGCCCCGTCGGTGGGGCGTTACCTGGGCTACCGAGAGTGGCGCGTCCGGCACAGCCTGGCTCAGGCCGAGACCTTCGCCTCGCCCGGCGCCGGGCTCTTGCCGCGGGCGTTGGCCGAGATGAACTCCTCGGTCTGCTCGCGCGCTTCGTCGTCGGGCCGCTGACTGTGCGGCGACTTCATCAGGTAGCTGGAGGGACCGTCGAGCTGGCCGGCGATGCCGTTGTTGAGCGCCAGCTTGATGATCCGCACCGCGTCGATGACGACGCCGGCCGAGTTGGGCGAGTCCCAGACCTCGAGCTTGAGCTCGACGTTGAGCGGCACGTCGCCGAACGAGTTGCCCTCGAGCCGGATGTGCGCCCACTTGCGGTCGGTCAGCCACGGCACGTAGTCGGATGGCCCGACGTGGACGTCCTCCTCGGGCAGCTCGTGGCCCATGATCGAGGTGACCGCGTTGGTCTTCGAGATCTTCTTCGAGTCCAGCCGCTCGCGCTCGAGCATGTTGAAGAAGTCCATGTTGCCGCCGACGTTGAGCTGCGAGGTCCGCTGCAGCCGCACGCCGCGATCGTGGAAGAGGCGCGCCAGCTGGCGGTGGACGATCGTCGCCCCGACCTGGGACTTGATGTCGTCGCCGATGATCGGCAGCCCCGCCTCGCGGAAGCGCTTGTCCCAGTAGTCCTCGCGGGCGATGAACACGGGCAGGCAGTTGACGAAGCCGACGCCGGCCTTGAGCGCCTGCTCGACGTACCACTTGGTCGCCTCCTCGGAGCCGACCGGCAGGTAACAGACCAGGACGTCGGCCTTGGTCTCTTTGAGGATCCCGACCACGTCCGCCGTTTCGCCCGGCGCTTTGGTGATCTTCTGCTTCAGGTACTTGCCGAGCCCGTCGTGGGTCATGCCGCGCTCGACCTTGACCCCCAGCTGCGGCACCTCGGCGAACTTGATCGTGTCGTTCTGGCCCGACCAGATCGCCTCGGAGAGGTCCTTGCCGACCTTCTCGGAGTCGATGTCGAAGGCGGCGACGAACTCGACGTCGCGGACGTGGTAGCCGCCCAGGTCGACATGCATCAGGCCGGGGACTTCGTCGCTCGGGTCGGCGTCCTTGTAGTACTGGACGCCCTGGATGAAGGAGTTGGCGCAGTTGCCGACGCCGACGATCGCGACGCGGACCTTCTCGTCCGTGCGGGCGGCGCCGTTCCCGTTGCTGCCGCTTGCTCCGTTGGTCTCGCTCATGAAGTTCTGGATCCTTCCTCGATCTCTCTGACGGGCAAATCAAACCCGCGCCTTTGACTGGTTACAGCTCGGGTGGTCCCGCGGTCTCGTTCGAGAGCTGGTTTCTGACGTGCCATACGCGCTGGATCGTGGTCACGATGGTCAACGCCGCAATCAGGTAGACGGCGGGCGCCAGGAGCTCGAAATCGCCGAGCCCGGCCCCCTTGGCGAAGACCAGTCCGACGGACAGTATGACTACCCGTACGGGACGGGTCGCCAACCCGACCTTGCACTCGACCCCGAGCGCCTCGGCCCGGGCCCGCGTGTAGGAGACCATCAGCGAGCCGAGCACGGCGACGACGCACATCGCGGCGGCGAAGTCGTCGCCGGTCGCGGCGAAGTAGCCGGCGACCGCGGCCAGCACGACCCCCTCCTCGATCCGGTCCAGGGTCGAGTCGAGGAAGGCGCCGAAGAGGGTCCCCTTGCCCGACATCCGCGAGTAACGGCCGTCGAGCGTGTCCATCACCGAGCCGACGATGAAGGCGATCCCGGCAAGGAAGAAGAGGCGCTGGGTGACCAGGGCCGCCGCGACCAGGTTGCCGATCAGGCCGGCGATCGAGATCGCGTTTGGGGTCAGCCGCGACTCGATCAGGCGCTCGCGGGCGTAGGCGCGCAGCTCCTGCCCGTTGCGGGCTTGACGGCCACCGTTGCGGCGCGACCGGGGAGCCCTTGACTGGGCCGGTGGGTCCATTGCGGTGAGGCTAGAACATCCGGGACCGGGAAACCGGGCGAACCCCGGATCCAGGTCCTCACGCGTTCTCCCTCTATTACCGGGAAAACGCGTGAGAAATGGAGTCGCTACGCCTCGACCTCCCGGGGGCGGCCTGTGCGGAACGACCAGGCCTCGGGCCGCGCCCGGGCCAGCCGGCTCGCGACCAGCGCCGCGATCGCGGCCACGCCCCAGCCCAGCACGATGTCGAGCCAGTAGTGGTTGCCGGTGACGATCACGACCCAGGCGATCAGCAGGGGCCAGGCGATCCAGAGGCCTTTGACGACCCGGTTCTGGACCAGCAGCGCGCCACTGAGGCCGACCATCGCGGCGAAGGCGCAGTGCATGCTCGGCACCGCCGCGTAGGGGTTGATGAAGGCTTTGGCCAGACCGGAGTCGTGGTTGACGCTGGCGTAGTCGACCATCGTGTCGACGAAGCCGTACTGGGGGTACATGCGCGGCGGCGCGGTCGGGTAGAGCGCGTAGCCGATCAGCGCCAGCCCCATCGAGACCATGAACATGTTGCGGACGAAGTAGAAGGCGTCGTTGCGGAAGAAGTAGAGCCAGAAGAAGAAGGTGACGACAACCGCGAACTGGCTGTTCATGTAGAGCTGGTTGGCGATGTCGATGACCCAGTTGGCGGGCAGCAGGAAGGCCTGCAGGTCGGCCTCGAAGAAGGTGCCGGTGGCGCGCTCGACGTCGATGATCGCCTGGCCGTTGGCGAAGGCGGTCGCTTTCTGGCCGTCGGCCATCCCGCGCACGGTCTCGTAGGCGAGATCGACCAGGATCAGGAGGCCGATCTGCCTGGCGAGGTCCCCCCAGCCGTTGGGCAGCCGGGCGGTGACCGCTGCGAAAGCGCGGGACATCCGGCAATTGTAAATCGCCGGTTGACGGGACGCAGCGACGGCTAGGGTGGCGCCGATGACCTGGGTCAGGCCACGAAAGCAGCGCGTGCGAGCGATCCGCGACCGCCTGCGCGAGATGTACGGGCAGCCGCTCAACGAGCCGCACGGGCAACCGATCGCCGAGCTGATCAAGACCGTCCTCTCCCAGCACACGAACGATCGCAACCGCGATCGCTCCTTCGCCCGCCTGCGCGAGCGCTACCCGACCTGGGAGGAGGTCCGCGACGCGCCTATCGACGAGCTCGAGGAGGCGATCCGGCCCGGCGGGCTGGCCAAGCAGAAGGCGCCGCGGATCCAGGCGATCCTCGAGCGGCTCGGCGAACACCCCGACCTGGGCTGGATGGAGACGGCACCGCGCGAGGAGTCGCTCGAGTTCCTGCTCGCGCTGCCCGGGGTCGGCCGCAAAACCGCGGCCTGCGTCCTGATCTTCACCTGGGACATCCCGGAGATCCCGGTCGACGTCCACGTCCACCGGGTCGGCGGCCGCCTCGGGCTCTTCCCGCCCAAGGCCTCCCTCGAGCGCGCCCACGACGAGATGCTGGCCGTCGTCCCCCCCGAGGACGCCTACGAGCTGCACATGAACCTGATCCGCCACGGCCGTGAGGTCTGCCGTCCGAAGCCCCGCTGCGGCGAGTGCGCGCTGCGTCGGATGTGCCCCTGGTTCCGATCGACGAGCGGCGCTGGTACCGTGCCGGGCGCAAAATGAGCAAGAAGACCTTCATCTGGTTCGGCGTCCTGATCGCCGTGCTGGCGGTGCTGATCCCCTGGCTCGCCTTCCGGGCCGACGGCGAGCCCTCCGAAGGGGCCGACGTCGCCTCCTCGCTGCGCTCGGGCAAGCAGCTCTTCGACATCAACTGCGGTGCCTGCCACACGCTCTACGCGGCCGAGACCGACGGCAACTTCGGTCCCGACCTCGACGTGCTGCTCGCCCCCACCGGCCCGCCGGAAGGGCCGGGCGCCGCGGACACGATCAAACAGCTCGAAGGCCGCGTCCTCAACGCGATCCATGAAGGCGTCGACAGCACGACCACGACCGGCCGCATGCCGGGCGGGATCATCGACGGCGAACAGGCCGAAGAAGTCGCCGAATTCGTCGCCCGCACCGCCGGCGAGGGCTGAACCGCGGCCGACGGGCCTAAAACGTCGCCATGAGACGCGTTTCAGGCCCGTCGGCGGGTTGGTTAGTCGTCGAACCGCAGGGCGCTGAAGACGCCCGCGTGATCTGAGCTCCAGAACCCGTTGACGGGCTGGATCCCGGTCACCGTCGAGCTCTCCAGCGTGACCACGTCGGGGTCGCGGGTCATCACGTGGTCGACCTGGTGGTCGAAGTCGGCTTCGCTGCCGCCCTCTCCGACCGCCAACAGGCTCGACTTCAGGCAGCAGCTGAGCGGGTCGTTCGTGCTGCGCTCGACCATGCCCGCCGCGACCAGCGTTTCGTAGGCCTGGCGGTCACCAGGTTCGACCGTGTCGTCGTCCGAGTTGAGGTCGCCGAGCAGGACGACCGGCAGATCGCTCGTCGCCGGCCCGCCCGGGGCGACCAGCTCGCCCGCCTGTTTGGCGCGGAAGCTCGGCACCAGGAACGACGGGTCGAACGCCTCGAGGTGGGTGTTGACGAAGCGGAACGGCTGGCTGCCGCGCACCGCGGCGTCGGTCGCCGTCCAGCCGCGTTTGATCGGGAACGGCGTGCCGAGGATTTCGATCGGCAGCAGGTTGACGAAGTTGCCCCCCTGCTCGTTCCAGGTCCGCACGCCGGAATCGCTGCGGGCGAGAATCACGTCGCGCATCGTCAGCCGCCCGTTGATCTCGGCGTCGGGGATCGCCGGGTTGCCGTCGGGGTTGTCTTTTTCGACACCGTTCTCGTCGGCCGGTGCCTCGAGGTCGAACTCTTCCTGGACGACGACGACCTCGTACTGCGGCTTGCCATGGCCATACTTGCCCTTGCCCTCGTTGAGCTCGTCGAGCAGTTCGGCCAGGTAGTCGTAGCGGACCTCGGTCGCGCTCGGACCGGTCTGCAGCGGGGCCAGGCTGGGTGGCGCGGTGCGCCAGAGGGCGACCTCCTGGAGGCCGACCAGGTCGGGCTTCAGGTCGAGGATCTCGTCCGCCAGGCCCTCGGCCCGGGTCGGGAAGTCGTTGGCGGTGACTTCGCGCAGGATCTGGCCGTTGGCGTCGACGAATTCGTCGAGCGTGTCCGCTTCGATCGCCGGCGTCAGGTCGGCGCCGAGATAGATGTTCCGGGTCATCGTGCCGACGACCTTGCCCTTGCCGTGGTCGGGACGGCCGGGACCATGATGTCCGTGGCCGTGGTGCTTGCAGCTGCGGTAGTGACGGTGCTTGCCGCGGTGGGAGTGGCGCTTGTCGTTGCGGCAGTGCTTCTTGCCGTGACCATGGTGCTTGTGGCCATGGGCCTTGCCGGCGTGGTGGCCGCGATCGTGGTGGCGCCCGTCGCGCTTCGCATTGACGCTGCCGGGTAGTAGGGCAAGCGTCAGTGCGGCGACGATCGCCGCCAACAGAGAGCGGCGAAGCTGAGGGTGATTCAAGGCGATCCCTCCTCGTTGCGAGTTAGCTGGAGGCGCCTTCCCATCTGCCCGCTGCAGCAGAGCCGAAACCAAATGTAGGGAAAGTCGATTTGCATTCCCTCACAGATCTGCCATACTGCCACTCAGATTTTCGAAGTCCTCAGAACGTGCCTGAAGTTCGGTGCCCATACCGGCACCAAGTCGAGGCACGTCGCCAGTCAAACGGAACACCTAGACCTTGGAGGTACGCGTAGTGGGCAAGACGATCGGGATCGACCTGGGCACGACCAATTCATGCGTCGCCGTGATGGAGGGCGGCGAGCCGACCGTTCTCGAGAACGCCGAGGGCGGGCGCACGACCCCGTCGGTGGTCGCCTTCACCGAGTCGGGCGATCGCCTGGTCGGCACCGTCGCCAAACGCCAGGCGGTGATGAACCCCGAGAACACGATCTTCTCGATCAAGCGCTTCATGGGCCGCAAGGAGGCCGAAGTCAAAGAGGAGGAGACGATCGTCCCCTACAAGGTCGAGGCCGGGCCCAACGGCGACGTCCGCGTCGACGTGCGGGGCAAGCAGTACAGCCCGCCCGAGATCAGCGCGATGATCCTGCAGAAGCTGAAGACCGACGCCGAAGCGAAGCTCGGCGAGACGGTCGACAGCGCCGTGATCACCGTCCCCGCCTACTTCAACGACGACCAGCGGCAGGCGACCAAGGACGCCGGCAAGATCGCCGGGCTCGACGTCAAGCGGATCATCAACGAGCCGACCGCCGCCTCGCTCGCCTACGGGCTGGAGAAAGAGGAGGCCGACCACACGATCCTCGTCTTCGACCTCGGCGGCGGCACCTTCGACGTCTCGGTGCTGGAAATCGGCGACGGCGTCTTCGAGGTCAAGTCGACCGCCGGCGACAACCACCTCGGCGGCGACAACTGGGACAAAGCGATCGTCGAGTGGCTGGTCGCCGAGTTCAAGAAAGACCAGGGCGTCGACCTGGCTGCCGACAAGAACTCGCTGCAGCGCCTCTACGAGGCCGCCGAGAAGGCGAAGATCGAGCTCTCCTCGGCGCAGGAGACGCAGATCAACCTGCCCTTCATCACCGCGGTCGAGGGCCAGCCCAAGCACCTCGACATGAAGCTCAGCCGCTCGAAGCTGAACGAGCTGACCGCCGAGCTGCTGGAGCGCGTCGTCGGCCCGGTCAAACGGGCGCTCGGCGATGCCGACGCCAGCATCGACCACGTCGTCCTGGTCGGCGGCATGACCCGGATGCCGGCGGTGCGCGAGAAGGTCAAGGAGCTGACCGGCAAGGACCCGCACCAGGGGGTCAACCCCGACGAGGTCGTCGCCGTCGGCGCCGCGATCCAGGCCGGCGTGCTGGCCGGCGACGTCAAGGACGTGCTGCTGCTCGACGTCACCCCGCTGACCCTCGGCATCGAGACCAAAGGCGGCGTGATGACGAAGCTGATCGAGCGCAACACGACGATCCCGACGAAGAAGTCGGAGATCTTCTCGACCGCCGACGACAACCAGCCCTCGGTCGAGATCCACGTCCTGCAGGGCGAGCGCGAGATGGCCAGCGGCAACAAGAGCCTGGGCAAGTTCCAGCTCACCGGCATCCCACCGGCGCCGCGCGGGCTGCCCCAGATCGAGGTCACCTTCGACATCGACGCCAACGGCATCATCCACGTCACGGCGAAAGACCTGGGCACCCAGAAAGAGCAGAAAATCGAGATCAAATCCGGCTCCGGCCTCTCCGACGAGGAGATCCAGAGCATGGTCTCCGACGCCGAGACCCACGCCGAGGAGGACAGGAAACAGCGCGATCTAGCCGAGGCCCGCAACATGGCCGAGACGCTCGCCTACCAGTCCGAGAAACAGGTCGAGGAGCTGGGCGACAAAATCGAGGCCTCGAACAAAGAGGAGATCGAGGGCGCGATCAAGGACGTGCGCGCCGCGCTCGAGTCCGAGAGCGTCGAGGAGGTCAACTCGAAGACCGAGGCGCTGACCGCGGCGATGACCAAAGTCTCCGAGCAGATCTACGCCGCGGCGCAGGAGCAGGCGGCGGCCTCGGGCGGCGACGGTGCCTCCGGCGAGGGCGATGGCTCCACCGACGAGGAGGAGGTCGTGGACGCGGAGGTCGTCGACGAGGGCGACGACAAATGAACGAGCCCACGCCTCCGGCCGAGGAGGCCATCGAGAAAGACATCGAGGCCCTCCTGGGGGAAGCCGAGAAAGAGCGAGACGAGTACCTGGACCTCGCGAAGAGGGCCAAAGCCGACTTCGAGAACTTTCGGAAGCGGATGACGGCGGAGGTGCAGGCCGCGTCCGTGCGCGGGAAAGCTGAGGTGCTGCGAGACGTCCTGCCGGTCCTCGACGACCTCGAGCGGGCTTTGCAGGCAGCTGGGCTCGACCCCGAGGGAGACTCGGAGGACGCGTTGGCGCATGGAGTGCTGCTCGTCTTCCGCAGCCTGCGGGACTCGCTGGGGCGGCACGGGGTCGAGGCCGTCGACCCGACCGGGGAGGCGTTCGACCCGAACAGCCACGAGGCGCTCTCCAAGCTCGCGGTCGAGGGGGCGGAGAGCGGCACCGTGGTCGAGACGGCGCAGAAGGGGTACCGGCTGGGCGAGCAGTTGATCCGGCCGGCCCGCGTGGTGGTGGCGGAGTAAAGGGGCGCGCTTGGCTGAGGACCTCTACAAGGTGCTGGGCGTCGCCAAGAAGGCCTCCGACGAGGAGATCAAGAAGGCCTACCGCAAGCTTGCCCGCAAGTACCACCCCGACCGCAACCCCGACGACACCGAGGCGGAGGAACGGTTCAAGGAGGTGCAGGGCGCCTACGACGTGCTCTCCGACCCGGAGAAGCGCAAGGAGTACGACCAGGGCGGGATGTTCGCCGGCTTCGGCGGGCCGGGAGGGCCCGGCGGGCCGGGCGGCGGCGGGCCGTTCGCCGGCGCCGGCGGCTTCTCCGGCGGCAACTTCGGCGACATCCTCTCCGACCTCTTCGGGCGCGGTGGCGGTGGTAGTGGGCGCGGCGGCGGCCGGCCGCGGGCGCAGCGTGGCAACGACCTCGAAACCGAGCTCAGCCTCAGCTTCGACCAGGCGGTCAACGGCGCCCAGGTCAGCGTCAGCGTGCCGAAGGAGGAGCGCTGCCCGACCTGCCACGGCAGCGGCGCCAAACCGGGCACCGCGCCGATCACCTGCCCGCGCTGCGAAGGCCGCGGCGTCGAGGCCCAGAGCCAGGGCGTCTTCTCGATCAGCCAGCCCTGCCGCCAGTGCGGCGGCGCCGGCCAGATCATCGAGGACCCCTGCCCGACCTGCGGCGGCTCCGGCCTGACCCGGCAGACCAAGCGCTACAAGGTCAACATCCCGGCCGGGGTCAAGGACGGCGCCCGGATCCGCCTCGCCGGCAAGGGCGAGGCCGGCCCGCGCGGTGGCCCGCCGGGCGACCTCTACGTGGTCACCAGGGTCCAGTCTTCCCCGGTCTTCAGGCGGCTCGACGGCGGCAACCTCGAGGTGACCGTGCCGATCACGATCACCGAGGCACTGCGCGGGGCGACGATCGAGGTGCCGACCCTGGACGGGACGAAGAAGATCAAGGTGCCGGCCGGAACCAGGCACGGCACGGTCCAGCGCCTGCGCGGCGAGGGGGCGCCGCAGCGCGGCAGCAAGGGCAAGGGCGACCTTCGCTACCGGCTCGAGATCGACATGCCCAAGGAGTTGACCGAGGAGCAGGAGAAGGCGGTCGACCAGCTTGCCGAGGCGATCGACGGCGCCGACCCGCGGGCCGAGCTGCTGCGGAGGGCGGCCCGGTGAACGCCGTGCGCCGCGAAACGGTGACCGCCTCGGTCGACGCCGAGCGCGGCGTCTTCATGATCTCGGTCGCCGCCGAGCTCGCCCACATGCACCCGCAGACGCTGCGGATGTACGAGGCGCGCGGCTTGATCGAGCCGCAGCGATCGCCGAAGAACACGCGCCTCTACTCGCAGCGTGACGTCGAGCGCCTGCGCCGCATCCAGCGGATGACCTCGGAGCACGGGCTCAACCTGGCGGGGGTGGAGATGGTCTTGGAGATGGAGGACGAGGTGGAGAGGGTCAGGGCCAAGCTGGAGCGGCTGCGCCGCCACGCGGCCGAGCTCGAACGCCGGATCGGCGCAGGCGGCAGCTAGGGTCACCCGCGACGTGCACGGCAACGACAACAGCATCGAGGCAGAGGGGCTGACCCGCCAGTTCAAGAACGGGCCGCTCGCGGTCGCCGGGATCGACCTCCGCGTCGAGCCGGGTGAGATCTACGGCTTCCTCGGGCCCAACGGGGCCGGCAAGTCGACCACCGTCCACATGCTGACGACGCTGCTGCCGCCGAGCGCCGGCAGCGCCCGCGTCGCCGGCCACGACGTCGTCCGCGAAGGCCCCGCCGTCCGCGGGGCGATCGGTGCCGCCCTGCAGGAAGCGGCGCTCGACCCCCACCTGACCGCGCACGAGCACATGCGCCTGCAGACCGCCTTGCACGGCCTCCCCCGTGCCGAGCGGGCCCGACGCGGCGACGCGCTGATCGAGCGGGTCGGCCTCGCCGACGCCGCCGACCGCCGGGTGGGCGGCTACTCGGGCGGGATGAAACGGCGACTCGACCTCGCCCTGGCGCTCGTCCACGGCCCCCGCGTGCTCTTCCTCGACGAGCCGACCACCGGGCTCGACCCGCAGAGCCGCGCGGCGCTCTGGGACGAGGTGGCGCGGCTTGCCCGCGATGAGGGCGTGACCGTCTTCCTCACCACCCAGTACCTGGAGGAGGCCGACCACCTCGCCGAACGGGTGGGGATCATCGACGACGGCAAGATCGTCGCCGAAGGGACCCCGGCGGCGCTGAAGGCGGAGATCGGCCGGCCCAGCATCGAGGCGACCCCGGTCGAGCCCGAGCAGGCCGGGGGCGTGCTCGGGGTGCTGGAGCGCTTCGGCGAGTCGGTGCCCGGTGCCGACGGGGTCGTCGCGGTGCGGCTCGAGGGCGGCGCCGAGTGCCTCACCGACGTCGTCCGCGCCCTCGACAGCGAGGGGTTGCGGGTCGCCAATCTGGAGCTGCACGCACCGAGCCTCGACGACGTCTTCCTCGAGAAGACCGGGCGCCACCTGGAGGGAGCCGGGGACGAGCCCGAGGGCGGCGGCGAGTCGCTCCCGGCGGAGGCCAGGGCATGAGCTCGGCGGCGGCGGCACTCGGCCGCTCGCCGCTGCCGACCCAGGTCGGCTCGCTTGCCGGTCGTTCGGTCCTGCGCACCCTGCGCCAGCCGGCGATGATCGTCCCCAGCATCGTCTTCCCCCTCTTCCTGCTCGCGGTCAACAGCGCCGGGCTCGACGCCGCGACGAGCATCCCCGGCTTCCCCACCGACTCCTACCTGACCTTCATCCTCGCCTTCCCCTTCGTCCAGGGCGCCCTCTTCGCGACGATGAACTGCGGTCAGGCGCTGGCCGAAGACATCGAGAACGGCTTCTTCAACCGGCTCGCGCTGACCCCCATGCGCGGCTCGGCCCTGCTCGCCGGGCAGCTCGGCGGCCTGATCGTGATCGGCTTGCTGCAGGCGACCATCTACCTCACCGCCGGCCTCGCCGCGGGGGCGGGATTCGCCGCCGGCCCGCTCGGCGTCCCCGTCCTCTTCGCCCTCTCGATCCTGATCACGATCGGCTTCGGCGGCCTCGGCATGTTCATGGCGATCCGCACCGGCTCGGGCGAGTCCGTCCAGGGCGCCTTCCCGCTGCTCTTCGCGTTGCTCTTCTTCAGCTCGATCTCACTGCCGCGCGACCTGATCCAGGAGGAGTGGTTCCGCACGATCGCCACGATCAACCCGGTCAGCTACCTGATCGAGGGGATCCGCAGCCTCTTCGTCACCGGCTGGGACGCCGAGGCGCTTGGGCTCGCCTTCGCCATCGCCCTGACCCTGATCGCCGCCTCGATCGCGATCGCCTCGCTCTCGCTGCGGGAGAGGCTGGTGCGCACGTGAGCCGGGGCGCCTACGTCTCCCCAGCGCTGGGCATCGCCTGGCGCAGCCTGCACAACGTCTTCACCACCCCGGCACGCCTGCTGCCGCCGCTGATATTCCCGCTCTTCTTCCTCGCCGCCTTCGCCGGCGGCCTCTCGGCGGTCTCCGAGACCCCCGGCTTCGACTACCCGCTCGGCTACACGACCTTCGTCTTCGGCTTCGTCCTGCTGCAAGCCTCGGCGCTTGGCGGCATCTTCACCGGCTTCTCGATCGCCGCCGACTTCGAATCCGGGATGGGGCGACGGATGCTGCTCGCCACCCGGCGCCGCGGCTCGATCCTGATCGCCTACGCGCTCACCGCCGCGATCCGGGTCCTGGTCACCTGGGCGGTGGTGACCACGGTCGCGCTGCTGGCCGGGATGTCCATCAACGGCGACGCGGCGCACATCGCCGGCCTCTACCTGCTCTCACTCACCGTCAACGCGATCGCGCTGCTCTTCGCGGCCGGGATCGCGCTGCGCCTGCGCACCCTGCAGGCAGGCCCGTTGATGCAGTTCCCGATCTTCATGCTGCTCTTCATGACGCCGGTCTACGTCCCGCAGGCGCTGCTCGCCGGCTGGGTCGCCAGCGCGGCCGAGGTCAACCCGCTGACCCTGATCCTCAACACGAACCGCGACTTCCTGGCCGGGCTGCCGGCGGAGGTGCTCGCCACCTACGGCGTCGCCTTCGCGCTGATGGGGCTGCTCGCGGTCTGGGCGATGAGCGGGATGCGGCGGGCGGAGGCCGCCGGCTGAGCCTTCGAGGGCTCCTACAATCGGGCTAGATGCAGCCGGACCGGTTCACCGTCAAGTCGCAGGAAGCGGTCGCCGCCGCGCAGGCTCTCGCCGCCGAGCGGCGCAACTCCGAGGTGACCCCGGCCCACCTGCTGGTGGCGCTGGTCCGCCAGGACGACGGCCTGGCCGCGCCGATCCTGCGCAAGCTGGGTACCGACGCGGGCGCCGTCGCCTCCCGCGCGGTGCAGGAGGTGGAGGCGCTGCCGAAGCTGGCCGAGGCCACCGAGGTCCGCCCCTCCCAGGCCTTCGTCAACGTTCTGCGGCAGGCCGAGAGCGAGATGGCGAAGCTCGGCGACGAGTACATCTCGACCGAGCACATCCTGCTGGCGCTGACCGACAAGGAGTCGGGAGTCGCCGAGGTGCTGCCCGACCGCGGCTCGCTGGAGAAGGCGGTCGCCGAGGTGCGCGGCCCGCACAAGGTGACCTCCCCCACTCCCGAGGACAGCGTCCAGGCGCTGGAGAAATTCGGCCGCGACCTGACCGCCGAGGCGGAGAGCGGCAAGGTCGACCCGGTGATCGGCCGCGACGAGGAGATCCGCCGCGTGATCCAGGTCCTCTCGCGCCGCACCAAGAACAACCCGGTGCTGATCGGCGAGCCGGGCGTCGGCAAGACGGCGATCGTCGAGGGCCTGGCGCAGCGGATCGTCGCCGGCGACGTGCCCGAGAGCCTGCGCGACCGGCGGGTGATCGCGCTCGACATCGGCTCGCTGCTGGCCGGCGCCAAATACCGCGGCGAGTTCGAGGAGCGCCTGAAGGCGGTGCTCGCCGAGGTCCAGGAGGCCGAGGGCCAGGTCGTCCTCTTCCTCGACGAGCTGCACACGATCGTCGGCGCCGGCGCCGCCGAAGGCGCGGTCGACGCCGCCAACCTCTTGAAGCCGATGCTGGCACGGGGCGAGCTGCGCGCGGTCGGCGCCACCACGCTCGACGAGTACCGCAAGCACATCGAGAAAGACGCGGCGCTGGAGCGGCGCTTCCAGCCGGTTCTCGTCGGTGAGCCCGACATCGGCGACACGATCGCGATCCTGCGCGGGTTGAAGGAGCGCTACGAGGTCCACCACGGGGTGCGGATCTCCGACGCGGCGATCGTCGCCGCGGCGACCCTCTCCGAGCGCTACATCGCCGACCGCTTCCTCCCCGACAAGGCGATCGACCTGATCGACGAGGCCGCCTCGCGGCTGAAGATCGAGATCGACTCGGTGCCGACCGAGATCGACGAGGTAGAGCGCCGCGTGCAGCAGCTGGAGATCGAGCGCGAGGCGCTGAAGAAGGAGACCGACGAGGCCTCGAAGGCGCGGCTGGAGGGGCTGGAGTCCGAGCTCGCCAACCTGCGCGAGGAGGCGGCCGAGCTGCGCACCAGCTGGCAGAACGAGAAAGAGCCGATCGAGGCGATCAAGGCGGCCAAGGCGCGGCTGGAGGAGGCCGAGCGCGAGGCCGAGCGGGCCGAGCGCGAGGCCGACCTGGAGCGGGCGGCGAAGCTGCGCTACGGCGACATCCCCGAGCTCGAGAAGACCGTCGCCGAGGGGGAGGCGCGGCTCGCCGAGCTGCACGCCGAGGGCGGCTCGATGCTGACCGAGGAGGTGACCGAGGAGGACGTCGCCGAGGTCGTCGGCAAATGGACCGGGATCCCGGTCAGCCGCCTGATGGAGGGCGAGGTGCAGAAGCTGATCCAGATGGAGCAGCGCCTGCACGAGCGGGTGATCGGCCAGGACGAGGCGATCGCCGCGGTCTCCAACGCGCTGCGCCGCTCGCGCGCCGGGCTCTCGGACCCGCACCGGCCGATCGGCTCCTTCCTCTTCCTCGGCCCGACCGGGGTCGGCAAGACCGAGCTGGCAAAGGCGCTGGC
The DNA here is from genome assembly GCA_963697915.1 of uncultured Solirubrobacterales bacterium. Classification (GTDB taxonomy): domain Bacteria; phylum Actinomycetota; class Thermoleophilia; order Solirubrobacterales; family 70-9; genus VRUE01. The sequence goes on from OY969103.1 coordinate 1,135,403, forward strand.
CGAGTTCATGTTCGACTCCGAGGGGGCGATCGTGCGCCTCGACATGTCCGAGTACATGGAGAAGCACACGGTGGCGCGGCTGATCGGGGCGCCGCCCGGCTACGTCGGCTACGAGGAGGGCGGCCAGCTGACCGAGGCGGTGCGGCGGCGGCCCTACGCCGTGGTCCTGCTCGACGAGATCGAGAAGGCCCATCCCGACGTCTTCAACACGCTGCTGCAGATCATGGACGACGGCCGGCTGACCGACGGCCAGGGCCGCACGGTCAGCTTCACCAACACGGTCCTGATCATGACCTCGAACGTCGGCAGCGACCGGATCGTCGGCGAGGCGGTCGACGAGAAGATCCGCGAGGGGATCGAAGAGGTGCTGGCGACGACCTTCAAGCCCGAGTTCCTCAACCGGATCGACGACACGGTGATCTTCCACCGCCTCTCGAAGGCCGACATCGGCCGCATCGTCGAGCTGCAGGTGGAGCAGTTGGTCGGCCGCGTGCGCGAGCGCGGCATCGAGGTCGAGCTCACCGACGACGCCCGCACCCTGCTCGGCAACCTCGGCTACGACCCCACCTACGGCGCCCGGCCGTTGAAGCGGGTGATCCAGAAGCAGCTGGTCGACAAGCTGGCGCTGAAGATCCTCGAGGGCGAGTTCGCCGAGGGCGACACGGTGCGCGTCGACGCCGCCGACGGCGAGCTGGTCTTCGAGAAGGTGGCCGCCGCGGCCGCGGCGGCCTGAGGGCCATCCGGCAGGGGCTCCACTAGCAAGACCCGTTCCGCCCCTGCCGGATGGCCCTCAGGCGTAGACGTCTGCTGGTTCGATGGTGATCAGGTCGGGGTGGTCGACCTCGACGCCAGTGGCCGAGGCGAGGACGAGCTTGGCGTCGGTGGCGCCGAGCAGGTCTCTGATCTCCAACAGCCGCTCGAGGTCGGCGTCGCCGAGGGCGCGAAGCTTCGCCTCGCCGAGGGCGGCGACCCGGCCGTCGCGCATCGCCATCAGGTCGACCTCGTGGCTGCGGCGACGGGAGCGGTCGGAAGCGGTGGTCGCGCCGACCGAGTCGACCGGACCGAGCCCGGCGGTGGCGCCACTCGCGAGGTGGGCGCGGGCGACCGACTCCCAGCGCGGGCCGAGCACCTGCGAGGGCCAGGTCGTCTCTCGCAGACCAGTCCAGACGTCGGCGGCGGCGCCGGCCTGAAGCCGCGACCTGTTGGGCGCCACGATCGTCAGCCAGAAGCGCAGGTGGGGATCAGCGAGCTCGTAGCGATCGCGCCGCGAGCGCAAGGGGTCCGGAACCCGCTCGACCAGGCCGGCGCGCTGCAGGCCGGCGAGCGGCCTGGTGAGCGCCCCGGAGGGCAGGCCGGCGACGCGTGAGATGGCGCTGAAGGTGCGCTCGCCGGCGGCGATCGCGTGCAGGACAGTGCGGTAGACGCCGCGCAGGGCAGATGGATCGGGCAGGTTGGCGAGATCGGCCTCGGCCGCGTCGAGCAGCGGCGAGCCGGGCGCCAGCACCTCGCCCGTCATCCACTCGTCGCGCCTGCGGCCGGGCGGCGCAACGAGCGGTCGGTAGCCGGGCAGGCCGCCGAGCGCGGCATCGACCCACAGCGCGCCGAGGGGATCGCGGAGCCCCCAGAGCTCGGCCAGGTCGGGGCCGGTGAGCGGCGCCGGGACGACGACGGCGCCGGCGCGGCCGTAGAGCGGGGCGCGTGCGTCGACGAGCTCGCTCATCACCGAGAGTGCGCTGCCGGAGAGGATCAGCCCGGGACCGACGCCCGCGTCGACATAGCGCTGCAGAAGGCTGGGCAGCGCCGGGGTGGTCTCGAGCAGGTAAGGCAGCTCGTCGATCGCCACGAAGGGGAGCTCGACTCGGGCGAGGCGATCGAGCGTGTCCGCCCAGCCCCCGAGATCGAGCGGGCCGGCGCCGAGCCAGGCACCGAGCTCGCGGCCGAAGTCGGCGAGCTGGGCGGCGACGACGCCGGTGATCGCCTGGTAGCGACGCCCACCCGCCGCCTCGCAGAGCGCCTCGAGCAGGAACGACTTGCCGACCCGGCGCGGGCCGTAGACGACCGCGAGCCGCGGCCGGCGCTCGGCGAAGCGGGCAAGGGCTCCCCACTCGAGGTCGCGATCGACCAAGGTCTTCGGTTTTACAAGCATTAATGCATCATACAAGGATGCTTGCTAATTGGAGGTGACTGAAAGTCGCAACCCAGGCGGCGGCTCTTTAGGAATCGCCAAGAATTTCCGACGTAAGCTTCTACAGGGCTGCCAGGGCCTCGTACGAATGTTGAGACGACGTCACATCAACGCCGATCCCCGAGGGCGCGGAAAGCGCCTTCTCTCTGTGCTTGCCGACATCGCCCGCTGGCCGTTCGAGCGGCTCGCCTGGGTGGTCGAGCGACGCCTGCTCTGGCCGCTGCGCGAGCGCGCCGCCGGCTGGGCCCCGTCGCGCAACGCACTCATGGCCACCGGCCTCGGCCTCGCCGCGGTGGCCGCCGTCGCGGTCGGCGCCCTAGCCCTCGGCGGTGAGGACGAACCGCCCTCCCAGGTCGAGGCGCCGGCGCCGGTCGCCCTGGCATCGCCCCCATCGCGGTCGGCAGAGGAGCCCGGGGAGCCGACAATGCGGGGGGCGCCGCCCACCTTCGGCGTCGGCGCGGGTGTCGGTGTCGCCAAGGCGAAGAGTGAGAGCGCGGGCGAGATCGGTGACGAAGGGACGGGCGAAGGCGAAGGCGCCGAAACCAGCGCCACGACTTCTCAGACCGGCGCCGAAGTCGCAGCCACCACCTCGAGCAGCAAGCCGGTCCCGGCCGGGCCGGTGGCGATGAAAACGGCGCGGCGCTTCGCCGAGGCCTTCGTCTTCTACGAGATTGGCGAACGCCCGGAGCGGGCGAGGACGGTCTTCTCCGAAACGGCGACGCCGCAGCTGGCCGAAGCCCTGGCAGAACGGCCCCCGCGGCAGCCGGCCACCACCGAGGTGCCGCAGGCGCGCGTCGTCAACCTGGTGCCGGGCCCACGTGAGAACGGCGCCTACACGGTCAGCGTCTCGCTGCTGCGGGTCGGGCTGACCAGCGAGCTGCGCTTGGAGATGATGAAACAGGCGGGGACCTGGGTCGTGACGGACGTGCGTGGATGATCCCGCGGGTCGCAGCGATGGTCTTGACCGTGGTGGCGCTCGCGCTGCTGCTGACGGCGCCCTCGGCGCTCGCCGAAGAACCGGCTGAACTGGCGACGCCGCAGGTCGAAGCGGCGCCGCCGGTCGAAGACCCGGCCGCCAGCCAACCTCCCGCCAGCCAGACCGAGGCGCCGGCGCCCGCCGTGCGGCGGGGCGACGCGCTGGCCGCCCCCGAGCCGGCGCCCGCTCCGAAGCCGAAGCCAAAGGGCAACAGCGGCGGCGTCACCGCCAAGCCGACCCCGCCGGCGCCGGAAGCCGAAGACCGGGCGGCAACCGAGGAAAGCGGCGGCTCGGCCCCGGTCCCGCCGCCGGCGGCCTTCACCACCCCGCTCCTGCCCAGCGCCAGCTGCGGCCCGGCGGCCGTGCCGGCGATCCTCTTGCCGATCTACCAGCGCGCCTCCGACGCCTACGCGCTCGGCCCGCAGGGCCCCAGCGTCCTCGCCGCGATCAACGGCATCGAGACCGCCTTCGGCACCAACCTCAACGTCTCCTCGGCCGGCGCCGTCGGCTGGATGCAGTTCATGCCGGAAACCTGGGGCGCCTACGGGGTCGACGCCAACGGCGACGGCCTCGCCGATCCCTACGACCCCGAGGACGCGATCCACGCCGCCGCCAACTACCTCAGCGCCTCCGGCGCGCCGGGCGACTGGTACACCGCGATCTTCGCCTACAACCACGCCGACTGGTACGTCGCCGAGGTGCTCGCCGACGCCCAGTGCTTCGGCCAGCTCGGCAACGCCGTCGCCGGCGCCTTCGAGCTCGCCCCGCGGCTGAAGGTGCTCGAGTGCGAGAGCGCCGAGCCGCGCCGCAAGCGCGTGCCGGCCACCTACCTCAACGCCTTCGAGAGCGCCGCCGCCCGCTACGACCTCGGCCGCCGCGGGGTCTGGGCGCTGGCCTCGGTCGCCCGCCTCGAGTCGAACTACGGGCGCGGCATGGAGCGCTCCGAACTGAACAAGCGCGGGCCGCTCAACCTGAGCGGCGCCGAGTGGAAGCGCTACGCGGTCGACGGCGACGGCGACGGCCGCATCCGCCGCCACACCCCCGCCGACTCGGCGGCGACGATGGCGCGCATGGTCTGGTCGCAGGGCGACCTGCGGGCCGGCCTCTTCGACCACAACCAGGCCAAGTGGTACGTCGACGCCGTTCTCGCCGAGGCGACCCGGCTCGAGGGCGAGTGCGAGACGAGCACGGTCGAGTGGGCGCTGTCGCTGCCCAACGCGGTGATGGCGCCGCTCGTCTGGGAGAACCTGACGATCCTCAACGACGCGGCCCGGGCGGATCTCGAAGGCGGCGCGATCGACCCGCGGGTCGTCGGCCTGCTCGGCGCGATCACCCAGTCCCACCAGGTGACGATCTCCTCGCTGCGCTCCGACCACTCGATGTACACGGTCTCGGGCGGCGTCTCCAACCACTACTACGGCCGAGCGATGGACATCGCCGCGGTCGACGGCGTCTCCTGCGCCGACACCGCCCCCACCTCCCCCTGCGCTCAACTGGCGACGACGCTCTCCCAGCTGCCCGCCCCAGCCATGCCCACCGAGCTGATCTATTGCTACGACGTGGACGGGCCTGGCCCCGCCTTCGCCAGGTCGGATCACTGCGACCACATCCACGCCGGCTACGACGGCTAGCGATCTGGACGCCTCCCCGCCCGCTCGCGTAACGTAGGCGCGGAACCCCCGAGAGGAGCCGCCATGCCTACCTACGTGATGCTCACCAACCTGACCGCCGAGGGTGTCCGCACCCTGAAGAACAACCCGGCCCGGGTCGCCGAGGTGAACAAGGAGGTCGAGCAGCTCGGGGCCAAGGTGCTGGCCCAGTACGCGACGCTCGGCCAGTACGACTTCGTGACGATCATCGAGGCGCCCGACGAGAAGACGATGGCCAAGGTCTCGGTCGAGCTCGGCTCGCGCGGGACGATGACCAGCCAGACGCTGACGGCGATGGCCGCCGGCGATCTCGCCGACTCCCTCTAAGTAAAGCGCCGCCTCCTCTGCTCCCACGAATGCCTGGAGAATCAGATATGGACAGGGATTCGTTCCCGCGTCCGGGGGCGGCTTAGCTACGAACATGCGCATTCTGGTTGTCGGAGGCGGTGGGCGCGAGCACGCGATCGTGCGGGCACTGGCCCGCTCCGCACGCTCCCCCGAGCTGCTCTGCGCGCCCGGTAACGCCGGCATCGCCGCCGACGCCGAGTGCCTGCCCGAGGTCAGCGGCGAGGACGTCGAGGCGATCGTCGCTGCCGCGCGGGAGCGTGAGGTCGACCTTGTCGTGGTCGGTCCCGAGGCGCCGCTGGTCGCCGGCGCGGTCGACGCGCTCGAGGAGGCCGGGATTCCCGCCTTCGGGCCGAGCGCCGCGGCGGCCGAGCTGGAGGGCTCGAAGGCATTCGCCAAGGAGCTGATGGCCGAGGCCGGCGTGCCGACCGCTGCCTACGAGCTGCTGCGCAGCCGCGAGGAGGCCGACGAGGCGCTCGCCCGCGCCTCCTACCCGCTGGTGCTGAAGGCGGACGGGCTGGCGGCCGGCAAGGGGGTGCTGATCTGCGTCGGCGAGGCGGAAGCGCGGGCGGCGGTCGAGGTCTTCTTCACAGAGCGCCGCTTTGGCGAGACCACCGTCGTGCTCGAGGAGTGCCTCGAGGGCGAAGAGCTCTCCCTGCTCGCCCTCTGCGACGGCGAGAACGTCGTGCCGCTGGCCCCGGCCCAGGACTACAAGCGGATCTTCGACGGCGACGAGGGGCCGAACACGGGCGGCATGGGCAGCTACTCGCCGGTGCCCGGCTTCGGCCCCGCCGAGGTCGAGGAGATCGTCGACGCGGTGCACCGACCAGTGGTGGCGGCGATGGCGGCCCGGGGCACGCCCTTCCGCGGCGTCCTCTACGCCGGCCTGATGGTCGGCCCCGACGGTCCCAAGGTGCTCGAGTTCAACGCCCGCTTCGGTGACCCCGAGACCCAGGCGGTGCTGCCGCGACTGCGCTCGGACCTGGTCGAGCTCTGCCTGGCGACGCGCGAGCCGGGCGGGCTTGCGGGAGTCGCGGCCGAGTTCGGCGAGGACTGGGCGGTGACCCTGGTCCTCGCCTCGGCCGGCTACCCCGAGTCCGCCTCCAAGGGCGACGTGATCGGCGGCCTCGACGAGGCGGCCGAGCTGGCGGAGGTGACCCACGCCGGCACCGCGGCGCGCGAGGGCGAGATCGTCACCGCCGGGGGGCGCGTGCTCAACCTGACCGCGCTCGGCCCAACGCCGGCTGCCGCCCGCGATCGTGCGTACGATGCGAGCCGCCGGATCGCCTTCGAGGGAATGCAGATCCGCACCGACATCGCCGCCCGCGCGGTCGAGCGTGTACCCAGTTAGACGATCCGAGAGGAAGAGATGAAAGAGATCTCAGAGGAGCCCCAGCCGAGCGGGGCGACCACGATGCCGGCGGTCGAGGAGGCGTTCGAGGAGATCGCCGTCGACGCGCCCCACGTCGGCATCATCATGGGCTCGAAAAACGACAAGCCCAAGATGCAGCCGGCCGGTGCCGCCCTGCACGAGGCCGGCATCCGCTACGAGGTGCGCGTGATGAGCGCCCACCGTGACCCCGAGCTGGTCCGCGAGTACTGCCACAGCGCCCGCATGCGGGGGCTGAAGGTGATCATCGCCGGCGCCGGGATGTCGGCGGCGCTGCCCGGCGTCGCCGCTGCCCACACCGACCTGCCGGTGATCGGCGTGCCGATCCTCGGCAAGAGCCTCGGCGGCCTCGACGCGCTGCTCTCGGCGGTGCAGATGCCGCCCGGCGTGCCGGTCGCCTGCGTCGCCGTCGACGGCGCCAAGAACGCAGGGCTGCTCGCCATCCGGATCATCAACAGCTAGCCACGAGATGATCCCCCGCTACACGCGTCAGGAGATCGGGGCGGTCTGGTCGCCGCAGCGCAAGATGGAGTGCTGGCTCGAGGTCGAGCTGGCGGCGACCGAGGCCTGGGCCGAGGAGGGCGTCGTGCCGCGCGAGGCGGCCGAGGCGGCGCGGGCGAGCGCCGCCTTCACGGTCGAGGCGGTCAACGAGCGCGAGAAGGTCACCGACCACGACGTCGCCGCCTTCGTCGACGTCGTCGCCGCCTCGGTCGGCGAGCACGGGCGCTGGATCCACTACGGGCTGACCTCCTCCGACGTGCTCGACACGGCGCTGGCGCTGCAGCTGCGCGACGCCGGCGAGATCGTCGTCGCCAGCGCCCGCGCGTACCGCGACGCCCTGATCGAGCGGGCGCTCGAGCACCGCGACACGCTCTGCGTCGGCCGCACCCACGGCGTCCACGCCGAGCCGACCACCTTCGGCCTGCGCCTCGCCGGCTTCGCCTTCGAGGCCGACCGCAACCTCTCGCGCCTGATCGGCGCCTTCGAGCACCTGCGCGTCGGCAAGCTCTCCGGCGCGGTCGGCACCTACGCCGCGGTGCCGCCGGCAGTCGAGGCGCGGGTGATGGAGCGGCTCGGGCTGGAGCGCGAGGAGGTTGCCACCCAGGTGATCCCGCGCGACCGCCACGCGGTGCTGACCACCGTCGCCGCGCTCGCCGGCGCCGGGCTCGAGCGCTTCGCCACCGAGGTCCGCAACCTGCAGCGCACCGAGGTGCGCGAGGTCGAGGAGCCGTTCGCCGCCGGCCAGAAGGGCTCCTCGGCGATGCCGCACAAGCGCAACCCGATCCGCACCGAGCGGATCACCGGCCTCGCCCGGGTGCTGCGCGGCTACTCCCAGACCGGCTTGGAGAACGTCGCCCTCTGGCACGAGCGCGACATCTCGCACTCCGGCGCCGAGCGGGTGATCCTGCCCGATGCGACGATCGGGCTCGACTACATGCAGGACCTGGCCGCCAAGGTCGCCGCCGGGATGACGATCCGTACCGACCGCATGCGCGAGAACCTCGGCCACACCCACGGCGCCCTCTTCAGCCAGCGCGCGCTCACCGCCCTGGTCGAGTCCGGCCTCAGCCGCGACGACGCCTACCGGGTGGTGCAGGAGAACGCGCAGAAGGCCTGGGACACCGGCACCGAGTTCCGCCAGCTGCTCGCCGCCGCCGCGCCCGAGCTCGACCTCGACGCGGTCTTCGACTACGGGGCCTACCTGACCCACGTGCCGGAGATCTTCACCCGGCTCGAAGCACTGCGCGGCTAGCTCGCCAGCTTCAGGGTGACGCTGACCGAGCCGCCGCCGGCGTTCGCCGAACTGACCTTGATCTTCACCGTGATCTGACCCTCGGCTTTCGCGGTCACGGTGACCGACGGCGCCGCGGTCTTGCTGGCGCCGGGGGCGATCGCGCCCAGGGTCTTGCAGCCCAGCGCCTCCACCGACGACCTCGCCTTGCGCGGCACGGCCGGGCAGGCCTTGACCCCACGGGCGCGCGCCTTGCCGGTGTTCTTGACCTTGAGCTTGAGCTTGGCCGTCCCGCCGGGACGCACGGTGAGGGTCTTCGGCACGAGCTTGGTGATCGCGAGGTTCGGCTTCTTCGGCGGCGGGGGCGGTGCGGGCACAGCGGCGATCGGCACGGGCCTAGGCGCCGGGGTGGGTTCTTCGGGCTCGAACGGGGTTTCGACCACGGTCACCGGCAGCAGGCTGCCCGTGTTGCCGCCGTTGCCGAGCTGGCCGAAGATGTTGAAGCCCCAGCACAGGGCTTCGCCGGTTTCGCGGACCGCGCAGGAGTGGGCGCCACCGGCGCTGACGTCCCAGGCGTCGGCGAGGCCGGTGACCGACTCTTTCGTCGGGAAGGGCTGGTCGATGATTCCACCGTCGCCGAGCTGGCCGGAGGCGTTGAGGCCCCAGCACCGGGTCGGGCCAGAGGCGCGGATCGCGCAGGTGTGGGCTTCGCCGGCGCTGATCCACTCGGCGTCGTCCAGCGGGAGTGGCACGTTGGCCGGGCCGGGGTTCACCCCGTTGCCGAGCTGGCCGTTGGAGTTCCATCCCCAACAGACCACCCGGCCCGATTTGCGGATCGCGCAGGCGTGGTAGGAACCGACGGCGATCAGGGCGGCATCGGTGACGCCACTGACCGGGACGGGGGTGGTTGCGAAGCCGTCCGTCGTGCCCTGGCCGAGTTCGCCCGAGAGGTTGTTGCCCCAGCAGACGGCCTGGCCGGATTCTTTGATCGCGCAGCTATGGCCGCGGCCCGCGCCGATCATTTCGGCGTCGTCCAGGCCGCTGACCTCAGCCGGGGTTTTGACCGGGAAAGGGCCCGAGGTGCCGTTGCCGATCTGACCGGTGAGCCCGTTGCCCCAACACACAGCCTGGCCGGTTTTTTTGATCGCGCAAGTGTGCTCGTCTCCGGCGCTGACTTCAACGGCGTCATTGAGGCCGCTGACCGGGGTCGGAGTGTGGCGTTGCGTCGTCGTGCCGTCGCCGAGCTGGCCCTTCAGGTTGTCGCCCCAGCAGAGGACCTGGCCGGTTTCGCGGAGCGCGCAGGTGTGGTCGCCCCCGGCGCTGACCTGGACGGCGTCGGTCAGTCCGGAGACCGGGATCGCCGTGTTGCTGGAGAAGACATCGGGGTCACCGAGCTGGCCGTTGAAGTTGTCCCCCCAGCAGAGCACTTCGCCCGAGAATTCGATCGCGCAGGTGTGGTTGTTGCCCGCGTCGATCACTGCCGCTTCGATCGGTACGTTCGCCCCCGCGGACGATGCCGACAGCACCCCCGGGCAGAGCCCGCAGGTCAGCGCTACCACCCCCAGCAGCATCCGCAACCGCATCAGTCCGGGGACACTAGACCGCGGCGAGGCAAACCGCAACGCGATCGGGGTAGGCTCCTTTACTCGATGGTTCTCTACACCTGTGGACAGAAGACGGTCGGGCCGGGGTTCGCGCACCCGTGCGCGAAAGCCGGCAAGGCGCTCGACGCGGCCGGCTACGAGTACGAGCTGCGCACCGTCAAGGGCTACCGGATGGGCTTCTGGACCTGGGGCAGCCGCGGCGAGGACCGCACCGAGGTGAAGGAGCTGAGCGGCACCAACGAGGTGCCGATCCTCGTCCTCGACGACGGCGAAGTGATCTCCGGCTCGAGCCGGATCGCGCGCTGGGCGCGCGATCATCCCGCGGCGCGGGCCTAGCTAAGCCGCGACCAGGTCGCTCTCGCGAGCCGGCTGGCGCGCGGTGAGGACCACCGGCGTGCCGTCCTTCGGCGAGAGGGTGATGTTGCGGCGGCCGATCTTCTCCGGCATCGGGTTGGCCTTGTGCAGCTGGCAGCGGGTCAGGACCTCGCGCAGCACGATCCGCATCTCGAACTCGGCGAAGGCGGCGCCGATGCAGCGCCGGACGCCGCCGCCGAAGGGGATCCAGGCGTAGGTGTCGGGGCCGTCCTCGAGGAAGCGCTCGGGGCGGAAGGCGAAGGGCTCGGGGTAGACGTCCTCGCGGGTGTGGGCGAGCCAGATCGCCGGCGTCACGTCGGTCCCGGCCGGCAGGGTGTTGCCGTCGGCGACCATCTCGGTGGCGAGGCGGCGGCCGGCCAGCGGCACCACCGGGCGCAACCGCAGCGACTCGGTGATCGTCGCCCGCAGGTAGTCGTCCTCCCCCGCCTCCAGCGAGTCGCGCAGGCGGGTCAGCTCGCGCGGGTGGCGGAGCAGCAGGTCGAAGCTCCAGGCCAGCGCAGTCGCCGTCGTCTCGTGGCCGGCGAGCAGCAGGGTCATCAGCTGGTCGCGCAGGTCGGTGTCGTCGAGGCCGCCGCCATCCTCGAAGCGGGCGAGGATCAGGGCGGAGAGCATGTCGTCGCGGTCCTCGAGGTCTTCGCGCCGGCGGTGCTCGGCGATCTCGGCGTAGAGCAGCTCGTCGACTTCCTTGAGGGCGCCTTCGAATTTGCCCCACGGTTTGCCGCCGAAGCGGCGCGTGGCGAGCCCGATCAGCTGCGCGCCGGGCGAGGCGGTCTGCTCGAGCAGCGTCGTCAGCAGGCCGCGCAGCCGCTCCAGCCGAGGCCCTTCGGCGACGCCGAAGACGACGCGCAGGATCGCCTCCAGGGTGATCGCCTGCATCCGCGGGTGGATCGCGAACTCCTCGTCGAGCGGCCAGGAGTCGATCTCCTTGGCGACGATCCCGCTGAGGATCGGCTCGTAGGAGCGCATCCGCTCGCCGTGGAAGGGGGGCAGCATCACGCGCCGGTGGGCGAGGTGGTCGGCGCCCTCGAGCAGCAGCAGCGAGCGCGAGCCGAGGATCGGCTCGAGGATCACCTCGCGGCCGGGGGGCAGGTTGTGGCGCTCGGTGTAGAGGGCCTTGATCGCGGCCGGGTCGGAGATCATCACCATCGGCCGCTCGAAGCCGACGAACTTGACGCTGAAGGAGTCGCCGTAGCGTTCGCGGCACTCCTGCAGGAAGGGCAGCGGGCGGAAGGCCCAACGCAGCGTCTGTACCAGGGCGGGACTCGAAGGTTCCGGGGGCAGCATCGCCCGTACAGGGTCGCAGAAAACGGCCGCGAGAACCCTCCGCTCCGCCGATGGTTAGCATCGGCTTAATGCCAACGATCGCCGACCTCGAGCTCCACTCCTCCGGCAAGGTGCGCGAGATCTACGAGTGGGAGGACGACCTGGTGATGGTCGCCTCCGACCGGATCTCGATCTACGACGTGGTGATGCCGACGCCGATTCCCGACAAGGGCAAGGTGCTCAACCGGATCTCCGAATTCTGGTTCGAGCTGACCGCTGACATCGTCCCCAACCACTTCATCTCCGCCGACGTGCCCGAGGAGGTCGCCGAACGGGCGATGCGGGTGCGGCGCCTCGAGATGTATCCGGTCGAGTGCGTCGTCCGCGGCTACCTCTCCGGCTCGGGCTGGAAGGAATACAAGGCGAGCGGCTCGGTCTGCGGGATCGAGCTGCCGCCCAACCTGCTCGAGTCCGACAAGCTGCCGGAGCCGATCTTCACGCCGGCGACCAAGGCCGAGATCGGCGACCACGACGAGAACGTCGACTTCGAGCGGGCGGCCGAGATCGTCGGCGACCGGGCGCTGATGGAAGAGCTGCGGCGGATCTCGATCGAGGTCTACTCGCGCGGCGCCGAGTACGCGGCCGAGCGCGGGATCATCCTCGCCGACACCAAGTTCGAGCTCGGCCGCCACGCCGGCGCCGAGATCGTCCTCGCCGACGAGGTCCTGACCCCGGACTCCTCGCGCTTCTGGCCCGCCGACCGCTACGAGCCGGGCAAGACCCAGCCCTCCTTCGACAAGCAGTTCGTCCGCGACTGGGCCGACGCCGAAGGCTGGGACCACAAGCCGCCGGCCCCGGAGCTGCCGGCCGACGTGGTCGAGCAGACGCGGGCCAAGTACGTCGAAGCCTACGAGCGGATCGCGGAGCGGTCCTTCTAATGGCGCGCGCCCGGGTCCTGATCCGGCCCAAGGAGGGCATCCTCGACCCGCAGGGCAAGGCGGTCGAGCGGGCGCTGCCGGCGCTCGGCTTCGAGGGGGTCGGCCACGTCCGGGTCGGCCGCATGGTCGAGCTCGAGGCGGAGGACCCGGCGCAGCTGCCGGCGCTCTGCGAGAAGCTGCTCGCCAACCCGTTGATCGAGGACTTCGAGATCGAGAGCATCGACGGCGCCTGATGCGCTGGGGGGTACTTCAGTTCCCCGGCTCCTGCGACGAGCGGGACGCCCTGCACGCCTGCGAGACGAGTGGCGGCGAAGCGCGGCTGGTCTGGCACGAGGAGCGTGACCTCGGCGACCTCGACGCGATCGTCGTCCCCGGCGGCTTCTCCTACGGCGACTACCTGCGGGCGGGCGCGATCGCCCGCTTCTCACCGGCGATGGAGGCGGTCGCCGAGTTCGCCGCCGCTGGCGGCCCGGTGCTGGGGATCTGCAACGGCTTCCAGGTCCTCTGCGAGACCGGCCTGCTGCCCGGAGCGCTGCTGCGCAACGAGGACCTGCGCTTCGTCTGCCGCCAGGTCGACCTGCTCATGGTCGATGGGCCTAGAACGACGGATATGGACTCGTCTCAGGCCCGTCGGCGGGGGGAGCGGCTCTCGATCCCGGCCAAGCACGGCGAAGGGCGCTACTGGGCGCCGGAGGAGATGCTGGACCGGCTCGAGGCAGGCGGCCAGGTCGCCTTCCGCTACGCCCCCGGGCACAATCCCAACGGCTCGGCCCGGGACATCGCCGGGGTCAGCAACGAGGCCGGCAACGTGGTCGGCCTGATGCCGCACCCCGAGCACGCGGTCGACGCGATGACGGGATCCACCGACGGCCTCACCGTATTCGAGCGCCTGGCGAAGGTCGCGGCATGACGGTGGAGACCGCCAAGCACCGCGAGCTGGGTTTGACGGATGCAGAGTTCGCGCTGATCTGTCAGAAGCTCGGCCGCGAGCCGAACGACGTCGAGCTGGCGATGTTCAGCCTGCTCTGGTCCGAGCACTGCGCCTACAAGCACTCGAAAAAGCTGCTGCGGCGGCTGCCGACCGAGGGCGAGCGGGTGGTGATGGGACCGGGCGAGAACGCCGGCGCGGTCGCCGTCGGCGAGAGCCACGCGGTCGCCTTCAAGGTCGAGTCGCACAACCACCCGAGCGCGGTCGAGCCCTTCCAGGGGGCGGCGACCGGGGTCGGCGGCATCCTCCGCGACGTCTTCGCGCTCGGCGCGCGGCCGATCGCGATCCTCGACAGCCTCCGCTTCGGTGAGCTCGACTCGGTGCGCTCGCGCCACCTGCTCGACGGCGCGGTGCGCGGGATCGGCCACTACGGCAACTCGATCGGGGTGCCGACGGTCGGCGGCGAGATCTACTTCGAGGCCCCCTACGAGCACAACTGCCTGGTCAACGCGATGTGCGTCGGGCTGGCCGAGCGCGAGGAGATGGTCCGCGCCGCGGCCGCCGGGGTCGGCAACGCGGTCGTCCTGATGGGTGCCTCGACCGGGCGCGACGGGATCGGCGGCGCCTCGGTGCTGGCCTCGGCCGAGCTGGGCGAGGGCGACGAGGCGAAGCGGCCGACGGTGCAGATCGGCGACCCCTTCGAGGAGTCCAAGGTGCTCGAGTGCTGCCTGGAGCTGCTCGGCAAGGGGCTGCTCGTCTCGCTGCAGGACCTCGGCGCCGCCGGGCTGACCTCATCGGCCGGTGAGATGGCCTCGGCCGGCGGGGTCGGGATCGACCTCGACGTGACGCGGGTGCCGCTGCGCGAGGCCGACATGGAGCCCTTCGAGATCATGGTCTCCGAGTCGCAGGAGCGGATGCTCGCCGTGGTCGAGCCGGCGCGGGTGGCGGAGGTGCTGGCGGTCTGCGAGAGATGGCAGACCGGGGCGGCCGAGATCGGCGTCGTCACCGACAACGGCCAGATCCGGGTCCTGCGCGGCGAGGAGGTCGTCGGCGAGATGCCGGTCGAGGCGCTGGTCGACGGCTGCCCGCTCTACGACCTCGAGCCGGCCGAGCCCGGCGAGTGGATCTACGGCAACCAGGCGACGCTCGCCGCCGACGCCTCGGCCGAGCAGACGCTGCGCGCCCTGCTCTCCTCCCCCAGCGTCGCCTCCAAGCGCTGGGCCTTCGAGCAGTACGACTGCGTCGTCGGCTCGCGCACGGCGCGGCGGCCGGAGAGCGCCGACGCGGCGGTGCTGGCGCTGCCCGAGGCCGATGTGGCGATTGCCGTCTCGATCGACGGCAACGGGCGGCGGGTCGCCTGCGATCCCTACGCGGGCACGATCGAGGCGGTGCTCGAGTGCGCCCAGAACCTCGCCTGCGCCGGCGCCGAGCCGCTCGGCCTGACCAACTGCCTCAACTTCGGCAACCCCGAGAAGCCGACCCCCGCCTGGCAGCTCGACCGCGCGGTCAGCGGCCTTGCCGACGCCTGCGAGGCACTCGGCGTGCCGGTCGTCGGCGGCAACGTCTCCCTCTACAACGAGGGGCCGGAAGGCCCGATCTACCCGACCCCGGTGGTCGGCATGGTCGGCGAGCTGCCCGACCCGGACTTCGCCGCGCCGAGCGCCTTCGCCGCCGAGGGCGACGCGATCGCCCTGCTCGGCCCCTTCGCCCCGGCACTGGCCGGCTCGGAGCTGGCGAAGCAGCGCGGCGAGCTCGAGATGGGGCTGCCGCAACCCGACGTCGCCGCGGTCGCCGCGGCCTGCGTCGCGGTCCGCGCCGCGGTCCGCGACGGCAAGCTCGGCTCCGCCCACGACGTCAGCGACGGCGGCCTCGGCGTCGCGATCGCCGAGGCGGTGATCGGCGCCGGGCTCGGCTGCAAGGTCGACCTCGCTCCATTGCTCGAGCGCGGGGCCGGCGCCGAGGAGGCGCTCTTCGGCGAGGGCCCGGGCGGCTTCCTGATCAGCGGTGAGCTGACCGCCCTGCGCTCACTCGCCGCCGACGGCGTCCCCGTCGTCCTGCTCGGCGAGGTCGGCGGCGTGACGATCGAGATCGTCGCCGGCGAGCTCAACGCCGCGCTCACCGTCGCCGACGCCGAGAGCGCCTGGCACTCGCTCGGCGAGACGCTCGAGCGCGCCGCCCAGCTCTAGGCCCGCTCAGCCCTCGTCCTCGCAGCTGACGCCGTCGGCGCCGCCACCGCCGAAGCAGCGGTCGAAGCCGCCACCACCACGCAGGCGATCGGCGCCGCGGCCGCCGGTGATCAGGTCGGTGCCGGGATTGCCGCTGAGCCGGTCGCGACCGCGACCGCCGAAGAGCTGGTCGCCGCCGGGCCCGCCGAACACGCGGTCGCCGCCGGGGCCGCCCATCACCCGGTCGCGGCCGGGGCCGGGGCAGATCAGGTCGGAGCCGCCGCGGCCGATCACCTCGTCGCCGCCGCCGAGGCCGGCGATCACGTCGTCGCCCTCGGTGCCGACCAGACGGTCGGGACGGTCGGTGCCGGCCAGCGTCGCCGCCACCCCGCGGCAGGTCGATGCCTCTTTCTTACCTACCGTCAGGTTGCCAGTGTCACCTGGCGCGGTATCGACCATCAACACATAGAAGAGCGCCACGATCAAACCGGTGACCGCAAGAGTCACCAATCCCCGCCATTCTCTGATTGCCATTACTCCACCTTACCCGAGCGAGGGGGGCGGTTTAAATGGTCGACCCAGCGGGCATCTGCTCAGTGCGCCCCCGTACCCGGTTCGCCGGATCGGGGGTGGGCAATGGAGGAAGTGAGTGAGTGACAGTGGGCGGCGACCACAGCTCTGATCTGCCTGGGGGCGACGGTGCTGTTGGTCGCCGCCTGGTGACCTCAAGCGGCGGCGACCAGGCGTGACATCAGCCCGGCGGCGGCCTCGTCGTCGAGGCCCTGGGCGGCGGTCAGGTCCTGCCAGGTGCGAAAGCCGAGGGCGTGGCCGATCGCGGCGCGGGCGCGGTCGCGCGCCTTGCCGCGCAGGCCCCTCCCCCGCATGAGGATGTCGGTGGCCTCGGCGATCAGGGCGCGGAAGGCGCCCATCAACTCGTCGACGACCGGCACCGTGGGAGCGTCGCGGAAGAGCTTGTCGAGCATGCCCTCGGTCTGACGGTAGTAGGCGTAGAGCTCGGCGAGGGCGACGTCGAGGCGCTCGTCCGGGTCCTCGATCGTGGCCCAGCGGCCGATGTCCGGCGGCGGGTTGGCCTCGCCCCAGTGGGCCGAGCAGGCGCCGAACAGCGCCCGCTCGTCGGGGAAGTGCCGGTAGAGGGTCGAGCGACGGACCCCGGCGTGCTCGGCGACGGCGCTCATCGAGGTGCGGGCGGGACCGAGCGTGCCGTGCAGCTCGACGGCGCTCTCGGTGATCCGTTGACGGGTCTTGGCCTCGCCCTCGGCGCGCCGCTTCTTCTCGTACTTGCGCTTTCGATCGGACATGGGTGTACGACCAATATTGACAGATGCGCCGGCTATGTCTACTCTTTTCGCACAACAGTGATGTCCGACGAAAGGAGAAAGACAATGGCAACGGTGATCGGTCCCAGCGACGGCAAGGCAGGCTTCCTCGGCAGCATCGGGGTGCGCTTCATGATCGACGGCGAGGACGCGGGCGGCGACTTCTCGCTGGTCGAACACCCACTCTCCCCGCGCGCGCTGGCGGCGCCGCTGCACCGGCACACCCGCGAGGACGAGTACAGCTTCGTGCTCCAGGGCCGGATGGGCGGCCTGCTCGGCGACGACGTGGTCGAGGCGGGTCCCGGCGACCTCGTCTTCAAGCCGCGCAACGAGTGGCACACCTTCTGGAACGCGGGCGACGAAACCTGCCGGATCCTCGAGATCATCGCCCCGGCGGGCTTTGAGCACTTCTTCCGGGAGCTGGTCGACCTGGGCGGCGTGCTCAAGGCCGACCCCGAGGACATGGCGGCGCTCAGCGAGCGCTACGGCCTGGAAATGAAACCGGAGACCGTCCCGGGTCTGCTGGAGCGTTTCGGCCTGCGGCTCGGGGAACCGGTGGAGACCTCGCTCCAGCTCGTTTAGCCCCGCAAATAGCGAGAGTTCGACTCCGGCAGGGCAGCCGCCCGACGCTGCTACCCTGCCGGAGTAGGCAGTCCGCCTGCGCGTCTCGTCCTTTCAACCGAGGAAGCACGCGCTTTTGACTCCGTCACAGGGGCAGCAGATAGATGGCGATACGCCGCGCGAGGAATGCGGCGTCTTCGGCGTATACGCACCCGGCCACGACGTCGCCCGCCTCGCCTACTTCAGCCTCTACGCGCTGCAGCACCGCGGTCAGGAGTCGGCCGGGATCGCCACCTGCGAGGGCGGCCACATCACCACCCTGCGCGACTCGGGGCTGGTCTCCCAGGTCTTCGACGAGGAGAAGCTGCGGGCGCTGGCCGGCGACATGGCGATCGGACACGTGCGCTACTCGACCACCGGCGGGGGCTCCTGGGAGAACGCGCAACCGGTCTGGCGCGACGATGGCCGCGAGATCGCCCTCGCCCACAACGGAAACCTGACCAACGCGGTCGAGCTCTGGGGCGAGCTGAAGGAGGCCGGGATCTCCTTCCGCGGCACCTCCGACTCGGAGATCATCGCGGCGCTGATCTCCTCCAACGAGGGCCGCTACGTCGAGGACGCGGTCGCCGACGTGATGCCGCGCCTGCGCGGCGCCTACTCGACCGTGGCGATGACCAAGCGGGCGATCGTCGCCTTCCGCGACCCGCACGGGGTGCGGCCGCTCTCGCTGGGACGGCTCGGCGATCGCTTCGTCGTCGCCTCGGAGAGCTGCGCCTTCGACATCATCGGCGCCGAGCTGCTGCGCGAGGTGCGGCCGGGCGAGATGGTCTCGCTGACCGAGCGCGGGCTGGAGACGCGGCAGGTGGTGAAGAGTGGCCGTCCGGCGACCTGCGTCTTCGAGCACATCTACTTCTCCCGCCCCGACAGCCGGCTCGAGGGCAAGGTCCTGCAGCAGGTGCGCGGCCGGATGGGCGAGCTGCTCTGGGGCGAGGCGCCGGTCGACGCCGACCTGGTGATCGCGGTGCCGGACTCGGGCAACCCGGCGGCGGCCGGCTTCGCGCGTGCCTCGGGGCTGCCCCGTGACGACGGCCTGATCAAGAACCGCTACGTCGCCCGCACCTTCATCCAGCCCGGCCAGGAGCTGCGCAAGCACGGCCTGCGGCTGAAGTTCAACCCGCTGCCGGAGATCGTCTCCGGTCAGCGCGTCGTCGTCGTCGACGACTCGATCGTGCGCGGCAACACGACGCGGCAGATCGTCGGCATGCTGCGCGACGCCGGCGCCAGTGAGGTGCACCTGCGGATCTCGGCGCCGCCGATCCGCCACCCCTGCCACTACGGCGTCGACATGTCGACCCGCGAGGAGATGATCGCCCACGAACGGACGATCGAGGAGGTCGCCGACGAGCTCGGTGCCGACTCGCTCGCCTACCTCTCGATGGAGGGCGTCTACGAGGCGATCGGCGGCGCCCCCGAGGACCACTGCGACGCCTGCTTCACCGGCCGCTACCCGCTCGGCGATCCCGAGGACGCGAACGGCAAGTTCGCGCTGGAGGACATCGCCGTCGTACCGGCCTCCGGCTAGACGACCAGCTCCAGGCCGAGCCAGACGATCGCCAGCGAGGCGAGCAGGATCGCCGCCTGCAGGGCGTGCAATCGCGGCCGGCTCAGGTGGACGAGGGTCAGGGCGATCACCGCTCCGACCAAGCCGAGCTTCCACTGCAGGGTCGAGTCGCCGAAGAGGTCGTAGTGGGAGGCCATCGCCCAGCCGGTGACGAGGAGGACGCCGAGCGCGACCAGCGAGCCGTAGCCGAAGCGGCGCGCGATCGCGCGCACCTGGTCGCGCTCCCCCTCCGGCGCGCTGCGCATGACCGGGACCACGGCGAGCGCGAGGACGAGCTGGCCGCCGACGAAGAAGGCCATCGCCAGCAGGTGCAGGTAGAGGACCGCCTGCCAGAAGTCGCCGCCGCTCATGGGGCTGAGCGTAGTGATCGGCAACCTCACGCGTTCTCCCTCTATTTCAGGGAGAACGCGTGAGATGTAGGCGGCCCTACGGCGTCAGGGCGGCGACGAGCTCGGCGGCCGGACGAACCTCGTCGATGCGCGCCACGACCTCGCCCGCGTAGAGCGGGCCGGCGTCGACCAGCTCCGCTGGGCCGTCGTCGGTCGCGGCCAGCGGCGGGAGGGGCTCGCTGGAGCCGCCCTCGGTGGCGGCGTTCGGGACCACGCGGTGGGGAGCGGGCCAGCCGAGGCCGAAGAGCTCGGTGAGGATCGTCTCCTCAGCGGTCAGCAGACGCCGCTTGTACTCGGGGTGGGCGCTGCTCTCGTCAGAGAGCAGGAAGCGGGTGCCGGCGACGGCGGCGCTCGCCCCCGCCTCCAACGCACGCCGGACGTCGGCGCGCTCGGCGATCCCACCGGCGAGGAGCACGGGGAAGTCGGAGGGCAGTGCCGCTCTGACACGGGCGAGCAGCTCCAACCCGGGCTCGGTCCCGCGCACGTGGCCGCCGGCCTCGACGCCCTGGACGATCACCGCGTCGGCGCCCGCGGCATGGGCCTCCCGCGCCTCTTGCACCGACCCGCACTGATGGATCCAGGCATTGCCGGTGCGGCGCTCCGGCGTGCCCCAGAAGGTGACGACGAGATCCGCTGCCTCCGCTGCCTCGAACCAGGATCGCTCGGCGAAGGGGAGCAGCAGGTTGACCGCGATCGGCCTCTCGGTCAGCGCCCGCGCCGCGATCAGCTCCGCCTCGATCGCCTCCGGGCCCAGGACGGCGATCGTCCCCAGGCCGCCGGCCTCGGAGACGGCCACGGCCAGCTCGTGGCGGCTGATGCCTCCGCCCATGCCGGCCTGGACGACGGGCTTCGCGATGCCGAGGCTTGCGAGGAAGTCCACGCGGCGATAATGCCAGCGTGGCCGCTGCCTTCAAGCTCGTCGTGCTCGCCTCGGGGTCGGGCACGAACCTGCAGGCGATCCTCGACACGCTGCACGGGCGCGAGGGGATAGAGGTTGTCGGAGTCGGCTCGGACAAGCCGGGGGCGCGGGCGCTGGAGCGGGCGCGGACGGCGGGGGTCGAGACCGCGGTCTTCCCGCGCGAGGAGCACGCCGACCGGGCGGCGCGCGACGCGGCGATGGGCGAGTGGATCGAGGCGCGGGGCGCCGACCTCGTCGCCCTCGCCGGCTACATGCAGCTGCTCTCCCCCGCCTTCGTCGAGCGCTTCCGCGACCGCGTCGTCAACGTCCACCCGGCGCTGCTGCCCTCCTTTCCCGGCCTCGACGCGATCGGCCAGGCGCTGGAGGCCGGCGTCGAGACGACCGGGGTGACCATCCACTTCGTCGACGAGGGCGTCGACACGGGGGCGCCGATCCTGCAGCGCGAGGTGCCGGTGCCGCCGGATCGCGACCGGGCGCGCCTGGAGGAGGCGATCCACACGGTCGAGCACGAGCTCTACCCGGAGGCGATCCGCATGATCGCGCGGAGCGAGGTTAGGATCGGCAGCAAGTGAGTGAGGCGCCTGCCGACACCCGAGCCGAGTTCGTCAGCGACGGTGCGATCCGGGTGCGCCGCGCCCTGGTCTCGGTCTCCGACAAGACCGGCGTAGCCGAGTTCGGCAAGGCCCTGGCGGGGCTCGGGGTCGAGATCCTCTCCACCGGCGGCACCGCCAGCGCCCTGCGCGAGGCGGGCCTGGCGGTCACCGACGTCTCCGAGTTCACCGGCCAGGAGGAGATCCTCGGCGGCCGGGTGAAGACGCTGCACCCGCGGCTGCACGCGGCGCTCCTGGCGCGGCGCGACGATCCCGAGCACATGGCGGTGCTCGAGCGCGAGGGCATCGCGCCGATCGACCTGGTCTGCGTCAACCTCTACCCCTTCGAAGAGACCGTCGCCGGCGGCGACGTCGACCCCGAGCTGGCGGTCGAGAACATCGACATCGGCGGGCCGACGATGATCCGCGCCGCGGCCAAGAACCACGCCGGCGTGGCGGTCGTCGTCAAACCCGAGTCCTACGACGCGGTCTGCGCCGAGCTGGAGGAGTCGGGCGGCGAGATCTCGGCCTCGACCCGGCACTGGCTCGCCAACGAGGCCTTCGCCCAGACGGCCCGCTACGACGCCGCGATCAGCCGCTGGTTCTCGACCTCCTACGAGGACTTCCCCGAGCACCTGACGGTCTCCTACGAGAAGGAGCTCGACCTCGCCTACGGCGAGAACCCGCACCAGCGCGGGGCGCTCTACTCGGAGGCGGGGCTGCACAGCCACGTCCTCTCCGGGGTGGCGAAGCTGCACGGCCGGGCGCTCTCCTTCAACAACGTGCTCGACCTCGACTCGGCGCGGCGCCTCAACGACGACTTCGAGCCGCCTGCCTGCACGATCGTCAAGCACAACAACCCCTGTGGGGTGGCGGTCGGCAGCGACGCGCTCGACGCCTACCGCAAGGCGCTCGCCTGCGACCCGCTCTCCGCCTACGGCGGCGTGATCGTGCTCAACCGCCCGATCGGGGTCGAGCTGGCCGAGGCCCTGCACGAGAACTTCGTCGAGGTGCTGCTGGCGCCCGGCTTCGAGGAGGGGGCGCTGGAGGTGCTGCAGCAGAAGGAGGCGATCCGCATCCTCTGCGACGAGGAGGGCTGCAAGCCCGACCCCAGCGAACGCGACGTCAAGCGGGTTCGCGGCGGGCTGCTGATCCAGGACCGCGACGGCGACCCCGAGCCGCGCGAGATCATGGAGGCGGTGACCGAGGTCGAGCCGAGCGAGGCGCAGTGGAGCGACCTGCTCTTCGCCTGGACCGTCGTCCGCCACGTCCGCTCCAACGCGATCGTGCTCGCCAAGGACGGCGCGACGCTGGGCATCGGCGCCGGCCAGATGAGCCGTGTCGACTCGGTCCGCCTCGCGGTCGAGAAGTGCCGCGACGCTCGCGGCGAGGAGGCGGACGCCCTACTCGCCGGCGCCGCCGTCGCCTCCGACGCCTTCTTCCCCTTCGCCGACGGCCCCCAGGCCGCGATCGACGCCGGCGCCGCCACGGTGATCCAGCCCGG
Source organism: uncultured Solirubrobacterales bacterium (assembly GCA_963697915.1). Taxonomy (GTDB): domain Bacteria; phylum Actinomycetota; class Thermoleophilia; order Solirubrobacterales; family 70-9; genus VRUE01. The sequence continues at coordinate 1,157,874 of OY969103.1, forward strand.
CGGCTCCAAACGCGACGCCGAGGTGATCACCGCCTGCGACGAGGCGAGGATTCCCATGGTCTTCACCAAGCACCGCCACTTCCGCCACTAAACGGTCAATTCCCTCTGGGCCGCGCTGGCCTGGCGGACGTGGGCGCAGACTTCCTCGGCGGTGTTGGCGGTGACGAGGAGCTCCTTGTCGACGGGGGCGATCATGCCCTCGTCCTCGAGCGCGGTGTCGATCCAGTCGAGCAGCGGCGCCCAGTGCTCGGTGTCGACCAGGATCGTCGGGAATAGCTTGATCCGGCGGGTCTGGATCAGGGTCAGGCTCTCGAACAGCTCGTCCATCGTGCCGAAGCCGCCGGGGAAGATGACGAAGGCGCGGGCGTAGCGGACGAACATCAGCTTGCGGGCGAAGAAGTAGTGGAAGTCGAGGCCGCGGTTGACGTAGGGGTTGACGTGCTGCTCCATCGGCAGCTCGATGTTGAGCCCGACCGAGACGCCGCCGGCCTCGGCGGCGCCGCGATTGGCCGCCTCCATCAGGCCGGGCCCGCCGCCGGTGATCACCGTGTAGCCCTCCTTGGCCAGGCAGCCGGCGGTCTGGCGGCAGAGCTCGTACCAGCGGTGGCCCTCGCCGATCCGCGCCGAGCCGAAGACCGAGACGCCGTCGTCGACGTCGCGCAGGACGTCGAAGCCGCGCTCGACCTCCGCCCGGATCCGTTCGAGCCGCAGGTCGTCCAGCTCCTCGACGTCGCAGGGCTGGCGGAGGAGCTCCTTGTCGTTCTCCCAGGACGTAGTGCCCCCGGCGGGATTCGAACCCGCGCCGCGCGGCTTAAAAGGCCGCCGCTCTAACCAACTGAGCTACAGGGGCGCGCGGCCCATGGTAGTGCCCGACCCCGCAAACAGGCAGGGCCGGGCACTCCGAGGAAGCTCAGGAGCTAGCCGGCGAAGTTGTACTGCGGGCCTTGGGGCGGTGCCGGGTGGTAATCCGGGCCCGCCGTGTTGGCGCCTCCCGGCTTCTCAATCACCACGCAGACCGCGGTCACGGTCATCGTGATGCCCTGGTTGCTCCATCCGGAAGCGCTCGCCGTCCAGCCGGTTCGCAACGGGCTCGGACCGCTTTCGGTGACGCTCGCGTTGTCGGGGTTGCTCAGGGTTGCCCCGCCGCCGATCGCGTAACTGCCCGCAGGACAGTTGGCGGTTGCCGTGCCACGCTTCCCCCAGTCTGGAAGCGTCATCGTCGTCGTTTCAAACCGCACGTCGGCGAGAGCGGCCGCGCTGACCTCGGTCAGCGTCTTCTCGTTTATCTGCGCGCTCGTCAGGGAGTTCGCCTTTACCTGGTTGCCGGTCAACGACTCCGGTTTGATCCGGTTGGGCGGGATCGTCTTCGGCTTGATCCGGTTTCCGGGCACCGAGCTCTTCTTGATCTGCTTGCCGTTGATCTTCCCGGCCGCGTAGACCGAGCCGCCGAGGGCGATGAAGAGAGCCAGACAGGCAACGACGTTGGAAAACGAGAACCACTTCAAGACTCGATCGATCAAAGCGAACCCCCTTAGTTGACAATGGTTGAAACCTATTGCATACCCAGGGAAAACTAGGTGGTACGCAGAGGTACGCAGGAGCCCGTGCGATCAGGAAAGCTCGGGCATGCCCTTGTACGACGTCGAGGCGACGGCGTGGGTGCGGGAGGGGATGCGGCCGGCGCAGCGGGCCGCGTAGCCGGCCTCGACCGCGCCGCGCAGGGCGCGCGCCATCACCGCCGGGTCCTCGGCGCCGAAGATCGAGCTGGCCGCCATCACCGCGTCGCAGCCGAGCTCGATCGCCAGCGCCGCGTCGGAGGCGGTGCCGATGCCGGCGTCGAGAATGACCGGGACGCCGGCGCGCTCGGCCAGGATCGAGATGTTGTACGGGTTGCGGATGCCGGCGCCGGAGCCGATCGGCGAGCCGAGCGGCATCACCGCGGCGCAGCCGGCCTCCTCGAGGCGGCGGGCGAGGATCGGGTCGTCGCTGGTGTAGGGGAGGACGGTGAAGCCCTCGCCGACCAGGGTCTCGGCGGCGTCGAGCAACTCGACCGCGTCGGGGTAGAGGGTGCGGTCGTCGCCGATCACCTCGAGCTTGATCCAATCGGTCTCGAAGGCCTCGCGGGCGAGGCGAGCGGTGCGAACCGCGTCGCGGGCGGTGAAGCAGCCGGCCGTGTTGGGCAGGGCGAAGAGGCCGAGCCGGTCGAGCACCTCGAGCACCGAGCCCTTCGCCGCCGGGTCGACGCGGCGCAGGGCGACGGTGACCATCTCCGTGCCCGAGGCGGCCAGGGCCTCCTCCATCTGCTCCAGCGAGCGGAAGCCGCCCGTGCCGGCGATCAGCCGCGAGGACCACTGGCGGCCACCCAGCTCCCAGGTTTCCGCGCCGCCCTGGATCGCGGCCAGGACTTCGACCCGCTGCCCCTCGGCGAGCGGCGTCGACGCCCACTCGCTGTGCGGGACGACCTCGCCCTCGAGCGCGGCGGCGACGCCGTGCGATCCGTCGCCGGCGCCGCTCTCGCGCACCGCGTCGGCCATGGTCGCGCCCGCCGGCAGCTCGCGGGGGTCGCCGTTGAGCTCGATCCTCATACCCGCGCCCCCTCGATCTGCTCGGCCAGAGCGTTGGCGCTGAGCGGCGCCAGCAGGATCCCGTTGCGGTAGTGACCGCTGGCCCAGAGCAGGCCGTCGAGCGGCGCGGGGCCGACCAGCGGCAGGTTGTCCGGCGTCCCTGGCCGCAACCCGGCGGCGGCCTCGACCAGCTCCATCTCGGCGACCTCGGGGAGCAGGCGGTAGGACTCGCGCAGCAGCTCGTGGACGCCGCCCGCGGTGACCGCGGTGTCGAAGCCCTGCTCCTCGACGGTGGCCCCGGCGATCAGGCGACCGTCGGGGCGCGGCACCAGGTAGACGCGCTCGGAGACGACGATCCGCTCGCAGGGCGCGGCCCCGTCGCGGGAGCGCAGCTCGAGGATCTGGCCCTTGACCGGCCGCACCGGCGGGCGGCCCTCGGGCGGCAGCCACTCGGCCTGGCCCGACCAGGCACCGGCGGCGAGGACCGTCGCCGCCGCGCGCAGCTCGGCGCCGTCGCCGGTGCGCACACCGGCGACGCGCTCGCCCTCGCGCAGCGCCGCGGTCACCTCCGTGCCGGTCCGCAGGTCGGCGCCAGCGGCGGCCAGGGCGCCAAGCAGCGCCGCGGTAAGGGCACGCGGGTCGACCGCGCCCTCGTCGGGCGCGTGGACGCCGCCGCTGAAGGACGGGGTGAGGCCGGGCTCGAGATCGCGGCAGCGGCGCGGGGGCAGCCACTCGGCCCCGAGACCGAGCGAGCGCTGCAGCTCGTGCACGCGGCGCAGCTCCGCCGCCTCGTCGCGGTCGAGGGCGACGTGCAGGGCGCCGTTGCGGACGTAGCCGGTGTCGAGGCCGCTCTCGCGCTCGAGCTCGGCGACGAAGTCGGGGTAGAGCTCGGCGGCGGCCAGGGTCAGCTTCAGCAGCTCCGGCTCGCCAAAGGCGAGCTCGCCGACCGGGGCGAGCATCCCGGCCGCTACCCGGGTCGCGCCGGCGGGCGGCCGGGCCCGGTCGACGACCGCGACATCGGCCCCGCGCTGCGCCAGGCGCCAGGCGCAGGAGAGGCCGATGACACCGCCTCCGACGATTACCGCGTCGTAGTTCGTCTGATGCTCGCTCAACATTGCCTCCGCCGGCATTACCCGGATCAGGTCCAACGGTCGGCGGCCTCGATGCCGCCCTCTCAGCCTCGGTGGGGCTCCCGCACTGCTCCCGATGGTACCCCTCCTGCGGCGCTGGCCAGGCCCACGTTCGTAAGATCGGGGATATGAGCTTGGCGATGCCCGAGGACCGAGGCCCACTGCGGCGCGAGCGGCTGCGCACGGCGCGGCTCTACTTCGTCTGCGAGGCGCTGGTCGGCGGTGAGGACCCCGAGGCGCTGCTCAACGCGGCGCTGAGCGGCGGCGTCGACATCGTCCAGCTGCGCGAGAAGGAGCTCGATCGCGACGAGATCGAGCGCTCCGCGCGTACCTACCGCCGGCTCTGCGACACCTACAGCGCCCTCTTCGTCGTCAACGACGACCCCTACCTGGCGCGCAGCTGCAACGCCGACGGCGTCCACCTGGGCCAGGACGACATGCCGGTCGAGGAGGCGCGTGAGCTGCTCGGGCCGGAGATGATCATCGGCCTCTCGACCCACTCCGAGGAGCAGCTGGCGGCAAGCGCCGGGCGCCCGGTCGACTACGTCAGCGTCGGGCCGATCTGGGAGACGCCGACCAAAGCGGGGCGGCCGGGGGTCGGCCTCGGCCTGGTCGAGCACGCCGCCATCGCGGCCCCCCACCCCTTCTTCGCGATCGGCGGCGTCGACCCCGGCAACGCGGCCGAGGTGGTCGCCGCCGGCGCCACGCGGCTGGGCGCGGTGCGGGCGATCCGCGACGCCGAGGAGCCCGCCGCGGCGGCAGCGGCGCTGCGCGAGTCGCTGGCCGCGGTCGGGGGAGCCGCCCCCGGTGCCTGACCCCGAGGGCCAGGGCGAACGCGGCGCCTCCCCCACGCCACGCGAGCGGATGGAGCGCGGCTACGCCCGCGCCGAGGAGCGCAACCGCGCGGTGCGCGCGAAGCTCGAGCCGCTCGCCCCGGGGCAGCGGCCGCTGGTGGTGACGATCGGCGCGGTCCTCTCCGGCCTGATCTCGCTCTCCATCGTCGTCGCCTACCTGCTCGGCGCCGAGGTCGACGGCGAGAAGCCGCCGCTGGCGCGGGCGCTGGCGCCCGCCCTGCTGATGGGGATCATGGCCTGGGGCATGTGGCGGGCCCGCTACTGGGCCGTGCTCGGCTTCCAGGCGCTGCTCGTCCTGCTCATCTTCAGCTCCTTCTTCGCCCTCGCCGTGCAGGCCTCGAGCGCCAGGCAGATCGCCGCCGCGGTCGGCCTGCTCGCCGTCTCCGGCGCCTTCTTCTTCTTCATGGTCAAGGCGATGGCCCGGATCCAGATGCCGCGGCGCCCCTCGCAGGACTGAGGACCCCCCAATCGTCGGTTTCCGCCGGTTTCGAGGCGAGATGGATTGTCCGGTTCTATAGGCTCAGCCTGTGCCTGACTCCTACGACGTAATCGTCATCGGCGGCGGCCCCGGCGGCTACGTCGCCGCGATCCGCTCGGCCCAGCTGGGCAAGAAAACCGCCGTTGTCGAGCGCGACAAAGCCGGCGGCCGCTGCCTCAACTACGCCTGCATCCCGGCCAAGACCGTCCTCCACACGGCCGAGCTCTACGACCACGCGCGCAACAGCGCCGACTTCGGGCTCGTCGTCAAGGACGCCTCGATCGACTGGGACGCCCTCGGCAAGCGGCGCGCCGCCGTCTCCGAGTCGCTCTCCAACGGCGTGAAGATGCTCTGGGACAAAAACAAGGTGACGATGATCGCGGGCGAGGGGACCCTCAACGCCGACGGCAACGTCGAGGTCGGCGGCGAGACCTACGAGGCCGGCACGGTGGTGCTGGCGACCGGCTCGGTGGCGCTGCCGATCCCCGGGGTCGAGTTCGGCGGCCGCGTCCTCGACACCTGGGGCGCCTGGTCGCTGCCCGAGCAGCCGCGGAAGATCGCCGTCGTCGGCGCCGGCGCCTCGGGCTGCGAGCTCGCCTCCGCATACGGCCGCTTCGGCACCGAGGTGCTGCTGATCGAGATGCTCGACCAGATCCTCCCCGCCGAGGACAAGGACATGGCCCGGATCGTCGAGCGCGCCTTCAAGAAGCAGAACATCACGATCGCCACCGGCTCCCCGGTCGAGAACGTCGAGGTGGGCGAGGGCTCGGTCAAGCTCACCTACGGCGGCGAGAGCGCCGAGGTCGACTACCTCTGCATCGCCGGCGGCCGGGCACCGGACGTCGAGGGACTGGGGCTCGAGGCGGCCGGGGTGAAGCTGACCGACAGAGGCAAGGTCGAGGTCGACGAGTACGGCCGCACCTCGAACCCGAAGGTCTACGCGATCGGCGACCTGGTCAACGCCAAGGCACTCGCCCACAAGGCTTCCGAGGAGGGCGTCGTCGCGGTCGAGCACGCCGCCGGCGAGTCCACCCACCCGGTCGACCAGAACCTGGTCGCCGGCGCCACCTTCTGCCACCCGCAGGTGGCCAGCGTCGGCCTCACCGAGGCGGCGGCGAAGGAGGCCGGCCACGAGGTCAAGGTCGGCAAGCTGAAGCTGGGCGGGGTCGGCGCGGCGACCGTCTATGACGACAAAGACGGCCTGGTCAAGCTGATCGTCGACGCCAAGTACGGCGAGATCCTCGGCGCCCACGTCGTCGGCAACCGGGCCTGCGACATGATCGCCGAGCTGGTCGCGACGATCGCGCTCGAGGGCGGCTACCAGGAGCTGGCCCGGATCGTCCACCCCCACCCGACGATCTCCGAGGCGATCCTCGACGCGGCGCGAGCGGTGGATGGCTGGGCCACCCACGCCTAGGGCGACCTTCTACTTCGACCTGGGTTCGCCCTACGCGTACCTGACCGCGGAGCGGATCAGCGGGCTCTTCACCGATGCCGAGCTGGAGCAGCCGGAGTGGCAGCCGATCCTGCTCGGCGGGCTCTTCCAGCACTTCGGCCGCGACTCCTGGGCGAACGGGCCGGGGCGCGAGGACGGGATCGCCGAGGTCGAGCGGCGCGCCCGCGAATACGGGTTGCCGGCGCTCGTCTGGCCCGAGCCATGGCCGGGCAACACGCTGTTCGCGATGCGCGTCGCGACCTTCGCCAAGCAGACCGGCCGCACCGTCTCCTTCGCCCTCGCGGCCTTCCGCCAGGCCTTCGCCGGCGGCCGCGACCTGACCGAGGCCGACAACGTCCTGATCGCCGCCGCGGCCTGCGAGATGCACCCCAACGCGCTGCTCAAAGCGGTGCAGACCAAGGTGGTCAAGAACGCCCTCGAGGAGGCGACCGAAGAGGCGGCTGAACGGGGCGTGCTCGGCGTCCCCAGCCTCGTCGTCAACGGCGAGGCATTCTGGGGAGACGACCGGGTCGACGAGGCGATCGAGGCGGCCAGCTAAGGTCAGAACGTGGCCGACCTCCCCGACGCCAGCACCTGTTATGAGCTGCTTGCGCGGATGACTCTGATCCGGCGCTTCGAGGAGGAGGCCGGGCGCCAGTACCAACGGGCGAAAGCCGGCGGCTTCCTGCACCTGGGGATCGGCGAGGAGGCGACGATCGTCGGCACCGCGGCGGCGATGCGCGACGAGGACTACCTGATCGGCACCTACCGCACCCACGGCCACGCGATCGCCCGCGGCACCGACCCGAAGCGGGTGATGGCGGAGCTCTTCGGCCGGGTCGACGGGACCAGCGGCGGTCGCGGTGGCTCGATGCACATCTTCGACCGCGAGCGGCGCTTCATGGGGGGCTACGGAGTGGTCGGCGGCAACCTGCCGATCGCGGCCGGCCTCGCCCTCTCCTCCGAGTACAAGGGCGAGGACGCGGTCACCGTCTGCATGTTCGGCGACGGCGCCTCCAATACCGGCAACTTCGGCGAGACGATGAACCTGGCGGCGCTCTGGCAGCTGCCGGTCTTCTTCCTGGTCGAGAACAACCTCTACGGGATGGGGACCTCGGTCGAGCGCCACTCCGCCCAGACCGACCTCTCGAAGAAGGCGGAGGGCTACGGGATCAGCGGCGAGCGGATCGACGGGATGGACGTGATCGCCGTCCGCGACGCCGTCGCCGAGGGGATCCGCGAGGCGCGCGAGGAGCGCCGCCCGACCCTGCTCGAGGCCTTCACCTACCGCTACCGCGGCCACTCCGCCGCCGACCCCGAGGTCTATCGCGAGCGCGAGGAGGTCGAGGAGTGGCGGGAGAAAGACCCGATCGAGGCCTTCGCCAAGCGCTGCGTCGAGGCCGGTGTGCTGGGCGAGCGCGAGGTGCAGGAGGTGCGCGAGAAGGCCGAGGCCGAAGTGGTGGAGGCGGTCGAGTTCGCCGACGCCTCGCCGGAGCCGGCCCTCGACACCCTCTACGAACACCTCTACGTCACCGACAGCGGGGGCTGGTACGCGGTCGACGAGCGCAGCCCCGAGCCGCACCGCGGCGAGGACGAGGGCCACATGCCGGAGGCGGCGCGCGAGCTGGCCGAGGCGGGTGCCGCCTACGCCGGGCAGCCCGACGGGCCGCGCCCCAACCCCGCCGAGCAGGGCGACGCCCGGGAGGGAACCGAGTCGGTCGCCGCGGAGGGAGCCGACGCGCCGGTCGCCGAGGAGGTCGAGGAGTAGTGGCGACGCTGCGGATGCGCGAGGCGCTGCGCGACGCGATGGCGGAGGAGATGCGCCGCGACGAGGCGGTCTTCGTGATGGGCGAGGACGTCGGCGTCTTCCAGGGCGCCTTCAAGGTGACCGAGGGGCTGCTGGACGAGTTCGGCGAACGACGGGTGCGCGACACGCCGATCTCCGAGAACACGATCGTCGGTGCCGGGGTCGGCGCGGCGATGGGTGGGCTGCGGCCGGTGGTCGAGCTGATGACGGTCAACTTCTCGCTGTTGGCGCTCGACCAGATCGTCAACCACGCGGCCGCGATCCCCTACATGTTCAACGGCCACGCCCGGGTGCCGATGGTGGTGCGGATGCCGGGCGGCGGCGGGCACCAGCTCGGCCCCACCCACTCGCACAGCTTCGAGGCGCTCTACCTGCAGGTGCCGGGCCTGCTGGTCGCCTGCCCCTCGACTCCGGCCGACGGCAAGGCGCTGCTGAAGGCGGCGATCCGCGACGACAACCCGGTGATCTTCATCGAGCACGAGAGCCTCTACGGCAGCCGCGGCGAGGTCGCCGACGGGGACGATGACGAGGCCGGCGGCGGGGTGCTGCGCTTCGGCGAAGCGGCGGTGCGCCGCGAGGGCTCCGACGTGACGATCGTCGGCGTGCTGAAGATGGCGCACGTGGCCGAGGAGGCGGCACGGGTGCTCTCCCACGAGCACGGGGTCGAGGCCGAGGTGATCGACCCGCGCACGCTGCGGCCGCTCGACCTCGACACGATCCTCGAGTCGGTGCGCAAGACGAACCGGGCGGTGATCGTCGAGGAGGGCTGGCCGCACGGCGGCGTCGGCGCCAACCTCTCGACCCTGATCACCGAGCAGGCCTTCGACCACCTCGACGCGCCGGTGCAGCGGGTGACCGGCGCCGATGTCCACATGCCGTACTCGCGGCGGCTCGAGCAGGCGGCGATTCCCCACGAGGAGCACGTCGTGAAGGCGGCGCTGGTGACCCTGGAGGGGGCGGGCTAGTGGCCGACGTGGTGATGCCGCGGCTCTCGGACTCGATGGAGGAGGGGACGATCCTGCAGTGGCTGAAGCAGGTCGGGGACGAGGTCGCGGTCGGCGACGAGCTGGTCGAGATCGAGACCGACAAGGCGAACATGGCCTACGAAAGCGACCTTGCCGGGACGTTGAGCGAGATCGTGGCTGAGGAGGGTGAGACGTTGCCGGTGGGGGCGGTGATCGCGCATATTGGTGATGCGGCTGAGGGTGGCAGTGACTCGGCTGAGGGTTCAGAGCGCACGCCCGCGGGTCCTGTCGCGGCAGGGGACCCACCCCCCCTTCCGGTAGCTAAAGCTTCCTCAGGGGGGGTCCCCCCTACCGCGCCACCCGTGGAAGAGACGGCAGAGAAACCAGCTGGGAATGGGCACAGGCCCAAAGCCTCCCCCTTAGCTCGCAGGCTGGCCAAGGAGAAGCAGCTTGATCTCTCCAAGCTGGAGGGCTCGGGGCCGGGCGGGCGGATCGTCAAGGCTGATGTGGAGAAAGCTGCTGCTGCACCAAGCGCTCCGCCGCCGCCCGTGGCGCAAGCTGGGCCCGAGACCGCCAAGGGGCAGACGAGCTTCGAGGAGCTCTCGAAGCTGCAGCAGGTGATCGCGCGGCGGATGGCGGAGTCGAAGGCGACTGCGCCGCACTTCTACCTGCGGGCGGTCGTCGACATGAGCCAGGCGGCCGAGGGGCGGGCCAAGCTGAAGGCGATGGCGGGCGAGGGGTCGATCGTCCCCTCCTTCAACGACATGGTCGTCAAGGCCTGCGCGCTGGCGCTGCGCGAGCACCCGCACGCCAACGGGGCCTACCGCGACGGCCGCTTCGAGCTCTACTCGCGGGTCAACGTCGGGGTCGCCGTTGCCGCCGAGAACGCGCTCGTCGTCCCCACGGTCTTCGACGCCGACAGCAAGGGCCTGCGCCAGATCGCCGCCGAGTCGCGGCAGCTGGCGCAGCGGGTGCGCGACGGCCAGATCACCCCACCGGAGCTCTCCGGGGCGACCTTCACCGTCTCCAACCTGGGGATGTACGGGATCGAGGGCTTCTCGGCGGTGATCAACCCGCCGCAGGCGGCGATCCTCGCCGTCGGCGCGATCGAGGAGCGGCCGGTCGTCCGCGACGGCGAGATCGTCACCGCCCACCTGATGGGCGTCGACCTCGCCTGCGACCACCGCATCCTCTACGGCGCCCCCGCCGCCGAGTTCCTCGCCCGGGTGCGGGCACTGCTCGAAGAGCCTCTCTCGCTGGCGCTCTAGCTCAGCACGTCTTTTTGGCGCCCGTCACCGCGTTCCAGGCGCGGGGGAGCGAGAAGTCGGCGGCGACGCGGAAGACGCCGGGGCTGCCGGCGCGGGCGACGGTCCAGTCGCCGCGGTGCAGGAGGCAGCCGCTGCCGCGGGCGATCGACCAGTAGGGGGTGAAGGCGACGCGGACGAGGAACTCACCCGGGCGGGTGACGTCGAGGGCGAATCCGTCGTGGTCGAGCCAGCGGACCTCGGCGGCGCCGGCGCCGAGCGGCTGCACCAGCGGCGCCGGGTCGCGGACCTCGTAGATGCGCCAGTGCGGGTTGGACCAGCGCAGGTCCAGGTAGCCGGGCGACGTGCTGATCAGGCGGCGCTCGGCCACCGCGGAGTAGTCGAGCTCGGCGTCGGGCAGGGCGACGTAGCGGATCGCGTTGTCGTGCAGCCAGGCGCGGTAGGCGGTGTGGGTCAGCGGCCGCTCGGCGTAGAAGATGGCCTCGCGCGTGGTGTCGAGCTGGCGCAGCCAGCCGCGCGCCAGTTCGAAGTCGGGCGCGAGGTAGGCCGACTCCCAGTGGTTGGCGGTCGGCGGCACCTCGACGCGGGCGACGCTGCCGCCGTTCTCGCGCAGCCACTCGGCGACCGGGGCGAAATAGGCGGCCTTGGTCGAGGGGTCGCCGACGCTGCGGGCGATCTGTGTGACGCTCGCGGTCACCTGCCAGTAGAGGCCGCCGGCGAGGAGGAGGGCGAGGAACCAGACCGGCACGCGCGGCCGCCGCGCCAGCAGCACCGCGGCGATCACGGGGCCGCCGAAGAGGGCGCCCATGCGCACCGCGTTCCCCCCCACCGCGTTGGGCACCAACCAGATCACGGTCGCGGCCAGGATGTAGGCGAAGAGGACGCGGCGCAGCTGCCACTCCTCGGCGGCGACCCCGCGGGTGAGGAAGAGGGCCGAGCCGCAGAAGAGCGGGATCGCGACGTATGAGGAGAAGGCGAAGGGGAACTCGCCGGCGCCGGGGAAGACGAGGTTGGGGATCAGGGTCAGGGCGAGCGCCAGGGCCGCGACCCAGACCGCGGCGAGGTCGGCGCGGCGGACCGCGGCCAGCAGCACGCCGGCGAGGAAGACGGCGGCGACCGGGCTGGAGAGGGCGCAGGCGGCCGAGGCGACCAGGGCCAGTCCCGGGCGGTCGAGCTGCAGGGCGCGCAGCGAGGCGAGGCCGAAGACGACCCCAAGGGCAAAGGTCAGCTGGCCGTCGGCGAGCAGGGTGACGACGCCGGCCGCGAACCAGAGCGTCGCCGGCCGCGCCGCCTCGCCCCAGCGGTCGCGGACGAGGCGGTCGAAGAGGTAGGCGGAGGCGACGACGGCGACGGTGCCGACCAGGCGCGGGCCGAGCAGAGCCGCCAGCGGTGGGAAGAGGACGCTGTAGGTGAGCGTGTAGTGGCCGCCGTACCAGCTGCCGTTCCAGATCGCCAGGCCGGTGCGCTGGAAGAGCTCGGTGCGGAAGACCTGCGCGGCGAGGTCGCCGACGGGCGGGTTCCAGGCGAGCATCGCCAAGGCGAGGATGAGGCTGAGGGCGACGGCCGGGAGCCAGTCGGGTCGGAGGGTCCTGGACTGGGCCATGGGAGCGTGGCGCCAAGGATAAGGGCGCGCTATGCGAGGATTTCAAGGATGAGCGCTGAACTCCTCGTCGTCCGCTGCGGCTTGATGCCCTACGAGGAGGCACGCGTGGCCCAGCGTTGGCTGGAGGGAGCGCGCCAGGAGGGCGAGGTTGCGGACGTCCTGCTGCTGCTCGAGCACCTCCCGGTTTACACGCGCGGGCGCCGCTCCACCCCCGATGAGCTGCCGATGCAGACCGAGTGGTACGAGATGCAGGGGATCGAAGTGCGGGACACCGACCGGGGCGGGCGCGTCACCTACCACGGCCCCGGCCAGCTGGTCGCCTACCCGATCGTCTCGCTGCGCCCCTACGGCGACGACGTCCACGAGTACGTGCGGCGGCTGGAGCGGGTGATGATCGGGGCGCTGGCCGACCACGGCGTAGCGGCCGAGACGATCGAGGGCCTGACCGGGGTCTGGACCGGCGATCGCAAGATCGGCTCGATCGGGGTCCACGTCAGCCGTGGGGTCACCACCCACGGGCTGGCGATCAACGTCAACAACGACCTGCAGCCGTTCGAGTGGGTGGTCCCCTGCGGGATCGAGAACTGCCGCGTCACCTCGCTCAGCCGCGAGCTCGGCGCCGAGCAGGACCTGGGCGCCTTCACCGACACCCTGGTCAGGCACTTCGCCGCCGTCTACGAGCGGCAGCCGGTGGCGACCGAGCCGACGACCTTGGGACTCGACAACGCTAGGCTCGGGGTCGCATGAGCGAACCACTGGAGACGCGGGCCGAGCCCGCCGAGCGGGTCCACGTCACCCGTTCGCGCGCCAAACCGGGCGGCACCGCTGCCGAGTCCGAGGGCGCGATCCCCTTCCGCCGCGCGCGCAAGCCCCCGTGGCTGAAGGTGCCGGCGCCGGGCGGGCCGACCTACCGGCGGCTGAAGGCCTCGATCGGCTCCGACAACCTGCACACCGTCTGCGAGGAGGCCAACTGCCCCAACGTCGGCGAGTGCTGGGAGCGGGGTACGGCGACCTTCATGATCCTCGGCGACGTCTGCACCCGGCGCTGCGGCTTCTGCAACGTGCAGACCGGGGTGCCGACCTGGAACGACCCGCTGGAGCCGCTGCGGGTCGCCAACCAGGTGAAGCGGATGGGGTTGCGCCACGCGGTCGTCACCTCGGTCGACCGCGACGACCTGCCCGACTACGGGGCGAGCGCCTTCGTCGGCGTGATCCGCTCGATCCGGATGCAGGCGCCGGGCTGCAAGGTCGAGGTCCTCACCCCCGACTTCCGCGGCCAGGAGATGCCGCTGGCGAAGGTGATCCACGAGCGCCCCGACGTCTTCAACCACAACGTCGAGACGGTGCCGCGGCTCTACCCGAAGGCGCGGCGCGGCTCCAAGTTCCCGCGCTCGGCGCGGGTGCTGAAGATGGCGAAGGAGATGGGCGGCGCCGAGGTGGTGACCAAGTCGGGCCTGATGGTCGGGCTGGGCGAGAGCTTCGAGGAGATGGTCGAGACCTTCGGCCTGCTGCGCGAGCACAAGGTCCAGGTGCTGACCGTCGGCCAGTACCTGCGGCCGACCGAGAACCACCTGCCGGTCGAGCGCTACTGGCACCCGGAGGAGTTCGAGGCGCTCGAGCGCGAGGCCTACAAGCTCGGCTTCGAGTCGGTCGCCTCAGGCCCGCTGGTGCGCAGCAGCTACCACGCCGACCAGAACCTGCCGCAACCCGCCGCCGCGACGGGCTGATCGCCGCATCTCCACGCGTTTTCCCTGAAATAGAGGGAAAACGCGTGAGGCTGTGCGCGACGGCGTCTTTCAGACGTCGACCGCGGTCGGCTCGCCGATCGGCAGCCAGCGGAAGCTGTCGCGGACGTCGGCGGGTGCGGCGGTGAGCTCGCGCTCGATCGCGTCGCGGCCCTGGCGGAAGTGCTTCCAGCCCTCGTAGTGGATCGGGATCGCCGTCTTGGGGCCCAGCAGGCCACAGAGCTCAACCGCCATCGCCGCGGTCATCGTGAAGTGGACCGGGCCGGTCATCGGGAAGCGGACGCCACCGAGGTGGAGCAGCGCGGTGCCGACGTCGAGCCGCTCGCCGACCTGGCGCACGCCCTCGTAGAGGACGGTGTCGCCGGAGATCCAGAGGGCGCCGTTTTCCTGCCCCTCCCACTCGAGCGCAAAGCCGACCACGTCGCCGACGATCGGACGGCTGAGCGGCGGACCGTGGCGGCAGGGGGTGGCGGTGATCTTCAGCGGTGGCCGGCCCTCGGCGCTGAGCTCGGTCGAGGCCCAGGGAGCGAGGCCGCGGGCGTTGCCGCCGAGCCGGCGGGCGCCGGCGACGGTGGTGGCGACCGTGCCGGCGGCGGGCAGCACGGCGCGGCCGGCGTCGTCGAGGTTGTCTTCGTGATGGTCGTGGCTGAGCAGGACGGCGTCGATCTCGCCGAGCAGGTCGGGGGTGAGCGCCGGGCCGGCGAGCTTGCGCGAGAAGGTGCCCCAGCCGAAGTGATAGCGACGGCCGGGAGCGTCGAAGGTCGGGTCGGTCAACAGCCGCCAGCCGCCGACCTCGATCAGGACCGTCGGCCCGCCGATGTGGGTGATCGTCGCTTTCATGAACTCAGCCCTGCCCTTTCACTCGCGCAGATGAACCTGATTGGTCCCGGGCACCCACCGTATCGCGCCCCACCGGGCGACCGTTAAGAGCCCGCTTGGGCCGCCTACAATCAGACGCGAGGGGCCATAGCTCAGCTGGAAGAGCGCCGCCTTTGCAAGGCGGAGGTCGCCGGTTCGAGCCCGGCTGGCTCCACTTCGACGAGCCGCCCGAGCTAGCGGACCACGGCGCGCTTGTAGCGGCGGACCGAGAGGGCGGCGAAGACGGCGGCGATGCCGGTCGACCAGAGGACGGCGCCCCAGATCGAGTTGCCGGCGGGGGCGCCGAGCCAGAGTGCCCGCATCGCGTCGACCGTGACCGTGAAGGGGTTGATTTCGGCGAAGGTCTGCAGAGTGGCGGGCATCGAGTCGACCGGGACGAAGGCCGAGGAGATGAAGGACAGCGGAAAGATGAGGATGAAGCCAAACGCCTGCGAGGACTCCGGCGAGGAAGCGGTGAGGCCGACGTAGGCGAAGACCCAGGAGAAGGCGTAGCCGAAGAGCAGCATCAGGACGACGCCGGCGAGGATGTGGGTGAGCGGCGCGTCGAAGGAGAAGCCGGCGATGACGCCGACGACGATCATGATCACCAGCGAGAGCAGGTTGGTGGCGACGTCGGCGAGGGTGCGACCGGCGAGCACCGCGCCGCGCGACATCGGCAGCGAGCGGAAGCGGTCGACGAGGCCCTTTTTCAGGTCCTCGGAGAGGCCGAGGGCGGTGACGAAGCCGCCGAAGGACATCGTCTGGACGACGATCCCGGGGATCAGGAAGTCGACGTAGTCGTAGCCCGGCGTGCTGATCGCGCCGCCGAAGACGTAGACGAAGAGCAGCACGAACATGATCGGCTGCACGGTGAAGGAGAGCAGCAGGTCGGGCGCGCGCGGGATCCGCATGAAGCTGCGTTTGGCGAGGACGAGCGTGTCGGAGAAGCTGTCGCGGAGGTTCATCTCAGCTGACCTCCTCGACCGGCTCGCGGTCGCTCTCCCCCGCCCCGTCCTCGGCCTCCGCCTCGCTGGCGGCGCGGCCGGTGAGGCCGAGGAAGACGTCGTCGAGGGTCGGCCGGTGCATCGCCACGTCGTCGATCCCGATCCCGGCCTCGTCGAGGCGGCGCACGGCGGCGGCGATCGTCCCCTGGCGCTGCTCGACCGGGAAGCAGAGGGCGCCGTCGGGCAGGACGCTGGGCGCGCCCGAGGTAATCGGCGCCAGCGCGGCGGTCGCGGCCTCGGCCCGGTCGCGGTCCTCGAGCGTGACGTCGAGCCGCTCGCCGCCGAAGCGGTCCTTGAGCTCGTCGGAGGTGCCCTCGGCGAGCATGCGGCCGTGGTCGATGACCGCGATGCGGTCGGCGAGGCGGTCGGCCTCGTCGAGGTACTGGGTGGTGAGCAGCACCGTCGTCCCCTTCGCCACCCGATCTTCGATCGTCTCCCAGAGGGCGATGCGGCTGCGCGGGTCCAGCCCGGTGGTCGGCTCGTCGAGGAAGAGGACCGGCGGGCGGGCGACCAGCGCCGCGGCGAGGTCGAGGCGGCGGCGCATCCCGCCCGAGTAGGTGCGGACCAGCCGGTCGGCCGCTTCGGTCAGGCCGAAGCGCTCCAGCAACTCGGCGGCGCGGCGGCGCGGCTCGCCCCTGGGCAGGTGGTAGAGGCGGCCGACCATCTCCAGGTTCTCGGCCCCGGTGAGGTTCTCGTCGACCGCCGCGTACTGGCCGGCGAGGCCGATCTTGGCGCGCAGCGCTGGCGCCTCGCGGACGACGTCGAGGCCGGCGACGCGGGCGCTGCCGCCGTCGGGCTGGAGCAGCGTGGCGAGGATGCGGACGGCGGTCGTCTTGCCGGCGCCGTTGGGGCCGAGCAGGCCCAGCACGCTGCCGGTCGCGGCCTGCAGGTCGACGCCGTCGAGGGCGCGCACCTTGCCGTAGGACTTGCGGAGGCCGCTGGCCTCGATCGCGACGTCGGCGGACATCGCTGGACCCTATACCCGGCCCAGCGCCGGAAAATCAGTCGTCGAAGTCGAAGTCCTTGGGCGGCTTCTGCTCGAACCAGAGCTGGTCGTCCTCGGAGTCCTCCTCGAGGAAGTTGGGCGTCTCCTCGAGCACGTCCTCGTCATCGTCGTGGCGAACGTGCGGCCGGGCCTCGGGCTCGTGCTCGCCCTCCGGAGCCTCATCGTCGTCCTCGAAGAGGACATCGTCGTCGTCGAGCGGCGCCTCGAGCGCCTGGTCGAGCTCGTCGGAGAGCCGCTGCTCGTTCCAGAACTCGTCATCGACTTCGTCCTCGTCGTCCTCGTCGGCGGGCTGGACGACCTCTACCTCGCCACCCTCATCGAGGCCGGCGAGCGGGTCTACCGGGGCGAGGCGCGGCTCTTCCATCCCCTCCTCGACCAATTCCTCCTCGGTCGGGGCCGGCGACGCGGAGGCGGCGAGCTCCTCCTCGACGTTGAACATCTCGGTGGGCTGCTCGGCGATCGCCTCGCGCTCCTCGGTGGCCGGGCCGGTGGGGGCGACCGGCGGCGCGTCGGCGGCGGGCTCGGGCGGAGCCGGTGGCTCCTGCAGGTCGGCGATCTCGGCACGCGGCTGCGGGCGGCCGGCGTCGGTGGTGTCCGCGGCTGGCGGGGCCTCGGCCTCCGGGGCCTCCTCGGCGGCCTCGGCCTCGGCCGGAGCGTCCTCCCCGGCGGGCAGGTCCGGCTGGGTCATGAATTCGGTCGGGGCCTCGGAGAGCGCGTCGGGCGGCGGCGGCTCGTCGCCGGGCCGCTCGGCAGCGCCGAACGCCTCGTCCTCGAGTTGCTTCAGCTCGGACTCGTCGGCGCCGTGCTGGCGCTTCAGATCCAGATGCTCTTTGATCGCGTCGTCGAGAATGCCCATCGCGTTCCCCGGGAAGCTAAAGCCTATGCGGTTATCCTTGCCCTTGCGATGGCTCTGGGACGATCCTCCCAGCCAAGCACGAGGGGCTATAGCTCAGTTGGAAGAGCGCCTGGATCGCACCCAGGAGGTCGCCGGTTCGAGTCCGGCTAGCTCCATCGGAGGATGTACCTGCACGTCGCGCTTCCACCTTCTCAGAGGCTTTCCAACCGCCGCTGAATCTGCGCTCCAAATGCGCGGAGATTAGTGGCGATTACGGGCTATTCCAGCTGGCAATGGGGCGGCAGCGGAGCTACGGCCCACCTACGACGGAGCAGATCGCCGCAGAGAGTAGGTCACTCGCCAGAGCTGGCGAGATCTGGGGGCACGCCGGTGCCAAGCGGTACCGCGAAGAGGCCAAAGACGCCATTCGTCGGGCCCAAGCCCTTCCATTCTCCTACGCACTTCATCGCTCCGGCCTGCCAGGCGAAGAGGTACAGCGTGATCGTGGCTTCGCCCCCCATCCAGGCCAGCTGAGCGCCGAAGTTCGGTCCCAGATGGATCGTCGCCACACCAATCGGGCTGTGCTGGGTGAACCGTGGGGTTTGCCACCTCTCTTCCAGACCCCCGTCGCCGTCGTCGCTCCATACCGATCCTTCGACAAACGCCGGGGTGCCCCACAAGGCGAGAACCTCGCTCTTGCCGTCCCCATCGAGGTCCCCTATCCACCACGTCCCCCCTTTTATCGAAGCGTCCCCATCCAGCACCACGCCATACTGCGGGTCGTAGTGGAAGACGTAGGTGGGTTCCGCCTTGCCCTGGCTGAGAATCGGATGGAAGACGAGCTCCGCCCGGCCGTCGCCGTCCACGTCGCCGACGAGGAAATCGCCCTGCGGCGGCACCGCGAACGGCCCCGCATCCTTCTCCGTCAGCTCGTGTCCGGCCGCGTTCCACTTGTAGATGCTGACCGACAGCTGCGAGCCGTTTTCCCATCCCATCAGGATCTCGTCGCTGCCGTCACCGTCGAGGTCGCCGATCTGGATCGTGGACACCTTCTTCGACGGAATCGAGACTTCGGATTCGCACAGGAGAGTCAAGGTCCCACCCTTCAGGGCCGCAAGGATCACTCCTAACTTGCCGCTCGGGCAGGCGCAGGGGATGCAGAGCTCGTCGATGCCGTCGTTGTTGAAGTCGCCGACCAGCGCCCGGAACGGCTTCCACTTCGAGCTGAAGGGCAGCGGGGCGAGCCGTTCGTATTCGTAGGGCACCTTGGGCGAGATCGCAGGCCTGAACACGGTGGCGGCAAAGGAGCTGCCCCCGACCAGTTGGACGAGCTGGGCGTTTCCATCGCCTTCGATGTCGCCGGAAGTGAAGTAGATGGGGCCTCCCATCGGGAAGGCTTCCGGGGCCGAGCTCCAGAGCTTTTCGAATCCCTTGGCGGTGGGGCCCAGAAGGTCGATTCCGAAATTCCCGCCGCTCGCGGTCTTTCTCAGCACGAGCAGACTGCCGGAGAGGGAGAAGGGCGGGATTGCACCCCCGGAGAACTCGGGCAGCCAAAACAGTTCATTCAGGGTCGCTATGGCGTTCCACCACCACGTCCATTTGTAGGCGGTGCGGGCCCCGAGGTTGCTGCGACGTTCCACCCCCCTGCTTTCCGCGATGAACATCGCCGCGGGGTTTTCCGAGTTCGTCGGGTTCTTCGTCAGTTCTTCGAATTTGGGGACGTACCGCTGGGGACCCGGAGGCGTCGGCGGTTTACGACTCTGGAAGGAGGCATAGATGTCAGCCGCCGAGGCCTTGATCGCCTGCACGCAGATGTCCTTGTTGCGCCCATTTGCCGGGTCGAAGAAGCGCTTGTCACCGTAGGCGGTCCAGTTGTCCCCGGCTTCGTTTTCGACCTTGAGGCCAAAGGCGCAATCCTCGTCGTGCATGTACCGGGAGCAATAGGATCCCGCCACGCTCGGCGTGACCGTCTCGTAGAGCTGCTTCCGCGGCGTCCGCATATGGCCGGCAGAGAACATGTCCGAAAGGTAATGGTCGGCAAAGGCGTTCATCGCGTACGCCAGTTCCAGGCCCGCCAGCTGCTTTGCGGGGTCGCTCTGGGCCGCCGCGGCAATGGCTTGGCTCACCGCCGCCGCGTGGCCCATCTCGTAGGTTTCCCAGGCCCAGGGGCAGAAATGGTCCCAATTGGTGCTTGCGAGTTCCAGGTATCGGCCAAGGGGGTAGAACGCCGTGACCGGAGAGCCGCCGCCGGTGATCCGGTTCCATTTTTCGGAAAGGGTGTCGCCCAGTTCCGCGTACGCGCTCGATGCCGGCCTGCCCCTCCGCACGGCTTCGTTGACCGCGTTGATCTCGATCTGCATCACCGCCAGGATTTCTTCGGTTTCCTTCTTGGTGCCCTTGCTGAGGGTTTCGAAGGCTTTGAGGAAGAGCGTCGGCGGGTTCTTGTCTTCGCAGATCGGGGTCTTCGGCAGCCCGTAGAAGTCGCCGCCGAGCGCCAGGATCTGACCGTAGGTGAGCGCCAGCCCGTTAGCCAGCTTCAGCGGTCTCTTGCCCGCGACCACCCCGCCGCTTGGGAATTCCAGCTCGATGACGTTCCCGATGAACGTGTGCTCTCCGCCCTCCCACTCCGGGGCGTACCGCGGCCCTCGGGTCGGGGGAAGTGGTCGCTCGGCACCGCCGTTCTCGGCTGCTTGTTCTACCGCGACCTCCTCCGCCCGCTTTTGCACAGCGTCTCCACTCTTTTCGAAGCCTCTATTATTTATTTAGAAATACTGAATATTCAATCTCCTGTCAACAGGCCGACTTCGCGCGTACCTTCACTGGATGCCGCGCGACCCAGAGCGTCTAGACCGTCTCAGCCTGGGGCTCTTCAGCACTTCGGTTGCGGGTTGGCGACGGTGCCGTCGGGCATCGAGGTATTGCAGAGAGTCGCTGCGGCAGTGAAGCCCGGGGTCGTCTTCGCGCCCGTCAGGATCGCTTCGGTCAGATCGGTGCCGGTGAAGTCGGCGCCCCGCAGGTCCTCCCGGCTCATCTCAGCGCCGACGAAGTCGGCCAGCGTGAGGTTCGTCCCGGCCAGGGTGGCGCCGGACAGGTTCGTTCCGACCCCGGCGCTTCCGGCCAGCACGGCACCCGTGAAGTCCGCCCGGGCGAAGTCGGCGAAGGAGAGCCTCGTTCTACAGACGTTGCTCGAGCGCGGTGCGGAACGCTTTTGCCGTTTCGTATCTCACGGCTACCCATCCTTCTCCGCAGCGCGGCGGATGAGATCAGCGACGCGACCACCGCACCGATCGGCTCGGGGAAGAAGCAAACGACGGGTCGTCAGGCCTTCGTGCAGTGCTTGGCGGACGGCCATCTCGATCTGCTCGGGGGCCGTTCCAGAGGTGGCTGCGTCGAGGATCGACCGCACCGGGTCGGTGACGCGGATGCCTTCGCGGCACACGACTTCGGACGGCTCGAGGGGCTTCGTCGTCGTGTGCAGGGTCACCCCCTGAAGCCGCCTGATCCCGCGATCATCGCGATCGACCAGGAGATGCACGCTGTTCGGGATCACATCCGAGAGTTCGTGAAGGTCGAGCGCGCTCTCGTGAGAGACGACGGCTCGCTCGGCCCCAACAGCAAGCCACTTCGCCCGCACGTCCTCGTGGGGGGAGCCTGGATAGCCGCGCAGCCGGTACAGACCGCGGCGAATGTGCTCGTATCGCCCGGAGCGAACATGGTGGGCGAGTAGCTGCGGACTGAAGCCGGCTTCGCGCGCCTGGCGGGCGGTGAAGTAGCCATCCTGGCTGTAGGAGACTTGATTCAGGGCGACCGCGTCGGGAGCTTGAGTGTCAGAGATAAGTAAAGTATAGCTGTATCTTTCTGCGACATTGGTAGGCGTTTGTCATTTCCAACCGCCCTGCGCAAATTTCGGGCACTTCACGCCAGGAGTGCCCGACTCCCTTCGTATCGCCGCATATCCCTGCGTATCCGCGGCAAAACGTCGGGACGCGATGCGGCCGCCGAACCGACCAAGCATTCGTCGCCGCCAGCTGGGCCCCGCGCCGTTCTCCCGATATAGCCTCCTGCCACCGATCGCCGTCCCCCCGCGGCGCCCTCCCAAGAAGGACGGATCAACCGAATGAGATTCCCCCGCCCGCTCGCCGCCATCCCCGTCGCCCTGGTCTGCCTCGCCTCCCTGGCACCTGGCGCCGGCGCCAAGTCGACCCCGGCCGACGTCCAGCGCGGACTCGGACGGTTGGCCAGTTCACCGGGAGGGCCTCCCGGGGCGGTCGCGACGATCTACCGCAACGGCAAGCTGACCACGTTGCGTGCCGGTCGCGCCGACATCAAGCGCAAGGGCGCCCCGCGGGCAAGCGACCACATGCGGATCGCCAGCATCGCCAAGGCCTTCAGCGGCGCCGTCGCGCTCAACCTGGTCCGCGCCGGCAAGCTCGGCCTCGACGACTCCATCGCCCAGCGGCTGCCGGGAGCGCCGGCGGCCTGGGGCGCGGTGACCGTACGCCAGCTGCTAAACCACACCAGCGGCCTGCCCGACTACACCCGTTCCGAGCCCTTCGCGAAACAGGCCGAAACGAACCCCCGCGGCTACGTCTCGCCGCAGACCGTGATCGGCTGGGTCAGCGGCGACCCGCTCGAGTTCACGCCGGGGTCGAAGTACGAGTACTCGAACACCGACAACATCGTCGTCGGCCTGATCGCCGAGGAAGTCAGCGGCGGGACCTACGGTGGCCTGCTGCAGAACATCGTCTTCGGCCCGGCGAAGTTGACCCAGACCACCTTCCCGACCAAGGTCGCCCTACCCGAGCCCTACATCCATGGCTACATTGTCGCGCCCGGCGAGGAGGACCAGGACGTCTCCACCTTCCTCAGCCCCAGCGGCGCCTGGGCCTCGGGGGCGATCGTCTCCACCCCGCGTGAGCTGAACGCCTTCATCCGCGCTGACCTCGGGCTGAAGTTCTTCGACCGCGCCCAGCAGCGCCAGCAGATGCGCTTCGTCAAGGGCGGCGAATCGAGCCCTCCCGGACCCGGCAAGAACTCCGCCGGCCTGGCCCTGTTTCGGTACCAGACCAAATGCGGCACCGTCTTCGGCCACACCGGCAACTTCCCCGGCTACGTCCAGTTCGCCGCGGCCACTGCCGACGGCCGCGGGGCGGTCACGACCTCGCTCAACATCCCGGCCCCCGACGGCAAGCTGCTGGCGCAACTGCGCGGCGTGCAGGCGACTGCGGTCTGCGCATTGCTGGGGCATTAACGACCGCGGGCGGGGGGAACCCCTCGACCACCTGGTTCGGCCGATCGGCTTTGTCGCCGGTTCGGACCAGGGCCGGGAGAACCCGGTCGGCACTCAGCCGTCGAAGTGGACGCCGACCTCGCGGCTCATCCGGCCGATCGTTTCGTAGAAGCTGGCCAACAGGTTGCGCATCAACGCCGCCTGCAGGTCGGGGTGGTGCGCGGCCAGGCGCTCGAAGTCGGTGACCGAGAGGGCCAGGCACTCGCCGTCGCTCTCGCCGCGAACGGTAACCGGGCGGAGCGGGACGCCGGCGAGCGCGACCTCGCCGAAGGCCAGGCCCGGGGTCAAGGTCGCCAGCCGGCGCATACCGTCCTCGACCTCGACCGTCACCTCGCCGGCGAGCAGGAGGAAGGCCGCGTCGGCGTCATCGCCCCGGGCGAAGATCGTCTCGCCGGCCGCGAACGGTCGCTGGCTGAGCAGCTCCGCGAAGGCGGCGAGCATCGGCGGGTCGAAGCCGGCGGTGAGTCGATGCTCGGCGAGCGGCACCGGTCCGTCGACGACGGACGGGGTTCCTTCGGCGGCGAGCAGCCGCTCCTCGCACCACTCGGTCGCCGCGTCGCGGTCGGGGAAAACGCGGGCGCCGTCCCCCGGCAGCTCGGCCAGCACGTGGCTGTGCGGGGGGGCGACGAAGACCAGGGCCCTGCCCTCCCCCTCCATCCAGCTCGCCAGTCCCGCCAGGAGCCGGTTGGCGGCGAGGTCGATCTCGGTGACCTCGGTCAGGTCGATGACCACGGCCTCGATCTCCCCCGCCTGCTCGACGACGCCGCGGACGACGCTCTCCATCGCCGCGAATACGAGGTCGCCGTGAAGGACGTGGACGACGCAGCGCGAGCCGGTGCGGTCGAGCACCGCGCACTGCTCAGGCGGGCGGCGGCGACGCGAGGGAACGTCGGCGACGCTGTAGCTGCGGCGCACCGCCGAGCGCGACGAGCGGGCGACGTGGAGCAGGTTGAGATCGAGATCGGTTGAGATCTGCCGGCAGACCTCGACCCCGCGGACGCTGTTGCCGTGCCGGTCCAGCGGCGGTGAGAAGACCGCGATCCCGAGCTGGCCCGGCAGCACCGCGAGAACGCCGCCGGCGACGCCGCTCTTGGCCGGCATGCCGACATCGACCACCCACTCGCCCGCCGAGTCGTACATGCCGCAGGTCGTCATCACGCTGAGCACCCGGTCGACGTACTCGCGCCCGAGCACGCGCTCGCCGCTCAGCGGGTTGACGCCACCGTTGGCCAGCGTCGCCGCCATCAGGCTGAGGTCATGGCAGTCGACCGCGACCGAGCACTGGCGGAAGTAGAGATCCAGGGCCAGCTCCGGATTCTGCTCGAGGATGTCGGCGCCGCGCAGCATGTGGCCGATCGCGCGGTTGCGGTGGCCGGTACCGCGCTCTGCCTCGTAGACCTCGGTCGCTACCGCCAGCGGCCGCCCGGCGAAGCGGCCGTAGGCCTCGACGACCCGCTGCTCCCGCTCCTCGGGGCCGGCGCCCGGCAGGAGCGAGGCAGAGGTGATCGCGCCGGCGTTGATCATCGGGTTCAGCGGCCGGCCCGTGTCGGGCGCCAGGCTGATCGAGTTGAAGGCATCGCCGCTCGGCTCCACCCCAACCTTCGCGTCGACCGCGGCGAAGCCGTGCTCCTGCAGGGCGATGCCGTAGGTGAAGGGCTTCGAGATCGACTGGATCGTGAACTCGCGGCGAGACTCGCCGACCTCGTAGCAGTGCCCGTCGGTGGTCGCGACGGCGATCCCGAACCAGTCGGGCTCGGCCAGCGCCAGCGGGGGGATGTAGTCGGCGACGACACCGGAGCGCTCACCGCGCCAGCGCTCGTGCAGGCGCTCGAGGTAGGCGTCGATCGGGGTCGCGGCCATCGCCCAACGCTAGCCGGAGTCGCCTTAGAGAGGACACGGGCTTCGGTCGGCGGGTTGCAATCAAAGCTCTCCTTGGGACACGGCAATGCGCTCCAACCGCCCTGAGCCGATTTCGGGCACTTCTCGCCAGGAGTGCCCGACTCCCTGCATATCGCCGCATATCCTGCGTATCCGCGGCAATACGGCGGCACGTTGATCGGTCTCGGAGCTCGGCTAATTCCCTGCTAATGAGGGACTTCTGAAGTGGTCACCCAGATTTCGCCGCCTCGGATCGCACCCAGGAGGTCGCCGGTTCGGGTCCGGCTAGCTCCATTTGCTGCTGCGTACAAATAGCTGGTAAACCGTCGGGGTCGAGCGCTCGCCAAACTGAGAGGAGACCCACGATGAGCGATCTTGCGGCGACCTTCGATGCTCACGTCCAGGCTGAGTTCCAGGACCTCGACCTCGAGGCGACGATGGCGACGATGGTCGCCGACCCCTATGTCCACCACGTGCCGACGATCACCGGCGGCAACGGGACTGCCGGCGTGCGCGCCTTCTACGGGGACCACTTCATCGGCCAGTGGCCCGATGACACCGAGACGCGGCAGATCTCGAGGACGGTGGGCGAGAACCAGGTGGTCGACGAGCTGTTGATGACCTTCACCCACGATCGCGCGCTGGACATCATGCTGCCCGGCATCCCGCCCACCGGGCGGCGGATCAGTATCCCCGTCGTCGTGGTGGTCGGCTTCGAGGGAGGCATGGTCCACCACGAGCACATCTACTGGGACCAAGCCAGCGTCTTGGTCCAGGCCGGCCTCCTCGACCCGGATGGGCTGCCCGCGGTCGGCGCCAAGCAGGCCGAGGCGCTGCTCGATCAGGACAGGCCGAAGAACGAGCTGCTCGACACTGACGTCTAGCCGGCTCGCCATGCCCGGCCAGTCGAGCTACGGTCGGCGCTCATACATAGGGCAACCTCCAATTCGATGTCGAGAAGCCGTGACCGGCTCCGCTCACCAAGTGAAGGCCGCGACAGGCGCGGCCCCCGACACCAGGAGACCACCATGCCGAAGTATCTGCTCCTCAAGCACTACAGCGGCGGCCCGGAGCCGCACCACCCCTTCCCG
This sequence comes from uncultured Solirubrobacterales bacterium, assembly GCA_963697915.1. GTDB lineage: Bacteria > Actinomycetota > Thermoleophilia > Solirubrobacterales > 70-9 > VRUE01. The sequence continues at coordinate 1,183,682 of OY969103.1, forward strand.
CCGATGGACCAGTGGGCGCCCGAGGACGTGGAGGCGCACATGGCCTTCCTGCGGCAGGTCAGAGCACTGCTGCAGGAGAACGGCGAGTACGTCGACGCGCAGGCGCTGACGCGGGCGCAGACCTGGGTCCGCTACGACGGGCCGGACGCCGCGCCGGTCACCACCGACGGCCCCCTGCCCGAGACCAGCGACCTCGTGGCGGGCTGGTACATGGTCGACGTCGAGTCGCGCGAGCGCGCGGTCGAGATCGCGGCGTACATCTCCTCCGAGCCCGGCCCGGGCGGCGAGCCGCTGTACGAGTGGATCGACGTGCGCGAGGTCATGTCCGGGATGTCGTCGTCCGAGGACTGACCAGGTCGTGACCGACGAGCCGATGTCGGCGTGGGACGACGGCGCGCTGCGCGCCCTCGTCCCGCGGGTGCTCGCGGGGCTGGTGCGGCGGGGCGAGCAGTTCGACGACGCCGAGGACGCGCTCCAAGAGGCGCTGCTGGAGGCGCTGCGGGTCTGGCCCGAGAATCCGCCGCACGACCCGCGCGCGTGGCTGACGACCGTGGCGACCCGGCGGCTGGTCGACGCCCGCCGCAGCGAGGTCGCCCGTCACCGCCGCGAAGAGGAGGCGGAGGCCGAGCCACGGCCCGAGGCCGCGTCGGAGGAGGTCGGCGACGACACGCTCTTCCTGCTCTTCCGCTGCTGCCACCCGGCGCTCGCGCCGGCCTCGCAGGTGGCGCTGACGCTGCGCGCGGTCGGCGGCCTCACGACGCGCGAGATCGCCGACGCCTTCTACGTCCCGGAGGCGACGATGGCGCAGCGGATCAGCCGCGCCAAGCGGACGGTGCGGGGGCGCCGGCTGGACCGGCCCGGCGACCTCGCCGTCGTGCTGCGGGTGCTCTACCTCGTCTACACGACCGGTCATGCGGGCCGGGTCGACCTGGCCCGCGAGGCGATCCGCCTCGCCCGCCAGCTCACGCTCGCGACCGAGGAGCCGGAGGCGCGCGGCCTGCTCGCGCTGATGCTGCTCAACCACGCGCGCCTGCCCGCGCGGGTCGACGCCGAGGGCCGCCTCGTCACGCTCGACCGGCAGGACCGCGGCCTGTGGGACAGACACGAGATCGCCGAGGGCGTGCGCGTCCTGCAGTCGGCGCTGGCGCTGCAGACGGAGGCGCGGCCGCCGGGCCGCTACCAGCTCGAGGCCGCCATCGCCGCCCTGCACGACGACGCGGCGAGCGCCGAGGAGACCGACTGGCCGCAGATCCTCTCCTGGTACGACGACCTCGTCGCGCTCACCGACGACCCGGTCCGCGACGACCCTGCCGCCGTCCTCGGCCGCGCCGTCGCGGTCGGCCACGTCCACGGCGCCGCCGCCGGCCTGCGCGAGAGCGACCGCCTGCGCGACGTGCTCGGCGGGCGCCATCGCTGGCACGCCGTCTGCGGTCACCTGCACGAGCTGGACGGCGACCTCCCCGCCGCCGCGGAGGCCTACGCCGAGGCCGCCCGCCGCGCCACGACCGTCACCGAGCGCGACCACCTCGTCCGCCAGGCGGCGCGGGCGCGGCGGTAAGCGCCGCCCGGATGCTCGATGAGCTGGCCGCTGATCTGCAGCGAGAGAAAAGGCGCTGGTATCCCTGCGAGCCCGCCATGTCAGCCGCCCTCGTTTTCGAGGTACTCCTTGGCGAGTCGTTTTGGGGCCCTGCAGAGCCAGGCTTCGACGATCAGCTCGTTCAACTCCTCGAGTGAGATCCGGTCGAGGCGGATGAGGACGGCGGGGTAGCCGTCGAAGTGCGGGGTGGTGAAGAAGGTTTCGGGGTCGTCTTGGAGCAGCGCCTCCTTCACGCCCAGGTCCTCGACCCGGACCGCCAGGATCGGGCCTGATGGCGTGCGCTTGGCGAGGTCGCTTATTTCCTTCAGGCGGAGGGGGCGTTCCCAAACGAAGAGCTTGTCCCGGACCCGCCAGGCGGTGTTTCCGTATGCCGGGCGCTCGCTGGTCTCTGGCAGGGCTAGGGCGATCCGCCGCACGTCGTTCCATTCGGCCACGAGGCGACGGTACATCTTCGCCGAACTACGGCGACTGTGGCAACTTCGCCGCGCCGCGCTTCGTGACCGGGGCCGAGGGCGGCGGCACGACGGGGCCGATGTCGCCGTCGGGAGCCTCGTCGAGGTCGACGATCACCGGCGCGTGGTCGCTCGGCCCTTTGCCTTTGCGCGCCTTGCGGTCGACCCAGGCGGCCCGCACCCGGGCGGCGACCGGCGCGCCGGCGAGGACCAGGTCGATCCGCATCCCGAGGTCGCGGTGGAACATCCCGGCGCGGTAGTCCCAGTAGGTGAAGACCCGCTCCCCCGGCCAGCGGTCGCGGACGACGTCGCGCAGGCCGCCCGCCTGCAGCTCGGCGAGGGCGGCGCGCTCGGGCGCCGTGACGTGCGTCTGGCCGACGTAGGCCTCCGGGTCGAAGACGTCCTCGTCGGTCGGGGCGATGTTGACGTCACCGCAGACCACCGTCTCCTCGGGCCCTGCAGCGACCACGTCGCGAAGCGCCGCCAGCCAGGCGAGCTTGTACTCGTAGTGCTCGGAGCCCGGCTCACGGCCGTTCGGCACGTAGACGGAGAGCACCCGGATGCCGTCGCAGGTGGCGGCCACGGCGCGCGCCTCTGGATGCGGAAACCCCGGCGCCCCCGCGAGGCCGGGAACGACGTCCTCCAAACCGACGCGCGAGAGGATCGCGACGCCGTTCCAGCTGGCCTCCCCGTGGACGGCGATTTCGTAGCCCCGGTCGGCGAGCTCGTCCCCAAGCAGATCGCGGAACGCGTCATCGGTCAGCTTCGTCTCCTGCAGGCAGACCACGTCCGGACGCCGCTCGTCCAACCAAGGCAGCAGGCGCGGCAGGCGCTGCTTGACCGAGTTCACGTTCCAGGTGGCGATGCGCACCCGGCGGAAGCTACGGGACCGGCGCCGCCTCGCTCGTGTGGACGGGGGCATATTTCTCCCCGTCCGTGGTGAACTCGGGGTTGCCGTAGGTCGCCAGGCGGCCCTTCAAGACGCTGATCGTGAAGGCGTCGACGGCGCCGCGCAGGGGCCCGGCACGGCGGTCCGCCTCCTGGACCAGCAGGAACCGTCCGATCACGAGCGGCGCCGCGGCGGCGAGGCGCGCGACGTCCCCCGGGCCGAGCGAGACGCCCATCGCTGCCGCGGCCTTGCGGTCGCCGTTGACGAAGGCGCGGATGAAGAAGGCCTTGCTGAAGCTCCTCTCGACGGCGTCGGTGACGCGGTCGATGGGGGTCTCGCCGGTGGGCAGGTACGCGTCCATGGTCGCGCGGACGAGCTCGCCGCAGGTCGCGTCGTCGAATCCGTCACGGAGCAGTGCCGCGCGGGTGTGCATGACGTGCAGGGTGTCTTCGACCGTGGCGGGCAGCAGCTCCTCGGGCAGCCCGAGCAGGAAGCAGCGGTAGCGCCCGAACTCGACCAGCGCCCGCTCCGAGGCAGTGAACTCGGAGCGGCCCTCGCGGACCGCTTTCGCCGCGAGCAGGTAGATGTTGATCAGGCCCGCGGGCATCTGGTCGACCTGCGGGATCGGGATGCCGAAGACGTCGAGGTCCCAGCGGTCGGAGCGCTTGAGCGCGTTGTAGCGGACCATCGAGTGCATTAGGCGGACCATCGCGGCCGCCTCGAAGCCGGACCCGTAGCGCTCCAGCGCGCCGGGCAGCGTGGTGACGGCGAAGAAGCTCGCGGTCTCGTTGACGCGGCGTGCCGCTTTGCGGCCGCCGAGCGCGCCGGTCAGCGCCATCGGCAGCGCGGCGTAGGTGTTCATGAACGTGGCGACGAACACGCCGCGCGTCAGGAACGGCGCCAGGAAGGCCGCCGGGATCCGCGCCTGCCGCGCGCCCTCCTCGACCATCTCCATGTCGACCCAGTCCGGCGTCGCCTCCATCGAGGCGATGAACTCGTGCAGCTCCGGCGGCGCATCCGGGACGGCCTCGACCCCCTCTCGACAGGCGAGCACGAGCATCTCGATCAGCTCCTTGAACGGCCGCTCCGCCATCAGCGCGGCGTAGGGGTCGGCGACGACGTCGCCCAGCATCGTCCCCGTGCTGATCAGCTCGACCGTGCGCCCGTCCTCGAGCAGCGGGGCGCGGGGGGCGACCCACTCGGGCAGCGAGGACTTGTCCCCCGGCGCGGTCGCGAGCCGGTAGGGCTGGGCGTCGAAGTCGACCTCACCGTAGAGCCGCGGCTGCAGGCTCTTCTGGCTGCGGACGCGCTCGGCGAGAGCGGGGTAGTGGAGGGTGTCGGGCATCGGGGTCTCCAGGTCGGTCGGGGCGTAACTTGCACGTTGTAAGTTACTAACTTACGCGTTATAAGTTCTGGAGCCCATGACCGAGCAGAGCCGACGACACCGCATGACGGCCGAGAGCCGGCGTGAGCAGATCCTCGACGTGACCCACGCGATCGTCGACACGGAGGGCTTCCATGCCGCGACGCTCGGGCGGATCTCCGCCGAGGCCGGCATCACCCGGACGGTCCTCTACCAGCAGTTCGGCGATCTGCCCGGCCTCTTCGTCGCGCTTGTCGATCGCGAGGCCGAGCGCGCGGGCGCTCAGTTCGCCTCCGCTGTCGCCGTATCCGGCGAACCCGACGAGGATGACGGCACCTTCAGCGACGCCTTCGCCGGCTTCCTGCACGCCGTCGACGCGCACCCCGCCACCTGGCGGCTGTTCCTCTTCCCGCCGGAGGGCGCGCCGCCTGAGCTGCACGAACGGCTCGCGCACGCGGAGGCGGTGGTGCGCCGGTACATCGCGGACGTCCTGCTCGAAATCAACCCGCAGATCGCGGACGTCGAGTACACGGCGTCCATCCTCCACGTCTCCGGCCGCGAGCTGCTGCGCCTGCGCCTCACCGAGCCCGAAGCCGCCAGCCACGACCGCTTGCTGGCCCACGTCAAGCGACTGACGCCCGCGCTGCTGCGCCAAGCGCCGCGTGGGTAGCGTCAGCTGGGCGACGACCTCGCGCCGGCGAGGAGCGCGTCGATCTGGCCGAGGGCTTCGACCATGCCCTGCTCCATCCCCATCTCGAGCACCCGCTCCATCCCCTCGCGGCTGCCGAACTTGGACTCGATCGACATCGTCGTGGCGCCGTCGGCGTCGACGATCGTCACCGTCGCGATCGTCGTCGGCATCTCCTCGCTCGGATTGCCCTCGTCGTCGGCAAAGCCGTCTTCGAAGCGCAGCCGCTTGGGCGGCTCGGCCTCCTCGATGCGCCACCAGCCGTGGTACTTCTGCCCCTCCGGGCTGGTCATGAAGTAAGCGGCGCGACCCCCGGGTGAGAGGTCGTGGTCGACGAAGGTCGCCGGGTAGGACGGCGGCCCCCACCAGCGCTCCAGCTGCCGCGGGTCCGACCACATCTCCCAGATGCGATCGGCGCCGGCGTCGAACTCGGCGGTGATCGTCATCGTCAGGGCGTCGGGGTCCTTGCTCACGTCGGTGACGGGCATCAGCTGTCTCCTTTGTCTGTGTCGAGGATGCGGTCGATTCGCTCGATCCGGCCCCGCCACTCGGACTCGAGCCGGTCGAGCGCGGCGCGGGCGCGTTCGAGCGCGTCGCTCTCGGCGCGCACGATCGACTCGCGCCCGACCCGGTGCTTGCTCACCAGCTCGGCCCGCTCCAGCACGGCGACGTGCTTCTGCACCGCCGCCAGGCTGATCGGGTACTCGCGGGCCAGGGCCGAGACCGAGAGCCGGCCCTCGTGGGCACGGCGGAAGATGTCGCGGCGGGTCGGGTCGGCCAGCGCCCCGAACAGCAGGTCGGCGGCCTTCTCGTCGTCGCGGATCGGCTTCTCATCTACAACCATTTGGTTGTAAGTTAGCACGGCGCACACCTCGGGAGATCGCCGGTTCGAGTGTCGAAGCCGTCGCTCATCTTCGCCGGGTCATAGAAGTTGTCACCGGTGAGGCCGGCGATCGCCGGAAGGACCGCCACTGCGAGCAGAAGCGACGCCGCGCCCGCCGCGATCGGCGAGTAGCCCATCGTGATCTGCAGGAAGGAGACGAAGAGGAAGAAGAAGCCGCCGAGAGCCGCGTAGACGACGAAGGTGACCAGGTTTGCGCCCGAGAACTGGCGCGAGGAGAACATCCGCAAGGGCATCATCGGGTTCGGGCTGCGGCTCTCCGCGAACAGGAATGCGATGAGGGCGAGAACGCCGCCCACCCCAGCAAGCAGGACCGGGGGCGACACCGCCGAAGTCGAGGCGGCCGCTGGCAGAGGGGTCGCGGACCTCGGGCACGTGCCGGCTTGCCATCGCAATGACGAAGACGCCCAGCGGCACGTTGATCAGAAAGATCGCCCGCCACGACACGCCTGGACCAGGGGCAGCGCGATGTTGACCACAGTGCCGTCGAGGAACGCCATCCCCGAGCCGAGCACCGTAACGGCCAATATCCAGCGCCCCACCCCGCTGCGGAAGCTCACCCCTCCGAGCGGACCGGCGGCGAACCGTCCACGGTGCCCTAGGTGAATCGCTTGACGAAGTCCAGCGCGGTGTCGCAGACCTCGCGCCAGCCGCTGTCGATCGTCAGCGAGTGGCCGCGGTTGGGGATTTTCACGATCTCGGTCACGCCCTCGTTGCGCTTCTGCTTCTTGTAGGAGGCGTTGGCAATCGCCCACGGGACCGTGTGGTCCTTTTCGCCGTCGATGATCAGAAGCGGCCCACGGTCGGGGTTTCGGGTGTCCACCCTCGCCTCGGTGAAGGGGTTGAGGTTCGCGTTCGCCATCTGCATCAGCGCTACTCCTGGAGCCGCCACGTGGTAGGTCTCATAGAGCTGTTTCGCCTCCTCCTCGGAGAGCGCATTGGCCCACCCGTACTTGAACTGGTCCAGGGTCAGGGTCACCGCCCGGCCCCTGTTGAAGGGATTGGCGAGCACCGGTTTCGCCGAGCGCAGCGCCGAGATCGGCAGCGGCAGCACCCCGCGGAACGGGCCTGGGTCTATCGCCACCGTGGCCGCGGAGAGGCCGCGGCCGGCGATGATCTGCGCCAGCAGCCCACCGGTCGAGTGGCCCATCACCGCCGGCTTTCCTCTCAGCTGCCCGATCACCTCGGCGGTGTGGTCGGCGACCTGCCCGAGCGTCTTCTTGGCCAAGACGTCCGGTTTTGCCCGGGCCTCCTCGACCGTCGGCGGGTCGTCGGGCCAAGTGGGCGCGACGGGGGCATAGCCCGCCTCCTCGAAGACTGCCGCCCAGCGGTTCCAGCTGCTCGGCAAAAGCCAGAGCCCGTGGATGAAGACAACCGGCGTCCTTCCCGTGGCGTTGGCCTTCTCGATCTGCTCGGCCTCGTAATCGGTGATCGTCGCCATCTATGTCCTCCGATCCGCCCCGTGCACTCCGCGGGTTCTGAGTTGTCGAGGTCGATCTTCGCACCCCCTGCAAGGACAGTCGACGGGTGCGATTGTCCACTACGCTTCGTGGATGAGTCCTCCCGCGACTCTGCTCGGTCGCTGGACACGCTGTCGGATTGGCGTCTTGCGCGTCCGGCCGACGTGCCAGGACAGTCGATCGATCAAGCCGATTACGTGTTGATCGCGGAGATCCAGGGAGTGGAGCGCTGGGAGCAACAGGCAAGCGAACACGTCCAACGCTTGGAGGATGACTTGGCGCATCTCGTCTCGAGGCGGGGGTTGCTCGTCCTACTTCCCGTCCTTTGAATCCGCGCTCGGTGAAGGGCGATCAAACCCGGCCTTGGTCTAAAACCGCGATCGCGGGCAACGGGTCGACGGTGCCCCGCTAGACCCGCTGCAGGTGAGTGTCCTTGAAGCCGCTCGGGTACTTGAGGCCAAGACCGAGCGCACGATCGATGCCGATGTGCGCGAGCCAGGCGAGGGCAACCTGAACCGCTACTCCGCCATCGGCCAGCACGCCGATTGCGCCCAGAACGAGCGGAAAGGCAGTGGTGTGGGCGAGGTTGTAGGTGAGCGTGCCCACCCGCGGCCCGGCGAGAAAACCGAGCAACGAGAGGTCCGAGACGCAACAGCACGCGGGGCATACGGTCTATCTCGATCACGACTGAAAGAGACTCTCACAGCAGCGGGCGCCCGGCCAAGAGCGCACCGTCACTCCGGTCGAGCTGTTCTTCGACTTTGTCTACGTCTTCGCGATCGGACAGCTCTCCCATCACCTGGTTGAGCGGCTCGCGAGCGCGATCGTATGGCGAGCGAACCGGCGTGACCACACGGGGCCCCGCGAGTGATCTCGCAGAGCGTCACCTGGAATTCGTGGCGGCGGCGAGGGTCCTCGCGAGCGGCGTCAGCGGCGGCGGCGACCAGACGTGCCCTTCATCGGCGGGCCAGCAATATGTAGGGGTCCCGTCCCTGACCAGGCCCGCCAGCCCGGGCTGTTCGAGCTCCGTCGCCGACCACTCGTAGAGGCGCTGCAGGCGCGGGTGTATCACCGCGTAGTCGAGTATCCGGCCAAAGCCGTTCTCGTCGCGCACGTAGTTCTCGACCTCGCCGTCGATCGGGTAGCGGCGCGGCAGCACCCTCCCCAGCGAGAGGAAGATGCCGGCCATGCCAAGGCGGGGATCGCCCAACCCCCGTCCCAGGAGTGCCAGCCGGCCGAGCGCAAGCCGGGGAGCGGCAACCAGGGCGTGCGCGTAGAGGACCCGCAGCAGGACGACGTTCATGAAGAACCGCTCGACTCGGGTCTCGGCCTCGGCGAGGTCGCGGTGGTCGAGGTAGGCGGCGGCGACGCTGCCGTTGTGGGCTCGGTACCAGTTGCGCGCGGTCGGATTAGAGACGAAGGCGTCCCAGGCCTCGATCGTCGGCGAGGACGGCGCCCCACCGTGCCCGCCGGCGCGAGCGACCACCTCGCAGCCGTCGCGCAGCAGCCGCTCGTTCAAAGCCCGCCACCAGGGGCTGCCGGGGCGCTCGGCATCGAGCGGGTTCAGAACCCCCCGCGCGGCCTCCCACCGCATGAACGAGAGCGCCGCCCGCCTGAACGGCAGGTGGCGAGGTGCCTGGCCCGTCGGCCCTCCGTACGTGATCCGGACGAGAGCGAGGCGCGCAGACGGGTCGTCGCGGACCGCGACGACCTGCTCCATGGCGAGCTCAGCGGCGTCTGTCAAGGAAGCCGGCCGGGCGCGGGGTTGGAGTTGACGTGGCGTAATGCTTCAAGCCCTCATCTTCCCGTGGCTCCGGCCATCGACGGATCGGAAGGGTAAGGATGAGCTGGTCGATCAACGAGGTCTACGGCCGACGCGAGCTGATCAGGCTGCAGCAGATCCTGGTGCTGCGGGACCTCGGGCTGCCCCTGAAGCGAGTAGCGGCGATTCTGGACTCGACCGACGGTGGATCTTGGGCCGACGCTCTGCGCTCTCACCGCTCATGGCTGCATCAGGCCTCGAGTAGGTGGGCTTGGGCCCCGGCCAGCTGGTCGCAACGAGGGGATGCGTAGGGGCGCGCGAAGAGCCCCCGGCGACGTCCGCTCGCTAGTTGTAGTTCCTCAAATGTTGCCGTGGCGTCGGCCTGCAGCTCTCCCTTTTCTGTCCCCATGGCCGGCGGGCGAGCGCTTCTGTGACCAAGACCAAGCCGCCGAGCGCCAAGGCGATGGCGGTGCCGGCACCAAGCGCCGCGATGGCACGCTCGATCGCGTTCATGAGGGCCTCTTCGACGGCCCCCTGCATGCCTGACATTCCGAGTGCGTTCAACATGGGACCAATGTCCCAACGACTCGGAAGCCAAGCCATGGGGCAAACGGCCCAACCCGACGGTTGAGCATTTCGCCCCATTGCCGGGGGCAGCACCGAGCGCCAACCTCCCTCAGAGAATCGCGAAAAGAGAGGGGTTGGTATTCGTGCACCCGGCGCTGCTTGAAGAGAGGTCGAATCGGCAAGGCCGCGAGAGGATGCGGGCAGGTCCCTGGCTGCGCGCTCGGGTCTTCCTGAGTCGCCTCAAGCTCGATCGCGCGCTTGCGAGGGGAACCGACCCCTCCGCGAGCCGGGAGCTGGCCCTGCGGGCCGTGCAGCTCCAGGGGCCGTGGGTGCGGGAGCGGATCGCGAAGAGGATCGATCGACTGATCGAGATCGCCTCCGGCGATCCCCGCCGGCATGTCGGCCCCTCGATGCTCCCGTTTCGCCACCAGCGGGTGAGACCGAACCAAGTGCTCTTCGAAGAGCTCGTCGACGCGCTTCGGGCCCCCGGCCCCCACGCGGTCCAGGGCTTGGCGATGGCCTCGACCCTGCTGGAAGACGGCCGCGGGCCGCTCTATGCGAGCGACCCCGCGGAGAACCTGGGCAAGGTTCTGGATGCGACCATCTCAGAGCTCGAAGCCGAGGATGTATGAAAGGAGCAGATGAGGCCTTCGCCCCAGCGGCGCTTTCAAAGGCTGACCGTTGTAGAGCGGGCGCTGCTCTCGAGCACCGCCCTGCTGGTACTGAGCCTGCTGCTGCTGATCGTCACGCCGGTGACGATCAGCGCGCCGATCCGCACCGGCGAGCTGATCGTGCTCCTGGCGGCCTTCTTGATCCTGCTTGTGCTGAACGTCCTCAATATCCGCCGCACGCTGACTCCGCTTAGCCGCTTTGCCTCGGAGCTGAAGGAGGTCGACCTCGCCGAGGGGGGGCAGATCACGATCGACCCCGGCGACGAGACGCCGGAGCTGGTCGCGCTCGCCGACGCCTTCAACGAGATGCTCGCGCGGCTGCGCGAGGAGCGGCGGGCAGGCTCGCGGGCAGCTCTCCTCGCCCAGGAGCGCGAGCGTCTTCGCATCGCCCAGGCCCTCCACGACGAGGCGGGGCAGACCCTGACCGCGGTTGCGCTGGAGGTCGAGCGGTCCGCCGCGAGCGGCTCGGAGGCCGACCGCGCCCGGATGGCCGCGATCGCGGAGCAGCTGCACGACACGCTCGACGAGATCCGTCGAATAGCCCGGGAGCTTCGGCCCGAGGCCCTCGACGACCTCGGGCTGGTCAACGCCCTGATCGCGCTCAGCTCTCGCGTTGCCAGGCAAGGGGGCATCCGGGTCGAACGGGACCTGAGCTCGCAGCTGCCGAAGCTCTCCGAAGACGTCGACCTGGTCGTCTACCGCGTAGCCCAGGAGGCGCTGACGAACGTGCTCCGGCACTCGCGCGCGAGCCGTTGCTCGATCCGGCTGGCCGCCGAGGGTGGCCAGCTCACGCTGGAGGTGGCGGACAACGGCGTGGGGATGCCGGCGAGCCCGGGCAGCGAGACGATCGGAATCGAGGGGATGCGGGAGCGGGCGCTGCTGACCGGGGGCAGGCTCGCGATCCGGCCGGGGCCCGACGGGGGGACCGCGGTCGTCCTCGAGATACCGCTGGAAGGCATGGATTGAGATGCCGGTTCCGCTGACGGCGCGCATCCTCCTGGCCGACGACCACGAGCTCGTCCGCGGCGGCCTGAAGATGGTGCTCGAGTCGGCGCCGGATCTCGACGTGGTCGCCGAGGCCGGCGACGGCGCCGAGGCGCTGGAGCTGGCGCTGCGCACCGACCTCGACCTTGCCGTGCTGGATGTCTCGATGCCGCGACTGACCGGCCTTCAGGTCGCGGCCGAGATCTCCCAGTACCGGCCGGAGCTCCGCACCCTGATGCTCTCGGTCCACGATTCCGAGCAGTACTTCTTCGAGGCGCTCAAGGCCGGCGCCTCGGGGTACGTGCTCAAGTCGGCCGCCAACAACGACCTGATCGAGGCCTGCCGGGCGGCCCTCCGCGGCGTGCCCTTCGTCTACCCAGCGGCAGCCTCGGCGCTGGTGAGGGATTACCTCGAGCGGGCCGCACGGGGAGAAGAGACTCCCACCGACCCGCTCACCCCCCGCGAGCTGGAAGTGACGAAGCTGATCGCCGAGGGGCTGACCAGCGACGAGATCGCCGAGACCCTGACGATCGCGAAGGCCACCGTCAACCGGCACCGCGACAACATCCTCGAGAAGCTGGGGATGCGCAACCGGGTCGAACTGACCCGCTACGCGATCAAGCGCGGCCTGGTTGAGCCATAGGCAGGTCGGACCTGACGCTGAGGATCTCGAGCTCGGTTGAGCGCCCGTTGGGCAGCTCGACGGTGACGCTGTCGCCGGGCGCGCGGCCCAGCAGCGCCTGCCCCACCGGAGAGCTTGCCGAGATCTCGCCGGGCTCGCCCAGGCCGAACCCGCCGCTGAGGCGATGCTCCCGCACCTCGCCCGACGCGAGGCTCTTCACCTCGACCACCGAGCCGATTGCCACCACGCCGGTGGCGTCGACGTCCTCGTCGACGACCTCCGCTGACTCGAGCAGGCTCTCCAGCCGCCGAATCCGGGAAGCGAGCACGGCTTCCTCCTCCTTGATCTGGAGGTAGTCGTCGTTCTCGTAGGAGCCACCGAAGCCGCGCGCTTCCCGCAGCCGATCGCTGAACTCCCCCTCCAGGCTCTGCCGCAGGCGGCCAAGCTCTTCCCGCATCACGCGCTCGCCATCGCGGGTGAGAGTGATGCGGGGCACCGGCTGGGAGGCGCGGAGGCGCTCCTCTTCGGGATATCTGGGCTGCGCGGCTGAGATCGACATGCAGGCAGCATCGCCTCCGGGCGCCGGGCGGTCGATGGGGCGTTTGCCCCATTAGGGCTTCTTGGCGGCGGCGAGCTTCGCCAAGCGGTCGAGATGGCGTTTGCCAACCTCGTTGGTGAGCCGCAGGAACTCGGTGATCCGGGTCAGCTCGGCGGCGGTGAAGCGGCTCGCCAGGGTCGCCTCCCACTCTTCCGCCTGCGGCCCCCAGATGCGCTCGGCGCGGGCGTAGAACTCTGGGGTCACCTCGACCTTGACTCGGCGGCGGTCAGTTGGGTCGGGGACGCGGCGAGCGAAGCCAGCACGCTCGAGCCGGTCGACAACGCCGGTCACCGCCCCGCTGGTCAGCCCCACCTCGGCCGCCAGCTCCCCGGCGGTGAGGCCGCCGGCGTTCTCGATCGCGTTCAGGCAGTGCAGGTCGGTGCGGTTGACCCCAAGCCGATCGGCGGCGAGGTTGTCGAAGGCGCTGTCCTGGTTGCCGCTGGCGCGGAAGGCGGCGATCAGCTCCTCGATCAGTTTTCGCTTCGGACTTGCTGACATATCTCTTAGTTGCTAAGATACTTGCTAGATAAGGTACTTACCGAGCAAGAGATCATAGGGCGCTCGGGTGACGAAAGGAACTTGGGATGGCGAACGCGGGAAACACGGCATCGAGGATCGAGTGGCGACTGGAGCTGGTGCAGGTGCCGGTCTCCGACGTGGACCGGGCCAAGGCCTTCTACGTCGAGCAGCTCGGCTTCGTCGCCGAACACGACCACCAGGTGAGTGAGGCGCTGCGCTTCGTGCAGCTGACCCCGCCCGGCTCGACCTGCTCGATCGCGCTGACCACTGGCGCGCACCAGATGCGGCCGGGCAGCGTCGCTGGCCTGCAGCTGGTCGTCGAAGACGCCGATGCGGCCCGGGCGGAGCTGGTCGAGCGCGGGGTCGAGGCGAGCGAGGTGGAGGAGTTTCCCTGGGGCCGCTTCGTGTTCTTCGCGGACCCGGACGGCAACGGCTGGGCCGTCCAGGAGCTTGTCCAACCTCAGGGCTGAGCCGCTGCGCTGACTTGGGGAGGCGGCGAGACACCGCCTCCCCAAGGAGCGTTCAGCCGTTGACGGCCTTCTTCAGCTCCGCTCCGGGACTGAACTTCGCCGCCGTTTTCGCGGCGATCTGCATCGACTCTCCGGTCTGCGGGTTGCGACCTTCCCGGGCCGGCCGGGCGACGGTCGAGAATTTGCCGAAGCCGGTGAATTTGACCTCGTTGCCGGCGGCGAGCTGAGCGGTGATCTCCTCGATCGTCGCCTCCACCGCGCGCTTCGCCTGGCCCACCTCGAGGCCACTCCGCGCCGCAACCTGCTTTGCCAACTCATCCTTGGTCGTAACCGACATTCTCTCTCCTTGAAGTAGGGCGCAGGGCCCCGGTCAGGCCCGCTTTCCACTGGTTTTCTACAGGCCCAGGCGGGCGTCTCCGCTGCTGGCCCGGCTAAGCCACCACGGGATCGGCGTCCGTGCGCCGCTCCGGCAGGCCGAAAGCGCTGAACAGCTCGGGCAGGAAAGGCTGCAGGAAGTTGTGGACGCCGGCGACGGTGGGGGGCCCATCCGTCGCGTCCGGCTCGAGGATGGTCAGCGACCAGGGGAGCCAGGTGCCGGACTCGGGATCGGGTTTGTAGGAGGCGAAAGCGGGGCAGCCGTTGGCCTTGACCGCGATCAGCTTCGAGCCTGCACAGGCGGCGCCCTGGCCAAGCATGAAGCTCGCGGCCGCCTCAGGGCCCCGCACCCAGAGCGGCAGCGGCGGCATGTCGAAGACGACGTCGTAGCGCAGCAGGGCGACGATCCGGTCGATGTCGTACTCGGCGAAGGCCTCGAGGTACTGCTCGAGCAGGCGGCGCTCGTCCTCCTCGCTGGGGCGGGTCGGGGCGTCGGCATCGTCGAGGGCGAGCTGGTCGAGGGTGGCGCGGGCACGCTGCAGGGCGCTGTTGACGGAGGCGACCGAGGTCTCGAGCAGGTCGGCGACTTCCTGGGCGCTCCAACGCAGCACCTCGCGCAGGACGAGGACGACGCGCTGGCGCGCCGGCAGGTGCTGGAGCGCGGCGACGAAGGCGAGCCGCAGGGACTCGCGCTCGCTGGCCTGGGCGGCCGGGTCGGCATCGGGGTCGGCGACCTGGCTGTCGGCGATCGGCAGCACCCAGGCCGACTCGTGCAGGGGGGCGCCGACCGGGGTGTCCGCGGTGCCCGGGTCGGTGAGGTCGACCGGGCGGGCGCGGCGCTTGCGGTCCGCGATCTGGTCGAGGCAGACGTTGGTCGCGATCCGGAACAGCCAGGACTTGAGCGCGGCGGGCTCGGCCAGCGTGTCCAGGCGCCGCCAGGCCCGGACCAGCGTCTCCTGGGTCGCGTCTTCGGCCTCGAAGCCGGAGCCGAGCATCCGGTAGCAGTAGCCGGTCAGCGCCGGCCGCAGCCGCTCGAGGTCCTCCTCGATCGTCGACTGACCGGTAAGCGCGGGGGGCATCGCGCGATCCTAGCCCTCGGCCCGCTCGTAGATCAGCAGCGCGACGCCCGAGTTGTAGGCAATCGCGTCCTTCAGCCGGAGCTTCCGCATCTCGGCCGGGTCGGGGAACATCCGCAGCCCGTCGGCGATCAGCACCGGGTGGACCATCGCCCGGAACTCGTCGACCAGGCCGGCCTCGGTGAGCGCGTGGGCGAGTTGGGCGCTGCCGTTGAGCAAGATCGGGCCCGGGGCCGTCTCCTTCAGCTCCCGCGCCGCCGCGACCGGGTCGCCGGCGAGGACGGTGGTGTTCTCCCACTCGGGGTCGGTGAGCGTCGAGGAGACGACGTACTTGGGCATCGAGTTGAGCTTGTCGGCGAACGCGCCCTCGCGCTCCGGCCAAGCGGCCGAGAACCCCTCATAGGTCTTGCGGCCGAGCAGCAGCGAGCCCGCTTCTTCGGCCTCCTCGAGCTTGTACGGGTAGTGGTCGTCGTCGTAGTGCGACTCGAAGGTCCAGCCGGTGTGGGGGTGGGTCGGCTCGCCGCCGGGCGCCTCCATGACGCCGTTGAGGCTGACGAACTCGCTGACGATCAACCTGGCCATCGGATCCTCTTTCGTTCGGGTTTCGAGGGCTAAGACGAGTGGCGGCGCCGAAACTCACCGGTGCCCCCGATGAGTTTCTACCGCTCCGGCCGTCCTAGCCGGCAACCGACTCAACCAAGGGGGAACCGATGTCGCGCCTGCTCTTTCTCAACCTTCCCGTCGCCGACCTCGGCGCCAGCCGCGAGTTCTTCGACGAGCTCGGCTTCGAGTTCAACGAGAAGTTCTGCGACGACGGAGCCCTCTGCATGGTCGTCAGCGAGCAGGCCTACGTGATGCTGCTGCGGCGCGACCGCTTCGCCGAGTTCGTCACCAAGCCGCTCGCCGACCCGACCAGCGAGACCGCCCTCACGGTCGCGATCAGCGCCGAGGACCGCGCCGCCGTCGACGCCTTCGCCGAGGCCGCGCTCGCCGCCGGCGCCAGCGGCGCCAAGGACCCGCAGGACTACGGCTTCATGTACCAGCGCAGCTTCCATGACCCCGACGGTCACCTCTGGGAGGTCGCCTGGATGGACCCGGTCGCGGTCGAGAAGGGCCCGGCGGAGTTCACCGCCGAGAACGGCTGACCTGGTTCTGCGCGAAAGCACCGCTTGCCGACCATGAGATGTAATAGTCCGGTCCGATGGATCGGTTTAGGAAGGTGGGGGCCAATTTCCTCAGGCGGGACATCTGGCGCCGCCTTCGACCCGACAAGCGGGAGTCCATCGCCCTGCTCATCCTCCTGGTCCCAATCGCTATCGGCGGCGTGCTTGCCCTGTTCGATCGCCCCTCCAGGGCAACCCTGGCCGTCGAGCAACCGAGCCCTGCCAAGCGACTGACGGTCAATGCCGACGGCCGGGACGGCCACGGCCGGCTGCAGGCGCGATCCTCGATCGTCGCCGTCAAGGCCTTCTCCCTGGGCAGCAGTGGCATCGCCGGCCCCCGGGCCAGGCTGCTCGACGTTGCCCTCCCGGTATCGCGGGCCGACTGCATCGAGCTGCGCTCGCGGTTCGGCGGCATGTGCGGGGGGGCCGGCGCACGGCCGACCCGGGCGGCGCGGGCACTGACCGTCGAATGGCCAGGTGGCGGCCGGGTCGCGCTCGAGGCAGGCAAGTCGAGGCGCCTCCAGCTGAGGCCCACCCCCGTAGCCGGGGAGGCGACGGGCTACCGGGCTCTCAACCTGCGCATCGACGCACCGGTCACGAAAGTCACCTTCGAGTGCACCAAGCGAGTGACCTTCCGCTTGATCTTCAGTGGCAGCGTGGAGCCACTGCGCTGTGTATACGGACTGGCCCGCTACAGCGTTCTCCTCGCTTACGAACCTCCGTTGGCTCCCAAGCTCTTAGTCACCGGCCTCGGGCCGTGGCAATTCGAAGGCGTGGGGACGGAGGCGAGAACGTGGGTAGATCGCGGGTTGCTCACGGTCGGCGACGGCGAGCGCACCCTGGGAGCCGCCGAGACAAAAGTCACTATCGCGGCCGACCAGCAACACCGGGTCTCGGCCGTTGTCGGCAACATCGACTCCGGCGATAGCGTGAACTACACGGTCGAGACGCACTCGGCGAGCAGCGTCGAGGTCGCCGGCAGCCAAGCACTGCCATCGCGTCTCTCACAGTACGAGAACTACTGGCTGCTGATCATCGGGGTGGTCGGCGGCGTCCTGCTCGCGATCTACTTCGAGCGCGTTCCGAGAAACGACAATCCTGAGCGTGCGCCTAAGCGCGATTAGTATAATTCCGTTATGCGACTAGGCAGGGCGGCGGTGCTCTTCGTGCTCCTACTGATTGTGGGCGTTGCCGGCCGATCGGTTTCCGGCATCGCCCAAACCCAAACTCCCCTTGCGTTTGCCCCGACGCCAACGGAGTGCGGAACCGCGTGGAACGACTGGGTTTGTCGCAAGGCGGGAAGAGTCACCGTGTGGCCGGGCGCGGAAGCCGATGTCTATGGAGGCGTCGCGGTGCGCCGGCAACCGAGATCCGTGCCCGGGGGCTCCACCGTTCGTGTCGAGCCCGGCGCGGAAGCAAGCATCCGCTTCCGGCGAAAGGCGCATTGCGACCTTGGCCCCAGCGGGACGCAAACCCAGATCGTCACCAGAGTCAGCCCGGCCACCCTTTTCCGGCAAACGGCCGGTTACACGGATTGCCGGTCGCTGAACGGATCGTTTCTTCCAGCCGGGTTCTTCTGCGATGCGACCGGTGAGTGCCCGGTGATCTTCAGCAGCGAAGGCCGCTACGAGCTCGATGGGCCGGATGCGTCCGGGGCGCACATGTCCTCGAACACCGAAAGCCGAGCGGTCATCACCGCCTGTACCAAGCGATTCGTACTGTGGATCTTCGACGGCGAAAAGCTCCAAAAAGTTGAAAGAGCCGAGAGAGAACCGATGTCATATCGGATCGAGGTGTATCAGCGGTCGGAAACAAGTGCCGGTGGATCTCGGTCCACTTGGGGCTATAGCTTTAGTGGCGTCTCCGCCATCTGCTGACGGGGCGAGGATCGACGCGGAGCGCGGGCACCACCCCCATCGAGGCGCGGATGCCCTAGCTTCTCCTCGGGGCCGCGGGCCTCAACCTGCAATCGCCGTTACTGGCGGCCAGCCGACATGGAGGGAGATCCAGATGGAGGTAAACGAGATGGGGCCGATCGACTACATCCTGGTCGAGTGGCCCGGGCGCCAGCCCAGCGGTGAGGTGGCGCCGCACCTGGTCGACCTCGTCGACCGCGGCCTGATCCGCATCCTCGACCTCCTCTTCCTGACCAAGGACGAGGACGGGACGATCCGCGGGCTGGAGATCGCCGACGTCGGCGGCGAGGTCACCGAGCTCTCGGTCTTCGAAGGCGCCTCCTCCGGGCTGCTTTCCGACGAGGACATCGAGGAGGCCGGCGGCGCGATGGACCCCGGCACCTCGGCCGCCCTGCTCGTCTTCGAGAACACCTGGGCGGCACCCTTCGCCACCGCCGTCCGCAGCTCCGGCGGCCAGCTGGTCGCCAGCGGCCGCATTCCCGTCCAAGCCGTCCTCGCCGCGCTCGACGCGGCCGAGGAAAACGCCTAGAGAGGAGATCCCCCAATGCCAGGACTACTTCGTGGAGTAGCTCGAACGGCCGCGATCGCCGGCACCGCGACCGCCGTCAGCAACCGCGTCTCGAAACGCCAGGGCGAACGCTGGGCAGAGCAGGAAGCGGCCCAGGCCGCGCCCGCCGCGCCCGCCCCGGCCGCGGCGCCCGCCGGCGGCGACTCGACCATCGAGCAGCTGAAGGAGCTGGGTGAGCTGAAAGCGCAAGGCATCCTCACCGAGGAGGAGTTCGCGGCGCAGAAGGCCAAGCTGCTGGGGGCATAACCGAGACCCGGATCGGGGCGCAGGTGCGGCCCTGCCGTGCAGGCGGTCGTCGTAACTCGTCCCCGATAGCTTTGGCGGATGGACAAACCACTCGACCGGGTCCTCTCCACCGCCCAGCTGGCGATGCTGGCCGAGCTCGGCGAGGAGCGGCGGGCGGAGGTCGGCGAGCGGCTGTACGAGATCGGCGACGAGCGCTACCCGTTCATCGCCGTGCTCGAGGGCGAAGCCCGGATCGTCGACGGCGGTGGCGACGAGGTCACGCGGATCGGGAGGCGCGGCTTCCTCGGCGAGATCAGCCTGCTGACCGGGCAGACGGTCTACCTGACCGCGGTCGTCGCCGAGCCGATGCGCTACATCGCGGTCGAACGCCACGAGATGCGCAAGCTGCTGCTCGAGGACCCGTCCTTCTCCGACCTCGTGCTCGGCGCCTTCGTCGAGCGCCGCGAGATGCTGCAGCGGCGCGAGGGGATCGGCGTGCAGATCGTCGGCCCGCGCGACTCGGCGGAGACCCGCGACCTGCTCGAGTACGCGCGCCGCGCCCGCCTCGTCCACAGCTGGCTCGACCCGGCCGAGAGCGAGGAGGCGGCGGCTGCGCTGGAGCGGGTCGGGCCCGAGGCGGCGCCGCTGGCGATCCTGCCGGGCGGCGGTGAGCTCTCCCGCCCCAGCCCCGGCGAGCTCGCGCGGGCGCTCGGCATCGGGCTCGAGCTGCGGCCGCGCGAGACAGTCGACCTGCTCGTCGTCGGCGGCGGCCCGGCGGGGCTCGCGGCCGCGGTGTACGGGGCCTCGGAGGGTTTGGAGACGCTGGTCATCGACCGCGGCGGGCTCGGCGGCCAGGCCGGGACCTCGCGCCGGATCGAGAACTACCTCGGCTTCCCGGCCGGGATCAGCGGCACCGAACTGACCAGCCGGGCGATCACCCAGGCGCGCAAGTTCGGTGCCCGCACCGCCACCCCGTACAAGGCGGCGGCGCTGGAGCCGGGCGGCGACCGCCACCTGGTCCGCACCGAGGACGGGATCGAGATCGACGCCGCCGCGGTGTTGCTCTCGACCGGGGCCGAGTACCGCCGCCTGCCGGTCGAGAACCTCGACGAGTACGAGGGGCTGAGCGTCTTCTACGCCGCCGGGCCGCCCGAGGGGCAGCTCTGCGGCGGCCAGCGCGTCGGCGTCGTCGGCGGTGGCAACTCGGCCGCCCAGGCGGCGATCTGGCTCGCCCGCGGCGGCGCCCTGGTCACCCTCCTGCACCGCCGCGCCGAGCTCGCCGAGACGATGTCGAGCTACCTGATCGCCGACCTGGCCCGCTACGGCGTCGAGGTCGTCGACCGCTGCGAAATCACCGCCCTGCGGGGCGAGGACGGGAACCTCGAGAGCGTCGAGCTGAGCGACGGCAGCGAGCTGCCGCTCGCCTTCCTCTTCCTCTTCCTCGGCGCCACGCCCTGCACCGAGTGGCTCGGCGACACGGTCGCCCGCGACGCCGACGGCTTCGTCCTCACCGGCGCCGAGGCCGGCGCCGCCGGCCTGCTCGACACCAGCGTCGCCGGCATCTACGCCGCCGGCGACATGCGCGCCGGCTCGACCAAGCGCTGCGCGACCGCCGTCGGCGAGGGCTCAGCCGTGGTCGGCTACGTCCACGAGCGCCTCGCGGCCGGCTGACCCCACCATCCTCACGCGTTTTCCCTGAAATAGAGGGGGAACGCATGAGGATGTCTGGCCTAGATCGCCATCAGGGGCCGCACTTCGGCTGTGGGTTGCCGACGCTGCCGTCGGGCATCGGCGTGTTGCAGAGGGTCGCTTTGGCGGCGAAGCCAGGGGGTAGCTTGGCGTCGGTCAGGATCGCTTCGGTGAGGTCGGTGCCGGTCAGGTCGGCACCGCGCAGGTCGGCGCGGATCAGCGCCACCCCTTCGAAGTCGGCGCGCCGCAGGTCGGCGCCGCGCAGGTCGGCGCTGGTGAAGTTGGCGCTGCGGGCGTCACTGCCGGACAGCTTCGCGCGCCGCAGGTCGGCGCCGACGAAGTCGGCCAAGGTGAGGTTCGCCCCCACCAGGCTGGCGCCGGTCAGCTTCGTCTTGACCCCGGCGCTGCCGGCCAGCACCGAGCCGTCGAAGTTCGCCCCCGCGAGATCGGCGAAGGAGAGGTTGCCGAGCGTCACCGAAGCCTTGCGGAAGCTCGCCCGCGGGAAGTTGGCGTAGGAGAGGAACGCCGCGTGCATGCTGGCGCCGCTGAGGTCGCCGCCGGGGCAGGACGAGGAGGGCGCGATGACGCAGCCGCGCACCCGGGCGCCGGGCAGCGCCGGGGCCGAGCCGGTCGCCGTCAGCACCGTGTAGACGGGCGCCTCGGGCGGGATCGGGATCGTCGGCCCGTGCATCTCCGGCAGGTGGGTTGGGCAGTGCGCCTTCCTGTTGCGCACCTTGCCGCTGGGCATGATCGTGTTGCAGAAGGTCGCGCCGGCGAGCCTGGCGCCGCGCAGGTCCGCCTTGTGCAGGTCGGCCGCGGTGAGCGAGACACCGCGCAGGTCGGCGCCGCGCAGGTCGGTGCCCGCCGCCAGCGCACCGGTCATGTGCGCCCCGCGCAGGTTCGCCCCGCGCAGGTTGGCGGCGGTGAGGTCGGCGCTGAAGAGGTTTGCTCCACCCAGGTCGGCGCCGGGTGCCTGCATCTCGGCCAGGGCGCCGAGGGTGAGGTCGGCGCCGGAGAGGTCGGCGCGGTCGAGCCGCGCGTAGCTGGCGACGAAGGCCGGGGCGCTGATCCCGCGCAGGTCGGCGCCCTGCAGGCGGGCGAAGGAGACGGTCGAGCCGCCGAGGGTCGCCCGTGGCGCGCGCAGCCCGCGCAGGTCGGCGCCGGCGAAGAGCGCCTGGGCAAGCTCGGCGCCGGCGAGGTCGGCCCGCGGGCAGCTGGTCAACGGCTGCACGGTGCAGCCGCGCACCACCGCCCCGGCTTCGACCGAGCCCTCGCCGAAGGCCTCGATCACCGGGTAGAACGGGTTGCTCGGCTTGACCATGAAGGGCTTGGCGCCGGCGCTCGGAGCGAGCCAGGCGGCGGTCAGGGCGAGGGTCGCGACCGCGGCCGCGGCAAGGCGGCTCACTTGGCCCCCCTCACTTCGAGCTGGCCTTGCAGCTGCGTGGTCGTGCCGTCTACGGCGGTCGCCTGCGCCCCGATCCTCAATTTCCATGCTCCCTTCTCGCCGGAGAGCTTCCGCTTCCCGGCCTTGGTCAGCTTCATCGTCAGAGCCCGGTTCGAGGCGGCGCCCTGCCAGCGGCCGCGCGCCACGGTCCTGCCACCCAGCTTGGCGGTGGCGGAGACCTTCGCGCAGCCATCGGGGCATACGACGCTGCCGAGGCGGAATCCTCCCCGGGCGAGCACCGAGCGCTTGCGGAACTTGGCCGTCGCCTTGCCCGCGGCGACCTCCGGAGCCGCGACCGGCGGCTTCGAGACGCGCTGCTCTTCCGGCACCACGAGCCTGGCGGCGCCGCAGTTGGGGTTGCCGCCGCTGGAGGGCTGGGCGTTGCCGGAGTCGGGCAGGATCGTCAGCCGCAGCTTCGTCACTTCGCCGTCGTCGATCGGTTGGTCGAGCGCGACCGCGACCTTCTTCGAGGCGTCGCTGTAGGGGTTGCCGTAGACGTCGCTGTGCTGGTTGATCACGGCGGCGTACTGCTCGCAGGTCGGGTATGCCGAGAGCGCGAGGCGGGCGTCGCCGAAGGCGGGCTGGTTGAAGCCGTTCGGGCAGTAGCTGCCTTGCGTATCGACGATCGGGTCGCTGCAGAAGGAGAGCGCGTCGTTGCCGTAGCGCCCGTTCCAGAACCCGGCGCTGAAGGCGGCGAGCAGGTCGCGCCGGATCGCCCCTTCGACGTCGTTCGGGGTATTGCCGCCGGTGTAGATGTCTTCGATCAGTTCGCTGCCGGCGATCGAGATCTGGGCCGGCGCCCCGCCGCTGGGGTTGGTCGTCCCGCTGAGGACGATCGAGCCGTCGGCGGCGAAGGTGCCGGAGTAGTGCGTGGTCGTGAACGGGCTGCCGAAGAACGCCGTGCGCAGGCTGATGGTCTCGCCCGCCATCGAGCGCACGTAGCCGCCGAGGTCCGGGTAGGAGGTCGAGTGCAGCGGCGAGAGGACGCGCAGGATGTTGCCGTCGCCGTCGCGCACGGTCGCCTGTGGACCACCGGGGATTTCCTGCAGCGCGGCGAAGATCGTGTCCGAGTTGGCGGCGCCGACGGTTTCCAGCAGGTCGCCGGAGCCGTTGAGGGTGTCGAGCCGCATCCCGATCGCGAACTGGTCGACCGCGGTCAGGTTGGCGACGTCTTCGGCCACCGGGGTGACGGTCATCTCGGCCCAGTCGAAGCGGGTCGGCGAGTCGAACGGCACGCCTTCCTGGACGCCGGCCTCGTAGGAGATGTAGACGCGGCCGGAGATCAGCTGGTTGATCGTCACCGACCCACCGGGGATTTCGCTCAGCTTCACCGGTTCGTTCTCGGTCACATCGGGAACGTCGTAGGCACCGTTGGCGACGACGGTGACGAACACTTCGTCGTCTTCCCGCCCGCTTTCGTTGACGACCTCGAACTCCAGCGCCCCCGCGACCGGCGCCATCAACAGGCCGGCCAGCATCAGGGCAAACGTCGCCATCCACAACCGACCGCTTCGACTTCTCCTCGCAAAGATCATGCCGCCTCATCGGCGGCGGCCGTGGGTGACTTGAGCGGTGCGTCGCTCAGGTCGGGTCGGTCGTCCCGGTGACGGTGCTCAGAACCGCCTCTACCGGGTCGGACTCGGTAACCGGTTCGACGTTGCCGCGGATCTCAGCGAGGGTGTCGGTCACCGGCTTGAGGAAGGCCTGGGCGACGGTGCCGACGAAGATCACAGTGATGAAGTCCTCGAAGTTGCCCCAGGTTTTGCCGAAGTAGAAGGCGCTGAGCGCCGCCACCGTACCGGTGGCCACGGAGAGGAGCAGGACCAGGCCGTCGCCGACGTACCACTTCGTCTGCCTGAGCTCGACGGGCTGCGCCGGATTCATCACCCGCAGGCTGGCGTTCTCACGCCAGCTGGCAGCATTGCTGTAGGCATCGGGCAGCTGCTGGTGAAGGGTTGCGAGCTCGTCATGCACCGCGCCGGGGATGTCTTCCACGTTGCCCCTGCGCTTCAGCTTCAGCGTGGGCCATGTCTCGTTCGAGTCAGCCGACGGTTCGGAAAGGACCCAGACGCTGTACTTGGCGCCAAGGCGAGCGAGCTGGCTGTAGATCTGGGTGAGGCGCTCCTTGATTCCGAGCCGAAGGATCTCCTCGGCGTCCTCCGCTTCGAGGAGCTCGTTTCTCGCGACAGAGATCGTCGCGTAGGCCTCCTTGAGGATGGCGAGATCCTCAACCGAGAAGTTGTGTCCCTCGCTCGGGGGGACGAGACCCTCGATGACGCGGTACCAGACTTCGTAGCGCCACAGCGCCTGTGCCAACCCGGTCCACTGCTCGATCGCCTCGAGGGACTTCTCGGCCTCCTGAGCGCGGATCGTGGCCTCGCCGACCACCAGCTCCTCGTCGGACCGCAGCAGTGCGCTGGCGGCGAGGGCGATCGCCGGTTGGCGATCTATCAGCAAGTGTGCGCTCAACTCGCGCGCCAGGCAGATCAGGGTGGCTTTCAACTCGGTCAGGGCCGGACCAAGGCCGTCCTCCTCTTCACTCTCCAGGCACTGGATATCGGCCTTGGCGGCATCCAGCGACTGGACGATCTTGGTGTAGGCGTCGCTGGTCGTATCGAAGTACCAGCTGCTCTTCGCGTAGGCGCGGATCGCGGAGTCGACCGCCGCGGCATAGCTGGCGACAGGGGCGCTCGAGGGGGTCTCGATAGCGGCGAAGTCCGGGAAGCGCTGATGGAATGCCTCGCCCGCCGCGGAGTAGGAGTCCGCCAGGCCCCGGTGCCGTTCGTGCAGCTTCCTCTCTGGTTTCCAGCGCCGACCGACCAGGGTGGGGAGAAGGACGAGGAGCGCGCCGGCGAGCACCGCCGCCACCGCCCAGGGCCACCAGACGGTGGCTTTCACCTTCGCTTTGACCGTCTGTTTGTCGTCGGCGGAGGCGGTCGGCTTCAGCGTCCCTTCGTACTCACCGGTGTCGGCGGCGCCGCGCACCTCGATCGGCAACAGCCAGACGCCCTCGGTGCTCTTGTCGGGATCGCCGGTGACGAAGACGGAGGCGACGTCGCCGGCGTTGACGAGGTTGCCGATGAAGGCGCCCGATTTCGCGAGCTCGAGCTCTTTGCCTTCCGGCGGGGCCTCGAGAGCAAGCGCGCTGTCGCCGTCGACCGAGACCGAGTCCGACCAGGGAATCGACTTGGTCGCGGTCAGCTCGATCGTCTCCGCGGCGCCCTTGGTCGGCGTGACGGTGCTCGCCGGGCCGGCGACACTGACGTCGAGGCGGGCGACCCCGGAGCCGGACGAGGTGACGACGAGCTTGCCCGTGAACGGGCCGGTGCCGATGCCGGGGTTGGGCGCGACCGCGATCTTCACCGTGGCGCAGGCGCCCGGGGCGAGGCGGGTGGTGGTGCCGGTGAGCGAGGTGACCTGGCCACCGGCCACAGCGGTGCCTTCACTGTTCGTGAACTGGAAGCCGCCGAGGCTCCAGCGCAGATCTGTCGCCTCCCTGCCGAGGGCGTTGCAGAGGACGGCCGTGCGGGTGGCTTCGCCAGCGCCCGACTCGATCGAGACGGGGCGTTGGTCGCGAAAGACGACGCCCGACTCGAACGGAGCGCCGCTCGCCCCGGCTGGGATCCCAGCCCCGACCAGCACAGTCAGGGTCGCGGCAAGCGCGATCGTCGCGAAGCGTCTGACTGGACTGGCCTTCCCCATTGAACCACTACTTCCTGATCGGGCCGGCAGTCTATACACCGTTACTGATAAGTGACACCGCACCCCACTTTTCTCCTCCTCGCTGCCCGCCCAGCGGTGGATCAGCGAGACTGCGGCGATGGAAGGTGGAGAGCCTCCGCGCCGCGTGGAGAAGCCCTGGGGGCACGAGCTGCACTTCGCGCAGACCGAGCGCTACGCGGGGAAACTGCTCCATGTCCGCGCGGGCGAGCGGCTCTCGCTCCAGTACCACGAGCAGAAGGACGAGACCTCCTACGTGCTGTCCGGGCGCCTGCGGCTCAGCTCCGGACCGAGCATCGACGAGCTGGTCAGCGCCGAGCTGCGCGCGGGTGACGTCTGGCGCAACAGGCCCCGGGAGGTGCACACCATCGAGGCGCTCGAGGACACGGTCGTGATCGAGGTCTCGACGCCCGAGCTCGACGACGTGGTGCGCCTCGCCGACGACTACGGCCGGGCCGGGCCACGTCCGCGCCCGACTTAGACTCACACCCGATGGCGGAGAAGGTCTACCGGGGGCTGCTGGTCCTGCTGCTCGACGCGGTGACGCTGCTGTTGCTCTCGGAGGTGATGGGCGGGTTCGTCCTCGACGGGGCGCCGGCGGCGCTGGGGGCGGCGGCGCTGATCGGCCTGCTCAACGCGCTGGTCTGGCCGGTGCTGGCGCGGTTCGCGCTGCCCTTGACGGTGCTCACCCTGGGGTTGGGGGCGCTGGTCCTCAACGGGATCGTGGTGACGGTCGCGCTGGAGCTGTTGCCGGGGGCGGAAATCGAGGGCGTGCTGGAGGGGACCGTGGTGACGATCGTCCTCGCGGCGGTGACCGCGACCGTCTACTCGCTGCTCGCCGTCGACGAGGACGAGACCTGGTACCGCTACGTCGTGCGGCGCCAGCAGCGGCGCCGCAAGCAGACGGTGCGCAGCGACGTCCCGGGCATCCTCTTCCTCGAGATCGACGGGCTCGCCCACGACGTCCTCTACCGGGCGCTCAGCGACGGCAGCGCGCCGAACCTGGCCGCCTGGCTGCGCAGCGGCAGCCACGAGCTGAACAGGTGGGAGACCGACTGGTCTTCGCAGACCGGCGCCTGCCAGGCCGGCCTCCTGCACGGCGACAACGACGACATGCCGGCCTTCCGCTGGTGGGAGAAGGACCGCGACAAAGCGATCGTCACCAACCACCCGCGCGATGCCGAAGAGCTCGAGCGGCGGCACTCGGACGGGCGCGGCCTGCTGCACGCCGACGGCGCCAGCCGCGCCAACATCCTCTCCGGCGACGCCCCGCACTCGATGCTGACGATGAGCACGGCGCTGCGCCGCCGGCGCCCGATCGGGCGCGACTACGCCGCCTACTTCGCCCGCCCCTACGCGGTCGCCCGCACCTTCGTCCTCGTCCTCGCCGAGGTCGCGCGCGAGCGCCGCGCCGCCCGCGCCCAGGTCCGCGACGACGTCCGCCCGCGCATCGCCCGCGGCCTCTCCTACGCCTTCGTCCGCGCCTGGGGCACGATCGTCCAGCGCGACCTGCAGGTCGCCGCCGTGGTCGGCGACGTCCTCTCCGGCCGCCCCACCATCTACACCACCTTCCTCGCCTACGACGAGGTCGCCCACCACTCCGGCATCGAGCGCCACGACGCGCTCGCCGTGCTGCGCGACCTCGACCGCCAGATCGCCCGGATCGCCGCCGCCTGCCCCGGGGCACCGCGGCCCTACCGGCTGGTCGTCCTCTCCGACCACGGCCAGTCGCAGGGTGAAACCTTCCGCGACCGCTACGACGAGACCTTCGAGCAGCTGGTCAGCGCCGCCTGCGAGGCGAAGAGCGTGATCGCGGTCGAAGGCAACGACGACGACTCGCTCGCCTACCTCAGCGCCGGGCTCACCGAGATCGCCCGCGACGACACCGCGGCCGGCCGCACGGTGCGGATCGCGACCCGCAACCGGCGCGCCAACGGGGACGGCATCGTCGCCCTCGACGATGATGCGCGCGAGGACATCGAAGAGGCGCACGGCGACGAGGTCCCCGAGCTCTCGGTGATGGCCTCGGGCTGCCTCGGGCTGATCAGCTTCCCGCGCGAGCCCGGCCGCCTCACCCTCGAGCGGATCGAGGCGCTCTACCCGCGGCTGCTGCCCACACTGCTCGGGCACCCGGGCGTCGGCTTCGTCCTGGTCCGCTCGGAGCGCGCCGGCGCGGTCGTCCTCGGCAAGGCGGGGACGCACTACCTCGCCGAGGGCCGGGTCGAGGGCGAGGACCCGCTCGCCCCCTTCGGCCCAAACGCCGCCGACCACGTGCGGCGCACCGACGGCTTCCCCCACTGCGCCGACCTGATGGTCAACAGCACCTTCTGGCCGCGCTTCGGCGAAGTCGCAGCCTTCGAGGAGCTGGTCGGCTCGCACGGCGGGATGGGCGGCACGCAGAGCCACCCCTTCGTCCTCCACCCCAGCGAGCTGGCCTGGCCCGAGGAGGAGGTGGTCGGCGCCGAAAGCGTCCACCGCATCTTCCGCGGCTGGCTGACCCAGCTGGGACACGCGGACTACGCCAGCGAGGTCGACTCGCCCGGCACCAGCACCCGCGCCTCGACCTGAGGCGCGAGCTTCTCCATCCAGGCGCCGAACTCGCGCGGCGGCGCGCGCAGCGGCTCCGGCCGCAGCCGCGCCAGGCCGAGCGGGTAGAGCGTCCCCCAGTGGATCGGGACGGCGACCCGCGGTGAGAGCAGGGCGGCGGCGCGGGCGGCGCGTTCGGGGTCGAGGTGCCCGACGCCGATGTTCGTGCCCCAGCCCCAGATCGGCAGCAGCGCCAGGTCGAGCCGGTTGCCGCCGAGCTCCGCCATGCCGTCGAAGAGATCGGTGTCGCCGGCGAAGTAGATCCGCCGCCGGCTGCCGCCGAGCAGGAACCCGACCGCTTCCGAGTCGCGCTCGAAGCGGCGCCCGTGGTTGGGGTGCCGCGCCTCGGTGGCGGTGACCGTGACCGCGCCGACCCGGGCCGCCTCGCCCGGCGCCAGCTCGGTGACCGTGGTGAAGCCCTGGCCCGTGAGGAACCCGCCCGAGCCCGGCGAGGCCAGCACCGGAACGCCGCGGTCGAGGCGGCGCAGCGAGGGCAGGTCGGCATGGTCGTGGTGCAGGTGCGAGACGAGGACGGCGTCGAGGTTCTCGCTCAGCCCCGGCGCCGGCGGCGCCCCGTGGCGGCGCAGCGGCCCGACCCGCCGGCGCAGCACCGGGTCGGTCAGCAGCCGGGCGCCGTCGAGCTCGGCGAGCACGGTGGCGTGGCCGACGTAGGTGACCCGCTCGGGCGCGCTCACGGCCGCGCCGCCCGCCGGGCGTGTCGGGGCCGCCCCGTATCTTCCGCCGCGCTGATGAGCGAGGAGCGGCGAATGACCTTCCGCGGGCGGTTGCGACGCCCAGGGCGTGAGAGCGCCGACGGCGAGGACGGTGTCATCGAGTTCGATCCCGGGGCATTGAGCGGGATCTTCGCCGCTCCCAAGTGGATGCGCGACCTCGGCTTCTCCTCCTGGCTGCTGGTCGGGTTCGCGGCGGCGCTGATCGGCGTGATCTGGCTGCTCTCGCTGACCCAGACCATCGTCATGCCGGTGATCGTCGCCGCGATCATCGCCTCGGTCGCCTCGCCCCTCGTCGACTGGTTGAGCCGGCGGCGGATCCCGCGGGGAATCGGCGCCGCGCTGGTCTTCCTGGCGATCATCGCGGTCGGCATCGGCGTCGGCCTCATCGTCATGGCGGGGATCGCGAGCCAAGCGACGGGCCTCACCGAACAGCTGCGCGAAGGGGCGAGTGAGATCGAGTCCTTCGTCGGCGACCTCGGCGTCAAGGCGTCGACCGCGGCGGACGCCAATGCCGGCGCCTCGGCCTCGATCAGCGACGGCTTCCAGGCCCTGACCCACGGCCTGCTCGGCGGCGTCGACAAGCTCGCTTCGCTGACCGTCTTCCTCTCCTTCACCGCCCTCAGCCTCTTCTTCCTGCTCAAGGACGCGCCGACGATCGGCGGCTTCGTCGAGCGCCACCTCGGAGTGCCGGTGCCGGTCGCCCGCACGATCCTCGGCCGCGTGGGGGGCAGCCTGCGCGGTTACTTCCTCGGGGTCACGGTCGTCTCCGTCTGGAGCTCGCTGATCGTCGGCGCCGGGGCGCTGGCGCTCGGCGTCCCCCTGCCCGGCACGATCGCCGCGGTCACCTTCGTCGGCGGCTTCGTGCCATACCTGGGCGCCTGGGTCGCCGGCGCCTTCGCGGTCCTGATCGCGCTCGGCGGCGCCAGCCCCGAGGTGGCGGCGGCGATGATCGTCGTCGTCCTGATGGCGAACGGGATCCTCCAGCAGCTGGTCCAGCCGATCGCCTACGGCGCCGCGCTCAAGCTCCACCCCCTGGCCGTGCTGATCGCGACGATCGCCGGCGGCTGCCTGTTCGGCACCGTCGGCCTGGTTCTGGCGGCCCCCCTGCTCTCCGCCGCGGTGAAGATCACCGCCGACATCAAGGCCGCGGAGGCGATGTCGGACACCGGTTCAGAGACCGCCGGCGCGAACGCCCGAGTGTCAGCGTCCTGACAGCGGGGGCAGCGACGTAAGCGCCGGCCTGTTGGTGGTGTGACCCAGCAATCTCTCCAGGGAGGCAGAGAAATGTTTGTCCGACTGCTGATCGGCGGTTCGATCGCCTGCGGCCTGCTCGCAACTCAAGGCATGGCGCAGGCCGAGCCGGCGAGCGCCCGCATGTTCAAAGGCAAGACCAGCCAGGGCTACGCGATCAAGGTCACCGTCAAGGAGGGCCGGTTCAGGCTGGTCGGCTTCGAAGCGGACCTGAAGTGCAAGGACGGCAGCCGGCTGACCCTGGCCGAGGGCGGCTTCCTCTGGACCAAGGCGAAGCCGAACGGGAGCTTCCGCGATGCCCAGTTCGGCAAGACCGACAGCGTCTACTTCCGCGGCCGGGTGAACGAGAAACGGATCCGCGGCGAGGTGCGCCTGACCGACAAGGAACGCGGTCAGCCGGCCTGCGGCTCGCGCTGGATCAAGTTCAACGCGACGCCGCGTCGCTGAGCGGCCGAGCGCGCAGGGGCGCGCGGGGCGGGGCGCTCACCCCGGGGGGTCGCCGAGCAGGACCCAGCGGCCCCCCGCGGTGCGGTCGAGGCGACCCGCCTCGCGCAGCTCGGCCAGGGCGGTCGTCACCGACGGGCGCCGCGCCCCGGCGAGCTCGGCGAGCACCCGGTGCGGGAGGCGGATCGAGACGTGGACGCCGTCGGGCTTCGCCTTCCCCCAGCGCTCGGCTATCCGCCAGAGCAGGACGAGGAGGCGCTCGTCGAGGCCGACGATGCTGGCGATCGCGCTGTCGGCGGCGGACGCCCGCGAGCGCCGCATCCCGCGCGCGACGAGGTTGGCGCTGACCACGGGCCAGCGGCCCAGATCGCACACCAGGCGCGGGCCCAGCACGGCCAGCGTCGTCCGTTCCAGCACCTCCCAGGACGCTTCGCAGAACGAGGTCGTGTCTTCCAGCCACGGCTGCAGCAGGTCGCCGCGGCCAAGCAGCTCGACGCTGGCGCCGCCGCCGACCTCGACCCGGCGCGCGATCAGGCCGCGGACGAGGAGGAAGCCGAGGTGCTCGGCGCCCGGTGGCTCGCGGTCGGGCTGCCACTGCCCCTTCTCAAGCGCGGTCGCCCGCAGCGGCAGGGCCGCCCCCGCGGCAGCGCGGTCGCCCGCGCTCAACCCGTCGCCAAGCGCGGGATCGCAATCCAGCAGCTGGACGACGCGGACTCCCCCCATCCCGGTCCACCACTGCCCCCCGGGGGAGAAGCTCAAACATCCTCACGCGTTTTCCCTCTATTTCAGGGAAAACGCGTGAGGATGGGTATGGGGTGACTCAGCGGCGGGCCTCGGAGCGGGCCTGGAGCAGGTCGCGCTCGCGCTGGTTGGCGGTCATCGCGGCGGCGCGGGCGAACTCGGCGCTCGCCTCTTCGGTGCGGCCGAGGCGCTCGAGCAGCTCGGCGCGGGCGGCGGGCAGCAGGTGGTAGCCGGCCAGCGCCGGCTCCCCGGCGAGGTCGTCGAGCAGCTCCATCCCGGCCGCCGGGCCGAAGGCCATGCCGACGGCGACGGCGCGGTTGAGGCGGACGACCGGCGAGCCGGTGATCGCCGCGAGGCCGTCGTAGAAGGCGACGATCCGCTCCCAGTCGGTCTGCTCGGGCGTGCGGGCGCGGGCGTGGCAGGCGGCGATCCCGGCCTGCAGCGCGTAGGGGCCGAGCGGCTGGCCCAGCGCTTCCGCCCGCTCCAACCCCTTCAGCCCCCGGCCGATCAGGACGAAGTCCCAGCGCGCCCGGTCCTGCTCGAGCAGCGGCACCGCCTCGCCGTCGGGCCCGGTGCGGGCCCCGAAGCGCGAGGCCTGGAGCTCCATCAGCGCCAGCAGGCCGAGCGCCTCGGGCTCACGCGGCGCCAGGCCGACGAGGATCCGGCCCAGCCGCATCGCCTCCTGGCAGAGGTCGGCCCGGATCCAGTCTTCGCCGCCGCTCGCCGCGTAGCCCTCGTTGAAGATCGCGTAGATCACCTCGAGCACGGAGGAGAGCCGCTGCTCGCGCTCGGCGGCGCCCGGCACCTCGATCGGCACCCGCGCCTCGGCCAGGGTGCGCTTGGCGCGGACGATCCGCTGCGCCACGGTCGACTCCTTGGCGAGGAACGCGCGGGCGATCTCCGCCGTGCTCAGCGAGCCGACCAGGCGCAGGGTCAGCGCCACCCGCGCCTCGGTCGAGAGCACCGGGTGGCAGGCGGTGAAGATCAGGCTGAGCAGGTCGTCTTCGATCTCGTCGTCGGCCGCCGCGGCGAGGTCGGGCTCGGCGAGCCGCGCCCGCAGCTCTGCTTCGCGCCCCAGCTCCTCCTCCTTGCGGGCCGCCATCTCCCGGCGTCGCAGACGGTCGATCGCCCGGTTCTTCGCCGTGGCCATCAGCCAGGCGCCGGGGTTGTCGGGGACGCCGGTCTCGGGCCACTGCTCCAGCGCGGCGAGCAGCGCCTCCTGGGCCATGTCCTCGGCGACGCCGACGTCGCCGGTCATCCGCGCCAGCGCGGCGATCAGCCGGGCCGACTCGATCCTCCAGACCGCGTCGATCGCGCGGCGGGCGTCGTCACTGCCCATGCTCTGCTCGCCCGCCGCGCCGTCCGGACGACTACTGGTTCTGCTCGGCCTGGGCCCGGATGCGGTCCTCCTGCTCGCGCAGCTCCGGGGTGAACTCCTCGCCGAAGTCGTCGGCCTCGAAGACCTGACGGATCTCGATCGCGCCGCCTTCCTCGTGGGGGTCGGGGCAGCGCTTGATCCACTCGACCGCCTCCTCGAAGGAGCCGACCTGCAGCAGCCAGTAGCCGGCGATCAGCTCCTTGGTCTCGGCAAAGGGCCCGTCGATCACGGTCCGCTCGCCGCCCTTGCCGAAGCTGACCCGGGCGCCCTTCGAGCTCGGGTGCAGGCCCTCGCCGGCCAGCAGCACCCCGGCCTTGACCATTTCCTCGTTGAAGTTGCCCATCGCGGCGAGCATCTCCTCGCTCGGCATCACGCCGGCCTCGGAGTCCTCGTTCGCCTTGACAATCGCCATCACTCTCATCTCGGTGTCCTTTCGGTCGTCTCCGGGAAGTCGGTGTGCCCGATATTCCCGCTTCTACCCACTACGACGAACGAGCCCCGGCGAAATCGACACGGGCTCGAAGCTCGCTCGATGAGGCCCTCGCCGGCGTCAGGACGGGTCTGAAATCCAGTGCGACTCAACGTCGAGATGGTCGCCCAGTCGCTCGAGGTGCTGATCGAAGTGGAGGATGCCGACCCCCACATCCTGCGCGGCCGCGGCCACCGCGAGGTCGGTGAGAGGAAAGCGATGGGCGCCGTGCGAGCCATCGACTGCCAGCTCTCGCATCGTCGCCAGGACCGCCCGTTGGACGCCGCGATCGACCGGCACCTCATGCAGCCCCTCCAACGTCCGCTCCACTGCGGCGATCCCATCTGCTCCTCTCGCGTCGACCATGAGCTCGTAGCGCACCGGCCAACACCAGCGGACGTCTCCCCGCTCGATCGAGCCAAGCAGCAGATCGCGCGCCCGGCTGTCGCGACGAGCCTGCATCCAGGCGGAGGTATCCGCGAGCACCGGGCCGGCCCCGTCCCAGAGCCGAATTGGCATCAGGCCGCTGGTGGCGCGTTGAGGCGATCGACCGCAGCCAGGTCGAGGTCGAACTGCTCAGAGCCCATCGCCTCGAACAGGGCCTCGGCAGCAACACGGCGGTTGCGACCAGCCTCCAGCTCTGCCTCCGCCCCCTCAACCGCAAGGCGGCGAAGCAACGTCGCGTCGGGCTCGCGAGTGCCGGTGGCCGCGCGCACCCGCGCCAAGGCCTCCCCCAGCTCGGGATCTGCGGTGACAGCGATACGCGGATGCTTGGAAGGCACGGGCTAAGTGTAGCTCGACGGAGTGACTCTGCTCACGCCGGTCCGCGAGGCGCCGGATTGCGCCTCGCCCAGCGGGAGATGCGGCTCGAGCCGGAGACGACCTCGCCGTCGTCGAGGACCAGGATCGGGACCTCGTCGGTGCCGCTGAGGCGCTTCACCTCGGCCCGGTCGGCGCCGCGGCGGCGCCAGGTCCAGGGTGAGATCCGGTAGCCGCCGACCGTCTTCAGCTCGTACTCGTGGCCGGCGTCGTCGAGCGCCCAGGCCGCACGCACGCAGGGGTGGGTGGCCCTGGTGAGCGGGCCGAGGGCGGCGACCCGGCGCGGCGGCCGGGGCCCGAACCACTTGCGCCTGCAGACGTAGAGGACCATCGGTGTACGGTTCGCCAGGGTATGGGTTCGGAGACCGTCCAGGATGTCCAGGTAGCGCAGCGTGCCCGCTTGCTGGAGGGGTTGGCCGCCTCGATCCGCGAGAAAGGGCTCGCCCAGACGCAGGTCAGCGACATCGTCCGTCACGCCCGCGCCTCGCGCCGCACCTTCTACAACCACTTCCCCGACAAGGAAGTCTGCTTCGTCGAGCTGATGACGATGCTCTCGAAAGCGATCCTCGACGAGGTCGACCGGGCAATCGACCGCGATGCCCCGGCCGAGGCCCAGGTCGACCAGGCGATCGACAAGTACCTCGAGCTGCTGATGAGCGACCCGGACCTGACCCGGACCTTCGCCAGCCCCTCGTTCGGCGAGCGGATCGTGATGGCCCAGCGCGAATCGTTCGAGCGCTCGGCGGCGCTGATCGTCTCACTGGTGGAGAGCGAGCCGGGGATCCAGCCGATCCCTGTGCGGCGCGCCTACATGCTGGTCTCGGGCCTGCACCAGACCCTGATCCGCGCCCTAGTTAGAGGCGACGACCTCGGCGACGTCGGCGTCGACTTCAAGGCCGTGCTCAAGGACGTCCTCCTGCCCTGAGCCCGGCCCCAGCGGCACCGCGCGGCGGCGGACGATCGCGCGGCCGCCCTTCGAGGGCGCGAAGGCGACGCCGCGGAAGCTTTCGCGCTCGGGCGGGTCGTCGGTCGTCTGCAGCTCGAAGTCGCGCAGCAGCGTGCGCAGCACGACGTTCATCTCGAACTGGGCGAAGGCGGCGCCGAGGCAGCGGCGCGTGCCGCCGCCGAAGGGCAGCCAGGCGTAGGTGTCGGGCTTCTTGCCGACGTAGCGGTCGGGGTCGAACTCGTGCGCGCTCGGGTGGAAGCGGGCGTCCTGGTTGATCGTGGTGATCGCGCAGACCAGCATCGTCCCCGCCGGCACCCGCCACTCGCCGATCTCGAAGGGCTCCATCGCGACGCGGCCGGTGGCGCTGATCACCGGCCGCACCCGCAGCACCTCGTTGATCGTCGCCACCCGCAGCGTCGCGTCATCGCCCGCCGCCGCCTCCTCCTCCAGCCGGCGCAGCGCCTCGGGGTGGCGGCGCAGCCGCTCGACCGACCAGGCCAGGGTCGAGGCGGTCGTCTCGTGGCCGGCGGTGAGCAGGGTGAGCAGCTCGTCACCGAGGTCGCTGCGGTTGACCTCGGTACCGCTCTCGCGCTGGGCGCGCAGGATCAGGGCCAGGATGTCGATCCGCTCGTCGAGCTTGGGGTCGGCGAGGTGGTCGCTGATCAGCGTGTCGACCAGCTCGCGGTAGCGCTTCATCATCTTCCGGTAGCGACCGCCCGGGCTCCAGGGCCCGAAGTTGCGACGCAGGAACTTGATCGTGACCAGCGGCTGGGCGACCCTGGTCAGGGTCGGCAGCAGGCGCTGCAGCTCGGCCAGCTCGCGCCCTTCGGCGCCGAAGACGGCGCGCAGGATGATCCGCAGGGTGATCGTGTTGAAGGTGCGCAGGGTGGCGAACTCCTCGCCCTCGGGCCACGCGGCCATCGCCGCGACGGCCTCCTCTTCGATCAGGTCCTCATAGGAGCGCATCCGGTCGCCGTGGAAGGGCGGCAGCAGCATGCGGCGCTCCTCGAGGTGGCGGTCCTCGTCCATCGAGAAGAGCGAGCCCGGCCCGAGCACCTCGCCGAGCGGGTTCTTGCCCCCGTGCAGGACGTCGGGCTTGGCGGTGAAGATCTGTTTGACCAGGTCCGGCTTGGTGACCAGGACCATCTGGCCGAAGCCGGGCAGCGAGAAGGAGAGGGCGTCGCCGTAGCGCCGCTGCAGCCGGCGCATCATCGCGTTGCGGGCGAGCAGGAAGAGCACGCCGTTGACGAGGGACGGGGTCTTCGGTCCGGGGGGAACGCCGTAGGTCGTCGTCATGCTGGTACTGAAGAGTACCGGCTCTGCCAGACCCGTGTGGCGAGCGCTACTTCTTCTTCATGTGGACCGAGAAGATGATCCTCATGTGCTTGCCGTAGAGGACCGAGCCGCCGATGTCGCCGACGTTGTGCGGGCCTTCGCACACGTAGTCGCCGAAGGTGGTGCAGGCCCATTCGTTGGAGCCGCGGTAGGGATCGTCGAGACCCACCGTGACGCGGCCCGCGTCGCCGACGTAGGTGACGCGGTTGTAACAGCCGACCAGCCAGCCGGAGGAGGTGCCCCACCGCACCGAGCCGCGAAGCCGTCCCGCGTCGACGAAGGGTTCGGGGATGTAGGCGGGCAGGTAGCGCGCCGGCATCTGCACCCAGCTGTCGGTGGGGTCCTTGAAGTCGGTCGCCCACCAGAGGTCCTGCCCGGTGGCGTTGACCAGTTCGCCCAGGCAGGTGTTGCTGTCGACGAAGAGCTTGTCGATTTCGGTCCAGATGTCGTCGATGAAGACCGCCGCGGTGCTGAACCTGGGCGGCAGCGTCTTGTCGATCGTGCCCCGCTCGCTCTTCGGCCCCACCCCCTGCAGCCGGCGCACCTTGTAGCGGAGCACCCCCTTGCCCGGCAGCCAGGTGCCGCTGAGGAACTTGATCCCCATCACGATGTCGTCGCGGCGGCGCGGGTCCCAGGCGTCGACCGAGCCATTGGGCAGCCCTTCGCCGCCCTTGCCGAAGATCAGCTTCAGCGCCTGCTTGTTCGAGACCGACCCCTTCAGCGAGCCGGGGCGGTTCTGGAACCACAGCGTCCGCGGCTTGGCCCCGTGCAGCG
Source organism: uncultured Solirubrobacterales bacterium (assembly GCA_963697915.1). Lineage (GTDB taxonomy): Bacteria > Actinomycetota > Thermoleophilia > Solirubrobacterales > 70-9 > VRUE01. The sequence goes on from OY969103.1 coordinate 1,220,878, forward strand.
TCAGCCAGTACTCGCCCTTGCGCTTGCCGGTCGGCGTGAAGGTCCCGCCCTTGGCGTCCTGGACGAAGAGCAGCGACGTCTCGGGGGCCGAGGAAGGGATGCCCTCGCCCTTGGCCTTGTACTCGGCGACCGCGCCCCCCACGCAGAGCAGCGAGAGCAGCAGCCCCGCGATCATCACCTTCACGAACCGACGAGTGTTTCTCATGGCGAGCGTCTTCGTGGTGGTGCGACCGCCTCCTCTACTCGGGCAGGAGAGGAAAGGGCGGGGGATTCGGCGAAGGCATCCAGTGGCCCACAGACCCCCCTTCCCCGATCCCAAGGAGCCCCCGACCCATGCGCACGATCACATCCGCCGCGCTCGCCCTGCTCGCCCTCTTCCTCCTCCCCGGAGAGGCAACGGCGGCGAAAAAAGCCCCGCCCTTCGCGGCGACGCCGCAGTACAAGGCCCTCTCCCAGTACGTGACCAAACTCGAGCGCCTGCAGGGCACCGCGGCGAGCGCCGCGCAGAAGCTGACCTACGAGCGTGAGCGGTCCGCCAAACACGGGGCCGCGGTCAACAAATCGACCGCCCTCTTCAACCGCGCCAAACAGGGGGCATCGAAGGAAGCACAGGCGGCGTTCAAGGTGGGCGCCAAGAAGGTCCGCGAAGCAGAGGCGGCAGAACTCGCCGAGCTGCGCAGCGAGTCCGCCGAGCGGCTCGACAAGGCGGCGGTCGGCTACCGCCGCGACCTGACTGCGCTCGAGGACTCCTACGACGCGCGGGCCAAACGGCTGCACCGGCAGATCCGCGACCTACGCATGCGCAAGGCGGAAGCCGAAGGGCTGGAGCGCAAGACCCAGATCCAGGCGCAGATCAACGTGATCGTCCAGCAGGTCGAGGACAGCCAGAAACAGCGGGCGAAAGCGCTGCGCAAACTGGAACAGAGCTACCGTGAACAGCGGGGTACGATCGAGGCGGTGCGGCAGAAGGAGTCCGAAGTGATCCGCGAAGCGAGGCAGCAGTCGGTTGAACGCCTGACGAACAAGCGCAACCGGGCCTACAACGGCAAGGTCGCCGGCTTGCGGAGCAAGCGCCAGAACCAGGTCACCGACCTCGAAGCGAAGCTCGCCGCCGGCCGGCTGGCGATCTCGTCGATGCCGACCAGCGGCTAGGACGATGCACGAGACCGACGCCGACCTCGAGCAGCTGCAGAGCCTGCTCGACGCCAGCTACGGTCGGGCCGGGTCTCACCTACGGGGGATCTGGGGCGAGGACTCGCGGCTCGACGCCGCGGGCCTCGCCGCCGAGCTGCCCGGCGTGCAGGTGCTCGACCTCGCCACGGTCAACCGGCGCGGCGAGCCGCGGGTCGCGCCGGTCGACGGCTTCTTCTACCGCGGCCACTTCTGGTTCGGCTCCTCGCCGAACTCGTTCCGCTTCCGCAACATCCGCGCCAACCCGGCGGTCAGCGGCGCGGTCACCCACGGCGGCGAGACCTTCCTCGTCATCGTCCACGGCGTGGCGGTCGAGATCGACCCGCGCGGACCCGAGGCCGGCGGCTTCGCCCGCTACCCGCGCGAAACCTACGGCTTCGACTGGGACGCGGTCCACCCCGACGCCCCCTACGCCCGCATCGAGGCGACGACGCTGCTCGCCTTTAAGCGCCGTTAAGCAGCGGCTCCCAGACGTCAGCCGCTTCTCGGGGCGTTCCTCACCTGCAGGAAGCGCTCCGGCTCGTGCTCGACCTGGAGCGTCGAGTGGGCGATGCCGAAGCGCGACTCGAGCAGCTCGGCGAGGTGGAAGCGGGCCGCGTGGCAGTCGGCCTCGGGCTCGACGACGACGTGTGCCGAGAGCGCCGGGAAGCCCGAGGTGACCTCCCAGACGTGAAGGTCGTGGACCTCGACAACGCCGGGCTCGGTGAGCAGCGCCTGACCGATCGCGTCGGGGTCCATCCCCTCCGGCGCCGCCTCGAGGAAGATCCGGCCGGAGGCCTTGAGCAGGCCGTAGGCCGAGAAGAGCATCACCGCCGCGACCGCCAGCGAGGCGATCGGGTCGGCGCGCTCGAAGCCGGTGAGCAGGATGACGCCGGCGGCGAGGGCGGCGGCGATCGAGCCGAGCGCGTCGATCAGGTTGTGCTGGAAGGCGCCCTCGACGTTGAGGCTGGCCCGGTTGGCCTTGGCCAGCGCCCAGGCGGCGGCGAGGTTGGCGCCGAGCCCGGCGATGCCGACCCAGACGACCAGCCCGGCCTCGACGTCGGGCGGGTCGATCAGGCGGCGGATGCCCTCGAAGACGATGAAGAAGGCGAGGATCAGCAGGGTCATCCCGTTGATCTGGGCGGAGAGGATCTCGCCGCGCTTGAGGCCGTAGGTCATCGCCCCTTTGGCGCGCCGCTTGGCCAGGTTGGCGGCGACCAGGGCCAGGGCGATCGCGCCGCCGTCGGTGAGCATGTGGGCGGCGTCGGAGAGCAGCGCCAGCGAGTCGGCGACGATCCCGATCACCACCTCGACCACCATGAAGGCGAGGTTGATGACGAGCGCCAGGGCCAGCATCCGCGTGTCGGCCTCGACCGAGATCGAGTGCGAGTGGCCGGGGCCGTGGCTGTGGTCGTGGTGAGCGCTCACCGTGAAACCTCGTTTTTACGCCGATAGCACATCTAAACGAGGTTTCGTGCGAGGCCGTGCCGGAGGTGCTCGACGTGGGACATCGCCTGGGCGAGCAGCTCGCCGACGTGCCCGTCGTGCAGCGAGTAGCGCACGTGGCGCCCGTCGCGCTCGCCGATCACGAGGCCGAGATGGCGCAGGACACGCAGCTGGTGGGAGACCGCCGAGCCGTCCATTCCGACCGCGGCGCTGATCTCGCCCACCGAGGCCGCGCCCTCGTAGAGGACGGCGAGGATCCGCAGGCGGCTCGGCGTCGCCAGCGCCCGCATCGTCTCGGCGACCTGGCCGGCGAGGCCGAGGTCGAGCAGGTCGGCGGGGTCTGCGTGGGCGCCGTGACTCACGCTCTGGATAATAGCTGAATGTATGTTCAGATATTCGTTCTTGTGATCTGAGCCGCCGGTCCGGGAGGATCGGTCCCGAGATGAGCGAGGCAACACCCGATTCCGACCGCCAGACGCTGCTGGTGCGGCTGATGTGGCTCTCGATCGCCGCCGCGGTGGCGACGATCGCGATGAAGACGACCGCCTGGGCGCTGACCGGGTCGGTCGGCCTGCTCTCCGACGCGGCCGAGTCGGTGGTCAACCTGGTCGCCGCCGTCTTCGGCCTCGCCGCGATCACCTGGGCCGGGCGGCCGCCCGACGAGGAGCACGCCTACGGCCACGAGAAGGCCAACTACCTCTCAGCCGGGTTCGAGGGCGGCCTGATCCTGCTCGCCGCGGTGACGATCGGCTACTCGGCGATCGACCGTCTGATCCACCCGCAGGCGATCGAGGAGGCCGGGGTCGGGATCGCGATAGCCGTCGCCGCCTCGCTGATCAACCTGGCGGTGGCGCGGACGCTGATCTCCACCGGGCGGCGCCACACCTCGCTGATCCTGGAAGCCGACGGCCGCCACCTGATGACCGACGTCTGGACCTCGGCCGGGGTGATCGTCGCGGTCGGCGCCGTCGCGCTGACCGGCTGGGACGTGCTCGACCCGCTGATCGCGCTGGTCGTCGCGGCCAACATCCTGGCCACCGGCGTCGTGCTGGTGCGGCGCTCGGGCAGCGGCCTGATGGACCGCGCCCTCGAGCCGGCCGAGATGGCGCGGATCGAGGCCGTCCTCGCCCGCTTCGGCGAGGAGGGGATCGAGTTCCACGCCCTGCGCACGCGGCGAGCCGGGCGGCGCGCCTTCATCTCCGTCCACGTCCTCGTCCCCGGCGCCTGGAGCGTGCAGCGCGGCCACGACCTGGCCGAGCGGGTAGAGCGCGACCTGCGCGCCGACTTCGACCAGGCGACCGTTTTCACCCACCTCGAGCCGCGCGAGGACCCGCTCTCCTTCGCCGACACGACCCTCGACCGACGCCACTCGCCGGACTGAGGGCGGCTCAGCGGGTGGTGCCGCGCAGGTAGGCGCGCTTGGTGCTGCGCTTCCAGGAGGCCAGGTAGGGCATCGGGTCGACCGGGGCGCCGCCGCGGTAGTAGGTGCCTTCCCAGACCTCGAGGTGCAGGTGGCAGCCCGAGGCGTTGCCGGTGTCGCCGACGTAGCCCAGCAGCTGACCGGCGGCGACCGGCTGACCGGCGCGGACGAGGGCTACTTCGCGCATGTGGGCGTACATCAGGTCGATGGTCGAGCCTGCCGCGTCGAGGACGAGGTAGTTGCCGGCGCGGGAGTGCCATTTGGAGTAGGTGATGCGACCGGCCTGGGCGGCGACCAGCGGCGTCCCGCAGCGGGCGCCGATGTCGACCCCCTGGTGGCCGCGGCCGGCGCCGATGCCGTCCCAGAGCTGGTGCGCGCCGCGGACCGGGAAGACCGTCGCCGAGGCGGTTCCCGGCGCGGGGGTGGGCACGGGCGCCGGGGGCGTCGCCGCGACGGGGCTGAGGCCGCCGCCGGCGTTGGCCGAGGCGATGGCCGCGGTGGCACCGGCAAGCAGCAGCGCCAGCGCGGTGAAGAGTGCGAGGGCCCCGCCTCTGCGGGTACTCCCTTCAGTTTTTCCGACCAAGGTGCGTCCTCTCTTTCTCGAGCCGGCGGGGTTAGCTGACGGGCTCGCGCTGAAAGAGCTGCGCTACGGACGCTCTGGGTCCGATTCGCCCCTGGGGAGTCGGTCTCCCCCTTTGGTTCCCCCGCTCCCTAGGCCAGGTGGCCCGGGGATTAGGCAGGTATTTGGTCGCCGCGCAGTATAAGCAAACGCTCACACGGGCCTCAAACTCAGCGGCACAGGCGCTCGCGGGCGATCCAGTCAGAGCCGGGACGCGGCTTGGGCTGGGCGCGCAGGGGGCGGGCGCACTCGCGCGGGGGCCGCTCGTGGCTGACCCGGGAGAGGCTGGCGACGTCGCCGAGCAGCAGCGGCTCGGGGTCGAGCGGCGTGTCGTAACGGCGCACCTCGAAGTGCAGGTGGGGGCCGGTCGAGTACCCGGTCGATCCGACGTAGCCGATCCGGGTGCCGCCGCTGACCTCCTCGCCGACCCAGCTGGTGATCTCGGAGAGGTGGGCGTACCAGGTGGTGTAGCCGAGCCGGTGCTGGACCACGACCAGGTTGCCGTAGCCGCCGTTGTTCCAGCCGGCGAAGATCGTCGTCCCCCGCCCGGCGGCGACGACCAGCGTCCCCTGGGCGACCGGGAAGTCGAGCCCCTGGTGGCTGCGCCGGCCGCCTTCGCGCGGGGCGCCGAAGCGGTCGCCGATCGGCCCGGGGACGGGGCGCAGGAAGCGCACCGGGCCGTCGACCAGGACCGGCGCGTCGCCGCGCAGGCTGGAGATCGTCGTCGGGCCGGCGAGGCCGTCGACGGCGATCCGCGCCGCCCGCTGGGCTCGCTTGACGGCGGCTCTGGTCAGCGGCCCGAAGACGCCGTCGGCCCGCCCCGGCCCGTGGCCGGCGCGCTGGAGCAGGAACTGGAGGGCCGCGACGTCCCAGCCGCGCTTGCCGATCCGCATCACGCGGCTGCCCAACCCCGGCCTGCCCCGCCAGCCCAGCGCCCGCCGCGTGCGCCGCCCGGCGATGCCGTCGACGGCGAGGCCCCGACGGCGCTGGAAGGCGCTGACCCCACGCCGGGTCAGCGGCCCCCGGATCCCGTCGACGTGGCCGCGGTAGAGGTGCAGCGACTTGAGCGCGGCCTGCAGCGCGGCGACGTTGGCGGGCGACGCCTCGGCGCTCGCGGGCGCGGCGATCGTGAAGACGATCAGCGCCGCTACCCCGACTGCTCGGATCGGGCGCATCGCCCCATGTTGGGCAGAGCGGGCCGCGGCACCCGCAAGGTTCCGTGCAATGCCCGCTCGCCGGGCGAGGCGACTACGAGCCGACGCTGAGCACCGCGGCACCGTTGAGGGCGCCGGCGCGGAGGTCGTCGAGGGCGCGGTTCGCCTCCGCCAACGGGTAGGTCGTGGCGGCGGTCCGGACCGCCACCTGTGGGGCCAGCTCAAGGAATTCCTCGCCGTCGCGCCGGGTCAGGTTGGCGACCGAGCCGAGCGTGCGCTCGCCCCAGAGCAGCTCGTAGGGGAAGGCCGGGATGTCACTCATGTGGATGCCCGCGCTGATCACCCGCGCGCCCTTGGCGCTGGCCGCCAGCGCCGACCGCATCAGGCCGCCGACCGGGGCGAAGACGATCGCCCCGTCGAGCTCCTCGGGCGGAGCCTCGTCGGAGGACCCGGCCCACTCGGCGCCGAGCCGGCGGGCGAAGGCCTGGGTCTCGGCGTCGCCCTCGCGGGTGAAGGCGAAGACGCGCCGACCCTGGTGGACGGCGACCTGGCAGAGGATGTGGGCGGAGGCGCCGAAGCCGTAGAAGCCGACCCGCTGGGCGTCGCCGAGCAGGCGCAGGGCGCGGTAGCCGATCAGGCCGGCGCAGAGCAGCGGCGCCGCCGCCACGTCCGTGTACTCGCCGGGCAGGGCGAGGCAGAAGCGCTCGTCGGCGACCATCAGCTCGGCGTAGCCGCCGTCGAGGTCGTAGCCGGTGAAGCGGGCGCGGTCGCAGAGGTTCTCGCGGTCGCTGAGGCAGTAGCGGCACACGCCGCAGGCCCAGCCCAGCCAGGGCACGCCGACCCGCTCGCCCGGCCTGAAGCGGTCGGCCCCGGGGCCCGCGCCGGCCACCGTTCCGACGACCTGGTGCCCGGGCACGAGCGGCAGCTTCGGCTCGCTGAGCTCGCCGTCGACGATGTGCAGGTCGGTGCGGCAGACGCCGCAGGCGCGCACCGCGATCGACACCTGGCCCGGGCCGGGCACGGGGTCGGTCAGCTCAGCGGCCCGCAGCGGCTCCCCCGCCCGCTCGAGCACCATCGCGCGCATCAGTCGGGTGGGGCGGTCCCGGCTTCGGACATACCTTCTTTGTACAGGAGGTGAGCTGCATCCACCGTCGTATCGGCGATGGATGCAGGCTCGTCGTTTTCTGGAGCTATCCGGCCCGTCGCGAGCGGAGCAGGGCGGTGCCTCCGGCGAGCAGGCCGAGCGCGCCGAGGATCAGGGCGGCGATGCCGAGGCCCTTGCTGGCTCCGTCGGAATCGTCGCTCGCGGCGGAGTCAGTGCCGCTCCCGTGGGGCTCGCTCGCTTCGGTGACGCTGACCCGCGGGGCCGGGTCGTCGGATTCGGGGGCGCCGATCCAGCGCACGACCTCGCCGTTCTCATAGGTCTGCAGCGACTTGAAGGTGAGGGTGTCGCCCGCCTCGCCGGGGACCTGGACCGAGATCGGGAAGTCCTCGAACTGGCCGGGCTGGATCCCGTCGCGGTCGCTGTCGGCGGTCCAGGTGACGCGGCCGACCCCTTCGCTGACCTGCTCGCCGTGGCTGGTCAGCGGCTCGGCCAGCTTCTCCATCTCGACCTTCACCGACCAGCCGGGAACCGGTTGGTAGGAGGCGAAGGCGAACCCGGGCGGGAACCGCACGTCGACCTTGGTCGTCGCCGCGCCGTCGCGCTCGTTGGGGACACGGACGTCGAAGACGACGTAGTCGCCGGCCGGCGCCGCGTCGGGCTGCAGGGTGACGTGGGCGGCGGCGCTCGCCGGCAGGACCAGGGCCAGCGCGGCGGCGCAGAGGGTGACGCTCAGCTTCGGGTTCATCGGGTTCCTTTCACTCGATTGGCACGTCGACTTGGGTTTCGAACTGGTCGAAGGCGGAGATGCGCAGGGCGACGTCCAGCTCCCACTCGCCGGCGACGCCCAGCCGCGCGCCGCGCGCCGTGTAATGGCCGGGACCGGCGCGCTGGACGGTGAGCGGCAGCGGGCCGATCGACTTCGCCGGCAGGGTGGCGCTCAGGCCGAGCTCCTTGATGGCGGTCAGCGGCGCGCCGCTATCGGCCTCGAAGAAGTAGATGTGGATCTGGTTGGGGCCGACCCGGGCGGGATCGACGGTGAGCTCGAGCTGGGCCGGGCCGAGCGCGGCGCTCTCCGAGAACGGGCCAGATCGCTCGCTGACCGGCGGCGGGTAGGCAGCGAGCGCGGCGGTGACCCCGAGGACGACGGCGAGCAGGCCGACCTCGGTGCGCAGGGCGCGGCGCAGGACGAGGCCGGCGCGGCCCGGCGCCTCGCCGCCGGCGGCGACCCGCCGCAGCGCCGGGACCGAGCGGTAGCGGTTGTAGGCACCGAGGGGGATGAGCAGGCCGACGAGCAGGACCAGCTTGATCAGGACCGCGCGGCCATAAGCGGTGTCGAGGAGAGCGTCGAGGTCGCGGACGTAGGCGTAGGCCTGGCCGACCCCGGTCAGCAGGATCGCGGCGACGCAGAGCAGGGCGATCGGCGAGAAGCGCGCCAGGGCCGCGGCGAGGACACGGCTGCGCCCGGGGGGCGCCAGCTCGCGGGTGGCGGCGGGAAGGACGAGGACGAAAGTGGCCAGCCCACCGAGCCAGACCGACATCGCCAGCACGTGCGCGGCGTTGGCCGGGAAGAGCAGGGCCACCGGCGACTGGGTGCTGGGGTGACCCGAGAGAGCGGGCTCGAGGGCGACGAGAGCGAGCGGCGGCAGGAGCAGCGCCGCGCGCCAGGGCGCCGGTGCGCGCGGCGCAGTGGCGACCGCCGCGCCGAACGCGGCCCAGGCCAGCCCGGTCAGCCCCCAGACGAGGCCGAAGCGGGTGCCGAGCTCCTCGCGCAGGATCGTCGCGTCGAGGGCCGAGCCGGCGCCGACCCCGGCCGCCTCGGCGGCGTGGAAGACGATCGCGGCGAGAGCGCTGACGAAGCCGGTGAGGCCGGCTAGGAGGAGGACGGCACGCAGGCGGCGCGCGAAGGCCGGGCCCTCTCCCCAGACAAGGAGCGAGAAGGCGAGCGCGCCCAACGCCAGCGCCAGCGCCGCGTACTGCACGCCCCGCGCCAAGCCCAGCCCGAGCTCGGCGACCGTGTCGGTGCCCCGCTCGGCGACGAGCTCGGCCACCGTGTCCCGCGGCGCCTGCCCGGGGCTGCCGATCGAGAAGACGTGGCCACCGGAGACGATGTGGCCGTCGGCGGAGACGACCCTGTAGGTGGCGGTGTAGCTGCCGTCGGGCAGGCCCGGTTGGAGCCGGACGCCGAGCTCGGGGCCGGCGCCGCCGGGGTGGAAGGCGTCGCCCTCGTCGACCCTCGACCCCGCCGCGTCGTAGACCCGGACGGCGCCGAAGTTGCCCTCGACCGGCTCGCTGAAGCGGAAGGTCACCGCGTCTGGCTGGCGCTCGACGGTGGCGCCGCGGGGCGGCGTGCTTCCCTCCAGCGTCGCGTGGCCGAGGGCGGCGCCCGGCGTGAGCAGCGCCGCCGCGAGCGCGGTCGCGGCAAGCAGCGAGATCCGGAGGCCGCGGCGCACTACCAGGCTTCCCCGGGCGAGCGCCGGCGTCGCAGGACGAGGACCGTGGCACCGCCGACGAGGACGATCGCGGCCGCCGCGATCAGCAAGGGCAGTTTCGGGCCGCCGCCCGAGCCGACCCAGTAGAGGGTGCCGGTTATCGCGTCGCGCTCGCCGCCGACCGCGATCGGGACCCGGTAGTCGAAGACCTCGGTCCGCTCGCCCTCGTCCTTGACCTGGGGCGGCGTGGTCTCCGCCATCCAGTGGATGCGGTGGTCGTGCCAGGCGAAGACGCCGTCGTCGCCGACCTGCTTCCACGCGGGGGGTGCCTCGGGGTCGGCCCGCGCCGGCGGCTCGACCGCCGCGAAGCGGTCCTCGTTGAGGTAGAACGCCGGTGAGTTGGCGTTGACCTCGACCGTGCCGTCGGCGAGGACGCGCGCGTAGGGCTCGCCCTCGTAGCCGTAGACGACGACCGTCTCGGCGCTGCGGTTGACCAACTGCAGGCTGTCGTCGTAGTCGAGCACCTCGACCCGGAGGCCGTCGACCGGGCGCCCGAGGCCATGCAGCCGCGATTCGAAGTCGGGGTTGCCGACGTGGCCGAGCGCGGCGGTCGGCAGGCAGGCCAACAAGGTTGTGAAGACGGCAAGCGCCGTCCATTGCTTTCGCACTGTCGTCCCTTCGATCGCGCGCGCGGCGCGCGACCCGGAGGGGCGTACGCCGGCGCTAGGTCTGGGTCAGGAGGACGTGCGGCGGCGGCCGCTTGGCCAGTGAGAAGGCGATCAGGCCCCTGCCGCGGGGGCGCCAGGTGGCTGGCGCCGGGCTCGGGCCCTGTGCCGCGGGACGTGTCCGGCGCGGTCGCGCGGTTGCGCGCGCGACGAACTTCGCGATCAGATCCTCGCCGACGTAGTGGCCGCCGAGCAGCGGGAGGAGGATCAGCAGCGCCGGCGCAAGGAAGAGCAGGATCGTCAGGCCCATCGGAGCGAAGGGTAACGTGGGCGCGTGTCCGCTTGGCCGCCGATCAGCGAGCCGGAGCTGCTGGAGCGGCTGGCGATGGACGACGAGCGGTTCGGCGAGCTGCTGCTCGGCCTCCTCGCCGCGCTGCCGCCGCGCAGCTACGACGCCGGCGTCCTGGCGCGGGCGATCGCCTACCCCTGGACGCGCCCGCCCGGCTCCTACATCTTGCGTGACACGGAGGTCGAGCTGCTCGCCGAGCTGAGCGCCGATGCGCGCGAGTGCATTCTGAGCGAGCTCACCTCAGCGGAGAGCGGACGGTCGCCCCTGCTGGCGATCGGCTCGAACGCCGCCCCCAACACCCTGAAACGGAAGTTCGCGCACTTCGACACGGTGGCGGACCGCACCGTGCTGGCGGTGACCGGACACCTGCGCGAGTTCGACGTCGGCGTCGCCGCCAATCCCACCGTGTACGGATCGATGCCGGCGACGATCTTCCCCAGCCCGGGAACCGCCGTCCGCTCGACCGTTCTCTGGGTCACCCCTGAACAGTTCACCCAGCTGACCTGGTCGGAGCTCACCTACAGGCTGGGGCGGCTGCACACCCGCTTCGAGGTCGACGACGGCGACGCCCACTTCGACGAGGCGATGGTGTTCGTCTCGCGCTTCGGCGCCTTCTGCGTCGACGGTCGGCCCGTCGCCCTCGCCGCGATCCCGGCCGACAGCCGCACGGCGAGGGCGCTTTCGCAGGAGGAGATGCTCGACGCGGCCGCCGCCCTCGCCCTCGGCCCGGGGGCCGACGCGGAAGCGCTCGTCCGCGCGGTTTACGAGGAGATCGAGGCACTGTTGCCGAAGCTCATCGCCACCGTACGTAATGCGTCCTTGCCGTTCGAGTCCGAGCGCTGGACCCCGTTCGGTCAGCCATAGGATGGGCCACCCCCCAGAAACCCCACCCGTTTACACAGGAGGAATTATCCGATGAGTGACACACCCAAGCCTCGGCGCCGTCTCCCCCGGCCGGCGACCGTGTTGGCCGGGATCGCGGTTTTCGCCGTCCTCGCCGGTACCGCGACGGCGGCGAACCAGCTGATCAACGGCAACCAGATCAAGCGCGGGACGATCACCGCCAAGCAGGTGAAGAACAAGTCACTGTCACTCAACAAGCTGAACCCGGCGGCCGTGAAACAGCTGAGCGGCGACACCGGGCCTCGAGGCCTCGCCGGGCCGCGAGGCGAGACGGGCCCGAAGGGCGAGGCCGGCGAGCGCGGTCCGGCCGGCATCGTCGCGCCGCTGTTCGGCGAGTCGAACAGCACGAACATCGCCGAAGGCGCCGAAGTGGAACTGATCGAGCTGGCAGTCGGCTCGGCTGGCACCTTCGTGATCAACGCGAAGACCAACCTGATCTCCGTGCAGGACGACGGCACCGCCGAGTGCCGAATCCAAGCCGGAGGCAACGACGTCGACCTGGCCCAGTGGACGGCGGCCGAGGCCAGTGCCCGGACCGCCCTCGCCCTGCAGGCGGTGGCCACCGCGACTCCCGATGACCCGGTGCGCCTCTTCTGCTCGATCAGCAACAGCAACGGCTCGGCCTTCGACGCCAAGCTGACCGCGATCCCGGTCAGCTGATCCCAGCCGGCTGAACAACGGGCTTCCCGCCCCCGGCCGCATCGCGGGCCGGGGGCAGGGAACACCTCGCCGGGGCCGATGCGCGACGATCCCCGGGTGAGCGTCGAGCGTTCAGGGGACGGTGCCGAGGCGAAGCCGCGCGACTCCGACGGCGGCTTCGACCTGATCGAGGAGATCGGCGGGCCGCAGGGCATCGCCGACTCGAGCATCCCGGCGATCGTCTTCGTCACCGTCTACACGCTGGCCGGCAACCGGATCACGCTGGCGGGCGGCTGCGCGGTCGCCGCCGGCCTGGCGATCGCCGTCCTGCGCCTGCTCAAAGGCGAGTCGCTGCGCTTCGCCCTCGCCGGCTTCGTCGGCGTCGCGATCGCCGCCTTCATCGCCAGCCGCACCGGCCGTGCCGAGGACTTCTTCCTGCCGGGCCTGCTGCTCAACATCCTCTACGCCACCGCCTACCTGGTCTCGATCGTCATCCGCTGGCCGCTGATCGGCGTCATCCTCGGGCCGACCCTGGGCAGCGAAGGGACCGCCTGGCGCAAGGACCAGCACGCACTGCGCGCCTACACGCGGGCGAGCTGGGTCTGGGTCGGCGTCTTCAGCTCACGCCTCGCCGTCCAGCTGCCCTTCTACCTGGCCGGCTCGGTGGTCGCGCTCGGCGTCGCCCGCACGGCGATGGGGCTGCCGGTCTTCGGCCTCGGGCTCTGGCTCTCCTACCTGATCCTCAAACGGGCCGGGTTGATCAGCGACTGGCGGCGGCCTCCGGCGCAGGCCTGATTCGCGGCGGGCCGTCAGGACCCGTCGCGGCGGCGCTCGTCGCGGCGGTGGCGGCGCACGACCGGGGCGACGTAGCCGATCAGGGCGCCGATCGCGGCGGTGACGAGCAGGATCACGATCAGCGGCGCGTCGACGGTGACGAAGAGGACGTCGACGCGAACCTGCTGCGAGTTCTGCAGGGCGACGATCAGGACGAGCGCGGCGAGAACGCCGACGATCCAGGCGCGCCAGTTGGTCTGCTTGCTCTCGGTGGTCACGGGACGGAAAGCTGAAGGTAACGGGTATCCGGACGGGTGACTGCTACCGTGGAGCGGTCGGGTTTGGCCATTCCGCCACCCGAGAGGTTCCGTTTCCTCCGTGTGCCGCTTGGTGCCTAGGGGTCGCAGGATCTCCCCTTAGTCGCTCAAGAAGGAGCTCACAACATCACCTCGTTTGCCGATCTCGGCATCTCACAACCTGTCGTGCGCGCACTCGCGCAGCGCGACATCGTCAAGCCTTTCCCCGTCCAGCAGCTGGTCGTGCGCGACGCGCTCGCCGGCCATGACCTGCTCGTCCAGTCGCCGACCGGCTCGGGCAAGACCCTCGCCTTCGGCATCCCGATGATCGAGCGTGTCGAGCGCGGCGCGAAGCAGAAGCACACCTCCGCCCTCGTCCTCGCCCCTACCCGCGAGCTGGCGGGCCAGATCGTCGAGGAGCTGCGCTCCGCCGCCGACGCCCGCGGGCTGCGCATCGCCGCCGTCTATGGCGGGGTCGGCTTCGGCCCGCAGAGCACCGCCGCGCGCCGCGCCGACATCCTCGTCGCCACCCCCGGGCGGCTCGAGGACCTGATCGCCCGCGGCGTCGTCTCGCTCGAGGACGTCCGCATCCTCGTCCTCGACGAGGCCGACCGGATGCTCGACATGGGCTTCGAGCCCGTCGTCCGCCGGATCGTCTCCCAGACCCCGGATGAGCGCCAGACGCTCTTCTTCTCGGCCACCCTGGAGGGCGCCACCGGCAAGATCGCCGCCGCCTACACCCGCGACGCTCGCCGTCACACCCAGGCGCAGAGCGAGCGCGGCAAGGCCGACATCGAGCACCGCTTCCTCCACGTCGACTCGCAGAGCACCAAGCTCGACCACCTGGTCGAGCAGCTGGGCGACGACGACAGCGGCCGCACGCTGGTCTTCGTCCGCACCAAGCGCGGCGCCGACCGGCTCGCCAAGCGCCTCCGCGCCCGCGGGGTCGAGGCGGTCGCCATGCACGGCGACAAGAGCCAGGGCCAGCGCGAACGGGCGCTCGCCCGCTTCGAGGCCGGCGACGTCGACGCCCTGATCGCCACCGACGTCGCCGCCCGCGGCATCGACGTCGACGGCGTCACCCACGTGATCAACTTCGACGCACCCGGCGACAGCGACTCCTACGTGCACCGCGTCGGCCGCACCGGGCGGGCCGGGAGCCAGGGCACAGGGATCAGCTTCGTGCTCTCCGACCAGGTCGAGGAGGTGCGGCAGATGGCCGTCGCGCTCGGCCTCACCCGCGAGTTCGACCGCGAACGGAACGGGACCGGGTCCGACCAGCGGCCGGATCGCCGGCCCGACGCGGGCGCCCAGCCCAAGCCGCGCCGCCGTCGTCGCCGACGGCGCCGGGCGAAGGCGGCGGGTTGAGCCGACGCGCCCACAGCGCCTGCAGGTGGACCTGCGCCGGCTGCGGCGTCTCGGTCGGCCGGATGGACGGCAGCCCGGCGCCGCTCCCCGAGTTTTGGGGGCGCTCCGCCGAGGGTGATTTCTGCCTGGTCTGCAGGCGCCAGCGCGCGGTCGAGGCGGCGCTCGAGGCGGCGCCGAGCGGCACCGACCGAGACAGCCGGGTGAAGATCGGGCGTACCGGCCTGGTCGAGTTCGAGGTGCGGCGCACGCCGGACCGCAGCGACGGCGCGATCGCCAAGGCCTGCCGCACCTCGGCGGCCACGGTGAAGGCGACCCGGCAGCGGATGCGGGCGGGCTGAGGCGTGGGCTCGGTCGAGCTCGGAATCGCGCTGGCGCTCGCCGCCGCGCTGATCGCCAACCTCGCCTCCCTCTTCAAGCACAGGGGCTGCCAGCGGGTCGCCCCGGTCGCGATCCGCCGGCCGCTGCGCAGCGCCCGCGCCCTGGCCGAATCGCGCTGGTTCGCCGCCGGCTGGGGGCTCGCCGCGATCGCCTGGCTCGCCCACGTCGCCGCCCTCTCGATGGCGCCGATCTCCCTCGTGCAGTCGGTGCTCGCCGGCGGCGCGGTCACCCTCGCGGTGATGTCCCAGCGCTTCTTCGGCGACGAGATCGAGCGGCGGCAGTGGTTGGCGCTGCTGCTCGGCGGCGCCGGGCTCGCCCTCCTGATCGTCACCGTGCCGCGCTTCGGCGAGGACCACTCCCAGTTCGCCGCCGCGCCGATCCTCGGTTTCGAGGGCGGGCTGGCGCTGATCGCGGTGGGACTGGCGCTGGGCCACCGCTCCGAGCGCCTCGCCGCCCGTCGCGGCATCCTCCTCGCCGCCCTCGCCGGCATCCTCTTCGCCTTCGCCGGGATCGCGATCAAGGGGCTGATCGGGGCGGGTGGCGCTTCGCTCGCGGTCGTCATCCCCTGGGTCGGGCTGATCGTCCTCTGCGGAGGCCTCGCCCAGTACGCGGCAGTGGCCGCCCTGCAGGGCGGCGGCGCGATCGAGACGATCGGGCTGATGGGCCTGGTCGCCAACGCGACCCAGATCGCC
Organism: uncultured Solirubrobacterales bacterium; assembly: GCA_963697915.1. Classification (GTDB taxonomy): domain Bacteria; phylum Actinomycetota; class Thermoleophilia; order Solirubrobacterales; family 70-9; genus VRUE01. The sequence continues at coordinate 1,236,285 of OY969103.1, forward strand.
GCCGGGCTTCTCGTCTTCGGCGACCCGCTCTCCACCGAGCCGCTCGGCATCGGCCTGCAGGCAGCCGCCTTCGCGATGGTCTGCCTCTCCGCCCTGCTCCTGCCCGGCCGCGATGAGCCGGCGCCTGCACCGCTCCTCGCGGCGCGCGTAGGGACTTGAGACACGCGTATGCTGCTCGCCATCGCCGTGACCCGTCGCCTCTCGATCCTCGTCTCGCTCGCCCTCCTGCTCGCTGGCTTCGCCAGCTTCGGCGCCGGCTCGGCGGCCGCCGCGGTGACGCCGGTCGACTCCGCCTCCTGCGGGCCGCTGCAGTACGACGGGACCGGCCAGGCCGAGGCGATCATCGTCTCCGACCTGCCGCTCAAGGGCGACTCGCGGCGCCGCTCGCTGCAGATGAACACCGCGATCCAGCTCGTCCTCGAAGACAGCGGGTGGCGCGCCGGCGACCGTAACGTCGCCTTCCAGGCCTGCGACGACTCGAGCGCGAAGACGGGCCTCTGGAGCAAGGCCAAGTGCCAGGCCAACGCGGAAGCCTACGTCGCCAACCCGAGCGTCCTCGGCGTCGTCGGCACCTACAACTCGGGCTGCGCCGAAGCGATGGTCCCGATCCTCAGCCAGGCGCCGGGCGGCGGCCTGGCGATGGTCTCGCCCGGCAACACCCTGATCTGCCTCACCCAGCCCAGCCCCAGCTGCCCGGCGGGACAGCCCGACAGCCTCTACCCGGGCCAGCGCAGCTACGTCCGCGTCGTCCCCAACGACGCCTACCAGGGCGCCGGCCTGGCGAGCTTCGCCAAGCAGCGGGGCGTCGGCCGCGCCTACATCCTCTACGCCGGCGGCGACCCGACCAGCCTCGGGCAGGCGAAGACCTTCCGCGGCGCCGCCCGCAAGCTGGGCATCGAGATCGCCGGCACCAAGGCCTGGGACACCGAGGCCGCGAACTACAAGGGCCTGATGCGCCAGATCGCGCGCACCGCCCCTGACGCGCTGCTGCTGGCCGGGCTGACCGAGCAGAACGGCGCCCGCCTGATCAAGGACAAGGTCGCGATCCTCGGCGCCAACACCGGCGCCGTGAAGCTGCTGGCGCCCGACGGCTTCGCCCAGCAATCGACGATCGACCTCGCCGGAGCGGCCTCGAAGGGGATGTTCGCCAGCCTCCCCGGGCGCGTGCCGCAGAGCCTGACCGGCCCGGGCAAGACCCTCGTCCAGCAGCTCGGCAAGAAGGTCAGCGGGCCGATCGAACTCTACGCCCCGTATGCCGGGCAGGCGGCGGATGTCCTGCTCACCGCGATCGCCGGCGGCGGCGACCGCTCACTGGTGACCGCCGCGGTGCGAACCGCCAACGTCCGCAACGGGATCGTCGGCAGCTTCCGCATGCTCTCCAGCGGCGACCCCAGCAGCGGCCCGATCACCGTCTCGGTCGCCAGGAAGAGCTTCGAACCGGTGCGCGTGGTCGAACCCGGCCAGGCGCTGGTCAAGGCCGCCCGGCGCGGCTGACCTGCCGCGTGGCTGACCGCTACGCGCACCGCTTTGGCGAGTCGCCGCCGCTCTCGCTCGGGGTCGAGGAGGAGCTGCTGCTGGTCGACGCCGAGCACCAGCTGGTGGCGGGCAGCGAGGAAGTGCTGAGGCGGGTCCCCTCGCGGCTCGCCGAGCGAGTCTCGGCGGAGATCTTCACCGAACAGATCGAGCTGAAGACCGGCATCTGCCACGGGGTCGGCGAGGTGCTCGACGAGCTGCGCGAGGCGCGCGGCGCGATCCCGGCGACCGGCTTCGGGCTGCTCGGCTCGGGCCTGCACCCGACCGCGACGGCACTGCGGGCGAAGCTGGTCGACAAACCGCGCTACGACGTCGTCCGCGACGACTTCGGCGACCTGCTGCGCACGCCGCCCTGCGGCCTCCACGTCCACGTCGGCATCCCCGAGCCCGAGCTCGCGGTGCGGGTGACCAACGCCTTCCGCCTCTACCTGCCCGCCCTGCAGGCGCTGAGCGCCAACTCCCCCTTCCGCGAAGGGGCCGACTCCGGCCACGCCAGCGCCCGCGCCTCGGTCGTGCGCAGCTACCCGCGCTTCCAGGTGCCGCGCCGCTTCCGCGACTTCGAGGACTTCTGCCGGGTCGCCGACCAGCTGATCGCCGCCGCCGGCGTCGACGACTACACCTACATCTGGTGGGACGTCCGCCCCCACCCGAAGCTGGGCACGGTCGAGGTGCGGGCGTTCGACGTGCAGACCGGGGCGCTCGGCTCGGCGGCGCTCGCGGCGCTGATCCAGGCGATCGCGGCAAAGGAGCTGGACAGCCCGACCGCTTCGGCCCTCTCCCGCGAGGCGCTCGAGGAGTCCTACTTCCAGGCCGCCTCGCACGGCCTCGATGCCGAGGTCCTGCTCGACGACGAGAGCCCGGCGCCGGCCCGCGAGGTCTGCCGGCGGGTGCTCGACTCGGCGCGCCCCTACGCCCGCGACCTCGGCGGCGAGGACGCGCTCGAGGAGATCGAGCGGATCCTGCGCGAGGGCAACGGCGCCGACGAGCAGCGCCGGGTCGAGCGCACCGTCGGCATCGACGGGCTGCTCGACCACCTCGCCGCGCGCACCCGTTGAGGAATCGCAGGATTGTGGGGTCCATAGCCCCAAAATCCTGCGATCAAGGCTCGTCGCGCGGCTCCAGCTGGATCTCCTGCTCGGCCCGCCGCTCACCCTCCTCGAGCTCGGTGTTGCGCTCGCGCTCGGCGTTGAGCTGGTGGCCGAAGAGGATCGCCAGGTTGGTGATCCAGAGCCAGACGAGGAGGACGACGAGGCCGCCGAGCGTGCCGTAGGTCTCGTCGTAGGAGCCGAAGTTGGCGACGTAGACGGCAAAGCCGGCCGAGGCGACCACCCAGACGACGAAGGCGACGAGGCTACCCGGCGTCACCCAGCGGAAGCCGCGCAGCTTGGCGTTTGGCGAGGCGTAGTAGAGGACGGCGACCATGGTGATGAAGACCAGTGCCATCACCGGCCACTTGGCGACGTTCCAGACCGTCACCGCGGTGTCGCCGATGCCAAGCGGGCCGGCGATCGCCTCGACGATCGGCCCGGTCATCACGAGGCCGACGGCGAGCAGCGCGGTCATCGCGATCAGCAGGGCCGTGACCCCGATCTGCAGCGGCCGCAGCTTCCAGAACGGTCGGCCCTCGGGGGACTCGTAGATCAAGTTGGAGGCGCGGATGAAGGCGCCGACGTAGCCCGAGGCCGACCACAGCGCCAGCACCAGGCCGAGGACGAACGCGAACCCGGCAGCGCCCTGGTTCGAGACCACCGATTCGACCGGGCCGCGGAAAGTGTCGGCGGCGGACTCGGGCCCGATTTCGGTGATCACCTCGATCACCTTGTCGGTGGTCGTCCGCGGGTCGCCGAAGATCCCCAGCAGCGAGACCATCGCGATCAGCGCCGGGAACAGCGAGAGCAGGCTGTAGTAGGTGAGCGCCGCCGCCCAGTCGGTCAGGTTGTCGTCCCTGAACTCGGCGACGGTGCGCTTCAGCGTCGCCAGGCGCGCGCCGCTCAGTACCACCTGCCGCGCGCGAAGCCGCCGAAGGCGATCAGCCCGATCAGGGCGACGATCAGCCCGATCCAGAAGCTCCAGACGAACATCACGACGATGCCGATGATGACGATGATGCCGCCGGTCGAGATCCCCAACCCCGAGCCTTTCTCTCTAGCTGCCACCTGTTTCCTCCTTGTCTCGCCTCACCGCGCCACTCCTGCGCCAGAGAGGGACTACCCGGGTTAGGACTCGGCCGAACCCGCGGCGCTCGGGCCGCAGCTCGGCTACCGGCAGCACCTGCTCGACGCCGGTCAGGCGCAGGACCCGGGCGACCGCGGGAGCCTCACTGCGCAGAAAGCGCAGCCTGCGCACCTGCGCATCGCGGTGCAGGGCGCCGACCAGCAGCGCGATGCCGGCCGAGTCGATGAACTCCAGCTCCCGCATGTCGACCAGGATCGGCGCGTCGTCCGAGTCGAGCGCGTCGCGCAGCTCGGCCCGAGCGGTCTCCGCATTGGCGAGATCGAGCTCCCCGCGTAAGGCAATCAGGTGAGTGTCGCCGCTGAACGCGGTGTGGACGGTAAGCGCTCCATCGCAAACGTCTCGCTCTCGGTCGGGCATGCGACGACCTCCGGACCCATGCTAGCGCCGTTCTCGCCTTCTGCCCACCGCTTTGTCAGCCACCACCGTCTACCCGGTTTTCGTCGATTTCGGCGCGGGTAGCCGAGCGTCTATGAACAACAACCCGGGCGGCCTCTCGATCGCGCTCCCCGCCAAGGCGGAGAACGTCTGGATCGTGCGTCACCTGCTCGCCCGCTTCGGCCGCGAACACGGCATGACCGAACCGGGCATCGGCGACCTGATGACGATCGTGACCGAGGCCTGCATGAACGTCGTCGCCCACGCTTACGGCGGCGGCGACGGGCGGCTGCAGGTCGAGGCACAGCCGAGACGCGGCGTGCTGACGGTCTGCGTGCGCGACTTCGGCGGCGGGATCCGCCCACTCGCCGATCTCGAAGGGCGGGGCGGCGGGCTCGGGCTGACCCTGATCGCGGCGCTCACCGAGAGCTTCGAGATCCGCCACGCGCGGGGCGGCGGCACCGAGATCCGGATGCGGATGCCGCTCGCCACCGTGAAGCAGTTTCCCCGCGTCGCGGACGGGTAGCCGCCATCTGCGAGCAGGAACCGAGAACAGGAACCCAAGGAGAGAGGAACTCATGGCTCAGGCCAAAACCCGAGCGAAACCGAAACAGAGGTCGAAAACCACGAAAGGGAACCAGTCGCGGGCGAAAAGCCAGTCGCGGGCGAAAAGCACGAAAAACTCGTCGAGCGGCTCGAGCGGCAAAAGCTCGAACGGCAAAGAGCGGGTCAAAGCGATGGGCCACACGGTCGAGGAGACGGCGAAGGACGCCGGTCAGGCGGTCGGCAAAGCCGCGAGCAAGGCGAGGACGCCGCTGCTTGCCGGCGGCGCCGCGCTCGCCGGAGCCGCGGGCGGCCTGGCGCTCGGCTCGATGCGCTCACGCCACTCGCACTCGCACAGGGTGCTCGGGGTGAAGATGCCCCAGGGCAAGCGGGTGAAGGTCAGGTCGCGCCACGTCGCCAAGGCGGCGAAGGAGGTCGGCAGCTTCAGCCAGCACGTCGGCGACCTCGCCACCGAGCTGCGCCACGCGCGCGAAGACAGCAGCGGCAACGGCGGCAAGAGCAAACACCGCTCGCCGATCGAGATCGTGCTCGACGGGCTGACCGCGCGGCACTGAGCCGCGCGGTCAGACGTCGAGGCCGACCTCGCTCGCCGGCTTGTCGTCACGCAGGCCCTTGAAGGAGCCGTGGCGGACCATGCGCTCGGCGGTCAGCTCGCGCAGCTCGATCTCGGCGACCAGCTCGGGCTCGGCGAAGTGGACCGCTTTGCGCGGCACCCCCTTGCCGGCGCCGAAGGGGCTCGTCTCGCGCTCCAACGGGACGAGCCGCGCGGCGAGCATCTCGAGGTCGCCCTCGGTGAAGCCGGTGCCGACCTTGCCGGCGTAGCGCAGCAGCGGCTCGCCGTCCTCGCCGGGCTCGAAGTAGCCGACCAGGAGCGAGCCAACCCGGTCGCGGCGCCGCCCCTCACCCTCGACCCAGCCGCCGATCACCAGCTCCTGGCGGGCGGTGTTCTTGACCTTGCGCCAGGTGCCGGGGCGCTTGCCCGGCGCGTAGGGGCTGTCGAGGCGCTTGACCACGATCCCCTCGAGCCCCTGCTCGGCGCTGGCCGCGAGCAACTGCTCGGCGTGGCCGACCGCATAGCGCGGCGTCTGCCAGCTCTCCCCGTCGAGCTCCAGCCGCTCGAGCAGGTGGCGGCGGCGCTCGTAGGGCTGATCCGTCAGGTCGTGGCCGTCGAGGTAGAGCAGGTCGAAGATCACGTAGGTGACCGGGTGGCTCTTCATGCGGCGGCGGACGACGCTCGGCTCGGTCTGGTGGATGCGCTGCTGGAGCCGCTCGAAGCTCGGTCGCCCCTCCGGGTCGAAGGCGACCAGCTCGCCGTCGAGGACCGCGTCGAGGGCGCCGAGCTGGCGCGAGAGCCGGCGCACCTCCGGGTACTGGGCGGTGATCTCGCGCAGGTTGCGGCTCTGCAGAGCCAGCCGGCCGGGGCGGCAGTAGGCGATCGCCCGCACCCCGTCCCACTTGATCTCGGCCGCCCACTCCGCGTCGCTCGCCGGCAGCTCGTCGAGCCGGGCCAGCATCGGCACGACCGCCTCGGGGAAGGGGTCGCGCGGCACGCTGGGCGGGTCCATGCGGTGGATCATCCAGTCGCGCTCGCCGCGGGTGCGGAAGAGGGCGTAGCGGCCTTTCAACCGCTCGCCGGCCAGGGTGAAGATCACCTCCCCCGGCTCCCACTTCTCGCACTCGTAGGTGCCCCGGTCCCAGATCCGCACCGTGCCGGCGCCGTACTCGCCGGCCGGGATCTCGCCCTCGAACTCGAGGTACTCGAGCGGGTGGTCCTCGGTGTGGACGGCGAGCCGGTTCTCCTCGGGGTCGGGCGGGATGCCGTTGGGCACGGCCCAGGAGACGGCGACCCCGTCGTGCTCGAGCCGCAAGTCCCAGTGCAGGCGGCGGGCGTCGTGCTGCTGGACGACGAAGCGCGGCGCCGCGCTCTTCTTCCGCCGCTGGCCGGGCGCCGGCTCGGGCGTCGCCCCGAAGTCCCGTTTGCGCCCGTACTCACCGAGCTCCTCGCCGCCTGACCGTTTCATCGCTCTGCGGCCAGGGTAGTCGCCGGGCGATGACCGTTAGCGGAGGAAACGGCACTGGCGGCGCCCTTGCCCTCGTGGTCGCCAACGAGGCGGTGGTCGGGAGGGAGCTGCGCGACAGCCTGATCGCGCACCTGGGCAACGAGAACGGTGAGGTGTTCGTCGTCGCGCCCGCCCTGGTCGACTCCGGGCTGAAGCACACCCTGGGCGACGTCGACGACGCGATCGCCCCCGCCGAGGAGCGCCTGCGGGAAACGCTGGAGGAGCTGCGCAAGGCCGGCATCGAGGCCCGCGGCGAGGTCGGCGACTCCGACCCGATGCAGGCGATCAGCGACGAGATGCTCAAGTTTCACCCCAGCCAGGTGCTGGTCGTCGCCCACCGCGACGCGGAAGGCGCCTTCGCCGAGCAGGGCCTGCTCGAGCAGGTAGGGCGCGGCCTCGACCTGCCGGTCACCGAGCTCGTCGTCGACCGCGCCGCGGCTCCCCACGTGCTCGACGTCCAGGAGAGCGAGCCGGTTGCCGCTCGCAAAACGGGGTGGCGCCCCTCCTCCAACATGCCGCCGCTCTCGCGCCGCGAGCTCGGCGGCATCCTCGTCGCCGTGCTCGGCACCCTGCTGCTCGCCGTGCTGGCGGCGGAGTGCGTCGGCTCGCACAACGCCTCCGATCTCGGCGCCGCCTGCATCGCCCGCGTCCTGCTGGCGCTCGGCTTCGCGCTGCTCAACCTCGCCCACGTCGTCGGCCTCTTCCTCTTCCAGAGCGTCGGCTACCAGGGCATCTTCAGCCGCGTGTTCGCGCGGATGAGCCTCTACGGGACGCCCACGGCGATTGTCATCTCGCTGCTGCTCGGCCTCTTCATGTAGATCAGGCGGCGTCGCGCTCCTCGCCCGGCCAGCGACCGGTGGCGCGGGCGAAGCCGCTGCGGACGCCGTGGTCGACGAGACCTTTGGTGAGGCGGAAGACCGCCCCCTCGACCAAGAGCGCTGGGATCAACTTCACGTAGCGGATCTCGCGCTGGTCGGGCTCGGGCGGCTCCTCTTCGTCGAAGACCGCCCAGATCCGCTCGAACCCCTTCTGGGCGATCAGGCCGGCGAGCAGTCCGGCGACGATCCCGATCGGGGCGAAGAACAGCTTCACAGGAGCTCCTCGCGGGAAAGCGTGTAGCCGATCGCCGCCACAGCCCTTGGCTACCCGCGCCCCGAGCGCGCCAATCCCGTCGCGGGTTGAGCTGGGTTCGGGAGATTGAGCTGGGGGTAGTAATCCGCCAGGCTTGAAGGCGGAGATCTTCAACTGCACGCTCGAGACGAGACCGGCGCCCAACACGAGCACCCTCGCCGGCAACGAGGACCGCCTGGCCTGGATCTTCGGCTCCTCGCGCAGTGGCAGCACCTGGCTCCTGCGGATGCTCGCCGACCTGCCCGGGGTCGTCCCGGTCGACGATCCCCACCTCGGCCACCACCTCGGCGTCTGGCGGCCGATCCCGCTCGCCTGGGCCGGCGGCGAGGAGCGGCCGGAGCTGACCACGCTGCTCGAGCTGAAGGCCGAGGAGGACGACTACTTCTTCTCGGCGCGCCACCGCGAGAGCTGGTGGGAGCCGCTGCGGGGGCTGATCCGGGCGCGGTTCGAAGCGCAGGCAGGCGAGCAATCGACCGATCCCGCCGACGCCCCGACCTTCGTGGTCAAGGAGCCCGGCTCGCACGCGGCGCCGCTGCTCGCCGACCTCTTCCCGCGCTCGAAGCTGATCTTCCTCCTGCGCGGCGGCCGCGACGTCGTCGACTCCTGGCTCGATGCCTACCGTGGCGGGTCCTGGGCGATCGACGGCGGGGCCTTCCCGGTGGCGGAGCAGGGACGGCTGCCGCTGATCCGCTGGCTCGCCGCCGTCTGGGCATTCCGCAGCCGTGCCGTGCGGCGCGCCTTCGAGACGCGCCCGGCCGAGAGCCGCGCCATGGTCCGCTACGAGGACCTGCGGACGCAGCCGCTCGAGTGCCTGGAGGAGGTCTGCGCGACGCTCGGCCTCGACCCCGGCGGCCTGCCCGAGGTCGTGGCTCGGCACTCCTTCGAGCACCTGCCAGCGGCTGCCCGGGGGCCCGAAGCGCGAGGTGCGCGCCGCCCGCCCCGGCGGCTGGCGGGAGAACCTCACCCGCGCGGAGCAGCAGGCCCTGCACGACGAGCTCGGCGCGGCGCTGGCGGAGTTCGGCTACGCGAGCGAGCGGCCGGCACTGAGCGGCGCGCGCTGACGGCGACCTCGGCGGCTGACCTGGCCCCGGCGCCCCAGGTTCATCCCCGTCACGCCGGGTAGTCGAGAGGTGCATGCGCTACTTCCACTTCTGCGCGCACGAGCAGTTCTCGCCGTCCGACCTGCTGCGCCAAGCGGTCGAGGCGGAGCGGGCGGGCTTCGATGGGATCGGCTGCAGCGACCACCTCCAGCCCTGGTGGGAAGGCGGTGAGTCGGGGCACGCCTGGGTCTGGCTCGGCGCCGCCGGCAACGCCACCCAGGCGGTCGCGCTGGGGACCGGGGTGACGCCGGCCGGGCCCCGTTACCACCCGGTGCTGATCGCCCAGGCATGGGCGACGCTGGAGGAGATGTTCCCCGAGCGGCCCTATCTCGGGATCGGCTCCGGCGAGGCGCTCAACGAGTCGCCGCTGGGCGCCGAGTGGCCCCCGGTCGGCGAGCAGATCGAGCGCATGGAGGAGGCGCTGGAGATGATCCGCGCCCTCTTCGCGGGCAAGCGCCTCAGCGAGGAGGGTCGCCACTTCGCCACCGACGGCGCCGTCCTCCACACCCTGCCGGCGGGCAGGCGGCCACCGATCTACGTCTCCGCCTTCGGCCCGCGGGCGGCGCGGGTCGCCGGGCGGCTCGGCGACGGGCTCTGGACGCTCGCCGACCCCGACGCGGCGCCGGAGATCATCGACGCCTACCGCGACGGCGCCGAGGACAGCGGCCGCGAGCCGGGTGAGGTTCTGCTCCAGGCCCCCTTCTCCTGGGCGGTGGACGAGGACGCCGCGCTCGCCGGGGCGCGGGTCTGGAAGGGCTCGCAGCCGAAGGAGTTCTACCGCGACGACTGGCACGACCCGGCGGCGATGCTCGCCCGTGGCGAGGAACAGGTCTCCGACGAGGAGCTGCGCCGGGCGCTGATCGTCTCCGCCGACCCCGAGGTCCACGTCGAGCGGATCCGCGAGGTCGAACGGATGGGGGCGACGACCGTCGTCCTGATGAACAACTCGGGCGCCGACCCGCACGCGGCGATCGGCGTCTACGGGCGCGAGGTCCTGCCGCGCTTGAGCACTTCCCTGAGCGTCTCCTAGGAATCCCCCAGCGGACGTGAGACCATCCCGGCTCGATGACGGACTTCCTGGTCAAGAGGGGCGAGCTGCGCGAGTGCCGCGTCGCCGAGTCCGAGCTGCCGGCGCTGGAGCCGGGGCAGGCCCTGCTGCGGGTCGACAGCTTCGGCCTGACCGCCAACAACGTCACCTACGCGCTGTTCGGCGAGGCGATGTCCTACTGGGACTTCTTCCCCGCCGAGGACGGCTGGGGGCGGGTGCCGATGTGGGGCTTCGCCGAGGTCGAGCGCAGCGAGGCCGAGGGGGTCGAGGTCGGAACCCGCCTCTACGGCTACCTGCCCCCCTCCTCCCACCTCGTCGTCACCCCGGCGGCCGCCAACGAGACCGGCTTCGTCGACGGCTCGCCGCACCGGGCGAAGCTGCCCTCGGCCTACCACCGCTACCAGGCGAGCGGCCCCGACCCCTTCTACCGCGCCGGCACCGAGGTCGTGCAGATGGTGATGCGGCCACTCTTCTTCACCTCGTTCATGGTCGACGACCAGCTCGCTGACGACGGCTACGCGACGCAGGGGCCGGTGGTGGTCGCGAGCGCCTCGAGCAAGACGGCGATCGCCGCCGCCTTCCAGCTCAGCCGCCGCGACGGGGTCGAGCTGGTCGCCCTCACCTCGCCGCGCAGCGCCGGCTTCGTCGGGGGGCTGGGGATCTACGACCAGGTCGTCACCTACGACGAGATCGACTCATTGCAGCGCCAACCCGCCACCTTCGTCGACGTCGCCGGCAACGCCGAGGTGCGCGCCGCGGTCCACAACCACTACGGCGACGAGCTGCTCTACAGCATGGCGGTCGGCATGACCCACTGGGAGGGGCTCGGCGCCGACGCCGGCGACCTGCCGGGCCCGCCGCCGACCTTCTTCTTCGCCCCCACCCGGATCGAGAAGCGCTCCGAGGACTGGGGCCGGGCGGAGATCGAAGCCAGGGTGGCCGCCGCCTGGCACCCCTTCTGCGAGTGGACCGAAGGCTGGCTCGAGCCCCTCCACGGCAGCGGCTTCGACGCCCTCCAGGGCGCCTACCTGGACGTGCTCGAGGGCCGCGTCGAGCCGCGCGCCGCCCACGTCGTCTCACTCGGCGCGAGCGGCTAGACGGCGTCGGCGACAGCGGTGGCGCGGACGAGGAACTCGGTCTCGGCCGGGATGCTGACGCCGTCGTAGAGGTCGAAGTGGCCGCAGGGGAAGATGGTGAGGGTGGCGTCGCGGGCGCGCTCGGCAAGCTCGGCGGCGGGGCCCGGCGGGCAGAGGACGTCGTGCTCACCGGCGACGACGAGGAGGGGCGCGGCGACGCGCGGGGTGAGCCGCAGCGGGTGGGGCGTGCGCAAGCGGGGACGGAGGACGACGCGGTTCTCCCAGACGACGCCTTCGCCGAGCACGGCGCGCTGGCCGGAGGGATCGACCTCTGCCCCCGGCGGCAGCATCGCCCGCTCCCGTGCGACCGCGTCCTCGCGCACGAGGATCGCCGCTTCGCCCGGCTCGCCGCCGACCTTCACCCCGCGCGGCTCACCGCCGAGCACGACGCGGACGCGATCGACGGCGGCAGCGCTAGCCAGGCGACCGACGGGGGTGCCCGCCGAACGCTGGGTGGCGCGGCCGGGGACGAAGGGGGTGAGGCAGACGACGGCGCGGATCGCGGCGTCGCGGCAGGCGGCGTCGAGCACCTGGGCGCAGCTCGCCGAGGCGCCCCAGAGGGCCAGCCGCCCGGCGTCGAGCTCGGGGCGCTCGCGGGCGCAGGCGAGCGCCGCCGTCAGGTCCTGAGCCTGGCGGCGCACGTCGAAGAGCTGGCGCGGCTCGCCCTCGCTGGCGCCGAAGCCGCGGCAGTCGAACTGCAGGGCGGCGACACCGGCGGCGGCGAAGGCCCTGCCCCGCTCGGCGTAGCAGCGCAGCTGGCGCACGCCGGCGGTCGAGTGCAGGAGGACGACGCCCGGGTGCGGGCCGTCGCCGGCGGGCAGGTGCAGCCAGGCGGCGCAGCGCTCGCCCTCGGACTCGAAGCCGAGCTCGACGACCCGCTCAGCCATCGCGGTAGATCCCCCGTTCGAAGAGCTCGACGTTGGCGGCGACCCAGCAGTCCAGGTTCTCCTCGTCCAGCAGCGAGCCGCCGAGCGCCTCGTCGAGCAGCGGCATGAAGCTGAGCGGCGCCCAGATCAGGAAGAAGTGCTGAAGGGTCGCCCAGAGCCGGTCGGCGTCGTCGCGCAGGGCGCCCTTCTCGGCCAGGCGCTCGATCTCCGCGCGGCCGCTCTCGATCGTCAGCCGGAAGAGCCGCGAGCTGCCCGCGGTCCCCTCGACCATCCCGCGGCCGAGGTAGGCGCAGACCTCGGGGTGCTCGCGCATCACCCGCGCCGTCTGCTCGGCGCGGCGGCGCAGCAGCGCCGGCCCCTCGAGCGGCTCCTCCCCCTCGTCGGCCGCGTAGGCGGCGCCGAAAGCGCGCAGGGCAGCCTCGTCGACGGCGGCGACCAGGCCCTCCTTGCCGCCGAAGTGGTGGACGACGAGCGCCGGTGAGACCCCGGCCGCGCGCGCCACCTCGCGCAGCGAGGTCGCCTCGATCCCGCGCCCGCCGAAGAGGCGGAGCGCGGCGGCCACGATCGACTCGCTTCCCGGCGCTGAACGCATGTTCAGCAGCCACTGTACACATGTTCAGCGCGACTGCATGTCAATCGCAGCTTTTTGGGGCTATGGCCCCCACAATCCTGCGATTCTGCCCCGGTGGAGATCGACTACGACGAGATCGGCCGGGGCGATGGCGGTCTTCAGCGACCACCACTGGCGCGACCGGGCGCACGGCCTGCGCGAGCTGCGCCGGGTGGCGCGCGGGCGCGTCCTCATCCTCAACGCCGACCCCGGCGAGGCCGAGCGCTTCTGGCTGACGCGCGATTACCTGCCGGGCTTCCTCGGGTTGATCCCGACGCCCTACCGGGTCGCCGGCCACTGGGCGGCGGAGCTGCGCGAGCTGCTCGGCGTCGGCCTGCGCCTGGTGGTCGCCGGTTAGGGTTCCCGCTCGAGCTTCGCGGCCTCCTCGGCCTTCTCGTCGGCGCGCTCGCGGGCGCTATCGCGCTCCTCCTTGACTTCGCCCTTGTGCTCCTCCCGTTTGCCTTCGCGGCGCAGGGAAGGGTCGTCGGCGAGGTCGCCCGCGGCCTTCTTGGCCCTTCCGGTGATCTTGTCGAGGATGCCCATGATTCCTTCCGTCGTGTGTCTCTCGACCCACCGTTACCCGCGAGGCGGGGAAGGAAACGGCGGCGGCGGCGCGGCCGACCGAGTTAACCCGGCCGCTATCGTCGCTCCCATGCCGTCGCCTTCGTGGCCCGCTGTTTCCTACGAGGACTGGGTGCTGACCTGCGACACGCTGCACGCCCACACCCAGGTCCTCGGCAAGCTGGCAGCCGAGCTGGCGCCGCCCGAGCCGCAGCTGCAGCACGCGGCGCTGCGGCTGACCGCGCGGGGCTGGGAGACGGCGCCGCTGCCGGCGCCCGACGCGGGGGGCGCCCTGGTCGTCGCCCTCGACCTCCACAGCCACGAGGCGGTAGCCGAGCACAGCGACGGGCGCTCGCGGCGGGTGCCGCTGACCCCGCACCGGGCGGTCGGCGAGGTGACCGCCGGCGTGCTCGCCGCGGTCGCCGAGCTCGGCGGGCCGGTCGAGATCGACCCGACGCCGCAGGAGGTGAGCTGGACCGTCCCCCTCGACCAGGACGACGAGCACGCGACCTACGAGACCGAGAGCGTCACCTCCTACTTCGCCGCGGCGACCCAGGCCGCCCTCGTCCTCGCCGCCTTCCGCGCGCCCTACCGGGGGCGCTCGACCCCGGTCAACGCCTGGTGGGGCTCGTTCGACCTCGCCGTCAACCTCTTCTCCGGCCTGCCCGCCGAGCCGCCCTCGGACGACTTCATCATGCGCAACGCGATGGACTCGCAGGAGGTCGCGGTCGGCTGGTGGCCCGGCGACGGCAAATACGGAAAGGCGGCCTTCTACGCCTACGCGCACCCGGCACCGGAGGGCTTCGCCGAGGCCGACCTCGGGCTCGGCGCGGCGCGCTGGGACGCGGAGATGGGCCTCTACGTCCTCGACTGGGACGACGTGCGGGCCGCGACTGACGCGCACCCGCTCGCGCTCGAGTTCGCCCGCTCGGTCTTCCGCCACGCCTGCCTGGTCTGCGGCTGGGACGACGGGCTCGCGGCCAGCGCCGAGGGCTCACCGCCGCCGCTTGTTTAGTCGATTATTCTTTAGCGACTGATGCCGCCGACCCTGATCACGCTCGGCCCGACCGGCACCTGCCACGAGCGTGCCGTGACCCGCTACATGGCCTTCCAGGGAGTCGAGGACTTCGAGATCGAGCTGATCACCGACTTCTTCGTCGGCCTGGAGATGCTGCGCGAAGGCGCCGGCGACTTCCTCGTCCAGTGCAGTGCCCACCCCAGGGTCCACGAGATCACCGAGAAGCACTGGACCGAGGTCTTCGTCGTCGACACTTTCATCTTCCCGACCAAGCACCTGGTGCTGCTCACCCGCAAGGAGGTGGAGAAGCCGCGCTCGCTGGGGATCGTGCCGGCAACCAAGGGCTACGTCGACCTCTCACAGTGGGAGGAGATCATCGACGTCGCCTCGAAGCCGATCGTCGCCGAGGAGCTGCTGGCCGGGCGCTACGACTCCGGCCTGACCCACATGGAGCACGTCGAGGAGCACGCCGACGAGCTGCGCCTCGACCTCGACATCGGCGAAATCGACACCACCTGGGTCGTGTACGGAAAGCAAAAGCGCTTCCAGGGTGAGGTGATCGGGATCCCCTCGGCGGAGCTCTTCCGCCCGCCGCAGCCGGTCGGCTAGAACCGCCCGCAAGGGGTAGGCTGACCGGCCATGAAGGTGGCGGTGGTCGGCGGGACCGGTGTCCTTGGCACTGAGGTGGTGGCCGCGTTGGCGGGGCGCGGCGATCAAGTGCTGGCGCTGAGCCGCAATCCCGCACCGCTGCCGGCGGGGGCTGAGCATCGGCGCGTCGACTTGACCAGCGGCGAGGGGCTGGCGGATGCGCTGGCCGGCGCCGAGGCCGTCCTCGACGCCTCCAACGAGGGCCCGAGCAAGGCCGGCCCGGTCCTGGTCGAGGGCACGCGGCGGCTGCTCGAGGCGGGGAAGGCGGCCGGGGTCAGCCACCACGTCGGCGTCTCGATCGTTGGCTGCGACCGGGTGCCGATCGCCTACTACAAGGTCAAGGTCGAGCAGGAGGAGGCGACCGCCGCCGGTGAGGTCCCCTGGAGCCTGCTGCGCGCGACCCAGTTCCCGCAGCTGCTCGACTACGCCTTCGGCGCCGCGGCGCGCTTCGGGGTCAGGCCGACCGGGAAGGCGCTGCTGCAGCCGGTCAACCCGACGGCGGTCGCCGAGCGCCTTGCCGACGCCGTCCATGCCGGCCCGGCCGGCCGCCTGCCCGACATCGCCGGTCCGCGGGTGCAAACCCTCACCGAGCTTTCCCGGGCGTGGCGCGAGGCACGCGGCCGCCACCTGCTGCCGCTGCGCATCCCGATGGTCGGGCCGGCCGGCAAGCCGATGCGCGAAGGAGCGCTGACCGACCCGGATGCGGCCACCGGCCCGAGCTTCGAGGACTGGCTCGCCGGTGGGTGAGCGGGACGGCGAGCCGCTGCGCTCGCCGGAGACCGCGCGCCTCTCGCTGGCGATCCTCGCCTTCTCGGCGCTCTCGATCGGCCTGCCAGCGGCACTGGCGCCGCGCACCTTCTACGAGGACTTCCCTTTTCTTACCAACTGGGTCGACTTACTCCCCCCTTACAACCAACACCTGGTCACGGACGTCGGGGGGCTTTATTTGGGATTCACCGTTATCTTCTTGTGGGCGGCGCGGGCCCTGCAGCCAACCTTGGTCCGCGCCGCCTGTACCGGTTGGATCCTCGCCGAGGCGCTCCACTTCCTCTTCCACGCCACCCACCTCGGCGGCTTCAGCACCGCCGACGCGATCGGCCAACTGGCCTCACTGGCCTTCCTCCTGGTCCCGCCCCTGGCCGCTATCTGGGCGGTTCAGCCGGCCCCGGCCGCCGCCGAGAGCGGCGTCGAGACCACGCTGTAGACGTCCCACTCGTCCTCGACGCCCTTCAGCCGGTGACAGCCGAACTCGTCGAAGACCACACCTGAGCCCGAGGCCAGGTCGCGCACCGTGCGCGAGACGAGCACCGTGCGGGGGCCAGCCAGGGAGGAGATGCGGGCCGCGACGTGGACCGCGATGCCGCCGACGTCGTCGCCCATCAGCTCGACCTCGCCGGCGTGCAGGCCGGCGCGGATCTCGATCCCCAGCGAGGGCATCCGCTCGGCGATCGCCCGCGCCGCCTCCGCCGCCCGGGTCGGCCCGTCGAAGATCGCCAGGAAGCCGTCGCCGGTGGTCTTGATCTCCCGGCCGCCGAAGCGGGCGAGCTGGTCGCGGACCAGCGCCTGGTGGTCCTCGAGCAGCGCCCGCCAGCGCCGGTCACCCAGCTCACCGGCCAGCCGGGTCGAGTCGACGATGTCGGTGAAGAGCACCGTCGCCAGCACCCGCTCGCTCGGCGGCCCAGGTCGCACCCCGGTGACGAACTCCTCGACGTCGTCGAGGAAGCCGCTGCCCTCTTCGCCGACCCAGGGAAAGTGGTCGTCCCCCTCGAGCTCGAGGTAACGGCTGCCCTCGATCTGCCCCGAGAGCCAGCGTGCCGCCCGGTAGTTGACCGCGCGGTCGCCGCGGCGGTGGACGACCAGGGTCGGCGTCTTGATCATCGGCAGGGTCTCGCGCACATCGGTTTCGAGGAACATGCGGAAGAGTTGGTCGACCCGCATCGGGCTTGCCGCCTGGCGCTCGTAGCGGGCCTGGTACTCACGGGCGGCGGGGTCGTCGGCGAGGCTGGGCGAGAAGACGTCGAGCGTCGCCCCCTGTCCCCAGAAGGGCCCCATCAGCTCCGCGTCGGCTTCCAGCAGCGCCTCCTTGGGCGGCGCCCAGGGGTAGTCCTCGGCTTCGGTCGAGCGCGCCATCGCTCCCCAGAGGACCAGCGACGAGACGCGCTCGGGGTGGGCGGCGGCGAACAGCATGCACATCATCGCCCCCTCCGACATGCCGAACAGGGCGGCCCGCTCGGCGCCGGCGGCGTCCATCACCGCGCGCACGTCGTCCATCCGCTCTTCCAGCGTGGTCGCGCTGCCGACCGGGTCGGAGAGCCCGACCCCGCGGCGGTCGAACGCGATCACCCGGGCGAAGGAGCCGAGCCGGTTCAGGAAGCGCACCATCGCCGCGCTATCCCACATCAGGTCGAGGTGCGAGACGAACGGAAAGGCGAGGACCAGATCCAGGTCGCCTTCGCCGAACTCCTGGTAGGCGATCCCTATGTCGCCGCTGCGCGCGTACTTGGTTTGGGGCCGCATTGAGCGAACCCTACGCCGCGCTCAGTCAACGTCAAGTGAACGTGCTCAGCCCGCCTCGGAGTAAGCCGGCTCCGGGGCGCCGGGGGCCGCCCCGTCCTCGGCCAGCGCCTCGCCGTGGGCGGGCATCTCGGCCGGGCGCAGGACGAAGATCGTGATCGCCACGGCGACCGCGACCAGGCCGCCGCCGACCAGGTAGGCGAGGTGGAAGCCGGAGTTGAGCGCCGCGTCGTGGGCGGTGCCGGCCGCCTCCAGGCTGTCGGTGCGCTGGGTGGCGAGCGTCGCCAGCACGGCGAGGCCGACCGCGCCGCCGACCTGGGCGCTGGTGTTGACCAGGCCCGAGGCGAGGCCGGAGTCCTCCGGTGTCGCCCCCGACATCGCCAGCGTCATCAGCGAGGGGAAGGAGGCGCCGATGCCGATTCCGGTGACCAGCATCGGCGGCACGATGTCGGTGATGAACTGGCCGTCGACCGGGGTGCGGGCGAAGAGCAGCAGGCCGACGCCGACCAGGGTCAGACCGCCGATCAGCGTCTGGCGCGGGCCGAAGCGCATGATCAGCTTTTCGGAGAAGCCCAGCGACATCGTCCCCATCACGATCGTCGCCGGCAGGAAGGCGAGGCCGACCTGGAGCGGGTCGTAGTCGAGGATGCGCTGCAGGTAGAGGGCGCCGAGGAAGAACATCGAGAACATGCCGGCGACCAGCAGGGCCTGGATCGCGTTGGCGCCGGAGACGTTGCGCGAGCGGAAGAGGCGCAGCGGCATCAGCGGCACCGCGATCCGCGCCTGGCGGAAGAGGAAGGCGGCCAGCAGAGCGGCGGAGATCGCGCCGAGGACGAGCGTCTGGGGGTCGCCCCAGCCGATCTCGCCGACCTCGAGGATGTTGTAGACGCCGAGCATCAGGCCGCTGATCAACAGCGCCGCGCCGGGCAGGTCGGCGCCCTCGCCGAGGCCGATGCCGGGGCTGTCCTCGATCAGGCGCACGGCGAGGTAGGCGGTGACGAAGCCGATCGGCAGGTTGATGAAGAAGATCCAGTGCCAGCTGATCGCCTCGGTCAGGAGGCCGCCGGCGAGCAGCCCGAGCGAGCCGCCAGCGGAGGCGACGAAGCCGTAGACCCCGATCGCTTTCGCCTGCTCGCGCGGCTCGGGGAACATCGTCACGATCATCCCCAGGATCACGGCCGAGGTCAGCGCCCCGGCGACGCCCTGGACGAAGCGGGCGCCGATCAGCATCCCCTGGCTCTGCGAGAGGGCGCAGAGCAGCGAGGCGAAGATGAACACCGCGAGGCCGGCGAGGAAGATCTTGCGCTTGCCGATCAGGTCGCCGAGCCGGCCGGCGAGCAGCAGCAGGCCGCCGAAGGGGATCAGGTAGGCGTTGACCACCCAGGCGAGGTTGCTCTGCGAGAAGCCGAGGTCGTCCTGGATCGAGGGCAGGGCGACGTTGACGATCGTCGCGTCGAGGACGATCATCAGCATCCCGGCGCAGAGCACGTAGAGCGCCAACCACCGCGAGCGGTCGTGCTGGTCTGGATGGGTTGCGCTCATGCGTTTCCTTCCGAAGTCGGGATTGGGTCGTGCCGGTGCGTCAACCGATAGGACCGGCGACGGCCCTGGAACTAATCGGGCGGCGGTTCACTGTCGCCGGCCGAAGCTGTGACCCGGAGGAGCTACGGTGCGTAACTGGGCCACGGCGCGCTCGCGACGACGACGGTTGTCTACCTTACCGATGCCCGTCCGCGAGTGAACCTCGAGCTCTCCGAGCTCGGTGACGAGGACGTTGGTGGTCCCTTCGCGGCGCTGCAAGGTGCCCTTGGCGCGGACCAGCGGCGCCGCGCGGGCGAGCGCCCGGTGGCGCTCGTAGACCGGCGGCGGCACGATCAGGTTGACGGTGCCGCGCTCGTCCTCGAGCAGCATGAAGACGATCCCCTTGGCGGTCTGCGGGCGCTGGCGGGCGACGACCATGCCGCCGACCTCGACCGCGCTGCCGTCCTCGGCCCGCTCGAGGTCGGTGCTGCGCAGCAGTTCGGGGCCGAGGTCGGGGCGCATCAGCGCCAGCGGGTGCTCGCCCAGCGTCATCCCGGTCGAGCGGTAGTCGGCGATCACCTCCTCCCAGGGCTCGAGCGGCTCCAGCTCCGGCGCCACGGGCGGCTCCAGCGGCAGCGCCATCTGCATCCCTTCCCCATACCGCACCCCCCTGCCAACGCCCCCCGCCTCCCAAAGCGCCTCGCGCCGGGACGTGCCGGGACTTAGCCGCCCATATGGGCGGGGAATCGACGGCACGTCCCCGGCGAGGTCGTCGAGGGCGCCGGCCCAGGCGAGGCGCTCGAGGCCGTCGCGGCTCGCCCCGGAGCGCGAGGCGAGGTCGGCGATCCCGCGGTAGGGACCGCCGCGCTCGCGCTCGGCGAGGAGGGACTCCATCTCCGCCTCGCGCACCCCCTTGACGTAGCCGAGCCCGATCCGCACCACCTTGCCGCCGCGCAGCTCCGGCTCGCCCGCCGGACGGTCGCGCGGTGTCTCCACATGGCAGAGGACGCGGCCGCGGTTGACGTCGGGGCCGGCCAGGCGCAGGCCGCGCCGCTGCGCCTCGTGGACCAGCGCGTCGGGCGGGTAGAAGCCCATCGGCTGCTCGTTGAGCAGCGCCGCGAGGAACTCCGCCCCGTGGTGGATCCGCAGCCAGGCCGACTGGTAGGCGAGCAGGCCGAAGGCGGCCGAGTGCGCCTTGGGGAAGCCGAAGCCGGAGAAGCCCTCGATCTGCGCCCAGACCCGTTCGGCCGTCGCCAGCGGGACCTCCGCGTTGACAGCGCCCACGAGGAAGTTGTCGTAGTGCTTCTCGATCTCCTCCCGCGAGCGCTTGCGGCTCATCGCCCGCCGCAGATCCTCCGCCTCGGCGGCGCTGAAGCCGGCCAGCGCCTTGGCCACCTCGAGTACCTGCTCCTGGTAGACGATCGTGCCCAGCGTGTCGCGCAGCGGGCCCTCCAGCGAGGGGTGCTCGTAGGGGATCTCGAAGGCCTCTCCCTCGCGGCGCTGGCGCTGGCGCCGCTCTATGTACGGGTGGACGGCACCGCCCTGGATCGGGCCGGGCCGCACCAGCGCCACCTGCACGGTGAGGTCGTCGAGGTTTTCCGGGCGGGTGCGGGGCAGCATCTGCATCTGGGCGCGGCTCTCGATCTGGAAGACGCCGGTCGTCTCCGCCGCCTGGATCGACCTGTAGGTCTCGGCGTCGTCGAGCGGGATCCGCGAGAGGTCGAGCGGCTCCCCTCGGGTGCGACCGACTTCCTCGACGCAGCGCTCGACCGCCGAGAGCATCCCCAGGCCGAGGAGGTCGATCTTGAGGAAGCCGGCGTCGGTGCAGGAGTCCTTGTCCCACTGGACGATCTGCCGCCCCGCCATCGCCGCCGGCACGACCGGGCAGACGTCGACCAGCGGCTGGGTCGAGATCACCATCCCGCCCGGGTGCTGGGAGGCGTGGCGGGGCAGCCCCATCGCTTCGTCGACGAGGGAGAGCAGCGCCTGCCAGCCCCGCGCTCCGGCTCGCTTGCCGATCGCGGCGACGACGTCGCGCTCGATCTCGCCGGCGCTCTCGTGGAAGCCGACCATCTTCGCGACCTTGTCGATCTCCGCTTCGGGCAGCGCCAGCGCCTTGCCCAGGTCGCGCACGACGCCGCGCGCCCGGTAGGTGGGGAAGGCCGCGACGAGAGCCGCGCGGTCGGCGCCGTAGCGCTCGTGGACGCGGAGGATCAGCTGCTCGCGGATGTCGCGCGGGAAGTCGAGGTCGATGTCGGGCATCACTTTCACTTCCTCGTTGAGGAAGCGGCCGGCGAAGAGGCCTTTGTCGACCGGGTCGACGTGGGAAAGGCCGGTCAGGTAGCAGACGATCGAGCTGACGCTGGAGCCGCGGCCGCGGCCCGGCGGCAGGATCGAGCGCGCCGACTCCGGGCCGCGCACCGCGAGCGCCACCTCGCGGGCGAGCTCGAGCATGTCGCGGTGGAGGAGGAAGAAGCCGGAGAGGTCGTGCGCGCGGATCGTCTTCAGCTCGTCGTCGAGGCGCGCCTCCGCGTCGCGGTACAGCCCCGAGCCCGCGTAGCGCTCGTCGAGACGGGCCCGGCAGGCCTCGGCCAGCTTGCGGTCGGCGTCGCGGTCCTCGGAGCCCGGGTAGCGGTAGCCGAGCTCCTCGTTGAGGTCGAAGTGGAGACGCTCGGCGAGGCGCACGGTCTCGGCGACCGCCTCGGGGTGCTCGCGGAAACGGGCCGCCATCGCCGCCGGTGAGGTCAGGGCCGAGGTCGAGTTGCCGCGCCGCCGCGGCTCGCTCGCCTCCAGCGTCGTCCCCAGCCGCACCGCGACGAGGGCGTCCTGGAGGCGGGCGCGGAGGCGGGCGTGGGAGTGGACGTTGCCGGTGGCGACCGTGGGAACGCCGAGCCGTTCAGCGAGCCCGGCCAGCCAGCGGTTGCGGGCTCGGTCGCGACGCCAGTAGGGGCGCTGCAGCTCGACCCGGAAGCGGTCGCGGCCGAAGACGGCGAGCAGGCGGCGGGCGCGGGCCGTGCCCCCGTTCGCGTCACCCAGCTCCCAGGCCCCGGCCAGGGCGCCGTCGCGGGCGCAGCCGGAGAGGCAGACGAGGCCGGCGGCGTTGGCCTCGAGCTGGTCGAGCGTCACCGCCGGCTGCCCGGCGGAGCGATCGCTGCTGTCGCGGGTGTGGGAGTGGGCAGAGGTCAGCAGGCGACAGAGGTTGCGGTAGCCGGTCGCGTCTTCGACCAGGAGGGTGAGGTGGGCGAGGCGCGCCGGGGGCTCCAGCGCCAGCGTCAGCTCCGCCCCGGTGATCGCGCGGACCCCGGCCGCCCGGCAGGCGCGAGCGAACTCGAGCGACCCCCAGAGCCCGTCGTGGTCGGTGAGGGCGAAGGCGGGATAGCCGTAGGCGGCGGCGGCGGTCGCCAGCTCGTGCGGCGTCGAGGCCCCGTCGAGAAAGGAGAAGGCCGAGTGGGCGTGCAGCTCTATGTAGGGGACGTCGCCCATCGCACCTCAGGCCCGCTGCCGGTACCAGGGGCCCTCTTTGCCGCTGCGGAAAACGACGACGTCGGAGCCGTCGGCGAGGACCAGCTCGTAGTAGTGACGGCGCAGCCGCGGCGGCATCCACCAGCGGTCCTCGACCAGCCACTCCTCGCGCATCGCCTCGACCGCGACTCCCGCGACCGCCCGCGGCGCGCTCCCCGGCTCGGCCTCGACCCGCACACGGGACGGCGCGTACAGCCGTCGCGCCCGGGGCCTCACCGGCTCGGCACCGGGTACGGGGTGAGGATCGCGCGACGCTCGGGGACGCGCGAGGAGGGGTCGACCGGCAGGACCTTGAGCAGCGCCTCGGCGCCCTCGGCGGCGCGCACCTCGCGCAGGGCTGCGAGCAGCCGGTGGCGGCGCGACTCGTCGCCGTGGATCGCCAGCTCGGTCTGCTCGGCGGCGCGGGCGCCGAGGCGGTCGCTGCGCAGCCAGAGCGTGACCGCGGGCGCCGGCAGCTCCTCCAGCCGTGGCGCCAGCACCGTGCGCAGCACCCGCGCCGAGGCGGTCGGCCGGCCGAGGCCCTGCTCGACGCTCCAGCTGGCGCCGTCGCTGAGCAGGGCGCCGAGCCGCAGCCCCAGCAGCGTCCGTCCTCGCCGCCGAGGCGCGGCGAGCAGGCGGTCGACCAGCAGCTCCAGCGCCCGCTCCAGCTGGCTGCCGGCGGTCCCCTCCGGCAGCTCGATCTCCTCGCCCAGCTGCTCGCGCGGGGCGCGGCGCTCGGCGACGAGCAGGTCGTCCTCGCCGCGGGCGAGGCGCAGGGCGCGCAGCCCAGGCTGGCCGAAGCGATCGGCGACGTGACCGGGCGAGAGCGCCGCCAGCTCCCCCAGCGTCCCGATCCCCAGCCGTCGCAGGGTCTCGACCAGGTTCCCTGCCTCGCGCTCGGGCAGCCCCAACCGGTCCCCCAGGACCGCTATCGGCAGATCGGCGAGACGCGCAGCCATACGAACATATGTTCGTATCAAACGCCGCCGAGCTCAACCGACGAGAAGTTCCTCTCAGCGGCGAGTGAGACCAGCGGGTCAGGTCTGCGTGAGGACCAGCGCGATCACCGACGCCCAACCGGCCAAGGTGGCAGACGTGAAAGCGATGGCGGCAAAGATCATGGCCCTGCCAAGGCTGTCGAGCCGGTCGGTGACGCGGTGAAGCTCCACGTCCACCTCGTCGAATCGTTTGCCAACCTCATCGAACTTTCGGTCGACCCCGTCGAAGCGCCGGTTGACTTCGCCGCGGAAGTCGTCCAGCCGATCGTCGGTCCAGCTCTGCCTCATCGCCTCCATGATGACAAATGCTAGACGACAAAACGTTGCGCGTGGTGGGCTTGGGTCAAATCTTCTGAGTCAACTCTGTGCCGACAGAGTGACGGCCCCTGGATTGAGTACTTCTTTATTTGCTCTGTAAAAGTTGCGCAAATCTGGGCTGACGTGAAAGCCTCGCCGGCCGATGGCCAAAGTCGTCGAGAGCCTCGAACCGATCCTCGACCCGCCGGCGGCGACGCTGAAGGAGCTGGAGACGCTCTCGGCGGGCCTCGACGCGGCGATCCCGGCCAAGGCGCTCGATCGCAACCTGCTGATCGCGACCTGGAACATCCGCGCCTTCGGCGACATGGCCGACAGCTGGGAGCGCGGCAAAGACGACAGCCCGAAGCGCAACCGCTCCGACGCGCTGGCGATCGCCGAGATCCTCTCGCGCTTCGACGTGGTCGCCGTGCAGGAGGCGCGCGCCAACCTGAAGGCGTTGCGCAACGTGGTCAAAGCGCTGGGGCCCGAGTGGGGGCTGATCCTGACAGACGTCAACCCGCCGCCGGCCGGCAACGGCGAGCGGCTCGCCTTCCTCTACGACACGCGCCGCGTGCGGCCCTCGGGCCTGGCGGCGGAGCTCGTCGTCCCCGACGAGTGGCTGCGGAAAGGCAAGATCGCCGAGGGCGCGCTGCGCGAGCAGTTCGTCCGCACCCCCTACGCGGTCAGCTTCATCGGCGCCGGCCAGACCTTCATCCTCGTCACCCTGCACGTCATCTACGGCAAGGACGCCGACGACCGCACCGGCGAGCTGGCCGGGATCGCCGAGTGGCTGGCGGACTGGGCGAGGCGCACCGCCGAGGACTACAACCAGAACCTGATCTGCCTCGGTGACTTCAACATCGACCGCAAGGACGACCCCAACTACGAGGCGCTGACCTCGACCGGCCTGAAGCCGCCGCCCGAGCTGGAGAAGTTCGCCGGCACCGTCTCCGACAAAGGCGACGACGTCCACTTCTACGACCAGATCGCCTGGTTCACCGAGGGCGGCCGCGAGCAGCTGACGCTCAACTACGAGGGCGACGGCCACGCCGGCCGCTTCGACTGGCGCCCGCACCTGCTGACCGAGATGGACACCCAGGAGATGACCTGGCACCTCTCGGATCACTTCCCCCTCTGGGTCGAGTTCTCGACCTAAGCGAGGCCGGGGAGCGCTCAGTCTTCCTTGGCGATCTTCGCCGCCTCGGCGCTGCCCAGGTATGGGGTCAGCGTGAACTCGACCAGATCGGGAAGCAGGTTCTCCAGCTCCTCGGCCTTGCCGGCGATGATGCGCCGCGAGATCAGCGAGACCATGCCGCCGACCAGGGCTTCCTCGGTGGTCGGCGAGAGGCGCGAGAGGACTTCGGGGGAGCGACCCTCGCGGCCCTGTTCGAAGTAGGGCACGAAGCTCTGGATCGCGGCGTCGTAGCGCTCGACCACGGCCGGCCCGGCGACCAGCGCCTCGACCATGCAGAGGCGGGCCAGATTGGGCTCGGCGGAGAGGAACTCGAGCATCGCGTCGATCCCGGCCTTGATCGCCTGCGGCCACTCGTCGTTTTCCTCGAAGGCGGCGGTGACGCGCTCGCGCAGCTCGGCCATCACCGTGTCGTAGGCGGCGACGAAGCACTCGTCCTTGCTCGAGAAGTGCTCGTAGAAGGTGCGGCGGGAGACGGCGGCGGCGCGGGTGATGTGGGCGATCGTGGTGCCGGCGTAGCCGTCCTCGGCGACCGCCTCGGCGATCCCGGCGATCAGCCGCTCACGCTGGTTGTGGGTGACGAACTCGCGGGGCAGGCCGTGCCGGCCCGGCGGTAGGCGCGCTAACTCGGGCGGATAGCCCTCGGCGCTCGAGGGCTCGGCCATTTCTTCGCGACGTTTACGTGCCATATCGCGACGATATCGGTCCTGTCCATCGGAATCGCGTTCGAGCTCCTCCATCGCCGCCTCGACACCCAGATACGGCATCACCGCGGCCGACATCAGCTGCGGGATGAGGCCGGGCAGGTCGTCGACGTCGCCGCGCACGACCCGCGAGTAGATCTGGCCGTAGGCCGAGCCGGCCAGGGCCTCGGCTGTCGTGTGGGGAACGGCTTCCGGGTCCTCCATCTCGAGGCGGCCGGCGTCGATCAGGCCGGCCAGCACCCGCATCGTCATGTCGCGGCGGGCGCGGGCGGCGTCACCGGCGGCGAGTACCTCGACCCCGAAGCTGGCGCGGCTCGGGTCGTGGCTGAGGCCGGCGACGATCTGGTAGGCGACGGCGCGCAGGCGATCGGGCCATTCCTCGGCACTTTCGTAGGCCTCCACCATCGACTCCAGGCACTGCTCGTTGAGCTCCTGCCAGGCGGAGATGAAGCAGTCGTATTTGCCGCGGAAGTGGCGGTCGAAGGCGGGGCGGTCGAGACCTGCCCGCTCGAGCACCAGCTCGATCGTGGTCTCGCCGTAGCCGCGCTCGGCGGCGACCTCGATCAGGGCAGCGACGATCAGGGCGCGCTCAGAGCTGCCGGCGCGCTCACGAGTCTCCGTGTCGATCACTAGCGCATGTGCCCCCCAATCCCTGCCTTGGCGTTCAACCGGGTGACGCGGGCGAGTCAGCCGCCGTCCGCTTCGCCGCATCAGGGCCGACGTAGGGCGTGAGCGAGAACTCGACCAACTCCGGCAGGAGCTGCTCGATCTCCTCCGCCTGCCCCATCACGATCCGCTGGTAGATGATCCAGAAGATCCCGCCGACGATCGTCTCCTCCAGCGTCTCCGGCAGGGCCTCGCCGTTCGGCGCGACCTTGCGCCCCATGCGGAAGAGCGGCACGAACGCCTGGATCGAGCGTTCGTAGCGCTCGACCGCGGCCGGGCCGGCGGAGAGCGCCTCGACGATGCAGGTACGGGCCAGCGCCGGCTCGCTGGCGACGTAATGGAGGAAGGCGGCGAGGCCGGCGTTGACGCGGGCGGGCCAGCTGTCGACCTTGCTGGCGGCGTCGACGACGCGCTGCAGCGCCTCTTTGACCGCGAACTCGGAAGCGGCGAGGAAGCAGTCTTCCTTGGAGGAGAAGTTCTCGTAGAAGGTGTTGCGGGCGATCCCGGCGCGACTGACGATGTCGGCGACGGTGACCGTGCGGTAGCTCTTCTCGACTGTCTCCTCGGCCAGCGCGGAGATGATCCGGGCGCGCTGATGCTGGGTGATGAACTCACGGGGGAGCGGATGCCTTCCTGGCGGCATTCTCATCGCCTGGGGGACACGCTCAGCCACGTGAGTCAGGCTACTCGCCGGCCGGGGATATTCAAGCTGGACGCCTTGGCGATATACCGCTACAGTACCGGGTGCCAGACAACCTGTTCCCTAGATCAGGAGGAAAGGGAATGGCAGTGGGAAAGCTCGTCGACTCGCCCAAGGGCGAGCGACTTCTTCAGGGGATGCTCGAGGCGGTCGGCACAGAGGGCTACGACGCGACCTCGGTGCGGACGGTTCTCAGTCGCACCGGGCTCTACAGGCAGGCCTTCTACGACAACTTCGCCGATAAGGACTCCTGCTACCTGGCCGCACTCCACGTCGGGATCGAGCGGCTGGAAGAGACGATGGTGGTGGCGGCGACGGGCGAGGTGGGGTGGCGCAACCAGTTGCGCGCCGGGCTCGGCGCCCTGCTCGACCTGCTCGATGCCGAGCCCGACTTCGGCCGCGGCGTGATCGTCGAGGTCCACGCGGCGGGGCCCGAGGCGCTGGCGAAACGCGCCGAAGCGATGAAAAGGGCTGCCGATTTCATCGATCTGGCGCGCCAGGAGGTGGAGAGCCCCGACTCGCCCCCGCCGATCGCTCCGGAGGGGATCGTCTCCGGCATCCACGCGATCGTCCACTCGCGCCTCTCAACCGGCGCTACGGAGGGCTTTCGCAAGCTTCTACCCGAGTTCATGTACTTCGCCGTGCTGCCTTACTTCGGGGCGGCCGCGGCAAGCGAGGAGATGCAGGCCGCGCGGGTCTGAAGATGTCCTTATAGGAACGGCGATGTTTGAGGGTTGGACAGGGTATGGGTCCTGCCCTACATTGAATCCGATGGATTCGCCCTCCGCTTCGGATCCTGAAGCTCCCCTCGATCGCCACGAGCTGCCTCGTGCATACGCCATTCGCTCGGAGCGGGAGCGCCTCCTGGAGGCGATGGTGAGGATGTCGGCGGCGAAGGGCTACGAGGCGACCACCGTGACCGACGTGATCGAGTACGCCGGCGTATCGCAGGAGTCGTTCGAGGCGATGTTCGAGGACAAGGAGGCCTGTTTCCTGGAGGCCTACGACGCGGTCTTCGACGTTCTGGTCGCCCACGTCACGGCCGCCTTCGAAGCGGCGGCCGACGAGCCCTGGCCGGAGCAGATCACCGCCGGCCTGACGGCTCTGGTCGAGCTGCTCGCGATCGAGGCCGACATCGCCCGGATGGCGATGGTCGAGGCGACGGCGGCGGGCGACGACGCGCGCGAGCGCTACCGCGCGATGTTCACCCGCTTCACCCCCTTCCTCGAGGAGGGACGGACCTACTCGGGCCAGGGCGAAGAGCTGCCGGCCGACACCGCCCGTTTCGCGATCGGCGGCGCTGCCTCGATGATCTTCGACGAGGTCCGCGCCGGCCGCGGCCCAGAGCTGAAGCGGCTCCTCCCGGACCTCGTCTTTGCCGTGCTGATGCCCTACCTGGGGCCGGAAGCGGCGGAAGACGAGATGCGCCGCGTCGTCAACAGCAAGTAACCGCCGTCGACGGGCCTACGACGCGTCCATGTTCGACGTCCTAGGCCCATCGGCCGGGGGGAACTCGCCGTGGCGACCCTCGCCGCCGGCGAAGCGGGCGGCGCCGCGGACGGCGACGTCGAGCACCTCGACGCCGAGCCGCCGCTCCAGCTCGAGGCCCTCCTCGAGCGGCAGGCCGAAGCCCTCGATCGCGCCGCGGCGGTCGGCGAGCATCGTCTCCTGCGGGAAGGAGGCGATCCGCTCGGCCAGCTCCAGCGCCCGCTCGAGGTGGGCGCCGGGGGCGACGACCTCGTTGACGAGGCCGATCCGCCGCGCCTCCTCGGCCTCGACCGGCCGGCCGGTGAGGATCAGCTCCAGGGCGCGGCCCATGCCGACAACCCGGGGCAGGCGCTGGGTGCCGCCGTCGAGCAAGGGCACGCCCCAGCGGCGCTCGAAGAGGCCGAAGGTGGACTTCGGGGTGGCGATCCGCATGTCGCACCAGAGGGCCAGCTCGACGCCGCCGGCCAGGCACCAGCCGTCGACCGCGGCGATCGCCGGCTTCGACGGCGTGAGGCGGGTCGGGCCCATCGGCCCGTCGGGGTGGGCGACGTCGAGGTTCATCGCCTTCAGGTCGGCGCCGGCGCAGAAGGCCTCGCCGCCGGCGCCGGTGAGGACGAGGACGCGGGCGCCGTCGTCAGCCTCGAAGTCCTGCAGGCCCTTGCGGAACAGCTCGGCGGCGACGGCGTCGATCGCGTTGCGGCGCTGCGGCCGGTCGATCGTCAGCACCGCCGCGGCGCCGACCCGCTCGTAGCGCAGCTCCTCGCCCATGGCGGTGAAGAGTAGGGAGTGGGCGGGCTAGTCGCGGCGACCTCCGGGTCTCGCCGGCGACGCCCAACTCCCGGGATGCGCCCCGGCGCGCGCTGCGGTCATCGAGGGCAGGCGCTGGATGACCGGCGCCGACGCTACGCGGGGGCCCGGACAGAAGTGACCCGGGGAAACGGAACGAAAAAGCGACCGGGGACGACGCTCGAAGCCTGCCTCGCGCGTAGCCTTCGCGCGTTGAAGCTTTTTGCGCCACCTTCAAGACGGTGTCCCGCCGGCTTCTGCGGGGCCTGTCTTTCCCAGTCGCAAGAGCAACTTAGCCCGGCACCCCGGCGGCGTCCAGGGGTGTCTCCGAGAGGACCCCGCAAAGTCCGCTGAAATCGGAGTGCGAAACGCCTCGTCTGCCCGGCGTTATAGCTTCGTGGTCGGGATGACCGACGGGTTGGAGGCCTCTCGACGACGAGCACGGCGCAACGTCGTGCTGACCGCGGCGATCGCCGGCCTCGGCGGGCTGCTGTTCGGCTACGACACCGGCGTCATCGCCGGGGCCTTGCTCTTCATCAAGCAAGACTTCGCGCTCGGCAGCTTCATGCAGGGCCTGGTCGTCGCCGCGGTGCCGATCGGCGCCGTCGCCGGCGCCGCCTTCGCCGGGCCGGCGGCGGACCGCTACGGGCGGCGGGTGATGATCCTGCTCGCCGCCGGGGTCTTCATCGTCGGGGCGCTGGCCAGCGCCGCCGCCCCCGGGGCCGAGGTCCTGGTCATCGCCCGCGTCGTGATCGGCGTCGCGATCGGCCTCGCTTCGGCCGCCGCCCCGGTCTACATCTCCGAGGTGGCGCCGCCGGAGAGCCGCGGCCGGCTGGTCAGCTTCTTCCAGCTGGCGGTGACGATCGGGATCCTCAGCGCCTACCTGGTCGGGCTCGCCTTCGACGGCATCGAAGGCTGGCGCTGGATGCTGGGCCTCGGCGTGCTGCCGGCCCTGGCGCTTGCCTTCGGCATGCTGCGGATGCCGCAGAGCCCGCGCTGGCTGGTGATGAGCGGCGACGACTACGCGGCGCGGGCGACGCTGGCCAAGATCCGCGTCGACGACCCGGACACGATCGACCGCGAGCTGGAGGAGATCAAGGAGAGCCTCGACGAGAAGCCGGGCGCCTGGAGCGAGCTGCTGGCGCCGGTGGTCAAAGCGGCGCTGGTGGTCGGCGTCGGGCTGGCGGTCCTGCAGCAGGTGACCGGGATCAACACGGTCATCTACTACGCGCCGACGATCGTCGAATTCACCGGCGTCAACTCGTCCGCCGGGGCGATCCTGGCCGCGGTCGGGGTCGGCGTGATCAACGTCGCCATGACCCTGGTGGCGATGCGGCTGCTCGACCGCGCCGGGCGGCGGACGCTGCTGATGGTCGGCGTCTCGGGGATGACGATCTCCCTCTTCACGCTGGGGCTCGCCTTCGCCGGCGGCGGCGCCAGCACCTTCGACTCGGCCCTGGCGATCGTCAGCCTGATGGTCTACGTCGCCTCCTTCGCGATCAGCCTCGGACCGATCTTCTGGCTGCTCAACGCCGAGATCTACCCGCTCAGCGTGCGCAGCAAGGCGGCGGGGCTGGGGACGATGGCGAACTGGACCTTCAACTTCATCGTCTCGCTGACCTTCCTGCTGCTGATCGAAGCGCTCGGCCGCAGCGGCGCCTTCTGGTTCTACGGGGCGATCGGAATCCTCACGCTGATCTTCTGCTGGAAGCTGGTGCCGGAGACCAAAGGCAAGGCGCTGGAGGACATCCAGGCCACCTTCCAGGCCCGGGTGGACCGCCGGGGCACCGCCGCGTAGCTACCCTGCGCGGATGCGCATCGACGAGATCCTCGCCGCGAAGCGGCCTCTTTTCTCGGTCGAGTTCTTCCCGCCCAAGAGCGAGGAGGCGACCGAACAGCTCTACGCGACGGCGCGCTCGCTGGCCGAGCTCGAGCCCGACTTCGTCTCGGTCACCTACGGCGCCGGCGGCTCGACCCGGGAGGGCACGGTCGAGATCACCCGGGCGCTGAAGGAGGACCTCGGGCTGGAGACGATGGCGCACCTGAGCTGCGTCGGCGAGACGACCGAGGGGCTGGCGGTGACGCTCGACCGGATCGCCGCGGCCGGGATCGAGAACGTCTTCGCCCTGCGCGGCGACCCGCCCCGCGGGCAGCCCGACTTCGTCCAGCCCGAGGGCGGGCTGGGCAGCGCCGCCGAGCTGACCGCCTTCATCGCCGCCGGCTGGGACTTCACCGTCGGCGGCGCCTGCTTCCCGGAGGTCCACCCCGAGGCGCCCGACCTCGACACCGACCTCGAGTACCTGCGGACCAAGGTCGAGGCCGGCGCCTCCTTCCTGATCACCCAGCTCTTCTTCGACAACCAGGTCTACTTCGACTTCGTCGCCGCGGCGCGGGCGAAGGGGATCGAGGTGCCGATCCTGGCCGGGGTGATCCCGGTCGCCAGCTTCGCCCAGACGAAGCGGATCTGCGAGCTCTGCGACGCCTCGATCCCGCCCCGCCTGGAAGCGGCCTTCCGGGCGGCGGAGGGTGACGAGCGAGCCGAGTTCGAGCTCGGCGTCGCCTATGCGGCGCAGCAGTGCGCCGAGCTGCTGATCGCCGGCGCCCCCGGCGTCCACTTCTACGCACTCAACCGGGCGCCGGCGACGCGCGCGGTGCTCGGCTCGCTGCGCGCCTCGCGGCCCTGGGAGCGGACCCGCGGCACGCCCACCGACCCGGTCGGCGAGGCCGGTTGATCTAGGTCTTTAGACTGGTGGCCGCGATGGGGGAGTTGGACTACCAGGGTCACCGGATCCGCTACGACGAGTACGGCGAGGGCGCACGCCCGATCGTCCTCGTCCACGGGCTGCTGATGAACCGCCGCATGTTCGCGGGGCTGGGCCCGGCCCTGGCCGAGCGCGGCAACCGGGTGATCTGCGTCGACCTGCTCGGTCACGGCGGCTCGGCGCAGCCCGAGGACCTGCGGCTCTACTCGATGCCGCTCTTCGGCGAGCAGGTGCTGGCGCTGCTCGACCACCTGGGGCTGGAGAGGGCCGTGGTCGGCGGTACCTCGCTGGGCGCCAACGTGGGGCTGGAGCTGGCCGTCCGCCATCCCGACCGGGTCGAGGCCCTGTTCGTCGAGATGCCGGTGCTCGACAACGCGCTGGCCGCGGTGGCGGCGATCTTCTCGCCGGTCCTGCTCGGGCTGCGGCTGGGGCGGCCGGCATTCGAGCTCAGCTCGCGGCTCGCCTCGCTCGTCCCGCGCACCAACTTCCTGCTCGACATCGGCCTCGACTGGGTGCGGCGGCGGCCGGGGCCGTCGATCGCCGTGCTCGAGGGGCTGCTGCTGGGCGAGACCGCGCCGGGGCGCGAGGAGCGGGGCTTGATCACCCAGCCGGCGCTCGTCGTCGGCCACCAGCGCGACCCCCTCCACCCCTTCAGCGACTCGGGGATGCTGGTCGAAGAGCTGCAGCGGGCGCGCCTGGTCGAAGCCGGCTCGATCGTCGAGTGGCGGCTCGCGCCACGGCGGCTGACCGACGAGCTGGCGCTCTTCCTGGAAGAGGTCTGGGAACCCCTGCGGCCGCTGCCGGGGAGCAACGGGAACGGAAGAACAGCCACCGCTATGGCAGGATAAGGACAGGGTTTATGGCTAATCGCAGGGAGGAAGAGAGAGAGCGGCTGCGTCAGGCTCGCCAGGAACGCGAGTCGAGCGCCGCCAAGTCGGGCAAACGCCGCGTGATCGCGGTCTACGCCGTGGCGGGCGCGATCGGCCTCGCGGTGCTGGTCGGGGTCGTCTCGGTGATCGCCTCCTCCGGTGGCGGTGGCGACAGCAGCAACGCCCACATCCTCCAGTCGTCGGGCTCGACCAACGGCTTCGAGCCCGACGAACGCGAGGGCACCGAGGTCGCCGCGGTCAAAGAGACGAACCTCGAGAAAGCCGCCGACGCGGCCGGCTGCGTGCTCCGGCTCGAACTCGAAGACGAGGGCAAAACCCACCTGCCGCCCGACGCGACGCCGCCCAACTACGAAACCAACCCGCCGACCTCGGGCAACCACGCCGAACCGCCCTACCAGCAGGCCGACGGCGCTTACAGCGAGAAGCCGGACGACCTCTACCTCGTCCACACGCTCGAGCACGGCCGGATGGAGATCCAGTACAGCCCCGACCTGTCCGAGGATGAGCAGCTGGAACTGAAGGGCCTCTACGAAACGATGTACGGCGGCACCCTCTTCTTCCCCAACCCGGACATGGCGTACGCGGTCGCGGCGACGACCTGGACCAACATGCTCGGCTGCCCCGAGTACAAAGGCGCGGCGACCCTCGACGCGATCCGCGCCTTCGGCAAAGAGACCTGGGGCAAATACGGCGGCGAGCCTGTGAACGCCTTCGGGCTCAAAGGCCCCACGCCTTCCGAACCTCGCAGCTAGCTGCGATAGGCCGGGAAGAAACCGGTCGCGGGGCGGCCCGCCGAGAGGCGGTCGTAGGCCTCCCGGTCGCAGACGATCTCGGAGACCTGCCAGGCCTGCTCGCGGTTGGCGAAGCCGCGCTTGAACTCCTCCAGGGCGTCGCCGCGGACGATGCCGCCGCCGAGGTTGAGCGGCAGCTCGCGCTCGGTCGCGAGCTCGGTGAGCGCCGCGACCACGTTCTTCATCGGCGAGTCGCCGAGCTGGGCGTCGGCGGTGCCGCTCAGGTAGTAGTGGAGGAAACCGTCGCTGAGCACGACGATCGAGGCGGCGGCGACCGCGCCGCCCGGGGCGTGCGCGAGGGCGAGCCAGGCCCGCTCGGAGGCGAGGATGCGGTCGAAGTAAGCGGCCCCGAAGAAGTAGCGCTCGGCAGCGGCAGTGCGGCGCATCGTCTGCTCGTAGGCGGCGAGGAAGGCGGCGCGCTGGGCGGGACTCGTCCCGGGGCCGGGGACGATCTCGACCTCATAGCCGCTGCGACGGTTCTTGTTGATCCGGTTGCGATCGCTGGGGCGGCTCTTCGGCGGCAGCGCCGGGTCGGCGATCTGGACGACGTTGCGCGGCTCGGCGCCGGCCAGCGGCGGCTCGCCGAGCGCGTGGCGGACGAAGAGGCTGACCAGGCCGGCGGCGGAGAAGTCGACGGTGGCGGGGTCGAGCGCATCCGATCTTCGCCCCCCTCCAGTGTGGTGAACGTCGGATGCGGGGGCGATCCCCGGGTAGCCGTAGGGGGAGACCGCGTCGCGGGCGTCGGCGCCGGGGATCTCGCGGACGACCAGCGGCGCCAGCAACTCGGCCTCACCCACCTCGATCCGCAGGCTGTGGGTGACGCCCTCGGCTTCGAGGAAGGGCGGCGAGCGGAAGAACTCCTCGCCGGCCGCAGCGGCGCCACCGTCCGCGATCAGCTCCGCGCGGGCAGTGCTCACGGCAGCAGGTCGGCGGCCGCGGCGCGGAACTCGTCGGGCAGGACGCCCCAGACCTCGCAGTCGTCGACCCCGTCGGGGCGGCGCAGGTGGCCGCGCATCGTCCCCTCGTGCTTCCAGCCAAGGCCGCTGACGGTCTTCTTCGCCACCTCGTTGCGGGCGGGGATGCGGCCGTAGACCCGGTGGGCGCCGAACTCGTCGAAGGCCTTGGCGATCGTCAGCGCCTCGGCGCGGCGACCGACGCCCTTGCCGCGCACGTCGTCGCCAATCAGCGCCCCCAGCTCAGGCGCGGTCTGGCGGAAGAGGCCGTAGAGAGCGGTGAAGCCGACCGGCTCCTCGTAGCCCTCGACGACGATCGCGTACTTGCGGTCCTCACCCGCGTCGTTCATCGCGCGTCCCACCCAGGCCACGGCTTCCTCACGGGAGAAGCCGTCGCGCTGCTCCATCAGCGTCTTCGTCGCCTCGGCGTTGTTGAACCAGCGGTGCACGGCCGCGGCGTCGCCGGGCTCGAACGGTCGCAGGGAGACGGCGGGCCGATCGCTCACGCCGGGAACCCTAGAGCCCAACGCGTTTTCCCTCTATTTCAGGGAAAACGCGTGAGGCTGTCAGTCGGGCGCGAGGCCGTGGCCGGTGACCAGCAGCCAGGTCGTCTTGGCGAGGATCTTCAGGTCGAGGCCGAAGCCGCGGCGGTCGACGTACTCGACGTCGAGCTCGATCCGCTGCTCCCAGGGGATCCCGGCGCGGCCCTGGACCTGGGCCCAGCCGGTGAGGCCGGGGCGGACCTCGTGGCGGCGGTGCTGGCGCGGCGTGTAGTCGACGACCTGGGCGGGGATCGTCGGGCGCGGGCCGACGATCGCCATCTCACCGCGCAGGACGTTGACCAGGTTGGGGATCTCGTCGAGCGAGGTGCGGCGCAGGAAACGGCCGGCCGCGGTGACACGGGGGTCGTCGCGGGCGACGACCTTGCCGACCCCGACCGGGTCGGAGCCGAGCTCCATCGTGCGCAGCTTGAGCAGCTCGAACTCGGCGCCGTCCAGCCCGACGCGGCGCTGCCGGTAGATCACCGGCCCGCGGCTGCCGAGCTTGATTGCGACCGCGGCGACCAGGAGGACGGGAGAAAGGACGATGAGCGCAAGCGTCGCGATCAGGACGTCGAGGGCGCGCGGCACTAGCGGGTCCCCTCGGCCTTCTCCCAGGTCCCTGGCGCGCCGTGGCGCAGCCGGTCCCAGAGCCCGGCGGCGATCGAGGCCGTGGTCATCACGTAGTAGCGGGCGATGCGCAGCGGCGCCAGCGGCAGGACGCGGCCGAGCAGGGCCGCGCCGAGCAGGGCGAGCTGGGCGGCGAGGGTGACGGCGTAGACCCAGCCCTCGCCGAGCAGGGCGAGGTTCGCCGCCAGCGCCAGCAGGTGCAGGAATGGGGTCGCGTAGCGCAGCAGGCGGTGCGAGGCGATCTCGAAGGCGTAGAGCGGCGGGTAGCCGCGCGGGCTGAGCATCCCTTCGCCGACGACGATGTCCCAGATGCCGACCATCATCCGCCGTTTGCGGGCGAACTCGCCCTCCAGGGTCGGCACCATCTTCTCCTCGGCGCGCGCCCAGGGCAGGTAGAGCGAGCGGCGCCCGCGCTTGGCGAGCAGGAAGGGGAAGGAGAGGTCGTGGCTGCCGCTCGGCGGGAGCGCCAGGTAGGCGGCGCGCCGCACGGCGTAGATCGCGCCGTTGCCCGCGGTCACCCCGGCCAGGCCCGACTCCATCTCCCGCACCGCCATCTCGTAGCGCCAGTAGGTGCCCTCGAGGTTGCCGCCCTCGGGGTCGAGGAAGCGGACCTGGCCGCAGGCGTAGGCGACCGCCGGGTCGGCGAAGGGCTCGACCAGGTGGCGCAGGGCATCGGGGGACCAGGCGCTGTTGGCGTCGGAGAAGGCGAGGATCTCGCCGTTGGCGCGCTCGACGGCGGCGTTCTGGGCGGCGATCTTGCCGCCCCGCGGCAGCTCGAGGACGAGGTCGGCGCCGGCCGCGCGGGCGCGCTCGTCGGTGGCGTCGGCGGAGCCGTCGGAGGCGACGATCACCTGCAGGCGCTCGCGCGGGTAGTCGAGCGCCAGGGCGTTGGCGACCTTGGCCGCGATCGAGTCCTCCTCGTCGTACGCGGCGACTATGAGAGAGACGCTCGGCACCTCGTCCCAGGCGCCCGGATTGACCGTGGGCCGGCGGCGCAGGGCGAGGAGCGCCCGCAGGGCGAGCGCGTAGCCGAGGTGGGTGTAGGCGATCGCCGCCAGGCTGAGCCAGAAGAGAAGCGCGACGACGATCACCGGCGGGCCTCCAGCAGCTCCCCGTAGAGGGCGAGGGTCTGGCGGGCGGCCTCGTCCCACGAGTAGCCGCCGGCGGCGGCGCTCGCCGCGGCCTCTCCCAGCTCAGCGCGGGCGGCATCGTCGCCGACCAGCTCAGCGAGCGCCGCCGCGAGGGCGGCGGGGTCCTCCGGCGGCACGAGCCGCGCCGCCCCCTGAGCGGCGACCTCGGGGAAGCCGCCGACGGCGCTGAGCACCAGCGGCTTGCCGAAGGCGAGGCCGGTGTAGAGGACGCCGGAGTGCTCGGCGTCGCGGTAGGGCAGGACGACGACGTCGGCGCGCCGGAAGATCGCCGGGATCTCGGCGTCGTCGATGAAGCGGGTGAGGAAGCGGACGCGGCCGGGCGCCTCGGCGGCGAGCGCCCGCAGCGGCTCGACGTCCATGCGCGGGTTGCCGACGATCCAGAGCTCGGCACCGCGCAGCTCGCGGAAGGCCGCGAGCAGGGTGTCGAGGCCCTTGTAGGGGCGGAGCAGGCCGAAGAAGAGGATCACCGGGCCCTCGACGCCCTCGAGCTCGGCTGCCAGCGGCTGCTCCGCCGGCAGCCGGGTGAGGTAGTCGAAGGCGCCGTGGTGGATGACGCGGACCCGCTCGGGGTCGAGGCCGACGACCTCGCGCAGCCGCGCCGCGCCGTGCTCGGAGTGGGCGACGACGGCGTCCATCGCGCCGAAGGCGCGGCGGGCGGAGAGCAGCTGGCGGCTGCTGGGGCGCGGCGGCAGCACGTAGTGGGCGGTCATCACCCGGGGCCGCGCCGGGGGGAGCAGCGAGGCATCGAGCGACGGCAGCGTCAGCCACTGGTAATGGACGACGTCGGCGTCGGCGTCGCGGCGGAAGCGCAGCATGTCCGGCAGGTGCTCGGCGAGCTTGACGGCGCGGCGGGCCGGGGCGTCAAGGCCGCGGCGGGCGCTGCTGCGGTAGAAGCTCTCCCGCACCCGGTAGCCCTCGGCCTCGGGCACCGGGCCGTAGAGGAAACGGCTGGTGAGCAACTCGACCTCGGCGCCCTCGCGGGCGAGCGCGGCGGCGAGCGCACGGTCATAGGGCGGCGTGAAGGCCGAGGGGTCGACCAGCTGGACGCGCATAGCGGGCGATTATGGTGACCGCCGTGCCCCCCGCGCTCTCCTACTGCGTCGTGAACACGAATGGCCGCGAGGACCTGCTCGCCTGCCTCGAGGCGATCGACCGCACCAACCCGGCAGGGCTGGAGCGCGAGGTCCTCGTCCTCGACAACGCCTCCGACGACGGCTCGGCCGAGGCGGTGCGGGCGCGCGGCGGCGACGTCCGCCTGATCGCGCTCGAGCGCCGGGCCGGCAAGGCCGAGAACGACTCGACCCTGCTGCGCGAGGCGCGGGGGCGCTACTGCCTGCTGCTCAACGAGGACTCCGAGCTGCGCCCCGGCGCCGCCGCGGCGTTGGTGGCGGCGCTCGACGCCGACCCCGAGGCGGGCGCGGCGGGTGCGCAGCTGCTCGACCCGGCCGGCAATCCCACCCCCTGCGCCTGGCGCTTCCCCGGGGTCGGCACGGCGCTGGTCGGGGCCGCCTTCCTGCACCGGCGGCTGACCGTACAGAGCGTCGGCGGCGAGACCCGGCGCGTCGACTGGGCCCAGTCGAGCGCCCTGCTGGTGCGGCGCGAGGCGGCGGAGGCGGTCGGCTACCTCGACCCCGCGTTCTTCGTCTACTACGACGAGTGCGACTTCTGCAAGCGCCTGGCCGAGGCTGGCCGGCGCACGCTCTACGTCCCCGCCGCCGAGGCGGTCCACCACGACCAGCTCGCCACCGACCTCACCGCCGGCCTGCCCCGCATCGTCGAGTTCCACCGCAACCGCGACCTCTATATGCGCAAGCACCACTCACGCCCCGCGGCCCTCGCCGTCCGCCTGCTCACCGCCTGGTCCTACGCCCTGCGCGCCCTCACCGCCGCCGTCCTCCCCAACCGCTCGGCGCGGATCATGTGGGCCCACGCCCGCCAGGCGCTCCTGCCGTACCGCGGCGAAGGCCTGCGCGACAGGGCTCAGGGGCGGGAGTCCTCGTCCATGATCTCGGCCTCGTAGGCCTCCGGCAGCTTCCCGTCGACAGCCGGTGGGCGGTCGCGGGCGGCGCGGTAGCGCTCGAGCAGGTCGCGGGGGTCGCGGAGCTGGGCCAGCCAGCCGCGCTCCTCGGCGGTGAAGAAGCCAGAGGCGAAGAGAACGAACGGGTAGAGCAGCCAGAGCACGGCGCGGCCCGCGAGGCCGGCGGCGCCCTCGGTGGGCAGCAGCAGTTCGCCGAGGCCGACGAGGGCGGCGGTGACGATGACGACCCGGGCGAGGCGCGCCCATTCGTAGGGCACCGGGAAGAGCCGCTGGGTGAACCCGTACATCAGCGCAACCACGACCAGGTAGGAGACGACCAGGGCGATGCCGGCGCCGACGATCCCCAGCGGCGGCACGAGGATCAGGTTGAGGACGACGTTGACGACCAGCGCCGCGCCGGTCGCCGGGAAGTTGAACTCGGTGCGGCCGGTGCGGCCGAGGATCACCAGCTGCACCATGTAGAGGGCATAGAGCGTGACCGCGGTCGAGATCAGGCCGACCGCTTCGTAGGAGGTGAAGAAGTCCGGCGCGGCGAGGGCGCGGGCGATCCACCGCGAGAACAGCCACATCGCGAGGACGACGGCGGCGCAGGCGGCGAGGAACCAGGTGACGACCGCGGCGTAGGCGCGGCGCGCCTCGTCGTCGTCGCGGATCGAGTAGGCCAGCGGCGGCCAGGCGAGCTGGAAGCCACGGACGAGGACGTTGACCGCCTGCGAGAACTTGATCGCCAGCGAGTAGAGACCCGCCTCGGTGGCCCCGACCGTGCGGATGATGATGATCCGGTCGACGAAGTTGAGCGCGTAGAGCGAGAGCTCGGCCGGCATCGTCGGCAGGCCGAAGCGCAGCATGCGGCGCAGCAGCGGCCGTTCGAAGCGCAGCGAGAGGCTGCGGCGGTGGACGACGATCAGGCCGAGGACGAAGGCGGCGCCGCTGACGTAGCTGCCCAGCAGCAGCCCGCGGGCGCCCTCTTCGGCGCCGACGACGAGGGCCACGGTGAGCGCGATCGCGGCGAGGACGTTGGCGATCGTCACCGTGAAGAAGGCCCGCGCCCGCTCTTCGAGCCGGAAGAGGGTGAGCAGGTACTCGTGCAGGGTCAGCACCCAGAGGCCGGCGATCGCGATCCGGGCCAGGTCGGTCGCCGGCCGGTCGAGCAGCGCTTCGGAGATCGGCGTGGCGAAGGGCATGGCGATCAGCGCCGCGGCGGTGCCGAACCAGAAGAGCGCCGCGAAGGAGGTGGCGACGACCCGGCCCGGGTCCTCTCCGGCCTTGTAGTAGAAGCGCAGCACGGCCTCGATCACGCCGAAGCGGATGACGATGCTGGCGGCGACCACGGCGGCGAAGAGGACCTCGGCGACGCCGTAGTCGGCCGGGGTCAGGTACCGCGTGTAGAGCGGCAGCAGGGCGACCGCGATCAGCTTCGAGAGGACGCTGGCCGCGGTGTAGGCGGCACCGGTCGTCGCGAGGCGGCGGAGGTAGCCCGACACGGCGCGAGCCTACGTTGACGGGCGGACCGCGGGGGCGGCCGCTGCGAGCGAGGCGCCGACCGCGAGCAGGACCCAGGTGATCGGGTCCTCGTAGAAGACGGCGTAGGCCATGGTGTGGACTAGGAGTGCGACGAAGGCGGCGAGAACCGCGGGGCGCGCGGGTCCTGTCGCGGCAGGGGACCCACCGCCCCTTCCGGTAGCTAAAGCTTCCTCAGGGGCGGTTCCCCCTACCGCGCCACCCGCGCGAGGAGTGAATAGGCCAGACGACAACGTCCACAAGGCGGCGATGAGGAGGGCTGCGTAAGCGAGCAGGCCGATTAAGCCCTGCTCCGCGGCGACCGTTACTGGCTCGGTGTGAGATACCGAGACCGGGGCTTTTTTGGTGGCGATGTGTTCGGTGTAGGCGCGGGGGAAGGAGCCGGCGCCGTAGCCCCAGATCGGGCGCTTGGCGAAGAGGTCGGTGCCGCCGGAGACGAGGTTGGCGCGCCCGCCGATGACGACGTTTAAGCGATCCGGACTGAGCTTGGAGACACCGCCGGCGAAGAGGACGATGAGGACGGCGAGGATCGCCCCCGCCCCAACCGCCGCCAGCGTCCACTTCCAGCTCCAACGAATCGCGGCGATGACAGCCAGCCCGCCCAGCAACGCGGCGAAGCTGGACTGAGAGAACGTAGGCACCAGTCCCAGCCAGAGCACGCCGACCAGCCCCACGAGCAGCCAGAACGTCCTGCGCTCCTTCGCCCACATCAACACCGACATCGCGATCACGATCACCAGCGCCAAGTAGC
The DNA here is from genome assembly GCA_963697915.1 of uncultured Solirubrobacterales bacterium. Classification (GTDB taxonomy): domain Bacteria; phylum Actinomycetota; class Thermoleophilia; order Solirubrobacterales; family 70-9; genus VRUE01. The sequence goes on from OY969103.1 coordinate 1,277,584, forward strand.
GCCCGTAGATGTTCGGGTCCCAGAAGATCGAGTTGACCCGGAAATACGCGTGGAACTCGTTCGACCGGATCACCTGGTCGTTCCAGAAAAGCTCCTTGGTCACGTACTCGATCGAGCCCACCACCACGAATGCGACCGCCTCGGCGGCGAAAACGAACAGCACGTAAGAGAGCAGCTTGCGATCCCACCGTATGTCCCGTAGCAACGCGTACACCAGCGAGAACGGCACGAAGAAGAAGCACACGTTCTGGAGTGATTTCGAGAAGTCAGGTGAGTACAGCGTCTGCAGCGCGTAGAGCACGACGACCGCGGCGAGAACCTTGGGCAAGAGGGTGCGCGGACCTTCCCCCGCCCGCTCCATCCGAAACTCGCGCACGGCAACGGCCATCACTCCCCCGGCAATTACGAGATAGAGCGGGACCAGGAGATTGGCCGTGTCCCCGCCGGCCTCCAACGGGATGCGGAAGGGAAGCGCGAAGACGATCGCCAGCGGCAGGAGGATCGGCCAGCGGTTGAAGACGTAGGCGAGAGCCGCGACGGCTGCTCCCGCCGCCGCGAGGGCGAGAACGATCAGGCCCGCCGATTCGTCGCGGAGGTCCTCGATCTGACGCGTGTGCCACTGGTCGCCGAGGATCAGGAGGGGGAAGAGGGCGAGGGCGAGCAGCATCGCCGCCGCGCGGGCGCGGCCCGGTGGCAGCAGGATCGCGGCGGCGGCCGCGGCGGCGGCGATCACGACGCCCGCCCCGGCGAGGATCTCGCTCAACCCCGTCGCTCCCGCTCACAGCCGGGCAGTGGCCTGCGCGGCGCCTCGTGCAGGCGCATCACGCCGCCGGGGACGAGGACGCGGTCTTCGCCGAGCATCTTGACCCGCAGCTTGTAGCGCCCCGGGGGCGCCATCCCGACCCCCCGCATGCGACCGTCCCAGTAGTAGGTGTGGAAGCGGTAGCGCTTGAGGAAGGTGTCACGGGCCAGCGTCACCACCACCTGACCCCCCGGCTTGATCACCTGCACCGTCGCTTGGTCGGAACGGGTGACGCGGAAGCGGATGCGGACCCGGTCGGAGCGGCAGTCGCCGTTGGGGGTGAAGGCCGGCGCCAGCGGCTTGCTGCGGGGAACGACGACGAAGCTGACCCGGTCGAGGACCAGCGGCTCGCGCTTGAGGCGCTGCGACCAGGCGAAGGCGGCGACCGTGGCGAGGACGAGGACGGCGAAGACGACCGCGCCGGCGCTAACCGGCCGACGAGGCATTGTCCTCGCCGATCACGACCGCGACCGGGGCCCCCGCCGCCAGCTGGACGATCTCAGAGCTCATCGGCTGCACCCGCGATATCTCCAGCGAGTCGGCGACCCGGCGGGCGGCGCGGCCGCTGCCCGCCTCGAACATGACGACGCTGTCGGTGAAGCTGGAGGTGCTGTTGGTCACCGCGCCGAGCTGATAGCCGCGGCCCTCGACCATGTCGCCGTAGGTCGCGGCCAGGCCGGGCACGGCGGTGCCGTTGAGGACCGTGACCTCGATCTCGCCGGGACGCAGAACGGCTGGTGCCGCGTTGCCGCCGCCTTTGGCTTTGCCGCCGTTGGCTTCGTCGTCACCGCCGAGGCCGCCGCTGAGGGCGAAGAAGGCGCCGATGCCGACCACGATCACGACGCCGAGGATCGCGACCAGGTAGCGCGGCTCGCCGAGCCACTCGCCGCGGCCGGCGAAGCGTTCGCGCAGGCGCTCGCCGCGGGTCATTTCCGGCAGGCCCGCCTCGCGCCGCTCGCGGCGCTCCTCGCGCAGGTCGGCGGCCTGCTGCTCGGCGGTGCGGGCTTCCTCCAGCTTGCGCATCTCCTCGGCCCGCTCGGCGGCGGCGGCCGAGGTCGTCTCCTTGCGGTCGGCGTCGCGCTCCGGCGCCGAGCCGGCCCACTCGCGCAGGCGGCGGATGTCGCGGCCTTGCGTGAACGAGAGCAGCGCAAGCAGGGCCAGACCAAGAAATGCGATCAAGCCCGCGAAAGCCCCGATTTCCCTGATCAGCTCCAAGGGGTTGGCTGCGAGAGGCTATCCGTTAGGGGCCCGGGCTGACCGCCGCCGCGTCGCCGCCCTGCGCGGTGATCAGCTCGACCACGCGTTCGGCCAGGTTCGCCTCGTCGCCGGCCAGGACCAGGTGCTCGAGCGAGTTCAGCGTCGTCTCCACCCACTCGGGGTCGAGCGGTGTCTGGCGCACCGCCCGGTGGATCCGCCGCGCCGCGGTCGGTTGGCGCTCCTCGCTGCCGCCGAACAGCTCCTCGTGCAGCTTCTCCCCCGGCCGCGGCTTGGTGAACTCGATCGCGATGTCGGCCCCCGGCTCGTAGCCGGCGAGGCGGATCATGTTGGTCGCCAGGTCGACGATCTTCACGGGCTCGCCCATGTCGAGGACGAAGACCTCGCCCTTGCCGGCGCCGATGTCGCCGGTGCGGATCACCAGCTGCACCGCCTCGGGGATCGTCATGAAGTAGCGGGTCATCTCCGGGTGGGTGACCGTGACCGGGCCGCCGCGCTCGATCTGGCTGCGGAAGATCGGCACGACGCTGCCCGAGGAGGCGAGCACGTTGCCGAAGCGGACGCTGGCGAAGCGGGTGCCCGGGTGGCGGTGGCCGGCCGACTCGACGATCCACTCGGCCATCGCCTTGGAGGCGCCCATCACCGTCTTCGGGTTGACCGCCTTGTCGGTCGAGATCAGGACGAAGCGCTCCACTTCCGAGGCGGCGGCGGTGTCGGCGACGACCCGGGTCGCGATCGCGTTGTTGCGGACCGCCTCCAGCGGGTTGGCCTCCATCAGCGGCACGTGCTTGTAGGCGGCGGCGTGGAAGACGACGCTGGGTTTGAAGCGCTGCATCGTCTCCAGCATCCGGTGCGGCTCCTTGCAGTCGGCGAGCACCGCCTCGACGGCGCTGAAGTGGCGCTCCTCGACCATCTCGCGCTCGATCTGGAAGAGGTTGTCCTCGGCGTGGTCGAGCATCACCAGCAGGCGCGGCTTGACCTGGGCGATCTGCCGGCAGAGCTCGGAGCCGATCGAGCCGCCGGCGCCGGTGACGAGGACGATGCGGTCGCGCAGGTAGGCGCCCACCCGGTCCAGCTCACGCACGATCGGGTCGCGACCCAGCACGTCCTCGACCCGGACCTCGCGCAGCTGCCTGTTGAGCTGGACGCCGCCGCGCAGCAGCTCGAACACGGTCGGCAGGGTGCGGACGCGGATCTCGCGTTCGCGGCAGGCGGCGACGACCCGGGCGCGCACCGTCCCCGGCGCCGAGGGGATCGCGATCACGACTTCGTCGGGCTCGGTCTCGTCGAGGATCGCCTCGATCCGCGCCGTCGTGCCCAGCACCTTGAGGCCCACCATCCGCATCCCCTGCTTGCGGGCGTCGTCGTCGACGAAGCCGATCGCGGTGGCGCCGAGGTTGGGGTTGAGCTGCATCTCGCGGACGACCATCTGGCCGCCGGAGCCGGCGCCGATCACCAACACCTCGTGCTTGGGCACCCGGTGCCCTGGCGAGGGCCGCTCGACGATCAGCCGCACGCCGAGGCGGGCGCCGGCGACCAGGAGCAGGGTGAGCATGAAGTCCATCACCGCGACCGAGCGCGGCAGACCGACGTCGAAGGGCTTGGCGACGGTGAAGATGACGACGAGGACGGCGCTGGCGACGGCGACGGCGCGGGCGATGGCGAGGAAGTCGCTGACGCTCACGTAGCGCCACCACTTCTGGTAGAGCCCGAAGGCGGCGAAGATCGCGATCTTGCCGAGCACGACGAAGGCAACCGACTGGGTGAAGAGCTCCTCGTAGCGGTGCGGCATCCCGGGCTCGTCGAGGAAACGCAGGCGGAAGGCCAGGTAGAAGGCGAGCGCGACTAGCAGCGCGTCAGCCGCCACCTGGAGGAACCGACTGCGATACACGGGGTGGTTCAACCGGTGCATAGAGGCGGACTCAGTTTAGTTCCTGCCGGACCCAGTCCATAGAATCCCGGCCTCCCGCATGCTCCCTCTCGCCAGCGTCACCGACTTCTTCCTCGACCCGATCGTCAACGCGGGGACCGACTTCATCAGCTCCACCGGGCTGCCGGCGGTCTTCGCCCTGATGGCGCTCGAGTCCGCCTGCCTGCCGGTGCCGAGCGAGGCGATCATGCTCTTCGCCGGCTCGAGCGTCGCCGCCGGCGACCTCACCCTGCTCGGGATCACCGTCGCCGGCGTGCTCGGCAACCTGGTCGGCTCCTGGGCGGCGTACGCGGTCGGCTACTACGCGCGCCTCGACCTGCTCGAGAAAAACCGCCTCATCCACGTGCCGCCCAAATACCTGAAATGGGCCGACGACTGGTTCGAGCGCTACGGCGACGCGACCGTCTTCTTCACCCGCATGCTGCCGATCATCCGCACCTTCATCTCGCTGCCGGCGGGCGTCGCCAAGATGCCGTTCTGGCGCTTCACGGCGCTGACCCTGCTCGGCTGCATCCCCTGGGTGCTGATGCTGGGCCTGATCGGCCAGGCGGTCGGCGAGAACTGGGAGGAGTGGCGGGGCCACCTGCACTACCTCGACTACGCCGTCGTCGCCGCGGTCCTCGCTGGCGGGATCTACCTGCTGATCCGTCGCTTCCGCGGCGGCGGGCCGGGCGAAGCGGCCTCCTCGCGCGGCGGCGCTTGAGCGGCGCGGCCGACGGCAGGATCTCGGCCGCCCGCGCCCTGGCGCTCGGGGTCGTCCAGGGCCCCGCCGAGCTCTTGCCGGTCTCCTCATCGGCCCACATCGTGCTGCTGCCCTGGCTCGCCGGCTGGGACTGGGACGAGCTCGATCCCGAGGTCCGCAAGAGCTTCGAGGTGGCACTGCACGGCGGCGCGGCGGCGGCGCTGCTGATCGGCCAGCGGCAGATGATCGTCGAGGAGCTGCGCATCTTCAACGGCCGCCGGGCGCTGATGCTGGGCCTCTCCTTCCTGCCGGCCGTCGCCGTCGCCGTCGCCTTCGAGCGCCCGATCGAGCAGCGGCTCGGCGGGCCGCGGGCAACTGCCTTCGGGCTGCTGGCCGGCTCGGCGGCGATGCTGGCCGGCGACACCCGGCCGCAGCGGCGCGGGCAGGGCGAGGCCACCCCCGCCGACGGCCTGGCGCTCGGCCTCGCCCAGGCGGCGGCGCTCGCACCGGGTGTCTCGCGCAACGGCATCACCCTCGCCGCGGCGCGCTGGCGGCACTTCTCCCGCGACCAGGCCAACCTGCTCTCGCGCACGATCGCCCTGCCGCTGATCGTCGGCGCCACGATCCTCAAGGGCGAGCGGCTGCGACGGCGCGGCGTCTCCCCCGCCCTGCGCCGCTCGATGGCGCTCGGCGTCGCCGCCTCCTTCGCCTCGACCCTCGCCTCGCAGCGCCTGATCCGCCTGGTCGAGCGCGACCGGGCACTCTGGCCCTACGCGGCCTACCGAGCCGCCCTCGCCGCCGCGGTTCTCGCCAAACTGCGGAAACCATGAACGACGCGTACGCGAAGGCCGGGGTCGACCAGGGGGCGGCGGACTCGGCGGTGGCAGGGCTCGTCCGGGCCCTGGGGGCGATCCAGCTGGGACGCCCGTCGCGCCAGGTGCCGCTTCCGGGCCACTACGCGAGCGTGATCCGGATCGACGAGCGGACCGGGATCGCGCTCTCCACCGACGGGGTCGGCACCAAGCTGCTGGTCGCCGAGCAGTTGGGGCGCTTCGACACGGTCGGGATCGACTGCGTGGCGATGAACGTCAACGACGTGATCTGCGTCGGCGCCGAGCCGCTGGCGATGCTCGACTACATCGCGATCGAGCGCGCCGACCCGGAGGTCTGCGAGCAGATCGGCATCGGCCTGGCGCGCGGCGCCGAGCTGGCCGGGGTCGAGATCCCCGGCGGCGAGCTCGCCCAGCTCGGCGACATGGTGCGCGGCTTCGACGTCGCCGGCGCCTGCTTCGGCACCGTGGCGCTCGACGCGATCATCGACGGCTCGGCGGTGCGGCCCGGCGACGCGGTGATTGGCCTGCCCTCCTCCGGCGTGCACTCCAACGGCTACACCCTGGCGCGCACGGCGCTCGACGGGCTGGCGCTCGGTGAGGACCCCGACGGCCACCTCGGCCGGCCGCTCGGCGAAGTCCTGCTGGAACCGACCGAGATCTACGTCAAGCCGGTGCTCGAGCTGCTCCGCTCCGGGGTCGAGGTGCGCGGGCTCGCCCACATCACCTCGGGCGGCCTCGGCAACCTGCTGCGGCTCGCCGCCGAGGTCGGCTACGAGATCGACGACCCGCTGCCGGTGCCGCCGATCTTCGAGCTGATCCAGGAGCGCGGCGGCATCGGCGAGGAGGAGATGCACGACGTCTTCAACATGGGCTGCGGGTTCTGCTGCGTCGTCGCCGGCGACGACGAGGACGCCGCGGTCGAGGCCATGCGCCGCCACTACCCGGAGGCGAAGCGAGTCGGTCGTACGGTAGAAGGATCATCCGTACGACGTAGATGAACGCCCGCCCCTCCAGCTCGATGATCGGAACCGTCCTCTCAGGGCGATACCGGCTGGAGGCGAAGCTCGGCAGCGGCGGCATGTCGACGGTCTACCTGGCCCGCGACGAGACGCTCGACCGGCCGGTCGCGGTCAAGGTCATGCACCGCGAGATGTCCGAGCAGGAGGACCAGCTGCAGCGCTTCCGCCAGGAGGCGCGAGCGGTCGCCAAGCTGACCCACCCCAACGTGGTCGCGGTGATCGACGCCGGCGAGGACGGCGGCCACCCCTACATCGTCTTCGAGTACGTCAAGGGGGAGACGCTGAAGCAGCGGATCAACCGGGTCGGCGCGCTCGACACCCAGGAGGCGATCGCCTACGCGATCGAGGTCGCCCGCGGCCTCAGCGTCGCCCACGGGCGCAACATGGTCCACCGCGACATCAAGCCGCAGAACGTGCTGATCGACGAGGAGGGGCGCGCCAAGCTGACCGACTTCGGCATCTCGCGCCAGCTCGAACAGGACGGGATGACGGCGACCGGGCGCGTGCTCGGAACCACCGACTACGTCGCCCCCGAGCAGGCGATGGGCAAGGGGGTCGACCCGCGCTCCGACGTCTACTCGCTCGGCGTCGTCCTCTACGAGATGCTGGTCGGCCAGGTTCCCTTCCACGCCGACAGCCAGGTTGGGGTGGCGATGAAACACGTCAACGAGGAGCTGCCCGACGTGCAGCGACGGCGGCCCGAGGTCTCGGCGGCAGTGGCGCTGGTGGTCGAGCGGGCGACCGCCAAGGACCTGGGCGAGCGCTACCAGACGATCGGCGCGATGATCGACGACCTGGAGACGGCGCTCGAGGTCGAGGCGGCGCGGGCGGGGACGACGACCGGCGAGGCGACCAGCGTGCTCGACGCGGTGCCGCCGCCGCAGCGCAAGCTCTCCGGCCGCGCCCGCTGGTCGTGGGCGGCGATCGTCGTGCTGCTGCTGGTCGCCGGCGGCGCCCTGCTCGCCGTGCAGCTGATCTCCAGCGGGATCGGCGGCGGCGGCGCCAACGAGGGCAAAGGGGGCGGCGTGGCGATCTCCTCGGCGACCGACTACGACCCCCAGGGCGACGGCGAGGAGATCGGCAGCAAGGTCGAACTCGCCGCCGACGGCGACCCGACCGGCACCGCCTGGGAAACCGAGCACTACGACTCGGAAACCTTCGAAGGGACGAAGACCGGCCCCGAACCAGGCGTCGGCGTCTACGTCACCACCGCCTCGCCCGCGACCCCGACGCGGATGATCGTGCGCACCGCCGCATCCGGCTGGGACGCCCAGGTCTACGCGGCGCCGGCCGGTCCCCCCTCCGACCTCTCCGGCTGGGACGAACCGGTCGGCGAAGCGAGCGAAGCCGGCGAGACGCAGGAGATCCCGCTGACCGTGCGCGAACCCTCGACCTACTTCCTGCTCTGGTTCACCCGCGCCTCGGAATCGCGTGACCAGCCGAGCCGCTACCAGGTCGAGGTCACCGACATCAAGCTGCTCGACTGAGCCTCTTCAGTCAGAACTCGAACGAGCGGGCCTTGGCGTGGCGCTCGAGCGCCAGCCGCAGGAGACGGTCGCAGAGGTCCGGGTAGGCGAGGCCGCTGGCCTCCCAGAGCTTGGCGTAGACGCTGGTCGCGGTGAAGCCGGGCATCGTGTTGAGCTCGTTGAGCAGGACCTCGCCGTCGGCGCGGACGAAGAAGTCGCAGCGGGCGAGGCCGGCGCAGCCGCCGAGCGCGAAGGCGGCGCGGGCGAGCTCGGGCAGGCGGGTGGCGGATGCCTCGGCGAGCGGCGCCGGCACGACCAGCTCCATGCCCCCGTCGCTGTACTTGGTCTCGTAGTCGTACCAGTCGCCGTGCGCGATCACCTCGCCAGCCAGGGAGGCCTCGACCGTCTCGTTGCCGAGCAGCGAGCACTCGACCTCGCGGCCGCCGGCGTCGGCCTCGACGATCACCCGCGGGTCGTGGCGCAGGGCCAGCTCGACCGCGGCGTCGAGCTCCTCGCCGGCCGACTCGACCCTGCTGATGCCGACGCTCGAGCCGAGCCGCGAGGGCTTCACCCAGAGCGGCTTGTCCATCGCCTCGCAGCGCTCGCGCCAGCCTGGCTCGCCGACCGCCGCGAACTCGACCTGGGGCAGGCCGTGCTGGGCGCAGAGCCGCTTCAGGGTCAGCTTGTCCATGCAGACGGCCGAGGCGAGCACGTCGGAGCCGACGTAGGGCAGGTCGAGCCACTCGAGCACGCCCTGGACGCTGCCGTCCTCGCCAAAGGGGCCGTGCAGGGCGGGGAACGCGACCTCGGCGCCGAGCAGGCCGGCGGCCGGCGAGAGCTCGACCGGGGCGCCGCGAAAGCTCCACTCGCCGCCGCGGGAGATCGTCACCGGCAGCGCCTCGTGGCCGGCCTGCTCCAGCCCCTCGGCCACCGCCGCGCCCGAGCGCAGCGAGACGTCGTGCTCGGAGGAGCGGCCACCGCTGAGGACCGCGACCCTCATTCGGCTTCCGTTTCCGGTTCGGCGCCGGTCGCGGCGCCGCGTTTGCCGACGACCACGGTCACCTGGGAGCCCGGTTCCACTTCGGAGCCCGGCGGCGGGAACTGGTCGGTGACGCGGCCGATCTGCGACTCGACTTCGGTCACCTGTTCGGAGACGGTCGGCTGCAGGCCGGCGGCGCGGATTGCTTCGACCGCGGGCGCCCGTTCCTTGCCGATCTCGTTCGGCACCGTCGCCATCTCGCGGCCGGCGGAGACGACGATCGTCACCGAGGAGCCGCGCGGCAGCTCCGAGCCGGCGCTGGGCGCCTGGCGGATCACTTCGCCGGTCGGCGACTCGCTCTCTTCTTCTTCGACGTTGGGGACCAGGCCGCGGCCGCGCAGCTGCTGAACGGCGAGCGAGCGCTGCGCCCCGACCACGACCGGGACTTTGGCCAGGCGCGCCCCTTTCGAGACCCTCAGCAGGACCGTGGTGCCACGGGTCGCGGTCGTCCCGCCGGAGGGCTGGGCGCTGATCACCAGCCCGGCCTCGACCGATTCCGAGTTGACGCTTTCGACCTGCGCTTCGAAGCCGGCCTCTTCGACCCGTTCGGTCGCCTCTTCTTCGCTCAGCCCGGCGAGGCCGCCCGGGACCGTCGCCGTGCCGGGACCGTCGCTGACGTCCAGGTCGATCTTCGGCTTCGAGCAGAAGAAGCGCAGGAAGGAGCACTCGAGCGAGGCCTCACCCGGCGAGGGGTCCTGCTCGAGCACCGTGCCCGCCGCGGCTTCACGCTGCACGCGGGTCACCTCGCCGACCGTGAAGCCGTTCTGTTCGAGCAGGGCGATTGCCACCGGCAGCTGGTTGTCGGTGACCTCGGGGACGTCGGTGGTCGTGTCGCGGGTCAGGTAGAGGCCGAGCAGCAGCCCGATCAGGACCGCGCCGCCGGCGAGCATCGCCCAGCGTTTACGGCGCTTCCGACGTTCCTCCTCCTCGGGGTCGCGCTCGCCGGCCTCGGCCTCCTCACCGCCCACCACCGGCGGCGGCAGAGGCGCGAAGGAGGCCGTCCCTTCCCCCTCGGCGGCGGGATCGCGCAGCGCCGCGTCGAGCGCCGCGATGAAGGCCTCGGCGCTCTGGAAGCGCTGGCCGGGGTCCTTCTCCAGGGCACGCATCGTCACCGCGTCGAGCGCCGGTGAGACCGCCGGGGCGATCGAGCTCGGCCGCTGCGGCGTGTGCGAGACCTGTTTCATCGCGATCGCCACCGCCGAGTCGGCCTCGAACGGCACCCGCCCGGCGAGCGCCTCGTAGAGCATCACCCCGACCGAGTAGAGGTCGGAGACCGCGGTCACCGCCTGGCCCTGCGCCTGCTCGGGCGAGAGGTAGTGAGGCGTCCCCATCACCGAGCCGGCCTGGGTGATTTCCGAGGCGCCGGCGCGGGCGATGCCGAAGTCGGTCACCGTCGCCTTCCCCTCGTCGTCGACGATCACGTTCTGCGGCTTGAGGTCGCGGTGGACGACCCCGTGACGGTGGGCGAAGCCGGCCGCCTCGAGCACCTGGCGGATCAGCGCCACCGCCTGCTCCGGGGTCAGCCCGGCGTCGATCAGCTCCTTCAGCGAACGGCCCTCGAGCAGCTGCATCGCGATGTAGTAGGTGCCGTCGACGTCGCCGCGGTCGTAGACGGCGACGACGTGCGGGTGCTGGAGGCCGGCGGCGGCCTCCGCCTCGCGGCGGAAGCGCTCGACGAACTCCTTGTCCTGGGCGAAGCGCCTGTGCAGGACCTTGAGCGCCAGGCGGCGCTGCAGGTGCGGGTCCTCGGCCAGCCAGACGTCCGCCATCCCGCCCGAGCCGATCCGCCGCAGCAGCCGGTAGCGCCCGTCGATCGTGCTCCCCTCGCCGACTTCAGCAGCCACGCTATTCCTCCCTTTGGCCGAGGGGCCTAGAACGTCGACATGATCGACGTTCTAGGCCCCTCGGCGAGTGTTTCGTCGTCTTATTCATCGTCCAGCAGCGATTCGGCCACTTCGCGGAAGATCGGCGCGGCGACGTCGCCGCCGAAGGCTTCCGTGCACTCGATCGTCGCCGCGATCGCGATCTCCGGGTCGTCCGCCGGCGCGAAGCCGATGAACCATGCCTGGTTCTCTTCGCTGCCGCCGCCGCAGCTCTCGTTGAACGGCGTTTCGGCGGTGCCGGTCTTGCCGGCGACGGCGACGCCGGGGATCGCCGCGTTGGTGCCGGTGCCTTCGCGCACCACGCCTTCCATCGCCGTGGTCAGCTCTGCCGCCGACTGCTCGTCGATCGGTCGGCTGTACTGGCTCGGGTCCATCTCGTCGATGACGCGCCCGTCGGGATCGACGACCCGGCTCCAGATCTGCGGCCGCATCAGGCTGCCGCCGTTGGCGACCGCCGCCGCGACCTGGGCCATCTGCAGCGGCGTCACGATCAGCCGCTCCTGGCCGAAGGCGATGCGGGCGACGTCGACCGGGTCGCCGGGCCCGAGCAGCTGGTCGCCGTCGAAGACGCCGCTGCGGGAGACCTGGTCGCCGGGCAGGTCGATCGCCGGCGTCGAGCCGAAGCCGAAGCGGTCCATGTACTCGAACATGGTCTCGGCGCCGAGGTCCTCGCCGAGCTGGGCGAACCAGGTGTTGACCGAGTTGGTCAGCGCTTCGTCGAGCGCGATCTCGCCGAAGTCCTGGTCGAAGTCGTTGGCGAGCGGCTGGCCCTGGACCTCGATCGTGCCGGGCGCGTCGATCAGCGTCTCCGGCGTGATCTCACCGCTGTCGAGCCCCGCCGCGGCGGTCACCACCTTGAAGGTCGAGCCGGGCGGGCGGAGCCCCTGGGTGCCGCGGTTGAGCAGCGGCGTTTCGAGCGTGTTGCGGTTCAGCTGGTTGAGGTCGAAGGGAATGCGATTGGGGTCGAACCCCGGGTTGGAGGCGAGCACCCGGACGCGGCCGCTGCTCGGCTCGATCGCGACCACGGCGCCGAAGCCCTGCGCTTCGAGCCCGGCCAGCGCCACCCGCTGCGCGTCCGGGTCGAGGTTGGTGACGACGTCGTTGCCTTCCTGCTGTTGGCCGCGCAGCTCGTCGAGGATCGAGCTCAGCTCGGAACCCTCGCCGACCAGCTCGTCGTTGTGGAACTGCTCGAACTCGCTGTCCCCCTCGCGCACGAAGCTGTACCCGATCGGGTGGCCGAAGAGCGACCCTTCCGGGTAGCGGCGCACGTAGCGCAGGGCGTCGCCACTGCCCTTCGGCACCGAACGTGCCAGCACCGTGCCGTCGGCGGCGAGGATGCGGCCGCGCTTGATCTGCTGCTGCTCGAGCAACGGCCGCTTGTTGGCGTCCTTCTCCTTCAGCGCCTCCGCGTCGAAGACCGCCCAGTACGAGGTGAATCCGATCAGCACCGCGAAGAGAACGGCGAAGAAGCTGAAGAGCTTGATGATCTGCCGATTCACGTCGCCCCCATCGCCATCCGGGTGCGGGCGGCCGTGGCCTCACGCCGGGCGCGGTCGGAGATCAAGAGCAGCAAGGCGAGGAGGACGAAGTTGGCGACGATCGAGCTGCCGCCGTAGCTGATGAAGGGCAGGGTGACGCCGGTCAGCGGGATCACCCGGGTGACGCCGCCGATGATGACGAAGGCCTGGAAGGCGAAGACCGCGGTCAGGCCGGTGGCCAGCAGCTTCGAGAAGCCGTCGTCGGCAAGCAGGGCGATCTTGAACCCGCGGGCGGCGATCAACAGGTAGATCAGGATCACCCCGCAGGCGCCGAAAAGGCCGACCTCGTTGACGATCAGCGAGTAGATCGTGTCGGTCTGCGCCGCCGGCAGCAGGGCGTTGTCGGTGCCGGGGATCGTGATCAGCGCCTGGCCGAAGCCGGCGCCGAACAACCCCCCGTCGGCCTGGGCGAAGATCGAGTTGAGGATCTGGTACCCGCTTTCGGTCGGGTCCTTGTAGGGGTCGAGCCAGATCTCGACCCGGTCGTTGACGTGGGGCACGGTCGAGGCGAAGAACCAAGCGCCGAGCAGGAACATCGCCATCCCGATCGCAACGAAGGAGAAGCGCCCGGTCGCCACGTAGAGGAGCGCCAGGAAGGCGGCGAAGAACATCAGCGAGCTGCCCAGGTCGCGGATGAAGACGAGCATGAACATCGCCGCGCCCCAGACGACCAGCAAGGGCCCGAGATGCTTGAGCGGCGGCAGGGTGACGCCGAGCACCCGCCGGGCGCCGACGATCAGGACCTCGCGGTGCTCGCGCAGATAGCTGGCGAGGAAGATGACGATGCAGATCTTCGAGAACTCGGCCGGCTGGAAGGCGAGCGGCCCGATCTTGACCCCGAGGTAGGCGCCGTTGACCTGCTGGCCGATGCCGGGCAATCGCGGCGCCAGCAGGAGCAGCAGGCCGATGCCGGCGATCGTGTACCGGTAGCGCTCGAGCACGTCGTAGTCGCGCAGGAACTGGATCGTGAGCGCGAAGAGCAACAGGCCGAGGACGAACCAGTTGGCCTGGTCGCGGGCCAGGTCGGCGTCGATCCGGTAGATCATCACCAGGCCGAAAGCGGTCAGCAGGGCGACCAGCGGGAACAGGTAGGGGTCGGCGTTGGGCAGGCGCAGGCGCAGGAAGACGTGGGTGGCGAAGCAGATCGCGAGGAAGTAGGCGCCGTAGATCAGGCTGGTGTTGCCGAGCCGGGCCTCCTCCTGGGCGAAGACCGCGGCGAAGCCGGCGCTGAGCAGCAGCGCCACCGGGATCAGGGCGATCAGCTCCCGGTTGCGGGCGCTGGTCACGGTATGCCCTGGCTGCGTTCGATGTCCTCGATCAACGAGACCGCGTCGTCGCGGGAACGCAGGTCATGGCCGCTGACCGCGTCGCGCCGGCGGGTCGGCAGCGCCTCGGTCTGGATCGGGCTCGCGTAGCGCTCCTCGTAGAGGCTGACGCCGAAGGGCAGCTCATAGGGCAGGCCGCGGTAGAGCGAGACGCGGCCCGCGTCGTCGCTGCCGAGGAACCAGACCTGGCGGTTGGCGTACCAGGCGCCGAAGCCGAGCAGGGCGACGATCGCGACGCCGGCGAGCAGCTTGGCGGCGGTGCCCAACCGCCCCCGCTTCGACTTGGCGCCGAGCCGCTCGCGCCGTTCGGCGGCGGCAGCGGCGGCGGCCCGGCGGCGGACCTCGGTCGCGGTCAGGCCGGCCTCCTCGGCGGCGGCGCCGATCAGGGTCGCGTCCTCGCGGCTCTCGCCGCGCGGGGCAGCGGCGTCGGCGAGGCGGAAGGCGAGCGCAGTGATGTTGTCGCGACCACCGGCGCCGTTGGCCTCGTCGATCAGGGTCCGGACCGCCGCGCTCATCGAGGCGGCGCTGCTCAGCGCCTCGGCGATGCGGTCCTCGGAGACCATCGTCGTCAGCCCGTCGGAGCAGAGCAGGAAGACGTCGCCGGGCGAGGCGGGCACGGTCTGCAGGTCGACCTCGACCTCCGGTTCGGGGCCGAGCGCCCGGGTGATGATCGAGCGCTGCGGGTGGTCCTCGGCCTGGGCGTCGGTGATCTGGCCCTTGCGCCGCATCTCCTCGACCAGCGAGTGGTCGCGGGTGAGGCGCTCGAGGCGGCCGCGGCGCAGGCGGTAGGCGCGGCTGTCGCCGACGTGGCCGATGCTGACCTCTTCGCCGCCGGCGTCAAGGACCGCCGCGGTGATCGTGGTGCCCATGCCCGCTTTCGAGGGGTCTTTGCGGGCGAGCTCGTGGATGCGCCGGTTGGCGGCCTCGATCGTCTCCCGCAGAAAGCGCTCCGGCGGCCCCTCGGGCAGGTCGCGGTCGAAGGCGTCGGCGGCGGTTTTCGATGCCACCTCGCCGGCCTGGGCGCCGCCCATCCCGTCGGCGACGACGAAGATCGGCGCGCGGACGAAGAGGGAGTCCTCGTTCTCGCTGCGCTGGCGACCGGTGTCGGTGCGGAAGGCCTGGTCGTCGATGCGCAGCACTAACTTGCCTCGAACCTGAACTCGGTGTCGCCGATCCGCACCACGTCGCCGTCGATCAGCTCGGCCTCGCCGTGCAGCTGGGCGTCGTTGAGCAGGGTGCCGTTGGTGGAGCTCATGTCTTCGACGTAAGAGCGCCCTTCACGGGAGAAGATCCTCGCGTGCAGGCCGGAGGCATAGCGGTCGTCGATCCGCAGGTCCGCTTCGCCGGAGCGACCGATCGAGAGGCCGCCGATCAGGTCGAAGCGCTCGCCCTCTCGCAAACCGCCGCCGCGCAGCACCACCAGCCAGGCTTCGGCCCCCGCCGCGGCCGCCTCGAAGGAGGGCACCGGGTGGAAGCCGGTGGCGTCGGGAGCGGGCGCGACCGTGCCCCGCAGGTCCTTCAGCGCGCTGCGAGCGATCCAGAGCAGAAAGAGGTAGAGGACGGCGAGAAAGCCGAACTTGAGAGCAACGGATATGGGGTCGTAGTCCACGCGTTCAGCACACTAGGGCTACTGCTCGACGTCGAACGTGAAGGTGGTCGTGCCCAGCGTCACGCGGTCGCCGCTGCGCAGCCGGGTCGAGCCGACGCGGCGCCCGTTGACCTTGACCCCGTTGGTCGAGCCGAGGTCGGCGATCGTCCAGTCGCCGGCCGAGGAGCGGCGCAGCTCGGCGTGGTGGCGGGAGACGTTGGGGTCGCGCAGCACGCAATCGGCGTCCTTGGAGCGGCCGACCGTGGCCCGCGGCCCGTCGAGCACGTAGCGGCGATCGTCGGCGATCACGACGGCGCGGGTGGCGACCTCGGCGCGGCCGCTCGGCGCGGGCTGCTCGGGCTGGGCGTCGCGGACCGCCGAGTAGACCATCGTGTGGCCCTCTTCGCCCTGGCTCGGGCTCTCACCCTCGTGGGCGGGCGGCTTGACCAGGCGCGTCTGGATGCCGAACTCGCCCAGCCGCAGCCGCTCGTCGGTCTCGAAGGAGACGGTGGGCCGGGTCAGCAGGTCGTAGCTGCGGCGCCGGGCATGCTCCAGCAGGTAGCCGGAGAGCTCCTGCTCGAGCGAGCGCTCATAGCCTTCGAGCCGCACCCGGTCCTTGCCCGAGAGGTAGACCGTGTACTCGTTCGGCACGTAGACGCGGGCGACCCCGGCGGTCTTGTGGGAGTCCATCTCCTTGGCCAGTTTGCGGGCGAGCTCGACCGGCTGCACCTCGGAGCTGAAGGCGCGGCTGAAGACGCCCTCGACCAGGCCTTCGATCCGACTCTCGAGGTTGCGCAGGACGCTGATCGGGAAATCCTAGGGCAGCAGGGTTCCGTGGCCGAGCGCCAGCCAGAGGCCGAAGGTGGCCGCGGCGGCGATCGCGCCGAGGCGCAGCGCGAGCGGCCCCCGCCCATCGGGCGCGTGCTCGGCGAGCGAGTCCAGCGAGTCCTCGATCGCGCCGCCGAGCTCCTCCAGCGTCGGCCGCCGCGAAGGACGCGGCTGCAGGGCCGCGTCAACCGTGTCGCAGAGCTCGCGGGGGAGGTCGGGGCGCAGGCGCCGCAGCGGGCGGGCGCGGCCGCCGATCGCCCTCGCCGTGGCAGCCGGGGTGGCGCGGCGGTTTGGGTTCTCCCCCGTCCAGCACTCGTAGAGGGTCAGGGCCAGCGAGTAGACGTCGGCCTCGGGCCCGGCGAGCTGCCCCTCGGCCTGCTCGGGGGACATGTAGGCGAGGGTGCCGACGATGTCGCCGGGCGCGGTCAGCGCCGCGGAGTCGGCAAGGCGGGCGATGCCGAAGTCCATCAGCTTGGCGTGCATTTCCTGCTCGCCGGTGACGAGGACGTTCTGCGGCTTGACGTCGCGGTGGACGACACCGTGGGCGTGGGCGTGGTCGAGCGCCTCGCAGAGGTCGGCGCCGATCTCGCCGATCTCGCGGTCGCTGAGCCGGCCCTCGTGGCTGAGGTTGGCGAGGTTGGCGCCGTCGACGTGCTCGGTGACGAGCAGCGCGTTGCCGTCCTCCTCGCCCATCTCGTAGAGGGTGACGATGCCCGGGTGGTTGAGCCGGGCAGCCGCTTGGGCCTCGCGCAGCACCCGCCGGCCGGCGTCCCCGCGCGACTCGATCGCCTTGACCGCGACCGTGCGCTCGAGGCGCCCGTCCCAGGCCTCGTAGACCACGCCGAAGCCGCCGCTGCCGATGCGGCGCTCGATCAGGAAACGGTTGAGCACGAGGGAACCGACCAAAGCGACAACCGACTTCGCCGCGATTCCGCTTCCTCCTGCGACATACTCCCTGCATCTTGGAGGATTCGCCCGCATCCCGGCCGGAGCGACGGCAGCGGCGACCGCGCCGCCCCGAGCGCCAGCAGATCCTGCTGCGCCGCGGTCTCGCGCTCGGCGCCGGCCTTTTGATCTTGATCCTGATCGTGCTCGGTATCCGCGGATGCCTCAACGCGCGCTCGGACCGGGCACTGCGCGACTACGCCCAGAACGTCACCCAGATCGTCGAAGAGACCCAACAGACCAGCGAGTCCTTCTTCGGCAAGCTCTCCGATCCCGGCGCCCTCTCGGTCACCGAGTTCGTCGCCGAGGTCAACGCCGACCGCAGCGCGATCGAGAGCTACGCGGGCCGCATCGACTCACTCGACACGCCCGGTGACATGGGCGACGCCCAGGCGAACCTGGAGCTGGTCTACGACCTGCGCGCCGCGGCGATGACGGCGATCGCGGAAAAGATGAGCACTGCCCTGGGCGATGCCGGCGCCGAGAAAGCGATGGCCTCGATCACCAACCAGGTCCGCAAGCTGGCGGCGAGCGACGTCCTCTACTCGGCCGTCGCCCGGCCCGAAATCAACGGTGTGCTCGCCGACAACGGAATCGACGGCGACGAAGTCCCGGAAAGCGTCTTCGTCCCCGACGGGATCGAGTGGCTCGACGAAAGCGCGATCAGCGAAGCGCTCGGCTCGGTCGACGGCGCCAGCAGCGCGACGACGCCGGGCGTGCATGGGCTGGGCTTGATCGGGACCAGCATCAACGGCACCGAACTGGTCGCCGAAGCGCCGACCACGCTCTCCGTCGAAGAAACCGCCGAAGTGGAAGTCGAGGTCGAAAACCAGGGCGAATCGACCGAGAGCGGGGTGACCGTGACGGTGACCGTCGACGGCGGCAACGCGCTGCAGCAGGACATCAGCTCGATCGGCGCCGGCGAAAGGGAATCGACGACTATCCCGCTGACGCCGACGCCGAGCGGCGAAGCTACTCTCGAAGTCGTAGCCGAGCCGGTCCCCGGCGAGCTGGTCTCCGACAACAACGAAGCGACCTACACCGTCATCTTCGAATAGCGATGAAGATCGCCTACCTCGGCCCGGCCGGGACCTTCACCGAAGACGCGCTGCGGGAGGCGATGCCCGCGGCCGAGTTCGAGTCGGTGCGGATGCCGACCGTGCACGACGCGATCGTCGGCGTCGAGCGCGGCGAGGCCGAGCGCGCCTTCGTCCCCTTCGAGAACTCGATCGAGGGCTCGGTGCGCAGCACCCTCGACACCCTCGCCTTCGACACCGAGTCGGTGACGATCGTCGGCGAGCACGACTTCGCCGTCCACGCCCACCTGATCGCCCGCGAGGGGGTCGAGATGGAGCAGGTCGCGGCCGTCCTCTCCCACCCGCAGCCGCTCGCCCAGTGCGCCGCCTTCCTGCGCGAGCAGCTGCCCGGCGTGGAACGGCGCAGCGTCAGCAGCACCGCCGAGGCGGTGCGCATGGTCGGTGAGGCGGTGCGGCCCTGGGCCGCGATCGGCGCCCGCTCGGCGGCGGTGCTCTACGGCTGCCGGGTGTTGCGCGAGGGGATCGAGGACGAGGAGAACAACGTCACCCGCTTCGTCTGGATCGCGCCGGCGGGCGAGGGGACGGGCGGTGACGGCCCCTTCCGCACCTCGCTCGTCTTCGCCGAGCTGGGCGAAGACCACCCCGGCGCCCTGGTCGACGCGTTGCGCGAGTTCTCCAGCCGCGGCGTCAACCTCTCGCGGATCGAGTCGCGGCCGCTGCGACGCGGCCTCGGGCGCTACATGTTCTTCTGCGACCTCGAAGGATCGCTGCAGGATGAGGCGGTCTCAGCGGCGCTGGAGGCGCTCCGGGCCAAGGCCGAGTCGGTGCGGATCCTGGGCTCTTACCCGATGGGATAGAGGCGCCTGCGTAGAATTCTCGATCATCATGGCACGAGTCCTGGTACTCAACGCGACGTATGAGCCGATCAACGTCTGCACGCTGAGACGGGCAGCTGTGCTGCTGCTGAAGGAAAAAGCCGAGCTCCTGGAGCGGCGCGAGGGGGCGATCCACTCCGAGCACATGACGCTCGAGCGTCCCGACGTGATCCGATTGGTCAGCTACGTACGGGTGCCACGCGAAGCGCACCGCCGCAAGATCACGCGCCGCGCTGTCCTCGCCCGTGACGCCTGGACCTGCCAGTACTGCGGCTCGACCAAGTCCGGCCTCACCGTCGACCACGTCATCCCCCGCAGCCGCGGCGGCAAGTCGAACTGGGAGAACATCGTCGCCGCCTGCGCCAGCTGCAACCGCCGCAAGGGCAACCGCCTCCCCCGCGAGATCCAGATGCACCCCGCCAAGTCGCCCAAGGCGCCGGGGCCGGGCATCTTCATCCAGGTGGCCTCGCCGAAGATCCCGGCTGCCTGGCAGCAGTACTTACCCGCAGCGGCATAGGGAACGCCAGGGTGGGGGCAGCCCCGCTTACGCCTAAGCGTAGCGGTGGCTTACCCAGCCGCCCCGTCAGCACCAGCACTATCGCTGGGAGCCTCGAGCTCGGGCTGGTCGGCATCCGGCGGTTGCTCCGGGCTGTCGCTCTCGACCACCAGGGCGACGGCGCTGACGCGGTCGTCGTCCTTGATGTTCATCACTTTCACACCCTGCGTCGGCCTTCCCATCATCGAGATGCCGCCCGCCGGGGTGCGCTGGACCATCCCGTTCTGGGAGATGAAGAGCAGGTCCTGGTGCTCGCGGACGATCAGGGCGCCGGCGAGGCCGCCCTTCTTCTCGGTCAGCTTCGCGGTCAGCACGCCTTTGGTCCCACGGCCCTTGACCGGGTACTCGGCGATCGAGGTGCGCTTGCCGTAGCCGTTCTCGGTGACGACGAAGAGCTCGGCGTCGTCACGGGCGATGTCCATCGCCAGCACACGGTTGTCCTTGCCGGAAACGTTCATCCCTTTGACGCCGCTGGTGTCGCGGCCCATCGACCGCACCTGGTCCTCGGAGAAGCGCGAAGCGTGACCGGAGTGGGAAACCATCAGGATGTCGTCGTCGCCTGAGGTCAGCCGTACCTGGACCAACTCGTCACCGTCACGGACCTTGATCGCGATGATCCCGTCGGCGCGGATCGGCGTGTTGTAAGAGAGGAACTCGGTCTTCTTGATCAGGCCTTTGGCAGTGGCGAAGGCGAGGTACTTGTTCTCTTTGAAGTCGCGGGTCGGGATCACCGCCATCACCTTCTCGCCTTCACGCAGCGGCAGCAGGTTGACCAGGGCGCTCCCTTTCGCCGTCCGCGAGCCCTCCGGCAGCTCGTAGACCTTGAGCCTGTATACCTTGCCGCGGTTGGTGAAGAAGAGCAGGTAGTCGTGCGAGGAGCAGATGTGGAGGTGGGCGATGTAGTCGTCCTCTTTGAGGTTCATCCCCATCACACCCACACCACCGCGGTGCTGCTGCCGGTAGGTGGCGAGCGGCAGTCGCTTGACATAGCCGGAGGCGG
Organism: uncultured Solirubrobacterales bacterium; assembly: GCA_963697915.1. Lineage (GTDB taxonomy): Bacteria > Actinomycetota > Thermoleophilia > Solirubrobacterales > 70-9 > VRUE01. The sequence goes on from OY969103.1 coordinate 1,298,145, forward strand.
TCAACGAGATCACCATCTGCTGGTCGGCGATCATGTCCTCGATGCCGACGTCACCCTCGAAGTGGGCGATTTCGGTGCGGCGGTCGTCACCGTAGGACTCGACGATCTCGGCGAGCTCCTCCTTGACCAGGCCGAGCACCCTCGCCTCGTCACCGAGGATCGCGCGCAGCTCGCCGATCCGCTCGAGCAGGTCGGCGTGCTCGGCGCGCACCTTGTCCGCCTCGAGCGCGGTCAGTCGCTGCAGGCGCATGTCGAGGATCGCCTGCGCCTGCTCGCGTGAGAGCTCGAACTGGGAGATGAGGCCATCGCGGGCCGCGTCGGGATCGGCCGACGCCCGGATCAGTTTGATCACCGCGTCGAGGTTGTCGAGCGCGATCAGCAGGCCCTCGAGGATGTGGGCGCGGGCCTCGGCGCGGCGCAGTTCGTACTGGGTGCGCCGCGTGACCACCTCGCGCTGGTGGTCGACGTAGTACTTGACCATCTCCAGCAGGCTCAGGGTGCGCGGCACACCGTCGACCAGGGCCACGGTGTTGATACCGAAGCTGGCCTGCATCTGGGTTTTCTTGTAGAGGTTGTTGAGTACGACTTTGGCCGGCTGGCCGCCGCGCTTGAGCTCGATCACGAGCCGCATCCCGGAGCGGTCGGACTCGTCGCGCAGGTCCGAGATCCCCTCCAGCTTCTTTTCGCGGACGAGGTCGGCGATCTTCGTGATCAGGCCGCTGTCGCCGCCCTTCTTGACCATGAAGGGAAGCTCGGTGACGACGATCGCGTCCTTGCCGCCCTTGAGCGGCTCGACGTGGGCGCGGGCGCGGACCTTGACCGTGCCGCGACCGGAGGCGTAGGCGTCGCGGATCCCCTCCAGGCTCATGATCCCGCCGCCGGGGAAGTCAGGGCCCTTGACGTGCTCCATCAGCCCGGCCAGGTCGACGTCCGGGTCGTCGATGTAGGCGTTGACCGCGCCCGCCACCTCACGCAGGTTGTGGGGTGGGATGTTGGTCGCCATCCCGACCGCGATCCCCGAGGCGCCGTTGACCAGTAGGTTCGGGAAGCGCGCCGGCAGGATCAGCGGCTCCTGGGTCGATTCGTCGTAGTTGGGCCCGAAGTCGACCGTGTCGGCGTCGATGTCGCGCAGCAGCTCGGTCGCCAGGCGGCCGAGGCGGGCCTCGGTGTACCTCATCGCCGCGGCCGGGTCGTCGTCGATCGAGCCGAAGTTGCCCTGCCCGTCGACCAGCGTGTAACGCAGCGAGAAGTCCTGCGCCATCCGCACCAAGGTGTCGTAGATCGCCGAGTCGCCGTGCGGGTGGTACTTACCCATCACCTCGCCGACGATGAAGGCGCACTTGCGGTAGGGCCTGGTCGGCTGCAGGCCGATGTCGTGCATCGCGTAGAGCACGCGCCGGTGAACCGGCTTCAGCCCGTCACGGACGTCGGGCAGGGCGCGCCCGACGATCACGCTCATCGCGTAATCGAGATACGACGAGCGCATCTCCTTCTCGAGCTCGCGCTCCTCGATACGGCCGGTCAGCGCCTCGAGCGCCATCAGCAACCCCCCGTTCTAGACATCGAGGAACTTGACGTCTTTGGCATTGCTCTCGATGAAGTCGCGACGCGGGCCGACCTGGTCACCCATCAGCATCGAGAAGATCTGGTCGGCGCGGGTCGCGTCGTCGAGGGTGACCCGCGCCAGGGTGCGGCTCGCCGGGTCCATCGTCGTCTCGCGCAGCTGGTCGGCGTTCATCTCGCCGAGGCCCTTGAAGCGGGTCAGCTGCACGCCGTGGCGGGCAAGCTCGAGCACGGCGCCGCGCAACGCCTGGAAGGAAAGCGCTTCCGAGCGGCGGCCGGAATAACGCACCTCGAAGGGCGGGCGGCCGACCTGTTTGAGCAGCGCCGCGTGCACCTCGGCGAACTTGCGGTAGTCGTGGTGGTCGAACAGCTCCCGCGGCAGGCGGTGGGTTCGCGCCAGCCCGGTCTTACGTTCGATCGCCTTCACCGTCAGGCTCTCATCGGAGTCCTCGCGCACCTCGGTCTCGAAAGGCTCCCCCTCCGCCGCCGCGCGACTGAGAACCTCGCGGGCGCCGGCCAGCGACGAGACTTCCTCGTCGAGCAGGCTCGACTCCTCGAGGAAGCGCACCGTCTCATGGCCGAACTCGGCCTGCAGCGACGACCCCCAGCCCTCGTACTCCTTGGCCCGCCGGGTGTAGGTCTGCCAGCGGCTCTTGCCCAGCTTCGTCGCCTTGCCGCTTGCGTCGGCGACCTCGATCTCCTCGAGCTTGTCGCGCAGCAGCAGCTCCTCCAGTTCGGACTCGCGCTCCAGGTAGGTCTCCTGGTTGCCCTGTTTGACCCGGTAGAGAGGCGGTTTGGCGATGTAGACGTAGCCGGCGTCGATCAGCTCCGGCATCTGCCGGTAGAGGAAGGTGAGCACGAGGGTGCGGATGTGGGCGCCGTCGACATCGGCGTCCGTCGCCATCACGATTTTGTGGTACCTGGCGTCCTCGAGGTTGAACTCTTCGTGGACACCGGTGCCGATCGCCGTGATCAACGCCTGCACCTCGGTATTGGCCAGCACCTTGTCGATGCGGCTCTTCTCGACGTTGATGATCTTGCCGCGCAGCGGCAGCACCGCCTGGGTCGAGCGGTCCCGCGCCTGCTTCGCCGAGCCACCGGCGGAGTCGCCCTCGACCACGAACAGCTCCGCGTCGCGCGGGTCCTTGACCGTGCAGTCGGCGAGCTTGCCCGGCAGGGTCGAGTTCTCCAGCGCCGACTTACGGCGGGTCAGGTCGCGCGCTTTGCGCGCCGCGTCGCGGGCCCGTGAAGCGTCGATCGCCTTGGTGATGATCCGCCGCGCGTCGCCGGGGTTCTCCTCGAGGAACTCGGCGAGCTTGCGGTTGACCGTCTCCTCGACCAGGCCGCGGATCGGCGGGTTGCCGAGTTTGGTCTTGGTCTGGCCCTCGAACTGCGGGTCGTGCAGCTTCACCGAGATCACCGCGGTCAGCCCCTCGCGCACGTCCTCGCCGCCGAGGTTGTCGTCTTTCTCTTTGAGCAGGCCCTTACTGCGCGCGTAGGCATTGAGGGTGCGGGTGAGGGCGGCGCGGAAGCCCGAGAGGTGGGAGCCTCCCTCGTGGGTGTTGATGTTGTTGGCGAAGCTGAAAATCGACTCCTGGTAGGAAGTGTTCCACTGCATCGCGACCTCGACCTGGCCCTCCTCCTCCTCGTCGCCCTCGAAGTAGATCGTCTTGCGGTGCAGCGTGTCCTTGTTCTCGTTGAGGTGGCGGACGAAGTCCTCGATCCCGCCCTCGTACTGGTAGCTGACGCTGTTGGTCTGGCCGCGCTCGTCGACCAGCCCGATCTTCAGGCCACGGGTGAGGAAGGCGGTCTCGCGCAGCCGCTCGGAGAGCGTGTCGAAGTCGAACTCGACCTCCTCGAAGATCTCCGGGTCGGGCTGGAAGGTGAGCGTGGTGCCGGTCTCCTTGGTCGCGTCGCCTTTGGTCAGCGCCCCCTGCGGTTTGCCCCGCTCGTAGTCCTGGCTCCAGACATGGCCGTCGCGGCTGATCTCCAGGTTCAGCCGTTCGGAGAGGGCGTTGACGACCGAGACCCCGACGCCGTGCAGGCCGCCGGAGACTTTGTAGCCGCCGCCGTCGCCGAACTTGCCGCCGGCGTGCAGGGTCGTCAGCACGACCTCGGCAGCGGGGCGTTTCTCCTTCTTCAGTTCTTCGACCGGGATGCCGCGGCCGTCGTCGGAGACGGTGCAGCTGTTGTCCGGGTGGAGGACGACGCGAACCTCACTGCAGTGCCCGGCAAGCGCCTCGTCGACCGAGTTGTCGACCACCTCGTAGACGAGGTGGTGAAGCCCGCGCGGGCCGGTCGAGCCGATGTACATGCCGGGCCGCTTGCGTACCGCTTCGAGGCCCTCGAGGACGGTGATGTCCTTGGCGCCATAGGAATCCCCCCCGTCTCCACTGCTCTTCGTCTTGTCAGGCAACTGGTCCTTTCCGGTCTGCATAAAAAACCCCGACCCCCAGGCACATCCGGCGCACCGGGTCGGGGCGCAATCGAAGTTGACATAAGGATACCAGTTATGGCCCCCAGAACGGAGGACACGGAGAGATAAAAGACCTGCAAATCACGGTAAATAGGGGCCTAACTCAGTGATCTTGCACACGGAACCGCAAACTGCGTGGGGCGCTCTCGCCGAGATGCTCCCGCAAGCTCGCCAGCATCTGCGCCTGCATCAGGTCGAGCTCCTGCACCCAGACCGGGTCGGCGCAGGCGATCACGACCTCGCCGTCGCGTTCGGCGACCGGTTCCGCCACCGCGGCGAGGCGCTCGCCGACCGCTTCCGCCCAGGCTGCCTGCACCGCGGCGAGGCCGGTTTGCGGCGCGGCGCGTTGCAGGGCGGCGCGGAAAGCGTCGCCGGCGGGGCGCGGGGCGGGGCGGCGGCTCATGCCGCCTCGGCCGGGACGGAGGCAAGCGGCATCCGCACCAGCTGCCGCAGTGCGGGGGCCGGCACCGACTCCTCGGCGGCGGCGCTGATCAAGGCCTGGCCGCCGTTGCCGAGGCGGGCGACAAGGCGCTCGCGGCGGTCGGGGTCGAGCTCGCTCATCACGTCGTCGAGGAGCAGCAGCGGCGCGACCCTGTGGGCGGCGAGCAGCGCCTCGCGCTGGGCGAAGAGCAGGGAGAGCAGCGCCGTTCGCTGCTCTCCCTGGGAGCCGTAGCGGCGCAGCGCCCGCCCATCGAGATCGACCTTGAGCTCGTCGAGGTGCGGCCCCCAGGAGCTGCGACCCAGCTTCAGGTCCGCGTCGCGTCGCTCGCCGAGGCCCTCGCGGATCTCGGCCGCGGTGCCAGCCGCGCGCGGCGCGTACTCGATCGTCGCCGCCTCCAGCCCCAGCTCCGCCGCCGCGACCGCAAAGGGGTCGGCAAGCTCGGCGACCGCCTCGCCGCGAGCCGCGATCACTCCCTCCGCCGCCTCGGCGAGGGCGGCGTCCCAAACGTCGAGATCGCCACCCCCGCGCCCCGCGGCGAGGGCGGCGAGGAGGGCGTTGCGCTGGGCGAGCACCTGGCCGTAGCGCTGGCGCAATCCCGCCCGCGACGGCCAGCGGGCGGCGACGTAGGCGTCGAGGTGGGCGCGGCGCTCGGCCGGCGGGCCCTTGATCAGGGTGAGGCGATCGGGCGAGAAGACCGCCACCGGCGGTCGGTGCCTGCTCAGCTCGGCGGGATCGGCGGGGTTGCCGTCGAGCAGGTGGCGCCGCCCCTCCGTGCGGCTGACCGCCGCCAGCAGCCGGTGCTCGACCCCGTCGCCATCGCGCACCACGACCTCGGCGCGGGCCAGCTGGCCACCGAAGGGGATCAGCTCGCGGCGGTCGGAGGTGCGGAAGGAGCGGCCGGTAAGGGCGAAGTAGAGCGCCTCGAGCAGGTTGGTCTTGCCGGCGCCGTTGGGCCCGACCAGGCTGACGATGCCGCCGCCGAGCTCGACCCGCGCCTGTTCGAGACTGCGCAGTGGGCTCGCTTCGACGGCGGTGACCAGCACCGTGCCGCCTAGACGTTGAGGCGTATCGGCATCACGAGGTAGCGGAAGTCTTCGTTGTCGACCGGCTGCAGAAGTCCCGGGCGCAGCGGCGAGATCAGGCGCAGCATCACCTCGTCGCCCTCGACGCTCTCGATGCCGTCGCGGAGGAACTCCGGGTTGAAGCCAATCTCCAGGTCCTCCCCCTCGAAGGCCGCGGGCATCGTCTCCTCGGCGTCGCCGACGTCAGGCGTCGACGCCGAGATCGTCAGCTGACCCGAAGTGAAGGCGAGCCGCAGCGGCGCGTTGCGCTGGGCGAGCTGACTGACCCGGCGCGCCACTTCGAGGAACTCGGGACGCGGCAGGCGGACGTCGTGCTCGTAGGACTCCGGCAGGAGCTGTCGAAAGTTGGGGAACTGGCCGTCGATCAACCTCGTGTTGAGGAGGATCGGCCCTGCCTCGAAAACCGCCTGGTTGGGGAGCAGGCTGACGGCGACCTTCTCGATCTCGCCGCCGGCGACGATCCGGCCCAGCTCGCGCAGGGCCTTGGCCGGGATGTTCGCCTCGATCTCGCCGCCGACCCCGTTCTCGAGCTCGGTCCGCTTCACCGCGAGCCGGTAGGAATCGGTGGCGACCATCGTCATCTCCTCACCGGCGGCGCTGACCAGGACGCCGGTGAGGACCGGGCGCATGTCGTCGCGCGAAGCCGCGCGGGCGACGAGGTCGACCGTCTCCGCAAGTGCCGCGGCCGGGATCGCGAGCGGCTCGTCGCCACCGTCGGGAAGGCTGGGGAAGTCCTCGGCGGCGAGGACCCGCAGATGGAAGCTCGAGCCGCCGCTGCGGATCTCCACGTCGCGCTCCGCGGTGCGCAGCTCGATCTCCACCGTGTCCTCACCCAACGAGCGGGCCAGGTCGGCCAGTAGACGACCGGGAAGCAGGACGGAGCCGGCGTCCGCGACCTCGGCATCGAGGGCGGTCCGCAGTCCCATCTCGCCATCGGTGGCAGCGAGCGTGACGCTGTCCTCGGAGGCCGTGAGGAGGATCCCCGAGAGCGCCTGGGTCGCGGCGCGGGTGGAAACGGCGCGGGAGACGATCGAGAGCTTGGAGACGAGCTCCTCCCGTTTGGTCGTCAGCTTCAATCGACTGTCCTCTTTAGTTGGGTTAGTTGCTGTGGAAACTGCGATGACCATCGAAGAATCGGCATGGTCAAGGGAAATCCGGGTTGTGGGTATCGCTGTGGGAAGGGCGGATTCTTACAGTGCGGGCGGTCGGTCAGTTCGAACTGGCGGAGGGGCTGTGGATAGTCGAGCGCAACTCGCCCACCCGGTGACGGAGCTCCTCGTCGACGGCGAGGTTGGCCTCGACCCGGCGCAGCGAGTTGAGCACGGTCGAGTGGTCGCGACCGCCGTAGAGGCGGCCGATCTGGGGTAGGGAGAGGTCGGTCGCCTCGCGGGTGAGGAGGATCGCGACCTGGCGAGCCCGCAGCGGTGTCGCGGCGCGGCTGCTGCCGACCAGCTCGGCGCGGGAGATGCCGAAGGCGGTGGCGACCTGCTGCTGGATCTCCTCCACGGGTGTCGCCGCTGGGGCCTGGGAGCCGGGGACCAGCTCGGCGATCAGCTCGGCGCTGAGCGGCTTCGCGGTCAGCGAGGCGTGGGCGATGACCTTGGTCAGGGCACCGTGCAGCCGCCGCACGTTGGCGTCGATCCGGTGGGCGAGCTCGGCGAGCGCGTCGCGCTCCTCGTCGCCGAGGCCCGCCTCGGTCGCCAGGCGGTTGAGGACCGTCAGCCGGGTGGCGAGGTCGGGGGGGCCGACCGGGATCGTCAGGCCCCACTCGAAGCGATCGCGCAGGCGCGCCTCGAGGGTCGAGAGCTCGCTGGGCAGGCGATCGGCGGAGAGGACGATCTGGCTGCCGCCCTCGTAGAGGGCATTGAAGGTGTGGAAGAACTCCTCTTCGGTGCGCTCCTTGCCCTGCAGGAACTGAATGTCGTCGACGAGCAGCACGTCGAGGTCCCGGTAGCGGCTCTTGAAGCCCTCCGAGCCGCTGTTGCGCAGGGCGGCGACGAACTCGTTGGTGAAGGACTCGGCGGTCGTGTAGCGGACGCTCAGCCCACTTGCGTTGGCCCGCAGGTAGTTGGCGACCGCGCCGAGCAGGTGGGTCTTGCCGAGGCCCGGGGGGCCGTGCAGGAAGAGCGGGTTGTAGGCCTCGGAGGGGGCCTCGGCGACAGCCAGCGCGGCGGCGTGGGCGACGCGGTTGCCCTCGCCGATCACGAAGCGCTCGAAGCTGTAATTGGGGTTGAGGTCGAGTCCACCGCCCTCCGAGCACCCCTCGCCCGCCGGCTCGCCGAAGCGAACGTCGTCGAGCCCGACCCCGCATCCCTCCAGGGTTTCGCGCAGCATGGGGGCGTAGCGCCGCTCAACCCAGGTGCGGATCCCGTCTGGGGCGGCGACGAGCAGGGTCGTGCCCTGGACTCCCACCGGCCGCAGCGGGTCGAGCCAGATCTCGAAGGTCGACTCGGGCACGGCACGGCGCAGCCGGCCCCGCAGTTCCTCCCAGAGGGCCCCAAGGTTCTCTTCGCCGACCTGGTCGCGCACCAGCGAGCGACCATAGCGCCGCCCGCTGGGCGTCAATCGCGGCCCCTCGCAAATCCCGAAGAAAGATTCCGGAGAGCCCCCGTATACTGCGGCGGCCAATGAAGCGGACTTACCAGCCAAAGAAACGAAAGAGGGCCAAGACCCACGGCTTCCGGGCAAGGATGCGGACCCGCGGCGGCCGAGCGATCCTAAAGCGCCGCCGCAGCAAAGGCCGCAAGCGTCTAACCCCGTAGCGATGCCGAAACGACGCCGCCTCTCTCGCAGCGGCGAGTTCGATCGCGTCTACCGCGACGGCTCCTCCCACGCGACCCGCCACCTCGTGCTCTACAGCTTCCCCCGCAAGGAGGATGAGCAGCGCGACGTCAGGTTGGGCGTCTCGGTCAGCCGCAAGGTGGGCGGCGCGGTCGAGCGCAACCGGGTCAAGCGGACGATGCGCGAGGCCTTCTGGAGCGTTACCGACCACCTGCCCGCCCGGCACGACTTCGTCGTCGTCGCGCGCCCGGAGATCAGCGATCTGATCGAGCGCGAGGGCACCGACGGCGTCCGCTCGAGCCTCGAAGAGGCGCTCGCGCAGGGCGTCTCGGGAAGGCGTTCCACGTGAAACGGTTTCTGCTGGCGCCGATCGGCGCCTACCAGCGCTGGGTCTCACCGTCGCTGCCACGCCGCTGCCGCTACGAGCCGACCTGTTCCGCCTACGCGGCGGAATCGGTGCGTCGCTTCGGTGTCCGTGGCGTCCTCCTCGCCGCCTGGCGCCTGCTGCGCTGCAATCCCTTCAGCCATGGCGGCTTCGATCCCGTCCCGGGCCGCTTCACCCTGCGGGTCGGACCGGTCGACCCGTCCGAGTACCACCGCCACCAGCATCGCGAGGCCCACCCGTGATCCCGGTCGCGAACGTCCTGCAGCCGCTGATCGACGTCGGCAGCTCAGTCCTCGTCTTCTTCAACGACGCCGGCCTCAGCTGGGGGATGTCGATCGTCGCGCTGACGATCGTCACCCGCGCCCTGCTGATCCCGCTCACCTACAAATCGCTGAAAGGGATGCGGGCGCTGCAGGCGCTGCAGCCCCAGATCAAAGAGATCCAGGCCAAGTACAAAAACGACCGCCAGCGCATGCAGCAGGAGATGATGCGCTTCTACCAAGCGAACAAGGTCAACCCCTTTGCCTCCTGCATCCCCCTCCTTGCCCAGCTGCCGGTCTTCATCACGCTCTTCTTCGTCATCCGTGACGAACTCCCCAAGGACATCGGCTGCGTGGCGGGCGAATGCGGCAGCGAAGCTTCCTTTCTCTTCATCTCGGACCTGACCGCGAAGGCGGCCGGCGCCGAACTGATCGCCCTGCTCGTCCTCTACGTCGGCACGCAGCTGATCTCGGGCCTGGTGATGGCGGTGACGGCGGACAAAAGCCAGCGCATGCTGATGCTCATCCTGCCCTTCATCTTCGTCCCCTTCGTGATCAGCTTCCCCGCCGGACTCGTCCTCTACTGGATCACCACCAACGTCTGGACGATCGGCCAGCAGTACGTGATCCAACGGGTCGTCCCGGCTCCCGCGGCGCCGACCCCTGAAGAGGTCGCAGCGGCGAAACCGCCTCCAAAACCGCCCAAGAAGAAGAAGCGGCGACGGTAGCCGATACCGCATGCTGGCAGGCTGGTGATCCCCTCGAAACCTGCCTGTTTCGCTCAGCCTTCGGCTTCGCTCATGATTTTGTGCCGCTTCGCGGCTTAGAAGCACTCTGCGGAGCCGCTTCGCGAGGCATTTTCGAGGGGATCACCAGCCTGCTTCCCAAGCCGAGCCGTCTCCCTGGCTGAGCGAAATGGGATCACGGGGGCCACCCCCCGACCTCCCACGCTCGGCCTCGCTTGAATAGGCTGCGGGTGTGAGCGAGAACGGGGATTGGCCGCAGGAGCCCGCGGAGCGGGTTCGGGAGCTTGTCGAGGGGGTTCTCGACGAGCTCGATCTGGACGGTGAGGTCGAGATCGAGGAGGACGAGGACCGGATCGAGGCCACGGTCGTCGGCGACGACGACTACGGGCTGCTGATCGGCAAACGCGGTCAGACGATCGACGCCCTGCAGCTGCTCTGCTTCCAGGCCGCCTTCCGCGGCTCGCGCGATCGCAAGCGGGTCGTGCTCGACGCCGCCGGCTACCGCGAGCGCCGCCGCGAGGTGCTGACCGCCCGGGCCGACAGGGCGGCGGAGCAGGCGCTGGACAACAACGTCTCGGTCGAGATGGACCCGATGAGCGCCCAGGAAAGGCGCGTCATCCACGAGCACCTCAAAGAGCGCTCGGGGGTCGAGACCTTCAGCGAAGGCGACGAGCCGCGCCGCTGCGTCGTCGTCGCACCGCTCGTCTCGGAGTGAGCCCGGACCCCACCTCGCGTCTCGGCGCAGGACAGCGCCGGGCGCTGGAGGTCGTGCTGGAGCTGCTCGCCGAGGAGCGGGCCTCGGTCAGCTCGGTCACCGATCCGCTGCCCGCCTGGCGCGTGCACGTCGCCGACAGCCTCACCGGCCTCGAGCTGGAGGAGTTGGCGACCGCCGCGAGAATCGCTGACATTGGCTCTGGAGCTGGGTTTCCGGGCCTGCCTCTGGCGGTTGCCCTACCCTCCGCACAGCTCGACTTGGTCGAGTCGGTGGGCCGCAAGTGCGAGTTCATCGGCCGCGCGATCGAGGCCGGCGGGATCACCAACGCGACGGTGCTCAACGCGCGCTCGGAGGAGCTTGCCGCCGGCGAGGGGCGCGAGTCCTATGACGCCGTCACCGCCCGCGCCGTCGGCCGTCTCTCCACCCTCGCCGAGCTCGCCTCGCCGCTGCTGCGCGAGGGCGGGGTCCTCGTCGCCTGGAAGGGCAAGCGCGACCCGGACGAGGAGCAGCAGCTCGCCAACGCCGCGGAGGCGCTGGCGATGCGGCCGGAGCAAGTTCTCGACGTCGGCGATCGCGCCGGCAGCCGCCACCGCCACCTCCACCTGATGCGCAAGGCCGGCCCGACGCCGGCGGGCCTGCCGCGACGCCCCGGAATGGCGAAGAAGCGCCCTCGCGGCTGAGCGCCCAATAGTCTGCCCCCGAATGGGCCTCGTCTACGCGGTTGCGAACCAGAAGGGCGGCGTCGGCAAGACGACGACCGCAGTCAACCTGACCGCTTGCGTCGCCGGGGCCGGCTCCCAGACCCTGCTCGTCGACCTCGATCCACAGTGCAACGCGACCGTGGCGCTGGGCGGCGACCGCGACGCGCATCCCTCCTCCTACGACTGCCTGGTCGGCGAGGTCTCGGTTGCCGAGGCGGCCGGGCCGGCTGGCCCGGACAACCTCTGGCTGGTCCCGGCCAATCGCGACCTGGCCGGCGCCGCGGTCGAGCTTCCGCGCCTCGAGAGCTCGGAGATCCGCCTGCGCGAACGCCTCGGCCCGGTCCGCGAGCGCTTCGCCTTCACCCTGCTCGACTGTCCCCCCTCGCTGGGCCCGGTCAGCGTCAACGCCCTGGTCGCCGCCGACCGCGTGATCGTCCCGGTCCAGGCCGAGTACCTGGCACTCGAGGGCCTGGTCCAGTTCCTCGACACGCTGGCGATGATCCGCCGCGAGCTGAACCCGGCCCTGAACGTGTCGGGTCTTTTGATCACCATGCACGACGAGCGCACGCGCCTCGCCCACGACGTCGAGCGGGAGCTGCGCGAGCATTTCCCCGAGATGGTCTTCCAGACGGTCATTCCGCGCAGCGTCAGGGTCGCCGAGGCACCCAGCTACGGCCTGCCCGTGACCGAGCACGCCCCCGCCTCGCGCGGCTCCGTCGCCTACCGGGCGCTGGCCGAGGAGCTGGTCAACCGTGGCTAGCACCGCCAAGCGCGGCATGGGTCGCGGACTCTCGGCGATCCTGCCCGAGTCCGCTCCCACCGACGACGTCGGCGAGCTGCGCGAGCTGCCGGTCGGCCTGATCAAGCCCAATCCGAACCAGCCGCGCACCAGCTTCGACCCCGAAGCGCTCGCCGGCCTCGCCGCATCGCTGGAGACCAGCGGCGTCGTCCAGCCGCTCCTGGTCCGCCCCCTCGCCGACGGCAGCTACGAGCTGATCGCCGGCGAGCGCCGCTGGCGGGCGGCGCAGCAGGCCGGGCTCGAGAAAGTGCCGGCGATCGTGCGCGACTCCGAGCAGGCCGAGCGGCTGCAGGTGGCGCTGATCGAGAACATGGTCCGCGAGAACCTCAACCCGGTCGAGGAGGCCCGCGCCTGCGCCGCCCTGATCGAGGAGCTCGGCCTCTCCAAAGAGGACCTGGCGCGCCGCATCGGCCGCAGCCGTCCCGCCGTCTCCAACCTGATCCGCCTGCTCGAGCTGCCCGACGAGGCGCTGCTCCTGCTCGAGTCGGGTGAGCTCAGCGAAGGCCACGGCAAGGCCCTGCTCGGCGCCCAGGGCAACGACGTCCGCCGTCGCCTCGCGCGCGACGCGGCGAAGGGCGGTTGGTCGGTCCGCGAGACTGAGAACAGGGTTAAGCTGGCCAGCCAGCCAAAGCCGGAGAGGCTGGCCAGACGGAAGCTCGGGGCGGAGGAGGAGGAGGCGATGCGCGATGCCGCCGATCGCTTCGAGGCGGCCCTCGGCCACGAGGTCAGGGTGCGGCCAAGGGGGAAGGAGGTCTCGGTCGAGCTCCGCTTCGACGACCTCGACGAGGCCCTGGCGCTCGCCCGCAGCCTCGCCCGCAAACGCGGCTGAGCGGCCGCTCAGCCCGGCGGCGGGCCGCTATCATCGCCAGCGCCCCGGGCGATTAGCTCAGTTGGTTAGAGCGCGTCTCTGATAAGGACGAGGTCCCTGGTTCGAATCCAGGATCGCCCACTGCCGCCACGAAGCCGCTCTGGCTCCGCTTTGGACGGCCTCCGGCCCGACCTATAATGGGCCGTCCACCTCGGCGCGGAGCGAAACTTGCAGCAAATGCAGATTTACGGGGTCAGTTTCGACATGGTCGGCAAGCAGCCGATCGTCTTGTTGAAGACTGTCGACGGCAACCGGTTCCTGCCGATCTGGATCGGCCACCCGGAGGCTGCGGCGATCCTGATGAAGCTGCAGGGTGCCTCGACGCCGCGGCCGATGACCCACGACCTGCTCTCCGACGTGCTCGAGCAGCTCGACGCCAAATGCGAGCGCGTCTCGGTGACCGAGCTGCGCGACAACACGTTCTACGCCTCGATCACGGTCTCGATCGACGGCACGGAGATGGAGATCGACTCGCGCCCCTCCGACGCCCTCGCCCTGGCGGTCCGCGTCTCGGCGCCGATCTTCGCCGCCGAGGAGGTGATCGAGGAGTCCGCGATCGAGTTCGAGCACGAGGTCGAGGACACCGAGGAGGTCGTCGACAAGTTCAAAGAGTTCCTCGACGAAATCTCCCCGGACGACTTCGCCCAAGGAAACTCCTAGGCAGCCGCGGGCTTCAGCGCCAGCTCGAGGATCCGCTCGACCAGCTGCTCGAAGGCCAGCCCCGCCGCCTCGGCGGCCTGGGGGAGGAGGCTGGTGTCGGTGAGGCCGGGGATCGCGTTGACCTCGAGCACCTGCGGCCCGTCGGCGGTGAGGATCAGGTCGACGCGGGAGAAGCCGCTGCAGTCAAGCGCCTCGTAGGCGGCCAGCGCCGCCGCGGTCACCGCGGCGCTCTCCTCCTCGCTCAGCTCGGCGGGGCAGACGAACTCGGTGCGGCCGATTTCGTAGCGGGCCTCGAAGTCGTAGCGGTCGCCGCCGACCGGGATCGCCTCGACTACCGGCAGTGGCTCGGAGCCGAGCACGCTGACCGCCAGCTCGCGGCCCTCGGCGAAGCGCTCGAGCAGGACGCGGCTGTCGTAGCTGAAGGCCGAGACCAGGGCCTCGGGGACCTCGAACCAGCTGGCGGCGAACTTGACGCCCAGGGCCGAGCCGCCGCGGCTCGGCTTGACCACCAGCGGGAAGCCGAGCCGCTGCTCGAGCTCACCCAGCGCGTCGGCGGCGCCGAGCTCACGGAAGGCGGTCTCGTTGAAGGCGAACCAGTCCGGCGTCGGCACCCCGGCGTCGCGCAGCTCGTGCTTGGCGAGGACCTTGTCCATGCAGCGCCCGCAGGCCGCGACGCCGGGGCCGGTGAAGGGGATGCCGAGGATCTCGAGCAGCTCCTGGACGGTGCCGTCCTCGCCGCCGAGGCCGTGCATGGCGACGAAGGCGACGTCCGGGCTCCCCGCCGTCAGCTCCTTGACCAGGTCGCCGCCGGCGTCGATCGGCAGCGCCTCGTGGCCGAGCAGCCGCAGCGCGTCCTCGACCCTGGCCCCCGAGCGCAGCGAGACGCCGCGCTCCAGCGACCGCCCGCCCTTCAGCACCGCGACCTTCAAGCCGATTCTTCCTTGCGGAAGGGCAGGACCTCGCCACCTTCAGCGTCGGTCTCCTGGGTCGGAGCTGGGGCGGGCGCCGGCATCGCTTCACGTTCACCTGTCAGCGCCTCGTACAGATCCACTTGCTCGGAGATCGCCTTGCCGATCCGGCGCACGCCCTCGCGGATCTCGTCGTCGTCGACGCCGGAGAAGTTGAGCCGCATCGAGCTGCTCCCGCGGCCGTCCTCGACATAGGCGGCCTGACCGGGGACGAAGGCGACGTCCTCGCGCAGCGCCTTGGCGAGCAGGTCGCCGGTGTCGATGTACTCGGGCAGCGTCGCCCAGATGAAGAGGCCGCCTTCGGGCTCGGTCCAGGTCGCCTGGGCGGGGAAGTTCTCGCGCAGCGCCTCGACCATCGTGTCGCGCCGCCCGCGGTAGATCCCCGCGAGGCTCTCGACGTACTCGCGCCAGCGGCCTTCGCTGAAGTACTCGCGCACGAAGTACTGGGTCAGGGTCGAGGTGCAGAGGTCGGAGGCCTGCTTGCCGAGCACGATCTTCTCCATCACCGGCGGCGGCGCCACCGCCCAGCCGAGCCGGATGCCGGGCGAGAGGATCTTCGAGAAGGTGCCGATGTAGATGACGAAGTCGCCGCCGTCGAGCTGGTAGAGCGGCGGCAGCGGCTCGCCGCCGAAGCGCAGCAGGCCGTAGGGGTTGTCCTCGACCAGCAGCATCTCGCGCTGGCTGGCGAGCTCGACCAGGCGCTGGCGCCGCTCCAGGGAGAGCGTCACCCCGGCCGGGTTCTGGAAGCTCGGCACCGTGTAGACGAATTTGGGGCGGCGCCCTTCGCGGTCCAGCCGTCCCAACACCGCTTCCAGTTCCTCGACCCGCATCCCGTTTTCGTCGCACTCGATCTGGATCGTCTCGGCCTGGTAGCTGCAGAAGACCGGCACCGCGCCGGGGTAGGTCGGCGCCTCGCAGATGACGACGTCGCCGGGATCGACCAGCGTCTTGCAGACCAGGTCGATCGCCTGCTGGCCGCCGGTGGTGACGATCACGTC
Source organism: uncultured Solirubrobacterales bacterium (assembly GCA_963697915.1). Taxonomy (GTDB): domain Bacteria; phylum Actinomycetota; class Thermoleophilia; order Solirubrobacterales; family 70-9; genus VRUE01. Next base: position 1,313,589 of record OY969103.1, read on the forward strand.
GTCGGGGTCGGGCAGCATCCCCTCGGCCCCCATCACCTGGACGATGCAGTCGACGGTCTCGGCGAAGCCCTCGGTCGGGCCGTACTGCAGCGCCTCCGCGGCCGACTTCTGGGCGATGCGGGTCATCTGCGCGGCGAAGGTGGCGGGCGGGAAGGTCGAGGTGTCGGGCAGGCCGCCGGCCAGCGAGATCACCTCCGGGCGCGCCGTCACCGCCATCAGGTCGCGCATCGCCGAGGAGCGCATGACCCCGGTCCGCTCGGCGAAGAGGCCGGCGTAGCGCTCCAGGTCCCGGGTTCTCATGTGCGCGCGGCGCCGGTGGGGCGTCTCTTCCATCCCTGAAGTGTAGGTTTTCGCCGTGAGCTTTCTCGAGGGCGCCGGGCTCGAGCTCGGCATCGGCATCGCGATCGGCATGTTGGCCGGCACCACCGGCACGCGCGGCTCGGCCCGCGGCCGGATGACCCTGCTCGCCGCTGTGATCGGGTTGATCGCGGGCTTCCTGCTCGCCGGCCCGGCCGATCTCAGCGCCCCGCTCGGCGCGCTCTTCTGCCTGCTCGGCGCCGCGGTCGGCTGTGTCGTCGTCAGCGACGTGGTCAGCGGCGCCAGCCGGCGCGAGGGGGGAGGGGGAGCAGCGCTCGGCTTCATCGTCTCGCTCGCCGCCCTGATCGTCGTCGCGATCGCCCTACTGCTGAGCCCGCTCACCTTCCTCGTCTTGGTCGCCCTGGTCGCCCTCGGCGCCTCGCGCCACCGCCGCGCGCAGCGCAAGCACGCCGGCCTGCGCGTGCTGCGCTGAGCGAGGCCGCGGACCTTCATCATTCGCCTCGACGATGGCGGCGAAGAAGCTGGTCCTCACCTATGTCGACTCGCTGCGGACCGACATGCTCGAAGAGGCCGCGTCCGCGGGCCGGGCACCGACCTTCGCGGCGCTGCTCGAGCGCGGCGTCCTGATCCCCGACTGCGTCTCCAGCTTCCCCTCGGTGACCCCGGTCGCCTGCGCGGAGATGGTCACCGGCGTCGCCGCCGATCGCCACGGGATCAGCGGCATGAACTGGTACCACCGGCTGGAGCGCCGCTACGTCGAGTACGGCTCTTCGCTGGAGGCGACCCGTACGGTCGGCGTCTTCCGCGCCCTCTACGACCTCGTCTACAACATGAACCTCGCTCACCTCAACCCCGAGGTCGAGACGCTCTTCGAGCGCCTCGACGACGCCGGGGTGCGGACCGCCTGCACGCCGTTCCTGATCTACCGGGGCCGCCACCGCCACCGGGTGACGCTGGAGGGCCTGATGCGACGCGCGGTGGAGACGACCCGGCTCAAATTCCGCCACCACACCTGGGGCCCCGCCGAGCTCTTCTACGGCGACCTCTACGCCAGCCGCGAGGTGCCCTGCAAACCGTCCTCGATCCCCGGCGCCCGCGACGAGTACTCGGCCTGCTGCGCGGCCGAGCTCGAGCGCAACGACGGCTACGACTTCCTGCTCTTCTCGCTGCCCGACAACGACAACTACTCGCACCGGCACGGGCCGGAGGCGAGCGTCGAGTCGATCGCCAAGGCGGACGCCTGCTTCTCCGAGCTGGTCGAGGCCGGCGGCGGCCTCGACCGGTTCCTCGCCGACCACGCCGTGATCCTGCTCGCCGACCACGCCCACACCGCGGTCACTCGCGGGCTGCCGCTGGCCGAACTGCTGGCTCGCGAGTGGACCGTCCTCGCCCCCTCCGACGACCGGCCCGAGCGGGCGCAGCTGGCGGTCAGCCCGACCAGCCGCGCGGCGCACGTCTACCTGCTGCCCGCCGAGGGCGGCCCCGCCGAGCACGGCGCGGTGGCGCGGCGGCTGACCGAGACCGACGGGGTGGACGTGGTCTGCTGGCTGGAGGACGGGGGCCGGCCTTTGCACCGTCCCGGGGCGGGGATGCCCGCGGGCGTGCGGGCCACGGCCGTGGTCGAGCGGCGCGGGGCCCGGCTCCGCTTCCGGCCCGGCGAGGCGGTCACCGACCTGCGCGGCGGTGGTTGGGATCTGGAGGGCGAGGCCGCCGCCCTGGACGCCGTGGTCGAGGACGGCCGCATCCGCAGCGAGGAGTACCCGGATCCGCTGGCCCGGGTCTACGCGGCGCTGACCGCCGCCCACGCCGGCGACTTCGTCGTCTCCCTCGCGCCCGGCTACGAGGCGGTCGACTGGGGCGGGGTCAGCCACGCCGGCGGCGGCAGCCACGGCTCGCTGCACCGCGGCGACTCGCTCGGCCCGCTGCTCTTCCTCGGTTGCGGCCCCGGGGACGCCGGCGAGCGTGAGCAGTGGGCGCTGCGCGACGTCGCCCCGGTGGTCCTCGGGCACTTCGGGCTGTGAGCGGCCGGGCGCTCGCCGTCGGCGTCGCCCTTCTCATCCTGCTGTTGCCCGCGTCGGCGAGCGCCTCGACCGTGAACGAGGCGGAGGCAGTCAGGGCCGCCAACAGCGACCCGAAGGTGACCGAGCTGCGACGGGGGGAGGGGGGGCTGGCGCGGAGCGCCTCGCTGGTCGAGGGCAAGTGGGAGGTCGCCTACTTCGCCGATGGCGAGCAGGTCGCGGTGGTGATCGTCGATCCCGACACGGGCGAGGTGAGCGAGTCCTGGACCGGCTACCAGGTCGCCTGGAAGATGGCGCGTGGCTACGAGGGCGCCTTCGGCCACAAGCTCAACGCCCCCTACGTCTTCCTGCCGCTCTGCGCCCTCTTCCTGATCGGCCTGCTCGACTGGCGCCGCCCGTGGCGCGCCGCCAGCCTCGACCTGCTCGTCCTGCTCGGCTTCGGCATCTCGCACTGGTTCTTCAACCGCGCCGAGATCGGCGTCTCGGTGCCGCTGCAGTACCCGGCCCTGCTCTACCTGCTGGCGCGGGCGCTGTGGATCGGCGCCCGTGGCCGCGGCGGGGGCTGGCGACCGGTCTGGCCCGCCGCCTGGCTGCTCGTCGCCGCCCTCTTCCTGATCGGCGTGCGGGTCGGCCTCAACGTCTCCGACTCGGGCGTGATCGACGTCGGCTACGCCAGCGTCGTCGGCGCCGACCGCGTCACCCACGGCGAGCAGCTCTACGGGAACTTCCCCGGGGACGTCTCCCAGGGGGACACCTACGGCCCCGCCAACTACCTCGCCTACGTTCCCTTCGAGGCGATCTGGCCGTGGCAGGGGACCTGGGACGACCTGCCCGCCGCCCACGGCGCCGCGGTCGGCTTCGACCTCGCCACCTTCGCCCTGCTGATCCTGCTCGGCCTGCGGCTCAGGCCGGGGCCGGCGGGACGCAAGCTCGCCGCCACCCTGGCCTTCGGCTGGGCGGCCTACCCCTACACGGCCTTCGCCCTCGAGTCGAACTCGAACGACACCCTCCTCGCCGCCCTCCTGGTGGCACTGCTGCTCGCCCTCGCCCGTCCGGCGGCACGTGGCGCCCTCACCGGGCTGGTCGCGTTGACCAAGTTCGCCCCGCTGGTGCTCGCCCCGATGCTGGCCACCTATGGGGGCCGCGCCCGCTGGTTCGTCCTCGCTTTCGCCGCGACGGCGGGCCTGCTGCTGCTCTGGCCGGCGCTCGACCCCGGCCTCGCCGCCGTCTACGAGCGCACGATCGCCTACCAGTCCGAGCGCGACTCACCCTTCAGCATCTGGGGCCAGGTGGGCGGCCTGGAGCCGTTGCGGGCCGCGCTCCTGGTCGCGACCGGCGCCCTGGCGCTGGCCCTCGCCTTCTGGCCCCGGCGCAAGACGGTGACCCAGGTGGCGGCGTTCGGCGCGGGCCTGCTGATCGCCCTGCAGCTGACCGCGCAGCACTGGTTCTACCTCTACATCGTCTGGTTCTACCCGCTGCTGCTCGTCGCTATGGCGACGCCGGAGCCGGCACCATCACCGGCTCGATCGAGTCGGCCAGCCCCCGCTGATTGACCTCGACCGCGGCGCCCATCACCCAGACGTCGTCCTCGGCGGTTTCGAACCTGACCGGCATCTGGGTGACCAGCGCCTCCAACGCCTGCTCCGGCTTGACCCCGAGGACGCTGGTCCGCGCGCCGGTCATGCCGACGTCCGAGATGTAGGCGGTGCCGGCGGGCAGCACCCGCGCGTCGGCGGTCGGCACGTGGGTGTGGGTGCCGAGCACGGCGGCGACCCGGCCGTCGAGGTGCCAGCCCATCGCCACCTTCTCGCTGGTCACCTCGGCGTGGAAGTCGACGATGACGCAGTCCGCCTCGACCCGCTCGAGGATGCTGTCGACCTCGTGGAACGGCGAGCGCGCGACCTGCAGGCCGACGGCGCCGCTGAGGTTGATCACCCCGACCCGCATCCCGGCCGCCTCGACCACGACGTGGCCGCGGCCGGGGTTGGCGTGCGGGTAGTTGGCCGGCCGGATCACGCGCTCGGCGCGGTCGAGGAACTCATAGGCATTGCGGTGGCGGTAGACGTGGTTGCCGGTGGTGATCACGTCGGCGCCGGCGTCGAACAGCGCCGCCGCGGTCTTCTCGGTGATCCCCATCCCACCCGCCGAGTTCTCGCCGTTGACGATCGTCAGGTCGGGGCGGTGGCGCTCGCGCAGGGCGGGCATCGCCGCTGCCAGCCCCCGCCGCCCGGGCCCGCCCACCACGTCCCCGATGAACAGCGCCTTCATCGGGGAGACACTACCCGCGCACGGGCTGCTCAGAGCGAGCCGAAGCGGCGCAGGCCGAGCCTGGCGAGGCCGGCGTAGGCGAGGATCAGGATCGCCAGGTGCAGCAAGGGCTCGCCGATGCCCGCCCCGTCGGGGTCGAGCGCGGCGCTGATCGCGGCCAGCGCCGGCTCGAACGGAAAGAGCGCGGTGACGATCTGGATCGCGTCGTCGAGCGCCCCGCCAACCGCCCCCGCCGGGATCAGCGAGAGCAGCGCCAGCGGCAGCGAGATCATGAAGGCGAGCAGCGAGACGGCGCGAACGTCGCGGGCGGCCGCGCCGAGCGCCGCCCCCGCCGCCCCCAGGGCCGCCCCGCCGCCGGCGATGGCCAGCAGCCAGAGGCCGAAGCGGCTCCACTCGAGCCCGACGAAGAGCTGCACCCCGGCCAGCATCAGGACCGTCACCAGCAACCCGACCGCGACCCCCAGCCCGACCTTCTCGGCGATCAGCGCCGAGCGCGAGACGAGCCCGCCGACCAGCCGCGGGTAGGTGTTCTCCTCGCGCTCCAAGGCGAGCGAGCCGGCAACCAGGAGCAGGGTGACGAAGGTCAGGGTGAAGGTCGCGGCCGCGGCTACCGCGAAGGTGTCGAGCGGCGGCGTGTCGGCGCTGATCGAGTCCTTCTCGACCGCGATCGGCTGGGTGATGCGCTCGATCAGCGGTCCCGCGATGTCGAGGTTCTCTCTGGAGAGAGTCGCGAAGCGGATCACGCGGTCGAGCTCGACGCGCGGCTGCTCCGCCACCGCCGGGCGCAGCGCGCGCAGGATCGCCGCGGTCGCCCGCAGGCCGAGGATCCGCACTGCCCGGCCTTCGTCCTCGACCTCGCCCCCGTCGACGACGAGGTCGAGGAAGCGTCCCCCTTCGGCGCCCATCTGCCGCGCGATCACCAGGTTGGCGCGGCCCATCATCGCTTCGATCCGGTCGTCGACGATCTGGGCTTCGAGCGGGTTCGACTCGTTGACGATCACTTCGACCAGGGGCGTCTTCGGCTCGCGGGTGGCGAGCGAGTTGAGCCGGTCGATCAAGTCGGCGGGCAGGATCAGCGCCGCCAGCACTTCGCCGGAGCGAACTTCCTCTTCGGCCGCGGCGCGGTCGGCAACCCGGACGCACTCGATCTCGCTGCAGATCCGTTCGTCGATCCCGACCGCGGGCAGCTCGGTCTGCCCGGCGGTGATCCGGGCGTCGGCCGGGATCTCGTTGAGGAAGGCGACGCGCGGCTCGTCGCCGCCGCGGGAGATCGCGAAGCCGATCAGGAGGGCGACGAGGACCGGGTAGGCGACCAGCAGCCCCGCCTGCAGGGGGGAGCGGCGCAGGATCTGCAGGTCCTTGAGCAGCAGCCAGCGCATCGCCTTAGTGCCCGCGGTGCTGGAGGAAGGCGACGAAGGCGGTCTCGAAGTCGCTGCCCGCCGCCTCGGGCGTCTCGTCGCGGACAGCGGAGCGGAGCTCCTCGGCGGAGCCGTCGAAGAGGTCCTCGCCGTCGGCGAGGACCAGCAGGCGCCGGCCATAGCGCTCCGCCTCCTGGATGTCGTGGGTGGAGAAGATCACCGTCGTGCCGGCGCTGGCGAGCCCGGCGACGAAACGCCAGAGCCGCGCCCGCTGGCGCGGGTCGAGCCCGACGCTGGGCTCGTCGAGGAGCAGCGCGACCGGGTCGGCAAGCAGGCCGATCGCGATGTTGATCCGCTGCTGGTTGCCGCCCGAGAGCCTGGCGACGACGTCGCTGCGGCGTTCGCGCAGGCCGGTCAGGTCGAGCATCCGCTCGACCGCCTCGCGCGGCTCGGCCTGCTTCTCCAGCCGCGCGAAGAGCAGCAGGTTCTCCTCCACGGTCAGGCGCCGGTAGAGGGCGGCCTGCTGCGGCACCCAGCCGACGTCGCCGCCCGGAGCGTGGACCTCGCCCTCGTCGGGTGCGACGGTGCCGGCGAGGATCGAGAGCAGCGTCGTCTTGCCGGCCCCGTTGGGGCCGATGATGCCGACGATCTCGCCGTTCTCGGCCGAGAAGTCGATCCCGCGCAGCGCTTCGCGCGCGCCGTATCGCTTGACGATCCCCCGCGCCTCCACGGCCGGGAACGGTACTCCCCCTAAAATCGCACCGTGCCCTTCCCCGCTACCCGCCTGCGCCGCCTGCGCCGCACCGAGACCCTGCGCGGCCTCGTCCGCGAGACCGAGCTCTCGCCGGCGCACCTGATCCAGCCGCTCTTCGTCGTCGCCGGCGAGGGGGTGCGGGAGGAGGTCGAGTCGATGCCCGGGATCGAGCGCTTCTCGATCTCCGAGCTGCTCGCCGAGGCGACCGAGATCGCCAGCGCCGGGATCGGCACCGTCCTGCTCTTCGGCGTGCCGGCGGACAAAGACGAGATCGGCTCGGGCGCCTACGACGACGAGGGCATCGTGCAGATGGCGGTGCGGGCGCTGAAGGAGGCCCACCCGGAGCTGACCGTGATCACCGACGTCTGTCTCTGCGAGTACACCTCGCACGGCCACTGCGGCTTCGTCCGCGACGGCGAGGTCGACAACGACCTCAGCGTGGAGCTGCTGGCGAAGACCGCGATCTCCCACGCCGAGGCCGGCGCCGACGCGGTGGCGCCGAGCGACATGATGGACGGCCGGGTCGGGGCGATCCGCTTCCAGCTCGACGAGGAGGGCCACCCGGGGACGCCGATCGTCGCCTACAGCGCCAAGTTCTCCTCCGCCTTCTACGGTCCCTTCCGCGACGCCGCCGAGTCGACCCCCGCCCACGGCGACCGCCGCGGCTACCAGCTCGACCCGGCCAACGCCGACGAGGCGGTGCGCGAGGCCGTCCTCGACCTCGACGAGGGCGCTGACATGCTGATGGTCAAGCCGGCGACCCCGTACCTCGACGTGGTCCGGCGGGTCAAGGACGAGACCGGCGCGCCGGTCGCCGCGTACCACGTCTCCGGCGAGTACTCGATGCTGAAGGCGGCCGCGGCCAACGGCTGGATCGACGAGCGTGCGGCGGTGGTCGAGACGCTGACCTCGATCCGCCGCGCCGGCGCCGACGCGATCGTCACCTACTACGCCAAGGAGGCGGCCGAGTGGCTGCGGTAGGGCCGTCGCGGTCGAAGGCACGCAGCCGCAAAGACGGGGCTGCCATCCCGCTCGACGAGGCGGACAAGCGGCTGATGAACCTGCTGCAGTCGAGCTTCCCGCTCGAGGCGGAGCCCTTTTCCCCGATCGCCGCCGAGGCGGGGTTGACGGTCGAGGAGGTGCTCAGCCGCACCAACCGCCTGCTCGAGGGGCGGATCATCCGCGAGATCACGCCGATCTTCGACACGCGGGCGCTCGGCTACGACTCGATGCTGGTCGCCGCCAAGGTCGACGCCGAGAACCCGCAGCGCGCCGCCGCCGTGGTCAACGCCCACCCGGGCGTCTCGCACAACTACCTGCGCACCCACGAGTTCAACCTCTGGTTCACGATCGCCGTGCCGCCCGACTCGGAGCTTGGCATGGAGGGGACGCTGGCGGCCCTGGCGCGTGAGGCGGGCGCCGAGTCGGTGCGCCAGCTGCCCACCCTGACCCTGTTCAAGATCAACATGAGCCTGGAGATGGAGAAGGGGACCGAGGCGCTCGCCGCCGCGGTCGAGGTGGCACCGCCGCGCGAGCTCGAGCGCCAGCCCTACGGCGAGGATGACGTCGCCGCGATCCGGGCGCTGCAGGGCCCGATGGCCGCGATCGAGCGTCCCTACGACGCGGCAGCGGCGGAGCTGGGCACAGGCACCGAGGAGCTGCTCGAGCGGCTGCGTGGGATGGTCGAGCGCAAGCTGCTGCGCCGCGTCGCGGCGATCCTCTTCCACCGCCGCGCCGGCTTCTCGGCCAACGGCATGGGCGTCTGGAAGGTGCCGGAGGAGCAGATCCCTGACACCGGCCGGCGGATGGCCTCCTTTCGCGGCATCTCCCACTGCTACCAGCGGCCCACCTACGAGGACTGGCCCTACAGCGTCTTCACCATGGCCCACGGGCGCTCGAAGCAGGAGTGCGACGCGATCCTCGACTCGATCGCAGCCGAGTGCGAGATCGGGCCGGACGACCGCGCCACCCTCTACTCCTCGACCGAGTACAAGAAGATCCGGTTGCATTACTTCACGGAGGACTACCGGCGCTGGGAGGAAGAGCATTCCTAGCAACGAGCGCTCGGCGGAGCTCTACCGCCGGGCGTCCAGGGTGCTTCCGGGTGGCGTCAACTCGCCGGTGCGGGCGATGCGGCAGATCGGGCGCGAGCCGATCTTCGTCGCCCGCGGCGAGGGCTGCGAGCTGATCGACGTCGACGGCAACCGCTACCTCGACTGGGTCGGCTCCTGGGGGCCGCTGATCCTCGGCCACGCCGACCCCGAGGTGGTCGCGGCGGTCGATGCCGCCGCCGCGGCCGGGACCAGCTATGGCGCCGCGACCGAGTCCGAGGTCGAGCTCGCCGAGGAGGTCGTCGCCCGGGTTCCCTCGCTGGAGATGCTGCGCATGACCAGCTCCGGCACCGAGGCGGCGATGGGGGCGATCCGCCTCGCCCGCGCGGTCAGCGGCCGCGAGGTCGTGGTCAAGTTCGCCGGCGCCTACCACGGCCACTCCGACGGGCTCTTGGTCGAGGGCGGCTCGGGCCTGGCGACGCTGGCGATCCCGGGGTCGCCGGGGGTCACCGCCGCCCAGGCCGCGGGCACCGTGGTCGTGCCCTGGAACGATCGCGAGGCCGTCGTCAGGGCGCTCGAGGCCCACCCGGTGGCGGCCCTGGTCGCCGAGCCGATCGCCGCCAACATGGGCGTCGTCCCGGCCGCTGACGGCTTCCTCGAGTTCCTCCGCGCGGCGACCCGGGAGGCCGGCGCCCTGCTCGTCTTCGACGAGGTGATCACCGGCTTCCGCGTCGCCGCCGGTGGCGCCCAGGAGCTCTACGGCGTCGACCCGGACCTGACCGTGCTCGGCAAGGTGATCGGCGGCGGCCTGCCCGCGGCCGCTTTTGGCGGGCCGGCGGCGACGATGGAGAGGGTCGCTCCCGCGGGCGACGTCTACCAGGCCGGCACCCTGTCCGGAAACCCGCTGGCGATGGCGGCCGGGCTGGCGACGCTGCGGCGCCTCGACGCCGTCGCCTACGAGCGCCTCACCGCGCTCACCGAGCGCCTCGCCATCGGTTTCGGGCGCCTCGCCGCGGACCTGCCCCTGCGGGTCCAGTCCGCTCCCGGCTTGCTGACGCTCTTCTTCAGCGCCGAGCCGGTCGCCGACTTCGCCGCCGCAGCGGCCTGCGACCTCGAGGCCCACGCCCGCTTCTGCCGCGCGATGCTCGACCGCGGCGTCTACCCACCGCCCTCCCAGTTCGAGGCCTGGTTCGTCTCCCTGGCCCACGACGACGAGTCGATCGACCGCACGCTCGAAGCGGCCGAGGCGTCGCTGCGGGAGGCCTCGAGATGAGCGCCTTGAGCGCCCTCGCCGCGGAGCTGCGCGAGGGGGACACGCCGATCTCGAGGCACGTCGTCGACCCGGCCGGGGAGGTCGCCTTCCAACTGCCGGAGGCCTACGCGCCGGTGGTCGAGGCGATCTACGAGGGCTACCTGCTGCACTACGGTCAGCCCCGCCTGCTCGCCGGCCACGACGACGACCTGGCGCTGCTCGCCGGCGACTACCTCTACGCGCTCGGCCTCGAACGCCTCGCCGCACTCGGCGACACCGCGACCGTAAAGCTGCTCGCCGACCTGATCAGCCGCTGCGCGCAGCTGCACACGGAAGGAAAAGGGAACGAGGCGAGCGCCCTTTGGGATGAAGTAGTTCTGAAGATCTCCTCCTGAGAGAGGCGCTCTCAGCGGACCTTGCAGTCGCGGATCAACGTCGTCGTGACGTCGTTGCCGCCGGCAAAGCTGAAGTGGGCGCGAGCGAACGGGTAGACCGCACCGGGGAAGCCCTCCGGCGCCGAGCAGCTGGCGTTCACGTAACTGTGCCGTTTGCCTTCGTAGGTGTACTTGCGCTGCAGCTTCATGTTGAAGCTCGTGACGTAGGCCCACTTCTGCGCCGACTTCGGCAGCGCCGTCTTGATCACCGTGCCGAACTGGCCCTTGCGTTTGAGGATCTTGAAGGGGAGGACGAAGGCCGAGGGCGGCTTGATGCCGTAGACCTGGGCCAGGATCCGCCGCTCGCCCCCCTTCGGCTTCGCGTTGAAGACGAGCAGCGGGCCGGTGAAGGTGAACGGCGCCTGGCTGGCGAGGTGGATGCGGACCTCGACCTGGCCGCTGCCGATGATCGCGCCGCCGCAGATCCGCCGCGCCGCCTGGATCGTGGTCGGCTGGATGCTGCTCACCTGACAGGTGGGCAGGCCGTAGTCGAAGATCTTGCCGCCCCGGTTGATCCCGATCGAGATCTCGCGCAGCTGCGGCGGCGGGTCGCTTCCGTCGGCAGACCTGAAGCTGCTGTCGATCTTGACCGAGACTGGCGCCGGTTCGGTGCGAGGCAGGGTCCGCGGCGAGATCCCGCCGTCGAAGGAGACGATCACGTTGCCCTCCTGCGCCACCTCTCCCCGCGCGCCCCCGGCGATGCCGAGGGAGAGCAGGAGCGCCAGCGCGATCAACGCCCCGGTCTTCAACCTAGATGAACCTCGAAGAATCGATCCGGCACTCGTCGAAGCCGAAGCTGATCACGGTGTTGTTGGCTTTGTTGTTGTTCTGGTTCAGCTTCACCGCGAGCTTCTGCGCCTTGAATTTGTTTTCCGCCTTCAGCGCCGCGCCGATCTGCTGCAGGTAGCTCTTCTCGCTCTTCAGGTAGCCGACCCATTTCGTCAGCTTCACCGCGTCGGCTGGGGGCTGGGGCACAGCGGCGATCTGGTTGACCGCCTTGCCGAGCGCTCCCGAGGCGCGGATGAAGCGCTGGCCGGCGGGGACCAGGTCGCCTTTCTGGACCTGGCCTTTGACGCCTTTGAGGATCCGGGTGTTGGCTTCGGTGTTGGCCTTGCAGATCGGCTCGACCTGGGCGACGTAATCGCTCCGTTCGTCGGCCAGTGCGACCGGAACCGAGACGAGCAGCGCCACGGCGGTGGCCACGGCCAGCATGGATAGAGACGACGTCGAGCGTTCCACTAGATCAATCCTCCTGTTGCGCTGTGCGGCCCCGGCCAGCGCAAAGCGCCTCGCCGGGCTTCCCCTGTCCTCACCCTGAGTATCAGAAATATGAAAGTTTCTTGTCTCTCTCATTTACCTAACCCGCCCGAGAGCCGTGAAGATCGATCTCGGGCAAGATTTTCTCAAGTGGCTTGGGCAGCCACCAGACCCGATCGCCGAGCAGCAGCATCAGCGCCGGCAGCAGCACGATCCGCACCACCGTCGCGTCGAGCAGGACCGCGACGGTGAGCCCGATCCCGAGCTGGCTGACGGTCGCGATGTTGGCCCCGGCGAAGGCGACGAAGACGGCCATCATGATCGCCGCGGCGCCGGTGATCACCCGCGCCGTCTTCTCCAGCCCGAAGACGATCGCCTCCTCGTTGGAGGAGTTGTTCTCGTAGTGCTCCCGCATCCGCATCAGCAGGAAGACGGCGTAGTCGATCGAGAGCCCGAAGACGATGCCGAAGATCCCCGCCGCGCCGATCGCGTCGACGTATTCGTTGCCGCCCAACGGCCAGCCGTCGGGGACCTCGAAGAGGAGCGTCAGCACGCCGAAGGCGACGGCGACGGTGACCAGGTTGAGCGCCACCGCGATCGCCGCGAGCAGCAGCGCCCGCAGGATGACGACGAGGATCAGGAAGGTGGCGATCGTGATCACCGCGACCATGATCGGGATCCGCTCCGAGATCACCTCGGTGTAGTCGATCAGCTCGGCGGCGCCCCCGGTCACCCCGGTCGTCGTGCCCGTCTCCGCGGCGAGAGCGCCGGCGTCCTCTTTGAGCCGTTCGTTGAGTTCGGTCGAGCCGGGGGTGTTGAAGGTGTAGCGCGGGATCACGACCATCTGCGCGGCTTGGCCGCCGCCCTCGAGGTCGACGACCCTGGAGACCCGCTCCCGCTCGTCGGCCGGCGCCCCGGCCAGGGCGGAGAGGACGAAGTAGCCGGAGTCGAAGATGCCGGGCGAGGAGCGGCGCAGTTGCCCGACCCGCCGGTCGAGGCGCCCGGCGCTGACCGAGATCCTGACGCCGCCGCGGCGCAGGCCGACGGGCAGCGGTTGCGAGCGCTGGAAGCCTTCGGCGAGCCGTTCTTCCAGGGTGTCGGCGCCGCCCCGCAGCTGACCAAGGCCGTCGACCAGTTGCGCGGCGCCGCCTTCGAGGCGGTCGAGGCCGCTCGGCAGCCGCCCCGCCGCGTCGGCCAGCTGCTGCGCCCCTTTGTGGAGTTTTGCGCCGCCGTCGGCGAGCTTCTTCTGGCCGTCGTGCAGCCGGTTCGCCTGCCCCTCGATCCGCTGCGCTTCGTTGCGGGCGATCGCCAGCGCTTCGACCAGGCGTTCGGCTTCGCGCAGCTGCGGCGCCAGGCTCGGGTCGGCCGCGACGCGCTGGCTCAGATCGGCGCGCAGGGTCCGCGCCCGCCCCAGCCCGTTGCCCTGCAGGCCCCTGAGCATGGTTGCCGACGCGCTCTGCACCGAGTAGGCGCCGAGCTGGGCGGTGCGCTGCCCTTCGGCGAGTTTGCCGGAGCCCTCGGCGAGCCGGTCGAGAGCCCCCGCCGCCCGTTCGGCGCCCGAGGCGACTTTGGCGATCCCGCCTTCGAGCTGTTCCGCCCCGCTCCCGGCGCGACCCGTGCCGGTGGCGAGCAGGCCCGCCCCGTGGCTTGCCTTCTCGATTCCCGAGCGCAGCTGTTCGACGCCCTCGGCGGCGCGGCCCAGCTGCTTGCCCATCCGCCGCAGCCGATCCGGGTTGGCTTCGCCACGGCCGGCCAGCAGGTCGTTGCCGCTTTCCTGCAGGGGGGCCACCTCTTCCTGCACCTGGGCCGGGCCGATTACCGCCTGGACGCCGGGATCGTCCGCGATCCGCTCCTGCCAGTGGGTCAGGGCGGCGAGGCTGTCCTCTTCGGTGATCGGCCCGTCCTCGGAGACCGCGACGACGACGAAGGGGGCATCCCAGCCGGGCCCGATCGCGTCGGCGATCAGTTCGGCTTCCTCGCGGGCGGGGTTGTCCGCCGGCAGCTGTTCGGCGCTCGGTGGCCCGGTCTTCAGGGAGAGCACCGGCGCCGCCAGCAGGAGCACGATGCCGCCGATCGCGATCGCCGCCAGCAGCGGCCGTCTGAGGGCGCGGTGGACGAGGGCCATCACCCCGTCCCGTTCGCGGTTGCCGCCGATCTGCCAGCGGTTGACGTTGTGGCCGGTGACGACCAGCAGCGAGGGCCCGATCAGGCCGGCGACGAGGACGCTGATCGCGGTGACGGCGATCGCCGTGCCGGCCAGTGAGATCAGCAGCGAGCCCGGCATCACGAAGAGGGTCACCAGCATCGCCAGGAAGAGGGTCGAGCCGGCGAAGGCGATCGTGCGGCCGGCGGTGCGCCGCGTCATCCGCGCCGCCTCCAGCGGCGAGGCGCCGGCCTCGAGCTCCTCGCGGAAGCGGGAGACCATCAGCAGCGCGTAGTCGACGCCTAACGCCAAGCCCATCATCGTGCAGACGGTCAGCGCGAAGCCGTCGATCGCGATCCAGTTGGCGGCGATCGCGAGCACGCCGCGCGAAGCGGTGACGGCGATCGCCCCGAAGGCGAGCGGGATCGCCGCCGCGATCGGCGAGCGGAAGACGAGCAGCAGGACGATCAGCAGGAAGGGGATCGCGATCCGCTCGGCGACCTCGGTCGAGTGGACCGACTCGTCGATGATCGCCCGCGAGAGGCTGGCGAAGCCGGTCTGCGCCGCCCGCACCGGTTTGGTGATCTGTTCGTCGAGGGTGCGGTCGAGGTCGGGGACGGTGTCGCGCACCGCCTCCTCGGCGCTGACGTGGAAGTCGACCAGGATCAGCGCCTTGCGCGGGCCGGGGCGCAGGCGGCCGACGCTGCCTTTGTCCCAGGGCGAGATCGTCGAGACGTTTGGTTCGGAGCGCAGCTCGCGGATCAGTGCCGGGCCCTGCCGGTCGAGCGCCTCGGGTGGGCCCTGGAGGAGGATCGCGAAGGGGGCGGTGTCGCCGAAGTACTTCTTGACGAGGTCGCCGGCGCGACCCGATTCCGTGCCCGGGACGCTGAGCGAGGTCGGCCGCAGCTTGTCCTCGACTCCCTGCGCAAGGACGGCGAGAACGCCGATCACGACCAGCGCCGCGGCGAGCATCGCACGCGGCCGGCGCAGCGAGAGCGGTAGCCGACCGTTCTTATGGTCGGCGCCGCTGGCGTCCTCTGATCGGCTCCGCCTCATCGGCGGGCGGCGGCTCGGCAGATCTGGATTCCCCTCCCCGGGATGCACCGGCCGTGGCCGGCAAAGAAACACGCCAGGTGCTTATACCAGCCTACGCACGACCATCACCGCAATCGTTAACGCTCCGTACACAAAGAGCCAGCGATACTCCCGCGGCCCGACGGGCTCGACACCGGCCGTGCCCTCTAGGCAATAAACTCCGCGACCCTGCACCTAGCTGACATTGGCTGACGAGGCAAACAAGCGAAACGAGGTCGAGGCGAGCACGGCGGAGCGGCCGAAGCCCGCCCCACCTGGCTACTTCGAGGGCGAGTCGATGACTCGCCGTCGCGCTTTCACGATCGCGGCCCAGGGCCTCGGCGGCGTCGCCGGCGCGGCGATCGTCCTGCCCGCGGTCGGTTTCGCGGTCGCCCCGATCTTTCACCGCGGCAAGGAGCGCTGGGAGGGAGTCGGCGCGGTCGACGACTTCGTCGCCGACACCTACCGCCAGGTCGTCTTCACCGAGACCGAGGGGATCGCCGACGCCGGCAAGACGCTGGCCTACGTGCGCAAGGGCTCGGCCGACCTGGGCGAGGACCCGAAGGAAATCGTCGCGATCTCCAACCGCTGCGCCCACCTCGGCTGCCCGGTGCGCTTCGTCGAGGCCGCCGGCAACTTCATCTGCCCCTGCCACGGCGGCGTCTACGACTTCGTCGGCAAAGTGCTGGGTGGGCCGCCCGTCCGGCCACTCGATCGCTTCCAGACCCGGATCCGCAACGGCCAGGTCGAGATCGGCCCGCGCTACAGCGTCACCTCGCAGCTCGACCCGGTGCGCGCCCGCGACCCGGGCGAGTTCACCGGCGGGATCTGGGAATACCTCTACCCGCCGCGTCCCTCTACCTTCCCGCCGCCATGAAACTCGACTCGCTGATACCCGCGCCGCTGCGCAAACCGGCCAAGCCGGGCGAGGGCAACGGTGCCAAGGGCCCGGCCCCCGCCGATCTGAAGACTTCGCCGCCGGAGCGACCCTCCGAGGCCCAGAAGCTCGCCGATCGCGCCAAAGAGGCGCCGGTCGACGTCCTCGCCTGGGTCGACCAGCGCACCGCGGCCACCGGCTTCCTCACCGGGATGCTCTACCGCAAGGTGCCGAAGGGGACCAACTGGTTCTACACGCTCGGCTCGGCGACCCTCTTCGCCTTCATCGTCCAGGCGATCACCGGCGTCTTCCTGGCGATGTTCTACGTGCCCTCGGCGACCGAGGCCTACGCCTCGATCTCGCACATCAACAACGAGGTCTTCCTCGGTGCCTTCGTGCACGGCATGCACAAGTGGGGCTCGAGCCTGATGGTCATCCTGATCTTCCTCCACATGGGCCGCACCTTCTTCTTCGGCGCCTACAAGTACCCGCGCGAGCTCAACTGGGTGATCGGGGTCGTGCTCCTGATCCTGACGATGACGATGTCCTTCACGGGTTATCTGCTGCCCTTCGACCAGCGCTCTTTCTGGGCCTCGGTCGTCGGCATCAACATCAACGGCACCGGTCCGGTCGTCGGTCCCTACCTGAGCGACTTCCTGCGCGCCGGGCCCGAGCTGGGGGCGACGACGCTCTCGCGCTTCTACGCGATCCACATGCTGCTCCTGCCCGGGGCGATCATCGCCCTGATCGGCGCCCATCTCTACCTGGTGGTCAAGCTCGGCACGACGGCGCCGCCCTGGCTCCGCGCTGAGAAGCCGAAGGCCGCGGCGCCGAGCGCCCAGCTCGACGCCGGCGCCGAGGGCGACGGAGCCGGACCCAACGGCACGGGGGCGGGCAGATGAAGCCGCGCGACAAGCAGGCCTACCTCGAGGAGTACGAGCTGCTGAAGAAGAAGGGCAAGCCCTTCTTCCCCTACGCGGTGATGAAGGACTCGGCGATGATGTTGCTGGTCGTCGGGGTCGTCATCGCGATGTCGCTCATCCTCGGCGCCGAGCAGGGCCCGAAGGCGGACCCGACCTCGACCACCTACGTGCCGCGGCCGGAGTGGTACTTCTTCTTCCTCTTCGAGGTCCTGCGCGTGATCAAGCCGCCGGAGCTGGTCCCGATCGCGACGATCGGGATCCCGACCATCTGCATGGTCCTGCTGCTCTTGCTGCCCTTCTACGATCGAGGCCCGGAGCGCAACCCGGCGAAGCGGCCGATCGCGACCACGGCCGGCGTGCTGACGATCGTCGCGATGGCATACCTGACCTTCCTCGGCGCCACCGCCGGCTCGCCCACCGAGATCGAGATGGAAGTGGCGCCGCGCTACGAGGCCGGCAAGGAGATCGCCGCCGGCGCCGGCTGCCTCGCCTGCCACAAGATCGGCGAGAACGGCAACCACGGGCCCGGGCCTGACCTGACTCACATCGCCGCGACCGTGCCGCGAGCGGCGATTCTGCGCTCGGTGGAAATCGGCCCAGGCATCATGCCCGCCTTCCGCGATCTGCCGCCGAAGAAGCTGAACCAGCTCGCCGACTTCCTCGCCTCGCTGGACTGAGACACTCCCCTTATGACGGGGACCACCAAACCCTCTAGGGACTCCGCCCAATTCGCGGGGCAGGTCAACCGCATGTTCGACCGCATCGCCGGTCGCTACGACCTGCTCAACTCGCTGATGAGCGCCGGCCTCCACCACGGCTGGCGGGCCCGCGCCGCCGACCGTGCCGAGGTCGCGGCCGGGGACTCGGTGCTCGACGTCTGCTGCGGGACCGGCGACCTCTCGCTCGAGCTGGCCGGCCGGGTGCAGCCGGGCGGCCGCGTCGTCGGCTGCGACTTCTCCGAGCCGATGCTCGACCTGGCGCGGGAGAAGGCCGCCGCACGGGGGGTGGAGGGCGTCCGTTTCGAGTGGGCCGACGCGCTGCAGCTGCCCTACGACGCCGGCCGCTTCGACGCGGTCACGGTCGGCTTCGGGGTCCGCAACTTCGCCGACCACGACCGCGGCCTGCGCGAGATGTCGCGCGTCCTGCGCCCCGGCGGCAGGCTGGTCATCCTCGAGTTCACCGAGCCCCAGCGGCCCCCCTTCTCGACCTTCTACTCGCTCTGGTTCGACCGGATCGTGCCCATGCTCGGCAAGCTGACCTCCGACCCGGACGCCTACAGCTACCTGCCCGAATCGGTCCACGGGTTCCCCGGCCCGCGCGGCCTCGCCGAGAAGATGGACGCCGCGGGTCTGCGGAGCATTCGCTGGACCGTGCTTGCCGGTGGGATCCTGACGATCCACAGCGGCACTCGCGGGTGAGCCGAGACTCGTCAGTCCCACCCCCGGTCACCGCGGTCCTCGACGCATCGAGCCGCTGGCTGCCATCCCGCCTGGGGGAAGTAGAGGAGCTGCTGCGCGGGCAGGGGGCCGGTTACGGCGAGGCGCTCGAGGCGGCGGCGACCGCGACCCTCGAGGCGGGCGGCAAGCGGCTGCGGCCGTTGCTGGTCCTGCTCTGCGCCGGCGAGGACGGCAGCGAGCGGGCGCTGCGCCCGGCCGCAGCGATCGAGCTGATCCACATGGCGACCCTGGTCCACGACGACGTGCTCGACGCGGCGCCCTTGCGCCGCGGACAGCCGACGATCGCGGCAACCGGCGGGCGCGAGCGCGCCACGGCGACCGGCGACCTGCTCTTCTCCCGCGCCTTCGCGATGCTGGCGGCGGCGGGGGAGGCGCGGGCTATCGAGCTGCTCTCCCGCGCCTCCGTGGCCCTCGCCCGTGGCGAGCTGGCCCAGCGCCAGGGCGCCTACGACACCTCACTCAGCGCCGAGCGCTATCTCGACCGCTGTCGTTTGAAGACGGCCACCCTGTTCGAGTGCGCCTGCCTGCTCGGCCGCGACCAGGCCGAGCTGGGCGAGTTCGGCGCCTCGATCGGACTCGCCTTCCAGCTGCTCGACGACGTCCTCGACGTCTCCGGCCCAGCGGAGCGCACGGGCAAGGCGCCGGGCACCGACCTGCTCGACGGGACGGTGACCCTGCCGCTGATCCTCGCCGCGGAGCGCGAGCCGGAGATCCTCGCCACCGACCTGCGCGGCCTCGACGCGGCGGGCGCGGCGGTGCTCTGCGACCGGATCGCCGCGACCGGGGCGCTCGAGCGGGTGCGGGCCGAGGCCCTGGAGATGGTCGCCGAAGCCAAGCGCCGGCTCGCCGCCGCCGGCTTCGAGCCCGAACGGCGTCGGCTGCTGGAGATGGTCGCCGACGGCGTCGTCGAACGCTACAGCTGAGACATCAGATTCCGCCCATGTGCTCCGCCCAAACTGGGCCTGGGGAATCAGATGTGGACAGGCCCAGTTTGGGCGTCCGCCATATGCGGGTCAGCGGAAATCGTCAGCGGTGATCAAGTCCGCGGCCAGTGCTGCCGCGAAGACCTCGGCGACGCCGCGCATGCTCTCGCGTTCGAGCTCCTCGAGCTCGTGGTTGAGCGCCTCGGCGCCGTCGTCGAGGGCCTCGTCGAAGGCGTCGATCTCCGCCTCGCCGAAGATCCCGTCGCTATGCCACTCGCACTCCGGACAGCGCCGCCAGAGGCGCCAGTGGCCCCGCTTCGCCGCCTGCTCCCAACGCGTCGGCTGAACCAGGGCCGAGCCGCACTCCGGGCAGAGGTGGAGGCCGGTGGCTGCCTTGCTCTCTGTGCGACTGGTCTCTTTCATGTTCGTGACTATCGGAACACACCAAAAACGGATTCAATCCGGAGTTTCCCGCAGGGATGGCAAAGAAAACCCAATTTTCGGGTAGGCGCGGCCGCGAATCGGACCCGCTCGGCGAGCGGGAGCGATCGATACCATGGGGACATGTTCGGAAACATCGGGCCCCTCGAGATCATCGTCGTGCTGATCATCGCCCTGATCGTGTTCGGGCCCAAACGCTTGCCGGAGCTCGGTCGTTCGCTTGGCAAGGGCATTCGCGAGTTCCGCGGGTCGCTCGGCGGCGACGACGACGAGGAGGAGAAGCAGCCTCCCCAGCGGGAGATCGAGGCCGCCGAGCGCGAGCCGGTCGCGCCCAAGCGTCACTGAGGCGAGATGTCCCGCCGCGTCAGGCCGGTCTCCCACGAGGACCACCTCACGCTCGTCGAGCACCTGGACGAGCTGCGCAGCAGGCTGATCGTCTCCGCGGCGGCCTTCGGCGTCGCCCTCGCCCTCTGCTTCTGGCAGAACCACCTGCTGCTGGAAGTCGCCGCGGCACCGCTGCCCGACAACCACGAGGAACTGCTCACCTTCGCCGTCACCGAGCCCTTCACGACGACCCTGACCGTCGCCGTCTACGGCGCGATCATCCTCGCGCTGCCGGTCCTGATCTACCAGGCGTACGCCTACGTCCTGCCCGCCTTCAGCGCTGCCGAGCGGCGCGTGGCGCTGCCGATGATGCTGCTGGCGCCACTCCTCTTCCTGCTCGGCGTCGTCTTCTCCTACTTCGTCGTGATGCCGGCCGCGGTCGACTTCCTGCTCGGCTTCAACGACAGCCAGTTCAACGTCCAGGTTCGTGCCCGCGACTACTTCAGCTTCTTCGCGACCGCGATGCTCGCCGGCGGGATCGTCTTCCAGGTGCCGATGGCGATCCTCGCCGTCACCCGCCTCGGCATCGTCAGCGTCAACCAGCTGCGGGCCAACCGCCGTTACGCCTACCTCCTGATCGCGGTACTGGCCGCGGCGCTGCCCGGCGTCGACCCGATCACGATGCTGATCGAGATGGTGCCGCTGCTTGCTTTGTACGAGTTGAGTATCTTGCTTGCGCGGGCCTTCGACCGGCGCAAGGCCGCGGGAGGCATGCCCCAACCTTCGACGCAGGAGTGATGAGGAGCTGATGGCTGAGAGCGGCGAGCGACGGATGCTGTTCGACACGCGGGGAAAACGCAAAAACGTGATCCGCGTGGTCTACGCCGCCCTGGCGCTGCTGATGGGCGCCAGCCTCTTCGTCGCCGTCGGGCCCTTCAACCTCGCCGAAATCATCGGCACCAGCAACGAGGTCAGCGCTGCCAAGGCCGCCGACGAACAGGTCGAACGGATCGAAAGGCGGCTGGCGAAAAGCCCCAACGACGAGCAGCTGCTCCTGACGCTGTCCCGCGCTCAGATCGGCGCCGGCAGCGCCGCCACCGAAGGCGAAGGCGTGATCCCGGTCGAGGCGCGCAACGACTTCAGCGCCGGGCTCGACACCTGGGACCTCTATCTGGCGCAGGTGGGTGACGGAGCGAGCCCGACCGCGGCGCAGCTGGTCGCCGGTACCGCCTTCGCCCTCGCGGAACGCGGGTCGAACACGATGGGGGAAGTCCTGTCCAACGTGACGACCGCCGTCGAGGCGCAGCGCATAGCCGCGGAGCGACAGCCCAGCGTCGGCTCGCTCAGCACGCTGGCGATCTACGAGTACTTCGATGGCAACGAGGCCGCTGGTGACAAGGCGGCGAAGCGCGCGACGGCGCTCGCCCCATCCAAAGCGGAAGCGGAAAGCATCGAAAAACAGCTCAAGCAGTTCCGCCAACGAGGCACGAAATTCGTGCAGCAGGCGGAACAGTTCTCCAAACAGCAGGCGCAGACCGGCCAGGAACAGCTGCAGAACCCCTTCGGCCTCGGTCCCCCCGGTGGCGTGACCGGCGAATAGCCGGCCCCCGGTCGAATCGCCAGAACGCGTGACCTCGCGAGTGGGCCGTGAAGGGCTCGAACCTTCGACCTTGAGATTAAGAGTCTCCTGCTCTACCAACTGAGCTAACGGCCCGGGAGCGGCAAGTATAGGAAGACGGCGCGCCCGCCATCGCCGCCGGACCGGCGGCGCTCAGCCTCTTGCCCGACAGCCCTTGAAGACGCTGCCGTAGACGACGTTGCCGTCAGCGAAGGAGAAGTAGCCCTGGGTCTGCAGGATCCCGTCTGAGCAGCGGGCCGAGACGTAGCTGCGCTCGCCGCCGCGGAACTCGTAGCGGCGGCCGATCTTCACGTTCATGTCGGTCAGCGCTCCGTAGCCACCGGCCAGGACCGGGACGTCGAAGGAGGCCCGGTAGCCGTAGATGCCGCGGCGCCGTTCGATCGGTACCGCGATCACGTAGGTCTCGAGGACGGGGAAGGTCGCCTGGGTGTGGCCGACGACGGTCCGGTTGCCGCCCTGGCGGGGGCCGTTGAAGAGGGTCAGCGGCGAGCTCAGGTTGACCCGTGGGAGACCGGGCAGGCCGACCACAGCGCCGAGCGTGCCGGTACCGACGATCGCGCCGCGGCAGACCTGCCGCGCCTGCTCCGGGCTGGTGCCTTCGATCCGCTGCGGCGGGCAGGTGCCGAGGCCGGTGGTCGTCAGCCTTCCGTCGCGGTCGAATTCGAGCTTGACGTGCTGCAGCGCCGGCGGCATCGAGCCGTCCGTCGTCGTGATCTCGCCGTGTCCCTTGAACTCGATCGGCGCATAGGACCGTTTCGGCAGGACGCTGGGGGTGAAGCCGCCATCGGCCCGCAGGACCAGCGTCCCAACCCGGACCATGGCACCGTCGGCGACCGCGGCGAAAGACGCCGTCGCCGCTGCCAAGACTGCGATTGCTGCCAACTTCTTCATCGGCTCCCCCTACACCCGAGTACCCATCCAGGGTAGCGGCGGCGCTGGTTTGCGTCTACTTTCGCACCTTGCAGGGTTTGAAGACCGTGCCCTGGACGAAGCTGCCGTCCTTGAAGGTGAACGCCGCCTTCGCCTGCAGCCGGCCGTCGGGACAGCTGGCGTTGGCGTAGCTCAGCGTCTTCCCCTTGTACTTCCATTCCTTGCCGATCGTCAGTCGGCCGTAGAGGGGCGAGCCGTAATCGTTGGCGATCCTGGGGAAGTCGGCGACGGTTTTGAAGCCGTAGCGGCCGTTGCTGATCTTCTGGATCTCGATCTGGATCGTGTAGGTCGTCGGCGCCGGGTAGTCGAGGTGGGCGTGGCCGAGGACAGTCGGGTTGCCGTGGAGCTTCGGGCCGTTGAAGAGGGTCAGCGCCGAGGAGGCCTCGATCGGGCGCTGTTCGGGCAGCTCGATGACCGCCGTGCCGAACCCCTTGCCGACTATCGCTCCGGAGCAGGCGGCCCGAGCCCGTGCGGTCGTCGTCGCGATCAGCTTCTGCTCGGTGCATTTCGGCAGGCCCCGCGTCTCGACCGCGCCGTGCTTGTCGAATTCGAGCACCAGCTGGCGCAGGGGGGAGGGCCGAGTGCCGTCGCTGGTGCTGAATTTCGCGTTGCCGTAGAGCTTGATCGGCGCGTTCTCGTTTTTCGGCAGCGTGGTCGGCGTGAAGCCGCCGTCGCCGCTGATGATGATGTTGCCGATCCGCAGCGTGATCGCTTGTGCCGCCGCCGCCCCGATCAAGGCGACGACAAGCACCGCTAAGGACGTTCTTAACAAAGTCTTCCGCATCCCGGCCCCCCTCGTAGCTCCCTGACAGGCAAACTAGCACGGTGCGTCTGAGGAGGAGCAGGGGGAAGGGGCCTGTGCGCGCGCGGTCGGAGGCGCGCGGCACGGCGCTGCTGCGCCACCCACGCCGGGTCTTGGCGGGGTCGCTGATCGTCCTGGTCGGCCTCGGCGCTATCGGCCTCGGCGTCGAGGAGAAGCTCAGCCCGACCAGCCTCGACATCCCCGGCACCTCTTCCTCGCGCGCCAACGAGATGCTGCGCGAGCACTTCGGCGACAGCGCCCCGTTCGTGATCCTCTTGCGCGGCCCCGAGCGGGCGCTCGACCGGCAGGGCCCGGAGCTGATCCGCGCCCTGCGCAGCGACCCGGCGGTGACCACGCTCTCTCCCTGGGACCTGGGAACGGTGCAGCGCCTGCGCCCGCACCCGCGGCGGGCGATCATCATCGCCGACTTCCACGTCTCGATCGACGTCGCGGTCAACGAGTCGGTGCCGGAGCTGGAGAAGATCCTCGCCGAGCAGATCCGGCCACCGGTGCGCTCGACCCAGACCGGCTTCGCGACGCTCTCGCGGGCGATCCAGGACGACTCGATCGAGGCCACCGAGCGGGGCGAGCTGATCGCCCTGCCGATCCTGCTCATCGTCCTCCTGCTCGTCTTCCGCTCGCCGGTCGCGGCGGCGATCCCGCTCGTCTTCGGCGCGGTCACCGTGCTCGTCTCGCGCGGCCTGCTCTCGCTGCTCGCCGACTCGTTCGCCATCGACGCCTTCGCGCTCGTCGTCTGCACGATGATGGGGCTGGCGCTCGGCGTCGACTACGCGCTGCTGATGGTCTCGCGCTTCCGCGAAGAGCTGGCCAACGGCACCGAGCCGCTCGAGGCCGCGCGGGTGACGCGACGCACCGCCGGGCGCACCACGGTCTTCGCCGGCAGCACGCTGATGCTCTCGATGCTGGTCGCCTTCTTCATCGTGCCCGGCTCGCTGCTCGGCTCGCTGGCGGTGACCCTGGCGCTGGTCGTCGGCCTCAGCGTGCTCGTCGCCGTCGTCCCCGGCCCCGCCGTCCTCACCCTGCTGGGCCCCAACGTCGATCGCTGGCGGATCGGCCGCGATGCGGGCGCCGAGCGCTCGCGACTGATGACGCTCGTCGGGGCGGCGCTGCGCCGCCCCGCCCTGGTCTCGATCCTGATCGGCGGGATCGTCCTCGTCCTCGCGGCGCCGGCGGTGGCGCTGAAGACCGGCCCGCCGAGCCAGACCCAACTCGCCAAGGACGACCCGACCAGGCAGGACTTCGAACTGATCGAGCGCGCGATCGGCTCCGGCTTCGACGCGCCCTTCGTCGTCGTCGCCGGCTCCGAGCGTGGCACGGTGACCGAACCGCAGCGCCTCTCGGCGCTGACTCGCTGGCAGGAGCGGGTCGCCGAGCTGCCCGGCGTGCAGGCCGTGATCGGGCCGGCGCAGGTCTCGCGGGCGGTTGAGCCGCTGCGCGGGGCGAGCGGCCTGCTCGCCGAAGCGGGCGAAAACAGGGGGCCGCTGGGTCAGCTGGGCCTGCTCGGCACCAACCTGGGCCGCGCCGCGAGCGGCGTCGAGCAGCTGCGCGACGGCATCTCCAAAGCCAGCTACGGCGCCGGGCTGCTCGCCGAGGGCTCGGGCCGGGCCGAGGATGGGGCGACCCTGCTCGCCTCGGGGTTGGGGCAGGCGACCGCGGGCGGTGAGCGCGCCGTCGGGGCCCTCGACCGCTTCGCCGAGGGCGCTCGCAAACTGGCCGGCGCCCAGCATCGCGCCGCCCTGGCCGGCCTGCAGCTCAAATTCAGCCTCCAGAGCCTGCCCGCGAACTTGAAGCGCAACGCGCTCAACCGCTCGCGGAAACTGCAGAAATCGCTCAACGAAGAGGCTCACCAGAAAGTCCCCCGCCTGCAGGCCCCGGCCCAGGAAGCCGACTCGCAGCTGCGCACGGCGCTGCAGCAGCTGGAGGCGATGACCGTCGGCAAGGAAGATCCCAGCTACGCGGGCGCCCTGGCGGCGGTGCGCCGCGCCCTGGCTGCGGTCAGCGGCACCGACCCGGTCAGCGGTCAGCCTTACGCGCCTGACTACGCCGGCCTGCCAGCCGAGCTCACCGCCCTGCAGGCGCGCCTGGTCGAAGACGCCGGCGAAGCGAAGCAGGTCACCGACTGGCTGGTCTCGGGCCTGCTCCTGCTGAAGCGGATGAGCCGCGGCGCCGATCGCTTCTCCGAGGGCCTGCGCAAACTCGAGGGCGGCGGTAAGAAACTCGCCCGCGGCGCCGCCCAGATCGCGCAGGCGGCCGACGGGCTCGGCGACGGTCTGGCCCGTCTCGGCGCCGGCGCCACGGCGCTCGCCGGCGGGCTCGCCAAACTCGAGGGCGGCGCCGATTTCCTCGCCGAGAACCTCGCCGCCGGCTACGCGGCCTCGGCCCCGCTGCAGTCGGGCCTGACCCGGGCCGCCGTCCAGGTCCTCACCAGCGACGCCCGCCTCGACAACCAGACGCGGCGCCTGCAGCGCTCGACGCCGGGGATCTTCGAATCCGGCTTCTTCGTCCTCTCGGCGCTCGACGGCGCCCGGCCGCTGGTCCGCGAGCGCGCCGCCGGCACGATCGACATCGACCGCGGCGGCCAGGCGACGGCGATCCTGGTCATCCCCCGCCACACCTTCAACACCCCCGGCTCGATCGAGCTCGACAAGCAGCTCGATCAGGAGGCGAAGGACCTGGAAAGCGAAACCGGGCTCACGGCGGGCGTCGCCGGCGGTCCCGCGCAGCTCAACGACTACAGCAGCGTCACCCGCGCCCGCATGCCGCTCGTCGTCATCGCGATCACCATCGCCACCTTCCTCGTCCTCGTCCTCGTCCTCCGCGCCCTGCCTCTGGCGGCGATCGCGGTGGGGCTCAACCTGGCGACGGTCGGCGTCGCCTTCGGCGT
Source organism: uncultured Solirubrobacterales bacterium (assembly GCA_963697915.1). Classification (GTDB taxonomy): domain Bacteria; phylum Actinomycetota; class Thermoleophilia; order Solirubrobacterales; family 70-9; genus VRUE01. The sequence continues at coordinate 1,339,737 of OY969103.1, forward strand.
CCTCACCCTGCTCTTCCAACTGCCTGAGGACTGGCCGCTGGGAGGCCGGGAATACGTCGACGCGGTCGGCGCGACGGCGATCTTCGGCGTCGTCTTCGGGCTCTCGATCGACTACGCGGTCTTCCTCCTGGTGCGCATGCGGGAGCACTACGACGTGCACGGCGACAACGCCGCCGCGATCGAGTTCGGCCTGCAGCGCACGGCGCGGGTGATCACCGGCGCGGCGGCGATCATGATGGCGGTCTTCATCGCCTTCGCCGGGGCGCCGATCGCCACCGTGAGCCAGCTCGGCGTCGGCCTCACCGTTGCGGTGCTGCTCGACGCCACCGTCGTCCGCATCGTCCTGCTGCCGGCGCTGATGCTGCTGCTCGGCGACCGCGTCTGGTGGCTGCCGGCCCCGCTGGCCCGGGTGATGCCCAAAGTGGACGTTTGACCCAACCGTTTAGAGCGTCAGTGCAGCGCGTTGACTTCGAGTTAAGCCAGGCGGGGCCGATCGCGTACCGAGTGGTGGCTCGGATACGATTCGGCGGCTTTTGTTCCTCCGGTCCGGAGGCGGGGGGACGTCAAGCGATGACCCGTGGCTGCTAATCCCTTAGGCGAGGAGAGAGGCCCGGCGAAAGGCCGGGGGATCACCCCCGCCCGAATTGGGGCGCTGGTCGCCCTTTCCGTCGTCGTCATCGCCCTCGCGGTCGTCATCTTCGGCGGCGGTGGGGGCCACCGTTATGAGCTCCTCTTCCAGAATGCCGCCCACCTCGTGCCCGGCAACCAGGTGATGATCGGGGGGCAGCCGGTCGGCTCGGTCGAAAACGTCGAGCTCACCGACGACAACCTGGCCCGGGTCGAGATCGAGGTGGAGCAACAGCTCCACGAGGGCTCGGTCGCGTCCTCGCGCTCGACCTCGCTCTCCGGCGTCGCCAACCACTACGTGACGATTCATCCCGGCCCGGACAGCAACCCGGCGCTCGAGGACGGGGCGACGCTGGACCTCGACGCGACCACGACCCCGGTCGACCTCGACCAGGTCCTCAACACCTTCCCCAACCCGGTGCGCCGCGCTCTCGGCGAGTTCATCCGCGGCAGCGCCACCCAGTTCGAAGGCCGCGGCGAGCAGGCGAACGAGACCTTCAAGTACTTCGCCCCGGCGCTCAACCGGACCGGCGCCTTCGCCAGCGAGCTGAACGCCGACCAGAACCTGCTCGAGCGCTTCGTCGTCAGCTCCAGCAAGCTCGCCACCGCGGTCGCCCAGCGCGGCAACGAGCTCTCCAGCGCGGTCTCCAACGCCAGCACGGCGCTCGGCGCGATCGCCAGCCAGAACCAGGCCTTCAGCGAGACGCTGGCGCTGCTGCCGGCGACCTTCCGCCAGGCCAACACCACCTTCGTCAACCTGCGCGCCGCCCTCGACGACCTCGACCCGCTGGTCGAAACCGCGAAGCCGGCGACCAAGGACCTGGCGCCCTTCCTCGCCGAGCTGCGACCCGTCCTCTCGCGGGCCGTACCGGTCGTCACCGACCTGCGCCTCACCACCAGGCGTCCCGGCTTCGCCAACGACACCGCCGAACTGCTCGGCTTCCTCCCCGCCGTGCAGGACCGCGCCTCGCGCTTCTTCCCGCGTGCCGAACAGGCGATCGACGACTTCCTGCCCAACCTCAGCTTCGCCCGCGCCTACACGCCCGACATCCTCAACGGCTTCGGCAAGCTCGGCCAGGTCACCGCCTACTACGACGGCAACGGGCACTACGCCCGCATCCAGCCCGCCTTCAACCTCTTCAGCCGCACCGAAAGCGGCGAGCTCGAACCGATCCCACCGAGCCGGCAGTACGAGTTCTACGGTGACTCGGCGGGGTCGAGGCGCCCCTGCCCGGGCGGCGCCACGCAGTCGGCGCCGGACGGCTCCAACCCGTTCGCCAAGCCGCCCTTCGCCGGCTCCAGCGTGAGCACCTCGGAATGCGACCCGGCCGACGCGCCCCCCGGACCATGAGGAAATGGCTGATAGCGGCTGGGGTCGTGGGGGCGCTCGTCGTCGCCGTCCTGGTGCTGCGCGGCGGGGACGACGAAGACGCCTACATGGTCCGCGCGATCTTCGACAACGGCGGCTTCATGGTCCCCGGCGAGGAAGTCCGGGTCGCCGGCGCCACGGTCGGCTCGATCGAGTCGGTCACGGTGACGATGCCGGGTGAGGTCGACAGCTACGAGGACGGCAAGCCGCAGTCGCTCTCCGGCAAAGCCGCGATCGTGCTCAAGATCGACGATCCGGGCTTCCAGGACTTCCGCCAGGACGCCACCTGCCTGATCCGGCCGCAGTCGCTGATCGGCGAGAAGTTCATCGACTGCCGGCCGACCCTGCCGCGGGCGCCGGGGTCCAAGCCGCCGCCGCCGCTGCGTGAGATCCCCGACGGTGAGACGGGCGCCGGCGAGTACCTGCTGCCGGTGGAGAACAACAGCACCAGCGTCGACCCCGACCTGATCAACAACATCGGCAAGCTGCCTTACGCGCAGCGCTTCCGCATCATCCTCAACGAACTCGGCGCCACCCTCGCCGGTCGCGGCGAAGACCTGGAGGAGGTCGTCAAGCGCGCCAACCCGGCGCTGCGCGACGTCACCCACCTGATCAGCATCCTCAACGACCAGCGCGACCAGCTGGCCCAGCTCTCCGCCGACTCCCAGGAGATCCTCGAACCGCTGGCGCGCGAGCGCAGCAGCGTCGCCGGCTTCCTGACCAACTCCGGCGCGGCGGCCGAAGCGAGCGCCGAAGAGGGCGAGGCGCTGGAAGCCTCGCTGAGCAAGTTCCCCGAGTTCCTGCGTGAGCTGCGCCACACGATGCGCAGCCTCGAAGGCTTCTCCGAGGCGGGCACGCCGGTGCTCGCCGATCTCGGCAAGGCGGCCCCCGCGCTGACCCGCGCGACCGAGGCCCTGGCGCCCTTCGCGGCCGCCTCGACCGTCTCCTTGAAGTCGCTTGGGGAGACGGGCGAAGCGGCCGGCCCGAAACTGCGCGCCGCCGACCCGGTCGTGCGCAAGGCCACCGAGGTCGCCCTCACCGGCGCCGGCCCGACCACCAAGCTGGCCGAATTCTTCGGCAGCACCACCGAGGAGGAAGGTTTCGCCAACCTCGTCAAGCTGATCTACAACTCCGCCGCGACGACCAACGAATTCGATCAGTACGGCCACTTCGGCCGGGCCATAACCGGCGTCGTCAACGCGATTGACTACTCGAAGGAACAGCAAAGCGGTGCCGTCGGCCAGTTCAACGGCCCGAAGGCCCGCGCCTCGGCTTCCGCATTCGACGCCGCCTCCGCCTCGGCCTTGATGCGCCTCTACCGCGAAGCCCAAGAGCTCCAGGGCGGCGAAACCGGTGGCACCTCCAGCGAGCTGGGACCGGTCAAGCCGCGCGCGACGCCTCCCGCCCCGGCGACCCCGGCGCCCGCCCCGGCGGAGCCCGAGCTCGGCGAAAGCGAACAGCTCGGCGTCAAGGCGAGCCCGTCCGGCCCCCAGCGGGCGCTCCTCGACTACCTCCTGAGCCCATGAGGAACCGCGGCGGCATACAGGGAGTGGCGAGCAGCCCGGTGATCGTCGGCGCGGTCACGACGCTGATCGTGATCGTCGCCGTCTTCCTCGCCTACAACGCCAACAGCGGCCTGCCCTTCGTCTCCACCTACGACCTCAAGGCGCGGGTGCCCAACGCGCTCGCCCTGGTCAACGGCAACGAGGTGCGGATCGGCGGCTCGCGGGTCGGGGTCGTGCGTGGCGTCGTGCCGGTCCAGCTCGGCGACGGCAGGGTCGCCGCCGAGCTCGACGTGCGCCTCGACCGCAGCGTCGAACCGCTGCCCGCCGACTCGACGATGATCATCCGGCCCAAGTCGCCGCTCGGCCTCAAGTACCTGCAGATCATCCCCGGCGACTCCTCCCGAGGGCTCGAGGCGGGGGACACGATCCCGGTCTCGGCGGCGCGGCCCGAACCGGTCGACATCGACCAGTTCTTCAGCACCTTCGACGAGAAGACCAGGATCGCGATCCAGCGCGGCCAGGCCGGCTTCGGCAACGCCCTCGCCGGCCGCGGGCCGCAGTTCAACAGCGCCCTCGGCGCCCTGCGCGAACTCGCCGAAAGCGGCCAGCCGGTGCTGCGCACGCTGGTCGCCCCGAGCACCAACTTCGGCGGCTTCTGGCGGGCGCTCGAGGCGCTCTCGGCGACCGTCGCCCCGGTCGCCCAGCAGCAGACCGACCTCTTCGTCGCCCTCGACCGCACCTTCGCCGCCCTCGCCCGGGTCTCGCGCCCGTTCATCCAGGAAACGATCGTCAAAGGCCCGCCGACTCTCGACGCCGCGATCGCCGACCTGCCGGTGCTGCGCCCCTTCCTCGACGACTCGGAGCGCTTCTTCGTCGCCCTGCGGCCGGGTGCGCGGGCGCTGGGCCGGACGGCGCCGACCCTCGCCGCCGCGGCCGAAGCCGGCATCCCGGCGCTGAACCGCTCGCCGGCGCTCTTCGCGCAGCTCGAGCCGACCGCCGACGCGCTGCTCGCCTTCCAGGAAACGCCCGGCGTCTTCAACGGCTTCGATCTGCTGATCGACCTCAACGAACAGCTCGACCCGGCGATCTCGTTCATCGCGCCGGCGCAGACCAGCTGTCAGTACCTCAGCATCCTGACCTTCAACCTCGCCGACGCGTTCAGCGGCACCAACGGCGCCGGCAACTGGGTCAGCGCGCTGCCGGTAGTGGCGCCGGAAGGGCCCAACTCCGAGGGAGTGCCAGCCTCGGCACCGGCGAGCGGCGGCGGCGACGTCACGAATTACCTCCACTTCAACCCCTACCCGCGCACCGCCGCGCCGGGCCAGGGCGGTGTCTGTGAAGCGGGCAACGAGCAATACGTCGCCGGCACGACCTCGATCGGCCGCGCGGCGAAGCTGTTGGGGACGACGACCAAAAACGAGGCGGAAGAAGAAGGCTGATGGGGCGCCTGCCGGAGAGAGACATCAAAGCCCAGAAGGGGGAAGGACGCATCAAGTGGCGGCCGAACAACGTGACGATCGCCCTGATCTTCATCGCGATCTTCACCGTCGGCCCCTACCTGGCGTTCACCAAACGAATCCCCTTCACCAGCCATGGCTACCAGCTCAAGGCGACCTTCGCCAACGGGGTCAACATCTCGCCCAAATCGCAGATCCGGATCGCCGGCGTCGAGGTCGGCGAAATAACCGACGTCGGCCGCAAGGGCGATGCGACCGAGGTCACCTTCACGGTCGACGAGGAGGGCCGGCCGATCCACGAGGACGCCACCGCCCAGATCCGGCCGCGGATCTTCCTCGAGGGCAACTTCTTCATCGACCTAACGCCGGGCAGCCCGAGCGCGCCGGAGATGGAGGACGGCGACTCGATCCCGGTCTCCCACACCTCGACCTCGGTCCAGCTCGACGAGATCTTCACCGCCCTGCAGTCGCCCGTGCGGGCCGACCTGGGCCGCGTCCTGCAGGGCCTCGGCACCGCCTTCACGCACGAGCCGACCGCGGCGGAAGACGCGACCCAGCTGCCCGAGGTGCAGGGCGTGACCGGCGCCGAGGCGCTCAACAGCGCCTTCCTCTACGGCGGCCCGGCCGGCCGCTACAGCGCCCAGGTCACCAACGCCCTGCTCGGCACCTCGCCGGGCGACCTCTCGCGCCTCGTCGCCGGTGCCGGGCGCACCTTCGGCGCCCTCGCCAACAACGAGGAGGACCTGCAGCAGCTGATCGTCAACTTCAACACCTTCACCGGCGCGCTGGCCGCCCAGTCCCAGGGCCTGGAAGCCACCGTGGAGCGCTTGGCTCCCACGCTGAGGACCGCCAAGACCTCGCTCGTCAACCTCAACCGGTCGCTGCCGGCGCTGCGCGGCTGGGCGATCGCCACCCAGCCCGCCGTCGCCGAGCTGCCCGGCCTGATCGACGCCGCGGAGCCGTGGCTGGCCGAGGTGTACCCGCTGCTCTCCGGGCGCGAGGGGGGCGGCATCGCGAAGATGCTGAGGGAAGCGACGCCGGGCCTCGCTGGCGCGGCCCAGGCCGGCAAGGCCAGCGCCCTGCCGCAGACCAACCGGCTCAGCCTCTGCACGACCCAGGTCTTCGTGCCGGCCGGCAACCAGGTGATCGGGGACCGCTTCAGCACCGGCGGCCCCAACTACCGCGAGTTCTTCTACTACCTGGTCAACTTCGCCGGCATCACCCAGAACTTCGACGGCAACGGTCCCTACGTCCGCGCCCAGATCGGCGGCGGCAGCACTTTGGCCAAGGCCGATAACCCCAGCGGCCGGTTCACGGTCGACAAGGACCTCTGGGCCAACACGGTGGCGCCGCCGAGCGGCGTGCAGCCGCAGCTCGGCGGCCGGCCGCCGCGAAAGCCCGACGTGCGCTGCTTCCAGAACCCGGTGCCTGACCTCAACGGGCCGCTCGGCCAGGTCGGCGCCCCGCTCCTCGGACCGGTGGGCGGATGAGCGAGCGCGAGCCCAACGTGAGCCGCTGGCGCCACTACCGCGCGGCCCTCGCCCGCCAGGCGCGCGGCCGGGGCAAAGACACGATCGCGATCGTCCTGCTCTCGCTGGTCGCGATCGTGATGACGCTCTACATCTTCAGCCAGCAGAAAGCCTCGATCCCGTCGTGGACCCCCTTCGTCGGCCAGGAGTACGTCGATATCTCAGCCGACTTCAGCAACGCCCAGGCGGTGCGGCCGGGCGCGGGCCAGGGCATCTACATCGCCGGCATCCAGATCGGCAAAGTCTCCTCGGTCGAGCTCGAAGAAGGCCACGCCCGGGTCGGGATGGAAGTCGAACCCAAGTACCTCGATATCATCCGCCCCGACGCGACCCTGCTGCTGCGGCCGAAAACGGGCCTCAACGACATGACCGTCGAGATCGACCCCGGGGTCTCTTCCGGCCACATCGAGGAGGGGCACAACTTCCCCCTCTCGCGCACCGAACCGACGATCCAGCTCGAGTCGACCCTGGCCGTCCTCGACGCCGACACCCGCCAGTACCTACAGCTGCTGGTCGCCGGTGGGGCCCAGGGAATCGGCGGACGCGGCCGCCAGGTATCGAACGCCCTGCGCCGCTTTCAGCCGTTCACGCACTACGTCTCCGAACTCAACCAGGCCGTCGCCGGGCGCCGCGACGCCCTCGCCCAGGTGATCCATGACTTCAGCCTGCTGACCACCGAGCTGGGCAAACGCGACGCCCAGATCGAGCGCTTCGTCAGCGCCTCGCAGGAGGCGCTGGGCAACTTCGCCAACCAGCAGGCGGCGCTGCAGGAGTCGCTGGTCGAGTTCCCGCCGACCCTGAACGCGCTGCGCTCGGCCTCGGCCAGCGCCAATCAGTTCTCGCTGGTCGCCCGCCCGGCGCTGCTCGGCCTGATCCCGCAGTCGCAGGCCCTCGGGCCGGCCCTCGAGGCCACCGAGCGACTGTTCGACCAGACCCTGACGCCGATCTCCGACCAGATCCGGCCCTTTACCCGGGAAGTCCGCCCGGTGGTCAACCAAGTCCGTCGCGGGGCGCCTGACCTCAACCGCACGGTCCGCGGTTTCGGCAACGTGCTGGACTCGCTCAACAGCTTCCTCAACGAACTCGCCTTCAACCCGGAGGGGACGAAGGAGAGCAACCTCTTCTACCTCTCCTGGCTCAACCACAACCTCAACGCCAACTTCAACCTCACCGACGCCGGCGGCCCGATCCTGCGCAGCCTGCCGCTGATCACTTGCAACCTCAGCTGGCTCGCCGACAGCTTCGCGCCGTCCAGGCCGCAGCTGGAGACGTTCCTCCAGGCCTCCCGACTCCCCGCACCCGATGAACTCCCGCCGATCCCCGAAGACAAAAGAAACCCCGGCGTAAGCTGCGGTCCCGAATGAGCAAGAAGGCACCCAGTACCGGTCAGCTCCTCGTCATCGTCGGCTTCGCGCTGTCCTGCTTCGGCATCCTGCTCTTCCTCTGGGTCACCTTCGGCGGGCCGACGCCGTTCAAAGCGAAGCCCTACGAAATCAAGGTGCCGTTCAAAGAGGCGACCCAGCTCGCCCAGCAGTCCGAAGTGCGGATCTCGGGCGTCACCGTCGGCAGGGTCCAGGACATCGAGATCGCGCCGAACGGCGAGCAGGCGCTGGCCATGGTTCACATCCAGGACAAGTACGGGCCGATCCCGGAGGGCTCGCGGGCGATGCTGCGCACCAAGACGCTGCTCGGCGAGACCTACATCGAGCTGACCCCCGGTAACGCCGACGAACCGACCCTGCCCGACGGCGGCACCCTGCCGACCGCCAACGTCGCCGAATCGGTCCAGCTCGACGAGATCTTCCGCACCTTCGACGTCCGCACCCGCGCCGCCTTCCAGGAATGGATGCAGCAGTCGGCGGTCGCGATCGAGGGCCGCGGCGCCGACCTCTCCAACGCCTTCGCCGAGTTCGACCCCTTCTTCACCGAGTTCGCCAAGCTCTTCCGCCTGCTCGACACGCAGCGGCTGGCGGTTCGCCAGGTCTTCAGCAACGGCGCCACCTCGCTCGCGGCCCTGCGCGGCCGCGAGGGCCAACTGGCCCAGCTGATCGAGAACTCAAACGCGGTCTTCCGCACCGCGGCGGCGCGCGACAGGGACATCGAAGCCCTCTTCCGCGCCTTCCCCACCTTCGAGGACGAGTCGAAGCTGACCCTCGACCGGCTGCGCGAGTTCGCGCTCAACACCGACCCGCTGGTCCGCCAACTGGTGCCGGCGGCCGAAGAGCTCTCGCCGACCCTGATCTCCTTCTCGCGCCTGGCGCCGCAGGCGCAGGGCTTCTTCGAAGGGCTGGAAACCGTGATCGACCGCGCCCCCAGCGGCTTCCCGGCGGCGCGCAAGCTCTTCCGCGACGACTTCCCGGTCCTGCTGCGCGCGCTCGACCCCTTCCTGCGCAACCTCAACCCGATCGTCAAAGGCATCGACCTCTACAAGAACGAGATCGCGGCACTGCTGGGTAACGCCGCCGCGGCGACCAACTCCGTTTACATCACCACCGACGGCAGCCAGAAGCACGCCCTGAGGGGGCTATTCAACGTCGGCCCGGAATCGCTCGCCGCTTACCCCAATCGCCTGACCACCAACCGCAACAGCGCCTACAGCCAGCCGCGCGCCTCCGATCGCCTGGCCGGCGGCCTGCTCAGCTTCGACGTCCGCCAGTGCAGCGCCGGGATCACCGCGAGCCTCGATCCCGACACGCCCAACGACCCCGCCTTCAACCAGCGCACCGGCGGCGACGTCACCAAAGCGACCGACTTCTTCGATCGGCTCAAGCAGTTCGCCTTCGGCGGGCAGACCGACTCGGCGACGATCCCGGCCCCGGGCTGCAGCCCGCAGGCGCCGTTCGAGCCGATCTACGGCAGCGGCCCGGCGACCATCTACCAGCACACCTTCGAGCAGCAGGGCGAGTAAGAAGGGCGGCCCGAGGCCGCCCCTCTACTCCGTCTCTCTGCCCGAGCCGAGTGCCGGAGTTACTCACTCACCCCTTCGGCGTGCAGGGCGCGACCACGCTGCCCTTGAGCACGGTTTGAGGAGCTACGTTGGGAACGCCGGTTTCATTTTTGAAGAGGATCTTCGTCGCTTTACCGACGAACTTCCCGTCCGGGCATTTGGCTTCGAAGTAACTGGTCTTCTTGCCTTTGTACTGGTAGTTCCGCTGGAGCTTGAATTTGAAGTCCAGCGCTGAGCCGTTGCCGCCGACGATCTGCGGGATCCTGGCGACCGAGTGAACGCCGGTGCCCCTCCTCTGAATCGTCACGTCGGTGACGATCGCGGCCGGCACCGGAACGGTGATGAAGGTGTGGATCAGGAGCTTGATCTTGCCGCCTTTTTCACCGCCGTTGAAGACCGTGATCGGGCTGGTGACCTTCAGCGGTTTCTGTTCCTGGAAGGCGATCTCGGCGTGCGCGATGCCGGTGCCGACGGTGGTTTTCCCGCACACGCGCCGCGCCGCGGCGGTGTTCTGGGCCTCGAGCTGTCCCGCGCTACAGGTGGGCAAGCCTTTGACGTTGAGCTTCACGTCCTTGTCGATGTCGACCACCACTTCGCGCAGTGCCGAGGGGTGGGTCCCGTCGCTGGTTTTGACGGTGCCGAAGAGCGTCGTGGTTACCGGCACGTAACTGTTCTTCGGCATCGCTTTCGGCGAGACGTTGGCGCCGAAGGTGACGATCAGGTTGCCGGCTCGGATGGTGGTCGTGACCGCGCTGGCGACCGCTGCGACCCCCAGGGCCATGATCCCGGTTAGAGCGAGCGTCACGATGAGCTTTCTACGCATGTCCTCCCTCTCTCTCGGTGGATGTGCGGCCGCGCCGCGACCGCGCGAGGCCTACCTACTTTAGGGCATGAAAAAGGGCGGCCCGGAGGCCGCCCTTTCGCAGCTTCTTGACGAAGCGTGGTCGTGCCTGACTAGCCCTTGGGCGTGCAGGGCACGACGATGCCGCCGGTGAGTTCCGTCGTCGGAGCGACTCCCGGGACATTGGTTTCGTTTTTGAAGATGGCCTTCGTCGCCCGGGCGTTGAAGTGACCGTCCGGGCACTTGGCGTTCAGGTAGCTCTGCTTCTTGCCTTTGTAGGTGAATTTGTGGTCGAGCTTGAAATTGAACGCGATCGCGGAGCCGTTGCCACCCACGATCTGGGGGACTTTGGCGATCACCTGATAGCCGTAGCGGCCTTTCTTGATTTTCTTGACTTCGAGCGTGGTGACGATCGCGGCCGGAACCGGAACGGTGAGGTAGGTGTGGATGAACATCGTCGTCTTGCCGCCTTTGGTGCCGCCGTTGAGGATCAGCAGCGGGCTGCTGACGGTCAGCGGTCGCTGTTCCTCGAAGGCGATCTCGGCCTTGGCGCTGCCGCTGCCGACGATCGCGTCGCCGCAGACGGCTTTCACGCCCTTGGTGTCGCGGGCCTCGAGCTGAGGGCCCGTGCAGACCGGCACGCCGGTCGTGTTCAGGGTGCCGTTCTTGTCGATCTCGATGATCGCTTCGCGGAAGGCCGACGGGTGGGTTCCGTCGGTGGTTTTGACGCTGCCGCTGGTGACCAGCCCGATCGGCGCCAGCTTGGTCTTCGGCAGTGCCTTCGGCGTGACGTCACCGCTGAACGTGAGGATCAAGTTGCCGGCACGAAGGGTCGTGGTGACCGCATTGGCGACCGTAGCGACTCCCAGGGCCAGCACCGCGCTCGTAGCGAGCGCTAGGACGAGCTTTTTGCGCATTTCTTCTCTCTCCTTTTGGGGCCTGTACCCGTGAGCCGTCGGCTACGGCAAGCCGTGATTCGTTCCCTGCGCGGCCAACGCTACCAGCGTCCACGCCGTTCCTGTCTAAAAACCCGTCTCGGCAACTAAAAGAGCGCTGCCTGGCCGCCCGCTCAGCCCTTGAGCATCGAGAGCCGCACGCGCTCACGCTCCTCAGCCGCCCCCTCGGGGCCGAGGAAGGGCAGCGTGATCCAGAACATCAGGTCGGGCAGGCGGCTGGGCAGGCGCGCCGAGGCGCCGTGCAGGATCTCGCTGTAGAGCAGCTCGTTGATGCCGCCGGCGAGGGAGAGCGAGGTGATGCCGGGCAGCTCGACCGAGGTCTCCGCCCGGCCGGCGTCGAGGAAGCCGGTGAACTGGCGCAGGGCGGCGTCGCGGCGGGCCAGCGCCTTGGGTCCCGCGGCGAGCACCTCGACGATCGCGAAACGCCCCTCGTCCGGGTGCTCGGCGAGGTGCTTCAGCAGCTCACCGAGGCCCGCCGCGACGCGCTCCGCCCAGGGCGCCCCGGGCTTCGACTCGAAGCCGCGGGCGGTGTCGCCGAGCAGGTTGCCGAGCAGGACGTCGTAGGCGGCGAGGAAGCAGTCCTCCTTGCTCGCGAACAGCTCGTAGAAGGTCTTGCGGGAAACGCCGGCGACCCCAATCACGTCGACCACCCGCGTCTCGGGGTAGCCACGCTCGGCGACGACTTCGATCATCGCTTGCAGGATTCGGCGCCGCTGGGACTCCGTCACCGCCTCCCGCGGTAGCCCGTGACGGCCCCTGGGCAGCCGCTCGTTCAACTTAGCGGTGCGTTTACCAGAGGACACACATGGACTTTAGAGCACCCCCGGTTCCCCGCCGACCCAGATGACCTGGTCGCGGGCCGGGCCGACGCCGACGAGCCGGATCGGCACTCCGGCGAACTCGGCGATGAAGTCGAGGTAGGCACGCGCCTCCGCCGGCAGGTCGGCCTCGCTGCGGCACTCGGTCAGGTCGGCGTCGAAGCCGGGCAGATCCTCATACTCGGGCTCGGCCGAGTGGAGGATCGACTGGTGGTAGGGGAAGCTGTCGAAGATCGCCCCCTCGCGCGAGCGGTAGCGGACCGCGACCCGCAGCGTCTCGATCCCGCTCAGCACGTCGAGCTTGGTGATCGTCAGGGCGTTCATCCGGTTGATGCGGACGGCATAGCGCAGGGCGACCAGGTCGAGCCAGCCGCAGCGCCGCTCGCGCCCGGTCGTCGTGCCGTACTCGTGGCCGCGTTCCAGCATGTGGCGGCCGGTCTCGTCTTCGAGCTCGGTCGGGAACGGACCGGCGCCGACCCGCGTCGCGTAGGCCTTGGCGACGCCCCAGACCTGGCTGATGTCTGTCGGCCCGACGCCGGCGCCGACGCAGGCCGCCCCGGCGATCGGGTTGGAGGAGGTGACGAAGGGATAGGTGCCGTGGTCGAGGTCGAGCAGGGTCGCCTGGGCGCCCTCGAAGAGCACCGTGCGGTCGTCGTCGAGCACCTCCCAGCAGAGCCGCGCGGTGTCGGCGATGTGGGGCTCGAGCCGGTGTCCGTAGCCCGCGAACTCCTCGGTCATCGTGTGCAGGTCGAGGCGTGGGTCGGGCGCCTCGGCGACCGACTGGTCGCCGCCCTGGCGCGTGCCCTCGCCCGCCTCCTTGCGCAGTTTGCGCCGCTGCACCGAGAGTTCGCGCAGCGCCTGCTGCTTGGGCTCCAGCGCCGCCAGGATCTTCTTGCGCAGGATCTTCTCGTCGAGCAGGTCCTGGACGCGGATGCCGAGCCGCAGCGCCTTGTCGGCGTAGCAGGGGCCGATCCCGCGCCGCGTGGTGCCGATCGAGAGCTTGCCCAGCATCACCTCGCCGGCCGTGTCGAGCAGCACGTGGTAGGGCATGATCAGGTGGGCGTTGGCGGAGATGCGCAGGTTGCTGACGTCGATCCCGCGCCGCTTCAGCCCGTCGATCTCGCCGAGCAGGATGCGCGGGTCGAGGACGACGCCGTTGCCGATCACCGAGAGCTTCTCCGAGTAGAGGATGCCGGAGGGGATCAGGTGGAACTTGAACTCCTCGCCGTCGCGGACGATCGTGTGGCCGGCGTTGTTGCCGCCCTGGAAGCGCACGATCGCGTCCGCGTTCTCGGCGAGCAGGTCGGTGACCTTGCCCTTTCCCTCATCGCCCCACTGGGCGCCGACTATCACGATTCCCGGCATAGCGACCCGAGATTGTGACTGGTTCTACGCGCCGACCGCGCGCGCCTGCTCGCGACGGTCGGGACCGAAGAGCGGCAGCGGGTCTGCGCAGATCTCGATCAGCCGCGAGACGGTGCGGGCGCCGATCTGATCCTCGAGTTGCTGCCGGCCCTCGTCGACGTCCTGGGCGGCGTTGCTGGTGACCAACATCGCGCGCTGGTTCTCGTAGCGCTCGTTGACCAGCGCGTAGAGCTGCTCGACTACCCAGTCGGTGTGGCGCTCGGAGCCGAGATCGTCGATGTAGAGCAGGTCGACCGAGGTCAGCCGCCGGAAGAAGGCGTCGTAGGCGTCCTCGGAGTCGGTCGCCTGGTAGGTCTGGCGGATCTGGGTGAGCAGCTTCGGGGTGAAGTAGACGGCGACCGTGCGGCCGGCGGCGAGGGCGGTCTTCGCGACCAGCATCCCCAGCGTCGTCTTGCCGGTGCCGGTGTTGCCCATCAGCCACATCCCCTTGCCGGCGGCGAGGTTCTGGTCGAGCTCCTCGACGTAGCTCTGCACCGCCTTGACCACGTGGCGGGTGGTCATGTCGCGGGCCATGTCGGAGACCGGTGGGCGGTCGAAGGAGACGCCGCGGTAGCGCGGCGGGATCACCGAGGCGACGCCGCGGACCCGGCCGCGGCGCAGGCGCTGCTCACGGCACTCGCAGGGGCGGGCGACGTCCTCGGGGCCCAGGATCCAGCCCGATCCGTCGCAGGCCCCGACCGGGCAGGCCCGGGTGGCGAACGGCTCGCTGCGCGGGATCGCCGCCACTAGAACTCAGGCCCCGCGCCGGCGGCCTCTTCCAGCGGCGGGCCTTCGCCGGCCGGCTGCTGGACGGGTTGCTCGTGGCCGCTGTAGTCGGCGAATTTCGGGAAGCGGTCGAGGAAGACCAGCTTCGGCGAGCCGATCGGCCCGTTCCTATGCTTGGCGATGATCACCTCGGCGAGTCCGTCGGGCTCGTCTTCGGGGTCGCGGTAGTAGTCCTCGCGGTAGAGGAAGGCGACGACGTCGGCGTCCTGCTCGATCGAGCCCGACTCGCGCAGGTCGGAGAGCATCGGCTTCGGTGGGTGGCGCTGCTCGGGGGCGCGCGAGAGCTGCGAGATCGCCAGCACCGGCACCTCGAGCTCGCGGGCGAGGATCTTCAGCCCACGGCTCATCTGGCCGACCTGCTCCACCCGGTTGGCGCGCATGTCGTCGGCGCGCATCAGCTGCAGGTAGTCGACGATGATCAGCCCCAGCCCGCCCTGCTCCTGGGTCTGGGCGTGCAGCCGCCGCGCCTTGGCCCGCAGATCGAGCAGGCCGAGGTCGGAGGAGTCGTCGAACCAGAGCGGCGCCGCCTCGAGCTCGTTGCAGGCGCGGATCACCTTCGGGAAGTCCTTTTTCACCTGCCCCTTGCGCAGCTTGTCGCCGGAGATCCGCGCCCGGCAGGCGATGAAGCGCTGGGCCAACTCGACCTCGGACATCTCGAGCGAGAAGAAGGCGACCGGCAGGCCTTTCTTCACGGCGACGTTTTCGGCGATGTTGGCGACGATCGCGCTCTTGCCCATCGCGGGGCGGGCGGCGACGATGATCAGGTTGCCGGGCTGGAAGCCGCCGGTGATCGCGTCGATGTCGCGGAAGCCGGAGGGGGTCCCGGTCAGTTCCAGCTCGCCGGTCGAGAGCTTCTCCAGCCGGTCGACCTCCTCGTGGAGGATCTCCCCGAGCGCCCGGAAGTCGCTGGCCTGCTCTTTGTGGGCGACTTCGAAGAGCAGCCGCTCGGCCCGCTCGGAGAGCTCGCGCGGTTCGCCGTCGCGCCCGTGCACCCAGCCCTGGATCTCCTGACCGGCGCCGAGCAGCCGCCGCAGCAGCGAGTTCTGCTGGACGATCTCGGCGTAGTGCTTGGCATTGCCGGCGGCCGGCACCTTGGCGGCCAGCTCGGAGACGTGGTGCTTGCCGCCCGCCTCCTCGATCTCGCCGCGCTGGACCAGGGCCTCGGTGACGCTCAGCTCGTCGACCGGCTTCGAGGCCGCGTAGAGGTCGTGGACGGCGCGGAAGATCAGCGCGTGCTTCTCGAGGTAGAAGTCTTCGCCGTTGAGCTTGACCTCGTCGATCACGCGGGTCAGCGCCGGCTCGGCGACCAGCATCGCGCCCAGCACCGATTCCTCGGCCTCGATGTTCTGCGGCGGCACGTGGGTGGCGGCTGGCTGCGGCATCGACGTCTAGTTAAGGGACGGTCGCGGCGGAACCCCACCGCCCCACCAGCAAACCAGAGCGCCGCCTCGCCCACGCGAGCGTCGCTGCAATTAGGGCGAGAATCTTCTGCCCCACAATTGGCACAGAAGATTTGCATTGTGCGCACCACGCGTGCGAGCGAAGCGTTTAGTCTGCGACCATGGAGGCGATGAGAGAAGCCTGGACCGACGATCGCATGGACGACCTCAACGCCAAGGTCGACGATCTCGCCCGTCGAATGGACAACGGCTTCAATCGGGTCGATGCCGATCTGCGGGGGCAGCGGAAGGAAATGCAGGATCGCTTCGACCGAATCGACGACCGCTTCGACCGAATCGACGACCGCTTCGACCGAATCGACGGCCGCTTCGAGCGGGTTGAGGAGCGGATCAACGCGCGGATCGATGACCGCTTCGACCAGCTCAACGAGCGCTTCGACCAGCTGTACCGGGTGATGGTCGGGTTCAGCGGCCTGATGCTCGCCGCGCTGATCGGGCTGATCGCTACGCAGCTGTAGCGGGCTCGGCGGGCGGCAGGGCGCCGGCCTCCTCCTGGCGCTGCTCGCCGCGGCGCAGCATGCGCTGGGTGAGGATCGCGATGCTGAGGATCGCCGTGGCGCCGAGGCTGAGCTGCACGCTGAGCAGGCCTTCGCGGGTCCAGTAGACGTCGCGCAGGTCGAGCAGCAGCGCCGCCTCGTCGAAGGTAAGGCCCATGCCGATCCCCATTGGCACCGCGAGGCGGTCCTCGAGTGTGTCGTTCTCGGTGAGCAGCGCCGCGGTGCCGGAGCTGAAGGCGATCAGGATGCCGGGCACGAAGTGGTGGATGTGGCGGCCGCCGACGGTGACGTTCTGGAAGGGCCACCACTTGTCGCGGATCCCCCAGGTCGAGATCCGGACCAGGGTGAAGGCGCCGAGGAAGCCAGCGAGGAGGTTGAACAGCACCGTCTCGCTGCGCGGCGTCGCTTCGTAGCCGCTGACCGCGACGTTGACGGTGTCGAGGGCAGCCGCAGGGGCGGCTTCGACCAGATGTTCGCCGTCGCCGGGCTGGTGTGAGCGCCGCGCCAGCAGCCTTCCGAACTGTCCCGCCAGGACCGTCCCGGCGCCGCCCAGGGCGACTACCGCAAGCCCCACCGTCGCCCGCTCCGATCGCGCCCAGCCAAACCGCGTCCGCGCCCTTGCGCGACGGGTGAGGCGAGTCGGGAGTCGCCGCAGTGGCCTAGCTCTCCTCGGCGGCGACGATCGTCTTCACCGTGGCGACCGTGCTGTCGGCCAGCTCGATCTCGACCATGTGGGTGCCGACCTCGCGGATCGGCTGCTCGAGCCGGACTTTGCGACGGTCGATGCGCAGGTCGCGCGCCTCGCGGATCGCCTCGACGATCTCCTTGGCGCCGACCGAGCCGAACAGTTTGCCGCCGTCGTCCGCACGCTGCTGGATCGTCAAGACCGTCTTCGAGAGCAGCGAGGCCGCCTGCGCTTCACGCTCGGCCCGCTGGCGCTCGAGCTTCTCGGCCGCCGCCTGGCGCCGCTGCGCCTGCTCGAGCGCGCCGGGCGTAGCCGGCGCCGCCAGCTTGCGCGGGATCAAGTAATTGCGCAGGTAGCCCGGCGCGACGTCGACCGGTTCACCGCGCCGCCCGAGGCTGTCGACGTCCTCGAGGAGGATCGCCTGCGCCATCAGCGCTCTCCGACGTAGGGCAGCAGGGCGATCTCACGCGCCCGCTTGACTGCCACCGAGAGCTGCCGCTGGTGCTTGCGCGAGAGGCCGGTGACGCGGCGACCGCGCGTCTTCCCCTTGTCGGAGAGGAAGCGCCGCAGCAGGTTCAGATCCTTGTAGTCGACGGATTCCGAGTTGATCCGCGTGTATTTACGCGGCCTGACTCGCTCCGCTCCACGCCTGCCGCGCCGCGGTGCCGCTCCGTTGTCTCGCTCTCGGGCCATATGCGGCCCGGGATGCTACAGACCTGGCGGCGAAGGACGCCGCATGGCAACGCCCGAGACCGTTAGAAGGGGATGTCGTCGTCCCCGCCGCCTCCACCGCCGCCTGCGGGAGCGGCGTCGTAATCGGAGGTATTGGCGGGCGTGTCGCTGCGCGGGGTGAAGCCGTTGCCGTTCTCACCGCCACCGTCGCGCGAGCCGAGGAACTGGACCGAGTTGGCGATGACTTCGACGGTCTGCCGTTTGTTGCCCTCTTTGTCCTCCCACTCGCGCCAGTCGAGCCGGCCTTCGATTCCGACCGGGCGGCCCTTGGAGAGATAGTTGGCGCAGTTCTCGCCCTGCGCCCCCCAGACCGTCACGTCGAAGTAGTTGGGCTTGTCGACCCAGTTGCCGCTCTGGTCTTTGCGGCGGCTGTTGACGGCCACCCGCAGCTTGCAGACCGACGTTCCCCCCGGCGTGCTGCGCAGCTCAGGGTCGCGGGTCAGGTTCCCGGTGATGACCACCACATTGATATTCGAAGCCGCCACGGCTCTCACTCCTCTGGATTCGCTTGTCGAGACTCCAGTCTAAGAGCGGGGGCGGCGCGACTCTCCCCCCTGAAACCGGAATCTGCGCGAAAAGGTGGCCGCTACTCGTCGGCGCCCGAGGGCTCGCCCTCGGCGCCACCCTCGGCCGGGGCCTCGGGGGCCTCGGTCTCAGCCGCGGGCTCCGCGACGACCGGGGCGGGCTCCGTGGCGGCGGCGGGCTCAGGCGAGGCAGGCTCGGCGGCGGGCTCGGGTGCGGCGGCCGGCGGCGCCGGCGCCGCCTCGGTGGGCCGCTCACGCGAGGCGCCGGGACCGGGGGCGCTGGTCGCGGGCGGGACCACGATCGGCGTGTCGGCGTCGACTTTGAAGATCCGGAAGCGCAGCACGCCGTCGGCGATCTTGAGGCTGTGGTCGAGCTGCTCGAGCAGCGGCGGTTGGGCCTCGAAGCGGAACCAGCGGTAGTCGGCCTCGTTGCTCTTGCCGATTTCGTAGGCCAGCTTGCGCAGGCCCCAGGCGTTCTCGTGCTTGAGCGTCCCGTCGGCCTCGATCTTGCCCTTCGCCTCGTTGGCGACAGCGTCGCGGGCCGGGGCATCCTGCCCCGGATCCAGCATCAAGACCAGCTCGTATTCGCGTGTTGCTGCCAAAACGGCGTCGGACTATAGCTAGCGGGGCGCGAACTCCATTGATCCGTCGTCTGGAGGGGGTGGAATGGGCGCCGGTGCTGGGGCTGGTTCTGCCACGGGCGGGGGCGGTCCTGGGACCGGCGTAAGGGCGGGCGGGTCCTGTCGCGGGGTGGGGGTGCCTCGCTTGGGCTGCGATCTTCTCCGGGCGGAGGGACGATGCGCGCGGCGCTTCGCAGCCTTGCCCTCCGAAGACTCCGCCCGGCGCGAGACACCCCCACCCCACGCCTCCCGCCCGACTCTCAGCGGTGGCAGACGTCTCATCGCGCGGGGTGGGTGGGCTGGAGTCGCGACGACGCGCGGCAGGCCAACGTCGGGCGGCAAAGGCTCGGGCGGGGGAGGCGCCAACAACGTCGGGATGAGCTGCAGCAGGGTCAATGCGGCGACGACCACGACGATGCCTTTGGCTGCCTGCTGCCACTGAACCCTCAAGCTCACTCAGCGTTAAGCCCCTACCTCGCGGAGTTCTCCCCTGTGACGCTGATCCAGAGGGGTCAGGTGTCCCTCTAAGCGGCTTGTACTTTTTCTAGGGTGCGGCCGGCGGACGACCGCCGCGTGTCTTCAGAAAAAGTTGAGCGTGAGGGACACCCGACCCCCTACGCAACGGCTTCGCGCAACTCGGCGATGTCGTGGAGCTGCTCGTCTACCCAGTCGCCGGGGTTGCGGGAGAAGATGATCTCCTTCAGGTGCTGGGCCCGCAGGCGGCGCTCCTCGGGGTCCATGGTCAGGGCCCGGTAGATCGCGTCG
This sequence comes from uncultured Solirubrobacterales bacterium, assembly GCA_963697915.1. Lineage (GTDB taxonomy): Bacteria > Actinomycetota > Thermoleophilia > Solirubrobacterales > 70-9 > VRUE01. Next base: position 1,359,259 of record OY969103.1, read on the forward strand.
GCCTGCTCCTGGATGTCGAAGGGGTTGACCGAGAGCACGCAGTCGGCCAGCTCCTCGTGGGAGCCGGTGTTCTCGGAGAGCATCAGCACGCCGTCGCGGGTGTTGACCGCCGGCGCCTCCTTGGCGACCAGGTTCATCCCGTCGAAGATCGAGTTGACCATCAAGAGGTCGAAGTGCTTGTAGCGGGCGACCGCCTCGGGGAAGTTCTCGTAGATCTTGAGGTCGATCGGCATCCAGTCGGTGGTCCCGTGGCGGTGGTTGACGACCGCGACCAGCGCCTCGATCCGCTCCAGGTACTCGGCGTACTCGGGGACGTCCTGGCGCGAGGGCTGCAGGTGGCCGATGAAGGTGACCTTTTCGCGGAACTCGGGGTGCTGGGTGAGGAAGGTGTCGAAGGCGGTGAAGCCGCGCAGCACGTTCTTGGAGAGGTCGGCGCGATCGACGCGGATGATCAGGTACTCGCGGCGGCGCTCCAGCACCTCGCGCTCGGCCGCGGCCACCTCGGGCGACTCGGCCGCGCGCCGCAGCCGCTCGGCGTCGATCGAGAGCGGGTAGGCGCGGCACAGGGTCTGGCCGCCCGCGTGGCGCACCAGGGAGCGCTCGTAGTCGACGTCGACCTCGAGCAGTTCGTCGCAGCAGCGGATGAAGTTGATGCAGTAGGCGTGCGTGTGGAAGCCGATGATGTCGTTGGCGAGCATGCCGCGGAAGATCGCCTCGCGGATCCGGCCGGGCAGGATCCGCCAGCTGTCCGGCTGCGACCAGGGGATGTGGACGAAGTGGTGCAGGAAGGCGTCGGGCCGCGCCGCGCGGATCATCCCCGGGGCGGTGTAGAGGTGGTAGTCGTGGAGCATCACCAGCGGCCGCTCGCGCCCCTCGATCTGGCGCAGCACCGCCTCGGCGATGTCGCGGTTGACCGCCTGGTAGCCCTCGTCCCAGGCGTCGAGCTCCTCCTGGCGGATGTCGGGGGCGTTGGAGAGGTCCCAGAGGTAGTGCTGGATGAACCAGAGGATCGGGTTGGCGATCACGTTGTAGAAGCGGTCGTAGGCGACGGGGTCGCTGCCGACCATCAGCACCCGGTACTCGATGCCGTCGATCTCCAACTCGACCGGGCCGCCGCGCTCCTCGGAGACGGCGACGTCCTCGTCGGTCATCGCCGAGGCGATCCAGAGCGCCTCGCGGTGGGAGACGAGGCCCGAGAGCGCCGTGACCAGGCCACCACCACCGCGGCGCACGGTGCGCTCACCCGCCTCGTCACGCTCGAACTGGGCGGGTCCGCGGTTGGAGACGATGATCAGGGGATCGTGGGTCTCCGCCATCGCCCCACCCTACCCCGAGGGGGGCGGAACCTAAGTGCCGAGGTCGCCGAGCAGCGCCAGCCAGTCGCGCAGCAGGCGCGGCGAGAGGAACTCGCGGCGGGCGTGTTCCTTGCCGTGGCGGCCGAGGCTCTTGCCCAGGCCGGGGTCGCGGAGGATCTCGAGGCAGCGCTGCGCGCACTCCTGCGGCGAGTCGACCAGGAAGCCGCCGACGCCGTCCTCGATCTGCAGGGGGATGCCGCCGACGTTGCCGGCGACGGTCGGCCGCCCCTTCCAGAGCGCCTCGGTGACGGTCAGGCCGAAGCCCTCGCGGATCGACTTCTGCAGGACCACGTCGGACTGCGACTGGAAGGCGTTGACCTCGATCGCGCCGACGTTGTTGAGGTTGTTGAGGATCTTGATGTCGGGGTCGCCGGCGGCGTACTCGACCGTCTCCTGGAAGAAGTCCCAGCCCTCGGGGTCGTCGGTCGCCATCGAGCCGACCAGGGCGAGCTGCACATCGGGCTGCTCCGCGGTCACCGCCCGGTAGGCGTCGATCACGCCGATCGGGTCCTTCCACGGGTCGAAGCGGGAGACCTGGGTGATCAGCGGCCGGTCGACGTCGATCCCGAACTGGTGGCAGACGAAGGCCGCGTCGTCGGGCGAGAAGGCCATGTTCTTCGGCGACAGCGGGTCGATCGCCGGCGGAATGATGTTGACCCCGTTCTGGCCGTCGATGCCGCTGGGCACGTAGTCGGGCATGTGCCAGACGGTCGCGTCGTACTCCTCGATCAGCGGCTGCAGACGGGCGATCGGCGCCGGGTTGGGCTCGGAGAGGTCGATGTGGCAGCGCCAGATCCAGTTGCGCGCCTTCTCGGCGGCGCCGCGGCGCAGACCGACCGGCTGCGGGTCGTGGACGACCACCGCGTCCCACTCGCCTTCCAGGCCCTCGGCGTTGGCGGCGTTGATCTCGTCGAACAGCTCCCACTGCTCGGCGGTCAGCGTCTCCGGCGCCCCCTGCAGCGAGTTGTGGAGAAGCTTGGTCGCGTTGAAGAACTCTTCCTTGCCGAAGATGATGTGCCAGTGCGCGTCGATTCCGGCGTCGCGCATCAGCGGCACGATCGTGTAGAGGATCTCCGAGACGCCGCCGCCGAAGGCGGTGGCGCTGACGTGGAGGACGCGCTTGCCCTGCAGCGGCTCCGCCAGCTCCTTGATCTGGGCGCTCAGCTCCTTGCCGGCGATGTGGGTGTAGTCGGCGAGCGACTTCTGTCCGAGGGTGACTTCTTGTAGCACCCGTGAATTTCTACAGACACCGCCGGTCGGGCGCTGCGCAGGCGGCTCAGCCGCTCGTACCTGCGTCCGGCCGCGTGCCGAGCGTCACCGTGATCTCGTCGCGCTCGCCGTCGCCGCGGAGGATCTCCAGCGTCACCTCGCTGCCCGGCTGCTTCGCGGCGATGAAGCGGGCCAAATCCTCCGGGCGGGTGATCGGGCGCCCGTCCAGGGCGAGGATCGTGTCGCCGCCGACCTGGTAGGGCACGCCCTGGAAACGCAGGTTCTCCTCGCCGCCGCGCAGGCCGGCCTCGTCGGCCGGGCCGCCCTCGACCACTTCGGCGACCAGGCCACCGAACTCGGTGTCGAGGCCGAGCTTCCGCGCCAGCTGCGGGTAGAGCGCCTGGCTGGAGACGCCGATGTAGGCGTACTCGACCTCGCCGTCCTCTTTGAGCTGGGCGACCGAGCGGCGCACGGTCGAGATCGGCACCGCGAAGCCGACCCCGTCGTTGGCGCCGGAGCTGGTCTCGATCTGCTGGTTGATGCCGATTACGCGCGCGTCGGCGTCGAGCAGCGGGCCACCCGAGTTGCCGGGGTTGATCGAGGCGTCGGTCTGGATCGCCCCCTCGATCTGGAACTCGGTCAGCGAGCGGACCGAGCGGTCGGTCGCCGAGATGACCCCCACCGAGAGCGACTGCTGCTCGCCGAAGGGACTGCCGATCGCCGCCACCGGCTGGCCGACGACGAGCTCTGAGTCCTCGCCCAGCTCCAGCGGGTGGAGGTCGAAGCCGTCCGGGTCCAGGCGCAGCAGGGCGACGTCGGCGAACGGGTCGAAGCCGACGATCTCCGCCGGCAGCACGTTGCGGTCGCCGAACTCGACGAAGACCGCGTCGGCTTCTTCGCGGTCGCCGCCCTGCCCTTCGGTGACTACGTGCGCGTTGGTGACGATGTGGCCCTCGGTGTCGAGCACGAAGCCCGAGCCTTCGCCGCCGCCCCCGTCGTAGATCGAGCGGATCGTGACCACGCCCGCCGACGCCTCGCGGTAGACCCGGGCGGCGTCGAAGCCCTCGCTCGCCGTCTGCACGACCACCTGGGTAGTGGTCCGCGCGGCGCCCGACGCGCCGGTCCCGTCTCCGTCGCTCCCGTTCTCGCCGCCGCAGCCGACGAGCAGCGCGGCGAGCAGCGCCAAGAGCGCTGCCGGCAGTGCTGGTCGGGCGCTCACGCCGGCGCCCGCGCGGGGGGGACGGGGGTTATGGGGCCCGCGACCCCCGGGACGAGCGGCAGGTCGAGGGTGAAGGCGGTGAAGCGGCGGCTCGAGGAGATCGCGACGCGGCCTTCCATGCGCTGGGCGAGCTCGCGGGCGATCGCCAGCCCCAGCCCCGATCCGCCCGATGACCCGCCTGAGGAGTCGGTCGTGTAGAAGCGCTCGAAGATCCGCTTCTGCGCCTGCTGGGGGATGCCGGTGCCGTCGTCGGAGACGGTCAGCTCGGCGCGGTTGTGAGCGGAGTAGATGGTCACGGTGACGCTGGTGCCCTCGGGGGTGTGGGTGAGGGCGTTGTCGAGCAGGATACGAAGGATCTGCCGCACCCGATCGGGGTCGGCGAGGGCCGTGACCGGGTGCCCCGGCGTGCGCAGCTCGAGCCGCGAGCCGCGCAGGTCGGCGCGCGGTCCGAACTCGCGCGCGACCTCACGCGCCAGGGCGGGGAGGTCGACCCGGCGCAGCGAGAGCTCGATGCCGCCGGCGTCGAGCTGGGAGAGGTTGAGCAGGTCGGCGGTGAGCTTGGTCAGCCGCTCGATCTGCTCGCGCATCGTGCGCACGAACTCGGCCCGCTCCTCGGGGCTCGGGTCCTCCTCCTCGAGCAGCTCGACGAAGCCGCCGAGGCTGAAGATCGGCGTGCGCAGCTCGTGCGAGGCGTTGGCGATGAAGACCTTGCGGGCGCTGTCGAGCTCGGCCAGGCGGCGCTGCATCTCGTTGAAGGTGCGGGCCAGCTGGCCGAGCTGACCGGACGAGTTGACCGGGATGCGGGTGGCGAAGTCGCCGTCCGCCACCTTGCGCGCCGCCTCCTCGATCCGGCGCACTCGACGGGCGACGAGCTGGGCGAAGTAGAAGCCGATGCCGAGCGTCAGCAGCAGCCCGATCAGGGCGCCGACCATGATCGGCCCGGCGGCTTCGTCGTGGCCGCCGATGACGACGACCCAGATGTAGACGATGAGTGAGGTCGCCGCCCCGATGCCCAGCGACACGAGCGTGATCGTGCTGCCGAGCGGCGTGAGGCGAACGTCCCTCATTCTCGGAAGCGGTAGCCGACGCCGCGCACGGTGAGCAGGTACTCAGGTTGTTTCGGGTCGCTCTCCATCTTCTCGCGCAGGTGGCGGATGTGGACGTCGACGGTGCGCGGGTCGCGGTAGTCGGATCCCCCCAGACGTGCTCGAGCAGGGTCTCGCGGCTGAGCACGCGGCCGGGCGAGCGGGCCAGGGCGGTGAGGATCTCGAACTCGACGAAGGTCACGCCGACCTCCTCGCCGCGCAGGGTGACCAGGCGCCGGGCTGGGTCGACGCGCAGCTCGCCCTGCTCGATCGGCTCCTCCTCCTGCGGGTCGGGGGCCATCCGCGAGCGCCGCAGCGCCGCCTTGACGCGGCTGCGGAACTCGCGCATCGAGAAAGGCTTGGTGATGTAGTCGTCGGCGCCCACCTCGAGGCCGGCGACCTTGTCGGTCTCGCTGCCTTTGGCGGTCAGCATGATGATCGGCACCTGGCTGTGGCGGCGCAGCTGCCGGCAGACCTCGACGCCGTCGAGGCGCGGCAGCATCAGGTCGAGGATGACCAGGTCGAAGCGGCCCTCGGTGAAGCGCTCCAGCGCCTCGCGGCCGTCGAGCGCCGAGGTCACGTGGTAGCCGTCCTTGCGCAGCGGGTAGCTGAGCAGGGTCTGGACCGATTGCTCGTCGTCGACGAGCAATATCCGCGTAGACCCATTCCCCATGTCCCAAGGTTAGTCCGGTCGGCCAGCCAGTCGCGTGGACATATGTGCGAGTACCTAGAACTAAGGTTCGCCGGGTGGGAGCCGATATCAGGGCCATGCAGCGTGGACAGCTGAAGAACCTCGTTGAGACCGGGCTCTACCGGCCCGAGCCGGAGCTGGTGGCGCAGGCGATGCTGCGCCGCCGTGGTGTGCGCGCCCTGCTCACCGGCATCGCGCTCAACCCAGCTGATCGAATCCAGCCGGCGCCAACAGGCGCCCGCCGGGCAGCCTGATCTCGACCCCCTCCCCGGCGACGACCGTGCCAATCCGGGTCAGCTGCGTTCCGCCGCGAGCTGCCACCGCGGCAGCCGCGTCCCCGAGCAGCTCCTCCGGCAGCGCCACGAGCAGCTCGTAGTCCTCGCCGCCTGAAGCGGCGAGCTCGAGCGGGTCACGCCCGCTGGCCGCCGCGACCTCGTCGACCCCGGGCGCGACCGGCAACGCCGCGGCATCGATCCGCACCCCGACCCCACCGGCTTCGGCGAGATGGCCGGCGTCGCCGCCGAGCCCGTCGCTGATGTCGATCATCGCCGTCGCGCCCGCGCCCGCCAGGACGCGCCCGGCCGCGAGGCGGGGGCGCGGCTCGAGCTGCCGGGTGACCAGTTCCGCGAAACCTCGCTTTTGCGTCAATGACGCGACAGATCGCGGTTTCGCGCGTTCGCCGTCCTCGAGGAGCAGGAGGCCGGCGGCAGCGGCGCCGAGCTCGCCGGTGACGGCGAGGGCGTCGCCGGCGCCGGCGCCGGCGCGGGTGACGAAGTCGTCGGGGGAGGGGGCGTGGCCGACCACGGTCACGGCCAGGCTGAGGACCGGCGAGCGGGTCACGTCGCCGCCGGCGATGCTGGTCCCGGTCTCGCCGGCCAGCGCCGCCATCCCGTCGAGCAGCTCCAGGCAGCCGGCCTCGTCGAGGTCGGCGGGGACGCCGAGGGCGACGTAGGCCTCGCTAGGCTCGGCGCCCATCGCCGCCAGGTCGGAGAGGGCGGTGGCGAGCGCCTTGGCGCCGATCTGCGCCGGGCTGCTCTGCCCACGTTTGAAGTGGACCCCGTCGACCAAGGCGTCGACCGAGGTCGCGGTGGCGCCGCCGGGCACGGTGACCGCGGCGTCGTCGCCGCTGCCGACCCGTACCCGCGCCCCGGCCGGGGGCAGGCGCTCACGCAGCTTGGTCAGCAGCTCGAACTCGCCCATGGGGACATTCTCGCGCCGCGCAGGCCGCGCCGCAGCCTGCGGCGTCACTATGGTGCGACGACGTGGCAGACGGCCAACCACTCCTGCACCGCGTCGGCGAAGTGGCCTCGCGGATCGGCGCGCGTCCCCCGCGCAGCAAGCGCGTCCGCCTCGCGATCCAGCTCGGGATCGCGGTCCTCGTCTTCGGCTTCCTCGTCCTCACCGTCATCAACCAGTGGTCGGAGATCAAGGACGAGGGCGTCCACTTCCACCTCGTCTGGCTGATCCCGGCCTTCCTCGTCCTGCCCTGCTTCTACGCGATCAGCGCCCTCGGCTGGGACCTGATCCTGCGCTTCCTCGGCTACCGGATCGGCATCCGCCAGGCCCAGGTCGCATGGGGGCAGCCGCTGCTCGCCCGCTATGTGCCGGGCAGCGTCCTATATGTGCTGGGACGGGTGCTGCTCTCCGAGCGGGCGGGGGTGCCGCGGCGGATCACGATCGCCAGCATCGTCTACGAACAGGCGGTCTCGGCCACCTCGGCGGTCATCGTCGGCGCCTACTTCATCATCGACCACCCCGACCTGCAGGGACAGCCGCTGCGCTGGTCGGTTCTGCTCTTGATCCCGGTCCTGTTCGCGCTGCTCAGCCCGCCCATCTTCCGCCCGATCGCCGACCGCGTCCTGGCCGCCTTCGGCCGCGACCCGCTGCCGGACGTGATCTCGCTGCGCGGGGTCGTCGCCCTGGTCGCCTTCTACACCCTCAACTGGGCGGTGATCGCGGTCGGCATCTACTGCGTCGCGCGCTCGGTCTCCTCGATCCCGCTCAGCGACATCCCGGCGGTCGGCTCGGCCCAGGCGATCGGCTACGTCGCCGCCCTGGTCACCCTGGTCGCGCCGGCGGGGCTGGGGATCAAGGACGCCGCCTTCGCCTGGGCGGTGAAGGGTTCGGTGCCGGGGCAGAGCTTTGCGGTCGGTTCGCTGATCGCGATCGCCGTGCGCGGCGTGCTGACCGTGGTCGAGCTGATCTACGTCGGCGCCGTCACCGCCTTGGGTCGCCGCGAGGGGTGGTCGATTCCAACCGGGGTCGTGCATCCGTCTCCGGAGGAGTTGGAGGCGGAGAAGGGGGAGGGTGTCCCTCGCCCCGACTCGCGCCCGGCCGCGAATCGCGGGTGAGAATCGGTTTGTCGCGGGGCCGGGCGCTCTGAGTATCCGCCGGTTCGAGGGACACCCTCCCCCTTCTCTCTCAAGCGCTATAGCGGGATGCGCGCTGCCAGTTGTAAGGCGGTGAGGCTGAGGACTGCGGCTACGAGGCGTTCGTCTCTGGAGATCGCGGCGAAGGGGAGGGCCCAGATGACGTACCAGGGGAGCAGCCAGGCGGTTGCGAGGAGGAGGCCGAGGGCGGCCCAGCCGGTCGCCCTGATCCAGTCGGCGCCGCGCTGGACCCAGACCAGGAGGGCGGCGACCAGGGCGAGGAAGGCGGCCGCGGTGGTGGCGCGGACCAGGTCGACGTCGAGGTTGAGCGCCTCGGAGAGCAGGTTGGGCAGGCTGTAGTTGCTGACCCGGCCCTGGTTCTCACCGGCCAGCGTCGCCGAGTCGAGGAAGTGGGGGCCGAAGGCGAGCAGCCCGGCGGCGGCGGTGAGCGCGATCGCCGCCGCCGCCCCGACCAAAAACCGGCCGACGGGCCCAAGGCGCCGGCCATGGCCGCGTTCGAGGCCCATCGACGCGAGCAGGGCGAAGGGGGCGACGAAGGCGGCGCTCAGCTTCAGCCCCACCGCGGCGGTGAGCGCGAAGCCCCCGGCGCGCTCGCGCAGGGCGAGGACGGCGGCGCAGCCGGCCAGCGCGACGAGCATCGTCGTCGCGTCGTTGTGGGCGCCGCCGACGACGTGGACGAGGACCAGTGGGTTGAGCGCGACCATGACGAAGCCGCGGCGCGGGTCGACCCCGCGGGCCGGGGCGAGGTGGGCGACGAGCAGCGCCAGGGCGAGCACCGAGGCCGCGGCGAGCGCCTTCAGGCTCCAGAGGGCGACCGGGACCGAGACCCAGGCAAGCGGGTAGGTGGCGAGGGTGAAGAGCGGCCCGTAGGCGCTCGGCGATTCGGTCCAGCCGACGTGGGGGAAGGCGGGGTCGCCCGGTTGCGCCAGCGGCGCGTGGGTGTAGGGGTTGAGGTCGTGCAGGGAGCCGAGCCGGGCGTACTCGATGTAGCTGAAGACGTCCTGGGAGAGCAGCGGCGGCGCCAGCGCGAAGAGCGCCACGAGCAGGGTCGAGCCGATCCGCAGCAGCCGGCGGTCGAGCGCCGGTGCGGCGAGGAAGACGCAGAGGTGGGCGGCGAAGGCGACCCAGAGCAGGCCGTAGTAGGCGCCGGGCGAGACGCCCAGCCCGTCGCCGAAGACGCCGAGCAGCCAGCCCGGCCCGTCACCGCTCGCGGCCGGGACCAGGTCCGGGCCGGGTGCCGCCAGCGGGATCGCCGCGGCGGCGAGGAGGAGCAGCCCGGCGAGCCCCAGGGCCCGCTGGGCCCGGGCGCGGTCAGCCAGCCCCTACCCCGCCGGTCGGTTCGCTGCCGCCGACGCTGCCGCCGCCGCTGGGCGAGCTCGGCGCCGGGGCCGGTTGCTGGCCGGCACCGGGCGCGTAGGCATCGGGGTCGTAGCCGCCGGTGGCTTCTTTGCCTTTGCGCTCGGCTTCGCTTTCCTCGTCGTCCCCTTCGCCTTCTTCGTAGTCGTAGTCGGAGTCGTAGCCGCCGCTCTGGGTGTATTCGCCGTAGTACGGCGCCCAGCTGATCGGCGTCTCCGGTTCGCTGAATTCCTCACAGGGGATTTCGCCGTTGACGTAGAGCGAGTTCCAGATCTGGGCCGGGAAGGTGCCGCCGAACACGGTGGTGCCGTGGACGCTGGTCATTTCGATGTCGTTGGACTGCGGGTAGCCGACCCAGACCGCGGTCGCGAGGTTGGGCTGGTAGCCGGCGAACCAGGCGTCGGTGTAGTTGTCGGTGGTCCCGGTCTTGCCGGCCTGGCCGCCGCAGCCGGTGTAGGCGGAGGTGCCGGTGCCGCCGGTGATGTTGTCGCGCAGCAGCTGCGTCACCTCGTAGGCGACCGCTTCCGGCAGGACCCGCTTCGGGTCGGCCTGCTCGGGGTGGTCGACGCGGCCGTCGGGGAAGTCGACGCGGCGGATCGCGATCGGGTTGCGGGCGATGCCGCCGGCGGCGAGGGTCGCGTAGGCGGACGAGAGCTCGAGCGGCGAGACGCCGATCCGCAGGCCGCCGATCCCCTCGGCCGGGATGCCGTCGAGTTCGGTTTCGATCCCCATCGACTTGGCGACCTCGGCGACGTTGTCCGGCCCGACGTCGAGGTCGAGCTGGGCGAAGACGGTGTTGTCGGAGGCGACCGTCGCCTGCTGCAGGTTGATCGTCCCCTGGTAGCCCTCGTCGGCGGTCGCCACCTCCCAGTGGCCGTACTCGGGCAGGTCGAGGCTCAGCGGTTTCGAGGTGTAGTAGGTCGAGTAGGGGTCGATCCCCTGCTTGATCGCCGCCGTGAGGACGAAGGTCTTGAAGGTCGAGCCCGGCTGGCGGTGCCCTTGGGCGGCGAGGTTGAACTGGCTCTGTTCGTAGCTGGAGCTGGAGACCATCGCCTTGATGTGCCCCGTTTCCGGCTCGATCGCGACCAGCGCCGCGGCCGGGTCTTCGGAGTAGGGGAGGGCGCTGCGCATCGCTTCCAGGCCGACTTCCTGCAGTGAGGGGTCGACGGTGGTGTAGACGCGCAGGCCGCCTTTGCGCACCGTGTTGACGCCGTACTCCTCGATCAGCTTGCCCTCGACGTAGTCGAAGAAGTAGGGCTGGCGCTGGACGAAGTAGGTGTTGGAGAGGTCGAGCTCGAGGCCCCGCTGCTGTCCCTCCAGGGCACGCTTGCGGCTGATGTAGCCGAGCTTCGCCATCCGCGCGAGGACGTCGTTGCGGCGCTGTTTGGCGCCTTCGGGGTTGAGGATCGGGTTGTAGTCGGTGGGTGCCTGCGGCAGGCCGGCGAGCAGCGCCGACTGCTCCAGGTTCAGCTTCCAGACCGGCTTCGAGAAGTAGATCCGCGAGGCGGCCTGGACGCCGACCGCCGTGGTCCCGTTGATCGTCCCGTAGGAAGCGCTGTTGAGGTACTTGCCGAGGATGTCCCGCTTGGAGAACTTCTCCTCGTACTTGAGGGCGAGTTGGGCCTCCTGGATCTTGCGCTCGAAGTTGCGCTGCGGGTCGGTGATGCAGAGGTTGCGCATCAGCTGCATAGTGATCGTCGAGCCGCCCTGGACGACCTCGCCTGCCTCGATGTTCTCGATCAGGGCGCGCAGGCCGCCCTCGACGTCGATCCCGTCGTGCTCGAAGAAGCGCTCGTCCTCGATCGCCACCGTGGCGTACTCGAGGTCGGTGGGGACGTGGTCGATCGCGACCGGGGTGCGCGCCTCTTCGGAGGCGATGTAGCCGAGCCGGGTGCCGTCGCCCGCGATCAGCAGCGAGTTGCCGCCGCGCTCGATCGGCCGGCAGTCGGAGAGCGGCGGCGCCTTGGCCGCGACGTCGAGCACCCAGGAGGCGACGCCGACGGTGAGCACGGCGATCAGCGCGCCGATCCCGCCGAGCACGAAGAGCAGCTTGCTGCGAGCGCCGCCGCGGCGCCGGTGACGGCGTCGATTTCGCTGCGTCATCGCCAAAAAGGGTACTTCGCCGGGGCTGGCGCTCAGCCCTGCGTGTCGCCGCTGGAGTGGTTGTGCACGATCCCCTCCACCAAGAGCTGGTTGGGGATGACGACCGAGCTGCCGTCGCCGGGGTCGACGTAGGTGTAGGAGAGGGTGATGTCGAGGACGCGCCCCTCGACTTCCTGGAAGCTGATCCGGTCGCCGATCTTGATCGGCTGCGAGATCGCGATCTGGACGCCGGCGACGGTGTTGGCGATCGTGTGCTGGGCGGCGAAGCCGATGATCGCGGCGAGCACCGCGGTCGAGGCGAGGATGCCGGTGGCGAGCCGCTCGAGCTCGGTGAACTGGGCGATCGCGATCGCCGCGACGACGACGAAGACGGTGACGATCGCCAGCCGGCGCAGGAAGCGCAGCCGCGTCTTGGTCGAGCGCGAGACTTGGGAGACTGCCGGGCTCATGGAGGCAAACCTACCCACAACCCCAGCTGGGCCGGTAGCGCCGGCCGGGCCCGCCTTCCCGCCCTCCAACTGGGGGCCGCGCGTCGCGGTCCTCGGGGTGCTGCTGGCGCTGGGGACCGGGATCTTCCTCGGTGTGCCGGCGATCATCGTCGATGCCCCGGCCGAGGAAGCGGACCTCAGCACCTGGGCGAGCGTCGCCGTGCAGATCGCGACCGCGCTCGGCTTCCTGCTGGTGCCGATGGTGATCGCGGCGCGCTGGGGGGCCGGCTCGGTGGGCGAGGCGCTGCGGCGGCTCGGGGTGCGCTCCTTCAAGGCCGGGGAGGCGCTGAAGTGGGCGGCGGCGGCGGTCGGCGCCTACCTGCTCTTCGCGGCGCTCTACGCGGGGATCTTCGGCGCGCCCGAACAGGAGGACATCGCCGACAGCTTCGGGCCGCCCTTGGTCCAGGTCCTCCTGATCGTGATCGCCGCCTCGGTCAGCGAGGAGGTCTGCTTCCGCGGGATGCTGTTCGGCGGCCTGCGCGAGCGCCTGCCCCGCTACGCGGCGGCGCTGATCGCCGCCGCGATCTTCGGCGGCCTGCACGCGCTCACCGGCCTTAGCGCCGTGCCCCCGCTGATCGCTTTCGGCTTCGTGCTCTGCCTGCTCTACGAGAAGACGGGCTCGATCGTGCCGGGGATAGTGCTGCACATGCTGAACAACTCCACCGCCCTGCTCGCTCAGTAGCATCCGGCCGGCAATGCGCCGCTTCTCCCTTGCCCTCGCCAGCTGCGCGCTCCTCTCGATCCCGGCAAGCGCCGTCGCCGCGCCGCAGAAAGCGACGCCGGTGGTCGCTCCGGACGCCCCCCCGGACGCGGTGGTGAAGATCGAGCCGCGCAAGCTCGACGGTGGCGTGGCGCGGATCATGAGCACGGTCCCGGTCAGCGGCACGCTGCGGCCCTACGCCCCGAACCAGAAGGTCGCCGTCAGCTTCTTCCTCAACGGCAAGCAGATCGAGCGCAAGGCGGCGGCGGTGCGCAAGGGCAAGGGCGGCGCTGGTGTCTTCGAGGCGCGGATCCGGATCGAGAAGGCGGGCAAGTACGCGGTCAGCGCCCGCCACGAGCCGACCGCGCTGCTCGGCGGCGACAGCACCGTTCGCAAGAGCTGGCGGGTCAGCTTCCCGGCGCTCGCCCAGGGCAAGTGCGGCCCGGTCGTCGTCGGCTTCAAGAAGGCGATGCGGAAGATGGGCTACATCGCCAACAGCGGCCGTTGCTTCGGCGGCAAGACCTCGCGCGGCGTGCTCGCCTACCGCAAAGTGAACGGGATGACGCGCAGCATGCGCGCCGGCAGGGGCCTGGTCAAGAAGGTCTTCGCCGGTCGCGGCGGCTACGAGGTGCGCCACCCCGGCGCCGGCCGCCACGTCGAGGCGCCGCTCTCCAAGCAGGTCATCGTCTTCGCCAAGGGCGACGAGCCTTACGCGATCTACCCGACCTCCTCGGGCACCTCGGCGACGCCGACGGTCACCGGCCACTACCGCTTCCACCGCACCGAACCGGGCTACAACAACCTCGGCATGTACTACTCCTGGTACTTCTACGGCGGCTACGCCATCCACGGCTACGAGTCGGTGCCCAACTACCCGGCCAGCCATGGCTGCCTGCGCACCTTCATCGCCGATCAGCCCGAGATCTTCGAGCGCATCGAGTACGGCGAAAGCATCTTTGTCTTCTGAGGTGTGTGACGCGGCGCATATCGGCGTCCTCAGTCGCTCGCGTGCAGAGCACGCCACGCTCCCTGCGTCCTTGATCTGCTTGGTCACACGCCCTCAGTTGGCCGCCAATGGCTGATCTCGAGGCAGCCAAGCGGACGCTGCTGGCGGAGCTGCGTGAGCACTCGCTGGTGATCGGCGAGGTGACCCTCTCGTCGGGGGCGACGGCGCAGTACTACGTCGACGCGCGGCGGACGCTGCTGCGGCCGGCGGGCTTCCGGGCGGCGGGCGAGTTGATCGCGGCCGCCGCGGCGGAGCTGGGCGCGACCGCGGTCGGCGGCCCGGCGACGGCGGCGATCCCACCCTCCTGCGCCGCCCTCGCCGTCCCGGCCGGGCAGGGCCTGGTCGGCTTCTTCGTCCGCGGCGAGCGCAAGCAGCACGGCCTGCAGCGCTGGGTCGAGGGGCCGGTCGAGGCCGGCGCCCGCTGTCTCGTCGTCGAGGACACCGTCACCACCGGAGGCTCGACCGCGAAGGCGATCGAGCGCGTCCGCGAGCAGGGGCTCGAGGTCGCCGGAGTGATCGCCGTCGTCGACCGCCTGGCCGGCGGCGGCGAGGCAATCGAAGCGGCCGCGGCCGCCCCCTACCGGACCCTCGTCACGATCGACGAGATCTACCCGGACCGCCCCGACCGGGGCTGAGCCGACCTACCTCAATGTGGCGCTGGGTACCGACCGGGTACCCAGCGCGGAGTCCGTGCTTTGCAGGACTTTCGCCTTCCGGCGCGACAACGGTCTTTTCTTCAAAAACGTTAGCCTTGACATTAAAAAGGCTTCTGTTTACAGTCTCTCCACCGTTCATCGAAACGGGACAGGGAAACCGAGCCAAGGGCCGTCAGGGAAGCGGGCCGAGAGGGCTCACGGGACAAGGAGAGGTATCGAGTGAAACGCCACGCGAAGGCTGCACTGACGGCAACGCTTCTGCTGGCGTTGGCGCTGCTCGGCTTCGTGCCGGCTTCTCTACTTACGGCACCGTCGGCGTCGGCGAGTGCGGGCGTCGCCTATCCCTCTGGGCTCTCCTTCGAGTTCGTTCTCGCCGGCCGTCTGGTGGAAAACATGGCGGTGGGCGAGAGCGCAGATCGAGTCTACGTACTGAACGCCCCGACTAACAACTCCGAAGGCAGCTCAAACGTCGGCATGTTCGACTCCGCAAGCGGGAACTTCGTCGGCAGCATTGATGAGTCGGACGCCCCGAGTGTCTTCCAAGACGGTGACAACGTCAAGGGCATAGCGGTCGACAACACCGGCGGGGCCTCTGACGGGACGGTCTACATCAGCACTCTGAACCCGAGTTCCGGAAGCGGCGGTATCTACAAGTTCTCCGCTTTTGGCGCGTTGCTCGGCGAGGTCAGCCTGACGGGGCCTCACGCCTCCTTGGGGCCGGACGGACTGGCGCTCGACGCCAGTGGCGATCTCTACGTCCTCTTCCCCGGCGCCCCCGCCTACATCGACAAGTTCAGCCCCGCAGGGGGGTACCTCGCGGGCATCGCGGTTCCCGAGGGCCTGTTCTACGCGGGCAATCTCTCTGTCGATCCGTCCGGGGACAAGGTGTACGCGCCCACCAGCGAGACGAAGGGTCAGAGCAGGAGTGTGTCCGCGTACTCGTTCCCCGGTGGAGCCGAGACGCCGCTCGACCAAGAAGGGGTCAAGACTGCCGTCGATGACGACGGCAACGTCTACGTCGCCCCGGCCCGGAACACCCACCGCGTCATCTCTAAATACGACTCCGACGGTTTGCTGCTGGGTCGCTTCGGTCGGCAGCGACTGACCCCTACCGCCGCCAGAAAGCTGGTCGCGATAGACAACGACACTGGCAACGTGCTCTACGGATGGGCTGCCGAGCCGGGCCAGACGAACCGCGTTGACGTCTTCGGCCCCGCTGAGAGCGTCGCCGTCCCCGATGTGAGCCTCGATCCGCCCCCGCCCCCGGGGTTCTTCGGAACCAGCCTGTCGTTCGTCGTCAACCCGCAAGGTGGGCCGACCGTGTACGAGGTCGAGTACTCGCGGGCGGGTCTGTTCGAATGGTCTGCCCTGCCGGGAGAGGATGCCGGGAGCGGCACCGCGGACATGCCCTTAAGCGTCGATCTCGGCGGTCTCGCCCACGGCACCTCCTACGACGTGCGGGTGGTGGCGACGAACACCGAGATCGACTCCTCGAGCTTCTCAGCCACCCACTCGATAACGACCTCGACCGTACCGCCGCCGCCGATTCCCGTTGCGTCGGTCGACGGGACTGGTGTGGGGTTGACCGGGTCGGTGCACCCGCACGGGGTGACTGCCACGTGGCACTTTGAGTACGCGTCCGATGGCGGAGAGTGGGTCGGCCTGCCGAGCCAGACGATCGTCGCCGGCGATAGCCCGGTAGCCGTGCAGGCCGAGATCGATGACCTAGCTCCCAACGAAGCGTATGAAGCGCGGCTGGTCGTCACCTACTCCGATGGCGGCAGAGGCGACACGACCTCGGCCGCGCAGCAGTTCATCACCGACCCCGTCCCGCCCGCGGTCATCACTCGATTTGCAGCCCCCAGGACACAGACCGCCGCTCGGCTCAACGGCCTCGTCAACCCGCGCAACTCGGAGACCGAGTATTGGTTCGAGTACGGCGAGACCGAGGCCTACGGGACAAGGGCACCGCTCGCCGGAAACCCCAGTGCCGGCGAAGGCAGCACCTCGGTGCTGGTCAGCCAGGAGATCGAAGGCCTCAAGCCGGACACCACGTACCACTACCGGATCGTCGCCGACAATGGCGCTGAGGTAGCGCCCGGCGACATCGCTGTAGAGGGCGAGAGCGCGACCTTCACCACCCGCAGCCCCTTCGAAGCTGGTCCGCCCAATCGTGGGATTGAGCTGGTCAACAATCCTGATAAGGGCAACCAGGACGCGCGAGCGATTGCCCTCTCGCCGACCGCCGACAAGGTCCTCTGGGGAGTGAACGGCGGAGCGCCGGGCAGCCCGTCGGGCAGGCTGGGCACGTTCGTCGCCGAACGCGACACGAGCGTGCCGACCGGCTGGCGCTCGACGAGCGTCCTGCCTCCTATCGACGTGCTTTTCGGCGGCGGCTCCTTGGGCCTGGCGCCGACCTTCTACGCGCCGGACTTCTCGACCTTCCTCTTCGATGCCACCAAGGAAGGGGTCTTCGGCGTGGCCCCACACACCGTTGTCCAGGTCGATGCCGACGGCACTCAACGCAACTCGGTTGAGCTTGCCACCGGTAACTTCCACTCGAAGGCCATCGGAGTTACCCGTGACCTCTCCCACTGGTTCAGCGCGACCAAACAAGGCCTGGTCGCAGAGCACCCGACCAACACGACCCAGCTCTACGATCTGGCCGCGAGCCCTCCGCAGCTGCTCAGCATCATGCCCGGCACCAACCAGCCGCCCCCCTGCGGACTGCCCGGCGTCGGACCATTGTCGCCCCACTTCCGGTCTGTGCCGTACGCCGCCAACTCAACCACTGGCGACCAGGTCAGCGCCTTCTTCCACACGGCCGGCTCCGCCTGTCTCGGCCCGCTCAACCTCTACAGGCGTGACCTGAGCAAGCCAGCGGCGGAACCGATCTCGACCCCGCCGCTCGCCGGCCCAGATCAAGGCGCTGCGCTCGTGCGCACCGATACGACCGGCACCAGGGCCCTCTTTGTCTCTGCGACCAGGCTCGATCCCGCCGATGCCAATGGCGGCCAAGATCTGTACGTCTGGACTGAGGGGTCTGGCAACGAGTGCCTGACCTGTGTGGTGGCGGATGCACGGATCGAGTCGCAGGCCGGCAGGGACGTCATCGCCACTGATGACTTCTCCTATGTCTACTTTCTATCTAGGCAGCTATTGGAGCCGGATCTGGGACTCGCCACTCCGAGTGGTGATTCCGCCCACATGTACCTCTTGCATGACGGCGAGGTTCGGTATGTCGCTCCCGCCTGGAGGTTCCTGTCTGGGGGGATGAGCGCCAACGGCCAGACGATCCTCTTCCTCGGCGATACCGCCGGGATTACCACCGACGTCAGCCAGGCTGACGCGGCTCAGCTCTATCGCTTTGACAGCGCCGACGGCAGCGTCGAGTGCGTGAGCTGCCGGCACAACGGTCCAACGGCGAGCGGAGCGCCGAACGACGCCTACCTCAATACTTTCGGCGCCCAGGCGCCCGATGGTTACGGAACCCGATCGCTCTCGGCGGATGGGGAGACGGTTGTCTTCCAGACCCGGGAAGCGCTCGTTGCCGAGGACACAAACGACGCTAGCGATGTCTACGAGTGGCGCCACGGTCAGCCGCGCTTGGTGACCGATGGCAAGGCAGACTTGGGCGACTTGGGAATGCCCGTCTTCCAAGGCCTGTCGGACGACGCTTCCAATGTGCTTTTCACCATCGCCAGCAACCTCACGGGGCGCGAGCGAGACAACATGAATCAGCTCTACATGGCCCGGGTGGACGGGGGTATGCCGCCACCTACACCCCCTCCCCCTCCGTGTAATGGGGATGCCTGTCAGGGCCCTGTTGGGCCGATTCCAACTGTTCCCGACCCTGGTAGTCGCACGGCGAAGCCAGCGGGAAACAAGAGCGCCCCGGCCATGAGGCCCTGCGCTCGCAAAAAGGCGTCCAGGAAGCAGAGCAAGAAGCGGGGGGCCAGTCGAAAGCGCCCGAACCGCTGTGGCAAGGCCAAGGGCGGACGTAGGGCGGACGGGAAACGCAAGCAGGCAAGGCAGCGGCCGGCGAAGGGGAGGCAACGATGAGGCGCATCCTGGTGGGTCTTATTGCAGTGGCGGTGCTGGCAGTTGGCGCAGTCCCGGCCGCGGCGAGTCCGGCGTGGAAGGTCCACACCTACTGGGCTGACACGCACCTGCAGCCGGGCGATACCGGCCTTTTCAGGATCCAGCTTCGCAACGTCGGCGCGACTCCGTCGGCGGGCGCCGTGACTGTGACCAACCAGTTGCCTCCTGGGGTCACGCGGATCTCGCCCCGGGGCAACGACGTACAGAAAGGGCGCAACGAGATGGTCAGCCCCGAGTGGACCTGTGCGGGGTCCACGACGGTCACCTGCACCATGACCGAGTCGGTTGGGACTCGCGCTCTGGTCCAGGCCGGCCCCGGCAGCGGCTTTGCTCCCCGCATCCTGTTCCGGGTCCAGGTCGCACCGGGGGCTGTGGTCGGAACTTTCCAGAACACGACGACGGTGTCGGGTGGGGGCGCAGCCGACGGCGACGCGGAGGCGAGGCCGCTGACCATCAGCGATAATCCCCTCGGATTCGGGGTCCTTCCCGGCAACTTCAGCCTGGACACCTTTGACGCCGAGTGGCCTGCCGGCGAGCCCGTGCGGCAGGCGGGCGCGCACCCGTTTGAGCTGCGGACGTTCCTGGAGACCAACCTCGCGAAGCGTGAGAACCCGAGCGAGAGTCCTGGCCTCCTCTCACCGCTCACCTGGATGGAGCCCAACGGCTATATGAAGACGATCGACGTCAGTCTGCCGACAGGGTTCCTCGGCAATCCGGAGGCCACCCCAAAGTGCAGCCCAGGTGACTTTCTGAATATTGGCACGGTCCAGTATGGGTCGACTGGTTGCCCACCCGAGACCCAGATCGGGGTCATGGAGGTAGACCTGTTCGACGGTGAGGAAAGAGGTGGCGACAACTTCCTCGACGGCGCGCTGACCCGTCTGGCGGTTTATAACCTCGAGCCGCCCGCGGGTGTGCCAGCGGACTTCGGTTTCGCCGTCGGTCCCGTCCAGGTCCATCTCTACCCAGTGCTGGACGCCACGCGAAACTACGCGATCAAGACCGTTCTCTCTGAGATCACCACGATCGCCCCGGTGCGCTCGGCGACCATGTCCCTCTGGGGTGTTCCAGGCGACCCGGCGCACGACGCGCTGAGGGTGAGAGAGGTTGCCGACGGTGAGGACGGGTACGGGGAATCGTTCGATTCGCCGATAAGGCCCTTCCTGACCCTGCCCCTGGACTGCGGCGAGAGTGACTTGCACACGTCTGGTCGCTTTGAGTCGTGGCAGGAACCCGATCGGTTTACGCCCCCGGTCGATACCGAGAACTTCTCCCTTACTGGCTGCGGCGATCCCCGCTTCGAGTTCAACCCACAGATAAGTCTGAGTCCGACCTCGACGGCCGCGGGTGGGCCAACCGGTCTCGAGGTAAATCTCGAGCTCCCTCAACGGGACGACACGGTCGCCGATGCAACTGAGCTCTACGCCGAGAACGGCCAACCAACGGCGATCCCGACCCCGCCGATGAAGCGGGTAGAGGTCACGTTCCCGGAGGGGTTGACTGTCTCGACCTCCGCTGCACTGGGCTTGGGTAGCTGCTCGCTGGAGCAGATCAAGCTGGGCACGAACGACCCAGTCAGCTGCCCGGACTCCTCCCAGTACGGCACCCTGACGGTCGAAACCCCGATCCTGCCCAAGGGCGAGCCGATGCGCGGCCAAGTCTTCATCGCCGAGCAGGACCGCAATCCCTTCGACGACTTCCTGGCGCTGTACCTCGTTATCCAGGAACCACAGCGCGGCCTCCTGGTCAAGCTCCCCGGCCGCGTCCAGCTCGACGAGAAGACCGGTCAGATCAAGACCATCTTCGACAATCTGCCTCCGTTCCCGGTCTCCAACTTGCAGATGGCGTTGAAGGGCGGCGCCAGGGCGGCGCTAGTCAATCCCGCCACCTGCGGGAGCAAGCAGATCACCGCCACTTTCACTCCCTGGCATGACCAGAGCCAGCGGATCGTCAGGTCAAACTCCTACGAGATCACACGTAAGGGGGACGGGAGCCCCTGCGTCGCCAACCTGGGCGACCGTCCGTTCAGGCCGCAGGTGACGGCCGGCACGTTCTCGTCGGCGGCCGCCGCCTACTCACCCTTCGTCTTCCGCCTCACGAGGACGGACGACGACCAGGAGATCGCTTCTCTTGCGACCAAGCTGCCCAAAGGCCTGCTGGCCAAGGTGGCGGGGATCAGCCAGTGCTCCGAGGCCTCGATCGCGGCCTCGGGCGGCAAGACCGGCAAGGAGGAGCTCGCCTCGCCTTCGTGCCCGCAGTCGAGCTACCTCGGCACCGCCGACGTCGGCTCCGGCGTAGGCCAGGTCCTCACCTTCGTCCAGGGCAAGGCCTACCTAGCCGGCCCCTACAAAGGCGCTCCCCTGAGCATGGTCGTGATCACCCCCGTTGTCGCCGGTCCCTACGACCTCGGCACGATCGCGGTCAGGACCGCCCTCGAGGTCGATCCCACCACCGCCCAGGTCGAGGTCGCCACCGACCCCTTCCCCCAGATCTTCAAGGGCATCCCGGTCCGCATCCGCGACATCAGGATCGCGGTCGACCGGCCCGAGTCGACCCTCAATCCCACCAGCTGCGACCCGATGGCGATCGAGGCGAGGATCGGCGGCACCGGGGGAGACCTCTTCTCCGCCCACGACGACGTCTTCGCCTCGCTTCAAGAGCACTTTCAGGCATCGAACTGCGCGGCGCTGGGCTTCAAGCCGGGGATCAGCTTCCAGCTCAAGGGCGGTACCAAGCGCGGCCAGTTCCCGGCCCTCACCGCGACTCTGAAAGCGCGTCCCGGCGACGCCAACATTCGCAAGGCCCGCGTCACCCTGCCCCGAACCGCCTTCCTCGCGCAGGAACACATCAGGACGATCTGCACCAGGGTGCAGTTCGCCGCCAAGGCCTGCCCCGAGGGCTCGGTGATCGGTCACGCGAAAGCGACCAGCCCGCTGATCGACGGCTCCCTCGAAGGGCCGGTGGTGATGCGCTCCTCGAGCAACAAGCTCCCGGACCTGGTCGCCACCCTCGACGGGATCATCGAGGTCGTCGTCGCCAGCCGCATCGACTCCTTCAAGCGCAGGATCCGCAGCACCTTCGACCTCTTGCCAGACGTGCCGGTCTCGAGCTTCGAGCTGCGCATGCAGGGCGGCAAGAAGGGCCTGATCGTCAACTCGGCCGACCTCTGCAGGGTCACCTCGAGGGGCCTGGTCGAGCTCACTGGCCACAACGGCGCCGAGCACAGCTTCAAACCCAAGGTCAAGGCGACCAGCTGCAAAGGCAAGAACCGCAAGGCCAAAAAGCAACACGACAAGAAGAAGTCAACTACAGGAGGAGCAACTCGATGAGGGGTCAAAGGGACGAAGGCAGGAAGGGGCGCTGGGGACTCCTCGGAGTGCTGCTGGGGACGGTGGTGGCACTGGCGTTGAGCGCCGTGCCCGCACAGGCCGACTACGAGGAAGTCGGCACGATCGGCAGTCCTACCTCGTTGAACGCCCCGCTTGGTGTGGCGATCGACGAGGAGACGAAGGATCTGTACGTGGCGAGCTTCCTGGCTGCTCCCAGTGGTTTCGAACCGGGCTCGGTGATCAAGTTCGACGCATCCGGAGATCCGGTCAATGCGTTGCGGGCGGGCTCGGTACCGGGCTCGGTTGCCGTGAACCAGGCGAACGGGAACGTCTACATCCTGGACGCTGACGATGACGGTATCCCCGGCGGTGGCTTCATCTCGGTCGTCAATCGGGAGGGCGATCAGCTGGGAGATACGTGGGACGCGGGCGACAGCGAAAGCTTCCCCTCCCGCCTCGTTCAGATGGCGGTGGACGACACGGGGGTTGTGTACTACCCGGATTACTCGGTGAACGTGCTTCGTAAATACGACGCGGACGGTGACCCAGCTGGCCAGATCACCGGGTCGGATGAGCACACGATCGCAGGCCCAGTTGCCGCTGCGGTGGATCCTGCCGGAAACGTCTATGTGGTTGACATCGTCCAAGCCCGGGTGCAGAAATTCAACTCAGCCGGCGTTTGGCAAATGACCTTCTCCAGCAATGAAGCGGAGAGAAGCGTCGCTGTTGCCGATGATGGCCGAGTGTTCGTGGGCAAGGGAGAGAGCGTCAATTTCCATATAACGGTTTACGACGCGAGCGGGGTTGAGATCGATGAGTTCGGTCTGGGTGATTTCGGCACCCCTCCGCTCGGAGGGTCCTTCATCACCGTCGACTCCACCACGGGATACGTCTACGCAAGCGATCCCGGCAACAACGTGATCCGGGTCTACGCTGAGCCCGAGCCTCCGGTGGCGACCACCGGCCAGGCGTCGGCCGTGACCCAGACCTCCGCCACTCTGGAGGGCGATCTCAACCCGGGTGGGGCCGAGACCGATTGCCTCTTCCTCTACGGCGAGGCCGGCGGCTCTCTCGATGAGGAAGCGGCCTGCGAGACCGACCCGGTCGAAGGCAGCACGACGGTCGACGTCTCAGCCGATGTCTCGGGCCTCGAGCCGAACACCGAGTACGAGTTTAAGCTGACGGCCGAAAACAGCGTCGGCTCCGACGAAGGGGACGTGGAGTCCTTCGCGACTCTGCCCAACGCCCCGACCGCCACGACCGGCTCGGCTGGCGGTGTGACCCAGACCGCAGCGACGCTTAACGCCACGGTCAACGCCAACGGCGACGACGCGAGCTGCGTCTTCCAGTACGGCACCTCGACCGCCTACGGCAGCACGGTGCCTTGCTCGGTCAACCCCGTGACGGGATCGAGCGCGACCGTGCTCTCGGCGGCGCTCTCGGGCCTCGCCCCGGGGACGACCTACCACTTCCGGGTGGTGGCCGAGAACGGCGGCGGCAAAGCCAGCGGCTCGAACCAGACGTTCACGACCGCGGCTCACACCTGTGAGACGGATGCCTCGCTTTGCCCGAAGCCCGAGGAGCCCAAGCCGGCCGCCCCGGCGCCGGCTCCCACGCCCGCCCCAGCCCCGCCCGTGACCAAGCCGAAGCCCCTGAAGTGCAAGAAGGGCTTCAAGAAGAAGAAGGTCAAGGGCAAGCAGAAGTGTGTGAAGGTGAAGAAGAAGAAGCGGAAGGGCAAGAAGCGCTGAGTCGCGCCAACTCCCGTGCGTTGGCAACCGCCTGGCGAGAGCCGGGCGGTTGCTCTTTGCCATAGCCTTAGCACGCATGAGATACGCAAGCGTTTTTACCGTCCTCCTGGCACTTCTCCTCGCTGGTTGCGGTGGAGATTCGGACCAGACCAGCCAGACGACCGCGCAGGAGACCTCGGGCGAGCAGAGCATCACCGGGTTCGGCGAGGAGTCGGAGGCCGAGGAGCGAGCGGCAATCCTCGCCGCCGAGCGCGGCTACTTCACCGCCCTCGGCGCGGAGGAGTTCGCCGAGGCTTGCGATCGCCTAGCCGAGAGCTCGCGCAGCTCACTCGGCGGCCTCACCGGGTCGGGTGGGAACTGCGCTGCCGCTCTCCCCCGCCTGCTCACCCCCGAAGCCTTCGCCCTCGCCCGTCAGGCGGCAAAGGGTGAGGTGACCGCCGTCCGCGTCGACGGCGAGCAGGCCTTCGTCGTCTACCGCGCCCCCGGCGCAACGCTCTTCGTCCTGCCGATGGTCGAGGAAGCCGGCGAGTGGAAGCCGACCAGCCTCACCGGCTCCGTCTTGGTGCCGGACCTCAACTGAGGCCCCTCACCTTTCATGCCCCGAGCTGGATTCGAACCAGCGGCCTACTCCTTAGGAGGGAGTCGCTCTATCCAGCTGAGCTATCGGGGCCGGTTCGGCCAATCGTACTTTCCTGCTGCCGGGGGTTAGCGTGGTAGCCGTCGATGGCCCTGTTGGCGACCAAACTGCTGCTCGCTCCGCTCTGCGTGGTCGGCGTTTCCGTCGCTGGGCGGCGCTGGGGGGTGGCCGTGGCCGGGGTGCTCGGCGGCCTTCCGGTCGTCGCCGGGCCGATCCTGTTGGTCCTGACGCTCGTGCACGGACGGTCCTTCGGGGCCGATGCCGCCGCGGGGGCGCTGCTGGGCCTGGGGGCCCTGACTCTGTTCGTCGTCGTCTACGGGCTCGTCGCGGTCCGTGCCGGCGCGGCGGCGAGTGTCCTCGCGGGCTGGACCGCGTTCTTGGTAGGCGTCGCCCTGTTGGCGCTGATCGAGCCGCCGCCGGCGATCTCACTGGTCCTGGTCTGCGTCGGATTCGCGCTGGGCTACAGGCTGCTGGTTGCGCCGGAGCAGCCGCTCGCGCCCCCGGGACTGTTGCCATGGTGGGACCTGCCGGGGCGGGCGCTCTCGGCGCTCGTGCTGGTCGTGACCCTGACGGCGGTGTCAGGCGCCCTCGGCCCGCAGCTGAGTGGGCTGCTCGCGCCCTTCCCGATCGTCACCAGCGTCTTGGCCGTGTTCACCCATCTCCACGGTGGGGTGGACCAGGTACGCGTCCTCCTACGCAACTTCCTCGTCGGCTTCTACGGGTTCGCGGCGTTCTGCTTCGTCCTCGCGGTCAGCCTGCCGAACATGGACACCGCCGCCGCGTTCCTCGTCGCCTTGATGGCTGCCCTGGCGACGCAGACGATCACCTTCCTCCTGCGCACGCGGGTGGAGCCTGCCTCGCAGCGGAGCGGCGCATAGCATTGCCCCGGTGGAGGCCGATGCGGTCGAGATCCGGGTGGTGGGCTGCCTGCTGGAGAAGCAGCGGGCGACCCCTGACGCATACCCGCTCTCGCTGAACGCGCTGCGCCTCGCCTGCAACCAGGCGACCAACCGCGACCCGGTCGTCGAGTACGACGAGGCGACGGTGGTCGAGGCGCTGCGCCGCACCGCCCTGAAGGGCTGGACGCGGCTCGCCAGCGGCGCCGGCAGCCGCGCCCGCAAGTACCGGCACCTGCTCGACGACGCACTCGACGCCGACGACGCCGAGCTCTCGCTGCTCGCCGTCCTGATGCTGCGCGGCGCCCAGACCCCGGGAGAGCTGAAACAGCGGACCGAGCGCCTGCACGACTTCGCCGACCTCGGCGCCGTGCACGACACCCTCGACCGCCTGGTCGAGCGCGACTACGTCGCCCGCCTCGCCCGCCGACCCGGTCAGAAGGAGGAGCGCTTCGAACAGCTGCTCGGTGGGGCCGATGGCGAGGATCCGATCACGTCGTCCACGTCAGGCGTGGACAACGTGATGGCGGATGGCGGGGAGGAGGCGCCCGGTCCGGATCGGGCTCCGCCCGAGGACCGCCTCGAGCGGCTCGAGCGCGAGCTCACCGAGCTGCGTGAGCAGGTACGTGAGCTGCGCGACGCCCTTGGCGGCTAGCTACTCCGGCTCGGCGTAGAGGCTCTCGGAGGCGAGCTCGAGCGCCCGCTGGCTCCAGAGCTTGACCTGCATGTAGATGTCGTCGCCGTAGCCCTCGAGCGCGTCGAGGGCGAGCAGGGTGAAGCGCTCGTTGGCGATCGCTTCCTGGTCGACGGTCTCGCGGTCGAGCTCCGCGGTCGCCGCGACGGCGCCGTTGACCAGCGGCTGCCCCCAGACCAGGGTTACCGCTCCGGCCTGGCCGTTCGCCCCTCGCCAGCGGCCGATCACGTCGTCGTTGAGGTCGATCTGCCAGTCCGGGTTGTCGGCCGCGATCACGTCGGTGAAGTCGGCGGTGGCGCGGAACTCGGTGGCCTCGCCCTCCTCCGGCTGGACGTAGGAGACGTGGCCGAACAGCTCCAGCACCCCGTCCGGACCCTCGGCGAGCACCGTCGCCGGCACCCAGACCCGGCCGCCCCAGGCGCGCTCCGGGAACCACTCCACCCCGTCAGGGATATCGACACCCTCGGGCAGGTCCCCGATCGCTTCGCAGGCCTTGACGAACTCGGCGCTCAGCTTCTCGGCGAAGCGCCCACGCGGGATCCCCTCCTGGGTCGAGTCGGCGATGAAGCGCGGGATCGGGCGTGGGGTCGGCGTCATTCAGAGGCACTCTCTCAGGTCGGCGGCGGCGAGCTCGGGCGGGTAGATGTTGATGTCGACGCCGGTGCCCAGCTCGAAGCCGGCCTTGACCGTCAGCCGCGGGGCGATGTCGACGTGCCAGTGGAAGTCCTCGGCGCCGCGCGGCGCGGTCGCCACCCAGAGGTTCAGCTCGGGCGCGCCGCCGAAGCGCGCCGCCAGCAGACGCAGCGCCGTCTGCAGCATCGCCGCCCCCGCCTCGTCCGCCTCGAAGCGGGCCACCGGCCGGCGCGGCACGATGCGCAGCTCGTAGGGGGAGCGCGAGGCCCAGGGGCAGATCAGCGCCGCCTCGTCGTCGATCGCCACCAGCCGCTCGCGCCGCCGCACCTCCTCGACCAGGACGTCGCTGAGCAGCCCGCCCCCGGCGGTGCGTTCGCTGTAAGCGCCGACCCGCTCGCGCTCCCGCGCAACCGCCGCCGGCACGAAGGGCAGCGCGTAGAGCTGGGCGTGGGTGTGGGGCAGTGAGGCGCCCGCTCCCGCGCCCTCGTTGACGACGAGTTGGACGTAGGAGGCGTCGGCGTGGGCGCGCATCCGCGCGCGCCAGGTGGCGACGGCGCCGGCGAAGCGCTCGTCGCTGAGCTCGGCCAGCGCGGTGACGTGCTCGGGGGCGTTGATCAGCACCTCGTGGCCACCACGTGCCGGCCGCGTGGCGAAGAGGTCCGGTTCGCCCGCCCGCCGCGACTCGAGCAGGGGGTCGCCGGCGCTGGCGAAGGCACCGGCCTCGCCGCTGCGCGGCGCCTCGTCCGATCCCTCGCCGGCCCCCAGCGCCGGGTAGAGGTTGGGCACGACGCGGCTGGTCCAGCCCGGCGTGTCGGGCTCGCCGCCGCCCGGTCGCACCGCGTAGACCTCGGGCGGCGTCTTGCCCTCGCAGAACGGGCAGGAGTCGGCGCCCTCCGTGCTTCCGGTGCGCTTTTCCCGTCTCTCAGCGGAGAAAGGCGCACCGGAACCGGTCTCGTGCGGGCGGCTCGCCCGCCCGGGCGCGAGGATCGTCCGCAGCCCGGTCAGCTGGTCTATGCGGATCTCGGGCGCGCTCAGGGCTCTGCTCAGGCGCGTGAGGGGGGCAGGTCCTCGCCGTCGCCTTCGGGCGAGGGCGGCGGGGGAGGCGGCGTCGGTGGCTTCGGCCCGGATCCACCCTCGGTCGCCTCGAGGAACGGCTTGAGCACATCCATCGGCAGCGGGAAGACGATCGTCGTGTTCTGGTTGCTGCCGATCTCCAACAGCGTCTGCAGGTAGCGCAGCTGCAGCGAGGCCGGGTTGGTGCTGATGATGTCGGCCGCGTCGGTGAGCTTCTGCGCCGCCTGGTACTCGCCCTCGGAGTTGATGATCTTCGCCCGCCGCTCGCGCTCGGCCTCGGCCTGGCGCGCCATCGCCCGCTGCATCTGCTCGGGGATCTCGACGTCCTTGATCTCGACCGCGGTCACCTTCACGCCCCAGGGCTCGGTCGACTCGTCGATGATCGTCTGCAGCTCTTCGTTGAGGCGCTCGCGCTCGGCCAGCAGCTGGTCCAGCTCGGCCTTGCCGAGCACCGAGCGCAGCGCCGTCTGCGCGATCTGCGACGTCGCCAGGAGGAAGTTCTCGACCTCGACGATCGACCGGTTGGCGTCGACGACGCGGAAGTAGGCGACCGCGTTGACGCTGGAGGGCACGTTGTCGCGGGTGATCACCTCCTGCGGCGGGATGTTGAGCGTCACCGTGCGCAGGTCGACCCGTTCCATGCGGTCGATCAGCGGGATCAGCAGGATCAGGCCCGGGCCCTTGGTCGCGATCAGCCGGCCGAGCCGGAAGATGACGCCGCGCTCGTACTCGCGCAGCACCCGCACGGAGGAGCCGACGACGATCAGCAGGAATATCGCCAGGACGACGAGTACCACGAGCGCGATTTCCATCAGCCTGCTCCTTCTTCAGCGGGGACCGCGGCCGGCGGGTCGGGTCGCACCACCAAGGTGAGCCCCTCGACCGCCTCGACCTTGACTCTATCTCCCGGTCGCAAGGGGTCCCCCGCGCCGACCAGCCGCGCCCGCCACAGCGCCCCCTCGATCCAGACCTGGCCCTCGGGGTCGAGCGAGGTGCGCACCTCGGCGCTCGCCCCGATCAGCTCCTCCGAGCCGGTGCGGACCGGCTCGTCGCGGTGGGCGGCGAGCACTTTGCGGCCGACCACGTAGGCGGTGACGAGGGAGAGGACGCCGAGCGTGATCAGCGCCGGCCCGGCCCAATCGGCGGCGCTCGAGTCGGATTCGGCGGCGAGCGCGTAGACGCCGGCGCCGATCAGGCCCAGCGCCCCGAGCGCCGCCAGCACCCCGCCGGTCGGCAGCAGCAGCTCGGCCAGGAGCACGATGACGGCGACGATCGCGATGACGACAAAGACGTCCATGCCCTGATTATCCGCCCCGCGAGCCTTCGCCGAAGGCGTAGAGCTCGATGTCGGCGCGCAGCTCGGCGAGGTCGTCATAGGGGCCCTGTTTGAGGAAGACGAGCTCGCCGCCGCGGTCGTAGAAGGCGGTGTTGGGCAGGCCGAGGGTGGCGTCGATGCTCTCGACCACGTCCTCGTCGGGGTCCTCGTAGCTGGGGTAGGGGACCGGCTCTTCCTCCAGGAACCTGGCCGCTTCCTCGGCCGAGTCCTGGCTGTCGATGCCGAGGAAGGCGACCCGCTTGCCGTAACGGGCGGCGGCCTGCTGGAAGTGGGGGAACTCGAGGCGGCAGGGCCCGCACCACGAGGCCCAGACGTTGACCACCGCGGGGTAGCCGCGCAGCTCGCCGAGCCGCTTCTCGTAGGCGTCGACCCCGCCCGGCAGCAGCTCGTTGGCCTGCGCGTAGACGGCCGCCAGCGGCGCCGGCGCTCCCGCCAGCGCCCGCTCGTAGTCGGGATGCCCGCCGCTCTCGCCGCCGTTCGCGCCCGAGCCGCAGCCGGCTCCGAGCAGGGCTCCGAGCAGGAGCAGGAGAGCAATCGGGAGGTTTGGCCGCAGCGGCGCCAATTCCTTGACTACAATACGTACGTCCGGTTCGCCGTATGCGAGCCGCTCGAGTGCGCTGGGGGAGGAGAAACCAACCCCGGCATCCTCAAAGTCTTTCCCGCGGCAGGCGCGCGCCTCGTTGTGGGAACGAACCCGACAAGCCTTCATGGCCAAGACCAGCGAAGTTGCCGCGCAGGCGGCAGTTCCCTCCAGTGCCGACATCGAGCGGGCGGCTGAGTTCGCCCGCGAGCCCTTGCTGCTCGACGGCGAGGGCCCCGAGGCGCTCGCCCCCGGTACCGCCCGCCGACGCGCCCTCGACGCGGCGCTGGTCGAGATCGACGAAGGGGCGGAGGTCCCCTCGATCCAGTGGCGCCAGGACTTCTCGCTGCTGCTCGGCCTCGAGCGCCTGCTCGCCGAGGAGCCGCCGAAACTGCGCGACGGGGCCGAGCTCAACCCGCACCAGGTCGACGCGCTCTCCGGGACCCTGACCGAGCTGATGTCCGAGCAGCAGGTCGCGGCCGAGAACGGTGCCGGACCGGTTGCCGCGGAGGAGGCCGGCGACGGCGACGCGCCCGCCAAGGGCGAGGCGAACGGCGACGGCGAGGAGGAGGAGCCCGAGGAGCTGGCCCCCGACGAGGAGCCCCAGGACTGGGAGGAAGAGCCGGCCGAGGACGAGGACGAGGATGTCGTCGCCGAGGCCGAGGACGATCCCGGCGCCGCCCGCCGCTTCTGGTTCGAGCACGCGACCGGCGCCGGCAAGACCGTCGCTGCGGTCGGCTTCATCGATGCCACGCGCACCGGCGGCGTCCTGATCCTCACCCACCGCCGCAACCTGGTCGAACAGTTCATCGGCGAGATCTCCGACCGGGGCTACAAAGAGCGGCTGCGGCCGCCGCTGCTCGACGGCCGCGACGACCCCGACGGCCCGGTCACGGTCGAGACCTACCAGTGGTTCGTCCGCAACCACAAGAAAGTCTCCGACGCCTACTCGATCGTGATCTGCGACGAGGCGCACACCGCCCTCGGCGAGAAAACCAGCGCCTGCATCCGCGCCTGGACCGGCCCCGTCTTCATCGGCATGACCGCGACCGGGGCACTGATCGCCCGCCACGTCGCCGACCTCTTCCCGACCCAGACCTCGCGCTTCGACCTCGCCCAGGCGGCGCGCCGCGGCGTGATCGCCCCGCTGCGCTGCATGCGCATCCCGCCCGGCCCGGGGGTGCGGACGATTGCCAAGGTGCCTTTGCGCAAAGGCGAGGTCGACCAGGACTTCGACCAGGAGGAGCTGGCCGCGCTGCTCGACCAGGAGCCCTTCAACGTGGCGATCGCCGACCTCTACAAGACGCGCTTCAGCAAGACGCCAGGCGTCCTCTACACGGCCGGCGTCCAGCACGCGAAGAACGTCGCCAAAGCGTTCAAGGCCGCCGGGATCGACGCCCGCGCCGTCTCCGGCGAGACGCCGAAGCGCGAACTGGCCGAGATCCTCGCCGCCTTCGAGCGCGGCGAGGTCGACGTGCTCTGCAACGCGATGCTGCTCGCCGAGGGTTGGAACTCACCGCGGGCGACGATCTGCATGCACCTGGCGCCGACCGCCTCACGGCGGATCTACCAGCAGCGGGTCGGCCGCGTCACGCGCCGGGCGCCGGGCAAGGAGGCCGGCCTGGTCATCGACTTCGTCCACCCGGCGACCACCCACGACGAGACGATCGTCACCCTGCACAGCCTGCTCGACCGCGACGTCTACCGCGGCGGCGCGATCGTGGTCGGGCCGGTGCGCCGCGGCCGCGGCCGCAGGGTGCGGGTCGAGCGCCGCATCGTGCCGGTCAGCGACGTCTCCGAGCGCCGCACCCAGGTGCTCGAACGCGAGCTCTGGCGGATCGCGGTCGAGAACCTCGACCACGCCGAGCAGCACGCCTGGGCGGCGCTGGCCGGGGCGCGGGTCAACCCGCAGAACTGGCGCCGGGCGCGCTCGATGCTGCAGAACGACCGCACCAAAGAGCTGCGCCGCCGCTTCCTGCTCACCTGCGTGCAGCGCAACCGCAACTCGCAGCTGCGGCTGAAAGCACTGGCCGAGATCGCCGACCTGCGCGACCCCGAGGCCTTCGACGACGCGATCGACATCGTCGGCACCTGGAGCCGCGAGGACAAACGGGCCGGGACGCGGACGCTGCTGCAGGCCCTGGTCGACAAACGGATCGGCCGCCGCGACCAGGCCCAGGCCTGGGTCTGGCGCCTCGCCTCCTACACCCGCGAGCTGCACGAAGAGTACGCCGTGCAGCGCTGGCCGGAGACGAAGCGGCTGCTCGGCCTGCTGGTCAACTCCTCGGGCCGGGCGCACGGCCGCAACGCGCGGCGCCTGATCCACGCGGCGCGCAAACAGGATCGGCGGCTGGCGGTGGCGCTGCTCGCCGCCGCCGTTTCCCACACGCCCGAAGGCGAGGAGGTGCTGCGCGGGGCGCGGATGCGGATGGCCCGCAAACCCTCGGCGACGGCGCGCGAACTGCTGCGCAACTTCCCCAAAGGCGGCAAGAAACGGCGCCGCAAAAAGAAAGCGAAAAAAGACTCAGAGGCGAAGGTGGACGTCACCGGCGCCGAGCAGGACGCGGTCGCCGGCGGTGAGACGGACGGCGAGGTGACCCCGGTCGTCGATGCCGTCGGCGACTCCTGAGCCGCCGTCCCAGGCGACCTCGCGCCCGCGCAGCCCGTCGCGGCCACGCCAGGCGGCAAGCAGCTCGTCGCGGGGTGCGTCGACCCAGCGATCGAGCGCGGCGCTGAGCGTTTGCGTTGCGGTGCGCCTTACCCGTCCCAGAGACGGGAAAGGCGCACCGGAAGGGGCGAGGTTCAGCGACGTCGCGGTCTCCCGCAGCTCGGGCGGGAACTCGTCGCGGGCGATCGCCAGGTTGAGGCCGACGCCGATCACCGCCCAGCCTTTCTGTGGCTTGGCCTCGATCAGGACGCCGGCCAGCTTGCGCCCCTCGACCCAGACGTCGTTGGGCCACTTGATCGCGCACTCGACCCCCGGTTCGAGCCCTTCGGCGGCCTCGCAGACGGCGAGCGGGACGGCGAGCGGCAGCAGCAGGTGGCGCTCGTCCAGCGGGCGCAGGACCGCCGAGTAGAGCAGCGCCTTGCCGGGCGGCGCGGTCCAGGCGCGGCCCTGGCGGCCGCGGCCGGCGGTCTGCTCGGCGGCGGTGACGACGGTCCCGCCCGGCGCCCCGGCCTCGACCAGCTCGCGGGCGCGGCTGTTGGTCGAGTCGGTGACCCGGAAGTGCCGGTGGGGGCTACCGAACGTCATCGAGCAGGGCCGTGAGCAGGCCGTCGACGTCGTGGCGCTCCGCCTCGACGTCGACCTCGTGGCCGGCGGCGCGGGCCGCCTCGCTGGTGATCGGTCCGATCGAGACGACGCGGGCGGCGGCGGGGAAGCGCTCGCCGAGCGCCTCGGTCAGGTTGCGCACGGTCGAGGCCGAGGTGAAGGTGACGTAGTCGGCGCTCCCCGCCGCCGCGATCGCCCCGCCGCCCGGCTCCTCGCGCACGGTCTCGTAGAGGGCGACGACGTCGACCTCGGCGCCGCGCTCGCGCAGGGCGTCGGGGAGGACGTCGCGCGCCTCGGCAGCGCGGGCGACGAGCACCGGCCGGCCGGCGACCTCGACCTCCGCCAGCGCCTCGACCAGCGCCTCGGCAACGAAGCGCTCGGGGACGACGTCGGCGGCGATCCCGCGCTCGGCCAGGGCGCGGGCGGTGCCGGGGCCGATCGCGGCGACCGTGGCGTTGGCGAGGGCGCGGGCGTCGAGGCCGGCCGCGCCCAGCGCCTCGAACAGCAGCCGCACCCCGTTGGGGCTGGTCAGGCAGACCAGCGCGTAGGCGTGGATCGAGTCGACCGCGAGGCGCACCTCCCTGCTCTCGATCCGCGGCTCGATCCGGATCGCGGGCAGCTCGACTACGTCGGCGCCGAGCGCGCGCAGCGCCGCCGCCAGGCCGCTGGCCTGGGCGCGGGCACGGGTGACGACGACCCGGCGCCCGTGCAGGGGGCGCCGCTCGAGCCAGGCGAGCGCCTCGCGGCGGGCGACCACCGGCCCGACGACGATCAGCGCCGGGGCGCCGAGGCCCTCGCGCCCGACCGCCTCGGCGAGCGTCGCCAGGGT
Organism: uncultured Solirubrobacterales bacterium; assembly: GCA_963697915.1. GTDB lineage: Bacteria > Actinomycetota > Thermoleophilia > Solirubrobacterales > 70-9 > VRUE01. The sequence continues at coordinate 1,392,645 of OY969103.1, forward strand.
GGCGACGACGGTGCGCTGGCCCGCCATCGTGCCGCGCTCGACCGCTGCTGCCGGCTCGTCCCCGTCCCGTCCCGCCGCGATCAGCGCTGTCGCGTTCTCGGCCAGGCGTTTGACGCCCATGTAGAAGACGAGCGTGCCGGGAAAGCGCGCCAGCGACTCCCAGTCGAGCGCCGTGCCCTCCTTGTCCGGGTCCTCGTGGCCGGTGACGAAGGCGACCGCGGAGGCGTCGTCGCGATGGGTGACCGGGATGCCGGCGTAGGCGCTCGCCGCGACGCCAGCGGTGACGCCGGGCACGACCTCGAACTCGACCCCGGCGTCGCGCAGCGCCTCGCCCTCCTCGCCGCCCCGCCCGAAGACGAACGGATCGCCCCCCTTCAGCCGCACCACGCTCTTCCCCGCCCGCGCCGCCGCGACCAACCGCTCGTTGATCTCCTCCTGCGGGACAGACGTGCCGGTGATTTCCCGCCCATATGGGCGGGAAATCACCGGCACGTCCCCAGGGGACTTGCCGACGTAGACGAGCTCGGCGTCCTCGCGGGCGCCGTCGAGGGCACCGGGGGGGATCAGGCGGTCGTGGAAGATCGCGTCGGCGGCGGCGATCAGCTCCAGGGCGCGGGCCGTCATCAGCCCCGGATCGCCGGGACCTGCGCCGACCAGGTAGACGACCCTCGGCCGCGCGCTCATTCCGGTGCGCCTTTCACGTCTGAGAAACGGGAAAAGCGCACCGGAAGACTCATTGGGCGGCGGCGCGGTCGAGGATGTCGCGGGCGCCGGCGCCGAGCAGGCGCTCGGCGAGCAGGGCGCCGGCGGCGCCGGGCTCCGCGGCCTCGCCCTCGACCCGGTCGCGGATCCACTCGCTGCCGTCGGGCAGCCCGACGAAGGCCTCGACCACGAGCGCCTCGCCCGCGCGCTCGGCGCGGACGCCGATCGGGGTCGAGCAGGTGGCGTCGAGCAGGGTGACGACCGTGCGCTCGGCGGTCAGCTCGCCCAGCGCCGCCTCGTCGCCGACCGCGGCCACCGCCGCGAGCGTCTCGGCGTCGTCGGCGCGGACCTGCAGGACCAGCGTCCCCTGTCCGGCCGCCGGGGTCATCGCCTCCGCCGGGATCGCGAAGCTCGCCTCTCCCTCGCGGCCGAGCCGCCGCAGGCCGGCGGCGGCGAGCACGATCGCGTCGTGCTCGCCCGCGGCCAGCTTGCCCAGCCGCGTGTCGACGTTGCCGTGCAGCTCGCCGATCTCGAGGTCGGGCCGCGCCGCAAGCAGCTGCGCCCGCCGCCGCAGGCTCGCCGTCCCCACCCGGGCCCCCTCCGGCACCTCGTCGAGCGAGCCGCCGACCCCAACCCAGACATCAGCGGCGTCCCCCCGCACCGGCACCGCACCGATCGCCAATCCCTCCGGCATCTCCGCCGGCAGGTCCTTGGCCGAGTGCACCCCGACCTCCGCCTCAGCGTCGAGGAGCGCTTGCTCGACTCCGCGCACGAACCGGGCCTTGTCGTCTGCGCCGCCGTCGGCGCCGACCTCGACCAGCTCGGCTCCCCCCAGCAGCTCAGCGACCTGGCGTGCCTGGGCTAGAGCAAGCGCACTGCCCCTGGTCGCGAGGCGCAGTGCCACGGATCAGGCCGACTCGCGACCTTTGCGACGCTGCGAGAGGTCGGCGACGTCGCCGCTCGCCTCGCCCTCTGGCTCCATCCCCGCATCCAACCCAAACAGCTCTCGCAACGCACTCACGTAGAGATAGGCTTCGTCGCCTCCCGCAGCCCGCTTCATCCGCAAAGTCGGCTCATGCAGCAGCCGCGAGACGATCGCCTTGGCCATCGCCCCGAGCCGCTCCCGATCGGCCTCGCCGAGCTCCTCCCAGCGCCCCTCGTTCTCGGCCAGGACGCGGGCCACCACCTCGTCGCCGCGCTCGCGCAGCGCCGCGATCGTCGGCACCACCTCGAGCGAGGCGAGCCAGCGCCCGAAGCGGTCGAGCTCGGCGGCGATGATCGGCTCAGCCCGCTTCACCTCGGCCGCCCGGCCGCCGGCGTTGCGCTCGGCGATCTGCTGGACGTCGTCGATGTCGTAGAGGCTGACCGCGCCGATCTCACGGCACTCGGGTTCGATGTCGCGCGGCACCGCGATGTCGACCAGCAGCAGGGGCCGGCCGCCGCGCCCCTCCATCACCTGGCTGAGCCCGTCGCGCTCGACGATGTGGTGGGGCGAGTTGGTCGCCGAGACGACGATGTCGGCGGCGACCAGCTGCTCGGGCAGCTCGTCGATCCGGACCGCCTCGCCGCCGAAGCGCTGGGCGAGCCCGATCGCGCGGTCGTAGTGGCGGTTGGCGACGAAGACGGTGGCGCCGCCGCGGGCGGCCAGCGCCCGGGCGACCAGCTCGGCGGTCTCGCCGGCGCCGATCACCAGCACCCGACGCTCGTCGAGGTCGCCGAGCGCGCGCCGCGCCAGCCCGACCGCGATCGAGGGGATCGAGACGTTGCGCTCGCCGATCGCGGTCTCCTCGCGCACCCGCCCGCCGGCGGCGAGGGCGCCGTGGAAGAGGCGGTTGAGGATCGGCCCCGTCGCCCCCTCGACCAGGGCCAGCTCGTAAGCGCGTTTGACCTGGCCCTGGACCTCGGCCTCGCCGACGATCATCGAGTCGAGCCCGGCGGTGACCCGGAAGAGGTGGCTGGCGGCATCCTCGGCGCGCAGCGCGTAGAGGTGGCCGAGCAGCTCGGTCGGCCGGGTCCCGGCCCGCCGGGTGAGCACACCGAGCGCCGTCGACTCGGCCTCGACCGGGTCGGAGACCACCAGGTAGAGCTCGGTCCGGTTGCAGGTGGAGATCGCCGCCGCCTCGTGGATGCCCTCGCTGCTCGTCAGCTCGCCCAGGGCGCCGACGGCGCTCCCCTCGGTCAGTGCCAGCCGCTCGCGCAGGTCGAGCGGCGCCGTCTTGTGCGAGATGCCGAGAGCGAGAAGCTCAGACATCGGAGGTCGCCTCCTCCCGCTCGGGGGTGACGACCTCCCCGTTCTTACGCGACTCGGCGAACCCGGCGAGCTCCCTCAGCTCGCGCTCGATCCGCTGAATCCTGACCGCCATGATCGCCACGTAGACGACGAGCAGGGTGAGGAAGACGACGTAGGCGCCGGCGACGTACTTGCCGGCCTCGTCGAGCGGCAGGGCGGGCATCGCTAGCTCACCTCCGGGGCGACGCGGGAGCTGCCGCCCGGGCCCGGCGCGTCGAGCGCGCGGCGCAGCCGCTTCAGCTGCCCCCGGGCGCTCTTCGCGGTCAGCTCGAACTTGACCAGGGTGACCCAGAGCAACCCCATCGCCAGCAAGCTGACGAGGAAGGTGAACATCATCTCGCCGGGCAGGCCGCCGCTGGCGGTGGCGAAGGTGCGCGGGTGGACCAGGCTCTCGGCCATCCGCACCGCCATGAAGTTGAGCGGCACGAAGGCGCCGGCGGTGATCGCGAAGACCGAGGCGTAGCGGCCCTGGCGCTCGCGGTCCTCGATCGCGTAGCGGAAGGGGTAGTAGGTCGCGTACATCAGGAAGACGATCAGGAAGCTGACCAGGGTCGGCTCGTCCCAGACCCACCAGTGGCCCCAGGAGGCCTTGGCCCAGATCCCCCCGGTGATCAGCACGGCGACGCCGAAGATCACCGACATGTGGATCGAGACGTAGGAGTAGGCGTCCCAGCGCGAGTCGCCGCTGCGCAGGTGCAGGACGGCGAAGACGCCGCCGACGACGAAGCCGATCAGGGCGACGATCGCCAGCGGCACGTGCAGGTAGAAGATCTTCTGCACGAAGCCCTGGTCGGCGTCGAGCGGAGTCCAGAAGAAGACCAGCGAGAGCGACGCGGCGAGCGCCGCGACGGTCGCGATCGAGAGCGGTTTCAGGCCTTTGCCGTACATGCGTGTGGCGCGCTTGGGGGTTGGCGCCTCAGTCCTCCAGGAGGAAGTCGAATACGGCGTATCCGACCAGGAGGAAGATCAAATCGTATAGCCCGAGCACCGCCAGCCAGGTGCCGAAGCGCTCGTAACCGGGACCGCCCGCGGCGAGCAGCGGCTCGGCGGCGCCGGTGGTGGCGATCGAGAGCGGCACGACGAGCGGCAAAAGGACGAGCGGGGTCAGCAGGTCGCGGGCGCGTGAGTTGACCGCCATCGAGGAGATCAGGGCGCCGGTGGCGGCGAGGCCGAGGTTGGCGAGCAGCAGCACCGCGGCGAGGGGTGGCAGTGCCGCGGGGGAGTCGAGGAAGAAGATCGCGAAGACCGGGACGACGACCAGCTCGAGCGCGCTCAGGTAGACGAGCAGCGCCGCCACCTTGGCCGCGAAGAGGGCGGTGCGGTCGATCGGGGCGAGCCGGATCGCGTCGAAGCCGCCCTCCTCGCGCTCGGCGACGAAGAGCCGGTTGATGCCGAGGATCGCGGCAAAGAGCAGCGTCGCCCAGAGCACGCCGGCGGCGAGGCTGCCGGAGAGCCCGGTGCGGTCGAGGCCGAAGCGGAAGATGACGAAGGTGGTGACGGCGAAGAGCGCCATCGCCGGCAGCGACTGCAGGGTGCGTAGCTCGGTGCGCAGGTCCTTGGCGAGGATCGCGGCGAACGCGTCCCGGGTCGGGGTCACGCGACCGCCACCCTGCCGCCGGCGCCGAGCCGCAGGACCTGGTCGGCATCGGGCAGCGCCCGCTCGGGGTCATGGGTGACGAGCACGCGGGTGCGCCCCGTCCCCGGCCCGATCAGCGCCCGCGCCAGCTCGCGCCCCTCGGCGTCGAGGTTGGAGTCGGGCTCGTCGAGCAGCAGCAGCTCGGGCTCGTGCAGGACGCAGCGGCAGATCGCCAACCGCTGCCGCATCCCGGCCGAGAGCTCGACCACGTGCTGGTCGGCGCGGCGCTCCATCCCGACCGCGGCTAGCAGCTCGCCGATCCGCGCCTCGGCCACGGGGCCGCGCAGCCCGTGCAGGCGGGCCTGGAAGCGCAGGTTCTCGCGGCCGCTGAGGTCGCGGTAGAGGAGTGGTTCGTGGCCGAGGTAGCCGATCCGGCCGCGCGCCTTCCAGGCCTCGCCGGGCAGCCGCGCGCCGAGCACGCGCACCTCGCCGCCGCCCGGGCGCAGCAGCGTCGCGAGGATCCGCAGCAGGGTCGTCTTGCCGGCCCCGTTCGGGCCCAGGACGACCAGCGACTCGCCGGCGGCGAGCTCGAAGCCGACCCCGTCGAGGGCGGTCCGTTCGCCGTACTCACGTCGCAATCCCTTCACCTCGATTGCCGTGCTCACGCGGGGATTCTCCTAGAGCTCCCCCCGGGCGGGGGGTTTCTAGGAAATTTGGCTGCCGGCCGCCAATCGTTGACTAGGATCGCCGCTCGGGGCAATCGCCCAGAAGCGACTCGCATCTACTGAGGAGGGCGATTGTGCGCCGGCTGGTCTGGACCGCGTTGACCGCATCGATTCTGATCCTGGCCGCGCCGAGCGCCGCCCCAGCCGCGACCCCTTTCACGGCGGGGAGTGGCGCGGACCCGGGCGTCGCGGTTGGCTTCGACGGCAGCGCCCACGTGGTCTGGGTGACCGGCGGCTCGAACGCCCAGGTCGGCTACTGCCGCGTCAGTCCGGGGACCGAGTCCTGCGGTAAAACCGAGCTGCTCAACTTCCCCGGCGCGGGCGCGGCGAACTCGATCGGGCGGGCGACGGTGTCGGTGCCGGCGCCGAACAAAGTCGTGATCGTCGCGGGGTGCTGGAACTGCCCCGGCACCCCCTCGACCAGCAGCAGCAAGGCGTTCCGCTGGACCTCGACCGACAACGGGTCGATCTTTGTCGCGACCCAGATCGGGAGGGAATTCGATCTGCACGGGGCCGGCACCTGGATCGAGGACGCGAGCCTGTTCGTCGCCGCGAACAGCAACAGCGTCATGGCGCAGACCCTGCCCTCGCTGGTCGGCGCCGCCACGCCGGTCGCCCCCGCCGGCTACTTCTACGACGGCGCGGTCGTGCGGCTGCCGGGGACCGGGACCCTGGTCGGCGCGAGCAACGACCTGACCGAGATCGGCTACCGCGTCTTCGACGGCGCGCTGACCGCGGGAGCGATCAACAACCCGGGGAACTGGAGCCCGATCGGCGCGATCCCCGCCGGCGGCGCGACCGACGGCGAGTCGAGCCTCAACGCGGGCGGCAACGGCGTCTCGATCGTCTACAGGTCGGTCGCCGCCGGGACGACGCGGCTCGCGCTGCGGCATTTCGATCCGTCGACCGAGTCCTTCGGCGCGGCGCAGTTCATCCAGGGCGGCAACCCGATCGACGCCGGGCTCCAGCACCCCGACAGCTACCAGGACCTGACCGGACGCCTCCACGTGATCTGGCGCTCGCCGGGAAGCGGAGGCCTTCTGCGCTACCGCGCCGGCGAGGCGACCGGGGCCGGGTTCGGCGCCGTCGGCACCCTCGCCTCGGGGGAGAACTTCACCGACCCCGAAGTCGCGGTCGGCAACGAGACCGGTTTCGTCGTCTGGACCCAGGGCGTCTCGGGCCCGGTGCGCGTGGTGCGCGTCGATCCGACCTACGACCTGCCGCCGGCTTCGCCGACTCCGTCGGCGCCGGGCGGCGACTCCGCGGCAGGCGCCGCGCCGGCGGTGACCGATCCCACGATCGGCGACCGCACGCTGCACCCCGGTGAGGGGACGACCTTCCGCTTCACCTCGAGCGTGGCCGGGCAGGCGGTGCTGACGATCGAGAAGCTGTTCAAGGGCCTGAAGGGCAAGCGCAAGGGGAAGAAGGCCTGCCTGCCGCAGACCAAGAAGAGGCTGCGGGCGCTGCGGCGCAAGGCGGCCAGCCCCGCTGCGTACCGGAAGCAGCTGAAGAAGCTCACCTGTCGCGCCTACGGGCGGATCGGCGAGATCCGCCAGCAGGTGAACGCCGGCGTCAACACGATCGACTTCGACGGCCGCGTCGCGGGGCGCAAGCTCGGCAAGGGCAGCTACCGAGCGAACCTGGTGGTGACGGACTCGGCCGGCCGTGCCTCACGCACGGAGACCCTCCGCTTCAAGGTCGTCGGACCACAGAAGAAGAAGGGGAAGGGAAAGCCCGGGCGCGGCTGAGCCCGGGCTCAGCCGCGCTTCTTGCGCAAGGTGCGGGCGCCGACCGCGAGCAGTGGGCCGGCCCCTTCGCGCAGGGCCTTGGTCCGGGTCGCGCCCTTGCCGTAGAGCAGCTTCGCCGAGGCCCGCACCGCTTCCCCCATGGTGCGGTCGTAGGGGTGCCACCAGAAGTCACGGGTGAGGCCCGGCTCCCAGGAGTTCAGCTTGATGTTGACGCACTCGTAGAAGCCGAATTTCGAGTGCGAGCGGCCGAGGCCGGAGTCCTTGACCCCGCCCCAGGAGCACTGGCAGGCGCCGTGGCTGAAGGAGTGGTCGTTGACCCAGACCATTCCCGACTCGATCCGCCGCGCGACTCGTTCGCCCTTCTGGCGGTCCTTGGTCCAGACCGAGGCGCCGAGACCGAACTCGGAGTCGTTGGCGAGGTCGATCGCCTCCTGCTCGGAGTCGACGATCACGATCGGCAGCACCGGCCCGAAGATCTCCTCGCGCATGATCCGCATCTCGTGGGTGACCCCGGTCAGCACCGTGGGGGCGACGAACTTGCCCGGCAGGCCGGCGACCTCGGTCGGGCCGCCGCAGAGCTTGGTGGCGCCGGCGGCGACCGCGTCCTCGATCAGCTCGCCGACGATCTCGTACTGGCCCTCGGAGGTCATCGGCCCGATCTCGGTGTCCCACTCGAGCGGGTTGCCGAGCCGCAGCCGTTCCGCTTCGCGGGCGACGCCGGCGACGAAGCGGTCGGCGACCTCGCGCATCACGTAGACGCGCTCGATCCCCGAGCAGGTCTGGCCGGCGTTGGCGAAGCCGCCCCAGACCGCCCCGGCGACCGCGTTGTCGAGGTCGGCGTCGGCGCAGACGATCATCGGGTCCTTGCCGCCGAGCTCGAGCACCGAGCCCTTGAGCCGCGCGGCGCAGACCTCGCCGACCTTGCGGCCAACCTCGACCGAGCCGGTGAAGAAGACCTTGCCGGCGCTCGAGCGCGCCAGGGCGTCGCCGATCGCGCCGCCGCCGTGGACGACGCGGACGAGGCCCTCGGGCAGGCCGCCCTTCTCGAAGACGCGGCGGATCGCCTCGCCCAGCAGCGGCGTCAGGCTGGCCGGCTTCAGCACCACGCCGTTGCCGGCCATCAGCGCGATCGCGACCTCGCCGAAGGGGATCGACCAGGGGTAGTTCCAGGGCGCGATCACCCCGACCACCCCGATCGGCTCGTAGCTGAAGCGCGATTTCTTGCTCGCCAGGAAGGCCTGCGACATCCGCACCTTCTCGTCGGCGAGGATCTTCGGCCCGGCCTTGGCGCACCAGTGCAGGGCGTCGACCGTCGGCAAAAGCTCCATCGTGTAGGCCTCGGCGCGCGGCTTGCCCTGCTCGTTGACCAGCAGCTCGGCGATCTCGTCGATCTCGTCGAGCAGCACGGCGGCGGCACGGCGCATGTAGGTGCCGCGGTCGCGCGGGGTCAGCTCCGCCCAGGCCGGCTGCACGCGGGCGACGTCGTCGACGACACCCTGCACCTGCTCGGGCGTGATCGTCGCCACCGAGCCGACCAGCTCGCCGGTGGCGGGGTTGAAGCTCTCGAGAGTGGACTGGGTCGCGGGGCTCTGCGTGGCGGTCGTCATGCGCCAATTCTAGGTCGATGGGCCTGCGACGTCGACTATTCCGACGTTGTAGGCCCATCGACGGAGCGCGCGTGGGCGATCCGGGCGGCGCTCTCCGCGGTGGCGACGAAGAGCGCCACGCAGTCGTCGATCAGGTCCTCGCGCTCGATCTCGATTTCCCCCTGCAACCAGGTGATCAGCAGCTCGGCGAGGCCGCCGGTCAGCAGCCTGGCGGTGAGCTCGACCAGCGGGTCCTCGCTGGCCGGGGGCGCGTAGGAGGCGCGTGCCTGCGCAGCGATCAGCTGCGCGAAGACGTTCATCGTCCCCAGGCGACGTTCCAGCAGGGCCTCGCTGCCTAGTGCCTCGATGAAGGTGACGCGGGCTTTGCGCGGGTCGTCGGTCAGCACCCGCACGAAGGTGTCGATCGCGGCGCGCGCCTTCGCTTCCGCGGTGTCGGGGGCGGCGGCGACGGCGGCGACGACTCGGGCGGTCGCCTCCTCGACGACCTCGTCGAAGACGGCGACGGCGAGAGCGTCGAGGTCCTCGAAGCTCTCGTAGAAGAAGCGCGAGGTGAGCTTGGCGCGGGCGCAGACGCCGCGCACGGTGGTCGCCGACCAGCCCTCGGTGCCCATCAGGTCGAGGCCCGCCGCGAGCAGCTGGCTGCGCCGTTCGGCGCGTCGCTGCTCGGCGGACTGCCCTCCGTATACGCCGGTGGCCGCTCTGCTCACCGCACGATTGTCGCACTCATATATAGGCAACTGCATATAAGTGGCCTGGCGAGGCAGCCGGTTTCCCGATTACCATTCCGGATACGGCTATGTCCTCTTTGCCCACGCTTTCCGAGAAGCTGACCGGCCAGATCGATGCCGCCAAGGTCGATCACGACGCCGGGATCGTCGACCGGCTGGCGCAGGGGCTGTTCGAAGGGGACCTGCTCGCCGACCGCCTGGTCGCCGTCTTCAAGGAACTGCCGGGCGGCGCCGGCTGGCGGATGCTCGACGAAGCGCTCGAGTACGGGCCGGAGATGGTCAAGGACGCGCCGCCGGAGCTGGCCGAGCTGCTCGCCCCGGCGACCGAGCCACCCGAGTGGATCGACCTCAACCTGGTCGACGCCGGCGCCCTCGCCTACTGGCGCGGGGGCGGTTTCAACCTCGGCCTGGCGCTGACCTGCGGCTCGCTCGCCTACGGCTACCAGAGCGCCCGCCTGACCCGGCCGCTGGCGGCCACCGGCCGGCTCGAGAAGATGGCGCCGCGGCGCCTGCAGGAGACCTCGCACTGGTTCGCGGTCGCGACCCCGCCTGGCGCCCTACGCCCCGGCGCCGAGGGCCTGCGGGCGACGATCCGGCTGCGCCTCGTCCACGCCTTGGTCCGCGCCCACCTGCTCGAGACGCCCGACTGGGACCTCGCCGAGTGGGGGGTGCCGATCAGCGCCAGCGACTCCCTGGTGACCGCGATCGGCGGCTTCATGACCAAGCCGTTGCGCGCGCTGGAAGACCTCGGCATGCGCTTCTCACCCGCGGAGCTCGAGGCGATGACCCACCAGTGGGCCTGGGTGGCGCTGCTGATGGGTGTGCCGAAGCGGCTGATCCCGCGCTCCTACGCGGAGGCGGCGGCGACCCTGGACGCGGCGGTGGCGCTCGACGACGGCCCCAACGAGGACTCGCCGAAGCTGATGCAGGCGCTGCTCTACCACGGGGTCCAGTTCCCCTTCGAAAGCCGCTTGCCGCGGCTCGCGCAGCGCCCGGCGCGGGCGCTGAAGGCGCGCTACATCGGCGGCTTCGCGCGGCGCTGGATGGACGACGAGATGGCCGACCGCCTTGGCGTGCCGAAGACGCCGCTGACCCGGCTGGCGCCGCTGATGCGCCCTCTCACCCTGACCCGCGAGCTGGCCCGCGCCAGCAACCTGCTCGGCTCCGACGAGCGCATCGTCCGCCTCGAGCTGGCGCTGATGGCCTGGGCCTCACCCGCCCGCAGGCTGAAAGCGGAGACGATCGACCCCCGACAGGCGGCGCACGAACCGGTGCTGCCGGCGGCCGCCTGACGGGGTTCGCGGCGTTTCGTACTAGAATCCGGATACAAGCATGTCCTCTTTTCCTCCGGATATCTCAGATCAGCTGGCGCAGCGCGCCACGCGGGTCAAGGGTGAGCACGCCCCCGAGGTCGTCGACAACATCGTGCGCGGCGCCTTCGAAGGCGACCCGATCGCCGACCGGCTCGTCGACGCCTTCAAGGAGATGCCCGGCGGAACCGGCTGGAAGATGCTCGACCAGGCGCTCGAGCAGGGGCCCGACCGGGTCAAAGACGCGCCGCCCGAGCTGGCCGAGCTGCTCGCCCCGGCGATCACGCCGCCCGAGTGGGTCGACCTCGACCTCGCCGACGCCGGCGCCAACGCCTACTGGCGCAGCGGCGGCCTCAACCTCGGCCTGGCCCTGATCTGCGGCTCGCTCGCCTACGGCTACAAGAGCGCCCGCCTCACCCGCCCGCTCGCGGCCACCGGGCGGCTCGAGAAGATGGCGCCGCGGCGGATCCAGGAGACCTCGCGCTGGGTCGCCGTGGCGACCAAGCCGGGCGCCCTGCGCCCCGGCGCCGAGGGCATCAAGGCGACGATACGGCTGCGCATGGTCCACGCCCTGGTCCGCCGCCACCTGGCCGCCGACCCCACGTGGAACCGGCCCGACTGGGGCACGCCGATCAGCGCCGCCGACTCGCTGGTCACTGGCATCGGCGGCTTCATGACGATCCCGATCGAGGCGCTGCGCGACCTCGGCGTGCGCTTCTCGCCGGCCGAGCTCGAGGCGATGACCCACCAGTGGACCTGGATCGCCTCGCTGATGGGCACCCCCGACTACCTGATCCCGCGCACCTACCGCGAGGCGCAGGAGACGATGGCGGCCGCCCTGGCGCTCGACGACCCGCCCCTCGAGGAGGGGCCGCAGCTGATGAAAGCGCTGCTCTACTACGGGGTCGAGTTCCCGCTCGAAGACAAGCTGCCGGGGCTGCTGAAGAAACCGATGCAGGAGTTCAAGGCGCGCTACATCGGCGGCTTCGCGCGGCGCTGGATGGATGAGGAGATGGCCGACTTCCTCGGCGTCCCGCGCACCCGCGTGGCGCAGATGGCGCTGTTCTTCCTGCGGCCGTTGACGCTCTTCAAGGAAGTCGCCCGCGCCCTCAACCTGCTCGGCTCCGACGAACGCATCGCCCAGATGGAGCTGGCCTTCGTCGAGAAAGTCTCCGCCGCGCGCTTCGGCCCGGTCGAGACGATCGCCCCGCAGCAGGCGGACGACGAGCCGGTCCTCTCCGCCGCGGCCTAGATCGCGCCTCGGCGCCGGTCGTCAGCTGGCCAGGATCGGCGCCAGCATCCGCCGTGCCACCCGCTTAACCTGCTCCTCGTCGTCGAGCGGCAGGACGCTCTCCGGGATCAGCACGAAGCTGAAGGCGAGGCGGACGAGCAGCTCGGCGGCCTCTTCGACCTCGAGCGGGCCGAGCACACCGGCCTGCTGGGAGTCGCGCAGGCGCTGCGCCAGGTAACCGCGGGCGAGGCCGAACAGCGCCCCGCCGTCCTCGGTGAGGGCGCTGAGGACGGCCTCCGGCTCGAGCCGCCCGAGGCGGCTGAGCAGCGGGTGCTCGCGGGCGAGGCGGAGGCTGGTGGCGAAGCCGGCCGCGACCTGCTCCTCGATTGGCGCGTCGGCGCTCGCGGCGGCGTCGAGCTCGACCAGGCAGCGACGACCCTCGCGGGCGCCGAGCACGGCGACCAGGGCCCCCTTGTCGCCGAAGCGGCGGTAGACGGTCATCCGCCCGACCCGCGCGCGGCGGGCGACCGCGTCCATGGTCAGGTTGCCGACGCCGGAGGCGGCGGCGAGCTCGAGCGCGGCGTCGAGGATGCGCTCGCTGACCGCGTCGTCGGGGACCTCGACCTCGGGACCGACCGCGTTGGTCAGCAGGGTTAGCGGCTCGACCGCCATCGCCATGAGCTTAGAGCCCGTCCCCTAGGCGGCGACCGCGACCGGCGCCCGCTCCGGGTTGGCGACGTCGCCACGCTCGAGCGCCTCGCGGCGCCAGCGCAGATAGGCGGGGCCGACGTTGCGCATCCGGTTCGGCATCAGCGGCGTCATCGCCCGCGAGGCGCCGGCGATGACGCGCAGCTGCCGCGCCTTGCTCTTGTTCCACTCGACCCCGAAGCGGGCGCGCAGGGCCGGCGAGAGCAGCCCGGCGGTGACCAGCGAGGTCTGGCGGATCGCGGGCACGCGGGCGAGGCGCCAGGCGCGATCGGAGAGGAAGGGGAGCGGCGGCTTGGCCGGGTCCTCGAGCGACTCGAGCACTTCGATCACCGCGGCGGTCCGCTCCAGTTGGCCGCACATCTCGTTGAAGTACTCGTTGAACTCGGCCCAGCTCTCGGGCATGTCGCGGTCGCGGACCCCGATCAGGCGGCCGCCGTTGCGCCAGTCCTCGTAGAAGCGGTCGAGCTCGTTCTTGGGAATTGGCTTGGCCAGCAGCTCGAGGCCGCGCACGATCGAGTGGGCGAGGGTGGCGTGGACCCAGGCGTAGGCCTCGGGCTCGAGCGCGCTGTAGCGCTCGCCGTCGGCTTTGACGCCCTTGATGCCTTTGTGCATGTTGCGGATCCGTTTGCCCATCTCACCGGCCGCCTCCGGCCCGCCGTAGGTCATCGTGTAGGAGTAGTCGAGGGTGCGGAAGAGGCGCCCCCAGGGGTCGGCGCGGAATTCGGAGAACTCGCTGACCCCGGCGCCGACGGTCGGGTGGCCGACCTGGAGCAGGATCGCGTAGGCACCGGTGCCGACCAGCCGGGCGTCGCCGGCGTAGCGCCAGACGGGCGAGTCTTCGGTGGGCACGAGCGAGGCGTATTCGTCGGGGCTGGGCATGACGGTGGCCATCGGCTGTCTCCTGGTCGAGTGGTACGAACGGACGATTTCCGTCCCAAAGATCCCAGATCGGGCGGCGCCTGTCAACGAAACTCCGACGAGACCTGCATCGACCGCCGTATGACGGTGGATGCAGGTGGCAGTATCGGGGCGGTGGAACAGCTCTTCGACAGCGGCGCCGAACGGGGGCCTGAGGCGCCGCCCGCCGACGCGCCGTTGGCGGTGCGGATGCGCCCGCGACGGCTCGGGGAGCTGGTCGGGCAGGAGCACGTGCTCGGCGAGGGCTCGGCGCTGCGCACCGCGATCGAGTCCGGCCACCCGCACAGCGCGATCCTCTACGGGCCGCCGGGGGCGGGCAAGACGACGCTGGCGCGGATCGCGGCGGCCGGCGCCGACGGGGCCTTCGAGGAGGAGTCGGCGGTCAACGCCGGCCGCCCCGAGATCCGTGCCGTGATCGCCCGAGCGCGGGAGCGGCGGCAGGCGAGCGGCCGCGCGACGGTGCTCTTCCTCGACGAGATCCACCGCTTCAACAAGGCCCAGCAGGACGCGCTGCTGCCGGCGGTCGAGGAGGGGCTGCTGACCTTGATCGGGGCGACCACCGAGAACCCCTACTTCGAGGTCAACTCGGCGCTGCTCTCGCGCTGCCAGATCTACGAGCTGCGGCCGCTCGATCCCGAGCAGGTCGAGGAGCTGCTGCGCCGGGCGCTGGCCGACCCCGAGCGCGGCCTCGCCGACCCACCCCCGGTCGAGGACGGGGCGCTGGCGATGCTGGCCCAGCGCTCGGGCGGGGATGCCCGCGTCGCCCTCGCCGCCTTGGAGCGGGCGGTCGAGCGCGCCGGCGGCGAGCCGGTCGGGGTCGACGCGGTCGAGGACGCGCTGCAGCGCAAGGCGCTCGACTACGACCGCGAGGGAGACCGTCACTACGACTTCGTCTCGGCCTGGATCAAGGCGACCCGCGGCTCCGACGTCGACGCCTCGCTCTACTACCTGGCGGTGATGCTGGAGGGCGGTGAGGACCCCCGCTTCATCGCCCGCCGCATGGTCATCCTCGCCTCCGAGGATGTCGGCAACGCCGACCCGCAGGCGCTGCTGGTCGCCGACGCCGCAGCCCGCGCGGTCGACCGGGTCGGCCTGCCCGAGTGCGCGCTGAGCCTCGCCCAGGCCGCCGTCTACCTGGCCCTGGCGCCGAAGTCGAATGCCTCCTACAAGGCGCTCGGCCGGGCTCGCGCCGAGGTCCGCGAGAACGGCGCCGCGACGCCGCCCGACTACCTGCGCGACGCCCACTACCCGGGTGCCGGCGACCTCGGCAGGGGCAAGGGCTACCGCTACGCCCACGACGAGCCGGGCGGTGTCAGCGACCAGCCGTTGATGCCGCCGGGGCTGGAGGAGCTGCGCTTCTACAGCCCCACCGACCGCGGTTTCGAGGCCGAGCTGGGGCGCCGTCTGGAGGCGCTGCGGAAGAAGTTTCGCGCCCGTTAGTGACCAGCGCAACTTCCTCATAGACGCCGTGTTTCAGTGGTCGGCTTTCCAAGCTAGAGCCAGGGAGAGCCGACACACCGGCCGGAGGCCTGGACTGGGGGTCTCCGGCCGGGAGTTAACAGGGGGAATACAGGGGGATCCGAGGACCGCGTGGGAACTACGCGGTCCTCGGACGTGGCAGGCCCCTTCCCTCCACCCTCACGCGTTTTCCCTGAAATAGAGGGAAAACGCGTGAGGGTGAGGCCGGCGCTCAGCTGAAGATCGCCTCGCCGGCGAGGACCAGGCCGGCGAGGACGAGAATGGCGGAGATCGTCTTCAGCAGGGTGGCGTCGTCGAGGCGGCCGGTCAGCTGGGCTCCCAGGTAGGCGCCCGGGACGGCGCCGGCGGCGCCGGCATAGAGCAGGGCCCAGTCGACGCCGCCGGGGATGTGGCCGAGCAAGCCGCCGAGGCCGACCAGGGTGCCGACCGCGGCGTTCGTACCGACCGCCGCCTTCGGCGCCGTGCCGAGCCATTTGACCATCGCCGGCAGCCGCAGGGTGCCGAGGATGAGGCCGACGAGGCCGCCGAGCACGCCGACCGCGAAGGCGATCGCCAGGGCCGTGCCGACGCCGCCGCGGGGCCGCTCGCCGGCGTTGGCGAAGCGGTCGCGGCGGGAGATTTCGTAAGCGCCGAAGAGGACGACGAGGGCGATCGCGGCGAGCAGCACGCGCTTCGGCAGGACGCCCGAGAGCAGGCCGCCGGCGATCCCGCCGAGCAGCGAGGGCGCCGCCATCAGCCAGAAGAGGCGCCAATCGATGCGGTCGCCGCGCCAGTGAGCGATCGAGGCGGTCAGGGCCGAGAGACCGCTGACGGCGACGTTGGCGCCGGCGGCCGCCGAGGGCGAGGCGGTGAACTGGAGCAGGACCGGCAGCCGCAGGTTGCCCAGGACGAGGCCGGCGACGCCGCCGGCGAGGGCTACCGCAAAGGACCAGACGGCGACGACGAGCAGCTCCACGCGGCGTCACTCTAAGCGTCCCTCTATCTTGGAGAGCGGTGAGCTCCCCACAACTGAAACTCGGCGGCATGGCGCTGCGCAACGGCCTGCTGATCCACGGGCCGACCCACTGGGCGGCGGCGGTGCGCGACGCCGGCGGCGAGGTCCAGGTCGCCTCCGAGCGCAAGCCGCGGCTGGCGCCGAAGCTGGCCGGCCGCGTGCCGGGCCTGCGCGGGCCGCTGAAACTGGTCGAGGCGATGGCGGTGCTGCCGCTGGTCCGCCTGCGCCTGCCCGCCGCCCGCCTGCCCTTCGAGGACCCGCGCGTGCTCGCCGCGGCCGGCGCCTCCCTGCTGGCGACCTCGGCCCTGCGCCGCCGCCTGCGCAGCTCGGCGATGCGCGAGACCGCCTCCCAGGTGGTCGGGTTCCTGCCCGCCGTCACCGCGCTCACCGACCGCGACCTGGCCGCCTACCACGGGGCCGAGCACAAGGCGATCGGCGCCTACGAACGGGGGATCGAGGACCCGGCGACGGTGCCCAAAGAGCACGACCGCTGCGGCTCCAACCTGATCGCGCCGATGATGCTGCTCTCGGTCGCCGGCACGGTCCTGCTCGAGAGCCTGGTCGAGAACCCGAGCCAGCTTGCCCGCGGCGCGGTCAGCTTCGGCGGCGCCTCGCTGGCGGTCGAGATGTTCGCCTGGAGCGACCGCAACCACGGCAAGCCCCTGGCCGAGGCATTCCACACCGCCGGCCGCGAGATCCAGGGCCGCCTGGCGACTCGTGAGCCGACCCCGGAGCAGCTCCAGGTCGCGGTCGCGGCGCTCGCCGAGATCCTGCGGGCCGAGGGCGCATAGACTGCGCGGCCCATGTTCGGCCGCATCGACCACATCGGCGTCGCCGTCGAGGACCTCGACGCCGCGATCGACCTCTACGCGAAGCGCTTCGAGATGGAGCTGACCCACCGCGAGACGGTCGAGTCGCAGGGGCTCGAGGCGGTCCTGCTCGACGTCGGCGACGGGCACGTCGAGCTGCTCTGCCCGCTCGGGCCGGACACGGTGGTCGGCAAGTTCCTCGCCCGCAAGGGGGAGGGGCTGCACCACGTCGCCTACGCGGTCGACGACATCGACGCGACGCTGGCCAAGCTGACGGCCGCGGGCGTCGAGCTGCTCGACCGCGAGGCGCGCGTCGGCATCCGCGAGAGCCGCATCGCCTTCCTGCACCCGCGCTCGACCGGCGGCGTGCTGACCGAGATCGTCGAACCCGCGGGAGGACACTGATGGCGGACCTGCAGAAGGTGGAGATCGGTTTCGAGGGCGGCCAGGTGCTGCCCGTGCGGCTCAGCGAGGACGAGCTCAAGGACCTGCGCAAGCAGGTCGAGAAGGGCGGCTGGCACGACATCAAGACCGACGAGGGCGTGCTCTCGATCTATGTCGGCAAGGTCGCCTTCCTGAGGATCGACTCGGGCGGGCACCGGGTCGGCTTCGGCCTCGGCCAAGGCGACTGATGCGGGGCCGGAAGCTGCTCGGCGTCGCCACCTTGGCGACGCTGGGGGCGGCGCTGTGGTGGCGCAGGAACCCTTCGGCGTGCCCGTATGGGCAGCGCTGGTGGGTCGAAGTGCCGCACCCGGTGATCACCCGTGACCGGCTGCGTGAGGTCCTGTCCCCGGCGCCCGACGAGCGGATCCTCGAGATCGGCCCCGGGTCCGGCTACTACACGCACGACATCGCCTCCTGGGTGCCGGCCGGCACGGTCGAGATCTTCGACCTGCAGCAGGAGTTCCTCGACCACGTGATGCGCGGCGCGGCCGAGCGCGGCGCCGCCAACGTCGTCCCGACCCAGGGCGACGCCACGGCGCTTCCTTATGCCGACGGCTCGGTCGACGCCGTCGTCCTCACCGCGGTGCTGGGTGAGATCCCCGACACCGGCGCTGCGCTGCGCGAGATCCGCCGCGTGCTCAAGCCCGGCGGCCGGCTCGTCGTCGGCGAGCTCTTCGGCGACCCCCACTTCACCACGCAGGCCAGCCTGCGGAGCCAGGGTGAGGCCGCCGGCCTCGCCTACGAGGACCACTCCGGCAACTGGTTCGCCTACTTCGCCCGCCTGACGCCGGCCTGACAGCGCCGGCGCGGAGGGGAACCGGCGCCGGGACGGGCAGGGAGTCCCCGCCCCGGCGCGCGTCTCAGCGCTGGCCGCCCCGGCAGGCCGGGATGTTGAGCCGCAGGTTGCGGTCCCTCACCCGGCGGCTGTTCTGCGCCGTCAGGTTGAGCACCCCTGCCGTCTGTCGCGTGCAGAGGTCACGCGAGTTGACCAGCAGCCCCTGACTGCCGCCCTTCATCGTCAGGATGAACTTGTTGACGGGGACGTCTGGGGTGTTGTTGAAGACGGTCTTGAGGCGACCGCTTTTCGAGCTGATCACGCCACGTAGCCGGATGTTGACCTGGCCGCGCAGGTCGACCAGCAGGTCCGGCAGTGGGTTGTCGGACGAGGTCAGGTAGACCGGGCCCCTGAGCGGCCCGGCGAGCAGCGGTGAGGTCGCCCTCGCGTTGCCGTAGATCGATCCTTTCGGACAGTTGTCGGCCGCCAGCTGCACCCGCGTGCAGACGGTGTCGATGTGGGCCTGTTCGAGGATCGTCGCCCGCGGCAGGATGAACGCCGCCCGCCGCAGGTTGGCGTCGCCCTGGCGGGCCTGGACGATCGCCCGGAATTTCGGGAACCGAGCGCGTTTGGTCTGGTTCTTGCCGCCGAAGATGCGGGCGAAGAACCTCGGTTGGAATTTGAGGGCGCGACACTGGCCGGCGCGGAATTCGCTCGCTGGTTTCGACTCCGACCAGCTCGCTTCGTCGGCGGGGTTGCCGCCGCCGCCGAAGAGTCCCCCGGCAATCGGGAACGCCTGTCGGCAGGTGGTCGGGTTGAGGGTGAAGTCCTGCCGGCTGATCGCAACGTCGATCGCGCGGATGTCGAGCTTCACGCCACCGAACACGAAGGGAATCGGATCCGAGACGGCATGGACCTCGGCCGTTTCGGGGTTGATGTTGAGGGCGGTCCTGACCACGACCGTGCCCAGGTCGAAGGGCCCGGCGACGGCCGGCGTCACGAAGACGAAGCTGATCGGAGCGCCCCGGTAGGGACCGGCCAGGTAGACGTTGCCGTTGGTGCGGAACGGGTCACCGGAGCCGACGTCGATGCTGCTCGTGCCGACGTGACTGTTGGCCGGGCAGCTCGGACTGGCCAGCTCCTCCTGGCCCGAACGTCCCGCCGCCGCCGAGATGCTGTCCTCGGGGCAGTAGTCCACCCCGCGCAGTTTGGCGACCATGCCGGGAGGCAGGTTGACCTCGATGCGCCGGATCTCCTGCTCCCCGTTCGACCGCGTGACTCTCAGTGAGAACGGGCTGAAGGCACCCGCTTTGTTACCGATGGGGCCGGCCGCGTAACCGGGGTTGAACGGCCGCTCGGCGAGGGTCGCCGGGCACGGCCCGCCGCCGGGGGCACTGGTGAGCGTGGACTCGGCGTTGTCGGGCACTTCTTCGTTCGGCCTCGACCACGGGGTGAAGTGAGCCGTGGTCGTGTGCGGGCCGCAGGTGTCAGCTGAGGTCAGCGCCCCTCGCGGCCCACCGTCGATGTGGACTTTGAAGGAGTTGAACGGCGCCTGCGGGTTGTTGGGCACGACCGCCGTCAACTGGCCCGTCTGCAGGTTCGGGAAGACGTTCCCGACCAGACGGACGTTGACGCCGAATTTGGCTGAGGTGACATGGATGAAGATCCGGAACTGGTTGCCGGAGCTCGGGTCGTTGCTGAGCGGCTGGGCGACGTACACGTCGCCACCGAGGATCTCGGGCAGCGCCGGGGTCTCGACCTCGACGGAGCCGACCCTCGAAGACGGTGGGCAGGCGACCGGGTCGTTGGTGCCTTTCGCGAATTGTTCGTCCGTGCACGTCTCGAGGTCGTTGGCGACCGACGGGTTGAGCCCGGCCCCTTCGGGCAGCGTCACCGTTGCCTTGAGCAGGTGGGAGGTTTGGATCTCGGACGGATTGGGGTTGAAGGGAAGCTGGACGTCAACCGTCGCGGGCTCGGGGGAATCCGTCGCGCCGCTTGCCGTGGTCTCGATGCTCGGCGCGAAGGGGACGTTCTCACAGCCGTCGGCTCCAACCGCGGTTTCGAATAAGGCGGAGTCTTCTAGTTCGACCCCCCCGGTCGACGTGGCGTGCGATTTGACCTCGAGCTGGGTCACCTGCGGGCCGGCACAGTTGCTCGGCATGGTCAGGTAGCCGGTCCCCGCCTGGCCGTTGAAGACCAGGCGCGAGCCGATCACAGGCAGGCTGGCCGGCGGCGCCTCGATGTCGTGGATCGTGAAGGAGATGTGCTGGTCCACGGGAGAGAGGTCGGATTCGAGGATGGTCGGTTTGCCGGTCGCGTTGAAGCCGGCCGAGGACGGTTCTCCTGGTTCGGGATCGAGGTTGTAGACCGGCACGGGCACAGTGAAGGCGAGCCCGGCGGTGCCCATCGGGAAGACCGGTGGGCCGGTGCTGATCGTGGTGAAATAGTTGACCCCAACCTGGGAGCCGGGCACTTCGGTGGCGCATTTGGTCACCACCGGGGGGGGAACCGCGGCCAGTTCGGAGAGCTGTTTCCTCGTGCACTGTGGCGTCGCCTCGGGGTTGACGCCAAGGCCCTCAGGAAGTTCGGTGCGGATCTCTTTGATGAAGCCGTCAGGCAAGGGAGGTGCGTTTTCCTGGTTCATCAGGAAGGCGGTGACGCCGAAGTTGGGGTGCCCTGCGGCTTGGGTGTAGAAGCGTGACAATTCGTCGGACGCGAGGCAGGGATCACCGTTGGCTTCCCAGTTTCCTAGCCCCGGCGCGCTTAGATCCGTTTTACAGGTCAGCGCCTCAAATTTCGCGATGCCGAAGTCAGCTTGGGCGCTCGAGGCGCCGAATGCGGGAATGAGGAACGCGGCGGTGAGAACCAGCAGCCCCAGCGGGCTCGCCTTCCATCTCATGTGACTCTCCTCCAGACGGGTTTCCTGAAAAAGGAACTACCCGCCTCCCGCACTTAAAAACGGTACACCATGAGTTTTCAGGGGTCCATGGGGGATAAATACGGACGGCCAAGAGGAAACGTGGTGTTCCTACGTCACGTCGGCTCAGGCGGCGAGGCTGGTCCAGAGCTTCTCCTCGGCCCCCGCGACGCGGCCGGCGGCGCCGTCGACCTGGCGCCAGAGGCCGGGCTCGGGGTCGTCGCTCTCGCTGGCCAGGCGCAGCGCCTCGGCCAGCTCGGTCCAGGCCGCCGCCGCCTCCGCGGCGAGCGGCGCCTCGGGCCGGCCGGCCTCCTCGAGGAAGCGCGAGTACATCAGCCGGAAGGCGCCGCCGCCGGTGCCGCGGCGCTCGATCACCTGGTAGCCG
Organism: uncultured Solirubrobacterales bacterium; assembly: GCA_963697915.1. Classification (GTDB taxonomy): domain Bacteria; phylum Actinomycetota; class Thermoleophilia; order Solirubrobacterales; family 70-9; genus VRUE01. The sequence continues at coordinate 1,413,991 of OY969103.1, forward strand.
AAGCGCGCGCACCACTGCCAGTCCTCGGCGACCTCGGGCCAGGCGCCGGCCTCGGCGGCGAGGCGGCGCACCGCGTCGAGGCCGGAGTAGTCGCGGAACTCGGGCTCGACCATCGCCCGCGCGGCGCGCTCGATCGCGGCCGGGATCGCCGCCCGCAGCTGCTCGGGGGAGACGCCGCCGCCGGCGGTGAACATGTGGCCGGCGAGCGGGTAGGCGGGGTGCTCGCTGTGACGGGCGCGGTCGAGGTTCTCGAGCCGCGTCGTCTGCAGCTCCTCGAAGGCGGTGTCGGAGAGCAGCGCGACCTCCTCGTCATAGCCGGCGAGGACGACGGCGTGGCCGGGGAAGTGGGCCGAGTTGCCGTAGTGGTCGAGGTGGTAGATGTCGGTCAGCAGGAGGACCGGGTTGCCGGCGTCGACCTCGGCCCGTGCCGCCTCCCAGGCGCCGTCGTCGCCGGCCTCGAAGGTGCGCAGCTCGAGCGCCGCCCCGGTCAGCTCGCCGAAGCTCTCCTCGAGCCGCGCCGTGCGCCCGTTGAACCAGCGGCTCGGCGAGGTCCCCTCGATCGTCACGTAGTAGAAGCAGGCGCCGGCGCCGAGGCCGAAGGCCATCTCCTCGCTGATCTCGACCCCGTGGAAGCCGAACAGGTTGCGCAGCGCGGTCGAGCCGCAGTGGTGGCCGGGGACGTGGGTGTAGCCGGGGACGGTGGGCACTGGTCGGGGATTATCCTGCCCGGCCGTGGAGAACGTCGACCTGAGACTGCTGCGCGCGATGCGCACACGCGGGCACTCGCCCGCTGTCGAGGCCGCCGTGCGGGCGCTGGGCAAGGCCGGCAACAACGGCGCGATCTGGGTCGCGACCGGTGTGGCCCTGGCGATCGTCGACGGCGGCAACCGCGAGGCCTGGCTGATCTGCGCCGCTCTCGGCCCGGTGGCGATCGCGCTCAACTTCGCGATCAAGGCGATCGCCAAACGGCCGCGGCCGGTGCTCGAGGGGCTGCCGCCGCTGGGCGGCGCCCCCAGCTCGCTCAGCTTCCCCTCCGCCCACGCGACCTCCTCCTTCGCTGTCGCCACCGCGATGACCCGGGTCGAGCCGCTCGTCGGCGCCCTCGCCTTCCTGCTCGCCTTCGCCCTGGCCCTCGGCCGCCCCTACCTGGGGATGCACTACCCCTCCGACGTCCTCGCCGGCGCCGTGCTCGGTGTCCTCCTCGGCCTGATCGTGCCGCTCTCGCTATGACCGGAGGCGGCGCCTTATGAAGGTAGGGATCGTGGGGCTGCCCAACGCGGGCAAGTCGACCCTCTTCAACGCGCTGACCAAGGGCGGCGCCCAGACCGGCGACTATCCGTTCACGACGATCGAGCCCAACGTCGCGATCGCCCAGGTGCCCGACGAGCGCCTGGGGCAGGTGGCGGAGACCGTCGGCAGCTCGGAGCTGGTGCCGGCGACGATCTCCTTCCACGACATCGCCGGCCTGGTCAAAGGGGCCTCGGAGGGGGAGGGGCTCGGCAACCAGTTCCTCGCCTCGATCCGCGAGACCGACGCGATCTGCCATGTCGTCCGCTGCCACGTCGACGACGGCGTCCCGCACCCCGACGGCCGCGTCGACCCGCTCGCCGACATCGAGACGATCGAGACCGAGCTGGTGCTGGCCGACTTCGAGCAGGTCGAGCGCCGCCTCGACCGGGTCGCCAAGGGGGCCAAGACCGGCGACCCGGAGCTGGTCGCCGAACGCGACTGGCTGGCCGCGGTGCGCGATGCCCTCGCCGAGGGCAAGCCGGCGCGTACGGTCCCGGTCCCCGACGCCGCCCCCGAGGCGGCGCGCAACCTGCAGGCGCTGACGACGAAGCCGATCCTCTACGTCGCCAACGTCGACGAGGGCGACGCCGAGCCGCCGGCCGCGGTCGCCGAGCACGCTGCCGCGATCGGCGCCGGCGTGGTCGCGGTCAGCGCCCGGATCGAGGGCGAGCTCGCCGAGCTCGACCCCGAGGAAGCCGAGGAGATGCGCGAGTCCTACGGGGTCGAGGGCTCCGGCCTGGCCCGTCTCGTCCGCGCTGCCTACGAGCTGCTCGAGCTGATCGTCTTCTTCACCGCCGGCGAGGGCAAGGAGGCGGTCGCCCGGCCGCTGCGCCGCGGCGCCACCGCGCTGGAGGCGGCCGGCACGATCCACACCGAGATCCAGGAAGCCTTCGTCAAAGCCGAGGCGATCGGCTGGCGGCAGCTGATCGAGTGCGGCGGCTACGCGCCCGCCCGCGACCGCGGTTTGCTGCGGATCGAGGGCCGCGACTACGTCGTCGCCGACGGCGACGTGATCACGATCAAGGTCTGACGTGCCGGGGATAACCCGCCCATATGGGCGGGTAAGTCCCGGCACGTCCGGTTAGTGTTTCGGTATGGACCAGGGGGCGCGGTACCCGGGGGTCGCCGCCAAGGCGGGCCACTACGAGAGCTTCTACGTAAAGGCGTGCCGGCCGGGGGGCGGCCGGGGGGTCTGGATCCGCCACACCGTCCACAAGCGGCCCGGCGCCGAGCCCAACGCCTCGATCTGGTTCACCTTCTTCGACCGCGAGGCGGACGGCCCGCGGGCGGCCAAGGCGACGGTGCCGGCCGGCGAGCTCTCGGTCCCGGCCGGCGGCTGGGTCAAGGTCGCCGGGGCCGAGATCGGCCCGGGCCGGGCGAGCGGCGGCATCGCCACCGAGGCCCTCACCGCCTCCTGGGAGCTGAGCTTCAGCGGCGACGCCGAGCCCTGCAAGTACCTGCCCTCCGACCGGCTCTACGAGACCCGCCTGCCGAAAACCAAGTTCGTCGCGCCCTACCCGGATGCCCGCTTCGACGGCCGGCTCGTGGTCGACGGCGAGGAGATCGCGCTCGACGGGTGGCCGGGGATGATCGGCCACAACTGGGGCAGCGAGCACGCCGAGCGCTGGGTCTGGCTCGAGGGCACCGGTTTCGAGGGACGGCCGGACACCTACTTCGACGCCGGCGCCGCCCGCATCGCCCTCGGCCCCTGGACGACGCCCTGGCTGCCCTCCGGGATGCTGATGCTCGACGGCGTCGAACACCGCCTCGGCGGCTTCGGCAAGATCCGCGCCGCCTCGGTCGACGAGTCGGCCGGCACCTGCAGCTTCGTCCTGCCCGGCAAGGACGTCGTCGTCCGTGGCCGCGTCTCGGCCCCAAAGAAGGATTTCGTCGGCTGGGTATACGCCGATCCCAAGGGGCCCGAGCACAACACGATCAACTGCTCGGTCGCCGACCTCGATCTGATCGTCGAACGCCCGGCGCAGCCGCCGCTGGAGCTGACCCTGGCGGGCGGCGCCGCCTACGAGCTGGGGATGCACGAGACCGACCACGGCATTCCGGTCCAGCCCTACCCGGACGGCTGAGCGCGTGGACCGGGTTGGCTGGCGCCGCTACCCGTGGCTCTGGGTGGCGGTCGTCCCGATCGCGCTCTGGGCACTCGTCCGCGTGCTCGGCATCGAGGCGGGCTTCCCGCTGCTCCCGATGCTGGCCTTCACTCCCTACCTCGCCGCCGCGGCGCTGCTGGTCGCCGGCCTGACCGTGGCCCTGCGCAACTGGGCCGCCGCGGCGCTCGCCGGCCTCGCCGCGGTCTGCCTCCTGGCCACCGTGCTGCCCCGCGCGATCGGCAGCGGCGAGGCGGCCCCCACGGGCAGCACCGAGTTGGCGGTCCTCTCGGCGAACGTCTACGTCGGGTCCGCCGACGAGCGGGCGCTGATCGAGACGATCCGCCGCCGCGACCCCGACGTGCTCGTCGTCCAGGAGCTGGCCCCCGAGTACGCCGTCCGCCTGCAACGAGCTGGGATCGGCCGCCTGCTCCCCGAGCGATCCCTAGCGTTGAGCCCCGATGCGAGCGGGGGAGGCATCTACTCGAAGCTGCCGCTGCGACCCCTGCCCGAGCCGCTGCTCTACCCCTTCCGGATGCCGCGCGCCGCGGTCGTCCTGCCCGACGGCCGTGCGGTCCGGATCGTCGACGTCCACCCCTTCACGCCGACCCGCAACTCGATCGGCCGCTGGCGGGCCGGGCTGGAGAGCCTGCCGACCGCCGGCGCCGGGCCACCCTGGGTGCTGGCCGGCGACTTCAACGCCACCCTCGACCACGCCGAGCTGCGTGAGCTGATCGCCAGGGGCTACCGCGACGCCGCCGACGTCACCGGCGAGGGACTGAACGCGACCTGGCCGTCGGGCGAGCAGCGCTCGCCGCCGGTCACCATCGACCACATCCTGGCGGACGAGAGGCTGGCGGTTCTCGAGTACGCCGTCGACGACCTGCCGGGCAGCGACCACCGCACCGTCTTCGCGCGGCTCGCGGTGCCCTAGGGGTTTCGACAGCCTCCTAGCCGGCGACGCCGCCGGACGGGCCCTGCGGTGGCGCGCCGCCGCCGGGACCTTGGGGCGGGTCGGCGCCTTTGCTCCCCTCGCCTTCGACGACTTTGCCGTCGACGACCTTGCGGAAGTGCATCCAGCGGTCGTAGGCGCCGAGCGCGTAGGCGAGCTGGTCGCCGCGGATCGTGGTCATGCCGCCGGTCCCGTAGAGGCGGGCGGAGACGATGCGGGGTGAGGCGCCGCGCTTGGTGACGACGATCCGCTGCAGCTGGCCGTTGAGGTAGCTGCCGAGCTTGGCGCTGATCTCGCGGCCGCTGAAGCGCAGCGTCCAGGTGTGCAGCGGGCACTCGCTGTCGTAGGGGTCGGGGACGCCGACCAGGTAGGGAACCGGGGCGCCGAAGAAGACGTTCTGGACGCTCTCGGTGTGGCCGCCCGAGCAGGCCGAGAAGAAGGTCTGGGCGATCTCGTCGCCGTAGCGGACGACCTGGCCGCGGGTCTCGTCGGCGGCGCGGTTGGTGCGCGCCGTCTCGCCGGCGATGCCGTCGTAGACCTGGCTGCGCACGTCCGAGTAGAGGTCGAAGCCGTTGCCGCCGACACTGCTGGTCAGGGCGTAGGAGCGCGCCGTGACCGCCTGGGCGCGCAGCGCCGCCAGCGGCCACGAGGGCGGCGACTCGCCGGCGATCACTCCTTTCACGTACTGGTCGATCGGCAGCGCGTTGATCGCGTTGAGCGAGCCGCCGTCGCTCTCGGTCGGCACCACCTCCAGCGCGCCCCGGTAGGGGGAGCCGCCGATCTCGATCTGGCCCTTGCCGGCGGCGCGCAGCTTGGCGCCGCAGTTGGCGAGCGGCTTGCCGCCGGGGCCGCGCAGCCGCACGCTGTTGCCGGCCCGCTGGGCCGAGTAGCGCTGCCCCGGGTCGAGCCGCACGCCGCAGGCGCTGGTCGCGCCGCCGAAGCCGACATCGCCGCCGGAGACGTCGATCAGGACGCGCACGACCTGGGGGCCGGGGAGCTGGCCGAGGGTCGTCCCGGCGTAGTAGTGGCGGAGGATGAAGGCGTGGCCCTTGCCTTTGCTGGCGTAGCCGTAGGCGCCCCACTGGCTCATCCCCACGCCGTGGCCGAAGCCGCGGCCGTTGACGACCCAGCTGATCGCCGCTTCGGCGCTGGCCGGCAGCAGCAGGAGGAAGAGCAGTGGCGCGAGCAGGCGGGTTCGCATCTCTGGGTGAACAGATTCGGGGTGGGCGAGTCGCGGCCTCCTCTAGAGTTGGGTCGATGGCCACGCAGGCGTTGCAAGCAACCGATCACGAGCTCCTCGCCGCCGGCGAGTGGGCCGCGACCGGTGAGTGGGACGAGGTCCTGAGCCCCTACGACGGCAGCGTCGTCGGCCGCGTCGCGCGCGCTGACGCGGCCCTGGTCGACCGGGCGACGATCGCCGCCCGCGCCGCCTTCGAGGCCGGCGGCTTCCCCCAGCACGAGCGCGCCGCGGTGCTCGACCGCGCCGCCGCCCTGGTCCGCGAGCGCACCGACGACCTGGCCCTGACGATCGCCGCCGAGGCGGGCAAGCCGCTGAAGACGGCGCTGGTCGAGGCCCAGCGCTGCGCCGACACGCTGGCCTTCTCCGCGGTCGAGGCGCGCAAGCTGAGCGGCGGCACGGTGCCGATGGAGGCCTCCGCGGCGGGCGCCGGCAAGCTCGGCGTGATGCTGCGCGTCCCCTACGGCGTGGTTGGCGCGATCAGCCCCTTCAACTTCCCCCTCAACCTCGTCGCCCACAAGCTCGGCCCGGCGCTTGCCGCCGGCAACGCGGTCGTCCTCAAGCCGGCCGGGCAGACGCCGATCTCGGCGCTGAAGCTGGCCGCGATCCTGGTCGAGGCCGGGCTGCCACAGGGCTGGCTCAGCGTCGTCCCCGGGCCTGGCTCGGAGGTCGGCAACGCGATCGTCGAGCACGACCTGACCGGGGCGCTCAGCTTCACCGGCTCGGCCGGGGTTGGCTGGGGCATCGCCAGCCGCGTCCCCCACAAGAAGGTCAACCTCGAGCTGGGCTCCAACGCGCCGCTGATCGTCCACGCCGACGGCGACTGGAAGACGGCCGCCGACAAAGCCAAGCTGCACGCCTTCTCCCACGCCGGCCAGAGCTGCATCTCGATCCAGCGCATCCTCGTCCACGAGGAGATCGCCGACGCCTTCACCGCCCGCCTCCTCGCCAACGTGAAGGAGCTGCGGGTCGGCGACCCCCTCGACCCCGAGACCGACGTCGGGCCGCTGATCTCCCCCGGCGACCGCGACCGGGTCAAGGACTGGGTCGAGGAGGCCCTTGCCGCCGGCGCCGAGCTGCTGACCGGCGGCGAGCTCGTCGACGAGGGCCGCTGCCTAGCGCCGACCGTGCTCGCCAACCCGCCGCGCGAGGCCAAGGTCTGGTGCGAGGAGATCTTCGGCCCGGTCGCCACGCTCGACCGCTACACCGAGTTCGCCGAGGCGCTGCGGATGGCCAACGACTCCAAGTTCGGCCTCCAGGCGGGGGTCTTCACCCGCGACCTCGGCCGGGGCCTGGAGGCGGCGGCGACGCTCGAGTTCGGCGGCGTGTTGATCAACGAGGTGCCGACCTTCCGCGCCGACCAGATGCCCTACGGCGGGGTCAAGGACTCGGGCAACACCCGCGAGGGCCCGGCCTTCGCGGTGCTCGAGCTGACCGAGGAGCGCTTCGTCACTTTGCAGGGTTGATTTGAGGCTGCATCAGCAGCCTACGGAATTTTTGGTAGCCTCTTTCGCTAAGCAAATCTTGATCGAAGGGGGCGTCGATGTCAGCGACGGCACTAACCAGGATCCCTGTCCTTCTCGTGGCCGCCGCGGTCGCGATCCTCGCTGGCGCGGCCACCGCCCTCGCCGCGCCCTCCGACACCGAGGGCCTGACCACGGCCCAGCAGCGGCTCGTGCCCGGCGCCGCGGCGCCCTACCGCTTCCTGCAGCTCGGCGAAGGGGAGCCCTACACGGTGCGCGAAGAGCTCGGCGCCGCCGGCCCCGGCCGCGACGAAGACCGCGCCTCGCTGGTCTACTTCGGCCAGCTCTCCGACTTCCAGCTGGCCGACGAGGAGTCGCCGGCCCGGGTCGAGGTCATCGACCCGCTCTCGACCCCGCTGAACCTCCCCTTCGGCTCGGCCTGGCGGCCCTGGGAGGCGCTCAACCCGCAGATCGACGACGCGATGGTTCGCCAGCTCAACCAGTTCACGGCGGCCAGCCCGGTCGCCGACGGCAGCGGCGCCCACCGGGCGATGGACCTGACGATCAACACCGGTGACCTCGCCGACAGCCAGCAGCTGAACGAGACGCTCTGGGTCCGCACCCTGCTCGAGGGCGGCGCGCTGAACCCCAACAGCGGAGTCAACAAAGCTCTCTACTCGCACCTGCTCTGCCCCAACCTGCTGGTGCCGGGCGCCGCCGAGGCGGCCCGCTACACCGGCATCCAGGACTACGACGACTACTTCGAGGGGACCTTCCCCGAGTTCTACGACCCGGACAAACCGGCCGGGCCGCACGCCGCCTGGCCCAAATACCCCGGCCTGATGGACAAAGCGCAGGAGGCGTTCACGGCGAGCGGCCTCGACGCCCCCTCCTACATCGCCTTCGGCAACCACGACGCCCTGGTCCAGGGCAACGCGGCGGCGAACGTCGCCTTCGAGCTTGTGGCGACCGGCTGCCTGAAGCCGCTCGGCCCGGTCCCGAACCCCGAAAACGCGGCCTCGATCCTCTCCTCGCTGCTCAACCCGACGGCCCTGCTGGGGGCGCTGCTGACCAAACCGCAGAACCTGGTCCTCGTGCCCGGCGACCCGCAGCGCCAGTTCGTCTCCAAGAAGCAGTACAAGGACGTGTTCAAGGCCGGCTCGCAGGCTGACGGGCACGGCTTCGACCTCGTCGACCCGGCCCAGGAGAGCGCCTCCAAAGGCGCCGCCGGCTACTACGCCTGGAGCCCGGCGCCGGGGATGCGCTTCATCTCGGTCGACACCGTCGCCGAGGCGGGCACGATCGTCACCCCGACCGGCAACTTCACCTCCGAGGGCAACATCGACGACCCCCAGTTCAAATGGCTGCGGGGCCAGCTGCAGGCGGCGACCGAAGCCGACGAGCTGGTCGTCCTCTTCAGCCACCACGCGCCCGAGAGCCTGCAGGCGGACGCCGCCGACGAGCTGGCGCCGCCCTGCCTGCTCGCCGACGCGCACGGCCACGACGTCAACCCCGGCTGCGACCTCGACCCGCGCAGCTCGCAGCCGATCCACCTGCAGGCCGACGCGGTCGCCCTCCTGCACGAATTCCCCAACGCCATCGCCTGGGTCGCCGGCCACTCGCACGACAACGTCGTCAACCCGTTCCCCAACCCGAGCGGGACGGGGGGCTTCTGGAGCATCCGGGTCGCCGCCGAGGCCGACTGGCCCCAGCAGAGCCGCCTGCTCGAGGTCTTCGACAACGACGACGGCACGCTCTCGATCTTCGGCACGCTGCTCGACCACTCGGGCCAGTCGGCGGCGCCCGCTCCGGGCACCCCGGCAGCCGGCATGGACCTCAACGACCTCGCCGCCGCCGGCCGCACGATGTCGTTCAACGACCTGCAGTCGGGGGCACCGATCGGCGAGGGGCAGGCCGACGACCGCAACGTCGAGCTGCTGCTCGACGACCCCCGGTAGCCGCCTGGCGCTAGCCTGCGGCGATGGCTCGGCCGCGGCCCAAGCCGGCGCGGATCGGCGCCACCGAGCAGCCGGATCTCGGTGGCGCGGACCCGGGGGCCGCCGAGGCCGAGCTGCTGGCCGAGGCCGAGCTGGAGGGGGTCGAGTTGCGTGACGCGAGCCTCGAGGGGGTCAGGCTGCGGGGCGTGCGGCTGGTCGACGTCGCCGCCGAGGATCTCGCGGCGGCGAACGGGGACTGGGGCGAGGGGCTGTTGCGGCGGGTCGTCCTCCGGGGCTCCCGCATGACCGGCCTCAACCTGGGCGCGGCGAAGATCGAGGAGGCGCGCTTCGCCGGCTGCAAGCTCGACTACGCCAACTTCCGCCACTGCACGATCGAGCACGCGACCTTCGAGGACTGTGTGCTGACCGGGGCCGACTTCCAGGGGGCGGAGATCTACGCCACCCGCTTCTCCGGCTGCCAGCTGGCGCAGGCCGACTTCACCAAGGCCGAGCTCTCCCACGTCGACCTGCGCGGCTCCGAGCTGGCGCCGGCGGGGTCGGTGCTTGGCCTGCGCGGCGCCATCGTCGACTCCCTGCAGCTGATCGACCTCTCGCCCGTGATCGCCCACGAGCTGGGCATCGTGGTCGAGGACCGCCCGCCGGGCTAGTCGTGCGGCCGCGCCATGCGGCGGTGGTCGAGCGCCTCCTCGAGGACGGACTCCTCGACGCCCAGCTCGAGCGCGACCTCACGCAGCATCCGGCCCGAGTCGGCCGCGGTCTTGACGATCTCGGCGGCGCGGTCGTAGCCGATGTGGGGGTTGAGCGCGGTCGCCGTCGCCAGCGTCGCCTCGGCGTGGCGCTCGGTCATCTCCTCGTTGGCCTCGACCCCGGCGACGCATTTCTCGTCGAGCAGGCGCGAGGCGGCGGCGAGCAGCTTGATCGAGTCGAGCAGGTTGCGCGCCATCAGCGGCACCCGCACGTTGAGCTCGAACTGGCCCTGGCTGCCGGCGACGGCGATCGCGGCGTCGTTGCCGATCACCTGGGCGGCGACCTGGATCACGACCTCGGGGATCACCGGGTTGACCTTGCCGGGCATGATCGAGGACCCTTTCTGCAGCTCCGGCAGGCGCAGCTCGGCGAGGCCTGCCCGTGGTCCCGACCCCATCAGCGCCAGGTCGTTGGCGATCTTGTTGAGTGAGACGGCGTAGACCTTGAGCGCCCCCGAGAGCTCGACCAGGGCGTCGCGGTTGCCCTGCGCCTCGAACGGGTCGAGCGGCGCCGAGATCGCCAGGCCGGTGTCGGCGGCGAGCTTCTCGCGCACCTTGGCGGCGAACTCGGGGTGGGTGTTGAGCCCGGTCCCGGTCGCGGTCCCGCCGAGCGGGATCTGGCCGACGCGGCGCAGCGTGCCCTCGACCCGCTGGATGCCGAGCCGGACCTGGGCGGCGTAGCCGCCGAACTCCTGGCCGAGGGTGACCGGGACCGCGTCCATCAGGTGGGTGCGGCCGGCCTTGACCGTGTCGGCGAAGCGCTCGGCCTTCTGGGCCAGCGCCGCCTGCAGGGCCTCCATCGCCGGCAGCAGGTCGTGCGTCACCTCGCCCAGCGCCGCGAGGTGCACGGCGGAGGGGAAGACGTCGTTCGAGGACTGGCCCATGTTGACGTGGTCGTTGGGGTGGGCCGCGTCGCCGGCGAGCTCGGCGATCACCTCGTTGGCGTTCATGTTGGAGGAGGTGCCGGAGCCGGTCTGGAAGACGTCGACCGGGAACTGGTCGTCGTGCTCGCCGGCCGCGACCGCGTCGCCGGCCTCGGCGATGCGCGCCGCGAGCTCCGCCTCGAGCCCGCCGAGCTCGCCGTTGGCCCGCGCCGCGGCGGCCTTCAGCCGGCCCAGCCAGCGCACCACCGGAACCGGCACCGGCTGCCCGGAGACCGGGAAGTTCTCTACCGCTTTCGTCGTCTCGCCACCCCAGAGCTGCTCAGTCAAGTCGCGTCCTCCATCGAAGTCGTGTGACCCCGCAGCGTATTGGGACGCGCTTCTCAGGGCGTCGTGAACTTGACCGAGACGCAGCCGAACTCGTCGTCGTCGGGCGGTCTGTAGAAGCCGGCGAAGACGTTGACCCCGTTTGGGGTGAGCGTCCCCCGCACCAGGTCGTAGGCGAAGGTCTTGCCGCCGTCGGTGATCGTCGGCTGCCCAGTCAGGTCGAGCGTGGCCATGTCGGCGCGCTGGTTCGGGTAGGGGGTGCCGGCGCTGCCGTTGAAGCGGAAGATCGCCCGTGAGCTGGCGCCGTTGATCTCGATCTCAGGGTTCGAGGCGGTCAGGTCGATCGTGTGCTCCGTGTATCGGAAGGCGACGTCGCCGCTCCCGTAGATGCCCGCCGTGCCGCTGACCGGGTCGTACCAGCTGGGGGCGGGGGTGAAGTGGAAGCTGTAGGGAAGGAGGGCGTCGCTGGTGCCTTTGTCGGGGCAGGGCGACTCGGTCGAGTTGGCGGCGCTGGCGCCGTTGCCGATGAAGATGCCGTCGCCGGGCCCGGTGCCGGTCGAGACGTAACGGATCCAGGAGTCGCGCGGGAACCAGGTGACCTCGACGCCGCTGACGTCGACCGCGCTGGCGGGACGCGCCAGGACGGGCGGTTCGTTGGAGATCGGCCCGGCGACCGGGGTCTGGCCGCCGGCCGGGCCGGGGGAGCTGCTCGGGCGGCTGGCGTCGAGGCGCAGCCGCCCCGCCTTGCCGCCGCTCCGCATGGCGACGCCGAGCCGCTCGCCCAGCAGCTTCGCGGCGGCGCCGGTCAGGGTCAGGTCGAGGCCGGCAAGCTTCACCTGGTCGGCGCCGCCGCCGAGGCCGTTGCGGTTCTTGACGCGGTTGCGGAGCACGGTCAGGCTGCGGCCGCCGAGCTTGGCTTCGAGTGCGACGTTCTTGCCCCGCGCCTGGACCTGGATCCGGCGCAGCAGGACCTTGCGCTTGCCGGCGCGCAGGCGGATGCCGCCGCGCAGCGACACCGTCGCGCTGCTGCCGTTGAGCTTCATTCCCGCCGCCGGCAGCCGCAGCCGGGGGCCGCGCTGCTTCGCCTCGCCGCTGCCGCGCACCACGGTCCCGCCGGCGCGCAGGCCCTCGGCACCGGCCGCCAGCCTCAGCGTCGCGCCGCCCTCGACCGTCGCCGCCGCGGCGCCGCCCGGCGCGACGAGCGCGGCCAGGGCGAGCAGCGCGAGCAGGCAAATCGAAAGCGGTCTCAGCGGGTTGTAGGTGCGGCGGGTCGAGCTCATCGGCGGACAACCCTACAGGGATCTGTATTAGGCTGCCCTAATAATGCCGAGCCGGATGCTCGGGAATGAGAAGCCACGAGAGGAAGGCGAAGCCAGTGACAGGTCGTGTTCAGGTTAGGGAGTTGGGCCGTGCGGGCGGCGTGTTGACGGCGGCCCTCGCCGTTCTCGCCCTGGTTGCCTGCGCGCTGGCGCCGTCGGCGCGGGCCGAGACCTTCAGCTCCGGCGACCTCGATTGGGGCGTCAAGACGAGCTTCCGCAACTACATAAAAGGAGGGGGCCTGATCGAGACCTCCGGCGGGGCGACCGAGAACGTCGACGGCACGATCCGCTTCCCGGTCTTCGCCGGCAGCTATGACGAGGTGAGCGAGAGCGGCAGCATCGCCGCGGGGGGCTCGGTTCGCTTCACCGCCCACGGTGGCGCGCTCGACATGACGATCAGCAACCCGGTCCTCGAGCTCGACGGGGACAGTGGCCTTCTACGCGCTTTTGTCGGCTCCAAGCGGAACTCCGGCGGAGTCATCTGCGAGGAGGTCGAGCTCGTCGCGTACAACCTCGCCGGAACCCCACCGGAGCTCGGCCCGCCGTTCGAGCTGAGCACCGCCGTCGGTGATCTGACGGCCGCTGGAGTGCCCGTCTTCGAGCCCTTCTACCCGGTTGGTGAAGATATGGACGCTGTGTCGATCGCGGCCACCGCCGGCACGCCGAACCCGCCGCCACCGCCGCCGGCCTGCCCGACGGATGACCCCACCGATCCCGGAACCCCCACCGATCCCGGAACGTCCAATCCGACCCCCGGGGGCGACCAACCGGCGGCGCCGGCCACGCAGCCCCTGACGCAGGGCGCGGTCCACAAACCCAAGCCCAAGCGCTGCAAGAAGGGCTTCCGCAAGGTCAAAGTCAAGGGCAAGGCGCGCTGCGTGAAGAAGAAGAAGCAGGGCAAGGCGGCGAAGCGCAAGGCCGCCAAGCGCCGCGCCGCGAAGCGCGCCTAGCACTGCCAAGGCAAACCTTGCTCTCTATGTATTAGGGTGCCCTAACTTAATCCGAGTCATCGACTCGGATATACAGCTCGACAGTTAGGGAGGCGGCGTTGATGAAGGTTGGCACCGGCAGGTTGGAGTCGCGCGCGCTCGCGCGGCTGGGGATGGCCCTGATCGCGGCGCTCTGCGCCTTCGCGCTCGCCGCACAGGCGCGCGCGGACGACGACCCCGACCCCGTCCCAATCGCCACCGGCGCCGGTCTCGACTGGGGGATCAAGGCCTCCTTCCGCAACTACATCGAGGGCGGCATCGCGCAGGGGGCGATCAGCCAGGGCGACGGCGCCACCCGCAACCCCGACGGCAGCTTCCACTTCCCCGTCGCCGGCGGCAGCTATGACCCGGCGACCAAGACGACCGTCGCCGAGTTCTCCGGCTTCGTCCACATGGAAGGTCATCACGGGGCGCTGGAGATGCACATCGCCGATCCCAAGCTGGTGATCTCGCCGACCCGGCAGCAGCTCCTCGCCGACGTGACCAGCAAGCCGATCGCCGGTGGCGAGGCGGTCGTCTACCCCGACGTCGACTTCGCCACGCTCGAGATAGCCGCTGTCGAGCCCGAGGTCGCGGCGGGGGTGACCACCTGGTCGCAGCTGCCGGCCACGGTGGCGCCGGGAGCGGTGTCCGCCTTCGCCAACCACTACGCGGTCGGCACCGCGATCGACCTGGTCTCCTTTTCCTACGACGGGCCGGGCGGCAAGCCCGAGCCACCGCTGGAGCAGTGGAGCGAGCCGGGAGAGCCCGTCCTCGGCGTGGTTGCCGAGGCGGAGCTGGCCGACGGCGTCAAGGTGGGTGGGATCGGGCCCGACCCGACTGACGGCGTCGTCCACGTAGTCGGCAGGTCGGCGAGTGGGGGAACGGCGTTCCGGGCTCTCGACCCGGAGACGCTGGCGCCGATCGCCGCGCACGACGATCCCACCATCACCTGGAACCTGGACAGCGAGCTGCTCAGCTCACGGCGCTTGGCTTTCGCCGCCGGCACGATCTTCGCCGCCACCCCCGGCGGCCCGGTGCATGTCACCGATTGGCAGGACGGGGCATACGTCAGCCGCGTGGGTTCGCCGATCGGCACGGCGACCCCGAGAGCGCCCGCGCAGCTCGCCGCGTCACCGGCGGGTGACCGCCTCTACATGAGCGGCGGCCTGAGCAGCAGCGCCTGGATGCGGGTTCTCACCCAAACCGCGGAGGGCTGGACCGAGGCCGCACCCACGGTCGTCGGCGGCGGCATAACTCAGGCGATGGTGATCGATGGGGACGGCGATGTGGTGGAGACTCGCCGTGGTGGCAATCCCTTCCTGCGGCCGATAGCGACCCTCGACTTCGGCGCCGAGACGGTGACGCGCAACGAGATCGCGGACACTCTTCCCGCCGACGGTGAGTACATGTGGCTCGCCAAGGGCCCTGCCGGTGCTGTCTACGCCGCCGAGTGGTCGGTCGGCCCGGGGCGGGTGCTGAAGCTGACCAAGGGACCGGGTGGGTACGCGGTGGACGGCAGCCCCGTCGCCACTGGCCATGAGCTGACCGCTCTCGCGATCGACGGCAGCGACGGGACGGTCTACGTTGCCGCCCGGACCGGCGGCGGCACGCACCCGCTCCTCGCCATCCGCGCGGGCGAGGTCGTCGCCTCCCTCGAGCTGCCGGCCGCCGCCGAGCTGCTCGCCGCGGCAGGCGGGACCGTGTACGCGTCCGATGGCACCGGCCAGATCTGGGCCATCAGCCAGATCGGCACCACCCCCGAGATCACCACCGACCCCGCCGACCAGACCATCGCCCTCCAGGCCGAAGAGCAGTCCGGGCAGGTCAGCTTCAGCGCCGCCGCCAGCGGCGAGCCCACTCCGACCGTGCGGTGGCAGTCGCGCCAGCCCGGGGAGATCATCTTCGCCGACCTCGAGGGTGAGACCGGCCCGATTCTGCAGGTCGAGGCCGGCCGCGAGGACCAGGGGACCGAGTACCGGGCGGTCTTCGCCAACAGCGCCGAAGTAGGCGAGGAGACCAGGGAGGTTGGCGCGGTCGCCACCGCGCCGGCGACCCTCACGGTCGACAGCGCCCCCGAAGTCCTCGCCGAGCCCGAAGCGGCGAGCACGATCGCCGGCTCAGAGGCCGTCTTCAAGGTCCTCTCCGGCGGCAATCCCTTCCCCGAGATCGTCTGGCAGCGCCGCGTCAACGGCTTCTGGGAGGCGGTCAGCCCCGACTCGGGCGACTTCGAGGTGGAGGGCGGCTTCCTCGCCATCCCCGAGACCAACCTGGAGATGTCCGGGGCCAAGTTCCGCGCTCGCCTCGCCAACTCGGTCGGCACCGCGTTCACCAAAGCGGTGACGCTGACGGTGAGCGAGGCGTCGCCAGGCGGCGTCGTCAGCTTCGGCTCGGGCCACCTCGACTGGGGGATCAAGGAGTCCTTCCGCAAATACATCGTCGGCCCGATCGCCCACGGTTCCTATGAGGCGAGCTCGGGCGCCACCAAGAACCCCGATGGCACGATCCGCTTCAGCGTCTACGCCGGTGAGTACGACGGAGAGACCGGCAAGGGCGAGATCGACGCCGACGGCACGGTTCGCTTCGCCGGCCACGACGGTGGCTCGGGGCCCCTGCTCGAGCTCACGGTCAGCGACCCCGAGGTCGAGCTGGCGGGTGGCACCGCGACCCTGATCGCCGACGTCGCCTCCAAGCCCCTGGCCGGTGGCGCCCCGCTGGTCTCCGATGGCGTCGAGCTCGCCGAGCTCGACGTCGAGGAGCTCACCCCGACCCCTGTCACCGACCCCGAAGGGGGCCTCGCCTTTGGCCCCGCCGCGGCGACCCTGACCACCGCCGGCTCGCCGGCTTTTGCCGGCTTCTACACCCCCGGCGACGAGCTCGACCCGGTCGCGGTCACCGCGATCCTCGGCGAGCCACGGGAGCCGTCGGTCGACCCACCGGTCGACCCGCCGCTCAAACAGCTACCGCCGACCCCGCGGCCGACCCCCCCGGCGCCGACCCCGCCCGCCAAGTCGAAGAAGGGCAAGAAGCCGAAGGCGAAGAAGGGCAAGAAGGGCAAGCGCTGCGGCAAGGGGCGGCGCGTGGCTAGAGTGCGCGGCAAGAAGCGCTGTGTGAAGAAGCGGAATGCGGCCGCCAAGCAGCGGGCCGGCAAGCGAAAGGGCGTGCGATGAAGGCAGGAGATCCGGTCAGCGAAGGCGCCGAGCGCGCCATCACCCACCTCAACGAGGACCACGCCGACGCCCTGCTCGACATGGCGCTGGCGATCGGCGGCTGCCCCGAGGCGACCGCCGCCCGCTGCGTCGACGCCGACAGCACCGGGCTCGACCTGATTGCCACCACCGCCGACGGCGAGGTCGACGTCCGCGTCCCCTACGACGAGCCGATCGAGAGCCCGGGCGGCCTGCGCGTGGCGACCGTCGCGCTGGCCAAACGGGCGCGCGCCGAGCTCGGCCGGCCCGTCCCCGACGGCTCGCACTGAGCTAGCGGCGCCCCTTTACGTAGAGCAGCCGGCCGTCGGGCAGGCGGTAGACCTGGCCGACCGGCTCGCCGTGGCCGCTGGCGCTGGGCTTGCCCGCCGGGCTCGGCAGCACGCGTCCCGCCTGTCGCGCCGCCTCGCGCCGCTCGATCTCACCGCTCTGGGCGTTGAAGGTCAGGCCCAGGCCGGCGATCAGGAAGGCGACGGCGAGGATCATGCCGATGTCGAAGAGGTTGACCAGCCCGTCGAGCGGGTCGCCCGCGTTCTCCTCGATCTGGCCGTGGCGGCCGAGGCCGATCCTGCTCATGCCGGCGGCGCCGTTTCCGACCCCTGCTCCAGCGCGGCCAGGTCTTCGGTGTACATCCGCGTGCGGGCAAGGGTGAGGGCGAAGGCGACGGTCCCGACCAGCAGGCCGACGACGGTCGCGCCGAAGGCGTCGCGCAGGTTCTCGGCCAGGGCCGGGACGTTGCCGTCGCCGAGCGCGGCGAGGCCGGGGGCGAGTGGGATCAGCGTCCCCATCAGGCCGAGCGCCGGGCCGGCGCGGACCAGCAGGCGGGTGCGGTCGAGTCGCCGCTGCACGCCGAGCTCGTAGCGCGCCAGGGCGTGCTCGCGGGCGCGGCCCCGATCGGGGCCGGTCGCGGTGGCGATCTCGACCAGCGCCTCCCCGGCGAGTGCGCCGGGGGCGCTGTAGGCGCAGGCGCTCGCCCGTTGCGGCTCGGCGATCGCGGCTTCGGTCAGCTCACGCAGGTCGAGGTCCCGAGCGCGGACGCGGCGGCGCCAGTATTCGGCTCCGAAGCGGCCGAGCTCCAGGGCGCAGAGCAGCAGCGCCGCGACTGCGGCGATCAGCACCGGGACCTCGAGCGCGGTCGCGATCTCGGCCAGGCTGTTGCCGAGGCTGAGCGCGCTCATTGGAGAACCTCCCCCCGGCGGCGCTCCCAGCCGGCGCCGCCGGCGGCGAGCAGCAGGGCGAGCCCGCCGATCCCGATCGCCACCCGCACCTCACCGTCCTCGATCCCGGCTCCGTCCAGGCCGGGCGCCCCAAAGGCCGGCTCTCCCCGCGCGGTCGCGCCGATCAGCGTGCCGGTCACCAGGGGATCGTCTGAGCCGTCGCCATCGCTTCCCCCGGAACCGCGGCCGCCGGCGCCGGCGAACACCTTGGGTGCCGGGTCGACGGCGGCCGCGGTCGCTTCCACCGTCGCCGTCCCGGTCGGCTGCTCCCTGTTGATGCCCCGGCGGCTCCGGCTGTGGTTGGCCACCCGGCCGCCCTCTCTGCGGATCACCCTCGCTCCACCCGGGGTCCTGCCCTTGCTCTGTGGTTTCGGGCGGCTGAAGAGCGGTGCGCCGCCGCCACCGCCGCCGGCGATCACTCCCGACCCCGATTGGCCGCCCTCGCCCTCGCCCGGCTCGGGCGCCGTCGCCGGGGGGTTGGACCGGGGCGCGGCGGGGATCGGCCAGCTGTGCCCGCCGAGGGCGACCGAGCTGTAGGCGGTCATCCAGATGCCGTTGACGTCCTGGCCGCGTTTCCAGCGGATGTGACCGTCGGGTTCCTGCAGCGATTCCAGGAAGCTCAGCGGGTCGGCCGACTGGTCCGCGCCGCCGCGCCAGCTCTCCGGGTTCTCGCCGACCGCCCAGATCGCCTGCACGACCCAGGCGGTCGAGGCGGCGTTCGGCTCCGGGTTGCCGGGGAATTCCGGGAAGCCGCCATCGGGGGCCTGGGCGCGTCGCAGGTAGCCGATTCCCGCCTCGACCGCGGCGTTGCGGCCGCGACCAGCCGCGACCAGCGCCTGGATCGCGGCCCCGGTCATGTCGACTTCGTCGCGCGAGCCGCCCGCCAGCCAGGCCCAGCCGCCGTTGTCCAGCTGCCCGGCTTCGATCCACCCGGCCGCGGACTCGATCGCCGTCCGCGCGGCTGGGTCCCGCAGCGGCGCGAGGGCGAAGATGGCGAAGATCGTGTCGTTGACGCCCGCCCCGCCGCCCGGCACGTGGGGGAAGGAGCCGTCGTCGCGCCCGCGGGCGAGCAGCTCCTCGACCAGGTCGACGCCGCCGAAGTCGTGGGGATCGGCGCCCGCCGCGTTGACGACCATCAGTTCGCGCTCGAGCTGGGTCGTGCAGGCCACCGGCGCGCACTCGCTTTCCTCGATCCCCTGGCGGTAGTTGGCGACCAGGTAGGAGAAGGCGTCGGCGCCCGTTTCGCGGCGTTGGTCCTGGGGGTTGACCCCGGCCGCCGCCAGCGCCAGCGCGGTCCAGGCGCTGGTGATCTGGCTCGGTTCCCCCGACCCCCCGAACCCACCGCTTGCCTGCTGGGCCTCCTGCAGGTAGCGGACGGTTCTGTCGAGCGAGGCCTGGTTGGCCGGGTTGGCCGCCGCCGCGGCCGCGGCCGCGAAGAGCATCCCGCCCAGCGCCAGCGTGAGGAGGAGGCGGCGGCGCATGGCTAGTTCGGCACCCTGACCTTGCCCAGCGCCGTGCTCGCGCCGCGGCCGAGGGTGTCGGTGACGGTCAGGCGCAGCGCGTAGGCGGCGCCCGCCGCGAGGCGGATCGTCGCCGAGCTGCCCCGGTTGCCGCGGGCGCGGTTCGTCCAGCGGGCGCCCTTGCGTCCCAGCGGCCTCGCCGCGATCGCCCAGCGGGCGACGCCGGCGCCGGCGTCGCGCACGCGCCAGCTGACGCTGACCAGGCCGCGCGAGAGCCGGCTGCGGTCGAGGCGCGGCCGCCCCAGCCGCACTCGGCCGGCCACGGCCGCCGGGGGGACGGTCGAGGAAGGGCCGGCGGCGCCCGGCGCCGACCCCTGGCCCCCGCCACCGCCGGCCTGCTCGCCCCCGCCATTGCCGTCCGGCTCTTCGTCGAGTTCGCCGGGCAGGGGCGGCGGGGGTGAGCGGACCAGGGCGTCGCCGGGGGGCTCGGCGCAATCGCTCGCCGGGGGCTCTGGGACGCAGACGTCGAGTCGGTTGGAGCGGATCACGGCCTCGACGCCCGCGTCGAAGTCGGCCGCCTTGATCCGGTGCCAACCCGGCTCGGTGAAGGTGATGCTCGCCCTGCCGTCGGCGCCGGTCAGCTCCGTCTCCTCGCTCTCCACGTCGACGCTCTGGAAGCCCTGCCCGTCGGTCGTCACCGGCGCCACTTCGGCGCCGCTGTAGGGGGTGGTGCTGCGGGTCGGGGCCGCCGGCGGCGGGCCCTGGCCGGAGTTGGTCCAGACGTCGACCTCTACCTCGAAGGGCTGGTCCAGGGTCGCGGTCGCGGTCAGCGGCAGGGCGCCGCCGGAGTAATCGCCCGGGTAGAGCAGCAGCCGGGGCCGGTCGCGGAAGGCGTCGTAGACCCAGAGCACCTCGTCGCCAACGTCGAGTTGGTCCTGGCAGCCGCCCACCGCGGTGAAGACGTTGTTGACGATGACCCCCCAGTACTTGAAGCTGCCCGTTTCCTGGGCGTCGGGCCCCCAGCGCTCGACGAAGTAGTCCTCCCACTGGCTGTTCCAGATCCCGTCGAAGCTCTCGCCGATGATCCGCATCGCGTCGGAGGAGGCCGAGGTCGGGGTCACGCCGGGCGGCGCCGACGAGTTGACTCCGACCGCGCCGTTGCAACGCCGCCACTTCGAGTCGGTCGCGCCCTTGACCCGGTGGACGTCGGTGAGGACCGGGCCCTCGAAGAGGGTTCTGGCCTTGCCCTCGATCCTGACCTTGACCTCGATCGGGGCCGCCTGGGCCGGCGGGGCGGCGAGTGCCGGGAGAAGAAGAGCGACGACGAACGCCGCTATTGGTGTGCGCATGCCTTGACCCCTTTCCACGAGGGCAGTCGACGTACGGACCGGAGGGAGGTCTCCTGGCTTCCGAGCTCCGTCCCGCGCCTTCCCAGCCTGCTCGGCCAGTGGCTGCCCGTGGGCATGCGGTCGGTACCTGCTCGGTCACAGTGGCGGGCCCGCGCCGGACTTGCACCGGACTTCCCCGTCCACCGATCCTTCTGGGCGGCCAGTCTAGCCCACCCCTGTGAGCCCTCGGCGATGGGTCGTGAGCTTCTCCGCTAGATTGCCGCCCCAATCACAAACCACGGATCGGTGGACAGGGAAGTCGGTGAGAAACCGACGCGGGCCCGCCACTGTGACCGAGAGAAGCCCGCCGCACGCCATGCGGCAGCCACTGGCCACCACGGCCGGGAAGGCGCGACGGGAAGCCTCGGAAGCCAGGAGACCTCCCTCCGATCCCTCCATCAGCCCTCGAGGAAAGGGGTTCAAGGATGCGAGCAGTCTCCTTAAGACGTACCTTCGCGCTCGGCGCTTCACTTCTGGCGCTCGGCGCTCTTCCGGCCACGGCAGCGGCGACTTCGACCAAGGCCGAAATCGACACCGCGATCGACGGTGCGGTCGAGTACCTCGCGGCCCAGCAGGAAACCGCCACCGGGAAAATCCTCGGCTTCGGCGGCGACTGGGCAGCCATCTCCCTGGCGGCGGCGGGCGTCGACGTCGCTGACGTCCGTGGCCCGGCCCCGGGCGACCCCAGCCTGCAGGACTTCCTGCTCGGCGCGTACACCCAGTCGCCCTGGGACGACGAGAGCCCGGTCCTGAGCGTGGCGGCGGTCTCCAACCACTCTCTCTCGACGATCGTGTCCCGGGCCGCCGGGCTCGACCCGGCCCGGCTCTCGGCCAGCTCCAACCAGCCGGCGCAGCTGGCCGCGCTCTGGAGCCCGGCCACCGGCAGCTTCGGCCTCGCGAGCAGCTATGAGACCGTCTTCGCGGTCCTCGCGATGAAGACCGCCGGCCTCCCCGACTGGGCGCTGGCGCCGACGGTCGCCTACCTGCGGCGCAACCAGCACGACGACGGTGGCTGGGCCTTCGCCTCCGCGCTCACCCCGGCGGCCCGGGCGGAACCGAGCGAGGAGGACACGACCGGCGCCGCGGTCGCCGCTCTCTGCGAAGCGGGTGTGCCGGCCTACGACCCGGCGGTCAGCTCGGCGCTCGCCTACCTGCGCGGGCGGATGATCGACGCCACGGGCGGCATCGAATACGTCTGGGGCTTCCCGGCCGGAGCGCCGAACGCCAGCGCCAACGCCTGGGTCGTCAGTGGCCTCGAGGCCTGCGGCATCGACCCGCAGTCGCCGCAGTGGACGGCCTCGGCGGGCAAGACGCCGGTCGACTACCTGCTTTCGCTCCAGGTCGCCGCCGGCCCGGGAGCCGGCGGCTTCGCCCGCGAAGACACCGGCCCGGCGGACGTCTACTCGACCCAGGACGCCCTGCGGGCACTGGCCGGCGCGGCCTTCAGCGCCACGCCGCAGAGCGTTCGACCGGCCCCCGCGGTAGCCGCCGGCACCCCGGTCCCGCACGTGCTCGCGGTCGAGCTGGCGCCCGGCAACGTGAGGATGTGCAAGGTCATCGCCCCGGCCGGGGCGCCGCTGACCGAGGTCCTGACCGCGGCGGCGGCGACTCCCCGCCCGGCCGGCTGCGTGACCTCGGTCGAGGTGTCCGCGGGCAGGGTCGAGTCGATCGACGGGGTCGAGCCCGAGGGCGGGGACGAAGCCTGGCTGGCGCGCCTCGACCGCGGCGCTCTGGCCGTCGCTGCCGGGCAATCGGTTGGCTTCGGCGAGACGATCGCCTTGCGTCTGGGCAAGGACCCGGGCACGACGGTCGGCCCGCAGGGCGCTTCCGGCCCGGCTGGGCCGGCGGCTGTCCCTGGCGCCCGCGGCCCGGCCGGCAAGGCCGGCAAGCGCGGCCGCCGGGGTAAGCCCGGACGTAACGCGAAGCGGCGCGGCAAGGCCTGCCGGAAGCGCGCCCGCGCGGCGAAGCGCCGCGGCAACTGCCGCGGCAAGCGCGCGGCGGCGCGTCAGCCGCGCTCGCGGCCGGCTTCCAGCCCCTCGCGGTAACCGCGCTCGAAGGCGGCGGAGGGCGGGCGGTCACCTGGGGTGTAGGTGGCCGCCGCCCCGAGCCGGCGCAGCAGCTCGGCGTGGATGCCTTCGGTGCCTTCGGCGCCGCGCTCGGCGGCGCCGATCAGGTAGCCGAGCCGCAGCGCCGCGGGGCCGTCGGGCTGCGCCCGCGCCTCGCGGTTGAGCTCGTTCGTCGCGGCGAGCATCGCGGTGCCGACCGTGGCCAGCTCGCCGCCCGGCTGGTTGCGCGAGAGGCAGTCGGAGATCGGCGCCTCGCCACCGAGCCGCACCTCTCCGGGCGCGGCGTCGAGAGCGCCGAGGTAGGCGCGAGCGCCCCCGAGGCAGGCCACCGGCGTCTGCTCGTCGGAGTCACCGCAGCCGGCGCCCACCAGGGCGATCAGGACGACGAGGGCGAGCGAGGTGGCGGCGCGGCGGCGCATGCCCAGATCCTATGAGCGCGCTCTCCTCCTGCCTTTCTTGGCCACGCACCTGGTCTTGCCCTTGACTTTGGCCTTGCGCTGCTTCGGCCCGCATTTCTTCGCCTTCGCCTTCGGCGTGGAGGCCGTGGTGGGCACGGTCAGCGGGGCAAACTTCGGCGGGGCCACCGTCGCCGGAGCGGGGCCCGGTCCTGGCTGCGGGCCGGGTTGTGGGCCCGGTCCTGGTCCTGGCTCTGGACCCGGACCTGGCCCCGGCCCTGGCCCCGGGTCCGGCCCCGGGTCCGGCTCGCCCTCGCAGCGGTAGATCTGCACGTCGTCGATGAACCAGCCGTAGTCGTCGAAGATGAAATCGCTGGCGATGCGGAAGCGGAAGCGGACCTGCTGCCCTGCCAGCGAGGAGATGTCGAGCCGGGTCGAGCCGTAGCCGCCGCTCTCGCCGACGAAGGCCTGGCGGCCGTTGAGCACGTTGCCGAAGGATCCGATCGCCCCCCCGTAGGAGTCGCCGGCGACGATCAGATTGCCGGCGTCCTGCCAGGTGACGCCGTCGGTGCTGTATTCGATCACGCCGCCGTCGTAGTTGATGAGTCCATCTCCGAACGCTTCGGCTTCGGCCTCGAAGCCATAGGCGTGGCTGAAGTGCAGGCGCCCGAGCGGCGGCACGGTGACGCTCTGGGTCATCGCGATCCTCGAGTCCGACTTCATGTAGCTGTCGTAGCCCCAGATGTTGGTCGTGCCGCTCGTCGCGTAGGTGGCGTCGAAGCCGAACCCGTTCGAGTTCTGCGGGTAGAAGAACACCCCTTCGCCGCTTTCGTCGAGCGGGGTGGCGATTGACCAGTTGCCGCTCCCGGGGTTCTCGAAGTCGTCGGAGAAGGAGGTCACCTGCGGCAGTCCCGGTGGGCAGGCCGTCGCTTCCTGCGGGGCGACTCCGGCCTGCGACGGGGCCTGGTCCATCTCGGTCGCCAGCACCGCCTTGTCCACCTGGGTGCAGTCAGCGCTGACGATCCCGTGCTCGCCGGTCAGGTTCGCGCAGGCCTGGCGCAGGGCGTTGCCGAGGTCCTGGTAGTCGCCGGCCGAGGTCAGCAGGTTGGCGTTGACCTCGTAGTAGAGCTGCAGGGCCTTCTCGGCGCCGATCGCGCCGACGGTCTGGCCGTTGAAGGTGTCGCCGTCGGTCAGCAGGTAGGCCGCCTTGTTGTTGACGCCGCTGTTGGAGTGCACGCCGCCGGCGTCCCCCCACCCGAACCCGGTTTCGGGGTCGAACCGCCAGTTCGGGCTGCCCACTCGGTCGGGGTCGCCGAATTCGGTCGGGTCGGCCATGTCGCGGATCGTGCCGATCGGCGACTCCTCGCCCTCCAGCCAGCGATCGGCGGGCGGATCGGTCCCCTGGGCGAGGTCGAAGAGCTCGCCGAAGACGTCGGCAAGCGACTCGTTGATCGCACCCGATTGGTAGTAGTAGAAGAGGTGCGACTCGTCTTCGACGACCCCGTGGGTGAGCTCGTGGCCGAGGATGTCGTCGGTGACCCAACCGGGCCCGAAGGTCATCTGTTCGCCGTTCCAGAAGGCGTTGTCGTAGGGGCAGAAGTCTTCTTCGCAGAAGCGCACGGTCGCGGCCAGCGTCATCCCGCTGCCGTCGATGCTGTCGCGTCCGAAACGGCTCAGGTAGAAGTCGTAGACGGCGCCCGAGAGGTCGTAGGCCGCGTTGACCTCGGGCTGCGCGTGCGGCCCGCCGCCCTCCACCCGCGCCGCGGTTTCGCCGAGGCAGAAGAGCTTCGCTTCCGCTTCCCCCGCGTCGCAGATCCGGCGGTTCTTCGCCTGGTGGATCTCGCTGAAGCCGAGCGCGACGTTGCCCAGCTCGGCGTCGACGAGGACCAGCTCGCGGATCGCGACCGGGTCGCCGCCGCGGACCTCGAAGCGCCAAACCAGGCGCGGCCCCAGTGGGCCGGGCGCGCCGAGGATGTCGGGGTCGTAGACCGAGAGCTCGCCGGCGCCGGCGCTGAGCTCTCCGGCGTCGATGCCGTGCTTCCGCGCAACCGAGGCGATCGCGGTCCCGGCGGCGTCGGCCACGGCGACGTTCGGCGAGCTGTCGATGCTCCCCGTCGAGGTCAGCTCGCCGCCGACCGAGAGCAGGTCACCGCTGCGGTCGAGGTTGACGTTCAGCTCGCCGCCGATCACCGGGACGCCGCCGAGCGTCTGCCGCAGCTCGACGACGGAGCGCGCGCCGGCGATCTGCTCGACGCCGGCCACCTGCAGCTCGGCATCGCCGCGTAGGCCGAACGAGGGCGCGAAGCGGCCGGCAGCCTCCAGCGCCGCGGCGCGCGGCGCCGACGGGCCGAGCGGGATCGCCGCGCCGGCGTCGGTGCCTATGAAGGTGACGCTGGCGCCGGTCTCGGCGCCGCCGCTGACGTTGACACCGGAGCCGAGCTGGCGCTCGAGCGCCTCGGGGCTGGCCGCGGCCGCGGTGCCGGCCAGGGCCAGGACGACCGAGACGGCAAGCGCGGCACCTGCGTAAGTTGCCCTCCGGTCCCCCATCGAGCGGGGAATCCTCCCACACTCGGGAGGATTGCGAGACCTTCTCAGTCCCTTTTTACAACTCTGCGAGTCCCTCAGCTACTCGGGGAGACGCCGCCCTGTTGAACCGCCGAGAAGCCCCCCTTTGGCGTGGAGCCTCCCCTGGGCGCTGACTTCGACCGGGAGATGAGGCTCTGGTTGCCGAGCGCGAAGACTTCGACCCATTCGGCGAGCTCGAACTCGTTGGTTTCGGCGTGTTCCCAGGAGAGGTGCAGGTGGTGGCCGCAGCCGTGGCCGGAGTCGCCGTCGTAGCCGACCCAGCGGAAGGGGGCCCGCGGTTTGCCCTGCAGCGGCTCGGCCCAGCGGGCGAGGCGGGTGAGCGGGGCCCAGCTCGCGTCGCAGCTGGTGGCGCCGCTCGGCGCCGCGATGTCGACGGCGAGGCCGTTGTGGTGGTCGGAGCCGTTCGTGTGGCAGCCGTCGCAGCCGACTTTCTCGTCGCTGTCGGGCAGGTTGCCCGAGTAGCCGTCGGTGATGAAGATCGGGAAGCGTTGGGCGATCCAGCGCAGGTTGGGGAGGATGCGCCGGTCGATCATGTCGCCTTCCTCGTGCGGGATCGAGGCCGGGATCGGGACGATTTCCGCGGGCGAGTAGGAGAGCCGGGTCGGGATCGGCGCGGCGCTCGCCGGCGCGCAGAGGCCGAGGCAGAGGAGCAGGGCCAGGGCGGTGGT
The DNA here is from genome assembly GCA_963697915.1 of uncultured Solirubrobacterales bacterium. Lineage (GTDB taxonomy): Bacteria > Actinomycetota > Thermoleophilia > Solirubrobacterales > 70-9 > VRUE01. The sequence continues at coordinate 1,440,220 of OY969103.1, forward strand.
GCCGAGCTTCTTCATGGCCCTTCGCATCGACTGGCGGTGGCGGGGACTTGAGAACCGCAACGAGCTTGGATTTGAGAACAGCGACTTACCGGTAGGCTGCCGCCCTATGACGACCGTGCGCGACGCCAGTTACGACCTCTTCCGTGCCCTGGAGATGACGACCATCTTCGGCAACCCCGGCTCGACCGAGCTGCCGATGCTGGCCGAGTTCCCGGCCGACTTCCGCTTCGTGCTCGGCCTGCACGAGGCCGTCGTGGTCGGCATGGCGGACGGGTACGCGCAGGCCTCCGGCCGCCCGGCGATCGCCAACCTGCACACCGCGCCCGGGGTCGGCAACGCGATGGGCGCGATCTTCAACGCCCAGGCCAACCACTCGCCGGTCCTCGTCACCGCCGGCCAGCAGGCGCGGGCGCAGATGACCCTGCAGGCCAACCTCACCAACCGCGACGCGATCCGCATGCCCCACCCGCTGGTCAAGTGGGCCTACGAGCCGCCGCGCGCCGAGGACGTCCCGCTCGCCCTCGCCCACGGCATCCACCTCGCCTCGCTGCCGCCGAAAGGGCCGACCTTCGTCTCGCTGCCGATGGACGACTGGGGGGTCGAGGTCGACGAGGCCGACGTCGGCGAGGCGATCAAGCGCCGCGTCAACGGCCGCGCCGTCGCCGACCCGGAGGCGATCCGCCGCCTGGTCGAGCACCTCGAGGCGGCGAGCAACCCGGTCCTCGTCGCCGGCCCCGACATCGACGCCAGCGGCGGCTGGGAGGCGGCGATCGGGCTGGCCGAGCGCCAGCGCCTGCCCGTCTGGGCGACCCCCGCCCCCGGCGGCGGTCGGATCGGCTTCCCCGAGGGGCACCCCAACTTCCGCGGCGTCCTGCCGCCGGCGATCGGCCCGGTCGGCCAGACGCTCGAGGGCCACGACCTGATCGTCACCGTCGGCACCTCGGTCTTCCCTTATTACCCCTACATCCCCGGGCCGCTGCTGCCTGAGGGGGCGACCCTGGTGGCGATCACCAGCGACCCCGACGAGGCGGCGCGGGCGCCGATGGGCTACGCGATCGTCGCCGACGTCGGCGCCACCCTCGAGGCGCTGCTCGAGGCGGTGCCCGAGTCCTCGCGCCCGGCCCCGGAGCCGAACGCCGGCCCGACCGAGATCCCGGCCGAGGACCCGCTCAACTCCTCGACCGTGCACTCGGCGCTGGCCGAGGTCTTCCCCGAGGACGGCATCGTCGTGCTCGAGTCGCCCTCCAGCACCCTGGCGCTGCGCAACCAGCTGCGCCTCTCGCGCCCGGGCAGCTACTACTTCTCGGCCGGCGGCGGGCTCGGCTTCGGCCTCTCCGCCTCGGTCGGCGTCCAGCTCGCCCAGCCCGACCGCCCGGTCGTCTGCGTGATCGGCGAGGGCTCGGTCCAGTACGCGGTCACCGCCTTCTGGAGCGCCGTCGCCTACGACGTGCCGGTCACCTTCCTCGTCCTGCGCAACTCCGAGTACGCGATCCTCAAGTGGTTCGCCGAAGTCGAGGCGGTGCAGGGCGCGCCCGGGCTCGACCTGCCGGCGCTCGACGTCGCCGCGGTCGCCGCCGGTTACGGCGTCAACACCCAGGTGGCCAGTGGCCGCGACGAGGTCCGCGACGCGCTCTCCAGAGCGCTCGCCTCCTCCCGCCCGGAGCTGGTCGAAGTGCTGGTGCAGCCGGGGATGTCACTGTTCTAAGAAGAGTGAGATGACGGTTATCGCCCCGGATCGCGCCCCCGAGCAGCTTGCCGGCGGCACGGCGCAGCCGCTGCGCGGCGAGCTCGAGGCGCTGCTCGGCGCCGACCGCGTCCTCGGCCGGGCTAGCGACATCGTCCGCTACGCCTCCGACGCCAGCCCCTACCGGCTGCTGCCGCGCGCGGTGGTGATGGCCCACGACGGCGACGACGTCGCCAAGGTCCTCGCCTACGGCCGCCGCGAGGGCATCCCGGTCGTCTTCCGCTCCGGCGGCACCAGCCTCAACGGCCAGGGCCAGACCGACGGCATCCTGGTTGACGTGCGGCGCCACTTCGGCGGCGTCGCGGTCGAGGAGGACGGCGCCCGGGCGCGGATCAAGCCGGGCACGGTGCTCGGCCACGCCAACCGCGTGCTCGCCCCGCACGGGCGCAAACTCGGTCCCGACCCGGCCAGCACCGACATCGCCACGGTCGGCGGCGTGATCGCCAACAACTCGGGCGGGATGCGCTGCGGCACCACCCGCGACTCCTACTCGACCGTGCGCTCGCTGACCTTCGTCCTGCCCTCGGGGACGCGGATCGACAGCGCCGAACCGGGCGCCGCCGAGCGCTTCGCCGCCGCCGAGCCCGAGCTGGCCGCCGGCCTCGCCGCGATCCGCGACGAGATCCGCGCCGACGCCGAGCTCAGCGAGCGGATCGGGCGCAAGTTCGCGATCAAGAACACCACCGGCTACCGGCTCTGCGCCTTCCTCGACGCCGACGAGCCCCTGGAGATCTTCCGCCGCCTGCTGGTCGGCTCCGAGGGCACGCTCGCCTTCGTCGCCGAGGCGGTCTTCGAGACCGTGCCGCTGCCGGCCCGCACGACCACCGCCTGGGTCCACTTCCCCGGCATCGACGCCGCGATCGCCCCGGTCCGCGACATGGTCGCCGCCGGCGCCACCGCGGTCGAGCTGATGGTCGCGCCGGCACTGATCACCGCCGCCTGGAACATGGTCGGCGCCCCCGAGGAGTGGAAAGAGCTGCCGCCCGAGTCGGCGGTGCTCCTGATCGAGTTCGGCGCCGAGACCGATGAGGAGCTGGCCGCCTACGTCGGCCGGGCCGAGGGGATCCTCGCCGGCCACGAGACGATCAAGCCCTTCGAGTTCACCCGTGACGCCGAGGAGATCGAGCTGGCCTGGCGCGTGCGCGAGGGCCTGCACGGCCTGATCGGCCGCCTGCGGTTGCCGGGCACGGCGCTGATCGTCGAGGACGTCTGCGTGCCGCCGGAGCGGATCGCCGAGGGCGCCCGCGACCTGCAGGCGCTGCTCGGCGAGCACGGCTTCCTGCCCGGCGTTGCCGGCCACGCCTCCGCCGGCAACCTCCACTTCATGCTCACCCCCGACTTCGGCAAGGAGGAGGACCTCGAGCGCTACGAGTCGTTCATGGCGAAGCTGGTCGAGCTGATCGTCGGCAAGTACGACGGCTCGCTCAAGGCCGAGCACGGGACCGGGCTCAACATGGCCCCCTACGTCGAACGCGAGTGGGGGCAGGTGGCGACCGAGCTGATGTGGCGGGTGAAGGAGCTCGCCGATCCCGACGGCGTGCTCGCGCCCGGCGTGCAGCTCAACCGCGACCCCGGCGTTCACCTGCGCAACCTGAAAACGATGCCGGAGGTCGAGGAGGAGTCGGCGAGCACCTGCGTCGAGTGCGGCTTCTGCGAGCCGGTCTGCCCGAGCCGTAACCTGACGACGACGCCGCGGCAGCGGATCGTGCTGCGGCGCGAGATCGCCCGCCAGCCCGAGGGCTCGCCGCTACGCCGGGTGCTGGAGGAGGAGTTCGCCTACGACGGGCTCGAGACCTGCGCCGCCGACGGCTCCTGCGCGCTCGCCTGCCCGCTGGGCATCGACACCGGCGCCCTGGTCAAAGAGCTGCGCGCCGAGGAGCACGGGCCGCGGGCGGAAGCCTGGGCGCTGCGCGGCGCCAAGCGCTGGGCCGCGGTCGAGAAGGGCGCGCGGGCGGCGCTGCGGGTCGGCGGCCCGCTGGCGCGCCGCACGAGGCGCGGCGCCAACCTGCCCGGGCCCGCCCCCGCCCACCAGCCGGCGACGACGCGCGAGGGCGCCGCCGCCGTCTACGTCCCCTCCTGCACCAACCGCATCTTCGGCCGCACCGACGGCGCCGCCGACGGGCCTAGAACGTCGGATATAGACGCGCCAGAGGCCCGTCGACCGGGGAGCCTGGCCGAGGCGATGGTCGAGGTCTCGCGCCGCGCCGGCCTGCCGGTCTGGATCCCCGACCAATCCTCACGCGTTTTCCCTGAAATAGAGGGAAAACGCGTGGAGTTGGCGGGGACCTGCTGCGGGCTGCCGTGGGGGTCGAAAGGGTTCGGTGCCGCCCAGCGCCACAAGGCCAACGAGATGGTCGAGCGGCTCTGGCGCTGGAGCGGCGAGGGCGAGCTGCCGGTCGTGATCGACGCCGCCTCCTGCACTCAGGCGGTCGCCGAACCGGGCGACGGCACGCTCACCGAGGAGAACGCGACCCGGCTCGCTGCCATGCAGATCCTCGACTCGGTCGCTTGGGCCCACGACCGCCTGCTGCCCAAGCTGGAGATCACCGAGAAAGTCGGCTCGGCGACCGTGCACCCGACCTGCGCCACCCGCCACATGGGCCTGGCGCCGCGCCTGCGCTCGCTCGCCGGCGCCCTCGCCGAGGAGGTCTACGTGGCGCCCTCGGCGACCTGCTGCGGCTTCGCCGGCGATCGCGGCATCTCCCACCCGGAGTTGACCGCCGCCGCCACCCGTCCCCAGGCCGCCGAGCTCTCCGGGCGCGAGTTCGACGCCCGCCTCTCCAGCAACCGCACCTGCGAGATCGGGCTCAGCCGGGCGACCGGCGAGCCCTACGAGTCCTTCGTCTTCCTGCTCGAGCGGCTAACGCGCGGCAGCTGAGTCGCGGGCGTCGGCGGCCCGCCCTTCGGCTTCGCGGATCGCCGTTGCGATCCGCGGGTCGCTTTCGGCCCGGCGATCGAGCAGCGGGTTGAGCAGCCCGCGCAGGGCGGAGAGGTAGCGCCACCACTTCGGCGCGAAGATCCGCGGCGCCCGAGTTTCGATCCCGTGGACGACGGCGTTGCCGGCCTCGACCGGCGTGATCCGCTTCATGAAGAAGTCAGGCGCGAGTTCGTTGAGCACGCCGGAGCCGGGCTGCTCGAAGGCGTCCTGGACCATGCGCGTGTCGACCCAGCCGAAGTAGGCGACGCTGGCGCTGGCGCCGAACGGCGTCAGCTCGGCGCGCAGGGCGCGGCCCATCTGCTCGACCGCGGCCTTCGAGGTCATGTAGGCGCTTCCCAGCAAGCCGTTGGCGAAGGCGGCGACGGAGGCGACGACGACGATGTGGCCCTGGCGCTCGGAGATTTCCGGCAACGCCGCCCGCACCGTGTGCCAGACGCCGAGCAGGTTGACGTCGATCACCCGCTCCCACTCCTCGGCCGGGACCGAGCGCATCGTGGCGATCGACTGCGGCGCCAGGCCGGCGTTGGCCATCGCCAGGTCGAGCCCGCCGAAGCGCTCGACGGTCTCGGCGACCGTGGCCCGCATCGCGCCGGCGTCGGTGACGTCGGCGCCGATCCCCAGCGTGCGGGGGCCGATCCGCTCGGCGGCCTCCTGCGCCTGGGTGGCATCGAGGTCGACGACGACCACCGAGGCGCCGCGGTCGTGGATCTGGCGCGCGGTCTCGAAGCCGATCCCGCGGGCGGCGCCGGTGACCAGCGCCACCTTTCCGTTCAAGTCGAATGAGGCCATCTGGGGGAGCCTATCCCGATGCTGGCTAACGCGAGGCGGCGTTGACCGCGGCGGCGCCCTGCTCGTCGGCTTCGGCCTCGACCAGGTGCACGGTCTTGACCAGGCGCTTGTCGCGCTCCATCGCGCGGTCGATCAGCGGGTTGATCAACCCGCGCAGGGCGGAGACGTAGCGCCACCACTTCGGCGCGAAGGTGCGCGGCGCCCTTTCTTCGATCCCGCGCACGACGGCAGCGCCGGCCTCGTCGGGCTGGATCCGCTTGCTGAGGAAGCCGGGCAGGTTCTCCTGCATGCGGCCGGAGTGGGGCTGCTCGAAGGCGTCCTGGACGAGTTTGGTGTCGACCCAGCCGAAGTAGGCGACGCCGGCGCTGGCGCCGAGCGGGATCAGCTCCGCGCGCAGCGAGCGGCCCAGCGACTCGACCCCGGACTTGGCCGCCGCGTAGGGGCTGTTGAGGACGCCGTTGACGAAGGCGTAGGCGGAGGAGGTGAGGACGATGTGGCCGCGCCGCTCGACGATCTGCGGCAGGGCGGCGCGGGCGGTGCGCCAGACGCCGAGCAGGTCGACCTCGAAGACGCGCTCCCACTCCTCGGTGCCGATCCCGCGCACGGTCGCCAGCCGCGACTGGGCGATGCCGGCGTTGGCGACGGCGACGTCGAGGCCGCCGAAGGTCTCGACCGTCTGGGCGACGGCGGCCTGCATGGCGCCGTGGTCGGTGACGTCGGCGCCGATCCCGATCGCCCGCTTGCCGATCCGCTCGGCCGCCTCACGCGCCTCGTCGGCGTCGAGATCGAGGACCGCGACCGAGGCCCCGCGCAGGTGCATCTGGCGCGCGGTCTCGAAGCCGATCCCCCGCGCGGCGCCGGTGACCAGCGCCACCTTTCCGTTCAAATCGAATGCCGGCATCGGTCGGCAGCCTACCCACTCCTAGAATCTCGCGTTCATGCCGGGATTCAGCCCAGTCGACACCAAGCAGTCCTTCCCCGAGCTCGAGCAGCGCGTGCTCGAGCGCTGGCGCGAGCACGACGTCTTCGCCCGCTCGCTCGCCAACCGCGAGGGGGCTGAGGTCTGGAGCTTCTACGAGGGCCCGCCGACCGCCAACGGCCGGCCCGGCTCCCACCACGTCCTCTCCCGCGTCTTCAAGGACATCTACCCGCGCTACCGCACGATGCGCGGCTACCGGGTGCCGCGCAAGGCCGGCTGGGACTGCCACGGGCTGCCGGTCGAGCTCGAGGTCGAGAAGCAGCTCGGCATCTCCTCCAAGGGGGAGATCGAGGAGTACGGGATCGCCGAGTTCAACCGGCGCTGCCGCGAGTCGGTCTTCGAGTACGTCGAGGAGTGGAACCGGCTGACCGAGCGGATCGGCTTCTGGCTCGACCTCGACGACCCCTACGTGACGCTCGACAACGAGTACATCGAGTCGGTCTGGTGGTCGCTCGCCGAGCTCTGGAAGAAGGACCTGCTCTACGAGGGCCACAAGGTCGTCCCCTACTGCCCGCGCTGCGGCACGGCGCTCTCCTCGCACGAGGTCGCGCTCGGCTACAGGGACGTCGAGGACCCCTCTATATATGTGCGCTTCCCGCTGGCCGACGCCGACGAGGCCCTGCTGGTCTGGACCACGACGCCCTGGACCCTGCCGGGCAACGAGGCGGTCGCGGTCGCGCCCGAGGTCACCTACGTGCGGGCGAGGGTCGAGGGCGAGGTCCTGATCCTGGCCGAGCCGCTGGTCGAGCGGGTGCTCGGCGAGGGCGCCGAGATCGTCGACCGCTTCCCCGGGTCGGACCTGGTCGGGCGCCGCTACAGCGGCCCCGTCTTCGTCCTCGGCGACCGCGAGGCCGGCAGCTTCCCGGTCCTCGCCGGCGACTTCGTCACCACCGAGGATGGCACCGGGCTCGTCCACATCGCCCCGGCCTTCGGCGAGGACGACTACCGGGTCGCCGCCGAGAACGGGATCTTCGACCCGACCGACCACGCCAGCCTGCGCAACCCGGTGCGCCCGGACGGGACCTTCGACCAGCGCGTCACCGGCTTCGCCGACCGCTTCGTCAAGGACCCCGAGGTGACGCGTGCCCTGATCGACGACCTCGCCGGGCGCGGCCTGCTCTTCCGCGAGCAGGTCTACGAGCACGCCTACCCGCACTGCTGGCGCTGCGGCACGCCACTGCTCTACTACGCCAAGTCGAGCTGGTACGTGGCCACCTCACAGGCGCGCGACGACCTCCTCGCCAACAACGAGACGATCGGCTGGCACCCCGAGCACATCAAGCACGGCCGCTTCGGCAAGTGGCTCGAGAACAACGTCGACTGGGCGCTCTCGCGCGACCGCTACTGGGGCACCCCGCTGCCGATCTGGGAGTGCACGGCGGAGGGCTGCGAGGGCCGCTTCTGCGCCGGCTCGGTCGCCGCGCTGCGCGAGCGCGCCGGCGCCGACCTCCCCGAGGACCTGCACCGCCCCTACATCGACGAGGTGACGCTGCCCTGCGGGGACTGCGGCGGCGAGATGCGCCGGGTCGAGTCGGTGATCGACACCTGGTACGACAGCGGCGCGATGCCCTTCGCGCAGTTCCACTACCCGTTCGAGAACGAGGAGCTGTTCGAGGAGCGCTTCCCGGCCGACTTCATCTGCGAGGCGATCGACCAGACTCGTGGCTGGTTCTACACGCTGCTCGCCGAGTCGACCCTGCTGTTCGGCGAGTCGAGCTACCGCAACTGCGTCTGCCTCGGCCTGATCCTCGACCCGGAGGGCCAGAAGATGTCGAAGAGCAAGGGCAACGTGGTCGAGCCCTGGGAAGTGATCGACACCCACGGCGCCGACGCCTTCCGCTGGTACTACCTGACCGCCCAGCAGCCCTGGTCGGGCTACCGCTTCTCGGTCGAGACCGTGGGCGAATCGGTGCGCCAGTTCCTGCTCACGCTCTGGAACACGTACTCGTTCTTCGTGCTCTACGCAAATGCAGAGGGACTTGGTCCCGAGGACTTCGCCGCCGCCCCCGGACGCGGGAGCAATCCCGAGTCCATATCTGATCTCCTCGGGATTGCGGGAGCAGAGGAGGCGGCGGAATATGTTGACCTCGACCGCTGGGCGCTCTCGCGCCTGCAGGCCACCGTCGAGTCGGTGACCGAGCAGATGGACGGCTTCGACTGCACCGCCGCCGGCCGCGAGATCGCCGCCTTCGTCGAGCAGCTCTCCAACTGGTACGTGCGGCTCTCGCGGCGGCGCTTCTGGGAGGGCGACCGGGCGGCCTTCGCCACCCTGCGCCACTGCCTGCTGGAGACGGCGGCGCTGCTCGCCCCCTTCACCCCCTTCCTCGCCGACGAGATCCACCTCAACCTGGCCGGCGGCGAGGCCGGCGACACCGGCGCACTGCCCGACTCGGTCCACCTGCGCGACTTCCCGCTCGCCGACCCGGCCCTCGCCGACCCCGAGCTGGAGGCGGCGATGGAGGCGGTGCGGCTGACGGTCGAGCTCGGCCGCGCCGCCCGCGCTCAGGCCAAGGCCAAGGTGCGCCAGCCGCTGCGCCGCGCGGTGATCGTCGCCAACGAGGCCGAGCGCGCGGCGATCGAGGCCCGCGCCGAGCTGGTCAAGGCCGAGCTCAACGTCAAGGAGCTCGACTTCGTCAGCGAGGAGGGCGAGCTGGTCAGCTACGCGGTCAAGCCCAACTACCGCGCCCTCGGCCCGCGCTTCGGCAAGCGCATGCCGCAGGTCGCCGCCGCGGTCGCGGCGCTCGACCCGGTCCACGTCGCCGCGGTGATGGCCGACGGCGGCGAGGTCGGGATCAACGTCGACGGCGACGAGCACACGATCGGCCCCGACGAGGTCAGCCTCTCGCTGCAGCCGCTCGAGGGCTACGAGGTCGAGGCCGAGGCCGGACACGCCGTCGCCCTGCAGCTCGAGGTCGACGAGGAGCTGCGCCGCGAGGGCCTCGCCCGCGAGATCGTCCACGCCGTCCAGAACGCGCGCAAAGCGGCGGGGCTGGAGATCACCGACCGGATCGAGCTCTCGCTGGGCGGCGACGAGGAGCTGCTCGCGGCGGCCCGGGCGCACCAGCCCTACCTGGCCGGCGAGGTGCTCGCCACCGAGGTTGCCTACGACGGCGGCGACGGCGCCGCGGCGACGGCCAAGATCGACGGCCGCGAGCTCCTGATCGTCCTCGCCCGCGTCGCAACCTGAGCGGGCTGGGCGAGTTTCCCGACATATGGACGGCAAACTCGCCCAGCGCACGCTGCTCGCCGCCTGCCTCGCGGTCGCCCTCGCCTGGGCGCCGGCCGCCGCGACGGCGCAGGAGCCCGCGGTCGGTGAGGCGCGGTCGGCGACCCCGCACCTGCTGCTGATCCACGGCGGCTCCTTCCTCTTCGAGGACCAGACTTTCGAGCCGCTCACCCGCGCGGCGGCACTCAGTGCCGGGTTCATCCCGCACTACCTCCGCTATCCCCTCGGAGACATGCCGGCCGCCTTCCAGGCGGCGCGCGCGGAGGCACTCCGCCTGCGAGCCAGGTACGGGAACAGCGTCTACGCGTACGGAACCTCCGCCGGTGGAACGCTCGCCGCGCTGCTCGCCGGCGACGGGCTGGTCTCCGCCGCGGTGGCGAAGGCGCCGCCGACGGATCTCCTCGAATGGGGATGGCCCCTGGGCGCTTACGGCGCCGATTACTACGAGCAGATCGGGTTGACCCCCGCCGCGAGGCGCCGGCTTTCGCCGCTTCGTCGCCCTGCCAGGCGCCCGCTGCTGCTGGTGCACGGCCGGCGCGACCGGGTCGTGTCGGCGGCGATGAGCGCGACCTTTGCCGCCAAGTTCGAGCGCGTGCATCTGTGGGTAGTGAGGGGGGGACATCACACCGAGCGCAGCTGGCCGGTGCTTCTCACGCGGTCCCTCGACTGGCTTGCCAGCACCGCCGCCACCCTAAGGTGAACTATCTCTTCTAAGCAGGATTCGACCGGAAACAGCTTCCGGCCCGACGTAGAGGGCCTGCGCGCGATCGCGATCGCCGCCGTGCTGCTCTGCCACGCCGGCCTGCCGTTCGCCGCCGGCGGCTACGTCGGCGTCGACGTCTTCTTCGTCATCTCGGGCTTCCTCATCACCCGCCTATTGCTGGGCGAGCTGGAGCGCACGGGGACGGTCTCGCTGGTGCGCTTCTACGCCCGCCGCGCCAAGCGCCTGCTGCCGCTGCTCTTCGTCGTCCTCGTCGCCGTCGTCGTCCTCTCGCGGTTGCTGCTCTCACCCGTGCGAGGCGAGGAAGTCTCCGGCGACGTCGTCAGCTCCGCCTTCTACGTCGCCAACTGGCACTTCGCCGCCCAGTCGGTCGACTACTTCGCCCAGGGCATCGAACCGAGCCCGGTCCAGCACCTCTGGTCGCTGGCGATCGAGGAGCAGTTCTACATCGTCTGGCCGACCCTGATGCTGCTCCTGGCCTGGCCCCTGGCCCTGCGCGGCTTCTCCCTCCGGCCAGTCCTCTGGGTGATGGTCGCGATCGTGTTCGGGGCCTCGCTCGCGATCGGCGTCCAGCTCACCGGCGATCAGCCGAGCGCGGCCTACTTCTCGACCCTCGGCCGCGCCTGGGAGTTGGCGCTGGGAGCGTCGCTGGCCCTGCTCGGCGCGGTCAGGTTGCCGGGCCGCCTGGCGGCGGCGCTCGGCTGGGCGGGGCTGGCGGCGATCGCCTACGCGGTCTTCGCCTTCGACTCGGGCACCCCCTTTCCCGGGCTGGCGGCGCTGGTCCCGACCCTCGGCACCGCGGCCCTGATCCTCGCCGGCTCCGCCACCTACGCCGCCGCCGCGTCGCCCAGCCGGGCGCTCTCGCTGTCGCCGGTCCGCTACGTCGGCCGGATCTCCTACTCCTGGTACCTCTGGCACTGGCCGGCGCTGGTTTTCGCGGTGGCGCTCTGGGGGCCGTTGAGCGTGCCCGCCGGCCTCGCCGTGGTCGCCGCCTCGTGGGTGCCGACCGCGCTCAGCCATCGCTGGATCGAGGAGCCCGTCCGCCGCTCGACCTCGCTGCTCGGCTCGCCCCGCCGCGCCCTCGCGCTTGGCCTCGGCTGCACCGCGATCGCCGCCGCCGGGGGCCTGCTGCTCGCGTCCAGCCAGCCGACCTTCCGCACGGCGCCGTCCAGCGAGGTCAGCGGCGCCGCCGCCCTCGCCAGCCAACCGGTGCCCCAGAAGCGCGCCGACGCCGTCCGCCCCAACCCGCTGCAGGCCCGCGACGATCGCTCGCGCATGTACGACGACGGCTGCCTGGTCGGGCTGGGTGGGACCAAGTCGAACAAATGCACCTACGGCGATCGCGACGCGAAGCGGACGTTGGTCCTCTTCGGCGACTCGCACGCGATGCAGTTCTTCCCGGCGGTGGAGCAGCTGGCCGAGCGGCACCGCCTGCGCCTGGTCGCCCTGACCAAGGCCGAATGCCCGCCGGCCGCGGTCAGGGTGCCGAACATGACCACCGGCGGCGAGTACCCGGAGTGCGACGTCTGGCGGGAGCGTGCTCTGCAGCGGATCGAGCAGATGGACGGTCAGGTGACCGTTCTGATGGGCAGCGCCAGCGAATACACGCCGCTGGGTGAGGACGGCGAGGCGCTGAGCGGCGAAGAGGGGTCCGCCGCCCTCGAGGACGGCTACGCCGCGACCCTGGAGCGGGTCAACGACGACGGCCGGCGCGTGGCCGTGCTCAAGGATCCGCCCTCGGCGTCCGAGGACGTGCCCAGCTGCGTCTCCAGGCAGCTCGAGAGCCTCGACTCATGCGCCTTTCGCCGCGACCGCAGCAGGGCGAAGGAGTTCGACACCCGCGCCGCCAAGCGCACTCCCGGTGCCAGCCTGGTCGACGTCACCGAGGCGATCTGCCCGCGCGGCCTCTGCCGCGCCGTGATCGGCAATGCGCTGGTCTACCGCGACCGCAACCACCTCAGCGCCACCTTCGCCGGGACCCTCGCCCCCCTGATCGAGCTCGACCTGAAGCGGGCGAAGCTGATCTGAGCCGGGTCGCCCCGGCGTTCGGCCCTCGCCCTACTCGGGCTTGGGCTCGCCGATGATGAAGTCGCTCTTCTTCGAGTCGGAGAACTTCACCCAGCAGTGCTCGGGGGCGGCTCCGGCGACCTCGACGAGGGCGGCTTCGACTCGCTTGGCGATCTCCGCCTTCTGCTCGTCGCTGCGGCCCTCGTACCAGTGGATCTGCACGAACGGCATCGGTGCGCTCCGCGCGCCGCGCTAGGCGAGCGCCGGCTCGAGCTCGGCCTCGAGGCGCCGCTTCGGCATCGCCCCGACGATTTTCTTCGCGATCGCCCCGTCCTTGAAGAGCAGCAAGGTGGGGATCGAGAGGACTTCGTACTGGGCCGCCGTCTGCTGGTTCTCGTCGACGTTGAGGCTGAGGATCGTGAGGTCGTCGCGCTCGGCGTCGATCTCCTCGAGCACCGGGTGGACGACGCGGCAGGGACCGCACCAAGGGGCCCAGAAGTCGACGAGGACGGGGCCGTCCGCGTCGAGGACGTCGGACTTGAAGGTTGCGTCGGTCACGTCGGTGAGCTTGCCGGTCACTGGTATCGGTCTCCCCTGGGTCTAGGTTCAGCTCTCAATACTTCAGAAAGTATAGCGAGGGTCGGTAACCCCCAACCCGTGCAGCCTTATGTTGCCGAGTATGACGAACGCCGAGATCGCCGCCGCGCTCGAAGAGCTGGGCGTCCTCTACGAGCTGGACGGGGCGGTCAGATACCGCGTGCTGGCCTACTCGGCGGCGGCCAAGGCGATCCGCGAAAGCCCGCTCTCGATCGCCGAGCTGGCCGGCGAGGGACGGGCGACCGAGCTGCCCGGGGTGGGCAAGACGCTGGCCGAGAAGATCGACGCCCTGCTGGCGACGGGCGAGATCCCGGCGGCGGTCAAGCTGAAGGGGAAGTTCCCGCCGACCCTGATCGAGGTCACCCGCGTCCCCGGGGTCGGGGCGAAAACCGCCCGCCGCCTCTACGACGAGCTCGGCGTGGCCTCGATGGACGACCTCAAGGAGGCCGCCGAAGCGGAACGGATCCGCGACCTCAAGGGGCTGGGCCCGAAGGCGGAGGAGAACGTGCTGGCGGCGCTGGAGCGGTTGGGCGAGCCGGGGGAGGGGCCGGGCCGGCTGCTGCTCTCGGCGGTGCGGCCGATCGCCGAGGAGCTGGCCGCGGCGCTGCGCGAGCACCCGGCCGCGAAGCGGGTCGAGGTCGCCGGCTCGGCGCGGCGCTGGGCCGAGACCTGCAAGGACATCGACCTGATCGCCACCGCCGAGGAGCCGGCTGCGCTCGCCGAGCACCTCGCCCGCCACGCGCTGATCGCGGCCGCCGGCACCCCGGGCCCGAACGGCCTGCGGGCCCAGACCCACAACGGCATCTCAGTCGATCTGCGGATAGTCCCGCCGGAGGCCTTCGGCAACCTGCTGCAGCACTTCACCGGCTCGGCGGCGCACAACGTGCAGCTGCGCGAAGCGGCCGTCGCCCAGGGCCTCTCGGTCTCCGAGCACGGCATCCTCGCGACCGAGAGCGGCGAGACCACCCGCTGCGACAGCGAGGAGGAGGTCTACGAACGGCTCGGCTACGCCTACATCGTCCCCGAGCTGCGCGAGGGTCGCGGCGAGCTGGCGGCGGCCCGCGACGGCGAGCTGCCCGAGCTGGTCGGCATCGAGGACGTGCGCGGCGACCTGCACTCGCACACCACCCTCTCCGACGGCCGCAACACGCTGGAGGAGATGGCGGCGGCCGGCCGCGAGCGGGGCTACGCCTACATGGCGATCACCGACCACTCGGCCAGCCACGGCTTCGGCGACCACGTCACCGCCGAGCGGCTCTGGCAGCGGGTCGAGGAGATCGCCGAGTGGAACGAGGGGGTGCGCGGCTTCCATCTGCTCGCCGGCTCCGAGGTCAACATCGGCCTCGACGGCGGCCTCGACTATCCCGACGATCTCGTCGACGCGCTCGACTGGGTCGTGGCCAGCGTCCACACCTCGTTCTCGATCTCGGACGAGGCGATGACCGAGCGGGTGCTGGCCGCGATCGAGAACCCGCTGGTCGACTGCATCGGCCACCTCACCGGCCGCCTGATCGGGCGTCGCGAGCCCTACGGGATCGACGTCGAGGCAGTGGTCGAGGCGGCGGCGCGGACCGGCACGATGTTGGAGATCAACGGCAACCCCAACCGCCGCGACCTCTCCGAGCAGCACGCCCGCCTCGCCGCCGAGGCCGGCGCGACGATCGTCCTCAACACCGACGCCCACGGCGTCGACACGCTCGACAACATGGCCTACGCCGTCGCCACCGCGCGCCGCGCCTGGCTCACCCCCGCTCAGATCGCCAACACGCGCAGCTGGCGCGATTTCAAGAAACTCCTGCGCTAGGCAGCGACGGCGATCGGGGGATGGGGATGGACGGAACGATGATCGAGACCAACGGCATCGAGCTGCACGTCGTCGAGGCGGGCGGTGGGCCGGCGGTCGTGCTCTGCCACGGCTTCCCCGAGCTCGCCTACTCGTGGCGCCACCAGATCCCGGCGTTGGCCGAGGCGGGCTACCGCGTGCTCGCCCCCGACATGCGCGGCTACGGGCGCAGCTCGCGACCCGCCGAGATCGGGGCCTACGACCTCGACACGATCGCCGCCGACCTCGCCGGCCTGCTCGACGCCGTCGGCGAGGAGGAGGCCGTCTTCGTCGGCCACGACTTCGGCGGCCCGGCCGTCTGGCACACGGCGCTCGCCCACCCCGAGCGGGTCCGGGCCGTGGCCGGGCTGAGCGTCCCGCACGTCGCCCGTGCGCCCGCGCCGCCGCTGACGATCATGCGCAACCGGCTCGGCGAGGACTTCTACATCGTCTGGTTCCAGGAGCCGGGCGCGGCCGAGGCGGCACTGGCGCGCGACGTGCGCCGCACGCTCTGCGCGACCGACGTTTGGAGCGACGAGTGGGCTGGGCGCGGCGACGGGCCCAGCCCGCGCCCGGCCTGGCTGAGCGAGGAGGACCTCGACTTCTATGTCGAGTCGTTCGAGCGGACCGGCTTCGCCGGCGGCCTCAACTACTACCGCAACATAGATCGCAACTGGGAGGCGGCGGAGCGCTTCGGCGACGGCAGGATCGAGCAGCCGGCGCTGTTCCTGGTCGGCGAGCGAGACGCGGTGCGCGCCTTCATGCCCGGCGACGACATCGAGTCGCTCACTGCCGACCTGCGCGCGAACATCGTCGTCGAGGGTGCCGGCCACTGGATCCAGCAGGAGCGCCCGGAAGAGGTAAGCGCGGCGCTGCTCGAGTTCCTCGCTGGGCTCGACTAGGACTACGTCCCGTCAGCCGAGGCTGTGCAGGCGGTCGCTGCGCAGGCCGGGGGAGCGGACCAACTGGACCGGGCGCAGGGCGGAGTTGGGGACGACGTAGAACTTGACCCCGTCGCGCTGCTCGATGCCGAGCACGGCGGCCTCGCGGGTGCGCATCGCGAGGGCGACGAGCAGGGCGTAGCCGGCGCCGATCGCGGCGACGCCGGGGAAGATCACGCCGAGGGCGCCGGCGACGATCGCGGTCAGCCCGATCGGCCAGAGCCGGGCGACGGCGATCCGGGCCGGCGTCTCGTCGGGCAGCGAGGTCGCGGTTCGCGCCCGGGCCAGCGCCTCGCGGACGCCGTCGGCGGCCTGGGACGGCCGGCCGTAGTAGAGCCCGAGCCCGAGCGCCGCCACCCACCAGACCGCGGCGACGTAGACCGTCAGCGTGTCGCCGTCGCGGCCGGCGGCGAGCGCCGTGATCGCCCCCAGCGCGGTCGCCTCGGCGCCGGTCAGGAAGACGGTGACTCGCAGCAGGTCGGTGTAGGGCATCGCCGAGTTCTACCCGCCCAGCGATTCGAGCAGGGCGATCCAGCCTGGCGGGCCGTCGACCTGCAGGTCGGACTCGGCGGCGATCTCCGGCGGTCCCTCCGAGGAGACGATCCCGACGCAGATCGCGACCCCCAGCTCGCCCTCGTCGCGCAGCTCCCGCAGCCCGCGGAACGCGTCCAGGTCCGTCCTGTCGTCCCCCGCGTACACCGCGAAACCTCGTTCTTGCGCGTCATCGGCGGAAAAACGAGGTTTCGCGGAGGAGAGCAGGGCGCGCACCGCGGTGTCCTTGCCGATCCGGGCGAGCGGCCGCAGCTCGAGCACCTTGCGACCCCAGTGGGGGTGCAGGCCCGCCCGTTCAGCCGCCGCCGCGATCTCGTGGGCGCGCGCCTCGGCGGCGCTCTCGTCCCCGGCGCCGCGCCAGTGCAGCGCCTGGATCGGTCCCTTGTCCTCGACCCGCAGCCCCGCCCCGGCCAGCTCCCCGCCGAGCCCGGCGAGGAAGCGCTCGGCGTCGCGCTCGCGTCCCGCGATCGAGGGGTCGGGCCTGGGGCGCTCGTCCCCCGGCAGCAGCAGCTCCAGCCCGTGGTTGCCGGCGTAGGAGATCTCCTCGACGCCGACCAGCCGCCGCGCCTCCTCGGCGCGCCGCCCGGAGACGCAGCCGACCAACCCGTAGCCGTGGCTCAGCTCGGCGAGCAGCTCGCTGGCCCGCGGCGGCACCGCCGCCTGCTCGGGGCGCTCGACGATCGGCGCCAGGGTGCCGTCGACGTCGGTGAGGATCGCGGAGCGGCGGGGATTGGCTCGCAGCTGCGCCAGCGGCACGGGACTAGTATCCCGCGATGCCCAGCGACCGCCTGCTGAAGCTCGCCGCTATCGGCACTCTGGCCGGCGTCTTCAGCGGCCTCTTCGGGGTCGGCGGCGGCACCGTGATCGTGCCCCTGCTGATCTTCTGGTTCGGCTACGGCGAGCGGCTCGCGACCGGCACCAGCCTCGGCGCGATCGTCCTCATCGGGCTGCTCGGCGCGCTCGCCCAGGGCGGTATCTACGGCAACGTCCGGGTCGACACCGGCCTGCTGCTCTCGATCCCGGCGGTCCTCGGCGTCGTGCTGGGCACCGCGATCCAGCAGCGCATCCCCCAGCGCGCCGTCTCGCTGCTCTTCGCGGCGCTGCTGATCGGCATCTCGATCGAGCTGATCGTCCGGTGAGGGCGGAGGGGAGCTGGCCATGGACGAGCTGATCGCGGCGCTGATCGCCGTCGCCGGGGGGCTCGCCGGGGGCCTGGTCGGCGTCGGCGGCGGCGTCCTCTTCGTCCCGGCGCTGGCGATCTTCCTCGGCCTCACCCAGGTCGAGGCCGAGTCGACCTCGCTGCTGATGATCGTGATCGTCGCCCTGGTCGGCGCCTACCGCCAGAACGTCTACGGCAACTTCCACCTCCGCGACGCCGTCACCATCGGCGTCCTCTCGCCGCTCGGCGTCCTGATCGGGGTCGTGGTCGCCAACGAGGTCTCGCAGAGGACGCTCGAGCTGGCCTTCGCCGCGCTTTCCCTCTACATCGCCTACGGCCTCATCCGCCGTAGCCTGCGCGCCCCCGCCGACAGCTGAGTCAGGGAGCGCCGGCGCCGACCGCACGCCGGCAGAAGTCGGACAGCGAGGCGATCAGCTCCTCCGCCTCGACGTCCTCGCCGACCGGCGAGAGCGGGCTGACCAGGGCCTCGCTGATCGCGCCGATCAGCGCCGCGGCCGCCAGCTCGGGGTCCTGCTCGGGCAGCTCGCCGGCGGCGATGCCCCGGCCGAGCAGGTCGGCGAGGCGTTCGCGGTAGGTCTGGCGGTAGGCGAGCCGCTCGGCGTCGACCAGCGGGTCGACCGGCTCGTAGACGAGCGCCCAGGCGGCCCGGCGCGAGCCCAGCACCCGGCCGGCGAACTCGCGCACGACCGCGTCGAGCTTGGCCGCGGTGCCGCCGCTGGTCGCCGCCGCCTCGCGCAGCGCCGTCAGCTCGCGCTCGGCGGCGGCGCGGAAGACGTGGACGAAGAGCTCGGCCTTGGAGGGGAAGTGGCGGTAGAGGGCGCCGGCGGCGACGCCGCTGCGAGCGGTGATCGCCGCCACCGAGGCCGCCGCGTAGCCGCCTTCCTCGAGCAGCTCGATCGCGGCGGCGAGCAGGCGGGCGCGGGTCGCGTCGCCGCGCGACGTCGTCGCTGCGCTGGGTCTCTCCGGCCCCGTCGCCACCTACTCGTAGGAAAGCGCATCGGCGAGCGGCGCGCGTGCCGTAAGCCAGGCGGGCAGGGCGGCGGCCACGGAGCCGACCAGCACGGCCCCGGCGAAGACGGTGAAGACGGTCAGCGGCGCGATGCCGCCCTCGATCACGTAGCCCTGCGACTCGAGCAGGCCGGTGACCGGCCCCTGGTAGGAGACGATCCCGCCGGCCACGCCGCAGAGGCCGCCCAGCACCATCACCAGGAGGGTCTCCAGCGCCAGGGCGGCGAAGAGGCCGCCGCTGCCCATCCCGACCGCGCGCAGCACCGCCCACTCGCGGCGGCGGGCGAAGACCGCCGTGGCGAGGATGCCGCCGACCGCGACCAGCGCCGCGAGCAGGGTCAGCACGCGCATCGCCAGCAGTCCCTGCACGCTCTTGTCCATCTGGGCGTCGATCTTTTCCCGCAGCTCGATGCCGGTGACCGTCTGCAGGGGGCGGGTGCGGCGCAGCGCCGCGCGGTCGATCTCGGCCCGCCGCGGCAGCGCCAAGGCGCTGATTGCGGCGGTGCGGAAGAGCCGCCGGTAGCGGTCGATGCTCATGTAGATGGTGCCCGAGGGCCAGGAGAATTCCTCGACTTCGCCGACGATCCGCAGCCGCCGCGGCCCGGCCACGGTCTGCAGCCGGATCCGCTCGCCCGGCTCGAGGTCGAGCACCGAGGCCATCGTGCGTGAGACCAGGATGCCGCGCGGGGCGCGGCGCAGGGCGGGCAGCGCCTCCGGCATCCCGACCCCGTTGGGCTTGACGATCCCGTCGCGGTTGTCGGGGTCGAGCGCCCGCAGCTCGACTTTGCGGCCCTGGAAGGCGACGAAGGTGAAGACGGTCGGCTCGGCTGGCGCCGAGCGGTCGCGCAGGGCGCGGCGGGCGTACGCGGGGGTGACGGGAACGCTGTAGTAGGCGTCGTTGGAGGCGACCACCTCCTCGGCCGCGGGCCGGAACGAGGTGAGGACCTCGTCGAGGCGGTCGGTCAGCGCCCGCTCGGAGAGCTGCGGCGGGATCACGGCGCCGATCCCGAGCGCCATGATCGCCGCCGCCAGGGCGGCGCGGCGCGGGTTGGTCTCGAAGGCCGAGCGGGCGACCATCGCCGCCTTCGGGCCGCTGGCCCGCACCCGGCCGAGGGCCAGCGCGGCGCCGCCGACGACGCCGAAGGTGAGCATCGCCATGCCGACCGTGATCGCCAGCCCGGCGGGCGGGAAGAGCTCGGCGTCGCTGAGCACGAGGCCGAGCGCGAGCAGCGCGCCGCCGCCGGCGAGCAGCGCCAGCGCCGCGCGTGGCGAGATCGTCGCGACCACGGTCGCTCCCGCCTGCGGCGAGCGGCCGAGCTGCGAGGCGATCGAGCCGCGCGCCGAGACCAGCGCGGCGACGGTCGCGGTGACGCCGACCGCGAGCGCCATCGCGGCGGCGATCGCGACCACCCGCGGCCGCACCTCGACCTGCATGTTGAAGCCGAAGACGTCGGTCAGGTAGCTCGGCACCTGCGCCGCCAGGTAGTGGGCGATCGGGGCGCCGATCAGGATCCCGGGCAGGAGCGCGGCGCCAAGCAGGGCGGCGAGGATCGCGGTCTCGGCGAGGACCGGCGCCAGGCGCCCGCCGCCCAGCGCCCGCAGCAGGCCGATGTCCTCCTGGCGCTCGAGCATCCGCATCAGCTGCAGGACGTAGATCAGCAGCGCCGCGATCGCCAGCACGACGAGGCCGAAGACGAGGGTCGGGGCGCGCACGGTGAAGTCGAGCACGTGGTCGAGTTCGGCCTGGCTGGCGGCGGCGTCGGTGAGCCGGGCACCGGCGGGCAGGACGCCGGCGGCGCGGCGCTTCCAGCTCTCGGCCGAGACCCCCGGCCCGAGCTTGACGTAGATCGCGGTCGGCCGCCCGGGCGCGCCGCGCAGCCGCTCGAGCTGGCCCCGGGGCAGGGTGATCACGTCCTCGATCGCGAGCGGCGCGGCGACCACCCGCGATACCCGCAGGCGGGGCCCGCTGGCGTAGGCGAAGAGGCGCACCCGGTCGCCGGGCGCGACCCCGCCGAGCTCGTCGGCGAGCGCCGTCGTGAGGACGAGCCCGCGCCGGGCCCCCTCGGCCTCGAGACCGAGCTCACGCTGCACGTCGCTGCGCAGGTGGCGGGCCGAGCGGTCGATCCCGATCGCGGTCGCCACCGCCGAGTCGCGCCCCGAGGAGAGGGTGACCCGTTGCTGGGCCAGCGGCACCGCGTGGCGGGTGCCGGGGACCCGCTGCAGGCGCGCCGCCAGCCGCGGCGGCAGCGAGGAGGTCGGGGTCAGCGCTTCGACCTGGAGGTCGGAGACGCCGCCGACCGCGGCGCCGCGGGCGCGGAACGAGTCCTCGATGCTGGTCACGAAGGCGAGCAGGCCGATGCCGATCCCGAGCGCCACCGAGAGCGCCGCCAGCAGGATCGCGACCCGCGCCCGGTGGCGCGCCATCGTGTGCAGCAGGTGGCGGGTCAGCAAGGCCGCGGTGCGCAGCTGGCTGGCCGGCTTCATCTGCCGGTCAGCGTCCGCAGCCCGTTCGCCAACCAGCTGCCGCGCCCGTCGCGCCGGCCGTTGCCGCGCCCGTCGGCGATCTCCTCGATGCGGCCGTCGACCAGGGAGATGATCTCGTCGGCGAAGCGCTCGGCCAGCTCGTGGTCGTGGGTGACCATCACCACCGCGCGCTCGCCGCTCGCCTGTTCGCGCAGCAGCTCGAGGATCTGCCCGGCGTTGCGCTGGTCGAGGTTGCCGGTCGGCTCGTCGGCGAGGATCAGGCGCGGCTCGTTGACCAGGGCGCGGGCGATCGCGACCCGCTGCATCTGACCGCCGCTGAGGTTGCGGGCGGGGGCGTCGACGCGGTCGCCGAGGCCCACCTGGGTGAGCAGCTCGCCGGCGCGCTGGCGGGCCAGGCGCCGGTCGCGACCGGCGATCGCCGCCGCCAGCTCGACGTTCTGGCGCGCCGTCAGGCCGGGCAACAGGTTGAAGAACTGGAAGATGAAGCCGAGGTTGGCGGCGCGGAAGTCGGCCCGCGCCGACTGCGAGAGGTCGCCGATCTCGCGCCCGTCGAAGAGCAGGCGGCCCTGGCTCGGCGCGTCGAGCGTGCCGATCAGGTTGAGCAGGGTGCTCTTGCCGCTGCCGGAGGGGCCGACGATCGCCACCAGGCGGCCGGGCCGGATCTCCACCGAGACGCCGTGGAGGACCTCGACCATCTCCCCGCCGAGGGGGTAGGACTTGCCGATCTCACGCAGCTCGAGCAACGCCCGGGCAGAATAGTGAATCCGTATTCACATTGCACCCCCCCCGGGGCCCGACGGGGCGTCTGTAGTCTCAGAAGGGTGGAGTCGCTTACCTGGCACACTGACGCTCCGCGTCTGCGCTCGCCAGTCCTGGTCTGCGCCTTCCGCGGCTGGAACGATGCCGCCGGCTCGGCCTCGGCGGCGCTGACCGCGGTCGCCGACTCCTTCGACGCCGAGCCGCTCGCCAGCGTCGACCCCGAGGACTACTTCGACTTCCAGTCGACGCGGCCGACGATCGTCCTCACCGAGGGACAGGCGCGCCGCATCGAGTGGCCCCGCAACGACCTGATCGCGGTCCGCGTCCCGGGTGCCGAGCGCGACCTCGTGCTCTTCGACGGCACCGAGCCAAACCTGCGCTGGCGCACCTTCTCGGAGACGATCGCGACCGCCGCCGACGCGCTCGGGGTGGAGATGGTGATCACCCTGGGGGCGCTGGTCGCCGAGGTCTCGCACACCCTGCCGGTGCCGATCACCGGCCTCGCCTCCGACGAGCAGCTGGTCGAGGAGCTCGACCTGCAGCGCTCCAGTTACGAAGGGCCGACCGGGATCGTCGGCGTCGTCCACGACTGCTGCCGCCAGGTGGGCATGACCTCCGCCTCGCTCTGGGCGGCGGTCCCCCACTACGTCGCCGCGGTGCCGAACCCGAAGGCGGCGCTGGCGCTGCTGCGCCGGCTCGAGGGCCTGACCGGGGTCGCCGTCGACGCCACCGAGCTGGAGGAGGAAACGGCCAGCTACGAAGAGCAGATCGGCCGCGCCGTCTCCTCCAACCCCGAGATCGCCGAACTGGTCGAGCGGATCGAGGCCGAGCAGGTCGAGCAGCTCGGCAGCGGCGAGGTCGACCTGCCCTCCGCCGACACCCTCGCCCGCGAGTTCCAGCAGTTCCTCCAGCAGCGCCGCGGCGAGTCGAACTAGGTCAGCTCTCCGCCGCCGGGCAGATCAGGCGGTAGTCGCACCAGCCGCAGACGGTCGGTGAGGGGCGGGGCTCGAAGTCCTGGCCGAGGATGCCCTCGCCGACCTGCAGGACGGTGCGCTCGACCCGCTCGGCGTCGTCGGGCTTGGCCGGCGCCGCGACCTTGTCGGCGTCGAGCACGTAGTAGTAGCTGCCGGCGCCGACCTCGAGGTCCCAGGCCTCGCGCGCGGCGAGCCGGTAGAGGGCGAGCTGCAGGTCGTTCTCCAGGGCGGCTTCGGTCTTGCGCTCGCCGGTCTTGTAGTCGATCACCTCGTGGCTGCCGTCGGGGAGGCGGTCGACCCGGTCGACGCGGCCGCGCACGTGGTGTTCGCCGATGCGGATGTCGAACTTGCGCTCGAGCCAGAGCGGTTCGCCTTCGGACTCGTCCTCGCGCTCCCAGTAGAGCCGCATCGCCTCGCGCGCCCGGTCGCGGAACTGGAGCTCGTCGTCGCTGCTGCCGAAGCCGGAGCGGCGCCAGCCCGCCTCGAAGAGGTCCATCAGGCGCCGCAGGCCCTCCTCGCCACTTTCCTCGCCTTCCTTGTGGAAGCGCTCGAGGACGTTGTGGACGAGGATCCCGAAGCGCTGGTTGATCGTCGGCTCCTCGGGGATGCCGAAGACGCGCCGGAACTTGTACTTCAGCGGGCAGGTGAGGTAGAGGTCGAGGTCGGAGGCGGAGAGGCTGAGCGAGCCGTCGCCGCGGCGCGGCAGGAACTGCTGCAGCGAGGGCTCCTGGCGGGCGGCGATCAGGCGGCGACGCCCCTCCCCCTCGCGCTCGGAGCCGAGCAGGTAGGAGTCGAGCGCCGAGGCCTCGAGCTCGGCCTGCTGCTCGGGGGTGGCGACCTGGCGCAGCAGCCCGTTGACCGCCTCGATCGCCTCCTCGGTCGCCTCGTCGCCGGGCCGCTGGGCGAGCGCCGCCAGCTTCAGCAGCTCGAGGTAGCGGGCGATGGCCCGGTTGACGTCGATCGCGGTGTCGAGGCGCGGCTCGGAGAGCTCGCGGCCGGCGACCCAGGACGCCTCCAGCACCTCCTCGCGCAGGGTGCGGTAGGTCGCGTGCAGTCCCTCGGCCGGGCCGAACAGCTCCTCGGCGTGGGCCTCCTCCTCGGCCTCCGCCGCGGCCAGTGCCTCGGCGTAGAAGGTGGAAGGGGCCGCCTCGCCCTGCTCGCCGCGCTCGACCCGGGAGAGGACGAGTCCGCTGCTGGCCGGCCTGCCGATCCGCTCGGCGTCGGCGCCCCGCTCCAGCCCGAGCACGAAGACGTGGTCGAACTCCATCCCCTTGACCGCGGCGCGGACGTGGCCCTGGACGGCGCCGGGCGCCGGCGGCTCTGCTGCCCCGATCGGCTCGACGCCGGTCTCGGCGACGGCGCTCAGGTGGCGGACGAAGTCGCGGGTCGAGCCGTGCGGTTCGCGCCGCGTCCAGGCCGCGGCCAGCTCGGCGAGGCGGGCGAGGGCGAGGAGGCGCTCGGCGACCTCGGGCTGGGCGGCGAAGAGGCGCTGGCGGCGCAGCCCGACCGCCTCGATCAGGCGCCGCACGAAGACGTCGGCGCGGCGCTCCTCGAGCACCGCCGAGGCCGTCCCGTAGAGCTTCAGGAAGGACTGGATCCGCTCGCGCGCCTCGGGCGGGATCTGGGGGCTCTCGAGCGCCGCCTCGCAGGCCGAGACCATGTCGAGCTTGCGGCGGCGGGCGATCGTCGTCAGCCGCGCCAGGTCGGCGGCGCGCAGCTCGACCGGCGGCCGGGTCAGGGCGCGCGCCGCCGCCGCCGAGTCGCCGGGGTCGGCCAGCACCCGCAGCCAGGCGATCGCGTCGCGCACCTCGGGCCGCTGGAAGAGGGCGGCGGGGCCGGAGAGGTGGAAGGGGATGCCGCGCTCCTCCATCGCCGCCGCCACCGGGCCGCCCCGCGCCGGGTCGTCGACGAGGACACAGATCCGCTCCGGCTCGGCGCCGGTGGCGAGCAGGTGCTCGACCTCGCGGGCCGTCGCCTGCGCCTGGGCGCGCTCGTTGGCGCAGCGCCAGAAGCGCCGCGGCGGGTCGCGGAACTGGCGCTCGAGGCCGACCACGTCGCCCTCGCGGTGCAGGTCGCGGTACCAGTCGGAGTGGGGGCCGGCGCCCTCCAGCGCGTAGAGGTGGACCTGACCGGTGGCCGCCAGCGAGGCGAGCAGCGCGCGCTGCGCCGTCGTCGTCTCCTCCAGTTCGTCGACCATCAGGTGGGGGAAGCGAGCGGCGATCGCGGCCCCGACCTCGGGCCGCTCGCCGAGCAGCCGCTGGAGGGTGAGGAAGACGTCGCCGCGATCGAGGCTGCAGGCGCTGGCCAGGATGCGGTCGTGGGCGGCGACCAGCTCGGCCAGCTCGGGGTCGGGCTGTGTGGCGCCGGCCTTGAGCTCGTCGATCTGCTCGAGCAGCCGGGTCAGCAGGCCGGCCGGGTTGCCGCGGATCTCGTGGCGCCGCAGGGGCAGCTCGTCGAGTCGGTCGAGCAGCATCGCCAGCCGCTCGGCCGGCCCGAGCACGTCGAAGAAGGGGTCGAGCCCCGCCGCCGTCGCGTGCTCGCGCAGCAGGCGCTCGCCGAGCCCCTCCCAGGAGCCGATCCAGAGCTCCTCGTAGGGCCGGTCGAGCAGCGCCTCGGCCCGCTCGCGCAGGCGCCCGGCGGTCGCCCGCGAGGAGGTGAGGACGAGGATCCGCTCCGGCGCGTCGTCGGCGGCAAGGGCGGCGAGGCGTCGCGCCAGCACCTCGGACTTGCCGGTTCCGGCCTCGCCCAGCAGCAGCAACGGCCCGGTGCGATGCCGGATCGCCTGTTCCTGTGCATCGGCGAGGGCGAGCATGGCCCAACGCTACCTGGACCGGCGCGCCGGGCGCCCTCCATAGGATGAGCGCTGATGGACGTCCTCTCCGCTGACTGGCTGGGAATCTGCCGCCGCGTCGTCGCCGGGCAGCGACGGCTCTTCGAGGCGACCCCCGGGAGCGCCGCGCGCACCGTCTACGAGGGGGTTGGCGAGGGCGGCGATCACACCCTCGTCATCGACCGCCAGTGCGAGGACCTGGTCTTCGCCGAGCTCGAGCAGCTGGCCGCGGCCGGCGCCTCCTTCGTCGCCGTCTCCGAGGAGCGGGGTGAGGTCGAGTTCGGCGCGGGGGGGCCGGCGATGGTCGTGATCGACCCGATCGACGGCTCGCTCAACGCCCGTCGCACGCTGCCCTCGCACAGCCTCAGCATCGCCGTCGCTTCCGGCCCCTCGATGGCCGACGTCGAGCTCGGCTACGTCTACGACTTCGGCGCCGGCGAGGAGTTCGTGGCGCGCCGTGGGGCCGGCGCCACGCGCGAGGGCGAGCCGATCGCGGTCAGCGTCGACGCCGAGAAGCTGGAGCTGCTCGGGATCGAGTCGGCCGAGCCGCAGTGGGCGCTGGAGTCGCTCGCGGCGCTGGTCGGCAAGGTCTACCGCCTGCGGGTGATCGGCTCGATCGCGATCACCGCCTCCTACGTCGCGGCCGGCCGCCTCGACGCGATGCTCAGCCTGCGCACCTGCCGCTCAGTTGACGTGGCCGCCGCCCAGCTGCTCGTCCGCGAGGCCGGCGGCGTCGTCGCCTTCGGCGAGCTTGCCATGGACGAGGTCGACCTCGGCCTCGACGGGCGTTTCCCGATCGCCGCCGCGGCGGGCGAGCAGGGCATGGCGATCTTGCGCGCCGCCGTCTGAAACGGCTTTGTAACAGGATCTCGGGGGCGGTTTAGAACAGGTGTTCGGAAGAACGTATGTTCGCTACACTCGCGAACTTCCCTGAACCCCGCAATCCGAAGGGACGATTTCCCAGATGCCAACGAAGTCCAGAGCAAGCACCGACTCCAAGCCGAAAACCGCCAAGACCGAGAAGACCACCACCTCGCGCACCGAGCAGGCCCGCAGCACCGCCGAGCGCGCGGTCGACCTGCCGGTCGGCGTCGTGCTCGAGGTCAGCGACCGCGTCGCCGACCTGGTCGGGCCGTTCACCGCCCGCTCCGCCGCCGAGAAGCAGCTCGAGTCCTACCGCACCAGCCTGCGCCGCACGGTGACCCGCACCGAGCGCCGCGGCGCCACCGCTCGCCGCAAGGCGGCCACCGAGGCGCGCAAGACCCGCGACCGGGTCGAGCAGCGCGTCCGCGAGGTCGGCGGTCAGCTCACCGAGCTCAGCCCGATCTAAGGCGACTCAAAGTCCTCGCACGACGACTGGCCGCGAGCCCCCGGGCTCGTAGGGCCAGTCGTCCTGCGCGGGAGCGTGGGCGCGGAAGCGGAAGCGGACGCCGCGGCTGTCGTCGTCGCTGAAGCGGTAGCGGTACTGGAAACGGCCGCGGCGGTCGGTCTGGACCGTGCGGAACTCCGACCAGGCCAGGCCGGGCAGGCGGAACTGCAACTGCACCGACTTGCCGCTGGCCGGGATCGTGCCGCGCGGCGCGACGACCCGGCCGCGGAAGCTGACCGGGGCGCCGCCGACCCTGGCCGTCGCGGCCGACGCCGTGAAGCGCACCCGGCCGCGCACGCCGATCTCCAGGGTTGGCGCACTTGCGCGGCCCAGCGTCGGGCTGCCCGCGAAGCTCGCCGTGACCGCGCGGCTCGGGCCGGGGGCGAGCGCCAGCGAGAACGCTCCGTCGGGCCCACTTGTCGCGGCCGAGACCCGCGGCTCGCCACCACCCGCCGCGAAGCGCTCGACGACGCGCACCGCCTGCCCCGCCAGCGGCACGCCGCCGCCCGTGAGCCGGCCGCGGAGCTGGACGGTCGCGCCGTACCCGACCGTCAAATTCGTTCCGGTGCGCCTTTCTCGTTTCTGAGACGGGAAAGGCGCACCGGAAGCGACAACGTTGGCGCTCAGCTCGGTCGGCTGCTTCAGTGGGTTGCGCAGGACCATCGCCGTGCCGTTGGCGCGTCGCGTCGTCGCCGTCGAGTTGCCGGCGGCGTCGTGGCCGACCGCCCGGAACTCGTACTCGCCGGCCGGTTGGGCGTCGGAGTCCCAGCGGGCCCGCAGCTGACCAGGGGCGCTGGGAACATTGGGCAGCGGCTCGAAGCGGTCGCCCGAGCCGGCGCGGCGCACGCCGATCGAGCCGGACCCGCTCGGGCCGGAGAGCGTGTCGGCGACCCGGGCGCGGACCAGCTCCGGGTCGGCTGGGTCCTGGCTGTCGAGGAAGACGACGCTCGGCGGGTCGCGGTCGATTCGCACCAGCGCGGTCGCCGGCGGGCGGTTGAGCTGGCCGTTGCTGATGCCGCCGTCGTTGACGTTGCCGGCGGCGTCGCGGGCGTAGTAGGCGACCTCGTGCGCCCCGTCGGTGACCACCGTCGCGCTGACCGACGGGCCGACCGCGGTCGTCGGCGCGCCCCCGTCGATCGCGATCGCCGTGAACGGCTGCGGGCCGGTGCCCGTACGGCTCATCCCGGCCCCCACGTCAGCCGCTGTCGCGGTGAGCCTCACGGAACGGCTCACCCACCCGGCCGGCAGGCCGCCGAGTCGCGTCTCCGGGTCGATCGTGTCGACCCGGAGCACCGCCCGCGCCGGCGGCACCGACTTCACCCCGCTGCCGGAGACGGCGACGGCGCTGAGGTGGGTGACACCGTCGGGCAGGGCGGCGATCGTCAGCGTGTCGGCGGCGCCGCCCCGCAGCGTCGTCTCGGCCTCGCCGCAGCGCTCGGCGGCGGCGCAGGGCGTCGCCCCGGGGTCGGGCCCGAGCGCGACGGCATAGCCGCGGATGCCAGAGAGCGGCGGCGGGCCGAGGGGCGGACCGAGCCTGAGGTTGAGCGGGAAGGCGGCGCGGCCGATCCAGGCCGGCACCCGCGGCGCGGCGGCCCGGCCCGGGCGCTCGTCGTCGAAGCGCAGCGTCGCGGTTGCCGCCGCGCCCTGGGTGCCGCTCGCGTCCTCGAGCCAGACCTCGGCCGCGTAGGTGCCCGGGGTGGCCGGCACGGTGAGCGTGCTGATCCCGCTGGCCGCCCAGGCCAGCCGGCCGGCGGCGATCGGCGTGCCCCACTGGTCGCGCACCCGGAAGTGGACGGCGACCAGCGGCGGCCCGGGGCCGGTCGCGGGGTTGGTCCACTCGAGTCCGAAGCTCGGTTCGGCGTGCCAGCCGTCGCCGCCGAGCACGTGCAGGTCGACCGGCCGCGGCGGCGCCGCCGCGGCCGGCGCCGGGAGTCCGGCCAGCGTCGCCCAGAGAGCCGCCAGCGTCACCACCCGCCTCACGGGCCGAACTCCCCGGCGGCGCTGCCGCCCGAAGATGCGCTTGGGGGCGGCGGGCTGGCGGGAGGTGGAGCGGGCGCCGGTTCCGGTTCGGCGCTGGGAGCCGGGGCCGGTTCGTACTCGACCGCGCCGGTGCCCGGCGCCGGGTCCGCGGCCACTGCCCCCTCCCTCTGCGCTTGCGGGACCGGCTCGGGCCGGGGGGGCGTGGGCTCGGCCGGCTCGGCCGGGGGCGCCGGCAGCAGGCGCTCCGCGACCCGCTCGACCCGCGCCTCGCGCTGCTGCTGAGGGGCGAGGTCGAGCGGCGCCGGTGCGACTCCGGCGGCGACGCAGGCGGCGGTGCCGGCCGTGCCGGCGCAGACCGCGAGCAGCTTCGCCGCCCCGGCCGCCCCGGCTCCGGAGGTGCCACCGGCGACGACGACCCCGGCGTCCGCACCGCCGCCCGCCCCGGGTAACCGCGCCACCAGGTCGTGGAAGGCCTCACGCGCGCGCTCGAGCAGCGGGCGCGCCGCGGGTAGGGCCGGCAGCAGCGGGGCGAGGGCGGCGACCGCGTCCGGGGTGCTCCGGTAGGCGCGGAGCGCCGCCCGGCAGGCGACGCAGGCGCGCAGGTGCTCGCGCACCGTGGTGACCTCCTCGGCGCTCGCCTCGCCGTCGCAGAAGGCGGAGAGCAGCGGCGCCATCGCGGCGCAGCGGCTGCCATCCTCGCTGCCGGCGAGGAAGGCGCGGAAGCGCTCCCGCCCCTCGGCCAGGCAACGGTTCACCTTGGTGTTGCTGAAGCCCGTGATCTCGCTGATCTCGGCGTAGGAGTAGCCGGCCGCGAGCAGGGTCAGCGCCCGCAGCTCGGCTGGCTTCAGGGTGCGCAGGGCCTCGCGGCTGCGAGCGAGGTGCTCGCGGCTCTCGGCGCGCGCCGCGGGGCCCTCGCCTTGGGCCGGGATCCTGGCCGTCGGGTCCTCGTCCGCGGCGGCGCCCGGCGGCGGCGAGCCGAGCAGGCGCTCGCGGTTGCGGCGGATCGCCAGCGCCTCGTGCTTGATCACCGTCTTGGTCCAGCGGATCAGCTCGCGCGGGCGCTCGCTCGGCGCTTTCAGCAGGAGGATCTCCAGCGCGCGCTGGCAGGCGTCCTCGGCGTCCTCCTCGCAGAGCGAGTAGCGCCGCGCCGTTCGCCGCAGCTCGGCGCCGTCGCGGGCGATCAGCTCGACCGCCGCCCGCTTGCGGGCGGCACTGGGCGCGTCCCCCGCCTCGTTCCGCTGCGTCGTTCCCCCCGGCACCCGGTCAGCTCCCTGGCCCGAACATGGCAGGTAGAGCCCGGGACCGCTCGGGGCTCTCCCCTCGCCTGGACGGGTGGTTGGGCCAAAAGTGCGCAAATTGCGTACCCGCGTGTTTGCAACCGGGTTGGCGGCGGCCCCCTGTAGCATCCGCCGGGCGATGGGCACCTGCGTGATCACCGGCGGCGCCGGCTTTCTCGGCTCGCACCTCTGCGAGCACCTGCTCGAGAAGGGGCACCGCGTCATCTGCATCGACAACCTGGAGACGGGCTCGCTGCAGAACATCGAGCACATCCGCAGCGACGACTTCGAGTTCCGCCACATCGACATCACCGAACGGGTCGAAGTCCCCGAGCAGGTCGACTTCATCTACCACCTTGCCTCGCCGGCGAGCCCGATCGACTACCTGCGGCTGCCGCTGCACACGCTCAAGGTCGGCTCGCACGGCACCCATCACATGCTCGGCGTCGCCAAGTACAAGCGCGCCCGCTTCCTGCTTGCCTCGACCAGCGAGGTCTACGGCGATCCCCAGATCCACCCGCAGCGCGAGGACTACTGGGGCCACGTCAACCCGATCGGGCCGCGCGGCGTCTACGACGAGGCGAAGCGTTACGCCGAGGCGATGACGATGGCCTACCACCGCCAGCAGGGCGTCGACACCTCGATCGTCCGCATCTTCAACACCTACGGCCCGCGGATGCGGGCCAACGACGGCCGCGCCGTGCCGACCTTCCTGCGCCAAGCGCTGCAGGACCAGCCGCTGACCGTGTTCGGCGACGGCAGCCAGACGCGCAGCTTCTGTTACGTCGACGACCTGATCCGCGGCATCGTCTCGCTCGCCGAGTCCGACGCCCACATGCCGGTCAACGTCGGCAACCCCAACGAGTTCACCTTGCTGGAGCTGGCCAAGGCGGTTATCGAGGTGACCGAGTCGCGCTCGGAGATCGTCCACGAGCCGTTGCCGGTCGACGACCCGCAGCAGCGCCAGCCCGACATCACCCGCGCCAACGACCTGCTCGGCTGGCAGCCGGAAGTCGAGCTGCGCGAGGGCCTGCGCCGCACGATCGAGCAGGCCGGCATCGAGCGCCTCACCGCCGCCGCCGACTGAGCGGAGCTCAGCCGCTCACTCGGCCTGGGCGGCGATGCTGAGCACGCCCAGTGGTTCGCCCGCCTGAAACAGCTGCCCTTTGCCGTTCGGGACGGCGAAGGCCTCGTTGAGCTTCTCGGCGAGGAAGGCGTTGATCGTCGCGCCCAGGTTGGCGACGGAGATCGTGCGGGCGGCCGGGTCGAGGGCGGTCGTCGACGCCGCCGTGTCCACGGTCGCGATCGGCGTGTAGCCGAAGAGCCCGGGATCGCCCTGGGGGTAGTGGATGCTGACGTTCGCGGTCAGGGCCTTGGCTTCGAGGCTGAGCGAGAGCCCGACCAGGGACATCACCGGCGACCGCGGGGTATCGCCGCGCTGGATCAGCCGCAGGCCGGTTTCGCCCGCGATGCCGCTGGGCGCCTCGAAGTTCCACGAGCCGCCGGCGAAGCTGGGGAAGGAGAAGGTCGGCGGGGCGGTGGCGAGAACCGTCGCCGCTTCGAAGGGGACGACCTCGACGTCGAGCGAGCGCAGCTTGGCGAAGGTCGATTCGGCGCCGACGAGGGTGGTCGCGCCGCCGCGCAGGGCGACCTTGCCGGATTCGGCGGAGACCGCGACGCTGCCCAGCGACCGGCCTGCCCTGAAGGCCCCGTCGAGGCCGAGCCTCCCGTTGAGGTGCTGCGCCGCCTTGGCGGTCAGCCGCAGTCCGGCGACGTCGACCTCGATTCCGAAGCCGACGCGGCGGTGGCGGACGCCGGTGAGCGAGGCGATCTTGACGATCTTGTTGCGGATCAGGCCGGTCAGGGAGCGCTTCGTCGTGCGCAGGACGAGGCCGCCCAGGGGCGCCCGCCGCTCGCCGGAGGCAAACTTGATGCCGGCGCCGAGGGCGACACCGCCGACGCCGGTGACCGGGTCGAACTCGCCCTGGCCGAGGGGGACCGTGGCGAAGCGGCCGCGCACGACGCCGCCCCCCAGTCGCATCGTGCGGACGTCGTTCTGCTCGAGCACGCCGTAGAGGCCACGGTTCAGCTGCAGCTCCGCCTCGCCGCCGGCGACTGAGTTGGGCGCGGCCGAGGCAGCGGGAGCCGCGAGCAGCGCCCCGAGCAGGAGGCCGATTGCAAGCCCGAAGATTCTCCCCGACGTGACGAGCAAAACGGAGAGGCCCGCCTAGCCGTCGCTCAGCGTCACGGTGATCTTGGCGAGCGTTTCGCCCGCCAGGAACAGGCCGGGGGTGGCGAAGCGCGTGTTGAGCTGGTCGGCGATGAACTGGCTGGCGACCGCCCGGATGCCGATCAGTTCGAAAACGCCGACCTTGGGACGGATCTGGACGGTGGCTGCTCCGTAGTCGAGGGTGGCGATCGTCGCCGTCACCGGATCGGTGGCCGAGAGCCCACTAACCGTGGCCGAGAGCTCCCGCGTGGCGAGGTCGATGCGCGGCCCCCGCAGGAGCATGTCGCGCGGCGGCATTTCATGGATCTGCAGGGTGACGCCGTCGTCGGGCTCGCCTTCGAGGATCCCGGCCGAGGCATCCGGGGTCACCGTGGTCGGTTTCACCGGAAACCCGAAGTACCGTTCGCCGGGCGCGGACCACGGTTCCATCGCGCCCCAGATCCCCATCTGGACCCTGAGCGATTCCAGCTTCGAGAAGGCCGTGTCGGGGCCGCCGAGGAGGATCTTGCCGAAGGCGATCGGGACCTCCGAGGGTTCGGCGAGGCCGTCGATCGAGCCGAGCGAGCGGCGAGGCCGCAGCACCTCATCCAGCCCCAGCGCACGGTTCAGCGTCGTGGCGGCCGTGGTGGTCAGCAGCAGGCGCTTGACCCTGAGGCGGGCGTCGAAGCCGCTCGGATCGAGCCTGGCGCTGCCGAGCCAGGCGAGCCGCATCCGCTTGCCGGCGACGGTCGCGTGCAGGCCCTTGGCGGTGTCGAGCGTGAGCCCGCGCAGGGCGACCCTCCGCTTACCGGCAACGAGCCTGAGCCCACCCGACTGCGTGAAGACGGCGCTGTCGGCGCCCTGGTCGAAGGTCCCGGACACCAGCGGCAGGGACAGCTTGCGGCCCTCGAGCGTCGCGGGCCCGAGCGGCTCGAGCGCGACGCCTTCCTGACGCAGGGCCCTGTCGAACCCGCCGTTCAGCGTCAGCCGCGTCTCGCCGCTGGTCGCCGAGACCGACGCGCCGGAGGCGGCGGGCGCCGCCAGCAGCCCCCCGAGCAGGAGACCAATCGCGAGTCCCAATATTCTCCCCGGCGTGACGAGCAAAACGAAGAAGACCCTAAACGACGACACGGCCCGCACGATCGCGCCGCTGGTCGGCCCCGACGACAAGCGCATCTTCACCGACTCGGGGATCGAGATCGAGCGCCTCTACACCGAGGATGACGTCGCCCCCGGCCTCGAGGAGCGGCTCGGCGAGCCCGGCGCGCCGCCCTTCACCCGCGGCATCCACGACGGGATGTACCGCGACCGGCTCTGGACGATGCGCCAGTACGCCGGCTTCGCCACCCCCGAAGACACCAACGAGCGCTACCGCTACCTGATCGAGCACGGCTCGACCGGGCTCTCGATGGCCTTCGACCTGCCGACCCAGCTCGGCCGCGACTCCGACGACCCGCTCTGCCACGGCGAGGTCGGCCGCACCGGCGTCCCGATCGACACGATCGAGGACATGCGGATCTGCTTCGATCAGATCCCGCTGGACGGCGTCTCGACCTCGATGACGATCAACGCGCCGGCGCCGATCCTGCTGCTCCTCTACGAGCTGGTCGGCGAGGAGCAGGGCGTCCCCTCCGAGAAGCTGCGCGGCACCGTCCAGAACGACGTGCTGAAGGAGTACATGGCGCGTGGCAACTACATCTACCCGCCGGACCCGACCATGCGGCTGACCACCGACCTCTTCGAGTACTGCCGCGAGAACGTGCCGAAATGGAACACGATCTCGATCTCCGGGTACCACATCCGTGAGAAGGGCTGCTCGGCAGTGCAGGAGGTCGCCTTCACGCTCTCCAACGCGATCGCCTACGTCGAGGCGGCGCTCGAGCGGGGCCTGAAGATCGACGAGTTCGCCCCCCGCCTCGCCTTCTTCTTCAACGGCCACAACAACGTCTTCCAGGAGGTCGCCAAGTTCCGCGCCGTGCGCCGGATGTGGGCAAAGATCGTCAAGGAGCGCTTCGGGGCGGAGAACCCGAACTCGATGAAGATCCGCTTCCACACCCAGACCGGGGGGGTGACGCTGCAGGCGCAGCAGCCCGAGGTCAACATCATCCGCGTCGCCCTGCAGGGCTTCGCCGCCGTCGCCGGCGGCACCCAGAGCCTGCACACCAACGGCTTCGACGAGGCCCTGGCGCTGCCGACCGAGCGCTCGGCGCGGATCGCCCTGCGCACCCAGCAGGTCCTCGCCCACGAGTCGGGCGTCGCCGACACGGTCGACCCCTTCGCCGGCTCCTACTTCGTCGAGTCGCTGACCGACGAGGTCGAAGCGCGCGCCTGGGAGCTGATGACCAAGGTCGAAGAGCTGGGCGGCTCGGTCGAGGCGCTCGAGTTCATGCAGCGCGAGATCGAGGAGTCGGCGCACTCTTACCACGAGCGCTACAAGAGCGGCCAGGACATCATCGTCGGCGTCAACAAGTACGTCACCGACCAGGTCGACGACGTCGACATCCTGCGCGTCGACCCCGAGGCCGAGGAGCGCCAGCTGGCCCGCCTCAAGGCTTTCAAGGAGAACCGCGAGCAGGCGGCAGTGGAGATGAAGCTCGAGGAGCTCCGCGCCGTCGCCCGCGGTGAGGGCAACCTGCTGCACCCGATCCGCGCCGCCCTCGCCGCCGACGCCTCGATCGGCGAGGTCTGCGGCGCGATGCGCGACGTCTTCGGCGAGTACAAGGGCGGCGCTTTCTTTTAGCCGCGAAGATCGCAGCATTGTGGGTCCGTAGGCCCTAAAAAGCTGCGATTGCGCTCCTGAACGGTTGCTTTCAATCGCTAGAGGACGGAAGGACCGGCCGGCTGGAGGTTGAAGCGCCCCCCAATGATCGAGGCGTCACGGACCCTGATGAAGTCCGAGCCCGAGCTTGCCGATCTGGTGGCAATGGTGGAGGGCATTGAGGTGACGATGGCCGAGAAGGGCTTCGGCACCCGCGTTCAGCTGCGCGCCAGAGAAGGGGAGGGCCTCGACGAGGCCGACCTCGAGCGCATCCTCGACCGGCTCGCAGAGCCGCGGAAGCAGCCTTTCGGCCCCGCCTGAGGCGGCGGCCGCGGAAACGATCGGGCGCCCGCGCCCGGAAGGAGAAAGATCACCCGGTGAAACGGTTGAAGAACCATCTCAGCGTCGCCAACGTGCTCTCGGCGACTGCCCTCTTCATTGCTCTCGGTGGCGTCGCCTACGCGGCTGTGCCCAAGGGCTCGGTCGGTACGCCGCAACTGCGCAACGGCGCCGTCAGCACGGCGAAACTGAAGAACGGCGCCGCGACGACGGCGAAGCTGCGCAACGCCGCGGTCACCGCGAGCAAGCTGGGCAGCGGGGCGGTGCTCGCCGAGAAGATCGCCGACGGCGCTGTCGATTCCTCCGCCCTCGGTCAGGGCTCGGTCCGCGCGAGCGCCCTCGGCGGCGGCGTGGTGACCGGCGCCAAGATCCAGAACGGCGCGGTCGGCAGCGAGAAGCTCGCCAACAACGCGGTGTCGACCGAGAAGCTGAACGCCAACGCGGTCTCCACCGGCAAGCTCCAGGACGGCGCGATCAGCGCCGCCAAGCTCAACTCCGGCCTGCTGGCGCAGCTGGTCAAGGACGTCACCTACGTGCCCGCCACGAGCCAGAGCAACACCACCGAAGCGACGAAGACGGCGACGGCGTCGTGCCCGACGGGCAAACAGGCGATCGGCGGCGGCGTCAAGCTCGTCGGCGGCGACGAGCCGATCCTCGTCACCGAGTCGGCTCCCGCCCCCGTGAACCCCCAGGGCAAACGCGCTGGCTGGACCGCGGTCGCCCAGGAGACCGCGGTCAACACCGTCGCCTGGTCGGTCGAAGTCACGGCGATCTGCGCCGAATTCTGAGCGGCGCGCACGTGCGTCGGCGCGGGAAATAGACTCCCGCGCCGATGCGCGAGCGCAACCCGGAAACCCACGACGAGAAGCTCAGCTACCTGCGCGAGCTTCGCGACGCGGCGATCCACTCCGCCTCCGAGGGGGCCGTCGAGAAGCAGCACGCGAAGGGCAAGCTGACCGCCCGCGAGCGGATCGAGAAGCTGCTCGATCCGGGCTCATTCGAGGAGCTCGACACCTTCGTCCGCCACCGGACCTACGACTTCGAGATGCAGAAGAAACGGCCCTGGGGCGACGCTGTCGTCACCGGTCACGGGACGATCGACGGCCGCACGGTCTTCGTCTTCTCGCAGGACTTCACGGTGTTCGGCGGCAGCCTCGGCGAGGTGATGGCGGAGAAGATGTGCAAGGTGATGGACCTCGCCGCCCAGGTCGGGGCGCCGGTGATCGGCATCAACGACTCGGGCGGCGCCCGGATCCAGGAGGGCGTCGTCTCGCTGGGCGCCTACGGCGACGTCTTCGTCCGCAACGTCCAGTGCTCCGGTGTGATTCCCCAGATCAGCCTGATCATGGGCCCCTGCGCCGGCGGCGCCGTCTACTCGCCGGCGATGACCGACTTCATCTTCATGGTCAAAGAGACCTCGCACATGTTCATCACCGGCCCGGAAGTGATCAAGACCGTGACCGGCGAGGAAGTCGAGTTCGAGGAGCTCGGCGGGGCGATGAGCCACAACTCGAAGTCCGGGGTGGCCCACTTCGCCGCCGAGGACGAGGAGAGCTGCCTCGAGGACGTCCGCTACCTGATGGGCTTCCTGCCTTCGAACAACCTCGAGGCGCCGCCGCGCTTCGTTCCCGAGGACGACCCCGAGCGCGAAGACCCCGAGCTCGACACGATCGTCCCCGACGACCCCTCCAAGCCCTACGACATGCGCGACGTGATCGCCCGCATCGTCGACGACGAGGAGTTCTTCGAGGTCCACGAGCACTTCGCCAAGAACATCGTCTGCGGCTTCTCGCGCCTCGACGGCTTCCCGGTTGGCATCGTCGGCAACCAGCCGGCGTACCTGGCCGGGGTGCTCGACATCGAGGCCTCTGAGAAGGCGGCCCGCTTCGTCCGCACCTGCGACGCCTACAACGTCCCGATCGTCACCTTCACCGACGTGCCCGGCTTCCTGCCCGGGACCGACCAGGAGTGGAACGGGATCATCCGCCATGGCGCCAAGCTGCTCTACGCCTTCACCGAGGCGACCGTGCCGAAGCTCACGGTCGTCACCCGCAAGGCCTACGGCGGCGCCTACGACGTGATGAACTCGAAGCACATGCTGGCCGACTTCAACGTCGCCTGGCCGACCGCGGAGGTCGCGGTGATGGGCCCGGAGGGCGCGGTCAACATCATCTACCGCAAAGACATCGCCTCCTCGCCGACGCCCGACGAGCGGCGCCAGAAGCTGATCGACGACTACAAGGCCCACTTCGCCAACCCTTACTCGGCGGCGGAGCGCGGCTACATCGACGACGTGATCGAGCCGCGCCAGACGCGGCCGAAGCTGATCCGGGCGCTGCGCATGCTGCAGTCCAAGCGCGTCGACCAGCCGAAGCGCAAGCACGGCAACATCCCGCTCTAAGGACTCTCAGAGCCTTCCCCCGTGGTCATTGGGCCTGCCGGGTAAGTCATCCTGTTTATGAATCCTTAGACGGGATCTAGGCACGATGACGGGGGCCTCCTGTTATTGACAAATGCGTAAGTTTCTGTTCTCATTGCCTCCCGCGCAGGGGAGTGCGAAGCCGGACCGGTGGGGGAGCAGGGGCTCCTGAATCGGCTGAGTCGCGCTCGCCTGAAGAGGCGCGAAACGAGGTGCGCCGAACGGCCTACGGACCATCCCTCGGGCCGTTTTGCGTATCTCGCTTGCCGTGAAGCTAGCCCCGACGATCAGCTCGGCGACGATCGGCATACGTCGGGATTGCAGAAACAGGGTACGTCCTCTTTTTCTTACGATTCGACCACATTGCTGATCTCAAGCCGAATAAAACCCTGACGGCAAGCACTAAGTTGACAAACAGGTAGGTATCTGTTCTTATTTGCCTCGTTCGCCGGGGTAGGTGAACCAGGGCAAGAGGTCTCGGCAGGGACACCGCGCGGCGGTATAGGTCGGGACCACAACGGCAAGGGAGGACAGACGTGAAATTCCGCAAGGGCCCACTTGGCTTGGCCAGCCTCATCGCTTTCGGCCTCCTAGCCTTGCTCGGCGCCGGTGCGCCCGCAGCCAGCGCCGCCGACCCATGTCCGAACGCCGCCGCACGCGAACAGCAGGGCGCGACGATGCTCGCCGACTGCCGCGCCTGGGAGATGGTCTCCTACCCGGACAAGAACGGCAACGGGGTCGCCGCCAGCGCCGACAGCGTTCAGATCTCGCCCGACGGTAGGCGCGTCTTCTACGGCTCGCGCGCGCCGTTTGCGCTCGAGACTCCGTCGGCGCCCGGTTTCGTGCCCTACGTAGCGACCCGGAACGAGGCTGCACAGGTTTGGAGCACCGCCCCGATCATGCCGCCGATCGGGCTGTCCAACGGCAGCAACGAAGCGAAATACCGGGCGATCTCCGCCGACGTGACACGGGGTGTCCTTCGTTTCGGCGGCGATCCCTCGCTGCTCGACCCGGGGAGCAGCTCGCAGGCATCGGTGAACGAGTACTTGGTCGACTTCACGGCACCCGCGTTCAACCTCCTGACCCCCGCGCTCAGCGACTTCTTCTACGGAGGCCTCTTCGGTGAGGCGTCCCCGTCGCTCGAGCAGGTGGTGATCCAGTCCGAGACCGCTCTCGTACCGGCCGTTCAGGGCAAACCGGTCGAATGGGGCACCTACCTGTCCACCGACGGGGGCGCCCCGCGGCTCGTGGGCCTCCTTCCCGGCGACGTCGTCCCAGACGGAGGCAGCAAGGCCCCCGTCGGGCAGAACGTCGTCTCCGAGGACGGGTCCCGTGTCTTCTTCGGATCGCCGTACGACTTCGGCACCGGCTCCCAGCTTTACGTGCGGGTCGGCGGGGAGACGCAACACGTAAACGCCTCGACGCTCGACACCCCCGATCCGCAGATGCCCGCCCGCTTCGAGGCTGCCGGCACGGATGGGAGGCACGTCTTCTTCACCAGTTGCGAGCGCCTCACCGAGGACTCGACGGCCGATGCGAACGGTGGAACCTCCGCCTGCTCGCCCGACCACGAATCGGCGCCCGCGACGAACGACCTCTACCGGTACGACACGGCCGCCGAGAGCTTGGTCGACATCACCACGGGGGATCCAGCCGGCGCCGACGTCCTCGGTCTCGCGGGTCAATCTGGAAGCGAGAGCGGCGACCGGCTCTACTTCGTCGCCCGCGGCGTGCTCGACGGCGGGGCGATCTCGGGTCAGCCCAACCTCTACCTCTGGGAAGCCGACGAGACGCCGAACGGCGAGGTCGCCTTCATCGCGACGCTCGATCCGGGGGACGGCCTCAGCTTCTCCGGAGATCCGGGTGACAAAGGGGTCTGGTCGACTTCGTCTTTGCGTGAACGCCTGGCTCGGGTCACCCCGGATGGCCGCTACCTGACCTTCATGTCAAAGGCGCCGCTCGAGCCCGGTTTCGACAACGCGGAGCACCACCAGGTCTTCCTCTTCGACGCCGAGGCGACGGCCGATCCGCTGGTCTGCGTCTCCTGTGGCGAGGGCGCCGGGCCAGCGACTGCCGATGCCGGCTGGCGCCTCGAGGCCGGCTTCACGACCTTCTTCGAAAACTCCGATCAGGCGAACTTCCTCAGCGACGACGGCGAGTCCGTCTTCTTCGAAACCGCCAGGCGGCTCGAGGCGGTCGACACCAACGGGAAGTTCGACGTCTACGAGTACGACACGGCATCCAGCGGCCTCTCGCTCGTCACCAGCGGGCGCAGCGACGCCGGCTCCTACTTCACTGACGCGACGCCGGACGGCAGCAGCGTCCTCGTCACCACGACCGAGCGCATCGCCAAAGCCGACGGTGACGACCTGCGCGACCTCTACGTCGCCCGTGCCGGCGGCGGTCTCACGGAACCCGATTCCGGACAGCCGCCGTGCGAGGAGGCCGAGTGCCTGCCCGAGGCCTTCGCGCCGCCGCTGCGAGCGGCGCCGTCGACGGCGACCTTCAGCGGCCGTGGCAACGTGACCCCTGGCCGGGCCTGCGGTGCCTCGACTCTGCGGGCGCGCAAAGCCGCCCAGCGGGCCAGGCGCCTCGGCTCCCAGGCCAAGCGCCCCACGGCACCACGCTCGGTGCGTAAGCGCGCCGCAAAGGCAAAGCGCAAGTCCGCGCAACTGCGACGCAGGGCCACCGCCTGCAGGAGGGCTTCCTGATGCGGGCGGCCGGGGGCAGGGACAACGAGAAAGCTAGGGGAGGGAAGATGGTCGCTCGAGTTACCCGAGGAGCACGTCGGTTCGGAGCGGGGGGCGCCCTCTGCGCCCTCGCCCTGGCGCTCGGCGCCCTGTCGGCGCCGCCCGCCTCGGCGGAGTTCGGCTTCGAATCCTTCCAGTCTCAGGCTTACGACGCGACGGGTGCTTCGGACACACGCGCAGGGGCGCATCCGGACGAGATTCGCACCACGTTCGCGTTCAACCGCCACTACGACGAATCGGCCGGCACCGATCTGCCCGATGCTCGGCTGAGGAACGTCCAGGTCGATCTTCCCCCCGGCCTGGTCGGCGACCCCAACGCGACGCTCACCAAGTGCACCATGGACCAGCTGCTTACCGGAGACCCTGTGCTGGGATTTCTGTTCACCGAGTGCCCGATCTCGAGTCAGGTCGGCAAGGTGACCCTCAGGTACCAAGAGCTCGCCGGCGGCGCCTACCCCCTGCAACTGCCGATCTTCAACATCGTGCCGCCGCCGGGGGTCCCCGCTCGCTTCGCTTTCAGCGTGCTCGGCAGCATCGTCCCACTCGACGCCAGCCTGCGCACCGGTGGTGACTATGGGCTGAGCATCAACGTCATCGACGTCCCCCAGGCCCTCTCCATCTTCACCGCCGAGACCACTTTCTGGGGTGTGCCCGCTGCGGCGAAATTCGACCAGTTCCGGGGTGACTGCCTGCACCCATTGGTCGGCTCGATCGGGGAATGCCCGGCCAACGCCCCTTTGAGGCCGCTGCTCAGCAACCCCACCAGCTGCGTTGACGATCCGCTCGAGTGGCAGATTCGCGGGCGCTCGTGGGCAAGCCTGAACGAGCCCGAGAAGAGCGCCGGGGCATCCGCCACTCAGCTCGGCATGAAGGGCTGCGCGCCGCTGCGCTTCGAGCCCTCGCTGACCGTCAAGCCGGGTAACACGTTCGCCGACAGCCCCTCCGGCTACACGGTCGAGCTCGAGGTCCCGCAGGACTACAACCCCGATGGCCTCACCACCGCCCACCTCGAGGCAGCGGTGATCCGTCTCCCCGAGGGCGTCAGGGTCTCGCCCTCGGCGGCCAACGGCGCCGGGGCCTGCTCACAAGCGGAGATCGGGCTCGACAACGACAAGCCCGTGGCCTGTCCGAACGCCTCCAGGCTCGGCACGGTCGAGGTCGTCACGCCGTTGCTCGACGAGCCGCTTCACGGCAACATGTACCTCGCCGAGCAGCACGCCAACCCGTTCAACTCGATGCTCGCCACCTACATGACCTTCGAGGGTGCGGGCGTTCTGGTCAAGCTTGCCGGCAAGGTCGAGGCCGACCCGCGGACCGGTCAGCTGACGGCGAGCTTCGTCGACAACCCGCAGCTGCCGTTCTCGAAGCTGAGGATCCGCTTCAACGGCGGTTCGCGGGCGCCGCTGATCAACCCGTCGGCTTGCGGTACCTACACCGCCACCGGCACCTTCACGCCGCACTCGGCATACCCGGACGCCCCTGCGGCGCCGGTCGCCGATCCGAGCCTGATCAAGCACAAGAGCGCCAGCTTCGTGATCGACCGCGGTCCAGGCGGCGGACCTTGCCCCGCAACCCGGCCCTTCGCGCCGGGCCTCTCCGCGGGGCTGATCAGTCCCGATGCGGGCGGCTCCTCACCGTTCGTGCTGCGCTTCACCCGCCCCGACGGGCACCAGGAATTCGCCTCGTTGGCGGCGACGATGCCGCCCGGCCTGACCGCCAAGCTGGCCGGCGTTGCTCGTTGCTCGGACGCCACCCTGGCCGCGATCTCGAGCCGGCCCGGAAGCGGCGCGACTGAGAACGCCCACCCGTCCTGTCCGGCTGCATCCCTGGTCGGTACGGCGACGGTCGGCGCCGGCGCCGGCGTTGACCCGGTTTACGTCGAGACCGGCAAGGCCTACCTCGCCGGCCCCTACAAGGGGGCGCCACTGAGCCTGGCGGTCGTCGTGCCGGCGCTGGCCGGCCCGTTCGACCTCGGCAGCACCGTGGTCCGCAGCAAGATCAGCCTAGACCCGCGCACCGCCCAGGTCTCGGTCGAGAGCGACCCGATGCCGACGATCCTCGCCGGGATACCGCTCGAGGTGCGGGACGTCAGGATCGAGATGAGCCGTGACGGCTTCATGCGCGCGCCGACCAACTGCTCGCCGATGCAGATCGTCTCCTCGATCACCGGCACCGGTGGCGCCGTGGCGACGCCGACCAATCACTTCCAGGTCGGCGAGTGCGCGGCGCTCGGCTTCAAGCCGCGGCTCGACCTGCTGCTCAAGGGCGGCGCCAAGCGCGGCGCCCACCCGAGC
This sequence comes from uncultured Solirubrobacterales bacterium, assembly GCA_963697915.1. Taxonomy (GTDB): domain Bacteria; phylum Actinomycetota; class Thermoleophilia; order Solirubrobacterales; family 70-9; genus VRUE01. The sequence continues at coordinate 1,483,166 of OY969103.1, forward strand.
CTGCGGGCGACGCTGAGGACGCGGCCGGGCGATGCCAACATCGGCCGTGCCCAGGTCACCCTGCCGCGGTCGGCCTTCCTCGACCAGGGCAACATCCGCACGATCTGCACCCGCGTGCAGTTCGCCGCCGATGCCTGTCCCGAGGCCTCGATCTACGGCTACGCCAAGGCCATCTCGCCGTTGCTGGACGAGCCGCTGCGAGGCCCCGTCTACCTGCGCTCCTCGAGCAACGACCTGCCCGACATGGTCGCCGACCTGAAGGGCCTGGTCGACATCGAGCTGGTCGGCAGGATCGACTCGCACAACCGCGGCATCAGGGCGACCTTCGACTCGGTCCCGGACGCCCCGGTCACCGAGTTCACGATGAACATGCAGGGCGGCAAGAAGGGACTGGTCGTCAACTCCCAGAACCTCTGCGTGAAGAAGCACAAGGCAGCGGTGAGGCTGACCGGTCAGAACGGCAAGGCGCACAACATCAACCCGGTCGTGCGCAGCTCGGCCTGCGGCAAGGGGCGCAAGGCGAAGAAGAGCCGCCGCTGAGCAAGCGCTAGCTGGCGGGGCCTGCGTTGGCGATCGCGCAGGCCTCGGCGGCGCCGGTGAACGGCGCCAGGGCCAGGTAGGTGGTCAGGGCGAGCGCCTTCGGCAGGCTCGCCGCGCCCCCGACCTTGAGCTGCTCGGCGAGCGCCGCGAAGATCGCTCCGCCGACGAACTCGGCCGCGATCGGCGGTACCTCGGGGGCGAGCTCGTAGCCGGGCGCGAGCAGCTCGGCGAGGCCCTCGATCATCCGGTCGCGCTCCTCCAGCGCCCGCGGCCCGGCGCCGTAGGCGTCGATCAGGGCGAGCTGGGCGAAGGCGGGGTTGGTGGCGAGGAAGGAGATCGCGGCTCTGAGACCGGCGCGCACGCCCGGGGCCCAGTCCGGCGCCCGCCGGGCAGCGGGAAGCGCGGCGGCGAGCAGGTGGGTGCCGCCGCTGTCCAGCGTTGCCTGCACCGCGCCCTGCTTGTCGTCGAAGTGGGCGTAGAAGGTGCTGAGCGAGACCGATGCCCGCTTGACGATCTCAGTCACCGTCGCCGCCTGGTAGCCCTGCTCGGCGATCGTTTCGGCGACCGCGAGCATGATCCCGCCCGGCTGGTCGGTGGCCTCCGACCAGGCCAGCGGCGGCCGCGCGCGCCGTGCCCGACTGCGCAGTGGCCTCGGCGGCGGGGCGATGCTGAAACCCAGCTGCAGCAGCTGCGGGACCAGCTCCGGGAGCTCGGCCTCCTGGTGGCGGTAGAGACGGGTGTGGATGATCTTGCGAGTGCCGCCGATCATCGCCCGCAGCAGCAGCGGCGGCATCCCGGCCTGCCCCGGGATCCCCTCGCGCGCCTGGGCGACGAGCGCTTCGGCGGCGCTCAGCGCGTGTTCGACGGGCTCGCTCACGGCCGGGCCGGCGGCGTAGATCTCGACGAAGCAGACCCGGGCTGCGGCTGGCTGCTCGGCGATCAGCTCGGCGAAGGTCTCCATCGCCCGCTGCGCCTGTTCCTCGCCGGTGCCGCCCTCGCTGAGCTTCTCGGCGATCTTCCCCAGGGTGAAGCCCACAATCGCCTCGAGCGTCGCCAGGAAGCACTCCTGCTTGTTGCGGAAGTGCTCGTAGAAGGCGCTGCGCGAGACCCCCGAGAGATCGACCAGGTCGGCGACGGTCGTCGCCTCGTAGCCGCGCTCGGAGACGATCGCCACGGTCGCCGCGAAGAGCCGCTCGCGCTGGCTGCGCGCCACCTCCTCGCGCGGCGCCCGCGCGCCCGGGCGCAGCATCCGCTCGCGCAGAGTCGCTGCGTCTCCCCATGGGGTCTCCACCATCGGCGCGGACGATAGTCGGCGCGGTGGCGCTAGCGCTGGTCCGGCAGGCGCTTGGCGGCGGCGCGGCGCGCCTCCCAGGTGGCCAGCGGCGCGGCGGTCATCTCCTCCCAGGCGGCGCTCTCGCCGAGGTACTGGAGGACGACGAAGTGGAGCAGGCCGGGCAGCATCTCGGGGGCGCTCGCGGCGTCACCGTCCATCAATTTCGCTGCCAAAAGTGTGTCGATCGCCCCTACAATGAAATCGGACGTCACCGGAGGTGGAGCTTGGCGAGAGGAAATCTCGCGGCGCGCGCTGTCCAAGGTGCGGGAGAGGCGCTCCATCAGATCGCGACGCTGAGACAGCGACCGCTCGCCGGCGGCGTGGACCTCGACCAGCAGCGCTTTGGCGAGCCACGGTTGGTTGGCGCAGAACTCGAGCAGCTCGGCAAGCGCCGCGCGCACCCCCTCGCGCCAGCTCGGCGTCCGCTTGGCGGCGCTGCCGAGGCGCAGGTAGAGCCACTCGGCGGCGTCGCTGTAGGCCTGGGCGAAGCAGTCCTCACGGTCGTCGAAGTACTTGTAGAACGTCGCGCGGCTGGTCTTCGCGCGTTCGATCACGTGGCGGACGGCGACCCCCTCGTAGCCGATCTCGCCGCTGCTGCTGAGCATCGCCTCGAGCAGCCGTTCGCGCGGAGCCCGGTTGCCGCCGAGGCCGGGGAAGGGGACGACGGAGGCGCTGTCGTCATTTGAAAACATAATCCTTTTGTCTAGATATAGCACCCTTTAGAAACATGGCTGCCTAGAACGCAATGTTTTCTGTAGAAAAAGGAAGTAGACATCGGATGTATGTATTGGTACCGTTTTGTAATGGCCGACTCCCGCTCGCTATCCGAGCGACTCGCCAAGTTGCCACCGGGCCGTCATCTGATCCCGCGCGACTTCGTCACGCAGAACCAGCGCGAGCGGATGCTGCTGGCGACCGCCGAGCTGGTTGCCGAGCGCGGCTACCAGAGGACGACGATCGAGCTGATCGCGAAGACCGCGCGCGTCGCCCTGGTCACCTTCTACGAGCACTTCGCGAACAAGGAAGAGTGCTTCCTCGCCGCCTTCGACGAGAGCGTCGAGGCCGCCGGGGAGGTTTTTGCCGAGCTGATCGACGCCGAGCAGCCCTGGGTGGACCAGGTCATCTCCGGGCTCGAGGTCTTCCTCGCGATGATCGTCGCCGAGCCGGCCCGGGCCAAGCTCTGCATCGTCGAGAGCGGGGCGGCCGGCGGCACGGCGCTGGCCCGCTACCAGAGGATGCTGGAGAAGGTCGCGCCGAGGCTGCGCGAGGGGCGCGAGCTAAACCCCCGCTCGAGCCGGCTGCCGGACGGGCTCGAGGTGGCGATCATCGGCGGGCTGATGTGGCTCGTCCACCAGCGGTTGGTCACCGACAGGGTCGACGACCTCAAGGGCCTGCTGCCGGAGATGCTGCAGGTGACGCTGACGCCCTACGTCGGGGAGGTCGAGGCGGCGCGCGCCGCAGAGGCCGCCCAGGCGCGGGCGGCGGCCTAGTGAGGACCGGGGAGAAGCCAAGAGCCTGTCTAAGCGCGGGGAGTTGGGCCGGGGCGATGTGAGCGCCTCCCGCAACGGACACGATCCGGCCCGCGCGAAGCTCGCCGTCGCGATCGTGGAGATCGCCGGCGATCACGGCTTCGTGGCGGTCGAGACCGAGGCCCTGTGCGAGCGGGCGGGGGTCGGCAGGGCCCACTTCGAGCGCTGCTTCGGGAGCCTCGAGGACTGTTTCCTCAGCGTTCACGACGAGATGATGACCGGGCTCTGCGCCCGGGTCGACGCCGCCGTCGCCGGCCGCGAAACCTGGCACGACCGAGTCTGGGCGGGGGGCCTGGCGACGATGCGCTTCCTGCAGGAGGACCCGGCCCGGGCTCGCTTCCTGATCGTCGCCGTCAACGGCGCCGGCAGCGCCGCCCAATCGCGCCGCGACCGGATCGTGCAGCGGATCGCCGACCTGCTCGACCACGGCCGCGACGAGGTCGGCGGCCAGCGCCCGGTCTCCCGCTGCACCGCCGAAATCGCCGCCGGGGGGGTCTACGGGACGCTGCTCACAAAGCTCGAAGCCGGCTCGATCGAGCGCGGCGAGGAGTTCCTCCCCGAGCTGATCTACCTGGCGGTGATGCCCTACCTCGGCGCCCGCGCCGCCGAGGACGAGCTGCTCGTGCAGCCGCTGCGCTAACTCACTGCGACCGCCCGCGTCTCGGGTATCGTCGGCCTGTGGCAAAGGGCAAGGCGAAGAAAGCGGAGGAGCCGGCCGCGACGCCGCGGCTGCCGGCCGGCCGGCACGGCCTGCCGCGCGAGTTCATCGTCCAGAACCAGCGCGAGCGGATCGTCACGGCGCTGGTCGACACCGTCGCCGAGCGCGGCTACAACGCCACCACCGTCGCCCACATCACCAAAGCCGCGGCGGTCTCCCGCCGCACCTTCTACGAGCACTTCGAGGACAAGGAAGCCTGCTTCCTCGCCGCCTACGAGATGGTCTCCGACCACATCCGCGCCTCGATGCTGGCCGCGGCGGACTCATTCGAGGAGTGGCCGCAGAAGGTGCGGGCGGCACTGGCGACGATGCTGCGCTTCCTCGCCGGTGAGCCGGAGCTGGCCCGCCTCTGCATGATCGAGCCGGTCGCCGCGGGGGGCGAGATCGCCGCCCGCCACCGCGCCTCGATGCAGGGCATGGTCGAGATCCTCAAGGCGGGCCGGCCCGAACACAGCGGCGATCACCCGCTGCCCGAGGCGACCGAGGAAACCCTGGTCGGCGGCATCGTCTCGCTGATCGTGCGCGAGATCAGCGCCGACCGCACCGAGCAGCTCGAGTCGCTGCTGCCCGACCTGACCGAGCTGACCCTGGCGCCCTACGTCGGCGTCGAGGAGGCCGAGCGCCTCGCCCGCGTGTAGGGCGGCCCGCTAGGGAACCGCGGTCGCCTCGGCTTTCACCTCGCCGCCGCCGCGCCCGGCGGTGGCGCCGCCCTCCTCGCGGGTGAGGCGGTGGGCGAGGTAGACGGGGACGATCGAGATCAGCACGACCAGCACGGCGACGACGTTGACGATCGGCAGCTGGTTGGGCCGGAAGAGGTTGCGGAAGATCCAGATCGGCAGCGTTTCCTCGGCAGCCCCGATCGTGAACGTGGTGACGATGATCTCGTCGAAGGAGAGGGCGAAAGCGAGCAGGCCGCCGGCGACAAGCGCCGTTTTCAGGTTGGGCAGGGTGACGAAGCGGAAGGTCTGCCAGGCGCGGGCGCCGAGGTCGGCCGAGGCCTCCTCCAGGGAGGTCGAGACGCGGCGCAGGCGGGCGACGGCGTTGTTGTAGACGACGACGATGCAGAAGGTGGCGTGGCCGACGACCACCGTGAAGAGACCGAGGTCGATGCCGAGGACCTGGGTGAAGGTGTTGCTGAGAGCGACGCCGGTGACGATTCCGGGCAGCGCGATCGGCAGGATCACCAGGAAGGAGATCGTCTCGCGACCGAAGAAGCGGTGGCGGGCGACGGCGAGCGAGGCGAGGGTGCCGAGCAGGAGCGCGATCGCGGTCGCCGCCAGGCCCGCTTTCAGCGAGGTGAGCAGGGCGTCGCGGGCATCCTGGCTCTCGATCGCCTTCGGGAACCAGTCGAGGGTCAGGCCCGGTGGCGGCCACTCGAGGATGTTGCTCGAGTTGAAGGCGTAGATTGCGATCACGATCAGCGGCACGTAGATGAAGACGAGGCCCGCCGCCACCGCGAGGCGGAGCAGCAAGGTCGATCGTCGCGAGAGCGTCACCGATCCGCCGTCCTCATATGTGCTCGAAGGCGCCGAGCCGGCGGGCGACCAGCAGGTAGGCGATCATGACGACGATCGGAACCAGGGCGAAGGCCGAGGCCAGGGGCAGGTTGTTGACGATGTTGTTGAAGACGACGTTGCCGATGAACTGGTCGTTGGAGACGAGCCGCGGCGTGATGTAGTCGCCGAGGGTCAGCGAGAAGGTGAAGATCGAGCCGGCGACGACCGCCGGGAAGACGAGCGGCAGGATCACCCGCCGGAAGGTGGTGAACGGCGCCGCGCCGAGGTCCTCGGAGGCGCTGATCAGCGAGTTGGGGATGCGCGCCAGGCCGGCGTAGATCGGCAGGACCATGTACGGCAGCCAGAGGTAGCTCATCACCAGCCAGACGGCGACGATGCCGAACCCCGGGCCGTGCAGGCCGAGTGGCTCGAGCGCCCAGTTGATGACCCCGTCGTTGGAGAGCATCGTCCGCCACGAGTAGACCTTGACCAGGTAGCTCGACCAGAGCGGCAGCAGCACCGCGACGACGAGGATCGCGGTGGTGCGGCGGCTCGCCACCTTCGCCATGTAGAAGGCGATCGGGAAGGCGAGCACGGCGTCGGTGAGGGTGACCAGCGCCGCGACCAGGATCGTGCGCCCGGCGATGTCGCGGTAGACCGGTTCGTCGACCAGGGTTTCGATGTTTTCGAGGCCGAAGCTCTGGACGACTTCGCCGGAGAGCGGGTCGACGGTCCAGAAGGCGGCGATCAGCAGGATCGCCAGCGACCCCAGGTAGCCGATCACCAGCCAGCCGACCGGGCCGGCCAGCAGCGCCCCCGCCTGCAGCCGGGGGCGGCGCTGGAGGAGGTCGGAGAGCCTGTGGCCCGCCGACCTCCTCTTCACGGCCGCTTCGCTGGCCATCGATCGCCGGCCTTGAAATCAGCCTTTGATCGAGGTCCAGGCCTGGACCCAGTCGTTGTAGTCCTTGCAGTCGGTCGAGCCGTTGCCGCAGTCGGAGACCGGCGTCTCCCAGTAGTAGACGCGTTTCCAGAAGCCCGGGTCTTCGGCGTGGTATTTGGCGCAGAAGCCTTTCTCCGCGGTCTCTTCGCAGGCCAGGCTCTGGGCCGGCGCCTCGCCAAAGAATTCCGCGACTTCGGCGTTGACTTTCGGCGAGACGATCCAGTCCATCCACATGTACATGCAGTTGGGGTTCTGGGCTTCGGAGCTGATCATCCAGGTGTCCGACCAGCCGGTCGCGCCCTCTTTGGGAAGGAACCCCTGGCTCGCCGGGCTGGCGGCGACGGGTTTGCCTTCGTCCAGGAGGACGAAGTACTGGTACTGCCAAGTGGTCCCGACCTCGCTGTCGCCACCGCCGAAGGCCGAGATCTGCTTGGCCGCTTCGGACCAGTATTCACCGACGTAGGGGCGCTGTTCTTCCAGCAGCTCGACCGCGGCTTCGAACTGCTCGTCGTTGAGCGCGTAGGGGTTTTCGATCCCCAGGTCTGGCTGGTGGGCCTTCAGGTAGACGGCCGCGTCGGCGATGTAGATCGGGTCGTCGTAGGCGCTGATCTTGCCTTTGTACTGGGCCGCTTTCTTCGGATCCAGGATCACGTCCCACGAGGTCGGTGCCGGTTTGACGTCGTCGTCGTTCCACATCAGCAGGTTGGCGCCGCGTCCGTGCGGAATCCCGTAGGGCTGGCCGTCGAAGGTGTTGTAGGGCTGGTCCTTGAGGTCGGCGAAGATGGTCTCGTAGTTGGGGACGAGGTCGACGTTGACGGGGTCGACGTCGCCGCCGTCGACCAGCCGGGCCGAGGCGTTGCCGGACGCCGAGACGCCGTCGTACTGGCCGCTGCGCATCAGCTGCACCATTTCGTCAGAGGTGCCGGCGACCTTGTTGCTCACCTTGCAGCCGGTCTTCTGTTCGAACGGTTTCGACCAGGCTGGTTCGACGTATCCCGCCCAGGAGATCAGGTTCACCTGCCCCTCTCCTTTGCCGAGCTGGGTCAGCTCTCCGCCGCCGTTGTCGTCGTCCCCACCGCCGCAGCCGGCGAGCAGCAGCAGGACGGAAAGCAGGCCCGCGATCACCAGCCACGCGACGCGAGCGGAGTGAGCGTTCTCTTTGACCATGGTCAGTCCTCCTCTTGGTTAGTCGCCAGCGGGACGGCGACCACGTGTTCGGGCCGCCACCCCACAAGCACCTCCTTCCCCTGCTCAGCGGCGTCGATCGACGCGCCCCCCACGTTCTGTTGCACCAGCTGAAGCTCTCCCCCCGCCCTGAGGGCGACCGTGTAGCGGGTCACCATCCCGGTGTAGGTGACGCCCGCGATCCGCCCGGGCTCGGTCACCAGCCCGTTCGGCGCCCTCCCGGGATCGACCAGCTGGATCTTCTCCGGGCGGATCGTGAAGCGAGTGCCGTCGCGCTCAAGCAGGTTGGAGACGCCGACGAAGCCGGCGACGAACTCGGTCGCCGGCTGCTCGTAGAGCTCGACCGGCGGGCTGACCTGCTCGACCCGCCCGGCATTGAAGACCGCGATCCGGTCGCTCATCGCCAGCGCCTCGTCCTGGTCGTGGGTGACGTAGACGAAGGTGATGCCGACCTCGCCCTGGATCGACTTCAGCTCGCTCTGCATCTGCTCGCGCAGCTTCAGGTCGAGCGCGCCGAGCGGCTCGTCGAGCAGCAGCACCCGCGGCCGGTTGACGATCGCCCTGGCCAGGGCGACGCGCTGGCGCTGCCCGCCGGAGAGCTCGGCGGGCTTGCGCTCGCCGTAGTCCGGCAGGCGGACCATCGCCAGGGCCTCGTCACGGCGCCGCTTGCGCTCCGACTTGTGAACCGAGGCGACGCGCAGGCCGTACTCGACGTTCTCGCCGACCGTCATGTGGGGGAAGAGGGCGTAGTCCTGGAAGACCGTGTTGACCGCGCGGTCGTAGGGAGGGACGCCTCGCACGTCCTTCCCGGCCAGCTCTATCGAGCCGGCCGTCGGCGTCTCGAAGCCGGCGATCATCCGCAGCGTCGTCGTCTTGCCGGAGCCCGAGGGGCCGAGCAGGGTGAAGAACTCCCCCGACTCCACCTCCAGGTCGATGCCCGCAACCGCCCCTACCTCGCCGTAGCGCTTGACGAGGTTGGTCAAGCGGATGTCGGGTGGTGCAGTTACACCAAGACGTTAGCCCCAGGACCTCAGGAAATCAAAGAGGAACGCGCCGCGATCCTCACGCGTTTTCCCTGAGATAGAGGGAAAACGCGTGAGTTTGGCTAGAAGCCGAGGGGGTGGCGGGCGACGAAGCCGGCGCCGGGGCGCACTTCCTCGTGCCAGCTGGGCCCGGTTTTGCCGTCGCCGTTGCCGGAGGTGTCCCAGCGGTAGCCGGCGATCACCGCGTAGGTGTGGCCGGGGTTCGCGTAGACGGTGATCCAGCGCCCTTCGCCGCTCGTCCCCCAGCTGGCCAGCGGGCCCGAAGGCATCGGGCTGGTGAGGAAGTTGCCGCCGCGCAGGGCGTAGCTGACCGAGCCCGAGCAGTCGTAGCCGCGGTCCTCCCAGCGAGCGTGGCCGCCACCGTAGATGTAGGGCTTGTTGCGGATCCGGTTGGCGAAGGCGATCACGCGCTTCACCCGGGGCGGGGCGGACTGGGGCGGGACCAGCATCCCGTTGTCCAGCAGCCGCGCTTTCGGCGTCGGCGTGCACATGTCGACTTCGGCGGGCGTGAGGCCACCGCCGTCGCAGACGGCGGAAGCGCCCGCGGGAAGGATCATCGCGAGGATCACCGGCAGGGCCAGTACGGCCAATCCCGCTTTCAGCTTTGAGCTGTTCTTAAGCAAACCGATCTCCTTCGTCGGCCTACGGGGTTAGCTGTCGGGCTGGCGCGAAAGGAGCCTGCGCCTCCGTCCAAGTCGGACGAATTAGCCCCGAAAACGTGGTTCCCCCGCTCCCACAGCGCCTTTGGCGGGTGGGACTCGGCGTTTCGGTTGTTCGGAACGGACGGCAGTGTAGACGATTGCCCGGACCGGCGCTCACAAAAAACCAACATTTTGTGGCCATTCGCACTTGGACCCCGGTTTCCTGTCGGCCACCCGGCTGGTACCTTGCGCGCTGGGATGGACCTTTCAGGCCGCACCGCACTGCTCACCGGCGCCACCGGCGGCCTCGGCCGGGCGATCGCCACGGCGCTCGCGGGCCGCGGCTCGAAGCTGGTCCTCAGCGGCCGCAAGCCCGAGGCGCTCGAGGCGCTCGCCGCCGAGCTGCCCGGCGACGGGCATCGCACCGTGCCCAGCGACCTGGCCGCGCCCGGTGCCGCCGAGAAGCTCGCCGCCGAGGCCGGCGAGGTCGACATCCTCGTTGCCAACGCGGGCCTGCCCGGCTCGGGCCGGCTCAACAGCTTCACCCCGGATGAGCTGACCGGCACCCTGCGGGTCAACCTCGAGGCGCCGATCCTGCTCGCCCGCGCCCTCGAGCCGGCGATGCTGGAGCGCGGCGCCGGCCACATGGTCTTCATCTCCTCGCTCTCGGGCAAGTCGGCGACGCCGCTCTCCTCGGTCTACAACGCGACCAAGTTCGGCCTGCGCGGCTTCTCGCTCGGTCTCCGCGCCGACCTCGGCCCGCAGGGGATCGGCGTCTCGCTCGTCTCCCCGGGGACGATCCGCGAAGCCGGCATGTACGCCGACTCCGGAGCCGACCCGATCCCCGGCCTCGGCACCGGCTCCCCGAAGCAGGTCGCCGACGCGGTCGTCAAGGCGGTGGAGCGCGACAAGGCCGAGATCACCGTGGCGCCGATCCAGCAGCGCTTCCTCGCCCACTTCGCCCTCGCCACCCCGGCCTTCTCGGTCAAGGTCTCCAGCGGCTCCGCCGGCCAGAAGGCCGCGGAAGCCGTGGTCAACGGCCAGCTCGACAAGAAGACATAGGGCCGGCGCGCCGCCGGTCGCGGCGGACTCCTAGGATGGTGTTGTGAGCAGCCTCGACTCCTTCGACGCTCGTTCGACCCTCGACGTCGGGGGCCGCTCCTACGAGATCTTCCGGCTCGACGCCCTGCAGCAGCGCTTCGACGTCGCTCGCCTGCCGTACTCGCTGAAGGTCCTGCTCGAGAACGTGCTGCGGCTCGAGGACGGGGTCTCGGCGACGAGCGCCGACGTCGAGGCGATCGCCAGCTGGGACGCGGGAGCGGAGCCCAGCGTCGAGATCCCCTACCAGCCGGCGCGGGTGCTGATGCAGGACTTCACCGGCGTGCCCGCGGTCGTCGACCTCGCCGCGATGCGCGACGCGATGGCCGAGATCGGCGGCGACCCGGAGCGGATCAACCCGCTGGTCGACGTCGACTTGGTCATCGACCACTCGGTCCAGGTCGACGCCTTCGGCAACGAGCGCGCCTTCGCCGTCAACGCCGAGCGCGAGTTCGAGCGCAACCGCGAGCGCTACTCCTTCCTCAAGTGGGGCCGCGAGGCCTTCGACAACTTCAGCGTCGTGCCGCCGGCGACCGGGATCTGCCACCAGGTCAACCTCGAGCACATCTCCCAGGTCGTCTACAGCAGCGAGCGCAGTGGCAGCCTGCAGGCCTACCCGGACACCCTGGTCGGCACCGACTCGCACACGACGATGGTCAACGGCCTCGGCGTGCTGGGCTGGGGCGTGGGCGGGATCGAGGCCGAGGCGGCGATGCTCGGCCAGCCGGTCTCGATGCTCTTGCCCCAGGTCGTCGGCTTCGAGCTCGACGGCGAGCTGCCGCAGGGGGCGACGGCGACCGACCTCGTCCTGACCGTGACCGAGATGCTGCGCGAGCACGGCGTCGTCTCCAAGTTCGTCGAGTTCTTCGGCCCCGGCCTGGCGAGGCTCGGCCTCGCCGACCGGGCGACGATCGGCAACATGTCGCCGGAGTTCGGCTCGACCTGCGCGATCTTCCCGATCGACGCCGAGACGCTGCGCTACCTGGAGCTGACCGGGCGGCCGACCGCGACGATCGAGCTGGTCGACGCCTACGCGCGCGAACAGGGCATGTTCGTCGACGCCGACTCCGAAGCGCCGACCTTCTCGACCACCCTGCGGCTCGACCTCGGCGAGGTCGTGCCCAGCATCGCCGGCCCCAAACGGCCGCAGGACCGGGTGCCGCTGGCGCAGGCCAAGGAGGCCTTCCTCGAGGCGATGGAGGAGTTCGACCCCGAGGCGGCGGAGCAGATGTGCTCGCTCGACGAGGCGGGCAAGGATTCCTTCCCCGCCTCCGACCCGCCCGCCGAGGACCACGACGACGAGTGCGCCCGGCCCCAGCCCGCCGTCACCGGCGGCCCAGCGGCGACGATCGGGCGCGGCAGCGGCGACGAGATCGAGGTGACCCTGGAGGACGGCACGACTGTCGAGCTCGACCACGGCCGGGTCGTGATCGCGGCGATCACCAGCTGCACCAACACCTCCAACCCCTCGGTCATGGTCGGCGCCGGCCTGCTCGCCCGCAACGCGGTGCAGCGCGGGCTCGCCCGCAAGCCCTGGGTGAAGACCTCGCTGGCCCCTGGCTCCACGGTGGTCACCGACTACCTCGACCGGGCCGGGCTCACCGAGTACCTCGACGCGCTCCAGTTCAACCTGGTCGGCTACGGCTGCACGACCTGCATCGGCAACTCGGGCCCGCTGCCGCCGGAGATCTCGGCCGCGGTCGAGGCCCAGGACCTGGCGGTCTGCTCGGTCCTCTCCGGCAACCGCAACTTCGAGGGTCGGATCAACCAGGACGTGAAGGCGAACTACCTGGCCAGCCCGCCGCTGGTGGTCGCCTACGCGCTCGCCGGCCGCATGGACCTCGACCTGACCAGCGAGCCGCTCGGCGAGGACAGCGCCGGCGAGCCCGTCTACCTAAGCGACATCTGGCCCGACCCGGCCGAGGTCAAGGAGGTGATCGGCCGCTCGCTCGCCTCCGAGATGTTCACCAGGAGCTACGGCGGGGTGCTGGAGGGCGACGAGACCTGGCGGGCGGTCGAGGTGCCGGCGGGCGACCGCTACACCTGGCCCGACTCGACCTACGTGCGGCGGCCTTCCTTCTTCGAGGGGATGCCGCCCGAGCCGCCCGGCGTCGAGCCGATAACGGGCGCCCGCGTGCTCGCCCTGCTCGGCGACTCGATCACCACCGACCACATCTCACCGGCGGGGGCGATCAAGGCGGCCAGCCCGGCCGGCGAGTGGTTGGTCGAGCAGGGGGTCGAGCCGCGCGACTTCAACTCCTACGGCTCGCGGCGCGGCAACCACGAGGTGATGATCCGCGGCACCTTCGCCAACATCCGGCTGCGCAACCTGCTGGTCGAGAGGGCCGGCGGCTACACCCGCCGCTTCCCCGGCGGCGAGGAGACGACGATCTTCGCGGCGGCGATGGCCTACGCCGCCGAAGGGGTGCCGCTGGTCGTCCTGGCGGGCAAGGAGTACGGCTCGGGCTCCTCGCGCGACTGGGCCGCGAAGGGGACCAAGCTGCTCGGCGTGCGCGCCGTGATCGCCGAGTCCTTCGAGCGCATCCACCGCTCCAACCTGATCGGCATGGGGGTGCTGCCGCTGCAGTTCCCGGCCGGCGAGTCAGCCGAGTCCCTCGGCCTCACCGGCGAAGAGACGATCGACATCGGCGACCTGGATGGCGGCAACGCCAAAACGGTGAAGGTGACCGCTGGTTCGGTCGAGTTCGAGGCGACCGTACGCCTCGACACGCCCAACGAGATCACTTACTTCCAGAACGGCGGCATCCTGCAGACCGTCCTGCGCAACCTGCGCGATCGGTAGCGCCGGGCTCTCGAGCGCGAGCGCGGTACAGCGGGGCCGCGGGAGGCAGGGGGTCCGCGCGACCCTCACTGCACCTATGCGTCGGTAGCCAGGGAGGGATGCCGACGCGCCTGCTCCTTCGGGCGGGACTGCCCAAGTGGAACAGTCAGTAACTAGCTATAGCGCCTGTGAGCGCCGAGGTCAAGGTATTTCGAGCGGATTTACGGGGATTCCACGACTTTCTGTGGAGAATCACTGATGCCCCAGCCACGCCGCTCGATCAACTCGATTCCGATCACACTGCCAACCGGACCGACCGGGGTGAGGGTCGCGGCGAGCAGGGTGTAGGGGGACTCGCGCTTGACGCAGGCGACCCAGATCAGCAGGCAGAGGGCGATGAAGCCGAGCCCGTGGGCCCAGCCGAAGATCATCGTCGCGGTCTCGAACCCGGGTGCCAGCCAGAAGACCATCAGCCCGGCGAACACCGCCAGCTCGGCCCAGGAGAACCGCTTGACCCAGACGAAGAGCGGTCCCGGGACGGGCTTGCGCATCAGGCGCCGGCGGTGAGCGCGGTGAGCACGATCCGCTCTTGCTCGCGCGCGTGGGCGATCGAGTAGCCCTCGCCCGGGCTGGCCCGCGTCGGCCGCCCGACGTAGCCGAGCTCGACGCCCTCCGGCAGGAGGTCGGGGAGGCGCCGCGACATCACCTTCCAGCAGCCCATGTTGCGCGGCTCCTCCTGCGCCCAGACGATCTCCTTCAGGTTCGGGTAGGAGGCGATCAGCTCGCTGAGCTGGTCTTTCGCGAAGGGGTAGAGCAGCTCGACGCGGGCGATCGCGACGTTCTCCGCCGTCGCCCGCCGCTCGCTGGCGTCGATGTCCCAGAAGACCTTGCCGGTGCAGAGCACGAGCCGCTCGACCTTCTCGCGGCGCTCGGCGGCGGCCGGGTCGTCGAGGATGAAGTGGAAGTGGCCGCTGGTCAGTTCGTCGGCGCTGGCCGAGGCGCGGCCCAGCCGCAGCAGGCCCTTGGGGGTGAAGACGATCAGCGGCCGCGGCTTGCGGATCAGCGCCTGGCGGCGCAGCAGGTGGAAGTACTGGGCGGCGGTGCTGGGGTTGGCGATGCGGATGTTGCCCTCGGCGGCGAGGGCGAGGAAGCGCTCGATGCGGGCGCTCGAGTGCTCGGGGCCCGAGCCCTCGTAGCCGTGCGGCAGCAGCAGCGTGAGGCGGCTGGTCTGCCCCCACTTGGCCTCGCCGGAGACGATGAAGCTGTCGATGATCACCTGGCCGGCGTTGCCGAAGTCGCCGAACTGCGCCTCCCAGAGGACGAGCGCGCTCGGGGTCGCCGTCGAGTAGCCGTACTCGAAGCCGAGGCAGGCGGTCTCCGAGAGCGGGCTGTTGTAGATCTCGAAGGGGGCGCGGGCCGCCTCGAGGTTCTGCATCGGGCAGTACTCGAGGCCGGTGTTCTCGTCGTGGTAGACGAGGTGACGGTGGGAGAAGGTGCCGCGCTCGGTGTCCTGCCCGGTGAGGCGGATGTGGACGTCCTCGCTGAGCAGCGAGGCGAAGGCGAGCGCCTCGGCGTGGCCGAACTCGATCCCACCCTCCTCGAGGGCCTTGCCGCGGTTCTCCAGCGGCTTGCGCAGCTTGCGGTGGATCGTGAAGCTCTCCGGGACCTCGAGCAGGGCCTGGTTGAGCCGCGCCAGCTTCTCCGCCGGCACCGCGGTCTCGACCGGGGGGCTGGCGCTGCGGTCGAGTTCGCCGGTGCTCGAGGTGGTCACGGTCGGATCTTCGTAGTCGCCGAGCTCCATCTTGCGACGCAGGTCCTTGAGCGCCGCCGACATCTCCTCGTTGCGCGCCTTGTGGGCGTTCTCGACGTCCTCGCTGGAGATCACGCCCTCGTCGACCAGCTTCTTGGCGTAGAGCTCGGAGACCGGCGGGTGCGCCTTGATCTTGGCGGCGACCGTCGGCTGCGTGTAGGCCGGCTCGTCGGTCTCGTTGTGGCCGAAGCGGCGGTAGCCGATCACGTCGATGACGATGTCGCGTCCCCAGCGCTCGCGGTAGGCCATCGCCAGGCGGATCGCCGCCGAGCAGGCCTCGACGTCATCGGCGTTGACGTGGACGATCGGGATGTTGAAGCCCTTGGCGACGTCGCCGGCGTAGGGGGTCGAGCGGGCGTCCTCGGGGTCGGTGGTGAAGCCCACCTGGTTGTCCTGGATGATGTGGATCGTGCCGCCGGTGCTGTAGCCGCGCAGCGCCTGCAGGTTGAGGGTCTCGGTGACGACGCCCTGGCCGGGGAAGGCGGCGTCGCCGTGCAGCAGCACCGGCACCGCGCGCTTCGGCTCGTGGGTCAGCTTCGAGCCGTCGAACTCGGACTGTGAGAAGCGGGTGCCGCCCTCGACCACCGGGTCGACGAACTCGAGGTGGCTTGGGTTGGGGTAGAGGCGGACGGCGATCTTCTCGCCCTCGCTGGTCTCGTAGGTCCCCTGGTGGCCGTAGTGGTACTTGACGTCGCCGGTGCCGCCGTGGGGGATCGCGGCGACAGCCTTGACCTGCTCGATCTGTTTGGCACCCTCGAACTCGGCCAGGATCGACTCGACCGGGCGGCCCAGGTTGTGGGCGAGGACGCTGAGCCGGCCGCGGTGGGCCATGCCGAAGACGACTTCCTGGGCGCTCGCCCGGTAGGCGAGGGTGACGAGCTCGTCGAGCATCGGCACGATCGCGTCGAGGCCCTCGATCGTGAAGATCTTCTGGCCCAGGTAGGCCTTCTCGATGAAGCGCTCGAACTCGAAGACGTCGATCAGGCGGCCGAGCAGGCGGCGTTTCTCGTCCTCGGCGTGGGGCTGGCGGTGGGCGCCGGTCTCGACCATCTCGCGCAGCCAGGTGCGCTGCGAGTGCGAGGAGAGGTGCTCGAACTGGTAGGCGATCGTGCCGCAGTAGGCCTCGCGCAGGCGCGGCAGCACGTCGAGCAGGGTCTCGCCGGGGACGCCGATGCGGAGCACCGAGGCCGGCACGCGCGCCATCAGCTCCGGCGTCAGGTTGAGGTTCTCGGGCTGGATCGCCGGGTCGCCCTTGGGCTCTGAGCCGAGCGGGTCGAGGCGGGCGGCGAGGTGGCCGTGGGTGCGGTAGCCCTTGAGCAGCGAGGTTGCTGACTGGACAGCGCTCAGCAGCTCCTCGTCGGGCTGCTGGTCGGGAGCGGCCGCGGCCGGCGCCGGTGCGGCCGAGAGCGGTGGCGCCGAGGCCGATGCCGCGTGGGCGGCGGTGAGCGCACCGGCGTCGATGCCGAGGTCGGTGGCGAGCGCCTCGTAGAACTCGCCCTCGCCTTCGAGCAGCTCTTCGATCCGGCGCAGGAAGGCACCCGACTCGGCGCCCTGGATGACGCGGTGGTCGTAGGTCGAGGTCAGCGTCATCACTTTCGAGACGCCGAGCTGGCGCAGCCGCTCCGGCGTCGCGTGCGCCCACTCGGGCGGGTAGGCGATCGCGCCGGCGGCGATGATCGCGCTCTGGCCCTTCATCAGGCGGGGGACCGAGGCGACGGTGCCGATCCCGCCCGGGTTGGTCAGCGAGATGTTGGTGCCCTGGAAGTCGTCGGCGGTCAGCTTGCTCTCGCGGGTCTTGGTGATCAGGTCCTCGTAGTAGGAGTGGAAGCCGGCGAAGTCGAGCCCGTCGGCGCCCTTGATCGCCGGCACCATCAGGCTGCGCGAGCCGTCCTTGCGCTCGATGTCGACGGCGATGCCGAGGTTGACCGGGCCGTTCTCGATCGCGAACGGCTTGCCGTCGCGCAGCTCGAAGGCCCGCGTCATCACCGGCCACTCCTTGGCCGCCTGGACGATCGCCCAGGCGATCAGGTGGGTGAAGGAGACCTTCATCCCGCGCTCCTTGAGCTGCCCGTTGAGCGCCTTGCGCTTGGCATCCAGCGTGTCGACCGCCACCGTCCGGAACGACGTAGCCGTCGGCACCTCCAGGCTCTCGCCCATCGCCTGAGCCAACATCGCCGCCGGCCCCCGAAGCGCCTTCGCCTCCCCGACGCTCAGCGCGGCACCGGCGCCGTTAGCGGCCGCGAGCACGTCCTCCTTGGTGACCTTGGCGCCCGGACCCGACCCAGCAACCGAGCCAAGGTCGACGCCGTTAGCCGCAGCCACGCGCCGCGCCACGGGAGTCGCCCGCACTCCGTCGGCTCCGTTGGCAGCACCCGGCTGTTCCAAACCCTTGTCCGCGGGTGGCGCGGTAGGGGGAACCGCCCCTGAGGAAGCTTTAGCTACCGGAAGGGGCGGTGGGTCCCCTGCCGCGACAGGACCCGCGGGAGAGCGGCCTGAACCCTCGTCGTCACCCTCGCCCGGCTCCATCTCAGCCAACGCCGAGCCCACGGGCACCTCGTCGTCCACCGAGACAATCAGCTTGGTGATCACGCCGCTCGCGGGTGCCGGAACCTCGGCGTCGACCTTGTCGGTCGAGACCTCGACGACGGTGTCGCCCTCGTTGACGAAGTCACCCTCCGCCACATGCCACTCAAGCACGATGCCCTCGGTGACCGACTCGCCCATCTCGGGCATCTGAATCTGCACGGTCGCCGTTTGCGCCATTCGAGGATTGAGTGTATGAAACAGCGGTGAACTACTTCGTCACCGGGGCCACCGGATTCATCGGCCGCAACCTCGTCGAGCGCCTCCTGCAACGGGACGGCACGATCTTCGCCTTGGTACGGGCGGGATCGCGGGGGCGCCTGGAGGAGCTGCGCACCGCCTGGGGCGCCGACGGGGCGCGGGTGGTGCCGGTAGCCGGCGACCTCGCCCAGCCGGGGCTCGGGGTCTCCGAGGAAGACCTCGTCACCCTGCGCGGCGACGTCGACCACTTCTTCCACCTGGCGGCGATCTACGACCTCGCGGCCGGCGCCGAAGCGCAGGAGGTCGCCAACGTCGAGGGCACCCGGCACGCGGTCGAACTGGCCGGCGCGATCGATGCCGGCTGCTTCCACCAGGTCAGCTCGATCGCCGCCGCCGGTCTCTACCGGGGCGTCTGGACCGAGGACATGTTCGACGAGGCCGAAGGGCTCGACACCAACCCCTACTTCCGCACCAAGCACGAGTCCGAGCGGGTCGTGCGCGAGGACTGCCGCCGCCCCTGGCGGGTCTACCGGCCCGGCGTCGTCGTCGGCGACTCGCGCAGCGGCGAGATCGACAAGATCGACGGCCCCTACTACGCCTTCAAGCTGCTCCAGCAGGCGCGGCGGGTGGCGCCGTCCTGGCTGCCGGCGATCGGGGTCGAGGGGGGCGAGATCAACATCGTCCCGGTCGACTTCGTCGCCGACGCGATCGACCACATCGCCCACCAGCCGGGCCTCGACGGGCGCGCCTTCCACCTCACCGATCCCAACCCGAAAACCGCCGGCGAGATGCTCAACGTCTTCGCCAAGGCGGCCGACGCGCCGCAGGCGACGCTGCGGCTCGAAACCGGCATCACCGAGCCGGCGACGAGCCTGGTGCGCAGGGGCCTGCGCCTGCTGCCACCGGCGCGGCGGGCGGCCAAGGTCGCCTTCGACCGGCTCGGCATCCCGCCCGGCATCCTCCAGTACCTCGACTACCCGACCCGCTTCGACTCGACCGGGGCGCGCGAGGCGCTGGCCGGCTCGGGGATCGCGCCGCCGCCGCTGGAGAGCTACGCCGACCGGATCTGGGACTACTGGGAGCGCAACCTCGATCCCGACCTCTTCAAGGACCGCTCGCTCTCGGCGGCGGTGCGGGGGAAGGTGGTGCTGATCACCGGCGCCTCCTCGGGAATCGGCAAGGCGACCGCGGTCAAGGTCGCCGACGCCGGCGCCACGGCGCTGCTGGTCGCCCGCTCGGTCGAGAAGCTGGAGGAGACCAAGCGGGAGATCGAGGCGGCGGGCGGCGTCGCCCACATCCACCGCTGCGACATGTCCGACATGGAGGACGTCGAGCGGATGGCCGAGGAGGTGCTCGCCTACCACGGCCGGGTCGACGTCCTGGTCAACAACGCCGGCCGCTCGATCCGGCGCTCGGTCGAGCTCTCCTACGACCGCTTCCACGACTACGAGCGCACGATCCAGCTCAACTACTTCGGCGCCGTGCGGCTGATCCTCGCCCTGCTGCCCTCGATGCGGGCCAACAAGTCGGGCCACATCATCAACGTCAGCTCGATCGGCACCCAGACCAACCCGCCGCGCTTCTCCGCCTACGTCGCCTCGAAGGCGGCGCTCGACGCCTTCAGCCGCGTGGCCGCCTCCGAGGTCTTCGACGACGGCGTCCGCCTGACCACGATCCACATGCCGCTGGTGCGGACGCCGATGATCGCGCCGACCCGGATGTACGACATGTTCCCGGCGATCACCCCGGAGGAGGCGGCGGAGATGATCGCCCGGGCGATGATCGGCCGGCCGAAGAAGGTGGCGACGCCGCTCGGCAACCTCGGCGAGCTGCTCTACGCGGTGGCGCCGACGGTCAGCGACCGGATCCTCAACGTCGCCTACAACCTCTTCCCCGAGTCACAGGCGGCGAAGGGCAAGGCCGAGGAGGCGCCGGACAAAGCGCCGACCACCGAGGCCGTCGCCTTCGCCCACCTGATGAAAGGCGTTCACTGGTAGCCCATCACGTTTTCCACGTCCTGCGTGGACAACCTGATGGGCTAGGTGGGCTCATCGTTTAGCGAGGAGAAGAGTCTGGGAGGCGCGGCCGATGTGGCCGCGCTCGTCTGAGAGGACCGACTCGGAGGTGCCGATCCCGCTCGGCTGGGGGACCGTGGCGGCGTCGACGCAGACCCACTCGCCGGCCGGCATCCGCTCCAGGTGGACGGTGAGGTCGACGTTGATGAAGATGTAGGTGCCCCAGTCGAGGACGGCGCTGATCCCGTTGCCGACGTCGGCGGCGACCAGCGTGCGCTGCAGCGGTGAGGGCTCCTCGCTGGCCAGGAGCGGGTGGCGCATCCGCATCCAGACGGTGGCCGGCCCGGGCTCCTGGAAGCCGCCGCCGAGCGCGCTCCACTCCATCGCCGTGTGGTAGCCGAGCGACTGGCCGGTGTCGAAGAAGCCGGGCTTGACGCCGTGCTCGGGCCCTTCCGGCGCGGCGCTGTCGACGACCTCGGCGGGCAGGTCGAGCTCGCTGGTGCGCAGCCGCCAGGCGCGCGCCTTCATCAGCGGCCCGTTCTCGCCGTGCAGCGACGCCTCGATCATCTGCACGCTGCGCCCCGGCCGCGCCAGCTCGGCCTCGACCCGGACCGGGCCGATCGGCACCGAGCCGAGGATCTCGACCGTGATCCGACCGACCTGGAAGCCCTCGCCGCCGGCGACCCGCTCGATCTCCCGTCCGAGCAGCGCCGAGGGCGGCCCGGCGTGCTGCGCCCCCGGGTCCCAGGGGCCCCTGGTCAGCTCGGTGGCGAGGAACCCGGTGTCGGTCTTCTCGTAGAAGGCTTCAGGCACGGCGCGATGGTATGCGACCCTTAGGGCCATGGAGAAGATCGAGAAGACCGACGAGGAGTGGCGCGAGCAGCTGAGCCCGGAGCAGTACGAGGTCACCCGCCGGGCCGGCACCGAGCGTGCCTTCACCGGCCCCTACTGGGACGAGAAGACGGACGGGATGTACCGCTGCGTCTGCTGCGGCACCGAGCTCTTCTCCTCCGACACCAAGTTCGACTCGGGCACGGGCTGGCCCAGCTTCACCGAGCCGGTCAACCTCGAGCACGTCGAGCTGCGCCCCGACGACGACCTCGGCATGCGCCGCACCGAGGTCGTCTGCAAGCACTGCGACGCCCACCTCGGCCACGTCTTCGAGGACGGCCCCCCGGACCAGGGCGGCCTGCGCTACTGCATCAACGGCTGCGCGCTGAATCTAGAGAAGACGTAGCCATCCCCGGACGCGGGAGCGGGGACCTGTCCATGTCTGATTCTTCAGGTCCCCGCGGGAGCAGAGGAGATGGCGTGGTTTATTTGACGCCGCCGCCGGCGCCCAGGTAGCTGAAGCGCACGGCGAGCGCGACCGCCTCGGTGCGGGTGTCGACCTCGAGCTTGGCGATCGCGTTGCGGACGTGGGTGTGGACGGTCGCCGGGCTGAGCCCGAGCCGCTCGGCGATCTCTTTCACCCGCAGCCCCTCGGCCAGCAGCTCGAGGATCTGGCGCTCGCGGGGCGAGAGCTCGAGCAGCTTCTCGACCTCGGAGGGCTTGCCGCCGGCGAAGTCGCCGCCGAGGAAGGTGCCGCCGCCGGTGACCGCTTTGACGGCGCGGGCGATGTCCTCGGCCGGCGCCGACTTGAGCACGTAGCCGGAGGCGCCCGCGCGCAGCGCCAGGGCGAGCAGGTCGGGCTGGGCGTGGGCGGTGAAGACGATCACTTTCGTCCGTGGCCGCACCTTGAGGACCTCCTTGGTCGCCTCGATCCCGTCCCGTTTGGGCAGCTCGACGTCGATGATCAGGACGTCCGGTTCGAGCTCCTTGACCACGTCGACGACGTCGCGGCCGTTGGAGGCCTCGCCGACGATCTGGAGGATGTCGGAGTTGGCCATCCGCGCCTTGATCGCATCGCGGACGATCTCGTGGTCGTCGCAGAGAACGACGCGCTTGGCGTCGCGGACGCTGGTGCTCATAGCGGGCCGATCCTCGCAGGAGCGCCGTAGGAATGCAAAGTATTAGGTAGCGTGAATCCGCCGTCCCGCTCTTGCCTGTTCTCGATCAGCGCGATCATCGTCCGGCCCACGGCCACAGCCGTCCCGTTCAGGGTGTGCACCGCCTGGGCTGATTGCTTATCGGCAGGTCGGTAGCGACAACTGAGGCGCCTGGCCTGGTAGTCGGTCGTGTTCGAGCAGGAGGTCAGCTCGCGGTAGCGCTTCTGGCTCGGGATCCAGGCCTCGCAGTCGTACTTCTTGGCCGCCGGGGCGCCGAGGTCGCCGGCGGCGACGTTGACCACGCGGTAGGGGATCTCGAGCTCGGTGAGGATCCGCTCCTCGATCGCCAGCAGCCGCTCGTGCTCGGCGCCCGACTGCGAAGGCTCGACGAACGAGAACATCTCGACCTTGTCGAACTGGTGGACGCGGAAGATGCCGCGCGTGTCGCGGCCGGCGGCGCCCGCCTCGCGCCGGAAGCAGGGGGAGAAGCCGGCGTAGCGCAGCGGCAGCTGCTCGGCCTCGAGGATCTCGTCGGCGTGCAGGCCGGCGAGCGCCACCTCTGAGGTGCCGACGAGGAAGAGCTCGTCCTTGGGGACTTCGTAGATCTGGTCGCGGTCACCGGGCAGGAAGCCGGTCCCGTAGAGCGCCTCCTCGCGGACCAGGACCGGCGGCACGACCGGCTCGTGGCCCTCGCCGCGAACCAGGTCGATCGCGAAGCGGACCAGGGCCAGCTCGAGCAGCACCAGGTCGCCTTTCAGGTACGCGAAGCGCGAGCCGGAGAGGCGCGCCGCCGCCTCGATCTCGATCAACCCCAACTCGGTGCCGATCTCGAGGTGGTCGCGGGGCTCGAACTCGAAGCTCGGCTTCTCGCCCACCTCGCGCAGGACGACGGCGTCCTCCTCGGTCATGCCGTCGGGGGCGTCGGGGTCGGGCAGGTTGGGCAGCGCCGCGGCGACCCGCTCGAGCTCGGCCTCGATCCGCTCGAGCTCGGCCTTGCCGGTCTCGATCCGCTCCTTCAGGCCGCCCACGGCGGCGATCTGCTCGGCTGCCCCCTCGCCGCGCTGTTTCGCTTCGCCGACCTGCCTGGAGAGCGTCTTGCGCTCCCCCTGGGCGCCCTCGATCTCGGGCAGCAGCTGCCGCCGGCGGGCGTCGAGGGCGAGCAGCTCGTCGACGCCCTCGGCCGCGCCGCGCCGCGCCAGCGCCGCCTTGACCCGCTCGGGCTCGGAGCGGATCAGCTTCAGGTCGAGCATCGGGAGGGCCCGTTAGGGAGCGGGCTGGCCGGGACGCGGCGATTCTTCGGCTTCGGTGCCTGAGTATTTGGCGACGAAGCGCGCCAGGGCTTCGGCGTCCTCGCCGACGACGATGTTCTGGGGCATGATCGCGCCGGAGAAGCCGCCGTTCTGGATCGCGAAGAGAGCGTCCTCATAGGTCTCCGTTCGCTGGTCGAGATTCGGCCCCTGCGTGCGGATGCTGCGGTTGCCGGTCCCCTGGGTGCCGGCGGCGCTCAGCGTGTGGCAGCCCGAGCAGCGGGTGGCGAAGAGCACCGCCCCGTTGTAATCGGGGTCGTCCTTGGAGACCGAGATGCCTTCCTCGCCGAAGCCGCAGGCGGAGAGGGAGAGCGCGGCCAGGACGGCCAGGCTTATCGCGAGTAGGGATCGCACGCGGCGAGGATCATATTGTCTGGTCCAGCGATGAGTCCGCCCGACCCCGCCAGCTTCCGTGCCGCGATGGGGTTGTTGCCCACCGGCGTCACCGTCGTCGCCGCCAACGGGCCCCAGGGACCGGCCGGCGCGACCGCCAACGCGGTCAGCTCGCTCTCGATCGAGCCGATGCTGATGCTGGCCTGCCTCGACCGCGGCTCGCGCACGCTGCTCGCCGTGCAGGCGGCCAACCGCTTCGGGGTCAGCGTCCTGCACGCCGGCCAGGAGCCGATCGCCCGCTCCTTCGCGACCAAGGCGCCGGTCGCGGACAAGTGGCGGGGTGTCGCCTGGAGCGAGCGCGAGGGCGTGCCGGCGATCGACGAGGCCCTCGTCTTCGTCGCCTGCGACCTGCGCGACGTGATCGCCGGCGGCGATCACGTGATCGTCACCGGCGAGGTCACGGCCCTGACGCGGGGCGAGGGCGAGCCGCTGGTCTTCCACGGCGGCGAGTACCGTCCAATCGGCTGATGGAGGCGGCGACGGCAACCTCGGAGCGGTGGACGTTCGCGCAGAAGGCGATCGTCGTGGTCGCGGCGCTGCAGCTGCTCTGGGCGACGGCGGGGCTGATCGCCGAGCCGAGCTTCGACTTCGGCGCGGACGCGCCGACCGAGCGGGTGCTGTGGGTCGACTTCAACGGCGTCCACGCGCTCTCCGGCTTCCTCCTCTTCCTGCCCGCCTTCTACTTCGCGCTGCGGCCCAAGTGGGCCCTCTACTACGCGATCTACGCCGCCGCGGCGCTGATCGCGACCGGCGTCTGGGCGCTCTTCTCGACCCAGCCGGCCTGGGTCTTCACCTTCCCCAACAACGTCGCCGACGCGATCCTCCACCTCGCCACCGGCGCGATCTTCGCCGTGATCGCGGCGATCCAGCTGGGCCAGGACCGCGGCGCCTAGAAGGCGCTGCTGGAGGCGGCGGCGCGCAGGCCGAGGAAGAGGATCACCCCGCAGCTGACGGCCATGATGCCCATCTCACGGCGGACGATGGCGAGGGCGATTTCCTGCTGCGTGTCCCCGGGCAGGGCCTCGAAGTCGTCGACGTCGCCGAGCTCGCGCTGGGCGGCGCCGGCGCGGGCGCCCTCGGCGATGAAGGAGACGAAGAGTGGGGCGAGCCCGTAGAGGTAGTGCAGGTCTTCGGCCGGTTCGTGGCCGGTGAAGACGAGCAGGCCGCCGAGCAGCGCCTGCAGGAAGACGGCGACCTGGGCGCCGCGGAGCAGGTACCAGAAGGGCACTGATGACCGCTTGCGGAGCCAAGCGACCCCGCCGACGGCGAAGGCGACGAGGTTGAGCGCGATCAGCGCGCAGCCGACGACGAGATGGAGCCCGACCATTAAATCCGCCCGAAAGGGTCGGAATTCGGCTTGCTGATGAGGAAAATCACTATGTAGCAAGTTGTCACAAGGTGGGTGTATAACAGCGGGTACAGGCGGCACGGCCGAGGCGCTGGGCGCCCGCCGAGTTGACCGCGCCAAACCACCTCCAAATGCTTCAGAGCTACCTACCGATACTGGTCTTCGGCCTCCTGGGCCTCGTCGTCGGCACCGCCTTCGTGATGCTCAACCACGTGATCGGCCCGAAGCGGGCGCGGAAGGAGACCGCCGCCAGTCGCCGCCAGGGCGAGCCGTACGAGTCGGGCATCCCCGTCGCCCCCGCCCACGGACTGCGCTTCGGGGTCAGCTTCTACCTGATCGCGATGCTCTTCATCCTCTTCGACATCGAGGTCGTCTTCCTCTACCCGATCGGGGTGATCCTCAAGGACGCCGACAGCCTCTTCGTGCTCGGCGAGCTGGTCGTCTTCGTCGTCCTCCTCTTGGTCGCCTTCGTCTACGTCTGGCGGAAGGGGGCACTGGATTGGAGGTAGAGCGACAGACGATGCGGGATCGCCAGCTGCGCGCCCGCGACATGCTGCGCGGCGACCTCGAGGGCGAGGACCTGGAGCGCTACGTCGAGGAAAAAGTGGTGATGACCAACTTCGACAAGATGCTCGGCTGGGCGCGGGCCAACTCCTGCTTCCCACTGACCTTCGGCCTCGCCTGCTGCGCGATCGAGGCGCCGATCTCGATCGTCACCGCCCGCTACGACCTCGCCCGCTTCGGCGCCGAGGCGATGCGCGCCTCGCCGCGCCAGGCCGACATGATCATCCTCTCGGGCCGGGTCTCGATCAAGATGGCGCCGGTCGTCCGCCGCCTCTACGACCAGATGCTGGAGCCGAAGTGGGCGATCTCGATGGGCGCCTGCTCCTCCAGCGGCGGCATGTTCTCCAACTACGCCGTGGTCCAGGGCGCCGACAAGTTCATGCCGATCGACCTCCACATCCCCGGCTGCCCGCCGCGGCCGGAGGCGGTCCTCTACGGCTTCACCAAACTGCAGCGCAAGATCATGGGCAACCCCGACCAGGGCTGGCGCCAGCGCTACAACGCGGCCGGCACCGAGGAGTGGGCACGCGGTGGCCAGCGCAGCGCGCCGAGCCCGGAAGCGGCGGCGGCCTACGAAGAAGCGCGGGGGCTGATCCGTGCCTGACGCCCCCGGGCTCGAGCTGATCCGGGGGGAGATCGAGCAGGACCATCCCGGGGCTGTGCTCGACACCAGCTTCGACCGCGGCCAGCCGGCCCTGGTCATCGACCCCCAGCACGTGATCGCCGTGCTCACCTGGCTGCGCGAGGCGCCGGGGCAGGGCTACGGCTTCCTCTCCAGCCTGCACGCGGCCGACTACCTGCCGGCCGCGCCGCGCTTCGCCGTCCACTACGAGCTGCTCAACCGCGACCGGGTCGAGCGCCTTCGGGTCAAGGCCCTGCTCGCCGACCCCGGCGAGGACGCGCTGCCCGAAATCGACTCCTGCGTCGGGCTCTTCCCGACCGCCGAGGCGCAGGAGCGCGAGGTCTACGACTTCTTCGGCATCGTCTTCCACGGCCACCCCGACCTGACCCGCATCCTGCTGCCCGACGACTACGTCGGCTGGC
Organism: uncultured Solirubrobacterales bacterium; assembly: GCA_963697915.1. Taxonomy (GTDB): domain Bacteria; phylum Actinomycetota; class Thermoleophilia; order Solirubrobacterales; family 70-9; genus VRUE01. The sequence continues at coordinate 1,509,724 of OY969103.1, forward strand.
CCCAGCGGCGCGACTTCCCGGTCGGCGGCGAGCCGGTCACCTTCACCTACAACGAGAAGAACTATGGCTGAGATCGCCCAGGCCGCCGGGTCCGTGGACACCGAGGTGATGACGATCAACATCGGGCCTCACCACCCGGCCACGCACGGCGTGCTGCGCCTCGTCGTCGACCTCGAAGGCGAGCTCGTCAAAGACCTCAAGCCGGTGATCGGCTACGTCCACACGGGCATCGAAAAGTCCTGTGAGGACAAGAGCTACTGGAAGGTCATCCCCTTCGTCGAGCGGATGGACTACGTCTCCTACTTCTTCCAGATGGAGGCCTACTGCGGCGCCGTCGAGCGCCTCGTCGACCTCGAGATCCCACCCCGGGCCAAGTACCTGCGGACGCTCTTCCTCGAGCTCAACCGGATCCACTCGCACCTGGTCTGGCTGGGCACGACGGCGCTCGACCTCGGCGCGATCTCGATGCTCTGGTACTGCTTCCGCGAGCGCGACAAAATCCTCGACCTCTTCGAGATGGCGGCCGGGCAGCGGATGCACACCCGCTACTTCCAGGTCGGCGGCGTGATCGAGGACATCCCGCGCGGCTTCGAGGCGAAGCTGCGCACCTTCATCGCCGACATGCCGGTCCGGGTCGGCCAGTACGAAGACATGCTCGACCGCAACGAGGTCTTCCTCTCGCGGACCAAGGGCACCGGCATCGTCCCGCGTGAGCGCCTGCTGGAGCTGGGCGTGACCGGGCCGCTGCTGCGCGCCGCCGGCGAGCCCTGGGACCTGCGCAAGGCCTTCGACTACCTCGCCTACCCGGAGATGGACTTCAAGATCCCGGTCGGCACGGTCGGCGACAACTACGACCGCTACCGGGTGCGGGTGGCGGAGATGATCGAGTCGGTGCGGATCATCGAGCAGGCGCTCGACGGCCTGCCCGAAGGGCCCTTCATCGCCGACGACCGCAAGTACGTGCTGCCGCCGCGCTCGGAGCTCTCGACCTCGATGGAGTCGCTGATCCATCACTTCAAGCTGGTCACCGAGGGCTACCGCGTCGAGGCCGGCGAGGTCTACTACGCGATCGAGTCGCCGCGCGGCGAGCTCGGCTGCTTCGTCCTCGCCGACGGCTCCTCGAAGCCGGCCCGGGTCCACTACCGCGACCCCTCCTTCGTCAACCTGCAGGCCTTCCGCGACATGTCGGTCGACACCTACGTCGCCGACATGATCGTCAGCCTCGGCATGCTCGACCCGATCCTGGGAGGTGTCGACCGGTGAGCCCCGTCGACGGACCCGGCATCTTCAACCCCAACCTGCCGACCGACCGCGCGGTCACCGAGGGCCGCGTCCCCGAGCGCGCGCCGGAGGCGATCCCCGAGCTGCACGAAGTCGACTGCCCGGCCGAGCTGCGCGAGCACGTCGAGACCCTGATGGGCCGCTACCCGGACCGCAGATCGGCCTCGATCCCGGCGCTCTGGGCGGTGCAGCGGCTCTACGGCTGGTGCACCCCGGAGGGGATCCGCCAGGCGGCCGCGGTGATGCGCGTGACCCCGGCCTACCTGGAGTCGGTCGCCTCCTTCTACGACCTGCTGCACACCGAACCGGTCGGCAGCCACAAAGTCGCCGTCTGCACCAACATCAGCTGCTGGATGCGGGGCGGCGACGAGCTGCTCGACGCCTTCCGCGCCGCCGGCGCCGGCGAGGACGTCTTCGTCACCGGCTTCGAGTGCCTGGGCGCCTGCGACATCGCGCCGATGGCCTCGATCGACGAGCGCTACTTCGGCCCGCTCGAGCCGAACGAGGCGGCGACGGCGATCGCCCAGCTGCTGGCCGGCGAGGACGTGCTGCCCGGCAAGGCGCTGGAGAAGCGGCCGCTGGCGGGTGATCGCGATGCCTGAGCGGCGCCTCCTGCTCGAGCACGCCGAGGACCCGGCGCTGGCCACAATCGAGGGCTACAAGCGCTACGGCGGCTACGCGACGCTGGAGAGGGCCTACCGTCAGCTGGAGGCCGAGGAGATCCTCAAGGAGCTCGAAGAGTCGGGTCTGCGCGGCCGCGGCGGCGCCGGCTTCTCGATGGGCAAAAAGGCGTCCTTCCTGCCCCGCGGCGAGATGGACAAGTACCTCTGCTGCAACGCCGACGAGTCCGAGCCGGGCGCCTTCAAGGACCGCGAGCTGATGCAGCGCAATCCGCACCAGCTGATCGAGGGGATCGCGATCGCCGCGATCGCCGCCGACGCCGGCCACGCCTTCATCTTCATCCGCGGCGAGTACGACTCGCAGGCCGACACCCTCGACGCCGCGGTCGCCGAAGCCTACGAGGCGGGTTACCTGGGCAAGGACATCCTCGGCAGCCACCGCGACCTCGAGCTGGTCGTCCACCGCGGCGCCGGCGCCTACATCTGCGGCGAGGAGACGGCGCTGCTCGACGCGCTCGAGGGCAAGCGCGGCAACCCGCGCCTGAAGCCGCCCTTCCCGGCGGTGCAGGGCCTCTACGGCGGGCCGACGCTGATCAACAACGTCGAGACGCTCTCCAACGTGCCGCGGATCGTCGCCCACGGCGCCGAGTGGTTCAAGGGCTTTGGCACCGAGCAGTCGCCGGGCACCAAGGTCGTCTCGGTCTCCGGCTGCGTGCGGCGGCCGGGCAACTACGAGGTCGAGCTCGGGATCCCGACCCGCGAGCTGATCTACGACCTCGCCGGCGGCCCGCTCGAGGGGCGCGAGATCAAGGCCTTCTACCCCGGCGGCTCCTCCTCGCCGGTGCTGACCGCGGAGGAGGGCCTCGACCTGCCCTACTCCTTCGAGGCGATGGCCGAGGCCGGCTCGATGCTCGGCTCGGGCTCGATCATCGTCGCCGACGACCGCGTCTCGATCCCGCACATGGCGCTGCGCACGGCGCGCTTCTACCACCACGAGTCCTGCGGCAAGTGCACCCCCTGCCGCGAGGGCACCAACTGGACGGTGAAGATGCTGGAACGGGTCGTGCGCGGCGAGGCGACGCCGATGGACCTCGACATCGTCGCCTCGGTGCAGGAGAACATCATCGGCCACTGCCTCTGCGTGCTCGGCGACTCGATGGCGATGCCGGTGGGGGCGATGGTGCGCAAGTTCCGCGACGAGTTCGAGCAGGTAATCGCCGAGGGCCAGGCGGTGGCCGCGTGAGCCGCGAGGTGACGATCGTGATCGACGGCCGCGAGGTGGCCGCGACCGAGGGCGAGATGCTGCACGACGCCGCCACCCGCGGCGACGTCGAGATCCCGGTCTTCTGTTACGAGCCGAAGCTCGGCGACCCGGTCGGCGCCTGCCGCATGTGCCTGGTCGAGATCGAGGGGATCCCGAAGCTGCAGACCTCCTGTTCGACCCCGGTCCGCGACGGGATGGTCGTCCACACCCGCACTGAGCAGGTCAAACACGCGCAGAGCGCCGTGGTCGAGTTCCTGCTCGTCAACCACCCGCTCGACTGCCCCGTCTGCGACAAAGGCGGCGAGTGCCCGCTGCAGGACATCTCGATGGGCTGGGGCCCCGGCAAGAGCCGCATGACCGACCCCAAGCGGCACTTCCAGAAGCCGGTCGAGCTCTCGCCGCTGGTCGCGATCGACCGCGAGCGCTGCATCCTCTGCTACCGCTGCGTGCGCTTCAGCCAGGAGGTCTCCGAGGACTCGCAGCTGCAGCTGCTGGAGCGCGGCGACCGCACCTTCGTCGGCACCTTCGACGACCGTCCCTACGTCGACCCCTTCCACGGCAACATCACCGACCTCTGCCCGGTCGGGGCGCTGACCAGCTACACCTACCGCTTCCGGGCCCGGCCCTGGGACATCGAGCAGGCCGGCTCGGTCTGCACGCTCTGCCCGAGCCAGTGCAACCTCAGCTTCACGGTCCGCGACGAGCGGGTGAAGCGGGCGATCGTCCGCGACAACCCCGACGTCGACGACGGCTGGCTCTGCGACCGCGGTCGCTACGGCTTCGAGATGTTCGATGCCGAGGAGCGGGTGCGGGGGCCGCGCCTGCGCGGCGGCGCCGAGCCCGGCTGGGACGAGGCGATCGCCAAGGCGGCCGAGGCGCTTCGCGCGGGCGGCGCGGCGAGTGCCGCGATCGTCGGCGACGCCTCCAACGAGGAGGGCTTCCTGGTCCAGGGCATCGTCCGCGGGGCGCTCTGCTCGCCCCACGTCGACTCGCGCGTCTCGCGCGGCCCGGGGCGCGAGACGCTGCTGCAGCTGGCGCAGCCGGCTCTGTCCGCCCGGGTGCGCGACATCGACGCCGCCGCGGCGATCCTCGTCGTCGGCACCGACCCCCTGCACAGCTCGCCGATCCTCGACCTCCGCATCCGCAAGGCGATGCGCCGCAACGGCGCCAAGCTGGCGCTCGCCAGCGAGCGCCCCACCGCGCTCGACGGCGGCGCCCTGGCCACCGCCCGCTACGCCCCCGGCGGCGCCACCAATTTCCTCTCCGAGCTGGCCGTAGCCCTGCGCACGGGGGGCGAGGGCACGATCGCCTCGCCGCTCGCCGACGTCCTGCGCGAGGCCGAGCGCGTCGTGATCGTCTGGGGCGAGCGGATCGGCCGCGAGGGTGAGGAGGCGGTCGGCGCCCTGCTCGACATCGCCGCGGCCCTCGATCTCGCCGGCGTGGAGGGCAGCGGCCTGCTCGAAGTCCCCGAGCTCAGCAACGCCCGCGGCCTGCGCGAGGCCGGCTGCCTCCCCGACGCCGGCCCCGGCCTGACGAAGACTGCATTTACCCCGCTATCCGGGGGAAATGCATCCTTGGTCGGCAAGGGCACCGAGGAGATCCGCGCGGCGCTGGAGGCCGGCGAGCTGAAGACCCTGCTGCTCTTCGGCGTCGACCCGCTGCGCGACTTCCCCGACACCGAGGCCTGGAAGCGCGCCTTGGCAGCAGCCGACCACATCGTCTGCTTCTCCACCTTCGAGAACGCGACGACCGCGATGGCGGATGTCGTCCTCCCGCTCGAGACCCACGCCGAGAAAGACGGCACGGTTACGCATCCGGATGGCCGCCTGCAGCGCGTCCGCCCCTCCGCTGGCCGCCCCGGCGACATCCGCCCCAACTGGGGCGTTCTGGCCGAGCTGTCGCTCGCCCTCGGCGACGACACCGGGATCACCTCCCAGCCCTCGGCCCTCGCAGCTCTGACCGAAGCCGTGCCGTTTTATGCCGGCATAGATGACGCGGTCATAGCCGGCAGGGGGTTCCGCTGGCAGGACGGCGACGCCGCGAGCGCTCTACCTGCGGCCGGGATTACCGATCTGCCAGGTTCTGAAGCCGGTGTCGGTGCCCCCTCCGAACGTTTTGCGCGGGAGGAGCCCAGCGCTAGCGGCGACAGCCCCCAAGCTCCCCATCGACGAGTTGCGAGTGAGGAGGGGGTGCCGGCGACGGCGCAGTCCCTCGCTCTCGGTACCTACCGCGACCTGTGGGCCGGCCCGATCACGGAGCTCAACCCGCCCTTGAAGTTCCTGCAGCCGCAGCAGCGGCTTGAGATTTCGCCCGCCGATGCGGAGGGGATGGGGCTGAGGAACGGGGACTCGGTCCGCGTCAGTCAGAACGGCTCCAGCGTCGAGGCCAAGGTCCAGATCCGAGAGCGGGTCCAGGAGGGCGTCTGCTTCCTGGTCGAGGGGACGGCCGAGGGGAACGCGAACGGGCTGCTGAATGGGAGCCCGGTCGAGGTGCGGATCAGCAAGGAGCTCGGGTGATCCCGATCGCCGACACCCAGTTCGTCGAAGCGACCTGGATCATGATCGTCAAGTCGTTGGTGATCTTCGCCGTGATCCTCGGGATCCTGCCGCTGATGACGGTGCTCGAGCGCAAGCTGATCGGGCGCTTCCAGCACCGCTACGGCCCCAACCGGGTCGGCCCCTTCGGCATCCTGCAGCCGCTCGCCGACGTCGGCAAGCTGCTCGGCAAGGAGGCCTTCATGCCGGCCAACGCGATCCCGACCCTGTTCGTGCTCGGGCCGCTGCTGCCGGTCCTCTCCGGGGTCCTCGCCCTGGCGATCATCCCCTGGGGCGACGTCCAGGGCGGCGTCGGCCTCTACGGGATCGACGTCCCGATCGGCATCCTCTACTTCTTCGCGGTCGGCTCGATCGCCTTCTACGGCCTGCTCCTCGGCGGCTGGGCCTCGGGCTCCAAATACAGCCTCCTGGGCGCGATGCGCGGCGCCGCCCAGCTGATCTCCTACGAGGTCGCGATGGGCCTGGCGCTGCTCGGCGCGGTCATCATGGGCGGCTCGCTCTCGCTGGTCGACCTCGTCAACGCACAGGGCGACATCTGGTTCATCGTCCCCCAGTTCGTCGGCTTCCTGATCTTCATGCTGGCCGGCTTCGCCGAGACCAACCGCACCCCGTTCGACATGCCCGAGGCCGACGCCGAACTCGTGCAGGGCTTCATGACCGAGTACGGCGGCATGCGCTTCGGCAGCTTCCTGCTGGTCGAATACATGGAGATCCTGGTCGTCGCCGGGATCGCCTCGGCGGTCTTCCTCGGCGGCTGGATGGGCCCCGGGCCGGGCTTCCTCGACCCGATCTGGATGCTGGCCAAGATGCTCTGCCTGGTCCTGCTCTTCATCTGGGTGCGCGCGACGCTGCCGCGGCTGCGCTACGACCAGCTGATGAGCTTCGGCTGGAAGGTCCTGCTGCCGCTGGCGACGCTCAACGTCCTCGCCACCGCGGTCCTGGTGGTGGTGCTCGGATGAACGAGTTCCCCTACCTGAAGGACCAGGACGTGGTCGAGGTCCAGCGCGGCCCCGAGCCGGGCGGCCTCGGTGGCGCCTACCGCGCCTTCGGCGAGACCCTGCGCGGCCTGAAGACGACGATGGCGCGCCTGATCGAGGGCCCGCTGACGATCGAGTACCCCGAGGAGAAGACCCCCGTCTACCCGCGCTTCCGCGGCCGCCACAAACTCCACAAGTTCGAGGACACCGAGCTCGAGAAGTGCGTCGGCTGCTCGCTCTGCGCCGCCGCCTGCCCGGCCGACTGCATCCGCGTCGTCGCCGCCGAGAACATCCCCGGCGACCGGGTCTCGGCCGGCGAGCGCTACGCCGCCGTCTACGAGATCAACCTCTCGCGCTGCATCTTCTGCGGCTACTGCGAGATCGCCTGCCCCTTCGACGCGATCACGATGGGGCACGACTACGAGATGGCCGACTACGACCGCGAGAACCTGATCTTCACCAAGGAGATGCTGCTCGCCGAGCCGATCGAGCGGGCGCCGCTGCGGGCGGAGGGGGAGTAGGTGGAAGAGGTCCTCTTCTTCCTCGCCGCGATCGGCGCCCTCGGCGGCGCGATCGGCGTGATCGCGATGCGCAACCCCTTCTACGGGGTGCTGGCGCTGATCATCCACCTCTTCTCGCTGGCGGTGCTCTTCCTGCTGCTCACCGCCGCCTTCCTCGCCGCCGCCCAGGTCGTCGTCTACGCCGGCGCGGTGATGGTCCTCTACGTCTTCGTCGTCGCCTATGTGGGCGGCGCCGAGGAGTCGGCCTGGGAGCCGATCCCGGGCCAGCGCTTCCTGGCGCCGCTGCTCGGCCTCGCCCTCTTCGTCGAGCTGGCGGTCGCCGTGCTCGCCTCCTCGCTGCTGGCCCTGGGCGGCAGCGGCCCCGAAGTCGAGCCCGGCTTCGGCAACCCGGCCTCGATCGGCACCCTGCTGCTGGAGCGCTTCCTGATCCCCTTCGAGGCCTCCTCGATCCTCCTCCTGCTGGCCGCCGTCAGCGCCGTCGTCCTCGCCGGGCGCCGCCGCGAGGGGGAGGAGGGGTCAGCGTGAGCGTCGAGTGGTACATCGTCCTCTCCAGCCTGCTCTTCGCCACCGGCGCGATGGGCATCCTGCTGCGCCGCAGCCCGGTCGTGATCCTGCTCTGCCTGGAGCTGATGCTGAACGCCGGCAACCTCGCCCTGATCGCCTTCAGCCGCATGGTCGGCAACGAGGAAGGGCAGATCTTCGCCCTGGTCGTGATGGTCGTCGCCGCCTGCGAGGTCGTGATCGGGCTCGGCCTGATCGTCGCCATCTTCCGTCGCCGGATACCGCTCGACGTCGATGAGCTGAGGACGCTGCGCGGATGAGCTCCGGGAGAACAGCGTGAGCGCTTCATCCTGGGCCTGGCTGGTCCTGCTCTTCCCCCTGCTCGGCTCGATCGTGATCGGGCTCGGCTACCGCGTGCTGCCGGCGCGCGCCGCCGGCGCGATCGGCACGCTGGCGATCGCCCTCGCCTTCGCCTGCGGGATCGCCGCCCTCCTCAACCTGCTCGGCGACGACCCCGAGGCGCGCCACCACGCCTCCTCGCTCTGGGACTACGCCAGCGCCGGCGGCCTCGACGTCAAGCTCGGCATCTTCGTCGACCCGCTCTCGATCTTCATGGTCCTCGTCGTCACCGGGGTCTCGACCCTGATCCACCTCTACTCGTTCGGCTACATGCAGTCCGACGAGGGCTACCACCGCTTCTTCAGCTACCTCAACTTCTTCGTCTTCTCGATGCTGCTGCTGGTCCTCGCCGGCAACTTCGTCCTGCTGATCGTCGGCTGGGCCTTCGTCGGCTTCGCCTCCTACGCGCTGATCAGCTTCTGGTACCGGCGGACGACGGCGACCGGGGCCGGGATGAAGGCCTTCGTGATCAACGTCGTCGGTGACGTCGGGCTGGTCCTCGCCGCCTTCCTGATCTTCCAGCAGCTCGGCACCTTCGACTACGGCGTCGCCTTCGAGAAAGCGCCCGAGGTCTTCACCACCAACGAGTGGACGATCACCGCGATCTGCCTGCTGCTCCTGGTCGGCGCCTTCGCCAAGTCGGCGCAGCTGCCGCTCCACACCTGGCTGCCCGACGCGATGGAGGGCCCGACCCCGGTCTCCTCGCTGATCCACGCGGCGACCATGGTCACCGCCGGCGTCTACCTGATCGCCCGCACCCACGTCTTCTTCGAGCTCGCCCCGACCGCCGCCGACATCGCCGCCTTCACCGGCCTCGCGACCCTGCTGGTCGCCGGCACGATCGCGCTGGTGATGACCGACCTGAAGCGGGCGATCGCCTACTCGACGATGAGCCAGATCGGCTACATGGTGATGGGCGTCTCGATCGGCGCCTACAGCGCCGGCATGTTCCACCTGATGACCCACGCCTTCTTCAAGGCGCTGCTCTTCATGGCCGCCGGCTCGATCATCGCCGCGATGGCCAACAACCAGAACATCGACAACATGTCGGGCTTCGGCAAGACGATGCGGTTCACCTCGATCGCCTTCCTCTGCGGCGCGCTCGCGCTCGCCGCCTTTCCCGGCACCTCCGGCTTCTTCTCCAAGGACGAGATCCTCGCCTACGCCGAGGCGCGCGGCGGCATGTACCTGATCTTCACCGTGCTCGGCTACGTCGGCGCGCTGATCACGGCCGTCTACGCCTTCCGGCTCGTCTTCCGGGTGCTCCCCGGCCGGCCCTGCAAGGAGGCGCAGGAGCTGATCGACACCGGCCACGTCGCCCACGAGACGCCGCGCAACCCGGCCACCGGTGAGGAAGAGGACACCGACGTCGGCTTCCCCGGCTCCGAGCATCACATCGCCGAGCAGTCCTGGCCGATGAAGGCGGCGATGGGCGTGCTCGCCTTCCTCGCCCTCTTCGGCGGCCTGGTCCAGATCCCCGGGGTCGTGCACGTGATCACCGACTTCCTCGAGCCGGTCTTCGAGGCCTCGGCGCTGGCCCACATCCACCCGACGGTCGGGGCGGAATGGCGCGGCCTCGGCATCGGCGCGCTGATCTCGCTCGGCGGGATCGGCCTCGCCTACCTGCTCTACGTCTCCCGCCCCGAGGTCCCCGGGGTCCTGCGCCAGCGCCTGCGCCCGCTCTACACCCTGTTCGTCAACAAGTGGTACTTCGACGAGGCGATCGACTTCCTCGTCGTCCGCCCGGCGCTGGCGATCGGCCGCTTCGCCGACCGCACCTTCGAGCGCTTCGTCGTCGACGGCCTGGTCAGCGGCACGGCCGAGACGGTGCGCGGCGCCGGCGGCATCGTCCGCCTCGTGCAGAGCGGCTTCGTGCGCAGCTACGCCCTCTTCCTGATCGCCGGCTTCGCCGGGCTCGCCCTCTACTTCCTGCTCTCGTCCTCATGACCAACTCACTGCTCTGGACCCCGCTCGTCTTCGGCCTCGTCGGCCTCTTCCTGCCCGCCCGCGCGGTCGGCTGGTGGGCGACGCTGGGCACGCTCGTCACCCTCGGCCTCTCGGTCGCGCTGCTCGCCGGCTTCGACTCCGGCGCCGCCGGCCTGCAGAACACGGTCGAGACCGAGTGGATCCCCGGGCTCGGGGTCGAGTACAGCCTCGGCGTCGACGGCCTCAACGTCTTCCTGATTCTGCTGACGACCGTGCTCTGGGTGGCGGGCACCGCCTTCGCCGCCTTCCGCGAGCAGGAGCGCCCGCAGCTCTTCTTCCTGATGATGCTGCTCGCCCAGACCGCGACCCTGGGCGCCTTCCTCGCCCAGGACCTGCTGCTCTTCGTCCTCTTCTTCGACCTGATGCTGGTGCCGTTCTACTTCCTCTTCGGCGCCTGGGGCAGCGATCGCGAGGACGGCCCGACCGCGGCCGCGGCGACTCTGAAGATGATCGTCTACACCCTGGTCGGCTCGCTGCTGATGCTGGTCGCGGCGATCGCCACCGCGATCATCGCCGCCGACGGCGGCCAGATCAGCTTCTCGATCGCGGAGCTGGCGCAGGACCCGATCGGCGAGGGCAGCCAGCGCTGGATCTTCTGGTTCTTCGCCGCTGCCTTCCTGGTCAAGATGCCGGCCTTCCTCCTGCACGGCTGGATGCCCGACGCCTACCGCGCCGCCCCGCTGCCGGTGCTGGCTGTCTTCTCCGGCGTGCTCGCCAAGGTCGGCGCCTACGGCTTCCTGCGCGTCGTCCTGCCGCTCTTCCCCGACGCCACGGTCGAGTTCCAGGAGGTCGTCCTGGTGATCGCCCTGGCCTCGATCCTCTACGGCTCGGTGATGGCCTTCACCCAGACCAACATACGGCTGGTCGCCGGCTACTCCTCGGTCGCCCAGCTCGGCTTCATCACCGCCGGCATCTTCGCCCTGCGGGCCGATGGCTCCGACGGCGCCGTCCTGCAGATGGTCAACCACGGGCTCGTCGTCGCGCCGCTGATCGTGATCATCGCGCTCCTCGCCGAGCGCTCCGGCACCGAGGACCTGCGCGAGATGGGCGGGATGGCGATGCGCGCCCCGGTCCTGGCGGCGCTCTTCCTGATCGTCACCCTGGCGACCCTGGCGATGCCCGGGTCGGCCAACTTCATCGGCGAGTTCTACATCCTCAACGGCCTCTTCCAGGAGAAGATCGTCTTCGCCATCGTCGCCACCGCCGGCATCGCGATGGCCGCCTTCTACGCCCTGCGCCTCTACCAGCGGACGATGCACAACCGTAGTCCGGAGGGGCTCGAGTCGCGTGAGATCGGGTTCCGCGACGGCCTCGTCCTGGTGCCGCTGGTGCTCTGCATCGTCGGCCTCGCCCTCTACCCGCAGCTGGTCCTAAAGCGCACTGACCGCTCGGTGCAGGCGGCGGTCGCGGCGGTGCAGGAGCAGCCGGTGAGGGCGACGCTCGCCAGCGGCAGCGGTAAGGAGGAGGACGAGCGATGAGCTTCGTCGCGCCGGACATGGACTACGGGGCGCTGGCCCCGATCATCGCCCTCACCGCCGGTCTCTGCATCGTCCTGGTCAGCGCCGTGATCCGGCCACTGCGGCACAGCGCCCCGCTGCTGACGACGATCGTGCTGGGGACCGCCGCCGGCCTCTTGATCGGCGAGTGGGGGCAGGCGACCGACCTGGTCAGCGGCGCCCTGCGGCTCGACGACCTGGCGATCGTGATCTCGCTGATCGCGATCGGCGCCGCCCTCTTCGCCGTCCTGCTCTCGATCCGCGAGCCGGCAGTCGCCCAGGCCGGCTCGGGCGAGTACCACGCGCTCTTGCTCGGCTCGGTGCTGGGCATGGTGCTGCTCGCCCAGGCGACGAACCTGGTCACCTTCTTCATCGCGATCGAGACCCTCTCGATCCCGCTCTACGTCCTCTGCGCGACCAACATGCGCGGCGAGCGCTCACTCGAGTCGGGGCTCAAGTACCTGATCGTCGGCTCGCTCGGCTCGGCGACGCTGCTCTACGGCATGGCCTTCCTCTACGGCGGCTCCGGCTCGACCGAGTTCGCCGGGATCGCGGAAGGGATCGAGTCGGCCGGCCTGACCAGCGACCCGCTCGTCCTGATCGGCATCGCCCTGGTCGCGGTCGGGCTCGCCTTCAAGGCCTCGATCGCTCCCTTCCACCAGTGGACGCCCGACGTCTACCAGGGAGCGCCGACCCCGGTCACCGCCTTCATGGCGGTGGCGACCAAGGCGGCGGCCTTCGCCGTCTTCGTCCGCTTCTTCGACGTCGCCTTGGCGCCCCAGGTCGACGAGTGGCAGCCGGCACTCGCCGTCCTCGCCGCGGTCTCGATCGTGATCGGCAACGTCGGCGCCCTCGGCCAGAGCTCGCTGAAGCGGCTGCTCGGATACTCGGGCGTCGCCCAGGCCGGCTACATCCTCGGCGGCCTGGTCGTCGCCAGCGAGGCCGGCGTCAACGCGCTCGTCTTCTACCTCGCCGGCTACCTCTTCATGAACATGGCCGCCTTCGCCGTCGTCGTCGCCCGCGAGCGCGAAACCCCGTTCGGCGACGACATCCGCGCGATGCGCGGGCTCGGTCGCGAGCGGCCGCTGCTCGCCTGGCCGCTGACGATCTCGATGCTGGCCCTGGCCGGCCTGCCGGCGACGGTCGGCTTCATCGGCAAGCTCTACCTGATCGAGGCCCTGGTCGAAGGCGACTACACCTGGCTCGCGGTCTTCATCGCGGTCGGCACGATGATCTCGCTCGCCTACTACCTGCGGGTGGTGGCGGCGATGTGGATGCGGCCCGAAGGCCAGGTCGGCGCCGCTCCGGCGATCGCCGGGGCCGGGCCCGAGGCCGACCCGATCGACCCGCTCGCCTACCGGCGCCTGTACCTCGTCGCGCCCGCCCTGCTGGCCGCCGCGGCGACGATCTTCTTCGGCGTCATCCCGCAGCCGCTGGTCGAGCTGGCAGAGCACGCCGGCTCCGCGTTATTCTCCTCGCTGGGATGAGCGGGGAGAACCAGGCGCTTGCGGCCTCGACGATGTGCGAGGCCTTCCAGCTGACGGCCGCCGAGTGGGCGGACGCCCCCGCGCTGCGGCTCAAAGACAGCGACTACGAGGCGAGCTTCGCCGAGTACGCGGCGACGGTGAAGCGGCGCGCGGCGGCGCTCGCGTGGCTGGGAATCGGCCGCGGCGACACGGTCGGCTTCATGCTCACCAACCGCCCCGACTTCTTCCTCACCGACACCGCCGCGATGCACCTCGGCGCGACCACCTTCTCCCTCTACAACACCTCTTCGCCGGAGCAGATCGAGTACGTCGTCGCCGACGCCGCCAACAAGGTCCTGGTCACCGAGCAGGCGTTTCTCGACCGGGTGCTGGAGGTGCGCGACCGGGTGCCGACCCTCGAGCACGTGGTCGTCATCGACGGTGTCGCCCCGGAAAGCACGATCTCGCTCGAAGAGCTGGAAACGGGAGGCGACCCGGACTTCGACTTCGAGGCCGCCTGGCGCGCGGTCGAGCCCGAGGACGTGCTCTGCCTGATCTACACCTCGGGCACGACCGGGCCGCCCAAGGGCGTGCAGCTGACCCACAGCAACATGATCGCCGAGTGGCGCGCCTGCCACGAGGTCTTCCCGGGCACGAGCGGCGGCCGCAGCATCTCCTTCCTGCCCAGCGCCCACATCGCCGACCGCTGGGCCCAGCTCTACGGCCAGATGATGTACGCGACCTGCATCCACTGCTGCCCCGACCCGAAAGAGATGGTCGTCTACTCGATTGCGGTCAAGCCGACGCTCTGGGGCGGCGTGCCGCGCATCTTCGAGAAACTGAAGGGCGTCCTCGACGCCGGCATGGCCGGCGAGCAGGACGAGGAGAAACGCAAAGCGACCGAGTGGGCGATGGGGATCGGCCGGCGCTGGGTCGAGGCCTACCAGAACGGCGACATCCCGGCCGAGCTGCAGGCCGAATGGGACCAGGCCGACCAGCTCGTCTTCTCGAAAATCCGCGCCATGCTGGGCCTCGACGAGGTCGAATGGTTCGCGGTCGGCGCGGCCCCGACGCCGCCCGAGGTGCTCGAGTTCTTCCTCGCCATCGGGGTCGAGATCTGCGAGGTCTGGGGCATGTCCGAGACCTGCGCGGTGGCGACGCTGAACCCGCCGGGGGCGGTCAAGGTCGGCACGGTCGGCAAACCGGTGCCGGGCGTCGAGGTCAAGCTCGGCGACGACGGCGAGGTCATGGTGCGCGGCCCGATCGTGATGAAGGGCTACCGCAACATGCCCGAGAAGACCGCCGAGGCCTTCGACGCGGACGGCTGGCTGCTGACCGGCGACATCGGCGAGTTCGACGACGACGGCTACCTGACGATCGTCGACCGCAAGAAGGAGCTGATCATCAACGCGGCGGGCAAGAACATGTCGCCGGCCAACATCGAGTCCAAAGTCAAGGCCGCCTCCTCGCTGGTCGCCCAAGCGGTGGCGATCGGCGACCGGCGTCCCTACAACGTGGCGCTGATCGTCCTCGATCCGGAAACGCTCGCCGCGCGCGGCGCCAACCACGGCGACGACGACGTGGTGTCGGAGATCGAGAAGGCCGTGGCCGAGGCCAACGAGCGCCTCTCGCGGGTCGAGCAGATCAAGCGCTACAAGATCCTCGATGGCGAGTGGGAGCCGGGCGGCGAGGAGCTGACCCCGACCCAGAAGCTCAAACGCAAGCCGATCTCCGAGAAGTACGCCGTCGAGATCGACGCCCTTTACACCGAGTAACGCTCGCTCATCGGTGACCTGAAAGGGTCCCCTGAGTGGGCGTACTTCTCATAGTTCTGGCGATCATCGGCTCGGTCGCGGTCGGGGTGACGGCGGAGCGGCGGCGGCCGCGGGCGGCGGCGCTCGCCGCCAGGCGGGCGCTGACGCTGATGCTCTACGGCCTCGTCCCGCCGGTGATCTTCTTCAACCTGGCCGCCACCGAGGTCGACGTCGAACACGGCGTCGGCCTGCTCCTCGGCCTGGTCGCGATGGCGCTCGCCGCGACCCTGGTCTGGTGGGTGGCGACCCGCGTCCTGCGCCTCGCCCGCCACAGCACCGGCGCGGTCATCTCGGCCGTCCTCTGCGTCAACAGCGGCTACCTCGGCTACCCACTGATCGTGACCACCCTGGGCCGCGACGAGCTCTCCACCGCGGTCCTCTACGACATCGCCGTCAGCGGACCTTCGCTGCTGCTCGGCGCCTTCGCCGTCGGCGCCGCCTTCGGCACCAAGGCCGGCGAAACGCCGCGCGACCGGGTCCGCGCCTTCTTCACCCGCAACCCGCCGCTCTACGCGGCGATAGCCGGCCTGCTCGCCCCCGACGCGCTCGCCCCGACCGTCCTCGTCGACGCCTCGCAGGTGCTGCTGGTCGCGATCCTGCCGATCGGGTTCTTCGCCGTCGGCGCCACCCTGGCCGAGAACGCCGAACACGGCGAGCTGCCGATGCCACCGCCGCTGACCCGGCCGGTCGGGCTGGTGATCTTCGGCCGGCTGCTCCTCGTGCCGCTCCTGCTCCTGTTCCTGGCGACGCCGCTGATCGACCTGCCCGCCCCCTACCTGATGCAGGCGGCGATGCCGAGCGGCCTCAACTCGATGGTCGTCGCCCACGCCTACGGCCTCGACATGGAGATCACCGCCGAGGCGGTCACCTGGACGACCGGCATCGTCATCGCCGCCGCCCTCGGCTCGCTGCTGCTCTAGCCCGCGAAACCTCGATATTCCGCGCATGAGGCGTAAAAATGAGGTTTCGTGCTCCATCACGTCTCGATCGAGGTCGACCCGGCGCAGGTTGAGGACTGCGTCGCCTGCTTGGAGCTGCTCGGCTTCACGCAGGTGCCGGCGCCGGAGGCGCTGGGGCCGTACTTCACCTGGGTCGAGCGGCAGGGGACCCAGATCCACTTGATCCACACCGAGGTCGCGACCGTGCCCCAGCTCGGCCACGCGGCGGTCGTCGTCGCCGACTTCGAGGCCACCTTCGCGGCGCTCGAGCGCGCCGGCCACGAACCGGAGCGCCACCGCGAGCTGTGGGGCGAGCCGCGCGCCTTCGTCACCATCCCCGGTGGGCACCGGGTCGAGTTCATGGCGGCGCCGCCCGGGTAGTTCCGAGGAAGCTGCGAGAAAGCGGGCGCCCTTTGGGCGTCTGCCCGATCTGGGAAATTGCCGAGCACCCAATGGCCTTCGAAGCAAAAGTCCTCGCCGATTCGCGCTCACCCGCGGGCTACCGGCTGACCACGCTCGAGGCCACCTTCCCGCGCTTCGTCCTCGCCGAGTTCAACACCCACCGGGTCTTCTCGCGCAACTCGGCCAGCTCGCGGGCGATCCCGATCGTCAAACAGCTGCGCCGCGTGCTCGACGACCCCTACGTGCCGATCGAGTTCGGCGCCAACCAGCCGGGGATGCAGGCCGGCGCGCCGTTGACCGGGGCGAAGCTGGACGCCGCCGAGCGCGAGTGGCTGGCCGCCCGCGACGACGCCGTGCGCCGCGTCCTCGGGCTGGTCGCCGACCGCGACGAGATCGCCGCCGAGGAGGACCTCTCCGCGGCGCTGGGCCAGGTCGAGGAGGCGATCCGCAACAAGGCCCAGCCAGAGGGCTGGCTGAACGTCCACAAGCAGGTCGCCAACCGGCTGCTGGAGCCGTTCATGTGGCACACCGTGATCGTCACCGCGACCGAGTGGGACAACTTCTGGAACCTGCGCTGCCACCCCGACGCGCAGCCCGAGATCCGGCTCGTCGCCGAGCTGATGCGGACCGCGGTCGAGGCCTCAGAGCCGGCCCAGGTCGCGCCCGGCGAGTGGCACCTGCCGCTGATCCGGCCCGAGGATCGCGAGGAAGGAAGGTCGACCGAGGACCTGCTCAAGGTCTCGGTCGGGCGCTGCGCGCGAGTCAGCTACCTGACCCACGCCGGTGTGCGCGACCTCGACGCCGACATCGAGCTCTACGAGCGCCTGATCTCGAGCGGCCACATGTCACCGCTCGAGCACCCGGCGCGGCCGCTCAGCGCGGCGGAGCTGGAGGCGGGGGAGTGGAGTGGGAACTTCCGGGGGTGGAAGGGTTATCGGAAGCTGGTGCCGGACGAGGGTAATCCGTTGGGAAAAGCCGGGACCCCGACAGGGGTTCCACTTAACGTCGTGGCGGGGGAGCAGTCCCGGCAGGGGCTCCACTTAACTTTTTCCGAAGACAGTGTCCAGGCTGTCCGCTGAAGTAGCAGCGGAAAAAGTACAAGACGTTCCGCCCCTACCGGGACTGCTCGTCTTCCTCCGGAGCTGAGTCGACCTCGGAGGCTGCTTTCTCACCCGGCGTTGGCCAGGGCTCGGCTTCGCCGCTTTGCCAGGCGGGGGGTTTGCCGCCGGGGACCCAGCCCAGGAGGAGGAGGCCCAGGTAGACGAACCAGAGCAGGGCGAACTGGAAGAAGAGGAAGGAGACGGCGCCGAGGGCCATGCCGAGCGAGCCCCAGAAGCGGGTCAGGAGGCCGGTGCGCATCGCGTGCAGCGCCGTGTAGAACATCGCGACGACGAAGCCGATCTGGCCGCCGAGGCCGAAGCCGGCGGCGAGCGGGCGCAGCGGCGCGTCGGCGATCGTGTCGTTGGCGACGTCGTTGGCACGGTCGCTGTTCAGCGCCACCCCCTGTTCCACCAAGCGCGGCACTTCGTTGTTGACGAAATCGGTGGCCGCGCTCAGGTTCGAGAGGCCGGTGAGGATCGCCAGCACGGCGAGGAAGAGCGGTGCCGCGACGACGACGCCGACGAGTTGACCGCGCATCGTGTCGCTGCGCGCGGCGGCGGCGCGGAAGAGGACGAAGAGCGGCAGCGCCAGCAGGCCGATGCCGATCGCCTGCAGGATGCTGGAGGCGAGCTGGGCGCCGCGGTGGGCGTCGACGTTGCGCAGCAGCTCGGAGTCGCCGTCGCTGGTGCCGACCCCCTGGGTGGCGAGGACGATCGCGGCGATCACGCAGAGGATTGCCGCGAGGGCGGCGAGGCCAGCCTCGCGCGACCAGCGGGACTCCCAGGCCAGGACCTGCGCGCGGCTGGGGTTCAACTCGCCTAGCCCCGCTCGTGGAAGTAGAACTGGGGCAGGGCGCCCTCGATCACGTCGGCGGTCATCCGCTGGGCGACCTCGAGGTTGCCGGTCCTCACCGCGATGTCGTCGAGGGTGACGATGCCGGCCAGGCTATCGCCGTCGACCACGGGCAGGCGTCGCACCCGGTGCTGGACCATCAGCGCCGCCGCCTCGTCGAGCTCCATCGCCGGCTCGCCGCAGATCAACGGGCGAGAGGCGTGCTCGCCGATCGGGCCCTCGGGGTCCACCCCGGCGGCGAAGATCCGCACGGCGACGTCGCGGTCGGTGACCATCGCCACCGGCGAGCCCGCCGGGTCGACGATGACCACCGAGCCGACGCGGCTGTCGCGCATCTGGCGGGCGACGGAGACGGCGCTTGCCTCCGGCGCGGCGGTGACGACGCCGGCGGTCATGATCTCCGAAAGTTGCACGCCACGTACGCTACCGGGCAGTGCCGAATGCGCAGCACACTCCTGTCGTCCCGCTCGAGGCGGGGATCGGGCCCGAGAATCCGCCCTGCCCGGCCTGCGGGGAGCCGCTCTTCGGCTGGATCGACGCGC
Source organism: uncultured Solirubrobacterales bacterium (assembly GCA_963697915.1). Taxonomy (GTDB): domain Bacteria; phylum Actinomycetota; class Thermoleophilia; order Solirubrobacterales; family 70-9; genus VRUE01. Next base: position 1,528,439 of record OY969103.1, read on the forward strand.
GGCCGGGGCTGGCCGGCGCGGTGAGCCGCTGCGAGAGCTGTGGCCTGGGCGCGGTCGGCGATCCCGGCGACCCGGCGACCGCCCTGCGCGAGCTCGACCGTTTCGGTGACGCCCAGGCGGTGCTGATCGCCAACCGGGGCGGTTTCTCGGCCTGGATCGGCGGCGCCGGCTGGGCCGGCCTCGAGCCCGGCAGTCGCTACCTGTTCACGACCGAGGCGGCGCGCCGCCTCGTCGCCCGCCGCGACCAGGTCGTCAAGTCCACCCGCTGGGCGCCGGCCGCCGGCTTGGCGACGATGTGGCAGACGATCCTCAACGGCTTCACCTTCGGCCGCAACGTGGCGCTGGGCAAGCTGGGCCGCGCCACCGCGGTGCCCGCCGGGGCGCCCTGGCAGCGCCGCCTCGACGGCTTGATCAGCGTCGTCGTCGCGATCCCGGCCCTGCTCGTGGCGCTGCCGCTGGAGCTGGGCGCCGCCGCCGTCGGCCGCGGCGGCGCGGTCACCCTGCGCTTCGAGCTGCTCTGATCAGGAGAGGCCTTCGCGGGCCTCGCGGACCAGGGTGACCGACTCGGGGAAGAGGACGCGGATCGCATCGCGGACCTGCATCGCCTGCTCGTCGGGCGTGCCGGAGAGGTCGAGGCGACCAAGCGAGGCGACGGTCAGCTCGACCGCGAGACGGATCGCGTTGTCGGCCCAGGCGACCCGTTGCGAGGACTGCATCTGCTCGCTGAGCTCTTCCATGCGGGCGCGGAACTCGTCCGGGTCGCCAAAGAGGTTGAAGCCCTCCACAGGGGGAATGTAAGCAGACCGAGGCCCTTGCGGCACAGAGTCCTTGCACTGCGCGCGCCACGCGCGCGCCGGCGGTCCCTAGCGTCGCCCCATGGAGAGCGAGCGGGGGACGGCGAGCGTCGAGGGGGCCGGCCTGACGGCGCTGGTCGCGCTGCTCCTGCTGGTCGCGATCGTCGCCCTCGCGGCCGCGGGCGAGATCGCTCCGCAGCGCGGCTTCGGCGGCACGATCGCCCGCCGCCTGGCCTGCGCGCCGCGCCTCCCCGACCCCTGCCGGCGCCACCCGCTCGTCCCCGCCTACGGCTGGCCGCTGGCGCGCCTGGCCCGCGCCCTGGCGCCAGCGCCGCTCGCCCGGCCCGGCCCCGGCGGCCTGCCCCTGGTCCCGGTCGACTTCCGCCGTTGCCGGCGGGCGAGCTGCGCGGTGCCGCGGCCGGGGGCGGCTGGCCAGCACCTGACGACCTCCGGGCGCCGCACGACCGCCTTCGTCAGCGTCGATGACCGCCGCGGCTCGCAGGGCACGGTCGAGCTGACCTTCTGGCTCTACCGGCCGACGCTGGGCTGGGAGCGGGTCGTGCGCCGCGCCGGCGCCGCCCAGGTCGCGGCGGCGAGTGGCGTCCCTGTCCTGCTCAGCGACGACCCGGCGCTGGTCCCGCTCGAGACCCTGCCGGGACGCGACCACTACGAGTTCCCGCCCGGCGAGGAGCCGCCTTGGCAGTGGCGGGTCGCGGGGCGTTACCCCGGCTGGTCGAGTTGATCCCTCGCCCGCGCCGACCTGGCACCATTCCGCCCCCCGATGGCCGCCGCCTGCAAACGAGTCGCCGACTCCTCGCGCTTCCAGATCTTCATCTTCGGCGTGATCCTGGCCAACGCCGCGGTGCTCGGCCTCGAAACCTACGAGAGCATCGAGCGCGACGCGGGGGCGGCGCTGGCGCTCGTCAACAACGTCTGCCTCGCCATCTTCGTGATCGAGATCGCGATCCGGATCGTCGCTCACGGGCGCCGCCCTCAGGACTACTTCAAGAGCGGTTGGAACGTCTTCGACTTCGTCATCATCGGCGGCGCCTTCCTGCCCGGCCTGAGCGGGAACGCGACGGCGCTGCGCCTCCTGCGCCTGCTGCGGATCGTCCGCGTGGTCAGCCTCTTCCCCGACCTGCGCTTCCTGATCCGCGGCATGGCCGCCAGCCTTCCGCCGATCGCCAGCATGGCGATGCTGACCGGGCTGCTGATCTACATCTACGGCATCCTCGGCTGGCTCTTCTTCGCCGACACCGATCCCGCCCACTGGGGCGACGTCGGCGAGGCGATGCTCTCGCTCTTCGTGATCCTCACCCTGGAGAGCTGGCCCGACATCATGGGCGAAGTGATCGACGACCACCCGTGGGCGTGGATCTACTTCATCTCCTACGTGCTGACCGCCTCCTTCCTGCTGATCAACATGGTGATCGCGATCCTGATCAACAGCCTCGAGGAGGTGAAGGCGATGGAAGCGATCGAGGAGCACCTCGACCGCCGCCGCGCCGAGCGCGACGAGAGCGGCGAGGCCAACGGCCGCGCCGCCGCCGAGCGCCTGGCGCGGATCCGCGAGGCGCTCGACGAGCTCGAGGAGGAGCTCCACCTCGACGGCCACATCGACCCGCCCCAGAAAAAGCGCGAGGGGCCGAAAGTGATCAGGCGCTTCCGGGGTTAGCTGTCAGCTCAGCGAGGGTAAGCGTCTGGATGGTCGGGGATGAATTCCAGGTTGGAATAACACTTATGTACCGAACCAGTCACGGTCTGCTCTAGCTGACCGTTCGTCATGACGCTGTCTACAGTCACACTCATTTAGTGAAGTGGGCAAAAACGGTTCTCATTCAGGCAGCAATCGGTCGGATTTCACCGCATAAGCCCATGCTGAGCCGAATTCGTTGATTTCGCGGGATCACTGGATTAGGAGAAAGGCAAACGATTGGCCGTGAATTCTTGACAAATGCACCGAGGGGCAGGTATGAGTGTGAAAGGGAGCGTCAAACACAACAGAAAGTGCGGGGGATATGCGCGGGAGCGGTGTTGGCGGGACTCTGCAGGGAGACGATGGGCTGAAGCGCCTCGCATTTGCGGTCGGTGTAGCGCTCTTGTTCTTCGCGGTCATAGCGGCAGCAGCGCTGCCGCCTAGCGCCACCGCGGCGAGCGAACCTCCCGTCGCCGCCTACTCCCTCGACGCCGGCGAAGGCGCCGTCGCCGAGGACCTCTTCGGCGAACACGACGGCGCGATCGAAGGCGCCAGCTGGTTCGCCAACGGCCGCTTCGGCCAAGCGCTCTCCTTCGATGGAGAAAATGACTGCGTCACCGTCGAAGACGCCCCCGACCTGCAGCTGACCGAAGAGTTCACCTTGGAGGCCTGGGTCCGGCCCAAAGGCGAAGTCAAATCCGACCCGATCATCTTCAAGGAGGCCGAAGGCTTCTTCAGCTACTCGCTCGGATTGGGCCTCGCCTCGAGCGGCAAACTCGAGGCCTACATCGGCGACGAAGAAGAAGAAGTCACCCTGGTCGACTCGCCCTCAGCGCTGCCGAGCGGAGTCTGGGCCCACGTCGCCCTCACCTTCGACGGCGCCAAGATGCGCCTCTACCTCAACGGCGATCTGGTCGACACCAACTCGACGCCTCCAGAAGGCGGCAACATGCCCAGCACCGGCCCGCTGGAAATCGGCTGCTCGGACCTCTTCAACGAATACTTCGACGGCCTGATCGACGAGGTCCAGGTCTACGATCGGGCGCTGGATGCCGGCGAGATTGCCAGCGAGGCCGGCACTGGCCTGCAGACCCCCTCGCGCTCGCCCGTCGCCGCCTACTCCCTCGACGCCGGCGAAGGCGCCGTCGCCGAGGACCTCTTCGGCGAACACGACGGCGCGATCGAAGGCGCCAGCTGGTTCGCCAACGGCCGCTTCGGCCAAGCGCTCTCCTTCGATGGAGAAAATGACTGCGTCACCGTCGAAGACGCCCCCGACCTGCAGCTGACCGAAGAGTTCACCTTGGAGGCCTGGGTCCGGCCCAAAGGCGAAGTCAAATCCGACCCGATCATCTTCAAGGAGGCCGAAGGCTTCTTCAGCTACTCGCTCGGATTGGGCCTCGCCTCGAGCGGCAAACTCGAGGCCTACATCGGCGACGAAGAAGAAGAAGTCACCCTGGTCGACTCGCCCTCAGCGCTGCCGAGCGGAGTCTGGGCCCACGTCGCCCTCACCTTCGACGGCGCCAAGATGCGCCTCTACCTCAACGGCGATCTGGTCGACACCAACTCGACGCCTCCAGAAGGCGGCAACATGCCCAGCACCGGCCCGCTGGAAATCGGCTGCTCGGACCTCTTCAACGAATACTTCGACGGCCTGATCGACGAGGTCCAGGTCTACGATCGGGCGCTGGATGCCGGCGAGATTGCCAGCGAGGCCGGCACTGGCCTGCAGACCCCCTCGCGCTCGCCCGTCGCCGCCTACTCCCTCGACGCCGGCGAAGGCGCCGTCGCCGAGGACCTCTTCGGCGAACACGACGGCGCGATCGAAGGCGCCAGCTGGTTCGCCAACGGCCGCTTCGGCCAAGCGCTCTCCTTCGATGGAGAAAATGACTGCGTCACCGTCGAAGACGCCCCCGACCTGCAGCTGACCGAAGAGTTCACCTTGGAGGCCTGGGTCCGGCCCAAAGGCGAAGTCAAATCCGACCCGATCATCTTCAAGGAGGCCGAAGGCTTCTTCAGCTACTCGCTCGGATTGGGCCTCGCCTCGAGCGGCAAACTCGAGGCCTACATCGGCGACGAAGAAGAAGTCACCCTGGTCGACTCGCCCTCAGCGCTGCCGAGCGGAGTCTGGGCCCACGTCGCCCTCACCTTCGACGGCGCCAAGATGCGCCTCTACCTCAACGGCGATCTGGTCGACACCAACTCGACGCCTCCAGAAGGCGGCAACATGCCCAGCACCGGCCCGCTGGAAATCGGCTGCTCGGACCTCTTCAACGAATACTTCGACGGCCTAATCGACGAGGTCCAGGTCTACAACCGGGCGCTGGATATCGCGGAAGTTGTCTCTGACGCCAGTGCCGGTCTGCAAACGACTGTCCGCTCACCCGTCGCCGCCTACTCTTTCGACGCCGGAGAAGGTGCCGTTCTTGAAGACATGGTCGGCGAACACGAAGGCGCGATCGAAGGAGCCGACTGGTTCGCCAACGGTAAATATGGCTCGGCGTTGAACTTCAAAAGCACTGAAGAAGACTGCGTCACCGCCGAAGACGCCCCCGACCTGCAGCTGACCGAAGAGTTCACCTTGGAGGCCTGGGTCCGGCCCAAAGGCGAAGTCAAATCCGACCCGATCATCTTCAAGGAGGCCGAAGGCTTCTTCAGCTACTCGCTCGGATTGGGCCTCGCCTCGAGCGGCAAACTCGAGGCCTACATCGGCGACGAAGAAGAAGAAGTCACCCTGGTCGACTCGCCCTCAGCGCTGCCGAGCGGAGTCTGGGCCCACGTCGCCCTCACCTTCGACGGCGCCAAGATGCGCCTCTACCTCAACGGCGATCTGGTCGACACCAACTCGACGCCTCCAGAAGGCGGCAACATGCCCAGCACCGGCCCGCTGGAAATCGGCTGCTCGGACCTCTTCAACGAATACTTCGACGGCCTAATCGACGAGGTCCGCATCTACAACCGGGCGCTCAGCGCTGAGGAGGTAAAAGCCAGCCTGCAACCGTTGCCCACCATCAAAACCACGGAAGCCTACGGCGTGGATCCCACCGAAGCAGTGCTTGTCGGGGACCTCGACCCTCGCAATACGGCGACGAGGTACTACTTCGAATATGGGACCACTCCGGCATATGGGAGAAAAGTCCCCGACGTGAGCGAAGACGTAGTCACGGGCGACGAGATCAGAGAAGTCGAAGAAGCAGTCGACGGGCTCGAAGCGGAAACGACCCATCACTTCCGAATCGTCGCCACCGATCCCGCCGGGAACGTTGTAGGCCGGGACAAAACGTTCGTCACCGGGACCACCATTAACACCCCGCAGCAGCTTCAGAAACAGCGGGAAGAATTGCTCGCCAACACGAACTGGCAGGGGTTCGTCAACGGGCATTGGACCGGAACCCTGGACTCGCAGGCAGCCACGATGAACATGGTCAAAGAATCGGGCGCGAAGATGTTCCGCGTCGTGATCAACGATACGGGTAGCACCTATGACGCGACCTTTAAACTGGCAGCTGAAAAAGGGATCACGATCTTGCCTAACCTGGTTGGCGTCCCTAAACCCGAAGGAGAGGGCAACTTCATCCCAGAAGAGGACCCGGAAACCAAAACTCGCCCGGAATGGAGAAAAAAGGTCCGTGAAATCGTTGAAGAATATGGAAGCGGTGGAACCTTCTGGGAAGCGCATCCGGGACTGCCAAAACTTGAACCCGAATACTGGGAGATCTGGAATGAGCAAAATTACGAAGGGAACGCGAGCCTAAAGCCAGACGGAACTGCAAAGGTAGACCCTGTCAGCTATGGAGATCTACTTGAAGAAAGCAACGAAGTCATAGACGAAGTCGATAAAGAAGCGAAAATCCTCTTTGGTGGTCTGCTAACTGTGGGTAAGGAGGCAGGCTCTATAGACAAGATGGGCGTCGGAGAGTTCATCAAGAAAGCAGGCCACCCAGGTGCCTACGAGGGGCTCAGCCTTCATCCGTACGCATTCCAGGCAGTCGGGAAGGACTGGGAAGAGAAGGTTCCTTCGAATCCCGATGATGTCGAAACTATTCGGACGAAGGTGAAAAGGAGCATAAAAGTCGCCAGAGCGGCACTGGACGATGTAGAAGGAGAAAACAAGCAGATCTGGATCACCGAGTTAGGTTGGCCGGTGAAGATGAAAAACGTGACGCCAAACGATAAATCCCATCTTCCTGTCACTGAGGAGCTTCAGCGTGACTTGCTCCATTCGACCTTCAACATGATCAAGAGTCATTCTGGGAAAGCACTGCAGAGCTTCGACATTGCTAGTGTCTTCTATTACAATGTCGAAGACTGGATCGAGAAAAAGAACTGGGCGTATCGCGCTGGGTTGCGTGAGGATGCGGACATGAAACGAGAGTTTGGCCTGAAAGGTAAGTTCCGCAAAGCTTGGTTTGCTTTCCAGAGTCAAGCTGAATTCCCATGAACCCTCGAGGCGCCCAGGGATGATGGACCAGCGAGCACGGGCGCTTTGTGCGTGCCTGCTGTCGCTTTTCCTGTTTTCGTCCGCGTCCGCCTCGGCTCAGCCGCGGGTCGGATATCTGGACTCGACGTTCGGCGAGGGCGGCCGTGCATTCACCGCGCTCGACATCACCTATAGGTTGGGACCTGTCGGACTCAGGGCCGCTCGGGACGGCTCGATGGTGCTGGCCGATGGGGCGATCCTCACTCGTTTTCTGCCCGACGGGTCACCTGATCTCGGATTCGCGGATGGGGGAAAACTCATTTTGAGACGCGATACCGCCGCCGAAGGCGTGGCCGAGCGGTTGTTCGCTCCGAGCAGCACCGTCGTGGACGGCCAGGGCCGTGTGCTGGTCTTCGGTCGACAGGGCGATGGGAGGGAGAGCTATGTCCCGGATAATGGTTTTTTCAACACGATGGGCGCAAACTCGGCGATGGTTCTCCGCTTCACCGAGAGGGGCGAGCCGGACCTGAGCTTCGGCGAGGGAAGAGGTTTCATCCGGGAGGACTTCGGCCTGAAGACGGAGTTCCCCACCAAGATCCCGCTGACGACCGTTCTGAGCGGGCGCGTTGATTCTCTGGATCGACCGGTGTTCGTCGTAGGCACTCCGGCTGTGACCAGCAGCTGCTACGGAAAGAGCTACGTGGGCGCCCGGCCTCGGGCAGTGGTCCGGCTGACGGAGGCGGGGCTGCCCGACCCCTCCTTCGGCGGCGGCGACGGGGTCAGCCCGCTCAGGAGTTCGCCCGGCTTTCGCGGCTTCGAGCTGGACGCCGCCGGGCGCCCCGTCGTCGGCGTCGGAGGGGTTGACGGCGTGTCCTCGCAATGCCCCTTCCACACCACCTTGATCCGCCTCCGCCAGGACGGTGAGCCTCTCGCCGCCTTCGGAGAGGACGGCATCCGCAAGATCGGGGGGCTGACCCTGGAGATCCTTCAGCCCTCCGGGGCGATGATTCTCAGCCAGAGCCAGGAGGAGGCGCTCATCCTGCGTCGACTCGAACCCGATGGGGATCGGGACCCGCGTTTCGGCCGCAAGGGATCGGCCAAGGTGGCGCTGGCCCCCGGATCCCAGGTGAGGCCGGTCGCGGTCGACGCGAGCGGCCGCATCCTGATCGCCGGCTTCCGTCACCCGGAACCCCGTTCCAAGGGACGCCGTCCGGGGCCCGATTCCCTCGTCGTGATCCGCCTGCTTCGCAGCGGCAGGCTGGACCGCGGCTTCGGCGCCGACGGCCGCATCGTCACGCCGATGCCCCAACCGCTCCGACTGACCTCCGTGGGCGCTGCCCTCGATCCCTTTGGCCGACTCCTCCTCGCCGCCAGGGTGTTCGCACCGCAGCCCCCTGACGCCGAACCCAGTGCTCAGGCCGGATTCGTCCTCGCCCGGTACGTGTTGGGACCGTAGGCTCCGCCGAGTGATCCGCGGGACTTCTGGGAGGGTTGTAGTGACTATGTGGACGCGTCTGTCACTTATCGCCGTCTTGACCGGGACGTTGTGTGCCTCAGCTACCGGGGCTGTGGCCGACTCCCCCGTCGGCGTCGTGCAGGTGGAGGCGCCGTCCGCCGTCGAAGGACACACGGTCGCATATCGACTCACGCAACTGCTGCTGATCCGGCCCCCTCACTCCCGGAACCCCGGCGTCACTCGGATCAACTTGGACGGTTCGGTCGATCATTCCTTTGGCGATGCAGGCACGGTTGAGATCGCCGCCGAAGATGCGGTCGTCACCCAGGACGGGAAAATCCTTCTCAGCACCTCCAGTCACGCCGGTGGTGGTGACGCCCGGGTCACCCGCCTGCTCCCCGACGGACAACCTGATCCTTCTTTCGGCGTCGCCGGCAGCGCAGATGTCGACTTCGGCGGTCGCTACGACAACGGACAGACGGTGGCGCTTGCCGCGAACGGCAAGATCCTGCTCGCCGGCCACCGCCAGATCTATGCGGCCGTGGGCCGTGGCGAAATCTATTCGTCTCCCGCGGTCGCCCGCCTGAGGTCGGACGGATCACTTGATCGCTCATTTGGTCAGAAGGGCGTGAGGATTTTCGGCGAAAGCGGAGAAGTTGCTGCCTTGGACGTCGCCCCGACCCCGGACGGTGGGGTCGTGGTCGAGGTCGGCAACGAAATCCAAGTCGCCCTATTGAAGCTGACCCGTAATGGTTCGATAGACGTTGACTTCGGGAAGCGCGGCGGGCTTGAAATACGGCAGGGCAAGCGCGAGAAGTACGGCTACCACGAGGAACTGTTCGTAGCGCCGCAGATTGCCGTGCTGCCGTCCGGCAAGCTGTTGCTGGCGGCTACGGGATACCCAAACCGCGGTCCCGAAGATTGGTGGAGGGTGGTCGCGGTCCGACTGCATCCCGACGGTCGCATCGATCGCTCCTACGGCCACGACGGCTGGGCGGCGACCAGCAAAGGTCGCCGCCACGCCTTTGCCGAGGGGCTGGCGCTGCTCCCAGGCGGCGTCCTGGTCGTTGCCACCACCTTCGACACCCCGCCGTACGACAGCCGCCAGTTCGGCGCGGTCGCCTTCGGACCGGACGGCCGCCTCGAGCGGCGCTTTGGAAAGCGAGGTCGTTGCGGCGCCGCGGCCGACGGCGAGCGGGAAGTTCTCGGCGTCGCGACGGTCGGTCGCCGCGCCACGGTGGTCGGATATGGAGAAGGCCACCAGTGGCTGCTCAACTGCCCGCTCCGTGCCGCCGGCAGATGAAGGCGGTAGGCATGGCTGTTCTGCTCTTGGTGGTGTTGTTTGCGATCGCGGGTGACGCGATCAGGGGAGGGTCCACCAGCTCCAGCGATGGCCGCCACGACGTCGTTTCGAAGCAGTCGGCGAGGAACCGGGAGGTAGCCCGGCGGGATGCCGAGCGCCGGCTGAGCTTGATCTCGTTACCGCCGGGCACGGTCCCGAGCCGAACGCGCCCCCCTGGTATCGGCGGCCGGCTGACCGAACCCGGGGCCATTCCGGGAGGGACTCGCCGCGTCTCGGCGCATCGATTCTGGACGGTTCCCGGAGAGCCCCGTCGAGTCTTTTCCTGGCTCAGGCGTCACCCGCCTCGCGGCTCATCTGCCTGGCAAAACTACGCGGGCAACATCTACTGGGAGCATGGTCCGCCCGGAACTCTTGGCGCGACCGGAATCGTTGCCGCCACCCAACGTTTCGGCGGTGGCACCGCAGTTCGGATAGATGTATTCGACGGCTGGGAACTGCCGAGAGACCCGACAAAGCGGATTCCGAGGGGCGCCCGGTATCTCAGCCTTGAAGTGAGGCCGGGTAGGGCGGGGTTCTATGTGGAAGGTGAAAAGGTGCCCCCGATTCGTCGGGTCTCGACGGGCCGGGCTACCCTCGTCTCCGCGCTCGTGCGCCTAGTCAACCGCCGGCCCGCCTTCCAGCTGTTCGACCAAGCCGGCTGCGGCCCTGTGGGCCTGTCCTGGGAGTTTCGACTGATCGTCTTCAGGTTCAAGGATCGCCACGGCAAGCTGCTCGCCGAGGTCTCCCAGGAACTCCCGATCCGCATCTGCGATCCATTGGTGCTTCGGATCGAGGGCGACAAACCATACGCGCTTGAACGTGGATGGAACGTGGTCCACCGAGCGCGTGATCTGATCCGTAGGGCTCGACCCCTGTCCGGAAACTAAGCCCGCGCCGCTTCCTCGCCGGCCTGGTCCTCCTCGGCCTGCTTGATCAGGCCGCGCCAGTCGGTGACCAGCAGGTCGGCGGCACACCCGATTGAACACTTACGTACCGAACTATCAGTGCCCTGCTCTAGCCGGCTGTTTAGACACAGCATCCTTCAGCCGTCACTCATTCAAGGTAATGGCAACGTATCCCCCCGTCACTCGCGGGCAGGATGCGCATACCGAAGCGCAGAACGAGTGTCTACACGATGTCGGGGTGATCTATACGGAGCTTTTTGCGGAGCTCACCAAGTATCAGGAAGACGGAACTCTGCGGTTCCGCGGATCGACCCAGTCCGGTCGCCGGAGCGGTGCAGGCCTGACGGGGGTGAACCGCTATTCCGACTGTGCTGGGCACGACGAGTTCAACCGGAGGGCCGTAGCTTGGGCGTATACGGTTGTCATCGAGCGTGGCTTGAGAGTCGGCTTCATCGGCAGAAACGAAAAATTTCGCTCGATCCCTAGAACTGGCCTATCGATGGACACCCCTCCCAGCCGCAGACGACGAATCTCGAGGTGGCTCGACGCAAGGGAACGCGCCATCAGGCGCCCTCTTCGCCATCGCCGGGGAGCGTCGCCGGATGATACGAATGAGGACGGCGACGGCTGGACCTACTACGGAGGATCGGTGGAGGGCCCACCCAGCATTCCGTGGTGGCACTGCCGCGAGTGGGCGAGCTATTGGCGGATTCGACTACGCCGGGCGATCAGGAGGCGGAGGTCGGGATAAGGCCGTGCAGGCCGGCAACTGAAAGGGTCGCCCGGCAGCCGTTCACGGCGCAATCGCTGGCTCGGTCGTTCAATCGCCTGGAATCGATTGCGCAGCTGACTAAGCCCGCGCCGCTTCCTCGCCCGCCTGGTCCTCCTCGGCCTGACGGATCAGGCCGCGCCAGTCGGTGGTTTTGAAGACGAGCAGCATCGCGGCGAAGCCGAGCACCACCGACCAGGCCGCCATCGCGATCTGCGTCCCGACCGAGAAGGAGAGAACCGCGGTGCGCGAGGGCCCGTGCAGGGTGGCGACCAGCAGCGCCTGCTGGGCGCCGGCGCCACCGGGGGTGAAAGGGATGACGTTGGCGATCGCCTGCACGCTCATCACCAGCATCACGTTGCCGACCGAGCCGCCGATCCCGAAGGCCTCGAGGAAGAGCCAGAAGGCGGCGAAGCGGAAGAGCCAGCCGACTCCCTGCCAGGCGGCGACCTCGCGCAGGTAGCGGCGTGGCGTGGTGAGGATCGCGACGCCCTGTTTGACCCGGTCCCAGAAGGCGCGCACGCGGTGGGCCAGCAGGTAGATGCCGACCGCGATCGCGATCAGCAGCGCCCCGGTGACGATCAGGAAGACCTGCGGGTTCTCGGCCCAGAACTCGATCTCGAAGGCGGGCAGGTTGGGCAGCTGGGGCGGCTCGGGCAAGAGGCCTTGGGTGATCGCGTAGGCGAGCACGAGCAGCCCGACCGAGGTGTCGAAGACGGTCTGGACGAGGAAGGACGAGGTAACCGCTGGGTAGGAGGAGTGGGGGATCTGGCGTTTGACGAGGAAGACTTTGGTGACGTCGCCGGCGCGGGCCGGGACGATCGCGTTGATCCCGGCCCCGGCCAGGTAGGCGGCGACCAGCGGCAGGAAGGAGATGCGGGCCTCCGGGTAGGCGGCGCGCAGCACGTTGCGCCAGGCCCAGGCGCGGGAGATCTGCATCGCGGCGAGGCAGCAGAGCGCCAGCGCGAACGGCGTCCACTCGATCGCCGAGAGGTTGCCGAAGAACCTCGCGGCGGCCCGGCCGAAGGCTTCGAAGCTGGATGCGAGGTCGGCGTAGGGCATCGCAGCTACACTAGCCCGCTCGTGTCGGACCCCGAGACGACTCAGACGCTGCCGGCTGCCCCCCGCGATCCCGCCGACGAGGCGATGTGCGCGCGTGCCCGCGAGCGCTACACCGGCGATCGCAACCACCGCCTACGGCGGCGGCGCAAGCGGCATGCCGAGCTGCCCAACCTGATCATCATCGGCGGCCTCAAGTGCGGCACGACCAGCATCCATCACTACCTCGGCCTGCACCCCGAGATCCACATGTCGAAGCCGAAGGAGCTCAACTTCTTCGTCGAGGAGCTCAACTGGGACCTCGGCCTCGACTGGTACGCGAGCCGCTTCGACAGCCGCTGCCAGGTGCGCGGCGAGTCTTCCCCGCACTACACCAACCTGCCCCGCTTCCGGGGGGTGCCGGAGCGGATCAAGCAGAACTGCCCCGACGCCCGGCTGCTCTACATGGTGCGCGACCCGATCAAGCGCATCCTCTCGCACTGGGTCCACTCGACCGGCGCCGGCTACGAGACGCGCGAGCTGGTCCCGACCCTCTCGGCGCCCGACTCCTCCTACGTCCACCGCTCGATGTACTGGATGCAGCTGCGGCCCTACCTGGAGCTGTTCGACCGCGGCCAGATCGAGGTCATCACCCAGGAGGAGCTGCAGAGCGAACGCGAGGAGACGATGCGCAAGGCCTTCCGCTTCGCCGGCGTCGACGAGAGCTTCACCTCGGAGCAGTTCGACCGCGAGTGGGAGAAGTCGAGCGCCAAGCAGGGCGACAAATACCAGTTCATGGAGAAGGCGATCAAACTGCCGGGCCTGCGCTCCTTCGACCGCAACTTCGACCGTCTGCCGGAGTCGCTGCGCTGGATCGTCGAGAAGGTCGTCCACGACCCGGAGAAGCCGCCGGCACCGAAGCCAGAGCTGCCCGACGACCTCTTCGAGACCCTGCGCGGCCGCTTCGGCGCCGACGTCGCCGGCCTGCAGGAGTTCGCCGGCCGCAAGTTCGCCGGCTGGCACGACTACTCCTAGACCCGCGTAGGCTGGGGGGCGGATGCGCCGCCTGATCCCGGATCCCGGGCCGACCACGGTCGAGGAGCAGCTCGACTCCTACCGGCCCTGGGAGGAGGCGGTGCCGGAGGAGCGGCCCTTCGTGGCGATGAACTTCGCCGCCACGGTCGACGGGCGGGCGACGATCGGCGGCGTCTCGGGGCCGATCGGCTCGCGGACCGACACGGCGATGCTGGTCGGGCTGCGCTCCCGCTTCGACGCGGTGATGATCGGCGCCGGCACGATGCGGGCCGAGCGCTACCGCGACATCGGCCGCCGCCTGGTCGTCGTCGAGAGCGGGCCGGGGGGGCGGGTCGACCTGCCGGCGCTGCTGGCCTCGCTGCGCGAGGAAGGCGTCAGGGCGCTGCTCTGCGAGGGCGGGCCGACGTTGCACGGGGCGCTGCAGCGGCTCGGCCTGGCCGACGAGCTCTTCCTGACGATCGCCCCGAAGCTGGCCGGCGACGGCGCGCCGCACATCCTCGAGGGCGCGCTTCCCGGGGTCGCCGAGGTTTCGCTAGCTTGGTTGCTGGAGGAGGACGGTGAGCTGTTCGCCCGCTACCGACACGCATCCAAGGGGGAACCATGACGATCGACAACGCTCTCTACGACCGGCTCGCCGGCACCTGGTGGGAGGAGGACGAGCTGCTGGCGACCCTGCGGACCGGGCTCAACCCGGCCCGCTTCGGCTACATGCGCCGGGTGCTGGAAAGCGAGCGCGGCGCCGCGGACGGCGCCCCCTGCCTCGACGTCGGCTGCGGTGGCGGCTTGCTCGCCGAGGAGCTCTCGCGGCTTGGCTATCGGGTGACCGGCGTCGACCCGTCGGCGCCCTCGCTGGAGACCGCCCGCGCCCACGCCGGACAGGAAGGGCTCGAGATCGAGTACGCGGTGGCGACCGGTGAGGAGCTCCCCTTCGGCGACGAGAGCTTCGACGTCGTCTACTGCTGCGACGTGCTCGAGCACGTCGAGTCGCTCGAGCGCACGATCGCCGAGTCCGCCCGGGTGCTCAGGCCCGGTGGGATGTACCTCTACGACACGATCAACCGCACCCGCCGCAGCCGCCTGCTGATGATCAAGCTGATGCAGGAGTGGGAGGCGACCCGCTGCATGGAGCCCAACCTGCACGACTGGGACATGTTCATCAAGCCCGCCGAGCTGGACCAGGTGATGCGTGAGAAGGGCCTCGAGCCACGCGAGACCGTCGGCCTGGCGCCGGCCAACCCGCTCTCGGTCCTGCTCAACCTGCGCCGTCGCCGGCAGGGCAAGATCACCTTCACCGAGTTCGGGCAGCGGATGGGGATGCGGGAGAGTCGCGACACCTCCAGCCTCTACGCCGGCTACGCCATGAAGCCGCCACGTCGATAGGTTTCCGGCGTGGACTTCAAGCCCAGCCCCCAGGTCGAGACGCTGCGCGAGCGCGTCCTCGACTTCATGGACGAGCAGCTCTACCCTCGGGAGCGGGAGATCATGGCGGGGCTCGACGCCGAGGTGAGGCCCGGCGTGCCCTACCCGGAGATCCTGGTCGAGGTCCGCGAGCGGGCCAAGGCCGAGGGGCTGTGGAACCTCTTCATGCCCGACGAGCGCTTCGGCCCCGGCTTGGCCAACTGGGAGTACGGCCTGCTCTGCGAGGAGATGGGGCGCAGCCCGGCGGCGGCGCCGATGCTCTTCAACTGCGCCGCGCCCGACACCGGCAACATGGAGATCCTCGCCGAGCACGGCACGCCCGAACAGCGCGAGCGCTGGCTCGAACCGCTGCTCGAGGGCAAGATCCGCTCCTGCTTCTCGATGACCGAGCCCGAGGTCTCCGGCTCCGACCCGACCCTGCTGCAGGCGCGCGCCGTGCGCGACGGCGACGAGTGGGTGATCAACGGCCACAAGTGGTTCACCTCGGGCGCGATGGGAGCCGACCTGGCGATCGCGATGGTCGTCACCGACCCCGACGCGCCGCCCCACGCCCGCGCCTCGATGATCTGCGTACCGACCGACGCGCCCGGCTTCAACCTGGTGCGCCCGATCCCGGTGATGGGCCACACCGCCGGGCCCGGTCACTGCGAGATTCGCTACGAAGACTGCCGCGTGCCCGTCGACAGCCTGCTCGGCGAAGAGGGCAAGGGCTTCACGATCGCCCAGGACCGGCTCGGGCCGGGTCGCATCCACCACTGCATGCGGGCGATCGGGACCGCCGAGCGCGCCCACGAGATGATGTGCCGGCGCGCCAACGAGCGCCAGGCCTTCGGCGGGCCGCTGGCCGACAAGCAGTTCGTCCAGGAGGCGATCGCCTCCTCGCGGATGGAGATCGACCAGGCCCGGCTGCTGACCCTTTACGCGGCCTGGAAGATGGACACGGAGGGCAAGCGCGCCGCCCGTCAGTCGATCTCGGCGATCAAGATCGTCGCCGCCAACATGGTGATGGACGTGCTCGACCGGGCGATCCAGATCCACGGCTCGCTGGGGATGACCGACGACACGCCGCTCGCCGCGCTCTGGCGCTTCAGCCGCATGCTGCGCCTCGCCGACGGCCCCGACGAGGTCCACAAGATGGTCCTCGCCCGCCGCGAGGTAAACCGCTGGGCCAAGCGCGCCGAGGCGGAAGCGAGCGGCGAGCTCGAGCCGAAGCACGCCCCCCGCCCGATCTAGCGGCGGCGACCTGCGCTGATACCTTATGAGGTATCAGAACGACTGAGTCCCCAAGCCTGCTGATCCGTGAGCTGCGTGCGGCGGCCGGACTGTCCCAGCGCGATCTGGCGATCCGTGCCCAGACCTCGCAGCCAGCGATCGCCCGCTACGAGCGAGGGGCGGCTACTCCCTCGTGGGAGACCCTGCAACGGCTGGCTGCCGCTTGCGGTCAGCGACTGACGCTCGCTGCCGAGCCGTCGCCGGATTCCCGCGACGCCGAGCTCGCCGAGCTCCTACTTGGCTTCACCCCGCTCCAGCGCCTACAGGCACTGGGCCGTTACGCCCGCCTGCGCGAAACAGTGGGAGGGCCGGCGTGAGCTGGAGAACGCCGAGCGCCTCGCAGGCGCCCTGAAAGCGCTGGGAGCCCGGCGTCCCGGTGACCAGACCGCGGTCGAGCTTGAGGGCGCGGATTTCCTCGGTTGGCAGAGCCAGAGTTTCAACACTGAGGCAGGGCCGATCGACATCGTTCCCCGCGCCGCGGCTATCGGCGGCTTCGAGGACGTGGCGACTATCGGGTTGACTTTGGGGAGCCTCTCGATTCGGGTGCTCACGATCGATGAGGTGATCGCCTCCAAGGAAGAGCTGGGGCGCCCGAAGGACACGGCCGCCCTGCCTGCTCTCTACGCCACCCGTGAGACCTTGCGGCGGCGCAGGAGTGGCGAATCCTCGTGATTGAGCCTGAACGGAAAGGGCGGCCCGCAGGCCGCCCTTTCCGCGGTCGTCTGCTCGGGATCGACCGAGCTGTTCGCTCCTAGGACTCGACGGAGGTAACGAACAGGCAGACGTTGCCGGGGCCGTAGGGGCCGTTGCCCCCGGGTGGGGTGCCGAACTTCACGGCCACTTTGGTGAATCCTTGGATGGTGTAGCCGTCGGCAGCCGTGGCGCCGAATTCGGTGTCACCCTCGTACTGGATGTTGGCTTTGTTGATTTCGGTGCCCTCTTCGATCATGTCGCGCAGGGTCTCAGCCGTGCCGGTGTCGAGATAGCCGTTGGGCGGTTCGCCGCTCAGCTCACCCGCGTCGGAGTCGAAGATCGCCCCGTTCTGCTTGGTTTCGATGTAGGTCTTCGCTTCCAGTTCGGCTGGCGCCGTGTTGTCGATGAAGCACTTGCCGTAGATCCGGAACTGGCTGTCCTCGTACAGGGTCACGGCCGTCGCCGCCGCGGCGGCTTCGTCGGAGGTCGCGCCGGAGGCGCTCGACGTGGTTTTGACCAGTTTGAGCGGGGTCACGCCGACCAGGCTGTTGGCGACGTTCGCCGAGGGCACGGTGCCCAGGCTGCCCTCGTTGACCTTGGCGCCGGTCACGGCGTCGTCGGCGATCTTCGCGGTGGTCACCGCGTTGTCGGCGATCTTCGAGGTGGTGACCGCGTTGTCGACGATCTTCGCGTTGGTCACCGCACCGGCGGCGATCTTGGCCTCGGTGACCGCGTTTTTCTTGATCTTGCCGGCGGTGACCGCTTCTTTGACGATCTTGCCGGTCTTGATCGAGTTGGCCTTGATTTCGTTGGCGCCGATCTTGGTCGCGGCGACGGCGGTGGCGCCTCCAAGCACCATGAACACTGCGAGGGAGGACATCACGTTTGCGTACGTGACATGCCTGCGTATCTGGTTCAACGAGCTCTCCTTGGTAGCAGGCACGAGGACCCGCCCCGTACCGGATTACTGGAATGGCGGCACGATCACAGGTCCGCCGAGGAGAGTCAAGACCCATGGACCGGTCGGCAGAACCGGTCCATGGGTGCACACCAAACCTGACGGTTACCCTCAGGCTTCCAGGCAGTAGGCGTGGACGTTGAGCGTCGTCGCCTCGGCGCTCGGGTTGTTGCCGGTCACGCGCCAGGTGTTCGGCGCGCTCAGGGACGATTCGGCGATCTGGAGGATCTGGTTCTGACTTTTCCTCGCCCAGTCGGCGCCACCGCTGAGCAGGACTTCGCCCGGCTGGCAGGAGACGGTGAACGTCCCGACTCCGTCAGCCGCGACCGATCCCGAGGCCGTGCGGGTGTTGACTTTGCCGAGCTTGCCGGCGCTCACGGCACCGTTGGCGATCTTGGCGGCGATCACCGCGTTGGCCGCCAGCTTGGGCGCGGTGACGGCGTTGTCGCGCAGCCGGTTGGTCGGCACCGCGTCCTGGGCCAGCTTGCCGGCCCGGACCGCTTCCGGGGCGATCTTGCCGGTCCTGACCGCGTTGCGGTCGATGAACCCGGTCTGCACCGCGTTCGCCTGCAACTGCCGTGGGCCGACGCTGTTGGCCGGCAGTTGGCTGGCTGCCACCGCGGTGGCGCCGCCAATGGTGAGAAAGACCGCGATCGAGGACATCACATTTGCGTAGCTGAGCCGTTTCCGGACATGCTTCACTAGAACTTGCCTCCTTCGGAGTCGGGTGTGGGGGAAGAGCCTGGCCGGAGGCTTCTGCTCCGGCAGTCACTGTTGGCTCCTGCTTGCCCCAACAAGGCGACCCCGCCCGGGTTGCGGCCGGCCGTGAGGCTCAGTCGCGGCGCTCGGCCGCGTCGGCCGCTTCGACCAGGCTGGTGACCATCTTGGCGAAGTGTTCGATCCCCGGGTCGACCTTGCCGTACTGGCCGGCGGCGTAGCGCGAGTAGACGCCCTCGATGATGACCGCCAGCTTCCAGTAGCCGAGGGCGACGAAGAAGTCGAGCTCGGAGAGGTCGCGGCCGGAGCGCTCGGCGTAGCGCCGGCGCAGCTCGTCACGGGTCGGGAAGCCGGGGGCAAGGTTGGCGGGCTGTCCGAGGGAGAGCATGTCCTCGTCCGCTTCGGGCCAGTAGACCATCAGCAGGCCGACGTCGGCGAGCGGGTCGCCGAGCGTGCTGAGCTCCCAGTCGACGACCGCGGCGACCTCGCCGCTGGGGCTGAGGATCATGTTGTCGAGGCGGTAGTCGCCGTGGACGATCGTCGCTGGGCCCTGCTCCGGGATGCGCGCCTGGAGGCGCTCGTGCACGGCGTCGACCAGGGGCAGCTCGCGCGTCTTCGACTTCTCCCACTGGCCCTGCCAGCGGTGCAGCTGGCGGGCGACGTAGTCCTCCTTGCGGCCGAGCTCACCGAGGCCGGCCGCGTCGGGGTCGACGGCGTGGATCGCGACCAGCGTGTCGGCGACCCGCAGGCCGATCGCCCGCCGGTCCTCCTCGGCCGGGAACGCATCCGCCTCGTCGAGGCCGCGCAGGATCGGGCCGTCGACGAACTCCATCACGTAGAAGGGCGCGCCGTTGACGCTCTCGTCCTCGCAGAGGCCGACCAGCGGCGGCACCGGCACCGGCGTCCCCGCCAGCGCGGCGACGACGCGGTGCTCGCGCACCATGTCGTGGGCGGAGCCGAGCCGCTTGCCCAGCGGCGGCCGGCGCAGGGCCCAGCGGCGGCCGCTGGCGTCGGCGACCCGGTAGGTGAGGTTCGAGTGCCCGCCGGAGACCCGCTCGAAGCTGAGCGGCAGCTCGATCCCGTCGACTCGCTCGGCGAGCCACGCCTCGATCGCGGCCGCGTCGATGCCCTCGGGCACGGTCGCGGCGCCGTCGGGAGTGCCTGTAGCCTCGTCGCCCATCGCCGCGCAAGCATATTCTCGTTTCCGTTTCCGGTTGAGCCCCTCGGTCGCCAACCGGTTGACGATCGGCTTCGCGATCGCCTTCGCCATGCTGACGGCGCTCGCCGTGATCGGCGTCGCCCGCTTCCTCCAGCAGCGCCAGGACTTCGAGGACGCCACCGCGCGCTCCTACCAGGTCGAGATCGCCGCCCGCAACCGCCTCGCCCGCGACGAGGAGCGGACGGCGGCGCGGGCGGAGATCGTCGCCCAGCAGCGCCAGCGCCAGGTCCTCCGCGACGACATCGACGACCAGACCCGCGACACGGCGCTGCTCGTCGGGGCGGGCTTGATCGCCGGCCTGACCGGGGCGGCGCTGCTCTTCAGCGGCCTGATCGCCTCGATGCGGCGACCGCTGGAGGACCTGGTCGAGGCCTCCGGGCGGCTGGCCGGCGGCGACCTCGACGCGCGGGTCAAGGTCGGCGGCCTCTCCGAGACCGCGGCGCTCGGCGCCGCCTTCAACGAGATGGCAGCCGAGCTGCAGCGGCGCGCCGGCGAACGCGACCAGCTCGACCGGATGAAAGACGAGTTCGTGCTCACCGCCTCGCACGAGCTGCGCAGCCCGCTCACCTCGGTGCAGGGCTTCGCCGAGCTGCTGATGCTCGAGCGCGAGAAGCTCACCCCCGGGCAGGCGGAGACCGTCGAGGTGATCCTCGACAACACCCGCCACCTGGTGCGCCTGCTCAACGACCTGCTCGACCTCGCCCGCAGCGACGCCGGGCGGCTGACGATCAAGCCGGTGCCCAGCGACCCCGCCGCCCTGATCGAGGACGCGGTGCGGACGATGCGTGCCCAGTTCGACGCCCGCAGCCAGCAGCTCAACCTGGCGATCGACCCCGAGCTGCCCGTGGTCGAGGCGGACAGCGACCGGATCCGGCAGGTCCTCGTCAACCTGCTCACCAACGCCAACGAGTACTGCCCCGAGGGCGCCCGGGTCAAGGTCCGGGCGCGGCGCGGCGGTGATGGGGTCGAGGTCGAGGTCAGCGACAACGGCCCGGGGATCCCGGCCGAGCAGCTGCGGCACATCTTCGAGCGCTTCACCCGCGGCGACGCCGGTGAGACGCAGCGGGTCGGCGGCACCGGCCTCGGCCTGGCGATCTCCAAGTCGCTGGTCGAGCTGCACGGCGGCACGATCGGGGCGCAGTCCGTCGAAGGCCGGGGCGCGACCTTCCGCATCCGCCTGCCCGCTGCCGCCGCCGAGCGGGTAGAGGTGAGTTGATGGCGCGCATCCTCGTAGCTGACGACTCCGAGACGATTCTCCTGCTGCTGCGCACGCGGCTCGAGATGGAGGGTCACGAGGTGGCGACCGCGAGCGACGGCCAGGAGGTGCTGGAAGCGCTCCGTGACGACCCCAGCGGCGGCCCCGACCTGCTGCTGCTCGACGCGATGATGCCGCGCAAGTCGGGGATCGACGCCCTGCGCGCCCTGCGCGCCGAAGGCGTCGAGATCCCGGCCCTGATCGTCAGCGCCCACACCGAGGGCGGTGACGCGGCCGAAGACTCGCGGCTGGCGATCGGCGGCTACATCGCCAAGCCGATCGACTTCGAGCGGCTCTTCACCCGGATCGCGGAGCTGACCGCCTGACGCATCCGACTTTGACCCACCTCTGGTGGGGTGAGACGCGGATGCGCCTCAGCTCTTGGCGATCTCGAGCCGGATCTCCTTGCCCTTCAGCTTCGTCCCATCGAGGAACTCGACCGTGCGGTCGGCCTCCTCCGGCGTCACCTCGATGAAGGAGAAGCGGTGCAGGACGCGGACGTCGTGGATCGCCTCCTCGGGCAGCACGGCGCCCTCGCGCAGCGCCCAGCGCAGGTCCTCCTCGGTGATCCCGCTGCGCTCGCCGCGATTGACGAAGAGCTTGGTCGAGTCGCCCTCGCGCTTCTCGTCGCCCTCCGGCTTCTCACGCGGCTCCGGCGCCGCTGCCTCGTCCTCGCGCTCGTCGCTCTCCTTGCTCTCCTCGCGCTCCTTGCGGCGCTCGCGACGGCGTGGCCGCGGCGCGTGCTCGAGCCGCTCCTCGGGGCTCTCCCACTCGCCGATCGAGGTCTTCACGTCGCGCTCGATGCGGCCGATCTCGTCGCGCTGGGCTGGCGTCACCAGGGTGATCGCCCGCCCGGTGCGACCCACCCTGCCGGTCCGCCCGATGCGGTGCACGTAGACCTCCGAGGAGGCCGGGACGTCGTAGTTGATGACGTGGGTGACGTGCTCGATGTCGAGCCCGCGGGCGGCGATGTCGGTGGCGACGAGCAGCTTCACGCGGTGGTCCTTGAAGGCGATCATCACGCCGTCGCGCGAGCCCTGGCTCATGTCGCCGTGCAGGGCCTTGACGTCGAGCCCTTTGTCCTTGAGCGTCTTCTCCAGGCGCGAGGCGCCGATTTTGGTGCGGCAGAAGATGATCGCCTGCTCGGGTTCCTCGGCCCGCAGCAGTTGCACCAGGCGCGCCGCTTTCTCCTTGGCATCGACCTCTACGAAGGCCTGCTCGATCGAGTCGACGGTGAGCTTTTTCGGCGTGATTTTGATCGTCACCGGGTCGTACATGTAGCTCTCCGCCAGGTGCTTGATCGGCGGCGGCATGGTCGCCGAGAAGAGCGCCGTCTGGCGCCCGCTCGGGCACATCCGGAGGATCTTCTCGACGTCCTCGATGAAGCCCAGGTCGAGCATCTCGTCGGCCTCGTCGAGGACCACGTAGCGGGCCGCGGTGAGGACGAGCGAGCGGCGCGACATCAGGTCCATCATGCGGCCGACGGTGGCGACGACGACGTGGGCCCCGGCCCGCAGCTGCGACTGCTGTGAGCGGATCGGGGCGCCGCCGAAGACGGCGACGATCTCGACGTCGAGGTGCTCGGCGTAGGCGCGCAGCGCCTGCGTCACCTGGATGCAGAGCTCGCGGGTCGGGGTGAGGACGATCGCCTGCACCTCGTCGTTGGCGGGATCGATGTGCTGGAGCAGGGGCAAGCCGAAGGCGGCGGTCTTGCCGGTCCCGGTCTGCGCCTGGCCGATCACGTCGTGACCGCCGAGCAGCTCCGGGATCGCTTTCTCCTGGATCGGGCTGGGCTCCTGGTAGCCGAGCTCGTCCAGCGCCTGCTGGATCTCCGGCGCCAGCCCCAGGTCGTTGAAGGCGCTCACTTGCTCGGGTCCAAGAGGAGCTTGCCCGTGGTGCGGCGGCCGACCAGGTCCTGGTGGGCGCGCGTCGCCTCCGAGAGCGGGTAGACGTCGCCGACGGTGATCTCGAGCTCGCCGCTGGCGACCGCTCCGAGCAGCTCGCCGATCATCGGCGTGACCCGCTCGCGCCGCATCAGCAGGTGGACGAGCCAGAACCCGATCACCGCCTTGGAGCCGCGCAGGAGGGCCGCGGTGGAGACGTCGCGCTGCTCGCGCGAGGCGATGCCGAAGACGACCATCCGGCCGAGGGGGGCCAGTGCCCCGAGCTCGGCGTCGAAGGCCTCGCCGCCGCTCATGTGGAGGACCGCGTCGACCCGCTCGCCGCCGTTGGCCTCGCGGATCGCCGCCTTGAGGTCGTCGCTGCGCGAGTCGACCGTGGCGTCGGCCCCGAGCTGCTCGACCAGGGCCCGCTTCTCCTCGCTGGAGGCGAGGCCGATGACCTTGGCCCCGGCGCGCTTCGCCAGCTGTACCGAGAGCAGGCCGGTGCCGCCGGCGGCGGCCTCGATCACGATCGTCTCACCGGGCTCGATCCGGGCGCAGTCGCGGACCAGGGCCATCGCGGTCAGGCCCTGCAGAAGAAGCGCCGCCGCCTGGTCGTCGTCGACCTCGTCCGGGACGGGGATGAGCATCTGCGCCGGCACGGCGACCTTCTCCGCGTAGGCGCCGGAGCCGAGGATCGCCGCGACCCGCTTGCCGTCCGGCGTCCTGCCGCTCACCTCCGCCCCCGGGATCAGCGGCAGTGCCTGCTCGGCCAGGTAGTCGTTGCGGGTGGCATGGGTGTCGGCGAAGTTGATGCCGGCGCGGGCGACGTCGATCACGATCTCGTCGTGGCCGGGCACCGGCTCGGCCACCTCGACGTGCCGCATCACCTCCGGCCCGCCGAACTCCTCGATCTGGATCGCCTTCATCGTCAGGGCCTCGGCGCGATCCGGAGACTGCGATCGCTGAAGGTGACTTCGCCCGCGCAGCCGCAGACCTCGTAGCGCAGCTCGTAGGCGTGCGGGCCGGGGGACGTCTGGAAGAGCACCGGCCCCGGTGGCCCATCCGTGCCGCAACCGACGAAGCTCATCTGGCTCGGCGTCCCGATCGTCACGGTTTCTCCCGGGGTGAAGCTGCTGATGAGCACGCGTTCCCCATCCGGGTCGCCGCACGAATCGCTCTGGCCGGGCATCTCTACTCCGTCCTCGAAGAGCGAGACGGCCCCCTCGTCGGACATCGTCACCTGGACCCAGACCTCGATCAGGCCGGAGGGGGGGACGGTCACGGAGAGGCTCGGCCCGCCGGGCAGAGGCGCCAGCGTCTCGGAGGACGTGCTGGCCTCGCCCGCTGCTAGGCCCGAGACGACCTGGGTCGCCGGCGCCGCCGGGCTGGGAGCCACCGAGGACTCGACCACGTGGGCCTGGGTCACCGGCGGACGTTCAAACGCCGCGCGGGCCTGGCGCTTCGCTTGACGGGCGACACGCAGCGCGACGCCGGACTTGACCAGCGCCCGCTTCGAGATCTTCGCCAGCCGCGGTGTCACGTTCTCCGGCTGAGCGAGCGCCGGAACAGCGATGGCGACTACGGCGATCATCGCCAGGGCTGGGACTAGGACGGTCCGCTTCACGCCGGCGATCCTACGGATACTGTTCGGGCCATGTCGCTGACGGTCGTTGGGTCAATCGCTTTCGATGCGGTCAAGACTCCTTTTGGGGAGCGTGATCGCATGCTCGGCGGCGCCGCCGTCCACTTCTCGCTCGCCGCCAGCTTCTTCACCGAGGTGCGCCCCGTCGGCCCGGTCGGCGACGACTTCGGCGCCGCCGAGTTCGAGGTGCTGGACCGCCGCGGCGTGAAGACCGGCGACATCGAGCGGGTCTCCGGCGGCAAGTCCTTTTTCTGGCGCGGCCGCTACGAGTACGACCTCAACGTCGCCCACACCGAGGACACCCAGCTCGGCGTCTTCGGCGAGTTCGAGCCGAAGCTCTCGGCCGAGGCGAAGGCGGCCGACACCCTCTTCCTCGCCAACATCCAGCCCGACCTGCAGCGCCAGGTCCGCGCCCAGTGCGAGGCCGCCCGCTTCAGCGGGCTGGACTCGATGAACCTCTGGATCGAGACCGCCAGGGACTCGCTGTTGGCGGCGATCGCCGAGGTCGACTGCCTGATCGTCAACGACGCCGAGATCCGCCAGCTGACCGGCGAGGCGAACCTCGCCCGCGCCGCCCGTGCGGTGATGGCGCGCGGGCCGCGCGCCGTCGTCGCCAAGCAGGGCGAGTACGGGGCGGCGCTCTTCACCGCGGACAGCTTCTTCGCCCTGCCCGGCTTCCCGCTCGAGGACGTGCGCGACCCGACCGGCGCCGGCGACAGCTTCGCCGGCGGCTTCCTCGGCTATCTCGACGGCTACGACGGCGACCTCGACGAGGCCTGCCTGCGACGGGCGATGGGCTACGGCACGGTGCTCGCCTCCTTCAACGTCGAGGACTTCGGCACCGAGCGGGTCGCCCGGCTGCGCCGCGAGGAGATCGACGAGCGCTTCGCGATGCTGCACGGGATGACCCAGTTCGAGCCGTTGACGGTCCGATAACTCGGTCAAGCGGTCCAAGCTGCGAAAATGCCCGCCGCATGGCCGCCGACTCGCTGACCGTCACCGACAACCGCACCGGGGAGACCTACGAGCTGCCGATCACCGACGGCACGGTGCGGGCGATGGATCTGCGCCAGATCAAGGTCGAGGAGAGCGAATTCGGGATGATGGCCTACGACCCGGCCTTCACCAACACGGCCGCCTGCCGCTCGGCGATCACCTACATCGACGGCGAGGCAGGCATCCTCGAACACCGCGGCTACTCGATCGAGCAGCTCTGCGAGCGCTCGAGCTTCCTCGAGGTCGCCTACCTCTTGATCTTCGGCGAGCTGCCGACCCAGCCGCAGCTCGACCGCTGGACCTACGACATCACCCACCACACCTTCGTCCACGAGGACCTGAAGGAGTTCTTCAAAGGCTTCCGCTACGACGCCCACCCGATGGGGATGCTGCTCGCCGGGGTCGGCGCGCTCTCGACCTTCTACCCCGACGCGAAGCTGGTCGAAGACCCCGAGGAGCGCTACATGGCGGCGGTGCGGCTGATCGCCAAGGTGCCGACCCTGGCCGCCTTCTCCTACCGCCACAACATGGGCCTGCCCTACGTCTACGCGGACAACGACCTCAACTTCCCCGAGAACTTCCTCTCGATGATGTTCAAGAAGACCGAGGTCAAGTACGACCCGGACTCGCGCCTGGCGCGGGCGCTCGACGTCCTCTTCATCCTCCACGCCGACCACGAACAGAACTGTTCGACCAGCGCCGTGCGCGGTGTCGGCTCCTCCGACGTCGATCCCTACTCAGCGGTCGCGGCCGGCGTCGCGGCGCTCTACGGACCGCTGCACGGCGGCGCCAACGAGGCGGTGCTGAGGATGCTGCGCCGGATCGAGTCGGTCGACAACATCCCGGCCTTCCTCGAGGGGGTCAAGAACCGCGAAGAGAAACTTATGGGCTTCGGCCACCGGGTCTACAAGAACTACGACCCGCGGGCGAAAATCATCCAGCAGCACATGGAGGAGGTCTTCGAGGCGACCGAGCACAACCCGCTCGTCGAGATCGCCCGCGAGCTGGAGAAACACGCCCTCGACGACGAGTTCTTCACCTCCCGCAAGCTCTTCCCCAACGTCGACTACTACTCGGGGATCATCTACGAGTCGCTGGAGATCCCGACCGACATGTTCACGGTGATCTTCGCCATCCCCCGCACCGCGGGCTGGGTCGCGCAGTGGATGGAGATGAAAGACGACCCCGAGCAGAAAATCTCGCGGCCGCGGCAGATCTACACCGGCGAGCGCGAGCGCACCTACGTGCCGTTGGCCGAACGCGACGGGCCGGAGAAAATCGTCGGGCCGCCGGCGCGGCGACCGAAGCGCCCCCAGCGGGGAGCGTAGGGCGGGGACCGGGGGACCCTTCCCCGGAGGCCGTTGCGCAGCAGATTGCCTCGGTGGTTCGACTTGTGGTCCCCTGAGCCTCCGTGGAAGGGTCCCCCGGTCCCCTACTCTGCACCCGCATGGCTGCTTGGAAGCTGACGATTAGGCACGGTTCCGATGTCTCGCACCAGTCCTTCGACGATCTCGATGAGGCGGTGGCGGCGATGCGGGAGCGGGCTTTGGCGATTCGGGCGGAGGGGCCGGTGAAGGCGGTCTCGGCACTGCGCGACTTCGCCCCGGGCGACCAGGTCAACGCCCGCCTGCAGCTGTCCGGCAAGGGCCTCGTGCGCAAGCCGGTCGCCGGGGTCGACGTGCGCGGCGACGGCACCTTCGTGCCCTACCGCGGCGGGGTCAGGCGGGAAGAGCTCGACCCGACCGCCTACGACACGCCGTTCGATCTCGTGCGCGAGACTCTCGGACGATGAGCGAAGCCGAGATTCCCAAGGGCAGCTACGCGGCCGGCCGCCGGTTGAAGCTGCCCGAGGGCGCCGAAGCGCCCTACGCCGTCTTCATCAACGGGGTCGAGCAGCGCGAGGGCGCCGATTACGAGCTGCGCGCCGGCGAGGTCGTCTTCACCCGCGAGATCGTCAAGGAGAAGGTCGGCGCCGGTCGCTGGCTGGCGATGTACCTGGGGCTGTTCGGCACCTACCGCAAGAACGAGACGATCGACCTGCAGTTCCGGCGCGAGGGCAAGACCGAGCTGCTCTCCGACCTGCCGGTCATATCCTGAACCGATGAAGATCGGGTTCCTGCTGCTCAGCGACCACAGCGAGGCCGTCAACGGCAAGCTCTACATGACCGGCGGCGGCTGGAACGTCCTCACCCTGCCCGAGCTGCCCCACGAGTGGGGCTTCAACATCGCGCTCGGCATCGACGTCGGCTGGGACGAGACCAACCGGCGCCACAGCCTCAGCCTCGGCATCCACGACCCCGACGGGGTGCAGCTCGGCGAGAGCTTTTCGGCCGAGTTCGAGACCGGCCGACCACCGGGCATGCCGGCCGGTCAGGAGCAGCGCCTGGTGATGTCGATCGGCACGCGGGCGACCTTCACCAGCGCCGGTCCGCACGCCGCCGTCGTCGAGGCCAACGGCGAGGAGCTCGGCCGGGCCCGCTTCTACCTGATGGAGGGCCAGCCCCAGGGCCCGGAGATGGGCCTCGGCTAGAACAGGTAGAGGACCGCGAAGGCGGTGATCACGAAGGCGGCGCCACCGGCGAGCATGCCCCGGTCGCCGGAGACCATCGCCGCGATCGAGCGGTCGTCGGCACGGTCGTAGACCAGGTAGAGGTAGCGGAAGATGCAGTAGGCCAGCGGCGGGATCGTCCACATCATCGCGTTGCCGACGATCGGCGAGTCGACGGCGTAGATCGAGTAGCTGATCACCGTCCCGGTGGTGACCATGGCGACCATCTGGTCGAGGAAGGGCAGCGAGTAGTGCTCGAGCACCGGGCGGCTGCTGGTTCCCTCGTGCAGCTCGGAGACCGCCTCCTGGCGGCGCTTGGTGAAGCCGAGGAAGAGGGCGAGCATGCCGGTGCAGAGCAGCAGCCATTCGGAGGCGTGGGCGTCGACGGCGCTGGCGCCGGCGGCGACCCGCAGGATGAAGAGGCCGGCCAGGGTCATCACGTCGACGATCACGATCTGCTTGAGGCCGAGGCTGTAGGCGACCTGGGCGATCCCGTAGCCGACCACCATCAGGCCGACCTCCCAGTTGACCGCGGCGAAGGCGATCGCGATCGCGGCGACCGCCAAGAGCGGCGCGATCGTGATCGCCGCCCGCTCGGAGAGCTCGCCCGCGGCCAGCGGCCGGAAGCGCTTCTTCGGGTGCTTGCGGTCGAGCTCGACGTCGATCAGGTCGTTGACGTAATAGCCGGCGCTGGAGATCAGGCAGAAGGCAATGAAGGCATACGTCGCCTCCAGCACCGCGCTGGCGTTGTCGAACTGGCCGGAGAAGAGCAGGCCGGCGAAGACGAAGACGTTCTTGATCCACTCCTGCGGCCGCCCGGTCTTGATCGCCGCCCGCAGCGGCGAGCGCCGCGGCACGACCGGCTGGGCGGCGTCGTCAGCCGGGATCGTTGGATGCTCCGAAGTGATCGTTTCCATCTGGTCGCGGCAGCGTAGCGGGCGCCCGGGCCGACAACCGGACCTGGGATGCTTGCGCCGAATGATGACGGAGCGCCGGCTCAAGCACTGGGGTTGGGGGTACGAGGACCAGGCGCCGTCACGGGCGGAGCTCGAGCGGGCGGCGGCCGGAATCCGCGAGGGACTGGGTTTCGGCGGCGAGCTCGCCGAGCCGGTGCCGCTCGACGGGGTCGAGGTGCGCGCACCGCGCCTGAAAGCGCCGAGCGACCTCGGCGACCTCTTCACCGACGCCAAGTACGAGCGGGTCTCGCGGGCGCTGGGCAAGGCCTACCGCGATGTCGTGCGCGGCTTCCGCGGCGAGTTCCCGAACCCACCCGACCTCGTCGCGCTGCCCCGCGACGAGTCGGAGATCGAGACGGTGCTGAGCTGGGCCGAGGCCGAGGGCGCCGCGGTGATCCCCTTCGGCGGCGGCACCAGCGTCGTCGGCGGCGTCGAGGGACGGCTCGGCGAGCGGCCCTTCGTCAGCCTCGACCTGCGCCGGCTCGACCGGGTGCTGGAGGTCGACCCGACCTCGCTGGCGGCGCGGATCCAGGCCGGCGCCACCGGCCCGCGCCTGGAGCAGCAGCTGCGCGAGCACGGCCTCACCCTGCGCCACTTCCCGCAGTCGTTCGAGTACGCGACCCTGGGCGGCTGGGTCGCGACCCGCGCCGGCGGCCATTTCGCGACCGTCTACACCCACGTCGACGACCTGGTCGAGTCTGTGAAGGCGATCACCCCGCGCGGGACCTGGGAGAGCAGGCGACTGCCGGGGTCCGGCGCCGGACCCTCCCCCGACCGCGCCCTGATCGGCTCCGAGGGCATTCTCGGCGTGATCGCCGAGGCCTGGATGCGGGTCCGCCCGCGGCCCACGTTCAAGACCTCCCGCGGGGTCGAGTTCGACGACTTCCTCGCCGCGGCGGCCGCGGTGCGCGAGCTCTCCCAATCCGGCCTGCACCCCGCCAACTGCCGTCTGCTCGACGCGCTGGAGGCCGGCACGACCGGGGCCGGGTCCGGCGAGAAGAGCCTGCTCGTGCTCGGCTTCGAGTCCGCCCACCACCCGGTCGACGCGCCGATGGAGCTGGCCCTGGAGATCGCCCGCAGCCACGGCGGCGCCCCCAACCCCCCGCCGACGGACCTAGAACGTCCGGATAGCCGGCGCGATCGGCCCACCGACGGTGACGCGGTTGATTCTTGGCGCAACGCCTTCCTGCTCGCCCCCTACCTGCGCGACACCTTGGTCGCCTGCGGGGTCCTCTCTGAGACCTTCGAGACGGCGATCACCTGGGACCGCTTCGAGCAGTTCCACGCCGAGACGATGGCGGCCGTGCGGGCGAAGGCCGCTGAGGTCTGCGACGCGCCGGCGGAGGGCCCCGGGGCGCCGCGGGTCAGCTGCCGCTTCACGCACGTCTACCCCGACGGGCCGGCCCCCTACTTCACCGTCCTCGCCCCGGCCGTGCGCGGCGGCGAGGTCGAGCAGTGGGGCGAGATCAAGGCCGCCGCCTCGGAGGCCATCGTCGAGAACGGCGGCACGATCACCCACCACCACGCGGTCGGCCGCGACCACCGCCCCTGGTACGACCGCCAGCGACCGGCGCCCTTCGCCGCGGCGCTGCGGGCCGCCAAGCGCGAGCTGGACCCGGCGGCGATCCTCAACCCCGGTGTCCTGATCGACCCCTGATCAGGTCGGGGCGCGCTCCTCAGAGCCGGCGAGGATGGCCCGGCCGCGGGTCGAGATCGCCAGCGCGATCGTCCCCATCGCGACGAAGCCGAAGGCGGCGGCGAGCAGGAAGGCGCCCTGGTAGCCGGCGATCGTGGCGGCGACCCCGGCCAGCGGTCCGCCGATCCCCATCCCGGCGTCGAAGAAGGCGGTGAAGGTGCCGAGCGCCGCGCCGCGCCGGTTTTCCGGCACGCGACCGACGACGATCAGCGAGAGCGAGGGGTAGAGCAGGGCGAAGGCGGCGCCCATCACCAGGGCGCCGGCGATCGCCACGGTGAAGCTCTCGGCGAGGCCGACGATCATCAGGCCGATCGCCTCGCCCGCCGCCGCCGCGGTCGCGACCCGCGCCGGCCCCGCCCGGTCGGGCAGGTTGCCGAAGATAAGCCGGGTCAGCACGATCATCATCGCGAAGGCGACGAACACCGTCGCCCCGTGGCCGATCCCGCGCTCGTCGAGATGGAGGACGACGAAGGTGGCGAAGCAGGCGAAGCCGAGTGCGGCCAGGGCTATGGCGCTCCCGGGTCGCAGCGCCTCGCGGGCGATCAGCGGCTGCCGTTCGAAGGCGCCGCTGGGGCGGAAGGTGTCAGGCAGGCGCAGGGCGATCAGCGCGCCGAGCAGCGGCACGGCGCCGGCGAATATCCAGACCGCTGTGTAGCTGAAGGCGCTGAGCAGCAGCTCGCCGAACAGCGGTCCGACGCTGAGCCCGCCCCAGACGGCGAGGCCGTAGAGGCCGATCACCCGGCCGCGCCGGTCGGGCGGCGCGATGTCGACGATCCAGGCCGAGCCGGCGGTGAAGACCGCGCCCTCGCCGGCGCCGAGCAGCAGCCGGGCGATGATCAGGCCCGGGACGCCGAACGGCAGCAGGTAGAGGAAGCCGGCGGCGGCGACGATCGACGA
The DNA here is from genome assembly GCA_963697915.1 of uncultured Solirubrobacterales bacterium. Taxonomy (GTDB): domain Bacteria; phylum Actinomycetota; class Thermoleophilia; order Solirubrobacterales; family 70-9; genus VRUE01. The sequence goes on from OY969103.1 coordinate 1,560,042, forward strand.
ACCGAGCAGGACGGTGTTGCGCCGCCCGCGCCGGTCGGCGAGGCGGCCGGCGACCGGGCGCAGCAGCAGGCCGGTGACCGCGTAGGAGCCGACCACGATCCCGACCGCGATGTTGCCCGAGTCGAGTGGCCCGTGGACGTAGCGGGGCAGGACGGGCAGCACCGCGCCGACCGCGAGCATGCCGGTGAAGGTGACGGCGAAGACGCCGGCGAAGGCGACCCCGGGGCTGAGCTGGCGCTCCGCGGTGGCGGTGCTCATGCGAGTAGCCCGGCCAGGTTCTCGATCACGTGGTCCGGCGCCGGCGAGGCGCTCGCCGCCGCCTCGCGCGATGTCGCCCCGCTGAGCACCAGGATCGTCGCCAGCCCGGCGCGGCGGCCGCCCTCGATGTCCGAGGAGACCCGGTCGCCGACCATCGCCACGCGCTCGGCGCCGCCGAGCCGCTCGCGCGCCACCTCGAACAGGTGGGACTCGGGCTTGCCGCCGATCTCGGCCGTCGCGCCGCTCGCTGTCTCGACCGCGGCGAGGATCGACCCCGTTCCCGGCCAGGCCCCGCCTGGCATCGGCAGGGTCGGGTCGCGGCTGGTCGCGAACAGGGTTGCGCCGCGCTGCAGCGCCAGGGTCGCGGTCAAGAGCTCCTCGTAGTCGAAGCCGCGGTGTCCGGAGACGACGACGACCTGGGCCTCACGGCCGGCCTCGCCGCTGAGCGGTCGCAGCCCGGTCGCCGCCACCGTCTCGTGGAAGGCGGGGGCGCCGATCGTGAAAGCGGTCGCGCCGGGTCCGCCGGCCTCGGCCGCCAGCCGCGCCGTCACTTCGCCCGCCGTCACCACCTGGTCGTCGCCGGCCTCGACCCCCGCCTCGCGCAGCCGCCCCGCGTAGTGCGAGGCCGGCCGGGCCGGGTTGTTGGTGACGAAGACGACCCGCTTGCCGGCCGCGAGCAGCGCCCGCAGGGACTCGGCGGCACCGTCCACCAGCTCGCGCCCGACCCAGACGACCCCGTCCAGGTCGACCATCAGACCGTCGATTTCGTCTGCCAGCGCCATTCCGGCGGAGGCTACCTGGGCGTCGTCAGGCAAGTCTCCGGCGCTCTGGCAACCTCGACCAACTTTCTCGATAGCGTGCCGGGCCGAATGAACGGAGCCAACGGAAAAGTCGTCGTCGCCACGGACCTCAGCCGCCGCTACGGCGAGGGCGAGGCGGCGGTCGATGCCCTGGCCGGCGTCAGCACCGGCTTCGATCGCGGTCGCTTCACGGCGATCATGGGCCCCTCGGGCTCGGGCAAGTCGACCCTGATGCACATCCTCGCCGGGCTCGACAAGCCGACCGCCGGCACGGTCACCCTCGACGGCCAGGAGATCACCGGCCTCGACGACCGCGAGCTGACCGAGCTGCGCCGCGACAAGCTCGGCTTCGTCTTCCAGTTCTTCAACCTGCTGCCGGTCCTCACCGCCGAGGAGAACCTGGTGCTGCCGCTCTCGATCGCCGGCCGCAAGCCGGACGCCGCCTGGGTCGACCAGCTGATCCGCACCGTCGGCCTCGAGGAGCGCCGCACCCACCGGCCCTCCGAGCTCTCGGGCGGCCAGCAGCAGCGCGTCGCGGTCGCCCGCGCCCTGGTCTCCAAGCCCGCCGTCGTCTTCGCCGACGAGCCGACCGGCAACCTCGACTCGAAGGCCAGCGCCGACGTCCTGGCGCTGCTGCGCCACGCGGTCGACGACTTCGGTCAGACGGTGATCATGGTCACCCACGACCCGGGCGCCGCCGCCCACGCCGATCGGCTGATCACCTTGCGCGACGGGTGCGTCGTCCACGACGCCGCGCCCGGCTCGGCCGACGAGGTGATCGAGCTGATGAAGACGATCGACTGAGTGACCAGCCTCGCGGTCAAGAGCCTCTGGGCCCGCAAGGTCCGCGCCCTGACGACGACCCTGGCGGTGGTGCTCGGCGTCGCCTTCGTCGCCGGCACCTACATCCTCACCGACACCACCTTCGCCGCCTTCGACGAAATCTTCGAAGACTCGCTGGCGAAGACCGACGTCGTGATCACGGCGAAGGAGGAAGTGCGCCAGGAAACCGGCGAGACGCCGAGCTTCGACGCCTCGGTGCTGCCGGAGGTGAAGAAGGTCGACGGCGTGCGGGTGGCGACCGGCCAGATCTTCACCGTCGGCTCCTTCTTCGACGAAGACAACGAGCAGATCGGGACCAAATTCGCGCCCAAGTTCATCACCTCGAACCTGCCCGCGAGCCTCGAGACGCAGACCTACGAGGAGGGCCACAAGCCGCGCAACGGGCGTCAGGCGACGCTTGACCAGAGCGCCGCCGACGAGGCTGGGCTCGGGATCGGCGACACGCTCAAGCTGGCCTCGGTCGAGCGCGTTCGCGCCTACAGGATCGTCGGCCTGACCAAGCTCGGCGGCGCCTCCTGGGGCGGCGCCAGCATCGCCGGCCTGACCCTGCCCGAGGCACAGCGGATCACCGACAAGCGCGGCCAGTTCGACCAGCTCCTGGTCGCCGCCGAGCCGGGTGTGACCGAAGAGGAGCTGAAACGGCGGATCGTGCGCCGGGTCGCGGACCCGGCGCTGCTGGTCGAGACGGCGCAGGAGAACGTCGAACGCAACTCCGACCAGATCCACGACGACCTCGGCTTCCTGCGGATCGCCCTGCTGGTCTTCGCCTTCGTCGCCCTCTTCGTCGGCGCCTTCCTGATCTTCAACACCTTCTCGATCACGGTCGCGCAGCGGATCAGGGAGTTCGGCATGCTGCGCACGCTCGGCGCCAGCCGCCGCCAGATCCTCGGCTCGGTGGTCGCCGAAGCGCTGGTGATCGGCGTGCTCGGGGCGCTGCTCGGCCTGCTCGGCGGCTACGCGATCGCACTCGGCCTCAACGGCCTCTTCGTCGCCCTCGGCATCGACCTGCCGACCACCGCCCTGGTCACCAAGACGCGCACGATCGTCGTCTCCCTCTTGATCGGGATCGGCGTCACCCTGATCTCCTCCTTCGTGCCGGCCCTGCGCTCGACCCGGGTGCCGCCGATCGCCGCCCTGCTGGCGCTCGAGCTGCCGCGCAGCCGGCGCCGCGGCATCGTCACCCTGGCGGTCGCCGTGCTGCTCGGGGTGGCGGGGCTGGGGCTGGTCGCCGCCGGGCTCTTCGGCGGCGCGGGCGGCGGTTCGGCCGCCGGTTTGATCGGCGGCGGAGCGGTCGCGGTGCTGCTCGGCGTCTCGCTCTTCAGCCCCCGCCTGGTGCGCCCACTCGCCTCGCTCGCCGGCAAGCCGCTGGAGATGCTGCGCCGGCTTACCGGCCGTCTCGCCCGCGAGAACACGCAGCGCAACCCGTCCCGCACCGCGGTCACCGCGGCGGCGCTGATGATCGGGCTCGCCGTCGTCGCCTTCGTCACCGTCTTCGCCGCCGGCATCAAGAGCTCGATCGCGACCGCGGTCGACGAGAGCTTCCAGGGTGACCTGGTGATGCAGAACAGCGACGGCTTCTCGCCGATCTCGCCGCGCGCCGCCGCGGTCGCCCGCCAGGTGCCCGGCGTCGAGCTGATCTCGACGATGCGGGTCGCCCAGGCGAAGCTGCTCGACGGTGGCGCCAAAGAGCGGGTCTCGGCGCTCGACGCCAACGCGCCCGCGGTGCTCGACATCGATTGGACCGACGGCGGGTCGCAGCTGCTGCGCAGGCTGAACGACAACGAGGTGGTGGTCGACAAGTCGGTCGCCGACGCCAGTGAGGCCGGAGTCGGTGACCGGATCGGGTTCCTGACCCAGATCGGGGACGAACCGCGCCTGCGGATCGTCGGCGAATACGAAGACAAGGCCGAAATCCTCGGCGGCGCGATCGTCACCCAGGGGTTGATGGCAAGCGCCTTCGACCAGAGCGACGACACGATCGACTTCGTCAAGCTCGCCGCCGGCGCCAGCGCGACGAAAGTTCAGAACGCCCTGATCACGGCGATGGACCGCGACTTCCCCGTGGTCGAGGTCCGCAACCAGCAGGAACTGAAGGAAAACCAGGAAGAACAGATCAACTCGCTGCTCGGCCTGATCTACGCGCTGCTGGCGCTGGCCGTGCTGATCTCCCTGTTCGGGATCGCCAACACGCTGGCGCTCTCGATCCACGAGCGCACCCGCGAGCTGGGAATGCTGCGGGCGATCGGCATGTCGCGCCGCCAGGTGCGGACGATGATCCGCTACGAGGCCGTGATCACGGCCTTGATCGGCGCCCTGCTTGGGATGGTGATCGGGGTGATCTTCGCCGCCCTGATCGCGCAGCCGCTGGCGGACGAAGGGTTCGCGCTCTCCTACCCGGTCGGGCAGCTGATCGTGATGCTGGTCTTCGCCGCGGTCGCCGGCGTCGTCGCCGCGATCGCCCCCGCCCGCCGCGCCTCGAGGTTGAACGTTCTGGACGCCCTGCACTACGAGTGAGCAGAGGCCGTGGGGCTGTCCCCACGGCCTCTGGTGGCGGTCGTCAGCCGAGCGCCTCGTGCGCCAGCACGACTACGCCGAAGAGCGCGGCGAGGGCGAAGGCGATTGCCACCGGCACCGGTGGCAGGCCACCGTGGACGCCGGTCTCGTGCATCACCGCGTGGCCCCTGCCGCGGGCGATCAGCCAGCGGTTGACCGGCAGCGCGGCGACGCCGGCGATCGCCAGGGCGACCCCCAGCGTGCCCCAGAAGAGCGGGTCGCCGAGGCCGGCCTCCATCGCCCCGGGGATCGCCAGCATGATCGCGTTGTCGATGGCCTCCATCAGGGCGATGCTGACCGTGTCGACGCTGAGCGCGATCGGCACGACCGTGGCGAGCGCCATCCCGGAGCGCAGCAGCGGCCAGCTGGTCAGCAGGTAGCCGAAGAGGAAGGCGAGCGCGACCGCCAGCGCCACCGTGCCCAGGTCGGAGAAGCCGAGCGCGGTGCCGATCACCATCCCCAGCACCTCGCCGATCGCGCACCCGGTCAGGCAGTGCACGGTGGCGCTGAACGCCATCGCGTTGAGCGCCGACCGATCTGCTTCGTGGGCGGGTGAGGCTATGCCTCTAAGTAGATCATCAGCTGAGGCCCATGCGGAGGGCGCCGCAAAGCTCGAGCATGGCCGCCTCGGAGGTGCGGCTGACCGCGGTCAGGTTGGCGAAGCCGTGGATCAGGCCGGGCTGGCGGCGCAGGGCGACGCTGACGCCGGCCTCGCGCATCCGCTTCGCGTAGTCCTCGCCCTCGTCGCGCAGCGGGTCGAAGCCGGCGGTCATGACGTAGGCCGGCGGCAGCCCGGCGAGGTCGTCGGCAAGCAGGATCGAGATCCGCGGGTCGGCGGCGTCGTGGTCGGCGGGCAGGTACTTCCCCTCGAACCAGTCCATGTCCGCCCGGGTCAGGAAGAAGCCCTCGGCGAAGAGCTCGCGCGAGCGCTGGCCGCCGGTTGCGTCGGTCACCGGGTAGATCAGAGCCTGCATCGCCGGGCGCGGGCCGCCGTTGTCGCGGGCGGCGATGCTGACCGCGCCGGCGAGGTTGGCGCCGGCGCTGTCGCCGGCGACGACGATCCGCTGCGGATCGGCGCCGAGTCGCCCGTTGCCGGCGCTCGCCGCCCACTCGAAGGCGGCGATCGCGTCGTCGAGGGCGGCGGGGAAGGGGTGCTCGGGGGCGAGCCGGTAGTCGACCGAAAGCACGGTGACCCCGGCGTTGGCGGCGAGGAAGCGGCAGAGGCCGTCATGGGTGTCGAGGTCGCCGATCACCCAGCCACCGCCGTGGTAGTAGACGATCAGCGGCCGCTGCTCGAGGCCGAGGCCGCCCGGGTCGTAGAACCGCGCCGAGATCGGCTCGTCCTCGCTCGGGATCTCGAGGTCGGACACTGTCGCCAGCGGCAGCTTCGCCCCGCTCGAGGCGGTGCTGCCTTCGCGGGTTTTCTCCCGCGCCTGGTCGGGGGTGAAGGTGCCGTTCCCCGAGATCGAGCCGTCGCCGCTGATCTCCGCCAAGCGCAGCAACGCTTGAATGTCCGGGGCCAGCTCCAGGCCATCGATCTGCGGCGGCGCCCCAAAGAGGACTCGCTGTAGGCGTGCGGGCAGCCTGCAGGCGGCGCGGAGGATGCGGAACTGGATGCGCGGCGAAAGCCTGGGGGGCGCCAAGAGGATGGTCAGGGTATACCGTTCAATGGCAGAGGCGCACGATGGAGGCAGCGGCGACAACGGCACCGCGCCCGACCACCGGGCAGATCCAGCGACGACTGCCGCCGGGTCCGCCACTGCCGATGGTCCTGCAGACGGCGATCTGGTCGCGGCAGGCGCGGCGCATGCTCTTCGCCTGCCAGGCGCGCTACGGCGACGTCTTCACGATCAAGATCGCCTACGAAGGCCGCTGGGTGATGTTGGCCGATCCGGAGGCGGTCAAGCGGGTCTTCACCGGCGACCCGCGCGTCTTCCACGCCGGCGAGGGCAACCAGATCCTCTCCACGATCCTCGGCAACAACTCGATCCTCGTCCTCGACGAGAAGCCGCACATGAGCCAGCGCAAGTTGCTGCTGCCGCCGTTCCACGGCGAGCGGATGCAGGCCTACGGCGAGACGATGGCGGAGATCGCCGAGCGTGAGGTCGCCTCCTGGCCGACCAGCACTCCCTACAAGCTGCGCCCGCGGATGCAGGCGATCACCCTCGAGATCATCCTGCGCACCGTCTTCGGGGTCGAGGACGAGGAGCGGATGGGCGAGCTGCGTGAGGCGCTGCGCAGCATCCTCGACCTCAGCACCGACCCGCGGGCCCTGCTGCCGGCGCTGCTCATCGGCCCCAGCCGGATCAGGAGCCTGGGCCCCTTCCGGCGGCGGATCGAGCGGGTCGACGCGCTGATCTACCGCGAGATCGCCGAGCGCCGCGGCGCCGCCGACCTCGAGCGCCGCGACGACATCCTCTCGCTGCTGGTCGGCGCTCGCCACGAGGACGGCAGCCCGATGAGCGACGAGGAGATGCGCGACGAGCTGCTCACCCTGCTGGTCGCCGGTCACGAGACGACCGCCACCTCGCTCGCCTGGGCGGTCGAGCGACTTGCCCGCCACCCGGCCAAGCTGGGGCGGCTGCGCGAGGAGGTCGAGGCCGGCGAGGACGCCTACCTGACGGCGACGATCCAGGAGACGCTGCGGCTGCGCCCGGTGATCTCGATCGTCCTCCGCCGCCTCACCGAGCCGGTCGAGCTCGGCGGCTACGAGCTGCCCGCCGGTGTCTCGGTCGCTCCCTCGATCTACCTCGTCCACCGCAACGCCGAGATCTACCCGAACCCAGAAGCCTTCGAGCCCGAGCGCTTCCTCGCCAACCCGCCCGGCACCTACACCTGGATCCCCTTCGGCGGCGGCGTCCGCCGCTGCCTCGGCGCCTCCTTCGCCCAGTTCGAGATGGCGGTGGTGCTCCGGGAGCTGGTCAAGCGCTACCGCATCCAGCCCGCCAAGCCGAGGTCGGAGCGGGTCTTCCGCCGCGCGATCACTGAGACCCCGCGCCACGACGCCGAGGTCGTGCTCGGCTGATTCGCCAGCCGGCGCCCTAGAGCGTCGGCCGGCCGAGGCGAAGGACCTCACGCGCCGGCCCGCCCTCGACGTCGACCCAGAGGCGCACCGGCTTCAACCCCTTGACGCGGATCCCGCCCGGCCAGATCGTGCGCGGCCTGTCGGCGCAGGGCTGGAACTCGATCGACGAGTCGCCGGGGTAGCCGGCGAACGAGGTCGACCGGCCCCCGTTCTGCCCCTGGTGGAAGCCGTAGTAGAGGAAGACCCGGTGTTGCAGGCGCGGCGGCACGCTGACCGTGACCGGTTCGTGCCCCTCGACCAGCATCGGCATCTTGGTCACCAACCGGGGTGGTTTCCGCGTGCCCATGCGACCCATGTCGCGCAACGGCCGCTGGCGAACGCCGACCGGCCCGGCGTCGAGCGATTCGCTCCGCCAGTCCGGGCTGCCGCTCCCGACAATCACCGGCCCCGGATCGCAGCTCGCGACATGGGGCTCGTCCGGGGCGGCGACGGCGAACGGGGCGGCGATCGCTGCGAACGCCCCTATCAGGATCGCCGCCGCCCTCATGCCCGGCTCAGCCGCAGCCGGTGTTATTGCCGCAGCTGCTGCACGTGTAGCAGCTGCCGGTGCGCTGCATCATGCCGCCGCACTGCTCGCAGGCCGGGCCGAGGTCGAGGCCGGACATCTTCGCCGGCACGACCGGTGGCGTGTCGGTGAAGGCCGCCGCGGCGGGCACCGCCTCGCCACCGCTCGCCTTCGCCTTCTCGGCGCCGTTGCCCTGCGCGTGGCCGTTGCCGCCGTTCGCCGGACCGGCCGTGTCGGTGGCGATCCCGAGCCCGAGCTGCGAGGTCTCAGCGTCCTTCTTGGCGCGCACCTCCTGGGTCATGATCCCCAGTTCCTCGAGCGTGTCGGTGTCCTCGATGAAGCGGCTCGCCAGCCAGCGCATGATGTAGTCGGGCATCGATTTGGCGAAGGGGATCTCCGGGTTGCCGGTGATGCCCTCGGGCTCGAAGCGCATGTAGCTGAACTTGCGCACGAAGGTCTCCAACGGCACCCCGTACTGGAGGCCGAGCGAGATCGCGGTCGCGAAGGCATTCAGCAGCCCGCGCATCGTCGAGCCCTCCTTGCCGATGTCGGTGAGGAAGATCTCGCCGACCGTGCCGTCGTCGTACTTGCCGGCGGTGATGTAGCCCTCGTGGCCGCCGATCGCGAACTTGTGGGTGATCGATTCGCGCTCGCGCGGCATCTTCTTGCGCACCGGCTGCGCCATCTCGACCTCCGCCTCCTTGTCCTCCTGGGCGTCGGTGCGCAGCGCCTGCGCGGTCTTCGAGCCGTCGCGGTAGATCGCCAGCGCCTTGAGGCCGCCCTGCCAGCCGCGCGTGTAGGCGTCGGCGATGTCCTCGATCGTCGCCGACTGCGGCAGGTTGACCGTCTTCGAGATCGCCCCGGAGATGAAGGGCTGGGTCGCCGCCATCATGTCGATGTGGCCGGTGTGCGAGATCGCCCGCTCGCCGACCGCGACGTCGAAGACCTGCAGGTGCTCGTCCTTGAGGCCGGGGGCGCCGACGATCGTCGCCTTCTCGGCGATGTAGGCGTCGATCTGGTCGACCTCTGTCTCGCTGTAGCCGAGCGTGCGCAGCGCCAGCGGCACCGAGCGGTTGACGATCGTCATCTGCCCGCCGCCGACCAGCTCCTTGAACTTGACCAGCGAGAAGTCGGGCTCGATCCCGGTCGTGTCGCAGTCCATCAGGAAGCTGATCGTCCCGGTCGGGGCCAGCACCGTCGCCTGCGCGTTGCGGTAGCCGTGCTCCTCGCCCTCGGCGACCGCCTCGTCCCAGGCCCGCTGCGCCGCCTCGAGCAGGTCGCCCTTCACCCCGGTCTCGGGGACGTCGTAGGCCGCGTCGCGGTGCATCCGCATCACCCCGTTGTGGGCCTCGCGGTTCTTCGCGTACTCGTCGTAGGGCCCGGTCGCCTCGGCGGCGATCCGCGCCGACTGGCGGTAGGCGCGGCCGGTCATCAGCGCCGTGATCGCGGCGGCGACGTTGCGGCCCTCGTCGGAGTCGTAGGGCAGGCCGTCGGACATCAGCAGGGCGCCGAGGTTGGCGTAGCCGAGCCCGAGCTGGCGGAAGGCGTTGGCGTTCTCGCCGATCTGCTCAGTCGGGTAGCTGGAGCAGCCGACGACGATCTCCTGGGCGAGGAAGACGACGTCGACCGCGTGCTCGAAGTCGGCGACGTCGAAGGAGCCGTCCTCGCGGCGGAATTTCATCAGGTTGAGCGAGGCCAGGTTGCAGGCCGAGTCGTCGACGTGCATGTACTCGCTGCAGGGGTTGGAGGCGTTGATCCGGCCCGACTCCGGGCAGGTGTGCCAGCGGTTGATGATCGTGTCGTACTGGACGCCGGGGTCGGCGCAGCGCCAGGCGGCGTCGGCGATCTGGTTCATCAGCTCGCGCGCCGGCAGCGTTTTAGTCGCCTCGCCGGTGGTGCGCGCGATCAGGTCCCAGTCCTCGCCGGCCTCGACCGCCTCCATGAAGTCGTCGGTGACCCGCACTGAGTTGTTGGCGTTCTGGTACTGGATCGAGGTGAAGCCCTCGCCGTCGATCGACATGTCGAAGCCGGCGTCGCGCAGGGCGCCCGCCTTCTCCTCCTCTTTGGCCTTGCACCAGACGAAGTGCTCGATATCGGGGTGGTCGACGTCGAGCACGACCATCTTCGCCGCCCGCCGCGTCTTGCCGCCCGACTTGATCGTCCCGGCCCAGGAGTCGGCGCCGCGCATGAAGCTGACCGGGCCGCTCGCCGTGCCGCCCTTCTTCAGCGGCTCCATCGAGCCGCGGATGTTGGAGAGGTTGATCCCCGAGCCGGAGCCGCCGCGGAAGATCTTGCCCTCCTTGGTGTTCCAGCCGAGGATCGACTCCATGTTGTCCTCGACGCTGAGGATGAAGCAGGCGCTGCACTGCGGCCGCTCCTCGAAGCCGACGTTGAACCAGACCGGCGAGTTGAAGGCCGCCTTCTGGTTGAGCAGGATCGAGGTCAGCTCCGCTTCGAAGGCATCGGCATCCTCGTCGGAGGCGAAGTAGCCGCCCTCGCGCCCCCAGCCCGAGATCGTCCCCGCGACGCGACCGATCATCTGTTTCACCGAGTTCTCGCGCGACTCGCTCCCCAGCTGACCGCGGAAGTACTTCTGGGCGACGATGTTGGTCGCGTTCTGCGACCAGCTCTTGGGGAACTCGACCCCGCGCTGCTCGAAGGCCGGCGCGGCGGGATCGCCGATCACGGCGTCACGTGTCTCCCACTCGATCTCGTCGAACGGGTGCGTTCCGGGGGAGGAGAATCTGCGCTCGACCGACAGCCCCTCGAGACCGTTTTTCGTAGCGCTGGTGGCGGTCTTGGACATCGAACTTCTCCTCTCGAGGCGACTTTTAGGGGGAGCTACCCAGGATCGTCAACGAGTCGGACAGACTTTGTCGGGCCTGACTCCGCAAAAGCCGCAGATTTCGCATCTCTCTGCTCTATGGTGACAAGGAGATGGTTCGGGCAAAGGCCGCTGAGAAGGCCGAATCTGCAAAGGAAGCTGCAAGCGAGGCGATCGCCGCGGTCAAACCGAAGCTGCGCGGCGTCTCGCACGAGTGGGCGTTCTTCCTCTCGCTCGGGCTCGGCGCGGCGCTGATCGCTGCCGCCGACACCTCGCAGGCGACCCTGGCGGTGGCGATCTACGCCGCCAGCCTCTCCGCCCTGCTCGGCACCAGCGCCCTCTACCACCGGGTCGAGTGGAAGCGGCCCGACGTGCGCCGCTGGATGCGCCGCCTCGATCACTCGATGATCTTCTTCCTCATCGCCGGCACCTACACGCCCTTCGCCCTGCTGGTGCTGAACGGGCCCCTGGCCGACGCGATCCTCGCCGTCGTCTGGATCGGGGCGGTGGTCGGCACGATCGTCGAGATGGTCTGGATCGAGCACCCGAAGTGGGTCGCGGCGCTCGTCTACCTGTCGCTCGGCTGGGTCGCCGTGCTCGGCTTCCCCGGCCTCTGGGAGGAGATGGGAGTGGCCGGGACGCTCCTGGTCGCCGCCGGCGGCCTCTTCTACACGCTCGGCGCCGTCGTCTACGCGACCCAGCGGCCCAACCCCAACCCGCGGGTCTTCGGCTACCACGAGATCTTCCACCTCTTCGTCATCCTCGCCGCCGCCGCCCACTTCGCCGCCGTCGCCTTCTTCGCCCTGCCGGCCGCCTGAGTAAGACGAACGCTGCATTTACCCCGCTATGCGGGGGAAATGCAGCACGCGTCAGGCGGCGACCGGCGTCGGCTCGGCCTCGCGCTCGGCGGCGGCGACCAGCTCGGCGAGGATCTCGTCGAGGCGCTCGGCCAGCTCCGGCGGCAGCTCGAGGCGTTCGCCGCGGCGCAGCTGGTGGGCGTGGCTGACCGGCAATTCGGCCTCCAGCACCCGGCCGCCCATCGCGCCCAGCACCTTGCGCAGCTCGGCCTGCGCCCAGACCGCGCCGAACATCCCGGTCGAGGCGCCGATCGTCGCCGCCGGGATGCCGTTCAGGGCGCTCTCGCCGGCCGGCCGCGAGGCCCAGTCGAGCGCGTTCTTCAGCACCCCGGGGATCGAGTGGCTGTACTCGGGGGTGGCGATCAGGACGGCGTCGGCCCCGCGGATCGCGTCGCGCAACGCCAGCACCGGCTCTGGCGCCCCACCCAGTTCCGCGTCCTCGTCGTAGGGCGGGATCTCGTCCAGCCGCTCGAAGGGGATCAGCTCCGCCCCGGCGGGCAGCCGCTCGGCGGCCGCCCGCAGCAGGGCGCTGTTGTGCGACTCGCGCCGCAGGCTGCCGGAGATGCCGAGGACCCGCATTACCCGGCCTCCCCGACCAGCTCCAGCTCGATCGCGATCGCGACACCGTAATCGAGCACCTCGCCACCGCTGGGCAGCTCGGCCTGCCAGTCGAGACCGAACTCGCGGCGGTCGACGCTCGCCTCCAGCGAGAGCCCGACCCGGGGCGCCCCGGCGAGGTCGGCGCCGAGCTGGGCGAAGCGGCCGTGGGCCTCGACCTGGCGCACCTCGCCGCGGATCTCGAGCTCGCCGCGCAGCGTCGCGGTGTCGTTCTCGCCGACCTCGATCGCGCTCGACTCGAAGCGCAGCCGCGGGTGGCGCTCGGCGTCGAAGAACTCGGGGGAGAGCAGGTGCCCCTTCAGCTGCGGCTCGTCGATCTCGACGCTCGCGACGTCGACCGATCCCTCCAGCTTCGGGCTCTCGCCGCCGCTCAGCCGCGCCTCGTAGTCGGCAAAGCCGCTGCGGAAGGTCGAGAGGCCGTTATGGACGATCGCGAAGCCCACCGTCGAGTGGACCGGATCGACGACGTAGGTGCCGGCCGGGACCTGCTGCTGGATCGTCTGCGTGCTCATGTCGCTGCCTCCTGAACCAATTGTTTGCCCAATAAATATTTGCTTCAGAAACAATTCTAGCGAAGACAGTTTGCTTGTCAACTATTGACGAGGCAATATTCATCTGGGATCATTCGGGCATGGCCACGGCGACGACCAGGAACGGTAGGGCGAGGCGGAACGGCGCGAAGCCCGAGGCCGATCCGCACCGCGAGGCGTGGACGGCGCTCTGCCACGCCCACGCGAGCGTCACCGGCCGCCTGCAGGAGGCGCTGACCGACGCCGGCCTGCCGCCGCTCGCCTGGTACGAGGTTCTCGACGCCGTCGCCCAGGCCGACGACCAGCGGCTGAAGATGGGCGATCTCGCCGGCGCCCTGGTGATCAGCCGTGGCGGCCTGACCAAGCTCGTCGACAAGCTGGTCAAGGCGGGGCTGCTGGAGCGCGCTTTCTGCGCGACGGACCGGCGTGTCAGTTACGCGGTCTTGACCCCGTCGGGCCAGGGGGTGCTCGAGGAGATGCGCCCGGTCGTGCTCGGTGAGCTGCGCGCCGCCTTCGCCAAGAGCCTCAGCGCTCGCCAGGCGGCCGCCCTGCGCGACGCCCTGGTCAAGGTCAGCGCCGAGAGCTGCTCGGCCTGAAGCTCAGGCCAGCGCCGCCGCGGCGCGCGTTTTGGCGTCCTCGATCAGGGCCAGCACCCGCGCCTCATCGCCCTCGCGCAGCAGCACCACCGGGTCGGGGTCGCCGTTGACGATCCCCTCGAAGAACTCCTTGCGGTCCTGGTAGGTCGGCAGCGTGCCCTTGGCCCAGCCGCGGGCGCCGTTGAGGATCACCGCCAGGCGCGCGTACTCCTCGCCGAACAGCTCGGAGACCTCGTGCTTCATCCGCTTCGCCAGGGCGGGGGAGGCGCCGGCGGTCGAGATCGCGATCGCCAGCGGGCCGCTGCGCACGATCGCCGGCAGGATGAAGTTGCAGAGCGGCGGCACGTCGACGACGTTGACCAGCATCGCGCGCCGCTCGGCGTCGTCGAAGACGCCGATGTTGACCTCGCTGTCGTCGGTCGCGGCGATCACCATGAAGGCGCCCTCGAGGTCGGCGGCGCCGGCGTAGGGCCGCTTCTCCCACTCGATCGACCCCTCCGCCGCCAGCGCCTCCAGCTCCGGGTGGGCGAGCGGGGCGATCAGGGTCACGCCGGCGTCGCAGGCGAGCAGCCCCTCGACCTTCTCGAGCCCGATGTCACCGCCGCCGACGACCAGGCAGCGCCGCCCCACCAGCTTCAGGCAGGCGATGTAGAAGGGGGTCTCCAGCATGTCGCGCACGCACGACTGGTCGCAGATCCCCTTGCGGAGCTGACAGACGCACTCCTTGCCCGCGTAGGCCTGTGCCGGCATGTGAGAGAGGTTAGAGGGAGTCGAGCGTGCGCTTCAATCCCTCGTCGAGCCCGGTCTCGGCTCGCCAGCCCAGCTCGCTCTCGGCCCGGCCGGGGTCGAGCGAGATCCGCTGCACCTCGCCGGTGCGGGGCGGGGCGAGCTCGGGCTCGAAGCCCTCGGCACCGCCCAGCGCGCCGAGCCGCGCGGCCAGCTCCAGTACGTCGGTCTCGATCCCGCTGCCGATGTTGATCGGCCCTCTCGCCTCCGAGTCGGCCGCCGCCAGCGCCGCCGCGACCACGTCGGCGACATATACGTAGTCGCGGGTCTGGCGGCCGTCGCCGTAGACGGTCGGCCGTTCGCCGCCGAGCAGGCGGCCGCAGAAGATCGCGATCACACCGGCCTCGCCGAGCGGGTCCTGGCGCGGCCCGTAGACGTTGCCCAGCCGCAGGCTGATCGCGGAGAGGCCGTAGAGCCGTTCGTAGAGCGCCAGATAGCCCTCGGCGGCGAACTTGCTCTGGCCGTAGGGGGAGAGCGGCGCGATCGGCGCGCTTTCGTCGAGCGGCAGCTGCTGCCCCTCGCCCTCGCCGTAGATCGCGCCGCCGGTCGAGATGAAGACGATCCGTGAGCAGCCGGCCGCGCGTGCCGCCTCGGCCAGGTTGGCGGTGCCGCCGACGTTGACCGCGGCGTCGAAGGCCGGGTCGTCGATCGAGCGCCGCACGTCGATCTGGGCGGCCAGGTGGAAGATCACCTCGGGCCGCGCCGCGGCGACCCGTTCGCTCAGCGCCGCCGCCTCGCGGATGTCGAGCTCGGCCAGCTCCGCGCCCGCCGCCAGCGCCCCGTCGAGGTTGACCCGGCGGCCGGTCGAGAGGTCGTCGACGACCGTCACCTCGTCGCCCCGCGCCAGCAGCGCGTCGACCAGGTTCGAGCCGATGAAGCCGGCGCCGCCGGTGACCAAAGCCCTCATGAGCGCGCCGATCCTACGGGGATCGGCGGTTGCCCTCCCGGTTGCTTCGCCGAACGCCCCTGCTACCCTCGCCGCCCCATGAGGCTGATAGTCACCGAGAAGAACAACAGCGCCAAGAAGATCGCCGACATCCTCGGCCGTGGCGAGGCGAAGGAAGACAAAACCTTCAAAGTCCCCTTCTACACCTGGACCGACGAGGACGGGGGCGACCAGATGACGATCGGGCTCAAGGGCCACGTCCTCGGCCCCGCCTTCCCCGAGGGCTACTCGAACTGGCAGAAGACCGACCTGCACGACTTGATCGACGCCAAGCTGATCAAGGAGCCGACCGACAAAAACGTCGTCAAAGCGATCCGCAAAGTCGCCAAAGGGGCAGACGAGCTGGTGATCGCCACCGACTTCGACCGCGAGGGCGAGCTGATCGGCCTCGAGGCGCTGGAGGAGATGCTCGACGCCAACCCGGAGCTGGGCACCCGCGAGGAAGCGGACGCCGGCACCCTGCGCATCGCCCGTGCCCGTTACTCGGCCCTGACCAAGGAGGAGATCGAGCGCGCCTTCGGCGCGCTCGACGAGCTCTCCTACCCGCTCGCCAACGCCGGCGCCGCCCGCCAGGACATCGACCTGCTCTGGGGCGCGACCCTGACCCGCGCCGTCTCCCTCGCCAGCCGCCGCTTCGGCTCCAACTTCCTCTCGGTCGGCCGCGTGCAGAGCCCGACCCTGGGCCTGATCGTCGAGCGCGAGATGGAGCGCCGCGCCCACGTCGCCAAACCCTTCTGGGAACTGTTCGCCAAGTTCCAGCACCCCGACGGCAGCTTCGAGGCCCACCACTCGACCGACAAATTCTGGGAGAAGGCGGAGGCCGACGCGGCGCTCGCCGGCACCTCCAACCCCGGCACGGTCAAGTCGGTGACGGCGCGCAAGAACACGCGCAAGCCGCCGACTCCCTATAACACGACCGCCTTCAGCACCGACGCCTCCAGCCGCCTCGGCATCACCCCGGCCAGCGCGATGCGGATCGCCGAGGACCTCTACATGGACGGCTTCATCTCCTACCCGCGCACCGACAACACGGTCTACCCGCCCTCGCTGCCGGTGCGCGAGCTGGTCTCCTCGCTGGTCCGGGTCAAGGAGTTCTCCGCCTCCGCCGGGCTGCTCGACGGTGAGCTGAAAGCGACCCGGGGCAAAAAAGAGACCACCGACCACCCGCCGATCTACCCGACCCAGGCGATCCACCCCGGCGCCCTCGACGGTTCCAAGAAGCGCGTCTACGAACTGGTCGTGCGCCGCTTCCTCGCCACCTTCAGCCCGCCGATGATCACCGAGTCGACCCGGGCTGACATCGAGGCCGGCTCGCAGACCTACTTCGTCCGCGGCTCGGTCGTCGTCGACCCCGGCTACGCCGCGATCTACACCTACGCCCGCTCCTCCGACGAGGAGATCCCGAAACTCGTCGAGGGCCAGACGCTGGAGCTCGACGGCGCGCCCTGGCTGGTCGACAAGGAGACCCAGCCGCCCTCGCGGATCTCGCAGGCGAAACTGATCGAGATGATGGAGGAGCGCGGCCTCGGCACCAAAGCGACCCGCGCCGACATCATCCAGAAGCTCTTCGACCGCGGCTACGTCTACAGCAACCCGCCGATCCCCTCGGAGACCGGGGTGGCGATGTACGACGCCTTCAAGAAGTACGTGCCGCGGATGGCGACGCACGAGATGACCGCCCAGCTGGAGGCGGAGATGGACCGCATCGCCGGCGGCGAGATGAGCAAGGGCGAGGTGGTCGGCGAGAGCCGCGACCTGCTGCACAAAACCTGGAGCGAGATCGACGACAGCCGCGAGGACCTGGCCAAAGTCATCTGGAAAGGGATGGACGAGGACCGCATCCTCGGCCCCTGCAAGGTCTGCGAGGAAAAGGGCCGCACCAAGGAGGACGGCTCGCCCAACATGCTGCGCATCATCCGCGCGAAAAAATCGGGCAAACGGTTCGTCGGCTGCAGCGGCTGGACCGCCGACGATCCCGAGTCCTGCGACCAGACCTTCCCGCTGCCGCAGCGCGGCGACGTCTTCCGGCTCGAGGATCGCTGCTCGATCTGCGACCAGACGCCGCGGCTCAAAGTCGTCCCCTTCCGCGGCCGTCCCTGGAACCTCTGCCTCAACGACGACTGCGAGTCGATGCAGGAGATGAAGAAACGGCGCGCCGAGCGCGAAGCGGCGAAAGCGGCGAAAAAAGAGATGGACAAAAAGCCGCTGCCGGACAAATCCTCCACCGCGACTCGCAAACGGAAACGGGCCAAAGCGACGGCCAAAGGCTGAGGCTCGGCGCCTTGTTCATCTCTCTCGAGGGAGTGGACGGGTCGGGCAAGAGCACGCAGGCGGGGCTGCTCGCCGCGGCGCTCGGACCGGAGACCGTGCAGATCCGTGAGCCGGGGGGGACCGATGCGGCCGAGCGGATACGCGGCCTGCTCGCCGACCCCGCGGTCGAGCTCGACCCGCTGGCCGAGCTGCTGCTCTTCCTCGCTGCTCGCGCCGACCTCACCGCCAGCGTCATCGAGCCGGCGCTCGAGGCCGGCCGCGACGTCGTCTGCGACCGCTTCTCCGACTCCAGCGTCGCCTACCAGGGAGCGGCACGGGGGCTCGGCGTGGGGGAGGTCATCTCGCTCACCGACACCGCCACCGACGGCCTCTGGCCGGACCTGACGATCCTCCTGCGGATCGATCCCGAGGTCGGCCTGGGGCGCGCCGACGGCGAGGACCGCTTCGAGGCCGAGGGCCTGGAGCTGCAGCAGGCGGTCGCCGTTGCCTACGAGGAGATCGCCCAGATCGCCTCCGACCGGGTCGTCGTCGTCGATGCCGAGGGACCCGTCGAGGAGGTCCACGCGCGGATCATGGACGCGGTCCGTGGGCGTCGCTGAGGCCACCGAGCACCAGCCGCGGGCGGCCGCGACGCTGAGCGCGGCGCTGGCATCCGGTCCCTCGCACGCCTACCTGTTCCGCGGTCCGCGCGGCGCCGGCAAGCGCGCCGCGGCGCGCGCCTTCGCCGCCGAGATCCTCGCCACCGGGGCCGAGGACGGCGAGGACGCGCGCCGCCGGGCGCTGCTCGAGCCCTCACCGCACCCCGACCTGGTCTGGCTGGCGCCGGCCGGCGCCCAGCACATGGTCGAGGAGGTGCGCGAGCGGGTGATCCGCGCCGCCGCCTACCGTCCCTACGAAGGCGAGAAGCGGGTCTTCGTGATCGAGGCCGCCGAGGCGATGCGCGACGAGAGCCAGAACGCGCTGCTGAAGACGCTCGAGGAGCCGCCCGGTTTCGTCCACCTGATCCTGCTCAGCTCCGAGCCCGCCGCCCTGCTGGAGACGATCGCCTCGCGCTGCCAGCCGGTCGAGTTCGCCGCCCTGCCGCTGGCGGCGGTCGAGGCCTCGCTCGAGGGCGGCGCCGAGGAGGTCGCGGCGGCGGCGCGGCTCTCCGGGGGGGACCTCGAGCTGGCCCGCCTGCTGCTCTCCGAGCGCGGCCGCCAGTTGCGCGCCGAGGCCGTCGCGATGGACTGGAAGGCGCTGCTCAGCGGCGCCGAGAGGGCCGGTGAGGAGACCGAAGCCGCCGCCCGCGAGGCGCTCGAGGAGGAGAAGGAGGCGGGGCTCAAACGCTCGCCGCGCGAGATCACCGAGGCCGCCAAACGCGCCGGCCGCCGCCGTCGCACCGAGCTGCTCGACCTCGGCCTCGGCCTCACCGCGACCTGGTTCCGCGACCTCGCCGCGGTCGCCTCGGAGGCCGGCGACGTCGCCTACAACCGCGACCGCCTCGACGAGCTGCGCGCCCGCGCCGCCGGGCTCGACCCCGCCCGCGCCCGCCAGGCCGCCGAGCTGGTCCAGGACACCCGTCGGCGCCTCGACCTCAACGTCTCCGAGGAGCTAGCTCTCGAGGCGCTCTCGTTTCGCCTCGCTGCCGTTCTCGGCTGAGCGGGCCTGCTCCCGCGCCTTCTCCAGGGCGCGCTCCTGCGCCAGGCGGGTTATCTGGGCGGCCTGGCGCGACATGATCACGCTGAAGTTGAGCGCCAGGCCGAGCAGCAGCAGGAGGATGACCGAGAAGAGGGCGACGTTGGTGTCGCGCACGCCCATCAGGTCGGCGACGACCCCGAGCAGGCCGGGGAAGGCGGCGCCGGCGAGCATCCCCAGCCCGGCGACGAACCAGACGACGCTGTAGCGCTCCTGCAGGCTGTTGCGGCGGATCAGCTCGAGGATCATCAGCATGAAGGCGATCGCGATGACCGCGGCGAGGATCCGGGTCTGCGAGGTCAGGTGGACGGTCGGGTCGCTGCCGTTGGCGGCGATCGGCAGCAGGCCGCTCATCGCTCCGCCCCCGCCTTGCGCGGCCGGAACTGGCCGACCAGCAGCACGATCATCCCCTTGAAGATGAAGAAGGCCGAGCGCAGCGGCGTCAGGAACGAGGTGCCGCCGACCCGCTCCAGCATCCGCACCGGCAGCTCCTCGACCCGCAGCCCCTGGCGCACCGCCAGCTGCAGCGACTCGATCTCGGCGAAGTCGGGCGAGTAGTTCTCGCTGAACAGCTCCATCACCCGCCGGTTCGCCGCCCGCATGCCGCTGGTCGTGTCGGTGAAGCGCTGGCGCGTCGCCAGGGTGAGGAAGAAGCGGAAGACGCTGATCCCGATCCGGCGCGAGAACGTCGCCTTG
The DNA here is from genome assembly GCA_963697915.1 of uncultured Solirubrobacterales bacterium. GTDB lineage: Bacteria > Actinomycetota > Thermoleophilia > Solirubrobacterales > 70-9 > VRUE01. The sequence continues at coordinate 1,579,884 of OY969103.1, forward strand.
TAGTCGTCGCTCTTCGCCTCTCCGGGCTGGCGGTAGCGGGAGCCGATCACGAGGTCGGCGCGGTCGGCGCGCACCTCCTCCAGCAGCCGCGCGACCTCGGCCGGCGGGTGCTGTCCGTCGGCGTCGAGGTGGGCGCAGAAGTCGTAGCCCTCGCGGAGGGCGTAGAGGTAGCCCGTCTGCAGCGCGGCCCCGAGGCCCTGGTTGAAGGGCAGCGAGGCGACCGTGGCCCCGGCCGCGGCGGCGCGGGCGGCGGTCTCGTCGGTCGAGCCGTCGTCGACGACCAGCACGTCGGCCTCGGGCATGCGCTCACGCACGTCAGCGATCACGGCGGCGACTGAGTCGGCCTCGTTCCAGGCCGGGATGAAGACCAGGGTCCGCATGCGCGGATTCTCCCACGCGGGGGCGGCGCCACTGTGTTAGTAAATGCTCGTGAGGAGAATCGGAATCCGGTTTTGGCTGGTCGGCGCTTTCGCCGCCGTCGCGCTGCTCACGGCCGGCATCGTCTACCTGCTCGGCGACCGGCCCTCGGCGGTGCTGATCGCGACCGTGCTCGGCACCCTCGCCGGCTTCCTCATCGCGGTCGGCATCTCGCACCGGGTGCGGCGCCTCTCGCAGGCCGCCAGCGAGCTCGCCGCCGGCGCCTTCGACATCCAGCTGGAGGCGGGCGGGCGGGACGAGATCGGCGACCTCGCCCGTGCGCTCGACTCGATGCGGGCCTCGCTCGAGGAGAGCTTCGGCGTCCTCACCGCCGACCGCAACAAGCTGAAAGCGATCTTCGACGGCCTCACCGACGCGGTGATCGTCGTCGGCGACGACGGCGCCCTGCGCTTCTCCAACCGCGCCGCCGCCAAGCTGCTCGACCCCGCCGGCCACCCACCCGACTCGATGAAGCCGCAGCTGCGGCGTGCGGTCGACATCGGCTTCGCCGCCCACCCGGCGCTGCGCATCGGCGATCGCGCCTACGCGATGACCGCCCGCTCGCTGCCCGACGAGCGCGCCGTCCTCGTCGTCGCCCGTGACCGCACCGAAGAGATGCGCCGCGAGCTCGCCGAAGCCGACTTCATCTCCAACGCCGCGCACGAGCTGCGCAACCCGCTGGCCGGGATCTCCAGCGCGATCGAGGTCCTCCAGGAAGGCGCCAAGGACGACCCGGCGGCGCTCGAACACTTCCTCGGCCGGCTCGCCGAGGACACCGAGCGGATGACCCGCCTGACCGGCGCCCTGCTCACCCTGGCCCGGGTCGAGTCGATCGGCTCCGGCGAGGTCGAGGAGGTCGACGTCGCGGCGGCGATCCGCGACACGGTCGAGGCGGTCGCCACCCCCCGCCACATCGAGCTGACCACCGAGGTCGCCCCCGAGCTGGCCGCCCAGGGCGACCCGACCCTGCTGCGCCAGGTCCTGGTCGGGCTGCTCACCAACGCCTTCAAGCACACGCCCCTGCCCGGGCGCGTTACGGTTCGCGGCCGTCGTGAGGGCGAGCGAGAGGTGGTGCTGGAAGTGATCGACACGGGGCCAGGAATTCCAGAGGCGGAGATCGAGCGCGTCTTCGAGCGCTTCTACCGCCGCGACGAGTCGCGCAAACAGGAGGGCTTCGGGCTCGGCCTGGCGATCGCCCGCCGCATGGTCGACGTGATGGGCGGCGAGATCGGCGCCCGCTCGGTCGAGGGCGACGGCAGCACCTTCTGGGTCCGCCTGCCCGCCGCGCAGCCGAGCCCCACCCCGGTGGCATGATGGGGGCTAGCCGATGAGCAGCGGACGAATCCTGATTGCCGACGACGAGCCCTCGGTCCGCGACTCGGTCGGCTACGCACTCGCCCAGGAGGGCTTCGAGGTGACCCCGGTCGCCGATGGCGACGAGGCCGCGGAACGGGTCGGCGACGGCATTCCCTACGACCTGCTGATCCTCGACATCATGATGCCCGGGCCGAGCGGCCTCGACATCTGCCGCGACGTGCGCTCGCGCAGCGCCGTTCCGATCATCCTCTTGACCGCCAAGGACGCCGAGGTCGACAAGGTGGTCGGGCTCGAGGTCGGCGCCGACGACTACGTCACCAAGCCCTTCTCGGTGCGCGAGCTGCTCGGCCGCGTGCGTGCCCAGCTGCGCCGCCGCGAGCTCGACCGCTCGCCGCTCCCCGAGGCGGTCAAGGTCGAGGCCGGGCCGGTGACGATCGACCTCGTCCGCCACGTCGCCACAGTGCGCGGCGAGCAGGTCAACCTGACCCGCTCCGAGTTCCAGCTGCTGCGCCTGCTCGTCGGCCGCGCCGGCGAGGTCTTCCCCCGCCGCCAGATCATGGAGGAGCTCTGGCAGACCGAGTTCGACGGCGACGAGCGCGCCTGCGACGTCCACATCTCCAACCTGCGCCAGAAGGTCGAGCGCGACCCCCAGAACCCCGAGCTGGTCCTCACCGTGCGCGGGGTCGGCTACAAGTTCGAAGCGCCTTGAGCGAAGGCAGCGACGACTCGGGAGCGTCCGCGAAGCGCTCGGTCAAGACGCGGGAGCGCAACGAGGTCGAGTTCACCCGCATCGTCGCCTTCAGCGACGGCGTCTTCGCGATCGCGATCACCCTGCTGGTCCTCAACCTGGGGATCGACGAGCACCTCCCCGGCGACGACGTCTCCGGGGCGCTCTGGGACCAGCGGCACAACATCCTCGCCTACGCGCTCAGCTTTGCCGTGATCGGCCGCTTCTGGGTCATCCACCACCGCCTCTTCAGCGAAATCACCGGCTTCAACAACCGGCTGATGGGGCTCAACCTCTTCTACCTGGCCTGGATCGTCCTGCTCCCCTTCAGCAGCCAGCTGCTCGGCGACCACGGTGGCGACACCGACGCGGTGGTCGTCTACGCCTTCAACATCGCGATGGTCACGATCATCGGCGCGGGGATGAGCGTCGACGCCCAGCGCGCCGGGCTGCTCGTCCCCGAGTCCGCCGCCGAAATCGATCGCAGCCGCCGCCGGGCGCTCGTCGCCGCCGGGATCTTCCTCGCCTCGATCCCGGTCGCTTTCGTCAACCCGCACGTCGCGCCGCTGCTCTGGCTCGGCCTCTTCGTCGACCCGACGCGGCGCCACCACCGCTAAAGTTCTCCGTTCTGCCCGGATAGCTCAGTTGGTAGAGCACTTCCATGGTAAGGAAGGGGTCACCGGTTCGAGTCCGGTTCCGGGCTTCGCTGTGGCGCGGTGGAAGCAGTCGCCTCGGCGCGCGGAGCGCTATTCTTCGCTTCAGCCTCGCGCTTCGGCCCGGGGTTTTCTCTTGTAACGGCACCGTTCGGCAACGAGGAGAACATGGCACGCGGAGATGTCCGCATCGCGGTGACGCTGGCTTGCGAAGACTGCAAGCGGCGCAATTACCAGACCAACAAGTCTCGGCGAAATTCGCCGGACCGGGTTGAGCTGCGCAAGTACTGCCGCTGGTGCGGCAAGCACACGGCGCACAAGGAGACCCGGTAAAGCCCACATGGCAAAGTCCCGCGCACAGCGCAAGGCCGAGCGCCGGGCCCGCGAAGCCGAAGGGCAGAAGCGCACCGACGGGGAGCGTGACGCGGACTCCCGCGCCCAGCACAACACCCAGGTGCCCGTCTCCGGCGACGTCGCCGAGATCGAGGCGGTCGAGGCCGGGATGGCGGTCGGCGCTCCAGAGGCTGACCTGGAGACCCCCGACGCGCCCAAGCCCCGCGCCCTGCGCCGCGCCGAGGCCAAGCAGGCCAAGGAAGCCGAGAAGCGCCAGCGCGAGGATCGGAAGCGCCGCGAGAGCGAGCAGCTCGCCAAGCGCCAGAAGCAGGCCAAGGGCGAGCGCCAGCGCGGCGGCGTCATGGGCTTCCTCGTCTCCTGCTGGCAGGAGCTGCGCAAAGTCCAGTGGCCGGACCGCGACACCCTCGTCCAGGCGACCGCGGTGACGATCATCTTCGTCGCCGTCGCCGCCGCTTATCTCGGCGCCCTCGACAGCGCCTTCAACTTCCTCATCCAGCAGATCCTCTAGCGGATCTCGAAAGCAAAGGGCAAAGTCTTCAGATGTATCGCTGGTACGTGATCAATACCTACTCCGGGCACGAGAACAAGGTCAAGCACAACCTCGAGCACCGGGTACAGACGATGAGCCAGAACCGCAACGTGCGCCAGGTCGTGGTGCCGACCGAGCAGGTGATGGAACTCAACAAGGAAGGCCAGAAAGAACCGAAAGAGAAACGGACGATGCCCGGCTACGTCCTGGTCAACATGGAGATGACCGACGACGCCTGGGGCTTGGTCAAGAACACCCCGGGGGTGACCGGCTTCGTCGGCGCGCGCAACAAGCCGGTGCCGCTCTCCAAACCGGAGGTCGACCGTCTCCTGCACCGCGAGACCGCCGAGCGGCCCCGCACCCAGGCGCAGTTCTCGATCGGCGAGTCGGTCAAGGTCATCTCCGGCCCGCTCTCCGATTTCTCCGGGGAGATCGCCGAGATCAACGAGGACGCCGCCAAACTCAAGGTGCTGGTCTCGATCTTCGGTCGCGAGACGCCGGTCGAGGTCAACTACGACCAGGTCAAGAAGATCTAGCCCGGCCCGCTACCCTCCCCGATCCCAATGGCTAAAAAAGTCCTCACCCTGATCAAGCTGCAGATCCAAGCAGGCAACGCCAACCCGGCGCCGCCGGTCGGCCCTGCCCTGGGTCAGCACGGCGTCAACATCATGGAGTTCTGCAAAGCCTTCAACGCCCAGACCCAGAGCGAGGGCGGCACGATCATCCCGGTCGAGATCACCGTCTACGAGGACCGCTCCTTCAGCTTCATCACCAAGACGCCGCCGGCCGCCGTCCTGATCCGCGAAGCGATCGGGATCAAGAAGGGCTCCGGCGAGCCGCACGTCAACAAAGTCGGCACGATCTCGATGGATCAGGTTCGCCAGATCGCCGAGCGCAAGATGCCCGACCTCAACGCCAACGACCTCGACGCCGCCTCGAAGATCATCGCCGGCACCGCCCGCTCGATGGGCGTCGACGTCAAATAGGAGAGCTTCGATGGCCCACGGCAAGCGCTACCGCAAACAGTTCGGCAAAGTGCAGCGCGAGCACGCCTACCCGCCCGCCGAGGCGGTTGCCCTGATCAAGGAGACGGCGAGCGCCAACTTCGACGAGACGGTGGAGCTGCACCTGCGGCTGGGCGTCAACGTGCGCCACGCCGAGGAGCAGCTGCGCGGCACCCTTGCCCTGCCCCACGGGCTGGGCAAGGACGTCACCGTCGCCGTCTTCGCCGAAGGGCAGCAGGCGCGCGACGCCGAGGCCGCCGGTGCCGACTTCGTCGGCGCCCAGGACCTGGTCGAGAAAGTCCAGGAGGGCTGGACCGGGTTCGACGTCGCGGTCTCGACCCCGGAGATGATGAAAGCGGTCGGCCAGCTCGGCCGCGTGCTCGGCCCGCAGGGCCTGATGCCGAACCCGAAGGTGGGCACCGTCACCGACGACGTCGAGAAGGCGGTGACCGAGTCGAAGGCGGGCAAGGTGGAGTACCGCACCGACCGCCAGGCGATCATCCACCTCTCGATCGGCAAGGCCAGCTTCGACCAGGAGAAACTGCTCGACAACTGCCTCGCGGTGATCGAGGAGGTCGTCCGCGCCAAGCCCTCCTCGTCGAAGGGCAAATACATCCTCTCGGCGACGCTGACGACGACGATGGGCCCGGGGATCCGGGTCGACGCGAGCAAGACCGGCGACCGCGACGCCGCCCCCCGCGCCGCAGCGGAGCCGGCGACCGCGTAGACTGCGCCGCCGCGCCAACCCGAGACCACCGGCGACCGCCGATGGGCCTCAAGCGTCGGATATAGACGCGTTACAGGCCCGTCGACAGCAGAAGTCCGGTGCAGGTGAACGATGAACAAAGAAGAGAAGGCACAAGCAATCGAGGAGATCGCCGCCCAGATAGAGGGCGCCGAGTCGATCTTCGCGGTTGACTACCGGGGCATCAGCGTGCCCCAGGCGGCCGAGCTGCGCGGCAAGCTGCGCGAGGCCGACGCCAGCTTCCGGATCGTCAAGAACCGGCTCACCAAACGCGCTGCCGAGCAGGTCGGCGAGGAGCGGCTCGGCGAGCTGCTGCAGGGCCCGACCGCGCTGGCCTTCGTCCGCGGCGACACCGCCCAGGCGGCGAAGGCGATCTCGACCTTCAACAAAGAGCACGAGGTGCTCACCTACAAGGGCGGCTTCATGGCCGACCTCGTCTTGGACGAGGACAAGTTCAAGTCGATCGCCCGTCTGCCTGCCCGCCAGGTCCTCGACGGCCAGCTGGCCGGCATCGTCGCCAGCCCGCTGACCGGCCTGGTCCGCGGCCTCGGCTCGATGATCCAGGGCCTCGCCCTGCAGCTCGGCCAGATCGCCGAGAAAGGGCTCGTCTCGGGCGAGGCACCAACCGACTCGGCCGCGGGTCCTGTCGCGGAGGAGGACTCCTCGTCCTCGCAAGCTGCGGGCGAGGAGCCCACCTCCACGCCACCCGCGGAAGAGGCGGAGGAGGCGCCCGCCGAGAACGCTGACGCTGGGGAGGACGAGGCCCCGGCCGCGGAGGCAGAGACTGAGGAAACGGCTGACGAGGCCGCCAACGAGACTTCAAAGGAAGAGGAGGAGTAAGTAAGTGGCAACCAAGATTTCAACTGAGGACTGGATCGAGGAGCTGAAAGGCATCTCGGTGCTTGAGCTCTCCGAGCGGATCAAGGCTCTCGAGGAGGAGTTCGGCGTCTCCGCGACCGCGGTTGCCGCGGCCGCGCCGGCCGCTGCCGGCGCCCCGGCTGGCGATGGCGACGGCGGTGGCGAGGAAGCTTCCACGGTCGACGTGGTGCTGACCGAGGTCGGCGGCCAGAAGGTGCCGGTGATCAAGGTCGTCCGCGCCGCCACCGGGCTCGGGCTCAAAGAGGCGAAGGCCCTCGTCGACGAGGCGCCGAAAGCGATCAAAGAGGGCATCGAGCGCGACGAGGCCGAGAAGATCAAGGGGGAACTCGAGGAGGCTGGCGCCACCGTCGAGCTCAAATAACCCGCTGTGCAGCGCTTTCCCGGTCGGGGGCACGGCCGGGCACCCGCGTGTGTTATTTTTCGCGGTCGCGCGCCTGTTGTCATCCCCTGCCCATATCTGCGCTGTATCCACGTCCCTCTGACCTTCTGAGGAGTCGCCGACTTTGGCACGTTCCAACGCTGCCCCCGTAACCCGCAGGAGTTTCTCCCGACTTAAGAACCCGCTCGAAGTCCCCCACCTGATCGATATCCAGCGTCGCTCCTTCGAGGAGCTGACGGATCCCAAGGCGGGTGGGCTGCGAGAGACCATCGACGACATATCCCCGATCGAGGACTACACGGGGAACCTCGCCATCGTCTTCGGCGAGTACAAGTTCGAGGACCCGCCGCACTCGATCGAGGAGTGCCGGGAGAAGGACATGACCTACTCGCGGCCGCTGACCGCGACGGTCGCCTTCCAGAACAAAGAGACCGGTGAGATCCGCGAGCAGGCCGTCTTCATGGGCGACTTCCCGTGGATGACCGAGCGCGGCACCTTCATCATCAACGGCACCGAGCGCGTCGTCGTCACCCAGCTGGTGCGCTCGCCCGGCGCCTACGTGATGGCGCCCAAGGACCCTGAAAAACAGGTCTTCATCGCCAACCTGATGCCGGCTCGTGGCTCCTGGCTGGAGCTCGAAATCGACAAAAAAGGGAAAGTCTTCGTCCGCATCGACCGCAAGCGCAAACTGCCGGTGACGGTGCTGCTGCGCGCTATGGGCTACGTCGAGGACGAGAAGATCCTCTCGATGTTCGACAACTCGGTCTACCTCCGGCACACGATCGCGTCGGACACCGAAGCGACCCTGACCGAAGACGGCGCCCTGATCGAGCTGTTCAAAAAGCAGCGCCCGGGCGAGCCGCCCTCGGTCGACGCCGCCAAGGCGCTGCTCGAGCAGCTCTTCTTCGACCCCAAGCGCTACGACCTGACCCGGGTCGGCCGTTACAAGCTCAACGCCCGGCTCGACCTCGACATCGACCTCGACAACCGGGTCCTCACCCACGATGACATCATCGCCCTGATCAAGGAGCTGGTCAGCCTCCCGAAGCTGCTCGGCATCCCTGAGGAGATCGATGAGGAGAACCCGATCAAGGACTACGCGGCGGAGGCGATCACCTACCCGCGCGAGCCCGTCGCCGAGCACCTCGACGAGTACGAGCACTTCGGCAACCGCCGTCTGCGCACGGTCGGCGAGCTGATCCAGGAGGCCTTCCGCATCGGCCTCTACCGGATGGAGCGCGTCGTCCGCGAGCGGCTCACCACCGAAGACGCCGACGCGATCACGCCGCAGACGATCATCAACATCCGCCCGGTGGTCGCGGCGCTGAAGGAGTTCTTCGGCTCCTCGCAGCTCTCGCAGTTCATGGACCAGACCAACTCGCTGACCGGCCTCACCCACCGCCGCCGCCTCTCGGCGCTCGGCGCCGGCGGCCTGACCCGCGAGCGGGCGCCGATCGAGGTCCGCGACGTGCACCCGACCCACTACGGCCGGATGTGCCCGATCGAGACCCCGGAGGGGCCGAACATCGGCCTGATCGGCTCGCTCTCCTCATACGCGCAGGTCTCCGAGCACGGCTTCGTCACCACCCCCTACCTGCTGGTCGAGGACGGCGTCGTCAGCGACGAGATCGTCCACCTCGACGCCACCCAGGAGGAGGAAAAGGTGATCGCCCAGGCCAACGCCGAGGTCGATCCGAAAACGAAGAAGCTGAAAGGCCCGCAGGTGGTGGTCCGCGCCGGCGAGCAGGAGTACGCGACCGCGACCCCCAAAGAGGTCGAACTGATGGACGTCTCGCCGACCCAGATCTGGTCGGTGGCGACGGCGATGATCCCCTTCCTCGAGCACGACGACGCCAACCGGGCGCTGATGGGCTCCAACATGCAGCGCCAGGCGGTGCCGCTGCTGAAGCCCGAGCCGCCGCTGATCGGCACCGGCATGGAGCGGCGCGCCGCGGTCGACAGTGGTGACGTCACCCTGGCCAAGGAGGACGGCGAGGTCACCCACGTCGACGCCGAGAAGATCGTCGTCACCTCGGGCAGCAAGAAAGACGAGTACCCGCTGCCCAAGTTCATGCGCTCCAACCAGGGCACGATCATCCACCAGCGCCCGATCGTCGCCAGCGGCCAGCAGGTGAAGGCGGGCGACGTGCTCGCCGACGGCTCCTCGACCGCCGGTGGTGAGATCGCGCTCGGCAAGAACTGCCTGGTCGCCTTCATGTCCTGGGAGGGCTACAACTTCGAGGACGCGATCATCCTCTCCGAGCGCCTGGTCAAGGACGACGAAATGACCTCGATCCACATCGAGGAGTACGAGATCGACGCCCGCACGACCAAGCTCGGCGACGAGGAGATCACCCGCGACATCCCCAACCGCTCCGAGGAGAGCCTGCGCAACCTCGACGAGCGCGGCATCGTCCGCGTCGGCGCCGAGGTCGTCTCCGGCGACCTCCTGGTCGGCAAGGTGACGCCGAAGGGCGAGACCGAGCTGACCGCCGAGGAGAAGCTGATCCGCGCGATCTTCAAGGAGAAGGCGCGCGAGGTCCGCGACACCTCGTTGAAGGTCCCGCACGGCGAGGGCGGCGTCGTCATCGACGTGCTCACCTTCAGCCGCGACGACGGCGACGACCTGCCGCCCGGCGTCAACGACCTGGTCCGCGTCTACGTCGCGACCAAGCGCAAGATCGCCGAGGGCGACAAGCTCGCCGGCCGTCACGGGAACAAGGGTGTGATCTCGAAGATCGTGCCCGAAGAGGACATGCCCCACCTCGCCGACGGCACCCCGGTCGACGTCATCCTCAACCCGCTCGGCGTGCCGAGCCGGATGAACATCGGCCAGGTGCTGGAGACGCACCTCGGCTGGGTCGCCGGCAACGGCTGGTACGACGACGGCTCCGAGGCCTACAAGCAGGCCCACTCGCCCGAGGGCGATGGCCGCGTCTACGTCGCGACGCCCGTCTTCGACGGCGCCAGCGTCGAGGACGTCGACAACGCCCTGGTCAGTTGGCAGGAGGAGAACGCCGAGCGCGGCATCGACGTCGGCATCGACAAGAACGCCCGCCCGGGCGCCCGCGCCGCCGGCTCGGTGCAGCTCTACAGCGGTCGCACCGGCGAGCCCTACGAGGGCACGGTGACCGTCGGCTACATGTACATCCTCAAGCTGCTGCACCTGGTCGACGACAAGATCCACGCCCGCTCGACCGGTCCCTACTCGCTGGTCACCCAGCAGCCGCTGGGCGGCAAGGCCCAGTTCGGCGGCCAGCGCTTCGGTGAGATGGAGGTCTGGGCCTTGGAGGCCTACGGCGCGGCCTACACCCTGCAGGAGATGCTCACGGTCAAGTCCGACGACACGGTCGGCCGGGTCAAGGCCTACGAGGCGATCGTCAAGGGCGAGAACATCCCCGAGCCCTCGATCCCGGAGTCCTTCAAAGTGCTGCTGAAGGAGATCCAGAGCCTCTCGCTCGACGCCAACGTCGTCTCCGAAGGCGGCGACGTCGAGATCTCCGAGGAAGACGACGACCTCTTGAAGGCCGCCGAGGAGCTGGGCATGGACCTGACCGGGGTCCGCGCCGAGGACTCCAACGGCGCCGCCGACGAGAAGGAGGAGCAGGTCGTCTCCGAGGGTGATGCGGGCAGTGACGGAAGCGACGGCGCCGAGGCCGAGCCGGCCGCGGCGGAGGCCAAGGAAGAGACGAAGGTGGAGGACTGATGATCGACATCAACAACTTCGACGCGATCGAGATTGGCCTCGCGTCCTCGAAGAAGATCCGTTCCTGGAGCTGGGGCGAGGTCACCAAGCCGGAGACGATCAACTACCGCACCCTGAAGCCGGAGAAAGACGGCCTCTTCTGCGAGCGCATCTTCGGTCCGACCAAGGACTGGGAGTGCTACTGCGGCAAGTACAAGCGGGTCCGCTACAAGGGCATCGTCTGCGAGCGCTGCGGCGTCGAGGTGACGCGTTCCAAGGTGCGCCGTGAGCGCATGGGCCACGTCGACCTGGCCGCGCCGGTTTCCCACATCTGGTTCTTCAAGGGCGTGCCGAGTCGCATCGGCTACCTGATCGACATGGCTCCGAAGGAGCTCGAGAAGGTCCTCTACTTCGCCGCCTCGATGGTCACCTGGGTCGACACCGAGGCCCGTGACAAGGATCTGGGCAAACTCGAGAAAGAGGTCAAAAAGGTCATCGACGGCTACGAGGCCGAACAGCAGAAACGGACCCAGGAGCTGAGCGAGTCGCTCGCGCGCCGGGTCAAGTACCTCGAAGAGGGCGGCCAGGAGAAGTTCGACGACGACGACCACATCTGGGCCGACTCGCTGAAGCTGACCGCGACGCAGCTGCGCAAGCTCAAGGACGACGAGCGCGCCAAGATGCTCAAAGAACTGCGCAAGACCTTCGACGCGGAGATCTCCGACACCGAGGCCTACATCGAAGAGGCGATCGAGCGGATGGAGGAGGTCTGGAAGATCTTCACCGAGATGAAGCCGAAGGACGTCGTCAACGACGAGACCGTCTTCCGTGAGCTCAAGGACCGCTTCGGCTCACCCTTCGGCTGGGGCGAGTACTTCCGCGGCGGGATGGGCGCCGACGCCGTGCGCGACCTGCTTGAGCAGGTCGACCTGGCGGCCGAATGCGAGGAGCTGGAGCAGGTCATCAACAGCTCCAAAGGCCAGAAACAGGCGCGCGCGGTGAAGCGGCTCAAAGTCGCCTCCGCCTTCCTCAACTCCGAGAACAAGCCGGACTGGATGATCCTCGACTGCGTGCCGGTGATCCCACCGGAGCTGCGGCCGATGGTGCAGCTCGACGGAGGTCGCTTCGCGACCTCCGACCTCAACGACCTCTACCGGCGCGTGATCAACCGCAACAACCGGTTGAAAAGGCTGCTCGACCTCGGCGCCCCCGAGATCATCGTCAACAACGAGAAGCGGATGCTGCAGGAGGCGGTCGACGCCCTCTTCGACAACGGCCGCCGCGGCCGTCCCGTCACCGGGCCCGGCAACCGGCCGCTGAAGTCGCTCTCCGACATGCTCAAGGGCAAGCAGGGGCGCTTCCGTCAGAACCTGCTCGGCAAGCGCGTCGACTACTCCGGCCGTTCGGTGATCGTCTCCGGCCCGAGCCTGCAGCTGCAGCAGTGCGGCCTGCCCAAGCTCATGGCCCTGGAGCTCTTCAAGCCCTTCATCATGGCCCAGCTGGTCGAGCGCAAAGCGGTGCAGAACATCAAGGCGGCCAAGAAGATGGTCGAGTCGATGGTGCCCGAGGTCTGGGACGTGCTCGAGGAAGTCATCCACGAACACCCGGTGCTGCTCAACCGCGCGCCGACCCTGCACAGGCTCGGCATCCAGGCCTTCGAACCGGTCCTCGTCGAGGGCAAGGCGATCCAGGTCCACCCCCTGGTCTGCCACGCCTTCAACGCCGACTTCGACGGCGACCAGATGGCGGTTCACGTGCCGCTCTCCGCCGAGGCCCAGGCCGAGGCGCGGGTGCTGATGCTCTCCGCCAACAACATCCTCTCGCCGGCCCACGGCTCGCCGCTGGCGACGCCGACCCAGGACATGGTGCTGGGCATCTACTACCTCACCTACGGGCGGCCCGGCGAGGAGCTGGCCAAGCTCGACGAGGAACTGAAGGCGGGCAAGGGCGCGGCCTCCAACGGCGCGGCGCCGAAGGTCTTCCGCTCCTCGCAGGAGGCCGAGCTGGTCTACGAGAACGGCGGCTGCAAGCTGCACGACCTCGCCGAGTACCGGCGGGCCGGGCACGAGCACTTCCTGACCACCGTCGGGCGGATCATCTTCAACGAGAAGATCGAGCGCGCCCTGGCCGACGCTCTCGGCGATGAATTCGATCCCGAGCGGTTCGTCTTCGCCAACCAGGCATTGAAGAAGCGCAACATCAACGAGATGGTCTCCGACCTGGTCGACGCCTACGGGGCGGCGGCGGTCTCGCGGGTGCTCGACGCCTTCAAGGACCTCGGCTTCCACTACGCCACCCAGGCCGGCATCACGGTCTCCAAGAACAACGTCGTCTCGCCGCCCGACAAGGCGGAGATCCTCGACCGCTACGAGAAGCAGACGGCGGCGATCCAGGGTCAGTACGACGAGGGCTACATCACGGCGGAGGAGCGCCACGAGGCAGTCACCTCGCACTGGAACAAAGCGACCGACGAGGTTGCCCAGGCGATGGAGGACAACCTCGACGAGCTCAACCCGATTTTCATGATGGCCAACTCGGGAGCGCGCGGCTCGTTCAAACAGATCCGCCAGCTGGCCGGGATGCGCGGCCTGATGGCCAACCCGAAAGGCGAAATCATCGAGCGGCCGATCAAGGCCAACTTCATGGAGGGCCTCTCGGTGCTCGAGTACTTCATCTCGACCCACGGCGCTCGAAAGGGGCTCGCCGACACGGCGCTGCGCACGGCCGACTCGGGTTACCTGACCAGGCGTCTGGTCGACGTCGCCCAGGACGTCATCGTCCGCGACGAGGACTGCAAAACCAAAGATCACATCGAGATGGCGCTGCACAAGGACGACGGCTCCCTCAACGACAACCTGTTCGGCCGCCTGGCCGCCAAAAAGCTCGAGACCAAACGCGGCCGCGAGCTGCTCAAGCGCAACCAGGAGATCACCCTCGCCGACGTCGAGGAGATCGCCGAGGCCGTCGGCGATGAGGAGGACTTCACGGTGCCGGTTCGCTCGACCCTCAAGTGCGAGGCCGAGTCCGGCGTGTGCCGCGCCTGTTACGGGATCGCCCCGGCGACTGGCTCGACCGTCAACATCGGCGACGCGGTGGGGATCATCGCCGCCCAGTCGATCGGCGAGCCGGGAACCCAGCTGACCATGCGGACCTTCCACACCGGCGGTGTCGCCGGCCAGGACATCACCCAGGGCCTGCCGCGCATCGTCGAGCTCTTCGAGGCACGCAAACCGAAGGGCCTGGCGCAGATGGCTGAGGAGGCCGGCAAGGTCTCGGTCGAGGAAACCGACAAAGCGCTGAAAGTGATCGTCACCGAGTCGAGCGGCGAGGAGCACAGCTACAGCTTCCCGCTCCGCACCCGCCTGCACGTCGCCGACGGCGACAAGGTCGAGGTCGGCCAGCAGCTCAACGAGGGGTCGCTCTACCCGGCCGACCTGCTGACGATCCGTGGCCGCACCGAGACCGAGCTCTACCTCGTCGCCGAGGTGCAGAGGGTCTACCGGGCGCAGGGCGTCGACATCAACGACAAGCACATCGAGTTGATCGCGCGGCAGATGCTGAGGAAGGTACGGATCGAGTCGAAGGGCTCGACCAGTCTGCTGCCGGGCCAGCTCGAGGATCGCGGTGCGCTGAAACGGCTCAACAAGCAGATCAAGGCCGATGGCGGCACGCCGGCCAAAGGCGAGGAGGTCATCCTCGGGATCACCAAGGCCTCGCTGGCGACCGAGTCGTTCCTCTCCGCCGCCTCCTTCCAGGAGACGACCAAGGTGCTCACCGACGCGGCTCTGGAGGGCAAACGGGACAAACTCGTCGGCCTCAAGGAGAACGTGATCATCGGCAAGCTGATCCCTGCCGCGACCGGGCTCAAGCACTACCGCACGCTGGCGGTGGAACCGGCGGTGCCGGTCGAGCCGCCCAGCGACGACGACCTGCTCGACGAAGACGAGCTGGCCGCCGAGCTCGGCGGCGACGGCGACGAGACTCCGGTCGAGAGCTTCGGGCCCTCCTTCGCGGAGGAGCTCGAGGAGCTGGCCCAGGAGATCGAGCAGAGCTCCGAGGAGAAGTCGCAGTAGCGACCGGCCGGGGCCCTGCCGTTCCGATGATGCCCACCCGTTTCGCCGCGCTCTGCTGCTGCCTCGTCGCCGCCGCCCTGGCGGTAGCGCCGGGTGCCGCGGCGGCGCCGGCCGGGCCGGCGATCGCCGAGTGCGGCAAGCTCGGCAAGCCGGCTCTGAAGCGCGCCTGCCTGAAGCAGAACGCGGCCAACCGCGCCGCGTTCGAACAGATCAAGGACTCCAAGTTCGTCGGTGTGCGTGGCGACGGCGAGGAGGTCGAAAGCGTCTACTGCGCCAACGGCAAGTACGAATCGCGGACCACCGGCAGCTACGGCACCGGGGTCTCGACGGGGAAGCGGTGGCAGGTCGAGAACGCGGTCGTGCGCCAGGGCGGCAAGTGGGTCGACGCCTTTCTCACCGCGCCCGGCGGCTACGAGATCGCCCTGCAGCGGCGCGGCGCCCAGTGGCTCTACGGCGTCGCCAGCCTCGGCCGCGTCCTCTACCCGGGCGCTGTGGCCAAGACCGACGCGGCGCAGGTCTGCGGCACCCTCTGAATTGCCGCGGCGGGTCGTTTCACGGTAAGGTCGGGGGCCTCTTGTCCTTGCTGGGGGTGCATAGGTGGGTCGTAGCGCTCGCCGTCACGCTGGCTTTCGCGGTGCCCGCTTCCGCGGTTGCCGAGCCGCCGGCCGCTGCCGGGACCTCCGCCAAGAAAGGCAAGAAGCGGGGCTGGAAGACGCTGCGGGGACAGGGCGGCTTCGCCGTCAAGGTGCCGCAGGGCTACCGGTTGACGGTTGACCAGGGCGGTTACGAGATCGCCGGGCCGGCGGGGAAGATGACGCTGCTGGCGGTGCGGACTGCCGGGCCGACGCGGACCGTCGCCGAAGCGCTGCTCGGCGGTGCCCTGCCGGCGACGCCCAACGCCGACCAGTTCGGCCTGACGCTGAAGCTGAAGAGCGGCAACCAGGGTGAGATCTACTTCTCCCGGGCGCCCGCCGGGGTCGCGGTGACCCTGCTGGAGCCGGGCAAGAAGAAGGCGAAGAAAAAAGGCGGCAAAGGCAAACGCGCCGGCAAGCGCGCCACCGCCTCGGCCCAGGTCGGCAACGCCCAGCGCAACCTCTTCTCACGGATCGCCGGTAGCGCCCGCAACGTCGGCACGGTCAACCTGCCGACGACCAAGACGCAGGAACAGGAGGCGGAGATCCCGCTGAAGCCGTTCACCACCACCGACGGCAGCGCCAAGGCGATGGTGCCCAACGCGCCGGGCTGGGTGGCTGGGGGGAAAGAAGGAATCGTCGAGGGGTACTCGGAGCAGGGGAGCTACGCGTTCGGGGTTCCGATTCGCATAACTGAACAGTGCATCGCCCCTCCCTGCTCCTCCGCCAGCATCTTCCTGCCCTACATGGGGGTGCAGCAGGCCCTGCAGCAGGCATGGCCTCGGATCCTCAGTCAGGTAGGGGCGCAAAACCCTGCCATCCAGATCGTCAGTCAGATCCCAGGCAGCGCCGGTCTGCTCGGTGTCGCCGAGTCCGGGATGTTCCACGTTCGCTTCCAGGCAAATGGGAAAGCGGGGAACGCTTACGTGATCGCCGGTACCGCCCCCGTCGAACCGAATCTCTGGCTCTTCTACTACAGCTACATCGCTGCCTATGACGGCGTGCCCGGAACGGTCGGCGACGCACTGCTGCGCACTTGGCAGAGTTGGGACCCGAGTGTCAACCAGGCCGAACGCCAGGCGCAGACGATCATCACCCAGCAGGAAACGATGGCGATCATCCAGTCCTCGAACGAGTACCGCCGCGCCGTCTACGAAAAGACGAACTACAACTGGAGCACCTACATCAAAGGCGGCAACCCCGTCCTCGCCCCGGTCGCCCAGGGTGCGATCGGCGAAGGGGGCGTAACGCTCGTCCAGGGCTCGGACGGTAAATTCTTCGACTTCTCAGGGAACCAGTTCAAAAAGCCAGGAGAGTGAGCCGCCAGTGAGCCTTCGCCAAGCCAAACCCAGTCTGCGCCTTGTCGCCTTCGCGGTGGCGTTGTTGAGCGCGTTCGCGTTGGTGCAGGGCACCGCTTCGGCCTCACCGCCCTGGACCCCCAGTGGTTCGCTGGGAGAGCATCAGGGTGAGTCGAGCTCCCAGGGTTCAAGCACGGGCTTGGGCCGGATCGTCGGCGGCAACACCACCAACAACAGCAAATATCCGTGGCAGGCCCTGCTGTACATCGAAACCAGCGAAGGCACGTTCACCTGTGGCGGCTCGCTGATCCACCCCCTGATCGTGCTCACCGCCGCCCACTGCTTGGTGGAAGAGTCGGGCGCGTTCAAAGCCGGACTCCAAGTCTTCGTTCTGCTCGGCGATACGGAAAAGTTCGAAGCGACCGAGGTTCATGAAGCTTTCCAGGCCTGGAAGCACCCGGGCTACAAACCCGAAGCCAACGAGCCTGCCGCCTTCTCGAACGACCTCGCCTTCGTCACGCTGCCCGAACCGTCCTCGCGGCCGCGTGTCCTGATCGCTGGGTCGAGCGAGCGAGCGCTTTGGACCCCGGGTCGGACCACTTATGTCAGCGGCTGGGGCGCAATTGCCGAAGACGGCGAAGGCAGCGAAATCCTCAAGGAGGCGTTGGTACCGATCATCGATGACGGGACCTGCGCCGGGTCCGGTTCCTATGGTGCCCGGTTCGCCCCCAGCGTGATGCTCTGCGCCGGCTACATGGGCGGCGGCACGGACTCCTGCCAGGGAGACAGCGGCGGCCCGCTGCAGTCGCCGATCGACGGCGGCGGCTTCCGCTTGGTCGGGGTGGTCAGTTGGGGCGACGGCTGCGCCCAGCCGAACAAGCCCGGCGTCTACTCGAGGATCGCGGCCGATCCCCTGCTGCAGTCAATTGGCGCCTTCATCCCCTTCGTCGAGGAAGAAGAGGACTTCCCACCCGAGTTCCGTGGCATCAACGTGATCGGCAGCGGCGCCCGGCCACTGGGTTGCGCGGCGGCTGAGGGCGCCGCCTCGCAGGCGGCGGCTGCCGCGGCGGCTGCCGCGGCAGCTGTGCCACCGGCGCAGCAGGCAGCAGGAGCGACGACGGGACCGCTGCGGTCGGCGACCAAGGCGAAGAAGTTGGCGCAGAAGGTCTTCAAGAAAAAGAAGAAGAAAGGCTCGAAAGCGGCGAAGCGCAAGGCGAGGAAGCGGCTTGCCAAGGCGACCACGAAACTGAAGAAAGCCAAGGCCACGGCGAACGCCGCCAACCAGCGGCTCGCGCAGGTCACCAGCACCGCCGGCTCGACCAGCGGCGCCGCGACCACCGCGGCAACTGGCAAAACCGCCGCCTGCGGGTAATCGCGGAAGACAGACCTCCCTCAGGGGCGAGGGAGGCGCTGGATCAGCTGATCCAGCGAGACGAACTCGACAGCGAAGCCGTCGTAGACGCGTCTGTACGGCATCTCGACATCGGCGGCGACCACGAAGCTTGCTCCGGATGGATAGTGGCGGCGAAAGGCGGCAATCGCGCCGGCGTCGAACGAGTCCGCCCTCCACTTGCACTCGATCGCGATCGGCCCGTTGCCCCCGCGCGGTGAAAGGACGAAGTCGATCTCGGCGCCTTGCTTGTTGCGCCAGTAGCGCAGGTCTCTGCTTTGCCGGCGGGCATGAATCTCGTTGAGCACGAAGTGCTCCCAGAGCTGCCCGAGGTCTTCGCTCCGTAGCGTGTCCCAGCCTCGGTAGTAGCTGACGAAGCCGGTGTCGAAGCCATACACCTTCGGCGCGGCGACGATCTCAGCTGAGCGACGGCTGCTGAAGGGGCGCACGACATGGGCGACAAAGGTCTCCTCCAGCGCCGTCAGGTAGTTGGAGATGGTCTGGCGGCTGACCTCGCACGGCGCGGCGAAGCGGGTTGCCTCGAACATTCCACCGCTCTGTGCGAACAGCAGCTCGAGGAAGCGCTGGAAAGACCAGCGACGCTCGAGGCGGAAGAGCTCCTGGATGTCCTTCGCCCAGTAGGCGTCGACCCAGTCCTGGAAATCGTGCTCGGGAAGTCCATCGGCGAGGAAGAACGGCGGCAGCCCCCCACGCAGCAGACGGTGAGGGAGGTCCTCCTGCTCGAAATCGGCGAGGTCGGAACCGATCATCGGCGTCAGCCAGACCGTCTCCCGACGCCCCGTCAACGTGTCTCGGAACTTCGTCGTCGCTTCGAGCGTCGAGGATCCCGTTGCCAGCACCGACGTGCCGGGAAAGTGGTCGGCGGCAATCTTCAGAAGCTGGGAGGGATGGTCGAGGCGATGGACCTCGTCGAGGACGATGCGCCGGTTGCTCCGGGCTGCCAGGAACTCCTCTGGGTCATCCATCAGCCGGCGGGTTCGGGGCAACTCGCAATCGAAGTAGTCGACATCGTCCAGGCTCTGGCAGAGGACCGTCTTGCCCGCCCGGCGGACACCGGCGAGCCAGAGCACCGAGCGACGTTGCCAAGCTTGCTCGACCAGGTCGATCCAGTAATTGCGCCTAACCATATGCCATTAGATTAGCGACTGGTAGTGCCAAACGCTAATAGAGTTGCATTTGGTAACGCAAAACGGCCGGGGCGCTGGCCCCGGCCGTCGTGGTTGCCGCGCTGTCGGGTGAGTCAGTTGCTGCTGCCGCCGACCAGGCAGTAGGCGAACACCCGCAGGGTGCTCGGGTTGGCCGTGTTGTTCCTCGCCTGGTAGAGCCAGCCGTTGCCGCTGCGCAGCGAGGAGGTCATCTCGACGCCGAACTGGGTCGGCTGGGCGCCGCCGCTGATCACGGTGCTGCCGGCCGGGCAGGTCACCGAGACGCCGTTGTTGACGCCGGCTGCGATGCCGGCCGTGTTCGAGACCTCGATGATCGCGCCGAGCTCGGAGGCGCGGACCGAGCCGGTCTGCAGCTCGCTGGAGCCGACCGAGTTGGGGCCGAGGTCGTCCTGGGTCAGCGACTGGTCGGCGACCTCGCCGGAGCTGACCGCGTTGTCGGCGAGCTCCTCGTTGCCGACCGCGTCTTTCGCGATCTCCTCGGTCCCGACCGCGTCTTTGGCGATCTCCTCAGCGCCGATCGCGTCTTTGGCGACCTCCTCGCTGCCGACCGAGTCGGGGCCGAGGTCGGCGGCGCTGACCGTCGCGTCGGCGATCTTCGGCGAGCGGACCGCGTCTTTGCCGAGGTCGGCGGTGCGGATCGTGCCGTTGACGATCTGCGCCGAGCGGACGGCGATGCCGGGGGCGGCGACCGCGGTGCCGACGAGCGCCAGGCAGAGCGCTACGCAGCTGACGATCATCGCGGGGGAGGGGCGGAACTTGCGGGTCTGGGTGGTCTTGGTGTTCATCGGGGCTCCTTTCGTAGTTGTCATTCCCGATGCCCCCAGCTTCGGCCCGATCGCGCTCCGCGACTACGGACCCAAGGGGTGAACCTCCTCACCCCTGGCGCGTCGGTAGATTTGGCTGCGTGGCCAGTTCGGGGAAGGTCTGCATCATCGGAGCCGGCAGCTCGGGGATCGCCGCCTGCCAGGTGCTGAAGGCGCGCGGCATCCCCTACGAGTGCTTCGAGAAGGGCTCCGAGGTGGGCGGCAACTGGCGCTACGAAAACGACAACGGGATGTCGTCGGCCTACCGCTCGCTGCACATCAACACCTCGCGCGGCCTGATGGCCTACGCGACCTACCCGATGCCGGACGACTACCCCGATTACCCCAACCACTTCCAGATCGCCCGCTACTTCGACGACTACGTCGACCACTTCCGCCTCCGCGAGGGGATCCGCTTCCGCACCACGGTCGTCAGCGTCGAGCCGTCTGGGGACGGGTGGGAGGTGACGGTCGAGGGCGCTGACGGAAAGCGGGAGACGCACCGCTACCGCGCGGTGATGGTCGCCAACGGTCACCACTGGGACCCGCGCTGGCCGGAACCGGCCTTCGCCGGCGCCGAGCAGTTCGCCGGCGAGCAGATGCACGTCCACCACTACCGCGAGGCCGACGTGCTGCGCGGCAAGCGGGTGCTGGTGCTGGGGATCGGCAACTCGGCGACCGACGTCGCGGTCGAGGCCTCGCGGATCGCCGACGCGACCTTCCTGGCGATGCGCCGCGGCGCCTACGTGCTGCCCAAGTACCTCAAAGGCAAGCCGGCCGACGAAGTGGCCTCGCCGCTCCTGACCCGCACGCCGGTGGCCTTCCAGCGCTGGATCATCAACCGGGCGCTGGGGGTGGGGAAGATGACCGACTACGGCCTGCCCGAGCCCGACCACAAGCTGCTCGAGGCGCACCCGACCCTCTCGGCCGAGCTGCTCTCACGCCTCGGCCACGGCGACATCGCGGTGAAGCCCAACATCGACCGCTTCCCCGGCGGCCGCACGGTTCGCTTCGTCGACGGCAGCGAGGAGGAGGTCGACCTGGTCATCTACTGCACCGGCTACAAGGTCACCTTCCCCTTCTTCGACCCCGGGCTGGTCTCGGCCGAGGACAACCGCCTGCCGCTCTACCGCCGCGTCGTCTCGGTCGATCACCCCGGCCTCTACTTCATCGGCTTCATCCAGCCCCTGGGCGCGATCATGCCCCTCGCCGAGGCCCAGGCCGAGTGGGTGGCCGACCTGCTCACGGACAAGAGCATCCTGCCCTCAGCTCCCGAGATGCGCAGCGCCATCCTCGACGAGGAAAAGCGCATGCGCAAGCGCTACGTCGCCTCCAAGCGCCACACGATCCAGGTGGATTTCCACCCCTATCTGCGTGAGCTGAGGCGGGAGCGCAGGCGGCGTTCGGTGCAAACGGCCTGAGGCGGTCCGTGATGAGGGCCGCGAGGCCGAGGCCGGAGGGGCCGCCAGCGGCCGAAGCCGTCGGAATCGTCCCCGGCGCCGTGCTCGACCTCGGGCGGCTTGCTCGCCCACCAGATCAGCCAGAGGGCGCCCAGGACCGGGATCTTGAGTACGACGAGCAGGAAGAAGATCGGCAGGAACCCGTCCACGGGAATTCAGTCTAGACCGCTCGCCCAGGCGGCCAACGCGTCGACCTGGGCCTCCTCGAGTCCGAGGTGGGACTCGGTCGGCATCAGCAGGGTCGGCTCCTCGCGAGAGCGCGCCCACTCGTAGCAGCTCTCGTCGAAGTTGTCGTCGATCCAGGCCAGCGCCCGTCCCTGGCCGTACTCCTCGAGCGGGCCCAGCTTCCAGTGGGCCGAGCCGAAGCGGGCGGCGCCGTCGAAGGTCAGATAGGGCAGATGAGGAAGGCCGAGGATGTTGGGCAGGTAGTCGTTGGCTTTGTCCTCCCAGCCCGTCGCCCAGACCAGCTCGTAGTGCCTCTCCAGTCGCCGCAGTCGCTGGCCGGCGACCAGCGAGATGCAGTGCACCATCCCGTCGATCATCTCGAACTTGGCCTGCGATTTGTCGGGCGGCTCCTCGAAGCCGAACAGGGAAATGACCCCATCGACGTCGACGGCGAGGATCGGCCGGCTCATTGCCTAGACCTTAGAGAGAGCCGGAGGAGGCAGCTCTACCAGCGGTAGTGCGCGAAGGCTTTGTTGGCCTGCGCCATGCGGTAGATGTCGTCCTTGCGCTTCCAGGCGCCGCCCTGCTGCTGGATCGAGTCGAGGACTTCGTTGGCGAGGCGCTCCGACATCGAGTACTCGCGGCGGTTGCGGGCGAAGTCGACGAGCCAGCGAACGGCGAGCGTGCGGGCGCGACGCGCGGGCACCTCGACGGGCACCTGGTAGGTGGCGCCGCCGACCCGGCGCGAGCGGACCTCGAGCACCGGGGTCAGCCCCTTGATCGCAGCTTCCAGCGTCTCGACCGGGTCCTCGTTGGAGCGCTCGCCGACGATCGCCAGCGCGTCGTAGACGATCCGCTCGGCAAGAGACTTCTTGCCGTCGCTCATCACCTTGTTGATCAGCTGCTGGACGAGCCGGTTGCGGTAGCGCGCGTCGGGCTCTACCGGGCGGATCTGTGCTGCGGAGCGGCGCGGCACTGGATCAGCTGGCCTTGACGCCGTAGAGGGAGCGGGCCTGCTTGCGGTCGGAGACACCGGCCGCGTCGAGCGTGCCGCGGACGACCTTGTAGCGGACGCCCGGCAGATCCTTGACCCGGCCGCCGCGGACCAGGACGACGGAGTGCTCCTGAAGGTTGTGGCCCTCGCCCGGGATGTAGGTGGTGACCTCCATCCCGTTGGTCAGCCGCACACGGGCGATCTTGCGCAGGGCGGAGTTCGGCTTCTTCGGCGTTACCGTTGCGACGCGGGTGCAGACACCGCGCCGTTGCGGCGCCGCGACCCTCTTCTTGCGCCCTTGCCCCGACTTGAGGCCCGGCGTGGTCGTCTTCTTCTTAGGGCGCTTGCGGCCCTTGCGAATAAGTTGGTTCGTGTTCGGCACGGCCGCGCATGGTAGCGGGCCGCCGCTTTTGGGGCCAGGACGAGCAACAGCCCGCCCAGCATCAGACCCGCGGCGGCGGCGATCTCGGCATAGAAGCCGTCGTAGAGAACGGCGCTGGCGCCGGCGAAGCGAGTCGCCTCGCTGCTCGCGTCGACGCCCGCCGGCAGATCGACCAAGAGGATGACGGCGAGGCTGAGCAGGCCGAGTCCGAAGACGACCCGCCCCAGCCCCCGGCGCCGCTCGTTGCCCAGCGCCGCCAGGGCGAGGGCCGCGGCGAGCAGCGCGACCGGCAGCAGTAGATAGGCGTGCGCCGCGCCGGGAGTCTCGGCCGCGGTGGTGGGCGGGGTCGCGCTGCCCGGCAGGCCCGAGTAGCCGGGCTGGCCGATCTCGACCGCGCGGTACTCGACGAACTGGGAAGCAGCGAGGCAGGCGGCGGAGGCGACGATCACCGCGCAGATCGCCCGGTGCGGGGTGATCACGGCGCTCGCCCGGGTGGCGGCGGCGATCGCCAGCTCGCGGGCGCGCAGCAGGCGACGTTCGAGCCGGCCGAGCAGGCGCAGCGCCAGCACGGCGACCGGCCGCAGGCGGCGCAGCCAGGGGGCGGTCACCGCCTTCGCCTTTCGCCCGACCGCCGCCAGCCTCGGCCAGGTGCCGACCAGCAGGCGGTTGAGGCGCGCGTCCAGCGATCGCGTCCAGGTCTGGACCCGGGGCGCCGCGACGAGCACTTCGTTGAGGCGCCGGTCGGCCGCGCGGGTGGCCGACTCCGCCCGCACGCGCGCGACCATCGCGCGTCGGCGAACCGCTGCTATCATCGCGCGTCGCTTAGGCTTTTTCGCAGTTCGCACCGCCGGGCCCGCGAGGGCCTTTTTCATGCGCCGATCCCGGCGGCTCTTGCCGGTCGGCTCTGATTTCTTGGTTTTCTCCCGTCCCAACTTCAAGACAACCCTTACCTTAAGAACATGGCACGCACTTTCCCCCTAGAGAAAACGCGCAATATCGGCATCATGGCGCACATCGACGCCGGCAAGACGACGACGACCGAGCGCATCCTCTACTACACCGGCCGCACCCACAAAATGGGCGAGGTCCACGAGGGCGCAGCGGTGATGGACTGGATGGAGCAGGAGCAGGAGCGCGGCATCACGATCACCTCCGCCGCCACCGCCTGCGAGTGGAAGGACCACCGGATCAACATCATCGACACGCCCGGCCACGTCGACTTCACGGTCGAGGTCGAGCGCAGCCTCCGCGTCCTCGACGGCGCGATCGCCGTCTTCGACGCCGTCGCCGGCGTCGAGCCGCAGTCGGAGACCGTCTGGCGCCAGGCCGACAAGTACGGCGTTCCGCGCTTCGCCTACATCAACAAGATGGATCGCACCGGGGCCGACTTCTTCTACTCGGTGCAGACCATGAAGGACCGGCTTGGCGCCAACGCCCTGCCGATCCAGCTGCCGATCGGCAGCGAGGAGAACTTCAAAGGCGTCGTCGACCTGGTGAAGATGAAGGGGCTTATCTGGACCGACGAGCTCGGTGCCGCCTACGAGGAGGTCGACATTCCCGATGACCTCCAGGACCAGGCCGACGAGTACCGCACGGCGCTGATCGAAGCCTGCGCCGACTACGACGAAGAGCTGATGGAGGCCTTCCTCGGCGAGGAAGAGATCCCGGAGGAGAAGCTGCGGGCCTCCCTGCACAAGGCCTGCCTCTCGACCGACGTGACCCCGGTCCTCTGCGGCACCTCGTTCAAGAACAAGGGCGTGCAGCCACTGCTGGACTCGATCGTCGAGCTGCTGCCCTCGCCCCTGGAGGTGCCGCCGGTGACCGGCGTCGTCGCCGCCGGCAAGGGCCAGCCCGAGGACTCGGAGGAGGAGCGGCCGGCCGACGACTCCGCGCCTTTCTCCGCGCTCGCCTTCAAGGTCATGTCCGACCCCTACGTCGGCAAACTCACCTACTTCCGCGTCTACTCGGGCAAGCTCGAGAAAGGCGGCCGGGTCCTCAACGTCAAAACCGGCAAGGCCGAGCGCATCGGCCGGCTGCTGCAGATGCACGCCAACAGCCGCGAGGAGATCGACGAGGTCTACGCGGGCGACATCTGCGCCGGCGTCGGCCTCAAGGAAACCGGCACCGGCGACACCCTTGCCGCCCCTGACGCGCCGATCGCGCTGGAGAGCATCGAATTCCCCGAGACCGTGATCGCGGTCGCGATCGAGCCGAAGACGAAAGCCGACCAGGAGAAGATGGGCACCGCCCTGGCACGGCTCGGCGAGGAGGATCCGACCTTCAAGATCGAATCCGACGAGGAAACCGGGCAGACCCTGATCCACGGGATGGGCGAGCTCCACCTCGAGGTGATCGTCGACCGCATGCTGCGCGAGTTCAAAGTCGAGGCGAACGTCGGCAAGCCGCAGGTCGCCTACCGCGAGACGATCCGCAAGGAGGCCAAGAAGGTCGAGGCCCGCTTCGTCCGCCAGACCGGTGGCCGCGGCCAGTTCGGCCACGTCGTGATCAACGCCGAGCCGGCGCCCGGCGAGGGCTTCGAGTTCGTCAACAAGATCAAGGGCGGTGTCATCCCCGGCGAATACATCGGCCCGGCCGAACAGGGGATGCGCGAGGCCTTGGAGAACGGCGTCAAGGCCGGCTACCCGATGGTCGACGTCAAAGTCGAACTGATCGACGGCTCCTTCCACGACGTCGACTCCTCGGAGATGGCTTTCAAGATCGCCGGCTCGATGGCGATCCAGGAGGCCGCCCGCAAGGCCGACCCGGTTCTGCTGGAGCCGGTGATGGCGGTCGAGGTGGTCACCCCCGAGGACTTCCTCGGCGACGTGATCGGCGACCTCTCGCGGCGGCGCGGCAAGGTGCAGGGCCAGGACCAGCGCGGAAACGCGCTTGCCGTGCAGGCCTTCGTCCCGCTCGGCGAGATGTTCGGCTACGCCACCGACTTGCGCTCCTCGACCCAGGGGAGAGCCACTTACACGATGCAGTTCGAGCGTTACGAGGAGGTGCCGGCGAGCATCGCTGAAGAGATCGTCGAGCACCGCTCGGGCGAGCCGGTGGGAGCCGCCTCATGAATATGGCTATATTTCCCAGGTTCGCCCGCAGGCAGCGGAATAAACACTACTTCGAAAGGTAGAACGGAGAGCGATGTCAAAGGAGAAGTTCGAGCGCGATAAGCCGCACGTGAACGTCGGCACCATCGGTCACATCGACCACGGCAAGACGACGCTGACGGCCGCGATCACCACCACGCTCTCCACCAAAGGCGGCGCCGAGGCGAAGAGCTTCGCCGAGATCGACAACGCCCCGGAGGAGAAGGAGCGCGGGATCACGATCGCGACCTCTCACGTCGAGTACGAGACCGAGAACCGCCACTACGCCCACGTCGACTGCCCCGGCCACGCCGATTACGTGAAGAACATGATCACCGGCGCGGCGCAGATGGACGGCGCGATCCTGGTCGTCTCGGCCGCCGACGGCGTCATGCCGCAGACCCGCGAGCACATCCTGCTCGCCCGCCAGGTCAACGTCCCGCACGTGGTCGTCTTCCTCAACAAGATCGACCAGGTCGACGACGAGGAGCTGGTCGAGCTGGTCGAGGAGGAGGTCAAGGACCTGCTCAACGAGTACGACTTCCCGGGCGACGACACGCCGATCGTCAAAGGCTCGGCGCTGAAGGCGCTGGAGGGTGACGAAGAGGCCCAGAAGGCGATCTTCGAACTGGCCGAAGCGCTCGATTCCTACATCCCGGAGCCGACCCGCGAGCTCGACAAGCCGTTCCTGATGCCGATCGAGGACATCTTCTCGATCACCGGCCGCGGCACGGTCGCCACCGGTCGCGTCGAGCAGGGCATCGTCAACACCGGCGACGAGGTCGAGATCGTCGGCATCACCGACACGACGACCACGACGGTCACCGGGGTCGAGATGTTCCGCAAGATCCTCGACGAGGGCCAGGCCGGCGACAACATCGGCGCCCTGCTGCGCGGCACCAAGCGCGAGGAGATCGAGCGCGGGCAGGTGCTCTGCAAGCCGGGCTCGATCACTCCGCACACCAAGTTCAAGGCCGAGGTCTACTGCCTGAAGAAGGAGGAGGGCGGTCGTCACACCCCGTTCTTCTCCGGCTACCGGCCTCAGTTCTACTTCCGCACGACCGACGTGACCGGGATCGCCAACCTCCCCGAGGGGACCGAGATGGTGATGCCGGGCGACAACGTCGAGATGACGATTGAGCTGATCCAGCCGATCGCGATGGACCAGGGC
Organism: uncultured Solirubrobacterales bacterium; assembly: GCA_963697915.1. Lineage (GTDB taxonomy): Bacteria > Actinomycetota > Thermoleophilia > Solirubrobacterales > 70-9 > VRUE01. Next base: position 1,607,217 of record OY969103.1, read on the forward strand.
CTGCGCTTCGCGATTCGCGAGGGTGGCCGGACCGTCGGCTCGGGGGTCGTCTCCGAGATCGTCGAGTAAGCACCGGGGAGCGGGCCTGGCCCGCTCCTTCGCCGTCTGGGCTAGACGGCGAGACAACTAAAAGGACATACGACCGGGGCGGCGCCCCATAACCAGGGGTGGCGCCCCTTCCGCGCGGTGAGCCCGCGCGGGGAGGAAAAGAGAGAGCGAAAACCGTGGCGACGATCGCGGCACAGAAAATTCGGATCCGGTTGAAGGCGTACGACCATGACGCCATAGATCGGGCTGCCCGCGAGATCGTCGAGACCGCGGAGCGCACCGGCGCCAGCGTCTCGGGCCCGGTCCCGCTCCCGACCGAGAAAAACGTCTACTGCGTGATCCGCTCGCCGTTCAAGGACAAGGACTCGCGCGAGCACTTCGAGATCCGCACCCACAAGCGCCTGATCGACATCCTCCAGCCGTCGCCGAAAACCGTCGACTCCCTGCAGCGGCTCGACTCGCTGCCGGCCGGCGTCGACATCGAGATTCGCCTTTAGTGCGATGGCCGCGATCCTCGGCAAGAAGCTCGGCATGACCCAGATCTTCCGCGAGGACGGCACGGTCGTCCCGGTGACCGTGATCGAGGCCGGCCCCTGCAAGGTGACCGCTGTCCGCGACGCCGAGCGCGACGGCTACGCCGCGGTGCAGCTCGGCTTCGGCGAGGTCGCGGAGCGCAAGCTCAGCAAGGCCGAGCTCGGCCACCTGAAGAAGGCCGGCGCCGCGCCGCTGCGCCACCTGGTCGAGTTCCGCGACGAGGACCTCGGCGCCGAGGAGGGCCCCAAGGTCGGCGACGACGTCACCGTCGCCTCCTTCGAGGCCGGCCAGAAGGTGAAGGTCTCCGGGACCTCGATCGGCAAGGGCTTCCAGGGCGGGATCAAGCGCCACAACTTCAGCCGCGGCCCGGTCAGCCACGGCTCGCACAACGTGCGCGCGCCGGGCTCGATCGGCGCCAGCGCCTTCCCGGGCCGTGTCTTCAAAGGGCAGCGGATGCCGGGCCAGATGGGGAACAAGCGCGTCACCCAGCGCGGCCTCGAGATCGCCGACGTCGACGTCGAGCGCAACCTGCTCCTGCTCAAGGGGTCGGTACCGGGCTCGCGCAACTCGATGCTGGAGGTGCGCACCGATGTCTAAAGCGACCGTGCTCGGCAAGAGCACCAAAGCCGACCTCCCCAAAGAGCTCTTCAGCGAGCCCTTCCACCACTCGCTCGTCCATGAGACGGCGCGCGCCGACCTGGCCGCGCGGCGGCGGGGCACCGCTTCGACCTTGACCCGCGGCGAGGTCTCCTTCACGACCGCCAAGGCCTGGCGCCAGAAGGGCACCGGCCGCGCCCGCGCCGGCACGCTCGGCGTCCCCAACCGCTTCGGCGGCGGCGTCGCCTTCGGCCCCAAGCCGCGTCACTACACGGTCAAGGTCAACCGCAAAGCGCGCCGCAAGGCGATGCGGGCGGCCCTCTCAGTACACGCCGAGCGCGGCAGCGTCGCCGTGCTCGACCCCTCTGCCTTCGAGACCCCCTCGACCAAGGCGGCCGCCGAGGCGCTCGGCAAATGGGGCGCGCGGCAGCCGACCCTGATCGTGCTCGACTCCGAGGAGATCGGCGCGATGAAGAGCTTCCGCAACATCTCCCGGGTCGAGGTCGCCGACGCCGGCGCGATCGGGGTCGCCGACGTGATCGGAGCCGCCTCGCTGGTCATCTCCGAGCGGGCGCTCGAGCTGCTCCAGGAGCGGTTGGGCTGATGGACGCGCGCACCACGATCATCCGCCCGGTCGTCTCGGAGAAGAGCTACGCGCTGATCGCCGAAGGCAAGTACACCTTCCGCGTCGACTACCGTGCCCACAAGACCCAGATCGCGCAGGCGGTCGAAGAGATCTTCAACGTCGGCGTCGCCCAGGTGCGAACCTCCAAGGTGCCCTCCAAGCCGAAGCGCCGCAATCTGCAGAAAGGTCGCACCCGCAGCTGGAAGAAGGCAGTCGTCCAGCTGGTGCCGGGCGACCGGATCGAGTTGTTCGAAGGCGCCGAGACCGCCTAGGAGAGAGATGGCCAACCGCAAAACCAAACCGACCAGCCCCGGGCGCCGCTTCGCCACCTACCCGCTGCGCGAGCAGCTGACCGCCTCGGAGCCGGAGGGGAAGCTGACCGAAGGGCTGCGCAAGTCCGGCGGCCGCAACTCCAACGGCCGGGTCACCGCCCGCCATCGCGGCGGCGGTGCCAAGCGGCGCTACCGCAAGATCGACTTCAAGCGGCTCAAGGACGGCGTCCCCGCCAAGGTGGCGACGATCGAGTACGACCCCAATCGCAGCTGCTACATCGCCCTCCTGCACTACGCCGACGGCGAGAAGAGCTACATCCTCGCCCCGGCGAGCCTCGCTCCCGGCGACATGGTTCAGTCCGGCGAGGGCGCCGACGTCAAACCGGGCCACGCGATGGCCCTGGGCGAGATGCCGACCGGCACGATCGTCCACAACGTCGAGCTGGTCGCCGGCCAGGGCGGCAAGATGGGCCGCGCCGCCGGCACCGCGATCCAGCTGGTCGCGAAGGAGGGGGAGATGGTGACCCTGCGCCTGCCCTCCTCGGAGATGCGCATGGTCCGCGCCGAGTGCCGCGCGACCGTCGGCCAGCTCTCCAACGCCGAGCACCAGAACATGAAGATCGGCAAGGCCGGTCGCAGCCGCCACAAGGGCAAGCGCCCCCAGACCAGGGGCGTGGCGATGAACCCCGTCGACCACCCGCACGGCGGCGGCGAGGCCCACCACACGCCCGGTGGCCACCCGGTCACCCCGTGGGGCAAACCGACGCTCGGCTACCGCACCCGCAAGAAGGGCAAGCAGTCCGATCGCTACATCGTGCGCGGCCGTCGCCGCGGGAAGAAGAAGCGCTGATGGGCCGCTCGACCAAAAAGGGCCCGTGGGTGGAAGAGGCGCTGATGAAGCGGATCACGGCGATGAACGAGTCCGGCCAGAAGCAGATGGTGAAGACCTGGTCGCGGACCTCGACGGTCTTCCCCGACATGGTCGGCCACACGATCGCGGTCCACGACGGTCGCAAGCACGTCCCGGTCTTCATCTCCGAGTCGATGGTCGGCCACAAGCTGGGCGAGTTCGCGCCGACGCGGACCTTCCGCGCCCACTCCGGCACGGGCAAGGGCGAATAGCGATGGCGCTCGAGAAGAAGCAACGCGACCCGAGCACCAAGAAAGAGCTCGCCAAAGACGACGCGCCGAAGAAAAAAGAGCCGAAAAAAGCGGCCGCGAAAAAACCCGCCGCGAAAAAAGAGACTGCGAAAAAAGAGCCGGCGAAGAAAAAACCGGCAGCCAAAAAAGAGAGCGCGAAAAAAGCAGCGGCCAAAAAAGAGGCCCCGCAGAAAAAAGCCGCCAAACCGATCCCAGTCGTCGTCCGTGCCAGCTCGCGTTACGTGCGCGTGGCGCCGCGCAAGGCCCGCCTCGTCGCCGACCAGGTCCGCGGCCTGCAGATCGACAAGGCGCGCGCCCTGCTCCAGTTCTCGCCCCGCGGCGCGGCCCAGGACATCGGCAAGCTGATCGAGTCCGCCGCGGCCAACGCGGAAAACAACCATGACCTCGTCGCCGACGAGATGCGGGTCGCCGAGATCACCGTCGACGAAGGCCCGACGCTGCGCCGCTTCCGGCCGCGGGCGCTGGGCCGGGCGACCCCGATCAACAAGCGAACCAGCCACATCGCCGTGGCTCTGAGCCCGGAAGGGGATCTCTAGAGATGGGACAGAAGATCCATCCGACCGGCTTCCGCGTCGGCTACATCCAGGACTGGAAATCGAACTGGTTCGACGAGAAGGGATTCGCCGACGTCCTCCAGGAGGATCTCGAGATCCGTGCCCACATCGAGGGCAAACTCGCCCACGCCGGCCTCTCGGACATCACGATCGAGCGCCGCGGGGAGGTCTCGGTCGACATCCACACCGCCCGGCCCGGCATCGTGATCGGCAAGTCCGGCAGTGAAGTCGACGCCCTGCGCAAGGAGCTGCACGAGCTCTCCGGCAAGCCGGTCAAGGTCAACATCCGCGAGGTCAAGCGCCCCGAGCTCGACGCCAAACTGGTCGCCCAGTCGATCGCCGAGCAGTTGCAGAACCGGGTCGCCTTCCGGCGGGCGATGAAACGCGCCCTGACCTCGGCGATGCGTTCCGGCGCCAAGGGAGTGCGGATCCAGGTTTCCGGCCGCCTCGGCGGCTCCGAGATGGCGCGCACCGAAAGCTATGCTGACGGCCGCGTGCCGCTGCACACGCTGCGGGCGAACATCGACTATGGCTTCGTCGAGGCGCGCACTACCGCTGGCCGGATCGGCGTCAAATGCTGGATCAACAAGGGCGAAGTCATGCCCGAGGGCTTCCGCTCCGACCAGATCTCGGCCGACGAGGCCCCGCCCCAGCGCGGCGGTGGCGATCGCGGTCGCGGCGGGCGCCAGGGGGGTGGTCGCTGATGCTGATGCCGAAGCGGGTCAAGCACCGCAAGCAGATGCGCGGCCGGATGCGCGGCAACACCAAGGGCGGCAGCCACGTCGCCTTCGGCGAGTACGGGCTGAAGGCGCTCGACCGCGGCTGGATCACCAACCGTCAGATCGAGGCCGCTCGTATCGCGATGACCCGCAAGATCAAACGTGGCGGCAAGGTCTGGATCAACGTCTTCCCCGACAAGCCCTACACCAAGAAGCCCGCCGAGACGCGGATGGGCTCGGGTAAAGGCAACCCGGAGGGCTGGGTCGCCGTGGTCAAGCCCGGCAAGGTGATGTTCGAGCTGGCCGGCGTGCCCGAGGACCTCGCCCGTGAGGCGCTGCGCCTAGCCGGGCACAAGCTCCCGGTGAAGACCAAATTCGTCATGCGCGAGGGGGCCGAGTCGCGATGAAATCCGCCGAGGCCCACGACATGAAAGACCACGAGCTGGTGTCGAAACTGATCGACGCGAAACAGGAGGCGTTCAACCTGCGCTTCCGCCACGCGACCGGCGAGCTGGAGAACACTTCCCGCCTGGGTCAGGCAAAGCGCGACATCGCGCGGCTGCTGACCGTGGCCAAGGAGCGCGGGATCGACGTCGAGCGAGAGCTGAGGAAATGAGCGAGGACGAGAAGAAAGACGCAGTGGAAGAGACGCCTCAGGACGAGAGCGTCCCGGCTGCGGGTCCTGTCGCCGAGGATGACTCTCCGGCGAACACCCCGGAGAGCTCACCCCCGACGCCACCCGCAGACGAGGCGGGCGAGTCCAGCGATGACTCCCCGGCCGCGGAGGCGGACTCCTCGTCCGGCGGGAAGGAAGCCGCTGAGCCCGATCCCGAGGACGACCTTCCCTGGAAGGAGAAGCGACGGCTGGAGAAGTCCCGCCGTCCGCACAAGGCCGGTCCGCAGCAGACCCCCGAGGAGCGCGAGGCCGCTCGGGTCTCCGCTCGCAAGGCGAAGGCCGCCGGCCGGCGCAAGGAGCGCGCCGCGGCCAAGGCCGAGAAGAACGGCGCCGGGACCGGGACGCCGCCGGCCGAGCCGGTCGCGAACGCGGCCAAGGTCCGGCAGGGAATCGTCGTCTCCGACAAAGCTGAGAAATCGATCACGGTGCGGATCGACATCGTCCGCCGCCACCCGACCTACGAGAAGGTCGTGCGCAGCAGCCGCACGCTGCACGCCCACGACGAGAGCAACGAGGCCGGTGAGGGCGACGTGGTCAGGGTGGTCGAGACGCGGCCGCTCTCGAAGACCAAGCGCTGGCGCTTGGTCGAGGTGCTGGAGAAGGCCAAGTAGGGGAGCACGAACGATGATCCAGCAAGAGTCGAGACTGAAGGTCGCCGATAACTCGGGCGCCCGCGAGATCCTCTGCATCCGGGTCAAGGGCGGCTCGCACCGCCGCTACGCCGGTGTCGGCGACGTGATCACCGCCACCGTCAAACAGGCGAGCCCGCAGGGCAGCGTCCGCAAGGGCGAGGTCGTGCAGGCGGTCGTCGTGCGAACACGGAAGCAGCTCGGCCGCGCCGACGGCACCTACATCTCCTTCGACGAGAACGCCGCGGTGCTGATCGACCCGGCGAGCAACAACCCGCGCGGCACCCGCATCTTCGGTCCGGTGGCGCGCGAGCTGCGCGAGCGCAACTTCATGAAAATCGTCTCGCTCGCCCCGGAGGTCCTCTGATGGGGAAGGCGATGCGGGTCAGGGCCGAAGACATGGTCAAGGTGATCGGCGGCAAGGACGCCGGCAAGACGGGGCGCGTCTCGCGCACCGAGCCGAAGCGCGGCTTCGTCTACGTCGAGGGCCTCAACATGGTCAAGCGCCACGAGCGCCCGCGCCCGGTCGAAGGCGGCAAAGGCCAGGTCGGCGGCATCGTCGAGAAGGAGGGGCCGATCCACGTCTCCAACGTGATGCTGCTCGACCCCAAAGACGACAAGCCCACCCGGGTCGGGATGCGCACCGGCAAAGGCGGCAAGCGCGAGCGCTACTCGAAGCGCAGTGGAGGTGCGATCTGATGGAGGCCGCAAGCGCCACCCAGTCACAGGTCGCCCCGCCGCCCCGCCTGCGCGAGCGCTACGAGCAGGACGTCGTGCCGGCGCTGACCCAGAAGTTCGGCTACTCGACCCCGATGCAGGTTCCGCGCCTGCAGAAGATCGTCCTCAACATGGGCGTCGGCGAGGCCAAGCAGAACGCCAAGATGCTCGAGGCCGCGCAGGAGCAGCTGGCGCTGATCGCCGGCCAGCAGCCGAGCGTGCGCCGGGCGCGCAAGTCGATCGCCTCCTTCAAGGTGCGCGAGGGGATGCCGGTCGGCCTCTCCGTCACCCTGCGCCGCGCCCGCATGTGGGAGTTCCTCGACCGCCTGACCTCGATCGCCGTGCCCCGCATCCGCGACTTCCGCGGGCTCAACCCGCGCTCCTTCGACGGCCGCGGCAACTACTCGATGGGCGTCAAGGAGCAGCTGATCTTCCCGGAAATCGATTACGACTCGGTCGACGAGGTGCGCGGCCTCGACGTCACGATCGCGACCTCGGCCCAGACCGACGTCGAAGCCTTCGAGCTGCTGCTCGGGCTGGGCATGCCCTTCGCCAAAGAGGGCCGGCCCGGTGGCGCTGACGCCGCGGCAGAACAGGAGGCCGAGGAGGAGCGGCGCAAGGAGGAGGCCCGCCAGCGGGCGGAGGCCGAGCAGGCCGCGCTCGAGCAGTTGAAAGAGGAGAACCCAGACGCTTACGCGACGCCCGAGCCGGAAGCCGGTGACGAGGGCGAGGGCGAGGGCGAGGCGGCGGAGGGTGACGAGGCCGAGGGCTCGGCCGGTGAGGAGGATTCAGACGATGGCTAAGACTTCGCTGAAGGTGAAGCAGGGCCGCAAGGCCAAGTTCAAGTCCCGCGAGTACAACCGCTGCCGCCGTTGTGGCCGGCCGCGCGGCTATTACCGCAAGTTCGGCCTCTGCCGGATCTGTCTGCGCGAGGCGGCCCACGAGGGCTACGTCCCCGGGATGACCAAGTCGAGTTGGTAGCGAGAACAGGACTGAAGAGACGATGCTGAACGACCCGATAGCCGATTACCTGACGCGAATCCGCAACGCGCTCGGCTCCGGCCACGACGATGTCGACATCCCCGCCTCGCGGCTGAAGGAGGAGATGTCCCGCATCCTCAAGGAGCAGGGCTACATCACCAGCTTCCGGCGCAAGCCGGCGAAGGTCGGCGAGGCGATCGAGATCCGGCTCAAGTACACCGAGGATCGCCGGCCGGTGATCCTCGGGCTGGAGCGGATCTCGCGTCCGGGCCGCCGTCGCTACGTCGACCACACCGAAGTGCCGCGCGTGCACGGCGGTACCGGCACGGCGATCGTCAGCACCTCGGTCGGCGTGATGACCGGGCACGAAGCGAAGGCAAAGGGTGTCGGTGGCGAGGTAGTCGCCTACGTTTGGTAGCCAGATGAGCCGAATTGGAAGAAAGCCGATCGCAGTTCCCGAGTCCGTCACGGTCGAGGTCGCCCCTGGGCAGGTTGCCGTCAAGGGACCGAAGGGGGAGCTGACCCAGGCCCTCTCGCCCGACATGACGGTCGAGCAGGCCGACGGCACGGTGACGATCAGCCGTCCCACCGACCGCGGTGAGCACCGCGCCCTGCACGGGCTGACCCGAAGCCTGATCGCCAACATGGTCGAGGGCGTCACCGACGGCTTCGAGAAGCGGCTGGAGATCCAGGGCGTCGGTTACCGCGCCGCGCTCAAAGGCAAGAGCCTGGAGATGGCGCTCGGCTACTCGCATCCGGTCTCGATCGAGCCCCCGGAGGGGATCGAGTTCGAGGTGCCGCAGCCGACCGAGGTGATCGTGCGCGGCATCGACAAACAGCTGGTCGGCCAGGTCGCCGCCGACATCCGCAAGCGGCGCCCGCCCGAGCCCTACAAGGGCAAGGGGATCCGTTACCGCGACGAGCACGTGATGAGAAAGGTGGGCAAGCGCGCATGACCGTCCTCACCAAGCGCCAGCGGCGCCTGCGTCGGCGCCGCCGCGTCCGCGCCCGGGTCGTCGGCAGCGCCGCGCGTCCGCGGCTCTCCGTCTACCGCTCCAACCGCGGCATCTTCGCCCAGCTCGTCGACGATGGCGCCGGCCACACCCTGGCCGCCGTCAACTGGATCGAGCCGGAGCTGCGCAAGCTCTCCGCCAGCGCCCAGGCGCAGCGGGCGGGCGAGCTGCTCGCCGAGCGCGCCAAGGCGGCCGGCGTCGAGACCTGCGTCTTCGATCGCGGCGGCTACCAGTTCCACGGCCGGGTCAAGGCCCTGGCCGAAGGCGCCCGCGAGAAGGGGCTGAAGTTCTGATGTCCCGCGCATCGTTCAGTCAGCTACCTTGTCCGGTCCGATGAAGGGCATGGACATGACCAACGTGGAGACGGTGAGCCCGCGCGGGCTCGATCTCCAGGAGCGCGTGATCGAGATCAACCGCGTCGCCAAGGTGGTCAAGGGCGGCCGCCGCTTCTCCTTCACCGCGCTGGTCGCCGTCGGCGACGAAGAGGGCGTGGTTGGGATCGGCTACGGCAAGGCCCGCGAGGTCCCGCTGGCGATCCAGAAGGCGGTCGAGAACGCCCGCAAGAGCTTGATTCGCGTGCCCAAATACGGGCAGACGCTGACCCACAAGATCATCGGCCGCTACGGCGCCGGCCACGTCGTCCTGCGCCCGGCCAGCCCCGGTACCGGCGTGATCGCCGGCGGCGGCGTGCGCGCCGTGCTCGAGCTCGGCGGCGTGCGCGACGTGCTGACCAAGAGCATCGGCACGCAGAACCCGATCAACCTGGTCAAGGCGACGATGGACGGGCTCGTCCGTCTGCGTCGGCCTGAGGAGGTTGCCGAGCTGCGGGGGTTGACCGTGGCTCAGGTGCTTGGGGTGCAGAAGACCAATGGGGCTGCGGAGACGATTTCCGCTGACGCGCCGGCCGAGCCGCCCGCGGGTCCTGTCGCCGGGGATGACTCTCCGGCGAACACCCCGGAGAGCTCACCCCCGGCGCCACCCGCGGAGGCCAAGGCTGATGAGGCGGAGGCCCCAGCCGAGGAGGCGAAAGCTGAGGGCGATGCTTCGTGATCGCGATCAAGCAGATCAAGTCAGCCAACGGCGCTAATCCCAGCCAGAAAGCGACGCTTTACGCGTTGGGGCTGGGGAAGATCGGGGCTTCTGCTGAGCGCAAGGATTCGCCGCAGCTGCAGGGTCAGCTGGCGGTCGTCTCGCATCTGATCGAGGTCGATGGTGGCTGAGAAAGAGGCGAAAGCCAAAGAGGACGCGCCGAGTGAGCGCTCGCAGGAGATCGGGCTGCACAACCTGCGGCCCAAGCCCGGCTCGAAACGGCCGCGCCGCCGCGTCGGTCGCGGCGAGGGCAGCGGCCTCGGCAAGACTTCAGGGCGCGGTCAGAAGGGCTACGGCTCGCGTTCGGGCTCGAAGAAGAACGCCGCCCGCGAGGGCGGCCAGAACCCGATCCACATGCGGATGCGAAAGCTTCGCGGCCCGCACAAAAAGCAGTCGATGCCCTTCGAGAACTTCCGCACCTCGACCCAGCCGGTCAACGTCGGCGACCTCGAGGAGCGCTTCGACGCCGGCGCCGAGGTGAAGCCGGAGACGCTCAAGGAGAAGGGGCTCGCGAAGCGCTCCGATCCGGTCAAGATCCTCGCCCGCGGTGAGATCTCGAAGAAGCTCGAGGTCCACGCTCACGCCTTCAGCGCGGCGGCCAAAGAGAAGATCGAGGCTGCCGGCGGTTCCTGTCACACTCTGGAGCCGTAATGCTCAGGACTATTGCGAACGCTTTCAGCGTCGCCGACATTCGCAAGAAGCTTGCCTTCACGGCGGCGATGCTGCTGCTCTACCGGCTCGGCGCCTACATCCCCGCGCCCGGGGTGGATGTCGACGCGGTCAAGGAAATCCAGGACAACTTCTCCAGCGACAGCATCCTCGGCTTCCTCAACCTCTTCTCCGGCGGCGGGCTGGAACGGATGTCGCTGTTCGCGCTGGGGATCATGCCCTACATCACCGCCTCGATCATCCTGCAGCTGCTCACCGTCGTCGTCCCCTCGCTGGAGAAACTGCAGAAAGAAGGCGAGGTCGGGCAGCAGAAGATCACCCAGTACACGCGCTACCTGACCGTCGGGCTCGCCTTCGGCCAGTCCTTCGGCTTCGTCTTCCTCTTCCGCTCGCTCGGCGACCAGGCGGGCAGCAACGTGCTCGGCACCCTGACCGGCCCCAAGGTGCTGCTGATCGTGATCTGCCTGACCGCCGGCTGCACCCTGCTGATGTGGCTGGGCGAGCTGATCACCCAGCGCGGCGTCGGCAACGGCATCTCGCTGATGATCTTCGCCTCGATCGTCGCCGGCCTGCCCAACGGGATCACCGCCTGGTGGACCAACCCCGACCAGGTCTTCGTCGTGATGATGCCCTTCGTCGCGCTCGCCGTGATCGTCGCGATCGTCTTCGTCCAGGAGGGCCAACGCCGCATCCCGGTCCAGTACGCGAAACGCGTCGTCGGCCGCAAAATGACCTCCGGAGGCTCGACCTACCTGCCGCTGCGGGTCAACATGGCCGGCGTCATCCCGGTCATCTTCGCCGCCTCGATCATGGCCTTCCCGCCGACCATCGGCCAGCTGCTCAACACCCCCGCGGCGCTCGACTTCGCCGCCTTCTTCGGGCCCAACACCTGGGCCTACGTGGCGGGCGAGGTCTTCTTCATCATCATCTTCACCTACTTCTACACGGCGGTCACCTTCAACCCGGTGGACCAGGCCGACAACCTGAAGAAATACGGCGGCTTCATCCCCGGCGTGCGTCCCGGCCGGCCGACGGCCGAATACCTCGACCGGATCCTCTCCCGCCTGACCTTCCCCGGCGCCCTCTACCTGGGCGCGGTGGCGGCGCTGCCGACGATCTTGATCAGCCAGACCTCGGCCAACTTCTTCTTCGGCGGTACCTCGATCCTGATCGTGGTCGGCGTCGCGCTGGACACCGTCAAGCAGCTCGAGGCCCAGCTGATGATGAGAAACTACGAGGGCTTCCTGAAATAGGCTCGTTGGCATGGCGCAACTGAATCTGGTGCTGCTCGGCCCGCCCGGCTCGGGCAAGGGGACGCAGGGCGAGCGGCTGCAGGAAGACCTGCGCCTGCCCTACTACGCGACCGGCGACATCCTGCGCGCCGCGGTGCGCGAGGAGACCGAGCTGGGCCGGGCGGCGAAGGAGTACATGGACCGCGGCGACCTGGTCCCCGACGAGGTGATCGTCGGCGCGATCGCCGAGCGGATCGACTCCGCCGAGGCCGCCGACGGCTTCATCCTCGACGGCTTCCCGCGCACGGTGCCGCAGGCCGAGGCGCTGGCGGCGAAGCTCGAGGAGCTGGGCCGTGGGCTGACAGCGGTGCTGCTGATCGACGCCCCGGACGAGGAGGTGGTGCGACGCCTCGGCGGTCGCCGCACCTGCGTCGAGAACGGCCACGTCTTCCACGTCGAGTTCAACCCGCCCGAGAAGGAGGGCGTCTGCGACGTCGACGGCAGCGAGCTGATCGTCCGTGACGACGACAAACCCGAGGTGATCGCCCACCGGCTCGAGACCTACCACGAGAAGACCGAGCCCCTGATCGAGTTCTACGACCACCAGAGCCTGCTGCGCCGGATCGACGGTGCCGCCGCACCCGACGCGGTCGCGGATGAGTTGAGCCGCGCCCTCGCTACGCTGAAGCTGGAAGCCGACGAGGCGATCTAGCGGCTAGAGGGACGGCTCGAGCGTGTACAGGATGATCATCCGCAAGACCCCGGAGCAGGTCGACAAGATGGCTGCTTCCGGCCAGGTCCTGGTCCGCTGCCTGCGGATGCTCGCCAGCAAGGCACGGGCCGGGGTGACGACCAAAGAGCTCGACCGCGCGGCGGAGAAGTTCATCCGCTCCCAAGGTGCCGAGCCGGCCTTCAAGGGCTACCGTGGCTTTCCGGGCTCGATCTGCGCCTCGCCCAACTCGATGGTCGTGCACGGGATCCCCGGGCCCTACGAGTTGAAGCGCGGCGACGTGCTCTCGATCGACGTCGGCGTGATCAAGGACGGCTGGGTCTCCGACGCGGCGATCACGGTGCCGATCGGCTCCGTCTCCCCCGAGGCGGTGAAGCTGCTCGACGTGACCAAGTCGGCGCTCTTCGCCGCGGTCGAGCAGATGCGGCCCGGCAACCATCTCGGCGACGTCTCGGCATCGATCCAGCGCACGGTCGAGATCGAGGGCCTCTCGATCATCCGCACCCTGGTCGGGCACGGGATCGGCCGCGAAATGCACGAGGACCCGCAGGTGCCCAACTTCGGCGAGCCCGGCCGCGGCCCGCTGCTGGAGGAGGGGACCGTGCTGGCGATCGAGCCGATGGTCAACGCCGGCGGCCCGCTGGTGCGGATGGGTGACGACGGCTGGGCGGTCTACTCCCAAGACGGCTCCCTGGCCGCCCACTTCGAGTTCACGATCGCCGTCACCGCCGACGGCCCCCGCATCCTCACCCCCTGGCACGAGGAGGAGTGAGCCGCCTCCCTGCTATCTTTCCTCGTCGGCCCTGAGGGCCGTTTGTACGTGCCCGCTTGCCCGACTCATGGGGCGGGCGGGAGTCCTGTTTTCGAGACAACCACCGGAGCGATGAAGGTCCGAGCTTCCGTAAAACCGATGTGCGAAAAGTGCAAGGTCATCCGCCGCAACGGCGCGGTCTTGGTGATCTGTCAGAACCCCCGACACAAGCAGCGTCAGGGGTAACGGCGTGGCGCGGATCTCCGGGATCAACCTCCCGGTCAACAAGCGGGCTGAGATCGGGCTCACTTACATCTTCGGCATCGGTCGCTCGACCGCGAACGAACTTCTCGTTGAGGCCGGCGTCGACCCGAACACGATGGTCAAGGACCTGACCGAGGACGAGGTAGTGAAGCTGCGCGAGGCGGTCGAGCGGCGCGAGGTCGAGGGCGACCTGCGGCGCGAGCGCTCGCAGGACGTCAAACGGCTGATGGAGATCGGCTCCTACCGCGGGCTGCGCCACCGTCGTGGCCTGCCGGTCCGCGGCCAGCGAACGAAGACCAACGCGCGCGGCCGCAAGGGCCCGCGCCGGATGAGCGTCGCCGGCAAGCGCAAGGCATAGGAGAGGACCGATGGCAGCAGCCAAAAAACCGGCCAAAGGGCGCGCCCGGCGCCGCGTCAAAAAGAACATCGCCTACGGCCAGGCGCACATCAAGACTTCGTTCAACAACACGATCGTCACCCTGACCGACACCCAGGGCAACGTGATCGCCTGGGAGTCGGCTGGCTCGGCGGGCTTCAAAGGTTCGCGCAAGTCGACTCCGTTCGCCGCCCAGGTGACCGCCGACGCGGCCGCCAAGAAGGGGATGGAACACGGCCTCGAAAAGGTCGAGGTCTTCGCCAAGGGCGCCGGCTCCGGCCGCGAGACGGCGATCCGCTCGCTGCAGGCGGCCGGGCTCGACGTGGTCACGGTCAAGGATGTCTCCCCACAGGCCCACAACGGCTGCCGGCCGAAGAAGCGGAGGAGGGTCTAGTGGCCCGCGACACCGGCGCCCAGTGCAAGCAGTGCCGCCGCGAGGGGCAGAAACTCTTCCTCAAGGGCGAGCGCTGCTTCACCGACAAGTGCGGCGTCGAGCGTCGCTCCTACCCGCCCGGCGACCACGGCCGCGGCCGCATGCGGCAGTCCGAGTACCGCGTGCAGCTGCGCGAGAAGCAGAAGACGCGCCGCTACTACCAGGTGCTCGAGGGCCAGTTCCGCGCCTACTACGAGAAGGCCTCGCGCCAGGACGGCGTCACCGGCGAGAACCTCCTGCGCCTGCTCGAGTCCCGCCTCGACAACGTCCTCGTGCGGCTCGGCTTCGCCGCCTCGCGGCGTCAGTCGCGCCAGCTGATCCGCCACGGGCACTGGCTGGTCAACGGGCGCCGCGTCGACGTTCCCTCCTACCAAGTGCGCCCCGAGGACGTGATCTCGGTCAAAGCCGGCTCGGCGGCCACCGAGACGATCCGCAAGGCGACTGAACTGGTCTCCACCGTGCCGGCCTGGTTGCAGGCCGACCACGATTCACTCACCGCCAAGGTCCTGCGCTACCCGGAGCGCGCCGAGATCTCGGCGCCGGTGCAGGAGCAGCTGATCGTCGAGCTGTACTCCAAGTAGTCCGGACTTTCGGAAACACCCATACGCAAGGAACTCATGACCACTGACTTTCAGGTCCCTCGTATAACCGCAGAGAAGGCGGATGACCGCCGCGGCACCTTCAACATCGAGCCCCTCGACAAGGGCTTCGGCTACACCTTCGGTAACAGCATTCGTCGCGTCCTGCTCTCCTCGCTGGGCGGCGCCGCCGTCACCAGCGTCCGCATCGAGGGCGTCGCGCACGAGTTTTCCAGCGTGCCGGGGGTCAAGGAGGACGTCACCGACATCATCCTCAACCTGAAGGAGCTCGTCGTCCGCATGCACACCGATGCCGACGAGGTCGAGGCGCCGCTGGTCGCTACCGGCCCGGGCGAGGTGAAGGCGAAGGACATCGACCTGCCCTCCGGGGTGGAGATCCTCAACCCCGACGCGCCGATCGCGACGCTCGAGAAGAAAACCAAGCTCGAGGTCTACCTGACGATCGGCCGCGGCCGCGGCTACTCGGCGGCTGAAGAGAACAAGTCCGACGAGCAGCCGATCGGCGTGATCCCGATCGACTCGATCTTCTCGCCGATCCGGCGCGCCTCCTACTCGGTGGCCACCGCCCGCGTCGGTCAGCGGACCGACTTCGACAAACTGACCCTGGACCTCGAGACCGACGGCTCGATCGAGCCCGCCGCCGCGATGCGCGAGGCCTCCGAGATCCTGATCAAGACGCTGGCGATCTTCACCGACGCCGACCGGGTCGAGGAGCTGACTTCCCGCGAGGCCGCCGCGCCGCTGCCGCCCGAAGGGCTCGGCGGCTCGAGCGGCATCGGCGACGGGTCCTCGATCGCCGCCAACAACGGGCTCGACGAGATCCTGATCGAGGAGCTCGAGCTCGGCGTCCGCTCCTACAACTGCCTCAAGCGGGCCGGCGTGCAGACCGTCGGCGACCTGGTGCGGAAGACCCGCTCCGAGCTCAACGCGATCCCCAACTTCGGCTCGAAGTCGATCGAGGAAGTAATCGAGACCCTGCAGGCACGCGGCCTCGACCTGTCACAGGACTGAGGACGCGGGCGGAACGGAGAACAGGGAGCACGATGCGCCACCGCCGGAAACGCAACAAGCTGAGCCGCGACGCGGCTCACCGCGAGGCGCTGCTCGCCAACCTCTCCAAGCAGCTGATCGAGCACGAGCGGATCAAGACCAGCCAGGCGAAGGCCAAGGCGGTCAAGCCCGAGGTCGAGCAGCTGATCACGCTCGCCAAGCGCGGCGACCTGCACGCCCGGCGGCAGGCGCTGGCCGCCCTCCACAACGACAAGTTCGTCGTTCACAAGCTGTTCGAGGAGGTCGCGCCGCGCTACACGGAGCGTCCCGGCGGCTACACGCGGATCGTCAAGCTCGGCCCGCGCCGCTCGGACAGCACCGAGATGGTCTATCTCGAGCTGGTCTAGCAGCTCTCTAGTAGCTGACCGACTCGAGGTAGAGGCCGTGCGGCGGCGCCGTGTCGCCCGCCTCGTCGCGTGGGGCGCCCGCCAGCAGTTCGCGGAAGCTCTGCGGGGTTCTGCGCCCCCCGGATGCCTCCAGCATCGTGCCGACCAGGACGCGGACCATGTTGCGCATGAAGGCATCGGCGGTGATGCGGAAGGCAAGGACGTCGTCGTCCACCGTCCAGCCGGCGGCGAGGACGTCGCGCTCGAAGCGGACGTGGTCGTTCTGGGTCGGGGTGAAGGCGGTGAAGTCATGCGTGCCGACCAGCGCCGCGGCGCAGGCGTCGAGTGCGTCGCGGTCAATCCGGTGCGGCCACCAGAGGGCGCGGCCGCGCTCGAAGGGGTTGGGCGCCGAGCGTGCCAGCACCCGGTAGAGGTAGCTGCGCGAGCGGGCGTCGCGACGGGCGTCGAAGCCTTCGGCGGCGGCGCTGACCGCGGTCACCGCGAGGTCGTCGGGGCCGACCCCGTTCAGCCGCCGGGCGAGGTCCTCGCGCAGCTCGGCGCCGGTCTCGAAGCTCGCCACCTGGCCGAGGGCGTGGACGCCTGCATCGGTGCGCCCGGCGACGGTCAGCCGCACCTCCTCGCGCAGCACCGTCGCCAGCGCCGACTCGAGCTCCCCCTGCACGGTCCGCAGCCCCGGCTGGGCGGCCCAGCCGCGGAATCCGGCCCCGTCGTAGGAGATGTCCAGGCGCACCGTGGTCATGGGCGGCAGTATGCCCGCAGGCGGGACACCTAGAATCGCTGGCGTGCGAGTCCTCCTGACCAACGACGACGGCATCGCCGCCCCCGGCCTGCAGGCGGCGCGGCGCGCCCTGCGCGAGGTCGACGGGGTCGAGGTCGACGTGATCGCGCCCGACTCGAACCGCAGCGCCACCGCGCGCAGCATCACCACCCGCTCGCCGCTGAGCATCGAGGAGGTCGAGTTCGGCGACGGTGACCGCGGCTTCGCGACCGACGGCACCCCGGTCGACTGCGTCCGCTTCGCCCACCTGGGCTTGGTCGGGCGCCGGCCCGACCTGATCGTCTCCGGCATCAACCACGGCGCCAACCTCGGCGACGACATCACCTACTCGGGCACGGTCGCCGCCGCCTTCGAGGGAATCGTCCTCGGCATCCCGGCGGTCGCCGTCTCCCAGCAGTCCTCGGGCGGCGGCATGGGCTACGTCAGCGGCCAGTTCGACTTCACCGTCGCCGCCGCCTTCATCGCCCAGATGGTCGCCGAGCTGCGCAGCGAGGCGATGCCGGAGGCGACCCTGATCAACGTCAACTGCCCCGCCGGCGAGCCCAACGGGGTCGAGGTGACCAAGCTCGGCAAACGGCTCTACAACGACGAGCTGAAGCTGGTCTCCGAGGACGGGAAAGGTCGCCGCCACTACGAGATCTACGGCTGGAAGCCCGGCTACGAAGAGGTCGAGGGCACCGACCTGATGGCGATCGCGGCGGGCCGGATCGCGGTCACGCCGATCCACTTCGACCTCACCGACCACGGCGGCCTGGAGCGGCTGCGCGGTTGGCGCTTCGCCGAGATGCTGGCCGCTTGCTCCCTCTCCTCGGTGTGAGCGCCACCGCCGACGCTAAGCGGGCGGAGGAGCTGCGCCGCGAGCTTGCCCGCCACAACCGCCAGTACTACGTCCTCGACGACCCGCTGATCGGCGACGACGAGTACGACGCGCTGCTCGACGAGCTGCGCCTGATCGAGGCCGAGAACCCAGAGCTGCAAACGTCCGACTCGCCGACCCAGCGGGTCGGCGCGGCGCCGCTGGACCGCTTCGAGCCCGCCCCCCACCACGAGGCGATGCTCTCGCTCGGCAACGCCCGCAACGAGGAGGAGCTGCGCGCCTGGGAGAACCGGCTCGCCAACTACCTGAAGCGGCTCGACATCACCGCCTCCCAGTTCAGCTACACGACCGAGCCGAAGATCGACGGGCTGGCGATCACCCTCACCTACGAGGACGGGGTCCTGGTCCGCGGCGCCACCCGCGGCGACGGCCAGGTCGGCGAGGACGTGACCCAGAACCTGCGCACGATCGGCTCGGTGCCGCTGCGGATCCCGAACGCGCCGGAGCTGATCGAAGTCCGTGGCGAGGCCTACCTGCCGATCGCCGCCTTCAAAGCGCTGAACGAACGGCGGGCCGAAAACGAGGAACCGACCTTCGCCAACCCACGCAACTCGGCCGCCGGCTCGATCCGCCAGCTCGACCCGGCGCTGGCCGCCGAACGGCCGCTCTCGACCTGGATCTACGGGATCGGGGCGGTGCGCGGCCTCGACCTCGCGACCCACATGGACGAGATCGAGTGGCTGGCGGAGCGCGGCTTCAAGGTCAACCCCGACACCGCGCATCACGAGGGCGTCGAGGGGGTCGTGACGCGCTGCCACTGGTGGGAGGGCCGGCGCGAGCAGCTCGACTACGAGATCGACGGCGTCGTCGTCAAGGTCGACGAGCGCGCCCTCTGGCGCGAGCTCGGCGTGGTCGGCCGCGAGCCGCGCTGGGCGATCGCCTGGAAGTTCCCGCCGACGACCGCGACGACGACGATGCACAAGGTCGTCTGGAACGTCGGGCGCACCGGCCACCTGGTCCCCTTCGCGATGCTGGAGCCGGTCCACGTCGGCGGCGTCACGGTCAGTACCGCGACCCTGCACAACGAGGAGGACCTCGAACGCAAGGACGTGCGGGTCGGCGACGAGGTCGTGGTGATGCGAGCTGGCGACGTGATCCCGCAGGTGGTCTCGCCGAAACTGCCGCGCAAGAACCCCCGCGCCCGTAAGCCGAAGCCGCCGCTGAAATGCCCCGCTTGCGGGACGCCAACCGAGAAGCGCGACGGCGTCTTCACGATCTGCCCGAACCGCGCCGGCTGCCCCGGCCAGGCCTCCCAGCACGTCAAGCACTTCGTCAGCAAGGGCGCGATGGACATCGAGGGGCTGGGCGAAGAGCTGGCCCTGAACATGCTGAGCCAGGGGGTGATCGAGGACGTCGCGGACATCTACGACCTGCGCGAGGAGACCCTGATCGGGCGCAAGGTCGGCAAGAAGAGCTTCAAGGAGAAGTCGGCGCACAGCCTCGTCGCGGCGATCGAGGCCTCCCGGCAGCGCCCGTTCAAGCGCGTCCTCTACGCGCTCGGGCTGCCGGGGGTCGGTTACGTCACCGCCGAGGCGCTGGCCGACCACTTCGGCTCGATCGACGCCCTGCACGAGGCTGACCCCGAGCTGATCGAGGAGGTCGAGGGGGTGGGCGCGATCATGGCCGTGCAGATCGCCGAGTCGCTCGCCGACGAGCCGACCTGGGCGCTGGTCGAGAAGCTGCGCGCGAAGGGCCTGCGGCTCGAGGCCGAGGAGTCCGAAAGGCGCGCCACGGGGGGCCCGCTCGAAGGCAAGACGGTGGTGCTCACCGGCACCCTGCCGGAGCTGACTCGCGAGGAGGCGGGCGCCCTGGTCAAGGCGGCGGGGGGCAAGGTGGTCAACTCGGTCTCGAAGAAGACCGACTACGTCGTCGCCGGCGAGAGCCCCGGCTCGAAGCTGGCCAAAGCGGAGAAACTCGGCACCGAGGTCCTCGACGAAGAGGGCCTGCGCCGGGTCCTGGCCCCTCAGTAGGAGGCGATCGCGGCGGCGATCTTGTCCTGCGTGTAATGGGCGAGGCCGAGGTCGCGGACGCCGCCCATCAGGACCGAGAAGACCATCACCCGGCCGCTGCGGTTGAAGCAGAAGCCCGAGAGGGCGCTGACCCCGGTCAGGGTGCCGGTCTTGGTCCGGCAGCGGCCCTCGGCGGCGGTGCCGTCGGTGCGCGAGGTGACCGTCCCCTCGCGGCCGGTCAGGGCGAGGCCCTGGATGTACTCGTCGGCGAACTCGCCGGCGCGCATCGCCAGCAGCAGCTTGACGACCTGGGCGGGCGAGGCGCGGTTGGAGCGGGTCAGCCCCGAGCCGTCGACGGCGTGCACGGCCGTGCCCTGGGCGCGGGCGTAGCGCTCGACGACCGTCGCCCCGGCGCCGGTCGTGCCGGCGCCGCCGAAGTGGGCGCCGAGCAGCTTGATCAGCATCTCGGCGTAGAAGTTGTTGGAGGGGACGTTGGTCTGCTCGGCGAGCTGCTCCATGGTCGGCGAGAGGACGGTGGCGAGCGTTTCGGCGGCGTCCGGCGCCGGCGCCAGCGCGGTCCTGGTCGGCACCGCGATCCCCGCCCCGCGCAGCCCCCGGGCCAGCTTGGCGGCGGCGATCTTGGCCGGGTCGGTGGCGAAGCCGCTGCCGTTCGAGTCGCGGTAGCCGGAGTTGAAGGCGAGGCCGGAGAGCGGCCCGATGTAGGGGCTCGCCGCGTAGCCGGAGTCGGCGACGCCGCGCAGGTGGTCGAAGACGCTGTCGTCGGCGTAGAGGCGCCCGGTGACGGAGCGCAGGCCGGCGGCGCGCGCCTGGCGCCGGAGCTCGAAGAGGTCGGTCCCGATGCCGAGGAAGCGGTTGTAGAAGGCGGGGGAGCCGAGCGCCGGGTCGCCGCCGCCCTGCAGGTAGAGGCTGCCGCGCAGGACGCCGTTCTCGTCGACCTTGCCGTCGGCGAGCAGGCGGGTGGCGATCCGGTATTCGGGCCCGAAGCGGCCGAGCGCGGCGGCGGTCGTGAACAGCTTCGTGTTCGAGGCCAGCGGCCGTGCCCGCCGCGGCGCCCGGGCGCAGACGATCCTGCCGGTTTCGGCGTCGGCGACGAGCAGGCCGCTGGCGCCACCGCCGCCGAGCAGCAGCTGCTGGCGCATTCCCTCGCAGCTCGGGCTGGCGCCGTTGGCGGCGGCCGGCAGGAGGAGCGCGAGGAGCACGGCAAACGTAAGGGCCAGCCTCATCTCCTGAGATAATGCATGTTTATGGGCAAAGTTGTGGACATCGAGTCGCCGGCGCGACGCAAACGCGGCAAAGGCCGCAAGCGGCCCTCGAAGACGGCACTCGTGCTGGGCGGCGGTGGCTTCACCGGCGGCGTCTACGAGATCGGCGCCCTGCGCGCTCTCGACCTGCTGGCGGTCAACAGCACGGTCAACAACTTCGACATCTACGTCGGCACCAGCGCCGGCTCCTTCGTCGCCACGATGCTGGCCAATGGCATCACTCCCGACGAGATGATGCAGACGATCAACGAGCGGGCGCCCTCGGAGTTCGAGGACCTCGATCTCAACAAGGTGCTGCGCTTCAACTACCTCGGCTTCCTGCAGAAGGCGGCGCTGCTGCCGCTGCGCACGGCCGAGCTGGTGCGCCGCCTGGCCGGGATGGGCGACTTCTCGGCGATCGACGTCGGCGTCGGCCTCGCCGAGGCGCTGCCGACCGGGATCTACTCCGGCGCCGGGATCGGCGACTACGTCGAGAAAGCGCTCGCCGACACAGGCCGGGTCAACGACTTCCGCCTGCTCGAGAAAGAGCTCTACCTGACCGCGACCGACCTCGACACCTGCGAGCGCCTCGTGCTCGGCGAGCCGGGTTGGGAGGACGTGCCGATCTCGAAGGCGATCGAGTGCTCGACCGCGCTGCCGATCGTCTACAAGCCGGTCGATCTCAAGGGTCGCCACCTGATCGACGGCGGCATCCGCTCGACCACCAACGTCGACATAGCGGTCGAGAAGGGCGCCAAGTTCATCGTCGTCGTCAACCCGCTGGTGCCCTTCGTCAACGACTTCGAGCAGACGATCCCGACCGTCTTCGGCACCCGCGTGCGACGGGTCGCCGACATGGGCCTGCCGGCGATCGCCAACCAGACCTTCCGGCTGATCGCCCACGCTCGCCTGCACCAGGCGGTCGAGCACTGGCAGGAGATGTACAAGGGCGTCGACATCATCCTGGTCGAGCCGCAGCCCAACGACGAGCTGATGTTCGGCACGCCGATCATGGACTACTCGCGCCGTCTGCAGATCGCCCGCCACGGCTTCGAGTCGGTCACCGCGACGCTGGCCCAGGACTACGAGCGCTACGCGGAGATCGCCGAGCGCCACGGCCTCGAGATCTCCGAGCGCCGCGTGCGCCGCGCGGTCGAGCGCGCCGCCGAAGAGGAGCCGGAGCAGCTCTCCGCCTGGCGCCGCATCCTCGAGCAGACCACCTCGGCGCTGCTGCGCCAGTCCGGCGAGGCTTCCTAGCCCCGCGACACCCTCACGCGTTTTCCCTGGAATGGAGGGAGAACGCGTTAGGCCGCGTAGAGCTTCTCGATCGCGCTGGCGTGCTTGTCGGCGACGACCGCCCGCTTGACCTTGAGGGTCGGGGTCAGCTCGCCGGACTCCTGCGAGAGGTCCTGGGGCAGGATCGCGATCTTCTTGACCTGCTCGACGCGGGCGAACTTCTCGTTGATCTTCGCCAGGTGCTCCTCGATCGAGGCCCGCACCGTCGGGTTTGAGGCCAGCTGCGCGGGGTCGGCCGACAGTCCGTTCTCCTGGGCGTAGGCGGCCGCTTCTTCGGGGTCGAGGGTGACCAGCGCGACCAGGTAGGGCCGGCGGTCGCCGACGACGACGCACTGGGAGACCAGCGGGTGCTGCTTGATCTCGTTCTCGAGGTTGGCCGGGGTGATGTTCTTGCCACCGGCGGTGATGATGATGTCCTTTTTGCGTCCGGTGATGCGCAGGAAGCCGTCGGGGTCGATCGAGCCGAGGTCGCCGGTGTGCAGCCAGCCGTCGACGATCGTCTCCCGGGTCGCCTCCTCGTTCTTGTAGTAGCCCTGGAAGACGTTGGGGCCCTTGACCAGGATCTCGCCGTCCGCGGCGATCTTCACCTCGCAGCCCGGGAAGGGTTTGCCGATCGTGCCGATCTTGAAGTCGTCGGGGGTCGAGATCGTCGCCGCCGTCGAGGTCTCGGTCATCCCCCAGCCCTCGAGCACGAGCACCCCGGCGGCGTCGAAGAAGCGCAGGATGTCGGGGTTGATCGGCGCCGCGCCGGAGACCGCCAGGCGCAGCTGGCCGCCGAACAGGCCGCGGATTTTGGAGAGCACTTTGTCGTCGGCGAACTCGTACTGCTTGCGCAGCAGGAAGCCCGGCTTGCGACCCGACCGTTCCGCCTCGCGCATCTTGCCGCCGACCTTGAGCGACCAGTCGAAGATGGCCTTTTTGATGCCACCCTCTTTCTCCATCGCGCTGGTGGCCATCGTGTAGATCTTTTCGAAGATGCGCGGCACCGACGGGAAGTAGGTCGGTTTCAGTTCGGCCAGGTTGGGCATGATCTTCAGCGGGTCGCGCTCCCAGTAGCCGAGCGTCGCGCCGAGGTCGAAGCTGCCGAGCTGGATCAGGAACGCGAACGAGTGGGCGAGGGGGAGGAAGAGGTAGGTGACGTCTTCGCCTTCGATGACGCTGTTCTCGTTGACCATGTCGAGCATCGCGCGGTAGTTGCCGTGGGTGATCACGCAGCCCTTCGGCGGCCCGGTGGTGCCCGACGTGTAGATGAAGGTGCAGACGTCGGCGGGGGTGACGGCGGAGAAGCGCTGCTCCCACTCGGCGGCGCCGCGGCCGGCGCCGCGCGCGGCCAGGTCGGCGAAGGAGATCGCGTCCTCGCTCTCGCCGGTCATCCGCACCACGTGCTCGAGCAGCGGCAGCTGGTCGCGGACCTTGCGGATCTTCTCCAGCTGTTCGTCGTCCTCGACGATCACGACCTTCGCGTCGGAGTTCTCCAGCACGTATTGGCACTCCTCGGGCGAGTTGGTCTGGTAGATCGGGACGACTACCGCGCCGACCGAGAGCGCGGCGAAGTCGGCGTAAGTCCACTCGGGCCGGGTGTTGCCGAGGATCGAGACTTTGTCGCCTTTGGCGACGCCGAGGTCGACCAGGCCGAGGGCGAGCGAGCGAACTGTCTCCTCGACCTCGTCGAAGCTGCGCGAGACCCAGGCCTCGCCCTCTTTGTAGCGGACTGCCGGGGCCTTGCCGTAGAGCTTCGCGGCGCGCGGCAGCAGGTCCGCCAGGGTTACCGAGTGAGTTCCCCGCTCCTCCACGTCGGGGAGTCTAGATAATGGGCGGGTGTCCGAGGTTGCCGCCACCCCAATCCCGCGCCGCGGCCGGATCTGGGTGATCCTCCTGCTGACGATCGCCGCCGCCGCCCTCGGCTACACCCTGGTCGAGATCGCGACCAAAGAGGCGGGCCCGCAATCGGTCCGGGTGGCCCGGATCGGCCTCACGCAGGCGACCTTCGGCGGCGTCCCCCAGGAAGGCGACCGGCTCGGCTCCGAGGACGCCCCGGTCGCGGTCCAGCTCTTCACCGACATCCAGTGCGCGAGCTGCGCCGACGACTTCCTCGGCCCGATCCCGACCCTGGTCGAAGAGCGCGTCCGCCCGGGCGACGTGAAGCTGCTGCTGCGCCACTACTCGTTCGCCCGCAACCCGGCCGAGGTCGGCTTCTTCGCCACCGAGGCGGCCGCCGAGCAGGGTTACGGCTGGCAGTACGCCTACCTCTTCTTCGCCAACCAGGACGAGGCGGAGCGCTTCGGGATCGACGAGGAGTTCCTCGAATCGCTGGCCGGCTCGATCGGCGAACTGAAAGTCGGCGAGTGGCGCGATTACCTGGAGGCCGAGAGCGGCTCCGACGGGGCGATCACCGAACGGCTCGAGGGCTACGAGGAGCTCGGCACCGAGCTCGGCATCCGGGCCGAGCCGGCGACGATCGTCAGCGGCCCGAACGGGACCCGCACCCTGCAGGACTCACCCAGCCGGGCGCAGATCGAAGCGGCGATCGAAGCCGTGCGCTGAGGCGACCGGTCGCAGCTCAGAGCGGCCGCGGCTGGCCGCCGCCAGCGCCAGGCCCGCCGCCTCGACGCCGCTTGCCCAGGAGACCTCGGAGAGCAGCCCGGGGGCGGCGACCATGTCGCCGGCGAGGAAGGTGCCGTCGCCGCGATCGATCGCCGGCCGGTCGCGCCAGCTCTTGCCGGGGTAGTCGAGCGGGCCGGTCTGGGCGCCCATCACCTGGCGCCGGCGCCAGGTCTCGCGCTGCCGCCACTCGGGCAGTGAGACGTCGAGCAGCCGCTCGAGGCGGGCCGCCGTCGCCTCGGGGTCCTCGCCGGGGCGGATCGGCATCTGCGCCTGGACCAGCTCCTCGCCGGCTGGGGCGAGCGAGGGGTCGGGGGCGCTGAAGCGCTCGACCCAGCCCGCCTCGTCGAGGTCGGAGACGACGAAGGGGTCGCCGCGCCGGTGGCGCAGGCCGAGGTCGAGGCAGAGGGTGTGGCCGCTGGGCCAGGTCAGCGAGTCGTCGCCGAGCAGAGCGCGGGCGGCGGCGAGCTCGGTGGCGACGATCGCCGGTCCCGGCGGCAGCGACTCGACCCGGCGAGAGGTCTCGACCTCGACGCCGAGGCTCCGCAGGCGGGACTCGAGCGTGGCGACCAGGGCGCCCCAGCCGCCGATCAGGTAGCGGGCGGTCGGCGGAGGGCTGAACAGGACCCGCACCGTGTGCTGCCAGACGAAGGCCGCCGAGAGCTCGCCGGGGTCGTGGTGGAAGCTGTAGACGCCGGCGGCGGCGGAGAGCATCTCGGCGGTGCGCTCGTCGCTGAGCGAGGCGACCCAGCCTCGGAAGTCGACGTCGACGGGCGCTTCGCGGCCGCGCAGGCGCAGGACCGAGGGCACGGCGCCAAGCGGTGGGAAGCGGCGTGCCTTGCCCTGCCAGCGGAAGCGGATGCCGGCGAGCGGTGGGCCGGCGAAGGGGGGCAGCAGGTCGCGCTCGACCAGCCACTCCCAGAGCGGCCCGTCCTTGTAGATGACGTGGGGGCCGAGGTTGGCCTTGTAGGGGCCGGCGCTGCTGCGGGCGCGGCCGCCGAGGGTCTCGTGCGCCTCGACGAGGCGCACCGGGGCACCCCCTTCGGCGCAGGCGATCGCCGCCGTCATCCCGGCGAGCCCCCCGCCGACGACGGTGATCTCGCTCATCGTGCCGTTCCGCTGTGCCATGACGCCTCCTCGTATGTCTCTGCTTCCGGTGCGCCTTTCCCGTCTCTGGGACGGGAAAGGCGCACCGGAACGGGGTTGAGGCAAATGTAGGGGATAACTGGCTCGATATACAGTGCCAGTAATGGCATCTGTTAGTGAACCAGTTGGCGAAGGGCCCGGCCTCCTGGTAGCGATCGAGCGCGAGTCCGACCTGCCACTCCACGAGCAGGTCGAGCGCTCGATCCGGGAGGACGTCCAGACCGGCCGCCTCGCCGCCGGCGCCCGCCTGCCCTCGAGCCGCACCTTGGCCAAGGAGCTGGGGATCTCGCGCGGGGTGGTCAGCGAGGCCTACGGGCAGCTCGCCGCCGAGGGCTACCTGCTGACCAGGCAGGGGGCGCCGGTGCGGGTGGCGAGGACTGTGCGCGCCGCCAGCCCGCGGCCGCCGGCCCACTCGCTGCTGCCTAGCTACGCCTACGACTTCCGCCCGGGCCTCCCCGACCTGGCCGGGTTCCCGCGCGACCGCTGGCTGCGCTCGCTACGCGCCGCCTGGCGCGAGGCGCCGATCGACGCCGCCGGTTACCCGGACCCGCGCGGCGTGCCGGCGCTGCGCGAGGCGCTCGCCGAGTACCTCGGCCGGGTGCGGGGCGCCGCCGTCGAGCCCGAGCAGACGATCGTCTGCACCGGCTTCGCCCAGGCGCTCTCGCTGCTCTGCCGCTGGCTGGCCGGGCGCGGTGTCGAGCGGGTCGCGCTCGAGGACCCCGGCTGGCACCCGGCCCGGGTGATCGTCGAGGCGGCCGGGCTCGAGGTCGTCCCGGTCGCGGTCGACGGCGAGGGCCTGGTCGTCGCCGAGCTGGAGGCGAGCGGTGCGGGGGCGGCGATCGTCACCCCGGCCCACCAGTTCCCGACCGGGGTCGTGCTCAGCAGCGAGCGGCGGGCGGCCCTGATCGAGTGGGCGGAGAGCGGCGAAAGGCTGATCGTCGAGGACGACTTCGACGCCGAGTACCGCTACGACCGCCCCGGGGTCGGGGCGCTGCAGGGCCTGGCGCCGGAGCGGGTCGCCTACATCGGCTCGGCGAGCAAGCGGCTGGCGCCGGGCATGCGGCTCGGCTGGGCGGTGCTGCCCTCCTGGTTGGCCTGGCCGCTGATCCAGGCCAAGGCGGTCGAGGACAACGGCTCGGAGGCGATCGGCCAGCTCGCCCTGCACGACTTCCTCGTCCGCGGCGAGCTCGACCGCCATATTCGCCGCATGCGTTTGCGCTACCAGCGCCGCCGCGAGGCGCTGCTGGCGGCGCTGGGGCGCTGGCTGCCGGGGGCGCTCCCCGCGGGCGAGGCCGCCGGGCTCTACGAAGCGGTCGAGTTGCCCGAGGGAGTCGAGGAGGCGGCGCTGATCGCCCGTGCCGCGGAGCGCGGGGTGGGGCTCGAGGGCGTCTCCCTGCACCGCTTCGGCGCCGGTGGCCGCCCCGGCCTCGTGCTCGGCTTCGGCGGCCTCGCCGAGCCGGCGATCGAGCACGGCGTCCGCCTCCTCGCCGAGTCGCTCGAGTGACGTGCCGGTGCTGCGGTGTCCTTATGGGCCCCTGAGCGACGGCACGTCTTTATAGGGTCGCGGCCAATGGACGAGTCTCGACGACCCGGCTTCACGCAAGGGCATTACCTGCTCGGGATCGAGGGGCTGGCGCTGCTGCGTGCCAACGCGCGGCGCGACTACGGGCAGGTGGACGCACGGGTGGGGGAGATCGCCGAGCTCGCCGCCGGCCTGGAGGCCGGTGCGCACGGCGAGCGCCGCGACCTGCCGGCGGTCGGCGTCGACTCCGGCTACGCCGGCTGGGCCGCCAGCTACGACGGCGAAGAGAACGACACGGTCGCCGCCGAGGAGCAGATCGTCCACCCTCTGCTCGACGGGCTGCCGCCCGGCCCGGTCCTCGACGCGGCCTGCGGTACCGGCCGCCACACGGCCTACCTGGCCGCTTCGGGCCGGCACCAGCCGATCGGGGTCGACGCCAGCGAGGCGATGCTCGCCCGGGCGCGCGAGAAGCTGCCCGAGGCTGACCTGCGCCAAGGTGACCTGACCGCGCTGCCGCTCGGCGACGGTGAGGTCGGCGGCGCCGTCTGCGCCCTGGCGCTCAGCCACCTGCCCGAGCTCGGCCCCGCGGTCGCCGAGCTGGCCCGGGTCCTGCGGCCGGGCGGGCGGCTGGTGATCTCCAACCCGCACCCGTTCGCGACCGCGATCCTCGACTGGCGGGCGGTGTTCGTCGACGAGCGCGGAGAGCGGCGGACGATCCCCGAGTACCCGCACCGCCACGGCGAGTACGTCGAGGCTTTCGCCGCCGCCGGGCTCGCCGTGCGCCGCTGCCTCGAACCGGGGCTCGACCGGGAGCAGGCCGCGGCGCGGGCCAAGGCCGGCCGCGGCGAGGCCTTCGCCGAAGCGCTGACCGGCATCCCCGCGGTGATCGTCTGGGAGGCGGAACGGGTCTAGCCCGTTCGCCGCGCATGTCGGAGTCGCTGACGCGGACGCTGCTCGTCCTCACCTTTGTCACCGGGATCGTCGACGCGGTCAGCTTCCTCGCCCTCGAGCAGGTCTTCGCCGCGATGCAGACCGGCAACGTGATCTTCCTCGGCTTCGGCATCGGTGGTGCCGCCGGGGCGCCGCTCGTCGCGCCCCTGATCGGGCTCGGCGCCTTCTTCGCCGGCGGTGCCGCCGCCGCTCTCGCTGGCGGGGTCGCCACGCCGGAGGGCCACGGCCTGCGCCGGGCGCTGGTCGTCGAGGTCGCGCTGCTCGCCGCCGCGGCCGTTTTCGCCGCGGCGACCGATCCCTCGCCCGAGGCGCTCTCCGCCTACACCCTGGTCGCCGTCCTCTCCTTCGCGATGGGACTGCGCAACACGATGGTGAAGCGGGCCGGCAGCGCCAACCTCGCCACCACGGTGCTCAACCTGACGCTGACTCCGATCGCCACCCTGCCGGGGTCCGGGGTGGCCTCCGGCGACGACCTGGCGCAGCGTGCCGCCGGCCTGCTCGCCCTGCTCGCCGGAGCCGCCGCCGGGGCGCTGCTGCTCGAGGCGAGCCTCGTCCTGCCGCTCGCCGCCGCCGCGGCGCTCACCCTGGTCGCGGCCCTGCTCCTCCGCGGTGGTCAGCCGCGGAAGACCGACTCGACCCGCGTCCCGTCGGGGTCGAGGACCGCGGCTCGGTAGCTGGCGCCGGGCGAGGACTCGGCGGGCGGCCCTGCGTCTCGGTAGCCGTCCCGGGTCGCCCGCGCGTGGAACTCCTCGACCGTCTCTCGGTCGGGCGCCGGGAAGGCCAACTGGAGGCCCTCGGTGACCGGCCTGCCGCCGGCGACCAGCGAGAAGGTGGCCCAGGCGCCGCGGAACTGGCGGCCGGCCTCCCAGCTGCGACCCGCGCGCAGGCCGGTGGAGGGCATGATCGCCTCGTAGAAGGCCACCGACGCGTCGAGGTCGCGCACCCCGATCCAGAGGTGGTCGACGTGGCCGCCCCGGCGCACGTCGGCATGGTGCACCGCCTCGGCGCTGTTGCCGTCTGGGTCGAGCAGGAAGGCGCCGTAGTAGCTGGGCGTGTACTGCGGCCGCTCGCCGGGCTCGCCGTCGCTCTCGTATCCCGCCTCGATCCCGGCCCGCCAGAACTGGTCGACCCGCTCCCGCGAGCGGGCGACGAAGCCGACGTGCAGGTGCCGCGTCGGCCGCTCCTCAGCGGACGCGGGGATCAGGTGCAAGTCGTCCCACCCGGCCTCACCCGACCCCTCCGAGGCCGTCTCGATCCCCAGCGCGCCGAGAGTCGTCTGGTAGAACCGCGCCGACGCGTCGAGGTTCCCGGCGCGAATCGTCACACGGTCAAGCACGGCCGGTCGTTTCGTGCTCGTTGGCAGAGATATCGGGGCGCCCGGATTTGAACCGGGGACCTCACCGACCCGAACGGTGCGCGCTACCAGGCTGCGCCACGCCCCGAAGGCGGCGATTATCTCAGAGTGGCGCTACTTTGCCTCCGGACCCGAGTTGCAAGTGGAATGCCCTTGACCAACCGAACGATCGCGCTCGTCGCCATGGCGGCGGCGCTGCTCTTCCTGCCGGCTACGGCGAACGCCCGGCTGCCGCCGGAATTCGTCGGCATCTCACCGCAGACGCATGCCAACAAAGAGGACTTCGAGCTGATGCGGGGGGCCGGGCTGCGCAGCGTGCGCCTGCCGCTCTACTGGACGGGGATCGAGCGCTACAGCCCGGCCGTGGTCAAGCCGGACTGGTCGGACTTCGACCGCTCGGTGATGCTCGCCGCCCAGCACGGGATGAGGGTCTTCCCCTTCGTCTGGGGGACGCCGCGCTGGGTCGCCCCCGAGCCGGAGGTGGAACCGCTGCGCGAAAGCTGGGCGAGCAGCGCCTGGGCCTCGTTCCTGCGCCGCGCGGTCGTGCGCTACGGCGCTGAAGGAACGTTCTGGCGCGACCACCCCGACGTCACCTACCTGCCGATCAACGCCTGGGAGGTCTGGAACGAGCAGAACATCGTCACCTTCTCCGCCAACTCCAGCCCCGAGCGCTACGCGCGGCTGATCCGGATCAGCGGCAGGGTCATCCACAGGGCCGACCCGAGCGCCAGGGCGATCCTCGGCGGCCTCTTCGGCCGGCCGCTGCAGATCCCGCCCAACATCGGCTCCGGCGACTTCCTCAAGCGCCTCTACAAGGTGCGCGGGGTGAAACAGCACTTCGACGGGGTGGCGCTCCACCCCTACGTCGCCGACGCCTTCGCGATGCGCGCCCAGATCCGCAACCTGCGCCGCGTGATGAAGGCCAACGGCGACGCGGCCACGCCGCTCTACATCACCGAGCTCGGTTGGGGCTCCGACAGCTTCCAGACCCGCTGGGAGCGCGGCCTGCGCGGCCAGGCCCGCGAGCTCGACCAGGCCTTCGGGATGCTCGCCGGCAATCGCCACAAGTGGCGGATCGGCGGCGTCTGGTGGTTCTCCTGGTCCGACATCCAGGGTGGCTGCCAGTTCTGCGACTCGGCCGGGCTGCTGACCGAGGGCCGCGAGGCGAAGCCCGCCTGGTACCGCTTCACCGCCTGGACCGGCGGCGATCCCGACATCGTGCCGCGCGCCTCGTTCGGCGATTGAGCCCGGCGCACCCCGGGTAGGCGTACCCTGGTTGTCGTCCCCAACTCAGAACGGAGGAATCCCGATGGAGGCTTCAGCGCCGACCCCTAGCAAGGGAATCTTCGACAGCGCCAACCTGGAGACGCGCGAGCACGTGGTCGAGCTGCTGCGCAAGGCGTACTGGATGGAGGTCGAGACCGTGATGAGCTACCTGGCCGCCTCGGTCAACCTCGACGGTGTGCGCGCCCAGGAGATCAAAGAGTCGCTCGCCGAAGACGTCGAAGAGGAGCTCGGCCACGCCAAACGCTTCGCCGAGCGGATCAAGGAGCTCTACGGCGTCGTGCCCGGCTCCGAGGGCTTCGCCGCCGAGCAGAGCTTCCTGCAGCCGCCCAAGGAGCAGACCGACATCGTCCACGTGATCCGCGGCGTGATCAAGGCCGAGACCGGGGCGATCGAGCACTACACCCGGATCGTCGAGGAGACCGACGGCGTCGACCCGGTGACCCAGGACATGGTGATCGCGATCCTCCACGACGAGCAGGCGCACCGGCGCCTCTTCGAGGGCTTCCTGCGCGAGTACGAGTTCGAGGGGATGGCGTAGCGAGGGTCGCACGCTGCCCTCGAACACATAGCCCTTATTCCCGCCTGGATGGACTTCCGAGCTATCGGAAGGTACTGTCTTTTTAGTAGTAGGAAGTAAGTGACGACCACGGAGGCTTGGGGAATGGGCTGGATCGCGATAGCGGTAG
This sequence comes from uncultured Solirubrobacterales bacterium, assembly GCA_963697915.1. GTDB lineage: Bacteria > Actinomycetota > Thermoleophilia > Solirubrobacterales > 70-9 > VRUE01. The sequence continues at coordinate 1,638,992 of OY969103.1, forward strand.
CCATGTTGGCCCTCCTCGGTCTGAGCGTCGTGATGGCCGTGCTTGTGGTTCGCGAGCGGCGTACGCAGCACCGCTTCCGCATCCTCGCCGACGTCACCGCGGTCTCCGACGCGGGCGGCACGCTGGAGGAAACCTCCGAGGCGATCTGCGAGATCCTCGTCCCCGAGCTCGCCGACTTCTGCACGATCGACGTCTTCGACGAGGACCGCGTCGCGCGCCGCGTCGCCCTGCGGGTCGGTCCCGACGGCGGCGAGTGGGTCGAGCGGGGGCTGGCTGAACGAGAGCCCTCGATGCCCGAGAACATGGTCGATGACGCCGACCGTTCCTCGTTGCGACCGCGCTTCTTCGAGCGCATGTCGGACACCGACCTGCGCGAGCTCTCCCACGATCCCAAGGACCTCGAGTTCCTGCGTCGCCTCGCCCCGCGCTCGGCGGTCACCGTGGCGCTCAACGCCCGCGGCCGCGTCACCGGGTCGCTGACGATCGGCATCGCCTGGTCGCGCCGCCGCTACCGGCGCGAGGACGCCCGTTTTGCCTGGATCCTCTCGGGCCGTGTCGCCCTGGCGCTCGACAATTCGGGCCTCTTCGCCGACCTCGAGCGGGCCGAGCACGCCCGCGCCGAGATCGGCGAGACCCTGCAGCGCGGGCTGCTGCCGCCGCCACTGCCGCACATCCCCGGCTGGTCGGTAGCCGCGATGTACCGCCCGGCCGGTGCCGAGAACGAGGTCGGCGGCGACTTCTACGACGTCTTCCGCGTGCCCGGCGGCTGGATGCTGGTGATCGGCGACGTCACCGGCCGCGGCGCCAGCGCCGCCTCGATCACCGCCGTCGCCCGCTACACGCTGCGCACCGCGGCGCTGCTCAGCGACGATCCGCTGGCTGCCCTGGCGAGCCTCAACCGCGCCCTGCTCGCTCGCGGCGACGCGGCGCTCTGCAGCGTCGCGGCGATCACCCTCAGGGAGGAACCGGACGAGCCGCTGCGGATCGCGGTCGCCGGCCACCCGCCGCCGCTCCTCGTCGCCGGCCGGACCGTCGCCGAAGCCGCCGGCTCTGGCCCGGTTCTCGGCGCCTTCGCCGACGCCGAGTGGACGGTTACGCGCAACGCGGTGGAGCCGGGACAGCAGTTGGTCATCGTCACCGACGGGATCGCCGAGGCGCAGGGTGCCGAGGGCCGCTTCGGCGAGCAGCGCCTGCGGCGCGAGCTGCGCGGCGCCACCAACCCGGCCCTGGTGCTGCAGCGCCTCGAGGGTGCCCTGCACGAGTTCACCGGCGGCTCGCTCGACGACGACGTCGCGATCCTCGTCCTCGCCCGCGCCTCGGGCGGCGACGCCACCACCACCCTGGTCAGCCGCCCGGAGGAGGAGCTGCTGACACTTGGCGATGGCTGACCCCCGGATGGCGCTGATCGAGCGCCTCTACGACGCCTTCAACCGCCGCGACCCGGCGGGGATCGTCGCCGTCTGCGACGAGACGATGGATTTCTTCCCGATCGCGACCGCCGAAGCGGTCGGTCGCGACGCGCCTTACACCGGCCGCGAAGGCCTGCGCGACTACCTCGACGACGTCGCCCAGGTCTGGGAAGAGCTGCAGATCTCGCCCAGCCAGCTCGAGCGGTTGGGCGAGACGCTCCTGGTCCGCGGCCGCGTCTACGCCCGCAGCCGCGAGCTCGGCATCCGCGACATGCCGGTTGCCTGGATCTGGGAGGTGCGCGGCGAACGCTTCGTGCGCGGCGAGGTCTTCCCCGATCCCGAGCAGGCGGTGATGCGCTTCGCCGCGCTCAGCGCGCGCTCGAGCACGGGTTCGATCTGAGCGCCTCTATGCGCTCAGCCGCGCAGCTCGGCGATCGCCGCGTCGCGCTGCTCGTGCATCGGGATCGAGGCTTCGACCCCGGTTATCTTCAGCAGCCGCCGCACCTGGTGGTTGAGGCTGCAGAGGACGAGCCGCCGGTCGCCGTCGCCGCGGTCGAGTCGCTGCCAGGAGCGCACGATCAGGGCGATCCCGGTCGAGTCGATGAACTCGCAGGCGGAGAGGTCGAGCAGGATCGAGGCGTCGGCTTCGGCGAGCGCTTCCTCGAGCTGGCGCTCGAGCTCCGGGGCCGTGTCCATGTCGAGCTCGCCACGGATTTCGAAGGTTCGGATACCGCCGTCGAGCGACTCGCTGAGTACTTCGAAAGGAGCAGGGCTCACGGGCGCGATCCTAGCGCAGGGGTACGGGTTTGCCAGGGCGGGGCCAGGGGGTAGCGAAGATGACCGGCAGCACTACGACTATGCTCGTTCGCGCGGAAACGCGAGTCCCTGCGCGGTGAGAATGCGGTCCACAACTGAAACCTCGGCGATCAGCGATAGGCCCAGGGGCCTGCAAATGGTCTTACCCGCGAGGTCTGAGAACGTCGCCGTGGTTCGCCACGCCCTTGCCGGCCTGGCCGAGGAGCTGGGCATGGACGAGGCCGGCCTGGCGGACCTGAAGACGGTCGTCACCGAGGCCGGCATGAACGTCGTCGTCCACGCTTATGAGGGTGAGCCGGGGCCACTTCACGTCGATGCCAAGCCGGATGCCGACGGGCTCACCGTCGTCATCCGCGACGAGGGCGTCGGGATCCGGCCGCGAGCGGACAGCGACCGGGACAGCCTGCGCCTCGGCCTCTCGTTGATCGCGGCGCTCTCGAGCAGCTTCTCGATCTCTGGCGGGCTCGACCGCGGCACCGAGATAACGATGCGCGTGCCCTTCCACGGCGGCGGGGCCGACGGCGACGACCCGGTGCAGATGAAGCCCCAGGTGCGCGAGCACACCGAGGTCGTCATCGACAGCCCCGAGCTGCTGGCGCCGGTGCTGGCCCGGGTGGTCGGCGCCCTGGCGGCGCGGCGCGACCTATCCGTCGACCGCGTCTCCGATGCCGTCCTGGTCACCGACGCGATCGCGGTCTCGGCACCATCGCGCTTCGCCGACGGCCGGGTGCGGCTCGGTTTCGGCGAGCCCCCGGAGGGAATCGACCTGCGCCTCGGCCCGATGGAACCGGGGGCGGCGAAGCTGATCCGCGAGGAGCTCGAGGTGCCCGAGGTCGGCGGCTCGCTGGAGGCCCTCGCCGACGAGCTGACCGTCGAGGAGTCCGACGGCGGCGAGTACCTCGTCATTCGCTTTGCTGCCGCTCCTCCTGCTCCCTGATCCGCTCGCGGATCCGCGCCAGGGCACGACGCAGGATGCGCGAGACGTGCATCTGTGAGTGACCGATCCGCTCGGCGATCTGCGACTGGGTCATGTCCTCGGCGAAGCGCAGCCGCAGGACAAGGCGCTCGCGCTCGTCGAGGTAGGGAAGCGCCTCGTCGAGCGCGATCCTGCCCTCGACCAGCTCGAAGCCCTCGTCCTCGCGCCCGATCCACTCGCTCGGCGGCGACTCGTCGGCTTCGTCGGCGCTGGTCGGGCGGTCGAGCGACAGCGGTCGCCGGTTGTGGTTCGCCTCGAGCACCTCGAGCACCTCGGTCTGCTCGACGTCGAGGCGCTCGGCGATCTCGCCGACCGAGGGCGCCCGTTGCAGCTTCTTGGTCAGCTCGGTGATCGCCTTGTCGACTTCCGCCATGCGGTCGTGCAGGCCGCGGGGCACGCGCACCGTCCAGACCCGGTCGCGGAAGTGGCGTTTGAGCTCGCCGAGGATGGTCGGCGAGGCGAAGGCGGTGAAGGGGATGCCGCGCTCGGGGTCGAAGCGGTCGATCGCGTTGATCAGGCCGAGGTTGGCGACCTGCAGGAGGTCGTCGAAGGACTCGCTGGCGCCGCGGTAGCGCAGCGCCAGTCGCTTGGCGAAGGGCATGTTCAGTTCGATCAGCCGTTCGCGGGCTCGCTGGTCGCGCGTCTCGGTGAAGGCTCGCCAGAGCTGAGCTTCCTCGCCTTCCACACCCTCAGCTTAGGGACGCCGCACGCTAGGCTCCGCAATCGACTTCGAACTACGCACCAGTCCAACTCAAAGAGGAGACGCCAGATGGCTTTCTCGGTTCCCGACCTTCCCTACGCATACGACGCGCTCGAGCCCCACATCGACGAGGCGACGATGCGGGTCCACCACGACAAGCACCACCAGGCCTATGTGGACAAAGCCAACGCCGCCCTCGAGGGGACCGATTGGGCCGATCGCGACGTCGAGGACGTGCTCCGCAACCTCTCCAGCCTTCCGGGTGACAAGCAGGGCCCGGTCCGCAACAACGCCGGCGGTCACTTCAACCACTCGCTGTTCTGGGAGATGCTCAGCCCCGACGGCGGCGGCTCCCCCAGCGGTGACCTGGCGGCCGCGATCGACGAGACCTTCGGCTCCTTCGACGCCTTCAAGGAGGAGTTCAAGAACGCCGGCATCGCTCGCTTCGGCTCCGGCTGGGCCTGGCTGATCAAGGACAACTCCGGCCTCGCAGTGGTCTCCACCCCCAACCAGGACTCGCCGATCTCCGACGGCAGCGTGCCGCTGCTCGGCTGCGACGTCTGGGAGCACGCCTACTACCTGAAGTACCAGAACAAACGCCCGGACTACATCGACGCCTTCTGGAACGTCGTCAACTGGGACTACGTCGCGGGGCGCTTCGCCGAGTAGCTAAGCGGCGGCAGCCGGCCGCGCGGCCTCGGGCAGGTCGCGCGGTGCGGCGCCCTCTTTGACGGGCACGTGGCTCATCGCGTGCTCGGCCAGGGCGGTGATCGTCAGGCTGGGGTTGACGCCGACGTTGGCGGGGATCGCGGCGCCGTCGCAGACCATCAGGTTCTCGTAGCCGAAGACCTGCTGGCGGGAGTCGATGACGCCGTCCTCGGGGCTGTGCCCGATCACCGCGCCGCCGAGGATGTGGGCGGTCGTCGGGATGTTCATCGTCGCCTCCATCACCGAGCTCTGGGCGATGCCGCCGGTGCGCTCGGCGAACCATTCGGCCGCCTGGTTGGCGACCGGGATGAAGGTCGGGTTGGGTCGCTCGGGGTCCTGTTCGGTCTGCAGCTTGACCTCGCCGTTGCGCTTCAGTGTCGGCCGCAGGGCGATCGCGTTGTCGAGCGTCTGCATGACGAGCAGGATGATCGCCCGCCGCGAGGTGCCGCCCGGCCACAGCGTCTTGGCGAACTTGACCGGGTGGCGGACGATCTGGCCGAGCAGCTTCAGTGGCCGGGTGACGCGGGTGCCGTCGCCGACCAGCAGCGTGTTGAGGATGCTCATCGAGTCGCCGGCCTCGCCGTAGGTGACGGTCTCGATGTGGGTGTAGGGGTCGGGGTAGATGCTGGAGGTGATCGCTACCCGGCGGGCGAGGTCGTCCGGGTAGTCCTTCGGCACGGTGACCGCGAGCACGCTCTCGCTGTTGGTGCGGACCAGCTCGCCCAGGCGCGGTGAGATCTTGGGCAGCGAGCCGCCCAGGCGGCAGCGCTGCAGCAGCTTGTTGGTGCCGAGCGGGCCGGCGGCGACGATCACGCCGCGGGCGGTGACGGTGCGCTGCTTGCGGCCGCGCAGGATGCCGGTGCGCTCGCTGGTGATCGCGTAGCCGTCGCTGCCGTCGGCGGCGCCCAGCGGGCGGATGTCGGTCACGGTGCGCTCCGGCTCAACCTTGACGCCGCGTTTCTCGGCCAGCCAGAGGTAGTTCTTGACCAGCGTGTTCTTGGCGCCGTGTGGGCAGCCGACCATGCAGCGGCCGCACTGCATGCAGCCGGTCCGCTCCGGGCCCTCGCCTTCGAAGTAGGGGTCGGGGACGGTCTCGCCGGGGTTGTCGAGGTAGACCCCGATCGGGGTCTTGCCGTAGGTGTCGCCTACCCCCATCTCCTCGCCCAGCTCACGCAGCAGCTGGTCGGCCGGGTCGTCGTTCTCGTGGACGACGACGCCGAGCATTCGCTGCGCGGTCGCGTAGTGCGGGGCGAGGCGCGCCTCCCAGTCCTCGAGGTCGGCCCACTGCGGGTCCTGGAAGAAGGGCGAGGGCGGGACGTAGAGCGTGTTGGCGTAGCCGAGGCTGCCGCCGCCGACGCCGCTGCCGCTGACCACGGCGATGTCTTTGAAGATGCTCAGCCGCAGGATGCCCTGCATGCCCGCCCGCGGTGCCCAGAAGTAACGGCGGCTGTTCCAGGTCGAGTTGGGGAAATCCTCGTCGCGGAAGCGCCGGCCGCACTCGAGCACGGCGACGTCGTAGCCCTTTTCGGCGAGGCGCAGGGCCGAGACCGAGCCGCCGAACCCGGAACCCACCACAACCCAGTCGAAGTCATAGGTCATGGGGGCTGTTCCTCGGGCCTAGGCTTCGCCCGGCTCGAGGGGGCGGAAGTCGGTCGTCCGCGCTCCGCAGACCGGGCAGAACCAATCTTTGGGAATGTCCTCGAAGGCGGTTCCCGGGGGGATGCCGCCGTCTGGATCGCCGATCGCAGGGTCGTAGATGAACCCGCAGCTGTCGCAGATCCAGAGCGTCGCCTCACTCGTTGCAGTCATATGAGGAAGCTTAGTGAGGCTCAGGGGCCCGTGAAGTCGACCGAGACCGGCTCGCGCTCGGCGGCGTCCTCGATCTCGAAGAACTCGCGCTCCTCGAAACCGCCCTGCTTGGCGATGATCGAGGCGGGGAACTGCTGGATGTCGGTGTTGTAGGCCTGCACGTTGGAGTTGTAGATGCGCCGCGAGGCCTGGATTTCGTCCTCGAGCTCGGAGAGGCTGCGGCTCAGCTGCTGGAAGTTCTCGGTCGCGCGCAGGGTCGGGTAGTTCTCGGCGACGGCGCGCAGGTCGGTCAGCGCCCCGGTCAGCTGCTGCTCGGCCTGGGCGGTGTCGCCGACGCTCTGCGCCGACATCGCCTCGGCGCGGGCTTTGGTCGCTTTCTCGAAGACCTCGCTCTCGTGCGCGGCGTAGCCCTTGACCGTCTCGACCAGGTTGGGGACGAGGTCGTGGCGCCGCTTGAGCTGGATGTCGATCCCGCTCCAGGACTCGTCGACCCGGTTGCGCGCCGCGATCAGCGAGTTGCGCTTGGAGACGTAGTAGAGGACCGCGATGACGACGATCACCACGATCACGATGAGAGCGATGGTCACGCTGATCATCCTAACCCAGACGTGCCTCGACTTAGGGACCCATATGGACCTTTAACTTGAGGCACGTAGGATCGCCGGCGTGAGCGCCAAGGGAGAAGCGGGGGAATGGGCGGAGATCGTGCGCCGTTACGGCGAGCGGCGCGGGGTGACCTACGAGCCGGTGGGCGGGATCAACCCGGTCGACGGCCCGGTGGCGCTCTGCGTCGGCGGCACAAACCGGCTCACCGGCGAGCTCGCCGAGGGCTTCTGGGGATCGAGCTGCGACGCCGACGAGCGCGAGGAGGGCGGCTTCTTCGGCAAGGCGGTCCTTCCTGGCGCGATCCTCGCCAAGTCCCACATGCCCGACCTCGCCAGCGTCGTCCCCACCTTCAACGTCGAGTCGGTCGAGGGCCACGAGGTGATCACCCAGCGCTTCGCCCGCAAGGTCGAGTTCGAGTCGATCGACTTCAACCGCCGCTTCATCGCCACCGTCCCGAGCGAGTACGACCCGGTCAAGCTGCGCGAGCTGTTCAGTCCCGGCTTTCTCTCCTGGACGACGACGATGACCGGTGAGATCGACTTCGGCGTCAACGACCGCCAGCTCTGGTTTCTCTGGCGCCTGCACGAGCGCAGCGAGGCCGAGCTGAAGGAGGCGCTGAAAAACGCCGGGCAGCTGTTCAGGCGGCTGCAGGCGGAGATGGACGAGAGCGGCATCAACACCTACCCGCCCGGCCCCTGGCACGCCGGGCTGGAGCTCTTCCCGAGCGCTTAGGCGGGGTAGTCGGGGTCGCCGGGGAGGACGACCCGGTGGTCGCCCTCGCTGCCGATCACCTTGGGCAGGATCGGCTCGACGGTGAGGCCGCGGTGCCCCTCGATCACCTCCGCCGAGGTCCGGTAGGAGAGCAGTGACTCGAGCTGCTTGACGGTCGGGAAGGCGATCACCAGCTCGCCGGCCGCGTGCGCGTCGAGCGCCGCCTGCGGCTCGAACCAGCGCGCCTCGGTCGTCTCGACGCCGTCGGGGACGGGCGGTGTGTGGGCGGGGGCGAGGGCGAGGAAGAACCAGGCGTCGAAGCGGCGTGAGACCACCTCGGGCGTGATCCAGCGCGAGAACAGGATCAGCTCCTCGTCGGCGCCGAGGGCGATGCCGGCCTCCTCGTGCAGCTCGCGCACGGCGCAGGTGCGGTAGCCCTCCTCGCCGGTCCCGTCCTCGGGGTCGACGCCGCCGCCGGGAAAGACCCAGACCCCGGGCATGAAGTTCGCTTTCTCGGTCCGCTTCAGAAGCAGCACCTCGAGTGCCCGATCCTCGTGCTTGCCACCGCGCCGCAGCAACACCACCGAGGCCGACGGCCGCGGCACTGACGGTTCACCCAAGTTCGGCGCCTCCGCTGGTCCCAGTGTTCTCCCCTCGTCCATGGGGCAACACTAACTCAGTTCGAGGTTTGTTATCGAAAACGCTAACATTGGTAAGGTGATTACAAGGTCACAAGCCCTGACCAGCGCGCCGGGTGCCTCGCCGGTGGCCGAGATCTGGCGTGCCAGCGGACTACGGCAAGCCGAGCTCGCGCGGCGCGCCGGGTTGCCGCGATCGGTCCTCAACGCCTACATCCGCGGTGGGCGTAGGCCCCGGGCCGACGCCCTGCAGCGGATCGCCGCCGCCGCCGGGATGGAGCTGCGCATGGCCCGACGAACGCCCCCGGTCGATGCCGAGGAGGCGGGCCGGCGGCTGGTGCAGGTGCTCGAGCTCGCCGAGGCATTGCCTTTCGAGCCCCGCGAGAAGCTCGAGTTCCCGGGGCTGCCGAGGGCTGCGAGGGCGGCGGCATGAGCGAGCTGGTCGAGAAGCTCTTCACCATCCACGACGCGCTTGCGGAGGCCGGCCTGGCCCATGCCTTCGGCGGCGCGATCGCGCTCGCCTACTGCACCGCCGAGCCGCGCGGCACGCGTGATCTCGACGTCAACATCTTCACTGGCGCCGGCAACGCCGAGCGTGCCCTCGCGGCGCTGCCCAGCGCGGTCACGGTAACTCCGGAGAACGTCGCCAAGGTGCTTCGCGACGGGCAAGATCGGCTCGACTGGGACGGCACGCCGATCGATGTCTTCCTCAACAACGTCCCGTTCCACGAGGCCGTTGCCGAGCGCGTCGTCTGGGTGCCGCTGGCCGGCCGCGAAGTGCCGGTTCTCGATTGCGCCTCGCTGGTCGTCTTCAAGGCGCTCTTCAACCGCACCAAAGACTGGGCAGACATCGAGGCTGTCGCCGAACGCAGCCCCGATCAGGTCGAAGCTGCCGCGGCTGCGGTCGCGACGCTGGTCGGTGAGGGCGACCCTGCCTGCGAGCGGCTGGCGGAGATCGTCGCCGCCGGATAGGCCGCCTCGATCGACTCGGTGGTGATCGCGACCAGGCGACGCAGCTCCTCTTCGCTGATCGAGAGCGGTGGCATGAGGACGACGACGTCGCCCAGGGGGCGGATGATCGCGCCGCGCTTGCGGGCCTCGAGCGTGACCCGGTGGCCGAGGCGCAGGCCCGGGTCGTGAGCGCCGAGGTCGATGCCGACCATGACGCCGCGGCGGCGAATCTCCGCCACCTCGGGCATTGCCGCGACCTCGTCGAGCAGCTCCTCGAGCAGGGCGATCTTCGGCTGCAGACGCTCCAGCGTGCGCTCTTCCTCGAAGGCGTCGAGGCTGGCCAGGGCGGCGGCGCAGGCGAGCGGATTGCCGGTGTAGGTGTGGCCGTGGAAGAAGGTCCGTGCCTCTTCTGGGGTGCCGAGGAAGCCCTCGTAGATGCGCTCGGTGGCCATCGTCGCCGCCAGCGGCAGGTAGCCGCCGGTGAGGCCCTTGGCGAGGCAGAGCAGGTCGGGGGCGACGCCCTCGTGCTCGCAGGCGAACATCGTCCCGGTGCGGCCGAACCCGGTCGCGACCTCGTCGCAGATCATCAGCACGCCGTAGCGGTCGCAGAGCTCGCGGGCGTCGCGCAGGTAGCCGGACGGGTGGACGATCATCCCGGCGGCGCCTTGGACCAGCGGCTCGAGGATCAGCGCCGCGATCTCTTCTTCGTGGGTCGAGAGGACCCGCTCCAGGTCGGCGGCGTCGCCGGGCTCGGCGGCGTGGGCCTGGAAGAGCAGCGGCCGGTAGGTGGCGTGGAAGAGGTCGATGCCACCGACCGAGACCGAGCCGAGGGTGTCGCCGTGGTAGCCCTCGCGCAGGTGGGCGAAGGCGGTGCGGCGCCGGTGCTGGCCGCCGCGCTGCTGCTGGAACTGGAAGGCCATCTTGAGCGCGATCTCGGTCGCGGTCGAGCCCGACTCCGAGTAGAAGACGCGGGAGAGCCCGGGCGGGGCGATCTCGACCAGGCGCGCCGCCAGCTCGGCGGCGCCGGGGTGGGTGAGGCCGAGCATCGTCGAGTGGGCGAGCTTGCCGAGCTGCTCGCCGACGGCCGCGTCGATCCCCTCGTGCCGGTGGCCGTGGACGTTGCACCAGAGCGAGGAGACGCCGTCGAGGTAGCGCCGGCCCTCGGCGTCGATCAGGTATGTCCCCTCACCGCGCTCGATCACCACCTGCTCTTCCTCGACCCAGCTCTGCTGCTGGGTGAACGGGTGCCAGAGGTGGTCCCGGTCGAGCTGCGCGTGATCCAGCGCCATCGGGCCCGACCTTAAAGTGAGCCGCGGCGGCAAATGCGGCGCCGAACGTGCGATATTCACAGAATGTTACATCGAACGATGTAACATCGCCCGATGGCAGAGCGAGGGGCTACGCCGCAGGTTTCCACCATCAGGCGACGGGCCCTGCGGGCCGTCCGCGCCTTCTTCACCCCCCTTCTGCCGGACGATTATTTGGAGCTGATCAATCCGCTCTGGTCTACCCAGGAGCTGCGTGGCCGGATCGAGCGGATCGAGCCGGAGACCCCCGATGCCGTCAGCGTGCTGATCCGTCCAGGTCACGAGTGGACGGGCCACAAGCCCGGCCAGTACCTGCGGATCGGGGTCGTCGTCGACGGGGTCCATCACTGGCGCGCCTACTCGCTGACCTCGGAGCCGGAGCGCTCCGATCGGTGCATCGGAATCACCCCGCAGCTGGTCGATTCCGGCAAGGTCTCCCCGTATCTGGTCCGTCAGGCCCGACCCGGCACGATCGTCCGGCTGGGCGGCGTCGAAGGAACCTTCGTGTTGCCCGAGCCCCTGCCGGAGAAGCTGCTCTTCATCAGCGCCGGCAGCGGCATCACGCCGATCATGAGCATGCTGCGCAGCCTCGACCGCCGCGACGCCATCGCCGACGTCGTCCACATCCACTCCGCGCGGAGCGAGGACCGGGTGATCTTCGGCGACCAGCTGCGCGATATCGATCGCAGGCACGAGGGGGTGGATCTGCGCCTACGGCTGACCGGGGCCCGGGGCCGGATCTCCCCCGGCGACCTCGACCAGCTCTGTCCGGACTGGCGCCAGCGCCACACCTTTCTCTCTGGGCCGGCGGAGATGCTCGAGGCGATGAGCGGTCACTGGGAGCGCGAGGGAGACAGGCAGCTGCTCGCGATGGAGCGCTTCCAGCCGGTGATCGGAGGCGATCCCGGCGAAGGTGAGGGCGGCACGGTGTTCTTCGCCAAGAGCAGGGTAGAGGCGGTGTGCGATGGAGGCACCCCGATCCTGGTCGGCGGCGAGGAGGCCGGTGCGATCCTGCCCTTCGGCTGTCGGATGGGCATCTGCCATACCTGCGTCGGCAAGCTGCGGGCGGGACAGGTGCGCGACCTGCGCACGGGGGAGGTGCATGGCGCGGAGGGGGAGACGGTCCGTACCTGCGTCAACGCGCCCGAAGGACCGATCGAGATCGAGCTTTGAACCAGAAAGGGAACGATGAACGCAACCATCACTGAGGTCGAGAGCCCGCTTGCACACCTCTCCGCGGACCAGATCGAGGAGCTGGGCCGGGAGTTCGATGCGATCCGGGACCGCGTCCGCGCCGATCTCGGCGATCGCGACCGGCGCTACATCGAAAGCATGATCGAGATGCAGCGACGCCTCGCCGTGATTGGCCGGGTGCTGTTGCTCGCCTCCCGCTACCGGCCGGCTCGCGTGCTCGGCACCGCCTCGCTCTCGATGGCGAAGATCCTCGAGAACATGGAGATCGGCCACAACGTCCTGCACGGCCAGTGGGACTGGATGAACGACCCACAGATCAACTCCGCGACCTGGGACTGGGACACCGCCTCGACGGCGGAGGCGTGGAAGCACTCCCACAACTACATCCACCACACCTTCACCAACATCCGCGGCAAGGACAAGGACCTTGGCTACGAGATCATGCGGATCGACCCGCATCAGACGTGGCACCCCGTCTACCTCCTGCAGCCGCTCTACAACCTCGTGCTGATGGCCTTCTTCGAGTGGGGGGTCGCCTTCCATGACCTCGACTTCGAGGCGATCCGCACCGGGCGGAAGTCAAAAGCCGAGGTGATGCGGGAGCTGGCCGGGATTCGCCAGAAGGCGCAGAGCCAGATCGTCAAGGACTACGTCGCTTGGCCGCTGCTGAGCGGTCTCGCGATGGCGGCTCTCGATGCCGGGCGCGAGGTGCGACGGGGCCGCCGGCGCCGCGGCGGGCTCGCCGGGGTCGTGCGAGGCGCCCTCCGCGGCGGCGGCGAGTCCTTCCGCTCCACCGCTGCCGCGGACGCCACCGCCAACGTGGTCCGCAACGTCTGGGCCTACGCGATCATCTTCTGCGGTCACTTCCCAGACCAGACCTACACCTTCGACGCAGCCGAGGTCGAGGACGAGAGCCGCGGCGGCTGGTACGTGCGCCAGCTGGTCGGCGCGGCGAACATCGAGGGCAGCCCGCTGTTCCACGTCGCCAGCGGCAACCTCGGCTACCAGGTCGAGCACCACCTCTTCCCCGACCTCCCCAGCACCCGCTACGCCGAGGTGGCTCCCCAGGTGAAGGAGATCTGCGAGCGCTACCGGCTGCCCTACAACAGCGGCCCGCTGGGCCAGCAGCTCGGCATGGTGCAGAGGACGATCCTGCGGCTGGCCTTCCCCGGCGGCTCCCCGCGCCCCAAGCCGGGCCCCTTCCGGGGCGATGTCCCAAGGTGATATAGCTCACACGAGCAACTATTGCGCTTGAGAAATAGTTGCGTGAGTGCAACTATCGCTCGCATGCAAGCGAACGCGACGGGTGGCGCCGGAACCGAGGCTTTAGAGACCGCAGCGCGGCTCAACGCGCTGTTGCGGCACGTCTTCCTCTATGACCGCGGCAACGTGCTGCGGCTGATCGAGGAGAGCGGGCTCTCGATGACGCAGACCAAGGCCCTGCTCGAGCTCGGTGGGCACGGCGGGGAGGGCGAGTCGCGCCAGGTCGGCGACCTGGCCGAGACCTTCGGCGTCTCCGTGCCGTCGATGAGCCGCGCGGTCGACGCCCTGGTCAAGGACAGCCTCGCCACCCGGGTCGAGGACCCCGACGACCGCCGCGTGCGGCTGGTGGCGATCACCGAGAAGGGCAAGAAGCTGGTCGACACCTTCCTCGTCCTGCGCCAGGCGGGGATGCAGGCGTTCGCGGAGAGCCTCAGCGCGGCGCAGCGGCGCAAGCTCGACGCCGCGATCGACGCGCTGATGGACCGCGAGGACATCGCCGCCACCTACGGGCACCTGAGGGAGGTCGGCCAGGCTTGACCCGTTACCGCCACCTGATCACCGACGAGAACCGCAAGTGGTGGACGCTGGGCGCGATGTGCTTCGCGCTGTTCATGATCATGCTCGACAACACGGTCGTGAACGTCGCGCTGCCCTCGATTCAGCGCGACCTCGGCACCTCCCTCTCCGGGCTCGAGTGGATGGTCAACGGCTACACGCTCTCCTTCGCGGTGCTGCTGGCGACCGGTGGGCGGCTGGGCGACATCTTCGGCCGCCGCCGCATGTTCCTCGTCGGCGTCGTCATCTTCGCCCTCTCCTCGGCCACCGCCGGCCTCGCCCAGACCTCGACCGACCTGGTGATCAGCCGCGTCGTGCAGGGGGTCGGCGCGGCGCTGATGATGCCGGCGACCCTCTCGATCGTCACCAACGCCTTCCCGCCGCACGAGCGCGGCAAAGCGATGGGCACCTGGGCCGGCGTCTCGGCGCTGGCGCTGGCAGCCGGACCGGTGATGGGCGGCTTCCTCACCGAGCACGTCAGCTGGCGGGCGATCTTCTACCTCAACATCCCGGTCGCGATCGGCGCCGTCGCCGCGGCGCTTTTCGCGGTGCGCGAGTCGCGCGACACGACGGTCGGGCGCGAGGTCGACTACCTCGGCGTCGTCACCCTGACCGCGGCCCTGACCGCTCTCGTCCTCGCCCTGGTCGAGGGCAACGCCTGGGGCTGGGGCTCGACCGAGATCGTCACCCTGCTGGTCGGCGCCGTGGCCGGGCTGGCCGCCTTCGTCGCGGTCGAGCTGGGGGTCGAGGTGCCGATGGTCGAATTCCGCTTCTTCACCGATCGCAACTTCCTCGGCGCGGTGGTCGTCGCCCTGATCGTCTCCTTCGCGATGCTCGGCGTCTTCTTCTTCCTCGCCCTCTACATGCAGAACATCCTCGGCTACACGGCGCTGGAGGCCGGGGTCCGCTTCCTGCCCTCGACCCTGATGATCGTCACCGTCGCCCCGATCGCCGGGCGGCTCGCCGACCGGATCGGGCCGCGTTGGCTGATCGCCGCCGGCCTCGCGATCGTTGCCGCCTCGCTCTACAGCTTCCACGGCATCGCCGTCGACTCCACCTACCCCGAGCTTCTGCCCGGCTTCATGCTGCTCGGCCTCGGCATCGCGCTGACGATGTCGCCGATGACCAGCGCCGCGATGAACGCGGTCGCGGTCGAGAAGGCGGGCATCGCCTCCGGCGTGCTCTCGATGTTCCGCATGATCGGCGGCAGCCTCGGCGTCGCCGTCACCGGCGCGATCTTCCAGGGCGCGGTCGGTAATCCCGCCACCGCCTCGCCGGCGGAATTCGTCGACGCGCTCGGTCACGCGATGACGATCTCCAGCCTCGTCGCCCTCGCCGGCGCCGCGATCGGCGCTCTCGCGATCCGCGCCAAAGGCAAGAGCATCTCTCCGGGGGCCGCCGAGGCCGCGGTCAACCCGGGCGCCGAGATCGGCGCGCCCGACGCTGCTCGCGGTTGACGCGCGCCGGCTCGGTAGCTTGCGCCGATGCTGATCCTGCTGCCGCCCTCCGAGGGCAAGACGGCGCCCGCCTCCGGCGACCCGGTTGAGCTCGACTCGCTGGCCTTCGCCGAGACCCTCACCGGGCCGCGAGCCGAGCTCCTCGACGCGCTCGAGGCGCTTGCTGGGCTGCCCCTCGAGCGGGCGGTGGAGATGCTCGGCGTGTCCGCCGGGCAGGCCGGCGAGGTCGAGGTCGACGCCGCGCTGCGCGGGGCGCCCACCGCGCCCGCGGCGAGCGTCTACAGCGGCGTCCTCTACGACCGGCTGGACCTGCCGGGCCTGCCCGCCGCGCCGCGGCGCCGGGCGGCGGAGCGGGTGCTGATCGCGAGCGCGCTCTGGGGCTTCCTGCGCCCCGAGGACCGGATCCCCTACTACCGGCTCTCGGCCAAAGCGCGACTCGACGGGATCGGGCCGCTGGCCAAGTGGTGGCGCTCGTCGCTGGCCGGGGCGATGCCCGACGAGCCGGGCGAGCTGGTCGTCGACATGCGCTCCGGCGCCTACGCGGCGGCCTGGAAGCCGCGCGAGGCAAAGCTCCTGGCGGTGCGGGCGATGGCCGAGGCGGGCGGCAAGCGCAGGCCGGTCACCCACATGGCGAAGGCGGTCCGCGGCGAAGTCGCCCGCGCCCTGCTGCTCGCCAAGCGCACGGCGAGCGACGCCGAGGCCGCCGCCGCGATCGCCGAGGCGGCCGGCTTCCGGGTCGAGTTGACCAGCAGCAGCCTCGACGTGATCGTTTAGTCCTTCCGGTGCGCCTTTCCCGTACTAGAGACGGGAAAGGCGCACCGGAACGTTCTAGAGCTGCAGCGGCGGCCAGGAGGAGGGGTCGGCAAGGTCGAGCCGGGGGAGGGTCTCGACCCGGACCTCGGCGAGGGCGGCGATCGTCTCGCGGTTGGACTCCTCGATCCGGCTCGGCTCCGCCGGCCAGGGAGTGAGGACGACCATCGCCACCTCCAGCTCCGCCGCCCGCGCCGCCTCGACCGTCAGCAAGGTGTGGCTGATCGTGCCGAGGCCGGGGGCGGCCACGACGACGACGGGCAGGGCGAGGTCGACCGCGAGGTCGCGGACCAGGTAGCCGGGCGCGAGCGGCACGAGCAGGCCGCCGACGCCCTCGCAGACCAGCGCCTCGGCGCCCTCGCCGGCCGCCCGAGCCGCGGCGAGCAGCCGCGCCGGCTCGATCTCCTCGCCGGCCAGCGCCGCGGCGAGGTGGGGCGACATCGGCGGCCCGTAGCGGTAGGGGGCGATCTCGTCGTCGTCCCGGCCGCTGCCGGCGGCGCGGCGCAGCAGCGCGTGGTCGGGCTCGCCGCCCTCGTCGAGGCCGGTGACGGCGGGCTTGAAGACGGCGACGCTCTTACCGGCCGTGGCGAGCGTGCGGGCGATCGCCGCGGCGACCACCGTCTTGCCAACCTCGGTCCCCGTTCCGGTGACGAACACCCCAGCCGCGCCGGTGGAGTGAGGCCGTATATGACCCTTCTCCACCGGCGCGTCCGCTCAGGCGGCGAGTGCTGTCGCGGCGGAGATCCCCAGCTCGCGGGCGGCGGCGCCGGTGAGGCGGGCGGCCTCGCGCAGCTCCGCCGCCTCGTGCGTGGCCATCACGCTGAAGCGCAGCCGCGAGGAGCCGGGGGGGACGGTCGGCGGCCGGATCCCCTGGGCGAAGACGCCGCGCTCGAGCAGGCCCTCGCAGAGCTCCATCGTGCGCGCCGGGTCGCCGATCTCGAGCGGCACGATCTGGGTCTCGCTGGCGCCGGTCGAGAGCCCCTCGGCGGCGAGGCCGTCGCGCAGGGCCACCGCGTTCGCCCGCAGCCGCTCGACCCGCTGCGGCTCGGCCTCGAGCAGTTCCAGCGCCGCGGCAGCGGCGGCGATCGCCGGCGGCGGCGGCGCGGTCGAGAAGATGAAGGGCCGCGCCGTGTTGAGCAGGTAATCGGTCAGCTCGGCGCTGGCGCAGACGTAGGCGCCGTAGGAGCCGAGCGACTTGCCGAGCGTGCCGACGACGACGTCGACCTCGGCCTCGAGGCCGGCGGCGGCGACCGAGCCGCGCCCACCGGGGCCGAGCGCGCCGGTCGCGTGCGCCTCGTCGACCATCAGCCGGCAGCGGTAATCGCGCGCCAGCTTCGCCAGCTCCTCCAGGGGGGCGACGTCGCCGTCCATCGAGAAGATGCCGTCGGTGACGATCAGCGAGCCGCGCCCGCGCGCCTCGCGCAGGCCCCAGGCCAGCTGCTCGAGGTCGCCGTGGTGGTAGACGAAGGTATCGGCCCGGGAGAGGCGGCAGCCGTCGACGATGCTGGCGTGGTTGAGCTCGTCGGAGAAGACGACCTCGCCGCGGTGGGCGAGGGCAGCGATCGTGCCGGTGTTGGCCAGGTAGCCGGAGCCGAAGAGCAGCGCCGCCTCGTAGCCCTCGAACCGCGCCAGCCGTTCCTCCAGCTGCCGGTGCGGCTCCATGTTGCCCGAGATCAGCCGCGAGGCGCCGGCGCCGGCGCCCCATCGCAGCGCCGCCTCGGCAGCCGCCTCGCGCACCTTGGTGTGGCCGGCGAGGCCGAGGTAGTTGTTGGAGCAGAGCAGCAGCACCTGGCTGCCGTCGATCGTCACCCGTGGGCCCTGCGGCCCGCCGACCAGCCGTAACCGGCGGTGGAGCCCGCTCTCGCGAAGCTCCTCCAGCCGCTCCGCGATATCGCTCATGCGACCTGGCGGCTGCGGGGGTAGGGCGGCGGTTTCTTCGTCTTCTTGATGACGCGCAGCTGGGTCGAGGGGTCCCAGAAGTTGGCCTCGTCCTGGCGATCGATCAGGTCGTCGATCGGCGTCGCCGGCGCCTCGCCCTCGAGCCAGCCGGAGCGGTTGTCGGGCCGCGGGTTGGCGCCGTTGTCGGGCTGCCGCGCGACGTTGAGGCCGAGCTCCTCGAACATCGCCCGGTCGTCCTCGGGGTGGGCGCCGAGCGTGGTCAGGAAGTTGCCCATCATCACCCCGTTGAGGCCGGCCTTGACCGCCAGCGGCTGCAGCTCGCCGAGGTTCTCGACCCGGCCGCCGCAGAGCCGGAAGAGGGCGCCGGGGATGATCAGGCGGAAGATCGCCACCCACTTGACGACCTCCCACGGGTCCATCAGCGGGCGGTCGCCGAACTTGGTGCCCTCGCGCGGGTTGAGCAGGTTGATCGGCACCGAGGTCGGCTCCAGCTCGGAGAGCTCGAAGGCCATCTCGACCCTCTGCCGCGGCGACTCGCCGAGGTTGAGGATGCCGCCGACGCAGGTCTCCAGCCCCGCCTCCTTGACCGCGTCGATCGTCCGTATGCGGCCCTCGTAGCGGACCGTGCTCGTGACCTCGGGGTAGTAGGAGCGCGAGGACTCGACGTTGTGGTGGACGCGCTGGATGCCCGCCTCGCGCAGCTGTTTGGCGCGCTCCGCCGACATGTGGCCGATCGAGGCGCAGCGCTTCAGGTTGGTGTGCTCGGCGACCAGTTCGGCGCCCTCGAGGATCTTGGCGAAGTCGCGTTTGGAGAGCCCCTGGCCCTGGGTGACCATGCAGAAGCGGTGCGCCCCCGCCGCCTCGGCCGCCCGCGCGTGCTCGAGGATCTGCTCGGGCTCCATCATCGCGTGCATCGGCGTGTCCGCCTCGGCGTAGCGCGACTGGGCGCAGAAGCCGCAGTCCTCGGCGCAGCCGCCGGACTTGGCGTTGACCAGCGAGCACATGTCGGTCGAGTCGCCGAAGTTCTCGGTGCGCACCGCCCAGGCGCGCTCGACCAGCTCGCCAATCTGCTCGTGGTCGCTGAGCTCGCCCAGCGCCAGCGCTTCCTCGAAGGAGATCAAGGGGGGCATCGGGTCCGCAGGCTAGGACTCGGACCGGACGTTGGGAGGCGCGATGCACGGGGGTGGGTGCCTATGATCGGCCGGCGTGGGGAGGCCAAAGGTCAGCCGTGGACGACTCGCCTTCGCCGTGCTTTGCGCGCTTGTCGCCGGGCCGTTCGTGGTCGGCGGGTGTGCTGGTGAGGACGGAGACGAGGGAGGCACGCAGTCGACCGTTCCCGCCGAGCGTTGGCTCACGGCCGCCGCCCAGCTAAGCCCAGTCCAGCTCGCCGGCCAGCGAGTGGTCGCCGGGATGGAGGGCACGGTGGTGCCGCCGGAGCTGCGCCGGGCGATTCGCGCGGGCGCTGTCGCCGGCGTGATCCTGTTCGCCGACAACCTCCCCACGCGCGTTGCCTCCCGCCGCCTGATTCGCACGCTGCAGGCGATTCCCCGTCCCGCCGAGCTGGCCGACCCGTTGCTGGTGATGGCCGATCAGGAGGGTGGGCTGGTCAAGCGGGTCGACGGGCCGCCGGCAGCGTCGGCGCGGGCGATGAGCGCCCGCGGGCCCGCTTACAGCCGGCGCCAGGGGCGCCGCACCGCGCTCAACCTGCGCGAGGTCGGCGTCAACGTCAACCTGGCGCCGGTCCTCGACGTCGCTCGCCCGGGCAGCGAGATCGCCGCGGCGGCCCGCGAATGGGGCTCGAGTCCCGCTCGGGTCGCGGCCACCGCGATCCCCTTCGCGGACGCGATGCAGGACGCCGGCGTCGCCGCGACGGCAAAGCACTTCCCCGGCCTGGGCGCGGCGCGCGGCAACACCGACACCGAGGTGCAGCGGATCGCCGTCTCGAAACAGGAGCTGCGGCGTGTCGACGAGCCGCCCTACCGCCGCTTTACCGCGGCCGGCGGCGAGCTGGTGATGCTGAGCGCGGCGATCTACCCGGCCTTCTCGCCGAAGCCGGCGATCTTCGTCCGCCGGATCGCCAGCGGCGAGCTGCGCGGTCGTCTCGGCTTCGCGGGGGTCTCGATCACCGACGCGCTCGACACCCCCTCGGCACTGAGCGCCGGCGGCCCGAGCGAGGCGGGCGTGGCGGCCGCCAGGGCCGGCGTGGACCTGCTCCTCTACACGGAACCGGGGCCCGCCCGCGAGGCCGGCCACGCCCTGGCCCGCCGCCTCCGCGAGGGCTCGATCGGGCGCCAGGGGTTCGAGCGGTCCGCGGCCCGCGTCCTGCGCCTGCGCCACCGCCTCGGCGGCGCCTAGCTCGGGCGCCCGTCTTGGGCCAAGCCGACCTGGCCGGCGACCCGCATCGAGTCGCGGCCGGCGTGCTTGGCTTCGTACATCGCCGTGTCCGCCGCCGAGAGCACGGCGTCATAGCCGTCGCTCTCGGGACCGAAGGTGGCGATCCCGATGCTGGCGGTGATCCGCGGCGCCGCCTCGGCCGGCGGCGTGTGCTGGCGGATCGCGGTGGCGATCGCGCCCGCCACCCCTTCGGCCTCCTCGAGGTCGCAGCGGGGGAGGACGATCGCGAACTCGTCGCCGCCCAACCGCGCGACGACGTCGGTGGCCCGCATCCGCGAGGTGAGCACCTCGCCGATGTCGGTGATCGTGCGGTCGCCGGCCGGGTGCCCGAGTGTGTCGTTGACCTGCTTGAAGTTGTCGAGGTCGAGCATCAGCAGCGCCCCCTCGCTGCCGTCGCGGCGACAGCGGGCCAGCTCGGTGCGCAGGTCCTCCTCGAAGCGGCGCCGGTTCTTGAGCCCGGTGAGCGGGTCCTGGCTGGCCTGGCGCTGCAGCTCCTGCATCCGTTCGCTGCGGCTCCAGATCAGGACCAGCGCCCCCAGGAGCGCCGCCAGTGAGATGCCGAAGACGGCGATCAAGAGCGGCAGGCTGACCCCCGGGCGGTCGGGGTCGCGCACGACCAACACCCAGGCGCGATCGGCGATGTTGACGCCGGCGCTCGCCGCCTCGTCGCGGGGGAGGTCGGCCCCGGCCACGGTCCTGCCCCCCTCGACCAGCTGCACGTCGAGGTCGTCGGCGAGGGCGGTGCGCGCCGCCGCGGTCAGGTCGGCGACGGTGAACGAGCCGAGGGCGAAGCCGACCAGGGCCGCGCGGCGCTGGGCGGCGGTCTCGGTCGGGCTGCCGTCCCGGTAGACCGGTCGGAAGAGGTTGATCCCGGTGTCGCCGAGCGGCAGCCGGATCACCGGGGTCGCCGCCGGCCTGCCCAGGTCGCGGGCGCGGAGCAGGGAGGCGGAGCGCGCCGGGTCGGCGCCGATGTCGTAGCCGAGCGGCGTCTGCACGCCGAGTTCGCGGTTGGTGGCGGCGAAGACCAGCGGGAAGTACTCGGGCCGTGTGGCCGCCGGGCGGAAGGCGCCCAGGCCCCGGCCGCGTTCGATGATCGGGAAGCCGCGTTCCCGTTCGAAGCGGCGCCGCTCGCCGGCGGGGACCGCCTGTATGAACGCGGTCGCGGAGAGGGCGCCGGTGGCGAGCAGCGAGTCGGCCAGCACGTCGAACTCGTGCTCGCTGAGCTCGCGGTCGGCCTGGTAGAAGGCGGTGGCGCCGGCGAGCTGGCCGACCGAGAGCGCGGCCAGCGCCTCGACCTGGCGGGCGGAGCGGATCGCTTCCCCTTCCTGGGCCCGCTCGAAGCTGTCGGCGTCGCGGTCGTAGACGACGAGGGCAAGCGCCACGGAGCCAATCGCGATTGCGGCGACGACGGCGAAGCCGAGCCAGAAGCGCAGGCGCATGTGGGCATTGTGGGGCAAGTTCGCGCTCCTGTTAAGGGGGTGGAGGGTTATGCGTCGGGAGCCGCGGCCAGCGACTCCCAGAGGTACAGCGAGGCGAGGCTGCGCAGCGGCCGCCAGGCCTCGCCGATCTCGAGCACCTGCAGCGGCGCCGGCATCGTCTCCAGGCCGTACTCGATCTGCACCGCCTTGCGGATGCCGAGGTCGCCGCCGGAGAGCACGTCGGGACGTTCGAGGTGGAAGAGCAGGAACATCTCCGCGGTCCACTGGCCGAGGCCGCGCACGGCGACGATCTCGGCGATCACCTCCTCGTCGGAGAGCTCCCCGAGCCGCTCGAGCTCGAGCTCGCCGTCGAGCACGTGGGTGGCGAGGTCACGGACGTACTCGACCTTGCGGCCGGAGAGGCCGGCGCCGCGCAGATCCTCTTCGCCGGCGGCGAGCAGTTGCTCGGGGGTCGGGGCGCTGCCGCCGAAGAGGTCGGTGACCCGCCCGTAGATCGTCCGCGCCGCTTTGGTCGAGAGCTGCTGGCCGACGATCGCCCGCAGCAGCGCTCCGTAGGGGTCGGCGGGCCGCTCCTCTTTGCGCCGCCGCAGCCGCTCCTCGATGTCGATCGTGCCGAGCCGCTCGATCAGCGCCGCCATCGTCGGGTCGGCGGCGGCGAGCTTGCGGCGCGCGGCGGCGCTCACTGTCCCCTCCAGTTGGGCTTGCGCTTCTCGCCGAAGGCGCGGATCCCCTCGCGCAGGTCCTCGGAGCCGAAGCAGGAGTCGCGCAGCGCGATCAGCCCGGCCTCCTGCTGCTCGCTCAGCACCGGGCTCGAGTTGAGCACCTCGATCGCCTGTTTGTTGCCGCGCATCGAGAGCGGCGCGTTGCCGGCCACCCCGGCGGCCAGCTCGATCGTCGCCGCCTCGAAGCCCTCGGCGGCGACCGTTTCGTGGACGAGCCCGATCCGCTCGGCGCGCTCGGCGTCGAAGTTGCGGCCGGTGAGGAAGAGCTCCTTGGTGCGGGCCAGGCCGACCGTGTCGAGGAACTTGCGCAGGCCGGTGTGGCCGTAGACGAGGCCGAGCTTGGCCGGCGGCATGCCGAGCTTGGCGCCGGCGGCGCAGATCCGCAGGTCGCAGGTGATCGCCAGCTCGAGGCCGCCGCCGAGGCAGTGGCCGTTGATCGCCGCGACGGTCGGCCAGGGAAAGCCGGCCAGTGCCTCCATCGCGGCGTGGAAGGGATGGGCGACGAGCGCCTCGGCGTCGCGCTCGAAGGTCGCCTCCGGGATGCCGGCGATGTCATAGCCGGCGGAGAAGACCGGCGGCGCGCCGATGATCAGCAGGCAGCGGGTCTCGATGCCGTGGCTGAGCCGGGGCAGGGTCTCGGCGAAGGCGTCGAGGATCTCGTGGTCGAGCGCGTTGCGGCGCTCGGGGTTGGAGATGCGGATGCGGACAACGGCCTCGGCGGGGGAGTCGAGGATGAGCTTGCCGCTGGCGAGCTTCTCGCTCACCTCACACGCTCACTTACTCCAGGACGACGAGGACGTCGCCTTCGCTGACCGCCTGGCCCTCCTCGCAACGGATCTCCTTCACGGTTCCGTCGTCCTCGGACTCGACCGGGATCTCCATCTTCATCGACTCGAGGATGACGACGGTGTCGCCGTCCTCGATCGAGTCCCCGACCGCGACCTCGATTTTCCAAACATTGCCAGTGATGTGAGCCTCGATGTCCGCCATGGGCGGGGAGAATATCCGCCGTGTCCGACCCCGAACCTGTCATCGCTGTCATCGTCGCCGCGCGCGACGAGGCGGACCGGATCGGGGCGACGCTGGCGGCCCTGCGCGGGGCGCTGCCCGAGGCAGCCCTCTGGGTCGCCGACGACGCCTCCACCGACGGCACCGCGGAGGCGGCGATGATCGCCGGCGCCCAGGTCGTCAGCCGCGGCCGCCCGCACGGCAAGGGGGCCAACGTCACCGCCGCCGTCGAGGCGGCGCTCAGCGCCGAGCCGGTGCCGCGCCTCGTCCTCCTCTGCGACGGCGACCTCGGCGACTCGGCGGCGCGGCTTGTGGCGCTGGTCGAGGCGGTCGAGCGCGACGAGTGCGACCTCGCCGTCGCCGCCTTCAGCCGTCGGGTCGGCGGCGGCTTCGGCTTTGCCCTCGGCTTCGCCCGCTGGGCGATCCGGCGCCGCTGTGGGCTGGAGACGAGTGCGCCGATCTCCGGCCAGCGGGCGATGCGGGTCGAGGTGCTGTGCGCCGCTCTGCCCTTCGCCGACGGCTTCGGCATGGAGATCGGGATGACCGTCGACGCGGTGCGCGCCGGCTATCGCCTGCGCGAGTACGAGCTCGACCTCGCCCACCGCGCCACCGGCCGCTCGCTCGGCGGCTTCGCCCACCGTGGCCGCCAGCTGGCCGATTTCGCCCGCGCCTACGCGGCGCGGGCGACCTGAGTCCCGCTAAGAGCCTAGGCGGGGTTGGGCCAGCCGCCCGCGGCGGTCTCCGCCTGGGCGGCGAGCGAGAGCAGCGTCACCTCGTCGTGTTCGCGGCCGAGCAGCTGGCCGCCGATCGGCAGCCCGCCGGCGGTGAGGCCGGCGGGGATGCTGACCCCGGGCCAGCCGAGCACGTTCCAGGCGAAGGCGAAGGGGCAGGTGGCGCTTGCCGTGCTGCTCGTCGCCCAGTAGCCGCGGCCCTCGAGGGCGCCGATCCGGGGCGGCGGTTTCGCCGTGGTCGGGGTGAGGACGACGTCGTAGCGCTCGAAGATGCGGCCGGTGCGGCGTCGCAGGGCCGGCTCGGCCGCCCGCGAGAGGCGCAGCGGGACGCCCCCGAGGGCGCGGCCGATGCGGCCGTGGACGCGGGTGCGGGGTTCGAGCACGGAGGGATCGGTGACGTTCTCCGTCAGCCACTCGCTGACGCCGGACATCCCGCGCGGGACGATGCCGGGGCCGACCAGGCCATAGTCGGGGTCCGCCTCGTGGACGTCGTGGCCGAGCTCGGCCAGCCGCTGGGCCAGCCCCTCGACCGCGGCGCGGTGCTCGGGGTCGACCTTGCCGGATACCCCGAACGGGGTGCGGAAGGAGAGGGCGATGCGCAGCGGGCCGGGCCGGCGCGCGGCGGCGACCGTGAACGGTTCGACCGGCGCGGGGACGTGGTGGGCGTCAGCGGGGATGTTGCCGCTCACCGCGTCGAGCATCAGCGCCACGTCGGCGGTGCTGCGGGCGAGCGGGCCGTAACAGCTGAGCCCGTTGAAGGCCTCGGCATCGGGCCAGGTCGAGACCCGGCCGCGCTGCGGCTTGATCCCGACCAGGCCGGTCCAGGCGGCGGGGATGCGGATCGAGCCGGCGCCGTCGGAGCCGATCGCGCCACCGACCAGGCCGGCGGCGACGGCCGCCGCGGCGCCGCCGCTGGAGCCGCCCGGGGTGTGGTCGGTGTTCCACGGGTTGCGGCTGGCGCCGAAGTGTCCCTCGGTGAAGTGCCACTGGCCGACCTCGGGGGCGTGGGTCTTGCCGACGACGATCGCGCCGGCCGCGCGCAGGCGGCGGACGACCTCGGCGTCGCTGGCCGCCGTGCGGTGATCGCCGCCGCAGCCGAAGGGCGTCGACTCACCGGTGAGGTGGACGTCGTCCTTGATCGCCACCGGCACGCCGAGCAGCGGGGCGGCGGAGCCCTCGCCGCGGCTGTGGTCGGCCGCGTCGGCCTCCTCCAGGGCGGCCTCGGCGCGGACCAGGCGGAAGGCGTTCAGCCGCGGCTGGGCCTCGTCGATCCGCTGCAGCGAGGCTTCGACCAGCTCCCGTGAGGAGAGCTCGCCGGCGGCGACCAGCTTCGCCTGCGTCTCGAGGCTGAGGAAGGCAAGCTCCTCGCGGCCGGACTCCGGGTCGGTGGGCTTCGCGGTGGCTGACATCTGGTTCCCTTTCCTCAGTCAAAGGTGTAGTTCGTTCGAACGAACGAGAGGCGAAGCGGGTAGTCTGCCACAACTTGGCGACCGTCGCTCCCCCAGACACTCGCGAGCGCATCCTGCGCATCACCCTCGAGCTGATTGGGCGCGAGGGCATCGGCGCGGTCACCAACCGCCGCGTGGCCGACGCCGCCGGCGTCTCGCTCGGCTCGCTCACCTACCACTTCTCCAGCCAGGCCGAGCTGCTGCGCGACAGCCTGCTGCTCTTCGTCGGCGAGGAAGTCGCGCGGCTGGAAGCGATCGCCACCGAGCTGCGCCAGCGGCACCCGCGTCCCTCGCTCGAGGAGGTCGGCGCCGAAGTCGAGCGGATCGTCGGCGAGTCGGCCGACCGGATGAAGCAGCTGGCCGAGACCGAGTTGCACCTGCGCGCCGCCCGCGACCCGGTCCTGCAGGAGGCTTCGCGGCGCTGCTTCGAGGCCTACGAAGGGGTCGCCGAGGCGGCCCTGCTGACCCTGGAGGTTCCCGAGGCGGGCCGCCATGCGCGTTCGATCGTGGCGCTGATGTACGGGCTGGCCCTGCGCCGGCTGGGCACTGGCGACGAGGACACGACCGGGATCGGCGAGGCGCTGCTGACGATCGTCCGCGGCGCCACGCGGTGATCCTCGCCATCGACCAGGGCACCACGGGTACGACCTGCCTCGTCTTCGACCTCGAGGGCCGGGTCGCCGGGCGCGCCTACTCCGAGTTCGAGCAGCACTTCCCGCGGCCGGGCTGGGTCGAGCACGACGCGGGGGAAATCTGGGACGTGACCCGGCGCGTCGCCGTCCAGGCGATCGTCGACGCCGGCATCCAGGGGGCCGAGCTCGACGCGATCGGGATCACCAACCAGCGCGAGACCGTCGTCGCCTGGGACCCGGTGAGTGGTGAGCCCCTTCACCGGGCGCTGGTCTGGCAGGACCGCCGCACCGCCGAGCGCTGCGCGGCGCTGCGCGAGGCCGGTCACGAAGAGCTGGTTCGCGAGCGGACCGGGCTCGTCATCGACCCCTACTTCTCCGGCACCAAGATCGAGTGGCTGCTGGGCAACGCCGAGGGAGTGGGGGAGCGGGCGGTCTTCGGCACGATCGACTCCTGGCTCCTCTTCAAGCTGACCGGCCGCCACGCGACCGACTACACGAACGCCTCGCGGACGATGCTCTTCGACATCCACGAGCTGGCCTGGGACGGCGAGCTCTGCGCGCTGCTCGGCGTCGACCCGGCGTCCCTGCCCGAGCCCCTGCCCTCCGCCCACGTCTACGGGACGACGAGCGAGTTCGGCGGCGAGGTGCCGGTGGCGGGGATCGCCGGCGACCAGCAGGCCGCCCTCTTCGGCCAGGGCTGCCACGCGGCTGGCAGCGCCAAGAACACCTACGGGACCGGCAGCTTCGTCCTGCTCAACACCGGGGCGGAGGCGCCGCGGCCCGGGGAGGGCCTGCTGGCGACGGTCGCCTGCGCCAGCGACGAGAGCGTCGCCTACGCGCTCGAGGCCTCGATCTTCGTCACCGGTGCCGCCGTGCAGTGGTTGCGCGACGGCCTCGGCCTGATCGGCGAGGCGGCGGAGAGCGAGGCGCTCGCCGCTTCGCTCGACGGCAACGACGGCGTCTACTTCGTGCCGGCGCTGACCGGGCTCGGCTCGCCGCACTGGGACCCCTACGCGCGCGGCACGATCGTCGGCCTCACCCGCGGCAGCGGCCGCGCCCACCTGGCCCGGGCGGCGCTCGAGGCGATCGCCTTCCAGACCGCCGACGCGGTCGAGGCGGCGGAGGCGGCTTCGGGTCAGCGGCTCGAGGCGCTCAAGGCCGACGGCGGCGCGGTCGTCAACCGCTGGCTGATGCAGTTCCAGGCCGACGTCCTCGGGGCGCCCGTGGTGGTGCCGGAGATCGCCGAGACGACCGCGCTCGGCGCCGCCTACCTGGCTGGGATCGCGGCCGGCCAGTGGAGTGCCGACGGGGTCGCCGCGATGTGGCGCGAGGCGGCCCGCTACGAGCCGCGGATGGAGGATGGCGAGCGCCGCCGGCTGCTCGCCGAGTGGCATCGGGCGCTGGCGAGATCACGCGACTGGGCGACCCCCGAAGGAGGGGCGTAACCGCCGCCGCAGGCGGGGGTACGCAGAGCGCAGTGTCGGAGATGAAGCCACAGGTCTACAAGGATGAACGTCCTGCCGAGTACTTCGACCAGTTCCACGCCCAGGCCCGCAAGGGGGTCGGCTGGACCTACACGTTCGTCCGCATCCTCATCTCCCTGCCGACGCTGCTGATCTACCGGACCCGCGCGATCGGGGTAAAGAACGTGCCCAAGTCTGGGCCGCTGATCCTCGCCCCCAACCACTTCAGCCAGATGGATCACTTCTTCACCGGCCTCTACCTGCGCCGCCAGGTCCGCTTCATGGCCAAATCGCAGCTCTTCGGCCCGCCCGTGCTCACCTACATCTACAAGCACGGCGGCGTCTTCCCGATCCGCCGCGGCCACCGCGACGAGGAGGCCTTCGTCACCGCCCGGACGATCCTCGACCAGGGCGGGATGCTGTTGATCTACGCCGAGGGGGGGCGTTCGCGCAGCGGCGAGCTGGGTGAGCCGAAACGGGGCATCGGGCGGATCGCGCTCGAATCGGGTGCGCCGGTCGTCCCGGTCGCGATCTCCGGCTCGGCCAACGTGCGCGGCTGGAAGCGGCTGCGCTTCCCCAAGGTCACTGTCCAGTTCGGCGAGCCGGTCAGCTTTCCCGCCGAGGAGTCGCCGAGCCGTGAGCGCCAGCTCGAGGTCGCCGGCCAGGTCTTCGACCGGGTGCGCGAGATGTACGCCGGGCTGGCTACTCGTAACGGTCGCCGAGCTGCTCGTAGAAGCTCGGGTCGTGGCCAGGCGTGACGATCGCCTTCGGGTACTCGCGCCGGAACAGCTTCAGCTCCTGCAGCGAGCGCCGGTAGTTGTGGGCGTCGAAGGGGCGCGGCGCGGGCGGCGCGTCGCCCTCCAGCTGGCCGACCGTGTAGGTCGCGTCGCCGCCGATCACGAAGTCGCGCTCCTTCAGCCGCGCGATCACCGAGCAGTGCCCGGCGCTGTGGCCCGGGGTGTAGGCGAGGCGCAGTGAGCCGTCGCCGAAGATGTCGAAGCAGCGGGCGAAGCTCGAGTAGGAGTCGATCCCGCCGCGGTTGAAGTCGACGGTGCGGTAGTCGAAGGCGTAGTCGAAGTGGTTGCGGCGGTAGCCGTTCAGCAGCGGGCTGGAGCCGCCGGTCGCCGCTTCCCACTCGACCTCGCTGACGACGAAGGTCGAGTTGGGGAACTCGGAGATCGCCGAGCTGTGGTCGAGGTGGAGGTGGGTCATCACGACGACCGGGATCTCGCTGGGCTCGAGGCCGCGGGCGCGCAGCTGGGCCGGCACGTCGGCCCCGGGCGCCAGCGCCGGCTTGCCGAAGCGGGCGCCGGAGCGGCCGAAGTTCTCACGGGGGTCGCTGGCGATCGAGGGGTGCAGGCCGGTGTCGACGAGGATCGCCCCGGCGCTCGGGTGGCGGATCAGGAAGGCGGGGCAGGGGACGGTCATCGCCGGCTCGCCGCTGATCAGCGCGCGCAGCAGCTTCAGGGTGAGGAAGCGGCCCCCGGGGCTCTCCATCATCGAGCGCGACCAGGTCACCGTGCCGGCGAGCAGCGGCTCGACCGAGACGGTCGCGCCCGGCGTTCCCCCGGCGAGCGGCTCGTGCAGCGGCTTTGCCTCCACGTGAACCTTCATCCTCGGCTCACATTACCTCGGATCGGGTCAGCAATAAGCTTGCGCGGCGATGAGTGAGAGCGGCGCTTCGCGCATCTTCAAGGAGGGATTGCTCGAGGGACAGGTCTGCCTGGTCTCCGGCGCCGGCAGCGGCCTGGGCCGGGAGACGGCGCTCGAGCTTGCCCGGCTGGGGGCGACCGTGGTCGGCTGCGGCCGCCGCGAGGAGCCGTTGGTCGAGACCGCGGAGCTCGCCGCCGGGCTGGCCGGCAGCTTCGAGCACGAGGCGATGGACATCCGCGAGGAGGAGGCGGTCGGGGCGCTTGTCGACGGCCTGCTCGAGCGGCACGGGCGGCTCGACACGCTGGTCAACAACGCCGGCGGCCAGTTCCTCGCCCCGGCCGAGTCGATCAGCCCGAAGGGGTTCTGCACCGTGATCGAGCTCAACGTGCAGGGGACCTGGCTGATGACCCACGCGGCGGCGACCAAGGCCTTCATCCCCCAGGGCGGCGGCAAGGTGCTGAGCGTCACCCTCTCGCCCCACCACGGCATGCCCGGCATGGTCCACTCGGGTGCTGCGCGGGCCGCGGTCGAGAACATGATGCGGACCCTGGCGGTGGAGTGGGCGCGCTTCGGGATCAAGCTCTGCGCGCTGGCCGCCGGTCAGTTCGCCACCGAGACCTTGCTGACCAAGTATCCGCAGGTCGTCGTCGACAACCTCGAGCGCTCGATCCCGATCGGGCGGGCGGGGAAAGCCGAGGAGATGGCCTGGCTGGTCGCCTACCTGGCCTCGCCGGCCGGCGACTTCTTCTCCGGTACGACGATCACGATCGACGGCGCCCGTGACAACTGGGCCGGCCCGTGGCCGCCCGAAGCGATCGCCGACGAAGCCGGCACGCCGGTCGCCGAGGAGCGGCGGCCGAAGAGTTGACCACGGTTTGGCGACTTATGCACCGATACGGTGCATAAGTCGCCAATGCCCTAACGCCGGTCGAGGATGACCAGCGGGATCTCGCGGCCCTTGCTGCGTGCCGCGTAGTCCTTGTAGCCCTTGTAGGAGCGGACCGCCTCGGGCCAGAGTCGCTCGCGCTCCTCGGGGGTCGCGACCCGGGCGTGGACCGGCCGGCGCTCCTTGCGGATCTGCACCGTCGTGTCCGGGTTGGCCTTGAGGTTGTAGAACCAGGCCGGGTTCTTCGGGAAGCCTCCTTTGGAGGCGACGATGACGACGGCGTCGCCATCGGGGAAGTAGAGCAGCGGCGTGGTCCGCTTGGTGCCGCTCTTGGCGCCGACGTGGTCGAGCAGCAGCATGCCGCCGCGCACGCCCGGGATGTCGTGGCCGAGCCTGCCCCCGGTGCGCCGGTAGAGGAACGTGTGGAGGCCGGCGCCGCGCGTGAGGGCAGGCCAGATCCTGTCCGCTACGTCGAGGTAGCGGGGAGTGCGCCTGCCCTCTGTCGCGGTCGGGCTCAGGTGTACATCCCCCCAAACATGCCGCCGGTGACGTTGAGCACCTGGCCGTGCATGTAGTCGGCCAGCGGCGAGGCGAGGAAGAGGACCGGGCCGGAGGCCTCGGTCGGCGTCGCGGGGCGGCCGAGCGGGATGATCGCCGAGGCCATCGCCCGCATCTGCTCGGGGATGCCCAGCTCGATCTTCTCGCCGGTCGGGGTGGTCATCTCGCCGCCGGCCTCCTTGGCCGCGGTGAGGCGGGTTTCGACGAAGCCGAAGGCGACCGCGTTGACGTTGATCTTGAACTGCCCCCACTCCTTGGCCAGCGTTTTGGTGACGCCGACGACCCCCATCTTGGCGGCGGAGTAGTTGACCTGGCCCGCGTTGCCCATCGTCCCCGAGGTCGAGGAGATGTTGATCAGCTTGCGGAAGACCTCCTTGCCCTCGTTGCGCTCCGCTTTGGCGGCCTCGCGCCAGTGGGGGGCGAGGGCGCGGGCGACCCGGAAGGGGACGACCGTGTGGATGTCGAGCATCGCCTGGAACTGCTCGTCCGTCATCTTGTGGGCGACGCCGTCCCAGGTGTAGCCGGCGTTGTTGACGACGATGTCGACCGTGCCGAAGGCGTCGACGGCGGCGGCGACCAGCTCGTCGGCGGCGCCGGTCTTGGTCAGGTCGCCGGCGTGGACCGCGGTCTCGCCGTTGATCTCGCCGGCCGCCTGCTCGGCGACGTCGGCGTCGAGGTCGTTGATCAGAACCTTGGCGCCCTCGCTGGCGAAGAGCTCAGCGGTGGCGCGGCCGATCCCCCGGGCGGAGCCGGTGACGATCGCCGCTTTCCCATCAAGAAGTCCCATCGGTATAGCGCTCCCTTATAGATCGTGAAGTCGCCGGGAGGCTACAAGGAACGGTGTCACCCTGGTTGACCGGCCAGTCAGCCAGTCCGGGGGTGGGGACGGGCTAGGGAGCGACCTTGGCCGCCGCGATCGCGGCCAGGTCCTCGGGGCGCAGCAGGGCCAGCAGGGTGCTGCCGTCGACGATCGCCAGGCCGCCCTTGCGCAGCTTCGCGTTGGCGCCGGTGAGGCGATTGACCTCGGTCGTGAAGTCGGGGTTGTGGCCGACCAGCATCACCCCACCGCGACCGGCGACGAGGTCGAGGGCGTCGAAGCCGCCGGCGAGCTCCTCGGCGATCTCTGGTTCGACCGGGAGCGCCTCGCAGGCGAGCCGGGCGGTGTCGGCGGCGCGCACCTTGGGGCTGGTCAGGCAGGCGTCGAGCTTGGCGCCGAGAGCGGCCAGGGCTCGCCCGGCGGCCTGGGCCTGGCGTTCTCCCTTGGCGGTCAGCTGCCGCGCCGCGTCGCTGCCCCCGTTCGCCGGTACCGCCTCGCCGTGCCGCAGCAGGTAGATCACGGGGCCATCGTAGACGGAAGGGTTGGCAGTCCCGCTAGTCACCAATAGGCTGTGGGCCTTGCGTCGCTCCGCCCTCCTCCTGACGTTGGCGCCGCTGCTCTTCGCGAGCGCTGTTGGCAACGCCGTCGCGGCCAAGTCCACGGCCCAGGCGGACATGGCGCTGGACCGCGCCCTGACGGGGCTGGTCGAAGCCAAAGACGGCCCGCCCGGCGTGATCGCAGTGATCCAGCGGGGTGGGCAGCGCCTCACCCACAAGGCCGGCCTCGCCGACGTCAAGCGCGGCAGCCTGATGGGGGCCGCGAACCGGATGCGGATCGCCAGCGTCGCTAAGGCCTTCTCCGGGGCGGTCGCCCTCTCGCTGGTCGACGACGGGCTGCTCTCGCTCGACGACACGATCGGGCAGCGCCTGCCCTACCTGCCGGTCGCCTGGCACGCAATCACCCTGCGCCAGCTGCTCGGCCACACCAGCGGCCTGCCCGACTTCAGCGCAAGCCGCCCCTTCGCCGAAGCCGTCGGCAAGTCGCCCAAGGTCGCGCCGCCGCCGCGGGACCTGCTCGGCTACGTGGCCTCGACGCCGCTCAACTTCCCGCCCGGCTCGGCCTACCGCTACTCGAACTCCGACAACGTCGCGGTCGGGTTGATCGCGGAATCGGTCGTCGGAGTCGCCTACGGCAACGTCCTGCGCCGTCAGGTGCTCGACCCGCTGAACCTGCGCAGCACCCTGCTTCCCAGCACCGCCAAGCTGCCGGCGCCCTTCATCCACGGCTACGCGAAAGACAAGGGCGGACGGTTCGAGGACGTCAGCCAGGAGGTCGCCTTCGGCGACTGGGCCTGGGCCTCGGGAGGCATCGTCTCGACGCCGAACGACCTCAACTCCTTCGTCCGCGGCTACGTCGGCGGCCGGCTGTTCGGCGGCGCCGCCCGCCGTGACCAGTACGAGTTCGTCAAGGGGCACTCGGAGCCGCCCGGTCCCGGCCGCAACTCGGCCGGCCTGGCGCTCTTCCAGTACCGGACCAGCTGCGGCACCGTCTACGGCCACACCGGCTCGATCCTCGGCTACACCCAGCTGATCGCCTCGACCCGCGACGGCCGCCGCTCGCTGACCTTCACGCTCAACGAGCAGTACTCCGAGGAGCTGCTGCCGCGGCTGCGGCGCGCCCAGGTCGCGGCGGTCTGCGCGGCGCTCGCTGACGGCTAGCGCGGCTCCGGCGCGCTGAGCAGCCGGCACTCGTAGAGCGTCTCGAAGCCCATCCGGCGGTAGAGGCTCTCGCCCATCGGCGAGGCCTGCAGCGAGGCGATCTCGGGGCCCATCTCGAGTCCGGCCGCGACGGCGGCCGCGGTCACCGCCGTGCCCAGCCCATGTCCTCGTGCCCGCTGGGTGGAGCCGACCCAGTAGATGCCGGCGATGCCGTGGCTGACCAGGGTCATCGCGATCGCCGCGGGCACGCCGTCGAGCAGGGCAAGGAAGGCCGCGGCTCCGTCGGCGCTGAAGCCGGCGTCGTCCTCGTAGTAGGAGAAGACCTCTGGCGGGAAGCCGATGCTGGCGTAGGCGGCTTCCGCCACCCGCCAGTAGGCGGCGGCGTCCTCGGCGCTGGCGATCCGGCGCAGCTCGACGCCGTCGGGTAGGGGGTGCTGCTCCGGCCTGTAGCGGAGGACCATCTCGGGCATCGAGTAGACGGCCTCCAAGCCGGCGCGCTCGGCGGCCTCGATCAGGATCTCGTCCTCGGGCACGCCGCCACGGGCCCAGAGCGCGAAGCCGCGCCCGCGCGCGCCGAAGAATGCCTGCGCCCGCTCGAGCAGCTCGCCGGGGTCGAGGTCATCGTCGGTGCGGAAGGCGGCGTTGGAGATCGTCGGGTGCGGCGAGCGCCCGGCGCCGAAGACCCAGCCCGGCCCGACCTCGATCTTGGCGCCGGGGTCGAACTCGAACAGCCGCCGCGAGCTCTCGACCATGTTGAGGTGGGCGTCCCGTTCGAGCATGGGGCGATCGTACGCGCGGGCCGGGGCGGATAATCGCGCCATGTCTGCCGCTGAGCTGGAGAAGGTCCTCGAAGACGCCTACCGCGCCTTCAACTCGCGTGACGTCGAGGCGGCGATCGAGCTGATGGCGCCCGGGGTCGACTGGCCGAACGCCTGGGAGGGCGGCCGGGTCGTCGGGCGCGCCGCGGTCGCCGCCTACTGGGCCCGCCAGTTCGAGGCGATCTCGAGCACGGTGGAGCCGGAGCGCTTCGACCACCGCCCCGACGGCAGCATCGACGTCACCGTCCACCAGGTCGTCCGCGACGCCCAAACCGACACCATCACCGCCGACGACCACGTGGTCCACCGTTTCCAGCTCGAGGACGGCCTGATCGTCCGCATGGAGGTTCTCGACGAGAAAGGTTGAGGGGGAGAACTTGCCATGCCACGGCCTTTGGAAGGACAATGGCAAGTACGTATGGCACGATATATGGCGTGAAACGCACGACCGTCTACCTGACCGACGAGCAGAAGCGTGAGTTGGAGGCGATCGCGGGCAGCTCGCAGCGCACCGAGGCACAGCTGATTCGCGAAGGTGTCGATCATGTGATCGGGCTCAATCGTCCGCGGCGCCGCAAGCCGGGCCCACTCTTCGCATTGGACGATCCGATGCTCGACGATCCGAGCAGGGTGGACGAGGCGCTCGAGGGATTCGGGGCAGATTGATCCTCGTCGACGCCAGCGCGGTGCTTCAGCTCGCGAGCACGACCGCCAAGCGCCACGCCGAGGTCGTGAAAGTGCTCGACGAGCTCGCCGGCCCCTTCGTCCTTTCGCCCTTCGTTCTCGCCGAGCTCGATTACATGCTCGGCACCCGTCATGGCCAGGAGGCTCAGCTCGCACTGCTCGGCGAGGTGGCCGAAGGGGCGTACGAGCTGGCCGAGTTCAGCCAGGCCGACGTAGTGGCGGCGGTCGCGGTGATCCGGCGCTACCAGGACCTGAAGATCGGACTAGCGGACGCCTCGATCGTGGTGCTTGCTGAGAAGGCGCAGACCGTCGACGTCCTCAGCTTCGACGCCCGCCACTTCCGCGCGATGCGGGGCCCATCCGGGCGGCCGTTTCGCCTCCTTCCAGACGACTATCCCGCGTAGCCCTACCCGCCGAGCCTGATGTCGCCGTCCTCGGTGACGGTCCAGTGGGGGTTGTGGGCGACCTCCCAGGGGTGGCCGTCGGGGTCGATGAAGATCGAGGTGTAGCCGCCCCAGAAGGTCTCGGCCGGCTCGCGGCCGATCTTGGCGCCGGCGGCGCGCGCCTCCTCGGTGACCGCGTCGACCTCCTCGCGCGAGGCGAAGTTGACCGCCAGCGTCACCCCGCCCCAGCCGGGCGAGTCCTCGACGCTGCTGTCCTCGGCCAGCCTCGCCCGGTCCCAGAGCGCCACCACCATCCCGCCGCACTGGAAGAAGACGACGTCGTCATCCGGGGCGGCGCCGGTCGTCCAACCCAGCGCCTCGTAGAACCGTCGCGACCGGCCGAGGTCGGCGACGCCGAGGGTGATCAGGCTGACACGCTGCTTCACTACCCGGAGGATGGCAGGAGGAGTGAGCTCACCGGTGGTGGCCCGCGTGCTCGACGAGCTGCACGCGCGGGCCGAGCGCGAGGACCCGCGGGTCAAGCAGCGGGTCGCCGAGCACGAGGCCGAGCTCGGGGCGCGGCTCGGCCAGGCGGAGCGCTACGAGATCTACGGCGACGCGCCGCTGGCGATCACCCGCGAGGTCGGCGAGCTCCTCTATCTGCTGACCCGCACCCGCTGTCCCGGCCTGGTGGTCGAGTTCGGCTGCTCGCTGGGGATCAGCACGATCTACCTGGCGGCCGCGGTTCGCGACAGCGAAGCGGGAGGGACGGTCGTCACCACCGAGCTGCTGCCGCAGAAGGCGAGCGCGGCAAATCGGAACCTAGCGGCGGCGGGTCTCGACGACCTCGTCGACCTGCGCGTGGGCGACGCTCGCGAGACGCTCCGCGATCTCCCGGCCGAGATCGACCTCCTCTTCCTCGACGGCCGCAACGACCTCTACCTCTCGGTCCTCACCGCCGTCGAGCCGAGCCTGACCCCCGATGCCCTCGTGGTCGCCGACCTCAATGCCGACGATCCCGACCTCGACCCTTACCTGCGCCACGTCCGGGATCTGGGCAATGGCTATGGATCCCTCGCGCTCCCGATGGCCGAAGGGGTCGAGATCTCCATCCGGGTTTAGAGCCTGTCCCACGACCCCTTTAGGCGCGCCTACAGGTTGCGGACCCGGCGGCCGATCTCGACGTCCCGGGGGTAGCCGGCGGCCTCCCAGAAACCGCCCGCGACCTCGTCGTCGTAGGCGACCAGCGCGGTGACGCGGCACACGCCGCGCTCGCGCAGGTACTCCTCGCCCGCCCGCGTCAGCGCCAGCCCGATGCCCTCGCGCCGATGCCCACCCCGGACGGCGAGCCGGTACATGTTCCCCCGCCACCCGTCCCACCCCGCGATTAGCACCCCGACGATCCCCCCGTCCAGCTCAGCCACCAGCAGCGCCGCCGGCGAATCGTCAACCAGGCGCTCGAGGTCCTCGCGCCGGTCCGCCGCGCTCGCGTGCTCGCTGCGCGACTTCGCCCACAGCTCCAGCACCGCCGGCACATCGGGGCGTCGGCAGCGCCGCACCTCGATCCGTCCGTCGGCCAAGGGCCTACAGCCCCATCTGCTTGCCCAGGATCTCCTTCATGACCTCGTCGGTGCCGCCGCCGATTGGGCCCAGGCGAGCGTCGCGGACGGCGCGCTCGATGCCGTACTCGCGCATGTAGCCGTAGCCGCCGTGGATCTGCAGGCACTCGTCGGCGATCTCGAGGATGGCGCGCTGGGTGACGAGCTTGGCCATCGTCACCTCCCTGATGCAGTCCTGGCCCTCGTGGAAGAGGCGCAGGGCGTTGTAGGTGAGCGCTTTCGAGGCCTCGGCCTGGGTCGCCATCTCGGCCACCTTGTGGCGGATCGCCTGGAACTTGCCGATCGGGCGGCCGAAGGCTTCGCGCTCCAGCGCGTAGGCCACGGCCGTCTCGATCAGGCGCTGCATCCCGCCGACCGCGCCGATCGCCATCAGCAGCCGCTCCCAGGCGAAGTTGGCCATGATCTGCTTGAAGCCCTCGTTTTCCTCGCCGAGCAGGTTCGCGTCGGGCACCTCGACGTCGGTGAAGGAGAGCTCGCCGGTGTCGGAGGAGTGCCAGCCGAGCTTCTCCAGCTTCCGCGCCACCTCGTAGCCGGGCATCTCGCGCTCGAGGACGAGGAAGGAGATGCCGTGGTGGCCGCCCTCCTGCGTCGTCTTGCAGGCGCAGACGAGGAAGTCGGCGCGGACGCCGTTGGTGATGAAGGTCTTGCCGCCGTTGACGACGTAGCCGCCGTCGACCTTCTGGGCGAAGGTCGAGATGCCGGCGACGTCGGAGCCGGCGCCGGGCTCGGTGATCCCCAGCGCGCCGATCTTCTCGCCGGCGATCCCGGGCACCAGCCAGCGCTGTTTCTGCTCCTCGCTGCCGAAAGTGAAGATCGGCGGCATCGCGATCGAGGCGTGGGCGTTGAGCCCGGCGGCGACGCCGCCGGAGCCGCCCGAGCGGGCCAGCTCCTCGACCCAGACCGCGTCGTGCAGGTGGGTGCCCCCCTGGCCGCCGTAGAGCTCCGGGAACTTGAGGCCGAGGAAGCCGAGCTCGGCGCAGCGGTTGTAGAGCTCACGCGGGAACTCGCGCGCCTCCTCCCACTCGTCGACGTGGGGCGCGATCTCCTTGCTGACGAAGCGCTGAACCGTCTCGCGCAGCTCCTGATGCTCGTCGCCGAATGGCGGCAGGGTCGCTCGCGCCCCCGTGTCTTTGACCACCGTCACCCCGGAGACGCTAACGGGTACGCCCAGGATCGGATCGCCGGCCCGGCGCTACCATCGGCTGATGGGACTGCCGGTGCTGCTCGCCGTCGACGAGGACCCCACCTGCCTCGCCCGCGTCGAGGAGCAGCTGACCCGGCGCTACGGCGACGACTACGACGTCCGGGCCGAGGCCTCGGCCGCCGCCGCCCTGCGCCTGCTCGAGGCGCTGCGCGAGGCTCGCACGCCGGTCGCTCTCGTCCTTGCCGACCACTGGCTGGGGGAGACCCTGACCGGGGCCGAGCTGCTGGCGCGGGCCAAGGAGCTGCACCCGAGCGCCAAGCGCGGGCTGCTGATCGCCTGGGGCGGCTGGGCAGACCCGGACACGGCCGAGGCGATCTTCGAGGCGATGGCGCTGGGCCGGATCGACTACTACGTGCTGAAGCCGCAGGGCTCGCCCGACGAGCTCTTCCACCGCACCGTCGCCGAGTTCCTCTTCGAGTGGGCGCGCGCCGAGTCGCCGGTCCAGGGTGAGATCGAGCTCGTCTCCGAGCCGGGCTCGCGGCGCACCCACGAGCTGCACGACCTGCTCAGCCGCAACGGCGTCCCCTACGCCTGCCACGCGCCCGACTCAGAGCCCGGCCGCGCCCTGCTCGAGGAGGCCGGCCGCCCGGACGCCTCGGTCCCGGTCGCCCGGATTCGCCCCGGCCAGCTCCTGGTCGATCCGAGCAAGGTCGAGCTTGCGGCGGCCTTCGGCGTCAGCACCGAGCTGACCGCCGAGCGCAGCTTCGACGTCGCCGTCGTCGGCGCCGGTCCGGCCGGCCTCGCCGCCGCCGTCTACGCCTCCTCGGAGGGGCTGCGGGCGCTGGTGGTCGAGCGCGAAGCGCTCGGCGGCCAGGCCGGGTCCAGCTCGCTGATCCGCAACTACCTCGGCTTCTCGCGCGGCATCAGCGGCGCCGAGCTGGCCCAGCGCGCCTACCAGCAGGCGTGGGTCTTCGGCACCTCCTTCCTGCTCATGCGCGAGGTGGTCGAGCTGCGGCCGGGGGAGGGTGGACACACGCTGCGCACCGCCGACGGCGACGAGTTCGAGGCCGCCGCGGTCGTGCTCGCCTCCGGCGTCTCCTACCGGCGGTTGGAGATCCCCGCCCTCGCCGCGCTCGAGGGGGCCGGGGTCTTCTACGGCGCCTCGGCAGCCGAGGCGAAGGCGCTCCACGGTCGCCGCGCCTTCATCATCGGCGGCGGCAACTCGGCCGGCCAGGCGGCGATGCACCTCTGCCGCTGGGCCGCGCAGGTCACCCTCGTCGTCCGCGGCAGCTCGCTCGCGGCCAGCATGTCGAGCTACCTGCGCGGCGAGATCGCGGCGGCGGGGAACATCGAGACCCTGCTCGAGACCGAGGTCGTCGGCGGCGAGGGGACGGGGCGGCTGGAGCGCCTCACCCTGCGCGACCGCGCCTCGGGCGCGACCTCCGGCGTCGACGCGGATGCGCTCTTCGTGATGATCGGCGCCCACCCGGGCACCAAGTGGCTGCCGCCCGAGATTCAGCGCGACGAGTGGGGCTACGTCCTCACCGGCCGCGACGAGCGGCAGATGCTGGAGACCAGCCTACCCGGCGTCTTCGCCGTCGGCGACGCCCGCCACGGCGCGGTCAAGCGGGTCGCCTCCGCCGTCGGCGAGGGCTCGGTGGTGATCCAGCAGGTCCACCGGCACCTCGCCGACGTCGCGCAGGCCGGCGCGCTGCGCGCCTAGGCCGCGCCTTCCCCTACAGCCCGTAGCTCTTGCCGATCACGTCGAGCATCACCTCGTCGGTGCCGGCACCGATCCGGTTGAGGCGCACGTCGCGGTAGGCGCGCTCGATCTCGTACTCCTTCATGTAGCCGTAGCCGCCGAGGATCTGGATGCACTCGTCGGCGACTTCGCAGGCGACGCGGGAGGAGAAGAGCTTCGCCATCGTGATCTCGCGCACCGGGTACTCGCCGTTGGCGAAGCGCCAGGCGGTCGCGTAGGTGAACTGCTTCGCCGCCTCGGTCTTGGTCGCCATCTCGGCGAACTTGTGGCGGATCGCCTGGAACTTGCCGATCGGGCGGCCGAAGGCTTCGCGCTCCTTGGCGTACTCGAGCGTGCGCTCGATCATCCTTTCCGCCCCCGCATGCGAGCCGGCGGCGGCGACCAGGCGCTCGCCCTGGAGCTCCCAGGCGATGTGGTAGAAGCCTTTGCCCTCCTCGCCGAGAATCGCGCTCTCGGGCACGCGCACGTCTTCGAAGGCGAGTTCGCCGGTGTCGGACGCGTGCATCCCCATCTTCTCGAGCTCGGCGGAGACGCTGAAGCCGGGCACCTTCTCGCCGTTCTCGTCGCGCAGGTCGACGACGAAGAGGGTGATGCCCGCGTGGCGCTCCTCCGGGTCGGTCTTGGCGACGAGGACGATGAAGTCGGCCCGCGGCCCGTTGGTGATGAACGTCTTCGAGCCGTTGATGACGAATTCGTCGCCGTCGCG
The DNA here is from genome assembly GCA_963697915.1 of uncultured Solirubrobacterales bacterium. Taxonomy (GTDB): domain Bacteria; phylum Actinomycetota; class Thermoleophilia; order Solirubrobacterales; family 70-9; genus VRUE01. The sequence goes on from OY969103.1 coordinate 1,679,386, forward strand.
GATCGCGGTCGTGCGGATGCCGGCGACGTCGGAGCCGGCGCCGGGCTCGGTGATCCCCAGCGAGCCGATCTTCTCGCCCTTGAGGCCGGGGGCGAGGTAGCGCTGCTTCTGCTCCTCGGTGCCAAGCAGGTGGATCGGCGGCAGGACCATGTCGGTCTGCACGGCGAAGCCCATGTTGGTGCCGCCGGAGCCGGTGTAGCTCATGCACTCGGCGCGGACCAGCGAGTAGAAGTAGTCGCCGCCCTGGCCGCCATACTCCTCCGGGAAGCAGAGGCCGAGGAAGCCGAGCTCGCCGGCGCGCTTCATCACCTCGGAGGGCCAGTAGGTCTTCTCCCACTCGTTGCGGTGGGGCCACATCTCCTTTTTGACCCAGGCCTGCATCGACTCGCGCAGGTCTTCGTGCTCCTGGCTGAAGATGAAGCTCTTGCGGCCCGCCTCGTGATCGGGCTTGATCACCTTGGAGCCGTCGGTCGTCGCAGTCCCCATTGGTTCCTCCTCGTTCGCTGTCCAGGTGGGCGCGATAGGCCGGCCCAGAGCCGAGTGGACAGTAGCACTTTCCACTTTCGGTCAGCTTCGGTTATGGTCCCGGCGGGATGGACTACGAGGTCGTCAAGTACGAGGTCGAGGCCGGGGTCGCGACGGTGACCCTGAACAACCCCGAGAAGCGCAACATGCTCTCCGGCCAGATGCTGGTCGAGCTGGTCGACGCGATGAAGCGGGCGCGCGACGACGAGGAGGCGCGGGCGGTCGTCCTGACGGGCGCTGGCGACAAAGTGTTTTGCGCTGGTGCCGATCTCGGTGGCTTCGCAGCCGATGTCCCGCTTGTCTCAAAACACTTTGCTACTGATCTGTTCCTTGAATTCTTCCGGCTGATGCCGCGGCTGGGCAAGCCCTCGCTCTGCGCCGCCAACGGCCACGTGCTGGCCGGCGGCATGGGGCTCGCCCTCTCCTGCGACCTGCTGATCGCCAAAGAGGGGGCCACCTTCGGCACGCCGGAGATCAACGTCGGTGCCTTCCCCTACATGATCATGGCGATCATCTACCGCAACGTCCCGCGCAAGAAGGTCAACGAGATGATGCTTCTGGGCGAGCGGCTGAGCGCCGAGCAGGCGGTCGAGTACGGGCTCGCCAACAAGGTCGTGCCGGCCGCCGACTTCGACGCCGCGGTCGCCGAGTGGGCGGGCAAGCTGGCCTCGAAGAGCCCGGTCCTGATGCGGCTCGGCCATGACGCGATGTACCGCCAGCAGGACATGGCGATCGACGACGCACTCGATTACCTGCGCTCACAGCTCTCGCTCACCTTCTCGACCGAGGACATCGTCGAGGGCGTCACCGCCTTCTTCGAGAAGCGTGAGCCCGAATGGAAGGGGAGGTAGGGATGGCGAGCACCGAAGAGCGTCCGGCGGAGGCCGGGGGCGAGGAGAACTTGCTGCCGGGGGCGGCGCCGCTGGCGGACCTCAACGAGCAGCTGCACCGGCGCCGCGCCAAGGCGAAGCTGGGCGGTGGCGAGGAGAAGATCGCCAAGCAGCACGAACGCGGCAAGCTGACCGCACGCGAGCGGATCGACCTGCTGGTCGACGAGGGCAGCTTCGTCGAGCTGGGCGTGCACGGCCGGCCCCACTTCGCCCAGCGGGCGATGGACGGCGTCGAGGCGCCCGCCGACGGCGTGATCACCGGCTGGGGCGACGTCGACGGCCGCGCCTGCTGCATCGCCGCCTACGACTTCACCGTGATGGCCGGCTCGATGGGGATGACGGGGGAGATGAAGGTCTCCCGCCTGCGCGAGATGGCGCTCTCCAAGCGGATGCCGTTCATCTGGCTGCTCGACTCGGCCGGCGCCCGCATCCAGGAGGCGGCGGGCTCGCTCTTCGCCGGCTCCGGCCACCTCTTCCGCGAGGAGGTCGAAATGTCGGGCGTGATCCCGATGGTGGCGGCGATGATGGGGCCCTGCGCCGCCGGCACCGCCTACATCCCGGCGCTCTCGGACTTCGTGCCGATGGTCTCCGGCCAGGGCGCGATGGCGCTCGCCGGCCCGCACCTGACCAAAGCCGTCACCGGCGAGGACATCTCGATGGAGGAGCTGGGCGGGGCCAAGGTCCACTGCCGTAAATCGGGGGTGGGTGACCTCGAGGTCAAGGACGACCCCGAGTGCATCGAAGCGGTCAAGCAGTACCTCTCCTACTTCCCGCCCAACTGCGAGCAGAAGCCGCCGATCGCGGAGACCTCGGACCCCGACGACCGGATGTCGGAGAAGCTGCTCGAGATCGTCCCCGACTCCTCTCGCCAGCCCTACGACATGTACGACGTGATCCGCGAGATCGTCGACGACGGCGAGTGGTTCGACGTCAAGCCGAAGTTCGCCAAGACGCTGATCACCTGCTTCGCCCGCTTCGGCGGCCAGCCGGTCGGGATCGTCGCCAACCAGCCCAAGCAGCTGGCCGGCATCCTCGACAACGACTCGGCCGACAAGGCGGCCCGCTTCATCAACCTCTGCGACGCCTTCAACGTGCCGCTGGTCTTCCTCCAGGACGTGCCCGGCTTCATGGTCGGCGCCAAAGTCGAGCACGCCGGGATCATCCGCCACGGGGCGAAGATGCTCTACGCGGTCAGCCGCGCCACGGTGCCGAAGGTGACCGTGATCGTGCGCAAGGCCTACGGCGCCGGCTACTACGTGATGTGCGGCAAGGCCTATGAGCCGGACCTGATCGTCGCCTGGCCCGGCGCCGAGATCTCGGTGATGGGGGCCGAGGGCGCGGTCGAAATCATCGGCCGCTCGGCGATCGAGGCGGCCGAGGACCCGGAGGCGACCCGCGAGGCGATGCTGAACGCGGTCCGCGAGCAGATCGACCCCTACATCGCCGCCGGCAACGCGGTGATCGACGACATCATCGACCCGCGTGAGACGCGGCCGACGATCGTCAAGGCGCTGCGCATGGCCCGCGACAAGCACGTCGAGAAGCCCGCCAAACGACATGGGGTGATGCCCGTATGAGCTCCTTCAGCGACCCAGTGGTCATCTCGTGCTCGATCAGCGGGGTGATCGCCAACCGGGACCAGTGCCCGGCGATTCCCTACACGCCCGAGGAGTACGCGGCCGAGGCGCGGCGCGCGGTCGACGAGGGCGCCTCGCAGATCCACATCCACGCCCGCAAACCGGACGGCACGCCGTCCTATGAGGTCGAGGACTTCAAGGCGATCACCGAGGCGATCCTGGCCGAGGTCGGCGACGTGATCGTCAACTACTCGACCGGGGCGATCGGGATCCCGATCGAGAAGCGGATCGAGTACCTGCGCGAGTGCCGGCCCGACGTGGCGGCGCTCAACATGAGCTCGATGAACTACGCAAAGTACTCGCCCCGGCGCAAGGACTTCGTCTTCAAGGCGGTCTTCGAGAACAGCTTCGACACGATCATCGAGTTCCTGACCGCGATGCGGGAGCTGGGGATCAAGCCCGAGCACGAGTGCTTCGACGCCGGCCACGTCGCCAACCTCGACCCGCTGATCGACATGGGGCTGCTCGACCGCACGCCGCTGCAGGTCTCGCTGGTGATGGGGGTCAACGGCGGGATCCGGCCGACCCCGCGCAACGTCGGCTTCATGGCCGACCAGATCCCTGACGGGGGGGTGGAGGGCGAGCACCAGTGGCAGGTGATCGGCATCTCCCGCGACCAGTGGAAACTGCTCGGTGCGGCGCTCGTCCTCGGCGGTAACGTGCGCGCCGGGGTGGAGGACAACCTCTACCTGCCAAACGGAGAGATGGCGAAATCGAACGGCGATCTGATCGCCAAGGCGAGGCAGATGGCCGAGGACGTCGGCCGCCGCGCTGCCAGCGTCGCCGAGGCTCGCGAACTACTGGGGGTTCCGAAACGTGAACGATCTACCGCTTAGCGACATCAAGGTCCTCGACCTGAGCCGGCTCCTGCCCGGCGGTTTCTGCTCGCTCCTCCTCGCCGACCTCGGCGCCCAGGTGCTGAAGGTCGAGGACACCGGCATGGGCGACTACATCCGCTGGGGGCCGCCCTTCTACGGCAGCGACGACCAGCAGGAGCTGGGCACGCGCTCGGCGCTCTACCTCTCGCTCAACCGCGGCAAGCGCTCGGTCCGCCTCAACCTCAAGACCGATGCCGGCCGCGAGGCGCTGCTGCGCCTGGTCGAGTCCCACGACGTCGTCCTCGAGGGCTTCCGGCCCGGCGTCCTCGACCGGCTCGGGGTCGGCTACGAGCGGATGCGGGAGGCCAACCCGGGGATCGTCTACTGCGCGATCACCGGCTACGGCCAGGACGGCCCCTACACCCAGCGCGCCGGCCACGACATGAACTACCTCGGCCTGATCGGGCTGCTCGGCCTGAGCGGGGCCAGGGACGGCGCGCCGGTCCAGGCCGGTGGCCAGATCGCCGACATCGGCGGCGGCGGCCTGATGGCGGCGCTCGGGATCATGGCGGCGCTGCACGAGCGGCAGCGCTCGGGCGAGGGCCAGCTGGTCGACATCTCGATGGCCGACGGGGCGCTCTCCTGGCTGGCGATGGTCGCCGGCTCCTACTTTTGCGATGGCCGCGTGCCGCAGCGCGGCGCCGACCAGCTGACCGGCGGCGTGCTCTGTTACTTCCCCTACGAGGCCTCCGACGGGTGGATCACCTGCGGCGCCCTCGAGCCGAAGTTCTGGGCCGCCTTCTGCAATGGCGTCGACCGTCCCGACCTGATCGAGAAGCAGTTCGAGTCGCCCGGCGGCGACGCCTGGCGCGAGGTCGCCGAGGTCTTCCGCTCACGCGGGCGCGACGAGTGGCTCGCCTTCAACGACGAGCACGACTGCTGCATCGAGCCGGTCCTCGATGTCGGTGAGGCACTCGACTCCGATCTGGTCCGGGAGCGGGGCATGGTGGTCGAGGTCGAGCAGCCGCAGCTGGGCACCGTCCGCCAGCTCGGCCTGCCGGTGAAGCTGAGCCGCACCCCCGGCGACCCGACCCGGCCGGCGCCGGCGTTCGGCGAGCACACCGAAGCGGTCCTGCGCGAGGTCGGCTACTCCGACGAGGAGATCGCGGCGATGGTCGAGGCGGGCGCGGCGGCACGGCTGAGCGCCGACTCGGCGGCGACCTCCAGCGCCTAGGAGGGCGATGGCCGCCAAGACGGAGAAGGAGGAGCTGCTCCGGATCGGGCAGCTCGCCGAGGCTTCTGGCGTGCCGGTGCCGACGATCAAGCACTACCTGCGCGAGGGCCTGCTCCCCGAGCCGGTCAAGACCAGCCGCAACATGGCGTACTACGCGCCGGAGTTCGTCGAGCGGATCAAGCTGATCAAGCGGTTGCAGGAGGAGCGCTACATGCCGCTGAAGGCGATCAAGTCGATCCTCGACGAGGACCCCGAGCGGGTCGGGGCTCTGATCGAGCTCGAGGACCGCATCCTCGAGCGGGCCCTGGCCGGCGAGCGCAAGCGGACCAGCGCCGCCGAGGTCCGTGAGCGCTACGGCATGCCCAAGGACGTCCTCGACCGGCTCGAGGAGCTCGAGATCCTCAGCCCCAACAGCCGCGGCTACCTGCCCTCCGACATCAAGATCATCGAGGCGATCAGCCGCTTCCGCGCCGGCGGCTACGACGAGCAGATCGGCTTCACCGTCTACGACACGCTGCGCTACAAAAGCGCGCTCGAAGAGCTCGTCCGCCAGGAGGTCGAGATGGTGATCGACCGCCTCGCCGGCGAGGTCGAGCCCGAGCGGGTGGTCGAGATGATCGAGTCCGGTGCCCAGCCCCTGCAGGACCTGATCGCCGCCCTCCACACGAAGCTGCTCGTCGCCGAGCTAGAGCGCCACCGCGCGCAGCGCGGCTAGCCCCTCCTCCTGGGAGACGACCGGGGCGTAGCCGAGCTCCTCGCGGGCCTTGCCGATCTCGATCGTGCACTCCTGGGTCAGCAGCCAGGAGCGGAAGGCGGTCATCGGCGGCTCGCCGGGCAGCGGCAGCAGCTTCCAGGCGGCTTCGGCGACGCGAGCGAGGGGCGCCGCGGTCCAGGCCGGCAGGCTGCGGCCGGGGGGCTCGACCCCCTGGGTGCGCAGCAGCTCGGTGACGAACTCGCGGAAGACGACCGGCTCGCCGTCGGTGACGAAGTAGGCCTCGCCGGGGCGACCGCGCTCAGCCGCCAGCAGCAGGCCCTCGACGACGTTGTCGACGTGGGTCGTGTCGGTGACGTTGCGGCCGCCGCCGATCCAGGCGAACTGGCCCGACTCGACCGTGGCGACCATCGCCGGCAGCAGCGTCGTGTCGCCGAGGCCCCAGACGAAGCGCGGCCGCAGGGCGACGGTCTCGAAGCCGGCGCGGTTGGCGTCGCGCACGGCCCCCTCGGCCCTCGCCTTGGTCGCCGGGTAGGGCGCCCGCGAGTCCGGTCGCAGCGGCGCCGTCTCGTCGACGTGGACGAGCGGCTCACCCGCCATCAACGCCGCCTCGGTGCCGCAGTGGACGAAGCGCCGCACGCCGGCCTCGGCGCAGGCGGCGAGCGCGTTGCGCGTGCCCTCGACGTTGCCGCGCTCGAACTCCTCCCACGGCCCCCACTCGCCGAGGTGGGCGGCGAGGTGGAAGGCGACCTCGGCGCCAGCCGCCGCGGCGGCGAGCGAGTCGCGGTCGAGCAGGTCGCCGCGGACCGGCTCGGCGCCGAGCTCGGCGACGCGCCGGGCGGACTCATCGGAGCGGGCGAGCGCTCGCACCGTGGCCCCTTCCCGCGCCAGCCGCTCGACCAGCCGGCCGCCGATGAACCCGGACCCGCCGGTGACGAAGGCGGACTTGACCATTAAGCGATGTTAGCCTGGCCGCGATGAGATCGGTCCTGATCACGGGGGCGTCGACGGGGATCGGGCGGGCGACGGCGCTGCACCTCGACGGCCGTGGCTGGCGCGTCTTCGCCGGCGTGCGGCGCGAGGAGGACGCGGAGGCGCTGCGGGCGGCGGGGTCGGAGCGGCTGGAGCCGCTGCTGCTGGACGTCACCGACGCCGGTCAGATCGCGGCCGCCGCGGAGCGGGTCGCGGCCGACGGCGGCGCCGGCCTCGACGGGCTGGTCAACAACGCCGGCGTTGCCGTCCCGGGGCCGCTCGAGGCGCTGCCGCTCGACGACTTCCGCCGCCAGATCGAGGTCAACCTGACCGCGCAGGTGGCTGTCACCCAGGCCCTGCTGCCCCAGATCCGGACCGCCCGCGGGCGCATCGTCTTCGTCACCTCGATCGGCGGCCTGATGGCCTTCCCGATGTTCGGCGCCTACCACGCCGCCAAGTTCGGCCTCGAGGCGGTCGGCGACGTCTTCCGCCGCGAGCTGGGGTCCTGGGGGATCCGGGTCGCGATCGTCGAGCCGGGCTCGATCGCGACCGAGATCTGGGATCGCGGCCAGAGCGAAGCGGATGCCCTCCTCGCCCGTATCGCCGACGACCAGGCGGCGCTCTACGGCGATTCGATGGAGGCCTACCGCGACGTCGCGCGGAAAACCGGCGAGCGCGGCATCCCGCCCGAGAAGGTCGCGACGACGATCGAGCACGCGCTCGATGCCCGCCGGCCCCGCGCCCGTTACCTGGTCGGCGCCGATGCCAAGGTCCAGGCCCGCGTCAACCGCCTGCTCCCGACCCGCCTGGTCGACTGGGTGGTCGCCCGCGCGACCGGCGTCTAGCTAGCCCGCAGCGGCAGGGCGTCGCGCTCTTCGTCGATCGCCGCCAGGGTCACCATCGCGCCGGTCGCGGCGGCAAGCTCAGCCCCCTCGTCGAGCGCCTCGCGGGCGCCGTCGCGGCCGGCGAGCAAGCGAGCGCGGCCGAGCGCCAGCAGCGAGAGCGGCAGCGACCAGTGCAGCTTGCGGTCGCGGCCGACCTGGGCCGAGCGTTCGGCGACCTCGATCGCCTCCTCGGCGCGGTCGCAGCCGCGCAGCGCTTCCGCCAGCACCCCTGTGCGCCAGGCCTCGAGCTCGTCGCCGGTCTTGATCGCCTCGCGGTAGATCCGCTCCGAGGCCTCGATCGCCTCCAGGGCCGGGCCGTATTCCTCAGCCGCGACCTGGGTCGCCCCGAGGTTGCCCAGCGCCAGGCTGCGCGAGAAGACGTCGCCGAGGCGCTCGGCGAGCTCGTAGTTGCGCCGCGCCAGCACCACCCCGGCGTCGATTTCGCCGCGCGAGCAGAGCAGCAGGGCCTTGGTGCCGCGCGTCCAGCTCGCGGTCTCCGGGTCGCCCTGCTCTTCGGCGATCCGCAGGCCGCGGTCGTAGAACGCCCCGGCCTCCTCGAGGCGGCCGTTTTCCCTCAGCACGATGCCCTTCGAGGTCCAGGCCCAGGCGACCGGGCAGCCGATCACGATCCCCGCCCCCGCCGCGTCGTCGCCGGCGGCGAGCTCGATCACTTCGTCGGAGGCCCGCTCGTAGGCGGGGAAGTCGGCGGCGCAGAGATGGGCGTAGGCGCCGGCGGCCCTGATCGCCACCCGCACGTAGTCGTCGCCCGACTCGTCGGCCAGCTCGATCGCTTCTCCGACGCCGACGATCCACTCGTCGGTCGACTGCTCGAGGCCGGGCCGGCCGGAGCGCAGCAGGCGCAGCAGCGAGAGCGAGCGCAGGTCGCCGATCCGGGTCGCGATCTCCCCGGCCTCGTTCTCGAGCCGCGCCACCGTGGTGCGCTCCATCCCCAGCCGCCAGGCGTAGTCGAGTTGCAGCAGGCGCGAGGAGACGGCGAGCGCCGCGCTTTCGGGGTCCTCCTCCACCTGGTCGATCAGCCGGGTCACCGTCGCCCAGCGGCGCATCGCGTCGTGGGGGCGGCTGTGGCCGGCCCAGTGGGCCGCGCGGGCCGACCAGCGCGCGGCCTCGCGCAGCTCGCTGCCGGACTCGAAGTGGCCGGCGATCAGCGCCGCCAGCTCGTCGGCGCGCTCGGGGTTGAGCTCGATCAGGGCCCGTGCCGTGGCGGCATGGGTGGCGGCGCGCTGCTCGCCCAGCTGGGTGCCGTAGGCGACCTCGCGGGTCAGCGGGTGGCGGAAGGCCAGCACCCGCTCGGGGTAGAGCTCGAGCTCGAAGAGGAAGCCGGCCTCGATCAGCTCGCGCAGGACCGCCTCGCTTTCCTTCTCGCCCCCGGGCCCGGCGACCAGCGCCAGGGTGCGCTCGTCGACCTCCTTGCCGGCGACCGAGGCCGCCTGCAGCAACCGCTTCGCGGCCGTGTCGAGGCGATCGATACGCGCCGCCAGCACGGTCTGCACGCTGGCCGGGACGCCGACGTCCTCGAGCGGCCCGCGCAGCTGGTAGGAGCCGCGCTCGCCCTCGAGCCGGCCCGACTCGGCCAGCGCCCGGACGATCTCCTCGACGAAGAAGGGGTTGCCCTCGGTGCGCTCGTGGATCAGCTCGGCGAAGCCGTCGAGCGAGGGGTCCTCGCCAGCCAGATCGCGCAGCAGGTCACGCGTGTCACTGGGGCCGAGCGGCTCGAGAGCGAGCCGCAGGTAGCCCGCCGGCTCGCTCCAGGCGGGCTCGTACTCGGGCCGGAAGTTGACCACCGCCAGCGTCTGGGTGCCGTCGACGGCTGCAAGCAGCTCGCCGAGCAGGGCCTCCGAGCCGCTGTCCATCCAGTGCAGGTCCTCGATCACGGTGACGACCGGGTCGCGCCGGTTGGGAGCCCGGATCAGGCGGCAGACGACGCTGCAGAGGGCTCGGTGCCGGGCCTCGGCGCTGAGCTGGGGGAGGGGCCGGTCGGGGTCGGGGACGCCGAGGAAGTCGAAGAGGACCGGCAGCTCCTCGGCGAACTCGGGGTCGAGCAGCAGCGCCCGCCCGGCGATCTTCTCGCGCACGATCCGCTCCGGATCGTCGTCGGCGATCCCGAAGTAGGCGCGCAGCATCTGCAGCACCGGCATGAAGGGGATCTCTCGGCCGTGCGCCTGCGCCTGCGCTTCGAAGACCTCGATCCCCTGCGCCCGCACCCCCTCGGCGAACTCGTGGCAGAGGCGGCTCTTGCCGACCCCGGGCTCGGCGACGATCCCGACCGTCGCGCCGGCGCCCTCGCGGGCCTGTCCCAGAGCCTCCTCGAGCGCCGCCATCTCGGCGTCGCGGCCGACGAAGCGGGAGAAGCCGCGCTGGCGCGAGAGGTCGAGCCGCGAGCGCGCCGCGCCGACCCCGGCCAGCTCGAAGACCCGGATCGGCCGGCTGGCGCCCTTGATCTCGAACTCACCCAGGTCGCGCAGGTCGAGGAAGCCCTGTGCCAGCTCGGCGGCGCTCTCGGTCAGGTAGGCCTTGCCCGGCTCGGCCAGCGCCTCCATGCGCTGCGCCATGCCGACCGTGTGGCCGATCGCGGTGTAGGCGCCCTCGCCCTCGCCGCCGATCGCCCCGGCGACGACCTCGCCCGAGTCGATCCCGATCCGGGCCGAGAAGTTGAGCCCGTGGAGGCGGCGCAGCTCGGCCGCGTACTCGGCGATGTCGTCGAGCATCCGCAACGCCGCGTAACAGGCGCGCCGCGCGTGGTCCTCGTGGGCGATCGGCGCGCCGAAGACGGCCATGATGCCGTCGCCGGTGAACTTGTCGACGGTGCCCTCGAGCTGGCGCACGTCGTCGGCGAGCATCGAGAAGAAGTCCTGCATGATCTGGCGCCACTGCTCGGGGTCCTGGCCCTCGGCCATGTCCATCGAGCCCTTGACGTCGGCGAACAGGACGGTGACCTGCTTGCGCTCAGCGTCGTCTCGGCCCACCGCGGTCACTGATCGGGAGGTTACGCTCGCCTCACCCTTTCGGTGGCGCGCGCCCGCCACCTATACTGGCGCGGAGAAACTGATTGACTGGTCAGTCAGCCGACCGCCTCGCGTGTGGCGTGGCTGGCGGAGTCGAGGAGATCAATCGATGCGCGCAGCGGTCATACAGCTCAACTCGACCGGCGAGGTGGCGCGGAACCTATCCGCCGCCGAGGCTCTCGTGCGCGCCGCCGCCGCCGACGGCGCCGAGCTGGTCGCCCTGCCGGAGAAGTGGAACCTGCTCGGGTCGGGCGAGGAGCTGGCGGCCGGCGCCGAGCCGCTCGACGGCCCCAGCCTCGGCGCGGCGCGCGCCTGGGCGCGCGAGCTCGGCATCCACCTGCTCGCCGGCAGCATCGCCGAGCGCGGGGCCGATGGAGCCTCGTCGAAAGCCTTCAACACCTCGGTCCTGATCGGTCCCGGGGGCGAGGACCTCGCCATCTACCGCAAGATCCACCTCTTCGACGTCGAGGCGGGCGGGGTCGAGTACCGCGAGTCCGACCACGAGCAGCCCGGCAGCGAGATCGTCTCCGCCCCGGTCGACGGGGTCGAGCTCGGGCTCACCGTCTGCTACGACCTGCGCTTCCCCGAGCTCTTCCGGATCCTCGCCGTGCGCGGCGCCCGCTTGGTTGCCGTGCCCTCCGCCTTCACCCTCGCCACCGGGCGCGACCACTGGGAGGTGCTGCTGCGGGCGCGGGCGATCGAGAACCAGGTCTTCGTGCTCGCCCCCAACCAGGTCGGCGAGGCGCCGCCCCACTACAGCTCCTACGGGCGCTCGGCGATCGTCGACCCCTGGGGAGTGGTGCTGGCGACCGCCCCCGATGGCGAGGGCTTCGTCGCCGCCGAGCTCGATCTGGCCGCCCAGGAGCGGACCCGGGAGAAGCTGCCCTCGCTCGCCAACCGCCGCCCCCAGGCCTACACCTGGCCCCAGCTCTTGGAGGCGCACGCCTGATGGCTTCGAAAGCGCCGCCGATCGACAAGCGCCGCCAGATCCTCGACGCGGCGATCCGGGTCTTCGCCCGCCAGGGCTTCCACTCGACCCGCGTCGCCGACATCGCCGACGAGGCGGGAGTTGCCTACGGCCTCGTCTACCACTACTTCAAGTCCAAGGACGAGGTCCTCAACGAGCTCTTCACCGAGCGCTGGGCGCTGCTCCTGGCGGCGATCGAGGAGGCCGACGCCAGCGCCACGCGGACCCCGCGCGCCAAGCTCGAGGCGGTGGCCGGCTTCATCGTCGACTCCTACCGCCACGACCCGGAGCTGATGAAGGTGATCATCGTCGAGGTGACCCGCGCCGCGAACTCGTTCGGCCGCACCCACCTGCCGGAGATCCGCCGCGCCTACGACTCGATCGCGAAGATCGTCGCCGACGGCCAGGCGAGCGGCGCCTTTCGCGACGACATCGACCCCACCTTCGCCTCGATGTCCTTCTACGGCGCGATCGAGCAGCTCCTCTCGGGCTGGATCTTCGAACTGATCCCCGGCTCCGACGCCGACTTCGAGCAGGCAAAGACGCTTGTCACGGCGACGATCTGCGACGGTCTCGAGCCGCGATAGGTAAGGTCGAGCCGCAATGGACAACGAGATCGCCAAACGCCTCGTCTGGAGCGGCCTGCTCGCCGCCGCCGGGGCCATCGCCAGCATCATCGCCACCAGGGCCGCCGGGATCGCCTACCGGCGTGTCTTCAACGAGGACCCGCCCGAGTAGGCGCATGGCCGATCCCACGCCGACCCCGCCTCTGCCCCCGACCCCGCCCCCGGTGCCGCCGCCCAAGGCGGCCGACAAATCGGTCGCCGAGCTCGTCTTCGACGTCACCGAAAGCGCCTCGACCCTCGTCCGCGAGGAGATCGAGCTGGCCAAGGCCGAGGTCGGCGAGAAAGTCGGCAGCATCCTGCGCGGCTCGGTCGTCGCCGTCGCCGCCGGCGTCTTCGCCTTCCTCGCCCTGATCCTCGCCATGCAGGGAATCGCCCTGTTGATCAACGAGGTGCTCTTCGACGGCGAGCCGTGGCCCGGCTACTTCATCGAGGCCGGTCTCTTTCTGCTCGTCGCCGCCGGTGCCGGGCTCTTCGCCTACCGCGCCGTGCAGGCCGGCGCCCCGCCGATCCCCGAGCAGGCGATCGCCGAGGCGAAGCTGACCAAGGAAACGCTCGAAGGGGAGATCAAATGACCGCTGGCGCCGCCGGCCGCTCGCCGGCCGAGATCCGCCGCGACATCGAGGCCCAGCGCCACGAGCTGGGCCACTCGGTCACGGCCCTGCGCGGCCGCGTCGCCGAGCTCACCGACTGGCGCCGCCAGGTGCGTGAGCACAAGAACGAGATCGTCATCGGCGCCGCCGTGGTCGGTTTCGCGATCGGCGGGCTGATGGCCCTCCGCCGCCGCCGCTAGTCGCCGTTCCTCAGCTCAGAACGGACTTGCTGACGCTGCCGATGCCGAGTAGGCCGGGGCCGACGTGGGCGCCGAGGACGGCGCCGATCTCGGAGACGAAGGCCGGCTCGCAGCCGAAGATCTCACGGCCGTCGTCGACCAGGCCGGCGGCCGTCTCGTCGTCCTGGATGTGCTGGACGACCCAGGCGTCGTAGCCCGCCTCGTGGTGCACCCGGGCGTAGTCCCGGAGGCGCTCGATCGAGCGGGCCCGGGTCCGCACCCGCTCCACCGGGGTGATCTCCTCCTCCAGCGTGAGGATCGGCTTGATCTTCAGCGCTGAGCCGATGAAGGCGGAAGCGCCGCCGATCCGGCCGCCGCGCCGCAGGTACTCGAGGGTGTCGATCGCGAACCACATCTTCAGCTCCTCGCGCGCCTGCTGGGCGCGGGCGAGGGCCACCTCGCCATCGCTGCCGCCCTGCGCCGCGGCGGCGGCGCCAAGCGCACAGAGCCCCATCCCGCCGGCGGCCGAGCGCGAGTCGAAGAGGTGGATCCGATCGCCGCCCTTGCCCTCGGCGATCAGCCGCTCGCGGGCCTGGCCGGCGGCCTCGAAGGTGCCCGAGATGCCGGCCGAGATGTGGACCGAGACGACTTCGCGGCCGGCGTCGAGCAGCGGTTCGTAGACGGAGACGAAGTCGCCGATCGAGGGCTGCGAGGTCGTCGCGCCGCCCTCGGAGGCGCGCAGGCGCTCGAAGAAGGCGCCGTAGTCGCCGATCTCGGTCTCCGGCTTCTGGTCGCCGTCGATCGCGACGTAGAGGCTGATCCGCTCGATGCCGCGGGCGGCGATCAGCTCGTCGGGGAGGTACGCGGTCGAGTCACAGACGACGGCGGTTGGCGCGGCGGCGTTCAAAGCTGGGCGATTCTCGCAGACCTCTCGCTACACTTTATGAAGTGACTGAGACTTCACAAGAGGCGATCACCCTCAGCGACAAGGCGGTCGCCAAGATCGGCGAGCTGCTCGGTGGCCAGGAGGGTGGCGAGGAGCAGGCTCTGCGCGTCGCCGTGCGCGGCGGCGGCTGCTCCGGCTTCCAGTACGCGCTCGCCTTCGACCGCGCCAAGGAGGACGACCACGTCTTCGAGGTCGAGGGCGTCGCCGTCGTCGTCGACAAGACCAGCATGCAGTTCGTCTTCGGCTCCGAGGTCGACTACGTCGAAGGCCTGCAGGGCGCCGGCTTCCAGGTCAACAACCCGAACGTCGTCGCCGCCTGCGGCTGCGGCTCCTCTTTCCAAGTGAAAGAGGAGGACGCCGAGCAGGCCGCGGTCTAGCGCTCCCGCTCTATTCGATCTGCAGAGGCGGCGACTGCGCCGGCGGCGAGGGCTGCGGGGCCGCCTCGGGTTGCTCGACGCCGAGGGCCTCGGCCAGCTCGCCGGACTCGAACATCTCCTCGACGATGTCGGCGCCGCCGAGCAGCTCGCCGTTGACGTAGAGCTGCGGGAAGGTCTGCCAGTCGGAGATCTCGGCGGTCACCTCGCGCAGCGGCTGCAGCGCCGGCAGCACGTCGACCGCGCCGTACTCGACGTTCATCGTGTCGAGCACCTGCACGACCCGCATCGAGAAGCCGCAGCGCGGCATCTCCGGGGTCCCTTTCATGAAGAGCAGCACCGGGTTGGCGCCGATCATCTCCTCGACCTTCTCTTTGAGCTGGGGGTCTGCCATGGCCACAGACTAGCTACCCGGGTGCGTCGGTCTTGAGCGAGAGGGCGTGGATCTGGCCGTCGTCGAAGCGCTCCTTGACCGCGGCCTTGACCAACCGGTGCTGGTCGATCCGCGAGAGCCCGGCGAACTGGGCAGCGGTGACGGTCGCCCGCAGGTGGTCGCCGGCGCCGGTCTCGTCGACGACCTCGACCGCGGCGCCCGGCAGCGCCGCCTCGATCATCGCCTTGATCTCAGCGAGATCGGCCACGTGGCGCTAGCCGGAGACCTTCTCGCCCAGCGTCTCGAGCATCTCCTCGACGCGGACGAACTTGACCCGGGGCCGGCCGTGCGGCTCGCCGCGGCCGACCTCGGCCTGGTCGATCGCCTGCCAGTCCTCGAAGCTGACGAAGCGGATGCCGCGCTCGCTGAGCAGCGCCTCGATCGCCTCGGGCTCGGGGCTCTCGGGGGCGAGCAGCACCTGGTCGCCGATGTCGGCGAGCAGGTGCTGGACGGTCTCCAGGGCATCTTTCTTGTTGGTGCCGATCACGCCCGAGGGGCCGCGCTTGATCCAGCCGGCGGTGTAGTGGCCGATCTTGTGGCCGGCGTCGTGCGAGTCGAGCACGCGGCCGCTCTCGTTGAGGATCAGGCCGCGCTTCTCGTCGAAGGGGACGCCTTCGATCGGGACGCCGGTATAGCCGACCGAGCGCAGCACCAGGCCGCACTCGAGCTCTTCGCGCTCGCCGCTGTCCTTGGCGCGCAGGGAGCCACCTTCCTCGACCAGCTCGTTGCGGCCGATGACGATGCTCTCGACCTTGCCGTCGCCCTTGATCTCCACCGGCGAGGCGAGGAAGCGCAGCACGACCCGCTGTTTCTTGCCCTCCGGGGTGCGCTGTGAGAACTCGGTCAGCGTCTCGACGTTGACCCGGGTCGTCTTGTCGGCCTCGTCGGACTCGAGGTAGGCGGCGCTGGCCGGGTCGAGCTCGACCTCGGCCGGGTCGACGACGATGTCGCCGTCCTCCAGCTCACCGAGCTCTTTGATCTCCGGGTTGGTGAAGGCGGCCTGGACCGGGCCGCGGCGGCCGAGGACGACGATCTCGCGGATCCGCTTGCGGTCGAGCGCCTCGATCGCGTGGTCGGCGGTGTCGGTCTGGCGCAGCTCGTGGTCGGTCAGCGCCAGCATCCGCGCCACGTCCATCGCCACGTTGCCGTTGCCGATCACCACCGCCCGCTCACAGGAGAGGTCGAACTCCTCGTCACAGTAGTCGGGGTGGGCGTTGTACCAGCCGACGAAGGCGGTGGCGGCGTGGCTGCCGAGCAGCTCTTCGCCGGGGATGCCGAGCTGGCGGTCGGTCTCACAACCGACCGTGAAGACGATCGCGTGGTAGTGGCGCTCGAGATCCTCGACCTCGATGTCGCGGCCGACCTTGACGTTGCCGAAGAAGCGGAAGCCCTCGCGCGCCGCGGTTTTCTCGTAGACGCGGATCACCGACTTGATCTTCGGGTGGTCGGGGGCGACGCCGCCGCGGACCAGCCCGAAGGGCGTCGGCAGGCGGTCGAAGAGGTCGACCTGGGCGTGCGTCTCGGCGTCTTTGAGGATGTGCTCGGCGGCGTAGAAGCCGGAGGGGCCGGCGCCGATGATGGCGACGCGGACGGGGTTGTCTTCGGTTCCGATCTGGGTCATGGGACGCGGAAGGATAGGGAAACGGGCTTGCTTACAGTCGCTTACGCGGTCGCCGCGACCGTGCTCGCGGTGCCGTCGAGGGCGTCGAGGGCGCGTCGCACCGACATCGCCACGCAGGTGAAGATCGGCGTCTCGCGCTCGGTGAAGGCGCTCGACTCGGTCGGCCGCAGCTCCTGCACGAGGTCGAGGAATTCCCCCGGGTCGTCGCCCTCGAAGGCGACGACGAACTCCTGGTCGTCGAGCCCGAACGAGTAGGAGGTGTTGATCGCTATTTCGGGATAGCGGCGGCCGACCTCGATGTGGCTTTTCATGATCCGCTGCCGCTCCTCGGCGGGCAGGCCGTACCAGCGGCGCTGCTTGACCATCGGGTAGACGAAGAGGTACCTGCGCTCCGAGACGCAGATCCGCGGCCGCGCGCCCTCCTCCGAGTAGGGCGAGCGTTTGGTCATCGAGAGGAAGGAGTAGGGGGTCTCGGCCCACTTCGCCAGGCCGCTCTGGCCGAGCACGACGTGGAAGGTGTGCAGGTCGTCGAGATTTGGGCTCTGGGTGAGGATGAGCAAGTCGGCGTCGCCGCGCGTGCCTATGGTTGAGTAGGCGCGCAGCGAGCGGTCGAGGGCGAAGTCCTCGCAGGCCGCGAGGAACTCAGCCTTGTCGGCGCTGCGCTGCTCGGCGTCGAGGCGGCGCCACCCGGGGTCGATCTTGAAGAAAGTGAACTTGGCGAACGTGCGGTCGGCCACTGGGCTCACGATAGCGCTCTCCCTGCCTTTCGCCCTGCTGCTGGCGCTGGTCCTCGCCGGGGCCGGTTTCCAGGGCGACCCCTTCGCGATCCTCAGCACCGGGCCCGAACGGCTCTGGCAGATCGCCGACCGCCGCGGGCCCGTGGCGGGGATCAGCGTGCTCGCCTGGCTGGTGGCGTTCGGGCTGGCCCTGGTGGTCGATCGCGAGCGTGCCGGGCGCCTCGCCGCCCGCCTGCTGGCGCTCGCCCTCGTCTACATGCCGCTGGTCCTGCTCGGCACCGCGGCGCTGGAACCGGGGGAGGGGGCCGAACGGCTGCTGCTGGCGCTCGGCGCGCCGGCGCTGGCGGCGCTCAGCCTGGCGGCGCTGGGCGGCTACCGGGCGCTGGCCTTCGCCTGTGCCGCGACCGTGCTCGCCCAGACGGTCGACCTGATCGCCGGCTCGCCGCTCACCCAGCTCTCGCTGGCCGGCCCCAACCCGGCAGCCGGCCATCGCTTCTACGGGGTCGGCAACGAGCTCGAGGCGATCCTCGTCGTCCTCGTCCTGGTCGGCACCGGCGCGGCGCTGACGGGTTTCACCGCACCAGAGGTGGGTGAAAGTCGGATGCGCCGGGAGGAGGGCCGGCGCGACGCGGTCGTTTTCGTCGCCGTCGCGGTCTTCTTCTCCTTCGTCTTCGCCTACGGGCGCTTCGGCGCCGACGTCGGCGCCGCGATCGCGCTGCCGTTCGGCGCCGTGGTCGCCGCCGCGCTCTGCCTCGGCCGGCCGAGGCTGGCATGGCTGGCGCTCGCCGTGCCGCTGCCGGCGCTGGCGATCCTCGCCGCCGCCGACCTGCTCAGCGGCGCCGACGCGCACCTGACCAAGACCGTGCTGCAGGCGGACGGCGGCGACGAGGTCCTCGGCGTGATCGGGCGACGGCTCGGCGAGGCGGGGGAGAGCTTCGGCCGGCCGCTGCTGCTCGCCGGCCTGCCGCTGACGATCGCCGGCGCGATCGCCGCCTGGTGGCGCCGCGACCGCCTCGCCGCCTGGACGCGCGACCTGCCGGCGCTGCGGGCGGGGATGCTCGCCGCCCTCGCCGCGATCCTGCTCGCCACGGTCGCCAACGACTCCGGCGCCCTGCTGCTCGAGCTCGGCGCCGCCTACCTGGGCGCCTTCCTCGCCTACGCCTGGGCTGAGGAGACGCGCGTGGCACGGCGCGACTCGGCGTCCTCGGTCGCTCGCGTGCAGAGCACGCCACGCTCCCTGCGTCCTTGATTCGCTTGGCCACGCACGCTCCTCTGGGTCTGCGGCTCGACCTCGGGGCCATCAACTACCCTTAGGCCTTCGTGCGAATTGCCTTAGTCACGCCATACTCCTGGAGCTACCAGGGCGGCGTCAACCGGCACGTCGAGGCGCTCGCGGAGGAGCTCCTCGGACGTGGCGACGACGTTCGCGTGCTCGCCCCTGTCGATCCCCCGGATCGGCTCAGCCGCGTGCTGCACCGGGCCGCCGCCGAGCCGCGCGAGCTGCCCGACTACCTGATCCCGCTCGGCCGCACGATGGCCTTCGGCGCCAACGGCGCCGTCTCCAACCTCTCCGCCACGCCGAACGGTGGCGTGGCCCGCATCCGCCGCGAGCTGCGTCAGGGCGGCTACGACGTCGTCCACATCCACGAGCCGCTGGTGCCGCTGGTCGGCTGGAACGCGGCGCTCGGCACGCGCACTCCCGCGGTCGGCACCTTCCACGCCTACTCGACCAAGGCGATCCCCAACCACCTCGCCTCGGCGCTCGGCGCGCGGCGGGTCTTCAACCGGCTCTCGGCGCGGATCGCCGTCTCCGAGGCGGCCGCCTGGACCGGGCGGCGCTGGTTCGGCGGCCGCTACGAGATCGTCCCCAACGGCGTCGACGCGGCCGCCGCCCCGCAGGGACCGAAGCCGCCCAGCGACGAGCTGCGGATCGCCTTCGTCGGCCGCCCCGAGGAGCGCAAGGGGCTGCCCGTCCTGCTCACCGCCTTCGAAGCCCTGGTCGAGCACGTGCCCAGCCGCCTGACCGTGATCGGCGCCGAGCGCGAGGACGTCCTCCGCTACCTCGCCGACCCCGAGGCGATGCGGTCGATCGACGTCCGCGGCCGCGTCTCCGGCGAGGATCTGTGGACGACATTGCACGAGGCCGACCTGCTCTGCGCGCCCTCGCTCTCGGGAGAGAGCTTCGGCATGGTCCTGACTGAGGCCTTCGCCGCCGGCACGCCGGTCATCGCCTCGGCGATCGCCGGCTACAGCGACGTCGTCACAGACGGGGTCGACGGGGTCCTGGTCCCGCCCGGCGACCCGCAGCGCCTCGCCGAGGAGCTGCAGCGCGCCCACTTCGAGCCCGAGCGCTGGACGGCGATGGGCGTCGCGGCGCGGGCAAGCGCCCAGCGCTACGCCTGGCCGCGCGTGGCCGATCGCGTCACCGCCGTCTACGAGCGCGCGATCGCGGCGCCGGAGCCGGCCACCCGGGCAGAGCGGATCGCCCACTGGACCGGCGTGCGGCCGGCCGACGGCGGGCCGCCCAGCCCGCCCAAGCGCCTGCCCTCGCTCGACCCGCCGCTGGCCCAGACCGGCAGCCGCAAGCGCCGCATCGCCCGCCGCGCCGGGCTCGGCGTGGCCGGCGCCCTCGGCCTCGGCCTGACCGCGCTGGCGGCGCAGAAGATCGGCGTCGACAAAGTCGTCACCAGCATTGTCCGCTCCGACCTGACCTGGGTCCTGATCGCCTGCCTGCTGATGGGCCTCTCGCTCTTCTTCCGCGCCGCCTCCTGGTACGGGATCGTGCGCGCGGCCCTGCCCAACCGCCCGGTGCGCCGCCGCGACGTGACCTCGGCGACGATGATCGGCGTCTTGATGTCGGCGACCCTGCCGGCCCGGCTCGGCGAGCCGGCCCGGGCGATGACCCTGGCGCGCCGCATCGGCCGCATGCGCGAGACCTTCCCGGTCCTGCTCGGCACCCTGGTCTCGCAGACGGTGTTCAACCTGATCGCCCTCTTCCTGCTTGGCGTGATCATCGTCTCCAGCACCGACCTCTTCCACTCCAGCACCGAGAAGCTCTTCGCCTTCAGCCTCGTGCCGATGATCCTGCTGCTCGTCGTGCTGGTGGCGCCCTCGCTGACCCGCCGCGCCGGCGTCGGCCGCCTCTCCCGGATCGGCGCCGCCCTGCACCGGGCGCTGACCCAGGTGCGCGCCGGCCTCACCATCTTCCGCCAGCCCCGCCAGGGGGTCCCGGCGGCCGCCCTGCAGCTGACCGCCTGGGCGATCCAGCTGGCCGCCTGCTGGGCGCTCTTCGCCGCCCTCGGGCTCGGCGACCGGGCCGGGCTCGGCGCCGCCGCCGCGGTCCTCTTCGCGGTCAACGTCACCGCGGTGGTCCCGGTCACGCCGTCCAACATCGGCGTCTTCCAGCTCGCCGTGATCAGCGTCCTGCACACCGGCTGGAACATCGGCACCGCCGACGCGCTCGCCTACGGCGTCATCCTGCAGGCGGTCGAGATCGCCACCGCGGTGGCCCTCGGCCTGCCCGCCCTGGTCCGCGAGGGCCTGACCTGGAGCGACCTGCGCGTGCAGGCGCTCTCCTCGGCGCCGGTGCGCCTGCAGCCGCGCCCGCGCGAGGGCGAGCGCCGCGAACGAATCGGCGCCTAGCCCTAGCTCTCGACCGGCTCGCGCTCGGGCGGCAGCGAGCCGCCGCGCTCGGTGCCGGCGATCAACTCGTCCGGCGCCTTCCGCTCGGGGATGAAGCCCGACTTCATGCCGAAGTAGACGGCCTGCGGGTGGTGGGCGACGATCGCCACCGTCGACTGCTCGGGCATCACCGCGTAACCGCCTGAAAGCGTCATCCCGATCTCTTCGAGCCCGAGCAGGCGCCAGACCTTCTCGTGCTCGGACTGATCGGGACAGGCCGGGTAGCCCCAGGAGTAGCGGCGGCCCTGGTCGAGCTCGATGCCGAGCTCGCGGCGCACCCGCGAGTGCAGCCACTCGGCCAGGCCCTCGGCCGACTGCACGCCGAGCCCGTGCACGTAGAGCTGCTCGGCGAACTCGCCTTCGCGCTCCAGCCGTTCGATCAGCTCGGTCACCTCGGGACCGACGGTGACGCCCTGCAGGGCGACGACGTCGCGTTCGCCCGAGTCCAGCGGCCGGTAGAAGTCGGTGAGGCAGATGCGGTCGTGCTTGGGCTGGCGCGGGAAGACGAGCCGCTCGAGCTCGCGCTCGGGGTCCTCGGGGTCGAAGACGATCAGCTCGTTGCCCGCGGCGTTGCAGGGGAAGTAGCCGAGCTTGGCCCGCGGGTGCAGGTAGTCCTGCTCATGCCACATCCGCTCCAGGCGCGGTGCGAAGCCCTCCTCGACCCCGTCGCCCTCGACCAGTTCGCGCCAGGCCTCGCCCTTGACGCCTTTGCCGCCCCAGTGCAGCTTGAAGAGGACGTGGCGGTCGAGGTAGGGGAAGACCTCGTCGAGGTCGATCTCGACCTCGCGCACGCCGCTGAACGGCGGCTCGGGGATCGGGTTGTCGGTGACGGCGGCCGAGCGCACGCTGTCGTCGGTGGTCGGCGGCGAGTCGTCGACCACGACGGGCTTCTCGCGCAGCTGCTTGGCCTCGGCCCGGATCCGCTCGACCAGGGCCTCGCGAGCCGCCTCGTCGACCAGCGCGTCCATCGTATCGAGGCCCTGGAATGCGTCCTTGCAGTAGAAGACGCCGGGCGCGTAGACGTCGTCTGACTCCTTGCCGTGCGGGTAGAGCGTGCGGCGGCCGAAGTCGCGGTTGATCGCGGCGCCGCCGATCAGCACCGGGAACTCGAGCCCACGCTGGTGCAGCTCCTGGATGCAGGTCGGCATCTGCTTCGAGGTCGAGACGAGCAGCGCCGAGAGGCCGATCGCGTCGGCCTCGTTCTCGATCGCGGCCTCGATGATCGTCTCGACCGGGACCTGCTTGCCGAGGTCGACGACGGTGTAGCCGTTGTTGGTGAGGATCGTGTTGACCAGCGACTTGCCGATGTCGTGGACGTCGCCGAAGACGGTCGCGATCACGACCTTGCCCTTGGTGTGGCCGTCGATCCGGTCGAGGTGATTCTCCAGCTGTGCCACGGCGCGCTTCATCACTTCCGCCGATTGCAGGACGAAGGGCAGGATCAGTTCGCCGGCGCCGAATTTGTCGCCGACCTCCTTCATCGCCGGCAGCAGCACCTCGTTCAGGGTCGGGACGGCGCCGATCTTCTCGACCGAGCGCTCGATCTGGTCCTCGACCCCGTCCTTCTTGCGGCGCAGGATGTGCCAGTGCAGGGCCTCCTCGGGCTCCATGTCCGCGGTCGGGTCGCCGGCCTCCTCGGTCTCGGCCGTCTCGCCCTTCGACTCGAAGTGGGCGATGAAGAGCTCCAGCGCGTCCGGGCGCCGGTTGAAGACCAGGTCGTCGGTCAGCTCGCGCTCGGAGTCGGGGATCTCCGAGTAGGGCGTGATGTGGTTGGGGTTGACCATCGCCAGGTCGAGCCCGGCCTCGACGCAGTGGTGGAGGAAGACCGAGTTGAGCACCGCGCGGGCGGGCTGGCCGACGCCGAAGGAGACGTTGGAGACGCCGAGCGAGGTCTTGACCCCGGGGACCTCGGCCTTGATCCGGCGGATGCCCTCGATCGTCTCGACCGCCGAGGGCCTCCACTCCTCGTCGCCGGTGGTCAGGGTGAAGGTGAGCGCGTCGAAGATCAGCGCCTCGGGGTCGAGGCCGTGCTCCTCGCAGGCGATCTCGCGGATGCGCTTGGCGATCTCGACCTTGCGCTCGGCGGTCTTCGCCATCCCGACCTCGTCGATCGTCAGCGCGATCAGCGCCGCGCCGTGGGCGCGGGCGAGTGGGATGACGACGTCGGCCTTGCCGCGGCCGGCCTCGAGGTTGACCGAGTTGACGATCGCCCGGCCGGGGATCTGCTCGAGCGCGGCACGGATCACCTCGGGTTCGGTCGAGTCGACCTGGATCGGCGCCGGCTGGGTCAGCGAGACGCGCTCGACCACGGACCGCATCTGCTCGTCCTCGTCCTGGCGCTCGGTCAGCGCCACGCATATGTCGAGCACGTGGGCGCCGCCTTCGACCTGGTCTTCGGCGACCTGGACGAGGCCGTCGTAGTCGTCGGCGAGCAGCAGTTCCTTCGCCCTTTTCGAGCCCTGCGAGTTGACCCGCTCGCCGACCAGGGTCGGGCGCGGCTCCTGCACGAGCGGGGTCGAGGTCATCATCGAGGAGACCTGGATCGGGCCCGGGGCGGGGCGCGCTGCGGGGGTGTGGTCGCCGACCCGGGCGCGGATCGCGGCGATGTGCTCGGGCGTCGTGCCGCAGCAGCCGCCGACGATGCCCACCCCGTAGCGCTCGACGAACTCACCCAGCGTCGCCGCCAGCGGCTCCGGCTGTTCGGGGAAGATCGTCTCGCCGTCAGGCCCCTGCAGGGGCAGGCCGGCGTTGGGGATGCAGTGGACCGGCAGCGGGCTGTTCTCGCCGAGGAAGCGGATCGCGTCGCGCATGTCTTCGGGGCCGGTCGAGCAGTTGAGCCCGATCACGTCGACCTCGAGCGCGGTCAGCGTCGTCAGCACCGCCTGGATGTCGGTGCCGAGCAGCATCTTGCCGCCCTGGGGGAGCAGCGAGACGCTGGTCTGGATCGGCAGCGTGCGGCCGGTCTGGGCGAAGGCCTCGCGGGCGCCGAAGATCGAGGCCTTGACCTCGAGGATGTCCTGCGCGGTCTCGATGATGATCAGGTCGGCGCCGCCCTCGACCAGGCCGCGCGCCTGCTCGGCGAAGACCTCGACCAGCTTGGCGAAGGAGATGTCGCCCAGGGTCGGATCGTCGGAGGCGGGCAGGAACCCGGTCGGCCCGATCGAGCCGGCGACGAAGCGGTCCTCACCGGCGGCCTTGCGGGCGATCCGCGCCGCCTTGGTGTTGATCTCTAGCGTGTGCTCGCCGAGGCCCCACTCCTCGAGCTTCAGCCGCGAGCCCTGGAAGGTGTCGGTCTCGACCACCTCGGCGCCGGCCTCGAGCATCGAGGTGTGGACGCCCTCGATCACGTCGGGGCGGTTGAGGACGAGCGCCTCGTGGCATTTGCCCTCCAGGCCGCCGTAGTCGGCCTGGGTCAGGTCGAACTGCTCCAGGGTCGCGCCCATGCCGCCGTCGAAGACGACGACGCGTTCCCTGGTCGCGGCTATGTAGTCACGTTCCGACATGACAAAAGAGGCTACCGGCCGGCGGATTCGCTTCCGGTGCGCTTTTCCCGTGCCAGGAACGGGAAAGGCGCACCGCAAGGCCGTGGATAGGCTTGGCCGCGGTGATCGACTCCCACACGCACCTCTTTCTCTGCGAGCGGCCCGAGGCCGAGTTGGTCGCCAGCGCCCGCGAGGCTGGGGTAGGGCGAATGCTCAACGTCGGCCTCGGTGGCGAGCAGAACGAGGTCGCGGTGGCGGCGGCCGAGCGCCACCTGGAGGTCTTCGCCAGCGTCGGCTGTCACCCGACCGAGGCGGCCCGCTTCGACGACGCGATGGCGGCGCAGATCACCCGCCTCGGCGCCCACGAGAAGGTGCGGGCGATCGGCGAGACCGGGATCGACTATTACCACGAAACCGCGACCCCGGCCGAGCAGCGGCGCGCCTTCGAGGCCCAGGTCGAGATCGCCCGCGAGCTGCGCCTGCCGATCGTCATCCACGGTCGCGACAAAGACGGTGAGACCGCGGCGATCGATGAGATCTTCGAGTTGCTCGACGCTAAAGCGGGAGAGTGCCCGGTGATCCTGCACTGCTTCTCCGCCCCCTGGCGGGCCGCCGACGCCGCCGAGCGCGGCTGGTACTGCTCTTTCGCCGGCCACACGACCTACCCGGCCTCCGACGAGCTGCGCGAGGCGGCGGCCCAGCTGCCGGCTGAGCTGCTGCTGGTCGAGACCGACGCGCCGTACCTGGCGCCGCAGACCGTGCGCGGCAAGCCCAACGAGCCCGCTTACGTGGTCGACACGGCCCGCGCCGTCGCCGAGCAGCGCGGCGTCTCCTACGAGGAGCTGGAGCGGGCGGTCGAGTCCAACGCCCGCGCCCTCTTCGGCTGGTAGGGACGCGCCCGTGGTCCGGCTCGGGCAGAACTTCCTCGCCGACCCGAACCTGCTCGACGCGATCCTGCGCGACGCCGAGCTGGCGCCGGGCGACGTCGTGCTCGAGGTCGGGGCGGGGGAAGGGGTGCTGACCCGGCGCCTCGCCGAGGCCGCTGCGCACGTCCACGCGGTGGAGCTCGACCGGGGCCTGGAGACGGCGCTGGCGCCGCTCGCCGCGCGGCCGGGGGTCGAGCTGCACTGGGGGGACGCGATGAAGCTCGACCTCGGCGCGTTCGACCCGGCCCCGACCGCGATCGTCGCCAACCTGCCCTACGCGATCGCGACGCCGCTGATCCTGCGCACGATCGAGGAGCTGCCGGGGGTGGGGCGCTGGACGGTGATGGTCCAGCGCGAGATCGCCGACCGCCTGCGCGCCGCGCCCGGCAGCCGCACCTACGGCTCACCCAGCGTGATCGCCCAGCTCGCCTGCGAGGTGCGGCTGCTGCGCACCGTCGACCCGGCTGTCTTCCGGCCCCGGCCGCGGGTCGAGTCGGCGATCCTCGCCCTGCGCCGCACCGGCCCCGGCGCCGACCCAGCCACCCGCGAGCTGGTCCGCGCCGCCTTCGCCCACCGCCGCAAGTCCCTCGCCCGCTCGCTGGAGCATGTCCGCCCCGGCTCGCTGGTGCCTGCGCGCGAAGCCCTGCGCGACCTGGGGCTACCGGAGAACGCCCGGGCTGAGCAGCTCTCGCCAGGGGAGTTCCAAGCTCTGGGAAAGAGCCTGTCCTAGATGCGCATCCACGCCCCCGCCAAGCTCAACCTCTGCCTCTACCTCGGCCCGCGCCGCGCCGACGGCCTGCACGAGCTCTGCTCGCTGTTCGAGCCGCTTGCCCTGGCCGACCTGATCGAGGTCAGCGAGGCCGAGCGCGACGAGGTCGTCTGCGCCGGCGTCGCGGGGGACCCTGGGGAGAACCTCGCCGCCCGGGCGCTGGCCGCGCTGCGCGAGGCCGGCTGGGGAGGACCGCCGCTGCGGATCGAGGTCGAGAAGCGGATTCCGGTCGCCGCCGGCCTCGGCGGCGGCAGCGCCGACGCGGCCGCGGTGCTGCGCCTGGGGCTGGACGACTTTCCGGACTATCTGACGGATAAGTCGTCCAGGCCGGACCTCGCGGCGATCGCCGCCGGGCTCGGCGCCGACGTGCCCTCGCAGCTGGCGCCGGCGCTGGCGCTGGTGCGTGGCGCGGGCGAGCGGGTCGAGCGCCTGCCGGACCCGGCGCCGCACGCGGCGCTGCTGCTGCCCGGCGGCGGCGGGCTGAGCACCGCCGCGGTCTTCGCCGAGGCCGACCGGCTCGGGCTCGGCCGCGTCGCAGGGGAGCTGGAGGAGGTCGGGACACGGCTGCGCGCCGCGGCCGGCGCCGGCGCTTCCCCGTTCGACTACGCCGGGCTGCTCGTCAACGACCTCGAGCCGGCGGCGCGCTCGCTGCGCCCCGAGATCGGCGACGCCCTCGACGCCCTGCGGGCGCTCGGGCCGCCCGGGGAGGGGGGCCCGCTCGTCTTCATGAGCGGTTCGGGGCCCACCGCGGTCGGGATCTTCCCCAGCCTCGGCGAGGCCGAGCGCGCCGCCGCCCGCCTCGACCGTGACGACGCGATCGTTTGCGAAGCTGGCCGCGCCCCGTGAGACTGCGCGCCAAGTGAAACTCCAGCTCCCGGAAGACCGCCGCCGGCGCCGCCTCGTGATCGCCGCGATCGCCGTCGCGGTGGTCGCCGGCTACTTCCTCTTCAGCCGCCTCATCCCCCACGAGGACCTGCAGCAGATCCTCGAGGACATCTCCAACGCGCTCGGCGCCTGGACCTACCTCTTGGTCGGCGTCTTCGCCTTCGCCGAGACCGGCGCCTTCATCGGCCTCGTCGTTCCCGGCGAGACGACGATGCTGCTCGGCGGCGCCGTCGCCGGCCAGGGCGTGATCAACGTCTACATCCTGATCGGGATCGCCTGGTTCGCCGCCTGGGCAGGCGACACGACCAGCTTCTTCATCGGCCGCCGCCTCGGCCGCGACTTCGTGCTCCGCCACGGCCCGCGGGTCGGGATCAGCGCCGAGCGCTTCGAATGGGTCGAGGACTACTTCTCCAAGCACGGCGGCAAAACGATCTTCATCGGCCGCTTCGTCGGCATCGTCCGCGCCCTGGCGCCATTCGTCGCGGGCAGCTCGGGGATGCGCTACGGCGCCTTCGTCCCCTACAGCATCCTCGGCACCGGGCTCTGGTCCTCGCTTCACATCCTGGTCGGCTACCTCTTCTCGCGCAGCATCGACACCGCCGCCGAGTACGCCGGGCGGGGCGCCTTCCTGCTCGGCACGCTGATCGTCGTCGTCGCCGGCTCGGTCTTCGTCTACCGCCGCCTGCGGGTCGCCGAGAACCGGGAGGCCACCGTGCGCTGGATGGAGGACCGGGTCGCCACCCGCTGGCTCGTCGTCCTCGGGCGCCGCTTCCAGCCCCAGCTCCGCTTCCTCTGGGCGCGGGTGACGCCGGGCGGCACCTTCGGGCTGGAGTTCACCTCACTGATGGCGATCCTCGCCGTCGCCAGCTTCGTCCTCGTCGCCTACACGGCGATCGTCAGCGGCGACGCCGGGCCGACGCCGGGCGACATGACCGCCGCCGACCTCGTCGACAGCCTGCAGACGGGCTGGCTGACCGACATCGCCAAGGCGGTGACGGAACTGGGCAGCTCCGGCATCGTCCTCCCGCTGGCGCTGATCTGCGCGGCGGCGCTTGCCGTCCGCGGCCGCTGGCCCGAGGTTGGCGTGCTCGTCGTCGGGATGCTGATCACCTACATCGGCGTCCACGAGCTCAAGGCGGCGACCGACCGACCGCGGCCCGACGGCGCTCTCGTCGCCTCCCAAGGCTCCTCTTTCCCCAGCGGTCACGCCGCCCACTCGGTCTTCTACGTCTGGCTGGCGGTGACGGTCGTGATGCGCCTGCGGCCGGGGATGACCCGCGGCGCGCTCGTCGTCGTGGCCGGGATCGCGGTGAGCGCGCTGGTCGGCCTCTCGCGGGTCTACCTCGACGTCCACTACATGAGCGACGTCAACGCCGGCTGGGCGTTGGGAGCCGCCGCCTTCTCGCTCTGCGCCGCGGTGGCGCTGGTCATCACCACGGTTCGACAGAATGAGAGTCGTGAGGGACACGCTGCTGCCGCTGGCGCTGCAGAAGATTGAGGATGAGTACGTGCTCTTCGGGGCGGCGGCTCTGGTCAGCCTGGTCGCCTTCATCGCGCTGATCTTCCTGCCCGCGGTCGGCTCCTACGGGCGGCTCTGGGAGAAGGCCGCGGCGGGCCTGCTCTCACTCTTCGTGCTCGCTGCCCTGGTCGTCATCGGCGTCGTCGCCGGGCTGGCCGTCGTCTACTACTACGACGAGATAACCCAGCTAATCGGCTGATATCCGGATAATTGGCCGCATGACCGCGGTCTCCAACGACCCCAGCACGCTCGACGCCCTCTCCGAGGCGGTCGAGTCGGGTGCCGGGCTGCCGGCGGTGGCGCGGGCCGCGGCGCGCGTGCTCGACGCCAGCGTGGCGCTGATCGAGCGCTCCGGCGCGGTGCTCGCCGTGGCCGGCGCCTCGCCCGACCAGGAGGCGAAGCTGTTGGCCGGCGGCGAGCGGGTGACGACGGTCGAGCTGCGGGTCGCCGACAGCGCGGTGGGCGAGCTGCGCTACCGGG
The DNA here is from genome assembly GCA_963697915.1 of uncultured Solirubrobacterales bacterium. Lineage (GTDB taxonomy): Bacteria > Actinomycetota > Thermoleophilia > Solirubrobacterales > 70-9 > VRUE01. The sequence goes on from OY969103.1 coordinate 1,708,296, forward strand.
CCAAGAGCGCGCCCGACCCGGCGATCGCCCGCATGGTGACGACGCTGCTGGCGCTTGAGCTGGAGCGCTCGCGCGCCCCCGACTGGCAGAGCGAGGAGGTTGCCGGCGCCTTCGTCGCCGCGGTGCTGGCGCGGGAGGTGACCGATCGCGGCGACATCGTCGCCCGCGGCGCCGAGCTCGGCGCCGACCTGGAGAAGGGAGCGGGCGCGATCCTGCTGCGCGCCGCGCCGCGCACGGCGCAGACGGGAGAGTGGCGCAGCCGGGTCCTGACTCTCTCGATGCGGGCGCTGCGCGCGCTGGCGCCGGGCGCCCTGGCGACAGCCGACGAGGGCGAGGTCGCGGCGGAGATCGCCGTGATCGTCCCGGTCGAGGCGGAGGAGCGGCTGCAGCGGGCCGCCGCCGGGCTCTCACGCGAGCTCGAGGACGCGCTGCCCGAATTCCACCTGACGATCGGCGCCAGCCGCCGCGTCGCCGACCCGGTCGACCTCTACCGGGCGGGCAGCGAGGCGCGGCTCGCGGTCAACGTCGGCGAGGCCGAGGGCCGGCCCCTGCTCGCCTTCGAGGACACCGGCGCCTACCGCCTGCTGCTGCCGGCGATGAGCGAGGACCCGGGCGAGCTCGAACGCTTCTACGCCGAGACGATCGCCCCGCTGGCGGCCTACGACGATCAGTACGAGACCGAGTTGGTGATGACCGTCGAGGCCTACCTCGGCAACGACGGCAACGTCGCCGCGACCGCCAAACAGCTCTTCACCCACCGCCACACGATCCGCTACCGGCTCGAGCGCGTGCGCGAGCTCTGCGGCCACGACGTCTCCGCCACCGAGGGCCGCGAGAAGCTCGGCCTCGGCCTCAAGGCGATGCGCGTCCTCGGCATCGCCTCCCCCCGCGGCCCCGCCCAGGAACCCGGCGCCGAAGGCGGCAAGGTCCCCCGCGGCGCCGAGGAGTAGCCGCAAACTCCAGTCTTTCCGGGCGACCCCGGGGCGAACTTCTCCTCCGGTGCGCTTTTCCCGTAGGTGAAACGGGAAAAGCGCACCGGAACGCATGGAATCGGCGAGCACTGGGTGGTGCCGGAGGTCGGGCGGCGGATCAGTGCGCTCGCGGAGGGACAGCACGGCGTCGTCTCGATTCGCCGGTTGCGCTCTCTCGGCGTGAGTGAAGAAGAGATCGCTTCACGGGTTACCGCTGGGATTCTGCACCCGGTTTTCCGTGGCGTCTACGCCGTGGGTCATCCGGCAATCAGTCGACGCGGCCGGCTCCTTGCCGCCGTACTCGCCTGCGGCGACGGAGCGGTCCTGTCCCACGGGAGCGCAGCGGAGCTTCTAGGCCTATGGGACCGGCGGCAGACGGTGATCCACGTCATCCCGCCGAAGTGGGCGGGCAGGAAGATCGACGGGGTGCGCTGGCACGGGGTGCGCTACCCGGCGGAGGACGAGGTCACGGTGGTCGACGGAATTCCCTGCACTACCGCATCGCGCACGCTGGTCGACGTCGCCGGGAGCGCAGGGCTGGGGACGCTTCGCCGACTCATCGAGGGGGCGGCGGTGCGGCGAGCGCTCGATGTCCACAAGATCGACGAGATCCTCACGCGCGGTCGCCGACGGGGCGCGCGGCAGCTGCGCGTCGCACTCATCCCGTGGCGCCGTGCGGACGGGGAGGTACCGGTATTGAGGAGCCGGCTGGAGGCGCGCCTCTTTCCCGCTCTGCTCGAAGCAGGGCTACCACTGCCGCGGTGCAATCAGGAACTCTGGCTCGAAGGCAGGTTGGTCGAGATCGACCTGCTCTGGGAGGAGCAGCGACTGGCGATCGAAACCGACGGCTGGGAGACCCACGGCACGCGCGACGCCTTTCACAGCGACCGCGAGCGTGACCAGCGGTTGGTCGCCGCCGGCTATCGAACGGCTCGGGTTACCTGGCGGCAGGTGGAAAACGACCTCCCGGCGGTCGTGAAGCGGATCCGCCGCATGCTCGAAATCGCCGCCTCGTGAGCAGCCCCGACCCCTTCCGGTGCGCCTTTCCCGTTCCAGGTACGGGAAAGGCGCACCGGAACGATTGACGGGGGCGATTCCGGGGGAAGGACTCGAACCCTCGCTTCCTGGACCAAAACCAGACGTGCTAGCCGACTACACCACCCCGGAGCGTGGCTCCGAGCGTAGCGGCACGCCGGGGATCAGGGTCCGATCGCGTCCGGCGTCGATCGCGTCCGAGCGGCGGCATAGGGTCGCGCCATGGAGATGGGTGGAGTGGCGATGGATCCCGAGGTGCGCGACGGGCTGCGGCGCACCTGGAAAGCGCTGATGGCGATCGGGGTCCTCGCGATCCTGGTCGGCTGCGTGGCGATCCTCGTGCCCGCCGTGGCCGCCGTCGGGACCGCGATCTTCATCGGCTGGATCCTGATGATCGTCGGCGCCTTCCTGGTCGCCGGGGCCTTCATGGCCTACTCGATCGGCAGCGTCCTGCTGCGCCTGCTCTGGGCCCTGCTGACGATTGCGGTCGGCTTCTGGCTGGTGATCGAACCGCACAACGGCACCCTGACGCTGACCCTGGTGCTCGGCATCTACTTCCTCTTCATGGGGCTCACCCGAGTCGCCGTCGCCTTCGCCAGCCGCGGCCAGCAGAACGCCGGCCTGCTCGGGCTGAGCGGCGTCGCCGGCCTGCTGATCGGCATCCTCGTCCTCGCCAAGTTCCCCAGCTCCGCCGACTGGGCGATCGGCCTCCTGGTCGGCATAGACCTGATCTTCGCCGGCTGGACCCTCGTGTCTGTGTCGCTAGTCGGCAAAGACCTCGCCCGCGCCTGAAGCGACTCCCTCCCCTCCCGACTAAGCTTTGGCGGTGAGTTCCCCCCTGGTCCTGGTCATGGCGGCGGGAGAGGGCACGCGCATGCGCTCCTCGCTGCCGAAGATGCTGCATCCCGTCTGCGGGCGGCCGCTGGTCGCCTGGCCGATCCTCGCCGCGCGTGAGGCGGGTGCCGGCCGGGTCGCGGCGATCGTCTCTCCCGGCCGCGACATCTCCGCCGGCTTCCCGGGCGAGGTCGAGACCGTCGTCCAGCCCGAGTCCGACGGCACCGGCGGCGCCGTGCGCGCCGCCCTGCCGCTGATCGAGGTGGCCGAGACCGTCCTCGTCCTCTCCGGCGACGTGCCGCTGATCTCGGCCGAGACGATCGCCGGCCTGCTCGAGACCCACTCCGCTTCGGGCGCCGCGGCGACGATGCTGACGATCGAGCTCGACGACCCTGGCGCCTACGGTCGGGTCGTCCGCGACCCAGACGGCGGTGTCGAGCGCGTGGTCGAGGCCAAAGCCGCCGGCGACGCCGACCCCGCGCAGCTGGCGATCCGCGAGATCAACGCCGGCACCTACGCCTTCTCCGCCGCGCCCCTGGCAGCGGCCCTCGCCACGCTCTCCAACGACAACGCCCAGGGCGAGTACTACCTGCCCGACGTGCTGCCCGCCCTGCGCGAGGCCGGCCACGGCGTTGCCGCCCACGTCGCCGACGACCTCGCGGTGACGATGGGGGTCAACGACCGCGCCGACCTCGCCGCGGTCGAGGCCGAGGCGCGCCGCCGCATCCTCGAGCGCCACATGCTGGCCGGCGTCACCGTCGTCGACCCGGGCGCGACCTGGGTCGACGCCGGCGTCGCGATCGCCGCCGACGCCCGCATCGAGCCCGGCGTCAGCCTGCGCGGCTCGACCGCGGTCGGCGCCGGCTCGACCGTCGGCCCGCTGAGCACCCTGATCGACACCGTGCTCGGCGAGGGGGTCGCCGTGCCGCACTCCTACCTGGTCGAGTGCGAGGTGCGCGACGGCTGCAGCGTCGGCCCCTTCGCCTACCTGCGCCCCGGCGCCAAGCTCGCCGCCGGCGCCAAGGCGGGGACCTTCGTCGAGATCAAGAACTCCGAGATCGGCGAGGGCGCCAAGGTCCCGCACCTGGCCTACGTCGGCGACGCCGAGGTCGGCGCCGGCAGCAATCTCGGCGCCGGCACGATCACCGCCAACTACGACGGATTCCGCAAGCACCGAACTGTGATCGGCGAGGACGTGCGGATCGGCGTTGACACGATGCTGATCGCGCCGGTACAAGTCGGGGACTCCGCCTACACTGGCGCCGGCGCGGTGATCAAGGAGGACGTCCCGGAGGGGGCGCTTGCGGTGAGCGAGAACGACCAGAGGAACATCGAGGGCTACGCGGAGGGCAAGGCCGCGCGGGCCCGTGAGGAGGATTCGTGAGCACGATCGAGCAAAGCCCCGAGCTGGCGCCGACCGCCATCCCGCACGACTACTCGAAGCGGATGATGGTCTTCGGCGGGCGCAGCTCGATGGAGCTCGCCGCCAAGGTCGCCGGCAAGCTCGAACTCGACCTCGGCCAGGTGACGCTGAAGACCTTCGCCAACGGCGAGGTCTACTGCCGCTACGAGGAGTCGATCCGCGGCGCCGACGTCTTCCTCGTCCAGTCGACCTGCGCCAACGAACAGAGCGGCATGACCCCCAACGACGCCCTGGTCGAGCTGCTGACCATGATCGACGCCGCGCAGGGCGCCTCGGCGCACCGCATCATCGCCGTGCTGCCCTGGTACGGCTACGCCCGCCAGGACAAGAAGTCTGCCCCGCGCGAGCCGATCTCGGCCCGGATCATGGCCAAGTGCCTGGAGGGCGTCGGGGTCGACCGCGTCCTCACCATGGACCTCCACGCCGGCCAGGTGCAGGGCTTCTTCCACGTCCCGGTCGACCACATGACGGCGATGCCGATGCTGACCCAGTGGTTCGCCGACCAGGAACTGAGCGACGAGCTGGTGATCGTCAGCCCCGACGCCGGCCGGGTGAAGACGGCGCGCAACTTCGCCCGCCGCATCGGCACCCACTGGGCGGTGATGGAGAAGGAGCGGCCCGCCCAGCAGGTCGCCGAGATCGGCTACGTGGTCGGCGACGTGAAGGGCAAGACCGCGGTCCTCGTCGACGACATGATCGACACCGCCGGGACGCTCTGCGCCGCCGCCCAGACGGTGCTCGACGAGGGTGCGGCCCGGGTGATCGCCTGCGCAACCCACGGCGTCTTCTCCGGCCCCGCATACGAGCGGCTCGCCGAGTCGGGGATCGAGCGGATCGTCGTCACCGACACGATCCCGCTGCGCCCCGGCGCCCCCGACAACATCACCGTGCTCTCGACCGCGACCACCTTCGCCGACTCGATCCGTCGCATCTTCACCGACGACTCCGTCTCGGAGATCTTCGCCGGTGAGAACCAGCTCTTCTAGGGGCGCCGCCCTGACCACGGAAGCGCCCAGCAAGCTGCGTCTGGTCGGCCACAAGGGCGCCGACCTGATCGCCCCCGGCAACACGTTGCCGAGCTTCGCCGCCGCGGTCGAGGCCGGCGTCGACACGATCGAGCTCGACGTCCTCTGGACTCGCGCCGGCCACCCGCGGCTGGCGAGCGAGGAGCGGGCGCCGCTGCTCGTCGCCCACGACTGGCACGACGCCGAGCGGCGCACGCCGCTGACCCTGGGCGAGGCGCTCGACGCCTTCACCGAGCCACCGCTCGACAAGGTCGAGATCGACCTCGACATCAAGCTGCCCGGCCGCGAGGAGGAGATCGTCGCCGCCCTGATCGGGCGCGACCTGGTCGGCCGGGCGATGATCTCGACGATGGAGCGCTCGACCCTGGCTCGGATCGCCGAGCTCGAGCCCGACCTGCGCCGCGGCTGGACCTATCCGAAAGTGACCAAGGACTGGGCCTCGAAGCGCTGGGCGAAGGCGCCGATGCTGAGCGCCCTGGTCGTGATGCGCCAGCGCCTGCCCGGCCTCGCCGCCCGCGAGCTGCCGCGGCTCGGGGTCGAGGCGATGTGGGTTTACCACCCGCTGATCAGCCCGCGCCTGGCCCGCATCACCAAGCTGGCCGGGGTCGAGCTGATCGCCTGGACGGTCGACGACCTGCCGCGGATGAGGAAGCTGGTCGCCGCCGGGGTCGACGGGCTCTGCTCGAACGATCCGCGGCTCTACGCCGAGCTGGGCTGAGCGCCTAGGCGCAGGCCCGCCGCGGCGGGCCGACGGCGCGCCCGGGCGCCACGGCGGCGCTGGGTCGCGTGGCGCTGCTCCGCCTGGCGCTGGGCCGCGCGCGCGGCGCTCGCCGTCGCGGGCGCATGCTCGCGGTCGCGCCGCGGCCGCAGCTCGCCGGTGAGGCCTCGGCATCGGGCGAGCTGAGTGAGACCGTGCCGGGCCCTGCCCGGTCCTCGAGATCGAGCGGCGTGCCGATCCCGGGCGGCGAGCGGAAGGAGGAGACGGCCCAGACGCGGACACTCGCCGGTCGCTCGATGCCGAGGTCGGAGAGGCGCGCGGACCAGCGCAGGGCGCCGGGGGCCTCGCTGCCGAGCGGCCGCGGGCCGGGCAGGTACCTGTCGCCGGCCGTGCTCCAGCGCTCGCTGGTCCAGAACGAGAGGCCCTGATCGGGGACGACGACGACCTTGACGTCGGCGCCGTCATCGGTGGGGTTGCCGCCGGGAGCGTGGTCGAGGTACCAGGTGACGCTCATCTCGGCCGGGATGCAGGCGCTGCCGACCGAGTAGGCGCAGCCGCCCCAGCCGGCCGGCGGCCGCGAGACGATCGCCGTCTCGACCGAGAGCGTGTCGCCGCCGTCGAGGACGGTGGTCGTGCCCAGGTCGGCGGCGTACGTCGGCATGTCGCCGATCGGGTCGTCGAAGTCGTTCGGGCCCGCGGCGGCGGCGCCCGGCAGGGCGCAGAGCGCCACGAGGGCGAGCAGCAGGGCGAAGGGACGGGTCGAGGCAGCCACCACCCTGACAACGGCGGCCGGCCCCTACTTTTTTCGTACTACTCGCTCAGTCGCACTCGACCACGACTTCGGGCTTGACCACCCACTGGGCGAAGATGCCGACGCCTTCCTGCTGCAGCACCGGCTTGGTGACCAATTCGCAGCCCGGTGGCGCCGCGGTCGGCGCCGGCGTGTCGGGCGCCTCGACGGCCGGCGGCCCGCAGCGCCGTTTCATCGCTTTCACCGCACGCCCCTTGGTCGCCCGCAGGCGGCGCAGCTTGCGCGCCGCCCCTGGCTTCCCCTGTTTCGCCGCGCGGCGCAGCCCGCGCAAGCGCCGCTGCAGGCGGTTGACCGTGCTCGCCTTGCGCTTGCAGGCGAGGCCCGCGGCGGGGTCGAGGACCGGCGGCGGCCCGGCGATCTCGACCGTCCCGGGCCCGGCCCGGTCTTCGTAGCTGAGCTGCTGGCCGAGCCCGTTGGAGGACCGGTAGAGCGACACCGCCCAGATCCGCACCGTCGCCGGTCGCGGCACGCCGAGGTCGGAGAGCCGCAGCGACCAGCGAACGCTGTCGGAGTCTTCGCTGCCCAGCGGCCGCGCCCCGGCGCTGAACTTGCCGGCAGCGGCGTCCCAGCGCGAGCCCTCCCAGGTCGAGGTGCCCTGCTGGGGAATGACGAGGACCTTGGCGTCGGCGCCGTCGTCGGCGAGGCTGCCGGCGCCCGCCGCGTAGTCGAGGTACCAGGTAACGGTCATGTCGGAGGGCATGCAGACGCCGACCACGTAGTGCGAGCAGCCGCCCCAGCCGGCCGGCGGCCGCGGCGTCACCAGGGTGTCGACCGAGATCGCGTCGTCGTCGCCGACGGTGACCGTGGTCGCGCCGAGGTCGGCGGCGAATTCGAGCGAGTCGCCGACCGGGTCGTCGAAGCTGGCGGTCGTCGCCGCCCCGGCCCCGGTCGGCAGGCAGCAGAGCAGGGCACAAGCGGCGAGCAGAGCGGTGAGGTGGCGATGGGGCACCACGCCACGGTAACGCCGATCGGACGAAGTTTCTGCCGTTTGCTCGCTACTCGCCCAGGTCGCGGAGCACGGTCAGCACCGTGCCGACCAGCCACAGCCCCAGCGACCAGGCGGCGAGCGCGAGCCCGCCCCCGACCTGACTCAGCCCGCCTTCTTCCAGGCCGTGCAGGGAGCCGATCGCCTGCGCCGGGAAGTAGTCGCCGATGTTGCCGGGCAGCAGTTCCGGCAGGGTCGAGAGGACGAAGAAGAAGGCGAAGGCGGCGATGATCGCGCCGACCTGGTTGCGGACGATCGCGCCGACGCCGAGGCCGAAGGCGGCGAGCAGCGAGAAGGAGACGACGACGCCGGCGTAGACCGAGGCGATCTCGCCGCCGCCCGGCAGCGAGCCTTCACGCGACTCGAACAGGGGCAGCGCCAGGCCGCCGTTGACGGCGACGTAGGCGAGTCCGGCGACGATGCCGACGAGGATCACGGAGCCCAGCTTCGCGACCATCACCGGGTAACGGCGCGGCTCGGCGAGGAAGGTCGTGCTGGCGGTGCCGTGGCGGAACTCGGTGGTGATCGCGAGCACGCCGAGGACGAGCAGCATCAGCATCAGCAGGCCGGTCCCGGTCATGACTTCGCCGATCTCGCCGATCTCTTCGAGGTTGACGAGGCCGACGTAGAGCCCGGCGAAGAGCGCCTCGACGAGGAGGCCGATGCCGAGCATCACCCAGGTGGTGCGCACCGTGCGCAGCTTCAGCGCCTCCGAGCGCAGCAGGTTCACTGGGCCGCCTCGCCGGTCAGCTCGAGGAAGCGCTCCTCGAGGCTCGAGCGCTGCGGCGAGAGCTCGTGCAGGGCGATCCCCAGCTCCAAGGCCAGCTCGCCGATCTCCTCGGCCGAGCGGCCGCGGACCACGAGCGCCGCGGTGCCGTCGCGGGCGACCGTCGCACCGCGCGCGGTCAGGCCCTCGGCGAGGGCGCCGGGGTCGGCGGCGCGCACCCGCGTCTCGCGCACCTCGGCGCTGGTGAACTCCTCCAACGAGGCCTTGACGACGAGCTTGCCGTCGCGGATCACGATCAGCTCCTCGGCGGTCTGGGCGATCTCGGCAAGCAGGTGGCTGGAGACCAGCACCGTGCGCCCGCCAGCCGCCTGCTCGCGGAGCAGGTCGCGCAGCCAGCGCATCCCCTGCGGGTCGAGGCCGTTGGCGGGCTCGTCGAGGATCAGGATGCGGGGCTCGCCGAGCAGCGCCGCGGCCAGCGCCAGCCGCTGCCGCATCCCCAGCGAGTAGCCCTTGACGCGGCGGTCGGCGGCGCCGGCCAGCTCGACCATCTCCAGCACCTCCTCGACCCGCGAGCGGGGCAGGCCGGCGGCGGCCGCGAGCACGCGCAGGTGGTTGCGGCCGCTGCGGCTGGGGTGGAAGGCGGTCGCCTCGAGGGCGGCGCCGATCGTGCGCAGCGGCTCGCTCATCTCGGCAGGCGGCCGGCCCTCGACCAGGGCCTCGCCGGAGCTCGGCCGGACCAGGCCGAGCAGGGCCCGCATCGTCGTCGTCTTGCCGGCCCCGTTGGGGCCGAGGAAGCCGGTCACGCTGCCGGCCTCGACCGAGAACGAGAGGTCGTCGACGGCTACGGTCTTGCCGTAGCGCTTGCTGAGGCTGCGGACCTCGAGCTCAGGCACGCGCTCAGACGGTGCCCGGCGTCGCCGTCGGCGGCGCGTTGCGCCCGCCTCGGGACTTGACCGCCGACTCCAGCTCCGCCGGGGTGAAGCCGCCGACCGTCTCGCCGTCGAGCGCGTAGCGGTAGAGGGCGACCCCGAAGATGCCGCTCAGGGCGCTGCTGATCAGGACCGAGATCGCGAAGCCGATCACGCCGATGACGACCAGCAGAGCGCCGACGAAGCCACTCGTCGCCCAGAGCAGGAAGCCGGCCGCGATCACCAGCATGCTGGGCAGGATGCCGAAGAGGAAGACGGCGCCGCCGATCGCGATGTTGCCGGTTATCTGCTGGCCCCAGCGCGATTTGAAGAGGCCCGAGGAGCGCTTCAGCGTCTCGAACGGGCCGGTGCCCTCGAGCGCGATGACCGGCGCCGCGAGGAAGGTGAGCAGCGACCAGCCGACGGCCAGCAGGCGGCTGGCGATCTGGCCGAGGAAGCCCTGGTTCTCGAGCGCGCTGAGGAGCAGTCCTACCACGGTCGAGACCGCCGCCCAGCCGGCGATCTGCGAGAAGCGGCTGCGCGCCACCGCGATCCCGTCGCCGACCGTGGCGCGCTCGCCGCGGAAGATCAGGTCGGCGGTGGCGGCGAGGCCGACGCTGAAGAAGGTGCCGATCAGGGCCAGCAGGTAGAAGCCGATCACCGCCAGCGGGCCGCCGAAGGCGACCCGGCCGTCGTCGATCAGGTAGACGCCGGGCCCGATAACGATCGCCGCCGTGACGACCGTCGCCGCGGCGCCGTAGAGCGGAAAGCGGACCAGCTCGCGGTTATCCCGCAGCAGCCCCCAGCTTTTCTTCGTCAGTGCCCAGCCACGTCGCATGCGGCCCATGTGCGTCCTCCAGTCAGGTAGCGCTCGCCAACCCTGGGGTTCTCTCCACGCCTCTTCCCTCGAAGTACTCCCACTCCTGCCGGCCGAGCTCGGTTGCAGGCTCGTCTGCATAGACCCACTCGCGCATGATCCGGTGCCAGTTGCGTTTCGCCCGCAGCTGGCCGAGCACGGCGACGACGCCGATTTCCATCCGCCGGCCCATCAGCTCCTCGGCCGGCAGCGACTCGCGCCGCATCAGGTCGTAGTACTCCGAGCGCGGGTCGTTGGTCGACTCGATGATCTTCATCACCCGCCGGGGCGTGATCTCGATCTCGCGGTCCTCGATGTACCAGCCGCCGACCGCGCGCATGTGTTCCATCAGTCGCTCGGCGTCCATCTTCGACGGCTTCTTGATGAAACCGAGGTCGTGCAGGGCCTGGCGGAAGGCTTCGGGATCGTTGCGCGAGGCGGCGTCGAAGGCGCGCTGCTCGAGTTCGATCTGCTCGCGGTCGAGCTTCTTGGTCATGCCGAAGTCGAGGAAGGCGACGCGGCCGTCGGGCATCAGGATGTAGTTGCCCGGGTGAGGGTCGGCGTTGAAGTGCTGCAGGTGGTACAGCGAGCCGTAGTTGCCGCGGAAGACGATCTCGCCGAAGCGGCTGCGCTCCTCGTGCGGCAGTTCTTTGACCGCCTCGAAGTCGACTCCCTCGACGAACTCGGTGACGAGCACGCGGCGCCGCGAGAGGCGGGTGATCACTTCCGGCACGAAGACGAAGGGATGGTCGCGGTAGGCGCGGGCGAAGGAGCGCTGGTTCTGCGCCTCGTACTCGTAGTCGAGCTCCTCCATGACCCGCTCGCGGATCTCCTCGGCGATCGCCTTCGCGTCCAGGCCCGGGGCCAGGGCGCGGGCGAGGCGGACGATCGTGCCGGCGTTGCGCAGGTCGGCGTCGAGCGCCTCGGCGATCCCCGGGTACTGGATCTTGACCGCGACCTTGCGGCCGTCGAGCATCTCGGCGCGGTGCACCTGGCCGATCGAGGCGGCGGCGAAGGCCTCGGTCTCGAACTCGGCGAAGAGCTCGGAGACGGGTTCGCCCTCGTACTCTTCGAGCAGTACCTTCTCGACCTTCTCCCAGGGCATCGGCGGTGCCGAGGTGCGCAGTTTGGCGAGCTGCTCCTGGTAGATCTCGCGGTACTCGTCGGGGAGGAATTCGGTGTCGATGAAGGAGGCGAACTGCCCGAGCTTCATCGCCGCGCCTTTCATCTGGCCCAGCGCGCCGACCATCTTCATCGCCGTTTCCAGGTGGCGCTGCTCGAGCTTCTCTTTGCTCGCCTCCTCGGAGCGACCGACGTTGGTCGCTTTCGTGCCCGCGTAACGGGCACCCTGCATGCCTACGATCGAGCCGAGCTTGGCCGAGCGGCGCAGCCTGCCCTTGGGGATCTTGGAGTCGTCAGCCATGGGGCGGAAGCTTGTCACAGGCTCCGTTTTCCCTCTTTCTCTATCCTCTCCCGTCCCGATGGCCCGTTCACGCGAAAAGTTGACCGCCGCTCCCCGCGCCGACTTCGGCTCGCGCAGCTCGCGCCGACTGCGCGGCGAGGGCCTGGTGCCCGGCGTCGTCTACAGCGGCGGCTCCGAGGCGCGCGCCTTCCAGGCCGGCGAGCGCGAGATCCGCAACGTCCTCGCGGCCGGCGCCGCGCTCTTCGACCTCGAGGTCGAGGGCGAGAAGGCGGTGCCGGTCGTGGTCAAGGAGCAGCAGCACCACCCGGTGCGCGGCAACCTGACCCACATCGACCTGCAGGAGGTCAAGCTCGACGAGGCGATCCAGGCCGAGGTCGCGATCGAGCTCGAGGGAGCCGACACGGCGCCCGGCGTCAAGGGCGGCGGCGTGCTGGAGCACGTCACCCGCGAGATCACCGTCGAAGCGCTGCCCGCCGAGATTCCCGAGCAGCTGATCGCCGACGTCTCGGCGATGGAGATCAACGACACCCTGGTGCTGTCGGCGATCGCCGCGCCCGAGGGCGTCAAGTTCGTCGCCGACGACCCTGACGAGGTCACCCTCGTCACCCTTTCGCCCCCGCGCGTCGAGGAAGAGCCCGAGACCACCGTCGAGGAGGAGACCGAGCTCGTCGGCGAGGAGGGCGAGGCGCCCGCTGCCGACGAGGGCGGCGGCGACGAGGGCGGCGACTCCGGCGACTCCGGGGAGTAGTCCCTGTCGATCTTCCGCCGCGGGGCCGAGCCGGGCGATCGGATCCTGATCGTCGGCCTGGGCAACCCCGGGGCCGAGCACGCCGGCAGCCGCCACAACCTCGGCTTCGAGATCGGCGCCGAGCTCTCGCGCCGCTGGGACCTGCCGCGGGCGAAGAAGAAGTTCGGCGGCCTGATCGCCGAGGGGCGCGCCGGGGTCGGCGGGCCGAGGGTCGCGATCTTGCTTCCCCAGACCTACATGAATGCCTCCGGTGACTCGGTCGGGCCGGCGCGCGGCTCGCTCAAGGTGCCGCTCGACCGCCTCGTCGTCCTCTACGACGAGATCGACCTGCCGTTCGGGGAGGTGCAGAGCCGGCTCGGGGGCGGCCTCGCCGGTCACAACGGGATGAAGAGCCTCAAACGGGGGCTGGGCAGCGCCGAGTTCTGGCGGGTCAGGGCGGGGGTGGGGAGGCCCGACTCGACCGACCCCGAGATCGTCTCCGCCTACGTCCTGGGACGCTTCCGCGAGCCGCGCGAGGAGGTCGAGGCGCTGGTCGGCCGCGCCGCCGACGAGGCCGAGCGGCTGGTCGAGAAACTAGGCTCTGCGGCCGATGAGTGAGGCGAGGACCAGCTACCGGGTCGACGAGGCGGGCGTGGCGCTGCTGCGCCTCGAGCGGCCCCAGGCGCGCAACGCGATCGACACGCAGATGCTGGTCGAGCTGCTCGAGCACCTCGCGGTCGCTCGCGCCGACGAGGTGGTCCGCGTCCTCGTCCTCAGCTCCTCCGACCAGATGGGGCTCTCGGCCGGCGCCGACGTCAAGGAGCAGCTCGACGACGAGGGCAAGGTGCGCCGCATGCAGCTCTTCGCCGACCTCTACGACGGCCTGGTCGCCTTCCCCAAGCCGACGGTCGCCGCCTGCCACGGCGACGTGGTCGGCGGTGGGGCCGAGGTCGCGGTCGCCTGCGATCTGCGTGTCGGCGGCTCCAACCTGCGCATGCGCTTCCCCGGCGCCGCCCTCGGCGTCCCGGTCGGCCCGGCGCGGCTGGTCACCCTCTGCGGCCTCGCCGCCGCCAAGTACATGCTGCTCACCTCGCGCACGGTCGGCGCCGACGAGGCGCTGCGCCTCAACCTGGTCAACCGGGTGGCGCCGGCGGCCGGCACCGAGGAGGCGGCCGTCGAGATGGCGACCACGATCGCCGCATACCCGCCCGAGGCGGTCAGCCGCCTGAAGCGGATGCTGCACGAGTGGGACGACGTCGTCGGCCGCAGCGCCGCCGAGGGTGTGGGCCAAGTGGAGTGGCAGCGCTCCGGGCCGGGCATGCCCTACGGCGACTGAGCGGCGGCCTCGCCGACGCCCATGGCCACGGCCATGATCGAGATCTGCGGGTTGACCCCGGGGCAGCTGGGCAGGACCGAGCCGTCCGCGACCCAGACGCCCTCGACGCCCCGCAGGCGCCCTTCGGGGTCGACGGGATGGCGGGACTGGTCTGAGCCGGCGGCGGCGGTGCCGCTGGGATGGAAGGCGGCGAGCCGCAGGCGGCGCACGTCGACGGTCTCGATCGCCGCCTCGATCTCCTCCTCGCGGCGAATCGGCGCCGAGCCGCCGCCCATCTCGACCTCGCGGGCGCCGGCGGCAAGCATCACCTTCGCCATCGCCGCCACCGCGGTGACCAGGCGGCGGCCGTCCTCGCCGGTCAGCGAGTAGAGGACCAGGGGGTTGCGGGCGCCGAGCACCCGGCCCGAGGGCGCGTCGCCGATCATCGCCCCGATCGTCGCCGTGTTCGCCGCCTGCGCCAGGCGGCGCTGCAGGTGGGCGCCGTAGCCGGGGGCGGAGACCGCGCCCATGCCGGGCGGCGTCGAGGTCGCCTCGATCAGGATCCCCTCGCGCTCGTGCAGCGCTTCGATCCCGGCGCTCTGCATGACGCCGCTCCAGGGGATCACCTCCTCCTCGAAGCTGGCCGTGATCCCGGTCGCCGGGTGGACCGAGAGGTTGCGGCCGAGCCGCGGGTGGGAGCCGAGCCCGGAGCGGCGCAGCAGCGGCGGCGTGCCGATCGCGCCGGCGGCGACGACGACCAGGGGCGCCGAGATCGTCACCTCGCTGCCGTCGCCGCGCCGCGCCTCGACCCCGGTCGCCCGTCCGTTCTCGTGCAGGACCCGCTTGACGCTCAGCCCCGAGACGATCCGCGCCCCCGCCTCGCCGGCCTGCGGCAGGGCGTTCAGGTGGACGCCGCCCTTGGCGTTGTTGGGGCAGCCGATCGCGCACTGGCAGGCGCCGCGGCAGCCGGGCGCGTTGCGCCGCAGCGGCGCCGCTTTCCAGCCCAGCGCCTCGGCCCCGGCCAGCGCCAGCTTGCCGTTCTTGCCGAGAACCTCGAGCGGCGCCGAGGCGACGGCCAGCGTCGCTTCGACGTCGGCGACGCGGGGGCCGAGCAGCTCCGGGTTGGCGAGGGCGAGGCCGTGCTGCTCGTGCCAGGACTCGGCGACCGGGGCGGGGGGCCGGTAACAGGTGCCCGAGTTGATCACCGTGGTGCCGCCCACCGCGCGGCCCAGCGGCAGCGGGATCGGCGGCCGGCCGAGGGCGGTGGTGGTGCCGCCGTCGCGGTAGATGCGGGCGAAGCGGTCGAGCGGGTGGGTGGAGCGGATGCGGTCGACGGTCCAGCGCTCGCCTTCCTCGACGATCACCGTGTCGAAGCCCGCCCGGGCGAGGGCGCGGGCGGCGAAGGCGCCACCGGCGCCGGAGCCGATCACGACCACGTCGCAGCTGGTCCTCCGCGGCCACTCGGCGGCGGCGACGACGTCGAGCACGGGGTCGGGGCGCGAGGGCTCGTGCAGTTTGCCGATCGCCTCGATCTCGGCGGCGAAGTCGTCGGCGCCGTGGGCGAGCAGGACGACCGACTTGATCGCGTCGAGGACGCCGGCCCCGCCGCTGGCCGCGATCCGCCCGAGGACAGCTTCGCGCTTCTCGGGCGCCAGCCGGCCCAGGGTGCGGCCGTGGCTGAGCAGCGAGAGGCTCTCGAGCCCGACCAGGGCGGCGCCAAGCCCGACCTGCGAGGTGGCCGGCATCTGCGAGATCAGCCGCCGGGCGACGCTGGCGACGCGCTCCGGGTCCGGGCCGCCCGCCTCGGGCGGGAGCAGAGCCGCGGCGAGGTTCCCCAGCGCTGACATCGCTCGGGATACTAGGGTTTTCCAGATGAGCTTCCTGATCGATCCACCGCTGCTGGTCGCCTCCGGGGCGGCGGCCGAGCTCGCCAGCGAGGGCGACGAGGTGAAAGCGCGACGGCTGCGCGGGGGCCTGGTCGGGCTCTTCGTCGCCGTCTCCCTGGCGCTCTACGCGAACGCGCCGGGGCTGGGCTTGATCTGGCGCCCCTTCGGCGCCCGCTCGGGCCGCGAGTTCATGCTCACCTCGGGCCTCGCCCGGGTCGACGAGCGGCGGATCTCGCCGCGCCGCCACGCGGCGGCGCTCTCGCTCTTCGCCCTCTACCCGCTCTGGGCGAGGCTCGGCAGCGCCCTGGTCCGCCAAGCCCGTAGCTAGCCTCCTAGAATCGTCCGTCGCGACCCGGATCGGCCGATCCGGGCGTTTCGCCTGCGATGTCACTACGCCCCCTACTTGAGCTAGCCGCCGAAGACGAGCGCCTGCACGCGCTCGCCGGTCGCGTGCGCGAGGCCGGCGGCGGCGAGCCGGTCGCGATCGGCGCCTCGGCGACGCTGCGGCCGCTGTTGCTGGCGACGCTGCTCGAGGACGACCGCGGCCTCGCCGGGCGGCCGGCGCTGCTAGTCAGCGCCGACGACCGCTCGGCCCGCGACCTCGCCGCCGACCTGCGTGCCTTCCTGGCGCCGCGCCGGGTGCGGCTCTATCCCTCGCGCGGCACCGGCTACGCCTCCCACATCAGCCCGCCGCCGCACCTGGTCGGGTTGCGCATCGACGCGCTCGAGGCCCTGCGCCGCGACGAGGACGCGGTCGTCGTCGCCAGCGCCGCGGCCCTGGCCGAGGCCGTTCCCGACGCCTCGCTGCGCCCCGCCGGCTTCGCCCTCGAGCGCGACGAGGAGATCGAGCTCGACGCCGTCGCCCGCGATCTCGTCGACGCCGGCTACGAGCGCGTCGAGCAGGTCGAGGAGCGCGGCCAGTTCGCCGTCCGCGGCGGCATCCTCGACGTCTTCCCGGCGACCGAGGAGCGCGCCGTGCGGGTTGAGCTCTTCGGCGACGAGATCGAGTCGATGCGCTGGTTCAGCACCTTCACCCAGCGCTCTCTCGGCGAGGCCGAGCGGGTCGAGCTGGCACCGGCCGCCGAGCTCGACGCCGAGCACCGCGAGGAGGCTCAGCTGGCGGCGATGGAGGCCGAGGAGAAAGGCGAGGAGCCGCCGAGCCCGGCCGAGGTGCTGCCGCTCGACCACTTCGGCGCGCCGCTCGACCTGGTCCCCGGCGAGGTGGCCGTGGTCCTCGCCGCCGCCGAGGAGATCGAGCCGGCGCTGCGCGACCACTGGGAGGACGCGACCGCGGCGATGCACGCCGACGACGCCCGCCACCTCTACGTCGACGTCGCGGCGCCGCTGCGCGAGCGCGCCTGCCTCGCCCTCGGGCTCGCCGCCGAGGAGGACGACGGCGCCTTCCGCGCCGCCCGCGCCGAGTCGCCGGCGCGCAGCGTCAGCGAGGCCGAGGGCGAGCTGGAGAAACTGGTCCGCTCCGGCTACCGCACCGTCGTCGCCTTCGACAACCGCGGCGAGGCCGAGCGCACCCGCTACGGCCTCGACCGGGTCGACGCGGCGCTGCTCGACGGCGGCCGCCTCTCGCCCAAGGCCGGCCTCTCCTTCGCCGAGGCGCGCCTGCGCGAGGGCTTCGTCAGCCCCGAGCTGAAACTCGCCGTCTACCCCTTCCGGCGCCTCGTCCACCGTCGCAAACGCGGCGCCGAGCGCGTTCCCGGCGCCGGCCGCGGCCGACTCGCCTTCAGCGACCTGCGGGTCGGCGACTACGTTGTCCACGAGGACCACGGCGTCGCCCGCTTCGCCGGCTTCGAGACCCGCGAGGTCGGCGGCATCAGCCGCGACTACCTCTACCTCGAATACAAGGGCGAGGACCGCGTCTACGTCCCCACCGACCAGCTCGCGAAACTGAGCCGCTACGTCGGCGCCGGCGCTGAACCGGCGCTCTCGGCGCTGGGCGGCAAGCGCTGGCAGAACATGAAGGCGCGGGCGCGCAAAGCGGCCGGCGCCCTCGCCGGCGAGCTGCTCAACCTCTACGCCGAGCGGCGGACCCGCAAGGGCCACACCTTCCCGCCCGACGGCGAGTGGCAGATCACGATGGAGGCGGCCTTTCCCTACCGCGAGACCGCCGACCAGATGGAAGCGATCGAGTCGGTCAAGGGCGACATGGAATCGGAGCAGCCGATGGACCGCCTGGTCTGCGGCGACGTCGGCTTCGGCAAGACCGAGGTGGCGCTGCGCGCCGCGGTCAAGTGCGCCTCCGACGGCAAGCAGGCGATGGTTCTGGCGCCGACCACGATCCTCGCCCAGCAGCACTTCGGCACCTTCAGCGAGCGGCTCGCCGACCTGCCCTTCACCCTCGACTGGGTCTCGCGCCTGCGCAAGCCGGCGGAAGTGAAAGAGGTGCTGAAACGCTTCGAGGCGGGTCAGGTCGACATCCTGATCGGCACCCACCGGCTGCTCTCGCGGGACGTCCGCGCCAAGGACCTCGGCCTCCTGATCGTCGACGAGGAGCAGCGCTTCGGGGTCAAGCAGAAGGAGCTGCTGCGCCAGCTGAAGCTGAAAGTCGACGTGCTCGCCCTCTCGGCGACGCCGATCCCCCGCACGCTGCAGATGAGCCTCGCCGGGCTGCGCGACATCTCGACGATCGAGACGCCGCCGGAGGGGCGGCGCCCGGTCCGCACCTACGTCGGTCCCTACGACGAGGACCTGGTGCGCAAGGCGATCGAGCGCGAGCTGGAGCGCCAGGGCCAGGCCTTCTTCCTCCACAACCACATCGACTCGCTGCCCGAGGTGGCCGAGCGACTGCGCTCGCTGGTCCCGGGCGCGCGGGTCGTCGAAGCGCACGGGCAGATGGAGGAGACCGAGCTGGAGGCGACGATGATGCGTTTCCTGCGCGGCGAGGCCGACTGCCTGGTGACGACGACGATCATCGAGTCGGGGCTCGACATCCCGACCGCCAACACCCTGATCGTCGAGCGCGCCGACCGGCTCGGGCTCTCGCAGGCCTACCAGATCCGCGGCCGGGTCGGCCGCTCCCGCGAGCGCGCCTTCGCCTACCTGCTCTACCCCTCGGCCGAGGCACTGACCGAGGACGCGGCGGCCCGCCTCTCGACCCTCGCCGACCACACCGAGCTCGGCTCCGGCTTCAAGATCGCGATGCGCGACCTCGACATCCGCGGCGCCGGCGACCTGCTCGGCGACGAGCAGTCCGGCCACGTCGCCGCGGTCGGCTTCGAGCTCTACTGCCAGATGATCGACGAGGCGGTCGCCGAGGCGGCGGCGCGGGAGGGGGAGGAGGAGGCGCCCGAGCCGCTGCGCTTCGACGTCCCCGTCGACGCCTACCTGCCGGCCTCCTTCATCCCCTTCGAGGCGGCCAAGATCGACGTCCACCGGCGGGTGGTGGCGGCGCGGGCGCCGGGCGAGCTGCGGGCGATCCGCGACGAGCTCAGCGACCGCTTCGGCCCGCTGCCGCCCGAGGCCGAGAACCTGCTCTCGCTGCAGCGGGCGCGGATCGAGCTGCGGCTGGCGGGCGCGCGGAGCGTCGAGCTGCGCGGCGGCCGGCTCAGCGTGGTCGGGGTCGAGCTCGACTCCGAGGCCGCGGGGGTGCTGGGCGAGGAGGTCGAGGGGGCGTTGTACGAGTGGCGTGAGAAAACCGCCTCGGTGCGGGTCCCGGACGAGCCCGAGGCCCGTCTCGCCGCCGTGCTGGCGATGACGGCCGGCCTGCGCGAGGCCTTGAGCTCCAATTTAGCCGGAGAAGATATGCTGCCGGCCTCGTGAGCCCGCAGGGTGGGAGAAAGGCGACGAGTGGCGGAGGCAAAGCCTCCGACCCGAAAGCTGGGCGTCGGCTCGGCCTGCTGGTCTTCGGCGTTTTCTTCGTGCTGCTCTTCGCGATCGTCGCGATCTCCGAGGGGATCGGCAGCCCCAGCGTGTCCTCGGGCAACGTCGCGGTCATCGAGGATGCGCCCGGCGACACCGGCGACATCACGGTCGCCGAGTTCGAGCACGCGCTCGAACAGTCGGCTGCCCAGGCGCAGCTGAAAGAGGTGCCGAAACCGGGCGATCCCCAGTACGACGAACTGAAGGAAACGGCGCTCAACGCCGTGCTCGAATCGATCTGGCTGCAGGGCCTGGCCGAGGAAATGGGCATCACCGCGACCGACGCCGAGCTCGACGCCGAACTGAAAAAACTCAAGGACGAAAGCTTCCAGTCCGAAGCGGAATTCAAGAAATTCCTCAAACAAGCCAAATACACGCAGGAGGACGTCGACGAGCGGGTCCTGCTGCAGAAGCTCAGCGCCGACATCCAGAGCCAGCTCAGCGAAGAAGTGCCTGAGCCGAGTGAGAAGGAAGTCGAAAGCTACTACGAGGCCGCAAAGTCGACCCAGTTCACCCAGCAGCCGAGCGTCGACCTGCGCCTGATCGTCAACAAAGACAAAGCCAAAGCCGAGCAGGCGAAAGCGGCCCTGGAAAAAGACAACACCGCCGCCAACTGGAAAAAAGTCGCCAAAGAGCTCTCCGAAGACGCTGCCACCAAAGCGAACGGGGGAGAGCAGAAAGGCGTCGCCGAAGGCTCGCTCGAAGAACCGCTCGAAGCGGACGTCTTCGACGCTCCCGAAGGCCAGATCGAAGGCCCGGTGGACGCTCCGCGCGGCTTCACCGTCTTCGAAGTGACCAAGTCCAACGACGAGACCGTGCAGGAGCTGAAAGACGTCTCTTCGCAGATCCAGAGCGCGCTGGCACAGCGTGCCGAACAGGACTTCTTCAACTCCTTCGTCACCGCCTACAACCTCGAGTGGGCGGCTCGCACGTTCTGCGCCGAGGACTACCTGGTCGAACGCTGCGCCAACTTCAAGGGCAGCGGTCATCCGGCCGCCGCGCCGCCGGCCTGCTACGAAGCCGATCCCGAAGGCGGTCGCCCGGAATCCTGCCCGGCCCCCGTCTTCCAGCTGATCCCGGCACTGCCGGGCTCGGTCACCCCGCTCGAACCGCGGGGCAAACCGCTGGCCCAGCGCCCGCGGCCACTCGGCGATGGCGAAGAAGCTCCCGGCGGAGCAACCGGTCTGCCCCCGGGTGGCGCGGTGCCGCCGCCCACCGAAGCACCGCCCACCGAATAGTCCTGCGGCCCAACTAGACTGCCGCGCCCACCCATGAGCGCGATCGCCTCAATCCACGCCCGTCAGATCCTCGACTCGCGCGGCAACCCGACCGTCGAGGTCGAGGTCGTGCTCGACTCCGGGGCCCGCGGTCGCGCCGCGGTTCCCTCTGGCGCCTCGACCGGCGAGTTCGAGGCGGTCGAGCTGCGCGACGGCGGCGAGGCCTGGGTCGGCAAGGGCGTCTCGGGCGCGGTCGAGAACGTCAACGGCGAGATCGCCAAGGCGCTGACCGGGGCGCGGGCCGCCGAGCAGGGCGCCCTCGACGCGACGATGATCGAGCTCGACGGGACCCCGAACAAGGGCCGGCTCGGGGCCAACGCGATCCTCGGCGTCTCGCTGGCGGCGGCGAAGGCGGCCGCGGCCGACTCCGGCCAGCCGCTCTACCGCTACCTGGCGGAGCTCTACGGCGGCGGCGAACCGACCCTGCTGCCGGTGCCGATGATGAACGTGCTCAACGGCGGCGCCCACGCCGACAACTCGGTCGACTTCCAGGAGTTCATGGTGGTGCCGGCGGGCGCGGCGAGCTTCTCGGAGTGCCTGCGGGTCGGCACCGAGGTCTTCCACGCGCTGAAGAAGAGCCTCGCCGCCAAGGGCCTGGCGACCGCGGTCGGCGACGAGGGCGGCTTCGCGCCCAACCTCGAGTCGAACGAGGCCGCCCTGCAGGCGGTCCTCGCCGGGGTCGAGGCGGCCGGCTATGAGCCCGGCTCCGACGTCTTCATCGCCCTCGACCCGGCGACCAGCGAGGTCTACCAGGGCGGCGCCTACGTGCTCGAGCACGAGGGCCGCTCGCTCTCGCCGGAGGAGATGGCCGCCTACTGGGAGGACGCCTGCTCGCGCTACCCGATCGTCTCGATCGAGGACGGCATGGACGAGGAGGACTGGGACGGCTGGAAGCTGCTGACCGAGAAGCTGGGCGAGCGGGTGCAGCTGGTCGGCGACGACCTCTTCGTCACCAACCCGGAGCGCCTGCGGCGCGGGATCGAGCTCGGCGTCGGCAACTCGATCCTGGTCAAGGTCAACCAGATCGGCACCCTGACCGAGACCCTGGAGGCGATCCGCATTGCCCGCGAGGCCGGCTACACGGCGGTTATCTCGCATCGCTCGGGGGAGACCGAGGACACGACGATCGCCGATCTCGCCGTTGCCACCGGCGCCGGCCAGATCAAGACCGGTGCCCCCTCGCGCTCGGATCGGGTGGCGAAGTACAACCGCCTGCTGCGGATCGAGGACGAGCTCGGCGACGCCGCACAGTTCCCCGGTTTGCAGGCATTCGTCCAGCGCGCCGGTTAAATGCAGGAATGCGGCCCTCGGCCGCGTAGGAGCGAGTATGGCAGCCCGCGCCTCGAGCCGGACCAGGTCCTCGAGCCGGCCGAAACGTCGCCCCGCCGCGCGCCGGCCGGGCCCGCGGCGTGGCGGCAGCCGCATCCGCTGGGACCGGGTGGGGCGGATCGCGTTGACCCTGGTGCTCGCCGCGGTCCTCTACTCGTACCTCAACCCGGCGATCGACTTCTTCAAGACCTACACGGCGACCACCGCCGCCAAGGCCGAGTTCCACGACCTGCTGCGCGAGAACAAGCGGCTCCACAAGCGCATCCAGACCGCCGACGACCCGATCGTGATCAACCGCAAGGCGCGCGCCCAGGGCATGGTCGCCGAAGGCGAGACGCCGATCGTCGTCCAGGGACTCGGCGGCTAGCCGCCTTCCTCGGAGCGCCCGGTGGTTGACGCCGGCCAGTACATCCTCAGCGTCGTCCTGCTGACGGTCGTCGTCCTCTCGCTGGGCTTCTCGGCTGTCCGCCTGCGCCAGCGGCTCCTGCCGGAGTGGGACGGGGCGCCGGCCCATCTGGTCGACGCCATCCTCGGCGTCGCGCTGCTGATCTGGGTCAGCGAGATCCTCGGCGTGCTGCAGCTGTTCTACGCGGGAACTCTCGTGGCGGCATCGGTTCTCCTCGCAGCTGCCATCGCGCTTGGCCCGCGGGTCCTGTCGCGGGGGAGGGGGGCCTGCGGGCGAGGTTTACGTCCTCGACCCCCCTCCCCCGCGCCACCCGCGGGAGGGGGGCTGGTGGTGTCCCTCGTTGCAGTGGGCGTGGTCGCTGTGGTGTTTGCTCACTGGGGGCTGACGGCGGCTGACGCGCTGAGTCGGGGCATCTTCAACTTCGATTCGCTCTGGTACCACCAGCCGTTCGCGGTGGAGATGGTGCGGGCCCACTCGGTGACGGGGCTGCATTACACGGAGACGGTCTTCACGAACTGGCTCTATCCGCAGAACTCCGAGCTGTTGAACGCGGTTGGGATCCTGTTGACGGAGCGGGACACGCTCAGTCTGTTCCTCAACTTCGGGTGGCTTGCGATCGCCTTCCTGGCCGCCTATTGCATCGGTCGGCCGTACGGGCGCGGGGCGCTGGCGGCGATCGCCGCCGGGGTGATCCTCGAGTGCCACACGCTCGTCGTCAGGGAGCCTGGCGCTGCCAAGAACGACGTGATGGCGGCGGCCCTGCTGCTGGCGGCGATGGCGATCCTGATCAATGCGTGGGCGCAGCGACGGGAGGGAGGGTCGTTGCCCGTGGGCTGGCCGTTGGCGGCAGCGGGTTTGGCGACGGGCATGGCCGTGGGCACCAAGTCGACCGCGCTGGCGATGGCCGCGGCCCTGACCCTCGCCGTCGTCTTCCTGGTGCCGGCCGGGCGGCGCTGGGCGGCGACCGGGTGGTGGTTCGCGGCGGCCGTGGCCGGCGGCGGCTACTGGTACCTGCGCAACCTGGTCCTCACCGGCAACCCGCTGCCGCAGTTGGAGAGCCTCGGGCCGATCTCGCTGCCGCACCCCGAGCAGTTGCAGAGCGGTCGGCCCGACTTCAACATCGTCCACTACGCGACCGACACCGGCGTCTGGCGCGAGTACTTCGGCCCCGGCCTCGACCAGGCCTTCGGCGCCCTCTGGCCGCTGGTCGTCCTCGCCGCGGTCGCGGGCGGCCTCCTGGCCGTCCTGCGGGGCCGTGAGCGGGTCCTGCGCTGGATCGGAGGGGTTTCCCTCTTCGGCCTGCTCGCCTACCTCTTCACGCCGCTCAGTGCCGCCGGCGCCGAGGGTGCCCCGGAGGGCTTCGGGATCAACATCCGCTACGCGATCCCCGCCCTCCTCGCCGGCATCGCCCTGCTCCCCCTGGCCCTCCCCAGTCGCCCCGCATCGGACGTGCCGGTGGAGAGAGGCCGATATGGACCTTCCTCCACCGGCACGTACCTGTTCGTGGCGCTGCTGGTGGTTTTCGTCGTCACCGACCGGCCGGACGCGGTGCTGCGCGACCCGGACCGGCTCGCTGGCTGGCTCGTGGCCCTGCTCTTCGTCCTGGTCCCGGCCGCGCTGCTCTGGGTGCGGTCACGGGGGGCATCGCGCGGCGTGGTCGCCGGGGGCTTCGCCGTCCTCGCCCTGGTCGTCGCCGTCATCGGCTACCCGGTCCAGCGCGACTACCTCGAGGACCGTTTCCGCAACGCCGACCCGGCGCGCAGCGTCCCCGGCATGGGGCTCGACTCGGCCTACCGCTGGGCGCGCGGAGTCGAGGATGCCCGCATCGGCCTCGCCGGCACCACCGCCGGCTTCCTCCAGTACGGCTTCTACGGCACCGATCTCTCCAACCAGGTGCGCTACCTGGGGGTCAAGGGCCCCCACGGCGCCTTCGAGCCGATCCCGACCTGCCGCGAGTTCCGCGCCGCGGTCAACGCGGCCGACCTCGACTACCTGGTCACGGCCCCCTTCCTCAACTTCATCGAGCCCGGCAACCCGATCACCTCCCCCGAGGCCGCCTGGCTGCGCAACGACCCCGCCGCAGTCCCGATCAACCGCAACGACCGTGTAACGGTCTGGCGCATCGACGGCGCCTTGGACCCAAGCTCCTGCGGCCCGGCCAATCGTCCCCTCAGCGAGATCCCGCAGCAGCCCGAGTAGGGCCGCGGCTGGAGCGATCGCCACGGTGGAGCCCGTCGCTGCTCCTTTCGGTACGGGGTGATACTTTCCGACGCTGTTTTGTGGCAGGTGGAATAGGGGGAGGCTTGTGAAAACGGCTCGGCCGGTGCTCGAGACTAGTTCTGGGACGACGTGGAGGAGTGGGGTAGGGGGCGCAACCCTGATCGCGTTGCTCGCGATCATCATCGGCTTTCACGCTGAGGTTGCCGAAGCCGCTCCGACCTGGAACCCAGCGGCCCAGGAGATCGCCCCGCCGATCGGGGCCGACCCTGAATTCCCGTTTGCCAAGCTCGAAGCCGTTTCTTGCGGGGCCCCGGGCTATTGCTCGGCCGTCGGCGGCTACTCCGAACCGGACGAACGCCAGGTGATGGTCGTCGACCAGGTGGCTGGGGTTTGGCAGCAGGCGCAGAAAGTCTTGGTGCCCAGCGGCCACGAATACCCGTTGCTCAGCCACATCTCCTGCTCTTCGGCCGGCAACTGCACCGCCACCGGCGTCGTCGACATCGGCTCCGAATCACAGGGCCTGATTGTCTCCTCCCACAACGGAACGTGGGGGACGGCCCAGATCCTCCCGGAGCCCACTGACGCCACCTGGACCTGGATCTCCGACGTCAGCTGCCCTGTCGATGGCGAGTGCGTAGCCGTCGGCGGGTTCGAGGAAAACCCGAGTCATCTCCCCTCGGCTCCGAGTCACCCGTTCGCGGTGGTTGAGAGTGGGGGCATCTGGGGGTCGGCTGTGCCGATCGCGGTAGCCGGATCGCCGGAAACGTCTCAACTCAATGAAGTTGACTGCCCTTCAGTCGGAAACTGCTCGGCACTCGGCAGCATCGACGGCACCAAACCGATCGTGGCCTCGCTTTCCGGGGGCGCGTGGAGCACCGCCTCGGAACTGGCGGCTCCTGGACCGGGGCTGCTCTTCGTTCCGAACGACCTCTCGTGTGGGGCAGCGGGCAGTTGCGTGGTCGCCGGCGCCTACTCCGAAAGCGGCAAACAGCGCCCTGCGGTCGCGGCTCAGACCGCAGGAGACTGGGGTGCCCCGATTCCACTGGCCTTGACCTCTGATGTCGCCGCAGTCAACAGCCACTCAGATCTCGACGCTGTCTCGTGCACGGCCGCCGGCACCTGCACCGCCCTCGGCAGCTACTTGAACAGCTCCGAAGAAGAGAAGGCTTTCACGGCTAGCCAGGTGAGCGGGAACTGGCAGCAGGCCGTTCAGGTCGCGGTAGACGTCCCCGTCGAACCGTCCTTCCCGTATGCCCTGGGCTGGGGTGGGATCGACTGTGTCTCAGCGCAGTCCTGCGGTGCGACTGGCTTCGCCTTCTTCCATGGCACGACCGCGCTCATGGAAGGCGGCTCCTGGGGTACCGGGGCGTCGCCGATCGTCTTGCCGGCCAACGCCCAGTCCCAGGAAGCCGGCGGGATCTACTCGATGTCCTGCGGCGGCGCCGGCGCATGCGCTGCAGCGGGAAGCTTTGTCGATACCGAGGGCATGGAACGTGCCATGGCTCTCAGCACCGAGGGCTATGCGGGATCCGGCGGCGATCCCGGCGGGGGCGGCGAAGGTGATGGTGGCGGCAAAGGTGGCACGGACGCGGGCTCAGGCGGCCCGTCGTCGACGGGGGCGAAACCGGCCCCTACCCCGCCGGCGAGCGGCGGTGCCGCCGCGCGACTCGGTGCCAAAGCCGTCCCCGTAAAAGACGACACCGCCCTGGTGCCCTTGAAGTGCCCGCCCGGTGCTGCGTGCTCGGGCATCCTCAAACTGCTGACCTCAGCTTCGACCAGCGCCTCGAGCAGCGCCATCTTGGCTCGAGCAAACCAGGCGAAGATCCTCGTCGGGAAGAAAGCGTTCAGCGTCGCCCCGGGCGGAAAGGCGACGATCAAAGTTCCTCTGACGAAGCGCGGTAAGGCGCTGGTCAAAGCCAGCGGGAAACGTGGCCTGAAGGTCACGCTCACCGGAAGTGGGGTTACGCGGCGCTCGTTGGTGCTGAAGAGTTCTTCTCGGCAGGGCTAAGACCATGCACTGGATCTCGAAAACGAGCACTCGACGCAGCTTCCCTTCCCGTCGACCAGTGCTGGCCGTGGTCATGGCCCTGGGCTGCCTCAGTCTGCTGCCTGCGGCCACAGCCGGTGCGGTCGACGACGTCGCAACGAGCTCGGGCGCCAGCTTGAAAGGGACCTGCGTGGCAGCGGGAACCGCTACCCCGAAGATCCTTTATGACGGGACCTCGGTCAACCACCCGGGCGATCGGAAGACGCAGACGTTCACGGCAGAAGCGGACTACAAGCCGCTGCCCGAGGGTTGCGAGGGGGTCTTTCGGCGCACGCCTTTCATCCAATTCCAGGTTCAGAGCCCGACTTCGCACTCCCGTTGGAGTGACGCCGGCCCATTCCTCACTCCCAAGAAAAGCGAGACCGCCCGAAAGGCAGAGCTCGAACAGCTCGAAGAAGAACGTGAGGAACAGGGCGAGAGCTGCTGGGTGCCGATCCCGGGCGGCGAAAAGAACACCTGCCGAACCGACCCTCTCGTCGCCGGCGAGGGTGGCGTTGGCGGGGTGTACTTCCATCCCCAGTGGAAGCTCCACGAACCGAGCTACTCGCGACACGATCCACGGCTCTATCGCTGCACGCCGGGCAACGGCATCACGCATGTTCGCGCGCTCTTCAAAAGCACGGTCACGAGCGTCGTGACCAGAGAGATCGTCGAGCAGCGGGTCGCGATCGTCCCGGTGCGAGTCACGCACTACCCCGGCAAGGGGCCGATGCCGAAAGCATGGCGTGGCGCTGTGCGAGGATCTTGTTGAAGGCCACCGGAAATGCGCTGCGCCTCACTGAGGTAGCTGGTAGCGCTGAGTCTGTATCGGAGTAGAGGCCGGGCGGCGCTACCCTGGGTCGGGCGATGGGCTACCCGCTCGAGAACGCGCTCTTTCAGTGGGAGGAGGGCTGGCGCGCGCTGCAGGGCATCGACGAGGCCCGGGAGCGCCGCCTCGCGGACCGTGTAGTCGCCGCCGTCCAGGACGAGCTGCGACGCCGGATCGGACCGACCTTCGCCGCGGCTGAGCTGGCCGAGCTCTACGCGCGCGGGACCGACTGGTGCCAGCAGGTAGCGCTCGACGTCGCTCCCGGCCTGGCGGCAGACCCGCAGTCGATCGGCGACGCCGCCTTCTGGCTCTACCTGCGCGGCGCGACCGACTTCGCCGGCGGGCGCCAGCTACTCGTCTGAGTCTGAGTCTGAATCCGAGTCCGAGCCGGACTCGCTGCCGCCGGCGCTCTCGCCGGCGCGGCGGATGACGATCTGGTCGGCGTCGATGCGGACCGTGACCTCGCGCTTGCCGGCCCAGTGCTCGGCGTAGACCGGGTTGTCCTTGACCGCGGCGTCGAGCCAGAGGCCGTAGCCATCCCGCTCGCCGTGGTCGAAGGTCGCCTCGAGCTCTTTGCGGCGGCCGCGGCCTCCGCGGCGGCCCCGACGACGACGGCGTTTGGGCCGCTCGCCATCGCTCTCCTCGTCATCGCCTTTGCGCTCGCGGCGGGCGGGCTTCTCCTCGTCCTCGTCCGCCTCCTCGTCCTCCTCCTGCTCCGCCTCTTCGGCGGTCGCCGCCTCGACCTCGGCCTCGATCTCGTCGCGGAGGTCGATCTCGCCGGCGCCACCCTCCTCGCCGTCGGGCGTCAGGTCGTGCTGCTTGCGGAACTCGCGCAGCTCCGAGGCGGACACCTCGAGCTGGTGGGCGATCCAGGCGTCGGTGCGGCCCTGCCGCACCCAGGCGCGGATCTGGTTGAGCTGTGGTTTCAGCGAACGTCGTGCCATCGGCGCGCGAGTCTATTCAACCTGGGGGGCGTCTCGTCCCTAGGCCATCAGGAAGGAGAGCGCCTCGAACATCGAGACGATCACCACCGCGACGGTTGCGGTCAGGCAGACGGCAAGGACACTGAAGCGCACTTTCCCGTTCTGCTCGTTGCGGGTCATGCGGCGGACCCGCGAGCGGTTCGCCGCGCGGCGGCGCAGCTGCTCTCGCCGGTGGCGCTCCAAAGTCGTCTCCTGCTCGAAGGCGACCTCGAACTGGTTGATGCTCTGACGCATTCTCATGAAAAGGGCCCCGAGGGGCCGTGCGCGGCACCGTAGCAAGCTGCACGAGCGCTTGCAAAGCTAAAGCTAAGTTGCGAACCGCACGAAGAGCGCGAAATCGGCTCTGGATCAGGGCGGGCAAGCGCCCCAGAGGCCGCGCCCGGCGCGTCCCGCGGCCAGCTCGAGCCGCTCGAAGAGGGGCGCGTAGCGGTCGTTGGGCGGGATCGTCAGCGAACGGGCGAGACCGCGCCGCACGAGGATCGCGTTTGCGAAGCGCGGCCCCAGGTAGGCGTAGGCGAGCAGGCGCCCGTAGTGGTCGCGCCGCTCGGCCCCGAAGACCAGCCGCACCCGCCGGCCCTCCAGCAGCTCAGCGGTGAAGCGGGCCGCGCGCGGGCCGAAGCACTCGACCGGGGCGCCCGGCTTGACCGACTCCGGCGTGTCGATGCCGATCAGGCGCACGTCCTCGACCTGCCCGTCGATCCGCGCCTCGACCGTGTCGCCGTCGACGACGCGGACGATCTGGGCCTCGGCCGCCGCCGGGCCGGAGTCCTCACCGCCCTCCCAGGGCCGCAGGACCAGGACCGCGACCGCGGCCAGCAGGACCGCGCTCCCTATCCACTCGCGCCTCAGGGGGTGCGGCGCACGTTGGAGAGCAGGCTCTCCTTGATCTGGCCGACGATCTCCAGCGCCTCGCTCCACTCGCGCTGCCAGACGTTACGGCCGAAGATCACGCCGCTGCCGCCCGCCTGCATGATGTCGCGGGTGTTGGTCAGCACGGTCTCGTCATCGACCTTGGAGCCGCCGGAGAGGACGACCAGCGCCCGGCCCGCCGACTCGACGCACTGGCGGATCGCCTCGGTCTGGTCGACTTCCATCTCGTTGTAGGGGGCCTGCGCGTCCTTGTCCTTGGCCGGGTCGATCTTGGGCATGTTGAGCTTGACCACGTCGGCGCCCATCTCCATCGCCAGCCGCGCCGCGTAATCGATCGCGTAGAAGGAGTTGGGGCCGCCCTTGCCTTCGACCGCCTCGCCGCGCGGGTAGGACCAGACGACCAGCGGCATCCCGAAGCGGTCGCAGTCTTCGCGCACGCCGCGCAGCTGGGCGAGGTCCTCGTCCTGGCGCGGCGAGCCGACGTAGAGCGTGTAGCCGATCGCGTCGGCGCCGAGCCGCACCGCGTCCTCGACGCTGGCGTTGCAGGAGGAGAAGGCCTTCGCCGAGGAGGGGATGTCGGTCTTGCCGTTGACCTTGAGGATCAGCGGCACCCGGCCGGCGTAGTCGGGGTAGTACTTGCTCGCCATGCCGATCTGGCAGGCGAGGGCCGAGTAACCGGCCTCGGCGGCGAGCCGGAACTGGTAGTCGGGGTCCTTGGAGGCTGGGTTGGGGAAGAAGTCGCGCGGGCCGTGCTCGATGCCCTGGTCGATCGGCAGCAGCATCAGGGTGCCGTTGCCCGGTCCGAACTCGAAAAGCAGGCGGTGCAGGCGGGTCCGTTTTCCAGGCGCCAGCTCGGCCAGAAGCGATTTCTGCTCGGTCAGACTCTTCAACTCCACGCTTGATTCCTCCTCGGAGACGGGTGTAACCGCAGTATGCCACCGGGCGTCCATCCAACGGCCCTGAGAGGGCTATCCTCGAATGACCATGAGCGAGACTGAGCTCAGCGTCATCTGCAAGAACTGCGGCTCCGAGGTCAGTCCGTACGTGACCGAGTGTCCCTACTGCGGCGCACGGCTGCGCAAGCGGGCGCCGAAGCTGGAGCGCCGCGGCGACGGGTTCGAGGCCAAGCCCCGGCGCCGCTCCCCGCTGCGCCTGCGGCTGCCGGCGCGGCCGGCGATCGTTGCCGGGCGGCCCTACGCGACGCTGGCCGTGGTCCTCGGCTCCGCCGTGCTGCTGCTGATCGGGGTCGCCGGCGGCCTCTCGCTGGTTTCGCTCGGCGCCCTCGTCATCCCGGTCGACGGCGAG
Organism: uncultured Solirubrobacterales bacterium; assembly: GCA_963697915.1. Taxonomy (GTDB): domain Bacteria; phylum Actinomycetota; class Thermoleophilia; order Solirubrobacterales; family 70-9; genus VRUE01. The sequence goes on from OY969103.1 coordinate 1,739,058, forward strand.
TGGTGGCGCACCGTCACCGCCTCCTTCGTCTACGCCGACGTCGGCTACCTCTTCGTCGTCGCGGTCGGGCTGGCGATCTTCGCCCCCGGTGTCGAGCGCCGGCTGGGCAGCTTCGCAACCGGGCTGCTGCTGCTCGCCAGCGGGTCGCTGGGGATGCTGGCCGCCAGCGGCATCGCCAGCGCCGGCGACCGGCTGACGGTGATCGCCGGCGGCAACGGGATGGCGCTGGGCGCGCTCGCCGCCTGGTTCGCGATCCGCCGCGCCGAAGCGCGCCGCGCGGTCGACGAGGACTACGACCAGATCGGCGTCATAGTCGCCGCCGCGGTGCTGCTGGCGCTGCCGATCTTCGAGTCCACCGCGGACCCCTTCGCCGGCCTGGTCGGCGGCGCTGTCGGCGGTCTCGCCGGGATCGCCGCCTCGGCACTGCGCCGCGACGTCTAGGCTGAACCGGCGATGGGGCTTGATGACCAGCAGCGGCTCGAAGCCGCGATCGAGCGGCTGGCCGACGCCGACCGCTTCGCCGAGGCGGAGGCGATCGTCGCCCGCGCGGCGCCGCAGCTGCAGCGCGTCCTCGGTGCGGCGCTGGCCGAGGGCGGCTGGTTCGGCGAGTCGCACGAGAGCGAGTCGCTGAAGGCCGCCACCGTCCCCGACGCCGAGCAGCGGATCGCCGCTGTGCGCACCCTGCTCGCCGAGGAGGCGCGGATGGGGATGATGGTCGGCGTCGCCGTTGGCTGGGCGCTGAAAGAGGAGATGAGCAAGGGCGAAGGCCCGGAAGGAGAGAGCTGAAGATGGAGATCAAGTTCCACGGTCACTCGTGCTTCGAGCTGACGGAGGGGGAGACGAGGCTGCTGATCGACCCCTTCCTGCGGCCCAACAACCCGGCCGCCGTGGCGACCGCGGAGGAGGTCTCCCCGACCCACATCGCGCTCAGCCACGGCCACGCCGACCACCTCGCCGACGCGGTCGCGGTGGCGAAGGCGAGCGGCGCCCAGTGCGTGGCGATCGTCGAGCTCGCCAACTGGCTCGAAGGCCAGGGGGTGGGGAACGTCAGCGACCCCAACCTAGGCGGCACGGTCGCTTTCGAGTGGGGCTCGATCAAGCTGGTCCCGGCCTGGCACACCAGCACCGCGCCCGGCTCCGAAGAGGCGCCCTACAGCGCAGAGCACGGCGTCTCGCTCGGCACCGCGACCGGGCTGATCATCCGCATCGGCGACCTCACCGTCTACCACAGCGGCGACACCTGCCTGTTCGGCGACATGAAGCTGATCGCCGAGCGCGACCCGGTCGACGTCGCCCTGCTGCCGATCGGCGGCCACTACACGATGGACCGCCGCGACGCCGCCTACGCCGCCGGCCTGATCGGCGCCGGGACGGTGATCCCGATGCACTACGACACCTTCCCGCCGATCGCCACCGACGCCGAGGCGTTCAAGGCCGAGGTCGAGGCGAACACCTCCTCGCGGGTTGTGCTGATGAAGCCGGGGGAGACGCTGACGCCGTGACGACGTCACCGCCCCTGGTTGTCGCGTCGGGCTAAGGAGCTTCGGGCGCCGGGATAACCGGTTCCGAGGCGCCGCCGGATTCAGCCGGCGGCGGGGTCGGTTCGGCCGGGGTTTCGGCCGGGGGCGCCGTTTCCGCCGCCGGCGCTTCCGCGGCCGGCGGCGGCGTGGCTTCGGCCGGCGGGGCGGTGCCACCGACGGTGACGACGACCGTTTCGCCGCCCGTGGGTGCCCCCGCGGTGCCGGTCGGCGGTTTGGCGGCGACCACTTTCGGCGCCGTCACGTGCGGTGCTTCGGTCACCTCGACGACATCGACGGTGGCCGACTGCCCGGCCGCCTCTTCGGTCGCCGCGAGGGTCTCGGGCACGCTTGCCTCAGCCTCGACCACCACCGGCGGCTCCTCGACGGGCACCGGGGCCGGGGTGGCCTCCTGCGGCTTCGGCGCCTGCGCGGGCTGTCCGTGGGCGATCGAGATCGGGCTCGGCGGAGCCGGGCGGGTGGAGATCTTTGCCGGTGGGTTGGTCTTCGGCGTCGGGTTCGCGTCGATTTTCTGGTTGACCTCGACCGCGCCGGCGGTGATCACGGCCGCGGTGACGACGCCGGCGACCGCCTTGCCGCCGATCGCGCCGACGGCGCCGATGCCGCCGGCCGCGCCGCCGCTGCCGATCGCGGCTCCGACGCTGCCCACCGCGCTGGCGCCCGTCGCGGTCGCCGCGGCGGTGGCTCCGGCGCTCGCACCGGCGGCGCTAGCTCCGCCGGTGGCGCTGCCGGTCGCTCCCCCCAAACCAAGCTTGGAAATGATGAAGCCCTTGAGGGCGACGAGTGCTCCAACCGGGAACAGCGCCGCCATCACCTTCTCGTTGGAGCGCACCTGGGAGCGGAAGTCGGCGCATTCCTCGCAGTCGCGCACGTGGCGGCGGACCGGGCCGGAGACCTTGCGCAGGCCCTCCGAGGCCTCGGCCAGCTCCAGCCGCACCTCGCCGCAGGTCAGCTGCCGGGCCTGGCTCGCCTCGGCGAGCGAGATCCGCGCCCGCACCAGGAGCGACTTGACCGAGGGCACGCTGGTCTCCATCGCGGCGGCGATTTCCTCGTAGGACATCGCGTCCATCTCACGCAGGAGCAGCGCCGTGCGCTGCGTCTCGGGCAGCTTCTTGACATCGGTGAGCAGCTGGCGGAACTCCTCGCGGTTGCTGACCTTCTCCGCGGTCGAGGAGGCCTCGACGGCGGGGATCATGTCCATCGATTCCTGCGCGTCGGCGGTTGGCTTGCGGAGGTGGTTGAGGCAGCGGTTGCGGGCGATCCGGTACAGCCACGGCCGCAGGTTGATCTCGCGGTCATCGGCGAGCATCGCCCGGTAGGCGTTGACGAAGACCTCCTGCAGGACGTCTTCAGCGTCCTGGGTCGAGCCCAGCATCTGGCGGCAGAAGCCGAGCAGGCGGGACTGGTAGCGGTCGACGATCGTCTCGAAGGCACCGGTGTTGCCGCTGCGCGCCATGGCGATCAGGCGCGCGTCGCCCTGCAGTTTGAGCAGCGGAGAGCGCCGGGCCAGAAGTCCGCGTTGACTGGCGTGGGTTAGAGCCGAGGCCTCCAAGCTTTCTCCTTAGGGAGTGTTTCCAGGGAAGGCGTTGTCTTCGCGAGTTAAGACACCGTAGCAACGGCTTAGTTGCGCTCCTAACAATCTTTTACCGGGCCTTTAGACACTCGGGAGGGTCCAGATACCATCGGTCGGGCCCGGGTGGCGAAACTGGCAAAAGCGGCGCACTTAAAATGCGCTGCCCCGCAAGGGGCTTGCGGGTTCGAGTCCCGCCCCGGGCACTGGCACATTCCGCCGCCTGCTCCGCTTCGCGTCCGCGGGCGGCGGCAATCGCCAAATCAGCGCCGCTCGCGGGGAATCAGATCGTGACGCTCGCTAATCGGTTGAAATAGGGTGCGCCCATGGAGCATGGGGGGCGGGTCGTTGCGAAGGCGTTGAAGTCGCGTGGGGTGAGCCACCTCTTCACGCTCTCTGGAGGACACCTGTTCTCTATCTATGACGGCTGCAAAGCCGAGGGGATCGAGATCGTCGACGTCCGCCACGAGCAGACCGCCGCCTTCGCCGCGGAGGGGTTCGCCAAGGCGACGCGGCGGGTCGGGGTCGCGGCGCTGACCGCCGGGCCGGGCGTGACCAACGGGGTCAGCGCGATCGCCGGCGCCCAGGCCAACGGCTCGCCGATCTGCGTGCTGGGCGGGCGGGCGCCGGAGCTGCGCTGGGGCTCTGGCTCGCTGCAGGAGATCGATCACCTGCCCTTTGTCGCGCCGCTGGTCAAGTCGGCCGAGACGGTCAAGGAGCCGGGCGCGATCGCGGCCCAGACCGCGGCGGCGCTCGACCTGGCGCTGAGCGCGCCCTTCGGCCCGACCTTCGTCGACTACCCGCTCGATGTCGTTTTCACCGAGGCGGAGCCGGAGATCGCGGCGGCCGTCGCTCCGGACTTGCGGCCGGCGGCCGGCGTCGAGGAGGCGGCGGCGCTGCTGGCCGGCGCCGAGCGGCCGGTGATCATGGCCGGCTCCGGGCTCTACTGGGGCCGGGGGGAGGGCGAGTTGCAGGCGCTGGCCGAGGCGCTCGGGATCCCGGTCTTCCTCAACGGCTTGGGACGGGGCTGCCTCGCCGCCGATCACGAGCTCGCCTTCAGCCGGGCGCGCGGCGCCGGCTTGCAGGGCGCCGACGTGGCGCTGGTGATCGGCGTGCCACTCGACTTCCGGCTCGGCTTCGGCGGCAGCTTCGGCGAGGAGACGAGGCTGGTCAGGCTCGACGCGGCAGCCAACGCGCTGACCTCGAACCGCGAGCCGGACGTCGACATGGTGGGTGACGTCGCCGCGACGCTGGCCGCGATCCGTGAGGCGGTTGGTGGCGAGCGCGGCCGCACCGATCCTTGGTTGGCGGAGCTGCGCAAGGTCGAGACGGAGAAGCGCGCCGCCGAGCAGGTCGAGCTCGAGGACGGGCGGGCGCCGCTGCACCCGGTCCGCATATACAGGGAGCTGGGGGAAGTGCTCGACCGCAACGCGATCGTGATCGGTGATGGTGGCGACTTCGTCTCCTACGCCGGCCGCTTCATCGAGACCTTCGAGCCCGGCTGCTGGATGGACCCGGGGCCGTTCGGTTGTCTTGGCGCCGGGCCCGGTCAGGCGATCGGCGCCGCGCTCGCCCACCCGGACCGCCAGATCTGCCTTTTGCTCGGTGATGGAGCATTCGGCTTCGCGGGCATGGAGTTCGACACTTTGGCGCGTCACGGCCTGCCCGTGGTCGGTGTGATGGGCAACAACGGCATCTGGGCGCTCGAGCATCACCCGATGAAATTCCTCTACGGATACTCGGTCGCGGCCGAGCTTCGGCCCGAGACGCCGTACGAGAAAGTTGTCGAGGCGCTCGGCTGTGAGGGCGTCGTGGTCAACGAGCCCGGGCATCTGCGGCCGGCCCTCGAGCGGGCCTTCGAGTCGAGGCGGCCGACCCTGGTCAACGTCATCACCGACCCCGAGGTGGTCTACCCGCGTAAGTCGAATTTGGCTTGAGTAAGCGAAATCTGGCTGGCTGGCCAGATTGGAGCAAGGGAGCCCAGAAAGAGCCCAGAAATGAATCGGCCGCCATCGCTGGCGGCCGATTCAAAGCGGTCCCTCAGGACGGGCAGGGGTACGTCTTCAGGGACCAGTCTGTATTCGATGGGCTCAGACGGCGGGAGGCGCCATGATGCGGCAATCGCCTGAACCCTATGACCGAGGGTCCTGATGGGGACTAGGTCCTCATCTCTCTCCCCGGTGCGAGCGAGTATGCGCGGGGCTATCCGGATTGTCTAGCCGACCGTTTTAGGGGTACCGATAATTTAGTAGGGACGGTTTACCAAGTATTTGGGGTTCGCCCGGTACGTTTACCCATCTGTACGGTCACTGAAAACCATCATGTACAGGGGGGCTACGTGGCTGGGCAGCCAGCCGAAAACACGCCGGTACTCACTCCTCTTCGGCGGTTGCGAGGGCGGTCCCGTAGAGGATGTCGTGCTCGGAGACGGTGATCCGGTCGAGCTCGAAGGCCCGCATCGCCTCGATCAGGATCACGCTGCCGGCGATGATCGTCGGGGCGCGGTCGGGGTGAAGGCCGGGGATCGCCGCCCGCTCGCCGAGCGGTGTCGAGGCGAAGCGCGAGAGCAGGTGCTGGATCGTCGCCAGCGAGAGGACGTGCCCGTGGACCCGCGCCGGGTCGTAGGGCTCGAGCTCCTGCTCGACCGCGGCGAGCGAGGTCGGCGTCCCGGCGACGGCGATGCCAGCCGTGGCCCGTGCCGCCCCCTGGTCCTCGAGCGCCCCCTCGATCAGCCCGCGCAGGTCGTCGGCGAGCGCCTCCAGCTCGACCACGGTCGGCGGGTCGCCGGAGATGTGGCGCTCGGTGTGGCGGACGACGCCGGCCTGCAGCGAGGTGTGGAAGGCGATCTGCTTGCCGCTGCCGACGACCATCTCGGTCGAGCCGCCGCCGATGTCGATGACCAGGGTCGGCTCGGTGGGGGGCTGTTCGACGGTGGCGCCGCGGTAGGTGAGGCGCGCCTCCTCGGTGCCGTCGAGGACGCGGGCCGAGATCGCGAAGCGCTCGCGCAGCTCGGCGACGAAGGCGTCGCCGTTGGAGGCGTCGCGCACGGCGCTGGTGGCGATCGCGGCGACTCGCTCGACGTTCGCCTCGCCGCAGATCGCGGCGTAATCGGCGACCGCCGCGCAGGCCGCCTCGATGGCCTCGTCGGACAGCTGCCCGGAGAGGTCGACGCCGCGCCCGAGCCGCGTCACCCGGCTCTGCCGCTCGACCACCTGGACGCCGCCGTCTATCTCGGCGATCAGCAACCGCGTCGAGTTGCTGCCGACGTCGATCACCGCCACCCGTTGAGGATCCTCTGCCAACTTGGCCGGGCACTTTAGAGAGCGCGCCAGCCCGACCCCGGCCCCCGCGCACCCCCTCATGCGCTGCCCCGGCCCCGTGACCCCACCCAGCTCCCGTTGCTAGCATGGGCAGACCGCCGCGGGGTGGAGCAGCCAGGTAGCTCGTCGGGCTCATAACCCGAAGGTCGCAGGTTCGAATCCTGCCCCCGCTATAGGACGAAAGCCCCGCAAATGCGGGGTTTTTGTTTGCTCAAGGACGCAGACAAAAGATTTCAAAAACAGCCCTGGGGCAACGCCTGGGGCAACATGAGCTTCGAGAGAGGTCGATTCCAGCCCTTGCGCAGGGCTTCCGGTCCACCTACGTTCGCCCGCGAGAAACGCGAATAAGCGGCCCCGGCGGCGTTGTAGCGCCCCGGGGCCCGGCACCGAAGAACCAGCTTCGATGCGAGAGGGACGGTACCCGTCTCAGCTTCGATTGACGCCGCCAGGCGGCGGTTCTAGGTGCCCTCACCGAAAGGGGGGCACATGGCCCGATCAGCAATCAAGCTCACCCGCGACCAGCGGGAGGCGATCTACCAGGCGGTTCGCACTCACCTGGTCGGTCTGAGCGATGTCTTCAACCTGTTGGAGCGACAGGAAGACGTTCCTGCCGCTGAAAAGCTGGCGAGAGAGTTCGCCGACGACTTCCGGCTGCTGGAAGACCTCGGCTGGCATGAGGACGGGAGCAGCGGCCAGGTCGAGTTGACCATGCCGCACCCCGAGCTCTCGGCGCTGATGAAGCGCATTCGCGAGGAAACCGAGGGCGGGTTCCACGACGCAGTCAGGGAACGCGACTCGGTCGCCCCCATCGAGCGCCTGGTCGCGACGATGCGGGCCTGCGAAGCCGTCCTCGTCTACACCGATGCCGAGCAGGTCGCGGCCTGATGGCCCGCCGCGACGAGGTGACGATCGACCGCGAGGAGCGCGACGGCCTCTACGAGCTGGTCCGCAACCACCTCGGCAGCATCGAGGACTTCTGGGTGGCGCTGGAGCGGACCAAGAACTTCGCCGCCGTCGAGCGAATGGGAAAGGAGTTCGCCGAAGACTTCCGGCTGCTGGAAGACATGGGCTGGAGCGAGTACGAGGCGCGCGAGACCTACGTGCTGACCATGCCGGCGCCCGAGCTGCGAAAGCTCCTCTTGCGCCTGCGGGACGAAGCGGCCCAGGTCCTGATCGAGCATGGCGAGGAGGCTGAGTCGAAGCGAAGGGATGCCGAGACCGCCCGGCGCTTTCAGATCGGCCATCAGACCTGCGAAAAGTTGTCCGGCAACCTCGACTCTCCGCGCCGCAAATGACGGGCGGTAACGGAGGTGCCAATCCAGGACGCGGCAGGGTGCGGCTGCTCGTCACCCTCGATCTGCCCGAGAGGGTGCGCCGCGAGGCCGAGGCGTGGCAGCAGGAGGCGCTGACCGACCCCGCGCTGCGTCCCAATACCGGGCTGCGCATAGTCCTGATGTTCCTCGGCCACCGTCCCCAGCGGGAGGTTGGCCGCTATCTGGAGGCGATCCGGGAGCTGTGCGCGTCAGCTCCCGCGCCCTTGGTCGAGCTGGGCGATGTCGTCGCGAAGGGGCCGACGCCGGAGCTTCCCCGAGTGTTTGCCTTGCCGGCGAAATCGCCGGAGGCGGAAGTCCTTCAGATCGGATTGCGCTCCGTCTTCACCAACCAGGGGCTCTACATCTACGAACCCAGGGAGCGAACGTTCTGGCCGCACCTGACCGTCGCCAGGGTGCGGACCGCCGATCACAAGTTGCGCCGGCCCGAGGTGGTCCGCAACCCCCCGGACCGTCCGATCCCGGCGGGTCTGCGCGGTCCCTTCGAGGGGCTGCGCGTCGGTCTATATCGGTCCGAAATGCGACCGGAGGGAGCGCGCTACTCGCTGATGGGCAAGGCCGATCTTCCGGGGTCGACCTACGCGACTCTCCATCAAGGGGAACGATGAACCCGCAGCTCAGGCGTCAGTCAGCGGTCGTAGGGCTGGTTGAGCTCCGGGGGGTCGATGCGCTCCACGCCCCTCAGTCGTTTCCCGTAGAGACGTACAAGCGGACTGAGGACCGTAATCGGGTGCCGCCTGTCAACCGATTCGAGTGCTTCGCAGACGCCTCCAAACAGTCCATTGAGGCGAGCTGGGGGAGAGGAGTCGAGGTCAGCCAGCAACTGCGCGAGTGGCTGGACGGCGTCGATATGGACGGCGACGGAGTTACGAAGACCTCTTAGCCATCGGAGGTCTGCCGCACTGAGGCGTTGGAACTCTGCGCGGAGCTCCCCAGCCTCTCGGTAGCTGGTCGGAATCAGGTCGACCAAGGGGTCGAAGTAGTTCTCGGCTGCGCGGCCTTCTGGAACCTCGAAGACGAGCTCGACAACGTTTGCTGCCTCGATGATCGCTCCCCGCAGCGCCGCCCGTCCGAATGGCAATTGGCCGACGACGCACTGACTGATTTCGCCGTAACAGCTAAAGGCGTCGATCGTGTCGGCGACTTCGCGCAGGCGCTGCCCGACCTCGCCGCCTTGCAGTGGGCTCAGCGTCGCTGCGATCGTTTCGCCGAAGCTGCCCGAGGCGATCGAAAGTCCCTCTTTGGGCTGGAAGCCGGGCGCTTGAGCGAGCGCTTGTGCGGCCGGTGGGGGAAGCACCGGCGGGGTGATTGGCGCGCCGCCAGCGTGGGGCGCGAGCTTCGCATAGATCACGGCCATGTCATCGCAGAGAACCCCGATCAACGGTGCGTCGATCTCAGCCCACAGCTCGTTCGCGGCTCCCCAGGCGGCGATGCTGTCGCCGTCGTTGAGCGGTTGGCGGTGTGCGCTCAATCGGTCACGAAGCGGAGCGTAGGCGCCCCAATCGCGATCGGCGAGCTGGTTGAGGGCTGTCTTCGCTTTGTCGAGATCGGCGCGGTTGTGTTTGCCCGCCGGGATTGCGTTCCGCGTTTGTCGCGCCAGCGTCACGAACGAATCGAGAGCCACAAAGACGCCGCTGGCGGCAAACCGCTTGGCGGCCGGATCAGGAACGGCGTCCGCCAAGACTGCCGCCGCTTGAGCTTGCTGGAGCAGGAAGCCGAGCTTTTGTGCCCCGTCAACGATCTTCGCCATCGCCACCTAAAGGTAAGCCGAGCGGCCGAATTCCAGAGGCTTGGCCTTGCCGAACTGAATGACTGGGGAGAGCGTGGTCTTCTCCGAGGAGCAGCGCGACACCATGCTCCTGAACCCGGCGCTGTCGGCGTCGCTGCTCGGCCTCATCGCGGAGGACGCGCTGATCGGTCCCCGGACTGGCAAGCTCGGTGTCAAGCGGCGCAAGGAGGAGGCTCCCGACCAGGCGGCGTAGTCCGAGCCGGGGCCGGACACTCGCGCCACCGCGCCGCTCGAAGGTGCGGGACGTTCCGATTCGCCTCCATCGGTAGTCGGCTGGGGCAACAAATGGGGCAACAAGCCCCACAGATCCCAGCCGATCCCAGCCGATCTCGATCTCGCGAAAACCGCTCTAGAGCGCGCCCCACAGTGCCCAGCCGAGTCAGCGGGGCGCGCTCATAACCCGAAGGTCGCAGGTTCGAATCCTGCCCCCGCTATAGGAAAAGGCCCTGGAAACGGGGTCTTTTTTATGGGTCAGAGCAGAGAGTGGGGATCGGTACGGGCCCCAATCGGGTACCAAATTTTGCTGCGCGCGGCTATTGGTCGCGGTTCCAGCCGGGTACGACGATTGAACCTAGAGCAGCTCTGCGAGGCGTCGTGCGGCACGGGCGGCGCCGTCGACCTCGACATCTCGGTATTCGACCTCACGGCCGATCTCCTCGGCGATCGCCGCCGCGATCAGCTCCGGTGGGGAGTCGTCGAAGTCCATGCGACGACCGGCTCCGTAGCGTTCGAGTCGATGGCGGACGTGGAAGTTCTGCTCGAAGTGGTGGCGAAGCGGGAAGTAGAGGAACGGCCGCTTCTGCGCGGTCAGCTCCATCGCCGTCGTGAGACCGCCCTGGACGACAGCCAGGTCACAGGCCGCCAGGTGGCGGTAGAGGTTGTGTACGTAGGGGACGACCTCGAGACCGGCATGCGGGGGAAGAGAGGCGGGGTCAATTCGCGGCCCCGCGACAACGATCATGCGCAGGTCGGGAATCCTCTCCTTGGCCGCGGGGAAGGAGGCGATCACTCGTCGCAGCAGGTCGGCCCCGACGCCCGAGCCGCCGACGGTGACGATGCAGACCCGCTCGTCGTCGCCGTAGCCCAGCTCGGCACGCAGCCTGGTGCGATCGCCGAGGTCGGCGGGGTCGAACCCGGTCACGTAGCCGGTGAAGTCGAAGTGGCGCTCGGTCCAGTCGCGGATCGCCGGCAGCTGCGGTCCGAGTCGTTCCGGGACGATGTCGTCGGGGTTGCCCACGAACAACGCCATGTCCCGAACCTCGGGGTGCTCGGCGACGTGGTCGACCATGTCGGCGTTGTAATCGGCGGTCAGGAAGCCTTCGCGCTCATTCCTTTCGTCCATCGGCAGAAAGCCGACGAAGTCGGTCAGCCACGCGAACGGGACCCGCTTCTCACCTGGGTTCTCGTGCAGGTAGTAATCGAGCTCCCAGGCCTCGTCTCCGATCCAAAGGTCGTAGCGCTCGTCGCGCACGACGTCGTGGAAGAGCATGAAGTTGGCGGCGAGGATCTCGTCCATGCGGCGTAGCGCGTGGAAGCAGTGCAGGTCGTGCTCGGCGGACTCCGACTCGATGTGCCGGGACTCGTTGGCCAGATGGGCACTGGCGGGATGGATGTGCTCCCCCTCCGCTTCCAGCACCCTGGTAACGGGGTCCTGGGCGAGCCAGTCGATCTGCAGGTCGGGATTGAGGCGGCGCATCTCACGGGCGATCGCGATGTCGCGCTGCGCGTGGCCCAGTCCGATGGGCGAGGAGATGTAGAGGGCCCGCGGACGCCCGTCAGGGCGGTAGACATTGTCGTCGCGGCGCTTGCGCTTGCGCCCGAATGCCTCTTCGGAGAAGTCACGCAGCGCCAGGTTGACCCGGACCGGCTTGCGCCCGTGCGGGAAGTGGCCGGCGCCTCTGACCACCTCGAGCTCGGCGCCGGCGAGCCGGGCCAGGGCCCGACCGTCGCGCAGGGGAGTGATCTTGTCCTGGTCGCCGTGGATTACGAGCACCGGGCATTGGACTCCTCGCGCAAGCTCGCGAAGCGTGCGGCGACGACTGTGAACCGGCCCTTCGGCCGTGGCGATCAGCGTCTCGGGGTCGGTGTCCAGGGCCCATCCCACCCCGTCCTCGATGCCCTTGGTCGAGTGCGGCTCGGGGAGACACCGCGAGATGAACCAGTTCGCGAACTCCGGATAGTCCTGGCGCCAATGGTTCGCGTTCATCCGCCCCCACCAGCGGTAGGCCGGCATCGGGCTCCGAAACATCGACTGGGCCCACTGGCGGGCCAGGACCGACCACTGCGACGGCATGTACGGGAACATCGGGCCGATGAAGGCGGCCCCCACCACACGCTCGGGGGCGAGCCGCGCCATCTCCAGCTGGAATTGGGCGCCGCGCGACCAGCTCGCCATGACCGCGCGCTCGGTGCCGGTCGCGTCCATCACGGCGAGGCAGTCATAGGCGAACTCGGCGGGCCCATAGCGGTGCGGGTCACGGCACCGCGCCGAACGTCCGTTGCCGAGCCCATCCATCGTCAGCACGCGGAAGTGGCGCGCGAAGTAGGGGATCTGCATCTTCCAGAAGCGAGAGTGGACGAGCGACCAGGTCGGGAGCAGGAAAAGGGTCTCCTCCCCCTCGCCGTAGACCTCGTAGAAGATCTGCATCCCGTCGCGCTCTACAAACCCCTCGCTGTCGGGATAGCGAGCCCGGCTCTGCTCGCCTTCACGGCCAGCCGACTCCGCGCTCGGTGCGATTGGGGCGCTCGTACTCACTTCGTCCCCTTCTCAAGTGAAGTAAGCCAGGTGTCAATCGAGGCGAGCAACTCGGCGTGACCGCGATCGAAGCCGAGCAGGCGCTCGTACAGCAGGCCCTTGTTGAACTGCATCACCAACGCCGCCCAGGACTCTGCCGAGAAGCGGACGGGGTCGAGGCCGTACTCCTCGATTGCCCCGGCCAGCGCATCGCGAAGCAGCGAGCGCCATTTCTCGCTGACACCGTTCAGCCGCTCGCGCAGCTCGGGCTTGTGCCAGGCGAGCGCCTCCAGCTCCGCCCAGACCTTCGGGTAACCCGACGCCAGGTCCTCCTCGATGTAGGCGACCGCAGTGCGCCACTTCTCGGCGAACGGCGCCTCCGTCGCGTACATCGCCCGCTGGCGCTCGAGGACACGGCCGGTGAATCGCTCCAGGGTCTGCAGCAGCAGCTCGTCGACCGAGCCGAAGTAGTAGTGAACGAGGCCGTGGTTCTGCCCGGCCTCCCGGGCCAGCTGCCGGGTCGAGATCCCCGCCGCTCCCTCCCTGACCAAGAGCCGCTCCGCGGCATCGAGGAACGCCGCGACGTTGACCTCTCTGATCGAACGGTCGCCCGCAACTCCGCTCTCTTCTGGGATAAGTTGGTTAGTCATTTGACTAAGGCGACTATCTAAACATCCAGCGCCATCGCTTGTCAAGGTCCAGGTTGTCCCCCTTAGGGCGCCGGGTCGCGCCAGCCTCCCCGAAGGGCCCATCGGGAAGGTGATTGACGATCGCGAGGCTGCCGAACCCTCTAGGAGGAAGCTGCCTCAGACTGGGGATCGGGTCGGATGACCACGGTGTCGAGGACCTCGAGGATCTCGTCGGCAGGCATGCCGACCCGCTCGGCGTGAGCGCGGACGGCCTCGTCGCCACTCGCCTGATAGATGCAAACGGTGCCGAGAGTGCCACCCGGCTCCCCGATCACGTAGCTGCGAATCCAGCGGATGTCATCGGGGAAATCGCTCTCGGCGACCTGTTTCGAGCGCTCGGCGGCGGCCCCGAGCTCCTCCTCGCTCTGCCAAGCCTTCTCGCGACGGATCACGTAGGTGTTCATCTTGCTCCTCCTCATATTTACAGACTGACAGTCTGTAAATATACATGCGATATCCGTGGCTGTCGAGATGCCAAGAACACGAGGACGCCCGAGCGAAGGAGCCCAGCAGGCGGTGATCGACGCCGCCCGCGACCTGTTCATGGAGCGCGACTACGGTCGCGTCTCGATCGAGGACATCCTCGAGCGCTCGGGGGTGAGCCGCGGTGCGCTCTACCACCACTTCCCGACCAAGCTCGACCTGTTCCTGGCCGTCTACAAGGCGAGCGAGATGCGGGTCATCGACCAAATCGCGGCGCGGGCGTCTGGCTCGGCTGGTCCCTTCGAGGCGCTCGTCGACGGCGCCAAGGCCTATCTGGAGCTTTGCGAGACCGACGAGGAGTTTCGCCGTATCGGCCTGACCCAGGCGCGAGCCGTGCTCGGCTGGGAGGGTTGGCGTGCGGCGGCGAGCGAGCTCGGCATCGCAGTCGTGCTCGCCCTGGTAAGCGCTGCGATCGAGACGGGCGAGCTTCCTCCGCACGATCCGGAGACGGTGGCCCAGATCCTGCTCGGTGCCTTGATCGAGGCGGCAATGCTGATTGTCGTCGCGGACGATCGCGGCGCAGCACGAAAGCGCTCGGAGTTGGTGATCGTCGACCTGCTCGAGGGCCTGCGGCGGAACTGAATGAGCAATCCCGTTCGTGGGCCCGCGATGACCGCCCGTCCGGGCGAGGCTTGAGAGCGTTCTCGAAGCTGCCCTGCGGACGCCGCTCGCAGCGGGCTCAGGCGAGCGAGACGGCGCACACGACGCCGGGCGTGGCGAGGAGGGCGATGGCCATCGCCAGCGCCCAGGGCGCTTCCTGGGTTACTGACGCGCCCTCCTCCAGCAACTGGTGGACGACCGGTCCGGACTCACCGAGGGCAGATCCGTCACCCACCGCGAGCCTGGCCATCTCCAGCATCTGCGCCGGGTCACCGCCGCTGAGCATGGCCCCACCGCTCGCGACGAGCGCCGTCGTGACTCGGTTGGCGAGGGGCGATGAGGCGATCCGTGGCGGCCCTGGAGCGGGTCCGGCATCCTCCGCAGGCTCGCCGGCAAGGAGGTTTTCGAGCTGGCCTCCCGCGACCAGCTCGATCGCCTCTGGCGACAGTCCGGTGAAGCGTCCGCAGCGCAAGGTGATCGCGAGGACCGCTTCGAGGTCCATGTAGGGGGCGTCGCTGCCGAAGAGGATCCGCCCCGGCGGCACCAGCGAGAACAACGCGATCAGATCGCTCGCATTCCACCAGGAAGTGTCGAAGAAGAGGTTGGGATGGGCCGGAACCTCCTCCCAGAGCCAGCAGAGGTCGGAGATCCCGGCGTGGGCGAGGATGATCGGGGCATCGGGGTGACGCTCGGCCAGCCCGAGGAGCGACGCGCCGAACGAACCGACGCCGAGCCCGGCGTGGATCAGAACCGGCGCTCCCGCCTCGGCGGCGACGGCGAGGATCTCCTCGACTCCGGGATGGTCGAGCTTGAAGCTCTCCGAGCGGGGATGAAGCTTGATCCCCTTGGCGCCCGCGGCGAGTGCGTCCGCGGTTGCCGCGGCCACGCCTTCGACCCTGGGGTCGAGGCGAGCGAAGGGCGTCAACCGCTCCGGCGCGCGTCTGCACTCCTCCATCACCCGCCGGTTCTCGGCTTCGTAGCCAGTGGAGACGCAAAGCGGAAAGACCACCGAGCGGCCGCCTATCGCTTCGAGGTCTCGCAGGTGCTCCTCGCTGCTCCGCGTCGTGCCGTCGACATCGACGCCGGTGTGGGCGTGGACGTCGAAGGGAGCGACGCCATCGCCGAGCTCGGCCAGCTCGGCCCGGTTCACCTCCCGAAGGATCAACGCGCCCGCCTGGAGTCGTATCGCTCCAAGTCAGAGCACCCGGTCAGCTCGCGCTGCATCCAGATGTCCATCCCAGACGGGCAGAGCAGTGCCATCTGCGAGGCCACGGCCAAGGTCTGCGCCAGCTCGCATCCCACCCGTCTGCGCCGGGGGAGGTTGCGACGCCGCTTCTCGATCAGGCGGTTCATGCCCCCGGTCTCGTGCGGACGGGAAGGGCTTGGTGTCCGACGGCGGACGCCCGAGCCGCCAGAACTCCCCAAGCGCTGACGCCGTTCACGACAGCTCGCACACCCAGCCTCGCTATGCCCGAGCGCTCATCTGGCGCTCCGGCAATGGCTTTCATGTCGAGCCGTGGTCGATAGAACATCTGACCATGCTCGGTCGTGGAAACGACCCTCGCAACGTGGTCCGACCGAAGTCCCGACCGAATACTTTTCGGTTCGCGCTACGAGCCGCGGCGCGCTGACCGAGGGTCGCAAGCCGAGGGCCTCAGGTGCGTCAGCCCTGTTCGTTCACTCCGCCGAGGGCCTCTGGCAGCTGGTCCCGCGAGGAGATCTCGAGCTTCCCGTAGGCGTTCGTGAGGTGCATCTCCACGGTGCGCAGCGTGACGAACAGTGCCTGGGCGATCTCCTTGTTCTTCATACCCTCGGCGGCCATCTCGGCGACCCTCAGCTCGCTCGGCGTGAGCGACGCGACCCCGCTCAGCGCACGGCGCCGCGGGCGCGACCCGGCCGCACGCAGCTCCGCCTCCGCCATATCGACCAGGGCGGTGGCCCCACACCTGTCGGCAAGCCCGAGGCCTTCGGCGAGGCGCTCGCGGGCCTCAGTCCGCTTACCTGCCCGGCGCAGGGCGGCGCCGAGATCCACCAGGGCATGAGCGTGCTCGAGCTTGGCCTCAGATCCTTCGAGCGTCGCCACTGCCTCCCGCAGCAACTCGATCCCGGGCTCGCGCTCGGCCACCAGGCCGGCGATCCGCTGGGCAGCGCCGATCACGCCGGACGTTCCCCACGCACGCGCGATCTCGAGCTCCTCGGCGGCGAGCCGCCTTGCCTCCTCGGCCTCCCCGAGCTGGGCACGGGCGAGAGCGAGAAGCGAGCGGTACGGCAGGAGAAGGGTTCGATCAAGCCAACCGCGGGCGCGGTTGTCGACCTCGCGAAGCACGGGGACGGCGGCCTCGGCGTTACCCCTGGCCAGAAGCAGACCGCCCTGAGCCAGCAGCAGATAGATGCCCATGATGCTCTCCGGGACGGCGCCCCGGGATCCCGCGGTGTCGAGCACCTCCTGCGCCTCGTCGAGCTTTCCCTGCTCGATCAGGCAGACGCTGAGGCCTGCCGCGTTGAACATGGCGGTGCCGGTTGCGAAGCTGCCGAGCTCAGCGGTCGCGAGCGCCTCGCGGGCCTGTGCCTCGGCGGAGGCGATCCGCCCGCGGCGGTGAGCGAGAACCGCGCTCCAGGTCAGCGCAAGCACCACGTCCGCGACGCGCCCGCGCGCACGGGCACCGGCCAGCGCCGCGGCGCAATAGCGCGCCGCCAAGTCGAAGCGCTCGGCGTAGATCGGAACGCTGATCGCATCGCAGATGCTCGCGGAGTCGGCTAGCTCGTCGGTCAGGAGCCCGCCCTCGACGGCTGCCGAGGCGAATGCGACGGCATCCGAGGCGGGACCACCGTGGATGAGCCGGCGAAATGAGAGCGCGGCCAGGATCATCCGGCCCAAGCGCGAATCGGCCCCCGCAAGGCCGGTGAGCCCCTCGATGCGCCGCTTGTTGCTCGGGTACGCCGATTGCGTCCACTGGCTGAGCGTCGCAAGCGTGGCTTCGAGCTTCAGCAAGCGCTCAGGCTCGGAGTCGGGGGCCTCGGCGATCGCCTCCTCAATCGCCACGGCCGCCTCGACGATCTCACCGCGCGGGAGCAGGGCGTCAGCGAGCCTCAGGGCAAGGTCCGCTCGCAACGGTCCACGTTCGGCCTCCGCCGCCGCCACTCGCAGGTGGTCGAGACCCTCTGGGTCACCGTCCTGCGATGCGGCGACGCCGAGCTCGCCGATGACGGCCACGCGGTCGGCCTCGCTGGGCGGCTCGGCGAGGCCCCGACGCAGATAACGAGCGGCCACGTCAGGAGCACCGCGTGAAAGCGCCGTGGCAGCGGCTTCGCGAAGTGCTGTCACTGCCCCAGCGTCGCCCGCGGGGTCGGAGGCGAGGAGATGCGCCGCGATTGACTCGGGATCGGCATTCACGTGCGCGAGCAGCTTCGCGGCACCCGCGTGAAGCGCCGCGCGGTCACCGGCGGGGATCTCCTCGTAGATAGCGTCCTGCACCAGAGGGTGGGCGAACCGAAGCGGCTCGATCCCGTCCAGGATCTCGGCCTCGACGAGCTGTCGAGCGAGGTCGCGCCCCTTGGCGGCATCGACCCCCGCAAGCTCGGCTGCCTGCACCACGCTGGCGCGTTCGCCCAGGGCCGCGGCGGCCTGTGCGAAGGCCGGCGCCGACGGACCGATCCTGCCGATTCGCATCAGCACGGCCGTCGCAAGCCGAGGCGAGGCGAAGCCACGAACGGCACACGGATCGAGCCGATCGACTGGCGTATCGGCGCGGCTGAGCTCGGTTACCAGCTCGTCGAGCATGAAGGGATTCCCACGGGTTGCCTCGTAGCAGGCCGTGCAGAAGGCGGGGCTCGCGCTCTGGCCAAGCCTTGCGCGGACGACCTCGCCCACCCCGGGGTCGCTGAGCGGGGCCGGTCGCAGCACCGGGGGCGCAGCGTCGAGCCTCAGTTGGTCGAGCAGCTCCGACCCGGGTTCGGATCCCTCCAGCCGCGTGGCGACAATCACGCCCACCGCCATCCCCTCCAGCCTCCCGGCGAGAAAATGAAGGAAGCGAAGCGACGGCTCGTCAGCCCACTGCAGATCGTCGATCGCCAGAACTAGCGGTTCATCCTCGGCAGCGTTTGCGAGCAACCAGTAGAGGCCGCGGAGCGTGCCGTAGGCAGGATCCGTGCTCGGCTCCGTGATGGAAGCGGCGAAGACCGGCTCTGCGAGCCCAGCCACGCCGTCCAGCAGCCGCGCACGCTCCTTGGCGCTGGCTTTGGCCAGCAACGGCTCGAGAAGCTGGCGGACGATGCCAAAGGCGAAATCCCGCTCGAGCTCGCTGCCACGCGCACCAAGCACCCGCGCATCGCGGGCTTCGGACAGATCCTGGAGTCGAGCGAGAAGTTGCGTCTTTCCGATGCCGGCTTGACCCTCGATTAGGAGAAGCCGTCCACGCCCGCGTTGCGCATCCTCGAGCAACACAGCGAGCTCGGAGAGCTCTTCATCGCGCTCCAGAAGCCGCACCCCGCGGCGCAGCGCTCGTGCTTCGGAAACGGTGGCCAGCTCTCCCCCTTCTTCGTCGCGGTCGCCTGATGATCGCGCATTTCAGGATCGGTGTGTACCGAAAGGCGCCGGCCTACGACGCCGGCTTTGTTCGCTGAATTGCTAGCGGTGCACCGGGCCGGCCCGCACGTTGAAACGCTCACCAAGCGTGTCGAGCGTCTTGCGGTAGCGGGAGGCGTCCCAGGGTTGGGTCGCGAGGAGCGCGGTGGCGCCGGCCATCCGCCGGGCCCTCGGGTACCAGCGGTCGAAGTCCAGGCCGCAGTCGATCATGACCTTGGGCGGCAGCGTGCGGGTGATGCGGCCAAGGTTGTACATCGACAGCGTGATCGAGGCCCAGATGATCGCGGACCGCGATTTCGAGGCGAGGTCCTCGACGTCGAGTTCGTACAGTCGCGCGGCGTGGAGCTTGCCGCGGAACATGAGGTGGGTCAGGTGGTAACCGGCGAACGACGTGAAGGGCCCCGTGATGCTTGACCGCAGCTGGATCGACAGCACGTTGCCCGTGTCCGAGACGAAGGGCTCGTAGGGACGTCGTGGCTGGGCGAGGTAGCCGGTGCAGTTCACGACCCAGCTGTCGGTGGGGATCGCCATCGATCTGCCGTCGCGTAGGACGATCGTAGGCCCGT
Organism: uncultured Solirubrobacterales bacterium; assembly: GCA_963697915.1. Taxonomy (GTDB): domain Bacteria; phylum Actinomycetota; class Thermoleophilia; order Solirubrobacterales; family 70-9; genus VRUE01. The sequence continues at coordinate 1,758,263 of OY969103.1, forward strand.
CGGTCGTGTCGAGCACGTCATCGAGGTGTCCGGGCTCGATGCGTTGCATCCCGGCTCGTATGTCGGCGCACTCGGCGTCTGACAGGTAGGCGCTGAAGAAGTTGGCCGGCTCAGCTGATGGGCTGATGCCGTAGGTGTCGGCGAACCACGCGGCGACGTCTTGCTCGTTGGTGCCATCGAAACGGAGAGCGACCTGGCGCAGCATCGCGTTGATGCGCGTGCCGGCGTACCAGCGTCTCGGGCCGGTCGGGAAGAACGTCTCGCGACGGCTGAACATCGTGCCCGAGCCGGTCACCATGTTCAGCTCGCGCCCAGGGCATTCCCGGCCCAGCATCAGGGCGACGTCCATTGCGGTCTTGCCGCTGCCGACGATCCAGACCGGGCTGCTGTCCTCGGGGCGCTTGGCGATCAGGCCCGACAGCGTCTCTGGCGTGGTCGAGCGAACGGCGGCGCTCGAGAGCGACAGCGGTGAGCTGGGCAGGACGTCGTTGCCGTACGCCTTGATCAACCGCTTGGTGGTCAGGGTCTCGACCCGCCTGTCCGGACCCCGCACGGTTACCGCTACGGTGCCGCCGGCCTCGGCGTGCTCGATGTACTCCCAGCCGAAACGCTCCTCGAGATTCACCTTCGCGCGCACCACGTCGACGCAGTGGCGCAGGTGGTCGAGCACCTCGTCGCGGGTCGCCAGATGGCTGGCCGGCTTGCCCAGCTGCCAGGCGATGTTGCCGGCGGTGAAGATCGGGTGGGGCTGGTGCAGCCGGACGAAGTCGTAGGTGTCCACCCACATCCCTCCGGCGCGGGGGCGGCTGTCGACGAGGACGACCCGGTCGCGCGGGGAGAGGTAGCGGCCGGCGACCGCCAGCGCATTGAGCCCGGCGATGCCACCGCCGATGATGATCAGCTCGCTGGTCTCTTCCATGATGTCCTCCCCGATCCGCGCCGATCCGAGCCCTCGCAACGCTAACATAAGAAAAGGAAGTAGCAGCATAACCTTGTGAAGGAGGGGTGGGTGACGGAGCGCTCGTACGGCCAGTACTGCGGTCTTGCCGGTGCGCTGGACCTCGTCGGCGAGCGCTGGACTCTGTTGATCGTCCGCGAGCTGATGTCGGGACCGAAGCGCTACACCGATCTTGCCGACGGCCTGCCGGGCATTGGCACCAGCCTGTTGGCCAAGCGACTGGCGAAACTCGAGAACGGCGGGGTGATCGAACGACGCCTGCTTCCCCCGCCGGCCGCCGTGACGGTGTACGACCTCGCGCCCGCCGGCCACGAGCTGGCCGCGGCCCTGGGCCCACTCATCACGTGGGGCCTGCGCCACGCTGTCCCGGAGGATCCGGGGGACCGCCAATTCAACGCGACCTGGTGCGTCTTGCCCTTCACCCAGCCCGCCGACCCGCTGGCGCCCGCAGGCATCGAGGCGATCTACGAGTTCCGCATCGGCGGCACCTCCGCGCTCCTGCGCGTACACGACGGACACGCCGAGCTGGTTCCCCCGGGAACGGCCACACCAGACACCATGATCTCGATGGACCCCGCGACCGTCGCCGCCCTCGGCGCCGGCCGCCGCACGATCAGCGAGGCCGCAGCCGACGGCGCGATCACCGTCGAGGGTGACTTCGACGCAGCCGCCGCACTCTTCGCCGCCTTCGAGAGCAGCGGCACCGACCAAGAGACACGCGCGCAAAGTGCGGCTGTCGAAGCAGTCCGATAGCCGGTTTGAGATGGGCGTCGGTTCCTGCTCCGCTCGGACTGGAACAGCCGGGGGTACCTCACCCACCTGGCGCTAGTCAGCCCACCAGTCGCGCTGGCCTTCGACGTCTTCGCGCGGGGCCTCGCCGAGGTTGGGGGCGCCGATGACGAGGATCTCGAGGCCCTCCGGGCCGGCCTCGTAGCCTCGCCACGTACCGGGCGGGACGCGGACCGCGTCCCATTCCTCGAGCTCGACGATCTCGTCGTCGAGCTTCATCCTCCCGCTCCCGCGCAGGACCACGTACACCTCCTCCTGCGTCTTGTGCGTGTGGCCGTACGGGAAGCGATAGTCGGGCGGGACGCGCTGGTAGCCCAGGCCGGATTGCTCGAGCTCGAGCGCCGCGGTCGCCAAGCGGAACTCCAGGTCCGGCGCGCCGTCGAACTTGGGCCCGACATCCTCCAGGTCCTCCTTGAGGTTCCTGAGCGTGAACGGCACGGCGCAATCCTAGGGCACCCCTGGCTATCGTCGCCAGGCAGAAATGCCTGGACGCCGCATTCCGATTCGCCTCGGTATCGAGCCCCCTTCCACCTGGCTTGGGGTAGCGGCGACTCTTGTTGCCGTGGCGGTGGGCACCCTCCTCGTCTACCCGCTCAAGGAGGTGGCGCCGGTCCTCTCGCTCGGGGTCGTCTATCTGCCGGCGATCCTGCTGATCTCGATCGTGTGGGGGTTGCGGCTGGGGCTGTTCGCCTCGATCGCCAGCGCCGCCGCCTTCAACTTCTTCCAGATTCCGCCGCTGCATCGCTTCACGATCGCCGAGGAGGAGAACTGGGTCGCGCTGGCCGCGTTCGTGATCGCGGCGGTCATCAGCAGCACCGTTGCCGGCCTCGCGCGTGCCCGTGCGGTCGAAGCGGAGCGCCGCCGCGAGGAAGCCGATCGGGCGCTCGCCGAGCTGGAGGCTCTGACCCGCGAGCGCGACCGGATGCAGGCCGAGGCGGTAGAGGCCGAGGCATTTCGTCGCAGCGACGAGTTGAAGACCGCGCTGCTGCGCTCCATCTCCCACGATCTGCGGACGCCCCTGACTTCGATGATCGCCGGCGGCGCGGCCCTGGGTTCGCCGACGTTGACCACGGAGGAGCGCGCTGAGCTGAGCGAGGCGATCGTCGCGGAGGGGAAGCGCCTTTCTCGCCTGGTCGAGAACCTGCTCGACATGTCCAGGCTGGAGGCGGGGAAGGCCGAGCCGCACCGGGGGCTGACCGATCTGGGGGAGGTGTTGGAGGTTGCGCGCCGGGCCGTGGCTGGCACAGACCTGGTTCGGCTCTCGGTTGAGGCCGGGCTGCCGATGATCGACGCGGACGCCGCTCAGCTCGAGCGCGCTTTCGAGAACCTGCTCGACAACGCGATCCGGCACAGCGGCGGGAAACCCGTCTTGGCGAAATCCAGGCTCGTCGGCGACGCTGTCGTGCTGCGCGTGGTCGACCAGGGACCGGGGATACCCGAGAGCGAGTGGCAGCGGATCTTCGAGCCGTTTCAGCGCGGCGCCTCCGGGCGCGGCGACACCGGCTCGGGTCTTGGCCTGGCGATCGTCAAGGGCTTCGTCGAGGCCAACGGCGGCGAGGTAGCGGTCGAGTCCCTGCCCGGCCAGGGCACTAGCTTCGTCGTCACGTTTCCGCCCCGAGAAGGAGTTGGGGAATGAGTGAGGCGACGCGGGTCTTGGTCTGCGACGACGAGCCGCAGATCCTCCGCGCCCTGGGGGTCATCCTGCGTGACGCGGGCTATGAGTCAGTCCCGGCCAGCACCGGCGAGGAGGCGCTCAGCCGCGCGGCCGTGAGGCCGCCAGCGGCGGCGATCCTCGACCTGATGCTTCCCGACTTCGACGGCATCGAGGTCACCAAGCGCCTGCGCGAGTGGACCGAGATGCCGATCATCGTTCTCTCCGCGGTCGGGGAGGAGGAGGCCAAGGTGCGTGCCCTCGCCGCCGGCGCCGACGATTACGTGACCAAGCCGTTCGGCCCACCCGAGCTGGTGGCTCGGCTCGAGGCGGTGTTGCGCCGCGCCAAGCCCGAAGCATCGGAGCCGTTGATCGTCGCCGATGGCCTGGAGGTCGATCTCCAGGCCCGCGTGGTTCGCCGCGATGGAGAGGCGGTCCACCTCACCCCGACCGAGTTCGACTTGCTGCGGGTGTTGGCTCAGAACCGCGGCCGCCTGATGACCCATCGCAAGCTGCTCGCCGAGGTGTGGGGCCCGGAGTATGTGGACGACGTCCAGGTGCTGCGGGTCCACCTCGCCAACCTGCGCGGCAAGATCGAGCCGCCGGAGGGAGCTCGCTACATCCACACGGATGCCGGCGTCGGTTACCGCTTTTCCGGCTAGAAACGACCTTTACGAAATCTGTATACGGAAGGCCGCTTCCTTTACGCGGCCTTGATGCGATCCGGTCCAGGATGCGAATCGTGGACCTCGTCTCAATCGCACTGGCCCTAGCCGCCTTCGCGCTTCTCTACGCCGCGATCGGAGCCCTGGGCCGGGTATGAGCGCCGCCGAGCTGTTCGGTCTGCTCGTCTCCGCCGTCGTCTTCGGCTACCTCTGCTACGCGCTGCTTCGCGGGGAGAAGCTCTAGATGGCCCAGGGCTGGTTGCAGATCGTTGTCTTCCTGATCGTCCTCACTGCCCTGGTGCCGCTGCTCGGCGGCTACATCGCCAAGGTCTTCCAGGGCGAACGGGTCTTCCTGTCTCCCCTCTTCGGGCCAATCGAGCGCTTCGCCTACCGGGCGCTGCGTGTGCGGCCCGAGGAGGGGCAGGACTGGAAGTCATACGCCCGCTCGATCGTCGTCTTCAGCCTCGTCTCCTGGCTTGCGCTCTACCTGATCCTTCGCACCCAGAGCGTCCAGCCGCTGAACCCGGAGGGCTTCGGCTCCGGCCCCTGGAACCTCAGCTTCAACACCGCCTCCTCCTTCGTGACCAACACGAACTGGCAGTACTACGGCGGCGAGACGACGCTCTCCTACTTCGCCCAGATGGCGGGGCTGACGGTCCAGAACTTCGTCTCTGCCGCGGTCGGGATCGCCGCGCTGGCGGCGGTGATCCGCGGCTTCGTGGCGCGCTCGGGCGCGTCGCTCGGCAACTTCTGGGCGGACCTGGTCCGGATCAACCTCTACATCCTGCTGCCGATCTCCTTCGTCACCGCGCTGGTGCTCGTCTCCCAGGGCGTGATCCAGACCCTCGACGGCTCCCAGGTCTTCGACACGATCTCCGGTGGGTCCCAGACCCTCGCCCTCGGCCCGGTCGCCTCCCAGGAGGCGATCAAGGAGCTCGGGACCAATGGCGGCGGCTTCTTCAACGTCAACAGCGCGATGCCGTTTGAGAACGCTAACGGCTTGACCAACTTCATCGAGCTGATGCTGATCCTGATCGTCCCGGCCAGCCTCACCTACACCTTCGGCCGCATGATCGGCAACCGCCGCCAGGGCTGGGCGCTCTACGGGGCGATGATGGCGATGTTCATCGTCGCCGTCGCCGTCGTCTACACCGCCGAGCAGCATGGCTCTCCCGCTCAGCACCACGCCGGTCTTGCCACTGATGCCTTCGACGGCTCCACCGGCGGCAACATGGAGGGCAAGGAGCAGCGCTTCGGCATCTCCGAGACGTCGCTTTGGGCGGCGGTCACCACCGTCACCTCCTGCGGCGCCGTCAACGGCGCGATGGACTCGCTGACCGGGATCGGCGGCCTCGTGCCGCTGGCGAACATGGGGACCGGCGAGGTGGTCTTCGGAGGGGTTGGCTCGGGCCTCTATTACATGCTGCTCTTCGTCCTGCTCACGGTCTTTATCGCCGGGCTGATGGTCGGCCGCACGCCGGAGTTCCTCGGCAAGAAGATCGAGTCGCGGGAGGTGAAGCTGATTCTCATCGGTGTCCTCGTCACGCCCCTACTGGTGTTGTTCGCGACCGCCTGGGCAGTGGCCAGTCCCGATGGCACGCAGTCGATTTACAACCCCGGCCCGCAGGGCTTCTCGGAGTCGCTGTACGCCTACATGTCGCAGGCCAACAACAACGGCTCCGCCTTCGCCGGCTACACCGGCTTCCTGCAGCCGAACGCGCCCGGCAACGTCGGCTCGGAAGCGTTCAGCTTCGCCAACCTGCTCGGCGGCCTCGTGATGCTGCTCTCTCGCTTCCTGCCGATGATCGCCGCGCTGGCGGTGGCCGGTTCGCTGGCCGGCAAGAAAGTCGCCCCGGCCGGCGCCGGCACCTTCCGCGCCGACTCCCCGACCTTCGTGATCTTGCTGATCGGCGTCGTCGTGATCGTCGCCGCGCTCACCTTCTTCCCAGCCTTCCTGCTCGGACCGATCGTGCAGGGACTTACCGACCAGCTCTTCTGAGATGAACCACCTGCGAAAAGACCTGATCACCGCGACGATCGCGATCGTCCTCTTCACGCTCGTGCTCGGGCTCGCCTATCCGCTGCTCACCACCGGCGTCTCCCAGGTGCTGTTTCCGAGTGCCTCCAACGGCAGCAAGATCGAGCTCGACGGCGAGCTGGTCGGCTCGAAGCTGATCGGCCAGGACTTCAGGGGCCTGCCGCGCTACTTCCAGGGGCGCCCCTCGGTGACCGAATACAGCGCCGACGTCACCTACTTCAACAACCTCGGGCCGAACAACAAGGAACTCTCCGAATTCTTCGAAGAAGAACTGAAGACCTACTTGGCGCGCGAGCGCCGCTATGACCCCGGCCTCACTGCCGCTGAGGTGCCGGTCGACGCGGTGACCACCTCGGCCTCGGGGGTCGACCCTCACATCTCCGAAGCCAACGCCCGCATCCAGGCCCACCGCGTGGCGGCGGTTCGGGACCTGCCGCTCGACCGGGTCCTCGACCTGATCGACGAGCACACCGATGGCCGCTTCCTCGGCCTCTTCGGCGAGCCCGGCGTCAACGTGCTCCAGCTCAACCTCTCCATCGACAGGGAACTCCCTAAGGACGCAGACAAGTGACCGACGAGACCCTCCGCAACCGGCCCCGCTCGCTGTTCGACCGCGAGGTCATGGTCCGCGCCATCCTCGACTCGCTGGTCAAGCTCGACCCCCGCCACCAGATCCGCAACCCGGTGATGTTCGTGGTCGAGATCGGCGCCGTGATCACCACGGCCGGGTGGCTGATCCAGGTCTTCGGCGGGTCTCCTCTGGGCGGCGGCGACGAGCCGGCCTGGTTCGCGTTCTCGATCGGCGCCTGGCTCTGGCTCACCGTCGTCTTCGCCAACTTCGCCGAGGCGCTGGCCGAGGGCAGGGGCAAGGCCCAGGCAGACGCCCTGCGAGCGATGCGCACCGAGACGGTCGCCCGCCTGCGCGACGGCGGCGAGAAGCCAGCCTCCGATCTGCACCGCGGCGACGTCGTCGTGGTCGTCGCTGGGGAGACGATCCCCGGCGACGGCACCGTGATCGAGGGCATCGCCTCGGTCGACGAGTCGGCGATCACCGGCGAGTCGGCCCCCGTGGTCCGCGAGTCCGGCGGCGACCGCAGCGCCGTCACCGGCGGCACCCGCGTCCTCTCCGACCGCATCGTGGTCGAGATCACTCAGGAGCCCGGCCAGAGCTTCCTCGACAGGATGATCGCCCTGGTCGAGGGAGCCGAGCGACGCAAGACGCCGAACGAGATCGCCCTCAACATCCTCCTCGCCGGCCTCACCCTGGTCTTCCTGATGGTCGTGGTGGCGCTGCGCCCCTTCGCCGAGTTCTCCGGAACCGATGCCTCCGTCGTCACCCTGATCGCCCTGCTGGTGGCGCTGATCCCGACCACGATCGGCGCCCTGCTCTCGGCGATCGGGATCGCCGGCATGGACCGCCTCGTCCGCCACAACGTGCTCGCCCTGTCCGGCCGCTCGGTCGAGGCCAGCGGCGACGTCGACGTTCTGCTCTTGGACAAGACCGGCACGATCACGCTCGGCAACCGCGAGGCGACCCAGTTCATCCCGATGCCGGGGATCGAGGAGGGCGAGCTGGCCGAAGCGGCGCAGCTTTCCTCGCTCGCCGACGAGACCCCCGAGGGCCGCTCGATCGTCGTGCTCGCCAAGGAGTACGGCATCCGCGAGCGCGAGCTGCAGGCGCACGAGGCCAACTTCGTCCCCTTCTCCGCCGAAACCCGGATGAGCGGCGTCGACGTCAACGGCAACCAGTACCGCAAGGGAGCCGGTGACGCGATCATCGCCTTCGTCGAAGAGGCCGGTGGCAGGCCTCCCGCCGATCTGCGGGAGCAGCTCGACCTGATCGGCCGCGAGGGCGGTACTCCGCTGGCCGTCTGCCGCGACAACCACGTGCTCGGCGTCGTCTACCTGAAGGACATCGTCAAGGAGGGCATGAGCGCCCGCTTCGACGAGCTGCGGCGGATGGGAATCACGACGGTGATGGTGACCGGCGACAACAAGCTGACCGCGGCGAAGATCGCCGAGGAGTCGGGGGTCGACGACTTCCTGCCGGAAGCGACGCCCGAGCAGAAGCTCGAGCTGATCCGCAGCCACCAGGCGGAAGGGCGGATGGTGGCGATGGCCGGAGACGGGACCAACGACGCGCCCGCGCTCGCTCAGTCCGATGTCGGGGTGGCGATGAACACCGGCACTCAGGCGGCGCGCGAGGCGGGCAACATGGTCGACCTCGACTCCAATCCCACCAAGCTCATAGAGATCGTCGAGATCGGCAAGCAGCTGCTGATCACGCGCGGCGCCCTGACCACGTTCTCGATCGCCAACGACGTCGCCAAGTACTTCGCGATCCTGCCGGCGATCTTCGCCTTCACCTACGCCGCCAATCCCGGCCAGCGAGGGCCGCTGGACGACCTCAACATCATGTCGCTGGGCACCCCGCTCTCGGCGATCCTCTCGGCGATCGTCTTCAACGCGCTGGTCATCCCGCTGCTGGTGCCGCTCGCCCTGCGCGGCATCCGCTACCGGCCGATCGGCGCCACGGCGCTGCTGCGGCGCAACATGCTGATCTACGGCCTCGGTGGCCTGATCGTCCCCTTCATCGGGATCAAGCTGCTGGACCTCGTGATCCACAACGTCCTCGGGGCCTGAGCCTTGCCCGCCGCGGCGCCGGCGGAGGAGGATGGGGCGGTGAACACCGGCAGGCGAGGACATCTCAAGGTCTTCATCGGGATGGCCGCCGGCGTTGGCAAGACCTACCGGATGCTGCAGGAGGGCCACGCCGAGCAGGAAGCCGGCCGCGACGTGGCAATCGGCTACATGGAGCCTCACAAACGGCCCGAGACCTCAGCCCTGGCGGAGGGCTTGGAGACCGTCCCGCGCCGCCGGGTCACCTACAGGGGCACCGATCTCGAGGAGATGGACCTGCCGGCGCTGTTGGCCCGCGCTCCCGAGCTGGCGCTGATCGACGAGCTGGCCCACACCAACGCGACGGGATCCGAGCATGAGAAGCGCTACGAAGACGTGCGCGACGTGCTCGCCACCGGCATCGACGTCTTCTCCACCGTCAACGTCCAGCACCTGGAGTCGCTGAACGACCAGGTCGCGGAGCTGACCGGGACGCGGGTGCGGGAGACGATCCCCGACGCCGTGCTGGGCGAGGCCGACGAAGTGGTCCTGATCGACCTGACGCCGGAGGCCCTTATCGCCCGCCTGCGGGCCGGCAAGGTCTACCCCGGCGAGGCGATCGAGCCGGCGCTCAACAACTTCTTCACGGTGGAGAACCTGCTGGCGCTGCGCGAGGTGGCGCTGCGGCAGGTCGCGCAGGAGGTCGAGGCCAAGCGGCTGGTGGTCGAGGCCCCGCTCGGCACGCGCGAGGAGAGGGTCGCCGCCGAGGTGCCGAGGGCGGTTGGCGAGCGGCTCCTGGCGCTGGTCCGGCCCCAGCCTTCCTCACAGCGACTGGTCCGCCGCGCCTGGCGCTCGGCGCAGCGGCTCGGCACCGATCTCGACCTGCTCTGGGTGAAGCCCCCCAACCAGCCGATCGAGGGCGAGGTCGAGCGGCAGGTGACGGCGCTGCGACACCTCGCCTCGGTGCTGGGCGCGAACTTCCTGATCGAGGAGAGCGACGACCTGGTGAAGGGGGCCGCCGAGGTCGTCCGCGAGCGCGGCATCACCTACGTCATGGTCGGCGAGTCGGAGCCTCCGCGTGGTCTGGCACGGCTGCGCGAGCCACTGCCCCAGCGGCTGATGCGCGCCGCCCCGGCCGGCGTCGACGTGCGGATCGTCGCCCGCCGCGAGCTCGAGGAGAAGCGGCGATGGTGATGATCGAGCACATCCTGATCGCCGCCGCGCTCGTCGCCGGCCTGATCGGCGGCTACCTGATCGCCCGCTCGCGGCGGCGCGGGCGCCGCTCGGAGCGACCCCAGGCCATCCACCAGATCCTCCTCCCCTTCACCGGGACCGAGATCTCCCGCCGTGCCGTCGATGCCGCGCTGCGCCTCGCGCGGGCAGAGGATGCGACGTTGATGCCCGCCTACCTGGCGGCGGTGCCCAAGCGGCTGCCGCTCGACTGCGCGATCCCGGCCGAAGCCGCGAAGGCGATGCCGATGCTCGAGGCGATCGAGCAGCGCGCGACCGCCCAGGAGGTCGCGGTCGACTCCCGCATCGAGCGCGGGCGCACCTACCGCCACGCGCTGGAGCGCCTCTTGAGCCGCGAGAGCTTCGACCGGGTCGTCGTCCCGGCGACGGCCGACCCGGGGGCCGGCTTCTCGGGAGATGACCTCGTCTGGCTGCTGGAGAGGGCTCCGGCCGAGGTGCTGATCCTGCGGCCCGGGCCCGAAGACAGGCGGTTTGTCACGGCGAGGAACGGCGCCCGATGATCGTCAAATGTGCCGCCTATGAGGACGGGCTCCGCCGCATCGGCGATCTAACCCTCGATGAAGCCGGTGAGGCCGCGAGGGGGGACGGAGCCTTCGTCTGGCTCGGTGTCCTCGAGCCCTCGGCGGAGGAGTTCGAGTCGATTGCCAGCGAGTTCGACCTGCACGAGCTGGCGGTCAAGGACGCGATCAACGCCCACCAGCGCCCCAAGGTCGAGCTTTACGGAGACACCCTTTTCGTCGTCGTCAAGACCGCTCGCTACGTCGACTCCGAGGAGGTGATCGAGGTCGGCGAGCTGATGCTCTTCGTCAACCCCCGCTTCATCATCACCGTGCGCCACGGCGAGGGCGACCTGGGTGCTGTCAGGGAGAGGGTCGAGCGGCGCCCCGACCTGCTCCGGCGCGGCACCGGGATGGCCCTCTACGCGATCCTCGGCTACGTGGTCGACGGCTACGAGGTCGCCGCGCAGGGCGTCGACGTAGACATCCAGGAGGTGGAGCGCGAGGTCTTCTCCGACAACGGCGACAACCCCGCCGAGCGGATCTACAAGCTGGAGCGCGAGGTGCTCGACTTCCACGCGGCGGTGGCGCCGCTCTCAGACGCCGTCGACGAGATCGCCCGCGGTCACTTCGAGGTCGTGCCCGACGACCTGCGCGAGTACTTCCGCGACGTCGACGACCACCTGCGGCGAGCCAGTGGGAGGATCGCCGGATTCCGCGAGCTGCTGGGCAGCGCCCTGCACGCCAACCTGACCCAGGTCTCCGTTCGCCAGAACGAAGACCTGCGGAAGATCTCCGCCTGGGTGGCGATCCTTGCCGTGCCGACGATGATCGCCGGCATCTACGGGATGAACTTCGAGCACATGCCGGAGCTGAAGTGGCGCTTTGGCTACCCCGCTGCGCTGGTCTTCATCCTCGTCATCTGCCTGCTGCTCTACCGGCGCTTCCGGCGGGCCGGCTGGCTCTGAGGACCGCCCGAAGCCGGGCTTGAAGCTACTATCTCGAATATTCGTCGTCGAATATTGGAGGAACGATGCGGGGTGCGGATCTCAGTCTCGACGGGGCGGTCGTGGCGATCACCGGCGGCGGTCGGGGGATCGGGCGTGCCACCGCCGCGGCGTTCGCGAGGCGCGGCGCCCGCGTGGCGATCGGCGATCTCGACGCCGAGGTCGCGCACGGCACGGCCGAGGCGCTCGGCGACCGCGTCACCGCCTTCTCCCTCGACGTCACCTCGCCCGACTCCTTCGCCGAGTTCGTCGGCGCCGTAGAGCGCGCCGCCGGCCCGATCGACGTGCTCGTCAACAACGCCGGCATCATGCCCGTGGGGTCGTTCCTGGAGGAGTCGCCGCGGACGACGCGGGCCGTGTTCGAGATCAACGTCGCCGGCACGATCACGGGGATGCGGCTGGTCCTGCCCGCGATGGTCGAGCGGGGGCGAGGCCACGTCGTCAACGTGGCGTCCGGGGCGGGGCGCTTCGAGATCCCAGGGCTGGCCACGTACTGCGCGTCGAAGCACGCCGTCGTCGGCCTCACGGGGACGGTGGCGCGGGAGCTGGAGGGCACCGGCGTGACCCTGACGGCGGTGCTGCCGAGCGCCGTGCACACCGAGCTCTCCGCCGGGATCGCCTTCCCGTTCGAAGCGGTCGCCAAGGTAGCGCCGGAGGACGTGGCCGGGGCGATCGTCGCCAGCTGCGCCAGCCATCGGCTCGAGGTGACTGTCCCGCGCTGGCTCGCTCCCTACCCCGCGCTGGCCGCGTTGATCCCGCGCCTGCTCGACCGCTGGATCAGGCGCCGGCTCGGCGACGACCGGGCGCTCAACCGGGTCGACGCAATCGCGCGGGGCGCGTACGAGGAGCGCATCGCCCGCCAGATCTCCGCCGAGGCGTCCGATGCCTGAGCGGGTTCGCGTCGCGATCGTCGGCGCCGGCCTCTCTGGGATCTGCGCGGCCGCGGCCCTGCGCCGCGCCGGGATCGACGACTTCGTTCTGCTGGAGAAGGGCGCCGACGTCGGCGGGACCTGGCGTGACAACACCTACCCGGGCTGCGCCTGCGACGTGCCCTCGCTGCTCTACTCGTTCTCCTTCGCGCCGAGCGCCGAGTGGAGCCGCTACTTCGCGCCGCAGCCGGAGATCCAGCGCTACGTCCGCGAGGTGGCCGCCGGAGAGGGCCTGCGCGGGCAGGTGCGGACCGGGACGGAGGTGCTCGGGGCGGAGTGGTCCGACCGGGAGGGATGGCTGCTGGAGACCTCCTCCGGGCCGATCGCCGCTCAATTCATCGTCGCCGGCGTCGGGCCCTGGCACGAGCCGGTCACCCCGGACCTGCCCGGCCTGGCGGATTTCGAGGGCACTACCTTCCACTCCTCGCGCTGGGACCACGGCCACGACATGGCCGGTCGGCGGGTGGCCGTGGTCGGCAGCGGAGCGTCGGCGATCCAGTTCGTGCCGGCGATCCAGCCCGCGGTCTCCCACCTGACCGTCTTCCAGCGCACGCCGCACTGGGTGATGCCGAAGCTCGATCGCGCGACGACGCGGGCGGAGCGGTGGGCGCTGCGCCGCGTGCCGGGCGTTCGGCGTCTGTCCCGCGAAGCCCTGTTCAACGTGTTCGAGGCGCTCAACCCGGGGATGCACCGCCCCGGGGTGATGCGCCAGCTCCAGCGCCTGGCCGAGCTGAACCTGCGGATCGGCGTCAGGGACCCGCGGCTCCGCGCCGTGCTGACGCCGGACTTCACCCTCGGCTGCAAGCGGGTGCTGATCTCCAACGAGTGGTACCCGGCCCTGGCCAGGGACAACGTCACGGTGGTGCCGGCGGCGGTGGAGCGGGTCACCCCGAAAGGCGTCGTCGACGCGAGCGGCGCCGAGCACGAGGTCGACACGATCGTCTTCGGCACCGGCTTCCGCATCCTCGACCTGCCGGTCGCGGACCTGGTCCGCGGGCGCGACGGCCGCACCCTCAGCGAGGTCTGGCAGGGCAGCCCGCGCGGCTACCTCGGCACCGTCACCGCCGGCTTCCCCAACGCCTTCGTGATGCTCGGCCCGAACCTGGGAATCAACACCGCCGCGACCGTCTTGATGGAGGCGCAGTCGCGTTACATCGTCGACGCGATCGGGGCGGTGGACAGGGCGGGGGTCAGCGCCCTGGACGTCCGCGCCGACGTCCAGCGCCGCTTCAACGCCGAGGTCGACGCGGCCCTGGAGGGCACGGTCTGGAACGCGGGCGGCTGCCGCAGCTACTACCTCGACGCGAACGGACGCAACGGCTTCATGTACCCGTGGAGCGCTCGCGACCTGCGGCGGCGGCTCGCGGCGTTCGACATCTCCGCCTACGAGACCGAGCCGGCGCGCGGGCGAGCGGGGGTCGGCGCGTGACCGAGCCGCGTCGCTACGCGACGAGGCTGCCGCGGGAGGTGCGCCGCGAGCAGGTCCTCGACGCCGCCCTGCGGCTGATCGGGCGCGAGGGCTTCGCCGCGGCGACGATCGCCCACGTCGCGGGCGAGGCCGAGATCGCCAAGCCGGTCGTCTACTCGCTGTTCGAGACCCAGGAGGGGATGCAGCACGCGCTGATGGTCCGCGAGCACGACCGCGCCTTCGCCGTCGCGGCCTCGGCGCTCGCGGCCGGCGCCGTCGCGCCCGATCCGGTCGCGGCCCTGGCCGCCGGTCTGAACACTTTCCTCGACGAGGTCGCGGCGGCCCCTGACACCTGGCGGCTGGTGTTCCTGCCCCCGGTGGGGATGCCGCCCTCGGTCCGCGAGGCGATCCTCGACGGGCGCGAGCGCTGGCGCCGCGAGCTCGAACCGATCGTCACCGACCGGCTCGGGGCGGTCGGCGTCGGGGGCGTCGACGCCGAGCTCTGCGCGCACCTGATCCGCGGCAACGCGGAGTACCTGGCCCGGCTGGTCCTGGAGGAGCCCGATCGCTTCAGCGCCGAGCGGATACGGGACTTCGTCGCCACCGTCGTCGATCGGGTCCCGGCCCTTCGCGAGGTTCGCGGCGAGGGCGCCCGGTGAGCCCGCGGCGCGGGCTGGCGCTCGGCTGCGGCGGCACCCTCGGGGCCGCCTGGACGGTCGGGGCGCTGCGCGCGGTGGAAGAGGGCCTCGGCTGGGACCCGCGCGACGCCGAGGCGATCGTCGGCACCTCGGCCGGCGCCGAGTACGGCGCGATGCTGGCGGCGGGGGTCGGCGTCGAGGCGATGCTCGACGCCCAGCGTGGGGGCCCCGCGGCCCTGCCCTGGCTGGTCGAGCACCTCGCGACCGCTCCCCCGATGCTGCCCCCGCTTCCCCGCCCGCTGCCGACCGCGCCGTGGCTGGCGCTGCGCGCCGCGCGCGGTGAGACCCCGGTCCTGACCGGGCTCGCCGGGCTGCTGCCGCGCGGGGGAGACGACGGGGCGAGGATGCGCCGGCTCGGCGATCGCCTCGCCGCCACCGACGGGTGGGTCGAGCACGACAACTTCTGGGCCGTGGCCGTCGACCTGACGACCGGGCAGCGGGCGGCGTTCGGACGCGCCGAAGCGCCCCGGGCCTCGCTGGCCGAGGCGATCCATGCCTCCTGGGCGGTCCCCGGGTGGATCGCGCCGGCGCGGATCGGCGGCCGCCGCTACTTCGACGGCGGCGCTTACTCGATGGCGTCGGCCGACCTCCTCGCCGATCCCGCCCTCGGCCTCGACCAGGTGATCGCGATCGTGCCGATGGCCTCGGCGCGGTCGGTGCGGCCGCCGACCGCCGCGGGACGGGTGGAGATGCTGCTTCGCAGGGCGATGAGCAGGCGCCTCGACGTCGAGCTGGCGAGCCTGCGCGCCGCCGGGATCGAGGTGCTGCGACTGGACATGGGACAGGCCGATCTCGCGGTGGCCGGCGCGAACTTCAACGACGACCGGCGCAGGAGAGAGGTGCTGGAGGCCTCGCTGCGCAGCAACCGGCGAGTGCAACCAATAGAACGCAGCCATGCACGTTTGGATCGTCAGGCTTCTCGACGGGATCAGGAACGGCGATGAGGCCGACATCGCCCGGGCGATCGAGGAGCTGAGCCGCTCACATCGGTTCCTTGCGCCGTTGGCGTTCGCGGTAGGCGGCGTCGCGATGCTGCTCGGCGGGGTCAGGGTGCTGTTCTCGAACTGGCGGCTGACGCTCATACAGGTACTGCCGGCGGTCTGGATCTGGCTAGCGATGTACGAGCTTCGCGCGCACGTCTTTCACGGTCGCGAGTTCCGGGACCTGGAGGGGCCTCTGGTCGTCCTGCTGATCGCGGCGATCGCCGCGATCACGATCGGCGTCTTCTTCCTCAACGCGACTTTCGCGTTCGCGATCACCCAGCCCGGCACGCCGCGCGTGCGTCTCGCGATGGCCGAAGCGCGCGAGCAGCTGGCGCTGATCCTCCTCAGCGGCGCGGTCTTCGGAATTGCCCTGGGCCTCGCCGTCGCCCTCGCGCCCCGCGCCGGGGAGCCCTGGTTCGCAATCTCGCTGGGCGCTGTCGTCGGGCTGATGATGGTCGCCTATGTGGCGATCCCCTCGCGCTTGGTCGGTGTGAGGCCGACGGCCTCGAGGCGCGATCGCCTCTCCGCCAGCGCGGTCGGTGGACTGCTCGGATTCGCGCTCCTGACGCCGCCCTATCTCCTCGGCAGGATCGGGTTGCTGATGATCGGCTCGCCCCTCCTGCGGATTCCCGGCATCGCCCTCTTCCTCGTTGCCGCAACCCTGCAAGCGGGCGCGACGAGTGCGGTGCGGGCCGTGAAGTTCGGCGCCAGGCTCGGCACGGCTGATCCGCGGAGGAAGTGGACCTGAGGCGGGAAGACCGACACGTCGTCGTAGCCAAGCCCCGGTGGCGCTTTGACGAGATGGTCGGGGCCGACGACGTGGTCCACGGTTGGCAGGACCGCGTCGAGAAACTCGACGTCCGCCCGCGAGGCCCTCACCCGCGAGCATCCCCTTGATGCCGGAAGTCATCGTCCTCCTGCTGGCCGCCACCGCCACCGCCTTCGCGACTGGAATCGGGGCGATCCCGGTGTTCCTCTTCGGAGCGCGGACCGAGCGGGCGACGCCCTTCCTGCTCGGCTTCGCGGCGGGCGTGATGGGAGTCGCCGCCGTCGCCGGGCTGCTCCTCCCGGCAGCCGACGAAGGCTCCCCCGGCACGGTGGTCGCCGGGTTCGCCCTGGGCGTCGTCTTCCTGTCGTCGTCAGCCGGCGCTTCAAGCCCGACCACGGCTTCATGGGTCGCACCGGCCCGGGGGCGCGCACGTCGGCCCTCGTCTTCCTCGTCCTCCTCGTCCATAGCCTGCCCGAGGGGCTCGCGATCGGGACCGCGTTCGCTTCCGAGAGGGCCGGGCTGAGCTTGTTCGTGATCCTCGCGATCATGATCCAGAACGTGCCCGAGGGGACCAGCGTCGCGATCCCGATGCAGGAAGCGGGCTTCGGCCGCGCGCGCCAGTTCTGGGCGGCGGTCGCTACCAGCGCGCCGCAGCCGGTCGGCGCCCTGATCGCGTTCCTCGCGGTGGAGGAGGTGAGTGGCCTCTTGCCCTTCTCGTTTGCCTTCGCGGCCGGGGCGATGCTGGCTCTGGTCGTCCTCGAGATGCTGCCGAAGGCCTACTCGGGCCCCGGTCGGTTGGGGCCGAGCGTCGGCGTGGCCTCCGGGGCGGCGGTGATGCTGGGCCTGAGCTTCGCGCTGGGGGTCTGAGCGAGCATCGCGCTCCACCTCTCTTCGATCCTGCCGTATCGCCAGGCGAGGACCGCGCAGGCCCACGTGGCGAGGAAGAGAGCGACGACGAAGTAGCCGAGCAGGTTCAGGTCGACGGCGACCGCGGTGTCGAACACGGGGCCGGTCAGGTTGAGCTTCTCGCTGAGCACCGCCACCAGCTCGATCGTTCCGACGATCAGCGCGACCGCGACCGAGAGGCCCGTGATCGTGACGTTGTAGAAGACCTTGCGCACCGGCTTGTCGAAAGCCCAGCCGTAGGCGAAGTTCATCAGTGCGCCGTCGATCGTGTCCAGCAGGGTCATCCCGGCCGCGAAGAGGATCGGCAGGCAGAGGATCGCGTAGATCGGCAGGCCCCCGAACGCCGCGCCCGCCGCCAGGAACAGCAGCGCGACCTCGGTGGCGGTGTCGAAGCCGAGCCCGAACAGCACCCCGATCGGGTACATCTGCCAGGTCGCCTTCACGGGGCCGGTCACGCGGCCATAGATCCGGCTGACCGGGCCGCGCCGCTCCAGCGCCCGTTCCAGCTCCGGCTCGTCCAGCTCGCCGGCGCGGACCCGTCGCATGACCTTCACGATTCCCACCAGGACGATCAGGTTGAGAATCCCGATCAGCAGCAGGAAGGACCCCGAGACCGTGGTGCCGATCGTGCCGCTGACGGTCTGCAGCGTCGACGCCTCGTTCTCGACCTGGCCGACCAGGGAGCTCAACCCGAACGCGAGCAGGAGCGCCAGCGCGAAGACAATCGTCGAGTGGCCGAGCGAGAAGAAGAATCCCGCCGCGAGCGGGCGCCCGCCTTCCGAGATCAGCTTCCGCGTCGTGTTGTCGATCGCGGCCACGTGGTCGGCGTCGAAGGCGTGGCGGAGCCCGAGCACGTAGGCGGTGACGCCGACCCCCAGCCCGAAGGCACCCTCTGCGCCGAGCGAGAGTTCATCGGGCACGACCAGCGCGATCAGGATGAAGAACCCGATCACGTGCAGGCCGGTTACGACCGCGCCCATCGCGGCCACTCGCCGCCACTCGGCTGGGGTCAGCGATGCCTTCAACCTGACCGACCGTAGCGCTATCGGCTGACTCTTGCAACACCTCTCAAGAGCGATGCAGAGTGTGTACGAACGGACGCTCTGCCCATCGCATGACAAGTGCGACAGGAGTGCAGTTGCGAACATCTGGCAACGAGCTAAACACACCTACAGCACTGGTTCTAGATGTAACAGATGAAGTGCTATATCGCGAAAGAAAGAGTACTTTTAAGGCTTGACTAAGAGGCGTCGCCAAGTACCATGCAGCGAGGATTGACGGTGTGTGTAAGCAGCGTCACCCTCTGAGCTAAGTCCTCGGTAAACCCCGGACGCTGAAGGGGTCGAATGAGCGAGGTCCTGGATACCGAACCGGGTTCTGCCGAACCCGCATGGCACGAGCGGCAACCGGCGCGGTTCCTGATCGAGACGGTTCGCGGGGTCGGTCAGGTCGATCTGCAGGAAAAGCTCGTCACCGGCGCCCTGATCACGGTGGCGCTCTTCTCCGCCGGCTGGAAGCCCGGCGTCTTCGGGTTGCTCGGTGCCGGCGTCTCCACGGCCACCGCCTCGGTGCTGGCGGTCGACCGGGAGCGGATCTTCCATGGCCTCGAGGGATATTGCGGCGCCCTGATCGGGATCGCCGCCGTCACCTTCCTCGGCGCGCACCTCTCCTCATGGCTGGTCGCGATCGCCGGAGCGATCGCCTGCACCGTGATCACGGCGGGCATGGGAACCGTTCTGCGCTCGTGGAACCTGTCTCCGCTGACGGGGCCGTTCTGCGTCGTCGGCTCGGCGATCGCGGTCGGGGCGCCGGCCTTCGAGCGGATCTGGCACGGGGGCACGGAGGCGGCTCTGCCCAGCGCCACCTCCGGCAGCTCCAGCGTGACTTTCGGGAACCTGGTCGAGTCCTTCTTCACCAACGTCTCCGAGATCTTCCTGATCGACAAATGGTGGGCGGGGCTGATCATGTTGATAGGCCTTGCCCTCGCCAGCCTGGGGGTGGGGATCGCCGCCGCCGCCGGCAGCGTCATCGGGACGCTGACCGCCTGGCTGCTGGGGGCGCCGGCCGAGCTGATCGCCGAAGGCATCTACGGCTACAACGCCGTGCTCGTGATGATCGCGCTCGGCGCCACGTTCCTCGCGCGCACGCCGATCAACATCGCCTACGCCGTGGTCGCGGCGATCTTCTCGACCGCGCTGACGGCCTCGCTGGCCAACTTCTTCGCCCCGTTCGGAGGGCACACGCTCACCTGGCCTTTCAACCTGACCACCTGGGCATTCCTCGCGGCGCTGCCCGCTTTCGCCGCGATCACCAAACCCAGACCACCGGAGGAGGACGCCGTATGAATCTCGCTCCGCGAGAGCAGGACAAGCTCTTCATCTACATCGTGGCCGACCTGGCTCGCAAGCGCCGCGAACGCGGCGTTCGGCTCAACTACAGCGAGGCGGTGGCACTGATCTCCGAGGCGATCCTGGAGGCTGCCCGAGACGGGAAGACCGTCGCCGAGTGCATGGAGCTGGGTAGGGACGTCGTCGGGCCGGACGACGTGATGCCGGGGGTGAGGGAGATGGCCGGCCTGATCCAGGTCGAGGCCACCTTCGTCGATGGCAACAAGCTCGTCTCCTGCCACGACCCGGTGGGCGGCTGACGGGCGGTGCGCGGCGTGCCGGCCAACCGCCGAACCGTCGTTCTGTGCGGCGGTCACGAGAGCGGCCGCGGTGCTGGGCTCCGCTGGCTGTCCGGCGGCGAGGTCGAGGGCGCGACGATGACGGTGGCCGGCCCGGGCCGGGAGCTCGAAGTGGCGATTGACGACGCGCTGAGCGAGGGCGCCGCGACGGTGCTGCCGATGACGCTCGGTCGCGACCCGCGGCTCGTCTCCGACGCCGCCCGGACCGTTCGTTGGGCGACCCGCGGGGGCGTCGGTCCGGTCGCGCTGGCGCGCCCGTTCGGGACCGCGGACCACCTGGTCGGCTGGCTGCGGTCCGCCTGCCGCCGCCTGCCCGACCGCGGCGCGGCGGCGCTGATCGCGGCCGAGGCCTCCAACCCCTTCGACGACGCGGAGCTGTACCGGGTCGCCGCCTTGGTCCGCACCCACTCCGGCGGCCGCATGGTCGAGGTGGGCCTGCGCTCGGCTGCCGACGGCATCGGGGAGGCGATCGAGCGCTGCCGCCTGCTCGGCGCCGAGCGCGTCGCGGTCGTCCCTGCCGAGCTGCGGCGGCGAGCCGACGTCGCCGCGCCGCTGCTCTCCGCGGCGATGGTGCTGCGGATCGTCGCGGCCCGAGCCGCGGCCGCGACCCACCTCCTGGAATCGCACGGCGACGACGGGGTCGCGGCGGCGCTGGCGAGCGACCACGAGCACGGCTTCGCGCACTCGCACGGCGATCACCTCCACCCCCATCACGTCCACGACCACGACCAGAACACCCAGCTCACCCACGACGCTCGGATGAACGTCGGCTGAAGGAAGGAGCAGGCATGGCAGACCCAGATCGGTTCGAGTTCGAAACCGGAAAAGTCGAGCTCAACGCCAACCGTGAGAAGAAGAAGCTGAAAATCTCCAACACCGGCGATCGGGCGATCCAGGTCGGCTCGCATTTCCACCTCTTCGAGGCCAACCGCGCGCTGCGGTTCGACCGCGTCGCCGCGCTCGGGATGCACCTCGACCTGCCCGCCGGGACCGCCGTGAGGTTCGAGCCCGGCGAGACCCACGAGGTCCAGGCCTGCTCCTACGGCGGGCTCGGATTCATCGCCGGGTTCAACGGCCTTGTGCAGGGCTCGCTGCGCGCCCGCGACAACCGGGCGAGGGCGATCCACAGGATGCGCGAGCGCGGGTTTCTCGATGAGCCGAGTGGCAAAGCCAGCAAAAAAGGCAGAAAAAAAGGAGGCCGATGATGGCGACCCTGTCACACCGCGAATACGCCGATCTCTTCGGCCCGACGACCGGCGATCGGGTCCGGCTGGCCGACACCAACCTGACGATCGAGATCGAAAGCGACTTCCACGAGGGGCGCTACGGCGACGAGGCCGTGTACGGCGGGGGCAAGACCGCACGCGACGGGATGGCCGCGGACCCCTCCGGCGTCTCGGCGGAGGGGATGCTCGACACCGTGATCACCAACGCGATCATCCTCGACCCCCTGGTCGGGGTGGTGAAGGGGGACATCGGCATCAAAGACGGGTTGATCGCGGGGATCGGCAAGGCCGGAAACCCCGGGATCCAGGACGACATCCATCCCGACCTGATCATCGGCGGCGGCACCGAGCTGATCGCCGGCGAACACACGATCGTGACCGCGGGCGCGATCGACGGCCACGTCCACTTCATCTCGCCGCAGCAGGCCGCGCAGGCCCTGACCAACGGCATCACGACCCTGGTCGGCGGCGGCACCGGCCCGACCGACGGGACCAACGGCGTCACCACCACCCCGGGCCCCTGGAACATCGCGAGGATGCTGGAGGCCAGCGAGGGGCTGCCGGTGAACATGGCGATCCTCGGCAAAGGCAACGCGAGCATGCCGATCTCGCTGCGTGAGCAGCTCGAGAGCGGAGCGGCGGGGCTCAAGGTGCACGAGGACTACGGGGCGACGCCCGCGGTGATCGACTGTGCGCTCAGCGTCGCCGACGAGTACGACGTCCAGGTCTCGATCCACACCGACAGCCTCAACGAGGCCGGCTACTTCGAGGACACGCGCTCGGCGATCAACGGGCGGGCGATCCACACCTTCCACAGCGAGGGAGCCGGAGGCGGCCACGCGCCGGACATCCTGCGGGTGACCGGTGAGCCGAACGTGATGCCGTCGTCGACCAATCCGACCTTGCCCTACGGCGTCAACTCGGTCGACGAGCTGCTCGACATGGTGATGGTCTGCCACCACCTCAACCCCGAAGTCCCCGAGGACGTCTCCTTCGCCGACAGCCGCGTGCGGGCGGAGACGATCGCCGCAGAGACGGTCCTCCACGACCTCGGGATCATCAGCATGGTCTCGTCGGACTCGCAGGCGATGGGGCGGGTCGGCGAGTCGGTGACCAGGGCCTTCCAGGTCGCCCACCACTGCAAGGCGGTGCTCGGCCCCCTGGAGGGGGACTCGGAGCGCAACGACAACCAGCGCGTCCTGCGCTACCTGGCGAAGCTGACGATCAACCCCGCCCTCACCTACGGAATGGCCCACACGATCGGGTCGATCCACCCCGGGAAGGTCGCCGACCTGGTCCAGTGGCCGATCGAGTCGTTCGCGGCGAAGCCCCGCCTGGTGATCAAGGGCGGGCTGATCAACTGGGCGGCGATGGGCGACCCCAACGCCTCGCTGCCCACGCCCCAGCCCGTGCGCTTCCGGCCGATGTTCGGCGCCTACGGCAAGGCCATCCAGAGCACCGGCATCACCTTCATGTCGCAGGCCTCGATCGACGCCGGGATCCCGGCACAGCTCGGGCTCCGGCGCCAGGTCGCCCCGGTGCGCAACTGCCGGTCGATCGGCAAGCAGCACATGGTCCGCAACGACCTGGCCCCCGAGGTCGAGGTCGATCCCGAAACCTTCAAAGTCACGGTCGACGGGGAGGTGGCGACGATCGAGCCGGCCCAGTCCCTGCCCCTGACGCAGCTGTTCTTCATCGCCTGATGCCCGCCTCGGAGCTGACCATCTTGCAACTCGCCGACTCGGCATTCCCGAGCGGCATGTACACGCTGTCCCACGGGCTGGAGGGCTACGCCCAGGAAGGCGCGATCGGGAGCGAGGAAGTCCCGGCGCTGCTCGGGGACCTGCTTCGCCACACCGTCGGGCCCACCGACGGGAGCGCCCTGGCCCTCGCCCACCGGGGCGCGGTCAGCGGGGACTGGGACCTCGTCCGCCGGGTCGACGAGCGCCTCTACGCGAGCAAGCTGACCAGCGAGTCGCGGCGGGCTGCCCTGCGGATCGGCAGGCAGCTGCTGCCGGTCTGCGATCAGGTCTTCCCGTCGCCGCGGTTGTCCCAGCTGGCGGAGCTGGTCGCGAGCGGCCGCGTCGCCGGAACGCAGGCGGTCGTGCTCGGTGTCGTCTACGCCGGCGCCGGCGTGCCGCGCTGGGAGGCGATCGCCGCGGACCTCTTCGCCTTCTCCGCCTCGTTCGCGAGCGCGGCAATGCGGCTGCGGCTGGTCGACCATCTCGGCGCCCAGCGACTGCTGCGCGGGGCGGTGCCGACGATCGAAGCGGAGGCGCGGAGGGCGACCGGCGCGCGCCTCGAGGAGGTGGGCGCGTCCGCGCCCCGGGTCGACGTGATGTGCGCCCGGCACGAGCAGGCCCCGGCGAAGCTCTTCGCGAGTTGACCATGCCCACGGAGGAGGAGAAGACATGACCGTCGTGCACGAGCTCACGCGGATCGGCGTCGGAGGGCCGGTCGGGTCGGGCAAGACCGCCCTGATCGAGGCGCTGGTGCCGCTGATGATCGACCGCGGCCGGGCCCCGGCGATCGTCACCAACGACATCTACACCCAGGAGGACGCCGAACACGTCAGGCGCACGCTCGGCGGAGTCCTCGACCCGACCCGGGTGGTCGGGGTCGAGACCGGCGCCTGCCCGCACACCGCGGTGCGCGACGACCCGACGATGAACCTCGCCGCCGGGGCCGAGCTGGTCGACGCCTTTCCCGACGTCGACGTCCTGTTCTTCGAGAGCGGCGGCGACAACCTGACCCTGACCTTCAGCCCGGCCCTCGTCGACCTCTTCGTCTTCGTGCTCGACACCGCCGAGGGCGACAAGATGCCGCGCAAGGGCGGTCCCGGCATCACCGAGTCGGACCTGCTGGTGATCAACAAGGTCGACATCGCGGAGTACGTGCGGTGCGATCTCGGGCGCATGCACAGCGACGCCCTGGAGGTTCGCGACGGGCGGCCGGTGCAGCTCACCGACTCGCTCGCCGGAACCGGCGTCGAGGCGGTTCTCGATTTCCTCGAAGCGTGGCGCGGGGCGCCGGCGCCGGGCTAGCCATGGCGGTCGGCTACCTCAGCCCGGAGCATTACGAGCCACGGCCGCTGCCCCGGGAGGTCGCCACCTACTCCTCGGCCCTGCAGACGCTGGCGCCGGGCTCCGCCGGCAAGGTCGCGATCCTCGATCTCTCCTTCGCCCCCGTCGACGGGCGCACCGAGCTGGTCCACCGCTTCCAGAAGTCACCGCTGCACATCACGCGGCCGCTCTACTTCGACCCCGAGCGCCCCGACCTGGCGATCGTGATCGCGATGAGCGCGGGCGCCGGCCTGCTGCAGGGCGACCGCCAGAAGATCGACGTCTCCTGCGAGCGCGGCAGCGCCCTGCTCCTGACCACGCAGGGCGCGACCAAGGTGATGGGGATGGATGGCGACTACGCGACCAGCGTCGTCGATCTGACGATCGAGCGTGACTGCCTGCTCGAGTACCTGCCGGACGCGATCATCCCCTGCGCTGGATCGCGCTCCTACCACGAGCTGCGGCTCTCGGTGGGGGAGGGTTCGACCGTCATCGCCAGCGAGACGATCCGCGCCGGCCGGCTCGCCCATGGCGAGCGCCACGCTTACGACGTGCTGGCGTCCGACCTGATCATCCGCCGCCCTGACGGCCCGCTGCTCGCGGTCGACCGCATACGGTTGTCCCCGGGCGCCGCCGGCGGTTTGGGCGGCCCGGGCGTGCTGGGGGACGAGGGCCAGCTGGCAACGCTGTACGTGGTCAGCGACGCCGCGCCCCCCGGGGCGCTGGCGGAGGAGCTGCGCCGAGCCCTCGAGGGAGCGCCCGACGTGCGCTGGGGCGTCAGCGAGCTCCCGCACGAGTGCGGTGCCTGGGTGCGGCTGCTGGGCGACGAGTCGCCCCGGGTCGACCGGGCGATGGGGATCGCCTGGGACGCCGCCCGGAAATTGCTGATCGGGGCACCGGCCCCGCGACTGAGGAAGTCCAAGACCTACATGACCTGAGACGACAGAGGGAGGGCTCGAGATGCCCGTTACCGGCGTTGACACCGGCGACACCGCATGGCTGATGGCGAGCACCGCGATGGTGCTGCTGATGACCCCGGCGCTCGCCTTCTTCTACGGAGGCATGGTCCGGACCAAACACGTCCTGGTGATGCTGCGGATGAGCTTTGCCTGCCTGGGCATCGTCACCGTGATCTGGTTTCTCTTCGGGTACTCGCTGGCCTTCAGCGGGGACGTCGGCGGGGTCGGGCTGATCGGGAACCTCGACCAGGTGGGGATGGACGGCGTCGGCCCCGACCAGCTGACCGGGCGCATCCCCACGCTCATCTACTCCTGCTTCATGCTCTCCTTCGCGATCATCACGGTCGCGCTGATCAGCGGCTCGATCGCGGGCAGGGCCAAGTACACCGGCTGGCTCGTCTTCACCGCGATCTGGACCGTGCTCGTCTACATCCCGATCGCGCACTGGGTCTTCTCCCCCGACGGATGGGTCACCAGCAACCTCGGCGCGCTCGACTTCGCCGGCGGCACCGTCGTCGAGCTCAACTCAGGGATGGCCGGGCTGGCCTGCGCGCTGGCGCTGCGCAGCCGCAAGGACTTCCAGCGGATCGAGGAGCGCCCCCACAGCCTCCCGTTGGTGGCGATAGGCCTCGGCCTGCTCTGGTTCGGCTGGTTCGGGTTCAACGCCGGCTCGGCGCTGCAGGACCAGGGCGCCGCCCCCGCCGCCTTCTTCAACACCCAGCTCGGCGCCGCGGGGGCGATGGTCGGGTGGATCGCCTGCGACCGGCTGCGCTTCCGGAAAGTGTCGATGATCGGGATGCTGACCGCGCCGGTCGCCGGCATGGTCGCGATCACCCCGGCCTGCGGCGAGGTCAACTCGCTGGGCGCGATCCTGATCGGGCTCGCCGCCGGCATCGTCTGCTCCTTCGCGATCGGCTTCAAGTACCGGCTCGGCGTCGACGACACGCTCGACGTGGTCGGCGTCCACGGTTGGGGCGGGATCGTCGGCATGCTGGCGATCGGCCTCTTCGCCACCGGCACCTTCAGCGGCAAGGAGGGCGTCTTCTTCGGGGGCGGGGCGGGGCTGCTGGGAGACCAGGCCGTCGCGCTGCTGGCCACCGGTGCCTACTCGTTCGTGGTCACCTCGATCATCGCCAGGGCGATCGACGCGACGATCGGCTTTCGCAGCGACGACGAATACGCCGAGATCCCCGGCGGCGACGCGATGGGCACCTACGCGGCCGGGACGGTCCAGACGATCGAGCATCTCGTCACGCCGAGCTCGACGCGGGGCGGGAACGGTCCCGGTGAGACCGGCGCCGCCAGGTCAGACAGCGAGGTGCTCGAAGAGATCCGCGCCGCCCTCGCCGAGCGCGACGAGCGCGGCTGATGTCCAGGATGCTCTGGGCGTTCGTGTTCGCCGGCGGCGCCACCGGGGCGCTGGCGCGCGGCATTTTCGAAAAGGAGCTGCCCACCGGCGTCGGTGAGTTTCCCTGGCCCACCCTGACCCTCAACCTGTTCGGGACCTTCGTCCTCGCCTGGACGGCGACGCGGCTGGCGCTGCATCCGCGTCCTCGCGAGCGGGCCTTCCTGATCTCGGGCTTCTGCGGGGGGCTGACGACGTTCGCGACGATGCAGCTCGAGCTGGTCAAGCTGATCGACCAGGGCGACGGCTGGGTCGCCGTGGGCTACGCGGCGGCGAGCATCGCCGGTGGCCTCCTCGTCGCCAAGCTCGCGGTCGATCACGCGACCCGGATCGTCCCGGTGCGATGATCGACGTGCTGCTCTGGGCCGCCGTGCTCGCCCTCGGCGGCATCGGGGCGATCCTGCGCACCGCGATCGGGGGGGACATCGACCGGCGCAAACGGACTCCGTTTCCGCTGGGCACCTTCACGATCAACATCTCGGGTGCCTTCCTGGTCGGCGTCCTCTACGGCGCCGGTCTCAGCGGCGACCCCCGGCTGCTCGCCAGCACCGCCCTGATCGGCGCCTACACGACCTTCTCCACCTGGATGGCGGACAGCGAGAGATTGCTCGGGAAGGGGCAGGTCGAGCTCGGCTTGCTCAACGTGTTCGTCAGCATCTTCGTCGGGCTAGGCGTCGCTTTCGTGGGCAAGGCAGTTGGCATCGCCCTCTTCTAATGCCGCCGGGCTCCGGCGCTGCTCTTCTCGGCGCAGCTCGCGCAGAGGCCGGCGAGGGGAAAGTGAGTGAAGCGGGCCTCGTGGCCGAAGGCGCGCCGGATCGACTTTCTGACACCGTCGAGGGCCGACGGCTCGACCTCCCGCACGGACCCGCACAGCTCGCACATCATGTACTCGCACTCGGGCCCGTCGACGCGGACGTAGAGCCCGGGCCCGTGGCCGAGGTGGACGTGACGCGCCAGGCCGACCTCCTCGAGCACCTCGAGGATGCGGTACACGGACGCCGGGTCCGAGCGCGGCAGGCGACCGTCCAGGCCGCCGGCGATTTCCTCCGCGGTGAGAAGCCCGTTGGCGGCGTAGAGCGTTTCCAGCACCAGCCGCCGCGCGGTCGAGGCGCGCAGGCCCCGCTCGCGCAGAACCGCCAGGGCAGACTCGACGTCGGGAGCGTCAACGGGCGCTGCTACACGAGTTCGCGTCATGACTCCTTCGCGGGTGTTGCTGCTCAGCGCGCGGCTGCTGTCATTGAAGCGTACTCCCACCCCTGGCACTCGGCGACCGAGAAGAAACCTCGATCGGACGGCGACTGAAAAGCGATCGAGATGCCCCCCGAAGAGGCCCAGATAGGCGTCCATCCACGCCGCGGAATCCTGCTCGCGATCCCGGTCTCCATCGCGCTCTTCGTCGAGCTGGTCACCGACTCCCCGAGCAAGGGGTCGATCGCCACCGGCGCCCTCTTCTGCGGCTTCGCCGGGATCGGGTCACCACCGCGCACCCGAGCCATCTGGCAGGCGGTTGCCGCGCCGACCATCGCCGCCGCCGCCGCGCTCGGCGTCCTCACCGGCGCCTCTCCGTTCCTCGCGGTGCTGACGGTGGCGGTGGTCGGCCCTGTGGTCGGCTACGCCTTCGCGATCTCCCCGAAGCTGGGCAATGCCAGCCGCCCCGTGCTCGCGGCGTTGGTCATTGCCCAGGGACTGGGGCTCGCCCCCGACGACGCGTTGCGCGCCCTGGCCTATACGGCGGTTGGCGCCTACCTCCAGGTGGCGTGCTCGCTCGCCGCCTACGCGGTCCGCCGTCTCGAGGGTTGGAGCGAGGGCTCCGCCAGGCCGAAGGGCCCGATCGCCGCCAAGCTGATCGCTCATCTCAACCCCCGATCGACCGCGCTCAGACACGCCACGCGGCTGTGCGTGGCACTCACGGTCAGCGTGGCCTCCTACCAGGTCGTGGATTTCGGAGAGCACGGGTTCTGGGTTCCCCTGACGGCTGCCTTCGTCCTCGCCCCCGAGGCGAATGAAACGTTTCATCGTCTGACTCTGCGAGCCGCGGGCACGGCGATCGGCCTGGGGGTCGCGACGGTCCTGGCGGAACTGATCGGCGGCAGCGGCTACGCGTTGGCGGCGGCGCTGACCGCGGCCACCGTGGTGGCCTACACGATGCTGCGTATCCGCTACGGGGTGTTCAGCGTCGCGATCACCGTCTACGCGGTCCTGCTGGCAACCACGCTGGGCGAGTCCGCCCTGGAAGCCGTCGACCAGCGCGCCCTTGCCACCGCGTTCGGCATCGCGATAGCCGCCGGGGCGTTTCTGCTCTGGCCTCCCCCACGACCTGAGGGCTCCGGCCCGGCTCGATCGGACGCCGGATCGATATCCCCGAAGCGGGGTAGGTAGTCAGGGTGAAACCGTTGGCCTTCGGCGACCCCAGTCGCATCGAGGTCTAAGCCTGGAACCCAGCGCACCCAAGCAGGCTGGACGCGTCCTCGCGACGCTGATCCTGGTCGCCGCTGTCGCCAACCTCAATCTCGCCGTCGCCAACGTCGCCCTGCCGGACATCGGCAAAGCCTTCGACGCCGGCCAGACCGCCATCAACCTGGTCGCCGTCGGCTACTCGCTGGGCCTGGCCGGGTCGGTCCTCTACCTCGGTGCCGTCGGCGACCGCTACGGACGCAAGGCGATGATCCTGCTTGGGATGGCCTTGTCGATCCCGATCTCGGTCCTGGCCGCGCTGGCGCCGTCCGCCGAGGCTCTCTTCGCCACCCGCGTGCTCGGCGGCATCGCCGCCGGGATGGCCTTCCCGACCACCCTGGCGCTGATCACCGCGCTCTGGTCCGGGGCGGCGCGGACGCGCGCGATCGCGCTCTGGTCGGCGCTCGGCGGCGGCATCGCCGCGCTTGGGCCGCTGGTCGCCGGGGCGCTGCTGGAGGTGTTCGACTGGGGCTCGGTCTTCGTCGTCACCGCGCCGCTCGCGGCGCTCGCGATCGTCTTCGCCTGGAGGTTGGTCCCGGCCCACGTCAACGAGACGACCGAACCGGTCGACCACCTCGGCGGCCTCGTCTCGGTCGCCATGGTCGGGACGCTGGTGCTGGCGATCAACTTCGCGCCGGAACCGGACAAGGGCACAACCGCGATCGCCCTCGGCCTCGTCGCGCTCGCCGCCGCCGCCGTCTTCTTCCTGCACGAGCGCAGCGTCCGCGTCAACCCGCTCTACGACCTCGAGGTCGCGGCGCGGCCCACCTTCTGGGTCGCGGCGGTGGCCGGGATCATCGTCTTCGGCTCGCTGATGGGGGCGATGTTCGTCGGCCAGCAGTTCGTCCAGAACGTGCTCGGCTACTCGACCCTCGAGGCGGGTGCGGCGATCCTGCCGGCGGCCGTGCTGATGGCCCTGGTGGCGCCGCGCTCGGCGAAGCTGGTCGAGTCGCGCGGCTCGCGCTTCACGCTTCTGTTCGGCTTCTCCTTCTTCCTGCTCGCCTTCCTGGTGATGCTGCTGCTCTGGGAGGAGAACGCGAGCTACTGGCCGGTCGGGCTCGCCTACGCCCTGGTCGGCGTCGGCGTCGGCATCGCCGGCACCCCGGCCTCGCGCTCGCTGACCGGGTCGGTCCCGGTCAGGCGTGCCGGCATGGCTTCCGGCACCGCCGACCTCCAGCGCGACCTCGGCGGCGCGATCATGCAGTCGACCTTCGGCGCCCTGCTGACCGCTGGCTACGCCGCCGGGTTCGCGGCGCAGATCTCAGCCTCGCCGCAGGGGAGCGACGTCAGCGAGCGTGTCCAGAACGAGCTGACCAAGTCCTTCTCCGCCGCCGACATCACCGCCGAACAGTACCCCCGGTACGCGATGCAGATCATCGACGCCGCCCGCACGTCCTTCCTGGACGGGAGCGACCGGACCTTCGTCGCCGGCCTGATCGCGGTCCTCCTCGG
Source organism: uncultured Solirubrobacterales bacterium (assembly GCA_963697915.1). Lineage (GTDB taxonomy): Bacteria > Actinomycetota > Thermoleophilia > Solirubrobacterales > 70-9 > VRUE01. The sequence continues at coordinate 1,788,675 of OY969103.1, forward strand.
CAGCGCTCTGGTCTACTTCCTCTTCCCCCGGCGCGACGCCGAACGCGACATGCTCGAGCGCTTCCATCGCGAAGACGCTGGCGCCTAGGGATCGGGCCGGTTATGGTGGCTCCAGCGCACGGGCGCGGGACGTTCGCGGACTCGGCGTTCTCGTCCTGAGGTGGATTCAGAGCCTTTGGCCTCCGCAACTCCTTACCCGTCGCGGGTTAGATCGGCGGGAGCCGCAAGGGAGGGGTCGGTCGTTGAAAAGATGGACGTGGAGTTCCGTGGTGTGTCTCGCCGCGCTTGCGGCGCTGCTCGCGGCCGCGCCGGCGGGCGCTGCCGGTCACGGACAAGCCGGCATGCTCGATCCCAGCTTCGGGCACGGCGGCAAGGTCTTCGGCATGGCGCCGAAGGCGGTGGCTCACTCCGAGTTCGGCGCGGCTGAGCTGGAGGGCAATGGCGGCCTGGTCGTCGAACTGCAGCGGGAAGTGGTGGAAAGGGAAGGCGATATCCGCGAAATCGAGCGGCGTCTCCCCGACGGCAGCCTCGATCCCTCATTCGGCAAGGCCGGTCGGGTGCGGGTCGGTCCTGGCAGGGGCCTGGCGGTGCGTCCCGATGGCTCGATCCTCGTCGTCAGCCCCAATTCCTGCGGGTCGAAGAAGGGCTCGCTGCGCCTTCTCGATGCCTCCGGCAACCCGGTCTCCGACTTCGGCGAAGACGGCTGCGGCCCGCGGCTCGGGTTCGGCATCGGATACTTGGACGTGGCTTCCAGCGGGGCGATCTTCGTCGGCGGCGCCGCGGTCCTCGACCCCGGTGGCACCAAAAGCATCCCGAGATTCGAACCGGTTGTCGCGAAGCTGCAGCCGAACGGTGCGCTGGACCCCTCTTTCGGCAGGAACGGCGTCGTCCGCCTCCAGGCCGACCTGGCGGTGGAACCGGAAGTGCTCGAATCGCGAACCATCGACGGGATCGCGCCGACCGCCGACGGTGGCGTCGTCGTGGCCTCGGGGAGGATCCTGATCGGCCTCGGTTCGAACGGTGCGCTCTCATCCGGCTTCGGGACCGGCGGCACGGCCGAGGTGGGCGCCTTGTCAACCGCCCTCGCGGCGCTTCCCAGCGGCAAGCTCGTCGTCGCCGCCAGCGTGAAGACGTACTCCTTCCAGCCGGCGACGGCGATGGTGGTCAGCCGCTTTCTGCCCAACGGCACGCTCGATCCGACTTTCGGCAGCGCCGGCAAGTTCCAGCTTCCGCTGCCCGAAGAAACCGAGGCGCGCATCCTGGCGCCGGCGCCGGGAGAAGGGGTGCTGATGGCGGGTGAGACGGGGCCCGGCAGGGAATGCCGCGGGACATGCCACTCGACCCCGTTCCTCACCCGGATCGATGCCAACGGCCAGTACGACCCTTCCTACGGCAACCAGGGGATTCTCAACTTGCCGCGGCCCCCCATGGAGGAATACCAGCGCTCGCCGGGGATCTCGGCGCTCGCCGTCTCCGCCGCGGGTGCGGCAATCGTCACCGGGGGAGAATCCGCGAACCACGCCTACGCGATTGCCGTCACCCCCGCCGGCGCGCTGGACGGCGGCTTCGGCGAAGGCGGCATGCTCCTCGATCGTCGCTTTGCGCCGCCGAGCCTCGAACCCTCGGGGCTGGCGCTCGGCCCGAAGGGCGAAATCACGGTCGCCGCGGAGGGCGCGTCCGGCGGCGCGGAATACGGCGGCTATCTGCAGAGGTTCCGGGCCGACGGGCGTCGCCAGGCGCGAGGCACCTCGGGCCGAGGCGTCTCGCCGACCGCCGCGCGCGGCGAGATCGCGTCGGTGCGCGGCGGGGTGCTCTCGATGTGGAGCGACCCGCCGCTGCGCGCGGCCGAAAAGCGCGGCAACCCACTTCGGTCCTACGGCAAAAAAGGCTTGGTCGAGCTCCCCACTGGCTTCAGCGCCAGCGCCATCGTGCCCGGTGTCGGCGGCCGAATCCTCATCGTCGGCGCCAAGGGCGGCGCCATGGCGGTCTACCAGCTGGGGGCGAGGGGCCGGCCGGTGCCCGGCTTCGGCCACCGCGGCGTCGCCAAAGTCAGCTTCGGCCAGAGTGCCCGCGCCTATGCGGCCACGGTCACGTCGGGCGGCGCGATCATCGTCACCGGCTTCGTCGGCGGCTGGACGGGGGCGGCGAAGCTTCTGCCGAGCGGTCGCCTAGATCGCCGCTTTGGCCGGGGCGGCCGCGTCCGCCGCCTCCTCAGCCATGGGACCTACGGCTCCTCGATCACGAGCCTCGCCGGCGGCGCCGTCATCGGCTCAACCACCACTTCCGGCCCCTACAAGCTCGCCGGCCTCGTCCGTCTCGACGCCCGCGGCCGCCCCGTCCGCACCTTCGGCCGTCAGGGCGCTGTCCGCCCCAGGGCCGAAGGCCGCCTCCTCGGCGTCTTCACCCAGCGCGACCGCATCACCGTCGTCACCGACAACGAATTCGTCTCCCACAGCCCCGGCGGCGTCGAGCTCCGCGCCTACCGTCCCAACGGCTCCCGCGATCCCAGTTTCGGCAAGCGGGGCCTAGCCGCCGGCGGCGTCGCCCAGAACCGCTTCTTCGACCCCGTCGCCGCGGCCCAACAGCCCGACGGCAAGATCATCGTCGCCGGCGCCGCTTGGAACGGCGAATCGGGCCAGGTGGAGCTGATGCGTTTCCGCTGAGGAGGGCGATGCAACGACCTCACCGAGGCCAAGTGGGGCGTCAACCCGGCTTCGGCCTGACCGCGTCGACCTCGAGCAGATGGACTGCTCCTTTCGTAATCCTCAGTAGCCCGGGCTCGCTTTCGCCTTCTTGCGCTCGGACTCGTGGGCGCCGCCCTTCTTCTCCAGGGTCTCGCAGGCCTGGGCAATGTCATCGGCGAGCCGGTCGACCTGGGCGCGGCTGAGCGTCTCCTTGACCAGCGCCCGCATGATCTTCACGTCTTCGGCGTCGGGCGGCATCGTGTAGGCGGGGAGCATCCAACCGCGCTCGGCCGAGAGCTGCCAGGAGACGTCGAACTCGTCGTAGCTCTTGCCCTCGAGCAGCTTGAAGGCGACCAGCGGCAGCTGCTCTTTGTCGGCACCGATCAGCTTGAAGTTGCCGTTCTCCTCGAGCTTCTCGGCCAGCGCCTTGGCGTTCTGCTCCATCGCCCGCATCACGTGCGTGTAGCCCTCGCGGCCGAGGCGGACGAAGTTGTAGTACTGGGCCAGGACCATCGAGGCGCCGGTCGAGAAGTTGAGCGTGAAGGTCGCGTCGGTCTTGCCGAGGTAGTTCTCGTAGAAGACGAGGTCCTCGGCCAGGTCGCTCGGCTCACGGAAGACGAGCCAGCCGATCCCCGGGTAGACGAGCCCGAACTTGTGGCCGGAGACGTTTATCGACCGCACCTGCTCGAGCCGGAAGTCCCACTCGGAGTCGGGGTAGAGGAAGGGCCAGACGAAGCCGCCGCTGGCGGCGTCGACGTGCATCGGCACGTCCAGCCCCTTCTCGCCCTTGAGGTCGAGGAGGAGCTTGTTGATCCCGACGATGTCGTCGGCGTGGCCGGTGAAGGTGGTGCCGAGCACGGCGGCGACGCCGATCGTGTTCTCGTCGACGTGGGGCTCGACGTCCTCGGGCCCGATCACGTACTTGTCTTCCCGCAGGCGGACGATCCGCGGTTCGACGTCGAAGTAGCGGCAGAACTTTTCCCAGACGACGTGCACGTCGCCGCCGAAGACCAGGTTCGGCCTGTCGACGGGCTTGCCCTCGGCTTCGCGTCGCTCCTTCCATTTCCACTTCAGCGACAGGGCGCCGAGCATGATCGCCTCCGAGGAGCCCTGCGTGCGGCAGCCCGTCGTCTCGCCGGGGGCGTTGTAGAGGTCGGCGAGCATGCGCACGCAGCGCTGCTCGATCTCGGCCGAGATCGGGTACTCGGCGTGGTCGATGAAGTTGCGGTAGAGGTTCTCGGCGATCAACTGCCGTGCCTCCGGCTCCATCCAGGTCGTGACGAAGGTCGCGAGATTGCGCCAGGGGTCGCCCTCGAGGACCAATTCCTCGTCCACCATCCGCATCGCGTCCAGCGAGGACATCCCGCTCGCCGGGAACTCCTTGTCGGGAGCGTCTTCGGTGAGGAAGCGGTTGCCGTAGAGCATTGCCTCCTGCTCGGGGGTAAGGCGGTCGGTCATCTGGCGCTCCAGTCGCTCGGGGCTCGGTTGGGCGCGAGCGTAGCCGACACGGGCGAGCGGGGATCAAGCCGCGGGGCAGATCCGAGATGCTGGAGGGAGAGTGGCAATCACGAGAGAAGGAGAACGAGTGTCTGAGCTGGACCGCAGCAGCGCCGAGCAGATCGCGATCGAGGCCTACGTCTACCTCTATCCGCTGGTGCTGATGGAGCGGACGCGACTGCAGATGACGAACGTCGCGACGCCGGGCGAGCGGCCGGGGCGCGGTCCGGCCGACGCCTTCGCCCACATTCGCGAGTTCCCCTCCGCCGAGTTCAAGGATGTGGTCAAGCCGAACTTCGACACCCTCTACTCGCCCGCCTGGCTCGACCTGCGGGAGGAGCCGAAGGTGGTCTCGGCGCCCGAGACCGACCTCTACTACCTGTTGCCGATGTACGACATGTGGAGCGACATCTTCGCCTGCCCGGGGACGAGGACGACCGGCGGGGTGGCGGGCGACTTCGCGCTGTGCGGGCCGGGATGGGAGGGAGCGTTGCCCGACGGCGTCGAGCGGATCGACGCCCCGACGCCCTGGGTCTGGATGATCAGCCGCGCCAAGGCGAGCCCGTCCACCTACGACGAGGTGCGCGCTTTCCAGGACCAGCTCGCGATCACCCCGCTCACCTCGTGGCCCGGAGCCGCGGGGGCGCCGAGTGGGCCCGTCGATCCGGCGGTCGACGACGAGACCCCGCCGCTGCGCCAGGTCTTCTCGCTCGGGGCGGCCGAGTTCTTCGCCGAAGCGGCCAAGCTGATGCAGGAGAACGCGCCCCACCCGAACGACCACCCGATCCTGGCCCGGATGGCGCGGATCGGGATCGTCGCCGGCGAGCCCTTCGATCTCGCCGCCGCCACGCCGGCGGCAAGGGGGGCGCTGGAATCGGCGGTGCCCGCCGCGATCGAGAAGATCACCGCCCGCCAGCAGCGCCTGGCGCCGCCCGTCGAAGGCTGGATCTCACTGCTGGAGGGCATGGGGGCGTGGGGGACGAACTACCTGCGGCGCGCCTGCATCGACCTGATCGGCCTTGGGGCGAACCTGCCCGAGGACGCGATCTACCCGGTCTCCTACTTCGACGTCGATGGCGATCCCTACCACGGCTCCAAGAGCTACGTCCTCCACTTCGACGCCGACGGACTGCCACCCGCGGCGGCGTTCTGGTCGCTGACGATGTACGACGACGAGGGCTTCCAGGTCGCCAACCCGATCGACCGCTTCGCGATCGGCGACCGCGACGACCTGGAGCTCAACGCCGACGGCTCGCTCGACCTGCGGATCTCGGCGGAGGAACCGGCGCAGGGCGCCTCCAACTGGCTTCCCGCGCCGACCGGGTCTTTCAACCTCTGTCTGCGTCTCTACCAACCCGAGGCTCCGGCGCTCGACGGCGAGTGGTCGGTGCCGGGCGTGAGAAAGGCCCGCTGACGGAAAGATCGCCGATCCCAGGCTTATAACCCGAAGGTCGCAGGTTCGAATCCTGCCCCGCTATAAGACGGAAACCCCGCATTTGCGGGGCTTTCGGTTTTTCGGAGGAGCAGACAAAAGGTCTTAGTCTTGTTTTACCTATCGAAGTTCGATAGATTCCCATCGTAATTCGATAGGAGGGGTGATGGGAAAACTGACCATGCGTGCCTTGCGCGCCGTGCTCGCGGTGGTGCTCACCGGAACCGTGCTCATCCAGGTGCTGATGGTGTGGACGTTGATCAGCGGGAGCGACCCGGAGGATGGCTCGCTCCCGCTGACTTCGCTGCGACTCATCACGATCCTGGGCCTGGTGACGGTCCAGGTCGCCCTCGTCTGCGTGTGGCGGCTGGTGACGATGGTGCGCCGCGGAACCGTGTTCTCCCACGCCGTCTTCCGCTACGTGGACATCGTGATCGGCGCGATCGTGGCGGCCGCCCTCGTGTGGTTCACGGTCACTGCCATCAACGCGCCCGGCCAGCGCGACGACCCCGGCGTCACCCTCATCATGGGCGGCATCGGCGTCGCCATCCTCGGCGTCGCACTCATCGTGCTCGTGCTCCGAATGCTGCTCGCCCGGGCCGTCGCCCGCGACGTCGAAGCAACGCAGTTGAAGGCCGAGCTGAGCGAGGTCATCTGATGCCGATCGCCGTCGACATCGACGTGATGCTGGCCCGCCGCAAGATGTCCGTCGGCGAGCTCGCGGACCGCGTGGGGATCACGCCCGCGAACCTGGCGGTCCTCAAGAACGGCCGCGCCAAGGCGGTGCGCTTCGCAACCCTCGCCGCGCTCTGCGAGGCGCTTGAGTGCCAGCCGGGCGACCTGCTGCGCTGGGAAGCCGAGGATGTCGCGGACGAGATGGCGTCTCACGGGGTAGGCGTGACAACGCCCGGTGCCACCGGCCCGTGACGCAGCGCCTGGCTTAGTAGTGGAGACGAAGAAGTCAATCGGCCGCTACGAAGCGACGTTCGCAGTCTTGCTGCGGCGACCGCCGAAATCCCGACGCGGGGCCGATGGCGGAAAGTTCGCCGCTGAGGGCATGGGGCAAGAAATGGGGCAAGGTGCCCCACGGATTCCAGCCGATCTCAAGGTTCGGGCTCATAAACCCGAAGGTCGCCTGGAGATCGATGGTGCGAAATTCGGCTGATTAACCGCAAGTTCTAACAACGACCTCGACGTTTGTTTGAGGTGCCAGGAGCGCATATAGGCCGGTCGTGGATGAGGTCGCGGGTTCGCTTCCTGCTGATGCCCGCGCTGCTGGCCATCGCGTTGACTGGCTTCTCCGTGGAGCGGGCCTCCGCGGCCCCGTGCGACCCACCCATCGCCAACGCGATCGTCTGTGAGAACTCGAAGCCGGGGAATCCACCGAGCGAGTGGGACGTCAACGGCTCTGGGGACTCGAGCATCCAGGGCTTTGCCACCGACATCAGCGTCGATCAGGGGCAGACGGTCAACTTCAAGGTCAAAACGCCCTCGAGCGACTACCGCCTCGACATCTACCGGATGGGCTACTACGGCGGAAACGGCGCGCGCAGGGTGGCGACGGTCCAGCCCTCGGCGTCCTTGCCCCAGTCCCAGCCGGCGTGCCTGAGCCAGTCCGCCACCGGGCTGGTCGACTGCGGCAGCTGGTCCCAGTCGGCCTCCTGGGCGGTTCCCGCCGACGCCGTCTCCGGCATCTACTTCGCCAAGCTCGTGCGCGAGGACGTCAACTCGGACGGAAGCCACGTCATCTTCGTCGTCCGCGACGACGACGGGCACTCCAACCTCCTCTTCCAGACCTCCGACACCACCTGGCAGGCCTACAACCAGTACGGCGGCAACAGCCTCTACGTGGGCGGGCCCGGCACCAATCCAGGCCGCGCCTACAAGGTCAGCTACAACCGCCCCATCACCGTCCGCGGCACCAGCCCCGAAGACTCGCCGTTCAACGCCGAGTACCCGATGGTCCGCTGGTTGGAGCGAAACGGCTACGACGTCAGCTACTCCAGCGGAATCGACACCGATCGCCGCGGCGCCGAGATCCTCGAGCACAAAGCCTTCCTCTCGGTCGGCCATGACGAGTATTGGTCGGGTGCCCAGCGGGCGAACGTAGAAGCCGCCCGCGCGGGCGGCGTCAACCTCGCCTTCTTCAGCGGCAACGAGGCCTTCTGGAAGACGCGTTGGGAAAACAGCATCGACGGTTCCAACGCCGACCACCGCACCCTGGTCTGTTACAAGGAGACCCACGCCAACGCCAAGATCGACCCGACGTCCACCTGGACCGGGACCTGGCGCGATCCGCGATTCAGCCCGCCGGCCGACGGTGGCCGCCCCGAGAACTCGCTGAGCGGCACGGCCTTCATGGTCAACGCCGGCACGACCGCGATACAGGTCCCTGCCGCGGACGGCAAGATGCGGTTTTGGCGCAACACCAGCGTCGCGTCGCTGGCCCCGAACCAGACGGCGACGCTCGCCGCGAACACGCTCGGCTACGAGTGGGATGAAGAGCTCGACAACGGCTCCCGTCCGGCTGGCTTGATCGGCCTCTCCTCGACCGCCGCCAGCGTCCCCCAGCGGTTGCTCGACTACGGCTCCAGCTACGGCTCCGGCGATGCGACGCACCGCCTGACGCTCTACCGCGCCCCCAGTGGCGCTCTTGTCTTCGGGGCCGGCACGATCCAGTGGTCGTGGGGATTGGACGGGAACCACGACCGCGAAGCCTCGACCGCGGACTCGCGGATGCAGCAGGCCACCGTCAACCTGCTGGCCGACATGGGCGCGCAGGCCGCCACCCTTCAGGCCGGCTTGGTAGCGGCGGCCCAGACCGCCGACAAACAGGCGCCGGGGACGACGATCACCAGTCCGCTGACCGGGGCCGAAGTCCGCAGCGGCACGCCGATCACGATCAGCGGCACCGCCACCGATCAGGCGGGGGAGACGGAAGGCGGCCAGGTCGGCGGGGTCGAGGTCTCCGTCGACGGCGGCAGCACCTGGCACCCGGCGGTCGGGCGCGACAACTGGACCTACTCGTGGACCCCGGGCGCCACCGGAAGCGCGACGATCAGGGTGCGCTCCGCGGACGACAGCGGCAACCTCGAGAGCCCGGGGGCCGAGGTCGTCCTCAGCGTCGTCCCACCGAGCTGTCCGTGCTCGATTTGGGACAGCTCCTTCACCGGCCCCCAGGACGCGGACAAAAACGCGGTCGAACTCGGGACCAAGTTTCGCTCCGACGTCGCGGGCTTCGTCACCGGGGCCCGCTTCTACAAGACCTCCGGCAACACCGGCACCCACATCGGGCGCCTCTGGACCGCGGGGGGGACCCAGCTGGCCCAGGCCACCTTCACCGCCGAGACCCCCACCGGCTGGCAGCAGGTCGACTTCGGCACGCCGGTGGCCATCGCCGCCAACACCACCTACGTCGTCTCCTATCACGCCCCGAACGGGCGTTACTCCTCGCACCCCAACTACTTTGCGCTGGTCGGCGTCGACAACCCGCCGCTGCATGCCTTGGCCAACGGGGTCGACGGGCCCAACGGCATCTACAAGTACGGGGCTTCCGGCTCGCTCTTCTCCGGGGGCGGGCCCAACACGTTCAACTCGGAGGGTTACCTGGTCGACGTCGTCTTCAACCCGTCAGGCGACACGACCCCGCCGACGATCATCGCTCGCAGCCCCACCAGTGGCGCCACCGCTGTCCAGAGCACGAGCGACGTCACCGCCACCTTCAACAAGGCGGTGGACTCAGCGACGATCAACGGCTCGACCGTTTCGCTGCGGGGCCCCGGTGGGGCCGCGGTGGCGGCAACGGTGAGCTACGCCGCCGCGCAGCAGCGGGTGACCCTCGATCCGGTCGCCTCGCTGCAGGACTCGACCACCTACACGGCGACGATCAAAGGCGGCTCGGGTGGGGTTACCGATACGGCTGGCAACCTGCTTGCCGCCGATTCGAGCTGGTCCTTTACGACCACCGCGCCCCCGGCGCCTCCTCCCGACGAAGGGCCCGGCGGCCCGATCCTGGTGATCTCGACCGCGGCCAACCCGTTCAGCCGCTATTACGCGGAGATCCTGCGAGCGGAGGGCCTGAACGAGTTCAAGGTCACCGACCTCGCGAACGTGAACGCCGCCACGCTGGGCGCCCACGACGTCGCGATCCTCGGGGAGACCAGCCTCAGCGCAGCCCAGGTCACGGCCCTGAGCGACTGGGTCCAGCAGGGCGGCAACCTGATCGCGATGCGTCCCGATCCCCAGCTCTCGACCCTTCTCGGCCTCGCCGACACGCCCGACGCGTTGGCCAACGGCTATCTCAAAGTCGACACCACGACGGCGCCGGGCGCCGGCATCGTCGCTGAGACGATCCAGTTCCACGGCACGGCCGACCGCTACGCGACGAGTGGCGCGCAGACGATCGCCACCCTCTACGCCAGCGCCGGTAGCGCCACCACGAGCCCCGCCGTGACGCTTCGCGGCGTCGGGCCGAACGGAGGGCAGGCCGCCGCCTTCACCTACGACCTCGCCAAGTCGGTCGTCTACACCCGCCAGGGCAATCCAGCGTGGGACGGCGACGAGCGCGACGGCATGGCGGGCCCGATTCGCTCCGACGACCTCTTCTTCGGCGCCAAACAGGGCGACGTCCAGCCCGACTGGGTCGATCTGAGCAAGGTCGCGATACCGCAGGCCGACGAGCAGCAGCGGCTGCTGAAGAACCTGATCGAGGAGGTGAACCTGGACCGCAAGCCGCTGCCGAGCTTTTGGTTCCTGCCGCGCGACGAGAAGGCGGCCGTGGTGATGAGCGGCGACGACCACGGACACGGTGGCACCGTCGGTCGCTTCGACCAGTACATCGCCGCCAGCCCGCCCGGCTGCGTGGCGGCGGACTGGGAGTGCGTCAGGGGGACCTCCTACATCTACCCGAGCACCGCTCTGTTCAGCAGCGCCCAAGCGACCGCCTACCAGAACGCCGGTTTCGAGATCGCCCTGCACCTGTCCACCAGCTGCAACAACTGGGACGACCGAGCCGACCTGGAATCCCTCTACACCGAGCAGCTGACCGCGTGGGCGGCCAACTACCCGGGCCTCAGCGCGCCCACCACCAACCGGACCCACTGCATCACCTGGAGCGACTGGGCGACCCAGCCGAAGGTGGAGCTGCAGAACGGGATCCGACTCGACACCAACTACTACTACTGGCCTGAAGGGTGGGTGCAGAACCGGCCGGGGATGTTCACGGGCTCGGGCATGCCGATGCGCTTCGCCGACCTCGACGGCTCGATGATCGACGTCTACCAGGCGGCCACCCAGATGACCGACGAGTCCGGGCAGGCCTTCCCCTTCACCGTCGACGCGCTGCTCGATCGCGCCCTCGGCCCCGAAGGCTACTACGGCGTCTTCACCGCCAACATGCACACCGACAAAACCTCTTCCCCCGGCTCGGACGCGATCGTCAGCTCGGCGCTGGCCCGCGACGTGCCGGTCGTCTCGGCGGATCAGATGCTGACCTGGCTGGACGGCCGTAACTCCTCCTCCTTCGGCTCGATCGCCTGGAGCTCGAACAAGCTCACCTTCACGATCGATCACGCCGCTGGCGCCAACGGCCTTCGCGCGATGGTTCCGACCGCCTCCGCGGTCGGACCGCTGACGGGCCTCGAGCTGGACGGTGCTCCGGTCGCGACGATCACCCGCACGGTCAAGGGCCGTGAGTACGCGTTCTTCGACGCCGCCTCGGGCTCCTATGAGGCGACCTACGCGGTCGACGACACCGCTCCCGCGATCTCCAACGTCGCGCACGAGGTTGAGAGCGACGGGACGGCGACGATCACCTGGGACACCAGCGAGATCTCCGACTCACGGGTCGATTTCGGCACCGACCCCGACTCTCTGTCCGCCACCGTGAGCGGATCCACGTTGGTCACCTCCCACGGCCTGCAGCTCACCGGGCTCAGCCCGGGCACGACCTACCACTACAGGGTGACGTCGGCGGATGCCGCGGGCAACTCGCGCACCGACCCCGCGCCGCCGGTCGCGCCGAGGACGTTCACGACCCCCAGCCGGGGCTTCACCGACACCACCGTCGCCGACTTCACGGCGGGCTCCCCGGACGCCGACACTCGGATCTGGCAGACCAGCGACGGCGAGCTGATCCTGAGGCCGACCGAGGGCGACGAGTTCTCGGCTGGGCCGGGCCTGCCGGCCGGTTGGGCCAGCTGCCCGTGGACCACTCCGGAGACCTGTGCCCCGGGGAGTGGCGCCGCCGTCTCGGGCGGGAGCTTGCGCGTCAACGGCAGCTACGCCCGGACCGTCGCGACCTACGGCTCGGGGCGCACCCTCGAGTTCGTCGCCAGCTTCGCCGGTCAGACCTTCCAGCACGTCGGCTTCGGGATCGACCTCAACAAATCGGCCAACTGGGCGATCTTCAGCGTGCAGTCCAACGGCACCCTCGCCGCCCGCACCAACAACAACGGCGCGGCAACGGTGACGCAGCTCTCCGGCGCCCTGCTGGGCTCGCCGCATCTCTACCGGATCGAGTGGGGTGCGACCGACGTTCGCTACTACGTGGACGGGTCGCTCGTTGCCACTCACACGGCCAGCTTCGGCGCGACCCAGATGCGCCCGATCGCGAGCGACCTCAACGCCGCGCTTCCGGAGCTCTCCGTCGATTGGCTCCGCATGAGCGCCTACCCCGGCTCGGGCAGCTTCGACTCTCGCGTGTTCGATGCGGGGGCCGGACCGAGCGCCGATTGGGGAGCGCTCAGCTGGAACGCCTCGACGCCCTCGTCCACCGAGGTCGCCCTCAGCGTCCGCACCGGTGACACGGCGGCGCCCGACGAAAGCTGGACCGCGTTCAGCCCGATCGCCGTCAGCGGCGGCGACGTCCCCGGCAGCTCCCGCTACCTCCAGTACCGCGTGCAGGTGACCACGACCAATCCCGCGGAGACGCCGACCCTCGCCGACGTGTCGATCGCCTACTCGACCGGGGCGGTGGCGCCGCAGACCACGATCGACTCCGGCCCCAGCGGCGAGACCAACGACTCGACTCCCACCTTCACCTTCCATTCCTCGCCGGCCGGCTCGACCTTCACCTGCTCGATCGACACCGGTACCCCTGACTTCGCTCCCTGCTCGGGCCCCGGCGCCTCCCACACTCCCGCGAGCCCGCTGCCCAACGGCTCCTACGCCTTCCGCGTCCGGGCGACCTTCGCCGGAGAGGCAGATCCCACCCCGGCGACGAGCAGCTTCACGATCAACGTCCCGGTGCTGAACGCGCCGAACCTGACCGGGACGTCTCCGGCATCGCCCGCCAACGCAAACTCGCCGCGGGTCTTGGGCAGCGCCGAGGCGGGCTCCCAGGTGCTGATCTACTCCAGCCCCGACTGCGGCGGCGTGCCGCTCGCGACGGGCACCGCCGCCCAGCTGGCGAGCCCGGGAATCACGATCTCGGTGCCCGACGACTCGACCACCGCTCTGCGCGCCACCGCGGTCGACGGGGCCAGGACCTCCGTTTGCTCAGGCGCGGTCACCTACATCGAGGACTCAACCGGGCCGAGCGCCACGATCTCCTCCGGCCCCAGCGGCCCGACCAACGACTCGACTCCGACCTTCGACTTCAGCTCGAGCGAGCAGAGCTCGACCTTCCAGTGCCGCTTCGACTCGGCCGCCTTCGCGCCCTGCGGCGGCCCGGGCGCGACCCACACGCCGACCGCGGCGCTCTCGTCCGGCGCTCACACCTTCTCGGTCCGCGCGGTGGATCAGATCGGCAATGTCGGCGCCACCCCCGCGACCCGCTCGTTCACGGTCGACACCCAGGCGCCGAACACCACGATCTCCTCCGGCCCCACTGGCACGACCAGCTCGACCCCGACCTTCGGCTTCAGCTCGAGCGAGCCGAGCTCGACCTTCCAGTGCCGTTTCGACTCAGCCGCGTTCGCGCCCTGCAGCGGCCCGGGCGCGACGCACACGCCGAGCGCGCCGCTCTCCGGCGGCTCCCACACCTTCGCGGTCCGCGCGGTGGACGAGGCGGGCAACACCGACGCCAGCCCCGCTACCCGCTCGTTCACGGTCGATGCGACCGCGCCGAACACCACGATCTCCTCCGGCCCCAGCGGCCCGACCAGCGACTCGACCCCGACCTTCGGCTTCAGCTCGAGCGAGCAGAAATCGACCTTCCAGTGCCGTTTCGACTCGGCCGCGTTCGCGCCCTGCAGCGGCCCGGGCGCGACCCATACGCCGACTGCGCTCTCCGAGGGGGCTCACACCTTCTCGGTCCGCGCGGTGGATCAGTTCGGCAACATCGACGCCACCCCGGCAACGCGCTCGTTCTCTGTCGACACGCTGGCGCCGGACACGACGATCACCTCCGGGCCATCGGGCACGACCACTAATCGCACGGCGACGTTTGCCTTCAGCTCGAGCGAGGCGGGCGGGACGTTCCAGTGTCGCCTCGACAACGCCAACTTCTCCTCCTGCAGCTCGCCAAGAATCTATCTACTGCTTTCCTTTGCCTCCCACACCTTCCAGGTCCGGGCCATCGACGCAGTCGGCAACGTCGACCCGACGCCGGCGGTGCGGACCTTCACCGTCACGCGCTGATGGGTCTGGGGGAGCGCTCCTGGGACAAACGAGGCTCGTGCGGACTCGCCCGTCATGGGGGAGACTGCTCAGAGACGCAGTCGCCGGAATAGAAACCAAAAGAGGCGAACGCGATGCCCGAGGGCCTGTCACCGCAAGAGGTCGGCAAGGAGATCGGCGAGCATGCCGAGCATTCCGGCGAGAGCGATCTCCACGCGCACCGGGATCGCGTCGTCTCGATCATCGAGGCGATACTCCTGTCAATCGTTGCTCTGACCGCGGCGTGGTCGGGCTTCGCGGCGGCGAAGTGGAGCACCGAGTCGCGCGTCGGCCTGGCGGAAGCCTCGTCGGAGAGGACGAAGGCGAGCCATGCGAATCTCGCGGCGGTCGAGGTGCGGAACTTCGACTCATCCACCTTCGAGGCATGGTTCGCGGCCTACTCCGTTGGCAACAAGCAGGCGATGGCGTTGGCCGAGCATCGCTTCCGGCCGCAGTTCCACGTCGCCTTCGAGGCGTGGCGGGCCACCAAGCCCGAGACGAACCCCAATGCCCCGCGTGGCCCGACCTTCATGCCCCAATATCGCCAGCCAGGACTTGCCAGGGCGAAGGTGTTGGAAGCGCGGGCTGACGAGGCTTTCGCCTCGGGCCAGTCGGCGGGTGAGACCTCCGACAAGTTCATTCGCGTCACCGTCTACCTCGCAAGCGTGCTCTTTCTCGTCGGCATCAGCACGCGATTCCCCCTGCGGGGCGGGCGTTATGTGCTCATCGGGCTCGGTGCCGCGATGCTGGTTCTTTCCTTCGTGCAGCTCACGCAGCTTCCCGGCCCGCCTACCTGACCCAGCCATTCCAGCGAGATTCGTTACCGGCGGGGCTCTCCGATTTCTGCGACGCTGTCCCGAGCGCCAAATAGGCGCGATGGCGGGGTCAACGATGCTTCCACTCAGGAGGAATTTCAGATGAGCGATAGACCCGTATTCCTCTACGCCGCGATCTATGACGACGTTGCCGAGGCCGAGGCTGACTACGAGGCCGTATTCGATCTCCACGCCGCGGGCGCGATCGGTACGTTCGACTCAGCGGTGATCTACAAGGACGAGGACGGCAAGGTCCACGTCAGCAAGACCGAGAAGCCGACCCAGCACGGTGCTTGGACCGGGGCCGGAGTCGGTGCGCTGGTCGGGATTCTGTTCCCGCCCTCGCTCATCGGAGCCGCGATCGTCGGCGCCGGTGCCGGCGGCCTGATCGGACACCTCAAAGGCGGCGTCTCTCGCGGCGACCTCAAGGGGCTTGGCGAGGAGCTGGAGCAGGGCTCAGCCGCCGTGATCGTGCTCGGCGAGTCGAAGATCGAAGAGCAGCTGGAAAAGGCGACCCAGCGCGCCATCAAGCTGATCGAGAAGGAAATCGACGCCGATGCCGACGAGCTAAAGCGCGAAATCGAGGCGGCGGCGAAGTAGGGCGACTGGATCGAGCGTTCGTCCGGCCCGTCGGCCTCACGCAGGGCGCTATCGCTAACGTCTAGAGCGCATCTCCGGACGAGACGCGCGCCGTACCCGGTAGGAAAAGACGACGCGCACCTTTTGATCAACGCTCTGTAGGAGGTGTGTGATGGCTTGGATCCTGTTGTTCGTCGCCGGGCTGTTCGAGACTGTTTGGGCGCTGGCGCTCAAGGAGTCGGAGGGGTTCTCGAAGCCGGGGCCCACCGGCGTCTTCCTGGTGGCCTTGGCCGCCAGCATGGTGCTGCTCGCGTTCGCGCTGCGCGACCTCTCGGTCGGCACCGGCTACGCCGTCTGGACGGGCACCGGCGCCGTCGGCGCGGCGCTGGCCGGCATCGTCCTCTTGGGCGAGTCCGCCGCCTTGGCCCGCGTCGCGCCGGTCGGGTTGATCGCGATCGGGATCGTCTGGCTGGCGTTCGCCGGGGACTAGGGGGTGCCCTGGCTCAGGCGGGCTCGGCGTCGCCGATCAGCGCCCGCATCTCCCGCAGGTAGGCGTCACGGCCGAAGTGAAGGATGTGGCTGCCCGGGAACCAGTGCAGGGCCGGGCGGTCCCAGTGCTCCCAGAGCAGTTCGCTCTGCTCGGGCGGGGCGAGTCGGTCGCCCAGGCCGGCGACGATCATCAACCGCTCCTTGGGCAGCGCGGCCGGGTAGGTGAGCGACGAGTGAACCGCCAGCGCCTGAGTGAGCAGGTCGTCGTCGACGCGGCTGACCCGGAACAGCAACCCGCTGCTGAGATTGGCTGGGAACCAGCTGCGCAGCAGCGGCGGCATCCAGCTCACCGCGGCGTTGGGCACCACGAAGTCCAGCCGTGACTCGACCGCCGCCAGCAGGGCGCTGGTGTAGCCGCCGAGCGAGAGGCCGGTGACGCCGACCCGCGGCGCGCCCCGCGCCTCGAGGTAGTCGAGCAGCGCCCGGAAGTCATGGACGGCGTGGATCATCGCCTCGCTGAAGTGCGCCATCCCGTGGGCGAAGATCTCGAGGCCGTTGACCGGTGCCCGCGGCCCGCGGCGGGAGCCGTGGAACGGCAGCGTGTAGAGGAGGACGTCCCAGCCTTCGGCGAAGAACCGCTTCAGCGAGAAGAACATCGCGTTGAACCAGGCCGGCGAGGCGCCGAAGCCGTGGATCACGCAGAGGGTCGGGCGCGGCCCGTCCTCGTGACGCCAGTGCTGCGCCCGCGCGATCGCGTTGTTCTCATGACGGGCGTAAGCCTCGCGCAGCTCGGGGTTCAGCGCGACGTAGGGACTGGCAAAGCGCAGCACCTCGACCCGGCCGCCCTCCAGGCCCTCGCCGCGCCCGGGGCGCGACTGCACTTCCACTCGCTCCGGCGGCGCGAACACGGCGGCGGCGTCGCCCCGGGCGGCGAGCTCGGCGTAGAACTCCAGCCGCCGCCGCTCGGTGCGCCAGCCACCGCGCGCGGCGGCCCCCACCGGCGCCACCCCGACCAGCGACGCGAGGCCGGTCCGCAGCGCGTAGTCGCCCAGCACCGCGCCGCGGTAGAGGGCCCGCTGGCGCAGCCCGAGCGCGCTCTCGGTGGGGAGCGCCGTCCCCGAGACCTGCGGGGGGCTGACGCGGGGCGTCATGCCGGCGCGCCCGCCGCGTGGTACTCGAAGCGCTCGGCGAAGAACTCCTCCTCCGCGCGGCCCAGCTCGGTGACCGGCGGATCGCCGAGCACCCACTCGCGGCCGATGTCGAACCAGGTGTTGGTGGAGTTGAGCTGGCCGATCAGGCCGATCACCAGCATCACCGAGCGGCTCACCACGAAGTGCTCGGGGGGCAGCGTCAGCCCGTCGAAGCCGTCGGCGCGGCGCAGCTGGTTGTAGCGCCGCATCATCTCCGCCGTCCTGCCCGGGTCGACGGTCAGCGGCTCCGCGACCATCAGCCAGCCGAAGATCGCGTCGTATGCCTCCAGGAAGGGCGCCCCCAGCCGCGGGTCGGGGGGCAGGGCGCCGAGCGAGGACATCACGTCCAGCAGCGCCTGCGCGTCGCCGTCGTAGGTGGCGCGGTTGGAAGCGAGCAGCTGCGCCACGTCGAGGTCGGAGAGCTGCTTGAAGAAGCCGAAGTCGAGGAAGGCGACGCGGCCGTCGTCGCAGAACAGGCTGTTGCCGGGGTGCGGGTCGCCGTTGAGCAGCCGGTGGCGCATCGGCCCGTTGATGTAGAAGCGGACGAGGATCTCGCCGAGGCGGTTGCGCTCGGCCTCGCTGCGCTCGCGAGCCTCGGCGAAGCGCCGCCCCTCGACGAACTCGGAGACCAGCACCCGCTCGCGTGAGAGCTCGGTGACCACGTCCGGGACGACGATGAACGGGTGGCCGCGGTAGGCCCGCGCCACCCTGCGGTGGTTGGAGGCCTCCAGCTCGTAGTCCAGCTCCTCGGCGATTCGCTCCCGGATCTCGTCGGCGATCTCCTTGGTGTCGATCCCGGGGGCGATGCCGGCAAGCAGTTTCAGCCCGAGGCGGAGGTTCTGCATGTCGGCGTGGATCGCCTCCGCGATGCCGGGGTACTGAACCTTGACCGCGACGTCGCGGCCGTCGTGCAGCCGCGCGCGGTGCACCTGTCCGATCGAGGCCGCCGCGATCGGCTCCTCCTCGAACTCGGCGAAGTTGCGGGAGAGCTTCTCGCCGAGGTCCGCCTCGACCACTTTGCGAATCGCCTTGAAGGAGACCGGCTCGGCGCTGTGCTGGAGGCTGGAGAGGATCTCCTGGAACTCCGGGCGGATCTCCTCCGGGACGAGCCCGAGGTCGACGGTCGACAGCGTCTGGCCGACCTTCATCGCCGCGCCTCGCATGTTGCTGAACAGCTTGACCAGCGAGCGCGCCGACTTCAGCTGCTGGCGCGATGCGGCAGCACGGCGAGCGTCAGAGGAGGAGCCGGCGCTGATCGCCCGCGAGGTTGCCTCGCGGGCAGCGACCCCGGCCGCCACGCCCGTCATCCGCGCCGCTCGCGCCACTCGTGACCCGCCGACCCGCTCGTCTCCCACGTCTGTCTTCTCCAGGTCGGTTGATTTCGCCGATCAAGCGATCAGCGGGAGCGCACCGTAGCATGTCGATCAGGTGATCGACGAAACCGCAACGACGCGCCGGCCGACCCGCGCCGAGCAGCGCGCGGCGACGCACCTCGCCATCGTCGAGGCAACCACCGCCTGCCTGGTCGAGGACGGCTACGGAGAGCTGACCACCCGCCGGGTCGCCGAGCGCGCCGAGATCGCGCAGAGCACCGTCATGCACCACTTCCCGACGCGCGAAGCGCTGATCGTCGAGGCGGTCACCCACCTCGCCCTGCGCCTCGCCGACCGAACCCTGGAGAGAGTCGACGTCGACGGGCTGCGCGCGCCCGAGCACCGCGAGGCCGTCGTCGACTCGGCCTGGCGCGAGTTCACCTCGCCGCAGGCGCTGGCCGCCGCCCAGATCTGGATCGCCGCCTGGACCGAGCCCGAGCTGGCCGGCACGCTGCGCCTGCTCGAGGAGCGCATCGGCAAGATCCTCACCACCACCGCGGAGGCGCTCTTCCCGGAGCTGATCGACGACCCCCGCCTGGAGGCGCTGCTCGACACCGCCGTCTCGCTGGTCCGCGGCCTCGTGATGGCCTTGCCGATCTGGGGGCGCGAGGCCGTCGACGCTCGCTGGGAGGCGATGAAGCCGATCCTCCTCGCGGCGGCGTCGCAGCTGCTCGACGAGCGGTGACCGCGTAGCCTGCCGAACGCCCACGAACCCCAGACGAGGAAACATGACCACCACATCGCCCTGGTCCGCCAAGCGGACGATCTTCGAGCCCGAGCACGACGACCTCCGTGAGAGCTACGCGACGTTTCTCCAGAAGGAGATCGTCCCGAACTACGAGCGCTACAGCGCGAACCAGCTGATCGACCGCGACGTCTTCACGAAGTCGGCCGAGCACGGTTTCCTAGCCATCGAGGTGCCAGAGGAGTTCGGCGGCGCCGGCGTCGAGGACTGGCGCTTCAACGTCGTCCTCGCCGAGGAGGCCGTGAAGGCCGGCGTCGGGGACGCGATGGCCGGCCCGCTGCTGCACAGCGACGTCGTCCTGCCTTACATCATGGCCTCGGCAAACGAGGAGCAGAAGGCGCGCTGGCTGCCCGGGATCGCATCGGGCGAGACCGTCCTCGCGATCGCGATGACCGAGCCGGGGACCGGCTCCGACCTCGCCGGGATCAAGACCTCGGCCAAGAAGGACGGCGACGCCTACGTCGTCAACGGCGGCAAGACCTTCATCACCAACGGCATCAATGCCGACCTCGTCGTCGTCGCGGCCCGCACCAGCGACGACAAGCACGGTGGCCTGTCGATGTTCGTGCTCGAGCGCGGCATGGAGGGCTTCACGCGCAGCAAGCAGATCGAGAAGCTCGGCCAGCACGCCTCCGACACCGCGGAGCTCTTCTTCGACGACGTCGTCGTCCCAGCCGAGAACCTGCTCGGCGCCGAGGGGACGGGCTTCTTCCAGCTCGTCAACCGCCTCATACCCGAGCGACTGGTGCTCGCGGTCAGCTCGACCGCCGGCTGCGAGCTCGCCTTCCAGATCACCCTCGAGTACATCAAGGAGCGCAAGGCGTTCGGCAAGCCGATCGGCTCCTTCCAGAACTCGCGCTTCGTGATGGCGGAGCTGCGCACGAAGATCGAGCTCACGCGCTGCTTCGTCGACCGTTGCATCGAGCGCTACATCGCCGGCACCTGCACCGTGGAGGAGGCCGCGATGGCGAAGTACTGGTCGACCGACCTGCTGTGCGAGGTCACCGATGCCGGCGTGCAGCTGCACGGAGGGTACGGCTACACGGCGGAGTACCCGATCGGGAAGGCATGGGTCGACGCCCGCATCGGGAAGATCTACGCCGGCACCAACGAGATCATGAAAGAGCTCATCGGGCGCACTATGGGCCTGTAGGGCACGGCCGGCCTTCGACCACTGCAACCGCGGGCCATGAGGCCCCGGCGGGCTCAGCGCTCGAGCAGCTCGGACAGCCACTCGAGGGCGATCGCCCGGTGGGTGTCGAGCTCGGCGACCAGACGGTCGGCGTCGCGGTCGCGCACCGCGGCGAGGATCCGCTCGTGGGCGTCGATCGCCTCGTCGCGGCTCTGTGGGGCGTTGTAGTAGATCGCCCGATACGCTTCGGTCGAGTCCCAGAGCAGCCGGATCATCTTCAGCGTGTGCACCTGGTCCGGCGACTCGAGCAGGCCGAAGTGGAAGCGCCGGTTGGCCTCCAGCTCGGCGACGATGTCGCCCAGCGAGGCGGCGCTGACGCAGTCGCGCGCTGCCTGGTCCAGGCGCCGCAGCGCCTCCTCTTCGAGCAGCGGCAGGGCCCGCCGCGCCGCCCGCGCCTCGAGCATCGTCCGCAGCTCGTAGATCTCGCGCAGGTCGCCGACGTCGAGTTCGGTGACGAAGTAGCCGCGACGCGGCCGGTAGCGGACCTGGCCCTCCTGCTCGAGTATCGCCAGCGCCTCGCGGACCGGGGCGACGCTGACCCCGAGGGCATCGGCGATCTCCTCCTGGCGGACCCGATCGCCTGGCCTCAGCTCGCCGGCGATGATCGCCCGCCGCAGCGCCTCGACCGCGTGCTGGGCGGTGGTGCCGGGGCCCGGGACCGAGAGCTGCTCTTTCAGTGGCGCCTGCTCATTCATAGTTGTAGAGGCCCCGGCCCCGCTTGCGGCCGAGCAGCCCCGCGGCGACGAGCCGTTGCAGGAGCGGGGGAGGGGCGAAGAGCTGCTCGCGATGCTCACCGTAGAGGGTCTCGGCGACGCCCATCACGGTGTCGAGGCCGATCAGGTCGGCGAGCGCCAGCGGCCCCATCGGGTGGGCGCAGCCCTTGACCATCCCCTTGTCGATGTCGGCGGCGCTGGCGAGGCCGCCTTCGAACATCCGGATCGCCGCCAGCAGGTACGGGATCAGCAGGGCGTTCACTGTGAACCCGGCCCGGTCGGGAGCGACGATCGGGTCCTTGCCGAGGACCTCGGTGGCGAAGGCGCGGGCGCGCTCGATCGTCGCCTCCTCGGTCAGCAGCGAGGGGATGATCTCGACCAAGGCGAGGACCGGGACGGGGTTGAAGAAGTGCAGCCCGAGCACCCGGCCGCCGCGGTCGCCCGTCCTGGCGGCGAGCTCGACGATCGGGATCGAGGACGTGTTCGAGGCGAGGATCGCGTCCTCGTCGGCGACGACGTCGGCGAGGCGCTCGAACACGCTCAGCTTCGCTTCGCGGTCCTCGACGACGGCCTCGATCACGATCGAGCGGTCGGCGAGCGCGCCGATGTCGTCGACGCAGCTCAGTCTGGCGAGCGCGCCGTCGGCCTCGGCGGGCGAGATCTTCTCGCGCTTGACCGCCTTGCGCAGCGATCCCTCGATCCGGCCGTGCGCCGCCGTCGCGGCGCCGCCGTCGGCCTCGACCAGAACCACGTCGAGGCCGGACCTGAGGCAGACCTCGGCGATGCCGGCGCCCATGATGCCGCCGCCGACCACGCCGACGCTGTCCGCGGCGCTCAACGGAAGGCCTGCATCCCGGTCACCGCGCCGCCGACCACCAGCGCGTGCACGTCCGCCGTGCCCTCGTAGGTAACCACTGACTCGAGGTTGTTCATGTGGCGGATCACCGGGTACTCCAGCGTCACCCCGTTGGCGCCGAGGACCTGGCGGGCGGAGCGGGCCACGTCGAGGGCGGCGTCGACGTTGCCCAGCTTGCCCATGCTGACGTGCTCGGAGAGCAGCGTCCCCTCGTCCTTCATCCGCCCGAGGTGGAGGGCGAGCAGGGTCGCGCGGTTGACCTCCAGCGCCATCGTCGCCAGCTTCTGCTGCTGGATCTGGAAGGAGGCGATCGGGCGATCGAACTGGACCCGCTCGCGGCTGTAGTCGAGCGCCGATTCGTAGCAGGCGCGGGCGGCGCCGGCGGCGCCCCAGACGATCCCGTAGCGGGCCTCGTTGAGGCAGGAGAGCGGCCCCTTCAGCGAGCCCACCTCGGGCAGGACGGCGTCGGCGGGGAGGCGGACGTCGTCGAGGAGCAGCTCCGAGGTGACCGAGGCCCGCAGCGAGAGCTTGCCGTGGATGTCCTGGGTGGTGAAGCCCTTGGTCCCCTTGGGGACGAGGAAGCCGCGTACGCCGTCGTCGGTCTGCGCCCAGACGACCGCGACCTCGGCCACCGAGCCGTTGGTGATCCACATCTTCTGGCCGTGGAGGATCCAGTCGGAGCCGTCGCGGCGGGCGCGGGTCCGCATCGCGCCGGGGTCAGAGCCCGCGTCGGGCTCCGTCAGCCCAAAGCAGCCGAGCGCCTCGCCGGCCGCCATCGGCGGCAGCCAGCGCTGTTTCTGCTCCTCCGAGCCCCAGCGCCAGATCGCGAACATCGCCAGCGAGCCCTGGACCGAGACGAGGCTGCGCACGCCCGAGTCGCCGGCCTCCAGCTCCATGCAGGTCAGCCCGTAGGCGGTGGCGGAGGCGCCGGCGCAGCCGTAGCCCTCCAGGTGCATGCCGAGCAGGTTCAGCTTGCCCAGTTCCAGGGCCAGCTCGCGCGGGAGGGTCGCCTGCTCGAACCACTCGCCGGCGTTGGGCACGATTCGATCGCGGACGAAGGCGCGCACGGTGTCGCGGATGTCGCGCTCTTCGTCGGAGAGGAGGCGGTCGAGGGCGAGGAAGTCGGTCGGGCTGGGTTTCGCTGCTGCGGTGCTGGTCGTCATTCGTTCCATCCTGTAGATTTTCGAAGATCGATAGTCAATTCAAGCAGAAACCCGCGGCGCTGGGCTCGGTCAGGGTCCTGGACTTCTCCCGCGTCCTCGCCGGGCCCTTCGCGACGATGATGCTGGCCGACTTCGGCGCCCAGGTGACCAAGGTCGAGCGGCCCGGCGCCGGCGACGAAACCCGGCTCTGGGGGCCGCCCTACGACGAGCGCGGCGAGGCGACCTACTTCCAGTCGGTCAACCGCAACAAGACCAGCGTCGTCCTCGACCTCACCGAGCCCGCCGGGGCCGCGGAGGCCCGCCGCCTGGCGCTCGAGGCCGACGTCCTGGTCGAGAACTTCCGCCCCGGCGTGATGGACCGCCTCGGTCTCGGCTTCGAGCGCCTGGCGGGGGCCAACCCGAAGCTCGTCTACTGCTCGGTCACGGGCTTCGGCGCCAACGGCCCGGGGTCGGCTCTGCCGGGATACGACCTCCTGGTCCAGGCGCTCGGTGGACTGATGAGCGTCACCGGGCCGGCCGACGGGGAGCCGACCAAGGTCGGCGTGGCGCTCGTCGACGTGCTCGCCGGCCTCTACGCCTCGGTGGGCATCCTCACCGCCCTGCGCCACCGCGAGCGGACCGGCGCGGGCCAGCGGGTCGAGGTGGACCTGCTCTCCTCGCTGCTCGCCTCGCTCGTCAACCAGGGGTCCGCCTACACGATCGCCGGGGTCGTCCCCGGGCGGATGGGCAACCGGCATCCCAGCATCTGCCCCTACGAGTCCTTTCCCACCGCCGCGGGCGAGCTCGTCGTCGCGGTCGGCAACGACCGCCAGTTCCGCGCCCTCTGCGAGGTCCTCGGCGTCCCCGACCTGGCCGACCGCGACGAGTTCGGCGCCAACCCCGCCCGGGTCGAGAACCGCGACTCCCTTGGCGGGCTGCTGAGGGAGCGCTTCGCCACTCGTCCCGCCGCCGAGTGGGTGGAGCTGCTGAGCGCCGCCCAGGTCCCCGCCGGCGTCGTCAACGACGTCGCCGCAGCCTTCCGGCTCGCCGCCGAGATCGGCCTCGAGCCAACCGTCTCGATCCCCCGCGACGAGGGCGGGGACGTCGAGCTGACCCGCAACCCGATCCGGCTCTCCGCGACCCCGGCGACCTACCGCTCGGCGCCGCCGCCGTTGCCGGAATCGATGACAGAAAAGGAGTCGAGATGACCGAGTTCGCTACCAGCGTCGCTCGGGCGCGACGAGCCCGAGGAGCATCGCCTCTCGGGCCTGCTCGAGGACTTGCTCGAACTCCGCGTCGCTCAGGTCCATGTTGCTCGGGCCGAGATGGCTGGCGAGGACGCCGTCCCAGGCAGCCCAGAGGTAGGCGGCCGTGCTCTGTGGATCGAGCTGGCGCACCACGCCTTCGTCGATGGCTTCCCGTAGGAGCTCCGCTATCCGCGCCGTCTCGGTGCGGATTCGCTCGCTGACCCGCGCCGCGGCCCGCAGCGCCGCCTCCGGGGCGGGTCGGTCCGGTGGGGGGAAGCGGAAGAAGCGGAAGTAGGCGGGGTGCTGGCGGGCGAAGCGCAGGTAGCCCTCGGCCATCCCGACCAGTCGTTCCAGGGGTGAGCTGCCGCCCTCGAGTCCTTCTCTGCTGTAGCGCTCGTCGAGCTCGAGCGCCCGGTCGATCAGCGCCGCGTAGACGCCGTCCTTGCTGCCGAAGTGAGCGTAGATCGAGGTGACGGCGACGTCTGCCTCGCTGGAGAGGTCGTACATCGTCGTCGCCTCGAAGCCGTGGCTGAGGAAGAGCCGCTCAGCGGCGTCGAGGATCGCCTTCGCGGTGCGCGCCTTGCGTCGTTCCGTCCTCGTCTCCGGCGCTGGGGCGGACGGTCTCTTCGCGTTCATCGGAACCATATTAACGTTGCGAATTCATAATCATGTTACGGTAATGGCATTACATTTCGGAAGCAATGAAGGAGGCGAAGATGGATGGGACCGCGACCTGGGGAGCGCAGCTCGACTCGGAGTTCGTCGAGGAGTGGGGGAGGCGCTTCGGCGACGCCTGGAACGACCACGACCCGGAGGCGATCGCCGCCCTCTGCACGGAGGACGTCGTCTGGAACGACGCCGCGGCGCCGGGGCCGGTGAGCGGCCGCGACGGAGTGCGCGGGTTCGCCGAGTTCACGTTCGCGACCTTCCCCGACTTCCACGTCGTCGAGACGGCTGAATCGCTCTTCGTCTCACCGGCCGAGCCGACCGTGCTGGTGCCTTACCGGATGACCGGCAGCCGGCGCGGCGTCGAAGGGCCGGATGCCGGCGGCATCGCCCGCTTCAGCGTTTCCGGGATCGACCAGTGGACCTTCCGCGGCGAGCGGCTCTGCCGCTACTCGACCTACTACGACAAGGCGGAGATGATGCGTCAGCTGGAGCTGACGGCGGGTCGGCGCTGACACGTCGCTACGCTCGCGTCGTGACGCCCGAGGAGCTGGCCAACCTCGCCCACCTGCGCCGCGCCCGCGATCTGATCGACCGCGAGTACGCGCGACCGCTCGACGTCGCCGCGCTTGCCCGGGCCGCGCTGATGTCGACCGCGCACTTCTCGCGGCAGTTCCGGGCGGCCTATGGGGAGACGCCCTACGCCTACCTGATGACGCGACGGATCGAGCGGGCGAAGGCGCTGCTGCGCCGTGAGATGTCGGTCACCGAGGCCTGCATGGCCGTCGGCTGCACGTCGCTCGGCTCGTTCAGCGCCCGCTTCACCGAGCTGGTGGGCGAGGCGCCGACGGCCTACCGGGCCCGCGACCACGGTCCGCTCGCGAGCGTGCCGGGATGCGTCGCCAAGGACGTCACCCGTCCGAGCCGCAAGCCGAGCAGGATTGGAGAAGTGCCGAAAGTGGCCGCGCTCTAGCCTTGCGGCCATGAACCTCTCCCTCTCGCAGTGCTTCGTCATCGTCCATGACCCCGAGCTCGCGCTGGGCTTCTACCGCGACGCGCTCGGCCTCGAACAGCGCAGCGACGTCGGCAAAGGCGAGTTCCGGTGGATCACCGTCGGCGCCGCCTCCCAGCCCGATGTCTCGATCGTCCTCACCAACTACCTGAACGGCAGCCCGGCCGACGTCGACGCGGTCGCCGGCCTGGTCGCCAAGGGCGCTCTGAACGGCGTCCACTTCCACACCGACGACCTCGACGGCGCCTTCGAGAAGGTGCGCGACTCGGGCGCCGAGATCGTCGAAGAGCCGACCGAGCAGCCGTGGGGCACGCGCGACTTCGCCGTGCGCGACCCGTCCGGCAACCTGGTGCGCATCGACCAGCCGCCCGCCGCGTAGTGCCGGCGCACTCCGCCGACAGTCACGACCTGATCCGTGTGCACGGCGCGCGGGTCAACAACCTCAAGGACGTCAGCGTCGAGATCCCGAAGCGCCGGTTGACCGTGTTCACCGGCGTCTCGGGCTCGGGCAAGAGCTCGCTGGTCTTCGGCACGATCGCGGCCGAGTCGCAGCGGCTGATCAACGAGACCTACAGCGCTTTCGTGCAGGGCTTCATGCCGGCGATGGCGCGGCCCGACGTCGACGTGCTCGACGGCCTGACGACGGCGATCCTCGTCGATCAGGAGCGGATGGGCGCCGACGCCCGCTCCACGGTCGGCACCGTCACCGACGCCAACGCGATGCTGCGCATCCTCTTCAGCCGGCTCGGCAAGCCGCGGATCGGCTCGCCGCAGGCGTTCTCCTTCAACGTCGCCTCGGTCGAGGCCTCGGGGATGCTGAAGAAAGGGGACGGGAAATCCGAGCGGGTGAACTTCAGCCGCACGGGTGGCATGTGTCCCAACTGCGAAGGTCGCGGCTCGGTCTCCGACTTCGATCTCTCCGCCCTCTACGACGAGACCAAGTCGCTCAACGAGGGCGCGCTGGCGGTCCCCGGCTACAGCATGGACGGCTGGCAGGGCCGCATCCTCAGGGGCTGCGGCT
Organism: uncultured Solirubrobacterales bacterium; assembly: GCA_963697915.1. Classification (GTDB taxonomy): domain Bacteria; phylum Actinomycetota; class Thermoleophilia; order Solirubrobacterales; family 70-9; genus VRUE01. The sequence goes on from OY969103.1 coordinate 1,815,926, forward strand.
TCTTCGATCCCGACAAGCCGATCCGCAAGTTCACCAAAAAGGAACTCGGGGACCTGCTCCACAAAGAGGCGACCAAGATCAAGGTCGACGGCATCAACCTGACCTACGCGGGACTGATCCCGACGATCCAGAGGTCGATGCTCGCCAAGGACCGGGAGGCGATGCAGCCGCACATCCGGGCCTTCGTCGACCGGGCGATCACCTTCACCGCCTGTCCCGAGTGCGACGGCACCCGGCTCAGCGAGGCGGCCCGCTCCTCGAAGATCAAGAAGAAGAGCATCGCCGACGCCTGCGCGATGCAGATCAGCGACCTGGCCGAGTGGGTCCGCGAGATCGGCGAGCCGTCGGTGGCGCCGCTGCTGGAGGTGCTGGGGGAGACCCTCGACTCGTTCGTGGCGATCGGGCTCGGCTACCTCTCGCTGGACCGGGCGGCGGGCACGCTCTCGGGCGGCGAGGCGCAGCGGACCAAGATGATCCGCCACCTCGGCTCCTCGCTGACCGACGTCACCTACGTCTTCGACGAGCCGACGATCGGGCTGCACCCGCACGACATCCAGCGGATGAACGACCTGCTGCTGCAGCTGCGCGACAAGGGCAACACCGTGCTCGTCGTCGAGCACAAGCCCGAGGCGATCGCGATCGGCGATCACGTCGTCGACCTCGGCCCCCGCGCCGGGGCCGAGGGGGGAGAGGTGGTCTTCGAGGGCAGCGTCAAGGGGCTGCGAGCCAGTAAGACGCTGACCGGAGAGCACCTCGACGACCGCGCTCAGCTGAAGCCCGAGGTGCGGACGTCCTCGGAGGCGCTGGAGGTGCGCGGCGCCGCCACCAACAACCTCCAGGGCATCGATGTCGACATCCCGCTCGGCGTGCTCTGCGTCGTCACCGGGGTGGCGGGCTCGGGCAAGAGCTCGCTGATCGGCGGCTCGGTGTCCGGGCGGGACGGGGTGGTGACGGTCGACCAGGCGGCGATCCGCGGCTCGCGGCGGAGCAACCCGGCGACCTACACCAAGCTGCTCGACCCGATCCGCAAGGCGTTCGCGAAGGCCAACGGCGTCAAACCCGGGCTGTTCAGCGCCAACTCGGAAGGTGCCTGCCCCAACTGCAACGGGGCCGGGGTCATCTACACCGACCTGGCGATGATGGCCGGCGTCGCCACCACCTGCGAGGAGTGCGAGGGGAAGCGGTTCCAGGCCGAGGTGCTCGAGTACGAGCTCGGCGCCCGCGACATCAGCGAGGTGTTGGCGATGTCGGTGACCGAGGCCGAGGAGTTCTTCGGCGACGGCAAGGGGGGCATCCCCGCCGCGCACAGGATCCTCGAGCGGCTCGCCGACGTCGGGCTCGGCTACCTGACCATCGGCCAGCCGCTGACGACGCTCTCGGGCGGTGAGCGGCAGCGGCTCAAGCTGGCCACCCAGATGGGCGAGAAGGGCGGCGTCTACGTCCTCGACGAGCCGACCACCGGCCTCCACCTCGCCGACGTCGAACAGCTGCTCGGCCTGCTCGACCGCCTGGTCGACTCCGGCAAGTCGGTGATCGTCATCGAGCACCACCAGGCGGTCATGGCCCACGCCGACTGGATCGTCGACCTCGGCCCCGGCGCCGGCCACGACGGCGGCAAGATCGTCTTCGAGGGCACCCCCGCCGACCTCGTCGCCGCCCGCCCGACCCTCACCGGCGAGCACCTCGCCGACTACGTCGGCGGCTGAGCTAAGGGAGCTCGAAGCCGGCGATCAGGTGCTTGAGCCCGACGGCGAGCCCCGCATCGAGGGCTGGGCGAGTCGCGTCTCCGCGTACCGTATTAGGCCCGAGGCGCTCGCTCAGAGGTCGCGGCGCCCGAAGGCCAGCGCCGCCAGCGCCATCACGGCGGCGGACCAAGCCAGCGCCCAGGGCCAGATCGCGGCGCTGACGTCGCTGGCGCCGCCGAACGGCCCGAGCTGCACGATCACGCCGCTGACGCCGCCGATGTCGGAGGTCAGGGCGTGGAGCCCGTTCTGGTAGAGCGCCTCGAAGGGGACGACCCAGGAGATGATCGAGCTCGCCGTCGTCAGCCCGTCGACCTCGAGCGCGTCGCCGATCTGGCCCAGCAGGCCGGCGGCGAGGCCGGTGGCGAAGACCATGAAGATCGCGATGCCGTTGGCGGTCGTGCCGAGCAGGGCCGAGCCGAGCAGCGAGATCGCCACCACGGTGACGACCCCCAAGGCGAGGCCGGCGGCGGGGACGAAGAGCGAGGCGGGCGTGAAGTCGCCGGCGGCCTGCGTGATGAGTGCGGCGGCGAGGAAGACGAGGACGACGTAGGCCGCGCAGACGGCGGAGGCGGCGAGCAGACGGCCGACGAGCAGCGTCGTGCGCCCGACCGGACGCACGACAAGTGGCTGCAGGAGGCCGCGCTCGGCATCGCCACGGACCGCGCCGAGGGTGAGGAAGACGGCCAGCACGACGCCGAGGAAGAGGGCGACGAACATCGCCAGGCCGAGCAGCGTGCCGCCCGCCAGGGCGCGCTCGTCGATCGGGATGAGGCCGCCGGCGCTCGTCCGCTCGAGCGACTCGAAGGCCTCGAAGGCGGCCAGCGCGAAGAGGGCGAGGAAGGCCGCGGTGAGCAGCGCGACGACGAGCAGCACACGGCGGCGGACCGCCTCGCGCAGCGCGTGCGCGGCGATGGTGATCGCGTCGCTCACCCGTCGCGCCCCACGACGGCGGCGAGGTAGGCGTCCTCGAGCGAGCCGGTCACGACGCGGACGCCGTAGACCTCGGTGCCGGCGGCGACCAGCTCGCGGACGATCCGCGGGACGTCCTCGCGGCGCGCGTCGGGCAGGTGCCGCACGCCGTCGGAGGTCTCGACCTCGACGCCGCCGGGCGCGGCCAGGTCCCGCGGCCGCCCCTCGGTCACGACCCGGCCGCCGTCGATGATCACCACCCGGTCGCAGACCAGCTCGATCTCGCTGAGCAGGTGGGAGTTGAGCAGCACGCCGACGCCCTCGTCGCGCAGGTCGACGAGCAGATCGCGCACCGTGCGCCGGCCGCCCGGGTCGAGCGCGCTGGTCGGCTCGTCGAGCAGGACCAGCCGCGGGCTTCCGATCAGCGCCTGGGCGATGCCCAACCGCTGCTGCATGCCCTTGCTCATCGCCTCGACGCGACGCCCGCCCTCGCCGCTGAGGCCGACCCGCGCCAGCAGCGCCTCGCGCTCGGTCGCGCCGCCGTCGGAGCGGGCGAGGCGCTGGTGCAGCGCCAGCACCTCCTCGGCGCTGGCCCAGCCGGGGAAGCGGAAGAGCTCGGCGAGGTAGCCGGTGGACGCCCGCGCCGCGCGGCTGCCGGCCGGCGCGCCGGCGACCCGCGCCTCCCCGGCCGACTGCCGGACCAGGCCACAGGCGATCTTGACCAGCGTCGACTTGCCCGCCCCGTTGGGCCCGAGCAGGCCGACCAGCTCTCCCGGCTCGACCGAGAGATCGACGCCGCCGAGCGCGCTCGTCGCGCCGTAGCGCTTCGAGAGGCCGCGGACGGTGAGGGCAGCGCTCATCCGCACAGTCTTTCGATCGAGGAAACTCCGTGCGCTTGACCCCGCATCTACACGAACGCTTCCCGGCCCTGGCCGAGACCCTGCCGCACCTGACGCTGTCGGGGCGGCCGACGCCGGTTCGTGAGCTTCCCGGGCTCGGCATCTGGGTGAAGGAAGACGGCCGCTTCGGCTCGGGCGGCTGGGGTGGCAACAAGGTGCGCAAGCTCGAGTGGCTGATCCCCGATGCCCGGCGCCGCGGCCGCCGCTCGATCCTCACCTTCGGCGGCCTCGGCACGAACTGGGGGCTGGCGACCGCGCTCTACGCCCGCGAGCACGGCATCGAGACCGCGCTGGCGCTCGTCGACCAGCCGATCGACGCCCACGTCACCGCGCAGCTGGCGCGGCTCGATGCCTCGGGGGCGCGGATCCACCGCACCCACACGAAGGCGCGCACGGTGGCGATGCTGCCCTGGCTGCTCGCCCGCAACGCCCGCGGCGGCCGGCCGCCGTACCTGTTGCCGGCCGGCGGCTCCTCGCCGGTCGGGGTGCTCGGCTACGTCGAGGCGGCGCTGGAGATCGCCGCCCAGGTCGAGGACGGCTCGCTGCCCGAGCCGGCGCACGTCGTCGTCCCGGTCGGCACCGGCGGCACCACCGCCGGCCTGGCGCTCGGCTTCCAGCTCGCCGGCCTGCGCACCCGCGTCGTCGGGGTCGTCGTCAACGACCAGCTCCGTCTCGACGCGCCGGTCTTCGCCCGCCTCGCGCGGCGCGCCGCCAGGTTGCTGGAGCGCCGCGGGGCACGCCTCGGCGAGCTCCGCCTCGAGCCCGACATGCTCGACCTGACCCGCGACCAGATCGGCCCCGGCTACGGCCACCCGACCGAGGTCGCCGCGCACGCCGCCGCCCTCGCCGCCGAAGACGGGCTCGCGCTCGATCCCGTCTACACCGCGAAGGCGGTGGCCGGTCTGTTGGCGCTGCGCGACGAGGGCCGCTTCGGTGGCCCGCCGCTGTTCGTGCACACCGACGGCCCGCGCTAACTCGCGGATGGCGGTATCAGCGCTCGCCCGCGTCGATACGGGGGAACCAGGGCGCGCCGCGCAGCGGGGCGTAGTCACCCACCCCGCCGGCGATCGCGATCGCCGCCGCCAGGGCGAGGAAGACACCGATCTCGCGGCTGGCGCCAGGCGGGAAGTCGAACAGGATCAGCCAGGCGAGCAGGATCGTCGCCACCACGCCGAGCAGATCGGCCGCCCCGTTCACGGACAGATCGGGGCGAAAGAGCCCGAAGCGACCCCACGTGAGGGCGGCGCCGATGGCGACGAGCCCGACGATCAGCAGGAAGGCGTCGGTCACCGTCAGGAGTTCGAACCCGGTTTGGTCAGCGCCTCCGGCGCCCGCCCAGGGCAGAAACAGGGAGACGATCAGCAGCACGCCCCCTGAGCCGGTGACCCACCGCCCGTGCCTAAGCTCTCGTTTAGTCATTCCGCCCCTCCTTGGTCAGCGCGTCAGCGGTTCTCCGATCGGCAGGGAAGAGCAGCTCGATCGCCAGCTCCGAGGTGTTCACCTCGAACGGGGTGTCGAAACCGGCGAACATGCCGAAGAAGGCGAGCTCGCCACCGTCGGGGGTGCGCACCTTGACCGGGCCGAGCATCTCGCTGCCCGCCAGCTCGGACTGGGGATCAGGCTCGGGCAGGGGGTAGGAGGCGATCTCCTCGATCAGGGCGGCGAGCTGCTCGTCGCCCGTCGTCGCCAGCTGGCGCTCCAACCGCCGCAGCCAGTGCGCGTGCCAATCGCCGAGGTTGACGAAGAGCGGGCCCAGGCCACGCGGGTGGAGGCCGACGCGGATCACGTTTATCGGCGGCTCGAGCAGCGCCGGGTCGATCTCGACCGGCGCCATCAACCCGTACATCGCAGAGTTGGCGGCGACCAGGTTCCAGACCCGGTCGACCGCGACCGCCGGGTAGGGCTCGTGGCCGGAGAGGATCACGTCGAGCGCCTCGCGCACCGGGGCAAGGTCCGGATCGTCGAGCGGGCGCTCGGGAAAGGCCGGGGCGTGACCGGCTGCGAGCAGCAGCCTGTTCTGCTCGCGGAAGGGGACTTTGAGCGGCGCGAGGATGCGCAGCAGCGTCTCGCGACCCGGCCGCGAGCGGCCGGTCTCGACGAAGCTCAGGTGGCGGGCCGAGACCCCGGCGTCGAGCGCCAGCTCGAGCTGGGTCAGGCGCCGGCGCTCGCGCCACTGCCGCAGGAGCGAACCGACTTCGAGCTGAGCTGGCGCCGTCCCCATCGGGCCGACTGTAGTGCCCGTGCGTATGTCGGTCGATTACCTCGGGGTAAAGGTGACCAACTGGTTTGGCTGCCGCGGCCCATCCGACTTTGACCACAGTGGAGTGGGGTCGAAGTCGGATGCGGTGATCGAGGGTTGCCGGCGCTCCGTACCTTTTGGCGGGAGCGGCGGCCTATTCTTGGGCGTATGACGGGGCAGCGAGACAGTGCTCTTGGACAAGCCGCTCTCGCCCAGCGCGAGCGCCGCATCGTCGAACGCCTCGTCGCTCGCCTGCGCGAAGAGCTGGGCGAGGAACTGCGTGCGGTCTGGCTGTATGGCTCGCGCGCCCGGGGCGAGGCCGATCCGAGCGTCACCGATCCCGATCGGCGCTCCGACGTCGACCTGCTCGCGATCGTCGGGCCGGGGCGCGACTTCCGCCAGGTCAGCTGGTGGGCTCTGCCGATGGTCGAAGAGGAGGCGGACGCCGTCGGCGACAGCCCGGTCTACTACTCGCTGCGTGTCTTCGACACCGAGTGGCTGCGTGATCGCCGCCGCATCCGCTCCTTCTTCATCCAAGAGGTCGATCGCGACAAGATCGTCCTCCATGGCGGGCGGCTCGACGATACGCCGATGGGTCGCGAGGCCGCCGCGTGAGCCCGCGCTCGGAGGAGTTCGTCGACCAGGCTCGCGATCGGCTCGCTGCCGCACGCGAGGCACTCACCGCCGGCCACCGCAGCGTCGCCGTCAGCGTCGCTTACTACTCGATGCTCTACGCGGCACGCGCCACCCTCTCGGAGGACGACGAGAACGCCAGGACGCACAGGGGCGCCTGGAACCTCTTCCGGATCAAGTACGTCGCCACCGACGCCTTCGACGCCAAGCTCTTCACCCTCGCCCAGCACGCCCAAGTTGCCCGCGAGGGCGGTGACTACCAGGCCGTTACGCCCAGCCAGGACGAAGCCGAGCGCTACGTCGAGGCCGCGGCTGACTTCCTCACCGCGGTTGAGCGAATGCTCGCCGACTGACCCGGTTCGAGCGCTGCCGGGGGAGAACTTTCCTCGCCCGTCGCTTGATCCTCAAACGATCCGTTGAGGAGGAACGATGGAGCAGTTCCGCTTCGATCCCGCCGCGGCCAAGGCTTCGATCAGAGATCCAGATGGGGCCCTTTGGTCCGTAAACGCTCATACCGACGCCGACGAGCTGAACAGGGTCGTGGCGGCGGCTTTCACCTGTGGCGCGATAACGAGGCGGTATCCGCGTGCCCACATCTATGTCTGTCCCTACTCGATCCGCGATCCCGAGCCGCTGCTCGCTGTCGATCTCGGCTGCGGGCCTGCGCTGGTTGGGCGCGTGCCTTCCGTGTATGGCCAGAACGAAAGCGCGGTCAAGTTCACCGTCCTTCTGCTGAGGGAAATGACCGCCGAGGCGAACTGGTTGGCCTCGGCTGACCCTGACGGCCGGGCCCTTGCCGCCACGGCGGCGTTCGATCGTGCCGATGCCCTGGTCGGAGCGATCGTCCGCGACCGCTGGGGGCGCGAGTGGCAAGTCAGGGAGGTGGGGGAGAAGCACGGTTTTCCGACGCTTTGCGGCGAGGACTATTGGGCTCGCCTCGAGCAAGTGGAGATCCTCCGCCGGGAGTCAGGAGATGTAAGATGCTGTCTTACCAATGCGGACCAGAATGTCGACCAAGGGCCAGATCGTGTTGCCGGCTGAGCTGCGCCGCCGCGACGGCGTCGAGGTGGGCCAGGAGTTCGAGGTCGAGCGCGTCGACGCTGATGAGTACCGCCTGCGCCGCGTGGCGCCGGCGCCGAACGAAGGCCTCGTCGACTGGCTCCTCGAGTGCCCTGAGAAGGGCTACTTCGTCCCGGTCGAGTCCGAGTCGACCGACACGCTTTGAAGTACCTGGTCGACGCCAGCGTCCTCTCCGAGGCGACCAAGCCCCAGCCGGACGCTCGTGTCGTCGAGTGGCTGCGCGCCAACGAGCGATCGCTCGTCGTCGATCCGGTCGTCGTCGGCGAGATCCGCTTCGGCATCCTCCTGCTCGACTCCGGTGCCCGTCGAGCTGAGCTGGAACGCTGGTTCGAGCGCGGGGTGGGCCGGATCGAGTGCCTGCCCTGGGACGTGCCGGTTGCCCTGTGCTGGGCGCAGCTGCTCGCCGACCTGCGCGGCCGCGGCAGGCCGATGTCGGTCAAAGACAGCCTGATCGCGGCGACTGCCCTCGCGCACGACTTGGGGCTCGCGACCCTCAACCGGGGCGACTTCGAGCCGGCCTCGGTGCGCCTGGTCGATCCGCTCGCCTGAGTCTCGCGGTGCCGCGCCCGCCCGGCGACTTTGCTGCATGGGGACAAGTGTCGCTATGCTGCTCCAACCCGTGCTCGAGGCAGCCGCCCAACCATACGAACACGACGCCCCGAGCGAGACCTTCGCGACGCCGCGGCCGCTGGTCGAGCTGCCCCCGGCCCGTGAGCGCACTCCGGCCGAGGAGGCGCGGACGCTTGCCGCCACCAACGCCCACGCGGCGCTGGCGACGCTCAGCGAGGACGGCGAGCCGTGGGCCTCGATGGTCGCCTACGCGCTGCTGCCGGACGGCAGCCCTGTGCTCTGCGTCTCGACCCTCGCCGAGCACGGCCGCAACCTGCGGCGCGACCAGCGCGCCAGCCTGATGATCTCCCAGCGCGACGTCGACGGCGACCCGCTGGCGAACGGGCGGGTGACGCTCGCCGGGGTAGTCGAGCGCGTCGAGGGAGCCAGCAAGGAGGAGGCGCGCGCGGCCTACGTCGCCCGCGTCCCGGCCGCCGGGCTGTACGCGGGCTTCGGCGATTTCTCGATTTACGTCCTGCGCGTCGAGCGCGTGCGCTGGGTCGGTGGCTACGGGCGGATGGACTCCGCCGACGCCGACTCCTTCCGCGCGGCGGAGCCCGACCCGCTGGCGCCGAGCGCGGCGGATGCCGTCCGCGGCCTCAACGCCGACCAGGCTGAGGCAATGCTGGAGATCGCCGCCGGGCTCGGCGGGCACCCGGACGCGAGCGCCGCGCGCTGCACCGGCGTCGACCGCTACGGCCTCTGGCTCGACGTGGAGACGCCGCGGGGTCGCGGCCCGGCCCGCGTCGGCTTCGACGAGTCGATCGAGACGGCCGAGCGCCTGCGCGCCGCGGTCGCCGAGCTGGCGCGCAGGTCGGCAGATGCCCCGCATCGAGGCTGAGACGCTCGCCGAGCACCGCGCGTTCCAGGAAGAAGCCCTGCTCGAGGCGGCCGAGGGAATCCTGCTCGCCGACGGGTACGACGCGCTCAGCTTCCGCCGGCTGGGGGAGGCGACGGGGCTGGCGCGCAACTCGGTCTACCGCTACTTCGCCTCCCGTGACGATCTCCTCGCTGCCCTTTGTGAGCGCGAGCTGCCCGACTGGCTGCAGGAGCTCGAGCTCGCGATGGTCGCGGTTGAGAGCCTCGGCGAGCGGGTCGAGGTCTTCGTCGAGACGCAGCTGCGCCTCGTCTCCGTCGGTCGCCACCGCCTCGCCGAGGCGCTGGCGGTGGCACCCCTGGGCCCGGAGGCCCGCGCCCGCATCAACGCCCTCTCCTACGCGCCGGCCCAGACACTCGAGCGGACGCTGGTCGAGGCCGGTTGCGCCGAGCCGGCGATAACCGCGCAGCTGGTCCAGGGAGTCGTCGGCGCAGCGATCAGGGCGATGCGTCGCGAGGGCGACGCCGAGCAGATAGTCGGCGCCGCCAAGCGCAGCGCGGCGGCGATCGTCGCTGACGCCGTCGCCGTGAGCGGCGACCGTTCTCGCGCGGCGTAGCGACGCCCTCGCGCACCATCGCCGCGATCTGACCCGGCCGGGTGCGGGCGCCATGGACCGCCGCTCGGGCCGGTGGGCAACGCCGTATTACGGTCGGGTACCCAAGGGTTTTCCCCATTGGCGAGCGGTTTCCCGGGACAGGATCGGCCCTGTTCGCGAATAGTGACTACGAAGGTTTCTTGACCTTTGGAACACGATCTGTTTCCATCACGCCTGATTGATGTACGCAGTTGTTCAAACTGCGAGGCCCGCCGAGTAGGCGGGTGGGACTGAGGCACAGGGAAATCGAGCCCCCAGGGAGCGCCGCGAAGCGGCCGAAATTGGGCTCACGGGACAGAGGAGAGCTAGGTGAAACGTCAAGCGGTGGCATCGCCCGCGGGATCGATCTCGGTTAACGGCAGGCGCCGGGGCCTGTTTGGCCTGTTGTGTGTCTGGATCTTGGGCCTCACGGTCCTCGTTGCCAATGGCGGGCTCCCCGCGGAGGCGGCGACCGACCCCTGTCCCAACGCCCAGTACCGGGTCGGCCCGGCGGCGCACCTGCCGGAATGCCGCGCTTACGAGATGGTCTCGCCGGCCAACAAGAACGCCGGCGACATCCTGCCGATCGCCACGCAGGCTAAGCCGAGCGGCGGCTCGATCTACTACCAGTCGCTGCAGGGGTTCGGGGACCTCCAGGGCGCTGGCGCCAGCGTCCCGTACGTCGCGACCCGTGGGGGCGGCGGCTGGGGGACCCACGCGATCGCGCCCAGGCCCGGGGCGCCGGTGCTCGCGATCAACCTTCCGGGTTACCACGGCCTCTCCGACGATCTCTCCCGCGGCGTCTACTGGACCCTGGCCCAGCAGCTGCCGGGCGACGAATTCACGACCGCGAACATCTACCGCGTCGAGGCCGGGACGCTCGACATGGAGCGGCTCTCGACCTCGGTCAACCCGGTCAGCGAGATGTTCTTCCCCGAATCCTCGGAGCCGGGCTTCGCCGGCGGCACACCGGACCTCAGCCGGGTCGTCTTCGAGTCGCGTATGAACCGCACCGCGGGGGCCAGCGGATCGAACCTCAAGATCTACGAGTGGGCGAACGGAGGGCTGCGCCTGGTCAACATCCTCCCCGACCCGGGCGGCCCGACCTCGGAAGGACTGCACGCGAGGATGCCCCACGTCGACAACACGTTCCTTCCGGAGCAGAGCGTGCGGGAGGGTGGGGTATCCCGGGATGGATCGCGGATCTTCTTCCAGGTGACCGCGGCCGGCAACACCGACTATCAGAACAGCTGGGGCGACCTCTACGTGCGTGAAGACGGTCAGTCGACCACCGACATCGGCGCGCTCGCCGGCCCCGGGCAGAGCTTGTTCTGGCGGGCCGAGCGCGAGCACGGTGAGTGGGTGCTGTTCGCCGACGGTGAAGGGCTTTACCGCTATGACCTCGAGGCCGAGGAATTGACCGAGATTGCCAGCTCCGGGGAGGACGTGCTCGGCGCCAGCGACGACGGCCAGCGGGTCTACTTCACCTCGGCGACGGCGCTCGAGCCGAACGCGCCGAACGACTCCGCGGTCAAGCTCTACCTCTACGACCACGGGTCGTACCGCTACCTCGGCAGCCTTGACTTCGCCGAGGAGTTCGGGGAGAACTACGTCAGCCCGGACGGTCGCTTCCTGGTGACGCGCAAGAAGACGAAGCTCACCTCCTACGACAACCAGACCGTGCCCGAGGTCTACCTCTACGACGCCGACGTCAACGGTGGCGCTGGGGAGATGCTCTGTCCGTCCTGCGACACTGCGGACGGCGATCCGCCGACCGGCATCACGGGAGGCGTGACGGCGCGCGGGGCCGGCGTCTACCCGACCCACTTCATGACCAACGCGGCGTCGGCGGTGACCTCGCTGTCCCACCGACCGCTTGGGATCTGGGGTGAGGGTGACGACGCCCGCACCTTCTTCTCGACTCGCGACGCCTTGGTCGACGCGGACGTCAACGGCAAATGGGATGTCTACGTCTACGAGGTGGCGACCGGCAGTCCGAGGTTGATCACCACCGGCCAGAGCAACTCCAACTCATGGTTCTCGGACGCCTCGGTGAACGGCGACGTTGCCTTCTTCACCACCCGCGAGCCCCTGGTCGGCTGGGACGTCGACGGCAACGCCGACCTCTACGCCGCCCGGGTTGGCGGGGGCTTGCCGGAACCGCCTCCGTCGCCGCCCCTGTGCGACGGGGACGCATGCCAGCCCCCGCCGCGGGCACCTTCCAGTCAGACCCCGGCGAGCTCGGCCTTCTCGGGACCGGGAAGCCCGAAGTCGTCGACTCGCCCGCGGAAGGCCAAGCGGTGCGCGAAGGGCAAGCGGCGGGTGAAGGCCCGCGGCAAGACCCGCTGCGTGCCCAAGAAGTCCAAGAAGGGCAAGTCCAGGAAGTCCAGCCAGGGGAGGGGCAAGTGATCCGCCGCGAGAGCAGGGAGGCCACGAAGATGAGCAAGAACACCCGCAGGAAGTCACACACGCGCTCTCTGCGCCTGGCGGGAATCGCCACCGCGGCGACTCTGGCGCTTGGCGTCTTCAGCGCCCCGGCGGCGCTCGGAGCCTTCTCGATCGTCAGCTCCTCGGGGTCGGTGACGGCCGCGAACGGCGAACCGGAGACCCAGGCAGGCAGTCACCCGGCCGGGGCTTCGACGACGATGGCCTTCAACACCGTGAAAAAGGCGATCTTCGGCGGCGCCTTCGAATTCGACATCGCCGCCGAGAATCCCAGGACGCTCGTCGTCGACATGCCACCGGGCTTCATCGGCAATCCCAAGGCCACGCCCACGTGCTCGGAGGCCCAGATTGCCTCCGCGACGGTGACCTGTCCTCACTCTTCCCAGGTCGGGTTCGTCAAGGTCGAGGGCCCGGAAGGATTGACGGCACCCACCATCTCGGCGCTCTACAACATGGAGCCGCGCACCGGTGCGCCGGCGACCTTCGCCTTCAACGTGGTCGGCAACGTCGTCCACGCTGACGGCGCGCTGCGCACGGATGGCGACTACGGGGTCACGATCAGGACCAACGAGATGTCACAGGGTTTGACCATCAACAAGGCCAGCTTCACCCTGTGGGGGGTGCCGACCAGCCCGGCCAATGATTTCCAGCGCTGCCCGAGCCTCGGTTCTGGCCCCATACCGGGGGTCCCCCAATGCAATGGAGCGCCCGGTGAATACGCTTCACCCCACTCGGTCGACGCGCCGCAGATTCCCCTCCTCGTCAGCCCAACCAAGTGCACGGCCGCCGGCCCGATCACCCAGCTGACCGCCGACAGCTGGCAGAGCTCCGGCGCCTTCGCCCACTCGAGCTTCGCGGTGGCGCCGCTTGAGCGCTGCGCCCGGGTGCCCTTCAACCCGACGATCTCGCTCGCCCCGTCGAGCCTCGACGCGGAGACCCCAACCGGCCTCGCGGTCGAGGTCGAGGTTCCCCAGACGGGCTTGACCAGCCCAGACGCGATCGCCCAGTCGCACATCAAGAAGGCGACGGTGAAATTGCCCGAGGGCGTGACCGTCAACGCCTCCGCGGCGGAGGGCCTCGGCGTCTGCACCACCGCCCAGTTCAAGAGCGAGACCGCCGGCTCCAAGCCGGGTGACGGCTGCCCCAACGCCTCGAAGATCGGCAGCGTCTCGGTCGAGACCCCGCTGCTCGACGAAACGGTCGAGGGCGCGCTCTACCTGGCGGAGCAGGACGATCCGTCGACGACGGCGCCGGCAGCCGAGAACCCCTTCGACTCCCTGCTCGCGGTCTACCTGGTCGCCAAGAACAAAGAACGCGGCATCGTCGTCAGGCTCGCCGGCAGGGTCGAGACCGACAAGCGGAGCGGCAGGATCGTCACCACCTTCGACGACCTGCCCCAGCTGCCGTTCTCCAAGTTCACCATGCGCTTCCGCGAAGGCGGCAGGGCGCCGCTGGTGACCCCGCCGAGCTGCGACACTTACGCGACCGAGGCCGAATTCGTGCCGTGGTCCGCCGCCGACCCGGAGAATCCCACCGCGGAGGAGATCGTCACCACGCCCTCGCGGTTCCAGATCACCAAGGGCGTCGGCGGCGGTCCCTGCCCGAGCGGCGGCATCCCGTCGTTCGATCCGGGCTTCACCGCCGGCACGCTCAACAACAACGCCGCCTCCTACAGCCCGGTGGCGATGCGGCTCACCCGCGCCGACGGCGAACAGAGCCTGACCAAGTTCTCCGCCCAGCTGCCCGCGGGCCTCGTCGCCAAGCTGGCCGGGGTGGAGAAATGCTCTGACGCGGCGATCGCCACGGCGGCCGGCAAGCGCGGCCGCGCCGAGATCGCGAACCCGAGCTGCCCGGCCAGCTCCCAGGTCGGCAGCGTCGAGGTCGGCGCCGGGGTCGGCCCTGTGTTGACCTACGTCGGCGGCAAGGTCTATCTCGCCGGTCCCTACAAGGGCGCGCCGCTCAGCATCGCGGTGATCACCCCGGCGGTCGCCGGTCCCTTCGACGTCGGCACCGTGGTCGTCAGGGAGGGGCTGACGCTCGATCCCCTGACCGCCGAGGTCGAGGTCGACGGCGACCTCTCCGATCCGCTCCCGCACATGCTGGAAGGGATCCCGCTCAAGGTCAGGGACCTGCGCGTCTCCGTCGACCGGCCGAGCTTCACGCTCAACCCGACCAACTGCGATCCGTCGCGGATCGGGGCGACGGTGTTCGGCAGCTACGCCGACGTCTTCAACCCCGGCGACGACGTGCCGGTGGCGCTTGGGTCGCGCTTCCAGGCGGCCAACTGCGCCACCCTCGGCTTCAGGCCGAAGCTGGCCCTGAAGCTGAAGGGCGGCACCAAGCGCGGCGCCTTCCCGGGGCTGAAAGCGGTGCTGACGCCGCGCCCCGGCGACGCCAACCTCGGCAGGACCGTGCTCAGGCTGCCGCGCTCCGCGTTCCTCGAACAGGGCCACATCCGCACCATCTGCACCCGGGTCCAGTTCGCCGCCAACGCCTGTCCGGAGGGCGCCATCTACGGCAAGGTGACGGCCTGGTCGCCACTGGTCGACGAGCCCTTCCGAGGCCCGATCTACATGCGCTCCTCCAGCAACAAGCTGCCGGACATGGTCCTCGACCTGCACGGCATCGTCGACATCGAGGTGAGCGGCAGCATCGACTCGGTCCGGGGTGGCATCCGCGCCACCTTCGACGAGATTCCCGACGCCCCGATCAGCCGCGTCGTGATCCAGATGCAGGGCGGCAAGAAGGGCCTGATCGTCAACTCCCGCGACCTCTGCAAGCGCAAGAGCCGAGCCGAGGCCAAGCTCAGCGGCCAGAACGGCAAGGCCTATGACTTCAGGCCCGTGCTCAGGCCCAGCGGCTGCCAGAAGGCGCGCAAGGGGAAGCAGCGCCGCGCCGCGCGCTAAGCGCCTCGGCGGTCACGCGCACCCAGGCACCGAGCGCCGCTCCCCGGCGCTCGGTGCCTTTTTTGTGCCGAGTCACGCGGAATCGGCTAGGCTGCTTGCCCCGAATTAGGGTGCCCTAAGCTTGATCTCGTAACCTGGCTCGCCCGCGCCGAGCCGAGAAGGAGGCAGTCCTGTGGTCGTAGTGATGAACGTGGTCCATGTCGACGAGGAGCGCCGCGAGGCCTTCGATGCCTGGGTCGACAGCGACCTCTTCAAGCTCAGTCATCGCCACGCCGATGGCGAGCTCGCCATCGGCAGCGAGGTCCGCAACTACGAGGTGATCGACGTCAAGGTCCCGGCGTGAGGCGAGGCCTCCTCGCGGCGCTGCTGGTCGCCGCTCTCTGCTTCCCGGCCGCCGCCCAGGCGGCGCCGCCGCCGAAGCGGATCGTCGCGCTGACCCCGTTCACCGCCAACACGCTGGCCAAGCTCGGCGTCAAGCCGGTTGGCGTCGGTCAGACCCTGGGCGGGGAGACGCGGCTCTCGCCGAAGCTGAAGGGCGTCACGGTGCTGCCGCTCTCCCACCCCAACGGGCCCAACCTCGAGCAGCTCGCCGCGCTCGACCCCGACCTCGTCTTCTCCTCGCCGACCTGGGCGAAGGGCAACGACTCGATGGACGACCTCGGCATCGAGGTGATGGTGCAGGAGCCGTTCCGGCTCAACGGCGCCTTCGCGCAGACCAAAATCATCGGCGCCCTCGTCGGCAAGCGCCAGCAGGCGAAAGCGCTCGCCGCGCAGATGAAGAAAGAAGTCGCGGGCGCGCGCAAAGGCATCAAGCAGCGCCCGACGGTGATGCTGATCCTCGGCGTCGGTCGCACCCCGTTCACCTTCCTGCCCAACAGCTGGGGCGGTGACATGGTCACCAAGTCGGGCGGGCAGCTGCTGACCGGCGGGGTCACCTCCGGCTCCGGCTTCGAGCGGATCTCCGACGAGGTCGTGGTCGCCGAAAACCCGGACGTGATCATCGCCGTGCCGCACGCCAACGAGGACGACATCCCCAGCCTGACCGAGTACCTGCGGTCCAACCCGGCCTGGCAGTCGACCTCGGCGGTGAAGAACGGGCGCATATTCATCTCGGTTGACAACTCGCTGCTGCAGCCCGGCACCGACGTCGCCCGCACGATCCGCAAGGTGCGGCGGGTCTACCTGAAGAATTGAGCCGGGTTGGCGCGCCGCACTCTCGTCTTCGCGGCGCTGGTCGTCGCGCTCTGCGCCGCGGTCGTCACCTCGCTGGCCCTGGGCGCGGTCAGGATCCCCTTCGCCGAGGTCTTCGAGATCGTCTTCGGGGGCGGCGGCGGTGGGCCCGAGCAGCAGATCGTCGAGACCCTGCGGGTGCCGCGCACGGTCGAGGCGATGGTGGTCGGCGCGG
Organism: uncultured Solirubrobacterales bacterium; assembly: GCA_963697915.1. Taxonomy (GTDB): domain Bacteria; phylum Actinomycetota; class Thermoleophilia; order Solirubrobacterales; family 70-9; genus VRUE01. The sequence continues at coordinate 1,832,247 of OY969103.1, forward strand.
CGCTGGGGATCGCCGGCGCGGTCCTGCAGGGGGCGCTCGCCAACCCGCTCGCCTCGCCCGACGTGATCGGCGTCACCGGCGGCGCCGGCTTCGGCGCGATCCTGATCATCATCCTCTTCCCGGGCTCGATCGCGCTGCTGCCGGTCGGCGCCCTCTTCTTCGGCCTGCTCGCCGCCGCGCTGGTCTTCGGGATCGCCTGGTCGGGGGCCAACCGCGGCGCCACCGGCAAGGTGATCCTCGCCGGGATCGCGGTGCTCTCCCTGTTCACGGCGGCGACCACCGGGTTGCTCGCCGCCTACCCCGAGCGGGCGCCCTCCGCGATCTTCTTCATCGCCGGCGGCCTCACCTCGAGTGGTTGGGACGAGCTGAAGACGATCTGGCCCTACTTCGCGGTCGGCTTCATCACCGCCGCCTTCTTGATCCGGCCGCTCGACCGCCTGGCCCTGGGCGACGACGTCGCCGCCTCGCTCGGCTCGCGCCCGCACCTGATCCGGCTCTCCGCCGCGGTCTCCGCCGCCCTGCTCGCCGCCGCCTCGGCGGCGATCGCCGGCCTGCTCGGTTTCCTCGGCCTGGTCGTCCCGCACGTCGTGCGGATGGCCGGCGGGACCTCGAGCCACACCTTCGTCGTCCCCGCCTCGGCGATCGGCGGCGCCGCCCTGCTGGCGGCCGCCGACACGCTCGCCCGCACGATCCGCGCCCCGATCGAGATGCCGGTCGGCCCCTTCATGGTCATCCTCGGCGTGCCCCTCTTCCTCTGGCTGCTGCGCAAGGTGGTGGCGTGATGGAGGCGGTGCTCGACGCGCGGGGGGTGGAGGTCGAGATCGGCGGCACCCAGATCCTGCGCGGCGCCGACCTGCGCCTCGATGACGGTCAACTGGTCGCCGTCGTCGGCCCCAACGGCGCCGGCAAGTCGACCCTGGTCCGGGCGGTCTCCGGCCTGCAGGGGCTCGCCGCCGGCAGCGTCAGCTGGTCAGGCCGCGACGTAAAGGGAATGCGTGGCCGCGAGCTCGCCCGCGTGCGCGCCTTCGTCCCGCAGCGGATGCCGGTGCCGGCCGGGGTCACCGTGCGCGAAGCGGTGACGATCGGCCGCTCCTCCCACCTGCGGCCGCTGCGCCGCCTGACCGCCGACGACCACGCCGCGATCGCCGCGGCGATGGAGCGCGCCCGCGTCACCCGCTTCGCCGAGCGGGCGCTGACCACGCTCTCCGGCGGCGAGCTGCAGCGGGTCCAGATCGCGATCGGGCTGGCCCAGGAGGCGCCGGTCCTGATCGCCGACGAGCCGACCTCGCAGCTCGACCTCGGCGCCACCGTCGGCGTCGCCACCCTCCTGCGCGAGCTGGTCGACGAGGGTGGCCTGACCGTGCTGCTCGTCGTCCACGACCTCGCTCTCGCCACCGCGGTCGCCGACTCGGTGACGATCGTCGCCGACGGCCGCACGGTGGCCGCCGGCGCTCCCGGCGAGGTGCTCACCGACGAGCGCCTGGCTGAGATCTGGGGCGCCCAGGCCCACATCACCGAGCACGAGGGGCGCACCGCCCTTCACGTCGCCTGGCTGGCGCGGGCCGGGGGGGACGCGTGATCGCGCTGAGCCCCGCGCGCGGCCTGCTCCTGGCGGCAATCGCCGCCCTCGCCTGGGCGCTGGCGCTGGGCGCCGGCGAGGCGCGCGCCGACGCCGCCCAGGTGACCGTGGTCGCCCCCGGTGGCGCCGAGCGCACCCTCTCGCTCGACGCGCTCGCCGGCGGCGAGGACGTGCGCGACCGTTCCTACCTGCTGCGCTCCGGCGAAGGCGAGAGCACCGTGACAATCACCGGGTTCTCGCTCGCCGCCCTGCTCGAGGCGGCCGACGCCGACCCCTTCAGCTTCTCCTACCTGGAAGTGCAGCGACCGGCTGGCGGCTCGGTCCAGCTCAGCCGCCATCAGGCGCTCGACCCCGGCGCTTTCGCCGAAGGACCGCCGGTCGTCTACGCGACGGCGGCGGGGACCGGTTTCCTGCGCCCGAGCACGGGCGGGGAAGACCTCAACGCGAGTGACTCCTTCGAAGCGCCGCAGGGCATCACCGTGGTGCTGCGCAAAGGCGAGCCGCTGCGGGTGCGGGCCAAGGCGACCCCGCTGCGCACCCTTCCCGGCAAGCTGGTCTCCTTCACGGCCGTGGTCGAACAGGCCGGCGCCGGCGAGCAGCTCACGTTCTCCTGGTACTTCGACGACGGGACCGCCCGGGCGAGTGGCGCCGAGGTCGCTCACCGGTTCGCCAAGCGCGGCAGCTACGACGTCGTCCTCGGCGTCACCACCCCCGGCAACGACGCCGGCGCCTCGGCGGTTGTCACGATCCAGGTCGGGGCGCCGCTGGAGGGCCCCGACCGCAAGGGCGGTGGCACCAACCCCGACGCCGAGGCGCCCGACCACGGCGCCGCCACCGGCAGCGGTGACGCCGGCGCGCCGGGCGCCGGCAGCGGCTCGAGCGCACCGCCCGCTCCCGCGCCCGCGACGCCCGCGCCTCCCGCCGAACCCGAGCAGAGCAAGACCAAGCAGCCCGCCAAGCCCGCCCCCGCCGGCGACCTGGTCGAGGGCCGCCTGCTCAGCTCCTCCGAGCCGTTCGAGCCGCAACCACCTGAGCAGCAGCCCGCCGCCCGGACCGGCAACCTCAGCGAGGACGGCGGTGACGGCCCCGGCCTGCCCGGCGCGGCGCTCGGCCTGCTGGTCACCGCCGGCCTGCTCGGCTGCGGCGCCCTGATCGAGTTGAGGGGATTGCGATGAACGTCGAGGAGCTGCTCTTCGACGTCTCCGAAGCGCTGCGGGTCCCGGTCCTCGTCCTCGCCCTGGTCGCGCTCGTCGTCGTCGTCATCGAGCTCGGCGCCCTGCTTGCCGAGTTGCGCCGCCGCCGCGGCCGCAGCCTCTGGCAGCTGGAGAGCGCGATCGCCGAGTGCCAGGGCCGGCTCGCCGCAGGCATGCCCGCCGAGGCGCTGGCGGCGCTGATGCCGATCGCCCGCAACCGCCAGATGGAGGAGGCGCTGGCCGGGATCATCGAGCAGGCCGGCAAGCCCGGCGCCGAGTCGCGCATCGCCAAGCGCATGGCCGAGTACGACTACCGCTCGCTGCGCCGGCTCGAGCGGACCCGGATCCTCGTCCGCATGGGCCCGGCGCTGGGCCTGATGGGGACCCTGATCCCGCTCTCGCCGGCGCTCGCCGGCCTCGCCGAGGGCGACGTCGCGACCCTGACCGAAAACCTCCGCGTCGCCTTCAGCGTCACCGTCGCCGGCCTTCTCGTCGGCGCCATCGCCTTCGGCATCTCGCTGGTCCGCGACCGCCTCTACGCGCAGGACTACTCCGACGTCGAGTACGTCGCCGCGGCGCTCACCGCCGGCAGCGACCACGGCGTCGTCCCGCAGCCGGCCGCGACCTGGGCCTCGGTCGGATGAAGGTCAGCGCCCGCGCCCGCCGCCACGAGGACCGCGCCGGGGATCCGCTCGACGGCCTCGTCAACCTCTTCGACCTCGGCATCGTCCTCTCGGTCGCCTTCCTGCTCGCCGCCCTCTCCTCGCTCAACCTGACGGACGCGGCGCTGACCGAGAAAGCGGCGCCGCCGGCCGAGCGCACCCGCCCCGCCGACGCCGTCGTCAGCGAGAAAGACGACGAGGTGCGGCAGGTGCGCCTGCGCCCCGGCCAGAAAGTCGTCGGCCGCGGTGAGGCGGTCGGCACCGTCTACCGGCTCGCCGACGGCCGCACGGTGATCGTCGAAGACCAGGGCGAGCAGCCCCGGGCTCCATAAATTCCGTTAGGGTCCCCTAACTAATTCCGAGTCAAACGCTCGGGCATGACCGAAAGGACGCTTTAGAGATGAGATCCCTTCACCGGGCGAGGCGCGTGGCACTGGCTGCCGCGACCGCGACCCTCGCGCTGGGCCTGAGCGCCAGCGCCGCAAGCGCGGATGGACAGCTGCGCTGGACGCTGGAGAACTCCTACAGCTCCGGCTGCAGTGCGCCCCCGACCCCCGTCAACTGCACCTGGCTCGGCTTCATGACCAACCCGGCGGTTGGGCCTGGAGCGCGCGGAACGGCAACGCCGGAAGAGGGAGCTGCCGGCGCGATTGTCTCGCCGACCAGCCCCCGTGGAGCGGGCGTCTTCTACACCTTCGGCTTCCCTTTCACCTCGACCGGAAGCAGCGGCCCGATCTACACCGGTGGCGGCAGCGACTCCTTCGAGTTCGACGGGAAGCTCAGCTTCATCGCACCGATGCCGCCAGACGGACACGGAATCACCCTGACCGTGGTTGACCCGAAAGTCACCCTGGCCGGCGACGGCAGCGGCGCGCTCTACGCCTCGGGGTTGATGACGCCCGGCAGCACGCCCGGCGCGATCGCCCCCTACGACCGCACCAAACCGATCTTCGACCTCGATCTCGCCACCACCACCGTGGTGACCGACACCGACGGCACCCAGACGATCGGGCCGATCGTCCCCTCGATCCACGAAGGCGGGTACGCCTTCCCTGCCAGCTTCGCCACCGGCGCCGGCCCCGAGCGGACGCCGAACACCTTCGGCTCCTTCACGCTGGTGCTGAACAGCCCCGAGGGGCCCGCCGGTCCCGCCGGTCCGCAGGGTGAGAAGGGCGACGCCGCGCAGGGCGTGCGCGGCCCCGCCGGCGCGCCCGGTGTCGCCGGCGCCCGCGGCAAGCGCGGCAAGCAGGGGAAGCAGGGCAAGCCGGGCAAGTCCGCCAAGGCCAAGAAGAAGAAGAACAAGCACAGCAAGCGCAAGCGCCTCGTGCGCCGCGCGACGATCTCGCTGCGCTAGAAGCGAGACGCGGTGTCGACCGGCCGTCCAGCGTGGCGGCCGGTCGGCGCTACTCTGGGCTGATCTGACCAGTCCGCGACCTGCACTGGAGGGCTCGTGATCAGCAAGACCGACTTCATCGGCGTCCCGTCAACGGATGCCGAGCGCACGCGCACGTTCTACGTCGAGACGCTCGGCCTGCGCCCCGACGAGAAGGCGCGCTTCGAGTTCTGGGCGGGCGACACCTGCTTCGGCATCTGGGAACCGGCCAGCTTCGGCATGGAGTTCGCGCCGCAGAAAAACGCTCACCCGGCGCTCCACGTCGACGACGTCGAGGCCGCGCGCGAGGAGCTGGAGGCGAAGGGGGTCGAGTTCTTCGGCGACGTGCTGGACACCGGCGTCTGCCACATGGCCTTCTTCACCGACCCCGACGGCAACGACCTGATGCTGCACAGCCGCTACGCGCCCTACGACGACTGAGCAGGCCGATGGCGAAGCTGGGGTGCCAGATCTCGGTCTCGCTCGACGGCTTCGTCGCCGGCCCCAACCCGAGCGAGGAGGAGCCGCTGGGCGAAGGCGGCGAGCAGCTGCACGAGTGGGCCCTTGCCCTCACCGCCTGGCGCGGGCCGCACGGTAAAGAGGGGGGAGAGGTCAACGCCAGCACGCCGGTCTTCGAGGAGGCCACCGAGAACACCGGCGCGACGATCATGGGCCGCAACATGTTCGGTGGCGGTCCCGGCCCCTGGGGCGAGGCCCCCTGGCAGGGCTGGTGGGGCGAGGAGCCGCCCTTCCACGGGCCGGTCTTCGTCCTCACCCACCACGAGCGCGAGCCGCTGCCGAAGCAGGGCGGGACGACCTTCCACTTCGTCGGCGAGGGGATCGAGGCGGCGCTGGCGGGGGCGCGCGAGGCGGCCGGCGGCAAGGACGTCGCGCTCGGCGGCGGCGCCGAGGCGATCCAGCAGTACCTGGCGGCCGACCTGATCGACCAGCTCTGGCTCAACGTCGTGCCGGTCCTGCTCGGCGGAGGAACTCGCCTCTTCGAGGACCTCGACGGGGCGGAGCTGGGGCTCGAGCCTGGTCGCGCTGTCGCCGCTCCCGGCGTCACCCACCTCGAGTACCGGCGCCCATAGGGCGGGCGCTATGCGCATCGTCACACTGGCCCCCCGGCGAACGTGTCACAATTCGATGTCATGAGCGAGGCGATGCCCGACCACGTCGATGTCCTGATCATCGGTGCCGGCCTGTCGGGGATCGGCGCTGCCTGGCACCTGCAGGACCGCTGCCCCGGCAAGAGCTACGCGATCCTCGAGGGGCGTGAGGACCTCGGCGGGACCTGGGACCTCTTCCGCTACCCGGGGATCCGCTCCGACTCCGACATGCACACGCTCGGCTACCGCTTCAAGCCCTGGACCGAGGCGAAGTCGATAACGGACGGGCCCTCGATCCTGCGCTACGTGCGCCAGACCGCGACGGATTCCGGCATCGACAAGAAGATCCGCTACCGCCACCGCGTGGTCAGCGCCAACTGGTCGAGCGAGGACTCGCGCTGGACAATCGAGGCCGAGCGCACCGACACGGGAGAGACCGAGCGCCTCACCGCCGGCTTCGTCTGGGCCTGCAGCGGCTACTACAACTACGAGGAGCCCTACACGCCCGAGTTCGAGGGCGTCGAGCGCTTCCCGGGCCCGGTAATCCACCCCCAGCACTGGCCCGAGGACCTCGACTACAAGGGCAAGCGCGTCGTCGTGATCGGCAGCGGCGCCACCGCGGTGACCCTGGTGCCGGCGATGGCCAAGGACGCCGCTCACGTGACGATGCTGCAGCGCTCGCCCACCTACATCGCCTCGCTGCCAGCCGAGGACCCGATCGCCAACGGGCTGCGCCGCGTCCTCCCCGACCGCGCCACCTACGCGATCGTGCGCTGGAAGAACGTGCTGATGCAGACCGCCTTCTTCCAGTTCAGCCGCCGCCGCCCGCAGATCGTCAAACGCTTCATCCGCAAAGGCGTCGAGCGGGCGCTGCCGGCCGGCTACGACGTCGACAAGCACTTCAAGCCGCGCTACAACCCCTGGGACCAGCGCATGTGCCTGGTCCCCAACGGCGACCTCTTCCGGGCAATCTCGAAGGGTGAAGCCTCGGTCGTCACCGATCGGATCAAGACCTTCACCGAGCGCGGACTCGAGCTCGAGTCCGGCGAGGAGCTGGAGGCCGACGTGATCGTCACCGCGACCGGCCTCAACCTGCTCTTCCTCGGCGGCGTCGAGGTGACCGTCGACGGCGAGGAGCCCGACGTCCCCAACCGGATGACCTACAAGGGCATGATGCTGAGCGGCGTGCCCAACGCCGCCTTCACGGTCGGCTACACCAACGCCTCCTGGACGCTGAAGGCCGACCTCACCTCCGAGTACGTCTGTCGCCTGCTCAACCACATGGACGCGCACGGCCACCGGGTCGCCGTTCCCGAGGTAACCGACCCCTCGGTCACCGAGCTGCCGCTGCTCGACTTCACCTCGGGCTACGTGACGCGCTCGCTCGACGAGTTTCCGAAACAGGGCTCGAAGGAGCCCTGGAAGCTGCGCCAGAACTACATCTTCGACATCCAGACGGTGCGGCGCGGCCCGATCGACGACGGCTCGATGCAGTTCTCCAGCGGCGCGGCCGAGTCGCACCCGGCCGACCCGGTCGCTGTCTGAGATTCCCCCCGTCGGGTAGCGGGGGGCAATGAGAGCAAGGGGATTTACCGTTGTCCTGGCGATCTGTGCCGCCCTCGCGTTGGCCGCCGCCGGTTGCGGCGATGACGACGAGGGCGACACTGGCGCGGGCGGTAGCGCGCCGGCTCCCAGCGGTGACGCGGTCCGCTCCGAGAAAGTCGAGATCGTCGACTTCTCCTACGACCCCGACCCGGTGACGATCGAGACCGGCGGCAAGGTGACCTGGATCAACCGCGACGCCGAGCCGCACACGGCGACCGCCGACGACGGCAGCTTCGACACCGGCACGCTCGATGAAGGCAAGCTGGGGTCGGAGAGCTTCAAGGAGCCGGGCACCTACGCCTACACCTGCACGATCCACCCGGAGATGCAGGGGACGCTGGAAGTCGTCGACTCGGGCTAGTGGCCGGAGTCGGCTAGGCCTCGGCGCCGTTCGCCTCGAGCCGCTCGGCGAGCCGGTTCATGCCACGCTCGCGGGCGGCCGCCGCGGCGGCCGCCCAATCGGTGGCGCGGTCCGCTGGCCGCTCGACGCCGGCATCGCGCAGGGTGGCGATGTCCTTGAAGGCGAGCAGCTCCTCGCGGCCGTCGATCAGCGCTCCGCGCAGTGCCGGCCGCGTCTCGCGGATCGCGTTGGCGAGGATCGCCTCCAGCGACCCGTGGCGGCGCAGCAGCTCGGCCGCCGTCTTCGGCCCGACCCCCTTGGCGCCGGGCAGGCCGTCGGAAGGGTCGCCGCGCAGGGCGATGAAGTCGGGGACCTGCTCCGGGTCGACGCCGTAGCGCTCGCGCACCTCGGCCGCACCCACCTCTTCGGCGCCTTTCTTGCCGCCGGTGCGGACGTAGAGGACGGTGACCCCCTCGCCGGCGCACTGGTACATGTCGCGGTCGCCGGTCAGCAGCAGGGCCTGGCCGCCGGCCTCCGCCTCGCGCCTGGCGAGGGTGCCGAGCAAGTCGTCGGCCTCGAGCTCGTCGCTGGTCGCCACGGTCCAGCCGAAGGCCCCGAAGAAGGCGCGGCTGGCGGCGAACTGGGGCGAGAGGTCGTCGGGCATCGCCGCGTCGCGCTCGGCATGGTAGGCGGGGTAGAGCTCGGTGCGATAGGAGGCGGCGTCGGGGCCGAAGCAGAGGACGATGGCGCGCGGGCGGTGCACTTCGACCTCGCGCAGGATCAGGTTGGCGGTGCCGAGCAGGGCGTTGACCGGCTTGCCGTCCGGCCCGACGATCGAGTCGGGCAGCGCGTAGAAGGCGCGGAACAGCATCGAGGGCGTGTCGACGGCGAGCAGTGGCTGGGGCATCGGCTTGCCAGGGTCTACCAGACGGCCTGGTGGTCCTCCATCACGCCGAGCCCCTCGGCGAGCGCGAGGCCGTCGAGCGAGCCGCTGAAGCTGCCGAACTGGAGCCGGTATTGGGAGCGGATGAGGAGGAAGTTCTCCTTGCGGGCGCGTTCGCACTCGCCGTCGAAGGCGAGGGCGCCGCCGTCGCCGAACTCGATCCCCTCGAGGCCGCGGAAGCGGACCGGGCCGGGCTCGTGCGGCTCACCCTCGACCCAGACCGCGCGCTCGCTGTTCTGCGCCGGGTCGTTGATCCCCTCGACCAGGTTCCAGGCGACGGCCCGGCCGTCGGTGGCCTGACCGACGCCCGCCGACCAGAGCCAGTCGGTGTGGCGCTGGTGGTAGCCGGCCGATTCGTCGTCGACCCCCGACCCCTCGATCTGCCAGCTGCGGCCGCCGGCCTCGACCGTGCCGGCGACCGGGAAGCCGGCCCGCTTGCGGGTCCAGCCCCAGCCCTTGCCGCCGCTGCTGGGGCAGATCGTCTCGATCGGGGAGACTTCGCCGAGCCGCAGGTCGGCGCGCACCTCGCCGGCCTCGATCCCGATCGCCGGCCCCGCCATCGTCACCTCGCGGCTGCCGGGTCGCAGGCTGGTGTTGGCGTAGCGGCGCTGTCCCCCGCGGTCCCAGAGCGTCCAGAAGACCTGACCCAGCGGCCCGACCTCGGCCCGCGCCGCGCAGAGCATCAGCTCGGGCGTGAAGACGCCGACGTAGCGCCAGCGCTTGCGCAGCTGCCCGTCGCGCCACAGCGGCATCCGCCCCGGCGGCAGCGGCAGCTCCGGCCGATCGTCCCCAGGCCCGCGCCAGGGCAGCCGCGCGGTCAGTCCTGCCACCACCCGGGGAAGATCTCGCCGTCGCCGTCATGGCGGGGGCCGGCGACGATCAGTTCGAGCCCGTCGGGCCCAGCCTCGAAGCAACGGGTCACCTCGGGCGCGACGCGGATCGCGTCGAGGGTCTCGACCTCGATGATCTCGTCGTCGAGCTTGAGTCGGCCCGAGCCGGCGATGACGACGTAAACCTCCTCGGCCTCGTCGTGCTTGTGGGCGAAGGGCTGCTTGTTGCCGGCCGAGAGGCGGTGGTGGGCGATCCCGGTCTGCTCCGCTTCGAGGTCGCCGTGGGCGAAGCGGGCCTCCTGGATCTCGCCGAAGCCGAATTTCGGTGCCGAGTCCTCGACGTCGGTCAGCCGTTTTCGCGTGAACGGGGTCGCCATCGTGCCTCCAGTCGATCGGGGTCGGGGGTCAGCGTATCTCCGGTAGCCTGCCGCGCCGGTGCCCGTCCTCTCCACATCGCCGCTGCCGCTCGCCCTCGGGCCGAAGTGGCTCGAAGCCGAGTTCCTGATCGAGACCTTCGGGATGATCGGCATCCTCGCGATCGTCTTCATCGAGTCCGGCCTCCTGGTCGGCTTCCTGCTGCCGGGCGACTCGCTGCTCTTCACCGCCGGCCTGCTCTCGGCGAACGGCACCCTGCCCGACCTCTGGGTCCTGCTGGTGACGATTCCGCTCGCGGCGATCGCCGGCGACCAGGTCGGCTACGCGATCGGCCGCAAGGCCGGGCCATCCGTCTTCAACCGCCCCGAAAGCCGTTTCTTCCGTGAGGAATACGTGGAGAAGTCGGCCGAGTTCTTCGAGCGCTACGGGCCTCGGACGATCATCATCGCCCGCTTCGTGCCGATCGTCCGCACGCTGGCCCCGGTGATGGCTGGGGTCGCCCGCATGCGCTACCGAACCTTCGTCGTCTTCAACGTGATCGGCGGGATCGCCTGGGGGGTGGGGGTGACCTCGCTCGGTTACTTCCTCGGCCAGATCGAGTTCGTCCACGACAACATCGAGCCGATAATCCTCCTCATCGTCGCCCTCTCCTTCATCCCGATCGCGCTCGAGCTGCTGCGCGCCCGCCGCGAGAATCGCCGCGCCTGACCCGGCGCGCCCGCCAGTGGTCCTCTCAAGTACCGTCCCGGGCGATGGGAGACGGCAAGGGACCCAGGATCGCCCCCGGCAACCGCCGCCAGCTCGGCCTCGTCAACTACGGGATCGCGCGGCTGGCGGGGATTGCCACCCGCGGCAACCCGCCCAACATCTTCACCACGCTCGGCCGCCACCGCGGTCTCTTCCGCCGCTGGCTCTGGTTCGCCGGTGCGCTGATGCCGGGCGGCAAGCTGCCGCGGGTCGAGACCGAGCTGGTCATCCTGCGCGTCGCCGCCAACACCGGGAGCGAGTACGAGTGGGTCCAGCACGAGCGGATCGGGAAGCGCGCCGGGCTCAGCGCCGAGGAGGTCGAGCGTGTGCGTGAGGGCCCGGGCGCGCCGGGCTGGTCGCCGCGCCGGGCGCTGCTGCTGCGCGCCACCGACGAGCTGCACGCCGACGGTGAGATCGGCGACGAGCTCTGGGCCGGGCTCAGCGCCGAGCTCGACGAGCGCGAGCTGATCGAGCTCTGCATCCTGGTCGGCCACTACGAGATGCTGGCGATGACGCTGAACTCGCTGCGGGTCGAGCCCGACTTCCCGCCCGAGCGGGCAACGACGGAAAGGACCGCGACGTGAAGGACCTGCACGGCAAGCGCTGCTTCATCACCGGCGCCGCCAGCGGCATCGGCCGGGCGACCGCCGTCGCCGCCGCGGCGCGCGGCGCCGAGCTCTACCTGACCGACATCCAGGCCGAGGCGCTGGCTGGCGCCGTCGAGCAGATCGGCTCCGGTGGCGGCCCCGGCAAGGTCGCCTACTCGAAGGCGCTCGACCTGGTCGACCACGACGCCGTCGTCGCGATGGCGGCCGAGATCCACGCCGAGCACGGCAGCATGGACGTGGTGATGAACATCGCCGGGATCTCCACCTGGGGGGCGATCGAGCAGCTCGAGCACCACCACTGGCAGCGACTGGTCGACGTCAACCTGATGGGGCCGATCGGCGTCCTCGAGTGCTTCGTGCCGCCGATGATCGAGGCCGGGCGCGGCGGCCACGTCGTCAACGTCTCCTCCGCCGCCGGGCTCTTCGGCCTGCCCTGGCACGCCGCCTACAGCGCCAGCAAGTTCGGCCTGCGCGGGGTCTCGGAAGTGCTGCGCTTCGACCTGCGCCGCCACGACATCGGCGTCAGCCTGGTCTGCCCGGGCGCCGTCAAGACGCCGCTGGTCAACACGGTCGAGATCGTCGGCGTCGATCGCGAGCGCCCCGCGGTGCGCAAGCTGGTCGACCGCTTCGAGGGCCACGCGGCGAGCCCCGAGCACGTCGCCGGGAAGATCCTCACCGGGATCGAGAAGAACCGCTACATGGTCTTCACCTCGGCCGACATCCGCATCGGCTACTGGTTCCAGCGCAAGTTCGCGCCGCCCTACGAGCTGGTAATGCGCATCCTCAACGACCAGCTCGTCAAAGTCGCCGGCCCCCGGTAGACGAGGGATGCATAAACCCCGTATACGGGGGGAAATGCAGGCCGCGTCGGCCAGTCCTCTAGGTTTGAGCGCTCGTGGCTGATGCTGCACTCGACATCGAGGATCTGGCGAAGCGCTACCCGACTGGGGTGGAGGCGCTGCGCGGCGTCTCGCTGCGGATCGAGCCCGGCGAGCTGTTCGGGCTGCTCGGTCCCAACGGCGCCGGCAAGTCGACCTTGATCCACTGCACGACCGGGCTCGCCCAGCCGACCGGCGGCACGATCCGGGTCTTCGGCCACGACGCGATGGGCGACTACGGGCCGGCGCGGCAGGCGGTCGGGCTGGCGCCGCAGGAGCCGAACCTCGACTGGTTCCTCACCGTCGCCGAGACGCTCGACTACCACGCCGGCTACTTCGGGATGCCGAAGCGCGAGCGGCGCGAGCGCACCGAAGAGCTGCTCGAGACCTTCTCGCTGACCGAGAAGCGCGACGAACGCACCCGGACGCTGTCGGGCGGGATGAAGCGGCGGCTGATCCTGGCGCGGGCGATGATGCACAAGCCGCGCCTCTTGATCCTCGACGAGCCGACCGCCGGGGTCGACGTCGAGCTGCGCCTGGAGCTCTGGCACTACGTGCAGCGGATCAACCAGGAGGGGACGACGATCCTGTTGACCACGCACTACATCGAGGAGGCCGAGCAGCTCTGCGACCGGATCGCCTTCATCAACGAAGGCAAGATCGTCGGCGAGGGGACGAGCCCCGAGCTGGCCGCCCGCTACGGCGTCGCCAACCTCGAGGACGCCTACCTGACCTTGGTCGGGCGCAAGGAGCTCTCCCGCTCCCACATCGAGATGGAGACGGCGCCGTGATGCGGGAGGTGCGCCCGTGAGCGCCGCCCAGATCCGCTTCGCGACGCTCTGGCGGCGCGAGGTCAACCGCTTCATGAAGATCAAGAAACAGACGATCGGCGCGCCGCTGCTCGAAACCTTCCTCTACATCTCGGTCTTCGGCGCCGCGCTCGGCTCGCGCATCAACGAGCTGCACGGGATCGACTACGTCGTCTTCGTCATCCCCGGGCTGATCATGATGGCCTGGTCGATCAACGCCTTCGCCAACAACTCCTCCTCGATCCTCCAGCAGAAATTCCAGGGCGCGATCCAGGACCAGCTCTCCTCGCCCGCCTCGCCGCTGGAGCTGCTGCTCGCCTTCTCGCTCGGCGGCTTCATGCGTGGCCTGATCGTCTCCGTGCTGACCTTCATCGCCGCCTCGCTGCTGGTCGACCTGCCGGTCGAACACGTCCTCGTCCTGATCCCCTCGCTCTTCCTCGTCGGCTTCTTCTTCTCGCAGCTGGGGGTGCTGATCGGCGTCCGTGCCGAACAGTTCGACGACGTCGCCTTCGCCCAGACCTTCATCCTGCAGCCGCTGATCTTCCTCGGCGGGGTCTTCTACTCGGCGTCGCTGCTGCCGCAGCCGTGGGAGACGCTGACCCAGTTCAACCCGATCTTCTACATGATCAACCTGGTCCGCTACGGCTTCGTCGGCTACAGCGAAGTCAGCATCGCGCTCTCGCTGTTGGCGCTGACCGCGGCGACCGCCGTCCTCTTCCTGGTCAACCTGCGCCTCTTCAGCCGCGGCTACCGGCTGCGCGCGTAAGGCATCGCGTTCCGGTGCGCTTTTCCCGTACCTGGTACGGGAAAAGCGCACCGGAAGGGAGTTAGGGGCTGATGCTCTCGCCGAGCCAGGCGAGGTAGCCGGCGCTGCCGGCGACGATCGGGGTGGCGACGATCTCGGGCTCCTCGTAGGAGTGCAGCTCGCGGATCGCCGCCTCGACCTCGGGGTAGCGCGCGGCGTCGGTCTTGACCACGCACGTCCACTCGCGCGCGGTCTCGATCTTGCCCTGCCAGCGGTAACGGCTGGCGACCGGCCCGACGACCTGCACGCAGGCGGCGAGCCGCCGCTCGAGGAGGGCGGCGGAGATCCGCTCCGCCTCCTCCTCGGAGCCGGCGGTGGTCAGGACGTGGAGGTACTCCACCGCTCAGCCGGGTCGGCGACGAGCAGGTCGCCGTCGCCGTCGGTGGGCTGGACCAGGATCGCGCCCTCGCCGCTCGCGTAGGCCTCCTCGCCGTGGTAGACGACGTCCATGCCGACCGCCTCGTCGTGCTCGCTCGCCCGCAGCGGCATCACCGCGCCGACCAGTTTGAGCAGGATGAAGGTGGCGATGAAGGCGTAGGCGGGCGTCACCGCCACGGCCAGCACCTGCGACCAGAACTGGCCGGCGTCGCCGTAGAAGAGGCCGTCGGCGACGCCGTTCCAGCCGACCTGGGCGACGAGGCCGAGGAAGAGGATGCCGGTGAAGCCGGCGATCCCGTGGGCGGCGAGCACGTCGAGGGTCTCGTCGACCCGGGTCCGCGGCCGCCACATGATCGCGAAGTAGCAGGGCAGGGCGCCGAGGAAGCCGAGCACCATTGCCCAGCCGGGGCTGATGAAGCCGCCGGCGGGGGTGATCAGCACGCAGCCGACGATGATCGCGGTGGCGGCGCCGATCGCGGTCACGCGGCGGCCGCGGATCAGGTCGAGCACGAACCAGGTCAGCAGCGCGCAGGCCGGGGTGAGGAGCGTGTTGACGAAGGCGAGCACGCTCTGGTTGCCGGTGCCGATCCCGCTGCCGCCGTTGAACCCGAACCAGCCGAACCAGAGCAGGCCGGCGCCGATCAGGACGTAGACGGCGTTGTGGGGGAGGAGCGCCTGGCGGCCGTAGTCTTTGCGGGCGCCGACGACCAGCGCCGCGGCCAGCGCGGCGAAGCCGGAGCCCATCTCGACCGGGATGCCGCCGGCGAAGTCGAGCGCCCCCTGCTCCATCAGCCAGCCGCCGCCGAAGGCCCAGTGGGCGAGCACGGCGTAGACCAGCACCGACCAGAGCGCGGCGAAGACCATCCAGGCGCCGAAGCGCATCCGCTCGACCACGGCGCCGGAAACCAGGGCCACGGTGATGATGCAGAAGGTGCCCTGGAAGGCCATGAAGACGAGGTGGGGGATGGTCCCTTCGCCGCGCGGCTCGAAGCCGACCCCGTTGAGGGCGAAGTGGCCGAGGCCGCCGATGATCGCCCCTTCGCCGTCGAAGGCGAGCGAGTAGCCGATCAGCGCCCAGGTGACGCCGGCGATCGCCATCGCCGAGATGCACATCATGAAGGTGTTGAGGCTGTTCTTGGCCCGCACCAGGCCGGCGTAGAAGACGCCGAGCCCGATCGTCATCAGCAGGACGAGCGCGGTCGCCGTCAGCATCCAAGCGGTATCGCCGGTGTCAATGGCGCTCATTTCTTCACCACCGGGGTGACCGCGGCCTCGTCGGACTCGCCGGTGCGGATGCGGACCGCCTGCTCGAGCGGCACGACGAAGATCTTGCCGTCGCCGACCTCTCCGGTGCGCCCCCCGTCGCAGAGCGCCTGCACGGTCGTGTCGACGAAGTCGTCGGAGACGGCGACCTCGAAGCGGACCTTGTCGGAGAGGCCCACCTTCACGGTCGTGCCGCGGTAGGTCTCGACCCGCTCGAGCTCCCCGCCGTGTCCCTCGATGCGACTCAGCGACACCCCGCGCACCTCCGCCCGGTACAGCGCTTCCAACACGTCGTTCGCCTTCTCAGGGCGCACGATGCCGATCACCAGTTTCAAGGCCCGTCTCCTCCCGTATTCCCCATGCCAGAGCGGGGGCGAGCCTATCCGATTGTTTTAAGCGGTGCGCTCCTCCACGACTTCGTACATGCCGTCGGCGCCGACCGACTCGACGAACGGCGCGATTCTCTCCAGCTGCTCGTCGTAGCCCTCGTTGGCGGCCATCTCGCGCAGCTCCCCGGGGCTGCCCTCGAAGAAGCCGAAGGTGATCACCTCGTCTGGGTTGTCCGCGTTGCGGATCATGTTGAAGCGGACGACTTGCTCGGCCGGCACGTCGTCCATTCCCTGCATGAACGCGGCGCGGAACTGGTCGAAGGTCCCTGGCTTCAGCTTGCGAACCGTGAGTGCACAGATCATCGACATCTCCTCTCGTTGACTGGTCAGGCCAGCATGGACCCGCCGGCGACCCACGTCAAGGAAACGTCGATTACTCGCCGATCAGCTCGATGCGGTAGCCGTCGGGGTCGCGGACGAAGGCGATGCGGTGGCCCTCGGTGCGGCCGCCGGGGCGGTAGGGCGGCTTTTCCGGCTCGATGCCCTGCTCGGCGAGGCCCGCCAGGGTCCCGTCGAGGTCGTCGACGAGCAGGGCGATGTGGTTGTAGCCGCTGCCGTGGTCGTAGGAGTCAACGCCGTGGTTGTAGGTCAGCTCGAGGCGCGGGTCCTCGCCGGGCAGGCCCATGAAGACGTTGATCGCCTCGTCGCCGATCGGCATCCGCCGGCGCTCCTCGAAGCCGAGCTTCTCGTAGAAGGCGACCGAGCGATCGATGTCGCCGATCCGGTAGCAGGTGTGCAGGAAGCTGGCCATGGGTTCAGGCTAGCGGTCATGATGCCGGCCGTGGACGCAACGGCGGGATCCCCGGCGGGCGAGGCGCTGGTGCGGCGCTACCGCGGCGCGCGGCGCGGTCCCGGCCTCGCCGTCCTCGAGGGCTTCCACGCGCTCAAGCACGCGCTGCGCTTCGGCGCCGAGGTCGAGGAGGCGGTCGCGGTCGACCCGGGTGAGCTGGAGGCGCTGGCGGCGGAGCTGGCCCCCGACCTCGCCGGCTCTCTGGTCGCCCGCACCACCCCGGTCGACGCTGCCCTCCTCGCCGAGCTGGTCCCGCAGGCGCCGCGCACCGGCGTCGTCGCGATCGCCCGCCGGCCCCCGGTCGACGTCGCCGCGGCGCTGGCCGACCCGCGGCCGGCGCCGGTCGTCCTGCTCGAGGACCCGCGCACGATGGGCAACATGGGGGCCTGCGTGCGGGTCGCCGCCGCCGCCGACGCGGCCGCCGTCTTGACCACCGGCACCAACGACCCCTGGCACCCCGACGCGCTGCGCGGTGCCGCCGGCCTCCACTTCGCCCTGCCGGTCGCCCCGGTCGAGGACCTGCCGCCTAGCGACCGCCCCCTGGTCGCCATCGATCCCGAGGGGGAGGACCTGCGCACCGCCGGGCTGCCCTCGCGCGCGGTGCTCGCCTTCGGCACCGAGCGCCACGGGCTCAGCACCGAGCTGCTCGAGCGCGCCGACGCCCGCCTCGGCATCCCGATGCGGCCCGGCGTCTCCAGCCTCAACCTCGCCACCTCGGTCGCCGCCGTGCTCTTCGCATACGATCACCGCGCCTGACTCGCCCCCACCGAAAGGACCTCCATTGTTCGCACTGGCAGAGATCAACTTTGGCGAAGCGCTGCTGCTCGCCCTGCAGATCTTTTTCTTCGTCGTCTGGATCTGGATCCTGATCACGATCCTCACCGACCTCTTCCGCGATCACGAGATGGGCGGCTGGGCCAAGGCGGCCTGGGTCCTCTTCCTGGTCTTGATCCCGTTCCTGGCGGCGCTGGTCTACCTGATCGCGCGCGGCAGCGGCATGCGCGAAAGGGCGATCCAGGCCCAGGCAGATGCCAAGAAACAGATGGACTCCTACATCCGTGAGCAGGCCCACACGTCGCCCGCCGACGAACTCCACAAGCTCAACGAGCTGAAGGAAAAGGGCGCGCTCTCCAACGAGGAGTTCGAGCGGGCGAAGGCGAACCTGCTCGGCTGAGCTTGCAACGGGAGTTGCAGGTTATTAGCAACTCCTAACAATCGAATACGGACTGCGTTAGCGTGCGGCGGCGATGCGCGCCCGCGTCCTGCTGCCCGCCATCTTGCTTTTCGCTGCTCTCTGCCTGGCCGCCAGTGCCCCGGCCGAGACGCTGCGCGAAAAACTCGACGCGACGCAGGACAAGCTCAACGACGTTCGTGAGAGCGAGAGCGCTGTCGCGGCGACGATCGCCGAGCAGAACCGGGCGATCGACTCGATGCTCGGCGAAGTCTCGCGGCTGCGCCAGGAGCAGCAGGCGGCCGAGGCCGAGCTCGTCGCCAAACAGGCCGAGCTCCAGCGGGCGAGCGCCCAGCTGGCGGCCGAGAAGAGCCACCTGGCCCGGGTCCGGGCCCGGCTGCAACGGGCGCTGACGGTACTGCGCGAGCGCCTCGTCGCGATCTACGAAACCGGCAGCCCAGACGCGCTCACCGCCGTGCTCGACTCGGACAGCTGGTCGCAGGCCAACGCCCGCGCCGACTACCTGAGCACGATCCAGGACTACGACAACTCGGTCGCCGACCGGGTCAAGGACCTGCGTGACGAGGCGCAGGCCGCGGTCGAGCGGATGACCGCGGTGCGCGAGCGGATCGAGGCGGCGCGCGACGCGATCGCGGTCGAAGAGCGGCGCGCGCGCGAGGCCAGCGGAGAGGCGTCTGCCCGCTTCGCCGACCTGAAAGCGGCGCAGGCCGAGCGCCAGGGCCTGCTCGACTCGTTGCAGTCGCGCGAGGCGGCGCTGAGCGACAACCTCGCCTCGATCTCCGAACAGATCGCCGGCGCCGGCGGCTCGGTGCCGACGACTGCGCCCGCGCCGCTCACCCCGGGGCAGACCGCCGACTACATCTCGCCCAACCAGGCCAGCATCCCCAGCGGCGCGCCGCCCGCCGTGCAGGCGGCGATCGAAGCCGCCAACTCGATCGCCTCGACTCCCTACATCTGGGGCGGCGGTCACGGGTCCTTCAGCTCGCCCGGCTACGACTGCTCGGGCGCGGTCAGCTTCGCCCTCAACGGCGGCGGCTTCCTCTCCAGCCCACTTGACTCGACCGGGCTCAGCACCTGGGGCGAAGCCGGCCCGGGACAGTGGATCACCGTCTACGGCAACTCCGGCCACGCCTGGATGACGATCGCCGGCCTCGCTTTCGACACCTCCGGCTCGGGCGGCTCCGGCCCCCGCTGGCACGCCTCACCGCCGAACTCGCCCGAAGGCTTCATCGCCCGCCACCCCCCGGGCTACTGAGTCCCGGCACGTCAGGCTGAGCGCAGTACGTGGGCGACCTGGAAGCCCTCGCGCTGGAGGAGCGAGGCGGCCAGGCCGCTGCGTTTGCCGGCCTTGCAGACCGTCGCGATCCGCCGCTCGCGCGGCAGCTCGCCGAGCCGCTCGGGCAGCTCGCCGTAGGGGATGTTGAGAGCGCCCTCGACGTGGCCGGCGGCGAACTCGCTTCGCCGCCGCACGTCGAGGACGAGCGGCGGGTCGTCGCCGGTCAGCAGCGCCTCCAGCTCACCCGGGTCGATCGTCTCGATTCGCGCCACCGGGCGCTCCTCCGCCCGCCAGGCGCTCATCCCGCCGCCGAGGAAGCCGCGCACCCGCAGCCCGACCGCGGCCAGCAGCTCGGCCGCCGCCAGCTCGTTGCCGTCGGAGGCGGCGACGACGACCAGCTCGGCCTCGGGTGAGGTGACCTGGGCGACCTTGGTGGCGAAGCCGGTGTCGTAGGCGGAGGCGCTGATCGAGCCGGGGATGTGGGCCTCGTCGAACTGCTCGTTGGTGCGCGAGTCGACCGCCAGGGCGCCGGCGGCGATCGCCGCCTCGAAGCCGCGCGGGGTGAGCCGCGCCGGCGCGCCGATCGACTCGACCAGGGGGCCGCGGTTGAGGGCGACGATGTGCTCGACGTTGGGCGGCTTCTCGCCCAGGGTCGAGACCGCCTCCTCGACGAACGCCGCCTCGTCGAGGAGCGCCAGCGCCCGGTTGTGGCGGCGCTCGAACCCGATCGTCGAGGAGGTCCGCATGTCGAGGCCGGAGCCGCCGCAGAGCGAGCCGCCCAGGTGCCCCGGCCAGACCTCGACCTCGTCGGGCAGCGCCAGCAGCCGCTCGTGCAGGGAGCGGAAGATGTCGGCGGCGCCCTCGCGCGGCTCGATCGCCAGATCGGGGCGGGCGACGTCGCCGACGAAGAGCGAGTCGCCGCTGAGGACCGCGACCGGGTCGCCGCCACGCTCGCCGTCGCGCAGCAGGAAGGAGGTGTGCTCGGGCCGGTGGCCGGGCGTGTGGATCGCCTCGACCACGACCGCCTCGCCCAGCGCCAGCGTCCACCCGTCGCTCAGCGCCTGGTGCTCGTACTCGGCCCCGGCCAGCCCGTTGACGTGGATCGTCGCGCCGCTCGCCCGCGCCAACCGCCCGTGGCCGGAGACGTGGTCGGCGTGGTTGTGGGTCTCGAGCACGTGCTCGATCCGCACCCCGTGCAGGCGCGCCAGCTGCAGGTAGGGCTCGACGTCCCACTGCGGGTCGACCACCGCGGCGACCCCAGCGCCCGGATCGCCGACCAGGTAGGAGGCGCAGCCGAGATCCTCGTGGATGATCTGCCTGAAGAGCATTTGAGCGAACGGGTACCGTTCCTCGCTCAGGGTAGCGGCCGAGGAAAGGGTGACCATGGGGGTCGAGGAGGAGACGGCGCTGGAGCAACGGCTGACGGAGCTGCTCGAGGTCGAGCGCTTCGAGCCACCGGCGGAGTTCGCCGCGGAGGCGCTGCTCAGCGATCCCGCGGTATACGCGGAGGCGGCGGCCGACCCGCCGGCCTGGTGGCTGCGGCAGGCGACCGAGCTGCTCGAGTGGGCCGAGCCGCCGAGCCAGTCGCTCGACGACTCCAACCCGCCCTTCTACAAGTGGTTCGCCGACGGCCGCCTCAACGCCTCGGCCAACTGCCTCGACCGCCACGTCGCCGCCGGCAACGGCGAGCGCGTCGCCTACCACTGGCGCGGCGAGGAGGGGGAGGAGCGCGACGTCACCTACGCCGAGCTGCTCGCCGACACGCAGCGCTTCGCCAACGCGCTCAAGGGCCTTGGCATCGGCAAGGGCGACGTGGTCGGGATCTACCTGCCGATGATCCCCGAGGTCGTCGTCGCGATGCTGGCCTGCGCCCGGATCGGCGCGATCCACAACGTCGTCTTCGGCGGCTTCAGCGCCGAGTCGGTGCGCGAGCGGATGGAGTTCTCCGAGGCCAAGGCCCTGGTCACCGTCGACGGCGCCCGCCGCAAGGGCAAGGTGGCGTCGATCAAGCAGCAGGTCGACGAGCAGATGCAGAGCCTCGCCACCCTGGAGACGATCGTCGTCGTCCGCCACACCGGCGCCGAGTGCCCGATGCGCGAGGGGCGCGATCGCTTCTACGACGAGTTGCTCGCCGCCGCCGCGCCCGAGTGCCCGCCCGAGCCGCTCGAGGCCGAGCACCCGCTCTTCATCCTCTACACCTCGGGCTCGACCGCGAAGCCGAAAGGGATCGTGCACACGACCGGCGGCTACCTGACCGGGGTCGCGGCGACCCATCGCTACGTCTTCGACGTCAAGCCCGAGTCCGACGTCTACTGGTGCGCGGCCGACGTCGGCTGGGTCACCGGCCACTCCTACATCGTCTACGGCCCGCTCGCCAACGGCGTCACCAGCGTGATGTGGGAGGGCGCGCCCGACTACCCGCACAAGGGGATCTGGTGGGAGCTGGTCGAGCGCTACGGGGCGACGATCCTCTACACGGCGCCGACCGCGATCCGCACCTTCATCAAGTGGGGGGCGGAGCTGCCCGCCGAGCGCGACCTCTCCTCGCTGCGCCTGCTCGGCTCGGTCGGCGAGCCGATCAACCCCAAGGCCTGGCTCTGGTACCACGAGGTGATCGGCGGCGGCCGCTGCCCGGTCGTCGACACCTGGTGGCAGACGGAGACCGGCGCGATCATGATCACGCCGCTGCCGGGGATTACCGCGACCAAGCCCGGCTCGGCGACGACGCCGTTCCCGGGGATCGCCGCCGAGGTCGTCTCCGAGGGCGAGGGCGAGCCGGTTGAGAACGGCCAGGGGCTGCTGATCCTGACCCAGCCCTGGCCCTCGATGCTGCGCACCCTCTACAAGGAGGAGGACCGCTTCGTCGAGACCTACTTCGAGCGCTTCGGCAAGGAGACCTACCTGGTCGGCGACGCCGCCCGCCGCGACGCCGACGGCTACTTCTGGGTGATCGGCCGGATCGACGACGTCGTCAACGTCTCCGGCCACCGGCTCTCGACCGCCGAGGTCGAGTCGGCGATCGTCGCCCACGAGAAAGTCGCCGAGGCGGCGGTGATCGGCCAGTCCGACGAGCACACCGGGCAGGCGATCTGCGCCTTCGTCACCCTGGCCGGGAGTATCGAGCCGAGCGAGGCGCTGGTCGAGGAGATCCGCGCCACGGTCGCCGAGCGGATCGGCAAATTCGCCCGCCCGAAACGGGTGGTCTGGGCCGACGACCTGCCGAAGACGCGCTCGGGGAAGATCATGCGGCGGCTGCTGCGCGACATCGCCGAGGGCCGCGCCCTGGGCGACGTGACGACGCTGCGCGACCCCGACGTGATGGCCGAGCTCGAGGCCAAGGTCGCCGAGCGCCGCAACGCCGAAGACTGAGAGGGCACGTCAGCGCGGCGTTCGTTCCTCGACCATGCGCTCGACCGCGATCTCGAGCGCGGCGAGCTGCTCGCGCACACCGCGCAGCTCGCGCAACGCCGCCTGCTCGGCGCTGATCTGCTCGGTCGCGATCTCTTCCTCGACCTCGGCGAGCTCGGGGCCGAGGAAGCGCTGGGCGAAGGCACCGGTGAGCAGGGCGACGAAGCCGATGCCGACGATCAGGATGCAGACCGAGACGACCTCGCCGCCGGTCGTCGTCGGGTAGATGTCGGAGCCGAGCGTGGTCATCGTCGTCACCGCCCAGTAGATCCCGTCCCAGGCGCCCAGCTGCTGGCCCTTCTCGAAGGCGACGAAGAGGGCGCCGCCGGCGACCACGGTCAGGACCGCGAGCAGCGCCGCGTAGTGCAGGCCGCGCAGCGAGAAGACCTCGCGCGAGAGCTGGGCGAGGCGGAGCAGGCGCAGGAGGCGGAGCAGGCGCAGGACGCGCAGTCCCTGCAGGCCGGGGGGCAGGACCGGCGGGGTGAGGACGACGATGATCAGGTCGAGCGGGTTGTGGCGCAGCCAGGTGCGCCGGTCGGGGACGACCGCGAGCATCACGACGAGCTCGATCGCGAAGGCGGCCCAGGTGACCCAGTTGAGGATGTGGGCGACGCTCTCGAGCCAGCCGCCGCTATGCGACTCGGTGATCGCGACCATCGGCAGGGTCAGCGCCGCCGCGATCAGCAGCGGCGTGTTGAGCCGCTCCGCGATCCGCGTGCTGCGCGCGTCCATCCCCGGCTTGAATTGCGTCGCTTGCTCGCCCATCCGAGCCTAGTTCGACACGGGGGCCGGGTCGCCTACCCACGCCCGATCGTTCCGGTGCGCCTTCCGGTGCGCCTTTCCCGTCCCAGAAACGGGAAAGGCGCACGGAAGGACTGGGAGGGGCGCGCCCGAAGATAGTTTGCTAGTCTAATTATCAAGGCTAATTAGATGACGGAAGCGATGGAAGAGACGAGAGGCGACGAGGCGACGCTGACCGACTCGGCGGCGCGGCTGCGGATGGCGATCGTGCGCACGGGGCGGCGGCTGCGTCAGGAGGCGGCAGGGGCCTCCGGGCAGCTGACGCCGACCGCGGCGGCGGCGCTGGCGACGGTCGAGCGGCACGGGCCGCTGACCCCCAGCGAGCTGGCCGAGATCGAGCGCGTCAAGCGGCCGACCGCGACCCGCACCCTGCGCCTGCTCGGCGAGGCGGGCCTGGTCGAGCGCACGCCCGACCCGACCGACGGCCGCAGCGCCCTGGTCAGCGTCACCGCCGCCGGCCGGGAGCGGCTGCGCCGGCTGCGCGGCCGCAAGAACGCCTACCTGGCGCGGCGCATGCGCGACCTGCCCGAGGAGGACGTCGAGGCCCTGGCCCGGGCGGCGGCGATCCTCGAGGGGATGCTCGAGGAGTCGCGCCCGCCACGGCGCGGGGAGCAGCGGTGAGCGCCGCCCTGCGGCGCAGCGTCGACTCGCTCTCGGTCCCCAACTACCGCCGCTACTTCAGCGGCCAGATCATCTCGCTGTCGGGCAACTGGATGCAGATGGTCGCCGAGATCTGGCTGGTCCTCTCGCTGACCGGCAGCGGCTTCCTGGTGGGGATGACGACGGCGCTGCAGTTCCTGCCGATCCTCCTCTTCGGCGCCTGGGGCGGCCTGCTCGCCGACCGCTTCCCGAAGCGCGGCCTGCTGATGGTGACCCAGGCGCTGATGGTGCTGCCGGCGCTCGCCCTCTTCGCAGTCACGGTCAGCGGTGCGGTCGAGGTCTGGATGGTCCTCGCCCTGGTCTTCGTGCGCGGCGCGATCAACGCCGTCGACAACCCGACCCGGCAGAGCTTCGCGATCGAGATGGTCGGCCCGGACCGGGTCGTCAACGCGGTCAGCCTCAACAGCGTCCTCATCCACTCGGCCCGCCTGGTCGGCCCGGCGCTGGCCGGGATCCTGATCGCCACCGCCGGGGTCGCGCCCTGCTTCGCGATCAACGCGCTCTCCTTCATCGGCATGATCGTCGCCCTCTGGCTGATCGAGCCGGCGCAGCTGAAGGCGCCGCCCGTCGCGCCGCGCGAGCGGGGCGCGATCCGTGCCGCTCTGCGCTACGTGCGGCGCACGCCGGAGCTCGCCGTGCCGCTGGGGCTGATGGCGCTGGTCGGCACCTTCGGCCTCAACTTCCAGGTGATCCTGCCGCTGCTGGCGCGCTTCAGCTTCGAAGGCGGCGCCTCCGCCTACGCGACCCTGGTCGCGGCGATGGGGGCCGGGTCGGTGATCGGCGCCCTCGCCACCGGCGCCCACGGGCGGACCGACGCTCGCCTGATCACCGGCGCCGCCCTCGCCTTCGGGTTGCTGGCGCTGCTCGCGGCGCTGATGCCGAGCCTGGCGCTCGAGGTCCCGGTCGTCGCCCTGATGGGCGCCGCCGCGGTCACCTTCGCGGCGGCGATCAACTCCTCGCTGCAGCTCTCGGTCGAGCCCGAGATGCGGGGCCGGGTGATGGCCCTCTACTCGGTCGTCTTCCTCGGCTCGACCCCGATCGGCGGGCCGCTCGCCGGCTGGTTGGCCGAGGCCTACGACCCGCGCGCGGCGCTGCTGCTGGCGGCCAGCGCCGGCATCCTCGCCGCCTGGATCGCCCGCGCGAACCTGGATCGCCCGCGCGAGCCTTCGCCTATCGTGACCCCATGACGCAGCACCCCTCCGGCCGGGAGGAGAGTGAGAGCCAGCGCCTCGACCGCAACCTCGGCGAGCTGCTGCAGGAGCTGCGGGTGGCCCTGCCCGGGGTGCAGGTGCTCTTCGCCTTCCTGCTCGCGGTCCCGTTTCAGCAGAACTTCTCGGAAATCACCGGCTTTCAGGAGAAGACCTACTTCGTGACGCTGCTCTGCACGGCGATCTCCGCCGCCCTCCTGATCTCGCCGACCGCCTACCACCGGCTCAACTTCCGCCGCCAGCGCAAGGACGAGTTGGTGGTGATCTCCAACCGCCTGGCGATCGCCGGGCTCGCCTTCCTGGCCCTGGCGATGACCGGCGCGATCGTGCTGATCACCGACGTCCTCTTCGGCACCACCGCGACCGTCATCTTCGGCGTCGCCGCGCTGGCGATGTTCGTCGCGCTCTGGGCTCTGCTGCCCCTGCGGCGCAGCGTCAGGGTGCCGGTCGAGGGCCCGGGCAGCTCAACATAGGTAGGCGCGGTCGTTCTGCGCCCGCTGTCCCCAGAGGCCGACCATCTCGTCGGCGAAGCGGTCGACCAGGGGCAGCCCGTCGTCCTCTTCGAAGAGCATTTCCAGGTCGAACTCCCAGACGAGGATCTTGAGGTCGAGCGGGATCGGCAGGCGCTCGTCGACGTTCTCGCCCTCGCTGGCGTAGGCGTCGCGCAGGGTAGCGACGTTGGCGGTCTTGTCGGCGGCGAAGATCGCCCGCGCCGGCGACCCGGCCCCCGCGACACGGATGCGATGCTCTTCCTTGCGTTCCTCGTAGGACTCGATCGTCGTGTCTTCGGTCAGCGTCGCAACGAGGGCGGCGACCTGCTCGCCAAAGCGACCGCGCAGCGCGTCCGGCTCGACCTCGGCGTGCTCGACGACGTCGTGCAGGAGGCCGGCGGCGATGACCTCGGGCGGGTAATCCTGGTCGAGCAGGCGCTCGGCGACGGCGACCGGGTGGTCGATGAAGACGACCTCGCCGCTGCCGGTCTCACGCACCTGGTCGGCATGGACGCGGCGCGCTACCGAGAGCGCTCCCCTGATGAGTGCCGAACGCTCGACCGCTGCCTCGATCCGAATGGAGGAAGGCATCCAAGCTTTAGAGTACCGAACTGGACGGAAAAAGTATCCCAAACGTACCGATAAGGGACGAACGTATTGCTCAGGCGTACTTGGCGGGTTCCGGAGCCCTCGCCAGGGGCCCCAGCTCGGCCCCCTCGACCGCCAGCTCGATCGTCTCGGCGCTGCCGCCGCCCTCCACCCAGCGCCGCCGCGCCTCTTCGCCGAGGCGGTCGAGCTGCTCGTCGGAGTGGAGGGGATCGTGGTGGAAGAGGACGGTGCGGCCGACTCCCGTGCGGCGGGCGAAGGCGAGCGCGTGGCTCAGCGAGGAGTGCCCCCAGCCGGCGTGCTCGGGGTACTCGTCGTCGGCGTACTGGCCGTCGTGGATCAGCAGGTTGGCGCCGCGGGCGAGCTCGAAGCCGGAGATCCAATCCTCCTCGAGCGACTCGATGTCGGCGCCCAGCGCCGGCTCGTGGTCGGGGATGTAGGCGAGCGACTCGTCGCCGTCGTCGATCCGGTAGCCGAGGGTCGGGCCGCGGTGGGCGACCGAGGCGGCGCGGATCCGCGCCGGGCCGATCTGCCACTCGGTCTCCGGGGTGTGGCGGAAGGAGACGTCGCAGGGCAGCTCTTTGACCTCGACCGGCGAGAGCGGCGCCGAGATGTAGCGGGCGATGCGGTCGCGCAGCGAGGCCTCCGGCGAGGTCGGCCCCCAGATCACGATCTCGGTCTGGGGCCGGAAGGCGGGAGCGAAGAAGACCAGGCCCTGGATGTGGTCGAGGTGGAGGTGGGTGAGCAGGATGTGGAGGCGTGGGTGCTGCTCGGCGGAGAGCGAGAGGCCGAGGCTGCGGATGCCGGTGCCGGCGTCGAGCGCCAGCAGCGAGCCGTCGGAGAGGGTGACGCCGACGCAGGAGGTGTTGCCGCCGTAGCGGATCGTCTCTGGGCCAGGTGACGGGATCGAGCCCCGCGTGCCCCAGAGCTTGACCCGCACGGCCTAGTTCCCGTGCCCGTTGGCCGACGCCGGCCAGAAGACGGCGATCGCGCCGCGCGAGCCGTGCGCCGTCTGGATCGGGAAGGCGGAGACCTCGACCCGGTGGTGGGTGCCGTCGGCGGAGCGGATCTCGAAGGCGGCGTGGGCGGGGCGATCGTCGCGGACGGCGGTCACCAGCGGCAGCTCGTCATAAGGGATCGGCTCGCCGTCCTCGTCGAAGGGGCCGAAGAGCGAGCCCCACTCCTCGGGGCCGACCGTGCCCAGTTCCTCGAAGCGCTTGCCGAGCAGCAGCCCGGCGGCTTCGTTGTAGAAGACCAGCAGCCCACCCTCGTCGACCAGGAAGGCCGGAGTCGAGAGGGCCGACATCAGGTTGCGAGCGAGAATCAGCTCAAGCGGCTTCTGGGACGCAGTTGGCACGTGATTGTCTAGCCTCGGTTGTCGTCGGTAGGGGATGCTGTGACTTTCGTCACTTAGACAATTTACAGCGCTGCGATCGCGTCTGACGCGGAATCGACTCGAAGTTGGCGCAGAAGATTTTAATTCCGCGGGCCACGTGTCGCATCTTTTTGTCTACGGTGGAGATACCATGTACCGCGTGGACTGGACCGATGACCGCCTGCAGGAGAGGTTCGACTCGATCGACCGCCGCTTCGACGAGGTCGACCGCCGGTTTGACGAGGCAGGCCGGGAGGTCGACCGCCGCTTCGACAAAGTCGAACACGAGATCAATCGCCTCCACGACCGCTTCGACGGGCTCTATCGCGCCACGTACCAGGTCGGGGCCGGCATGATCGCGGCTCTGATCGGCGTGATCGCGACTTTGATCGTGACGCAGTAGGCGCTACAGCGAGGCGAGCAGGAGCTCGCTGAGCTCCGGCTCGAGCTCGCGCAGCGGGCGCGGGTCGCCGGCGGCGGAGCGGGTGCAGACGAGGGCGAGGGCGGCGCCGATCAGGCGCCGCTCGAGGCTGGGGAGGAGGGTGGCGCCGGCGGGCTCGAGCACGGCGCGCAGCATCGCTCCGAGGCGCTCGACCAGCTCGCGGCGGGCGGCAGCGAGAGCGACGATCTGCGGCGGCGGCTCGGCGCTGAGCAGGCGGGCGACGGCCGGTTCGGCGGCGAGGAAGCCGAGGGCGGCGCCGATCCCGGCCCGGGCCCGGCCGCGGTAGTCGGCGGGCGCCAGGTTCGTGCAGGCGTCCTCGGCCGCCCGGCAGAGCCGCCCGGCCTCGGTCTCATACGCCGCCAGGACGCAGGCCCAGAGGTCCTCGAAGTGCTGGTAGAAGGTGCGGCTGGAGACGCCGGCAAGCTCGGTGACGCGGGCGGCGGTGAGGCGGCCGTAGCCCTGCTCGGCGAGCGCCTCGGTCGCCGCCTCCAGCATCCGCTGCCGCTGGTGGGCGCGGACCAGGTCGGCGGGCATGCCGTGGCGGCCGGGGGGCAGGCGGAAGGGCTGCGCGGCATCGGCCGGCTCGGCGAGGGCGGTGCCGCCGATTAGGCGCAGCTCGGTCACTCCTTCGCCTCCGCGCCCATCAGCCGCTCGCGTTCGCGCTCGAGCATCTCGCTGGCCCGCTCGAAGGCCGCTTCGCCCTCCTCCATGCCGAAGTAGGAGCCGGCGGCGAAGTGCATCAGCTCGGGCAAGGTGTCCCAGAGCCGGTCGGGGTCGCCGCCGCTGAGCGCCTCGCCGACGCAGGTCTCGATCCCGCCGACGACGAAGACACCGGTCGCCTCCGGCGGCGCCTCCGCGGGCGGGATCTCGGCGCGGGCGCCGTCGATCGCCTCGGCGAGCCGTTCGACCACCGCCTCGTGGCGGGCGAGGGCCGGCTCGCCGGCGATCTGGACCTCGACGAAGAGCGCCCGGGCGATCGCCGGGTGGGTGGTGACGAACTGGAAGAGGCGGACGATCGCCGCCCGCACGCCGGCCTCCCAGCCGGGGGTGCCGACGGCGGCTTCCAGCAGCTCGAGGCTGAGGCGGTCGATCCAGGTCGCGTAGGCCTGGGCGAAGCAGTCGTCGCGGCTCTCGAACTGCTTGTAGAACTGGGCGCGGTGGCCGCCGCTGTGCTCGAGGATCGCGCGCACCGAGGTCTCGCGGTAGCCGAGCTCGCCGCAGGCGATCAGCACCCCTTCCATCGCCCCCTCGCGGACGTCGCCCTCGGCGCCCCCGCCGACCTCGGGTGAGACGAGGCCCTTGCTCGCTGCTGAGGCTTCGGCTGACATGCGCCTATAGAAACTACTCCTTTTTCATCAGATATGAAAGCCTTTTCAAGTCGGGTACTCTCAAGCCCATGCAGTACCTCTCGCAGAGACTGGCCTCGCTGCCGGCTCCGGAGCGGGACTCGGCCCCGCTCGGGAGCGCCGCTTCCGGGGGTCAGCGCCAGCGCCTCCTCGATGCCGCCGAGCGCCTGGTCGCCACCAGGGGCTGCGCCGGCACCTCGGTCGAAGCGATCGTCAAGGCGGCCGGCGTCTCCTCGGCCAGCTTCTACGAGCACTTCGGGAGCAAGGAAGAGTGCTACGTCGCCGCCTTCGACCGGGCGGTGGGGGAGGCGGCTACGGAGCTGGCGCGCGCCGCGGCCGGCGACCCGGACGTCGGCGGGTTCAACTGGACCGAAGGGGTGGCGACCGGGTTGCGCGCCGCGACGCGGCTGATCGCCGCCGCGCCGGAGCGGGCGCGGCTCTGCCTGGTCGAGGCACAGACCGGCGGGCCCGAGTTGAGTGCCCACTTCGAGGCGACCCTCGACCGGATCGCGAGGAAGCTGCGCGAGGGGCGGGCGCTGGAGACGGCGCCGGCGGACCTGCCGCCGACCCACGAGGAGGCGACCGCGGGGGCGCTCGCCTGGCTGCTGCGTGAGCGCCTCGAGCGCGGCGGCGGGGAGGACGTCGAGGCGCTCTACCCCCGACTGGTCGAGATCGCCCTCGGCCCCTACCTCGGCGATGGCTGAGCGGCTCGCGCAGGAGGCGGAGTCCTACGGGGTCGACGGCGAGCGGCTGCCCCCGGGCCGCCACGGCCTGCCCCGCGCCTTCGTCGCCGAGAACCAGCGCGAGCGGCTGCTCAACGGCGTCGTCGAGGCGGTCGCCGAGCACGGCTACAACGCGACGACGATCGCCCGCATCACCGCCGCGGCGAAGATCTCGCGCCGCACCTTCTACGAGCACTTCGAGGACAAGGAGGCCTGTTTCCTCGCCGCCTACGAGATGATCGAGACGCACGTCCTCGACTCGATGCTGAACGCGCCCGGGGCGGGGGAGGCCTGGCCCGACCGGGTCCGCGCTCGGCTCGCCGCGCTGCTCGACGTGCTCTCCCGCGACGCCGCCGTCTCGCGCTGCTTCCTGGTCGAGCCGCTGGCGGCCGGCGGCGAGGTCGCGGCCCGCTACCGCGAGGGGATGCAGCTCCTCGCGGCCACCCTGCGACCCGAGCCGCCGCCCTCGCAGATCGAGATGGAAATCCGCGACCAGGCCCTGATCGGCGGCATCGCGACTCTCGTCGTCCGCCGCCTCAACTCGGCCGGCGCGGCCCGTCTCCCCGAGCTCCTTCCCGACCTCACCGAGCTTGCCCTGGCTCCCTTCATGGGCCGCGCCGAGGCCAAGCGCCTGGCCCTCGCGGCGGCGGCCTAGAGCCACAAACCTTCTTTTCGAAAACTTCTCCTTGCATTTGTAAACCACTTCTTTTATGCTTCCCACGTCGCCACCAGGGAGGCGGCGAGAAGCAGCAAGGGAAACCGAGCCAGCGGGCGCAAGGGAAGCGGCCGGTTAGGGCTCACGGGACAAGGAGAGGCATCGAGTGAAACGCCACGCGAAGGCTGTACCGACGGCGACCCTTTCCTTGGTCGCGCTCCTCTTCTCGCTGCTCCTCTTCGCCTCGCCGGCATCGGCCAGCAAGGGCGTGGTCGAGGTCTGGGGCTCGAGTGGCACCGGCCCGCCTTTGCCGGGCATGAGTCAAGCAACCACTTCCTGCCTGGCCAGTGATCCGGACGACTGCCTCTCCCGGCCCGCTGGCGTCGCCGTCAACGAAACAACCGGCGACGTCTACGTCGCTGACTACTCGAATGCCCGGGTCGTCCGCCTCGATGAAAACGGTGTCTTCGAGCGAGCATGGGGCTGGGACGTCGACGCCGACGACCCCGGCACGGGTTTCGAGATCTGCATCGCGCCGGCCGCGTGCCAGCATGGGGTTGCCGGTGATGGCGTGGGCCAGCTGGACCTTCCGTATGGCATTGCCATCGATCAGTCCAATGGTGACGTCTATGTGTCTAATCGCGGCTCGGGCGAGAAGTTCGACCTCGACGGCAACCTCATTCGCGCCCAGAACCTCGGTGGCCTTGCCCCGATTGCCACCAAGCCCGGCAGCAACTCGCTGCTGATCGGCGGCGGCGGTCTCTCCTGGGTCGACTCTTCAGGGATTCCGCTGGCCGGCTTCAGCTTCGGAGTTCCCTACTCCGCCGACTCGATAGCCGTTGACTCAGGCGGGGAGATATACGTCGCTCCGGCACAGGACGACCGCGGCAGCTATCCCGTGCTCAAGCTGTCCGCCGGTGGCGTCTCGCTCGGCTCGTTTGCTTCCCCGCCGGGGCACGGACCCCTCGCGGTAGCCGTCGATCGCGGCACGGACCACGTCTTCGTGAGCCGCTTCGATCGGCCGGTCTCCGGGAGCCACAGCAATCCCGGTAACGCCGTCCGGCAGCTCGCCGAGTTCGATCCCGCCGGCAACCTGGTTGATCTGCACGCCACCGGGATGCCCCGGCTGAACGGCCCCGGCCTCGCGGTCAACTCGTCGACCGGCCGTATCTATGCCGCCGTTGGCGAGTCAGCGTTCTCGGGGCTCCCCGCCGTCGATTCCCGCATCCTCGTCATCGACGAGCTCACCAACCCGCCAGTCCCGACGATCACCTCGATCGCCTCGGTCACCGGCTCGAGCGCCACCCTCAACGGCATCGTCAACCCGCAGGGAACCGACTTCTCCACCGGCTACCACTGGGAGTACCGCAAGCAGGACACCCAGAGCTGGACCACCGCGCCCGTCCCCGACATCGAGGTCGGCAACGGGACAGACCCGGAGCCCGCAGGGCCCGAGGTGATCTCCGGCCTCGAGCCAAACACCACCTACGAGGTCCGCTTGGTGGCGACCCGGGAGGGGGGCGCCGGATTCGCCATCGACACCGACAGCTTCACAACCCTGGCGCTTCCCCCGAGCGTCACCGAGCGAAGCGCCTACCCGGTCGGCGACACCACGGCCCAGATCCGCGGCATCGTCCATCCGCGCAAATCCCAGACCGAGTACTTCTTCGAGTGGGGCAGGGACGAGAGCTACGGCAACACGACCCCGATTCAGAACGCCGGCGCCGGTAACGAGGTGGTCCCCGCATACGCGACCGTCAGAGGCCTCCAACCCGAGACCACCTACCACTTCCGCCTCGTCGCCGACAATGGCGTCGGCGACCCGGTTGATGGCCTCGACCGCGAGTTCACCACCCGCTCCACCGCGGAGATGGTCTGGGCCAAACGTGGCATCGAGCTCGTTACCCCACCTGACACGGGCGGTCAGGTCCCCCGGGCCTACATCTCGCCCGTGTCCGACAGAGTGGCTTGGGGGACGCTTACTGGCTCGCCTGGCTCACCGGTGGGGAACGCCAGTGCCTTCATCTCGGAACGCACCATGCGCACCCCAACCGGCTGGGAGTCGCGCAGTCTCATTCCGCCCATAAACCAACTGCTGGGCAAGGGAGCTGACACCTACACGCCGGTACGAGCTGCGCCGGACTTCTCGAGCGCGATCTATAAACGCGTCAACGATGTCGAGCAGAACTACGTGCTGCTTACCTCGCAGCTCGATCAGCCCGTGTCTCAGTCGATCATCTCGAGCACTCCTCCCCCGAGGGTCTCATCGCCGGAGGGAGCCTGGAGCGCCACCGAGGACCTGACTCACTCCTTCTGGAGGACGCCGGAGAAGGTGCTCCCCGTCCACACGGGCATCGGATCAGCTGTATACGACCTTTCATATGACCCGCCACGACTCGTGAGTCGGCTGCCCAATGGCTCATTCCCGGCCTGCGGTGTGCCCGACGGGATTGGAGCAAGTGGGTTCATGGCCGGAGCACACGATTACGACTGGTTCTCCAGCGCCAGTGGGGTCGGAGCGCCCCTTCGCCTCTACTTCGAGACCCCGGGGTCCGGAAACTGCGAAGGACCCCGGGTCCTCTACATGCGCGACGACCAAGGGACCTCGCTCGAGGCCGATGATGCAACCCACTTGGTCTCGGGTCCACCCATTTCAGGAGCGGACCAAGGGGCCTACTTCATCCGCACCAACTCAGCCGGGACCTCGGTCGTGTACGCAAGCAAAACGCGGCTGGACAGCGATGACGCCAATGGCAACGCCGATATCTACAAGTGGACCCTGGGCGGCGGTAACGATTGCCTGACCTGTGTCGTCTCCGATGCCAGCGTATCGTTTGATCCTGGTAATTCGCCGCGGGTGGTGGTGTCAGCCGATCTGCGGAGGGTGTACTTCCGCTCGCCCAACCAACTGGTGGTGGGCAAGGGCCAGGCGGGCTCACCCAACAATCTCTACGTGCTGCGCGACCTTCCAGGGGGCCGTGAAATTGCTTACGTCGGTCAAGCAGATGCCAACGCGCTAAACCAGGCCGACGGCTTGAACAGGGTCATCAACCAGCTTTCCGCGAATGGCGAGGTCATGGTGTTCAAGTCCGCGGCCCCAGGCACCACCCCCGATAGATCCGGAGGTTTCGATCAGTTCTATCGCTATGACGACGCCGATGGGAGCATGGAGTGCCTGACGTGTCCCCCGCCTGGAGTGGAGGCGGCGCCGGCGGAAGGGAACTTCGGTGGCGGGTTCGGCGCGATTGGTCTGCTTGGCCTCGTGCCCACCAAACTGCTGAGCGCTGACGGCAGCGTGTTCGTGTTTACGTCCAGTGCCGCGCTGGTCCACGAGGACATCAACGGAAGCATCGATGTATATGAGGCCAACCGCGATGGTCGCGTGCGGCTGGTGACCGACGGCGTCACCCGGTTCAGCGACGGCGCCGGTGCGCCGGCTCTGCAAGGCATCTCCGACGACGGGAAGAACATTCTCTTCGGCGTCGGCGCTCGGCTGACCGGCCACGAGATCGACGATGTGCGACAGATCTACGTCGCCCGCACGGGGGGCGGTCTTCCACCGCCAGATCCAGCGGCTGACCCCTGCGTCGAGGACGCTTGCCAGGGTTCGCTGCAGGCAGTTCCCTCCTTCACCAACCCAGGCAGCTCCAGCCTAAAAGGGGCGCCAAACCCGAGGCAGGGAAAGCCGGCCAAGGGCTGCGCCAGGAACAAGGTTCGACGGGGCCAGCGTTGCGTGGCCAAGCGCAAGCGAGCCGTATGCGCGAAGGGCAAGGCCCACCCGCCTAAGCACTGCAAGGCGAAGGGGAAGGCAAAAGGACGAACCAAGGCCGGTAGCGAGAGGAGCGCCAAATGAGTCGCCGTATCTGGCTGTCACTGACTGTTGCAGCTCTTGGGATCCTGGGGCCGGCCGCGACCGCGGTCGCGGCACCACTGTGGGACGCGGAGGCGCGGTGGGGCAATGCCAATCTCGCTCCTGGAGCTCATGGCCGCGTCGTCATCAAGGCCACCAATTTCGGTTCCTCCGCCAGCTCTGGGACCGTCACCGTCACCAACGTGCTGCCTCCTGGTGTGCGGCGGGTTCCTCCGACTGGGCTCGAGCTTGCCCTGAATCCGAAAATCGAGGGTGATGGTTGGACGTGCACGGATGCGTTCGTCGCCGGCATAGACACGGTCACCTGCACCACGAACACGGTGATCAGCCAACGTACCGTGGATACGGACAACCCCGGCTCTGGCTATGCCGAGCGGGTGCTCTTCAACATAAAAGCCGACCCTGCGGCTGTTCAGGGAGTTTATGACAGCGTCATCACCATCAGTGGTGGGGGTGGAGCGTCGCAATCGATCGTCGAGCCGATGAAGATCACTACCGCGCCCACCACGTTCGGTGCCGAGGATGGGAGCTTTGAAACCGACGCGTTCAAGGACGAGGCGCCCGATCAGCGGCTTGAGCGCCAGGCCAATTCCCATCCCTTTGAGTTGCGGGTCCGATTCGACCTAAAGCTCAAGCGCCTGTCACGCCCGTCCTCGACCCCCGGCCTGCCGGCGCTGTCGTTCACCGTTCCCGCGGATGAGCTGAAGACGGTTTACTCGACCTTGCCCCGGGGATTGATTGGGAACCCCGAGGCTCTCCCGAAGTGCACGATGGACGAGTTCTTGGAGACCCCTACCGGTGGCGGCGTGTTCGGCACCGGGTGTCCCCCGGAGACGCAGGTGGGGATCGTTTCCGGCGATCTTGCCGCCGAGAGCAGCAACGGGGGTGGCCTGGTGCAGCATCCGGGTGCGTTCAGTCGCATTCCCCTCTACAACCTCGAGCCCAGGGACGGGGTACCGGCCGACTTCGCGTTTCGCGCGGACGATTTCCGTGGCCACGTGTTCCCAAATGTGGATCCCGCCAATCAGTACGCAATCGCGGCTGTATCCCCCTATGTGAGCTCGTTTCTCCAAACGCGGGGAGTGAGCGTTGCGATCTGGGGGGTACCGGGCGATCCCGCTCACAATCATCTTCGCTATGACGTCGCAGAGGGTGGGTTCGGCGCATCGTTCGATGGCCCGATTCGTCCACTGATGACGCTTGGCGGCGAGTGCGGCACCGCGTACACGGGCCTGCTCCGGCTCGAGTCGTGGCAGAACGCGGGGACCTTTACGCCCAATGTGGAGGCCGTCTCCTCCATGACCTCCACCGGATGCGATGACCCCCGCATCCGCTTCAACCCCCAGGTAAACCTCAAGCCGACCTCGCTGGCTGCCTCGGGCCCGACGGGTCTCGCGGTCAACCTGGTCAACCCGCAACGGGAAGACACGGTCTCGGACGCCAAGCAGCTCTACGCCGAGAACGGCGACTTCCGGGCGATCGCCACGCCGCCGATCAAGAAGGCCGAGGTCACCCTGCCCGAGGGGGTCACGGTCTCCACCTCGGCGGCCCAGGGTCTCGGCAGCTGCTCCTCGGCGCAGATTGGGATCGGCACCAACGATCCGGTCAGCTGTCCGGAGAACTCCCAGTACGGGACCTTGACGATCGAGACGCCGATGCTCACCGATCCACTCAAGGGGCGCCTCTACCTGGCGAGTCAGTTCGACAACCCCTTCAACTCGTTCCTGGCGCTCTACCTGGTGGTCGAGGACCCGAAGACGGGAATCCTGGTCAAGCTGCCGGCAAAGGTAGATCTCGACCACGGCACCGGCCAGATCAAGACCACCTTCGACGACCTGCCGCAGTTCCCGGTCGCCAGCATGCAGCTGGCCTTGAAGGGCGGGATCAGGGCGGCCTTGGTCAACCCGAGCACCTGCGGCACCAAAACGATTCGAGCCGAGCTCACCTCCTGGAGCGATCCCGGGAACCCGGTCGTGGTCGAGAGCTCCTATGAGATCAAGCAGAAGGCCGATGGCTCACCCTGCGTCAAGGACCCTGCGGAAAGGCCGTTTGCTCCACAGGTCGAGGCGGGCACGCTCAGCTCCTCAGCCGGGACCTACTCCCCCTTCGTCTTCCGCCTCACCAGGACCGACGACGACCAGGAGATCACCAGCCTGGCGGCCAAGCTGCCCAAGGGCCTGATCGCCAAGGTTGCGGGAATCAGCCAGTGCGGCGAGGAGGCCATCGCCTCCGCCGATCGGAAAACCGGCGCCGAGGAGCAGGCGAGCCCATCGTGTCCCGCCTCCTCCTACCTCGGCGTCGCCGATGTCGGCTCGGGAGTCGGCCAGGTACTCACCTTCGTCCAGGGCAAGGCCTACCTCTCGGGTCCCTACAAAGGCGCCCCTCTCTCGATGGTCGTGATCACGCCCGTGGTCGCAGGTCCCTACGACCTCGGCACGATCGCGGTCCGCACCGCTCTCAAGGTCGACACGACCACCGCCCAGGTCGAAGTCGAGACCGATCCCTTCCCCCAGATGTTCGAGGGGATCCCGGTCCGCATCAAGGACATCAGGATCAAGGTCGACCGCCCCGAGGGCACGATCAACCCCACCTCCTGTGACCCGATGGCGATCGAGGCGCGGATCGGCGGCGTCGGCGGCGACCTCTTCTCCGCCCACGACGACGTCTTCACCACCCTCTCGACCCCCTTTCAGGCATCGAACTGCGCCGCCCTGGGCTTCAGGCCCGGCGTCTCCTTCGAGCTCAAGGGCGGCACCAAGCGCGGTCAGTTCCCGGCGATGGTCGCCAAGCTGAGGGCAAGGCCGGGTGACGCCAACATCAAGAGCGCCCAGGTCACCCTGCCGAGGACCGCATTCCTCGAACAGGGCCACATCAGGACGATCTGCACCAGGGTGCAGTTCGCGGCCAAGGCCTGTCCCGAGGGCTCGGTGATCGGTCACGCCAAAGCCACCAGCCCGCTGATCGACGGAGCGCTGGAAGGACCGGTGGTGATGCGCTCCTCCAACAACAAGCTGCCGGACCTGGTGGCCACCCTCGACGGCCTGATCGAAGTCAGCGTCGCCAGCAGGATCGACTCCTTCAAGCGCCGGATCCGTGCCAGCTTCGACTCGCTGCCCGACGTTCCGGTCGACAGCTTCGAACTGCGTATGCAGGGCGGCAAGAAGGGCCTGATCGTCAACTCCGCGGATCTCTGCCGGGTGACCAGTCGCGCCGGGGTCAAGCTCGGCGGCCAGAACGGCGCCGAGCACAACTTCAAGCCCAAGGTCAAGGCGACCGGATGCAAGGGCAAGGCCCGCAAGAAGAACAAGAAGCAGAAGGCCAAGAAGTGATGAGCGCCAGGGCTCATCTCGGTTCAACCACTACAGGAGGAGCATCGATGAGGAGTTCTCAAGGTAAGGGCAGGAGGAGGCACAAGGGGCTCCTCGCGACGCTGGCCTCGGTGTTGGCGCTCGGTGCGCTGGCGGTTCCGGCGCAGGCCGTCTACGAGGAAACCGGGACGATCGGGAACGAGACTTTCTCGAACGGGGCGCTGGGCGTCGCTGTCGATGAGGTCAACGATTACGTTTACTTGGCGTCGTTTGTGTCCGACTGGACCTCTCGTTTCGACCTGGCGGGCACGCCAGTTGGTGATCCCCTCGGGGTTGGCCTTGGGCTCGATAACTACAGCGTCGCGGTCCACCAAGGCAACGGCAATGTCTACACCCTGCCCTCCGACACCAGTAGTGCCATTAACCCCGCGGTGGTTACGATCTACGATTCCACCGGTGCGCTTGTCGGCTCACCTTTTGACTCTGGTCTGATCTCGGCGGTTGCGACGACCAAGATCGCTGTTGATTCCACCGGTGACGTGTATCTGCCTGGTTGGGCCCAGGCCCAATCGGTGCTGCGCTTCAGTGAAGCCGGTGTGGCGAAGCCCTCAATTACCGGCAGCGGCGCGAATGAACTCGTTACGGCGCGCAGTGTCGACGTCGACGACGCCGGCAACATCTACGTGGTCGACAGCACCAACTTCAGCACCGGCCTCGGTGGTCGCGTGCAGAAATTCGACCCCAGCGGCAACTTCATCACCGAGATCGCCAGCGCTGAGGAAGGTGGGGGCTTGGTCGCTGTCGCGGTCAACCGCGGTAATGGTGACGTCTTCGTCATCGAAGACGAGGACGCCTTCGAAGAGGAAGAGGACGTCCCACCCACTCACACCGCTCGGGTCACCGCTTACGAAGAGGACGGCGGCGACTACGTCGCGTACGAAGACCTCGACACGAGCAACCTCTCCCCGATTCAGCCTGGTGCTGAAAAGTCCCAGATCACCGTCGACTCGCGCGACGGCACCGTCTACATCACCGACCCGACCAAAGACGTCGCCCACGTCTTCGCCGAGCCGCAGCCACCCATGGCGGTCACCGGCAGCGCCTCGGGCGTGACCCAGGCCAAAGCGACGCTGAGCGGCGAGGTCGATCCCAACCTGGTCGAAACCGACTGCGTCTTCCTCTACGGGGAGGCGGGCGGCCCGCTCGGGGAGGAAGCGCCGTGTGAGAGCAGCCCGGGCGCAGGGAGCCTTTCCGTCGAGGTCTCGGCTGACCTGAGCGGCCTCTCGGCTAAAACCGACTACGAGTTCGTGCTGGTCGCCGAGAACGACCTCGGCGAGGGCGAAGGAGACATCGTCGGCTTCAAAACCCTGGCTCACACCTGCCAGACCGATCCAGCGCTCTGCCCGAAACCAATCCCCACCTGCGAGACCGATGCCTCGCTGTGCCCCAAGCAGGAGGACCCGAAGTCGGATCCGCCCCCGACTCCGTCGTCCCCTCCCGTGGCCGATCCCCCGGCCAAGCCCAAGCCGAAGCCCCTGAAGTGCAAGAAGGGCTTCAAGAAGAAGAAGGTCAAGGGCAAGGCCAAGTGCGTGAAGGTGAAGAAGAAGAAGGCAAGGAAGCGCTGATTTCCTCCATCACGCAGTGCCGCGACGGCCCGGGTGTTTCTCCCCACCCGGGCCGTCGTGCGTTCCCGCTCGATCAGGGCTCGGTGCCGGCGGGGGTGAGGGCGTACCACTCGCCGCCGTAGAGGTCGATGTCGTTGCCGTTGGCTTCGCCGGGCTTGCTGTCGCTGGTGTAGGTGTAGAGCGGGTGGCCGCTGTAGGTGACCTGGACGGTGCCGTCCTTGCGCTTGGTCGTGCCGAGCTTCGAGGCGGTCGCGCCGCCCATTGCCCGCGGGGCCCCTTCGGTGGTCAGCGGTGGCCAGACGCTGGCGCAGGCGCCGTAGCAGGAGGACGTCGTGCCCTTGTCCTTCTCGAAGTCGTAGAGGGTGAGGCCTTCCGAGTCGACGAGGATCGTGCCCAGCTTCGGGCTGCTCCCGGCGGAGACGACGGTCGCCCCGCTCTCACCGCCTCCGGCCGAAGTGGTCGAGGCGGGTTCCGTGGTGCCGCCCCCTTCGCCCCCGTAGACGCCGCCGGAGGCCGAGTTGTCGTCGCCGCTGCCGCAGCCGGCAATCACCAGTAGGGCGATGAGGGCTGCCGTGGCGATGCCGATGGATCTGCTCACGTTGCTTCCTCCTTGGTTTCGGCCCTTGCTCTCTCAGGTCGCTCCGGCCGAGTTGACCGGGGCGACGAAGGTGCGGCTGCCGACCCGGACTCCGATCGCCCTCGTGCGCGAGAGGTCGAGGGCGGCGCTGAGCACGACGTCGCGGTCAGCGCCCGGGTGGTAGCGGAAGGAGCCGGCGGGCACGCGGGCGCCCTCGGGGCCGCGCAGGAAGACGCGGCAGAGCGTGCCGGAGGGCGCCCCCTTGACGTACATCTGGATCTCGGTGCCGAAGGCGCGGGGCTCGAGCTTCGCGCCGATCTCCATCCCCGCCGGCAGGGGGCGGAAGTCGATCTGCCGTGAGGGGGATCCGTTGCCCCCCGGCAGCACGAAGATCGCCAGCACGGCGGCGGCCATGGCGGCGGCAACGCCGCCGAGAGTCCCTCCCGTTCGCAGGCGCCGCCGCCTGGTGCGGCGCTCGTCGCGGACCGTCGCGGCGACCCGGTCGGCCAGCGAGGGCGGCGGTGCCGGCGCTGCCCCGGCGCCGAAGCGCTCTGGGTCCGCCAGCGGCAGCAGCCGCGCCACGCCGGCTAGGGAATCCAGCTCGGCGCGGCACTCGGAGCAGCCTTCGAGGTGCGCTTCGACCGCCGCGCGCTCCTCCGCCGGCAGCTGCCCGAGCGCGTGGGCGCCCAGCGACTCGCGCCACTCACGGCAGTGCTCAGTCGTCATAGCCAATTTCCTCCAGCGCGACCCGCAGCGCCCGCAGGCCGTAGTAGACGCGGCTCTTCACGGTTCCCTCCGGCACGCCCAGCTCCCTGGCGACCTCGGCGTAGGGGCGGCCGCGGTAGTAGGTCTCGACCAGGACGCGGCGGTGCTGCTCACCGATCCGGCGCATCGCCTCCTCCACCTGCCAGGCGAGCAGCGCCTCGTCGAAGGGCTCCACCACTGGCTCGACGCCACTCTCGGCGAGCGCTGGCCGCGCCGCCCGGGCCCGGCCGAGGTCGATCGTCACGTTGCGCAGGATCGCGAAGAGCCAGGTGCGCAGCGACCCGAGCTGGGGGTCGAAGTGCCCGCCCGCTCGCCAGGCCCGCAAGAAGGTCTCCTGAACCGCCTCCTCGGCCAACCCGGAGTCCCCCAGGGAGCGCAACGCGAACCCGTACAGCTCGTCGGCGTGCGCGGCGTAGGCCTCGCGCACGTCACGCTCGTCGCTCAGCGCCCTGGGGGACACCTCAAGCCGTTCTCGATGCCGTGGATGGGCTCACAATCGGGGATACGCACAGCTCCCCGATCAGGTTCAGGCTAGCGGAGGGCTTATGCGGCGGCCGGTCGAGTAGAACTCCGTCCCCGTGAAGGAGCCCAGCCCCATGTACAGGACCGCGATGGCCGTCTGCCGGCCGGCGGTCGCGGCGTGGGGGCGGCTGGAGGTGGAGGGGCTCGACGCTCTGCCCGCGGCCGGGCCGGCACTCGTCGTCGGCAACCACGACAGCCACTGGGATCCGGTCAGCGTCGGGGTGGCGGCGATCCGGCGGCGTCAGATCAAGGCGCTGGCCAAATCGGCGCTCTGGGACGTGCGGGGCCTGGGCCCCGTCCTCGACGGCATGGGTCAAATCCCGATCGAGCGCGGGGCGGGGGACGCCGGGGCCCTGGCGCGGGCGATCGAGGAACTGCGCGCGGGCGCCTGCATCGGCGTCTTCCCCGAGGGCACCCGCTCGAAGGGCAAGGTGCTGCGGGCGCGCAGCGGCGTTGGCCGCCTCGCGCTCGAGGTCCCCGAGGCGAAGCTCGTCTGCGTCGCGATAGAGGGGACGACCAGCTTCACCAGCTTCCCGCGGCGCCCACGGGTGCGGACCCGCTTCTTCGAGCCCTCAGGTGGTCAGGTGCAGCCTGGTGAGGAGCCGGGGGAGATCGCGGCGCGGCTCCTCGCGGAGATCCGGGAGATCGCCCCGGTTACTCCAGTTTCCCAATCTTGAAGACCGGGGCCGACTCGGCCGCCTAGCCTGAGGAGAGCGACTCGACCGCGGCCCCCAGGCTTGGGGGGTCGACTGCTGGGAACCGGTACAGCTCATCCTCGATCGCTCTGTAGAGTTCACGTAACCGCGCAGGCTCGACCTGACCTGACTCGACCATGTCGCGCACGTCGGCCAGATCGAGCTCGAAGCCGCGCTCCAGCTTCGAGGGCGCCTGCGAGTAGGGGTCGAAGTCGAAAACCTCCAGATTGCCCTCACGGAGGCGAAAGCGCGATCGCTCCCGCCAGCCGGGCAGCGGCGGCAGGAAGTCCAGGGGTGAGGCCGTCTCGACGTTGAGGGCGAGGCACTCCTTGAGGTCGCGGATCGCTCGCAGGGCGGCGTCGGAGTCGGGCTCGAAGAGGACGTCGACGTCCACGGTCGACTGCCGCCAGCCTTCGAGGACTGCCGTGGCGCCCCCCGTCAAGTACATGCGCGTTCCGGCCGGGACGGTGCGGCCGAGCTCGCGGGCGAGCCGCCCGATCCCCTCCGCGTCAGCTGCCTCGCGCACGCTCGGCCGCCCGGGCGAAGCTGGCAATACGGGAGAGGATCGCGTTGTAGCGGGAGTGGGCGCGAGCGCCCAGGTCCCGATCGAGTTGGCGGTAGAGCAGGTGAGCGGCTGGTTGCTCACCGTTGCCGCTCGGCGCGTCGAGGCCCAATCGCCGCAGGCGCGTCGCCGCGCACTGGACGGCGAGCGCGTTGACGCTCTCGCGACCAGCCGCCAGGTCGGCGATCCCGGGAAGCACGATCTCGGCGCCCGGCAGGCTCTTCAGCGAATCGTCGCTACGCATCGCGCTTTGAATCTACCCGCACGACGCGCTGGGCTTCGGGAGATCGCCCCGGTTACTCCAGTTTCCCGATCTTGAAGATTTTGGTGCCGCAGTCGGGGCAGATGCCCTGAATCGCCGGGCGACCGTTTTTCATGGTCACCTGTTTGGCGTCTTTGATCTCGACCTTCTTCCGCTCCTTGACGCAGTAACCCTCAGGCATGGGGGTCTCCTTTTCGCCTCGTCGGCGCGGCTCGCGCCCGCGCACGGGTTGGAATCGGACCAACCTAGCCGAGAGGGGGGACGGGACCGATTAGGAACGTGCGAATTCGCACTAAGTGGCTACTCGCCCGCTGCGCCCTGGTCTTTCGCCGGTTCGAGCAGCTCCTGCAGTTTCTCCTGGGCTTCGCCGGCGCCGTCGGTCCCCGTGCCGGCGCCGCCGCTCCCGCCGCCGCTGCCGTTCCCATTCGAGCCTTTGCCGCCGCCACCGCTCAGCTGCTCGACTTCCGCCTGCAGCGCCTGCACCTGCGATTCCAGCTGCGCCACGGCCTCGGCGTCGGCGTCGGCTCCACCGTCGGCCGCGCCGATCCGCGTTTCCAGTTCCCCCTGCAGCTCGCGCACGTCGGCCTCGCTGACCGCGTCGCTGCGCGCGTCGAGCGCCAGGTAGATCGCCGCCCCGCCGATCCCGATCGCGATCACGGCAAGCGCCAGGAATACCCGGGTGCGCATCCCGAGCTTGCGCTCGACCTCCCCGATCCAGGCCCGCAGCCCGTCCAGCGACATGCGCATTAACTTAGTCGAATACGCTCTGGACTCACTTCACTATCCAGTCCAAGGGGGAGCGCACACATGCCCGAGGCAGTCATCGTCGACACCGTCCGCACGCCTATTGGCCGTGCCTTCAAGGGCTCGCTGGCCCAGCTCCGCCCCGATGAGATGGGCGCCTACGTGGTCGACCAGTTGCTCGAGCGCAACCCCGAGGTCGATCCGAGCGAGATCGAAGACCTCTTCTGTGGGGTCGGCATGCCGCAGGGGCTGCAGGCCTTCAACCTCGGCCGCATCATCTCGCTGCTCTCGGGGAAGCTGCCGAAGGAGGTCAACGGGGTCACCGTCTCCCGCTACTGCTCCTCCAGCCTCGACGCGATCCGCCACGCCGGCAACGCGATCAAGGCCGGCGAGGGCGACGTCTACGTCGCCGCCGGGGTTGAGTGGGTGAGCCGCTACAACGAGCGCACCGAGGCCGCCGGCGCCGCCGACCAGAACGAGAACCTGCAGGGCAACGACGGTCAGCCCGACGCCTACATCGAGATGGGCAAGACGGCCGTCAACGTCGCCAACCGCTACGAGGTCAGCCGCGCCGACATGGACAAGTACGCGCAGCGCTCGCAGGAACTGGCGGTGCAGTCACAGGAGGACGGCTTCTTCGATCGCGAGATCGTGCCGGTGAAGCTGCCCGACGGCACCGAGGTCGCCAAGGACGACGGCCCGCGCGCCTCCTCGACCCTGGAGAAGCTCTCCGAACTGCCCGAGGCCTTCGGCGGCGGCGGGGTCACGGCCGGCAACTCCTGCCCGCTCAACGACGGTGCCGCCGCGGTGCTGCTGATGAGCGACACCAAGGCCAGGGAGCTGGGCCTGCAGCCGCGCGCCCGGATCGTCACCTCCGCCACCTTCGGCAACGAGCCCGAGTACATGGGCGTCGCCCCGATCGGCGCCGTCAAGAGGGTCCTGCAGCGGGCCGGGATGACGATCGACGACGTCGACGCGGTCGAGCTCAACGAGGCCTTCGCCGCCCAGGTGATCCCGATCATGGACGAGTGCGACATCGCGCCGGAGAAGCTCAACACGCACGGCGGCGCGATCGCCCTCGGCCACCCCTTCGGGATGACCGGCGCCCGCATCATGGGCACCCTGCTCAACGTGAT
Source organism: uncultured Solirubrobacterales bacterium (assembly GCA_963697915.1). GTDB lineage: Bacteria > Actinomycetota > Thermoleophilia > Solirubrobacterales > 70-9 > VRUE01. Next base: position 1,877,171 of record OY969103.1, read on the forward strand.
GGAGACCGACGACCACCAGATCGGGCTGGAGACGATGTGCGTGGCCGGCGGGCAGGGCAAGGCGATGCTGGTCGAACGCCTCTGACGTTGTTCGACCGGCGCAGCTCGGCGTCCTCGGTCGCTCGCGTGCAGAGCACGCCACGCTCCCTGCGTCCTTGATCTGCTTGGTCGAACAACGTCAGACAACGTAAGGTCGATCCATGGAGACCGTGACTTACGAGAGCGGCGACCGGGTCGCTCGCATCACCCTGAACCGGCCCGAGCGCGGCAACGGGATCGTGCCCCGCATGCCGGTCGAGATCGCCGCCTGCGTCGAGCGCGCCAACCTCGACCCCGAGGTCCACGCGATCGCCCTCGCCGGCAACGGCAGCGGCTTCTGCGGGGGCTACGACTTGGTCGCCTCGGCCGAGGGCGACATGGCCGACCTTGGGGAGGGGATGGAGGCACCGCCGGGCTCTCCGCTCGACCCGGCGACGATCGCCGCCAACCATGCGCCCGGGTCGAACTGGGACCCGGTCACCGACTTCCAGTTCATGTGGCGCAACGTGCGCGGCTTCATGAGCCTCTTCCACTCCGAGAAGCCGGTGCTCTGCAAGGTCCACGGCTACTGCGTCGCCGGCGGCACCGACATGGCGCTCTGCTCGGACCTGCTGGTGGTCGCGGCCGACGCCAAGATCGGCTACCCGCCGGCCCGCGTCTGGGGCTCGCCGACGACGGCGCTCTGGGCGGCGCGGGTCGGGCCGATGCGGGCCAAGCGGCTGCTGCTCACCGGCGACTCGCTGAGCGGCGAGCAGGCGGCGGAGTGGGGGCTGGCGACCGAGGCGGCGTCGCCGGCGGAGCTCGACCGGCGCTTCGAGGACCTGCTCGAACGGGTCGCGCGGCTGCCGATCAACCAGTTGGTGATGATGAAGATGCTCGTCAACCAGTCGCTCTACGCCCAGGGCCTGCAGCAGACGCAGCTGCTCGGCACCTTCTTCGACGGCGTCGCCCGCCACACCGAGGAGGGGCACGGCTTCGTCCGCAAGGCCGCCGAGGGAGGTTTCAAGGAGGCCGTCCGCGAGCGCGACGAGCCGTTCGGCGATTTCGGCCTCGGGGGCCGCGGTGTCAGGTAGCGGCTTCCCGCCGCGCTCGCGCTCGATCGCGATCGTCGGCGGTGGCTTCGGCGGCATCGGCGCGGCGACGATGCTGGCGCGCGAGGGCTACGAGGACGTCACCGTCTTCGAGAAGGCGGAGGCGATCGGCGGCGTCTGGCAGGCGAACACCTACCCGGGTGCCGCCTGCGACGTGCCCTCGCACCTCTACGAGTACTCCTTCGCCCCCAACCCGTGGAGCCGCCGCTACGCGCCGCAGGCCGAGATCCGCGCCTACCTCGAGGGGGTGGCGCGGCGCTTCGGCGTGCTGGAGAAGATCCGCACCGGCACCGAGGTGACGAGCGCCCGCTGGGACGAGGAGCGCGGTCGCTGGCTGCTGGAGACCAGCGCCGGCCCGCACGAGGCCGAGGTCCTGATCACCGCCTGCGGCCAGCTCTCGGTGCCGACCACGCCGCCGCTGCCCGGCCTCGACGACTTCGAGGGCCCCGCCTTCCACACCGCCGAGTGGCGCCACGACGTCGAGTTGGCCGGCAAGCGGGTCGCCGTGATCGGCACCGGCTGCAGCGCGATCCAGACGGTGCCGGCGATCCAGCCCGAAGTCGAGCAGGTCGACGTCTACCAGCGCTCGGCCGGCTGGACCTACCCGCGCCAGGACTACGAGTACCCGCGCTGGCTGCGGGCGCTGTTCAGGCGGGTGCCGCCGCTGCGCCGCCTCGACCGCGCCTTCGTCTTCGCCCTCAACGACCTCGGCGCGGCGGCGATGACCCAGCATCGCTGGCTGCTGCCGCCCTTCCGCCGCATCGCCCGCCGCCGGATCGAGAGGACGATCGAGGACCCCGAGCTGCGCCGCAAGGTGACCCCGGAGGACGAGCTCGGCTGCAAGCGGGTGATGGTCACTGACGAGTGGTACCCGACCCTGACCCAGCCCAACGTCGACCTGATCACCGAGAGGATCGAGGCGATCACGCCGACCGGCGTCCGCGACGCGGCCGGGGTCGAGCGCCCCGCCGACGTCCTCGTCCTCGCCACCGGCTTCGCCACCCACGGCTTCGTCGCGCCGATGGAGATCAGCGGCCGCGACGGCCGTACCCTGGCGGCGGAGTGGGACGAGGTGGCGCGCGCCTACCTCGGCCTCAGCGTGCCCGGCTTCCCCAACATGTTCCTGCTCTACGGGCCGAACACCAACGGCGGCACCGGCTCGGTGATCTTCACGCTCGAGTCCGGGATAGGCCATGTGCTCGCCGCCCTGCGCGAGATGGACCGCACCGACGCGAGCCAGATCGAGGTCCGCCGCGACGCCGCCGAGGAGTTCGACCGCGAGCTGCGCGCCGCCCTCGACAACACCGTCTGGCACACGGGCTGCACCAGCTGGTACGTCGACGAGAACGGCAACGACCCGAACAACTGGCCCTGGCGCTGGCGCACCTACCGCCGCCGCACCGCGCAACTCGCCCCCGGCGCTTACGATCTCGCGCCACGATGAGTGACGACGCGCCCCACCCCAGCTCCCTGATCACCCCGGAGTCCGTCCGCGACTTCCTCCCGGGCAGCTTTCCCGGTGACCTCGGCATCGAGCCGCTCGAGATCGAGGACACGCACTCGCGCGGCCGGATCGTCGTCGACAAGCGCCACCTGCACCCGGGCGGCTTCGTCCACGGCGGCGTCTGGACCGCGCTCGGCGACACCGTCGCCGCCTGGGCGACTTTCCGCAACATCCCCGCGGGGCACAACTTCACGACGATCGAGCTGAAGCTGAACGTCTTCGCCGCCGGCGTCCTCGGCGACGAGATCGTCGCCGTCGGCGAGCCCCTTCACGCCGGCAAGAGCACGGTCGTGATCGAGGTCAGGATGGAGCGTCGCCGCAAGGGCGCCGAGCCGCGCCTGGCGGCGAACCTGATCGTCTCCCAGTTCGTGCTGCCGCCCCGCTAGGACAATCGCAGGGTTTTTGGGGCCATAGCCCCAAAAACCCTGCGATCTAGCGGCGGAACTCCTCGACCGGCTTGAACTCCGCCTCGGTGTTGCCGGTCTCGTTGCGGTACCAGGTCTCGCGCCGCCAGCGCTGGAAGCGGTCGGCGAGCCCGTCGAGCGGCGGCAGCAGCCGGCGCGCCGTCTCCAGGGTGATCAGCACCGGGAACTGCAGCAGCGGGTGGATCGCCCAGGGCCACGGCTGCGGCATGTCGTGGCGGCGATAGGTGCCGGGCGCCGACCAGTAGCGCGTGTAGCCGACCTGCATCCGGTAGTTGATCTCGTCGCGCAGCCGTTTCGGCAGCGGCGTGCCCGCTTTCGGCAGGTAGGCGGGCAGGTAGGACTCGACCAGCTCGGCGCCGTCGGGCCCGGCCGAGTAGGCGCGTTTGACGATCGCCGCGTACATCAGCCGCACGCCCTGCTGGAAGTCGAGCGGGTACCACTCGGGCTGCACGCCGAGCAGGTGGCCGACGTAGCGCCAGAAGTGCATCGCCGCCTCGATCTCGCGGATCGTCGTCTGGTGGCCGATGCTCCACAGCGCCAGCCCGGGGACGACGCTGCCGCCCATCAGGGTCAGGGTCGCGTCGGAGACGCTGATCGGCGCCCCCCAGGCCTCGAGGTCCCACTCGGGGTGTTTCATCAGCCGCCGCCGCACGAAGACGTGCATCACCCGCACCCGCATCGCCGTCGCCCGGCCGCGCTTGCCCGGCCGCAGCCCTTCCGGGTCGGTGACGTCGATCCAGAAGCGCACCGTCTCCATCTGGCGCTTGTGGGCGCGCTCGCCGGTGTAGCCGCCGGAGAGCGAGAGCGGCTTCGCGATCGAGCTCTCCGAGTACATCTCCAGGGTGCTGGTGGTGGCGAAGCTGAAGATCGAGGTGCCCCAGCGGCGGAAGACCTTCGCGCCGAGCTCGACCTGCTCCCAGTCGAGCCACTCCGGGTCCTGCTCGAACTCGTCGAAGAGGCGGTGCATCGAGGCCGGCGCGTCCTCGACCGAGTCGACGCCGTGCTCGATCGCCTGGTCGAGCATCACGCGCCCCTTGGTCGGGCCGAGCTCGTCGTAGACGTCGCCGACGAACTCCTCGCAGACGGGATCGGTCTCGTAGTAGGACTCGGCGAAGCTGCGCACGTACTCGTCGTCGGGCTGCGGGTCGAAGCGGGCGACCCGCTGCAGCAGCCGCCGCCCTTTCTGGAACTTGGGCCGGTCGACCCGCTCCCAGTAGCGGAACTCGGTCGGGATCCTCGCCTGCGTCTCCGTACTCACGTGTTTGCTCCCTGCTCGGCCGTCTCCGGCTCGGTCGTCTCCGGCTCGGTTGATTCCAGCCGTTCGATCTGCGGCAACCGCCACAGGAGGCTAGCGATCGTGAGGCCGATCGCGGCGCAAAGCAGGGCCAGGAACCACTCGCTGGCGCTGAGCATGGTCATCTCGAAGAAGTGGCGCACCGGCGCCGCCGCGAGGGTGAGCGCGAAGAGCGCCCCGAGGCCGGCGACCATCGCCAGCATGTAGCCCTGGATCGCGATGTGCTCGCGGCCGGGGCCGCGCTCGAGCAGCAGCACGAAGCAGAGGCCGAGCACGATCAGGGTCGTCGTCGCCGCCGTCCGCCCGTCCTCCAGCGAGCCGCCGAAGACGGTGTCGACGAGGAAGAAGCAGAGGATCGAGCCGAGCGCCGTCGCCAGCCCGGCGGGGACGGCGAAGGCGGCCAGGGCGCGCAGCAGGCGGCCGCGGTAGAGCGGCCCGTCGGAGGGCGCCAGGGCGAGCACGAAGGAGGGGATCCCGATCGTCAGGAAGGCGGCCAGGGTGAGGTGGCGGGGGAGGAAGGGGAAGGCCCAGCCGGGGACCGCGACGAGCAGGATCAGGGCCGCCGCGTAGACGCTCTTGGTCAGGTAGAGGCGGCCGAGGCGGTGGATGTTGCGGGCGATCCGCCGCCCCTCGGCGACCGCTTCCGGTAGCCGCGCGAACTGGTCTTTGAGCAGGACGACGTCGGCGATCCCCTTGGTCACCTGGGCGCCCGAGCCCATCGCCACCGCCAGCCGCGCCTGCTTCAGCGCCGGCACGTCGTTGACCCCGTCGCCGATCATCGCCGTGTAGCGGCCGGAGGCGCGCAGGGCCGCGACCAGGGCCCGCTTCTGCTCGGGCGCGATCCGGCAGAAGATCGTGTTGCGCTGCGCCACCGCGGCCAGCTGCTCGGGGTCCTCGGGCAGCTCGGAGCCCTCGATCACCCCGGCGTCGCTCGGCACCCCGACCGCGTAGGCGACCGCGGTCACCGTCGCCCGCGCGTCGCCGGAGATCAGCTTCAGGTCGACGTCTTCGGCGCGGATCAGCGCGATCGTCTCGGCGGCGTCGGCGCGCAGCGTCTCTTCGAGGACGACCAAGGCCAGCGGCCGCAGGCGCGGCGGCGGCATCGCCTCGGCGTCGTCGGGCAGCGCCTCGGCGGAGCTGCCGAAGGCGACCACCCGGCGACCGGCGGCGGTCTCCTCGGCGAGCTTGCGGGCGAGCCCGGGGGGCAGCTCCAGCGCCCCGGCCTCGGCGAGGACGTCGGGCGCGCCGAGCACGTAGGAGGCGCCGCCGAGGCGCAGGCCGCTCCACTTCCACTGCGAGGAGAAGGGGACTTCGCCGCTGACCTGGCCCGGCCGGGCCGGGAAGGCCTCGGCGACCGTCTCCAGGGTGCGGTTGCGGTCGCCGGCGCTGGCCGCGAAGCTGCCCAGCGCTCCCTTCACCTGCTCGGCGTCGGCGCCCTCGGCGACCTCGACCCCGAGCAGGCGCAGCTCGCCGTCGGTCAGCGTGCCGGTCTTGTCGACGCAGATCGTGTCGACCGCGGCGAGGCTCTCGGTAGCGCTCATCTGCTGGACCAGCGTGTCGCGGCCGGCGAGCCGCACGGCGGCGACGGCGAAGGTGACGCTCATCAAGAGGACCAGGCCCTCGGGGATCAGCGTGATCAGGCCGGCGGTCGCCGTCTGCGCCGCCTCGACCAGGTCGACCGAGCGCAGCTGGAAGGTGATCATCAGCAGCGCCGCGAGCGGCACCAGCACCCAGGTGCAGGCGACGATCACCCGGTTGACCTCCTCCTGCAGCGGCGAGGGCGGGTGGCGGAAGGCTTTCGCCTCGCCGGCGAGCTTGCCGGCGTAGCTCTCGTCGCGCACCGCGTCGACCCGGTAGCTGCCTGAGCCGGAGATGCAGAAGGAGCCGGAGAGCGCCCGCTCGCCGGGCTCCTTGCGGATGCCGTCGGCCTCGCCGGTCAGCAGCGACTCGTCGAGGGTGAGGCCGCGGCTGGCGATCAGCTCGCCGTCGGCGATCAGCTGGTCGCCCGGCTCGACCGCGATCACGTCACCGGGGACGACCTCCTCGCCGGTGACGCTGACCGGCGCCCCGTCGCGGATCGCCTTGGCGTGGGGGGCGACCAGCACGGCCAGCTCGTCCAGGGTCCGCTTCGCCTTCAGCTCCTGGCGGATGCCGATGTAGGAGTTGACGATCGCGATCAGGCCGAAGACCGCGTCGGCGAACAGGCCGAGCGAGAGGATGAGGACGAAGAAGACGCCGATGATCGCGTTGAAGAGCGTGAAGACGTTGCCGGCGACGATGCTGGAGACCGAGCGCGAGGAGCTCTCGGGCGGCGGGCCGAGCTTGCGCAGGCGCTTCGCCGCCTCGGCGCTTGACAGTCCCGGCTCGGTCGCGACGACGCTCATCGGTGGACATTCAATAGGGTTCGCCGCCTATGGCGTTGAAACTCGGAGTGAACCTCGGCTACTGGGGCATCGGCCCCGCCGGCGACGACGCGGTCGAGCTCGTGCAGGCGGCGGAGAGCGCCGGCTACGAGTCCGCCTGGGTCGCCGAGTCCTACGGCTCCGACGTGGTCAGCGTCCTCGCCTGGCTCGCGCCGCAGACGACGACGATCAACCTCGGCGCCGCGATCATGCAGGTGCCGGCGCGACCGCCCGCCGCCGCGGCGATGGCCGGCGCGACGATCGACAAACTCTCCGGTGGCCGCTTCATCTTCGGCTTCGGCCCCTCCGGCCCGCAGGTCTCCGAGGGCTGGTACGGCGTGCCCTACCCCAAGCCCTGGGGCCGCACCCGCGAGTACATCGAGGTGGTGCGCAAGATCGTCGCCCGCGAAGGGCCGCTGCAGCACGAGGGCGAGCACTACCAGCTGCCCCTACCCGGTGGCGAGGGCAAGCCGCTGAAGCTCAACTTCCACCCGGAGCGCAACCAGATCCCCGTCTTCGTCGGCGCGATCGGGCGCAAATCGGTCGAGCTGGCGGCGGAGGTCGCCGACGGCTGGATCCCGATCTTCTTCAGCGTCGAGTCCTTCGAGGAGACCTGGGGCGAGCATCTGGAGGCGGGCTTCGCCAAGGGCGGCCGCTCGCGCTCCGACCTCGAGGTCAGCCCCTCGCTGCAGGTGGCGATCGACGGCGACCTGGAGGCGGCCAAGGCCGTCGTCAAGGCCGGGCTCGTCCTCTACTTCGGCGGCATGGGCAGCCGCAAGACCAACTTCTACGTCGACCTCGCCCACCGCTTCGGCTTCGGCGACGTCGCCGACGAGGTCCAGAGTCGCTTCCAGGACGGCGACCGGGCCGGCGCCTTCGAGGCGATGCCCGACGAGATCGTCCAGGCGACCTCGCTGGTCGGCACCGAGGCCGAGGTCGCCGAACGGGTCGAGCGCTTCCGCGGCGCCGGCATCGACCGCCTGATCGTCTCCCCGGTCCACGTCGACCGGGCCCAGCAACTGCACACCCTGGAGCGTCTGGCTGCTTTGGCGGCCGGGTGACGCTCGCCCTCACCCATCGCATAATCTTCCGCGCCGCATGAAGATCGGAGTGCCGAAAGAGACTGCTGACGGGGAGCGCCGCGTCGCGCTGATCCCCGACGTTGTCGCCTCGCTGAAGAAGAACGAGCACGTCGACGTGCTCCTCGAGCGCGGCGCCGGCGACGCCGCCGGCCACCCCGACTCCCAGTACGAGGAGGCGGGCGCCGAGGTCGTCGACCCCGACGTTACCTGGGGGGCCGACGTCGTCCTCCGCGTCGATGCCCCCTCAGCCGAGCAGATCGGCCGGCTGGGCTCCAACCAGCTTCTGATCGGCCATCTCTCGCCCTGGACCGCGGCCGAGACCAACAAGGCGCTGGCCGCCGCCGGCGTCACCAGCTTCGCGATGGAGGCGATCCCGCGGACGACGCGCGCCCAGGCGATGGACGCGCTCTCCTCGCAGGCCGCCGCCGCCGGCTACGCCGCGACCCTGATCGGCGCCCGTGAGTCGGGCCGCTTCTTCGGCATGATGACCACCGCCGCCGGCACCGTGCCGCCGGCCAAGGTGCTGGTGCTGGGCGCCGGCGTCGCCGGCCTGCAGGCGGTCGCCACGGCGAAGCGGCTGGGCGCGATCGTCACCGGCTTCGACATCCGTCGCGCCGCCTGGGAGCAGATCGCCTCGCTCGGCGGCCGGCCGCTGGAACTCGACTTCATCCCCGACGCCGAGGGCGAGGGCGGTTACGCCCGGCCGCTGACCGACGAGGAGAACGCCCAGGTCCGCGATGCGCTCGGCGAGAACGCCGCCAAACAGGATCTGATCATCACCACGGCCGCGATCCCGGGCCGCCCGGCGCCGCTGCTGATCACCGCCGACGCGGTGCGCGGCATGCAGCCGGGCTCCGTGATCGTCGACCTAGCCGCCGAGACCGGCGGCAACTGCGAGCTGACGCGGGCCGGCGAGACCGTGGTCGAGGGTGGCGTCAAGGTGGTCGGTCCGCGCAACCTGGCCAGCGAGATGCCGGCGCCGGCCTCGCAGCTCTACGCCAAGAACCTGGAGAACCTGCTCGGCCTGCTGATCGACGAGGAGGGCAAGCTCACCGTCGACTTCGAGGACGACATCATCGCCGCCGCCTGCATCACCCACGGCGGCGAGATCCGCAACGAGAGGGCGGCCAAGTAGCCATGGACCTGATGACCAAGGTCACGATCTTCGTGCTCGCGGTGTTCGTCGGCTTCGAGGTGATCTCGAAGGTGCCGGCGACCCTGCACACGCCGCTGATGTCGCAGACCAACGCGATCCACGGCATCGTCATGCTCGGCGGCCTGATCGTCGTCGGCTACGCCGATGACGGCCTCGAGTACACGATCGGCGCGATCGCGATCGTCTTCGGCGCGATCAACATCGTCGGCGGCTTCATGGTCACCGACCGGATGCTCGGCATGTTCAGCCGCAAGCCGAAGCCGAAGGCCGACGGCGACGCGAAGGGCGGCGCCTGATGGTCGCGGCAGTGCTCGAGCCGGGCGGAAGCCTCTCCACGGCGCTCTACATCGTCGCCTTCTCGCTGTTCATCATCGGGATCAAACAGGGCACCCACCCGACCACGGCCAAGCGCGGCAACCTCGTCGCCGCGGTCGGCATGGCGATCGCCGTCGTCACCACCCTGCTGCTCGACGGGATCGGCAACTGGGGCGTGATCTTCGGTGCCCTGCTGGTCGGCTCGGCGATCGGCGTCGTCGCCTCGCTGCGCGTGCAGATGACCGAGATGCCGCAGATGGTCGCCCTCTACAACGGCGTCGGCGGCGGCGCGGTCGCACTGATCGCCTGGGCCGAGGTCCGCCACGGGCTCTCCCTCGGCCACGAGATCCCGCTCGAAGTCCTGATCCCCGTCCTCCTCTCCGCGGTGATCGGCTCGATCTCCTTCTGGGGCTCGAACATCGCCTTCGCCAAGCTCCAGGACCTGATCCCGACCCGGCCGCTGGCGGTGCCGGGCCAGCAGGTGATCAACGTCATCTTGCTGATCGGCATCATCGCCGCCTGCGTCAACCTGGCGCTCAACAACGACGAGCCCTCGCAGGCGCTCTTCATCGGCGTCCTGATCGCCGCGGCGGTCCTCGGCAACCTGGTCGTGCTGCCGATCGGCGGCGCCGACATGCCGGTCGTGATCTCGCTGCTCAACGCCTTCACCGGGCTTGCCGCGGCGGCCGCCGGGTTCGCCCTCGACAACGTCGCCCTGATCGTCGCCGGTACCCTGGTCGGGTCCTCGGGAACGATCCTGACGCTGGAGATGGCGACCGCGATGAACCGCTCGGTCGCCAACATCCTCTTCGCCGGCTTCGGCGGCGCGCCCACGGGCGGTGGAGGAGGGAGCACGGAGGAACGCCCGCACGTCTCGATCGGCGCCCAGGACGCGGCGATCAAGCTCGCCTACGCCGACTCGGTCGTGATCGTCCCCGGCTACGGCCTCGCCGTCGCCCAGGCCCAGCACGCGATCAAGGAGGTCGCCGACGAGCTCGAGAAGCGCGGCGTCACGGTCGGCTACGCGATCCACCCGGTCGCCGGGCGGATGCCGGGCCACATGAACGTCCTGCTCGCCGAGGCCGACGTGCCCTACGAGCAGCTGCGTGAGATGGAGGAGATCAACCCGGAGATGTCGCGCACCGACGTCGCCGTGGTCGTCGGCGCCAACGACGTCACCAACCCGGCGGCGAAAAACGACCCCGACAGCCCGATCGCCGGGATGCCGATCATCGAGGTCGCCGAAGCCCAGCAGGTGATCGTGATCAAGCGCTCGCTCAGCCCCGGCTTCGCCGGCATCGACAACGACCTCTTCTACGAACCGAACACGTCGATGCTCTTCGCGGACGCCAAACAGGCCGCCGCCGACATCGCCGCCGAGATCGGCAACCTGTAGCGCCCCGCGGCCCAGGCCGCCCCGTCTCTCGCAAACTCCAGGCAATTCCCGCCCCAGCGGGGGCGAGTTTGGACGGCGCCGGTGCTTAGCCGCTCATATGGACGGGGAATCGACGGCACGTCTCGCGAGCGGGGGGCAGGGGACTGTGGAGTGGGTGGGGGTGATTGCCGCGGTGGCGCTCTTGCTCGTGGGGTTGGTGGCGGTGGGGGCCCGGGTGCCGGGGGCGGAGCTGGCGCGGGCGGTGGCCTCGCGGATCCTCTGCGCGGCGGCGCTCGCCGAGCGTTGCGGGGATGAACTGACGCTGATCGCCGCCTACGGGTCGGAGGTGGGGGCGTTGGTGCGCGAGCAGATGCCCTCGCTCGCCTTCGAGCGCGGCTCGCGGGCGCTGCCGGTCGACTTCAGCCGCTGCCGCCGCAGCGCCTGTGCCGACGGCGCGGCGCGGGGCCTGGTCGACCGCACCGACGCCGGGTTGCCGGTCACCGCCTTCGTCCACGTCATCGACTGCCGGACCGACGCCGCCGCGGCCACGGAAGCCGCCGGCGCCAACTGCTCCGGCCCCCGTGCCGGCCACCTCTACATCCAGTATTGGACCTACTACGTCGACTCGGCGACGCTGCGCGGCGTGCCGATCGCCGGCGAGGCCGGATTCCATGAGGATGACTGGGAGTCCTTCCAGGTCCGCATCGGGCCGGACGGCGGGGTCGAGGCGCGCGCCTCGTCCCACCACGGCTACAACCACGTCCAGGGGCCTGCCAACTGGGGCTCGGACGTCGGCTCGGCGCCGCTGCAAGGCGTCGCCGAGGCGCTCGGCGCCCGGCCCGGCAACGGCTGGGGCCCGCCCAGCGGCTTGCTGCTCGTCTCCGGCGGCAGCCACGCCGGCAACGTCGGCGGCTTCCCCCGCATCGAGCGGCTTACGCCCGGCAGCCGTGTCCACCTCGTGCCGCTGGAGCCACTCGTCGCGGCCGAGGGCGACCGCCACCGCTTCGCCGTCAGCCCGCCCTGGCGCAAGCAGGTCTGGACCGATCCGGAGGCCAGCGGCACGAGTTGAAGGGAGCGCAGTCGGCTGCCGCTACTTGGGCGGCATGCGCAGGGCGCCGTCGAGGCGGATCGTCTCGCCGTTCAGCATCGGGTTGGCGACGATCTGCTCGACCAGCTGCGCGTACTCGGCCGGCTGCCCCAGCCGCGCCGGGAAGGGCACGCCCGCCCCCAGCGCCTGGCGCGCCTCCTCGGGCAGCGCCGCCAGCAGCGGCGTGTCGAAGAGGCCCGGCGCGATCGTCAGGACCCGGATCCCGCGCGGCGCCATGTCGCGCGCTGCCGGCAGGGTCATGCCGACGATGCCGCCCTTCGAGGCCGAGTAGGCAAGCTGCCCGATCTGCCCGTCGAAGGCCGCGATCGAGGCGGTGTTGATGCAGACGCCGCGCTCGCCACCCTCGTCCGCCTCGTTGCCGCTCATCGCGGCGGCGGAGAAGCGCATCACGTTGAAGGTGCCGATCAAGTTGACCTTGATCACGGTGGAGAACGGTTCGAAGCTGTGCGGGCCGCCCTTGTGGGCGACGCGCTCGGCCCAGCCGATCCCGGCGCAGCAGACCGCGACCCGCAGGCCACCCTCGGCCTCGGCGGCGCGATCGACGGCGGCGGAGACCGCCGCCTCGTCGGTCACGTCGGCGGTGACGAAGCTCGCCCCGTCGCCGAGCTCGGCAGCCAGGGCCTCGCCCTTCTCGGCGTTGAGGTCGGCGATCGTGACCTTGGCACCGGCCGCGGCCAGCGCTCGCGCGGTCGCCTCGCCGAGGCCCGAAGCCCCGCCGGCGATCAGCGCACCTTTCCCCGCCACCTCCATGGCGCGGAACCCTACACGTCGGTTTTCCCATCCGGCGCCCGGACCTCGCTACTGTGTCCAGATCGCCACCGAGGTGACGGCAACTTCCAGCTCCAAGGAAGCGATCGCGGACCGGCTCGCGGCGGCGCGCCAGCGCACCTACGCGCTGATCGAGCCGCTCGACGACGAGCAGCTCAACCGCGTCTACTCGCCGATCCTCAGCCCGCTCGCCTGGGACCTCGGTCACATCGCCAACTTCGAGGAGCTCTGGCTGGTGCAGACGATCGGCGAGCGCGAGCCGCTGCACGGCGAGCTCGGGCGGTTCTACGACGCGATCGAGAACCCGCGCAAGACCCGCGGCGAGCTGCCGATCCTGCGCGACGCCGAGCTGCGCGCCTACCTCGCCGACGTGCGCGAGCGCACGCTCGAGGTGCTCGACGAGGTCGAGACCGAGGCCGAGGACCCGCTGCTGCGCGACGGGTTCGCCTACGAGATGCTGATCGCCCACGAGCTGCAGCACAACGAGACGATGCTGCAGCTGCTGCAGATGGTCGACGGCTACGAGCTGGCGGCGGGCGTTCCCGAGCCCTCGAGTCCCTACGGGCCGCCGAGCTCGGGCCCGCCCGCCGCGGGGGAGACCGTGGCGATCGAGGGCGGTGCCCACCAGATCGGCGCCCCCGCCCAAGGCTTCGCCTACGACAACGAGCGCCCCCGCCACACGGTCGAGCTCGCCCCCTTCGAGATCGACGCCGCGCCGGTCACCAACGCCGCCTACGCCGCCTTCCTGGAGGAGACCGGGGCAGAGCCGCCGCTGTACTGGGAGGGCGACGGCGAGGGCGGCTGGCTGCACGCCGCGATGGGCCGCCGCGAGCCCGTCGACCCGGCGCTCCCCGTGGTCCACGTCTCCTGGCACGAGGCCGACGCCTTCGCCCGCTGGGCCGGCAAGCGGCTGCCGACCGAGCACGAGTGGGAGGCCGCCGCCTCGCGCCTGCCCGCCGTCGGCCAGGTCTGGGAGTGGACCTCCTCCGACTTCCTCGCCCACCCCGGCTTCGCCGCCTTCCCCTACCGCGAGTACTCGGAGGTCTTCTTCGGCGACGGGTACAAGGTGCTGCGCGGCGGCGCCTGGGCGACCAGCACCGAGCTGATGCGGCCCAGCTTCCGCAACTGGGACCTGCCCCAGCGGCGCCAGATCTTCGCCGGCATCCGCTGCGCAAGGGACGGCGAGCGGTGAGCCGGGGAGCGGCCGCCGAGCCGATCGAGATCGAGGTCCGCTTCGACCGCGGCGGCGGCGCGCGGATGGCGCGCGAGGTCCGCCTCGGCCTCACCGCCAGCCCGAAGGAGCTGGCGCCGAAGTACTTCTACGACGAGCGCGGCTCGCAGCTGTTCGAGCAGATCACCGAGCTGCCCGAGTACTACCCGACCCGCGCCGAGCGTCAGATCCTCGCTGAGCGCTCGGCCGAGATCGTCGCCACCGCGGGCGAGCCGGGGACCCTGGTCGAGCTCGGCTCCGGCTCCGCCTCGAAGACCCGCCACCTGCTGAGCGCGATGCGCGAGGCCGACTGCCTCGCCACCTACGTCCCGGTCGACATCTCCGAGACGATCACCCGGGAAACCGCCGAGTCCCTGGTCGAGGAGTACCCGGGGCTCGCCGTGCGCGGCCTGGTCTGCGACTTCGAGCATGACCTGGAGCGGATCCCCAACGGCGGCGGCGGCCGCCTGGTCGCCTTCCTCGGCGGCACGATCGGCAACCTCTACCCCGACGCGCGCCGCGACTTCCTGGCCCGGATCGCGGCCCTGCTCGAGCCCGGCGACCGGATCCTGCTCGGCACCGATCTGGTCAAGGACCCGGCCCGCCTCGAGGCCGCCTACGACGACTCGCAGGGGGTCACCGCCGAGTTCAACAAGAACGTGCTGACGGTCCTCAACCGCGAGCTCGGCGGCGACTTCGACCTCGACCGCTTCGAGCACGTCGCCCGCTACGACGCCGAGGCGGCCCGCATGGACATCCGCCTGCGCTCGCTCGCCGAGCAGACCGTGCGCCTCGACGGCCTCGACCTGACCGTGCGCTTCGCCGCCGGCGAGGAGATGCGGACCGAGATCTCGGCCAAGTTCACCCGCAAACGGCTCGAAGCCGTCTACCACGAGGCAGGCCTGCAGCCGGCCGGCTGGTTCACCGACCGCGAAAAGGACTATGCGCTGAGCCTTGCATCGGTTTAAAGTCTCCCACCGTGGTTTTCCAGGGAGAACTGAGGTAGATCGGAGTGAGTCTCGACGTTTACCTCTACGGGGAGCGGGTTGGGACGGTGTTCCCCGCCGGGGAGAGCGACTACCGCTTCGCCTACGACCCCGAGGTCGTCGAGCGGGTCGGCCCGGGCAACGCGCTGCTCAGCAACTCGCTTCCGGCTCGCACCGAGCCGTTCAGCGCCGAGGCGACCAGCGCCTACGTCGAGGGCCTGCTGCCGGAAGGCCCGCGGCGGGTGCGGCTCGCGCGTGAGCTGGAGATAAGCCCGGGGGACGGTTACCGGTTGCTGGCGGAGCTGGGCGCCGACTGCCCGGGGGCGGTCAGCTTCCTGCCCGAGGGCGAGGAGCCCCAGCCGCGCGACCGCGAGGCGATCGCCTGGCTCGACGAGGGCGAACTGGCGGAACTGGTGAAGCCGCCCCCGCCGCGGCTCTTCAGCGAGGACTGCCGCAGGCGGATGCGCTTCGCGCTGCCCGGCCTGCGCCACAAGCTGAGCCTCGTCCGCGACGAGGAGGGCGACCGCTGGGGCTGGCCCGAGGCCGGCGTCCCCAGCACCCACGTGGTCAAGCCGGAAACCGGCGAATACCCCGAATACGTCGCCAACGAGATGTTCTGCGTGACCGTCTGCCGCGAAATCGGGCTGCCGGTCGCCAACGCGAAGGTCGTCGAGATCGGCGGCCGGCGCTGCCTGGTCTCACCGCGCTACGACCGCGTCGTCGAGTCCGGCACCGCGACCAAGCGGCTGCACTGCGAGTCCTTCTGCCAGGCGCTGGGCATCTCACCGTTCGCCGAGGAGGGGACCGTGGACGGCGAGGCGCCGAGCTGGGCGGAAGCCCGCGGCCTGCTCAGCGCGGTCAGCCAGTGCGGCGAGGTGGTGGGACTGCTGACCGCCGCCTGCTGCAACTACATGCTCGGCAACGGTGACGTCCACGGCAGGAACTTCGCCCTGCTCGAGCAGCGCCGGGTGGAGCTGCCCGGCAACGACCGCGAATGGCACCTGGCGCCGTTCACCGACGTCACCTCGACCGTGGTCTACGACGATCCGATCCACCGCGGCCTGGTGATCTCCGACGACTACCAGGAGACGTCGTATCTGCTCGAACTGGCCGAAATCGCCGAGGCCTGTGAGTTCGACTTCGAGGTGCTGCGCGGCATCGTCTCGATGACCGCGGAGAAGGTCAGCGCCGCGGTCGAGACGCTCGCCACCCGGGCGATGACCGAAGGCTGGCACGAACCGGTGATCGACAAGATCGTCGAGCTGGCGGCCGACCGTGCCTTCGGCCTCGGGGCCGAGGTCGAGTACTAGGGAGCGAGGGCGTCGATCGCCTCGCCGAGCTTGTCGGGCGTGGTGATCGGGGTCAGGACCGGCAGCGTGATGCCGCCGGCGACGAAGGCGTCGAGCCGCGCGCGCATCTGCTCGGGCGTGCCGAAGATGAACATGTCCTCGATCAGCTCCCAGGGGGCGGCGGCGGCTGCGGCCTGGCGGTCGCCCGACTCCCAGGCGGCGATCATCGGGTCGATCTGCTCGCCATAGCCGAGCCAGCGGTAGAAGGCGGCGTAGACGGGGACGGTGATGTAGGAGGAGAACATGAAGCGGGCCAGCGGCTCGACCGCCTCGCGCTCGCCGGGGATGCAGAAGAAGCGGCAGAGCAGCTCGAACCCGTCCGGCGCGGCGTCGAGCTGGGCGGTCACCCTGGGCAGGCCGGCCAGCGGCAGGAAGTTGGTGAAGGCCCCGTCGGCCCGCTCGACCGCGAGGTCGAGCATCTTGCCGCGCAGCGCCGCGAGCACGATCGGCACCCGCTCCGCCGGCGCGCTCTCCAGCTTGAAGCCGCTCGCGGTGCGCTCGCCGTCGAGCGCCGTGCGCAGGAACTCGAGCGTCTCGCGGACCTTGGTCAGCGGCCGCTCGAAGGGGATCCCGTTCCAGCCTTCGATGATCCGGTCCGAGGAGGAGCCGATGCCGAGCACGAAGCGCCCCCGCGAGGCGTCAGCCAGCGCCGCGGCCTCTTGCGCGAGCAGCGCCGGGCCGCGCTGGAAGACGCCGACGACGCCGGTGCCCAGCCGCGCCCGCTCGGTCCAGGCGGCGCTCAGGGCGAGCGGCGTGAAGCCGTCGGGACCGTTGGTCTCGCCGCTCCAGAGGTCGGTGTAGCCCGCCGCCTCGGCCCGCTTAACCAGCTCCTCGTGGTCTCCTAGCTGCGTTCCCGGCAGCGGTAGCGTCAGTCCCCAGCGCCCCATTCGGCGAGATCCTACCCTCGAACAACCGATTAGCGAGCGTCACGATCTGATTCTCCGCGAGCGGCGCCGATATGGCGATTGCCACCGCCCCCGGACGCGAAGCGGAGGAGGCGGTGGATTGGTGTCGTCATGGGTAGGGTGCCGGGCTATGCCTGAGACCTCTCCACAAAAGCCTGACCGCAACCTCGCGCTGGAGCTCGTGCGGGTTACCGAGGCGGCGGCGCTGGCCGCGGCCCGCTGGGTTGGCCACGGCGACAAGATCGCCGCCGACCAGGCCGCCGTCGACGCGATGCGCCACGTCCTCGACTCGGTCTCGATGGACGGCGTCGTAGTGATCGGCGAGGGGGAGAAGGACGAGGCGCCGATGCTCTTCAACGGCGAGCAGATCGGCGACGGCACGCCGCCGGTCGTCGACATCGCGGTCGACCCGCTGGAGGGGACGCGGCTCTGCGCGCTCGGCATGCCCAGCGCCCTCGCCGTGATCGCGCTCGCCGAGCGCGGCACGATGTTCGACCCGGGCCCCTGCGTCTACATGGAAAAGATGGCCGGCGGCGAGGAGATCGCCGACCTGCTCGACCTCGACCGGCCGCTGCCGGAGACCTTGAAGCTGATCGCCGAGCGCAAGGGCGGCAGCGTCGGCGACGTCACCGTCGTCATGCTCGACCGCGACCGCCACCAGGACGCGATGGGCGAAGTCCGCGAGGCCGGCGCCCGCATCCGCCTGATCACCGACGGCGACGTCTCCGCCGCCCTGCTTGCGGTCAGCGACCGCTCCCCGGTCGACCTGCTCTGGGGGATCGGCGGCACGCCCGAGGGGGTGCTCTCGGCGGCCGCCCTGAAGTCGATGGGCGGCGAGCTGCTCGGCCGCCTCTGGCCCCGCGACGACGAGGAGCGCAGCGCCGCCGTCGACGCCGGCTATGACCTCGACCGGGTGCTCACATGCAACGACCTCTGCTCGGGCGAGGACGTCTTCTTCTCGGCCAGCGGCGTCACCGACGGCGACGTCCTGCAGGGCGTCCGCTACCGCGGCGCCGGCGCCAGCACCGAATCGCTGGTGATGCGCTCCCGCTCCGGCACGGTGCGCCGCATCCAGGCCCGTCACGACCGCGCCAAGCTGCGCGCCGTGATCGGCGAGCGTTACGGCTGAACGGGGTCCGGGTAGCCTTGCCCGGATGGAAGTAGGAGTCGCACTCCCCAACGCGATCCCCGGTGCGAGCGGCGATCAGCTGACCGAGTGGGCGCGGCGGGCGGAGGTGCGCGGCTTCTCCAGCCTCGGCACGATCGACCGCGTCGTCTACGACAACTACGAGCCGCTGGTCGCGCTCGCCGCAGCGGCGGTGGTGACCGAGCGGATCGGCCTGGCCACCACGGTCCTGCTGGCGCCGCTGCGCGAGAACGCGGCGGCGTTGGCCAAGCAGGCGCTCAGCGTCAACGCGCTCTCCGATGGCCGGCTGACGCTCGGGGTCGGCCTCGGCGCCCGCGACGACGACTACGAGCACAGCCGGCTCGAACTGCGGCGCCGCGGCAAGCGCTTCGACGCGATGCTGGAGCGGATCAAGGAGGTCTGGGACGGTGACGAGATCGGGCCGGCGCGCGGCCGCGCGCCGCGCCTGGTGATCGCCGGCCACGCCGACGCCGCCTACGCCCGCGCGGCCCGCTTCGGCGACGGCTGGATCGCCGCCGGCTCGGGACCGGAGATGGCCCGTGACGGCATCGAGAGCGCCAGGGCGGCCTGGCGCGACGCCGGCCGAGCGGGCGAGCCTCACCTGATGGCGCTCGCCTACTTCTCGCTCGGCGAGCGCGCCGAGGAGGACGTCCGCGACAACCTCGAGCACTACTACGCCTGGCTCGGCGAGGAGATCGCCGGAATGATCGCCGGGAGCGCCGCCAAGGACGCCGCGACGGTCGCCCAGTACGTCGCCACCTACGAGGAGATCGGTTGCGACGAGCTGATCTTCTGCCCCAGCTCCGCCGACCCCACCCAGGTCGACCTACTCGCCGACGCCGCGGGCCTCTAGCCGCGAAACCTCGATTTTCCGCCCATGAGGCGTAAAAACGAGGTTTCGCGTTACTCGTCGAGCAGGCCGACTTGGCGCAGGATCGAGACCGAGTCCGAGTAGACGTCCTTGCGCTTGACCAGACCGTCCTCGAAGGGGATCGAGTCGATCCCGTCCCAGCTGATCTCGCGGCCGGTGGGGGCGACCTCGAGGTCGCCGCGCCGCATCGGGTTGGCGTGCGTCGCGGTCGCCGTCCACTCCTGCACGACCAGACCCTCGCGCACGTACAGGCGCCGCGTCTCGAAGCGCAGGTCGGGCCAGGTGGCGAAGATCGAGGCGATGTGGCCGCGCACCTCGGCGCCGCTCGCCGACTCACCCGCGGTGTGGTTGGCGAAGACCATGTCGGGCGCGTGCATGGCGACGATTGCGTCGAGGTCCTGCGCGTTCCAGGCCTCGTTGTAGCGCCCGATCGCCTCGCCGAGTGCCTCGATTCCGTCAGCCTCGCTCATCCCGGTCACCTTACGTGAGAAAGTTGTCGAGTGGAGGGGATTGGGGGCAGCGCTGCGGGACTCTCGGCTGACGTGGTCGTGGTCGGCGCCGGGCTCTCGGGGCTGGCGGCGGCGCGGGCGCTGGTGGATGCCGGGCGCGAGGTGGTCGTGCTGGAGGCGCGTGATCGGGTTGGCGGGCGGCTGCTCAGCACGAGTCTTGGCGACGGGGTGGTGGTCGACGTCGGCGCCCAGTGGGTGGGGGCCGACCACGGGCGGGTCCTGCGCCTCGCCGCCGAGCTCGGGGTCGAGGCCTTTCCCCAGCCCGTCGCCGGTCGCAACCTGCTCGACGTCGCCGGCAAGCGGCGGCGCTACCGGGGCGCGATCCCGCGGCTCGGGCCGCGCGTCCTCTGGGACGCCTTCGTCGCCCAGCGCCGCATCGACCGCCTGGCGCGCAGGGTCGGCGCCGAGCAGCCCTGGGCGGCCGATGGCGCTGCCGAGCTGGACGGCGAGACGCTCGCCGAGTGGTCGCGGCGCAACGTCCGCAGCCCGCTCGCCCGCGAGCTGATCGGCCTCGCCGGGCGGACCCTGTGGGGGGCCGGCGCCGAGGAGGTCTCGATGCTCCACGTCCTCTTCTACGTCGCCGCGGCCGGCGGCTTCGAGAAGCTGATCGAGACCGAGGGCGGCGCCCAGGCGATCCGCCTCGACGGCGGCGCCCAGCTGCTCGCCCTGCGCCTCGCCCAGTCGCTCGGCACGCGCTTGCGGCTCGGCGCCGCGGTCCGCCGCATCGAGCAGCGCGACGGCACCGTCCGGGTCGAGGCCGACGGCCGCGCGGTCGACGCCGGCCAGGCGATCGTCGCCCTGCCGCCGGCGCTCGCCGCCGGGATCGAGCTCGCGCCGCCGCTGAGCGAGCGCCGCCGCGAGCTCGCCGCCCGCTTCCGGCCCGGCGCCCTGACCAAGTGCGTCGCCCTCTACGAGGAGCCCTTCTGGCGTACCGACGGTCTCAGCGGCGAGGCGGTCACCGACATCGGCCCGGTCACCCTCACCTTCGACAGCTCGCCGCGCGACGCCAGCAGCGGGGTGATGCTCGGCTTCGTCGGCGGCCCCGACGCGCGCCAGCTGGGGCTCTCCTCGCCGGCCGAGCGCCGCGCCGCGGTCATCGCCTGCTTCGCCCAGCTCTTCGGGCCGCGCGCCGCGCAACCGCTCGACTACGCCGAACTGGCCTGGGCGGCCGAGCCCTGGTCCGGCGGCGGGCCGACCTCGAACTTCGGTCCCGGTGGCTGGACCGGGCTCGGCCCCGTTCTGCGCGCGCCGGCCGGCAACGTGCACTGGGCGGGGACCGAGACCGCGACGGTTTGGAGCGGCTACATGGAGGGCGCCCTGCAGGCGGGCGAGCGCGCCGCCGCGGAGGCGATCGCCGTCGCCGCCAGCTGACCGAGTGGTCAGCGCGGTTGGCGTCGGTTAGGGTCGCTCAAGCCCTCTCCCACTCAGAACGGAGCCGCGCATGGCCTATGAGATGAAGATCCCCGGCACGCAGGACGAGGTCAAGATCCGCAGTCCCTGGGCCGTCGCCCTGCTGCCGTTCGTCACCTTCGGCATCTACCACCTCGTCTGGTGGTACAAGATCAACCGCGAGCTGCGTGACTACGGCAAGGCCAAGGGCTTCGACCTCGGGCAGAACCCGACCAACTCGGTGCTCGCCCTGTTCCCGGGTGGCCTGATCATCGTCCCCGCCCTGATCACCTACTGGCGCGGGACCAAGCGGGTCATGGGCGCCTCGCGGATCGGCGGCCGGGAGCCGCTCAACGGCTGGATCGCGATCATCCTCTACTTCCTGATCGCCCCCGGGCTCTGGGCCTACATCCAGGTCTCGCTGAACGAGGTCTGGCGCCAGGAAGCGGAGGCGCTGCCGGGCCAGGAGCCGCCGCCGAGCCCGACGGCCGAGATGCCGCCACCCGCTCCCTAGCGCGACAGCCTCCTAGACTCAGGCGCGTGGACCGCGCCCTCCTGCAGGAGACCCTCGCCACGGCCGGCGAGCCGACCTACCGCGCCTCCCAGGTCTGGGAGTGGGTGGCGCGCGGGGCCCGTTCTTACGCCGAGATGACCAACCTGCCGGGCGCCCTGCGCGAGCGGCTCGAGCGCGATGTGCCGCTCTCGACCCTCGCCACGCGGGCCGAGGCGAAGTCCGACGACGGCACCGTCAAGGCGCTCTTCCACACCGACGACGGGCGCCCGATCGAGGCCGTGCTGATGCGCTACCGCGACGGCCGCCGCTCGGTCTGCCTCTCCTCGCAGTCGGGCTGCCCGCTGACCTGCAGCTTCTGCGCCACCGGCCAGATGAAGTTCGGCCGCAACCTCAGCGCCGACGAGATCCTCGACCAGGCGCTGCACTTCCGCCGCACGGAAGAGATCGACCACGTCGTCTTCATGGGCATGGGGGAGCCGACGATGAACCTCGACGCGGTGCTCGGCGCCTGCGAGCGGCTGCCCGACCTCGGCGTCACCCACCGCCGCACGGCGATCTCGACCGTCGGCTGGGTGCCGGGGATCGACCGCCTCGCCGAGTGCGAGATGCCGGTCGCCCTGGCGCTCTCCCTGCACGCCCCCAACGACGGCCTGCGCTCCCAGCTGATGCCGGTCAACGATCGCTACCCGCTGGCCGAGGTGCTGGCCGCCTGCGAGCGCTACCGGGGCAACCGTCGGCGCAAGGTCTTCGTCGAGTACGTGATGCTCGACGGGGTCAACGACCTGCCCGAGCACGCCCGCGAGCTCGCCGCCCTCCTCGACCCCCGCGTCTACAAGGTCAACCTGATCCCCTACAACCCGACCGGCGCCTACGACGGCTCCTCGCCGGAGCGGATCGAGCGCTTCCGGGCGATCCTCGCCGAGCACCGCCTCGCGGCCACCGTGCGCCTCACCCGCGGCCGCGACATCGACGCCGCCTGCGGCCAGCTCGCCGCCGCTTCGGCCTAGAGCGGCAACGCTCGTAGCCTGTTTGGCTGCCCAGCCAGTAGGATTCGCAGCCGATGCCTCCGGAGACCGCGACCAAGCCAGCGCCACGGGTCGAGCCGCCGCAGCAGCTGTCCGCCAACCCGGTCGTCCGCATGCTCGACGACGCCCGCGCCGAGATCCGCATCCGGCGCCACGGCTCCTTCCCGCCGGGGCCGACCGACTTCAGCATGGCGCGCACCCTGCAGGCCGCCCGCGACCCGCTGCCGCTGCTGCTCGGCCTCTACGAGGAGCACGGCCCGATCTTCAGCGTCCGCCTGCTCCACTCACAGGTCGTCTTCATGCTCGGCCCGGAGGCGAACCAGTTCGTCACCGTCTCCAACCCGGAGAACTTCCACTGGCGCGAGGGCAGCTTCGGCGACCTGATCCCGCTGCTCGGCGACGGCCTGCTGACGATCGACGACGCCTACCACGACCGCGCGCGCGAGATCATGATGCCGGCCTTCCACCGCGAGCAGGTCTCGGCCTCGGTCGAGGCGATGATCGCCGAGACGACGCCGGCGATCGAGACGCTGCGCGTCGGCGAGGTGGTCGACATCTACGAGTGGATGCGCAACCTGGCGATGCGGATCGCGATGCGGGCGCTGCTCGGGCTCGACCCCGACGAGGCCGGCAAGGGCGCCGCCGCGGCCGAGCACTTCGAGCGCGCGCTCGGCTTCTACGGCATCGACTTCCACCTGCGGCTGCTGCGCGGGTCGCGTTCGCCGTGGGGGAAGATGAACGCCTCGCGGGAGATCCTCGACGAGATCGTCTACGGCGAGATCCGCCAGCGCCGCGCCAACCCCGACCCGGGCAAGATGGACATCCTCAGCCTGCTCCTGGGCGTGCGC
Organism: uncultured Solirubrobacterales bacterium; assembly: GCA_963697915.1. Lineage (GTDB taxonomy): Bacteria > Actinomycetota > Thermoleophilia > Solirubrobacterales > 70-9 > VRUE01. The sequence continues at coordinate 1,900,483 of OY969103.1, forward strand.
GACGACACCGGCCAGGGCTTCTCCGACAAGGAGGTCCGCGACCAGGTGATGACCCTGATGTTCGCCGGTCACGACACCTCGACCTCGACCGTGACCTTCATGATGCACGAGCTGGCGCGCCACCCCGACGTGATCGCCCGCCTCCAGCAGGAGCAGGACGAGGTGCTCGGCGGTGAGACTCCGACCATCGACCAGATGGAGAAGGAGATGCCCTACCTCGACATGGTCGTCGACGAGGTCCTGCGGCTCTACCCGCCGGCCTGGATCGGCCCGCGCCGCGCCGTGCGCGACTTCGAGTTCGGCGGCTACGAGGTCAAGGCCGGCTCCTACGTCAACTACTGCTCCTGGGCCAGCCACCGGATCCCGGAAGTCTTCCCCGAGCCGGAGGCCTTCATCCCCGAGCGCTTCACCCGTGAGCGCAAGGCGGAGCTGCCGCGCGGCGCCTACGTCCCCTTCGGCGGCGGCCGCCGGATCTGCATCGGCAAACGCTTCGGCCAGACCGAGGTCAAGCTGGTGGCGACGATGCTGCTGCAGAAGCTGCGCCTCGACGCGATGCCGGGCCGGACGATGTCGGTGCGGCAGATGCCGACCCTCTCACCGCGTGGAGGTCTGCAGATGCGGGTACTGTCCCGCCGGTGACCGAGGCCACACCGGGGCAGGGACTCAGTCGCTGGACGCTCTGGTTCGGCGGCCTCGCTTTCTTCACCTGTTACCTCGGGCAGACGGTGCTGGGCGTGATCCAGCCGACCGTCACCGCCGACCTCGACCTCTCGGCCTCGGAGGCGCAGTGGGTCGTCAACGCCTTCTTCCTCACCCTGGCCCTGTTCGCCGCCCCGGGCGGCCGGCTCGGCGACTACTACGGCCACCGCCAGGTGCTGCTCGTGGCGCTCTCGATCTTCGCCCTCGGCTCCACCCTGGCGGCGGTCTCCCAGGGCTTCCTCTGGCTGGTCGGCGGCATCGCGATCGCCGGCATGGGCGCCTCGACCCTCTACCCCTCGAGCGCCGCGATGATCGCCAACCGGGTGCCGGTCGAGCGCCGCGGCGACGCGCTCGGCAAGTACTCGGCGATCGGCGTCACCGTCTTCGTCATCGGGCCGCTGATGGCCGGCCTGCTGACCGAGGCGATCGACTGGCGGGCGCTCTTCGTCCTGCAGGCGGCGGTCGGCCTCAGCCTCGTCTGGCTCGGCTGGAGCAAGGTCGACAACCGGCAGGTCGGCGAGCCCGAGCGCTTCGACACGACCGGCCTGGTCGTCCTCATGGCCGGCCTCGCGGCGCTGCTCGTCTCATTGATGCAGGCCCTCGCCTGGGGCTGGGACTCGGCGGCGACGATCTCGCTGTTCGCGGTCGGCGTCCTCGTGCTCGGAGTCTTCGCCCGGCTCGAGCTGGGCAAGGAGCACCCGCTGCTCGACGTCGGCCTCTTGCGCCGGCCGGTCCTGCGCGGGATCGTGTTGGCGATGTTCGCCGCCCAGTTCGTCCTCAACGGGTTCGTCATCTACATCGCCACCTACTTCCAGCACGTGCTCGACTACGGCCCGCTGCTCGCCGCGGTGGCGATGGTCCCCTCGATGCTGCTGGCGCCGATCTTCAACATCCTCACCGGGCAGGTCACCGACCGGGTCGGGCCGCGGCGGCCGGCGATCGTCGGCTACCTGCTCGCCACCGCCTGTTTCGCCTGGATCGCTGCCTTCATCGACCGCGACAGCTACTGGCTGCTGCTGCCGGGGCTGTTCGCGCTCAGCATCGCGATCGCGCCGATGTTCACCTCGCTGCTCACCGGGCTCAGCAACGCGGTCGCGGCCGAGGAGCGCGGCGACGCCAACGCCCTCGTCCTCACCGTGCGCTGGATCGGCGCCGCCAGCGGCACCATGGTCCTCGGCGTCATCGTCTACTCCGGCGGCGAAGCGACCCCGACCGCCTCCCCATACGAGACCGCCTTCACCGTTCTCGCCTGCGTCGCCCTCGCCGGCGCCATCGCCTGCGCCCTCCTGCTCCGCGACACGCCCAAAGAGGAGCGCCCCAAGCACCACCACTTCCGCCCGCATTTCTGATGCGGGCGCTGGTCCTCTCGGACACGCACTTCGGGGCCTGGACCGGGCGCGACCTGCTCGCCGAGGAGGTCTACCTGGAACGGCTGGCGCCGGTGCTGGAGGGAATCGACGAGCTGATCTTCCTCGGCGACCTCTTCGACCTCCTCTTCGGCTCGGTCGGCGACGCGGTCGATGCCTCCGACGGGTTGCTGCGGCTGATCGCCGAGAAGATGCCGGGTGGGCGGCTGGTCTTCCTCGCCGGCAACCACGATCACCACCTCGTCCACCGTGACGCCGAGAACCGGCTCGAGGCGCAGCTGGCGGCGGGCCGCTCGCCGTCCGCGCTCGGCGAGGGCACTGGCAACGACCCGCCCGGCCCCGGTTTCTTCCGATCCTTCCTGGCCCGGCGGCTGCCCGGCGTCGAGGTCGAGATCGCCTACCCGACCTACGAGTTCGCCGGGGTCCTCTGCACCCACGGCCACTACCTCGACCCGCACGCGAGGCTGGCCGGCTCGCGCGGCGACCGGGTGCTGACCCGGACCCTGTGGGCGATCGCCACCGGCGGCCCCGAGGACCCGAAGACGATCGAGGACTACGAGTCGGTCACCACCCTGCTCACCGAGTGGCTCTACATCGCGGCGCAGATGCCGCACGGCACCCACGCCCAGCAGAGCGTCTTCCGCGCCGTCCAGCGGGCGGCGCGGGTCAGCACCGCGCTCGGCCTGCCGGCCCGGGGCGCGAGGCGGCTGCTCGCCGGGCTGCGCGACCGCGCCGCGAGCGGCGACGGGGTGAGGGAGGATCTGCCCAGCGCCGAGCACTACGACTCGGTCCTGCGGGCCGAGACCGAGCGCCAGCGCCGCGAGCAGCCCGCGCCCGCCTCCGGCGCCGCCTGGCCGCGACCCGCCTACCCGGCCGCCTCGGTGATCTCGCCCAGCGACCCCTCGGAGGGGGCGGTCGAGGCCTTCGCCCGGGTGGTCGAGAACCTCGGCTGGCGCGAGCGGTCCGACCGGATCGTCTTCGCCCACACCCACCAGCCGCTCGCCGACGTGCGCTCGCGCGGCGACTCGCGCACCCGCTACTGGAACACCGGCTCCTGGATCTACGAGCCCGATCTCGGCTCGCGCCAGGCCTACGCCCGCTACCTGCGTTACGCCTGGCCCGGCAGCGCCGTCATCATTGACGACGAAGAGCCGGCGCCGCGCCTGGTCGAGCTGCTCGCCGACCTCAATCCGTTGCGAGGTGGCAACGGGCTGCCGAACGGGTAGACGGCGCAAAACCCGATCCGAAGGGAGATCGAGAATGCGGAACCTCAGGCTGCCGCGCGGCGGCATGTCGATCCTCGGCGCCGTCGCCACGGTCGCGGTCCTCGCGGCCGGTACCGCGGCACTCGCCGCTGGCGCGACCACCTCGAAAGCGCCGAAACTGACGATCAAGTGCCCAGCCAAAGTCATGACCGGCAAAAAAGTGACCTGCCGGGTCTTCGGCAACCTGCCGCGCGGGCCACGTGGGTCGCAGGGAGCGCAGGGCCCGAGGGGGCAGCGCGGCCAGAAGGGCGAGAGGGGCCAGAAAGGGGCCAAAGGCGAGGCCGGCGCCCGTGGCCCGGCCGGGGCCAACGGCGTCTCCGGCTACGAGGTCGTCAGTCAGACCTTCGCCGAGGTCTTCGTTCCCGACAGCGGTAACGAGCAGCGCGGCCTCAGCGAGGTGCAGACCGTCGCCTGCCCGGGCGGCAAGCGGGTGATCTCGGGCGGCTCCGACCTTGGCACCGACCCGGACCAGAACGGGGAGCAGCGCCAGGTCATGGTCTCGCTCAGCGGCCCGAACGGCAACGGCAGCGGCTGGTCGGTGCAGTTGTTCAACAACTCGGTCGACTTCGACACCGCGATCGACCTGCGGGTCTTCGCGATCTGCGCAAGCGCCGGCTGAACAGCGCGGTTCTTGCCCGACGGTGGTGACGGGAGTAGCGTCAGTCCCTCACCACCGTCGGGCAAGGAGGCCAATATGGACATCGCCACCGCGGAGCAGTTGAGGGAGCGGCAGCAAGCGGTCTGGTCGTCGGGGGACTGGGCGACGTTCGCGCCGATCATCCAGACCGTCGCCGACGAGGTGGTCGAGGCGGCCGGGGTGCGTGAGGGCGAGGACTACCTCGACGTCGCCACCGGCAGCGGCAACGCCGCCTTCGCCGCCGCCCAGCGCGGCGCCCGGGTCACCGGGCTCGACTTCGTCCCGGCTCAGATCGAGGCCGCCCGCGCCCGCTTCGCCGCCGCCGGCCTGGAGGCCGAGCTGCTCGTCGGCAACGCCGAAGAGCTGCCCTTCGCCGACGCCTCCTTCGACCGGGTCACCTCGGTCTTCGGGGCGATGTTCGCGCCCCGCCACGAGGTCGCCGCCGCCGAGCTCGTCCGCGTCGCCCGCCCCGGCGCGAGGATCGTCGTCACCGCCTGGACCCCGGAGGGCATGAACGGGCAGGTGTTCGAGACCCTCGGCAAGCACCTGCCGCCGCCGCCCGACGGGTTCGTGCCGCCAGCGTTGTGGGGCGCCGAGGAGCACGTCCGCGAGCTCTTCTCGGCGCCCGGCCTCGAGGTCGCCTTCGAGAAACGAGCGGCGACGGTCGAGTTCGAGTCGGTCGCGCGCTGGATGGACTACTGCGAGGAGAACCTCGGCCCGGTCGTGACCGCCAAGGCCGCGCTGGAGCCGCAGGGCAAATGGGGCCCGGCGCGGGCCGCGCTCACCGCGCTCGAGGACGGCTACAACGAGGCCGAGGACGGCTCGATGCTGGCCGGGGCCGAGTACCTCCTGACCGTGGTCACCAAGGCAAGTTGATTCCGGTGCGCCTTTCCCGTCTCCTGTACGGGAAAGGCGCACCGGAACGCAGCGACGCTACTTGATGAAGAGCATCTCCTCGTACTTGGGCAGCGGCCAGAGGTCGTCGGCGACGACCTTCTCCAGCTTGTCGACCGCCTCGCGCACCGCGTCCATCGCCGCCAGCTGCTCGTCGCGGGCGTGGATCGCGAGCTCGTACCCCTCTAGCTCGCCGGGGTAGGCGTTCGCCGCCTCCAGCTGTGTCAGCGCCGTGTCGAGCTCGTCGACCAGGGTGCGCACGATGCTGTCGAGGCCGGAGATGCCGGCGTTGTTGATCAGCGCCATGTGGCGCAGGGCCGCGGGCAGGATCATCGTCTTGGCGATCGAGAAGCTCGTCTCCGCCTCGATGTTGGCGCGGATCGCGTACTGCTCGAGCCAGACCTCGTAGCGCGACTCCAGCTCCCGCCGCGAGAGCACCTCGTAGTTCTCGAAGGTGGCGATGGTCTGGTCGTCGATCACCTCGGGCAGCGCGTCCGGGGTCGTGCGCAGGTTCTTCAGCCCCCGCCGCTCGGCCTCCGCGTGCCACTCCTCGGAGTAGTTGTCGCCGCCGAAGCAGACCGCCTTGTTGGCCGAGTAGGACTCCTTGACGATCTCGATCACCGCCGCCGGCATCTCCATGCCGCCGTCGAGCTTCTGCTGCAGCTCGCTCGCCAGCTGGTCGATCGCCTCGGCCGCGATCGTGTTGAGCACGGTGTTGGGGAAGGCCAGCGACATGCTCGAACCGAGGGCCCGGAACTCGAATTTGTTGCCGGTGAAGGCGAAGGGCGAGGTCCGGTTGCGGTCGCCGCCGTGCATCGGCAGCGAGGGCAGCACGGTCGCCCCGAGGTCGAGGAAGGAGGCCGGCGTGTTGGGGTCGCCCTCGCCGGTGGCGATCGCCTCGAAGACCTTTTCCAGCTCGCCGCCGAGGAAGATCGAGATGATCGCCGGCGGCGCCTCGTTGGCGCCGAGGCGGTGGTCCTGGCCGATGTTGGCGACCGAGGCGCGCAGCAGCCCCTGGTGCTTGTTGACCGCCTGGATCACGGCGGCGCAGAAGAAGAGGAAGTGGATGTTGTCGGCCGGCGTGGCGCCCGGGTCGAGCAGGTTGGTGCCGGTGTCGGTCCCCATCGACCAGTTGTTGTGCTTGCCCGAGCCGTTGACGCCGGCGAAGGGCTTCTCGTGCAGCAGGCAGACCAGCCCGTAACGGCGGGCGACGGACTCCAGCACCTGCATCAGCAGCTGCTGGTGGTCGGAGCTGACGTTCGAGTTCTCGAAGACCGGCGCGATCTCGTACTGGGCCGGCGCCACCTCGTTGTGGCGGGTCTTGACCGGGATCGCGAGCTTGCGCATCTCCAGCTCGGCCTCGAGCATGCAGGCCAGGACCCGCTCGGGGATCGAGCCGAAGTAGTGGTCGTCGAGCTCGTGGCCTTTCGGCGGCTTGGCGCCGAACAGGGTGCGGCCGGTGGAGATCAGATCGGGCCGCTCAAAGTAGTACTGCTCGTCGATCAGGAAGTACTCCTGCTCGGCGCCGACCGTGGTGAAGACGCGCTTGCTGTCCTCGTCGCCGAGCACGCGCAGGGCCTTGATCGCCGAGCGCGAGAGGGCGTCCATCGAGCGCAGCAGCGGGATCTTCGCGTCGAGCGCCTCGCCGGTCCAGGAGGCGAAGGCGGTCGGGATGCAGAGCAGCGCCCCGTTCGGGTTCTCGAGGATGAAGGCGGGGGAGGTCGGGTCCCAGGCGGTGTAGCCGCGCGCCTCGAAGGTGGCGCGGACGCCGCCGGTCGGGAAGGAGGAGGCGTCGGGCTCGCCCTGGATCAGCTCCTTGCCGGAGAAGCCGGCCAGCGCCGTGCCCTCGTCGCCGGGGTCGAAGAAGGAGTCGTGCTTCTCCGCGGTCGAGCCGGTCAGCGGCTGGAACATGTGGGTGTAGTGGGTGGCGCCGTTCTCCAACGCCCACCCCTGCATCGCCTCGGCGACGGCGTCGGCGAGGCTGGGGTCGAGCGCCTCGCCGTCGGCCAGCGTCGCCTGCAGCTTCTCGAAGACGTCGGCGGGCAGCCTTTCGCGCTGCACGGCAACCGAGAAGACGTTGGCGCCAAAGGGGTTGTTCTCCGGCAGGGTCAGGTCGAGCGCGCCGAGGGCCTCCCCGTTAGAGCTCCACTGCGCGGCGGTCACGTTCTGCTGGCGGATACGAGTCATCGCTGTGTCAGTCCCTCGCTTTGGCGCCCCCCCGGGGGGCGTTCGATTTCTACGCAAACTCCCTTATGAAGTGCCAAAGCAGACTAATGGCAGAGCGCCGCGGATGCCTTTGTACAGCGGTACAACGATCGGTCCCCGGCCTTTGTCCGCGCGGAGGGCGATAGCCTCCGGCGTCCGTCCCCAAGCCAGAAATCCGGAGGAGCCAAGCTCAATGTTCGTCTCGAAGGCCGCCGTCGTCGGCGCCGGCACAATGGGGGGCGAGATCGCGCAGGCGATCGCCGCCGCCGAGATCCCTGTCGTAGTCATCGACGGAACGACGGGCTTCGACCAGCTCGGCGACGTCGATCTCGTGGTCGAGGCGGCAGCGGAGCAGATCGAGCCCACGCTGGAGCTCTTCGCCGAGCTCGACGCCGCCACGCCCGGGCATGCGATCCTCGCTTCCAGTACCTCCTCGCTCTCGATCACCGAGCTCGCCGAAGCGACGCTGCGGCCCGACAAGGTGGTCGGCTTCCACTGCCCGGTCGGGACGCCCTTGGTCGAGGTGGTCGCCGGCGAGCACACCTCCGAGGAGACCGCCACCGCCGCCTACAACTTCGCCCAGGCGATCCGCAAACAGGCGATCGTCTGCGGCGACGCGCCCGGGTTCGTCGTCAACCGCGTGCTGGCGGCCAGCGACGGGGAGGAGGGCGACGCCGCCGACGGCCGAGCGTTGGTCGAGGCCTGCCTGCTGGTCGAGGAGGGTCTCTGCTCGGTGCGCGACGTCGACGTCGCGATGATCGCTGGTGCTGGCCGCAACCCGCGCAAGGGCGACTTCCCACCCTTCTGGAAGGCCGACCTGGCGGGGCTCGACACGGCACTCGCCTCGCTCGAGCGGCTCGCGGAGCAGAACGGTGAGCGCTTCGCGCCGCCGCGGCTGCTGAGGCGCCTGGTGGCCCAGGGCAGGCTTGGGGCCGAGGCGGGTCAGGGCTTCTACCCCTACCCGCGGCCCGACGAGGGCGAGCAGGCGGAGACGGTGAAGCTGGAGACCCGCGGCGAGGTCGCGATCGCCTGGCTCGCCAACGCGCCGATGAACGCGATCTCACCCGACGTGATCCGCGACCTGGGCACGGTCTGGGGGCGGGTCAAGGCGGCCGACGGGGTGGAGGCGATGGTGATCGCCTCGACGATCCCGCTCGTCTTCTCGGCCGGCGCCGACATCAAGGCCTTCACCACGATGGACGCGGGTGGCGGGGAGGAGCTGCTGCACTCGGCCCACGCCCTGTTCCGCGACCTCGGCTCCGACAGCGTCGCGACGATCGCCGCGGTCAACGCGCTCGCCTTCGGTGGCGGCTGCGAGCTGGCGATGGCCTGCGACGTGCGGATCGCCGCCGAGGCGGCCGTCTTCGGTCAGCCCGAGATCAAGCTCGGGATCATCCCCGGCTTCGGCGGCACCCAGCGCCTGCCGCGCCTGGTCGGCCCCGGCAAGGCGCTGGAGATGAACCTCGTCGGCGACGCGATCCTCGCCGGCGAGGCGGTCGACAGCGGCCTCGCCAACCGGGTCATCCCCGACCACGAGCTGTTCGAGACGGCGCTGATGTGGGGGCGCAAGCTGGCTGCCCAGGCACCGATCGCCCGCGAGCAGATCAAGCGCGCCTCGCACAAGGGCGAGCTCGACGAGGGCATCCGGGCTGAGAAGGAGGCCTTCGGGGCCGTCTTCGGCAGCGAGGACGCCAAGGAGGGCATCGCCGCCTTCCTCGGCAAGCGCACGGCGAAGTGGAGCGGCCGCTGAGCGGGTAGGGAACGGGCGAAAGGAGACACGATGACCCCACCCACGTTCTACCCGAACCTGATGTACGCCGACGCTGACGTGGCGATCGAGTGGCTCGAGCGCACGCTCGGCTTCGAGCGGCGTGAAGTGCACCACGACGACGACGGCAACGTCGTCCACGCCGAGGTCGCGCTCGACTCGACCGTGCTGATGCTGAGCAGCGCCGGCGTCGGCCGCGAGCCCTTCAACGCGATCGCGCCCGGCGGCTCACTCGTCTACGTCGCGGTCGACGAGGTCGACTCGCTCTACGAGAAGGTCCGCGAGGCCGGCGCCGACGTCGCCCTCGAGCTGACCGACACCGACTACGGCTCGCGCGACTTCACCGTGCGCGACCCGGAGGGCACCCTTTGGGCGTTCGGGACCTACCGGCCGGCAGCCTGAAGCTCGCGGACCTGGTCCGCGACTCGGGCCGCACGGTGGCGCTGACCGGGGCGGGGGTCTCGGTTCCCTCCGGGATCCCCGACTTCCGCACTCCGGAGACCGGGCTGTGGGAGAACGTCGACCCGATGGAAGTCGCCCACATCGACGTCTTCGAAAGCGACCCGGCCCGCTTCTGGTCCTACTACCGGCCGCGCTTCCACTCGCTCGGCGACAAACGCCCCAACGGCGCCCACGAGGCGCTGGCCGCGCTCGAGCGGCGTGGCCAGCTGGAGGGCGTGATCACGCAGAACATCGACCGCCTCCACCGCGCCGCCGGCTCGCGCAACCTGGTCGAGGTGCACGGCACGATCGAGACCTCGACCTGCCGCGGCTGCGCGACCTCATACGGGCTGGCCGAGGTCGACGCCCTCTTCGACGGCGACGGTATCGCCGCTTGCTCGGCCTGCGGCGACGCGGTCAAACCCGACGTCGTCCTCTTCGGCGAGATGCTGCCCGAGGCGGCGATGCGCCAGGCGCAGGAGCTGGCCGCGGCGGCTGACCTGATGCTCTGCATCGGCAGCTCGCTGATCGTCCACCCAGTCGCGGGCCTGCCGGAAGTGACGCTCGCCTGCGGCGGCCAGCTGGCGATCGTCACCAAGGGCCCGACGCCCTACGACGAGGCCGCCGTGCTGAAGCTGGAGGGCGAGGTCGACGAGGAGCTGGGCGCGCTGCTGGCGGCGCTCGCCTGATGGCCGCGATGGGCAACGGGGCGCTGGCCTTGCCGGAGGCGGTCGTCTTCGACAACGACGGGCTGCTGCTCGACACCGAGTCGGTCTGGACGCGGGCCGAGCACGACCTCTTCGAGCGCCGCGGACTCGAGTTCAGCGCCGCCGACAAGCACGAGCTGGTCGGCACCTCGGCGGCCGTCGCCGGCAAGGTGCTGGAGCGCCGGCTCGGCGAGCCCGGCCGCGCCGTCGCCCTGATCGAGGAGCTCAACGAGCTGGTCGTCGCCGAGCTCGAGCATGGGGTCGAGGCGATGGTCGGCGCCCGCGAGCTGCTGCACTCGCTGAAAGAGCGGGGCACGCCGATCGGGCTCGTCTCCAACTCGCCGCTCGCCTTCGTGCGCCGCTCGCTGGAGATAGTCGGCTTCGAGGACCGCTTCGACGTCGTCCTCAGCGCCCACGAAGTCTCGGCGCCGAAGCCCTCGCCCGAGCCCTATCTGGAGGCCTGCCGCCGGCTCGGCGTCGAGCCAAGCCCCCAGGTCGTCGCCCTCGAGGACTCGCCGACGGGGGTCGCCGCCGCCCGCGCCGCCGGCCTCACCGTGATCGGCATACCTTCCTTGGAGGGCATCGCCCTGGAGGAAGCGCACCACATCGCCGAGTCACTGCTCGACGACGTCGTCGCCCGTCACCTCGTCCTCTAACCTCACGCGGTTTCCCTCGATTTCAGGGAAAACGCGGGAGGAGTTAGCCGCGCAGTACCCGGCGGCGGCGCAGTACCCGCTCGCTGATCGCGATCAGCTCGGTGACCTGGCGCTGGCGCTCGGGGTCGAGCTCACCGCGCAGGGCGGCGTTGGCCGCCTCGCCGGCCTCGCCGCGGCGGGCCTGCAGCTCGGCCATGTCTTCCTCGTGCCCGGAGTCGGCGAGGGCGCCGACCAGCTCGACCAGGAGCGCCTCGATCCCGACCCGCAGCTGCAGTGCCGCCTCGCGGAGGCGCCCGGCGTCGAGGTCGGCACGGGCGCGCAGCAGCATGGGCTCGCAGGCGTCGATCCGTTCGCGGCCGCCGAGCACGGCGGCGAGGTGCTCCTGGGGGCGCAGGTCGTCCTCTCGCCGCCGCCGTGAGCTGCCGGCCTGGACGTCGACGTGGCGCGCCTCGGTGAAGCGGCTGTCGGCGACCTCGTCGCCGCTGCCGCAGCCGATCCGCACGGCGACGGCGCGCTCGGCGTCCTGCTCGGCGACGAAGGGGTCGCAGCTGGCGACGGCGAGCGCGTGCAGGGCGCGGTTCAAGAGGCCGATGCCTTCGCTTAGCAGGGCCTCGACCGCCTCCTCGGCCTCGGCCACCTCGGCGAGCCAGCGGCTCGCCTCCTCAGACGACGCGAAGGGCTGCTGCGCTCGCACGGCCGTCACCCGGGTGAGGGGCAGAGGGGCGGGCTCACCGGTCTCCCCGGCTCGCGAGCGGCGGCGACGGCGGCTCGGGGCCGGGGCGGCGCCGATCGTCTCGATCACCAGGACCCGCTGCGTCGGGTCCTCACCGCCCTCGGGCGGCGGCGCCCCATCGCGCGCCAGGTAGCGGCCGTCGGGCAGGCCGAGCTTGCCGGCGAAGTCGAACTGCGCGAATCCGAAGAAGCGGCTCAGGGCTGCTGTGACTTCTGCGGCTTCGAGGGCCGCGAGAACCGCGACGGCTCGGTCGGCACCCGCGGGTTGTCGATCTGCTCGAGCCGGTCGGTCAGCCGCATCCACTGGTCGGGTTTGAGCAGCTGCACGAACTGCGCCTCACCGGGGCCGCCCACCGGGCTCCAGCCGATGTGGACGTGGTCGGCGTGGTCGCCCATCGCGAAGCTCGGCCCGCCCAGTTCCTGCAGCGAGATCAGCTCGTCGGGCACCAGCGTCCCCTGCAGGCGCATGACCGAGCGCAGCAGCGATTCGGTGATGCTGCCGGGGCCCTGGTTTCCGAGCACCGGGATGCCGTTGATCGCGGCGATGTCGATCGCGTTGCCGTAGGAGTGGTTGGAGACGTTGCCGCTGGTGGTGATGCTGCCGTGGCGGCCGCAGAGCATCGAGGTGACCGTCAGCCGGAAGCCCTGCTCGGAGAGGTAGGCGGCGGTCGCCAGCAGGCGGCGGTCGATCTGCCCGCCGCGGATTTCGACCCGGTCGCACTCGGAGAACTCGAGCTTCTGGTCGGCGAGGACCCGGCGCTGCAGGGCCTCCTTGGAGAGCAGCAGGACGCCGGCGTCGCCGAGCTCGACGGCGAAGGGGCTCTTGCCCTTGGCGCGGTAGATCGCGGTCGCCTCGAGCAGCTTCCAGCCGTCGAGAATCGGCTTCGGGTCGATCCGCGGCGCGCCTTTGCCGGCCGGCCGGATCGTGAAGTTGATGTGCGCGTCGACGTCATCGGCGCCGGCGCCGACCCGAGCCAAGACGGTCCCAGCTATAACCTTCGACCCGACCCTTAGGGTTCCGTCAGCGCCCTTGGCGGCGGCGGTGTCGACCGCGGCGGTGGCGTGCGCGTCGCCCTCGACCCGCTCCGGCAGGGCGTGCAACCGCGGGCGGATGTTCTGGCTGTCGACCGGGACCCGCTTCTCCTTGCCGGTCGGCATCACCACGAGGCGATGGTCGCGGACGAGCTCACCGAGCTTGGCGTAGGTGAAGCGGTTGCCGTAGGCGTCGCGCAGGACCACGTAGCGGCCGAGCTTCTCCGAGTTGCCGAGCTTGACGATGACGCCGTCGTTGACGGCGACCACCGGGGAGCCCTCGGCGGCGAAGATGTTGATCCCGCGCCGGGTCGGCGAGGAGGCGATCACCTCGGCGGCGTTGCCGTAGGCCTCGCGCTGCCGCGGCGTCGCCCGGCTCAGCGCCGCCCGGGTCGAGATGTCGTCGGCATAGCGCGCGTCGGCGGCGATCGGGAAGTGCGCCCCCTCGGTCAGGCCGGTCAGCGAGCCGACCAGGTCGGCGGGCAGCTTGCCGTAGGCGCGTGCGTAGAGGAGCACCTCCTGCACGTACCAGTCGGCGTGGTTGTAGGCGAAGATCGCGTCGTAGAGGTCCTCGTGGGCGCCCGCCGCCTTCAGGTAGTTGGCCGCGGCGCAGATCGCGTCGACCGGGTTATAGGGGTCCTCGCGGCCATCGCCGTTGGCGTCGACCCCGTAGGAGTCCCAGCTGGAGGGGATGAACTGCATCCATCCCATCGCGCCGGCGCTGGAGACGTTGAGGTTGGTGCCGAAGGCGGTCTCGATCTTGTTGATCGAGGCGAGGATCTGCCAGGGGATCCCGTACTCGGTGCCGCAGGCCTGGTAGATCGGCAGCAGGAAGGGCGGGATCTCGAAGGAGTCGATGACGAAATTGGGGACGCCGATCGGGGTCGGGCCGAAGGGCGCGAAGGTCATCGTCGAGTTGGTCGTCGTCGGCGAGCCGCCGTCGTTGTACTGGGAGCCGCCGCTCTGGTTGTCGACCGGGGGCTGGTCGCCGCCCGTGGCGGCCGGGGCGGTCACCGCGCCGGCGCTGGTCGTGCCCGGGCTCTCGATCGTCTCGTTGCGCTCGACGCCTGCTTCGGGGGCGTCGGCGGCGTCGAGGCCGGCACCGGTCTGGGGCTCGGCGGGGCCGGCCGGCTCGGGGCCACTCGCCGGGGCGGGCGCCGATTCGGAAGTGGGCTGGGGTTCCTCGGTCTCGTCGCTGGCCGATTCGCAGTCGGGGTCGGCGAGGTCAACCAGTTCGTCGCCGTCGTCGTCAGCCTGGTTGGCGCAGGCGGGAGCGTCGGGGACGGGGAGGGCGGGAGCGGTGGTGATGGCGTCGGCGGCGCGGTTCTCGCCGAGCCCGGCCGAAGGATCGGCGCCGGCCATGCCGACACCAAGAGCGGTGATGACCGCGAAACCGGCCAGGGCGATGATCAGTGCAAGCTTGTGTCTCATGCGACGGCGCCTCGATCCCTGCAGCCACGGGGCCTGAGGCCCGGGCCCTTGCTCTCCCCGTAGAACGAGCACGTCCAAGCTACTGACTCGATCGGAGGCGTGCAACGCGCTCCGCGGCCCCCCAACATGTCCTTAATCAACGATCTGCCCACGCCGCATCGGCGAGGAGGATCTCACTCGATCCGGATACGGTGGTTAAGAACCTGTTCTATGGTGTGCCCATGATTGATGAGCAGGCGGGTAGGCAAGAGGATCAGGACGGGTTGCGGGCGCGCAGCGAGCAGGCGATCACCGAGTTCGCCCAAGCGCTGCTCGACAGCAATGTGCTGGAGAACGCGGTATCGGCCGCTTTCGGCGCTCGCGAGAAGGCGCTGGAGGCGCAGCAGGCCGCGATGTCGGCCCTCAACCTGCCCTCGGCAGGCGACGTCGAGCGGCTCGAGCGCCGGGTGCGCTCGCTTTCGCAGCGACTCGAAGAGGTCGAGGACGAGTTCGACCGGGTCTCGCGTGAGCTCGGCGGCCTGCGACGGCAGATCGCGGCCGAGCGTCGCCGCGAGGACGCCGAGACCGCTTCCTGAGCCTAACCCTAACCCTAGACTTTAGGTTGAGAGTACGGCCGCGGCGGCGTTTCCGGCCCGTTTGGCGGCGGCCTCGACAGCCTCGTCGTCGAGTCGCTCGCCGCCGGCCTCGGAGACGATCAGCAGCGCCGCCGTCTCGACCCCCAGCTGGCGGCCGCGGGCGAGCACGGCGACCGTCTGCATGTCGGCGGCCAGCGCCTCTCCCGGCGCCTGCTCCGCGCCGGGCGGCACGTCGAGGCTCGCCACCGTCGCCGCCTGCGCCGCCTCGCCGAGTCGCGCCGCCAGCCCCTTCACCAGATCCTCTCCCGGCCGCGCCGACTCCCCCGCCGCCAGGCCGAAGGCCGCCGCGCTGCCACCGCCGGCCACCGCCTCGGTGACGAGCAGCAGCGCCCCGGGCTCGGCGCGTTCGCCGAGCGCCGTGCAGGTGCCGACCCGCACCGCGCGGCCGACGCCGAGCTTGGCCAGGTCGGCAAGGACGATCGCGGCGCTGGGCCCGCCCATCCCGGTCGCCTGGATGGTCAGCCCGGCACCCGCCTCGGTGCGCCCCGAGTAGCCCCACAGCCCGCGCGCGTGGTTGCTCATCCTCGGCTGCTCGAGCAGCTCCTGGGCGAGCATCAGGGCGCGGCCGGGGTCACCGACCAGGATCGCGTCAGCGGCGAGGGAGGCCGTGGGTCGGAGCCGGGACGGCATTGCCGGCGGAGCCTACGCCGGGCGCCCCGGCGGCGCCGACCTGGGCATCGCGCACCGCCCGCCGCACCTCGCGCTTGCGCACCCACTCGGCGGCGAAGTAGCTGCCGACGACGAAGCCGAGGGCGAGCAGCTGGGCGACGAGCGTCTCGACCGTCGGGTAGACGCCGAACCAGGTTCCCAACCAGAGCGGCAGTTCGACCTCGATCGGGTGGATCGGCAGCCAGCCGACCCCCTGCATCGTGCGCGCCGTGTTGCCGACCATGACGACGAGGACGAGGGCGATCAGGACCCCGGTGACGACAAGCATCCGCTTGTAGGGGAGCTTGCGCTCGAGCGCGAAGGTGAGCGCGCCGACCACGGCGGTGATCGCGAGGCCGAGCGAGACGCCGGCGAGGACGACGCCGGTGCCGGAGCTGAGCTGCAGGGCCTGCAGGAAGAGGACCGTCTCGAAGCCCTCGCGGAAGACGCTGGTGAAGCCCAGCGTGTAGAGGCCGGCCACCGTCGCGGCGCCGGCCCCGGCGGCGAGCGCCGCCCCGGTCAGCGCCTTGCCGCGCTCGCGGTGCCCCTTGATCCACTCGGTCCAGTAGACGCGGTGGAAGAACCAGTTGAGGACGAGCAGCAGGACGCCGATCGCGACGACGCCGACCACCGCCTCGAGCTTCTCTCCGTACTGGGAGAGGGAGTCGAGCAGCAGCAGCGCCAGCCCGAACATCACCACGCTGGCCGGCAGGGCGAGCAGGGCGCCGCGGTAGACCGGCCGCCGCAGCGGCGCCCGCGGGCCGATCATGCTGGCGGTGATCGCGGCCAGGATCAGGATCGCCTCGAGGCCCTCGCGGAAGACGATCAGGGCCGAGTTGACGATCGCCGTCGTCGCGCTGGCGCCGTCGCCGGTCAGGGCGCGGGCGTCGGCGAGCTCTTCGTCGAGCACCAGGCGGGTCTCGCGGATCTCGCCGACCGGCGCCTTGCGCGCGACCAGCTCGGCGAGGCCGGGCCAGCCGTCGGCGCCGTACCAGATCAGTCCCTCGATCCTCAGCGCCAGCTGCGGGTCGAAGGCGCGCAGCTTCAGCTCGGGGCCGAACTCGAAGAAGCCGTAGGCGGCGAGCCGCGCCTGCTCGGCCCCCGAGTGCTGGCCGGCGCCGGCCGCCGCTTCCATCTGGTCGAGGGAGATCGCGACCAGTTCGTAGTCGGCTTCGTCGCTCGGCTCGGTCCACTCCTGGGGGGCGATCGCCTCGAAGGTCTCGGTGGCGCCGTCGCGGGCCGCGTCGAGCTCGTCCTGCGCGGCGACCGCACCGCCCTGCTGGGCCGCGTCGACGTCCTCGCGCAGGGTGGCGAAGGCGGCCTTGATCTCGGTTACCGCCCGCGGGTCGCGGTCGAGCAGGGTCGGCTCGAGGTCGGCGAAGGCGGTTTCGACCCCGTCCATGAAGGCGACCGCCTCCTGGATCTCGAAGGGGATCGTCACCCGCCCGTCGGCGGTCCCCTTGTCGAACTCCTTCGGCACCAGATCGAGGAAGCGGGTCAGCTGGCTCGCCCGGTTGACCTCCTCCTCCGGGGTCAGCGGCGCGGCGACGAAGCCCTCGAGGTCGGCCTCGACCCGGCGGCGGGCGGCGGCGAAGGCGGCGCGGTCGGAGCGAGCGCCGGCGGCGGCGAGGCGGGCGAAGTCGCGGCTGCTCGCGCGCCGCGCCGCGGCGCCACGCTGCTCGGCGTACTCGGGGGCGAGTGCCAGCCAGTAGCCGGCGACGATCGCCGTCGTCTCGGCGAAGCGGCCGTCGAAGCCGCGCTCGGCCGCCTGCGCCGCTTCGTCGAGGTTGCTCAGCAGCCGCGCCTGGAAGGCGTCGAACAGGTCCTTCTCGATCGCGACCACGGCCTCGTCCGGCGCCAGCTCCCCGTCGGCCAGCCCCTGCAGCGCCGCGGTCGCGTCGACCCCGGGGCGGGTGAAGCGAGTCGCCTGGCGGAACTCGCGGATCTGCAGCCAGGCCCGCGCGGTCGCGGCTTCACCCCGCCGCGCGGCGGCGACCGCGACGGCGAAGGCGCCGCGCCGCAGGGTGGCGAGGGCCAGGCCCCGCGCCGCCGCCAGGCCGGCTTCGTCGCGGCGGGCGGCGGCGGCGCGGCCGGCCCGCAGCGAGGACTCGACCCGCGCCAGCTCGGCCGGGGCGTCGGCGGCGAGGCCGCGCCGCAGCGGCCCGGCGAGGCGGGCCTCGGCGGCGGCGACGGCGCGCCCCGGCCGTTCGCCGAAGAGCAGCTGCGTCTGGGCCTCGAAGAGGTCGGCGCGGATCGCGTCCGCCGCCCGCCAGGGTGGCTCGGCGCCGGCGGGGGCCGCCGCGAGCAGGGCCGCCGCGAGGGCGACGACCAGGATTGCGGCAGCTCTATGCACTGGCTCTTCTCAGCCTTCCTGCAGCTCCACTTCGAGCTGCTTGGCCGCCTGGGTGACCTGGCCGGCGATCGCCTCGGCCTGCGCCTGGGCCTGGGCGCCGAGCGCGTCGGCCTGCTTGGCGCTGAACCGCTCGCCGCCCGCCTCCCGGTCGCGCAGGTCGGCGGCGAACTCGACCAGGCTGCGCAGCTCCTGGCGCGTCTGCTTCGCCTGCTGCGGATTCTCGGCGGCGATCGCCGGTTCGATCCCGTCGTAGGTGAAGAGGATGCCGCCGAGGATGTCGGCGATGTCGGAGAGCCGCGAGGTGGCGACGAAGCCGAGTTCCTCGGCGTCCTCGCCGGCGATGAAGCGCGAGTTCTTCCAGGCCTCGAAGTACTCGCTCATCGTCGGGGTCATGACGACGATCGAGGTCAGCGCGTCGGAGGCGGTCGGCTCGAACTCGGCCGCGTCCTCGTCGAGGCTTTCCGCCTGGGCGAGGAACTCGTCGGCGGTCGCCTTGTATATGTCGGCGTCGGGCAGCCCCTCGCCGAACTCGACCACCCCGTCGCCGTCGATGTCCGGCTCGGTGCCCTGCGCTGCCAGCTCGGGGTTGGTCCCGTAGAGCGCGGTCTCGGTCAGGAAGAAGAGGTTGCCCGGCTGCTTCAGCTGCTTGCCCGATGGGGTGGTGAGGGTGAAGGAGACGGCGTCTTCTGGCGTCGAGGCGTCCGAGCCGGCGTCGATGTCGACGTCGTACTGGGCGAGGCGGGGGACGCCGGCGACGATGCCCTCCATCTCCTCGTACGCCGGGTTGGCCTCGACGAAGGTCGCCTTGGACTCGGTCAGGATCCGCTCGACCTGCTCACCGTGCTCGGCGAGCAGGCGGTCGTAGTCGAAGCCGACCGACTCGGCCAGGGCGTAGTACTCGTCGGCGTTCGCCTGCAGGGCTTCGACCTGCTCGACCAGTTCAGCCGAGTGGTTGGTCAGGTACTCCTTGACGCCCGCCAGCTGGGCGGTATCGGCGGCCGCGGTCGTCTCGCCGTCGTCGCTGCCGCCGCAACCGGTGACCAGCGCCGCCGCCAGCGCCGTGCTCACCAGCGCGATCCCGAAGTGCCTCTTTTTCAACTCGTGCCTCCTTCGCCGGTTGGTATTCGGCAACCCTAACGAAATCCGAGTGCAGAGGTCGGTTTAAGTGAGGCTCAGGCAGGTCCCCCCGTGGGGCGTCGCCACTCGTGAGAAACCCGCTGCCCAGATTTGCTCCAGCGGTCCAAACACAGCCCTGGAGGGCGTCCATACCTTGGAACGCGATCACGAAACCACAACCGCGACCGCCGCTGCCGTGCGCTCGGCGGGCTAGGAGGACGTTCGGAGATGAGTAAGAGGATTGGTCTCGGCGTGGCGCTTGCGGCGCTCGCGTCCCTGGTCTTGCCGGGGACCGCGCTCGCGGCGCTGCCCGCCGTCGAAACGACGATCGCCGACAAGACGATCGAGCTGGACATGGTCTGGGTCGCCGTCGCGACCGTCCTGGTCTTCCTGATGCAGGCCGGGTTCATGTTCCTCGAGATCGGCTTCTCACGACAGAAGAACGCCGGCACCGGGGTGGCGAAGATCTTCGTCAACCTGGCGCTCGTGACCGTCGCCTGGTGGGCGATCGGGTACGGCGTCGCCGAAGGCGGCGGCAACGACTTCTTCGGCACCAGCGGCTTCTTCTTCCACTTCGACCAGGTGGTCGGGCAGGGCGAGGAAGCGTTCAGCGTGGCTGCCTCGGACACGATGCTGATGCTCTTCGGGATGGCCTTCTGCGCGGTCTCGCTGGCGATCGTCTGGGGCACGACCCTGGAGCGGATCAAGTTCGGCGCCTACGTGATCTACGCGATCGTCTTCGGCGCCGTGGTCTACCCGCTGGTCGCGCACGCGGTCTGGGGCGGCGGCCTGCTCTCCGACATCGGCGGCAAGCCGGTGATGGACTTCGCCGGCTCCTCGGTCGTCCACCTGACCGGCGCCGTCGGCGCCCTCGCGGCGCTGATCCTGCTCGGCGCCCGCAAGGGCAAGTACGGCGCGGACGGCAAGCCGCGGGCGATCCCGGGGCACTCGATGCCGCTGGTCGGCCTCGGCGTGATCATCCTCTGGATCGGGTGGTTCGGCTTCAACGGGGGCTCGACCTTCGAAACCGGCGGCTCGTTCTTCGGTGAGGTGATGCTGAACACCCAGCTCGCCGCGGCCGCCGGTGTTATCGGCGCCTCGTTGATGGTGTTCCTGAAAAGCCGCTCGCTCGACGTCGGCATGGCCGGCAACGGCGCGATCGCGGGCCTGGTCGGGATCACCGCCCCGGCCGGCTTCGTCGAGTACTGGGCGGCGCCGATCATCGGCTTCGTCGCCGGCTGCCTGGTGGTGGTCGCGGTGCTGGCGATCGAGAAGTACCTCGACGACCCGGTCGGCGCCCTCTCGGCGCACGGCCTGGCCGGCATCTGGGGGACGCTCGCGGTCGGCATCTTCGCCTCACCGCGGCTGATCGTCGAAGGTGCGGCGCCGGGCGTCTGGTACTCGCTGTTCGACGATGTCAGCTTCAGCGCCACGATCGGCCAGCTCGCCGTCCAGGGCCTGGCGGTGGCCTTCACCTTCATCGTCGTC
Source organism: uncultured Solirubrobacterales bacterium (assembly GCA_963697915.1). Classification (GTDB taxonomy): domain Bacteria; phylum Actinomycetota; class Thermoleophilia; order Solirubrobacterales; family 70-9; genus VRUE01. The sequence goes on from OY969103.1 coordinate 1,920,557, forward strand.
TTCGCGATCTCGTTCGCTACCTTCGGCTTGATCAAGTCGACGATCGGGTTGCGGGTCTCCGACGAGGAGGAGGAAGCGGGCTTGGACATCAGCTCCCACGGCATGTACGGCTACCCGGAGCAGTTCATCCCGCAGCCGGAGTACTCGACCGGCTTGCCCAGCACGATGGGGGGCGGAACCGCGATACCAGCGCCTGCGCCCGCCCAGATGACCGCGACCGAGTCGTCGCACTAGGAGGGTTGAGCGCATGAAGAAGATAGAGGCGTTCATCCGCCACGAGGCGTTCGAGCCGATCAGGGCCGAGCTGCTCGACAAGGGGTTCCCGTCCCTGTCGATCATCGAGGCCAAGGGCTCGGGCCGGCAGAAGGGGATCGTCGAGCGCTACCGCGGCTCGACGCTCACCGTCAACGTCCGGCCCAAGCTCAAGCTCGAGGTCGTGGTGGAGGACAAAGACAAGCCGCTGGTCGTCGAGACGATCCTCAAGCACGCCCGCACGGGTGAGGTCGGCGACGGCAAGATCTTCGTCCTGCCGGTGGAGGAGGCGATTCGCATCCGCACCGGCGAGGGCGGGGAGCCGGTTCTGCAGGCGCACTCCGAGGAGGAGATTCCCGCCTGATCGGTTCTGTGGAACCCCCGCTGGCCTGACCCGGCGGGGGTTCCACTTCTTTGTCGGGCACGCGGGCTAGCCTCGCGGGCTTATGGCTGACGAACGGATCTCACTCGCTGAGGCTGCACGGCGCTCCGGGGTCTCGGCGGCGACGCTGAAGCGGTGGGCGCGGATGGAGGTGCTGCCGGTCCGGCGCGGGCGTTGGACCGTGGCGGCCGCGGCGCAGGCGCGCGTGGTGGCGCGGATGCGCGAGCGCGGCCACTCGCTCGAGGAGCTCAAGCAGGCCGGGCGCGAGGGGCGGCTCGCCTTCGGCTTCGTCGAAGAGCTCTTCCCGCCCTCCGAGGAACAGGTGACGATCGAGGAGGCGGCGCGCGGGACCGGCCTCGAACCGGAGCTGATCGAGCGCATCCTGGTCATCCTCGGCACCCCGCTCGGGCGCGAGCGCATCCTCAGCCGCGAGGACGTGCGGGCGCTGCGCCACTGCTCCGACGTGCTCGAGGCCGGCTTCCCGCTGGTCGCCTTCCTGCAACTGGTCCGCGTCTACGTCCAGTCGTTGCGGCGGATCGCCGACGCCGAGGTGCGCCTCTTCCATCTCTACGTGCACGAACCGATGATGCGCGACAACATGCCCGAGCTCGAGATCGCCGAGCAGATGGGCAGCCTCGCCGCCGACATCCTGCCGCTGGCGGCGCCGATGACCGAGTACCTGCACACCCGCTACCTGCGCTACTTCACCGAACAGGACGTGGTCGGCCACATGGAGGTCGACCTCGACGGCGGCGCGCCCCACCTCGGCCAGGTCCCGGTCGCCCTCTGCTTCATCGACCTCACCGGCTTCACCCGCTACACCGAGGAGGAGGGCGACCTCGAGGCGCTCGACCTGGTCGAGAACTTCGTCGAAACGGTCGAGGCGACGCTGCCCGCCGAGTCGACGATCGTGAAGACGATCGGCGACGAGGTGATGGTCGTCTCACCCGAGCCCGGGGCGCTGACCGAGTGGGCGCTGGGCCTGCTCGAGCGCTTCCCCGAGCGGCCGCGGCCGCGGGTCGGGATCCACTACGCCAACGCCGTCTACCGCGACGGCGACTACTTCGGCACCCACGTCAACCTCGTCCACCGGGTGGTCGAACGCGCCCAGGCGGGCGAGGTCCTGGTCACCGACCGGGTCGCCGAGTCGCTGCGCGACCGGCCCCTGGCCTGCGAGGCGATCGGCGAGGTCGGGCTCAAGGGCTTCCCGACGCCGACGCCGCTCTTCATCGTCCGTCCCGAGTCGCCCTAGCTAGCCCGTCGGCGACACTTAGGGGGTGGAGAGCGAGGCGATGCTCGAGGTGGTGCGCGAGGGCGGCATGCTGCCGGCCGGGACGCCGCTCGTCGCGATGCTCTCCGGGGGGAGGGACTCGGTCTGCCTGCTCGACCTCGCCGTGCGCCTGCGCGGCGCCGGGGAGGTGACGGCGCTGCATGTCAACTACGGGCTGCGCGACGACTCCGACGCCGACGAGGCGCACTGCGCGGCGCTCTGCGAGCGGCTCGGGGTGCGGCTCGAGGTCGAGCGGCCGCGGCGCCCCGAGGGCCCCGGCAACCTGCAGGCCTGGGCGCGCGACAGCCGCTACGCGGCGGCGGCGCGTCTCGCCCTGCCCGAGGAGGGCCTGATCGCGACCGGCCACACCGCCGACGACCAGGTCGAGACGATCCTCTACCGGCTGGCCTCCTCGCCCAGCCGCCGCGCCCTGCTCGGGATGAAGCCGCGTGACGGGATGCTGGTGCGGCCGCTGCTCCCCTTCACCCGCGAGCAGACGACCGCCTACTGCGAGGAGCGCGGGCTGGAGTGGCGCGACGACCCCAGCAACGACGAGTCCTCATACGCGCGCAACCGCGTCCGCCACGGGCTGGCGCGGGCGCTGGCCGAGGTCCACCCGGCGGCGGCGCGCAACGTGCTGCGCACGGCGGCGCTGCTGCGCGACGAGGCGGAGGTCCTCGACGAGCTGGTCGCCGCCGAGCTCGGCGGCGGCAACGGCGCCGCGCGCAGCACGATCGAGCTCGACCGCCTCGCCGAGCTGCCGCCCGCCCTGCGCCGCCTCGTCGTCCAGCAGCTCGCCGACCGCGCCGCCGGCCGCCCCGTCGCCGGCGCCGCCAACCACGCCGAGGAGGTCGCCGCCCTGCGCCGCACCGGCACCGCGATGCTCGACCTCGGCGGCGGCGTCCGCGCGATCGCCGAAGCCGGCGTTCTCCGCGCCGAGCGCTGAAACTCCCGCCGACGGGCCCGAAACGTCGGCTATGGACGCGTTCAAGGCCCATCGGTGGAAGACTGCCGCGCGTGAGCGAGTCGTCGATCGGCGAGACACTGGTCTCTGGCGAGGACCTGCGGCGGCGCGTAGGCGAGCTCGGGCGGCAGATCAGCGAGGAGTACGAGGGCCGCGACCTGTTCATGGTCGGCGTCCTCAAGGGAGCGGTGATCTTCCTCGCCGACCTGATGCGCCAGCTCACCGTCCCCTGCGAGATCGACTTCATGGCGGTCTCCAGCTATGGCTCGCAGACCGACTCCTCCGGCGTCGTCCGCATCCTCAAGGACCTCGACGCGCCGATCGAGGGCCGCGACGTGCTGATCGTCGAGGACATCATCGACTCCGGCCTCACCCTGCAATACCTGATGCGCAACCTCGAGGCGCGCCGGCCGGCCTCGCTCGAGGCCTGCTCGCTGCTGATCAAGCCCGACCGCCTGCGGGTCGACCTGGTGCCGCGCTACGTCGGCTTCGAGATCCCCAACCGCTTCGCGATCGGGTACGGGCTCGACGACGGGCGGCAGCACCACCGCAACCTCGACTACGTCGCTGCGTTGGAGGCGTAGGCACTATGGGCTGAAACCGCCCTGGTACGCTGAATTTTCCCTGTGAGGCGTTTCTTCAAAAGCGCAGCCTTTCCGATCCTGCTGGTGGTGATCCTCGCCTTCGTCGCCCAGCGGGTGATCAGTCCTGGCGAGGAGAACGAACCGCCGTCCTACACGCAGCTCGTCGCCCCGAAAACCGGTCTGATCGCCAGCGGCAAGATCGAAGAGGTGACGATCAACACCAAGGACAACACGCTCGACGTCAAGGAGAAGGAACAGAACGGGGAAAGCGGCGAAAGCTTCTCGACCGGCTACCCGGCGAACACCGAGCAGAGCCTGCTCAACCTGCTCGAGCAGAACGAAGTGAAGACCGACGTCAAGGGCACCGGCGGCTCCAGCCTGCTCTCGCTGCTCACCTACATCCTTCCCTTCGTCCTCTTCTTCGGCTTCTGGATCTTCCTGATGAACCAGATGCAGGGCGGCGGCTCGCGGGTGATGAACTTCGGCAAATCGAAAGCGAAGCGGATGTCGGTCGACGCGCCGAAAATCACCTTCCGCGACGTGGCCGGGGTCGACGAGGCGGTACAGGAGCTGCACGAGATCAAGGAGTTCCTCGAGAACCCGAAGAAATTCCAGTCGCTCGGCGCCCGCATCCCCAAGGGCGTGCTGCTCTACGGCCCACCCGGCACCGGTAAGACGCTGCTCGCCCGCGCGGTGGCCGGCGAGGCCGGCGTCCCCTTCTTCTCGATCTCCGGCTCGGACTTCGTCGAGATGTTCGTCGGCGTCGGCGCCAGCCGCGTCCGCGACCTCTTCGAGCAGGCCAAGCAGAACTCGCCCTGCATCATCTTCATGGACGAGATCGACGCCGTCGGCCGCCACCGCGGGGCCGGCATGGGCGGTGGTCACGACGAGCGCGAGCAGACCCTCAACCAGCTGTTGGTCGAGATGGACGGCTTCGAGATGAAAGACAACATCATCTTGATCGCCGCCACCAACCGGCCCGACATCCTCGACCCGGCGCTGCTGCGGCCGGGTCGCTTCGACCGTCAGGTCGTCGTCGACCGCCCCGACCGCAAGGGCCGCAAGAAGATCCTCGAAGTCCACACCCGCGGCAAGCCGCTGGCCAAGCAGATCGACCTCGACGCGCTGGCCGGCCAGACCCCCGGCTTCACCGGCGCCGACCTCGCCAACCTGATCAACGAGTCGGCGCTGCTGACCGCCCGCCAGGGCCGCCGCGAGATCTCCATGCACGAGCTCGAGGAGGGGATCATGCGGGTGATCGCCGGGCCCGAGAAGAAGACCCGGGTGATGAGCGAGAAGGAGCGGCTGATCACCGCCTACCACGAGCTCGGCCACGCGATCGTCGGCCACCTGCTGCCCAACTGCGACCCGGTCCACAAGATCTCGATCATCAGCCGCGGCCAGGCGCTCGGCTACACGATCAGCCTGCCCAGCGAAGACAAGTTCCTGACCAGCCGCGCCGAGCTGACCGACACGATGGCGATGACCCTGGGCGGCCGCGCCGCCGAGGAGATCGTCTTCGGCGAGATCACCACCGGTGCCTCCAACGATCTCGAAAAGGTGACCGAGACGTCGAAGCAGATGGTGATGCGGTTCGGCATGTCGGAGCGGCTCGGGCCGCGCGTCTTCGGTCATGACCGGGGCCAGCCCTTCCTCGGCCGCGAGTTCTCCTCCGAGCCGGACTACTCTGACGAGATCGCGCGTGAGATCGACGACGAGATCCGCCGCATCGTCGAGGCCGCCCACCAGACCGCCAAGGACCTGCTCAGCGAGAACCGCGAGGCGCTCGACAAGATCTCGAAGATCCTGCTTGCGCGGGAGACGATCGACGCCGAGCAGTTCATCGCCCTGCTCGACGGCAAGCCCGAGAATGAGGTCTTCGTCGACGACGAGGAGGAGGAGACGCCGCTGGAGCCGCCCGCCGAGCCCCAGCGCGCCCCGCGCGAGGGCACTCGCCCCGCACCCCGCCCGCGGCCAGGGTTCGCGGGTGGCGACGCCAGTTAGCGAGGGGCCACGGGGTGCCTCTCGCCCGGACAAACACCGGGCTTAGCCCGGTGTTTTGAGTATCCGCCCGTTCGAGAGGCACCCCGTGGCCCCTCGCCTCATGGGGGTGGTCAACGTCACCCCCGATTCCTTCTCGGACGGGGGGCTCTACCTCGACGCTGATGCTGCTGTTGCTCATGGGGGGGAGCTAGTGCGGGAGGGGGCGGACATTCTTGATGTGGGTGGGGAGTCGACGCGGCCGGGGGCGGAGGCTGTGGATGCGGAGACGGAGCGGGCGCGGACCGAGCCGGTGGTGGCGGCGCTCGCCGCGGCTGGGCACACGGTCTCGATCGACACCTCGAAGCGCTCGGTCGCGGCGGCGGCGCTCGACGCCGGGGCGGCGATCGTCAACGACGTCACGGCGCTGCGCGCCGACCCCGAGATCGGGTCACTCTGCGCCGAGCGGGGCGCCGGCCTGATCCTGATGCACATGCAGGGCGACCCGCGCACGATGCAGGAGGACCCGCACTACGACGACGTCGTCGACGACGTCAAGGCCTTCCTCGCCGAGCGCCTGGCGGCGGCGGTCGCCGCCGGCGTCGCCGAGGAGCGGATCTGGCTCGATCCCGGGATCGGCTTCGGCAAGACGCTCGACCACAACCTCGAGCTGCTGCGCCGGCTCGGCGAGCTGCGCGGCCTGGGCCGGCCGCTGGTCGTCGGCACCTCGCGCAAGAGCTTCATCGGCAAGGTCGACGGCTCCGCCACCGACGCCCGGCTCGGCGGCACGATCGCCTCCTCGGTCCTCGCCGCGGCCGAGGGCGCCGACGTGCTGCGCGTCCACGACGTCGCCGCGGCGGCGCAGGCGGCCAAGGTCGCCGCCGCGATCCTCAGCGCTTGAGTTCGATCCAGGTCGCGCGGGCCTGCGCCAGGAGCTCGCCCTCGGCGGAGAAGATCGCCGAGCCGGCGTGGACTTTGCGCCCTTCGTGGTCGATTGGCCAGCCAATCGCGACGTAGGTCCTTCCGGTCTCGATTGGGTGGTGGATACGCGCGGCGAGACGGCCGAGGACACAGGTTCCAACGTCCGGCACGACCATGCCCGCCAGTCCTCCTGGGCAGTCGAGCGCGGCCCAGACGATCTCCGTGGCGACGGCGCCGTTCTCGCTGGGAACAGAATCGTCGACCTGCCAAGGCGCCGCCACCAAAGCCGAGTCGATCGGACCGCAGACGATTCCGAGGCCGTCTCCAGGCCACCGCTCCGGGCCGCAGACGAAGCAGCCGGGAAAGGGGTGACGGTGGTGGAGGCGGGAGCCGCGACGCGCGCCCTCAGCTGCCTCGACGCCGACCGGATCGGGGATGTCGAGCTCGAAGCCGTCGATCATCTCGGCTTCGGCGACGAGGGCATCGCCGTCGCGCATCGCCGCCGTCGCGCCGTTGGCGGTCTCCACCGTCAGCGGCCGGTCGAGCGGCGGCGGCAGGCGCAACGTCACCTCCGCCGGGTCGGTCCCGAGGAAGCGGGCCAGAGCCCCGCAGGCATAGCCGCCGTTGGCGCTGTCGGCCGGTCCCCGGAAGCGGCTCTCGATGGTGACCTGACCGACCATTCCCAGGACGATCTCACAGCGGTGCGCGGGCTGTCCATCGGCTAGGTTCAGCGGCGGACATGGACGACCCAAACGGCAACGGAATCGAGTCCCAGGTCGAGGTCGACCTGCGCGGGCTCTCGATCTACACCCACCACGGCGTCAGCGACGCCGAGCAGGAGATCGGCCAGCGGCTCGAGTTCGACATCTCCTTCGACGTGCCCGACTGCGACGCCGTCCTCACCGACCGGATCGAGGACACCGTCGACTACAGCGAGGTCTGCGACATCGTCGCCCTCGCCGCCACCGAGCGCAGCTACCGCACCCTGGAGCGCCTCGCCCAGGTCGTCGGCCAGCGGCTGATCGAGCGCTTCGGAAGCGCCTCGGTCAGGGTCCGCGCCGCCAAGCCCGAGCCGCCCCTGCCGTTGGCGCTGCAGGAGGTCGCGGTCGAGGTGACCCAGGAGCGCACAGAAGGGGAAGGCGCCGAGGGGAACGGCGAGGAGGCCTAGCGTGCCTCCGCGCACCGGTTACCTGGGGCTGGGCTCGAACGTCGGCGACCGCGGCGAGCACCTGCGGGCGGCGATCGAGCTGCTGCGTGAGCACGGGGTGGAGGTCGAGGCGGTCTCCTCCGCCTATGAGACCGAGCCGGTCGGCGAGGTGCTCGACCAGCCCGACTTTCTCAACGCCGCGATCAGGATTCGCACCGAGCTCGAGCCGGAGGCGCTGCTCGACCTCTGCAAGGCGATCGAGGTCGAGCAAGGGCGGATGCTGGCCGCTTCCCGCCACAGCCCGCGGCCGCTCGACGTCGACCTGCTGCTGCTCGGCGACCTCGAGCTCGTCAGCGAGCGCCTCACCCTTCCCCACCCGGAGGTGAGTAGCCGCCGCTTCGTCCTCGCCCCGCTGCTCGAGCTCGACCCCGACCTGGCGCTCCCCGACGGCACCCGCCTCGCCGACGCCCTCGCCGCGCTTGACCCTGGCCAGCGCGCCGAGCGGGTCGGCCCGCTCTAAGCGGTCGCGCTGCGCAGCGGCTGCAGCCAGGCGGGGGGAGGACCGGAGGGGTCCGGCCCGGGTAGTCGGGGACGACGCGCATCGCCAGCGCCGCCGCCGGGCGGTTCTCGATCAGCGGCCGGAGGTCGTCGAAGGTCATCGCCAGGCGCACGGTCGCCGCGATCTGCAGGTCGGCGGCGTTGAGCCGCTCGCCGCCGAGGACGCCGGCGGCGATCCACTCGTCGACCTGTTGCAACTGCGTCGGCAGGGCGGCGAGGTCGCGGCGCACGTTCTCGTCGCTGGCGTCGTTGAGGCGGGCGGCCATCGCCATCACCGGGCGCGCCGTGGTCAGCGCCAGCCCGATCGGGATGCCCAGCTTCGCCCCCTCGGCGTAGCTGCGCAGCGGCGAGAGGTCCTTGAGGTAGGCCCAGTAGGGGATCTGGCGGAAGGGGGGTTGCAGCTCCTCGTCGCCGAAGCGCTCCGCCCGCTCGACCTCGATGCGGGCTGCCGGGTCGGCGGGAAAGAGGGGCGGGTCGGGCCTCAGCCGGTCGAGTTCGCGGGCGATCTGGCGACTGCCCTGCACCCGCCGCCCGTCGATCTTCAGGGCCGGCACCGTGGCGTGGGGGAAGCCGAGCGCGCGGGTCGCGACTTTGGCCAGCACCGGCATCAGGTCGACGCGCTTGTAGGGGATGCCCTTGAACTCCAGCAGCAGCCGCCCGATCATGCCGGCGTGCGATCCGGGGAAGACGTAAAGCCGCGCCTCCACGACGAGCCATCATAATCGCCGCCCTGATGCTGCTCGCGGTCGACGTCGGCAACACCCAGACCCACCTCGGGGCCTTCGACGGCGAGCGCCTGGTCGAGCACTGGCGCTTCCAGACCCGCGCCGGCGCGACCGGCGACGAGCTGGCCGAGCGGATCGCCGGCATGTTCGCGCTCAGCGGCGTCGGCCTCGCCGACCTCGACTCGGTCTGCGTCTCCTCGGTGGTGCCGCCGCTCGGTGCCCAGTACGAACAGCTGACCGAGCGCTACACGACCGCCACCTGCCTGGCGATCGGCCCCGGCGTCAAGACCGGGATGCAGATCCGGATCGACAACCCGCTCGAGGTCGGCGCCGACCGCCTGGTCAACGCGGTCGCCGCCTACGAGCGCTTCGGCAGCGCCTGCGTCGTCGTCGATTTCGGCACCGGGATCAACTTCGACGCGGTCTCGGCCGAGGGCGACTACCTCGGCGGCGCGATCGCGCCCGGGCTCGAGATCTCACTGACGGCGCTGGTCGAACGGGCGGCCCGCATCCCGCGCATCGAACTGGCCGAGCCGGAGACCGCGATCGGCCGCTCCAGCCGGGCCGCGATCCAGTCCGGGGTCGTCTTCGGCTTCGCCGGCCTGATCGACGGCGTCGTCCGCCGCATCGAGGACGAGATGGGCGAGGTCGAGCTGCTCGCCACCGGCGGCCTCGCCTCATCGATCGTCCCCTTCACCGAGACGATCGACGAGGTCGACGAGATGCTTACCCTGAAAGGCCTGCGCCTGATCCATGAAAGGAACCGCTGACACACAGCCGCCGCTGACCGATCCCTTCGAGATCGGCGGCGTCCGCATCGCCAACCGGGTCCTGCTGGCGCCGCTGGCCGGGATCGGCAACTGGTTCGTGCGCCTGCAGGCGAAGCGCCACGGGGCCGGGCTCGCGGTCTCGGAGATGATCTCCAGCTTCGGCCTGCACCACCGCAACGAGCGCACCCTGACCCAGCTGCTGCGGATCCATCCCGACGAGCACCCGGTCTCGCTGCAGCTCTTCGGCCACGACGCCGAGGTGATGCGCTCGGCCGCTGCGGTCGCCGCCGAGGCGGGCGCCGACCTGATCGACATCAACATGGGCTGCCCGGTGCGCAAGGTGCGCAAGACCGGCGCCGGGGTCGAGCTGCTAGCCGACCCCGACCTCGCCCTCGCCCTGCTGCGCGGCGCGATCGAGGGCAGCGGCCTGCCGGTGACGGTGAAGCTGCGCTCCGGCCTGCGGCCCGGCGACCGCTCCGGCTTCGACCTCGCCGTCCGCCTGACCGAGGAGGGCGGCGCCGCGGCGATCGGCTTCCACCCGCGGCCGGCGACGGTCCAGCACAAAGGCACCCCCGACTACGGCCTCACCCGCGAGCTGGTCGAGCGGCTCGAGGTGCCGGTGATCGTCTCCGGCGGGCTCGAGGACGCGCCATCCGCCCGCCGCGCCTACGAGGAGTCCGGCGCCGCGGCGGTGATGCTGGCCCGTGGCGCGCTCGGCAACCCGTGGCTGTTCGAGGAGCTGACCGGGCGCCGCGTCGAGTCGCCGACGCGGGAGGAGGTCGCGGCCGAGCTGCTGTGGACGATCGACCGTGCCGAGGAGCACCTCGGGCCGCAGCGGGCGGGGCGTTACCTGCGCAAGTTCTACCCCTGGTACGTCGAAGCTCTGGGCGTTCCCAAGGAGGTTGCCGAAGAGCTCCAGCGCAGCGCCGACCTGCCCCGCGCCAGACAGCTCGTCGCCGCCCAAATTCCCCTGAGTGCCGGCCTTACGCCCTCGCTATAATCCCGCGACTTTCCGGCCGGGGTGTGGCGTGGCACTAGCCGTCGCACCCGGGCGTTTTTGGTCTCAGGGTCCAGTCCAACTTTTCCAGCAAGCAAAGCGAGGTCGGTGGAAGTGACTCGTCAAGCCGTAATAACCCCTGAAGGGCTCGCGAAGCTCAAAGAGGAAATCGAGCACCTGTCGACCGTGAAACGGCGTGAGGTCGCGGCGCGGATCAAGGAGGCGCGCGAGTTCGGCGACATCTCCGAGAACGCCGAGTACGACGACGCCAAGAACGAACAGGCGTTGCTGGAGGGTCGGATCGCACAGCTCGAGGAGCGGCTGCGGCGCGCGACCGTGATCGACGAGAAGGACGCCGCCACCGACGAAGTCGGCTTCGGCTCGGTCGTCCACGTCAAGGACCAGAAGACCGGCGACTCGCAGAAATTCCAGATCGTCGGCTCGACCGAGGCCGACCCGCTCGAGCACAAACTCTCCAACGAGTCGCCGATCGGCAAAGCGCTGCTCGGTCACAAGCGCAACGACGTCGTCACCGTCGACGTGCCGCGCGGGCCGAAGAAGAAGCTCAAAATCACGAAGATCGAGACGGCTTAGGGTCGAATAGGCTCGCCGCCATGAGCGAGCCCGAGGAGCAGCAGCTCTCCGACGTACTCCGCGACCGGCGCGAGAAGCTCGAGCGCCTGCGCCAGGCCGGCGTCGACCCCTTCCCGCACTCCTTCGAGGAACGCGAGGAGATCGCCGAGGTGCGGGCGGCGCACGAGGGGCTGGCCGCCGGGATCGAGACCGACTCCCGCCACCGGGTGGCGGGGCGGATCGTCGCCCGCCGCGGCCACGGCAAGGCGGCCTTCCTCGACCTCCGCGACGGCAGCGGCCAGATTCAGCTGCACGCCCAGGCCGACGTGCTCGGCGAGGAGGCCTTCGCGCAGCTGGTCGACCTCGACCTCGGCGACTTCGTCGGCGTCGAGGGGACGGCGCTGGCGACCCGCCGCGGCGGCGAGCTCTCGCTGGCGATCGACCGCTGGCGGCTGCTGGCCAAGAGCCTGCGGCCGCCGCCCGGCAAGTTCCACGGGCTCGAGGACGTCGAGACCCGTTACCGCCAGCGCGAGCTCGACCTGCTCGCCAACGAGGAGAGCCGCCGCGCCTTCGCGATCCGCGCCCGCACGATCGCCGAACTGCGCCGCTGGCTCGACGAGCACCGCTTCGTCGAGGTCGAGACGCCGGTCCTGCAGCCGCTCTACGGCGGCGCCCTGGCGCGGCCCTTCGTCACCCATCACAACGCCCTCGACCGCGACTTCTACCTGCGGATCGCGACCGAGCTCTACCTCAAGCGGCTCGTCGTCGGCGGCATCGACAAGGTCTACGAGCTGGGCAAGGACTTCCGCAACGAGGGCGTCTCGCACAAGCACAACCCCGAGTTCACGATGCTCGAGTGGTACGAGGCCTATGCCGACTACGTCAAGACCGCCCACGACCTGGAGCTGATGGTCGCCGAGGTGGCGGAGCGGGTGCTGGGCACGACCCGGGTCGAGCGCGACGGGGTCGAGATCGAGCTGGCGCCGCCCTGGCGCCGGGTCACCCTGCGCGACGCGGTCCGCGACGCGACCGGCATCGACGTCGCCGAGCACCCGACCCGCGAGGCGCTGGCGGCCGCGATGGGCTCAGAGCCGGACCCGGCCGAGGGCTGGGGCAAGCTGGTCGACGGGCTGCTCGCCAAGTCGGTCGAGCCGGGCCTGGTGCAGCCGACCTTCATCCTCGACTACCCGGTCGAGCTCTCGCCCTTCGCCAAGGCGCACCGCACCGAGGAGGGGCTGGTCGAGCGCTGGGAGGCCTTCATCGGCGGCATCGAGATCGCCAACTCATTCAGCGAGCTCAACGACCCCGACGAGCAGCGGCGCCGCTTCGAGCAGCAGGCGGCGGAGATCGAGCGCGGTGACGAGGAGGCCCAGCCCTACGACGAGGCCTTCGTCGAGGCGCTCGAGCACGGCATGCCGCCGACCGGCGGCGTCGGCCTCGGGGTTGACAGGCTCGCCATGATGTTGAGCGGGGCGAAAACCCTTCGGGAGATCGTGCTTTTCCCCGCAATGCGGTCCTGAAACTCCCGATCAACGCCAAGAAACCCGCTATGAGCGGCTTTCCGGGTCCCCGGGCCGGGTGGGCGGTCTCGGTATCGTGTCAAGGACACACGGGCACCTCCCGATACACGACGGGTGCCTCCGGTACTTCCGACCCCAAACCGCGTTTGACCTGGTGAAGGTCTGAGAGAGGAAGTCTTTTGTTCGAGAGATTCACTGAGCGAGCCCGACAGGTAGTGGTCCTGGCACAGGAAGAGGCTCGCACGCTGAAACACAACTACATCGGTACCGAGCACATCCTGCTTGGCCTGCTGCGCGAGGAGGAGGGCCTGGCGGCCCGCGTCCTCGAGTCTCTCGACATCACCACCGAGCGCGTCCGCTCGCAGGTGGTGCGGATCGTCGGCTCGGGCGAGGAGGTCACCTCGGGCCAGATCCCGTTCACGCCGCGCGCCAAGAAGGTGCTCGAGCTGGCGCTGCGCGAGGCGCTCTCGCTCGGCCACAACTACATCGGCACCGAGCACATCCTGCTCGGCCTGGTGCGCGAGAACGAGGGCGTCGCCGCCCGCATCCTGCTCGACTTCGACGCCGACTCGGACAAGATCCGCAACGAGGTGATCCGGATGCTCTCCGGTCCCGGCGGCCGCCGTCAGGGCGGCGGCGCGGGCGGCCAGGCCGAGGGCGGCGGCAAAAAGTCCTCGAAACTGCTCGACCAGTTCGGCCGCAACCTGACCAGGCTCGCCGAGGAGGGCAAGCTCGACCCGGTGATCGGCCGCGAAACCGAGATCGAGCGGATCATGCAGATTCTCTCCCGCCGCACCAAGAACAACCCGGTGCTGCTCGGTGAGCCGGGGGTCGGCAAGACCGCCGTGGTCGAGGGCCTGGCGGCGCGGATCAACAACGGCGAGGTGCCGGAGCTGCTGCGCAACAAACAGATCTACACGCTCGACCTGGCGGCCCTGGTCGCCGGCTCGAAGTACCGCGGCGAGTTCGAGGAGCGCCTCAAGAAGGTGATGAAGGAGATCACCCAGCGCGGCGACATCATCCTCTTCATCGACGAGCTCCACAACCTGGTCGGCGCCGGCGCCGCCGAGGGCGCGATCGACGCGGCCTCGATCCTCAAGCCGGCGCTTGCCCGCGGCGAGCTGCAGACGATTGGCGCGACGACCCTCGACGAGTACCGCAAGTACCTCGAGCGCGACTCGGCGCTGGAGCGTCGCTTCGCCCAGATCAAAGTCGACCAGCCCTCGGTCGAGGACACGGTCAAGATCCTCGAGGGCCTGCGCGAGCGCTACGAGCAGCACCACCGCGTCAACATCACCGACGACGCGCTGGCCGCCGCCGCCGAGCTCGCCGACCGCTACATCTCCGACCGCTTCCTGCCCGACAAGGCGATCGACCTGATCGACGAGGCCGCGTCGCGGATGCGGATCAAGTCGATGAGCGCACCGCCGGTCTACCGCGACCTCGAGGAGGAAGTGGAAAAGACGCGGCGCGAAAAGGAGTCGGCGATCGAGGCTCAGGAGTTCGAGAAAGCCGCCAACCTGCGCGATACAGAGCGTCAGCTGACGACCCGCAAGCGCCAGCTCGAAGACGAGTGGTCGGAGGGCGACCAGGCCGAGCGCCCCGACGTCGGCGAAGAGGAGATCGCCGACATCGTCTCGATGTGGACCGGGATCCCGGTCTTCAAACTGACCGAGGCCGAGACCAAGAAACTGATCCGCATGGAGGAGGAGCTGCACAAGCGGGTGATCGGCCAGGAGGTCGCAATCACCGCTGTCTCGAAAGCTATCCGCCGCTCCCGCGCCGGGATCAAGGACCCGAAGCGGCCGGCCGGCTCGTTCATCTTCCTCGGCCCCTCCGGGGTCGGCAAGACCGAGCTGGCACGGACCCTCGCCGAGTTCCTCTTCGGCGACGAGGAGGCCCTGATCCGGATCGACATGTCCGAGTACATGGAGAAGCACGCGGTCAGCCGCCTGGTCGGCTCGCCGCCCGGCTACATCGGCTACGACGAGGGCGGTCAGCTGACCGAGGCCGTGCGGCGCAAGCCCTACAGCGTACTGCTGCTCGACGAGATCGAGAAGGCCCACCCGGACGTCTTCAACATCCTGCTGCAGATCCTCGAGGACGGGCGGCTCACCGACAGCCAAGGCCGCACGGTCGACTTCCGCAACTCGATCGTGATCATGACCTCGAACATCGGCGCCTCGGAGATCGCCAAGAACACCTCGATCGGCTTCACCGTCGCCGACGAGACCGGCATGTCCTACGGCGACATGAAAAACCGGATCATGGGCGACCTCAAAAAAGTCTTCCGGCCCGAGTTCCTCAACCGGATCGACGAGGTGATCGTCTTCCACAAGCTGGCCAAGGAGGAGGTCCGCGAGATCGTCGACCTGATGATCAACCGGGTCCGCGTCCAGGTTGCCGAGCACGAGCTGCAGCTGGAGCTGACCAACGAGGCCAAGGACCTGCTGGTCGACAAAGGCTGGGACCCCTCGATGGGCGCCCGCCCGTTGCGCCGCGCGATCCAGCGCTACATCGAGGATCCGCTCGCCGACGAGGTCCTGCGCCAGGGCCAGATGGTGCCGGGCTCGACCGTCCTGGTCGAGCGCGACCCCGACGGCGACGCCGACGACAAACCGCTGAAGCTGAGCATCGTCGCTCCGAAGAAGCCGGCCAAGAAAGCCGAGCCGGAGCCCGAGAAAGTCGGCGACCGCTCCGGCGAGTAGATGAGGGCGCCGGGCCGCGCAGCGGTCGGCGCCTGGAGCGGCGGCCGCTTCATCCGCTACGGCGAGGCGGTCGACGAGGAGCGGCTGGCGGCGCTGCTGCGCCCCGCTGACGGCATCGACACGGTGCTGAGCGCCGACACCTACGGCCAGGGCGAGGCCGACCGGCTCGTCGGCGCCGCGCTCGCCGGGCTGCCGCGCGAGGAGTACTGCCTCGTCGGCGCCGTCGGCCACGACTTCTACACGGGTGAGCGCGACGGTCCGCGCGGCTTCCCGCGCTTCACCGACCCCGGCCTGCGCGGGCCCGGCGAGTACGCGGACTACCTGCGGATGGCCACCGAGCGCAGCCTCGAGCGGCTCGGCGCCGAGCGCTTCGACCTGCTCCTCCTCCACAACCCCGACCGCACCGGCTACACCAGCGAGGCGGTCTGGGACGGGATGGCGGCGCTGCGCGAGGCGGGCCTGACCGGCCAGATCGGCATCGCGCCGGGCCCGGCCAACGGCTTCACCCTCGACCTGATCGCCTGCATCGAGCGCTTTGGCAAGCGGATCGAGTGGGCGATGGTCATCCTCAACCCGTTCGAGCCCTGGCCCGGCGAGCTCTGCCTCGAGGCTGCCGCCCGCCACGACGTCAAGGTGATCACCCGCGTCGTCGACTACGGCGGCCTCTTCTGGGGCGACCTGCGGCCGGGGATGGAGCTGGCCGAGGGCGATCACCGCGCCTTCCGCCCGGCGGGCTGGATCGAGGCGGGGTTGGAGAAGCTGGCGCGGGTGGCGCCGATCGGAGAGCGCGCCGGGCTGAGCACGATCCAGCTCGCCTGCCAGTGGAACCTGGCCCACCCCGCGGTCGAGTGCGTCGTCCCGACCCTGATCCAGGAGGCCGGGCCGGGGGCGCGGCCGATCGAGGAGCAGCGGGCCGAGCTGGCGGCGCTGCCGGCCGAGGGGAGGCTGAGCACGGAGGACGTGGCGGCGATCCGCGCGGTCGGCGACAACACCGGCTGCATGGCGCTGAAGGGGGCCAACCCCGGGCACGAGGGGGCGGAGCGCCCCGACCGCTGGCGGCTCGACGCCGAGCTGGCGGCCGCCGGCACGCGCTGGGGCATCGACCCCGAGCGCGACCTCTCCGCCGCATAGCCTGCCGCGCATGGCGCGCCAGTGGTGGACCTTGGCCGGGACCTGCGCCGGCCTCTTCCTCTTGATGCTCGACTCGACCGTGGTGGCGCTGGCGCTGCCCAGCATCCGCGCGGACATCGGCGCCACCGCCGCCGGGCTGCAGTGGGCGATGAACGCCTACCTGCTGGCGATCACGGTCTTCGTCGTCACCGCCGGGCGGCTCGGCGACATGTTCGGCCGCAAGCGCCTCTTCCTCGCCGGCATGGTCGTCTTCGCACTCGGCTCGCTGGTCTCCGGCCTCGCCGACGACGAGCTCACCCTGATCGGTGGGCGGGTCCTGCAGGGGGTGGGCGCGGCGCCGATGCTGCCGCTCTCGCTGGCGATCGTCTGCAACGCCTTCCCCGCCGAGCAGCAGGCCCGGGCGCTGGGCATCTGGGCCGGGATCTCGGCGGTGGCGCTCGGCATCGGCCCGCTCGTCGGCGGCGGCCTGGTCGACCTCGAGTGGCGCCTGATCTTCTGGATCAACCTGCCGGTCGCGGCGCTGGGGATCGCGATCACCGCCCGCTACGCGCCCGAGTCGACCGACCCCGGCTCGGGCCGCTCGATCGACTATCCGGGCCTGCTGGCGCTCAGCGCCGGGCTCACCGCGGTCGTCCTGGCCTTGGTCCAGGCCCAGGTCTGGGCGGCGAGCGCGATCGTCGCCCTCACCTTGCTCGGCCTGCTCTCGCTGGCCGCCTTCTGGCGGATCGAGCGCCGCCGCCGCGAGCCGATCGTCGACTTCGCCCTCTTCCGCAACGGGCCCTACTTCGGCGCCAGCGCCGCCGCCTTCGCCCTCGTCGGCGCCTACTGGGCGGTGATGTTCTTCCAGTCGCAGTACCTGCAGGACGTGCGCGGCCACTCGGCGCTGCTCAGCGGCCTGCTGATCCTGCCGGTGACCGTGCCGATGATCTTCATCTCGCCCTTCTCGGCGCGCCTGATCGCCCGCTTCGGCACCCGCCTGCTGATGACCGTGGGGATGGTCTGCGGGGTTGTCGGGCTGCTCGTCCTCACCCAGGTCGGGGCCGACAGCCCCTACGCCCTGCTGCTCGCCGGCTACCTGCCGTTCGGGGTCGCGCTCGGCTTCGTCTACGCGCCGATGTCGACCGCGGCGATGGCGGCGATGCCGCCGCAGAAGGTCGGGATCGCCTCCGGGGTGCTGGCGATGGACCGGGTGATGGCGGGCACGATCGCGCTCGCCGCGACCGGCGCTACCTTCCACGCCCTGCTCGGCGATGGCCGTACTTTTAGCGCCGCGGTGAGTGGTTCGACGTGGGTACTGGTCGTGCTTTGCGCGGTCGGCGCGGTCCTGACCTGGCGTTTCGTGCGCGACACGGGCCGTCCGGCGCCCGAACCGCACCGAACTCACCGTCATTTCCACCTTTAGGTGATCAACTCGCTTGACAACGACCTCTCCGACCTCTCAAGTCGGAATTGACCCAGACCGCATTGGAAAGCGAAATTTGGCATCCTAAAGGGGATGTCTTCGTCGCCAGGGGATGAGCTTCAAGAGGTAGCGGAACGGCAGGATCCCCGGCTTCTGAGGGCCTTGGACGTCGTTGCCCCCGGTGCTGCCCTGCGCGAGGGTATCGACAACATCGTCCACGCCAGCACCGGTGGCTTGGTCGTGGTCGGCGACCCGGGCGACATCTCGCACCTGCTCTCGGGCGGGATACGCCTCGATATCGACTACACGCCGGCGATGCTCTACCAAGTGGCGAAGATGGACGGCGCGATCGTCCTCAACGCCGAGGCGACCAAGATCGTCTGGGCCAACGTGCACCTGATGCCCGACCCGACGATCCTCTCGGCCGAGACCGGCACCCGCCACCGCACCGCCGAGCGCGTCTCCAAACAGACCAACGCCCTGGTCGTCGCGATCTCGCAGCGACGCGACGTGGTCTCGCTCTACGTCGAGGGGACCAAGTACATCCTGCAGGAGATCCCCGCCGTGCTCGCCAAGGCGAACCAGGGCCTGGCGACGCTGGAGAAGTACCGCCAGCGGCTGGAACAGGTCTCGACCCGGCTGACCCTGCTCGAGTTCGAAGGCGGCGGCGTCCTCTACGACGCGCTCACCGTGCTGCAGCGGGCCGAGCTCGTGACCCGGATGGCGGTCGAGGTCGAGCGCTACATCGTCGAGCTCGGCACCGAGGGCCGGCTGATCGAGATGCAGCTGGAGGAGACGATGGTCGGCGTCGCCACCGACAAGGCCGCCCTGATCCGCGACTACTCGGTCGAGGACTCAGAGCAGAACCTGGCCACGGTGATGCAGTCGCTGGCGCGGCTGCCGCACGAGGACGTGCTCGACTTCGGCCGCCTCGCGGAGCTGCTCGGCTACGACCGCAAGCTGAACACCCTCGACTTCCCGGTTGCGCCACGCGGCTACCGCTTGCTGGGCCGCGTGCCGCGCATCCCCAAGCTCGTCGTCCAGAAGATCATCCACGACCTCGGCGGCCTGGAGGAGGTCCTGGCGGCATCAGACGCCGACCTCGAGGCCGTCGACGGAGTCGGCCCGACCAGGGCCAAGGACATCCGCGAGGGCCTGCGCAGGCTCCAGGAGGTCGATCTGGTCGACAGGTACTTACCGAGTTGACGGCCATGGAGGCCGTCGCGAACCGAAAGGAGTCCAGCATTCCCCAGCTAGAGGAGGCCACCGAGGTAGTCGAGGAGCAGGACGTCGAGTACGTCTGCGACTTCGAGGAGGGCGACAAGGTCGTCTACCCGCACCACGGTGCAGGCCTGGTGATGAAGAAAGAGGCGCGGGAGCTGATGGGGGAGGAGCGTGAATACCTCACGATCAAGATCCTCCACAACGAACTCACCGTGATGGTTCCGTGCGAAAACGCCGGCAAGGCGGGGCTGCGGCGGGTCATCGATGAGGTCGAAATCAAAAAGGTGACAAGCGTCCTCACCGATGACGTGTCGGAGATGCCGAAGAACTGGAACCGGCGCTTCAAGTACAACCGCGAGAAGATCAAGACCGGCGACGTCTTCGAGCTCGCCGAGGTCGTCCGCAATCTCGCCCTCCGCGAGATGGAGAAGGGCCTCTCGACCGGCGAGAAGCAGATGTACACGCGGGCCAAGAAGATCCTTGCGTCGGAGTTCATGTACGCGCTCGACAAAGACGAGGAGGGCGCGGAGGAATACCTCGACGGCCTGCTGGAGGAGCGCTTCGCCGCAACGGCGTAGCAGCGCGGCAGGTTCCGTCACCGCGGTCGTCGCGGCCGCCGGCTCCGGGCAGAGGCTCGGAGCCGGCGGTCCGAAGGCCTTCGTGCCGCTCGCCGGCCGGCCGCTGGTCGAGTGGTCGCTGGCGGCGATGCGGGCGGCCCCCTGCGTGGGCCCGATCGTCGTCGCCTGCCCGCCGGGGCACGACGGCGGCCTCGGGGGCGAGGACCTGGAGCTGGTCGAGGGCGGCGCGACGCGGGCGCGCTCGGTCGCCAACGCCCTCGCCGTGGTCGAGACCGAGCTGGTCGCGATCCACGACGCGGCCCGGCCCCTTCTGACCCCCGAGCTGGTCGAGGGGGTCGTCGCCACCCTGCTCGCCGATCCCGGCGCCGCCGCCGCGATCGCTGCCACCCCGGTCACCGACACGATCAAGCGCGCCGCGACGACGAGGGATGCATTTCCCTCGTATAGCGGGGGAAATGCATCCCTCGTCATTGACGAGACCGTCGATCGCGGGCAGCTGTGGGCGGCGCAGACTCCGCAGGTCTTCTGGACCGAGGCGCTGCGCAAGGCGCTGCAGGACCCTTACGTCGAGGTCGAGGCGGCGACCGACGAGGCGATGCTGGTCGAGGCGGCCGGGGGTGGGGTCCTGATCCACCCGGCGCCGGCGGAGAACCTCAAGGTGACGACGCCGCTCGATCTGCGAGTCGCCGAGCTGCTCCTCGTCGAGCGCTAGCTCTGCCTAGCTCTCGCCCTGGTCGACGGGTGCGTCGAGGCGGTGGCGCCAGCGGCGCCGCACGAAGAGCAGGCGCTCGATAAGCAGGACGCTGACGCCGGCGATCACGATCACCGTCAGGTTGAGCGCGAGCTGGGCCATCGCGCCGCGCCAGTCCGACCAGTTGCCGAGCGCCGCGGCGACGCCGACGTTGGCGGCGGCGGGGATCGTCGTCACCGAGATCAGCACGCCGACCAGCGCCCCCGACTTGGCCGCGGTCAGCGAGAGCACGCCGGCGGCGCCGGCGAAGGCGGCGACCAGGACCGACCACTCGTCCGGCTCGGCGATGAACTGGGTGAGCGGGTTGCCGGTGCTGCTGAAGCCGGGGTCGACCCAGCCCACCCCCTCGCAGACGAGGGTGAGGAGGAAGGCCGCCGTGATCCCGATCGGGAAGCCGATCGCGAGCGCGGTCAGCGAGCGCAGGGCGACCCCTGGGCGGCGCTCGACGGCGGCCACGCAGAGGCCGGCGAGCGGCCCGAACTCGGGGCCGACGACCATCGCGCCGACGATCAGGATCGGCGATCCGGTGAAGATCCCGACCGAGGCGAGCAGGCAGGCGAGCACCATGAACGAGAGGAAGGTGCCGGAGAGCTCGATGCTCTCCGAGGTGCGGGCCTCGACCTCCTCCCAGACCACCGCGTCGGAAGGGGCGCCGCGGGCGGCTCGTTCAGCCGAGGCGGCCGCCTCGGAGATCTGCGAGTCGATCTGCTCGAGCGCGATCGAGCCCTCGCGCGGGATCCCGAGCTGCTTAAGGTCGTCGATGACGACGCTGGCGTCCTCGCGGGCGACGTCGCAGAGGATGACGTCGCCAGGCGGCTGCCGCGCGGCCCCGGCGAGGTAGATCAGGTTGCAGGCCGAGGGCGCCGCTTCGAGCAGGGCGAGGACCTTCTCGGAGCGGCCCGGGGGCACGACGATCCGCAGGTGGACCATGCCGCCGACCTTATCTGCACGTGCCGGTGCTCAGGGGCTTATATGGACACCGCAGCACCGGCACGTCCGGGGACGTAGGTTTTGGGGGTGCTGACCGACTACCACCTGCACCTGCGTCCCGACGAGCCGGAGACGACGCCGGAGCGCTACTTCACCGAGGAGAACGTCGCCCGCTACCGCGAGGCCGCCGCAGCGGCCGGGATCGACGAGCTCGGCGTCTCCGAGCACGTCTACCGCTTCCGGCAGGCGCTCGACCTCTGGCGCCACCCGTTCTGGCAGGAACAGGCGGTCGACGACCTCGGCGCCTACTGCGAGTTCGTCCGCGGCGCCGGCCTGCGCCTGGGAATCGAGTGCGACTTCGTCCCCGGCGCCGAGGACCGCACCGCGAACCTGCTCGAGGCGCACGAGCTCGACTACGTAGTCGGCTCGGTCCACTTCGTCGGCGAGGCGGCGGTCGACCACGAAGGCTGGGACGTCTGGGAGGGCCGCGGCGACGCCGACGAGGTCTGGCGCCGCTACTTCGAGGCGCTCGCCGAGTGCGCCCGCTCCGGCCTCTTCGACATCCTCGCCCACCCGGACCTGGTCAAGGTCTGGGGCTCGGCGCGGCCGCTGCCGCGGCGCGACCCGCGCCATTACTACGAGCCGGCGGTGGAGGCGATCGCGGCGAGTGGGGTCGCGGTCGAGGTCTCGACCGCCGGGCTGCGCAAGCCGGTCGGCGAGCTCTACCCGGCCATCGCCTTCGCCGAGATGTGCGTCGAAGCCGGCGCTTCCTTCGCGCTTTCCTCCGATGCGCACCTGCCCGAGCAGGTCGGCTTCGGCTACGAGCGGGCGCTCGAGCTCTTCGAGCAGCTCGGGGTGGGGGAGATCTGCGCCTTCGAGCGCCGCAGCCGCAGGCTGGAGCCGCTCAGTGGCCGGGTAGGCGAGGATTCACCGCGATGAGCGTCGGCATCGGTTACGACAGCCACCGCTTCGCCGTCGGCCGCCGGCTGATCCTCGGCGGGGTCGAGATCGAGCACGAGCAGGGCCTCACCGGTCACTCGGACGCCGACGTCCTCACCCACGCCGTGATCGACGCCGTGCTCGGCGCTGCCGGCGGTGGCGACATCGGCACGCTCTTCCCCGACGACGACGAGCGTTGGCGCGATGCCGACTCGATCGACCTGCTGCGCACCGCGGTCGGCACGATCGGAGGGAGGATCGTCAACGTCGACGCCACCGTGATCTGCGAGGCGCCACGCCTCGGCCGCTACAAGGCCGAGATGGAGCGCATCCTGGCTGAGGCGACCTCGGCCCGGGTCAGCGTCAAGGCGACGACCAACGAGGGCATGGGCTGGATCGGCCGCGGCGAGGGGATCGCCTGCATCGCGGTTGCGTCGATCGGGGACGAGTAGCGCGGTAGGCTTCCCGCGATGGGCAGGGTCGATTCGATCGGGAAAGCCGTGCGCCAGGCGATCTCGGACAAAGCGTTCGAGCTCAAAGTGCTGCGCGAAGCCGGCATCATCGGCCCGATCCGCCCCGACAAAGCGCTGCGGATGGGCGCCACCTTCGCCCGTTGGGGGGCCTCGCCGGCGACCGGGATCGCGACCGGGGCGATCCACTACCCGAACGAGACGGCGCTGATCGACGAGCGCGGCTCGCTCACCTTCGAACAGCTGCAGCGGCGGACCAACTCCCTCGCCCGCGCCTTCGAGCGGATGGGGGTCGAGTGCGGAGACGGGGTCGGGATCATGTGCCGCAACCACCGCGGCTTCGTCGAGGCGACGGTCGCCGCCGCCAAGCTCGGCGCCAGCGTGCTGTACCTGAACACGATGTTCGCCGGGCCTCAGCTGGCCGAGGTGACCAGCCGTGAGCAGCCCAAGATCCTGGTCTACGACGAAGAGTTCGACCAGCTGCTGGGTGGCGTCGACGACGGCATCGAGCGGCTGATCGCCTGGACCGACGGCCACCCACCGGCGCCGACCATCGACCAGCTGATCGCCGCCAACGAGGACATGAACCTGAAGCCGCCGGAGGACACGGCGCGCTTCATCGTCCTCACCTCCGGCACCACCGGGACGCCGAAGGGCGCCCAGCGCTCCAGCCCCGAAGGCCTGCTGCCGCTGGCGGCCCTGATCGACAAGATCCCGTACCGCAGTCGCGAGACGATGATGGTCGCGGCACCGCTCTTCCACTCCTGGGGCTTCCTCCACATGGTGCTCGGCATCACCACCGCCTCGACGGTCGTCCTGCGGCGCCGCTTCGATCCGGAGGAGACGCTGAGCGCGGTGCAGGACAGCCAGGCCCAGGTGCTCGCCGTCGTGCCGGTGATGATCCAGCGCATCCTGCAGCTGCCCGACGAGACGCTCGCCTCCTACGACCTCTCCTCGCTGCGGATCACCGCCTTCTCCGGCTCGGCGCTGCCCGGCGAGCTGGCGATCGCCTGGATGGACCGCTTCGGCGATTCCGCCTACAACTTCTACGGCTCGACCGAGGTCGCCTACGCCTCGGTCGCCGCCCCGGAGGACCTGCGGGCGGCGCCGGGCACCGCCGGCCGGGTGCCGCGCGGCACCGTGGTCAGGATTCTCGACGAGGCCGGGCGCGAGGTCCCCCAGGGCGAGGTCGGGCGGATCTTCGTCGGCAACGAAATGTCCTTCGACGGCTACACCGGCGGCGGCGGCAAGGAGATCATCGACGGCCTGCTCTCCAGCGGCGACGTCGGCCACTTCGACTCGGCTGGCCGGCTCTTCGTCGACGGCCGCGACGACGAGATGATCGTCTCCGGCGGCGAGAACGTCTTCCCGCGCGAGGTCGAAGACCTGCTCGCCGATCACGAGGCCGTGGTCGAGGTCGCCGTGGTCGGGGTCGAGGACGAGGAGTTCGGTCAGCGGCTCAAGGCCTTCGTCGTCCTCGTCGCCGAGGTCGAGGTCTCCGAAGAGGACCTCAAGGGACACGTCAAGGCCCACCTCGCCGGCTACAAGACGCCGCGCGAGATCGAGTTCCTCGACGAGTTGCCGCGCAACGCGACGGGCAAGATCCTCAAGCGCGAGCTGCTGGCGCGCGAGGCATCCGAGTCGGCCTAGAAGCTTCTCCGCTAATTGCGGCGTTTCGGTCGGCGCACCCCTGGTTAGCCCTCCGGACCCCGTAGTAGGTTGCGACCGATGGGCAGAGTGGTACAGCTGACGGAGGTCGGTGAGGCGACCAGGGAGATGCACGGTGCTGCCGTGCAGGCCCTGCGCCTGGTCCGCACCGGGGAGGAGCGGGTCAGCGCCGCCGAGCAGGCGCTGGTCGAGGCCGAGGCGCGGGCCGAGTCCGGCCGCGACGAGGTCAAGGTCCGCGCCAAGAAGGCGCTGAGCAGGATCGGCGACGAGGGCCGGCAGCGGATTGCCGCCGAGCGCGACAAGCGCCGCGCCGCCGAGGCGCGCGCGGCGCGCGCCGAGCAGGGCCGGGCGCGGGCCGAGCAGGCTTACGAGCAAGCCCGGCGCGTGGCGGAGGCCGAGCGCGAGCGGTTCGCTGCCGAGGTGGCCACCGGCCAGGCCCAGGTCGACCAGGTCGTCGATCGGGCCGTGAAGCGGACTGAAGAGGAGGCCTCGAAGCGGACCGGCGAGGTGCTCGAGAAGGCGCAGGCCGAGGCCGACCGCCGGGTCGCCGCCGCCGAGCAGCGCGCGGCCGACGCCGAGGCGCGGGCCGAGGAGGCGCACCGCACCGCTGTGCGGCTCGAGGCCGAGATCGAAGAGCGCGTGATGCAGGGCACCGAGGAGGTGCGCCGCGAGGCCGAGGAGCGGGTCGCCAAGCTCGTCGAGAAGGTCGAAGGCGAGGCCGAGGACAGGACGCGGGCACGGGCCGAGGACCAGCTGCGGGCCGAGTCAGAGCGGATCCGAGGCCAGGCCGAGCAGCGCGAGGAGCGCCTGCGGCGCGCGGCCGAGGAGGAGATCAAGGCGAGCGCCAAACGCGCCCGCCGCGAGGTGCTGGCGGCAGCCGACACCACCGCCCCCGTCTGGTCCCGCACCGAGCCCAGCGGCTCGGGCTCGGGTTACCGCACCTTCTAGACCCCTCTAGCATCCGCCCCCATGCGCGAGGTGCGGATCAGGGACACGCTGAGCGGCGAGCCGCGGACGCTCGACCCAGAGGAGGAGGTCGGCATCTACGCCTGTGGGCCGACCGTCTACAGCCGCATCCACATCGGCAACGCCCGCCCGTTCGTCGTCTTCTCGCTGCTCGCCCGTTTCCTGCGCGACGAGGGCTACGCGACCAAGCTGGTCGTCAACGTCACCGACATCAACGACAAGATCTACGTCGCCGCGCGCGGGGCCGGCGAGGGGTCGGCCGCCTTCGCCGAGCGGATGACCCGTGCCTACTTCGAGGACACCGATCGGCTCGGGCTCGGCCGGCCCGACGCCGAGCCGCTGGCGACCGAGACGATCGGCGGGATCGTCGCGCTGATCGGCGACCTGATCGAGACGGGGCACGCTTACGAGTCGGGCGGCGACGTCTACTTCCGGGTGCGCAGCTTCGGGGCCTACGGCAAGCTCTCCAACCGGCGCACGGAGGACATGGACCAGGGCGAGGAGGCGGGCTCCGCCTCGCTCAAGGAGGACCCGCTCGACTTCGCCCTCTGGAAGGCGCGCAAGGAGGACGAGGACACCGCCTGGGGCTCGCCCTGGGGCGAGGGCCGGCCCGGCTGGCACATCGAGTGCTCGGCGATGGCCGAGGCCGAGCTCGGTCCCTCCTTCGCGATCCACGGCGGCGGCTCGGACCTCGTCTTCCCCCACCACGAGAACGAGATCGCCCAGTCCGAGGCGGCCGGCCGACCCTTCGCCCGAGCCTGGATGCACAACGGGATGGTCGAGACCGACGCCGAGAAGATGTCGAAGTCGGAGGGCAACATCTTCCAGCTCTCCGAGGCGCTCGATCGCTACGGGCGCGAGGCGGTGGTTGCGTACCTCGTCTCCGGGCACTACCGGCAGCCGCTGGCCTTTGGGCCGGCGCAGATGGAGCAGGCGGTTGCTCAGGTTGGGCGGCTGAGGAACTTCTTCAGGGAGCATCCGGTGGGGGGCGATGGGGGAGGGTCTGGGGAGGTCCTGTCCGAGCAACAGCGGGGAGGCTCTGCCAGGACCTCCCCAGACCCTCCTTCCCCAGCGGCTCGGCTGGACGCTTTCAAGGATGCGCTGGCTGATGACTTCAACACGCCGCGAGCGATGGCCGAGGTGTTTGAGCTGGTGGGGGAAGCGAACCGGGGGGAGGTGGCGGGCGCTCCTGAGGCTTTGGAGGAGATGCTCGAGCTTGTCGGCCTCGGGTCCCTTGCCCAGCCGGATCAGGGGGCTGAGGCGGACTCGGAGGCGCTGGTGTTGATGGAAGAGCGGGAGCGGGCGCGGGCGGAGAAGGACTTTCAGCGGGCGGACGCGATTCGCGATCAGCTGGCCGAGCTGGGCTGGGAGGTCCGGGACTCGGCCGAGGGCGCCAAGCTCGTGCCCAAGGGTTAGAGTGGCGAGTCAGATCATCTACGGTCGCCGGCCGGTCGAGGAGGCGGAGCGGGGGAGGCGGGCTGTGCGACGGGTCTGGCGGGCGCCGGAGACCTCCGGCGAGGAGCTGGAGCGGCTCTGCGGGTCGCCCGATCACCAGGGCGTCGTCGCCGAGGTCGATCCGTATCCCTACGCCGACCCCAACGCTCTGCTGCGCGTGGAGGGCGCGCTGCTCGTCGCGCTCGACCAGATCCAGGACCCGCGCAACCTTGGTGCCGTCTGTCGCTCGGCCGAGTTCGCCGGGGCCGCCGGCGTCGTCATTCCCGAACGGCGCGCGGCCGAGGTGACGGCCACCGTCTGCAAGACCTCGGCGGGCGCGGTTGAGCACCTCGAGGTCGCCCGCGTCCGCAACCTGACCGATTGGCTGACCGCAGCGAAGGACGCCGGCTTCTGGATCTGGGGCGCCGAGGCCGAGGCCGAGCAGCCGCCCTGGGAGATTGACCTGGCGGGCCCCACCGTGCTCGTCCTCGGCGGCGAGGGCAAGGGGATTCGCCCGCGGGTCGCCTCGGCCTGCGACGGCCTTCTCGCCCTGCCGCGCGCCGGCGCGGTGGAGTCGCTCAACGTCTCCGCCGCGGCGACCGCGCTGCTCTTCGAGGCCGCGCGCCAGCGCAGCCGAGATTGACCACACCCTGGCGGGGTCAAACTCGGCTGCGCCGCGTAGCAGTTGCAACGGCATTTGCAGAAATCCGCAATTTGGGGTTGACAGAACTCCGCTGGGCGGTAAGACTGCCGCAGCAGCAAAGGGTGAAGCTCAGCTTGAGTCTGAGATCTCCCAGTCAAATAACCGGGCGCCTAGGGGAGGTACCGGCGCCACGACCCTTCATCTCAAAGGAGAAGGATCTGTGGCTCTATCGTCGCCGACGCAGGATTTGCGGCTCCCCAGCGGGCGCTATAACGGCTCCACCCGGGCAGCGTCTAACCCTCAACCAGAGCTTGATGATCATTACTTGGTCGCCCTCGCCAAGGAGGGGCGGACCGATGCCTACGACACGATCGTGCGCCGCTACCGCGGCTTCGTCCGCCTCAAGGCCTCGTCCTACTTCCTGCTCGGCGGGGAGAGCGACGACCTGATCCAGGAAGGCCTGCTCGGCCTCTACAAGGCGATCCGCGACTACCGCAGCGACCGCGAGTCGAGCTTCCGCAGCTTCGCCGAGCTCTGCATCACCCGCCAGATCATCACCGCGGTGAAGACGGCGACCCGCAACAAGCACACGCCGCTCAACCAGTACGTCTCCTTCAGTCAGACCCCGGCCGCGGCGGGCGACTCGGACACGACCCTCGACGAGATCCTGCCCGGGCCGAGCGTCACCGACCCGGTCAACCAGGTGATCGCCACCGAAGAGCTGGCCAGCCTCGTCTCCTGCCTCTCGGGCAGCTCGGGCGTGCTCTCCGACCTCGAGAGCCGCGTCCTCTCGCTCTACCTCGACGGCCACTCCTACGAGGCGACCGCCGAGCGGCTCGAGTGCGACACGAAGACCGTCGACAACGCCCTGCAGCGGGTCAAGCGCAAGGTCGCCGCCCACCTCGACTCGAGAGAGGTATTGGCCTGAAGGCAAACCTCGGCCGGGAGCAATGGCGGCTAATTGCCGTCTTCCGTCAAAGCGGCGATGTCGGCGTGGTCCTGAGGACGTCCCCGGGCGAGCTTCATCCGAATCAGATCGTCGCGGTCGGCGACTGCGATCTCGACCTCGCCTAGGGCTATGACGAGAGCACGGTCGCGCAGCTCCGGGTAGGGCCGCGCTCCCGGGGCGTCATGGAGGACATCGATGTCGCCGTGACGGGTCTCGAATTGCCAGATCGTCGCGCGGGGGAGCATCGCCGCGTCGACCTCGAGACCCTCATGACCTGGGTTGAGCACGCGTGCATCGAGCGCGCGCAGCGCGCTTGCCAATCGGCCGAGGTTCGCCGGGTCGGGCGCCGGAATCAGGTCGACGTCGTTGGTCATGCGCGTGTTCCCGTGCGTCTGTGCTGCAAGGCCTCCGATCAACACGTAGTCGACCTCGTGTCGGGAAAGCTCGGCGAGGATCTGGCCAGCGTCGAGTGGTCCGGGCTGTCGTTCAGCCTCGTCGGGCACGCCGCCCCGCCTCCCCCAGCTCGCCAGCAAGCCGGTTCCACGAGAGAGCGAGCTCGAGTCGTTCGGCGGGGGTGCGACGGAGACCGGCCTGGAGATGCAGGGGGTCGTGCTCGCGGGCGGTTGGTTCGGCCCCCACGACCAGGCGCTCACCCATCGCCGCGAGGAGACGTTCGACGGTCTCCACCGTCGGGGAGACCTCGCCCTGCTCGATCCTGCTGATCGCGGCCTGGTCGGTCGACGCCCTCAACGCGAGCGTGCGCTGGCTGACGCCATGTCGCCGCCGCGTCTTCTTGATCAGTTCAGCCGCAGTCATACAACATATTATGCCTTATCAAGCATCAAATATCAGGAGGCGATCGCCGCGACCTCGGGCAGGGGCTCGACCTCGGTGCTGAGGCCGATCGCGTCGAGGAATGAAGCGGGCTCGAAGGCCTGGGCCGGCGCCAGGGCGCCGCTGCGGTCGTAGGCCGGGTCGGCGCAGAGCTTGGCGGCGTGGGCGAGGCTGAGGGCCGTCATCCCGTAGACGTCGACGCCGTTGACGACGCCGCGCCGCCTGCGTGAGCCAGCGCGCGCCTCGCACTCGACCGTAAAGCGCACGTCCGCGCGCGAGCTCTCGGTCGGGCCCGCCGGCTGGCGGCGGACCATGGCGGCGACGGCACGGCGCAGGGGGGTGCGCATCACCAGGCCGAAGAGGGGCGTCGCGGCGAGGACCAGGGGCATCATGCGCGGCGAGACCGCCATCCCGCTGAGCAGGGTGCGGACCTGGCTGGTCTCGACGTGGCGCGGCACGGTGATCTGTTCGCCTGCCGGGTAGCGCAGCATGCGCTGCTCGCCGAGTGGCGCCGGGAAGCGCCAGTGGCCGCCGTCGGCGCCGCGCGGGCCGGGCCGCAGGGCGCCGTCGCGCCAGACGACGTCGTCGGCGCGCATCATCTCCAGGGCCGAGAGGGCGGTGCCGTGGGTGGGGGCGAAGCCGCGCACGCCGTAGGCGATCGAGATCTCGTCGAGCGGCCCCATGCCCTCGGCGGTCAGGGCCGCGACCATGTCGCCCGGCACGAAGTCGAAGCCCATCCCGGAGACGAGCGCCGCGCCTTTCTCGGCGGCGAGCGCTCCGTAGCGCTCGAAGACCATGCGGATGAAGGGCTGCTCGCCGGTCGTGTCGAGGTAGTGCGTGCCGCTGTCGGCCGCCGCCGCGACGATCGGCTCGCCGTGCAGGGTGAAGGGCCCGGCGCAGGCGACGACGACCGAGCAGGGCGCGAGCATCTCGCGCAGCCCGGCCGCGTCGCCGACCGGCACCGCCGCGACCGGCACGCCGCCCAGCTCCGCCGAGAGCGCCTCGAGCTTGCCGCGATCGCGCCCGGCGATCAGGAGCTCGGCCCCGCTCGCCTTCAGCTCGCGCGCGATCAGCTCGCCGGTGAAGCCGGTCGCCCCGTAAATCGCGATTGGTCCACTCCGATTCATCTGCCCCCCAAGTCCGCGAGCACGTATTCGAGCAGATCGCGGCCGTGCTCGGAAGCCACCGCGATGTCGTCTGGGGCGATCCGCGCCCGGTGCAGGGACTGCATGCGCAGCACGTCGCCTTCGGTTCGGTGGTTGGGGAAGACACCCGAGTAGGAGACGCCGAGCGCCTCGAGGTGGTCGGCGAGCAGCGCCGTGGCGGGGTCCTCGAGCGGCAGGTCGAGGTAGACGGCGTCGAGCCCGCGGCTGTGGAAGAGGTGGTGGCGCCCGGCCGCTGGGCGGTGATCAGCGCCAGGTTGTGGTCCGCGTCGACCTCGACGTGGAGGTCGGTGCGCTCGGCGAGCTCGACCCCCGTCGGCGGCTCGGCCAGGTTGCCGCGCAGCTCGCAGGTGCGCAGGGTCCGCTCGATCACCTCGCGGTGGCGCTCGGGCGCGTAGACGGCGCGCTCGTGGCCGTCGTTCAGCTTGGTGTAGAAGAGCGCCGCCGACTGGCGCCGGGGCCGCTGCTCGGCGGCGGCGTCGTTCGTGACCGAGGCCGGGATCCAGCCGAGCAGGAAGCCGGTCTCATGGGCGCCGAGCTCGAGGTTGGCGCGCTGGCTGTAGGGGTGGGCGGCGGTCGCCTCGCTGTACATCCCGGCCAGGCCGCGCTCGCGGGCGCCGTCCATCAGGAACTGCTTGGTGCGGGTGAAGAGGTGCTGGCCGCGGGTGGCGGGCATCGTCACCGCCTGGCCCGAGTGGGCGACCGCGTCGCCGGCGGCGGCGAGGCTCATCCCCTCGTGGCAGAGCAGCTTTCCCGCCTCGGTCTCGGCGACGCAGGAGACGTAGGTCCCGGCGGCGATGCGGGTCCCGACCTCTTCGGCGTCGTAGACCCAGCGGGCGTCGTAGCTCTCGCCGTAGGCGACCCGGATCGCCCCGCCCAGCACATGCCCCTCGTCAGGCCCGAGGTACCTGAATCTCACCTTGCTGTTTCCCACGCCGTCACTCATCCGCTCTATATTCGGAAGGCTGCCCGCCTAGCTCAATTGGCAGAGCGCTTCCCTTGTAAGGAAGGGGTTCCCGGTTCAAGTCCGGGGGCGGGCTCTCCCCCTACGAACTGCCGCCCCCGCCCAGCACGCGGGCCTTCTCGGCGGCGAACTCTTCGTCGCTGAGGATGCCCTTCGCGTGCAGCTCGCCGAGCCGCTCGAGGGTGCGCAGGCGGCTCTCCTCGTCGCTGGCCGCGGGGGCGGCCTTGGCCGCGTCGTCGGCACCGTCCTCGTCGCCCGCCCGGCGGACCTCGGGGAGGCGCAGTTTCGAGGCGCGCTCGCCGAGGTTGGCGCTTTTCACGGCATCGGAGACGCGTTCGCGGGCGCCGCCGAAGGGGTTGCTCATCTCGGCGTCGGGGAATTCCTCCTGCGACTGGCGGCGCAGCTCGTGGATGCCGAAGGCGGCGAGCCCGGCGACTACCAGGGTGGTGAGGAAGGAGCGCAGGTTCTGGGTCGGCGCCAGCAGGAAGTAGATGCAGACGACGACCGCCAGGGCGGCGTAGACGTAGGCGACGTAGTCGCGCAGGACCGGGGCGATGACGCGGCGGGTCGAGCGCGCGGACTCGGTCGGCGAGGCGAGCCAGCCGGCGATCCCGAAGAGGACGCCGATCACGATCACCGAGGTCGCGATGCTGATCATCAGCGAGGTGGCGATCGTCCAGGCGTGTTCGGCCGCCGGCTTGACGCTTTCTTCGGTGACCAGCTGGTCGACGACGATGCCGCCGGCGATCTGGCGGGCGACGATCACGGCGAAGCCGGCGGCGATCAGGCCGATGCCGCTGAACAGCACCGTCACCCAGCGCCCACCGCGCGAGAGGTAGATCGCCAGCCCGAAGACGAGGAAGGTGAGCAGCGAGAGCAGCAGCGCAAGGCCTTTGATCGCGACGGCGACGTCCTGCGCGGTCTTCAGCTCGTCGGAGCGCAGGATCGTGATCTCGCCGGCGTCGGCCGGCAGTTTGTCGGCCAGCTGCTGGCCGAACCCGACCTCGTCGGCGAGATTGGTGACGAGGGTCCCGAGTTTGAGCTTGACCTCGCCTTCGTCGCTTGCGATCGCCTCTTTTTCGTCCTCGAGGACGGCGATCAGTTCTTCGTGCGCGAGTCGGTTGGCGTCCTTCCAGAGGCTCTGCGCGGTCGAGCTTTTGAGCACCTCGCTGGCGCCGTCGCCGGCGACCGAGCGCAGGCCCCCCGAGGCCGGCCCGGCCAGGTCCTTGAGCGCCTCCGGCAGCTGGCCTTCGAGTTCTTTTTCGACGTCGACGTTTTCGTAGAGCTGGTCGACCAGGTAGTTGGCGACCGCGGTGCGGATCGTGTCGTCCTCGATCAGGCGGCCGCTGGTCTCGACCCAATCGTCGGTGTTGAGCGCCTGGCGCTCGGTCCAGATCGCGAAGACGCTGAGGAAGGCGAGCAGCGAGCCGAACGCCACCAAGGCTTTCACCGTGCGTCTACGGGCGGCGCTCATCGCCAGGGATGCTATACGTGCCCTGATGAAGCTGGAGGGAATTCACCACATCACCGCGATCACCGCCGACGCGCAGCGCAACGTCGACTTCTACGCCGGGGTGCTGGGCCTGCGCCTGGTGAAGAAAACGGTCAACCAGGACAACCCGACCGTCTACCACCTCTTCTTCGCCGACGAGGAGGGCAGCGCCGGCACCGACCTAACCTTCTTCGAGTTCCCCGGGGTCTCCAAGGGACGCGCCGGGTCCGGAGACGTGCACCGGGTCGTCTGGCGGGTCGGCTCGCCGGCCGCGCTCGACTTCTGGGCGGAGCGGCTGGGCGCCAACGGCATCGAGAGCGAGCGCGGGGGGGAGAGCCTGCGCTTCGCCGATCCCGAGGGCCTCGCCCACGAGCTTCTGGTCGCCACCGTCCCCGATCAGCCCTTGATCGCCGACCATCCCGAGGTGCCGGCCGAGCTGGCCCTGCAGGGCTTCCACGCGGTGCGCGCCTACAACGGCGCCCCGGAGGCGAGCCGCGAGCTGCTCGAGGTGCTCGAGTTCGAGCAGCTCGCCGAGGGCTGGGAGGCGCGGGGCACGAGCCGCGGCGGCCTCTACGTCTACGACGAGCCGCCGCCGGAGCGCTCGCTGCAGGGGGCCGGCAGCGTCCACCACGTCGCCTGGGCCTCGACCATCGACGAGCACGAGCAGTGGCGTGACCGGGCGATCGCGGGCGGCGCGCAGCCGACGCCGGTGATCGACCGCTTCTACTTCCGCTCGATCTACTTCCGCGAGCCGAGCGGCGTCCTCTTCGAGATCGCCACGCTCGGGCCCGGCTTCACCGTCGACGAGCCGCTCGAGCACCTCGGCGAGAAGCTCTCGCTGCCGCCCGACTACGAGCACCTGCGGGCCGAGGTCGAACCGCAGCTGCGGCCGGTGATCAACCCGCGCGTCGCCCAGACGGGGTGAACGGCAACTTCGTCTGGCGCGATGCCGGGCGCACGGTTGTCTTCCGCCACGACGGGGTCGAGGCGGCGCCGCAACTGCTCGGCGAGCACGGCTTCACCGGCTTCGAGCTGCTGACCACGCCACGGGCGCTGCCCGGGGCGCCGGAGCTCGAGGCGGCGGCCGCGGCGGTGCACGCGGTGCCGCCCGGGCAGGTCCCCGAGGCCGCCGCCGGTTTGCTGGAGCGGGTGCGCGGCGAGCGCCTCGTCGCCCTCGGCGGCGGCCGCGTGATCGACACCGCGAAGGCGATCGCCGCGGTCAGCGGCGCTCGGGTGGCGGCGGTCCCGACCACCCTCTCCGGCGCCGAGATCACCGGCCTCCACCGCCTGCCGGCCGGCGCCGAGGCGCGGGTGAGGGCGATGGTCCGGCCCGAGCTGGCGATCGCCGACCCGCGGGCGATGACCGGGCTCGCCGAGCCGGCGCTGCGCGCCAGCGCGATGAACAGCCTCGCCCACGGCGCCGACTCGCTCTACACCCCCTTTGCCAACCCGGTCTCGCAGATGACGGCGCTGCGCGGCGCCCGCTTGATCGCCGCCGCGCTCGACGAAGGCGCCGAGCGCAACCGGGCGGCGCTGGCGCTGGGCTCGCTGCTCTGCGCCTACGCGATCGACTCGGCCGCCTTCGGCATCCACCACGTGATCTGCCAGACGCTGGTCCGGGTCTGCGGCTCGCCGCACGCCGAGACCAACGCCGCGATCCTGCCCCGGGCGATGGCCGCCATGGTCGCGCGTGCCCCCGATCACCTCGCCGCCCTGGCCGAGGCGATCTCGACCGACCCGGCCGACGTCGAGGCCCGCATCTTCGAGCTCGGCGGCAACCCGGCCGGCCTGGGCGAGCTGGGCGCCGACCGGGCGAAGCTCGGCGCGGCGCTGGAGTCGATGCTGATCCGGCCCGAGCTCGCCTTCACCCCGGAGCCGCCGAACAGGGAGGAGCTGGCGGCCCTTGTCGAGAGCGCCTGGTAACCGGCGCCCGCTCCGCGTGTAGCGCTCTGCGTGACAGCAGAGCGATTCGACGCCTACCACGAGTACACCCGCCGCCACGGCGTCAACTGGCCCCTCTATTTGCTGGCGCGGATGGTGCTCACCCCGTTCTTCGTCGTCTACTTCCGCCTCGTCCGCGCCGGCCGCGACCACGGTCGCGATCACCCCGGCGGCCTGATCGTCGCCGCCAACCACCGCAGCTTCCTCGACCCCTTCGCGATCGGCGGCGCCCTGCCCTGGACGCGGCCGATGAACTACGTCGCCAAGGTCGAGCTCTTCGAGCGCCGCTGGCAGGGCTGGGTGCTCTCGCGGCTCGGCGCCTTCCCGATCCGGCGCGGCGAGTCCGACGAGCTGGC
Organism: uncultured Solirubrobacterales bacterium; assembly: GCA_963697915.1. Taxonomy (GTDB): domain Bacteria; phylum Actinomycetota; class Thermoleophilia; order Solirubrobacterales; family 70-9; genus VRUE01. The sequence continues at coordinate 1,955,743 of OY969103.1, forward strand.
GATGGAGACCGCCCGCCAGGTCGTCGAGCGCGGCGGCACCGTCTGCATCTTCCCCGAGGGGACGCGGATCCGGCACGGGACGTTGGGAACGCCGAAGCGCGGCGTCGGCCGCCTGGCGCTGCAGACCGGGGCTCCGGTCGTGCCAACCGCCGTCGTCGGCAGCGAGCACGTGCGCCGTGGCTGGCGCATCCGCCCGCGGCGGGTGAAGGTGCGGCTGGGCCGGGCGATGACCTTCCCGCGCGTCGAGGAGCCCTCGCCGCCGCTGGCCGAGTCGGTGACGGCGCGGATCTGGCCCAACGTGCTGCTGCAGTGGGAAGAGATGGGCGGCCTGCCGCCGATGCGCCGCGCCGCCGTGATCGGCGCCGGCAGCTGGGGCACGGCGGTTGCGGTGCTGCTCGCCCGCGGCGGACTCGACGTGCAGCTCGGCACCCGCACCGCGGCGCAGGCGGCGGAGCTGGCCGAGGACGGCGAGAACCGGCGCTATCTGGACGGGGTCGAGCTGCCCGAGTCGCTGCGGGTCCGCCAGGCCAGTGAGATCGAGCTTGCCGGGCTCGACCTGGTCTGCCTGGCGATCCCCTCGGGCTCGCTGCCGCAGGCGGTCGGCGCGATCGCCGACCGGGTCAGCGACCGCTCCGCGGTACTGCTGCTCAGCAAGGGCCTGATCGCCCCGTTCGGCCAGCTGCCGGCCGAGTACACCGGCGAACGGGTGCGGGCCCGCGCCGTCGCCTGCCTCGGCGGCCCGGCCCATGCCCGCGAGGCGGTCTCGGGCTCGGCGGCGCTGGTCCTCGGCTCGGCCGACGCCGACCTGCGCGACCAGCTCGGCCAGGTCTTCGACCGCGCCGGCCTGGTCTGCGAGCGCACCGCCGACATCGCCGGGGTCGAGCTGGCCGGGGCGGCGAAGAACGCCGCCGCGCTGGCCGCCGCCGCGACCGAGCCCTTCGGCCTCAACGCGGCAGGCATCGCCGCCGCCCAGGTCTGGCGCGAGTGCATCTCCTACGCGACCGCCCGCGGCGCCGACCCCGAGACCTTCTCTGGCCTGGCCGGCGTCGGCGACCTGACCGCGACGATGCTGGCCCCCTCGGGGCGCAACCGCCGCGCCGGCGAGCTGCTCGGCGGCGGCACACCGGCTGCCGAGATCCCCGCCCTGATCGGCCAGGCCTCCGAGGGCCTCGACGCGGTGCCGCTGCTGGCCGCGGCGGTGACCGCGTCCGGCAGCCCGGCGCCGGCGCTCGACGGGCTGGCGGCGCTGATCCGCGGCGAGATCGACGTCGAGGCGTGGGTCGCGGGCCTGCGCCGGGTAGAGCGGGCGCGCACGGAGGCGGCCGCGTGATGGGTGGCTCCCGGCACCATCTAGGCTTCGCCCGTGAGCGGCGAGCAGCAGAACGTCGAGCCGACCAGCCTCGACCCGGCCGCCAAGGCGGAGCTCGACCGCGCCTTCGAAGAGCTCTACCGGGAGCACCTCAAGGACGTCTACTCCTACGCCTACTACCGGGTCGGCAACCAGCACGACGCCGAGGACCTGACCGAGCAGGCCTTCCTGCAGGCCTACCGTCACTTCGACCGGGCGCGGCGCGAGTCGGACGGGCGCCCGCTGCGGCCCTGGTTGATCCGCATCGCCCACAACCTGGCGCTCAACTACTACCGCGACCGCTCGCGCCGGCCGCAGACGCCGCTCGACAGCGCCGACCCGATCCCGGCTATCCACGGCACCGAGGCGATCGCCGAGGGCCGCGAGGAGCTGCGTCAGGTGATCGAGAAGCTCGACGAGCTGCCCGACGACCGCCGCGACGCGCTGATCATGCGCTTCGCGCTGGGCATGGACAACCGCGAGATCGCTCGTGCCCTGGGCCGCAGCGACGGTGCCACCAAGGTGCTGATACACCGTGCGATCAAGCAGCTGGAGGGGGAGATGGCGGGTGGGTGAGATGAGCGAACGAGTAAGCGGCAGCACCTGGGACGTCGAGGGCCTGCTCGGCGACGCGCTGCGTCCGATCGAGCCGCCCGAGCGGCTCTCGGGCCGCTTCGAGGACACGCTCGCCGCCGTCACCCAAGCGGCCGCGGAGGAGCTCTCCGACTGGGCCGAGGAGCTCTCGGAGAGCGAGCTGCGGGCGCTGCGCGACCCGCGCAACTGGGTCCGGCCGGTGGTCGCGGTGGGCGCCGGCGGGATCGCCACCGGCGCCCTGGTCCTGCTCGAGGCGCGGCGTCGCAGCCGTCAGCAGACCAAGAGCGGTCTGCGCGCGGTCGCCGACCGCATTCGCCCCTAGCCGGCGAATCTGCGTTTGGGCGCCACATGCGCCCGTAAACGGAGACTCGTGCTCAGGTCAGGGCCGCGAGGATCGCGACGGCGGCGTAGAGGGCCGTGACCCCGATCGCGTAGGACCGCGCGGCGAAGCCGGTAACGAGCAGGCCGGCGGCGCCGGTGAGGATGTGAAAGCAGTTGGCCCAGCCGTTGACCGAGAGCAGGCCGAGCGCCTCGCCGATGCCGTCCGGGCTGGCGAACGAGGAGTCGAAGAAGAAGCCGGCGATCCCATAGACGACGAGCCCGGCGCCGACCAGGGTCGCGTAGAGGCGTGTGGGGCCGGCGGTCGCCATCGGCGGCGATTGTAGGCTCCCCGTCCGCCCATGGCTGAAACCTGTTACCGACACCCCGACCGCGAGACCCGCGTCTCCTGCTCCAACTGCGGCCGGCCGATCTGCCCCGACTGCATGACGCCGACCCCGGTCGGTATGCGCTGCCCCGAGTGCGCCCAGGAGCGCACCAAGGTGACCCGCGGCGCCAGCGGCGCGGGCAGCTACGACACGCCCGCGACCTACGTCCTGATCGCCCTCAACGTCGTCGCCTTCCTGATCGAGATCGCCGGCGGCTCGGGCGGGCTGAGCAGCGTCAGCGGCCCGGTGATCGCCGACTTCGGCCTGCGCGGCATCAGCGTTGCCGACGGCGAGTGGTACCGGCTGCTGACCGGTGGCTTCCTGCACGCCGGCCTGCTCCACATCGGCTTCAACATGTTCGCGCTCTACTTCCTCGGCCGCCTGCTGGAGCCAGCGATCGGCACCCCGCGGTTCGTCGCTCTCTACTTCGCCTCGCTCTTCGCCGGCTCGTTCGGTGCCCTCTTGCTGAGCGACCCACTGGTGATCACGGTTGGCGCCTCGGGCGCCGTCTTCGGCCTCTTCGGCGCCGCCTTCGTGATCGCCCGCGGCCGTGGGCTCGACACGGTCGCCTCCGAGCTCGGGCTGCTGCTGGTGATCAACCTCGTGCTCACCTTCGGGATCAGCGGGATCAGCATCGGCGGCCACCTCGGCGGCCTCGCCGGCGGCCTGATCTGTGCCCTGCTGATCGTCGCCGGCGAACGCGGCGGCTTCGGGGCGCGGCGCCTGCCGCTTGAACTGGCGGCGATGGCGGCGATCGGCTTCTTCTCGATCGCCAGCGCGATCGCGGTCGCTTAGCTCAGGCGATCCCGCCGGCGCCCGGCGAGCGGACCTCGGTGAACTCGATGTTGCCGGGAGGGTCGACCAGGTCGGGGTGGAGGACGTGGCCGAGAAGCTCGACGCCGTCGATCAGGCGCGGGCCGGGGCGCGAGAAGGTCGAGGCGGCGTCGACCGCGTACACCCGCCCCGCCCCGAGCGAGTCGATCCGGTCCCAGAAGGCGACCGCCTGAGCTTGGGCCTCGGGTGCGTACAGGCCACACGGCATGGCGACGACGACGTCGGGGCCGAGGCCGGCGAGCGCGCCCCACTGGACCTCGGGCGACTTCAGGCCGGGTGGGCCGGCGACGTCCTCGCCGCCGGCGATCGAGATCATCTCCGGGATCCAGTGGCCGCCGACGTAGGGCGGGTCGAGCCACTCGAGCGCGATCACCCGCGGCAGGGTGGCACCGGAGACCGCGGCGCGCACGGTCGCCAGCCTGCCCTCCATCTCGCCGCGCACGATGTGCGCCTCGGCCTCGACGCCGGCCACCTCGCCCAGCCGGACCACGTCCTCGAGCATCTCGGCCAGCGTGCTCGGGTCCTGCTGCAGGACGCGCGGGCGGCCCGGCAGCCGCGCCGCGACCGCGACCACGTCCTCGTAGGAGACCGCGCAGACGTCGCAGACCGCCTGGGTGACGATCAGGTCGGGGGCGAGCTCGGCGAGCCGCTTCTCGTCGAGCTCGTAGAGCGCCCGGCCTTCGCCCACCGTCGTCTTCACGGCGCTGTCGATCGCGGCCGGGTCGAGGCCGGGCGGCAGCACGGTGCGGGTCAGGTGGGGCAGGGTGAGCACGCCGGCCGGGTAGTCGCACTCGTGGGTGACCGCGACCACGTCGTCGCCGAGGCCGAGCGCGAAGAGCATCTCGGTGGCGGAGGGGACGAGGCTGGCGATGCGCATGGACAGCCCAATATCGCACTGACGAGGTTCGGGGGCCGGGAAAGCTATATTTCCCTCTGCCGCATGGCTGAAGAAGACCTTCCTCGAAGTACCTGGGCCAGATAGAGAATGAGCGAGCTGCTGCTCCTTCTCCTCGTGCTCGTGCTGGTCGCCGTCAACGGCTTTTTCGTCGCGGCCGAGTTCGCGATCGTGCGCTCGCGGCGCGGCCGGATCGAGAGCCAGGCCGAGGAGGGCTCAGGCGCCGCGCGCCGCGCCCTGCACCAGCTCGATCACGTCGACGAGTACGTCGCCGCCTCGCAGGTAGGCATCACCCTGGCCTCGATCGGCATCGGCTTCCTCGGCGAGCCGGCGATCGCCTCCCTGGTCGAGCCGTTGCTGGAGGGCTTCCTCGGCCAGGCGACCTCCTACCTGCTCGCCTTCCTCTTTGCCTACGCCGTGATCACCCTCCTGCACGTGATCTTCGGCGAGCAGGCGCCGAAGATGGTCGGCATCGCCCGCGCCGAGCGGCTCCTGCTCGGCATCTCCCTGCCGCTGGAGATCTTCCGCCGCCTCTTCCACCCGCTGATCGTGCTGACCAACAAGCCGGCCCGCTTCTTCGTCGCCAGGGTGCTGCGGATCCCGCTCGAGGCTGACGACGAGGTCGCCTCGACCGAGGAGCTGCGGCTGATGATCGTGCGCGGCGCCCAGCGCGGTCGCCTCGACCCCGGCGAGGCGGGGATGCTCGGCGGCGTCTTCCACCTGCACGAGCAGGAGGCGCGCGAGGTGATGACGCCGATCCCGGCGGTGGTCACGATCGACGCCGCCGAGACGGTCGAGACGGCGCTGCGCCGCTGCGTCACCTCGGGCCACACGCGGCTGGTCGTGATCGAGGACGACAACCCGGACCGGGTCAAGGGCATCGTCCACAACAACAGCCTCGCCCGCCTCTACATGAGCGACGGGCCCGAGGCGGCGGTCGAGCCGGTGGTCCGCGAGGCCGTGATCGTCCCCGAGACCCGCCCGCTCGACGACCTCCTCCACGACCTGCAGGTGCAGCGCACCTCGCTGGCCGTGATCGTCGACGAGTACGGGCGTACGGTCGGGATCGTCACCGTCGAGGACATCCTCGAGGAGGTGGTCGGGGAGATCGAGGACGAGACCGACCCCCGCGCCGCGGCCCTGCGCCAGCTCGCCGGCGGCGAGTGGTTCGTGCGCGGCCACGTCTCGCTCGGAGACCTCGAGGACGCCGGGATCGAGCTGCCGGTCGACAGCGACGCCTACAACTCGATCGGCGGCTACGTCTTCGGCGAGCTCGGCCGGCTGCCGAAGCGGGGCGACACGATCACCGCCAACGGCTACACGATCCGGGTCGAGTCGGTGCGCGAGAACCGGGTCGAGGCGGTGCGGATCAGCGGCGGTTCCGTCCGTACCTCCGCCTAGCTTCTCCGGGCAACCTGCGTTTCTCCTAACCCCGGAGGTACCGCATGTGGGTTGTGCGTTTGAGCGATAAGCAGCTTGAGGTCCTGAGGGCGCTGCTGCGCTCCGAGGAGCACCTCGGCCCGGCTCTCAAGGGAGCGGTCGAGGCACTCGACCTGGCCCGCTGGGACGACCTGCCCGAGGCCGAGTTGCCTTGGGACGAAGTCGAGGCGACCGCCCGCCGTCAGGGCTGTACCCCGGCCGACGTGATCTGGGACATCGCCGGCCGTCGCTAGCTTCCCGGCCGAGGTACTGTGATACATCCTCCGTATGGATGTCTCACAGATGCCTGGGCCGACCGAGCCCTCGTGGGTCCAGGCCAGCCGCTGGGCGGTCACCCAGCACCGCTTCTTCAACGAAAACGTGGCCCGCTACGGCTCGCCGTTCCGGATGCGCTTCCCCTTCCTCTACGGCGGCGGCGTCGCGGTCTTCGCGACGACGACCGCGGCCAGGCAGATCCTGCGCATGCCCGCCGACGCCGCCCGCGGCGGCGAGGCCTACGCGATCCTGCGCGAGTCGAGCGGCCCGACCTCGGTGATCGTCCAGGACGGCGAGGAGCACCTGCGGCTGCGCCGGCTGCTGCTTTCTCCGCTCCACGGGGAGCACCTGCAGCAGTGGGCTGACTTCATCACCGAGCTGACCCTGGACGAGATCGCCACCTGGCCCGAGGGCGAGCCGTTCCCGATGCGGCCGATCGGCGAGCGGCTGACGATGAAGGTGATCACGAAGATCGTCTTCGGCGTGCGCGACCCGGCCCGCGCCGCCGAGCTGCGCTCGCTGCTGCCGGTGCTCTTCGACATCCCGGTGGGCGCCGCGCCCGGGTACGTGACCCGCTTCGCCCGTCTCGATCTCGGGCCGCTCAGCCCCTGGGGGCGCTACCGCCGCAAGCGCGACCGCATCGACGAGCTGCTCTTCGCCGAGTTCGGTGAGCGGCGCCGCGAGCTCGCCGCCGGGGCGAGCGGCGAGGCCGGGGTGGGGGAGCGCGGCGACATGCTCTCGATGCTGCTCGAGGCGCGCGACGAGGACGGCAACTCGATGACCGACCGGGAACTGCGCGACCAGCTGGTGACGATGCTCGTCGCCGGCCACGAGACGACGGCCACGTCGCTCGCCTGGGCGCTGGAGCGCCTGCTGCGCACGCCGGCGGTGCTGGCCGAGCTGATCGCCTCGCTCGAACGCGGGGAGACCGAGTACCTCGACGCCGTGATCAAGGAGACGCTGCGCATCCGGCCGGTGGTCGCCCAGATCGGCCGCGTCGTCAAAGAGGAGGCCGTGATCGACGGCTGGACCGTCCCCGCCGGGACGATGGTGATCGTCCCGATGAGCGTGATCCACGCGGACCCGGAGGTCTTTCCCGAGCCGAAGGAGTTCCGCCCCGAGCGCTTCCTCGGCGACGCCGACCCCGGTGGCTACGCTTGGCTTCCCTTCGGCGGCGGCGTCAAGCGCTGTCCGGGGGCGAGCCTGGCGCTGCTCGAGATGCGGGCGGTGCTGACCGCGATCCTGCTCAACGTCCGCCTCGCCCCCGACCGGCCCGAGGCTGAGCGGCGGCGGGTCCGCGGCATCACCGTGATCCCCAGCCGCGGCGGCCGGATCGTGGTCACCGGCAGGGTTAGCGCCGGTCAGTCGTAGCTGTAGAAGCCGGCGCCGCTCTTGCGGCCCAGCTTGCCCTCGCCGACCATCTCGACCATCAGGACCGGCGGCTTGGAGGCGTCCTCGCCGTTCTCGGCGTAGAGCGCGTCGCCGATCGCCTTCGAGACGTCGAGGCCGACGAAGTCGAGCAGGGCGAGCGGGCCCATCGGGTGGCCGGCGCCGAGCTTCATGCAGGTGTCGACCTCACCCGCCTCCATGCCGGTGCGCTCGATCATCCGCACCGCTTCGAAGAGATAGGGGAAGAGCAGCCGGTTGACGACGAAGCCGGCCTGGTCGGGGACCTCGACCGCGGTCTTGCCGAGCGCCGCGCACCAGGCGAGCGCCCGCTCGCGGGCGCCCTCGGAGCCGTCGGGGAAGCAGACCTCGACCAGCTTCATCCGCGGCACCGGGTTGAAGACGTGGAGGCCGAAGAGGCGCCCGTCGATGCCCCCGGCGGCGGCGATCTCGCCGATGCCCAGCGAGGAGGTCGTGGTGGCGAGGTCGGCGTTGGGACAGGCCTCGGCGACGGCGCTCAGCACCTCGCCCTTCGGCCCGACCTCCTCGACGATCGCCTCGACCACGATGTCGCACTCGGCGAGGTCCTTGGGGTTGGTCGTGACCCGCAGCCGCGAGGGCTCGGCGCCCTCGATCTTGGCGCAGGCCGCGACCACTTTCTCCTCCGCGCGCCAGGCCGAGGCCTCGCTGCGAGCGAGCAGAATCGTGTCCGCGGTCGTCGTCGCAACCGCTGCCAAACCCGTCGCTATCGCGCCGCTGCCGGCAATCCCCGGCGCCTCGTACCCCTTGTTCCCGCTCATGCGTCCCCTTGTCCCGTTCGTTGACGACGGGTTCCTATCACGCGGCTACTCGGCGTGGTCCCGCCCCACGACTCAGGGTGGCGGCGCCTCGGCGTCGCTGGTGACGCCGGCGCCGGTGGCGAGCACCTCGTCGACGTAGCAGTAGCGCCAGTCCTCGCCCGGCTCCAGGGAGGCGATCGCCGGGTGGCCGGTGTGCTCGTGGTGCTTGGTCGCGTGGCGGTTCTTCGAGTCGTCGCAGCAGCCGACGTAGCCGCACTGCAGGCAGACCCGCAGGTGGGTCCACTCGTCGCCCAGGGCGCGGCAGTCCTCGCAGCCGTCGGAGAGCGGTGGCGCCGGCAGCACGTCGACGTGGGGGCAGCCCTCGACGATCGTCTCGTGGCCGACGTAGGAGAAGCCGCCGCCGACGAGGCGGTGGGGGACGAGTTGGGAGATGCCGCGCGAGCGGGCGGCGAGGATCGGGCCGACGAAGGCGAGCGCGAGCACGTAGAGGGCGACGAAGGGGCCGATCCGGTCGTCGAGGCCGGCGCCGATCGCCAGCGTCGCGATGATCAGCGAGAACTCGCCGCGGCCGAGGAGGACGAGAGCCGCGTTCGCCGCCGAGCGCTGGTTGAGGCCGTTGAGGCGGGCGACGACGAGACCGCCCAGGCTGTTGGCGAGCAGCGAGAGGGTGACCGCGGCGAGCACCGGCACCACCACCGCGCCCAGCTGGCCGAGGGCGATGCTGGCGCCGAAGACGACGAAGAAGATCGCCGCGAAGGCGTCGCGGATCGGCAGCACCAGGTGCTCGACTCGCTCGCGCAGTGCCGTGCGCGAGACGACGAGCCCGATCAGCAGCGCCCCGATCGCGTCGGAGACCCCGAGCTCCTCCGCCACCCCGGCGACGAGCACCGCGAGCCCGACCGTGACGACCGCCAGCAGCTCGTCGTCCTCGACGTCGAGCAGCGCGCTCACCAGCCGCTGCCCGTAGCGCGCCAGGGCCAGCAGGACGGCGAAGAAGGCGAAGCTGACGGCGACCTCGCGCGCGGCATCGGTGGTCGAGCCGGCCTCGCCGAGGATCGGCGCCAGCAGCGCCAGGTAGAAGGCGAGGAAGATGTCCTCGACGACGATGATGCCGAGGATCACCGGCGTCTCCGCGTTGGTCAGCCGGCGCAGCTCGATCAGCAGCTTGGTGACGATCGCCGAGCTCGAGATGCCGACCGCGCCGGCGATCACCAGCGCCTCCGACGCTCCCCAGCCGAGCGCGAAGCCGAGCGCCAGGCCGGCGCCGACGTTGAGCCCGATGTAGGCGGTGGCGCCCTGCAGCACGCGGCCGCGGCTGGCCAGGACCTGCTCGACCGGGAACTCGACACCGAGGTGGAAGAGGAGGACGACGAGGCCGACCTGGGCGATCAGCTCGAGCTCGTGCGGATCGTCGAGGACGCCGGTCAGCTCGGGCCCGAGCAGGATCCCGGCGATCATGAAGGCGGGGATCGTCGGCAGGGCGATCAGCCGCCCGCCGCGCGCCAGCAGGCCGGCGGCCACCCCGGCGGCGCCCAGCGCGACCAGCTCCGGGCCCACGGCCGCCGCCTAGTCCTCAGTCACCGAAGAACGTGCCTCCGAGCACGGCCGCGACGCGACGGGTCTCGTCCTCGTCGAGGTGGACCACGGCCCTTGGGTGCTCAGGGTCCTTGGGGTCGAAGGCGTAGAGCTCGCGGATGCCGTCGTCGCGGACGATCACCGCCAGCTTCTGGCGCTTGTTGCAGCCGATCTCGTACTTGGTCCCGATGCCAAAGAGCTCGGTCACCTCTACGCCATGGCCCATGCGGCAACTATCCCACAGCGATCGCGGCGGCGAGGGGGGTGGGTGAAGGAGGGAGCCGCCTGGCCAGCCAGCCAGGTAATCTCCTCGCCGTGGATCTGAGCCTCTCCCCGTCAGAGCAGGAGTTCCGCGAAGAGGTCAGGGCCTGGTTGGAGGAGAACCATCCCGGGCCCGAGCCCGAGGGCGGCCTCGACGAGGCAATGGCCTTCCGCCGCGAGTGGCAGGGCAAGCTGCACGAGGCGGGCTGGGCCGGCATCTCCTGGCCGAAGGAGTACGGCGGCCGCGGCGCGACCCTGATCGAGCAGGCGATCTTCGCCGCCGAGAACGCGCGCGCCGAGGCGCCCCCGCCGGCCAACGCGCTGGGCCTGGTGATGGGCGGCCCGGTGGTGATCGCCCACGGGACCGAGGAGCAGAAACGGCGCTACCTCGAGCCGATCCTCTCCGCCGAGGAGATCTGGTGCCAGGGCTTCTCCGAGCCGGAGTCGGGCTCCGACCTCGCCTCGCTGAAGACGAAGGCGGTCAAGGACGGCGACGAGTGGGTCGTCACCGGGCAGAAGGTCTGGACGACCTTCGCCCAGTACGCCAAGTGGTGCATGCTCGTCGCCCGCACCGACCCAGATGCGCCCAAGCACAAGGGGCTCACCTACTTCCTGATGGACATGGAGCAGGAGGGGGTCAATGTCCGCCCGCTGGTCCAGATCACCGGCGAGGGCGAGTTCAACGAGATCTTCATCGAGGAGGCGCGGATCCCCGACGCCAACGTCGTCGGCGAGGTCGGTAGCGGCTGGACGGTGGCGATCACGACGCTGATGAACGAGCGCGCCGGGCTCGCCTTCGCGGCGATCGCCCAGGTCGCCAACAGCCTCAAACGGCTCAACCAGCTGGCTCTCGAGACCCGCGTCAACGGCAAGAGCGCCGCCGACGATCCGGTCTACCGCCAGCGCATCGCCCAGCTCCACATCGAGGCCGAGACGATGCGGCTCAACGCTTACCGCGGCCTGACCAAGACGATGCAGTCCGGGATCCCCGGGCCGGAGGGCTCGCTGGGCAAGTGGCAGTGGGCGAACCTCAACCAGCAGATCACCGAGCTGGCGCTCGACATCGAGGGCCCCTACGCGACGCTCGAACGCGGCGCCGAGCACGCCCTCGACAACGGCGCCTGGCAGTACGGCTTCCTGCGCTCGCGCGCCAACTCGATCGAGGGCGGCACCACCGACATCCTCAAGAACATCATCGCCGAGCGGGTCCTGGGCCTGCCCAAGATGCGCTGACCCAAAGGACCGGCTGACCATGTACTTCGACCTCACCGACGAGCAGCAGGCGATCAAGAGCACCGCCCGCGAGTTCCTCGCCGCCCGCTACAAATCGGAGCGCATCCGCGAGCTGGCCGAGAGCGAGAACGGCTTCGAGCAGTCCGACTGGGCCGAGATGGCCGAGCTCGGCTGGCCCGGCCTGGCGTTGCCCGAGCGCTACGGCGGGCAGGGGCTCGGCATTGTCGACCTCGTCGTCCTCTTCGAGGAGATGGGCTACGCGCTGGCGCCCTCACCGCTGCTCTCCTCGACCGTCGCCGGCCTGGCGCTGGCGACGAACGGCACCGAGGAGCAGAAGGAGCGCTGGCTGCGCCCGCTCGCCGCGGGAGAGGTGCGCGGCACGCTTGCCCTCTTCGACGCCGGCTCCCCGGCCGCGATCGGCGGCTTCGAGATGGAGGCGAAGGCCGACGGCGACGGCATCGTCCTCGACGGCGAGAAGGTGCTGGTCATGGACGCCGCCTCAGCTGACTTCTTCCTCGTCGCCACCGCCGACGGGCGCCGCCACCTGGTCGAGCGCGGCGCCGACGGCATCAGCGTCACCGCCGAGCCCTCGATCGACCTCACCCGCCGGCTCTACGCGGTCCGCTTCGACGGGGTCCGGGTCGGCTCCGAGGCGACCCTCGAGGGCAGTCAGGAGAACTACCTGCCGGTGCTCTGGCGCGCCGCCGTCACGATCGCCGCCGAGTCGACCGGACTCGCCCAGCGGACGCTGGAGATGGCGGTCGAGTACGCCAAAGACCGCCGCCAGTTCGGCCGCCCGATCGGCTCCTACCAGGCCGTCTCGCACCGCTGCGCCCAGATGCTGCTCGAGACCGAGAACGCCCGCTCCGCGGTCTACGGCGCCGCCTGGGCCGCCGACGCGGAGCCGGAGTCGCTGCCGCTGGCCGCCTCGATGGCGAAGGCCTACGCCTCCGACGCCGGCTGGCGCGTCCCCGACGCCTCGATCCAGGTGCACGGCGGCATCGGCTTCACCTGGGAGCACGACCTCCACTTCTTCCTCAAGCGCGGCAAAGCCAACGCGGCATCGTTCGGCGACGCCAAGTGGCACTGCGAGCGGGTCGCCGAGCTGGTCCTTGCGGAGACCTCGGTGGGGGCGGCGGCGTGAGCGCCCTCGACCGCGTCTCGGTCGCCGCGATCGGCGTCTCGATTCCCGAGCAGGAGGCCGAGGCGAAGCGCGCCGAAGCGGCCGGCGTCGAGTGCGTCTGGGCGCCGGAGCTGTTCCGCTCCTCGGTCACCCAGGCCGCCTACCTGGCGGCGCGCACCGAGAAGATCGGCGTCGCCACCGGGATTGCCTGGGCCTTCACCCGCAGCCCCTTCATCCTCGCGATCTCGGCGCTCGACGTCGACGAGATGTCGGGCGGTCGCTTCCGCCTCGGCCTCGGCTCGGGCGTCAAACGGCTCAACGAAACCTGGCACAACGCCGAGTACGGGCGGCCGGCGCCGCACCTGCGCGAGACGATCGAGGCGACCCGCCTGATCATGCAGCAGGCGAGCAAGGGCGAACCGATCCGCTACGAGGGCGAGTACTACGACATCGACATCAAGGGCTGGGTCCGGCCGCACCCGGCCGCCCGCGAGTCGGTGCCGATCTACACGGCCGGCATCCAGGCCGGCATGTGCCGGATGGCCGGCGACGTCGCCGACGGGCTGATCGGCCACCCGATCCAGAGCCTGCGCTGGATCGACGAGGTCGTCGTCTCCTCGATCGAGGAGGGGATCAAGCGCTCGGGCCGCGAACGAAAGGACTTCGACTACCTGCCGACCGTCTGCTGCGCGATCGACGACGACGAAGAGAAGGCGATCGACATGGCCCGCCGCACGATCTCCTTCTACGCGACGGTGAAAACGTACATGCCGCTCTGGGAGCTGCACGGCTTCGCCGACAACGCGGTGGCCGCGGGCGAGGCCTTCCGCAGCGGCGATCTCGCCGGGGTGCCGGCGGCGATCAGCGACGAGATGGTCGAGACCTACTGCGCCGCCGGCCCGCTCGACAAGGTCCGCGCCCGGGTCGAGGCGACCGCCGAGCGCGCCGATGGCCTCTTCCTCACCCCGCCGACCTACTTCATCTCCCCCGAGGAGCTGAGCGAGTACCAGAACCGCATCATCGACGCCTTCGGCCCCACCGCTTGAGGGAAGAGGAGGTGTTGGACCGGGTGCAGGAGATCCCGGCCGGGTTCGTGCGCACCTACGGCGACGTCTCGCCGGGGGCGCCGCGCTTCGCCGGCGCCGTCCTCTTCGAGTCCCCTGACCCGGACCTGCCCTGGTGGCGGGTCGTGCGCGCCGACGGCAGCCTCGCCAAGGGCGCCCGGCAGCGGCGCCACCTGATCGCCGAGGGCGTCCCGTTCCGCGGCGACCGAGTCGACATGCGCGCCGCCCGGCTGCCCTCCTAGGCCGGGCTCAGCCCGCGGGTCAGACCCGCGTGCGCCCTGCGGACTCTCCGGTCGCCAGGCAGAACTCGGGCGCCGGCCCCAGCACCATCTGCCGCCGCCACACGGTTGCGTCCTCATCCTCCAACGCGTTTTCCCTCCATTTCAGGGAAAACGCGTTAGGAAGCTCGTCGAGCCAATCGACGCCATCGGGGATCGTGGGCGGGCCGTTGACGAGGGCGAGGATGGCGGCCCAGCCCTCGGCCGAGAGCGCCGCGGCGGCGTCGTGGCTGGCGCGGTGCGCAGCGTCGATCGCGGTGGCGTTCAGCTCGCCGAGGGCGGCCCAGCTCTCGACCAGGTACCAGTCCTCATAGGCCGTGCCGCGGTCGCCGAAGGGCAGCGCCTCGAGGCGGAAGCAGGCGGATTGGACGTCGAGCGAGGCGTGGAAGGCGCGCTGGGCCGTCTCGTAGGCGGCCGCCTCGGCGCCAGCCCGGGGCCGGTGCCAGAAGACGTAGGCCAGCATCGCGGTGCTACTCGTCGCGCGGGGTGATGCGGAAGGTCGAGACTACCTCGGCCTGGTGGGCCTCGGGGTGGGCGACGTAGGCGCTCGGCCCGCCGCCGAACCAGCCGGAGGATTCGTTGTCGCCGACGAAGATCCCGGGGTGGTGCTTGCCGTCCCCGTCCTCGACCCAGACCTTGTCGCCCTCCTTGAAGCCGTGCGGCGCGTCGCTCATCGGCGCGAAGGATAGTCGGCCCGGCCCCGTGGCTGATATGTGGGGGCCGGGCCGACCCGCCTGCCTGTCCTTATGGGCAGACGACGATCAAGTGGAAGTCGGCGTCCTCGGGAGCGCCTTTCTCGTCGCGGGTCCGGACTTCGATCGCGTTGGCGTTGGCGGGGGAGGTGTTGGTCTGGGCGAAGCCGGCCCCGGGTGGCGTCGTCCCGGCGTTGTTGCGGCCGGCGACGGCGGCGCAGCCGCTGATGTTGACCGGGAAGGAGACCGCCACGGCGCCGCCGCCCTCGTTGGCGGTGATCCCGCTGTCGCTGGCGCGGGCGAGCACCGCGTTGCCGGCCCCGCCCGGGTTGTTGACCACCGCCCAGTAGGTGCCCGTGGCGCGCCGCGCCGCGGGCACGACGCCGAGCTTGTTGGTGTTGATCTGGAAGCCGGTCAGCGTCTTCTGCTTCAGCTTGCCGCCGCCGATCGTCTGCTTCTTGATCGCGCCGCCGTTGATCGTCTGGGCGGCGATCGCGGTTCCACCGAGCGCCACCACGAGCGCGATCAGGGCGACGATCATGGCCGGGGACGGGCGCCTCATGCCCCTGCACTACCCCCTCGAGAAAAGCTCAATCCTCGGCCGGCAGACCCGCAACGAAGCGCCCGAACTTGGGCATGTCGGTGACGGCGGGGCCATGCCCGGGCAGGATCAGGCTCGGCTCCAGCGCGGCGAGCTTGCGGATCGAGCGCCGGTTCTCGGCCGGGTCGGGGGTGAAGATCGTCGGCGGCTCGGCGATCAGGGGCCGGCCGGTCGCGTAGCTCATGTTGCGGATCACGTCGCCGCAGATCGCCACCCGGTCGGAGTCGCGGAAGAAGATCACCTCGCCGCGAGCGTGGCCCGGGGCGTGGACGACGCGGAAGCCCGCCACCTCGTCCCCCTCGTCGAGGACGCGGCCGACCGGGTGCGGCGGTCCCTGCCAGATTCGCTTGATGACGCGGTTGACCGGGTTGTCGGGCGCCGCCTCCTGGACCGGCCGTCGACCCTCCATCGCGTCGACGTCGTCGGCGTGGCAGGCGAGCGGGATGCCGCGCGCCTCGCAGACGTCCTTGGCGACGCCCTGGTGATCGGGATGGACATGGGTGAGGGCGAGCAGCGAGAGGTCACGTCCCTCGATCTCGGCGAAGACCCGGCCGCGGTCCCAGCGCGTGCCCGCGTCGATCAGCACGTCCTCGGCGAGGTAGATGTTGACGCTGGGCGCCGGAAACTGCTTGAGGCGCCAGACACCCGGCGCCAGCTGCCGCACTAGTGGCCGATTCCCAGGGTGCCGCGGGGGTCGCCGCTGTGCTCGGCCAGCTGTTCGAGCTCGGCGATCTTGCGCTCGCCTTCGACCCGGGCCGGGTGGCCGGCGGGGAGCGGCTCGATCAGGCGGCGGATCCGGTTGCGGACCTGCAGCGCGAAGTGGGGGGTGGAGGGACCGGCGAGGGCACGGATGTCCTCCGCGGTGACCTCGTGCGGGCCGTCCAGCAGGGTGGGGTTCTCGGCTTCGCTCATCGTCTAACCGCCGATCTTTGCCAGCGCTGCCAGCTCGTCGATTTCCGCTTGCTGCTTCACCGCGATTGCCTCCTGGTCTCCGATTACCCAGACGTGGTTGTAGAAGGCGCGCGTCGGGTCGGTCGTGTAGCCCGGCTTGACGTCGAGCAGGTACCCGCGCAGCGCAGCCGGAAGCGTATCGGCGTTGTCGGTGAGCAGCAACGGCCCCCAGGTCCCGGCGGCCGAGAGGGGCGCCGCCGCGGCGGCGCCGAGCGGGTCCTCGGAGCGGGCGACGACGAAGCCGTGACCGGGATCGTTGATGTTCCAGCCGAAGCTGCCGTCGGCATAGCGGGCCAGGGCGATCGCGTTGGTCACGGCATCCTCGCCCGAGACGCGACGCACGCTCGCGGAGATCGCGCCGATCTCGCGGACGACCTTGGAGGAGATCGCCGAGGAGGGGCCGAGGACGAAGACCGGTGCCTCCGGGTGGCGCCGCAGCACCGCCGCGGTCGCCTTGGTCAGCCGCTCTCCCTCGCTGAAGAGGACGGGGTCGCCGGAGCGCGCTGCCCAGGCGGCGGCCGGCATCGCCAGGGCGGGCTCGCCGGCGGGGGCGATGACGATGTGTTGCGGCGGGCCGTCGAAGAGCCTGTCGCGCAGCTTCGCGATCGCCGCCGCGCCGGCGCTGCCGCCGTTGCCGACGCGCCGCGCCTCGAGGCCGGCGGGGACCTCGGCGGCGCCGATCGCGAACGCCTCGGCGCCGCGGGTCGCGGCGCTGCCCTGGGGGTCGAGCGCTTCCAGCGCCTGCGCGGTGGGCTCCGGCACGGAGTCCGCCTCGGAGACGAGCAGCGGCGCGCCGAGCGGCGGCGCCGCCAGCACCGCGGCGGCGAGCGCGCCGCGCCAGTCGCCTGCCTCGACCAGGACGACGGCGCCGGGTCGCTCCCCCGGCTCCACCGAGGGGTTGGTCGCGAGCGCGACCGCGGCGGCGTTGGCGATCGCGTCGCCACCGCCCACCCGGGTCGTGTTGGCGGTGGCGAAGGAGGGGTAGCCGAGCTCTTCGGGCGAGCGCTCGTCCGCTGGCTCTCCCGGGTCCGCGGGCGGCGCTTCGACGACGACGGTAGGCGCCCCCGGAGCCTCCTCCTCGCCCCCGGAGCCGCCGCCGACGATCGCCGCGGCGATGAAGACGACGGCCAGCAGGAAGAGCCCGCCGACCGCCTTCAGCGCCGCCGGCACCGGCTTGCGCCGGCGCTTCGCCTTGGCCGGAGCGGGCGCGGGCGCGGGCGGCTCGACAGCCGGGACGTCGGCGTTGATCGGCTGCTCCCGCGGCACGGCCGGAACGCTACACGCGCAGCCCTGGCTGGTCGGTCAGCTAAGCTCTCTGGACTGGTTGACTGACCAGTCAATCACCTAACCGAGAGCGGACGAGCGCGACGAGGGGGACCGATGGATTTCTCACTGAACGACGAGCAGCAGGAGTTCAAGGATCGTTGCCGGACCTTCGCCCGCGACGTGATCCGCCCCGCGGCGCGCAAGCACGACGAAGAGGAGAGCATCCCCTGGGAGGTCATCAAGGAGGCCCGCAAACAGGGCTTCGGCGGCCTCGAGGCGATCCAGCGCTCGGCCGGCGACGCCGAGGGCCAGCTGCAGGTGATCTCGGCCGAAGAGTTCCACTGGGGCTGCGCCGGCATCGCCCTGGCGATCTCCGGCTCGGGCCTGGCGGCGGCCGGCATCGCCTCCTCCGGCACCCCTGAGCAGATCGCCCAGTGGGTTCCCGAGTGCTTTGGCATGGGCGACGAGATCAAACTCGGCGCCTACGCGGTGACCGAGCCGCAGGCCGGCTCCGACGTCAAGAGCCTGAAGACGACCGCCAAGCGCGACGGCGACGAGTGGGTCCTCAACGGCACCAAGGTCTTCATCACCAACGGCGGCATCGCCGACGTCCACGTCGTCGTCGCCACCGTCGACCCCTCGCTCGGCACCCGCGGCCAGGCCTCCTTCGTCGTCGGCAAGGACACGCCGGGCCTTAGCCAGGGCAAAAAGGAGACCAAGCTCGGGATCCGCGCCTCGCACACCGCCGAGGTGGTGCTCGAGGACTGCCGCATCCCGGTCGAGAACCTGCTCGGCGGCGAGGAGAAGCTGGAGAAGAAGCTGCAGCGCGGACGCGAAGGGAAGAAGTCGCGCGGCGCTGACGCGCTGGCGACCTTCGAGGTGACCCGGCCGCTGGTCGGCGCCTCGGCGCTGGGCATCGGCCAGGCGGCCTACGAGTGGACCCTCGAGTACCTCGACGGGCAGTCCGAAGGCGGCACGCCGCTGCTGCAGATGCAGCGCATCCAGCAGACCCTGGCCGACGTCGCGACCGAGCTCGAAGCGGCGCGCCTGCTGGTCCAGCGGGCCGCCTGGATGGGCCGCAACGGGGTCCCGATGAGCGGTGGCCAGGGCTCGATGTCGAAGCTCAAGGCCGGCGACGTGACGATGTGGGCGACGACGACGCTGATGGACCTCGTCGGCCCCTACGCCTGGAGCCCCGAGTGCCCGCTGGAGAAGTTCTTCCGCGACGCCAAGATCTACCAGCTGTTCGAGGGCACGGCGGAGATCCAGCGCATGGTCATCTCCCGCATGCAGGCCCGCGAGTACGCCGAGCGCCTCGGCTACGCGGCCGAAGTCGCCGCCGAGGCGACGGCCGCGAAGGCCGAGCCGGTCGCCGCGTAGCGCCGCGCAAGCGCGGTTGCAGGGCTAATGCGCTGCATCTGGGCGCATTTCCCGGTTAGCTAGCCTGACTCGTCATGTTCAAGACTCGCCTGGGCCTGGCGGCGTTGGCCGCTGCCGTGGCGGCGCTCGTCGTGCTGCTGGCAGGCAGCGCCGCCGCGCCGGCCAAGACCCTCTATGAAAAGCAGGAAGAGAAGGAAGCCAGCCTCGCCGAGGCGCGGGACCGCCAGGGCGTCTTGACGACGACGATCTCCCGCTACCGGGAGCGGATCGAACGGCTGACCGACGAGGTCGCGGCGCTGCGCTCTCAGGAGGCGGCGGTGCGGGAGCGGCTGGAGGCGAAGCAGGCGGAACTCGACCGGGCGACCACCGAGCTGGGGGTCGCCAAGGACCACCTCGCCGAGGTCAGGGCGCGGCTGCAGCGGGCGCTGGTGGCGCTGCGCGAGCGGCTCGTCGCGATGTACGAAACCGGCACCCCGGACCTGCTCAGCGTGATCGTCGAGTCCGGTGGCTACGACGAGCTGGTCAACCGCACCGAGTACCTCAACCGGATCAACGGCCTCGACGAGGCGGTCGTCTCGCGGGTGCGGGACCTGCGCGATCAGGTGAAGCGCACCGTCGCCCGCCTGCGCTCGGCGAAGAACCGGATCGAAAGCGCCCGTGACGCGATCGCGGTCGAAGAGCAGGCGCTGGTCAGCGCTCGCAGTGCGGTCCAGCAGCGGCAGGGGCAGCTGGTCGCCGTGCGCCGCGACCGCGAGGCGGCGCTGGCCAAGATCAACGAGCACGAGCACGAGGTCGAGGGCGACCTCGCCGAGATCCAGGGCGAAATCGCCGCCCAGCTGTCGGCGAGCGCCTCGGCGCCGCTGCCGGCTGGGCCGATCCGCTACGGCTCGGGCCAGCTGATCTGGCCGGTCGACGGTCCGGTCGTCTCCGGTTTCGGCCCGCGCTGGGGAAGCACCCACGAGGGGATCGACATCGCCGTACCGGCGGGCACGGCGATCCGTGCCGCGGCATCCGGCTCGGTCGTCCTGCTGCAGTCGGAAGCGAGCAGCGGCGGCTACGGAAACTTCACCTGCCTCGACCACGGCGGCGGCCTGCAGACCTGTTACGCGCACCAGTCGTCGTTCGCGACCAGCTCGGGGGCAAGTGTGAGCCAGGGCGACGTGATCGGCTACGTCGGCTGCACCGGGCACTGCTACGGCGATCACCTCCACTTCGAGGTGCGGATCAGCGGCGCGCCGACCGACCCGCTCGGCTACCTCTAGCCGGGCGTACTACCCAGAATCGCGAAGAAATTCAACTAGTGGGGATGCCACGTCGCTCGGCGCCTGCGACGCTGGGTGGGTAAGCGACGTGGAGGCGCAGTGGTTCGCCAAACCCGCAACTACCTGGCAGGCGCGATATCGGGCACGGCCCTGATCGGGATGGCGGTGGTCGCCTTCGTCGTCCTCGTCTCGCTGGGAACGCTGCGCGACTGGCCGCTGGCCGGGCTGGGTGGGATCGGGGGTGGCGACGACGTCGCCGAGAGCAGCGGCGCCGGCGCCGCTGCTCGGGACGCCGACCCGGCGGCAGCGGGGACGGCGAGCGTCGCGACGCGTTCCGGTGACCGAGCGTCCGCTGCCCCAGGGGCTCGCCGGGAGCGGGCCGTCGAGGTCGGAGCCGGCCGCAACGCCCCGGCCCCCCAAGCGGCCGCCGAGCCCGTGACCAGCGTGCCGACCAGGTCGACCGGGCCGGCACCGGACGCCACCGCCCAGGCCCCGTCGAGCACGGCGGGTGCGACCAACACGGCGGCGCCCGGCAGCAACGGCAAACAGCCAGGCACGGGCGGCGGCTCGCAGCCGCCGGGCAACGGCGGCGGTGGGCCCAGCGGCACGGGAAGCGGGGGAGGCGGCGGCGGTGGCTCCTCCACCTCGGAAACGGTGTCGGGGACGGTCAACAACGTGGTCAACGGGGTCGACCAGGCGACCGGCGGCGGGCTCGGTGGAGCCGGCGTCCCCCAGGCCGTCGAAGGGGTCGTCAACGGCGTCGTCGGCCCCGAATCGACGGTCGGCGAAACGGTCGACAAAGTGGTCGAAACGGTGAAAGACACCGTCGGCGGCCTGCTCGGCGGCAAAAAACCCTGATCACCCCAGAGCCACTTCGCCGCCTTCCCGTCAGAATGCCGTGCCATGTCCGAGCGCGGAGGGGCAGGCGCCCTCGCTGACCCAGTAGCTGGCTCGCCGGTTTACCCGGCCGGCAGCCGCGTGAACGAGCGCGGCCACCTCGAGATCGCCGGCTGCGACGTGGTCGATCTCGCCGCCGAGTTCGGCACGCCGGCCTACATCTACGCCGAGGACGAGATGCGCGCCCGCGCCCGCGCCTACCGCGAGGCCTTCGAGCGGCGCGGCGCGGATTTCGAGGTCCTCTTCGCCTCCAAGGCCTTCCCCTGCACCGCCGCCTACCGGCTCTTCGCCGAAGAGGGCCTCTCGGTCGACGTCGCTTCCGGTGGCGAGCTGCACACCGCGCTCAAGGCCGGCTTCGACCCCGCCCGCATCCACATGCACGGCAACAACAAGAGCGACGAGGAGATCCTCTTCGCCAGCCGCGCCGGGGTCGGCCACCTGATCCTCGACTCCTTCGACGAGATCGAGCGCTGCGAGCGGCTGCTCGAGCGGCGCCAGCCGGTGCTGATCCGGGTCACGCCCGGGATCAAGCCCTCGACCCACGACTACATCCAGACCGGCCAGCTCGACTCCAAGTTCGGCTTCGGGCTCGAGGACGGGCTGGCGGCGCGGGCGATCGAGCGCGTGCTCGCCTCCGAGCAGCTGGAGCTGGTCGGGCTGCACGCCCACATCGGCTCGCAGATCTTCGAGCTCGAGCCCTACCGGCTGGCGATCCAGGCGCTCGGCGAGCTGGCCGGCGAGTGGTGCCGGCTTGTCAACGTCGGCGGCGGGCTCGGGATCGCCTACACGGCCGAGGACGAGCCGCCCTCGATCGGGGCCTACGTCGACGTCAAGGTGCGCGGCGTCGCCGACGTCTTCGGCAAGGGGGTGCGGATCCTGGTCGAGCCGGGCCGCTCGCTGGTCGGCAACGCCGGCCTCACCGCCTACCGGGTCGGCACGGTCAAGGAGATCCCCGGGGTGCGCACCTACGTCGCCGTCGACGGCGGCATGTCCGACAACCTGCGCCCGATGCTCTACGGCTCCACCTACGAGGCGCTGATCGCCGACCGGGCGGCGGCGCCGGCCGAGGCGCTGGCGACGATCGCCGGCATGCACTGCGAGTCGGGCGACGTGATCGTGCGCGACACGATGCTCGCCGCCCCGGCCGTCGGCGACGTCCTCGTCACGCCCGCGACCGGCGCCTACGGCCACGCGATGGCGAGCAACTACAACGGCGTGCCGCGGCCACCGGTCGTCTTCTGCCGCGACGGCGAGGCCCGGGTCGTGGTGCGGCGCGAGACCTTCGAGGACCTGACCTCCCGCGACGTCGATGACTGATTCTGTCCGCATCGGTCTGCTCGGGCACGGCACGGTCGGCGCTGCCTTCGCCGAGCTGCTCGCCGCCCGCGCCGACGCGGTCGAGGCGGCGACCGGGCGCCGCCCGGAGCTGGCCGGGACGCTGACCCGCGGCGAGGGCGACTTCGGCGAGATCCTCGCTGCCTCCGACGTCGTCGTCGAGCTGATCGGCGGCACCGAGCCGGCCCGCGAGTACGTGCTCGCGGCGCTGCGCGCCGGGCGCCCGGTGGTCACCGCCAACAAGCAGCTGCTCGCCCAGCACGGCGAGGAGCTCTTCGCCGCCGCCCGCGAGGCCGGGGTGCAGCTGCGCTTCGAGGCCGCGGTCGCCGGCGTGATCCCGATCGTGCGCGTGATCCAGGAGAGCTTCGGCGTCACCGAGATCGACAAGGTCTTCGGGATCGTCAACGGGACGACCAACTTCATCCTCACCGAGATGGCCGCCAGCGGCGCCGAGTACGGCGCGGTGCTGGCCCGCGCCCAGGAGCTCGGCTACGCCGAGGCCGACCCCAGCGACGACGTCAACGGCGCCGACGCGGCGGCGAAGATGGCGATCCTCGCCCGCCTCGCCTTCCACACCCCGGTCAGCCTCGACCAGGTCGCCTACGAGGGGATCGAGGGGGTCACCGCGGACGACCTCGCCTACGCCAAGGAGCTGGGGCTCTCGCTGAAGCTGCTCGGCGTCGCCGAACGCCGCGACGGCGGGATCAGCGTCCGCGTCTTTCCCTGCTTCCTCTACGGCGGGCACCCGCTGGCCCCGGTCGGGGGGCCCTTCAACGCGGTCATGGTCGAGGCGCCGGCGATCACCGAGGTGACGATGTCGGGGCCCGGCGCGGGCGGGGTCGAGACCGCCTCGGCCGTACTCGGCGACCTGGTCTCGGTCCTCGCCGGCGAGATCCCCGTCCACGAGACCCGCGCGGAGCTGCCCCTGGTCGCCGACGTCAGCTCCTCCTTCTACCTGCACCTCGAGGTCGCCGACGAGCCCGGCGTGCTGGCCCGGATCGCCCAGGTCCTGGGCGAGAGCGAGATCTCGGTGAAGAGCGTCGTCCAGCGCGGGATCGGCGACGACGCGCGGCTAGTGATGGTCGTCCACGAGTGCCTCGAGTCGCGCTTCGCGGCGGCGCTGGAGGAGATCGGCCGGCTGCCCGAGTTGCGCTCGGCGCCGCGCTCGATCCGGGTGATCGAGGAGCAGTTCGTTTGACCTCCCTTATCGAGCGCTTCAGGGAGCGGCTGCCGCTGGAGCCCGACGACCCGGTCGTCAGCCTGCAGGAGGGCTCGACGCCGCTGATCCACTCGCCGCGGCTCTCGGAGCGGATCGGGGCGCGTGCCTACCTCAAGTTCGAGGGCGCCAACCCGACCGGCAGCTTCAAGGACAGGGGGATGACGGTCGCCGTCTCGCGGGCGAAGGGACGGGGCGCCGAGGCTGTGATCTGCGCCTCGACCGGCAACACCGCCGCCAGCGCCGCCGCCTACGCCGCCCGTGCGGGGATGCGCGGCGCGGTGATCGTGCCGGAGGGCAAGATCGCGATCGGCAAGCTCGCCCAGGCGCTGATGCACGGCGCCCGGGTCGTTGCCCTGCAGGGCAACTTCGACGAGGCGCTGCAGCTGGTCCGCGAGCTGGCCCAGCGCCACCCGATCGAGCTGGTCAACTCGGTCAACCCATACCGGATCGAGGGCCAGAAGACGGCCGCCTTCGAGATCGTCGAAGAGCTCGGCGAATCCCCGGGGGCGCTCGCGATCCCGGTCGGCAACGCCGGCAACGTGACCGCCTACTGGCGCGGCTTCCAGGAGCTGGCAGGGGAGGGGGAGGCAGAGCTGGGAGTCACTGGTTCGAGCCCAGTCCTCTACGGCTTCCAGGCCGAGGGCGCGGCGCCGCTCGTCCAGGGCGCCCCGGTCACCAACCCCGAGACCGTCGCCTCGGCGATCCGGATCGGCAACCCGGCCCGCTGGGAGGAGGCGATGGCCGCCTTCACCGCCTCGCGCGGCCGCGTCGCCGCCGTCTCCGACGAGCAGATTCTCGACGCCTACCGCTGGCTGGCGGCCAGCGAGGGCGTCTTCTGCGAGCCCGCCTCGGCCGCCTCGGTGGCCGGCCTGCTCGCCCACGGCCTGCCAGTCACCGAGGGGGCGGCGCCACCGGAGTCGGTCGTCTGCGTGCTCACCGGGCACGGCCTCAAGGACCCCGACACGGCGCTCTCCAAAGCGCCGGCGGTGATCAACTGCGAGAACGACCTCGGCGCGGTCGAGCGGGCGGTGTTTGCTTGACCGCTCGCCGCCGACTGGTCCGCGTCCCGGCCTCCTCGGCCAACCTCGGGCCGGGCTACGACGTGATGGCGGCGGCCGTCGACCTCTTCCTGGAGCTGGAGGTCGAGGAGACCGGTGAGTTCTCGGTCGACACGGGCGGGCTCGACGTGCCGAGCGGCCGCGAGAACCTGATCGTGCGCGCCTTCGAGCAGCTGCACCCGGCCGACGGGATCACCTTCCGCCTGCGCAGCGAGATCCCCCTCTCGCGCGGGCTCGGCTCGAGCGCGGCGGCGATCGTCGCCGGCCTCTGCGCCGCCGACCACCTCTACGAGCTGGCCCTCACCCAGGAGGACCTGCTGGCGCGGGCGACCGAGATGGAGGGCCACCCCGACAACGTCGCCGCCGCGATCTACGGCGGCTTCGTGATCTGCGACCCGACACGCAGCGACAAGCCGCCGGCCGCCTCGCGCTTCCCGCCGCCGGACGGGCTCGAGGCGATCGCCGTGATCCCGACCGAGGAAGTCCCGACCAAGCTCGCCCGCGAGGCGATCCCGCAGAGCCTGCCGACGGCGCAGGCGCTGGCCAACATCTTCAACGCCTCGCGCCTCGTGCTCGGCCTCTACCGCGGCGACCTCGCCCTGATCGCCGCCAGCCTCAACGACCAGATCCACCAGGACCGCCGCCGCGACCTCTACCCGCGCTCGATGGAGCTGGTCGAGAGCGCCCGTGAGATGGGCGCTCTCGGCGCGACGATCTCCGGTGCCGGTCCGACCGTGCTGGTCTGGACCACCTGGCAGGACGCCGGCAAGGTCAACGAGGAACTGAAGCGCCACTGCACGGACTGGGCCGAGGTCCGCCGCCTCCCCTTCACCTCGCAGGGCGCCGACGTCCCCGAGCTCTAGTCGGTGCGACTACGATGCCGCTTGTGCCGGCAAGGTTGAGAACGAGCCTCGCGCTCGCCCTGGTCGCGTTGCTGGCGGTGCCGGCGGCGGCGGACGCCACCCTGACCTTCGTTCGCAACTCGACCAACCCGGCCGTGTTCGTGGCGGCCGACAACGGCTCCAAGCAGCGGCGAGTCGCGCTCGGCACCAACCCCCAGGTCTCGCCGGACGGCGAGCTGATCGCCTACCTGACGCCACCCAAAGGCAAGCAGCGGCAGCCGCACCTGTGGTTGGCGACCGCGTCGGGGGCCGAGCCACCACGCTGGTTGGCGGTCGAGATGGCCTACGGCGACACGATCGCCTGGTCGCCGGACTCGACCCAGATCGCCTGCGTTCGCGAAGAAGAAGGCGGCGCCCAGATGCTGACCCTGATCGACGTCGCGGCCGGCACCCAGCGCATCATCGCCCGCGGTTACTTCAACGGCGTCAGCTTCAGCCCGGAAGGCGGGCAGCTCGTCTATGGGCGCGCGCCCAGCGACCGCTTCCCGCCGCGCAGCGACGTCTACCGGTTCGACCTGCTTCCGCCCGGGGCGGTCAGCGTCGCGCCCGAGCGGCCCCAGCGGCTGACCACGGACCAGAGCTCGCTCAACCCGCTCTGGGGCCCAAGCGGCCAGATCGTCTTCGCCAAGCAGCTCGGCGCCAAGCAGCGCAAGTACGGGCCGAAGAACGAGCTCTTCCTGATGAGGGCGGACGGCAGTGGCGTGCGCCGCCTGACCCGGACCGAGGTCGACCCGCTGCAGGTCGGGCTCGTCCCGACCGAGTGGTCGGCCAACGGCCGGCGCCTGCTGGCCGAGTTCACCGGCCAGGACACCGCCTACGCGGTCACCGTCAACCCCCGCACGGGCGCTCAGCGATCACTGTCGAGGAACACCGAGATCGGCTTCATCGGCACCGCCCTCTCCTCCGACGGTGGCCGCGTGCTCGGCTGGAGGGGCGGCTTCGAACCCGGTCCGGACCACGACGTCGTCTGGGTCCCCTACGCCGGCGGCAAGGCCCGGGCCCTGGTGCGCAACGCCTCCGAACCGGACTGGAGCCGCTGATGGCCGGCTACACGATCAAGCACCGCGACGAGTTCGAGGTCATGGAGGGGTCTGGAGGCGCGTCCTGGCTGCTGGCGCGCAAGGCCCTGGGGACCTCCTCGTTCGGGTTCAACCTGGTCGAGATCGCCCCGGGCGGGCAGATCCCCGAGCACGACGAGTCGAGCAGCGGCCAGGACGAGGTCTACATCGTGCTCGAGGGCGAGGCGATGCTGCGGCTCGACGGCACCGAGCACGCGGCGCCGGCCGGCACCTTCGCCTCGATCGAGCCGCCGACCGAGCGCACGATCCTCAATCGCTCGGCGTCGCCGGTCACGGCGCTGCTGATCGGGGTCCAGCCGGAGGGCGGCTACGAGCCGATGTCCTGGGGCTAGGCGAAGCGGCTCCCCGCCCCTATAATCCGACGACCTGTCAACCCGTCGCGCGCCCGCTCGGAGAAGGCGCGGAAACCGGGAGGTACAACTTGTCGAGCACCCAGTCCCGTGATCTTCACGGCGAGGGCGGGCCCCTCCGCTACTCGCCAGAGCGCGCCTATAGGCCGCTTGTCTCTCCACCGAGCGTCGAGGACAAGGACGCATGCGCGATCTACGCCTCGGTGCGCAAGGACGCGACGCCGAGCAATGAACCGATCGAGCGCGCGATCCCGGCCCTGCAGAAGATGCTCCACCGCGCCGGCAACGTCGACGGCGAGGGCGACGGCTGCGGCGTCCTGGTCGACATCCCGCGCAAGATCTGGGCCGAGGAGGTCCGCTCCGGCGGCCACGACCCCTCGCTGACCCTCGACGACGCCTTCGCCGTCGCCCACGTCTTCATCGAGCGCTCGCAGGACCGCGAGCAGGTCCGCCACGACGCCCGCGAGCTGCTCGGCCGCGGCGGCTTCCGCATCCTCGCCGAGCGGATCGGGGTCGTCGACTCGCCGGCGCTCGGTCCGACCGCGCGCGAGGAGGAGCCCCACTTCTGGCAGATCGGCGGCCTGATCGCCGACACCGCCAACCGCGAGCGCGTCCTCTTCGACCTGATGGTCGAGCTCGAGGAAGAGCTCGGCGTCCACGTCCCCTCGCTCTCGGCGACGAGCTGCGTCTACAAGGTGATGGGCGCGCCCAAGGTGCTCGGCGAGTACTACCCGGACCTGCGCGACGAGCGCTTCGAGACGATCGGCTGCTTCGGCCACAACCGCTACTCGACCAACACCTGGCCCTCCTTCAAGCGGGTCCAGCCGTTCTCGGTGCTCGGTCACAACGGCGAGATCAACACGGTCGAACAGCTGCGTCAGGAGGCGCGCATGCTCGGCGTCCCGATCCAGCCGGGCAACTCCGACTCACAGGACCTGAACCGGACGATCGACACGCTGATCAGCCGCGACGGCCTCAGCCTCGCCGAGGCGATGGAGATGGTCGTGCCGCCGATCGTCAACGAGATCCGCTCGCTGCCCGACGACCTTCACCCCTTCTACATGTACCTGCGCCAGGCGATGGGCCCCTTCGCCCAGGGGCCGGTGGCGCTGATCGCCCGCCACGGCGACGAGTGCGTCTTCTCCGCCGACGCGCTCGGCCTGCGCCCGCTCTGGCAGGTCGAGACCGGCAACGACTTCGTCTTCAGCTCCGAGCCCGGCGTCGTCTCGGTCAGCGAGATGGTCGCCGAGCCGAAGCCGCTCGCCCCCGGCGAGAAGGCGCTGGTCTCGATCGACCGCGACCGCAAGCGCTCCACCCTGCACCCCCACGACGAGATGCTGCGCGTCGTCCGCGACCGCTGGCTGGCCCGCACCGGCGCCGAGGCGGCCGGTCCCTACGACCGCGCGCTCGAGACCGGCGGCCCGCTCGACGGCGAGGCCGTGCCCGGCTACTCCGACGCCGGGCCGGAAGAGCCGGTCAAGGTCGCCGACCGCGTCCTCGCCGGCTTCGGCTGGCAGCGCGACGACGTCAAACTGGTCCAGCAGATGGCCTCCAACGGGGCCGAGCCGGTCGGCTCGCTCGGCTACGACGGGCCGCTGGCGGCGCTCTCGCCGGAGCGCCAGAACCTGGCCGACTACTTCAAGGAGACGGTCGCCGTCGTCACCAACCCGGCGATCGACCGCGAGCGTGAGATGGAGCACTTCTCGACCCGCTCGGTCTTCGGCCGCCGGCCCTCGATCGGCGACGCCGGCGCCGACACCGGCACGGTCGAGACCTCGTTCCCGGTGATCCTCGGCGGCCACCACGACCTGGCGCCGCTCTCCGACAAGACCTACCGCCGCATCGCCCGCCAGCACCAGACCTACCTGCTCGAGGACCTCTGGGAGGAGTTCCGCGGCCGCGCCGCCGCGGTCGACATCTCGCTGCTCGAGTCGGAGACGACCAAGGGCGCGATCGAGCGGATCAAGCAGGAGGCGGTCAAGCGGGTGCGCGAGGGGGCCGAGCTGCTCGTCCTCACCGACCGCACCGTCTACGACGCCGAGCGCCGCTACCTCGACCCCCACCTGGCGACCTCGGCGGTCGACCAGGCGCTGAAGCAGTTCCGGGTCGGTCCCGGCGAGGAAAACCTGCGCCGCCGCTGCGGCATCGTCCTGCGCTCGGCGGCGATCCGCAACGTCCACGACACGATGCTCGCCCTCGGGCTCGGCGCCAACGGCGTCTGCCCGTACACGATGGTCGAGGTGATCTGCGTCGAGGACTACGAGACCGACATCAGCAACCTCTGCGCGGCGCTGGCCAAGGGGATCGAGAAAGTGATCTCGACGATCGGAATCCACGAGGTGCGCGGCTACGCCCGCCAGTTCTCCTCGATCGGCGTGCGGCCTGAGCTCGCCGAGATCTTCCAGACCGAGGCCTTCGCCGCCAGCGATGGCGGCGGCACCGGCTTCACCTCGCTCGACGAGGACACCAACGAGCGGGCGCGGATCCTGGGCGGCGACGAGGACGCCAAACCGGCGAAGACGTTCCGCTTCTACCCCAAGGTCTACAAGGCCGCGATCGCCACCGCCAACGGCTCCGGCGGCTACGCCGAATACAGCGAGAAGGTCCGCGACCTGGAGGCTCAGAACCCGATCTCGATGCGCCACATCATGGGCCTCAAGGGCGACCGGGAGCCTCTCGCCGACCCCAGCGTGGTCGACGCCGGCATCGGCCACCACGACTACCCGGTCGTGATCTCCTCGATGAGCTTCGGCTCGCAGTCGGAGCCCGCCTTCCGCGCCTACGCGGAGGCGGCGAAGGCGATCAACATCCTCTGCGTCAACGGCGAGGGCGGCGAGATCCGCGACATGTACGGCAAGTACCGCAAGTGGCGCGGCCAGCAGGTCGCCTCGGGCCGCTTCGGCGTCTCGGCGGAGATGATCAACTCCTCCTACGTCGCCGAGATCAAGATCGGCCAGGGCGCCAAGCCCGGCGAGGGCGGCCACCTGCCCGGCAAGAAGGTCTCCGAGAAGGTCGCCGCCGCCCGTAACGCGGCGCCGGGCACCGACCTGATCTCGCCCTCCAACAACCACGACCTCTACTCGATCGAGGACCTCGCCGAGCTGATCGACGAGCTGAAGACGGTCAACCCGGACGTGCGCGTCTCGGTCAAGGTTCCCGTCGTGCCGAACATCGGCACGATCGGCCTCGGCATCGCCAAGGCCGGCGCCGACATCATCACCCTCTCCGGCTTCGAGGGCGGCACCGGCGCCGCCCGTCAGCACGCCCTGCGCCACGTCGGGCTGCCGTCCGACATCGGCACCCGCGCCGTGCACCGGGCGCTGATGGAGGCCGGCCTGCGCAACCGGGTCGAGATCTGGGCCGACGGCGGCTACCGCACCGGCCACGACATCGTCAAGCTGCACTGCCTCGGTGCCAACCGGGTCGGCTTCGGCACCCTGGCGATGGTCAGCCTCGGCTGCACGATCTGCCGCGGCTGCCAGCTCGACACCTGCCACGTCGGCATCGCCACCCAGATCGAGACCGTCGAGCAGGCCCAGGACCACGGGCTGAAGAAGTTCACCCCGCAGGAGGTCGATGTCGCGGCCGAGAGCTGCGCCCGCTTCTTCCAGGCGATGGGCGAGGAGGTCAAGGAGGTCGTCGCCTCGCTCGGCTACGACCGCGCTCAGGACCTGGTCGGCCGCTACGACCTGCTCGAGCAGATCTCCCACGCCGAGCAGATCGACCTGGCGCCGCTGATCACGCCGCTGGAGGAGTTCCTCGACCTCGAGCCGCTCGACCTGCCGGTCGCGGCGGAGGCCGAGGACCGTGCCGAGGCCGGGCTCGTCGCCGCCCGCCCGATCCGGATGGAGGCGAAGCAGGCCTCGGCCCAGATCGCCTCGCTGGCCGGCGACGTCTGCGCGGGTCGCACGATCCGCAACGAGTTCCCGCGCGCCACCGACGCCAACGATCGCGTGCTCGGCACCGAGCTGGCCGGGGCGATCGCCCGTTCCCGCATCTTCGACGGCGGCCCCGAGCCCAGCGAGGAGACCCTCGCCAGCCTCGAGTTCAACGGCGGCTCGGTCGCCGGCCAGGGGCTCGGCGCCTTCAACTCCTACGGCGTCGCGATCCGGGTCGAGGGCGGTGCTCAGGACGGCGTCGGCAAGACGATGCTGGGCGGCACCGTCGCGGTGCTCAAGGGCGTGGGCGTCAAGGGCCGCCGCCTCAACGGCTCGGTCGGCAAGTCCTTCGCCTACGGCGCCCAGCGCGGCCGCCTCTTCGTCCAGGGCTCGGCCGACTCGCGCTTCTGCATCCGCCTCTCCGGCGCCGACGTCGTGCTCGGCGGCGAGCCCGAGGAGGACATCGACGACAGCCGCGGCTGCGTCGTCGACCGCGCCAACGCCAAGGGCTTCGCCTTCGAGTACATGACCTCCGGCCGCGCCGTCGTCCTCGGCGACCTCGGGCCCTGGGCCTGCGCCGGGATGACCGGCGGCCGGGTCTACGTCCGCCACAACGCCTTCGGCATCGACCGCGCGGCGATCGAGGCACGGCTCGGCGAGGGCGCCAAAGTCGAGCTCAAGGAGATCGACTCGGAGGGCCTGCTCGACGTCGACGACCTGCTCGGCCACTACGCGGACGAGCTGCGCGCCACCGGTCAGGACGAGGAGGCCGACCGGATCGTCGGTCTCGCCGCCGCGGCGACCGAGAACTTCCTGATGATCGTGCCGCACAAGGTCCAGGCGGACCCGAGCATCTCGACCGAGTGAGGCGGCGCTAGCGGGAGCGGGTCAGGAGGTCGGCGATCGCGCGGACCTCGCGCAGGAGGCCGTCCAGCATCGCCTCGGTGTTCGTGTGGATGCGCCACTCGGCGTACTTGCGGTCCTGGTCGACCGCGTCGATCCGCCGCTCGAGCTTCTCGATCCGCTTCTCGAGCCGCTCCTCGCTCTTGCGGACCCGCTTCTTGACGTAGCTGCGGGTCTCCTCGCGGATCGCCGCGAGCTCCCGCTGCAGGCTGGCATCGTCGCCTTCCTGCTCGGTCAGCATCTCCTCGACGCCGACCCGGACCCGCTCGATCTCTTCGTGCAGCCGGGCGCGCGCCTGCTCGGCGGCGGCGATCGGGTCGTTGGGGAGGGGACCGCCCACGACCGCCATCCTACGGATCGCCGAGGGCGGAATTTGCGCGCTTTCAGCCTTCGAGGCTGAAGAGGCGATAGCGGCCGATCGCCAGCTCGTCGCCGTCCTCGAGCTTGGCCCACTCGGTCTCCTCGCCGTTGACGAAGACGCCGTTGAGGCTGCGGTCATCGAGCACCCTCAACGGTTTGCCCGGTTCGGCCACAAGCAGCGCGTGGCGACGGGAGACGCTGGGGTCGTCGAGGCGGAGGTCTGCGGCGACGCTGCGACCGATCCGGGTCCAGCCGCGGCCGATCTCGAAGTCGAGGACCTCGTCCTCACCGTCATGGCAGATCAGGTGACGGCTGCCGGAGGGGAGGCCGGCACGGGCTTCGTCGAGCCAGGTTGGCGTCGGTTCGGCGTGGATGGTGAACTCGGCTGTGGTCTCGTGTTCCTGCATCGACGCGAAGATCGAGTCGAGCTGGAAGTCAGCGCCGCCGCAGCGGGGGCAGGGGGGCAGGGAGTCGTCCTCCTGGAGCGCGAGGTGGGCACCGCACTCGAGGCAGAAATAGGTACCCGGGCCGGGATAGCTCCCGGCGGTGCAGTCGTCAGAGGCGGGGATTGGGGTGAGGCTGGTGGGGATGGTGCTCCTTTCCCGGCGCGTTCCGCGAGATCGATACTAGCGCCGCCCCTGTGGCGTGGCATCGGTGGTTTCCCGCAGCGCGGATACCCCGGGACGGTGATCGCAAACACTAGAATCGCGCCGGCATGGAGCCGGTGTCCGCCTCAATAGAAATCGACGTCCCGCGGGAGGCCGCGTTCGCGGCGATCGCCGACCTCTCGCGCCGCCCTGCCTTCACCGATCACTTCCTCGGCGATTTCCGCCTCACCCGGATCGATCCGCGCGGCATTGGCGCCGGGGCGCGCTTCCGGGTTGAGATGCCGTTGCGCTCGGTCTGGATGGACAGCGCCATCGTCGAGATCGAGGAGCCGCACAAGGTCGTCGAGCGCGGCGCCGGCGGCCGCCTCAACCGGATCCCGACCACCACCGTCTGGGAGCTGACCCCGGGGAGCGGCTCGCTGACGCGGGTCAGCGTCTCGCACTGGAGTGAGCCGGGCAAGCACGTCGACCGGGCGCTGGAGTCGCTCAGCGCAGCCTCCCACTGGCAGCAGCGGGGCTGGCGTGAGGCGCTGCGCCGCCTGCGCGACCTGCTCGAGAGCGAGGCGAAGGTGCCGGCCGGGCTCGCGGTCGCCGGCGGCAACCCGCACTCGACCGGCATCCCGTAAGTCGGCTTAATAGACTTCCCGCCGCCGATGTCCCGACTGCGCAAACTCGCCCTGCCGCTGCTCACCGTGCTGGCCTTGGTCGCCGGCGTCGGCGTGCTCTCCGCCTGTGGCTACGAGAGCCATGAGAAGGAGGTCGTCGAGGGTGAGCCGGTGCAGCTCGGCGAG
Source organism: uncultured Solirubrobacterales bacterium (assembly GCA_963697915.1). Classification (GTDB taxonomy): domain Bacteria; phylum Actinomycetota; class Thermoleophilia; order Solirubrobacterales; family 70-9; genus VRUE01. Next base: position 1,989,068 of record OY969103.1, read on the forward strand.
CTCAAGTACAACGTGATCTTCTCGCGCTTCCTCAACCCGGACGACAACGAGGACTCGGCCTACCTGGTCGGCAAGCCGACCCCGCCGCCCGGGTCCGCTTACTTCGGCGTCTTCTTCGAAGTCCAGAACGAAAGCAAGGAGCCGCAGACGCTCGCCGAGAGCTTCACGATCCACGACGCCGACCACCAGAAATTCGAGGCGATCCCCAGCGAAAGCCTCTACGCGCTGGAGTTCGGCGGCGAAGTCGAACCGGAGGAACAGGTGCCGGTGCTCGACTCGACTCCCGCCACCGGGCCGATCGAAGGCTCCGTGGTGATCTTCGAGCTGCCCGCCTCGGCCTCCGAGAACCGGCCGCTGACGATGGAGATCCCCGGCCCCGACGGCCCGGGTGAGGTCACGCTCGACCTCTAGCCCTAGAGGCCGGCGGAGAGGACCTGGCCGGCGATCGGCGCGGCGACTTCGCCGCCCGAGGCTTCGGCTTCGATCAGCATCACCCCGACCGCGAGGCGCGGCTTCTCAGCCGGGGCGAAGGCCATGAACCAGGCGTCTTTGATCTGTTCCGGTTCCGGCGCGTCCTCCTGGCCGGGCACCGGCCCGAGCTCGGCGGTGCCGGTCTTGCCCGCCACCTGGGCCTCGGCGATCGCGGCGGCGTAGCCGGTGCCGCCGGCGACGACGCCGACCATCAGCTCGGTCAGTTCGTCGGCGATCTTCTTCGGCATCGCCCGCACCGGCTTCATCTCGGGGCGCAGCTTGCGGTTGGCGACGATCGAGGTCGGCTCGCGGATGCCGCCGTCGGCGATCGCCTGGGCGACGCTCGCCATCTGCAGCGGCGTCGCCAGCACCTGGCCCTGGCCGATCGCGGTGACGCCGAGGTCGAGTTCGGTGCCGATCTCGGTCGGGATCGTCGATTCGGCGGGTTCGACCTCCGCGGCGATGTGGCTCGCGTAGAGCGTCGGCGGGGAGTTGAAGCCGAAGCGCTCGGCGGCGGCGACCAGTTCGTCGTTGCCGATCTTCGGCCCGAGCGGGGCGAAGTCGGCGTTGCAGGACTCGGCGAACGCTTCCGGGAAGGTGCCGCCGCAGAACTCGCCGTTGGCGTTGCTGATGAAGCGGCCGCCGACGTTGACGCCGTCGACGATCTCGAAGTAGTCGTTCATCGAGACCACGCCCTTCTCCAGGGCCGCCGCGGTGGTGATCGTCTTGAAGGTCGAGCCGGGCGGCTGCGGCGCCGAGAAGGCCTGGCCGGCGAGGGCGCGGACGTTGCCGTCGCGGGTGTCGAGCACGGCGACGCCGCCCGCCTGGCCGGCGAGGGCGCTGACCGCGGCGACCTGCAGGTCGGGGTCGATCGTGGTCTGCACGGCGGTGCCGGGCTCGGGCTTGTCCTGGGCGAGGATGCGGGCCGAACCGCCTTCGGCGACGGCGAGCAGCGAGCCGCCGGGCTTGCCCGCGAGGCGCGCGTTGAAGGCCTGCTCGAGGCCGCTGATCCCGACCGGCGTTTCCGGTGGGAAGCCGCGCCGGGCGAGCGCCGCCAGGTCTCCTTCCTCAGCGCTGCCGATTTCGCCGGTGATGTCGATCGCGGCGCTGCCCAACGGGTGTTCACGGGCGTCGGCGGGGCCTTCGGCCAGCGGCGTCCCGTCGCGGGCGAGGATCGGCGCCCGCGGCGCCAGCGAGACTCGGTTCTCGAGCCGCTCGCCCGCCTCCAGGCCGGGGAAGACGAGGCTCGGGTGCCAGGCGACGCCGCCTTCGTCGTAGGGGACCTCGAGCACGGCGACGACGTCGCCGAAGGCGACGGTGGCGGCCTCGATCGGGATCGGGACGACGGTGGTCCCGCCGGCCTCGGTGGTGTCCTCCGGCGACTCGACGGCGAGCTGGCGCAGCGTCGCGACCTCGGCCGCCTCGCGGTAGGCCTGGGCGAACTCGGCGGCGCTGGTCGCCCGCTGTGAGGTCTCGTTCAGCTCGCGGTACATCGCGGCGAAGTTCGCTCGCGTCCAGGCTTCCGCGAACCGCTCGGCGGTTTCCTTCTCCGGCGACCCGTCGGCGCCGGCGTTGACGCCCACCACGAAAGCACCCACGGCTATCAGGGCAAGCGGCAGCGCACGGGTGAGTAGTCGCTTCCGTCGAGCCTCTGCGGATGCCGGGTTCACTCCGGGGAAATGTAGTCGGGGCGGGGGTCAGCCGGTGCAGGGTCCCGTGTCGACCTCTAGTTCGCCGGCTTCGCTGAGGGCGGAGCTGACAACTTGATTCGGGATCGCGAAGCCTCCCGGGGGGCCGCTGGTGGTGCTGGCGAAGACGGTGGCCATCACCTTGCCGCTTGCGTCGACGAGGGGGCCGCCGGAGTTGCCGCTGCGGACGCTGCCGCGCAGGAAGGCGATCGAGCGGCGGATCGGGCCGTTGCCGTAGGAGTCCTCGCCGATCACCGTGCTGGTCTCGCCGAGGCGGGCGGCGGTGGCCGCGAAGGGACCGTTTTCGGGGTAGCCGAGGACGGCGGCGCCGCGGCCGCGCGGCGGGTCGGGGGCGATTCGCAGCGGCGGCAGCGCGTCGTCGACGCGGAGCAGGGCGAAGTCGTTGGGCGGGTCGTAGTGGACGGCGGTGGCGTCGAGCGAGGCGCCGTCCTGGGTCGTCACCGTGGTGTCGTCGCCGCCGGCGACGACGTGGGCGTTGGTGGCGACGAGCCCCGGCGCCGCGACCCAGCCTGAGCCCTCGATGCCGAGGCCGCAGGCGGTGCCGAGCACGCGGACGACGGAGAGGCCGGCGCGGCGCACGTCGGGGTCACCGGCCAGCGAGTGGTCCGGCGGTGCGACCGGCGTCGTCGGGCCGTTCAGCGAGGGGACCGGGTCGACGCGGCTGAGCGCGTTGAGGATCGGGCCGGAGGGCGGCAGCAGCTCGTTGAGCTCACGCAGGATCGCCGAGCGCTGCAGGTCGGCGCGCAGCTGGGCGGTGCCGGGCGCGTGCAGCGCCACCGCCGCGAAGACCCAGGCCAGGCCGAGGGCGACGGCGGCGACCAGGGCGGCGCCGCCGGCGCCGTCGGCGAGGTGCAGGCCGCGGCCGCGGACCACCCGCGCCCGCAGCCCCAGCGCCAGGCTCTCGAGGGTGACGGCGACCAGCGCTCCGACGAGCAGCGCGCCGAGCGCCGCGAAGAGCGGCGCGTAGGGCGACTCGGAGCCCTCGCGGAGCAGCAGTGGGGCGAGGCGGCTGCCGGCGAACGCGCCGACGGCGAAGCCGAGCAGGGTGAGGAAGCCGACGATCAGCCCCTGGCGGTAGCCCCAGGCGGCGAGGGCAATGGTGAAGACGACGATCGCCCAGTCGAGAACGGTCACGGAGGAATACAAGCAGGCTCGCGGGCGCATCACTTACGTTCAGTAAGCTGAACTGGAGTGGAGGCGGTATCCGCCCAAGAGCAGCCCACCGAGGTCTGCCCACATTTCCACGCCGCGATCGAGCTGATCGGCAAGCGCTGGACGGGGGCGATCGTCTGCGCCCTGACCGAGGGGCCGCTGCGCTTCGGCGAGCTGGCGAAGGCGGTCCCGGGACTCTCCGACCGCCTGCTCTCTCGCCGCCTGCGCGAGCTCGAGGACGAGGGCCTGGTCGGGCGCGAGGTCGAACCGGGCTCCCCCGTGCGGGTCACCTACTCGCTGACCGAGGCCGGCGCCGAGCTGGGCCCGGCGATTGGGGAGATCAAGAACTGGGCCAAACGCTGGCGCGCTGAGTAGCCTCACTCGCGTGGAAGAGCTGCCGGGCCCATTTCCCGTCGGGCGCTATGCCCGCAAGCTGCAGGAGGAGCTGCGGCGGCGGGCACGGGTGCGGCTGGTCGGCGAGGTGACCGGGGTCTCGCGCAGCCGCGTCCAGGCCTACTTCGAGCTGCGCGACGCCGACGGCGCCGTGCCCTGCGCGATCTGGCTGCAGGACCTCGACAAGGCGGGCCTGCCCGACGGCGCCCTGCGTGACGGCGCCGAAGTCGTGATCGCCGGCGGTCCCGACTACTACCCCGGCGGCGGCCAGGCCTCGCCCAGCTTCTCCTTCCGCGCCACCGAGGTGCGGCTGGCGGGGGAGGGGGACCTGCTGGCGCGGCTCGAGGCGCTGCGCAAGCAACTGCGCGCCGAGGGCCTCTTCGATCCCCAGAAGCGGCTGCCGCGGCCGCGCCTGCCGAAGACGATCGGCGTGGTCACGGCCGAGAGCGGCGCTGCCCGCCGCGACCTGCTCGCCGGCCTGCGGCGGCGCGGCTGGGCCGGGACCGTGGTCTGGGGCTTCGCCCCGGTCCAGGACCGCCGCGCCGCGCCGGCGATCGCCGGCGCGATCCGCGAGCTGGCTGAGCTGCCCGAGGTCGAGGCGATCGTCGTCACCCGCGGCGGCGGCAGCCTCGCCGACCTCTGGGCCTTCTGCGACGAGCACCTCTGCCGCACGGTCGCCCTGCTGCGGGTGCCGGTGATCAGCGCCGTCGGCCACGAGCGCGACTCGACCCTGCTCGACGACGTCGCCGCCGTCGCCTGCTCGACCCCGACCCACGCCGCCGAGGCGGCCGTGCCGCTCGACTGCCTCGCCGCCCGCGGGGCACTGCGGCGCGACGCCGCCGCCCTGCGCCGCGCCGGCGAGGGCGCGGTCGGCGCGCGCAGCCGCCACCTGGTGGCGCTGGCGCGCGGCCCGGCCCGGGCGCTGCGCCGCGAGCGCACCGCGCTCAACCAGAAGACGCGCGAGATCCGCGCCGCCTCCGAACGCGGCCTCGCCGAGCGCCTCGGCTTCCAGCGGCGCATCGCCGTCGTCGTCCTCGACCGGGCGGCGCGGCGCGCCGCCGGCGCCGAAGCGAACACCCGTCGCGAGGCGCTGCGTCGGGCCGAGGTCGCCTTCCGCGCCCACGACCCCGAGCGCACCCTGGAGCGCGGCTACGCGCTCGCCGAGGACGCCGACGGCGAGCCGGTGACGGCCGCCGCCGCGGCGCTCGCCGCCGGCCGCGTCAGACTGCGCTTCGCCGACGGCAGCGTCGGCGCCGAGATCGACGATGGGGGGAGCGATGAGCGAGGCGCCTGAGTCCTACGAGGCCGCGGTCGAGCGGCTGGAGCAGATCATCGACCGGCTCGACTCCGGCCAGGCCGGCCTGCGCGAGACGCTCGACCTCTGCCGCGAGGGCCGCGAGCTGGTCACCTACTGCGCGGCCGAGCTCGACGCGGTCGGCGAGGGCCTGAAGGAGCTGCGCCTCGACGAGCTTGCGGCGACGCTCGAGGCTGCCCCCGGCTCCGGCCCCGGGGGGATGGGCTAGGCTCCGCCCCGTGGAGAAGGTCACGGGCATCGGCGGCTTCTTCTTCCGCTCGCGCGACCCCGAGGCCTTGAAAGCCTGGTACCAGGAGCGGTTGGGGGTCAAGACCGTGGCCGAGACTTACGAGGAGGGGCCCTGGCGCCAGCAGGAGGGGATCACGGTGTTCGCGCCCTTCGAAATGGACTCCCAGATGATCGGTCCGCCCGAGCACGCCTGGATGATCAACTTCCGCGTCGATGACCTCGACGCGATGGTCGCCCAGCTGCGCGAGGCCGGCGAGACGGTGGAGGTAGACCCCGAGCGCTACCCGAACGGCCGCTTCGCCGAACTGCGCGATCCCGAGGGCAACGGGGTCCAGCTCTGGCAGCCGATGGAGCCTCTGGCCTGAGCACCGACGGCCCCCTGATCACCGGCCCTACCGCGGCCTAGCCCGGCGCCCGATGGGCAGCGACGAGATCGTCATCCGCCCCGCGCAGCCGGGTGACGCGGCCGTCGCGGCCCGCCTCCTGCACGACTTCAACGCCGAGTTCGACGAACCGACGCCGGGTGTCGCCGCCCTCGCCGAGCGCTTGGAGGAGCTGCTCGGCGACGGCACGCTCGAGCTGCTGCTCGCCGGTCAGGGGCCGGAGGGCTTCGCGCAGTTTCGCTTCCTGCGCGGCGTCTGGGGGAACGGCCTCGGGGTCTACCTCGAGGAGCTCTACGTCGTCCCCGAGCGGCGCGGCGAGGGCATCGGCCGAGCCCTGCTGGAGGCGACGATGGAGGCGGCGCGGGCCGGCGGCGCCGACCACATCGACCTCAACACGGGGGAGACCGACAGCGCGGCGCGGGCGCTCTACGAGAGCGCCGGCTTCACCAACCGCGAAGGCGGGCCCGAGGGTCCGTCCATGCTCTACTACGAGCGCGATCTCTGACGTGCCTCATGTTTGAGGACCATGTGGGCACTCAAGTTGAGGCACGTTCCGGCGGGCCGGAGCAGAGGCGGCCGAGGGCGGGGCACTCCCGGCAAAGGTCCCAGCCGCGCCGCTCGGGCGGGGCGACCGTGAACTCGCCGGCGGCGATCCGCGCGATCGTCGCTTCCAGCTCGGCGCGGCCGTGCGCCATCGCGGCGCCGTCGAGCGGCTCGACGACCGGCTCCTCGGGGCGCTCGAGGAAGACGTAGGCGACCTCGACCTCGTCGGCGTCGCGCGCCTCCGCCACGGCGAGGGCGTAGATCGAGCGCTGCACGCCGTAGCGGGCGGCGCGCTCGGCCGGGCTGGCGCCGGCGAGGCGGTCGGTCTTGTAGTCGACGACCAGCGGCGGCTCGTCCGGGCGCTCGACCAGGAGATCGATCGAGCCGCGCAGCACGGTGCCGCCGAGGCTGAGCAGCAGCGGCAGCTCGGCCCGCGCCTCGGTGCCCTCGGCCCGCACCCGCTCGGCCAGCAGCCGCGAGCCGAGCCAGCCGCGGACCGGCGCCAGCAGCGACTCGGTCAGCCCAGGGGCGGCCGGGTCGAGAGCGGCGCCCGCCGCGTGGCGGCGGACGAGCTCCGCGTCGGGCTCGCGCCACCCGCTCGCGCGACTCCACTCGAGCAGGGTGTGGACCGCCGCGCCGCGCGCGGCCGCCTGCTCGCCGTGGCCTGCGTTCGCGGTTTCTTCCGCTATGCGACCAGAAGTGCGAACGGAGCCGCCGAGGTCGAGGACGCGCTCCATCTGGAAGCGGTAGGCGCAGGCTTCGTAGTCGGCGATCGCGGTGTAGGAGAGGGGCCGGTTCGGGACCGCCGGCGGATGGCGCTCGACCAGCGGCGCCGGTCCCTCGCCGAGTGGTGCCTCGTCCCGCGCCTCCTCGTGCCTCGCGGTTAGCGCCGCGGCACGCTCGGGGGAGGGCAGGTTGACGCGCACCGCGAGCTCGGAGGGCTCGAAGCTGGCCGCCAGCCCCTGGCGCGGCTCAGGGGCCGGGATCGCCACCGCCGAGTCCTCCTCGCGGTCGATCTCGAAGCCGGCGAGAATCCGCTCGACCACGGGCGTCCCGGGCTGCTTGCCGTTGCGGCTCGGGCGCGGCATCGCGACGCCGCTGAGGATCAGCCGCTCGCGCGCCCGCGTCGCCGCGACGTGGAAGAGGCGCAGCTCCTCGGCCGCTTCGCGCCCCTGCATCTCGGCGCAGAGCTGGGCCTGGTCGTAGAGGTTGATCGAGGCGGCGCCGAGCCGGCGCAGCTGCATCCCGACCCGTGGCTCCTCCGCCTCGTGGCCGAGCGTCACCGGCGGCAGGCGCGAGCCGGCCAGCAGGCGCCGCGAGAGGTTGGGGATGGCGACGACGCCGAACTCGAGCCCCTTGGCGTTGTGCACGGTCATGATCCGCACCCCGTCGTGGCCCTCGACCGCGCTCGCCGCTTCCGCCTCGCTGTCGGCGCCGGCGCTCGCCGCGAGGAAATCGAGCAGGCCGCGCAGGTCGCGGCCCTCGCGCGCCTCGTACTCGCCGGCGATCCGCATCAGCTTGCGCACGTTGGCGAAGCGCGCCTCGCCCGCGGGGCGCAACAGGATCGCCAGGTCGTAACCCGTCTCGCTGACCGCGAGGTCGATCAGCTCCGGCAGCGAGCGCCGCCCGGCGCGCTCGCGCAGCGACTCGAGCCGGCGCCCGAACTCGCCCAGCAGGGCCAGCTCGGTCGCCGGGATCGCGGCGAGGCGCTCGGGGTCGTCGAGCTCGGCCTCTTCGAGCCCGGCGGCCTGGGCGAGCGCCGGCCAGACGTGCCGCCGCCGGCCCGCCGCCGCGCGCAGCAGCCAGAGCGTGTCCGGGGTGACCCCGCAGGCGGGCGATGCGAGCGCCCCGAACAGGGCCTTGTCGTCGAGCGGGTTGGCGATCGCCGCGAGCAGGGCGCAGACGTCGGCGACCTGCTGCTGGGACCAGTAGCCGCGGCCGCCGATCGTGTAGGGCCGGAGCCCTGCGCGTTCGAGCGAGTCCTCGTGGGCGTCGAGGTGGGTGAAGGCGCGCAGCAGGACGACCATCTCGCCGCGCGGCACCCCGGCATCGGCCAGCTCGCGCAGCCGCGCCGCCAGGAAGCGGGCCTCGGCGAGGTGGCTGGGGGGCGTGTCGGCATCGGTCGCCGGCGCCAGGTCGATGCCCGGCTCGTCCCAGCCGTCGCGGGCGGTGAGCAGCAGCTCGACCGCCGGTCCCGTCCCGAACGGCGCCGGTTGCGACGGCGGCGCCCCGACCCGCAATGGCCGGAAGGCCTCGCCGAGCAGCACCGCGCCGAGCGCGTTGACGGCGCCGACCACCTCCGGGCGCGAGCGGAAGTTGCCGCTCAGCTCCATCGCCACCCCGCCGGCCTCGGCCTCGACCGCGCGCCGCTGCTCGCGGAAGACCTCGAGGTCGGCGTGGCGGAAGCCATAGATGCTCTGCAGCTCGTCGCCGACCACCATCAGCTCGGCGCGCGGCCCGCGCAGCGCCTCGACCAGCCGCAGCTGCAGCCGGTTCGTGTCCTGGAACTCGTCGACCAGGATGTGGCTGAAGCGGTTGCGGTAGGCGTTGCCGATCTCCTCGCGCTCGAGCAGGGCGACGGCGCGCAGCTGCAGGTCCTCGAAGTCGAGCCCGTCGCGGCGCTCCTTGGCCACCGCGAAGTGGGCGGCGAAGAGCTCGAGCAGGGCGGCGACGTGGCGGTAGGCCTCGCCCCCCTCGTCGGCCTCGGCGCTGCGCGCCACGGCCGCGTCGATCGCCTCGCGGTAGGCGGCCAGCGGCTTGGCCTTGCTGTCGGTGCGCAGCGCGACCAGCTCGTCGAGGCCGGGGAGGGGGTTCGCGGCGAGCGCCTCGCGGGCGCGTTCGAGCAGCTCGCGGTTTGAGTTGGTCGGCTTCAGCTCCTCGAGCGCCTCCGCGGCGGCCTCGGCGGCGCGGCGCACGGCGCTCGCCGGGTCGGGCTCGCCCGGCTCGGGCAGGCGCGGGCTGGTGAGGCCGCGGCTGCGCAGCTCGGCGTGGAGGTTGGCGACGATCGCCCGCAGGCCGTCGATCTCGAAGGCGGCGACGGTCCGTTCGCGCCCCGCGTCGTCCCCGGCGAGGAACTCCTCCAGCGCCGCGTCGAAGGCCTCACGCGCGGCGCGCTCGGTCTCCGGCCCGTCGAGCACGCGGAAGCGCGGGTCGATCCCGGCCGCCACCGGGTGGCCGGCGAGCAGCCGGTTGCAGAAGCCGTGGATCGTCGTCACCCAGGCGCCTCCAAGCGTCGCCAGCAGCTCGCCCGCACGCTCCTCGCCGGCCGCCGCGCGCAGCTCCAGCGCCGCCCGGATCCGCTGCCGCAGCTCGGTCGCCGCCTTGTCGGTGAAGGTGAAGGCGAGCACCGCGTCGGGGGAGACCCCGAGGTCGCAGACGAGGCGGCAGTAGCGGTCGACCATCACCCCGGTCTTGCCGGTGCCGGCGCCGGCCTCGATCAGGACGTCGCGGTCTCCCGCCCTGATCGCCGCCCGCTGTTCGGGGGTCGGGGTGCGCGCGATCACCGCTCGTCCTCGTTGTCCTCGGTGAGCGGGGCCCTGTCGCGGCGGCAGATCGGGGCGAAGTCGCAGTAGGCCGGGCAGATGTCGTGGCCGCGCAGGCCGCGGCGCGGCCCGGGGTCGCGGCGCACGTTGCCGCGCCGCATGCGGGCGACGATCTCGCCGGCTCGGCGGCGGGCGTCGGCGAGCATCTCCTCGAACCCCTCCGCGTCGACCAGGTCGGTGTCGTAGAGCCCGTAGGAGCCGAGCCCGGCCGCGTCCTCGGCCAGCACCGCCCCGCGCGGGCGCCGCGCCGTCGTGCCCCGCAGCGGGTGGTAGAGGCCGCCGACCGGCTCCGCCCCCCAGAGCTCGGCGACCGCGATCAGGTAGAGCTGCAGCTGCAGCTTCGCCTGCTCCTCGAACTTCCCGCGCGGGGTCACCGCGCGGGCGAGCTTGTAGTCGAGCACCAGCGCCCGCCCGTCGGCGCCGCGGTCGACGCGGTCGATCGCGCCGTGCAGGCCCCAGCCGTCGATCTCGAGCGCCGGCCGCTCGCTCTCCTCGGAGGCGCCGAAGCCGGCCTCCAGCAGCCAGGGCTCGAAGCCGCCGGTCTCGCGCTCGGCCTCGTCGGCGAGGAAGCGAGCCAGCAGGCCCTCGACGCGGCGCGCGATCGCGCGCTCCGCCGGGTGGCCGCCGAGGCCGCGCTCGGCGATCGTCTCGGCGACCAGCTCCTGGCCGCGCCCGAGCCAGGCGGCGAGCGAGGCGCGGCGGGGGAGGGGGTCGCCGCCCGGCCGCTCGCGGTAGAGCTGGTAGAGCACCGCGTGCATGAGGCCGCCCTGGACGAGCGGGTCGGGCGCCGGGTCGAGCGGCTGGGGGTCGAGCTCGTGGGAGACGAGCCAGCGGTAGGAGCAGACGTCGAAGCCCTCCAGGGTCGTGCCGCCGTAGGCGGGGACCGCGGCGAGCGACTCGAGCACCGCCGGGTTGGCGATCGGGCCCGGCGCCCGGCTCGCCCGCTCGGCCTCCGCCGCGACGTCGAGCCAGCCCCGCACCCGCGGGCCGACCCCGTCCCCGACCCCCGCCCCGGCGAGCAGCGCCGCGGCGTCGGCGTCCCTGCCGCGGGCCGCGACCGAGCGAGCCAGCTCGCGCGGCGAGGGCGCCTCGTTTGGCGGGTGGACGATCTGGGTCAGGTCGCGGGCGATGGTCGGCGCCGCCTCGAAGTCGTCGAGGAAAGGCGAGCGCGGCTCGGCGACGCCGTTCTCGTCGCTGTCGCGGTAGGAGAGGAAGAGGCGGCGGCGGGGCAGCGCCAGGCAGGCGTGGAAGAGGTAGCGCTCCTCGGCCTCGGGGTCGCGCCGCGGCTCGAGCCCGAGCGCGCGGCGCTGGGGCTCGGCGAGGAAGGGGTCGCCGGTGCGGTCGCGCCGCGGGAACTCGCCGTCCTGCAGCGAGGCGACGAAGACGTGGTCGAAGCGCGAGGCGCGCAGGCGGTAGGGGCTGGCGATCCGCACCCGGCCCTCGATCGGCCCGCTCCAGGCGCGGAAGCGAAGCTGGCGCAGGGTGGCGGCGAGGTTCTCGGGGCGGGGAGCCAGCTCGGGCAGCGCGGCGAGCTCCTCCAGCGCCGTGGCGAGCGCCGCGGCGGCGCGCAGCTCGAGCCCGTCGCCGCGTTCCAGCGCCGGCCCGTCCGCCTCGCCGCGCAGCGGCCGCGAGGCCATCGTCCCCGCCAGGCGGGCGACGGCCGCCGCCAGTTGGGCCTCGCCCTCCCCAGCGGCCTGCCGGAGCTTTGCCAGGTCGCCGGGGGGGTTCTCGTAACGCTCTTCCCAGAGCGCCAGGGCCGCTGCGGCGCTCTTCAGGCGGCGGCGCCGGACGGCGCGCTCGAACCAGTCGACCCGGCGCCGGGAGAGGCCGGAGGGGCCGCGCATGAAGCGCAGCAGGTGATCCGCCCCGCCGCCGCCGAACTCGGCCTCGAGCAGCGCCAGCAGGGCCCCGCCGACCCCCGTGGCAGCGAGCGGGATCTCGGCCTCCAGCGCGACCGCGATGCCGTAGGACTCGAGCACCTCGGCGAGCAGCGGGCCGCGGCGCACGGGGTCGCGCAGGGCGATCGCGATCGCCGCCGGGTCGGCACCGCTGGCGACCAGCTTCGCCACCTGGGCGCCGATCGTCTCCGCCTCGCCCCGCTCGCCGGCCGAGCGCAGGGTCGTCACCTCGGCGCTGGGAACGGGCTGGGCGGCCGCGGTGGGGATCTCCTCGCCGGCGCCGAGCGCGCGCAGCCCGTCGAGCAGCGAGGCGCGAGTGGTCAGGGCCGCGTTGCCCGCCTCGAAGGGGAGGGCGACGGTCACCTCGGTCACCGCCGCCAGCGCCTCCAGCAGCTGGCGCTGGTTGACGGTCAGATCACCAGGCTCGTAGAGGAAGACCGGGCGCTCGCGCCAGGCCTCCGGCGCGGCGCGCAGCAGCGCGATCGCCTCGCGGGCGATCCCGTGCGGGTCGGGGCGCCCGAGGCGGTCGCGCAGCTCGGCGTAGGCGGCGAACAGGGTCGTCAGGTCGCCGAGGTAGGCCGAGGCCTCCAGGGTGCCGGCCCCCGAGCCCAGCGACTCGGGCTCGAGCCCGGCGCTCTGCAGCTCGTCGAGCAGGCGCTCGAAGGGGACCGCGAAGCCGGGCCGCGCCGCCGAGCGCCGCAGCGGCCCCAGCTGCCCGCGGCGGGCGCGGATCGCCGCCGCAACCGCGGCCAACCGCTGCGCCGCGGTCAGCTCGGGCGCCCCCTCGCCGCCGGCCGCCGCGTGCACTACCCGGAAGAGGTCGGCGAAGGTCAGCACCGAGCCGCCCAGGGTGGCCCCCGCGGCGCAGAGCCGGCGCTCGAAGCCGTAGACGTCGTCGCGGGTGGGGAGGACGAGGACCGGATCGCGCTCCAGGACCTCCCGGAACAGGGCTTCGATCAGGTCGGCGCGGCCCGAGTTGGGGGGCCCGTGGATAAGTCTCAGTGACATCGGCGAAGCGACCCAGCATAGGTCCGCCTCCGGCGCTGGCGGGAAGCCGCATTTGGGGCGATTCCGGACACCGCTTTACCGTCTTCCGCCCTCTCTAGATTGATTCCCACGCATGGCCCTCTGCTTCGTAGACCCAGCCGACGCGATCCGCGCGATCTCCGACTCGATCGGCCGTGAGGCCCGTCGCCAGCTGCTCGGCGAGGCGGTCCGCTCCTGGGTCGACGAGATCCCCGACCACGAGCTCGAAGTCCACTACGCGAAAGCGCTCTCCGAGCTCGACGAGCATGACCTCTCGATGCTCGCCGCCTGGCACGGCTCGCTCGAGGTCGGCCAGCCGGTCCCCAACCGCGACTTCCTGATGGGCGCCTTCGGCTCGCTCGGCGAGAACCGGCGCGAGGCGCTCAAGCTCGCCGCCGGCTTCCGCGGCGAGGAGGCGGTCGACGCCGGCGTCACCGAGGACGACGCGCTGGAGCTGGTTCTCGGCCTGCTCTCCCAGCCGCGCCTGATGGAGCTCGCCGTCGAGGCGGTTGAGCTCTACGTCTGGGACCGCGCCGGCTCCGACAACTAGGCCGCGACGAACCCACGCTGCGCCTTGTCGTGTTCCTTCAGGGAGCGGACGCCGTGCAGGCGCATCGCTTCGAGCAAGGCGTTCGGAGGCGTTTTCGCCGGCAGGTCGCCATTGGCGCGTGCCTCCGCCGGCCAGTAGGCGTCCAGCTCGCGAATCACGGTTGGATCGCCGGTAAAAGACGCCTCCCAGAAGTTGTCGAGCAGCGTCGTCGCGTCGACGGTGTCCTGGCCATCCAGGGGAATGCCCCTCCCGCCGCGGTAGCAGGCCGCTACGTTGACGAGGAACTTCCGGTAACACAGCCGGTAGCCGAACTGGGCCGTCTCAAACTTCTGTTCGCGTTCCGTGAAGCGTTCGGCGCGGTGCTGGCTCAGCTGTGCGCGGGAGCTGATAATCCCCGACGCGATTCCGGCAACTGCCCCGACGAGCCCAGCCCAAAGTGGGTCCATGATTGTTTCCCCGTCCTGTTGTTTGCAGGGATGACGCGCACCCCGAGGTCAGTAGAACCAATCGAGGCTCCCTGAGTCAACAGAACGGACTGTTTAAGAATGCGCCGAGAGTGCGGCGCGGATCTCGCGGATCGCCTGCTCAGTGTCCTGGAAGTGGACGGCGGTCATGCCCGCCGCTTCCGCCCCCTCGCAGTTGACGAGGATGTCGTCGACGAAGAGGCAGGCCTCGGCGGGCATCGCGATCCGCTCCAGGGTCATCTCGTAGATCCGCGGTTCCGGCTTGCGGCAGCCGACGAAGCCTGAGTCGACGACGGTCTCGAAGATCTCGTCGACCGGCAGCATCGGGCGCCACCAGGGCTCCCACTCGCGCACGTTGTTGGTCAGCATCGCCATCCGGTAGCCGCTCTCGCGCAGCTCCCGCATCAGGTCGATCATCGGCGGGTTGGGATCGAGCGCCTCGAAGTAGATCTCTTTGAAGCGGTGCATCTCGGGGCGGTGGCCGAGCAGCGGCTCGAGCTGGTCGGTGAGCAGGTCGAGGAAGGCCTTCTCGGTGATCTCGCCCCGCTCCATCTCGAAGAGCGGGTTGTCGCCGTTGGCCGCGGTCGCGGCACCCATCGCCTCGCCCAGGGTCTCGGTGGCGATCCCCGTCTGGTCCTGGAAGGCCATGAAGGACTGCAGCAGCGGCGTCGTCAGGACGCCGCCGAAGTCGGAGATGATCGCCTCGATCCGGCCGCGCTCAGCCATCGCCGTGCACCACCTCGTAGTGGCCGAGGCCGTCGCGGCCCTCGAACGACCAGCGGAAGAAGGCAACGTCGGCGTCGAGGCCCTCGCGCCGCACCTTGGCGGCGCTGATCAGCGTGCCGGCGCCGCGCTGGGGGTGGCCCGAGTCGGCGTCGGCCCACAGCTCCAGGGTCGCCCGTCGCTGCACGCCGTCGGGGCCGTACTCGGTCGAGAGCAGCGCCTCGTCGACCTCGACCGGCGCCCCGTCGGGGTCGCAGACGACGACCGTGACCTGCTCGTCGCCGTGGCCGTCCGCCCGCGGCGGGCGCGCGGCGCTCAGCGCCAGCAGCCCTCCGTCGGAGAAGACGATGCCGATCGACCGCCGTTGGGCCTGTCCGGAGCGCGCGCTCATCGGGCGCAATCCTATGGACAGACCTGCCGGGACCTGCGCTTCGCCACCGTCAGCCTCCGCTTCGCCACCGCCAGCTTGCCCCGCGCCCGCTTCTTGCGCGCCCTGCCACGCGCCCTGTGCAGCGCCTTCGTCGCCCCCCTGGTCTTGACCTTTGCCCGCGCCACCGCGCTCTGTGAGCCGCTGCAGGCGGAGGTCGGCAGTGGGGGTTGAGGGGGCTCGGTGACCGCCCGGGTCGCGGGGGTGGGGGCGGGCGCGGCTTCGAACAGCGCCGCGGCGTCGAGGCGGCCACCGGTGACGGTCTTGCCGGCCAGCGATGGCAGCTGGTCGACGGCGGCGAGCAGGCGGCTCTTCAGCTCCGCAACCGGCAGTCCGGGCTCGTGCGAGAGCAGCAGCGCCGCGGCCCCGGCGGCGTGTGGGGTCGCCATCGAGGTCCCGCTGAGGAACTTGAGCTCGTCGCCGTCGTAGGCAGAGGTCAGGCAGCGCACCGCGACGTCGTCGACGTGGGCGCCCTCGCCGTTGAGGCTGGCGTTGCTCTCGAGCCGGAAGCGGAGGAAGACGCTGTCGTCGCCTTCGAAGCCGGAGAGGTCGCTGCTGAGGCGGAGGAAGGCGCCCTTGGTGCGGCCTGACCATTTGCGCAGCGGCTGCCAGGCCGCTCCGTCGGCCGAGCCCTCGACGTGCAGGTAGTCGACCTCGAACTCGGTGTCGAGGCGCAGCGCGTACTCGACCCTGCAGCCGGTCTGCCCGGCGAGGCTGATCGGGTTGGTCAGGCGGGCGAAGCTGTTGGTGCTCTCGGCATAGGGGGCGCCGGGAGAGTCGGTGAGGCTGAAGCCGCCGGTGTTCGCCGCCTCCCCGGTCCGCGCCCAGGTGTTTGGAGTGTCCCCGGTGGTCCAGGTCGCGGCGATGTCGCCCTCGAAATCCTCGCCGAAGAGCGGCGGCCCGTAGGCGGGCACCGTGCTGTAGATGCTGGTCCCCGGTGCCGCCAGGTCGACCGAGGCCGCGCCCCAGTTGGAGAAGGCAGCGAGCCCGTCGGTCTCGTCGGTGGCGGCGACGCAGAGGACGTTGACGGCGGCGTAGTTGCAGGGGTAGTGGGGCCTGAGCTCGTTGTCCTCGCCGTCGTTGCCGGCGCCGGTCACGAACAGCGTGTTGGCGGCGTTGTTGATCGCGGCGAGCATCGTGTTCGAGAAGTTGGTGCCGGTGAGGCTGGCGTTGACGATCCGTGCGCCCTGAGCGGCCGCGTAGGAGAAGCCGGCGGCGATCGCCGCGTTGCTGCCCGAGCTTTCGCCGTCGAGGACGCGCACGGGCAGCAGGCCGACGTCCCAGTCGACGCCGGTGACTCCGGTGCCGTTGTTGCCGGCGGCGCCGATCGTCCCGGCGACGTGGGTGCCGTGGCCGTTGAAGTCTCGCGGGTCGCCGTCGTTGCCGACGAAGTCGTGGCCGGGGAGCAGGTTCGGTGCCAGGTCCGGGTGGTCGTAGGCGATGCCGGTGTCGGCGACGGCGACCGTGACCGCGCCGCTGCCGGTCGTCGTCTCCCAGGCCTGCGGCGCCCGGATCCGGTCGAGCCCCCAGAGCTCTCCGAACAGCGGGTCGTTGGGGACCGCGTCGGCGCGGTAGACGTAGTTGGGCTCCGCGTAGAGGACCCGCGGCTCGGCTTCGAGGGCAGTGACCGCCTCGGTGACCGATTCGCCGCCCTCGAGCGCCACCAGCTGCACGCCGGGGACCGGCAGGCTGCTCTCGACGCTCGCGTCGACCGCGCGCAGCACCGAGGCCCGGCCCCCCGCGGCGACCCCCGGCTTGAACCGCACGAGGACCTCACCGGGCACGAGCTCGCGCTCTGCCGCCGGCTCGGCCAGCGCACCGGAGGCCGCGCCCGGCCCCGCACCGAGGGCCGTCAGGCCGAGGACGACCGTGATCGCGAGGGCGCGATTCCTGCGCATGAGGGTCCCTGGCCCCATCTGCAAAAAGTGTAGGCGGCCCGTCCACCGGCCCCCGCCGCTAGCCTGTGGGAATGGCCGAGAACGAGACCCAGACCGAAGTGCTGACCGAGGACGACGTGCTGGAGGCGCTCGAGGAGGTGATCGACCCCGAGCTGGGGCTCGACTTCGTCTCGCTCGGCCTCGTCTACGACGTCAACATCGAGGGCGAAGAGGTCTACGTCACCTTCACGTTGACCACCCCCGCCTGCCCGATCGGCCCCCAGGTCTCCGAACAGATGAAGGAGTTCGTCGGCGACCTCCCCGGGGTCACCGCCGTCCACCCGAAGATGATCTTCGACCCCCCCTGGTCCCCGGAGATGATGACCGAGGACGCCAAGTTCGCCCTCGGTTTTTGAACGGCCGAAGCGCTGGGTAGCGTTTCGGGCCTGATGAAGGTCCGCCGACCGAGCCACGCGACGGTGGTCGCCTACCTCGCCCTGATCATCGCGGTCGGCGGTGGCGGCGCCTATGCCGCCGGGCTGGGCAAGAACACGGTCGGGGCCAAGCAGCTGAAGAAGAACGCGGTGACGACCGTGAAGGTCAAGAACGGCGCGATCACCGCCGCGAAGATCAAGGCGGGAACGTTGACGGGGGCGCAGATCGACGTGTCCCAACTCGGCACCGTTCCCAACGCACAGGCGGCAAGCACCGCGCAGTCCGCGCAGACCGCACAGACCGCGCAGGTCGCCAACTCGGTCGCGCCGCCCGAGGCCTGGCACGAGGTCGGGGCGCCGGGTGAGCCCGGTTTCCTGGGCGACTTCAAAAACGCCCCGCCTGTGCCGCTCGGACCCGAGACCGTCGGCTTCTACAAGGACCGGGAAGGGGTCGTGCCCCTCAAGGGCGCCGCCATCAGCATGACCGAAGAGGAAGCGATCTTCATGCTTCCGCCCGGCTACCGGCCCGGCTCGGGCAAGGTTCTCAACTTCGTGGTGGCCTGCAGTTGCCCCGAGCCCGCCCGCTCGGTGGTGATCATCGGATCGAATTCAGTGGACCCCTCACTCGACGGTGCAGTGGTCATGCAAGGCGACGGTCCGGCTGCCTTTCTCGACGGCGTTACTTTCCGCGCGGAATCCTAAGTTGCGTGCAGCCGCCGGCTAGCGCGGCAGCTGCGGGTCGTCGGGCTCGATCTCCTCCGCGGTGCCCTCGTAGTCGTAGTCGCGACGACCGGGTGGGGGAGGGCCGGTCGGGCCAGGCCCGGGGCCACGAGTGCCCGGGCCGCGCATGCTCCCCATGCCGACGATCACGAAGCGGCGGCCGACGTAGCCGCGCAGCAGGCGCCGGGCGATCGCCCGCGTCGGTGGGATCAGCAGGAAGAAGCCGAAGATGTCGGTGACGAAGCCGGGGGTGAGCAGCAGGGTCGCCCCCACGGCGATCATCAGGCCGTCGGCGACCTCGCGGCCGGGGAAGCGGCGCTCGGCCAGAGCCTGGTTGAAACGCCGCCAGGCACCGCGGCCCTGGTGTTTGAGCAGGAACGAACCGAGCAGGGCGTCGGCGAGCAGTAGCGCCAGGGTCGGCGCGACGCCGATCGCCCCGGCGACCTGGATGATCACGTACAGCTCGATGATCGGGACGACGATGAAGAGGACGACGAGGATGGCCACTGCTCAGACCGGTGCCGCCGCCGCGACCTGCTCGAGCTCGACCAGCGACTCCTCGATGCCCTCGGCGATGATTTCGACGTCCTCCATCGAGTCGTAGTCGGCGAGCAGGCCGAAGCCGACGCGGCCGTTGTAGCTCATGATCGCCACCGCGAGGGCGTGGTTCTGGGGCAGGAAGGCGACCGGGAAGGCCTCCTCCAGCTTGCGGCCGAGCACGTAGAGGGGCATCTGCGGCCCCGGCACGTTGGTGACGATCGTGTTGAAGAGGCGGGTCGAGAAGTTGAGCCGCGCCGCCTGCGCCAGCAGGGTCGGCGGCGCGAAGTCGTTGAAGCGGGAGATCACTTCCGCGCCCAGCGCCTGTTTGGAGCGCTTCAGCCCCTCCATCTGCTCGCTCACCACGCGCAGCCTTCGCGCCGGGTCCTCGACGTAGACCGGCAGCGGCCCGCGCATCGCCGCCAGTTTGTTGCCCGCCTGGCCGCGCTCGTCGGCGGTGCGGATCGAGACCGGGACCAGGGCGCGCAGCTCCAGCCCCTCGGTGCGGATGCTGCGTGAGTGCAGCCACTTGCGCAGCGCCCCGGTGACCACGGCGAGGACGACGTCGTTGACGGTGCCGCCCAGGGCATCCTTGATCCGTTTGAAGGTCGCCAGCTCCGAGCGCGCCCAGGTGTAGCGCCGGTGCGGGCCGATCGGCTGGTTGAGCGGCACGTCGGGGGCGGGGTCGGCGAAGGCGCCGACCACCTCGCCGACGCCCTCCAGCGCCTCGACCAGGCGCCGCGCGGTGCTCTCCGGGTGGCGCACCGCCTCGACCGCGCGCTCGGCCAGCCGCACCGGCGCCGTCGCGGCGTCGGTTGCGCCGCGCGCGATCAGCTCGGCCGTGCTCGGCGCCGCCCGCGGCTGCCAGCCGTCCTCGACCGGCGTCGGCTCGGGGATCGGCTCGAAGTCGAAGAGCACGGTGCCGATGTCGACGCCGGCGATCCCGTCGACGGCGGCGTGGTGGGTCTTGGTCAGAACCGCGAAGCGGTCGCGCTCCAGCCCCTGGACGAGCCACATCTCCCAGAGCGGCTTGGAGCGGTCGAGGCGCTGCGAGAAGACCCGCGCCGCCAGTCGTTTGAGCTGCGCCTCGCCGCCCGGCTCGGGCAGCGCCGAGTGGCGGATGTGGTAGCTGAGGTTGAAGTTGACGTCGTCGGCCCAGAGCGGCCGGCCGGCCTCCAGCGGCGGCACGACCAGGCGCTGGCGGAAGCGCGGCACCTGGTCGAGGCGGCCGCGCACGTGCTCGACCAGATCGACATAGCGCGGCGGCGGCCCCTCGAAGATCAGGATGCCGCCGATGTGCATGTGGCTGGTGTCGCTCTCGTTGGTCAGGAACGAGGCGTCGACCGAGGTCAGCCGCTCGAGCTGGGCGCCGGGGGTGCTCATGCCTGCAAGGCTAGCGCCGCCACCCTCTAACCTGATGGCCATGCCCGAACCCGCAGCAACGGCACCACGCCGCGTCCTGCTCGCCGCCCCGCGCGGCTACTGCGCCGGCGTCGACCGTGCCGTGCAGACCGTCGAGCGCGCCCTCGACCACTACGGCGCCCCCGTCTACGTGCGCAAAGAGATCGTCCACAACAAGCACGTGGTCGAGGAGCTGGCCAAGCGGGGGGCGATCTTCGTCGAGGAGGAGAGCGAAGTGCCGGAGGGGGAGATGGTCGTCTTCTCCGCCCATGGCGTCGCCCCGGCCGTGCACGAGAACGCCGCCGCCCGCAAGCTGCGCACGATCGACGCCACCTGCCCGCTGGTCACCAAGGTCCACGTCTCGGCCCGTCGCTTCGCCGCCGACGGCTACACGATCGTGATGGTCGGTCACGAGGGCCACGAGGAGGTCGAAGGGACGACCGGCGAGGCGCCGGAGAGCATCGTCCTGATCGAAACCGCCGACGAGGTTGCCGACCTCGAGGTCCCGGACCCCGAGAAGGTCGCCTTCATCACCCAGACGACGCTCTCGGTCGACGAGACCGCCGAGGTGATCTCCGCCCTGCGCGCCAAGTTCCCCGGCATCGTCAGCTCCAAGTCCGACGACATCTGTTACGCGACGACCAACCGCCAGATCGCGGTCAAGCAGCTCGCCCGCGAATGCGAGCTGGTCCTGGTGATCGGGTCGACCAACTCCTCCAACTCCAACCGCCT
The DNA here is from genome assembly GCA_963697915.1 of uncultured Solirubrobacterales bacterium. Classification (GTDB taxonomy): domain Bacteria; phylum Actinomycetota; class Thermoleophilia; order Solirubrobacterales; family 70-9; genus VRUE01. The sequence continues at coordinate 2,009,593 of OY969103.1, forward strand.
GGTCGAGGTTGCCCGCGAACACGGCTCCGCCTCGCACCTGATCGACAACCACACCCAGGTCCAGGAGGAGTGGCTGGCGGGGGTGGAGACGGTCGGCATCACCTCCGGCGCCAGCGCCCCCGAGGAGCTGGTCGAGACCCTCGTCGATCTCCTCCGCGAGCGCGGCGCCGAGGACGTCTCCGAGCTGCGCACCGTCCACGAGGACGTGCGCTTCATGCTGCCCAAGGAGATCCGCGAAGTCGCCGCGGCCAGTGCCTAGGGCATTCCGGCCGCGAAGCTGATCGACCAGACCCTCAGCGTGGAACTTGGGTGAACGGTGAGCGTGTGGCGCTCGTGGCGGGGGTGCTCGACCAGCGCGTAGAGGCCAGGCCCTGAGATCTCGATCGAGCCCAGGGTCTCGCCGTCGAGCTCGATCGCCAGCTCTCCTTCACCCTCGACCGTCGCATGAGCCCCACCCGCTTCATACGGGATCTCCAATCTGCCCCGCGAGGACTGATCCGGGAAGAGCTCGGGAGTGGGGGGCGCGACGAGCGCTCCCGGTGCGTCGGTCGGGCGCAGCGGGGCCATCGGCTCGGGCAGCGCGCGCAGCGCGTCCTGCTCGCGCAGCTCGGCCTGGATCGCCTCCTCCGTCCCCTCGTACTCGCCCTCGCCGAAGTGGAACCAGGCGAGCGAGCCGCCCTGCTTCCAGAGGAAGAGGCTGGGCCAGCCCTCGCAGCCGTAGTCGTGCCAGAGCCGGCGGTCGGCGTCGATCGCGACCGGGAACTCGATCCCGAGCCGCTCCAGGCCCGCCGCGACCGCCTCGCGCTCGGCGCCGAAGGGGAAGCGCGGTGCCTGCACGCCGATCGTCGCCAGGCCGTGCTCGGCGTAGCGCCGCGCCCACTCGGCGACGTAGGGGATGGTGCGCACGCTGTTGAGCTGGGCGAAGTCGATGAAGTGGACGAGCGCCGGCCCACCCGCGGTCAGCGCCGGCATCGACTCGGGCGCCGCGCCGACCCACTCGATTCCCTCGGGCAGGTCGGGCGAGGCGATGCTGTCGTTCTCGGGGCGCACGGCGGCGCCGGAACTTACCTGGGTTTCACCGTCCTCCGCTAGCTTGTCCTGGCGATGATCGAGCTGATCCTCCCGGTCGTTCCGCTGCTGGCGCTGGTCGTCTCGCTGCTCTTCGGCTTCTACCCGGGCTGCGAGACGGTCGTCAGGCTGGCCGATCGGATCGCTTCGCGGGCCGCCACAAGGGCCACCGCCGCTCTCGCCGCTCTGCGGCCGCGACCGCCCGCGGCGCACGCCGTCCAAGGCGGCCTGCTGCTCGCCTTCTCGCTCTCCGGGCGCGCTCCACCGGCACGTGTGCAGTTCTAGCGCGTCCAAGCAGTGAGAAAGGAAGGCTTCGAATGAGACTGAAGACGATCACCCTTGTCGCCCTGCTCGTGCTCAGCGCCGGTCTGGTGCTGACGGCCTGCGGCAGCGACGACGACAGCGGGGACACGACCGCGGCGACCACGACCGCCCAGACCACGACCGAGGGTGCGACGACGACCGAGAAACCCGCCGAGCCGGCGATCGAGACGATCGTCGTCCGTGACGGGGCGCCGGTCGGCGGCGTGCGGGAGCTCGAGTACGACGCCGGTGAAGAGATCCGCTTCCGGGTCCGCTCCAACACGGCCGACGAGGTCCACGTGCACGGCTACGACGTCAGCAAGGAGGTCCCGGCCGGCGGCTCGGCGACGCTCTCCTTCCCGGCCGACATCGAAGGCATCTTCGAGGCCGAGCTGCACGGCAGCGGCGAACAGATCGCCGAGATCCGCGTCAACCCGTGAGCCTCGACCTCCTTCCCTACGCGCACGCGCTGGTCGCCCGGCAGGACCTGCCGATCCCGGCCTGGCTGTTCGCCTGGGGGGCGTCGATCGTCCTGATCGTCTCCTTCTTCGCGCTCTCGGTCGGCTGGCGCGAGCCCCGCTTCGAGAAGGACCGTTGGCGCCCGCTCGGGGCGGGGCTCTCCCGCGCCCTGCTCGGCCTGCCGATGCAGATCGCCTGCGGCGCGATCGGGGTCTTCCTGCTCGGCGTCGCCGTCTACGCCGGCCTGCGCGGCACCGAAGCGCCGGATCGCAACTTCACCCTCACCTTCCTCTTCGTCACCTGCTGGCTCGGCTTCCCGCTCTTCAGCGTCTTCCTCGGCGACGTCTTCCGGCCCTTCAACCCGTGGCGCGCGGTCGGGCGGGTCGCCGGCGCGGGCTTCACCGCGCTGGCTGGGCAGCGCCCGTCCCACCTCGCCTACCCGCGGTGGCTCGGCCGCTGGCCGGCTGCCGTCGGCCTCGTCGCCGTCGTCTGGCTGGAGATCGTCTACGGGGTCAGCGGCGGCGTCGCCGTCGGCCTCTCGCCGGACGCGGCCACGCAGGCGGCGATCGTCTACACGGGCTACACGCTGCTGATGATGGGCCTCTTCGGGACCGAGACCTGGTGCCGCAACGGCGAGGTCTTCTCGGTCTACTTCGGCATGTTCGGCCAGCTCGGGATCTTCGAGGCGCGCGACGGCCGCCTCGGCCGCCGCCGCCCCTTCTCAGCCGCGACCAAGTGGGCGACCGTGCCCGGCTCGGCCGCCGTCGTGATCGCCTCGATCGCCACCACCAGCTTCGACGGCGCCTCCGAGGGCGCCTTCAAGGGGGCGCTGGAGAACACCTTCGAAACCCTGGTCGACGCCGGCCTCAGCATCACCGCCGCGGTTCGCGCCGGCGACACGCTCTTCATCCTGATCAGCCTCCTCGGCGTCGCCCTGATCTACTTGATCGGCGTGCGCGGGATGGCCTCGGTTGGCGGCGCGCCGCCGCTGCGGAAACTGTGGAGCGGCTTCGCCCACACCCTGATCCCGATCGCCTTCGCCTACCTCGTCGCCCACTACTTCAGCCTCTTCGTCTTCCAGGAGCAGGCCCAGTTCACCTACCTGCTCTCCGACCCGCTGGGGACCGGCTCGACCGACCTCTTCGGCACCGCCTCCTCGGGGATCGACTTCCGTATCCTCAGCGCCAACGCGATCTGGTACGTCCAGGTCGGCGGCCTCGTCGTCGGTCACGTGATCGCGCTGACCCTCGCCCACGACCGCGCCACCGCCTACTGGGGCGATTACCGCCAGGCTGCCCGCTCGCAGTACTGGATGCTGGCCGTGATGGTCGCCTTCACCTGCTTCGGGATGTACCTGCTCTCGGTGGCCAACGAGTAGGGGGCGAGCGGGGGTACTCTGGGGGAGATGCTCCCGCTCGCCCACGCAGGTCACTACCTCTGGGTGCTCTACCTGCCGCCGGTCCTGGTCGTGCTCGCCTCGATCGTCCGCACGACGCTGGCGGAGCGGCGCGAACGCGATACGCCAACGCGTTCTCTCTCAAATAGAGGGAGAACGCGTTAGAGGATCTCGCTGAGGCGCTGCTCGAGCGCCGCCGAGATCTCCTCGCGCACCGGGCCCTCGGCCAGCCGTTCGACCAGCGACTCGAGGAAGCCCTCGATGATCACCTGCTTGGCGACCGCCGGGTCGAGTCCGCGCGAGGTCAGGTAGAAGAGCTGCTCCTTGTCGATCTGGGCGATCGCCGCGGCGTGCGTGCAGCGCACGTCGTCGGCTTCGATCTCGAGGCCCGGGATCGAGTCGGCGTGGGCGTCGGGGGAGAGCAGCAGGTTGCGGCTCTCCTGGAAGGCGTCGGTTCCCTGGGCGCCGGGGTCGACCCGGATCATGCCGCGCCAGACCGAGGTTGCGCCGGCGGCGAGGACGCCGCGGAAGGCGAGGTCGGAGAAGGTGTTCGGCGCCGCGTGCTCCTGGGTCGTGTCGTAGTCGAGGTGCTGGCCCGGGCCGCCGGCATAGCCGCCCGTCACCCGCGCCTCGGAGCCCGGCCCGGCGAGGTTGGTCTCCATCCGCACCTTGCCGCGCCCCGAGCCGAAGCCGAGCGCGGTCCAGTCGAGGCGGGCGTCGCGCTCGACCTGGGCGCGCTGGGTGGCGAAGATCCAGGCTCGCTCGGAGATGTCCTGGGTCGAGACGTAGCGCAGCGTCGCCGCCTGGCCGACGTGCAGCTCGACCACCGAGTTGAGCAGGGCGTCGGTCTCGTCGCCGGCCGAGCCGCAGTGCTCCCAGACCTCCGCCTCGGCTCCCTCCTCGAGCACGATCACCGTGCGCCAGGAGACCGCGACGCCGTCCTCGTCGAGCGGCAGCTCGACCTTGATCGGCTCGGCAACCGTCACCCCGGCCGGGACGTGGACCAGGACGCCGTCGCGCCAGCCCGCCTCGTTACGGGCGACGAACGGGTCCTCGACCGGGACCAGCGAGCCGAGCCGCTCCCGCAGAAGCTCCGCGTGCGACTCCAGCGCCGCCGCCAGGGGCAGCACCGTCGCCCCCTCGCCGCCCTCGATCGCGGCGCTCGGCGCCATCTCGGCGTAGGCGTCGAGGTCGAGCCCGGAGAGGTCGGTGAATTCCCACCCCTTCGCTTTCTGGTCGGGAAGGGGGAGGCTCTGCGCGAGAGAGGCGCCCTTGCGGCGCCTCTCCTCCAGCCAGGCCGGTGCGGTCGCGACCTCAGCCAATTGAACCCTCCATCTGCAGCTCGATCAGGCGGTTGAGCTCGACCGCGTACTCCATCGGCAGCTCCTTGGTGACCGGCTCGATGAAGCCGTTGACGATCATCTTCGAGGCCTCCTCCTCGTCGAGCCCGCGGCTCTGCAGGTAGAAGACCTGCTCGTCGCCGATTTTCGAGACGGTCGCCTCGTGGCCGACGTCGGCGTCGTTCTCCCCGATCCGGATCGTCGGGTAGGTGTCCGAGCGCGAGTCCTCGTCGAGCAGCAGCGCGTCGCAGACGACCTTGGAGCGCGACTCGGTCGCGCCGTCGGCGACCTCGAGCAGGCCGCGGTAGGTGCTGCGCCCGCCGTCCTTGGAGATCGACTTGGAGAAGATCGACGACGAGGTGCGCGGCGCGGCGTGGATGATCTTGCCGCCGGCGTCCTGGTGCTGGCCCTGGCCGGCGAAGGCGATCGAGAGGATCTCGCCGTGGGCTTCGGGCCCGAGCAGGTAGATCGAGGGGTACTTCATCGTCAGTTTCGAGCCGAGGTTGCAGTCGACCCACTCCATCGTCGCCTTCTCCTCGGCGATCGCTCGCTTGGTGACCAGGTTGTAGACGTTCTGCGACCAGTTCTGCACGGTGGTGTAGCGGACCCGGGAGCTCGGTTTGGCGACGATCTCGACCACCGCCGAGTGCAGCGAGTCGGTCGAGTAGACCGGCGCCGTGCAGCCCTCGATGTAGTGGACGTCGGCGCCCTCCTCGCAGATGATCAGCGTGCGCTCGAACTGGCCCATGTTCTCGGTGTTGATCCGGAAGTAGGCCTGCAGCGGCATCTCGACTTTGACCCCGGCCGGGACGTAGACGAAGGAGCCGCCCGACCAGACCGCCGAGTTGAGCGCCGCCAGTTTGTTGTCGTTGGGCGGGATCACCGTCGCCCAGTACTGGCGGACGAGGTCCTCGTGCTCGCGCAGCGCCGTGTCCATGTCGGTGAAGATCACGCCCTGGGCCTCGAGCTTCTCGTTTACCTGGTGGTAGACGACCTCGGACTCGTACTGGGCGCCGACCCCGGCGAGGAATTTGCGCTCCGCCTCGGGGATGCCGAGCCGGTCGAAGGTGTTTTTGATGTCCTCGGGGACCTCGCTCCAGTCGCGGCTGTTCTTTTCCGAGGCGCGCACGAAGTAGTGGATGTCGTCGAAGTCGATCTGGTGCAGGTTGCCGCCCCAGGTCGGCGTCGGGCGGCTTTCGAAGTGCTCCAGCGCCTTCAGCCGGAACTCGCGCATCCAGGCCGGCTCGTCCTTGTACTCGGAGATCGACTCGACGATCTCGCGCGAGAGGCCCTTGGGGGCCTTGTAGGCGTAGTCGCCCTCCGGGTCGTGGAAGCCGAACTTCTCCTTGTAGTCGGCGTTGATGCCGGCAAGCTCTCTTTTCTCTGCGACTGCCTCGGGCGTTGCCATGGCGTCAGACCTCCAAGACGATGTTGTCGTCCACGACGGTCGCCGTGAACGTCTGCACCGGAGCATAGGCGGGGAGCGTTTTCGGCCTGCCGGTGGTCAGGTCGAAGAGCGAGCCGTGACGGGGGCACTCGACCGTGCAGGTCGCGGCGTCGAACTCGCCCTCGGCGAGCGGGCCGTCGTCGTGCGAGCAGCGGTCCTCGATCGCGTAGAGCTTCCCATCGCAGTTGAAGACGCCGATCTTCTCGCCCTCGTGCTCGACCAGGCGCATCGTGCCGGGCGGCAGCTCGGCGAGTGGGCAGACGGGTATCGAGGTTCCAGCGGTGTCGGTCAAGAGGCTCGTTACTCCCCCGCAAGGATGCGGTGTAGGTGCGGTTAGTGCGGGTTGAGACTTAATCCTACTTCTATGGTCGGATTTTAACGAGCCCGGCGGCCGGGCAGTGCCAAGATCGAGGCAGCGATGAGATTCGCTCCGAGTGGCGGTCTTTGTTGCCGAACCCCCAACGAAGGAGCAAGCGATGAGCGAGAGAACCAGTTACGAGCCAGGCACCCCCTGCTGGATCGACCTCAGCACCCCCGACCAGGACGCCGCCGCGGAGTTCTACGGCGCCCTCTTCGGGTGGAGCGTCGAGGCCGACGAGAACGCCGAGGAGACCGGCGGCTACCGCGTCGCGATGCTGAGGGAGAAGGGGATCGGCGGCGTGATGAAGACGATGGAGGAGGGCCAGCCGCCGGCCTGGTCGACCTACATCGCGGTCGCCGACGCCGACGCCACGGTGGCCAAGGCCAAGGAGGCCGGCGGCGAGGTGATGTTCGAGCCGATGGACGTCCTCGACTACGGCCGCATGGCGTTCATCGTCGATCCCACCGGGGCCGTTCTCGGCCTCTGGCAGCCGGGGAAGAACATCGGCGCCGGTCTCGTCAACGAGCCCGGGGCGCTTTCCTGGAACGAGCTCAACAGCCGTGACCTGGAGGCGGCGAAGCGGTTCTACGGCGCCGTGTTCGGCTGGGCCTTCGACGACGAACACCGCGGCGAAGGGCCGGGCTACACGACGATCCTGCTCGACGGCAACCCGGTCGGCGGCATGCTCGACCTGGCTGCGGCGGAGGTGCCCGACGAGGTCCCCGCCCACTGGCAGGTCTACTTCGCGACCGAGGACGCCGACGCGGCCGTCGAGACCACGAAGCAGGGCGGCGGCGGCGTCATGGTCGAGCCGTTCGACACCCCGGTGGGGCGGATCGCGATCGTCCACGACCCGTTCGGGGCGAGCTTCGGGGTGGTCGCGCTGAGCGAGGAGACGCAGGCCGAAGCGCCGTAGTCCGGAATGGCGGCGCGGGGGCCGAATAGGCTTCCGCGCCGTGACCGGCACTCTCGAGCGCCTCGCAGCGGCAGTCACCGGGCCGCGGGGGCGCTGGCTCGCGGTGGCCGTCTGGATCCCGCTCGGGATCGCGGGCTTCTTCGCCCACGGCCAGCTCAGCGACGTCACCGCCGCCGGGCAGAGCACCTTCCTGCCCTCCAACTCGGAATCGACCCGCGTCGTCGCTGCCCTGCAGAGCGACTACAAGGGCGGCGACGACATCCCGGTGCTGATCGTCTTCGACCGCGAGGGCGGCCTCACCCAGGCCGACCTCAACGCGATCGGCAAGCTCGGCGACGGGCTCGGGGAACTCGGCCTCGCCGGGGCGACGCCGGTCTTCGCCCCCTACTCGGGCGAGACCGACCGGCCGCTGGGCGATTTGGCGCAGATCGCGGAAGGGGTCGGCCCGATCTCGCGCGACGGCGAAGCGGCCCTGGTCGGGCTGGCGATCGACGCCGCCGACCGCGGCGCCGTGACCGATGGCGTCGCCGAGATCCGCGCCTACCTCGAGGCGCACGCCCGGCCCGGCCTGCACTCCTACGTGACCGGGCCGGCGGGCATGGCGGCCGGCCTCGAGGAAGTCGCCGAGGACGCCGGCCAGACGCTGCTGGTCGCCACCCTGGGCCTGGTCCTCGTCCTGCTGCTGCTCGTCTACCGGGCTCCGGTCCTCGCCCTCCTGCCGCTGCTCGTCGTCGGCACCGCCTACATGGCCGCCTGCGGGATCGTCTACCTGCTGATCGAGGCGGGCCTGATCGTTGTCAACGCCGAGGGCACGATGCTGCTCCTGGTGCTGATCTTCGGCGCCGGCACCGACTACTCGCTGCTGCTGGTCCACCGCTACCGCGAGGAGGGTTCGCTGGCGGGCGCGCTGCGCGACAGCGCCCCGGCGATCGCCGCCTCGGCCGGCACGGTGATCGCCGCGATGCTGGTCCTGCTGTTCGCCGAGTTGCAGTCGACCCACTGGCTCGGCCCGGTGCTGGCGATCGGTGTGGCGACGATGCTGGTCGCCTCCTTCACCTTGCTGCCGGCATTGCTGGCCCTGTTCGGCGAGCGGGCCTTCTGGCCGGCGCGGCCGGCCGCGCGGGTGAGGCCGAGCCAGCGCTGGCACCGGGTCGCGAACCTGGTCCGGCGCCGGCCGCGGACGATCGTCGCCACCGTGCTCGCCGCCCTGGCCGTGCTCGCCCTCGGCAACCTCGCCAACCACGGCACGATCGGGTTCGGGCAGGGGCAGATCGGCTCGACCGAATCCAGCCGCGGCACCGAAGTCCTCAATCAGCACTTCCCGCCCGGGCTCGGCTCGCCGCTGACCGCGGTGGTCGAGCTCGGCGAAGTGCGGCAGGCGCTCAAAGTCCTCAAGGAGATGCCGGCGGTGGTGCTGGCCGTGCCGGTGCCGCCGGAGCCCGGCTCCGAGGAGGCGGTGCTGACGATCGTGATGCGGGGGGACCCTTACTCGGGCGCCGCCGCCGACGAGGTCGCCGAGATCCGCGACGAGCTCGAGCGGGTCGCGCCAAGCGCCCTGCTCGGCGGCATCCCGGCCGAGAACTACGACGTCGAGCAGGCCAACGAGCGCGACACGAAGCTGATCGTGCCGCTCGTCCTCGCCGTCGTCGCCCTGATCCTCGCCCTCGTCCTGCGCGCCCTGCTGGCGCCCGCCTACCTGATCCTCACGGTCGTCGCCTCGTTCGCCGCGACGCTCGGCCTGATCACCTTCGCCTTCTCCGACCTGGTCGGGTCGGGCGGGCTCGCCTTCAACCTCGTCCTGATGTCGTTCATCTTCCTCGTCGCCCTCGGCGTCGACTACAACATCTTCCTGATGACCAGGGCGCGCGAGGAGGCGGCGCGGCTGGGCACGCGCGAGGGGGTCCTGGTCGCGCTCGAGAACACCGGCGGCGTCGTCACCGGCGCTGGCCTGATCCTCGCCGGCACCTTCGCGACGCTGACCCTGCTGCCGCTCGAAGAGCTGGTCCAGGTCGGGGCGATGGTCGCGGTCGGGGTCCTGCTCGACACCTTCGTCGTCAGGGCGCTGCTGATCCCGGCGATCACCTACCTGTTGGGCGACCGCGCCTGGTGGCCGGGGAAGGTTCCAAGGGTCCATGGACCCTCGGATGTACCCACGAAAGTGGGCTCAGCGAAAGTGGGCTCAGGGACTTAGGTCGGCCTGGGCTTCGGTGGGATCGCCGGTCTCGCCCTCGTCCTCCCATTCCGCGGCGGCGCCGAGGCTGGCGCTCTTGACCACCTTGAGGCCGAGCATCGCGCACTTCATCCGCGTCGCCGAGATCTCGATCCCGAGCAGGTCGAGGACGAACTCTTTCGGCAGCCGCAGGACCTCCTCGCGAGTCTTGCCGACCAGCTCGTCGGTGAGCAGCGAGGTCGCCGCGGTCGAGATCGCGCAGCCCTGCCCCTCGAAGGCGATCTCGGCGACCCGTCCCTCCTCGTCGAGGCGCAGCATCACGTGCTGCTCGTCCCCGCAGAACGGGTTGGTGTCCTCGAACTCGAGGTCGGGCTCGTCGAGGCGGCCGAAGTTGTGCGGCCGCTTGTAGTGCTCGAGGATCTGCTCGCGGTATAGCTCGTCCATGAGGCCGAGGCTAGCGAAGCTCCGCCGTCTCGCAGTCCGCGAGCGCCTCGGCGTAGAAGCGCAGGTAGGCGGCCCAGTGGCGGTCCCAGTACTCGTAGTCGTGGCCGCCGGGCCAGACCTGGGTCGTGGCCTCGGTGCCGGCGGCCTCCAGCGATTCGGCCAGCTCGACGCTCGAGATCAGGAAGGGGTCCTCTTCGCCGATGTCGTTCCAGACCGGGATCCCCCCGAAGGGCACGGGGCTCTCGGCGACCTGCTCGAGGACGTCGTGGCGCTCGAAGTCTTCGGCGTCGTCGAAGGCGCCGGGCGCCGTGTCGCCGCCATCCAGCCAGAGCGCGGGGGAGTGGCCGCCGACGGCGCAGAACCGGCCCGGGTTGGCGAGGGCGAGGCTGTAGGCGCCGAAGCCGCCCATCGAGATCCCGCCGATCGCGACCCGCTCGGGGTCGGCGCCGGCCTCCGCGGCGACGGCCGGGATCACCTCGTCGGTGACGTAGTCGGCCCACCGGCCGTCGTCGCGGTTGTGCCAGTAGCTGCTCTCGCCGCCGTCGGGGAAGGCCATCACCGGAGCGCGGCGGCCGAGGCGGCCCAGCGCCGCGAGCAGCTCCTCGTTCTCGAGGTAGGAGGGGGCCGGCTCGCCGCGGCCGTGGAGGAAGACCAGCAGCGGGCGCCCCGCCCCACCTCCCGTCGGCTCGATCACGCTGACGCCGCGGTCCTCGCCCAGCGCCCGGCTGGAGACCGTGATCTGGCTCCGGGTCGCGCCCCGCGTCTCCGTATCGGCGGAGAAGAGGCCGAGGAGAGCGGCCACCCAGGCGAGCAGGGCGACGAGGAAGAGGGCGAGCAGCGCGATCGCCGCCAGGCGCCGCCGCCGGATCGTGCGGGAGGTGGGATCCGAGCCTGGCATGGGACGCATCAGGCTAGTGGGGGCTGCTACGTTGACGCCGGTGCGGGGCCTCGGGCGCCAACTGACCTACCCCTTGCGGCGCTGGCCGCGGCTTTCGAAGGCTGCGCTGACCGGTGCCTTCCTGCTCGTCTCGCTGGTCGTCTTCTCCAATGCCTGGATCCTGCTCGGCGCCAGGGGGGACGCCACCGCGGACGTCTCCGCGGTGCGCCCGGCGCAGGTGGCGATCGTCCCCGGCGCCCTGGTCCAGCCCGACGGTGAGATGAGCTCGATGCTCGCCGACCGGGTGAGCGGCGCGCTCGCCCTCTGGCGCGCCGGCAAGGTCGAGCGGATCCTCGTCTCGGGCGACCACGGCCGCTGGGCCTACGACGAGCCGACGACGATGCGCAAGGCATTGGTCGAGGGCGGCGTGCCCCCGCGGGCCGTCTTCCAGGACCACGCCGGCTTCGACACCTGGGAGACGATGGTGCGGGCGCGCGGCATCTTCGGCGTGCGCGACGCGATCGTCGTCACCCAGGGCTTCCACATGGCGCGCGCCCTCTTCCTCGCCGAGGAGGCGGGGATCGAGGCGACCGGGCTGACCACCGACCTGCACCCCTACGGGTCCCAGGGCACGAAGAGCGATGTGCGCGAGGTCCTCTCCCGGGTCAAGGCCGTCGCCGACGTCGCGCTGGGGACGCCGGCGCTGGGCGGCCCGTCGGTCCCGATCTCGGGCGACGGCCGGGCCAGCTGGGGGCCGCCGCCACCGCCGAGCACGCCCCCCGCCGGCTCACCGGGCTGATCGACTAGCTGAGGCCGAAGACCTTGCGGGCGTCGTGGAGGCCCTCGACCAGGCGGTCGATCTCCTCCTCGACGGTGTAGACGCCGAAGCTGGCGCGGGCGGTGGCGGCGATGCCGAGCCGGTCCATCAGCGGCTGCGCGCAGTGGTGGCCGGCGCGGACCGCGACCCCGTGGCGGTCGAGGATCTCGGAGACGTCGTGAGCGTGGACGCCGTCGAGCTCGAAGGAGACCGGGCCGATCCGCTCCGGGTCGGCGGCGGGGCCGAAGACGCGCAGCCCGGGCACCTCCTCCAGCCGCTCCAGCGCGTAGGCGGTGATAAGCCGCTCGTGCTCGCGCACCGCCTCCATGCCGAGCCCGTCGAGCCAGCGCAGCGCCGAGGCCATCCCGATCGCCTGCGCGATCGCCGGCGTCCCAGCCTCGAAGCGGGCCGGCGGGTCGGCGAAGGTCGTCCCCTCCTTGGTCACCTTGCGGATCATCGAGCCGCCGCCGAGGAAGGGCGGCGTCGCGCGCAGCAGGTCGAGCTTGCCCCAGAGCGCCCCGATCCCGGTCGGCGCGTAGAGCTTGTGGCCGGTGACGGCGTAGAAGTCGACCCCCAGCGTGGCGACGTCGAGCGGCAGCTTCGGCGCCGCCTGGGCGCCGTCGGCGAGCACCAGGGCGCCGGCCTCGTGGGCGAGGCGGGCGATCTCGGCGACCGGGTTCTCGCTGCCGAGCACGTTGGAGACGTGGGCGACGGCGACCAGCTTCGGGCCGCGCTCGAGCAGCGCCGCGTAGGCGTCCATGTCGAGCAGCCCGTCCTCGCCGACCGGCACCCAGTCGACCTCGGCGCCGACCCGCTCGGCCAGCTGCTGCCAGGGGACGACGTTGGAGTGGTGCTCCATCTCGGTGAGGACGATGCGGTCGCCGGCGCCGACGTTGGCGTCGCCCCAGGCGCGCGCCACCAGGTTGATCGCCTCGGTCGCGTTGCGGACGAAGATCACCTCGCGCCGGTCGGCGGCGCCGAGGTGGTCGGCGACGGTCGCCCGCGCCCCCTCGTAGGCCGCGGTCGCCTCGGCCGAGAGCGTGTGCGAGCCGCGGTGGACGTTGGAGTGGTGGCTGCGCTCGTAGCGGTCGACCGCCTGGATCGAGGCCAGCACCCGCTGGGCGCTGGCGCCGCTGTCCAGGTAGGCGACCGGTTGCCCGTTGATCTCGCGCTGCAGGGCCGGGAAGGCTTCGCGGACCTTCTCGACCGGGAAGGCCGACGTGGGCGTGGTCGTCGTCGGCTCCATCTGCCCGAGGCTAGGCGCTGGCGCCCGCCTCGACCTCCTCGCGGATCCAGCCGTAGCCCTTCTCCTCGAGCTGGCCGACCAGCTCCGGGCCGCCCTCCTTGACGATCCGTCCCTCGAACATGACGTGGACGGCGTCGGGCTTGACCATGTGCAGGATGCGCTGGTAGTGGGTGATGATCAGAACGCCCATCTCGGGGCCGGCGAACTTGTTGACCCCCTCGGCGACGACCCGCAGGGCGTCGATGTCGAGGCCCGAGTCGGTCTCGTCGAGGACCGCGATCTCCGGCCTCAGCAGCGCCAGCTGCAGCAGCTCCATGCGCTTCTTCTCGCCGCCGGAGAAGCCGTCGTTGAGGTAGCGGCTGGAGAACTCCTTGGGGATGTTGGCGAGCGCCATCGCCTCCTGGGCGACCTTGGCGAACTCTTTGATCTTGATCTCGCCTTCGCCGCGCGCCTCGCGCCGGGCGTTGAGGATCATCCGCAGGTACTTGCTGACCGAGACGCCGGGGATGGCGACCGGGTACTGGAAGGCCATGAAGAGGCCTGCGCGCGAGCGCTCGTCGGGATCGGCCTCGGTCATGTCCTCGCCCTTGAAGACGATCGAGCCCTCGGTCACCTCGAGCGCGGGGTGGCCCATGATCACGTTGGCGAGGGTCGACTTGCCCGACCCGTTGGGGCCCATAAGCGCGTGGACGCGGCCCTTCTCGACATCGAGGTCGAGGCCCCGCAGGATCTCCTTGCCCTCGGCGCTCACGTGCAGGTTGCGTATCTCCAGCTCAGCCAATTCTTCTCCGTTCCTGGGGTGATTCTGTTGGTGATCAGGGTTCAGGCGGCGCTGCCGACCGGGGCCTTGGCGGCTTTGGCCGCGTCACCGCCGCCGAACTCGACCAGCTCGGCCAGCGTCGTGCCGGCCAGCGCCTTGGTGACACCGCCCTGGACCCTGGTCCAGAGCAGCTTCGTCGCGCAGGCGCGGTCGCCGTCGCTCTCGTGCGAGCAGAGCACCTTGCCCTCGGGAGTCTCGTGGAAGCACTCCATCGGCGCTATCTGGCCTTCCAGCGCCTCGACCACTTCGTCGAGGGTGATCGACTCGGCCGGCTTCGCCAGGCGGTAGCCGCCGTGGGCGCCGCGGGTCGAGCTGACCAGCTCGGCCTTGCGCAGCTTGGCGACCAGGTGCTCGAGGTAGGAGAGCGGCAACCGCTCCGCCTCGGCGACGGCGCTGAGCGAGATCGGCGAGGAGCCGGGTTGGCGCCCCAGCTCGACCATCAGGCGCACGCCGTACTCGGCTTTGGTCGAAAACAGCATCGGTCCCTAAATCCTACTGAAGCAGTCGGTTATGCGGAGGCGCCTTCCTCGGCTGCCTCTTTGCCGAGCTCGACGTGGGCGCGGCTGTCGCTGCCGCGGATCAGGATCAGGGTCAGGACGAAGCCGAGCAGGGCGAACGCGGCGCCGCCGAGGAAGGCGCGCTGGAAGCCCTCGGTCAGCCCCTCGGCGAGGCTGGCGCCACCGCCGGCGAGGATGTCATCGGTGCGCGACGTGGCCAGGGTCGAGAGCACCGCCAGGCCGAGCGCCCCGCCGATCTGCTGCGAGGTGTTGATCAGGCCGCTGGCCAGCCCGGCGCGGTTTTCCTCGACCCCGGAGACGGCGGCGATCGTCGTCGTCACGAAGGCGAAGCCGAGCCCGACGGCCGCGCAGATCGAGGGGCCGAGGATGTCGGTGGTGAAGCCGCCGCCGACCGAGACCTGGCTGAACCAGAGCAGCCCGGCGAAGATGAAGAGCAGCCCGGTCGCCAGCACCGGCTTGTAGCCGATCCGGGTGACCAGCTGCGAGGCGATCCCGGCCGCGGCGATGATGAAGACGGAGAGCGGCAGGTAGGAGAGGCCGGCGTGGATCGCGCTGTAGCCGAGCACCTGCTGCATGTAGAGGGAGATGAAGAAGAACATCGAGATCAGCGAGGCGCCGACCAGGAGGCCGACCACGTTGGCCCCGGTCAGGGTGCGGATGCGGAAGATCGAGAACGGAACCAGCGGCCGCGCCGCGCGCAGCTCGATCGCGACGAAGGCGGCGAGCAGGGCGAGGGAGAGGGCGATCAGGCCGAGCGTCTGGGTCGAGCCCCAGCCCGCCTCGGTCGCGTCGACGAGGGCGTAGACGAGGATCGAGAGCGCCGCGGTGACGGTGATCGCGCCGGCGACGTCGAAGGCCCGGCCCTCCTCCTCGGCGCGGCTTTCGGCGATCAGCCTGGGGGAGAGGGCGAGCGCGATCAGGGCGACGGGCACGTTGACCCAGAGCACCCACTCCCAGCCGAGGCCGTCGGTGAGGATGCCGCCGAGCAGGACGCCGGCGGCGCCGCCGGAGCCGGCGACCGCGCCCCAGACGCCGAGCGCCTTGTTGCGCTCGGCGCCGTCGCTGAAGGTGGTGGTGACGATCGAGAGCGCCGCCGGCGAGATGATCGCGGCGCCCAGTCCCTGCGCGGCGCGGGCGGCGATCAGCTGCCCCTCGGTGGCGGCGAAGCCGGCGAACAGCGAGGCGACCGCGACCAGCAGCAGGCCGGCCATGAAGACGCGGCGGCGGCCGAGCAGGTCGGCGGTGCGCCCGCCCAGCAGCAGGAAGCCGCCGAAGGTGAGCACGTAGGCGTTCACCACCCAGGGCAGGTTCGCCTGCGAGAACTCGAGCGCCCGGCCGATCGAGGGCAGCGCCACGTTGACGATCGAGGCGTCGAGGACGACGACGAACTGGGCCGAGCAGAGCAGGATCAGCGCCAGCCAGCGCTTCTCTTGGAAGTCTCCGGTACCGGGCATCCGGGATCTCAGTCAAGCAGAGCGGCTGCGCCGGGTCACGGCTCGATCAGGCCGCGGCGGATCGCGTAGCGGACCAGCTCGACTCGGTCGCGCATGCCGAGCTTGCGCATCGCGTTCGCCCGGTGGTTCTCGACGGTCTTCTCGGAGAGGTGGAGGATCGCCGCGATGTCCTTCGTCGTGTGCGCCTCGGCGACCAGCTTGACGACCTCCTCCTCACGCGGCGTCAGCTGGTCGAGCGCCTCCGGCGCCGGGAACGACTCGCCCCGCTCGACCGCCCGGATCGCCGCCATCAGGTCGGTGTCGGCCTGGGTCTTCACCACGTAGCCCGAGGCCCCGGCGTTCATCGCCTCCTCCACGTAGCGCTCGTCGTCGTGCATGGAGAGGAGCAGGACGTTGACCTCGGGTGCCTGCGCCTTGATCTCCCGCGTCGCCTGCAGGCCGGTCAGCTTCGGCATCTTGAGGTCGAGGATCGCCAGGTCGGGCCGCTCGCGGATCGCCAGCTCACGCGCCTCGGCCCCGTCGGCCGCCTCCGCCACGACCTCGATGTCGGCCTGCCGCTCGAGCAGCAGCCGCAACCCGGAGCGCACGATCCCATGGTCGTCGGCGATCAGCACACGCACAGTCCGCCAAGTCTCCCAAGCGCGGGGGGCGAGTTCCGCCGGTGAGGCGACTTAGTGCTCGGTATGGGACGGAAACTCGCCGCACGGCATCGTGCGAACCGGCCGTTTGATGCTTCGATCGCGCTCATTGCGGGGAGGCAGTACGGCGTGATCGCGGCGGCCCAACTGCGTCGCGCGGGTTTGAGCGAGGGCGCGGTACGCCGGCGGGTGGCGGCGAGTCGGTTACACCGCGTGCACCAGGGGGTCTACGCAGTCGGCCACCGGGCGCTTGCGCCGGAGGGGCGTTGGATGGCAGCGGTGCTTGCTGTTGGAGGTGGACCTAGTGAGGGAGGCGGTTACGCCCTGGATCACTGGGGCGCCGCGCTGAGTCACCATAGCGCTGCCTCGCTGTGGGGACTGCTGGCCGTCGAGGCGGAACCGGTGGACGTGGCGGTTCGAGGACAGGGCGGTCGCGCCAAGCGGACCGGGATCCGCACCCACCGCCCGCGCTCCCTCGCCGCCAGCGACGTAACGCTCTACCGAGGCCTGCCGGTCACGACACCGGCGCGAACGGTCGCCGACCTGCGGCGTGCCTGCGGCGAACGGCGCCCTGGCGCGCTTTCCGCCTGGGAGCTGCGCCGCGCGATTCGCCAGGCGAACGTGCTCGGTCTGCCGGTCGACGAGGAGACGCGGGCGGAACGGTCGCGCAGCGATCTCGAGGACGACTTCCGGGCGCTCTGCAACCGGCATCGCCTGCCCGAGCCACAGGTCAACTTCCCGATTGGCAAGTACATCGTCGACTTCCTCTGGCCTGAGCGGCGGGTGATCGTCGAAACCGACAGCTACATCTACCACCGCGGCAAGGTGGCATTCCAAGACGATCGCGGGCGCGATCTCTATCTCAGGCGCCGCGGCTACACGGTCCTGCGTCTCTCCGAAAAGCAGGTGAACGAGGAACCGGATCTCGTTGCCGAGGTTCTGGCGGCCACTCTAGGCCGGGATCGAGAGGCGCACGGTGGTGCCCTCGCCGGGGCGTGACTCGATCGTCAGCTCGGCGCCGACGAGGAGGGCGCGCTCGCGCATGCCGTTGATGCCGAGGCCCCGCTCGGACTGCTCGAAGGCGAAGCCGCGGCCGTCGTCGGCGACCTCCAGAGCCACGCCTGCCGCGGAGCGGCGCAGGCGCACCTCGACCTGCTCCGCGCCGCTGTGGCGGCTGGCGTTGGCCAGTGCCTCCTGGGCGACCCGGTAGACGACCAGCTGCACGTCGGCGTCGAGGTCGGAGAGGTCGCCCTCGGTGCTCAGCTCAGCGCTCAGGCCGCGCTGGGCGAGCGCCTCGACCTGGCCGGCGAGCGCCGCGACGAGGCCGAGGTCGTCGAGCGCGGTCGGCCGCAGCTGGCGGGCCAGCGAGAGCAGCTCGCGCATCGCCTGGTTGGCCAGCGACTTGGTCTCGGCCAGCTGCGGCGCGAGCTCCGGCGGCGCCTCCTCGCGCACCGCCTCCAGCCGCAGCAGCAGCCCGGTCAGCGACTGGTTGACCTCGTCGTGCAGGTCGCGCGCCACCCGCGCCCGCTCCTCCTCCTGGGCGCGCAGCGCCGCCGAGCCCGCGCGCCGTCGCTCGGCCTCCAGCCGGTGCATCATGCGCAGGAAGGCGAGCTCCAGTCGCTCCACCTCCTCGGTCTCGCCAATGCCGTCGATCGAGGCGGGGAGGAGGGGGCCGGGCCGGCTCAGGTCGACCTTCTCCATCTCCTCGATCAGCGTCTCCAGCGGCGCGAAGCGGCGCCGCAGGACGATCAGGTTGGCGGCGAGGGCGACCGCGAGGACGGCGAGCGCGGCGATGACCAGGGTCGTCACGGGGCGAGAATAGGGGTTGGCCCCTATGGTCGGATCGGCCGCGCGACGGAATACTCCTATTAGCTGCGCAAACCCGAACTAGGAGCTACTCGATGACGACGACGAAGCAATCCACCTGGGGCGCGACCCTGCGCACCACGATCCTGCTGGCGTCCCTCTCGGGCCTGCTGGTCCTGATCGGCGCCCTGATCGGTGGTCCCAGCACGGCCGCCGTCTTCCTCGGCATCGCCCTGCTGATCAACCTCGGCTCCTACTTCTTCAGCGACAAGCTGGCGCTGAAAATGAGCGGGGCCAAGCCGATCGACGAGTCGGAAGCGCCGCGGCTCTACCAGATCGTGCGGGAACTGACGACGCGCGCCGGCCTGCCGATGCCGCGCCTCTACATGATCCCCCAGGAGCAGCCCAACGCCTTCGCCACCGGCCGCAACCCGAAGAACTCGGCGGTCGCCGTGACGCAGGGGATCACCAAACTGCTCTCCGAGGACGAGCTGCGCGGCGTCCTCGCCCACGAGCTCGCCCACATCCAGCACCGCGACATC
Source organism: uncultured Solirubrobacterales bacterium (assembly GCA_963697915.1). GTDB lineage: Bacteria > Actinomycetota > Thermoleophilia > Solirubrobacterales > 70-9 > VRUE01. The sequence goes on from OY969103.1 coordinate 2,028,215, forward strand.
CTGATCCAGTCGGTCGCCTCGGCGATCGGCGCCGCGATCACCTACCTCGCCTACATGATGATGTGGTTCGGCGGTGACGACGAGTCGCCGCTCAGCCTCGTCGCCTCGCTGGCGATGGTCCTGCTGGCACCGATCGCGGCGACGATCATCCAGCTCTCGATCTCGCGCCAGCGCGAGTATGCGGCCGACGCCGGCGGCGCCCAGATCTGCGGCAACCCGGAGTCGCTGGCGAGCGCCCTGCTGCGGCTCGAGCAGGGAGCCGAGGCGATTCCGATGCAGGTCAACCAGGCGGCCGAGCCGCTCTACATCGTCAAGCCCTTCAAGGCGGGCGGCATCGCCGGTCTCTTCTCGACCCACCCGCCGATCGAAGAGCGGGTCAAGCGGCTGCGCCAGATGCGCCCCAGCCTCGGCTGAGACAAGTCCTTAGGTACCTCTCTCAAGGCCCGCGAAAGCGGGCCTTCGCTTGCGCCCGGCGCCCCCCCCAAACGGGGGGTTTAAATCCGTCTCTGTCTGGAAGGAAACGCCTGCAAAAAAGCGCGTTTTCCAGAGATCGGCGGAGTCTCTGACAACACTCGTTTCTTGACATTCACGTACCGAAATGTTTACATCCGTGGAACAGGGAACAAGGACGGGCTCCAGGGATGCACAGAGCCAGGGACAGGTCGCTCAGGGGCGACCACACAAACGGGACTTACTTACTTCGAGAGGAGAGCGAAGATGGGATCGCTGCAACTGGCCTTTGGGGCCGCTATTTCGAAACAGGTAGGAGGTCGGCGCGGCAGCCTGCGCGCGCTCGCGACCCTCGTCGCGCTAACGCTGGCGGGAGCGACGCTGATGGCACTAGCCACGACGGCGCGGGCGGCTTACGAGCCGCAGGGGACGTTCGGCAGCGCCGCCTCGCTCAAGGGCCCCATCAGCGTCGCCGTCGATGATCAGAATGGGGCCTCCTACGTCGCCAGTCCGTTCCTTCCGGGGACGGAAAACGAACCGGGACTGGTGGTCTCGTTTGACGCCACTGGTGCGGCTACCGGCGGCCTGCGGTCCGGCAAAATGGTCACCTCGGTCGCGATGCGTCAGTCGACCGGTCACCTCTACGCCTTTGACGCCAACAGCACGGGCCTGGGTGAAGGTCACATCACCATCTTCGACCGCAGTGGGACCCAGGTCGGTGGGCCGACTCCGCTGGAAGGGACGACGAACGTCGGCCAGATCGCCGTCGACGATCAGACTGGCAACGTCTACGTGCCCATCGTCTTCGGCGGCAACTCCGTCGAGATCTTCGACACGACCGGGGACAATGTGGGGTCGATCACCGGCTCGGGCGAACACGCGGTCAGCGAACCGACCGGCGTCGCCGTCGATGGCAGCGGCAATGTCTACATCGTCGACGTCTTCTCTTCCAGCGGCGGCCGCTTGCTCAAGTTCGACTCCGCCGGGAACTTCGTCGACGTGATCTCCGAAGGCAAGGGCGAGGTCTCCGTCGCGGTCGACCAGAGCAACGGCAACGTCTTCGTCGGGGCGCTGGCCGAACCGGAATCCGTCAGCGGCTTCCACGTCATCGCCTACGATTCGAGCGGGGCTGAAATCGACGACTTCGGTGCGGGCGAATTCGCCGCCGAGTCGCTGTTCGGCGTCCACAACCAGCTGACGGTCGACTCGGCCACCGGTGCGGTTTACGCGGTCGACAGCGGCAGCAACCTCGTCCGCGTCTTCGCCGAGCCGCAGCCGCCTGTCGCGGTCACCGGCTCGGCCTCGTCACTGGCCCAGGCCACCGCCACGCTGGAGGGCCAGGTCAACCCCAGCGGCTACGAGGTCACCGATTGCGCATTCGCCTACGGCGAGGCGGGCGGCAGTCTCTCGGAGACCGTCGCCTGCGAGCAGACGGTGGGCGATGGCACCGCGCCGGTGAACGTCTCGGCTGAGATCTCGGGCCTCGAGCCAAACACCGAGTACGAGTTCCAGCTGACGGCAACCAACGCCGGGGGTGAGGACGAAGGCGACGTCGAGTCCTTCTCGACGCTCCCCAACGCGCCCAGCGTCAGCGGCGCCGCGGGCACGGCCGGCGGTCAGACCGCGGCGACGGTGAAAGCGACGGTCGACGCCAACGGCGGCGAGGCCTCCTGCGTGGTCCAGTGGGGCACCTCGACGGCCTACGGCAGCCAGGCTCCCTGCGATCCGGCGACGATCGACGGTGACGGTGGCACGCCGGTGAGCGCGAGCCTCTCGGGTCTTGCGGCGGGGACGACGTACCACTTCCGGGTCGTCGCGACCAACGCCGGCGGCTCGGGCCAGGCCACCGGCTCCTTCACGACCGAGGCGGCGCCGACGGGCGGGGGCGGGAGCGGGGGCGGCACGGCTACCCCTCCGACTACGACGCCGGTAGACAACAGCGGGGCTCGGGCGGCCTGTGTGAAGAAGGCGGGCAAGACCGCCAAGAAGTCGATCAAGGCCGCCAACAAGAAGGTCGCCAAGGCGAAGGGCAAGAAGGCCAAGGCGAAGGCCAAGAAGGCAGCCGCCAAGGCCAAGAAGGCCGCCAAGAAGAAGAAGGCCGCCGCGATCAAGAGGTGCGGCGCCTAGCCGTCTGAGGAGTGCTCAGGCGTCGCCCCCCGCGCAGGGTGGGGGCGGCGCCCGAGAGTCGGTCGACACGTGAACGAATGGGACAGAAGGGGGAAAGAGTGAGAACCGGAGCGAGACGAATCACCGCCGGACTGGCGATCGGGATCCTCGGCCTCCTCGGCCTTGGCAGCGGCAGCGCCTCGGCCGCCGACTCCACCTACCTGAACACCGGCGTCTTCGGCTCCGGCCCCGGAGCTGGCAACGGGCAGTTCGACCATCCCGGCCGCGTGGCGGCTGAGACTTCGACCGGCAACCTGCTCGTCGTCGACCGCGGCAACGACCGCGTCCAGGTCTTCGATCCCTCCCAGACCACGGCAAGCTTCCTCTCCCAGTTCGGCAACGCCGAGCTGGAGGCCCCGTTCGGCATCGCGATCGACCAGGCGAGCGGCGACGTCTATGTCTCCGACGTCGGCAACGAACGCATCGTCAAATACGAGACCGACGGCAACCCGATCCCGACCTACACTCTCGACGCCGCCTTCGCCAGTCCCGCCAAAGGAGTAGGGGCCGGCCTGGTCGGGGACTTCGAATCCGCGCTGGCGATCGACCCCACGTCGGGTGACCTGCTGGTCGCTGACCCCTCCGACAACCGAGTCGAGCGCTTCGACTCGACCAGCGGCGCCGCCAAAGGCGGCTTCGACGGCTCCAGCTCCCCGGCCGGCGCCTTCACCGGCCTGCTCGACATCACCACCGATCCCGCGGGGAACGTCTATGTGGTCGACGCAGAGGGAGATCTGATCGTTCAGCAAGGGAGCTCGTGTGGGTTCGAAGTCGGTGCCGATTCGCGCGTGGAGGAGTTCAGCGGAGCCGGGGCCCACTTGAGCACGGTCAGCCCACCATCCAGAGGTGGCTACGGACTCGTCCGCTACGACCCCGCTACCGGCTGGGTGCTGGTGGCAGATGTCGTTCCCAACAACAACCCGGCCCTGCTCGCTTTCGACGAGGGCGGTCCGGTGGCGACCTTTACGGTCAATGGTCTGCCCGGCAACGACAACTTCGGTCCCTATGTTGGACTGGCAACCGACGGTGGCTCCCCCAGTCGCTTCTACGCAGCGATGGACACGATCGCGTTCCCCTGTTTCGGGACCTCGGGGACGATGAAGGTCCGCATCCTCGAGCTGACCCGGCTGCCCACCGTGGCGATCGACCCGGTCGACCCCGGCGGGGTCACGGCGAGCGAGGCCGCCCTCGCGGGCGAGGTCAACCCCGAGGGCAACGAGACGACCTGGCGATTCGAGGTGAAGCGACCCGCGGAAGTCAGCTGGACCCTGAGCGCCTCGGGCAGTGCCGGCAGCGGCGAAGTGGACGTACCTGTCTCCGGACAGGCCGAAGGGCTCGAGCCCAACACGACATACCAAGTCCGGCTCTCGGCCACCAACAAAGCCGGCACGAGCGTCTCCGCAGTGGAAGGGTTCACCACCGATCCGATCTCGCCGACGCCGCTCACCCGCTTCGCTGCACCCCGCACCGAGACCAGCGCCCGCCTCAACGCCTTCCTCCATCCCCACAACTCCGCCACCACCTACTACTTCGAGTACGTCAGCGCGGCGCAGTTCGAGGCGTCCGGCTTCGACGGCGCCGCCTCGGTGCCCGAGAGCGAGGACGCCTCCGCTGGCGACGGCAATCGGCAGATCCTGGTCGCCGAGCGGGTGACCGGCCTCGAGCCCGGCGCCGAGTACCGCTACCGATTGGTCGCCGAGAACCAGGCGGGGGCGGTGGAGGGCCCGGCGCTCTCCTTCACGACCCGCAGCGCGGCCGAAGCCGGCCCTCCCAAACGCGGCATCGAGCTGGTCAACGCGCCGGAGAAGGCCAACCAGGACGCCCAGGCCAGGGCGATGTCGCCCGACGGCACCAAGGTGCTCTGGTCGGTGTTCGGCGGGGCGCCGGGCAGCCCCGTGGGCCGCGACGGCGTCTTCGTCGCCGAGCGCACCGGCGAGGGGCCGACCGGGTGGCGCTCGCGCAGCGTCCTGCCGCCGATCGAGGAGCTCTTCGGGGGCGGCTCCTTCGGCTTCAACACCCTCTTCTACGAGCCGGACTTCTCGGGCTTCCTCTTCGACGTGACCAAAGGGCTGATCGGCGAGGCGCCCCACCGCCTGGTGGGGGTCGACGGCGACGGCAACCAGGCGCTCGGCACGCAGGTCAGCTCGACCGAGTCCAACTTCCCGGACTCGATCTCGGTCACCGGCGACCTCGGCCACTGGTTCGCCACCACCCGCGACCGCCTCGATCCGGCTCACCCGGAAAAAACGACGCAGCTCTACGACTTCTCGGTCGACCCGCCGCGCCCGTTGAGCCAGATGCCGGGCGGCGGTCAGCTGCCTGCCTGCGGCCTCACCGACCAGGCCTCCACGAACGCGGCCAATTTCGGCGCCGATCCCTACCCGAGCGCCACGACCGAGGGCGATGACGTCAACGTCTTCTTCCACACGCAGGGCTCCAGCTGCACGGACCCGTATCAGCTCTACGTACGCGACATCGAGGAGCAGACGGCGGAGCTGATCTCCGGGCCGCCCGTCGCCGGAGCCGCCGGCACCGCGGCCCTGATCCGGCCCAACCCGAGGGGCGACGAGGCGCTCTACGCCTCCGACAGCCGCCTCGACCCGGCCGACTCGAACGACTCCTTCGACATCTACCGCTGGCGCGAGGGCGAGGGCAGCGAGTGCCTCACCTGCGTCGTCCCCGAGGCGGCCGTCACGGTTATCCGGGAAGCCGACACGGGTACCCACATCCCGGAGGCCAACGCCGACACCGTCGTCGCCACCGACGACTTCTCCCACATCCTCTTCTTCTCCCAGCGCCAGCTCGAGCCGGGCGTCGAGAAGAGCGGCCTCTACCTCCTGCACGACGGTGAGATCCGCTTCATCGCCGATGCCCACAAGGTGCTGAAGGGAGGCGTCAGCGCCGACGGTGAGACCGTCCTCTTCGAGGGTCGTCGGGAGGAAATCACCGCCGATCCGATCGACACCGATTCCCCCGATCTCCCTACCAACCTCTACCGCTACGACGACTCAGATCGCTCGATCGAGTGCCTCAGCTGCAACCCGAACGGGGTCACCAGGGCGAGCCTCGGTGTCGTCAGGCTCAACGAAATCGGCACCCTGGCCCCGAGCGGCCCCGGTGGCAGGGCGATCTCCGCCGACGGTGAGAGCGCGGCCTTCCTCACCGCCGAGCCGCTCGTTCGCGAGGACATCAACGGCGTCGGCGACGTCTATGAGTGGCGCGACGGCAGGGTCCGCCTGGTCACCGACGGCGAGACCGTCTTCCCCCAGGGCAACGGCAGCGCGGAACTGATGGGGATCTCGGCTGACGCGAAGACGATCCTGTTCAAAGTCGGTGCCCGCCTCACCGGCCACGAGCGCGACGACATGGCGCAGCTATACGCGGCTCGCGACGGCGGCGGCTTCGCCCCGCCCCCGCCCCCGCCCCCTCCGTGCAACGAGGAATCCTGCCAGGGGCCCCTGGCGCCGCCGCCGCCGTTGCCCAAGGCCGGCAGCCTCGACTTCAGCGGCCCCGGCAGCAGCGCTCAGCCGCGGCCGCGAGCCCGGCCCCGAGCGAGGAAGTGCCCCAAGGGCAAGCGGCGCCAGCGGGTCAAGACGAAGACGAAGACGAAGGCGAAGGTGCGCTGCGTGAAGGTCAGGAACGGCAAGGCGAAGCGGAAGGGGACGTCACGATGAGGCATTACCGTCGCGGTTCGATCGCACTTGCCGTGCTGGCGACGGCGCTCCTCGGCGCCAACGTCGCCGGCGCGGCCGCGGCGCCGGCCTGGAGCGTCAGCACGGTCTGGGGCCCCGCCAACCTGGCCCCCGGGCAGACCGGGATGTTCAAGGTCCAGGTGCGCAACACCGGCGACAGCAACTCCACCGGGACCGTCACCGTGACGACGCAGCTGCCGCCGGGCGTGACCCGGATCGCGCCGTCGATCCTCGACCAGTCTCACCGGCGCAACGAGCTCTCGAACAGCGACTGGTCCTGCGCCGGCTCGAGCCTCGTCACCTGCACCACCAGCCTCTCGGTCATGGCGCGCTCGGTCCACGAACTGCCTCCTTTCACCCCCCACGGGTTCGCCGGCTACGCCAGCCGCATCATCTTCCGCGTCGGGGTGGCGCCGGGAGCGACGGAAGGCGAGTTCACGACGACCTCGACCGTCTCCGGCGGTGGCGCCGCGGAACCCGGCTCGCAGGAGAGGTCGGTGACCGTCAGCTCGACGCCAACCCCGTTCGGGGTGCCGGGGGACGGCTTCGGGATCGATTCCTACGACGACGAGTTCCCGGCCGGCGCCCCCGTGCGCCAGGCCGGCGCCCATCCCTTCGAGATGAGGATCGACCTGCTTCCCAACCTGGTCAAGCTGGAGAACCCGAGCGAGTCGCCGGGCCTGCTCTCGCCGCTGACCTGGCTCGAGCCCGCCGAGTACCTGAAGACGATCGAGACGAAGCTGCCGGTCGGTTTCCTCGGCAACCCCGAGGCGACCCCGAAGTGCACGGCGGCGCAGTTCCTCTCACTCGGCGCCCAGACCTACGGTTCCGCCGGCTGCCCGCCAGCGAGCCAGATCGGGGTCGCCGACCTCGTCATCCTCGACGGTGAGGAGCGGGGAGGGGAGACCTTCACCCCGGGGGGGGCCGCCCGAATCGCGGTCTACAACCTCGAGCCGCCGCCGGGGGTGCCGGCCGACTTCGGCATGTCGGTGGGGCCGATCCAGGCCCACATCTATCCCATGCTCGATCCGGCCGACGACTACGCGATCAAGGCCGTCGTACCCCAGATCACCACGATCGCGCCGATCCGCGAGGCGAGGATGACGCTCTGGGGGGTGCCCGGCGATCCCGCCCACAACCACCTGCGCAGCTTCAGCACCCCGCGCACCGAGCCCGCCTTCGGCGCCGCCTCCAACGCCCCGATCCGGCCACTGCTGACGCAGCCGATGGACTGCGGCGCCTCCGGCCTGCGCTTCGAGGGCCGCTTCGAGTCCTGGCAGCACCCCGGCCGCTTCACCCCCAGCGTCGGGACCGAGCCCTTCGCGGTGGCGGGCTGCGATGACCCCCGCTTCCGCTTCCGGCCGGCGATCGCGATGCGGCCGTCGACGACCGACGCCGGCGCGCCCACCGGCCTCGACGTCAACCTCGTCATCCCGCAGCGCAACGACGAGGTCGACCAGGCCGAGGACCTCTACCACCAGAACGGACACGTCGCGGCGATCCCGACCCCACCGCTGAAGCGGGTCGAGATCGAGTTCCCCGAGGGGATGACGCTCTCGCCCTCGGCGGCCCAGGGCCTTGGCTCCTGCGCTCCGCACCAGATCAAGATGGGCACCAACGAGCCGGTCACCTGTCCGGACAACTCCCAGTACGGGACGTTGACCCTGAAGACGCCGATCCTGCCCGCCGACGCGCCGATGAGCGGCCGCATCTACATCGCCAAGCAGAACGAGAACCCGTTCAACGAGTTCCTCGCTCTCTACCTGGTCGTCGAAGACCCCGAGCGCGGCCTGATGGTCAAGCTCCCCGGCCGCATCCAGCTCGGTTCGGCCACGGGCCGGATCAGCGCCAGCTTCGACGACCTGCCCCAGTTCCCGGTCTCCGACATGCAGATGACCCTCAAGAGCGGCGTCCGCGCCGGCCTGGTCAACCCCAGCACCTGCGGCACCAAGACGATCACCGCCACCTTCTACAGCTGGCATGACCCCGGGACGCCGATCGTCAAGTCGAGCTCCTATGACGTGACCCGCCGCCCCGACGGCTCGCCCTGCGTCAACACCCTTGGCGAGCGCCCCTTCGCGCCGCTGCTCGAGGCCGGCACGCTCTCCGGCTCGGCGGGGACCTACTCGCCGTTCGTGATGCGCCTGCAGCGCAGCGACGACGACCAGGAGTTCAGCCGGCTCGGGGTGACGATGCCGAAGGGCCTCACGGCCAAGATCAAGGGCATCGCCGAGTGCTCGGAGGCGGCGATCGCGGCGGCCGGGCATCCCGATCGCAGCGCCGCCGAAGAGCTGGCCAGCCCGTCCTGCCCCGCGGACAGCTACCTCGGCCGGGTCGAGGTCGGCGCCGGGGTCGGCGTGCCCCTCACCTACCTCGCCGGCCGGGCCTACCTCGCCGGCCCCTACCGGGGGGCTCCTTACTCGCTGGCGATCGTCACGCCCCTGCAGGTCGGTCCCTACGACCTCGGCGTGATCGCCGTGCGGGCGGCGATCACGCTCGACCCCGAAACCACCGAGATCGAGATCACCTCCGACCCCTTCCCGCAGATCTTCAAGGGGATCCCGGTCCGCCTGCGCGACATCCGGGTCTTGATCGACCGTCCGCAGGCGACGCTCAACCCGACCAACTGCGACCCGAAGTCGATCGGGGCCACGATCGGCGGCGCCGGGGGCGACCCGTTCTCGCCGCACGACGACACCTCGGTGACGCTCGCCAACCGCTTCCAGGCGGCCAACTGCGACTCGCTCGGCTTCAAGCCCAAGCTCAGCTTCAAGCTCGAGGGAGGGACCAAGCGAGGCCAGTTCCCGGCGATCAGCGCGAAGCTGACGACGCGGCCGGGCGACGCCAACTTCGCCGGCGCCCAGGTCACCCTGCCGCGCTCGGCCTTCCTCGAACAGGGCCACATCCGCACGATCTGCACCCGCGTGCAGTTCAGGGCCAAGGCCTGCCCGCCGGGCTCGGTGATCGGTCACGCCAAAGCGACGACCCCGCTGCTCGACGGCTTCATCGAAGGGCCGGTCGTGATGCGCTCCTCGAACAACAAGCTGCCCGACCTGGTCGCCTCCCTCGACGGCAGGGTCGCGGTCAACGTCGCCGCCCGCATCGACTCCTTCAAAAAGCGGGTCAGGGCCACCTTCGACGTCCTGCCCGACGTCCCGGTCTCCAGCTTCGAGCTGCAGATGCAGGGCGGCAAGAAGGGGCTGATCGTCAACAGCCGCGACCTCTGCAAGACCAAGAACCGGGCCGAAGTGAGGCTCACCGGTCAAAACGGCAAGCGCGCCGAATCGCGGCCGCTGGTCAAGCCCTCGTCGTGTCGCAAGGCGCGCAAGGGCAAGCGCAAGGCCCGCGCCCAGCGCTAAGCGGCTCGTCCCGTTTCCTTATTTCTATTACGGAGCCCCCTTTTTGGGGGGTTCCGTAATGCTGCCTTTCTAAGTAGAAACCCTGCAAACATGCGTTTTTTAGGATGCTCTCGGGATGGTCGTTCTTGACATTTCCGTACCGGAATGTTTCCATAGCCATCACAGCATTGGGGTGACGTGCTCCAGGGGGTCCGGAGCCGGGGCTCGCTTGGAGAGGCAGCCCCACCTTGCGTGGCTCGAGAGAGGAGATCAGATGGGATCGTCGCGATGGCGCCGCTTTTTGACTCGGGGAGTTTTTGAGAACCAACCTGTGTGCGTAACGGATACCCCGTTCCCCTGAGATGGCCGAGGCGGGCGCCCGATCGAGATCCGCCACGCCACGCCGCCTGCCCCGTGGCCGGCATGCGCTGCCCCCCGATCAGGTAACCCGCGACCAGCGCGAGCGGCTGCTCGCCGCCGTGCCCGGGGTAGTGGCCGAACACGGCTACGAAGCGATGTCGGTCGCCGACATCGTCAAGGCGGCCGCGGTCTCGCGCAACGCCTTCTACAAGAACTTCAGTGACAAGCAGGACTGCTTCGCCACCGCCCACGAAGCGGGTCACGAGCGGCTCTACAACGACCTCACCGACCGCTGCGAGGAGAACGCGACGACCGAGCAGCGAGTCGAAGGCACCCTGGGCATCGCCCTCGGCGCGCTGGCGGGGGACCCGGCCCTCGCCCGCCTGCTCTTCGTCGAGGGGCCCTCGGCGGGGGAGGCGATCACCCTCCGCTACTACGAGTGGCTGCGGCGTTACGGCACCCTGCTGCGCTTCGCGGCCTCCGGGTCGCCGCCGCACTCGAACCCGGCACCGGAGGTCGAGGGCGTGATCGTCGGCGGCATCGCCTCCCGCGTCGCCAGCGAGGTGCTGCAGGGAAGGGCGACGCAGCTGCCGGCTCTGGCAGCGCCTCTCGCGGAGTACGTGCTCGCCTTCTTCAGGCCGAGTGAGCCGGGCCCCAAGGAGGGGCGGGTAGTCGCCCTCGAGCGTGAGCCCGCCGAAGCGCTCGAGACCCGTCAACGGGCCGGCTGAGCCGGCGCCGATCCAGCGCCGCCAGGCCCCGTTGGGCACTATGCGTTCCTTGTGTCGGAAAAGCTTTCTCTCTCCAAGATCCCTGTAAATAGACTCTTTCTCTCCTACCATGTGCGTATCTTGACAAGCACGAACTAACGTGTTTGCATGGCGCCGGTGGCTGCGGCGGAGAACGGAGCTATATGACGACACGGCCGCCTCGGGGAAAACGGCGTCGCCCGGATGCCGACCCGCCCCCGGTCGAGCGGATCACGCCGCGCTCGGGGCTCTCGCGAGAGGAGGTGGTCGCCAACCAGCGGCAGCGCATCTACGCCGGCCTTGCCGCCGCCCTCGTCTACCACGGCTACGAGGACACCAAGGTCACCGACATCGTCGAACTGGCGGGCGTCTCGCGCGCCACGTTCTATGGGCACTTCAAAGGCAAGGAGGCCTGCTTCACGGCCGCTTACGAGGATGGTGTGGAGCAGCTCCTCGGAGCGATCCAGATCGCGGCGGAGGGGGAGGCGGAGTGGGACGAGCAGCTCTCCGCCGGCCTCGGGGCCGGGCTCGAACTGCTCGCCGAGAACCCCAACCTCGCCCACCTGTTGCTGGTCGAGGCGCTTGCCGCGGCGCGCCCGGCCCGGCTCGAGCACGAGCGCTCCCTCGCTCGCCTCGCGAAGGCCCTCCGGCCGCCCCCCGGAGCGACCCTCCCGGACGGGCTGGAGCCCGTTCCCGACGACGTCCTGCGCCTGCTGGCGGGTGGCCTCGCTTCACACCTCTCCGGCCGGGTTCTGGCCGGCGAAGCGGCACGGCTCCCCGAGGACCATGGCCTGCTGCTTCGGTACTTGTTGGCACCCGGAACGGGTCGCTATACTTTTTGAAGTAAAAGTCGATCCGGATTTGGGGGATTTCAGACGCATGGCGAGTGGCGCGCAGGTCAAGCAGCAGATCGAGGAGATCGAGCCGTTCGAGGCGGCGCAGGAGATCGAGGGCGGCGACGTCGTCCTGATCGACACCCGCGAGCCGCACGAGTACCAGGAGGCCCACCTCGAGAACGGCAAGCTGGTCCCGCCCGGCCTGCTGGCCGACGAGATCGCCGCGGCGGCGCCCGACAAGTCCGCTCGCACGATCCTCTACTGCCGCAGCGGCAATCGCTCCTACAAGGCGGCCGAGCAGATGGAAGCGCTCGGCTACGAGGACGTCGCCTCGATGGCCGGTGGCATCCTCGCCTGGCAGGAGCAGGGGCTGCCGGTCGTCGCCGCGACCGGGATGACCCCGGAGCAGCGCGACCGCTACTCGCGCCACACGCTGCTGCCCGAGGTCGGCGTCGACGGCCAGCTGAAGATGCTCAACGCGAAGGTGCTGCTGATCGGCGCCGGCGGGCTGGGCGCGCCGACCGCGCTCTACCTCTCCGCGGCCGGGATCGGCACGATGGGCCTGGTCGACGACGACGTCGTCGACGCCTCCAACCTGCAGCGCCAGGTGATCCACAACACCGAGCGGATCGGGATGCCGAAGACCGAGTCGGCGCGGCGCACGATCGAAGCGCTCAACCCGGACGTGAACGTGGTCGAGCACCGCGGCCGCATGGACGCCTCGAACGTGATCGAGATCATCAGCGAGTACGACGTGATCGTCGACGGCGCCGACAACTTCCCCACCCGCTACCTGCTCAACGACGCCTCGGTGCGACTGCGCAAGCCGGTCGTCTCCGCCTCGATCCTCAGCTTCGACGGGCAGATCTCGACCTTCGTCCCCTACGAGGGCCCCTGCTACCGCTGCCTCTACCCGACGCCGCCGCCGGCCGAGCTGGCGCCGAGCTGCTCGGCCAACGGGGTGCTCGGCGCGATGGCCGGGACGATGGGCCTGCTGCAGGCGAACGAGGTGCTGAAGCTGGTGCTGGGGATCGGCGAGCCGCTGATCGGCCGCCTGCTGCTCTTCGAGGCGTTGAGCACGCGCTTCACCGAGCTCAAGGTGCGGCGCGACCCCAACTGTCCGATCTGCGGGCCCGACGCGCCGCGGGTCGCCGACGAGGATCTCGGCAAGTTCCCCGACTACCAGCTCTTCTGCGCCGGCTAGCCGGTAGGTTTCCGGCCTGATGGCGACGGTTCGAATTCCACCAGTGCTGCGCCCGCAGACCGGCGGCCAGACCGAGGTCGAGGCCGAGGGCGGCAACGTCGGCGAGGTGCTGCGGGCGCTGACCGCCCAGCACCCGGCGACCGAGGAGCAGCTCTTCGGCGCCGACGGCGACCTCAACCGCTACGTCAACGTCTACCTGAACGACGAGGACGTGCGGGTGCTCGACGGGCTGGAGACGGCGGTTTCCGAGGGAGACACGGTCGTCATCCTGCCCGCGATGGCCGGCGGCGCAGGCAGCTAGGGTTCCGCCATCAGGTAGGTCGGTTCTTCCGCGTTGAAGGCGGTGTAGGTGGCCAGAAAGGTCGCTTCGGTGGGGCAGAACGAGCCGCTCAGGCGGGTGAGTTCCACTTCCACTTCGACCGAGGCGAGGCTGCCGCCGATGACCGAGCCGGGAACGCTTTCGGCGCCGTAGAGGCAGTCGGGGATGATCGGGCATTCGACTTCGATCTGTGGGATGCCGCCGCCTCCTCCTTCTGAGGCCGCGCTCGTGCCATCGCCCCCGCCGATCGCTTCGGCGAAGGCGTCAAGCGGCAGCGCGGCTTCTTTTACCGCCGAGCAGGTCGACCCTTCGCAGTTCGAGAAGACCACTTCCAGCACTTCGCCGGTGAGGCCGGAGCCGGCGCCCAGGTTCGAGGTCGTTTCCGCCACCGCCTCCGATGCGCAGTACATCGAAAAGGAGCCGGCTTCCAGGACGGATTCGCTCGTCCGTCCTTCGAAGAAGGTCGAGATCGGGTATTCGTTTTCTTCTTCACAGGGGCTTTCGACGACTCGACACAGCGTGTCCGCCGCCGCCGGCGGCGGGCTGGCGAGAGCGACGAGCGTGATCGCAGCGATGACGGCGAGGCCGAGCAATCCAAGAAGGTCGATTCGTCTGTCGCGATAGCGGCGCATCTCAGCTCAATTCATTCGCAGGCGGACATCCATGCGGCGGGAATATTTCGCGCCAGAGGGCATCCACCAGGTGGTCAGAGTTCCCCTGAGACCAGGCGAGTAGCTTTTGCTTTCGACTTTCGCCAGGCACACTTTTTTTTCTTTCGCCCCAACCGTGAACGTGCCCGGGCATTCCGTCGTCGATGGCTGCACGAGTTTGAAGTTGGCGAGGCCCGAGGTAATCGACTGGCTGGTGATCTGGTATTTGCCTGGCTCTTCCACCCAGAAGTAGATGGTCTTGAGTTCATTGCCGGTGTAGGTGACCGGATCGTCCGCGCCAACCCGGTCGCAGCCGCTAGCGAGGATCACTAAGGCGAGCACCGCTAGTGCCGTCAGTCCTCGGAGCGATTGTCCTCTCGCCGCGCGGAGATTAAGCATAGTTCTATTAATATTAGATAATTCTTTTGTAAAAGCAAGTGACTCGAACGCGATCAGCACTCGGCTTCCGGCGCGACAACCTGTCGCGCCGGTGGTTCTTCTCTAGCTATACTTTTTGAAGTAACGGGAGACTCGATGGCGCGCGACGAGCTACTCAACCGACCCTGTGGGGGCCGCTACGGCGACATCGTCGCGTCGATCGGCAACACGCCGCTGGTCGAGCTGCCGACGCTCTCGCCGAAGCCCGGAGTGCGGATCTACGCCAAGCTCGAGGGGCGCAACCCGACCGGCTCGGTCAAGGACCGCGTCGCCCGCTCGATGATCGAGGCGGCCGAGGCCGAGGGCGCGATCGGGCCCGGGCAGACGATCCTCGAGCCGACCTCCGGCAACACCGGCATCTCGCTGGCGATGATCTGCCGCCGCAAGGGCTACCCGCTGAAGGTCGTGATGCCGGACAACGTCACCTCCGAGCGCACCCAGCTGCTCGAGATGTACGGGGCGGAGATCGTCTACTCCGAGGGCGCCAAGGGCTCCAACGGGGCGGTCGAGGTGGCGCTGGAGATGAGCGAGGACCCGCGGTACTACATGCCCTACCAGTACGGCAACGAGGCCAACCCGCTCGCCCACTACAACGGCACCGCGGTCGAGATCCTCGAAGAGCTCGACGAGGTGGCGGCCTTCGTCGGCGGGCTCGGCACCGGCGGCACCTTGATGGGCAACGGGCGACGGCTGAAGGAGCACGACCCGGCGACGCTGCTGGTCGCCGCCGAGCCGATGCAGGGGGAGATGGTGCACGGCCTGCGCTCGCTCGACGACGGCTTCATCCCGCCGATCATCGACATCACCCTGCTCGACCGCAAGATCATGGTCTCCAACCGCGACGCGATCGTCTGGACGCGCAAGCTGCTCGACGAGGAGGGCGTCTTCGCCGGCGTCTCCTCCGGCGCGATCGCCCGCATCGCCGTCCGCATCGGCGAGGAGCTCGACGGCGGCAACGTCGTCTTCCTGATCCCCGACGACGGCTGGAAGTACCTCTCCTCCGGCGTCTACACGCGGCCGATCGACGAGATCGAGAACCTGGACTCCACCGTCTGGTGGTAGGCGAGCCCGGCCCCTCGATGCGGATCGCCCAGAGCCTGATCGACGAGATCGTCGCCCACGCGCGGGAGGACCTGCCGAACGAGTGCTGCGGGTTGATCGGTGGCGTCGACGGAGTGGCGAAGAGCGTCTACCGGACGCGCAACGAGTTCGCCAGCCCGTTCAGCTACCAGATCCACACCAGTGACCAGTTCCGGGTGACGCAGAAGGAGATCCCCGAGCGCGGCGAGGAGCTGCTGGCGATCTACCACTCGCACACCAAGAGCCCCGCCTACCCTTCGCAGACCGACGTCAACGCCGCGGCGGGCTGGCCCGAACCGGTCTACGTGATCGTCTCGCTCGCCGACCCCGAGGCGCCCGACGTCAAGGGCTACTGGCTGCGCGACATGAAGATCGCCGAGGCCGAGCTTGTCGTCGAGTAGCGGCAAGCTGGTCAAGGTTGCTTACGCCCAGCAGCAGCCCGAGGCGGAAATGATCCAAGGGCTGCTCTCCGAGCACGGCATCCCCAGCATGCTGCGCCGCGCCGCCGGCTTCGACGTCCCCGACTTCCTCGCTGCCGGCCCGCGCGAAGTCCTCGTCGCCGAGGAGCGCGCCGAAGAGGCCCGCGGGGTGCTCGAGGGCACCCCCGGCGCCGGCTAGGCCGGCGCCAGCGGGTCGCCGCCGTCCCAGCTGCCGCGCGAGGCGTAGGGGCGGAAGCGGATGAAGGCGGATTCATGGTGGAAGGGCAGCTTGCGGTCGGCTCGGACCGCGGCCTGGTGCGCGCCCGTGCCGGTGGCGGCGTACTCACGCATCGCCGCGGCGCTGCGCCAGACCGAGAAGGTCGAGACCAGGCGGGGCGGGCGGGCGAGGGCGGTCGAGGCGAGCTGGGCCGGGTGGTGTGCCGCGGCGCGCTCCGCCCTGGCCGAGGCTTTGAGGAACGGGGGCAGGCGGAGCAGTCGCGGGCGGCCGAGCGTCAGCACCACCACCGGCTCGCCGTCGTCGACCGGCAGCTCGCGCTCCGGCAGGCCGGGCATCCGCGGCCAGGCGCCGAAGACGCGGAGCGGCTCGAGGCGCACCTGCCAGCCGCCGGAGAGGCGGGCGGCGAGTGGGTGCCCGGCGAGGAAGGAGTCGAACGCCTCGTCGTCCTCCCAGGCGGCAATCAGGCCGACCCGGCCAGGGCCGGGTCGCGGCAGGCGCTGGGCGCGAAGCGGCACGCTGAGCACCGACTCGGCGTAGGTCAGGCCGGGGACGGTGGTGGGATCGAGCTTCTGGCGGAGCAGCCGCGGGGTGGCGGGCCAGCCGACGTCGGCGAGTTGGACGGAGACGACCACAGCTCGCGAACCGTACCGCCGTCGGAGCTGATTTAGTCCGCCGGTGACCGACGACCTGCCCCTGGGAGAGCGCCTCGAGTGGACCCCGGCGCAGCCACCGCGACGCGAGCGGCTACTCGGCGAGCGCGTGCTGCTGCGGCCGCTCGACGCGGCGGCCGACGCCGGGCCGCTCTACGCCGCCTCGCACCCGCCGGACGGTGATGCGGCGATCTGGACCTACCTCTTCGACGGCCCCTACGAGAGTCCGGAGGCGCTGGGGGAGATGTTGGCGCGGGCCGAGAGCTCCGACGACTACGCCTTCTTCACTTTGCTCAGGCTGCCCGACGAGCGGCCCCTGGGCCTCGCGTCTTACATGCGGTTCGAGCCCGCGCACGGCTCGATCGAGATCGGCAACATCTGGTTCGGCGTGTCGCTGCAGCGGACCACGGCTGCGACCGAGGCGATCTACCTTCTCGCCCGCAACGCCTTCGACGAGCTCGGCTACCGCCGGCTCGAGTGGAAGTGCAACGCGCTCAACGCCGCCTCGCGGCGGGCGGCGGAGCGCTTCGGCTTCAGCTTCGAGGGGGTCTTTCGCAATCACCTCGTGATCAAGGGCCGCAACCGCGACACCGCCTGGTACTCGATCCTCGCCGAGGACTGGCCGCGGATCCGGGCCGGCTTCGAGGCCTGGCTGGCGCCGGAGAACTTCGATTCCGGGGGCGTCCAGCGACGGCCGCTCGGCGAGCTGATCGCCGCCGGCCGCTAGGCCGGGCTGGGGCGGGCAATCGCGCGCAGGTAGTCGCGCCAGGCGGCCTCGATTTCGGCGGCGGGAGCGTCGAAGGCCGCCTCGAGCGTCGGCCGGGCGCCGCCGGGGAGGAGCTGCAGGGCGAGGCGCTCGCAGGCGTCGGGGCCGCGCTCGGTCTCCAGCAGGTCGAAGATCGTGCCGCCGAGGATCACCGCGTCGCGGCGCGAGGGCGGGAAGGCGGGCCCGGAGCTCTCGCGCAGGCGGCGGATCACGGCGGGACGGTAGAGGCCGACCTGGCGGGCGAAGTACTGGGCGGCGCCCTCGACCAGCCAGGCCCAGCCGAGGTAGCGGGCAAAGCGGCGCGGCGTCCAGGAAGGGGGGAGGTCGGGGTTGTTGGCGGCGATCACCAGCTGCGCGTAGAGGCGCTCGGCGGTGCCGCGCAGCGCTTCGCGCGAGTCCTCGCCGCCGGCGCGGCGCTCCATGTGGGCGTCGTTGAGGACGTGCAGCTCGGTCGCCATCGCCCAGCCGGCGAGGTAACGCCGTCCGGCTGGGGCCGCCGACCAGCGCGCCGCCGGCAGGAAGGGGTGGGCCAGCGAGAGCAGCGCCGGGTTGGTGTGGACGACGACGGTGACGCCGCCGGGCACCGCGGCGAAGCGGTCCTCGAGGCGCAGCCGCAGTTCCTCCATGCGGTCGAGCGTGCGCTCGGCGAACGATGTGTCGCCGCTGTCGTGGCGGGCGGTGAAGCTAAGCGAATGAGTCTCGACCCAAGGCATTTGCGCGAGCCTACTAAGGCCAACTGACCAAGCAGATCAAGGACGCAGGGAGCGTGGCGTGCACTGCACGCGAGCGACCGAGGACGCCGATATGCGCCGGTTAGGTGGCCTTAGACGAGAACCGGCTCTGAGGCCGTGCAGACCGAGTGGATCTCCGACCGGGCGCGGTCGAACTCCTCGTCGGCCATCACCGGGGTGCCCTCGAAGGGCAGGTCGCGATCGATCTCGACCCAGGAGCGGCAGCCGTGGTACTCCTCGCGGACCTTGACCGTGACCGGGCGGGGGATGCGGTGCACCCTGAGCAGCAGGATGTGCAGCGGGTGGCGCCGCTTCCAGTTGAGCCGCTTCTCGGCGTAGTCGGGGGTCCAGACGTAGAAGGGGGAGAGCTCGTCGACGATGCGCGGGTTGGTCACCGTCAGGTGGTCGGTGACCTCGGCCCAGCAGCGCAGGCGGACCCGCTCCGGCTGGGCGATCCCACCGTCCTGGATCAGCGCCGCGGGGGGCGGCTCCTCGTCGGGCCAGACACCCTCCTCGAGGGCGCGGCGCAGCTCCGGGTGGTGCGACTCGCGGACCAGGTTGTTGCGCTGATGGTCGAAGGTCGGGTAGAGGAAGAAGCGCTCGTGGTCGAGCTCGAAGTGCTTGTTGTCCTCGCGGATGCCGCCCTTGCGCAGGGTCAGCAGCTGCTCACCCTCGGCGAGGGCGCGCACGGTTACAGCCCATTCCTTTAGCGCGATCGGCATTTGAAGTCGTACCTTTGAGAAGGTCTCGGTGAATCTGACTGGGTGGTGCGCCTTGGACCCCTGTCCAGGCTGGAGCCCCGCCCAAGGCCGCGCATTCTAGACGAGCGCGGCCAAATCGCCAAATTCACGCTATTTGCGTAAATCCTAGCGCACTGCTTTTCCGAGCCCGCCGCCACCCGGCGTCTCGATTCGCAGCCGGTCGCCGGGCCGCAGGTCGCCCTCTGCCTTGCCCGGCAGGGGCTCGCCGTTCAGCAGGTTTCGTCCGGTCGCGCCGTCGCCGCCGCCGTCGCGGCCGCGCGGCGGGTGGCGGCGGCGCTCGCCGATCAGCGTGTAGCGCATCGGCGCCCGGGCCTCGATCTCGCGCACGATCCCCTCGCCGCCGCGCCGCTCCCCCTCACCGCCGCTGCCGCGGCGCAGCGCCAGCTCCCGCACCCGCAGCGGGAACTCGGTCTCCAGCGCCTCGACCGGCGTGTTGAGGGTGTTCGACATCGCGACGTGGATGGCGCTCGGCCCGTCGGCATCGGGGCAGGCCCCCTGGCCGCCGCCGAGCGTCTCGTAGTAGGTGAACTCCTCGTTGGCGAGGGTCAGGTTGTTCATCGTCCCCTGGCCTTGCGCGGGCGCGGGCCGGGCGCCGCCGAGGGCGGCGATGACGAGGTCGGCGACGCGGCTCGAGGTCTCGACGTTGCCGGCGGCGACGGCTGCCGGGAAGCGCGCGTTGAGCAGGCAGCCCTCGGGGGCGATCACCTCGATCGGCCGGTAGGCGCCGGCGCAGGGCGGCGCGTCGGGGTCGGTCAGCACCCGCACGGCGAAGGTCGCCGCCGAGCGGGTCACCGAGAGCGGGCAGTTGAGGTTGCCCTCGATCTGCGGCTCGGTGCCGCTGAAGTCGAGCCTCAGCTGGTCGCCGCGAATCGTTGCCCGCACGCGCAGCGCCACGTCGCGGGGCTCGCCGGAGGCGTCGTCCTCGAGCACGTCCTCGGCCGTGTACTCGCCGTCGGGCAGCGCCGCGAGGGCGGCCCGGGTGCGGCGCTCGGCGTAGGCGAGGATCTCCTCCATCCCGGCGCGCAGCCGCTGGCGCCCGTAGCGCCCGACCAGCTCGGCGAGCCGCTCGGCGCCGACCCGGTTGGCGGCCTGCTGGGCGCGTAGGTCGGCGAGCCGCTGGGCCGGGAAGCGCATCCGCGCGGCGAGCTCGCGCAGCTCGTCGATCTCGGCCGGGATCGGCGGGATCACCACGCCCTCGTCCTCCAGCCGGGTCGAGTGCGCCGGCATCCCGCCGGGGGTCGGCCCGCCGACGTCGGCGTGGTGGGCGCGGCAGGCGGCGAAGCCGACCAGGTCCCCGGCGACGAAGACCGGCGAGACGAGCGTGATGTCGGGCAGGTGGGTGCCGCCGCGGTAGGGGTCGTTGAGGATCCAGGTCGCGCCGGGGCGTTGCTCGAGGTCGAGCACGGCGGCGACCGCGTCGGGCATCGAGCCGAGGTGGACGGGGATGTGCTCGGCCTGCATGACCAGCTCGCCGCCGGAGTCGAAGAGCGCGGTCGAGCAGTCGTGGCGCTCCTTGATGTTGGCCGAGTAGGCGGAGCGGATCAGGCTCGCGCCCATCTCGTCGCAAGCGGAGCGCAGGCCGCCGATCATCACCTGCAGGGTGACCGGGTCGAGGCTCACGCGCCCACCTCGGCGACGATCGTGCCGGCGCCGTCGACCTTGGCGCGCCAGTCGGGCGGGACGACGAAGGTCGCCTCGGGCAGCTCGAAGATCGCCGGGCCGGTGGCGTCGAGGCCGGCGGGGGGCTCGCCGCGCAGGACCGGGGCCTCGAGCCACGCGCCGTCGAAGCGGACCCGTCGGGCGCCCCGCTCGAGTTGACCGGCGGGCGCCGCCGCCAGTCGCGGGCGGGGGCCGGGGGCGACGAGGGCGAGGCGGATGTGGACGAGCACGACCTCGCCCTCGGGGTCGCGGTGCCCATATCGCTCCTCGTGCAACTGCTCGAAGCGGGCGGCGAGCGCGACGGGGTCGGGCCGGGCCGAGCCGGGCACCGGCAGCTCGAAGGCCTGGCCGGCGTAGCGCATCTCGTAGATCACCTCGGGCGCGGCCCCGGCCAGCTCGCCGTCGAGGCGGGCGGTGAGCTCCTCGACCTCGGCCGCGACCCGCGCGCCGCTGAGCTCGGCGCCGCTCAGCATCACCGTGCGGGTGGTGTCGCGGCGGCGGTCCGAGGCGCAGAGGCCGAGCGCGGAGAGGACGCCCCCGGCGCGCGGGCAGAGGATCCGCTCGATGCCGAGCTCGGCGGCGATCTCCGCCGCGTGCATCGGCCCAGCGCCGCCGAAGGGCATCAGCGCGAAGCGGCGCGGATCGACGCCGCGCTCGACCGTGACCACGCGCAGCGCCCGCACCATCTCCTGGTTGGCGACCCGCACGATCCCCTCGGCGGTCTCGAGCGCTCCGAGGCCAAGCGAGTCGGCGACGCCGCCGACCGCGCCGCGCGCCGCCTCGGCGTCGAGGGCGACGCCGCCGGCCAGGGTCGAGCCGGTGGCGAGCCGGCCGAGCAGCAGGTTGGCGTCGGTGACGGTCGGCTCGCTGCCGCCGCGCCCGTAACAGGCCGGCCCCGGGTCGGCACCGGCCGAGCGGGGGCCGACGCGCAGGGCGCCGCCGGGATCGCGCCAGCCGACCGAGCCGCCGCCGGCGCCGACCGTGTGCACGTCGACCATCGGCAGCTGGATCACGTGGCCGCCGATCCGGCGTGAGTCGGTGCGGCGCACGGCGCCGTCCTCGACCACGCAGACGTCGCACGAGGTGCCGCCCATGTCGAGGCCGAGCGCGTTGCCGTCGCCGCTTGCCCGCGCCAGCAGCCCGGCCCCGACCGCGCCGCCGGCGGGCCCGGAGAGGACGCTCCAGGCGCCTGCCCGCGCCGCCTCCTCGGCGCTGGCTACGCCGCCGGAGGACTGCATCACGACCGGCCGTGGCAGTCCGGCGTCCGCCGCCGCCTCGCCGAGGTGGCCCAGGTAGCGGCCGAGCAGCGGCGAGAGGTAGGCGTCGATCGCGGTCGTCGAGCAGCGCTCGTACTCGCGGAAGCGGGGCAGGACCCGGTGCGAGGCGGAGACGTGGATGTCCGGCAGCTCCTCGCGCAGGCGCGCGGCGATCGCCTCCTCGTGGGAGCCGTCGAGGTAGGAGAAGAGCAGGCAGATCGCGACCGACTCGGCGCCGGAGGCGCGGACCAGCTCGGCGAGGCGCCGCGGCTCCCCGGCGGCGAGCGGCTCGACGACCCCCTCCGGCCCGACCCGCTCGGTCGCCTCGAAGCGCAGCTCGGGCGCGACCAGCGGCGCCGGCTTCGGTGTGCAGAGGCGGTAGAGCTCGGGCCGGTCCTGGCGGCCGATCTCGAGCAGGTCGCCGAAGCCAGCGGTTGCGATCAGCGCCGTGCGGGCGCCGCGTTCCTCGAGCAGGGCGTTGGTGCCGACAGTCATCCCGTGGGCGAACGACTCGACCTGCGAGGCGCCGGCGCCGGCCCGTCGCAGGACCTCCTCGACCGCGGCGATCACGCCCCGCGACTGGTCGGCGGGCGTGGTCGGCTGCTTGGCGGTGTGGACGGTCTCGCCGTCGAAGAGGACAGCGTCGGTGAAGGTCCCGCCTACGTCGACCCCGAGCAGCACGGGGCTCACGCTAACGGGTGAGTTCGTGCGAACTCAGCGCCAACGCTCGCGACGGGCGACGCCCTCGGGGCCGAGCACGAGGTGGACGCCGTCGAGCTCGGGGTCGAGCCGCGGCCGGTCGGCGCGCAGGTGGCCGCCGCGCGACTCCTCACGGGCCAGCGCGCAGGTCGCGATCGCGGCGGCGAGCGGGTAGGGGTCGCCCTGCAGCTCGCGCAGCTGCTCGGGGTGGCGCAGCGGGCCGGCGAGGCGCCAGACCGCGGCGCGGGTCGCTTCGCCAGGTGGCTCGAAGCGCCACTCGGGCGCGGGCGGTCGGGCCTCGGCGGCAACCTCGCCGAGGGCGGCGCGGGCCGCCCTGTTGCCGAAGACGAAGCACTCGCTGAGCGAGTTGGAGGCGAGCCGGTTGGCGCCGTGCAGGCCGGTGCAGGCGCACTCGCCGACGGCGTAGAGGCCGGGCAGCGAGGAGCGGCCGTCGAGGTCGACGGCGACGCCGCCCATCATGTAATGGGCGGCGGGGGAGACCGGCACCGGCGCGGCGAGCGGGTCGAGCCCGGCCTCGGCGCAGGTCTCGAAGACGTTGGGGAAGTGGCCCGGGTTGACGCCGCGCAGGTCGAGCAGGACGTGGCCGGACTCGTCGGCCTCGATCCGGTCGAGGATCGCGGCGGTGACCGCGTCGCGTGGTGCCAGCTCGTCGGTGAAGCGCTTGCCGGCGGCGTCGAGCAGGGTGGCGCCCTCGCCGCGCACCGCCTCGGTGATCAGCCGCCCGTCGAACTCGCTGCCGGGCAGGGCGAGCGCGGTCGGGTGGAACTGGCAGAACTCGAGGTCGGCGAGGTCGGCGCCCGCGGCGGCGGCGAGAACCGGGCCGGCGCCGATCGCGCCCCAGGGGTTCGTCGTGCGCTGCCAGAGCGCCGCGGCGCCGCCGGTGGCGAGGACGGTCGCCGCGGCGGCGATCGGCTCGATCTGGGTCAGCAGCCCGTGGCAGCGCTCGCCGTCGCTCCACAGCGCCAGCGCCGAGGTCCGCTCACGGACATCGATGCGCGGCTCGACGGCGACCATCGCCGCCAGCTTCGAGGTGATCTCGTGGCCGGTCTGGCTGCCGCCCGAGTGGACGATGCGGCGCCGCGTGTGGCCGCCCTCCAGGCCCAGCGCCAGGTCGCCGTCTGGCTCGAGGTCGAAGACCACGCCGCGCTCGCGCAGCTCGCGCACCGCGGCGGGCGCCTCGGCGACCAGCGCCTCGACCGCCGTGGGGCGGCAGAGGCCGCGCCCGGCGGCGATCGTGTCGGCGGCGTGCTGGGCAGGCGAGTCGCCCGGCTCGAGCGCCGCCGCGAGCCCGCCCTGGGCCCAGAAGCTGGCGCTCTGGGAGAGCGGCGTGCGCGAGATCAGGCAGACCTCACCGCCGGCCTCGGCCGCCCGCAGCGCCGTCCACAGTCCCGCCGCGCCGCCGCCGACGACGGCGACGTCGTACTCGGGGCTGGGAGTTATCTCCCTGCCGCCTCTCGGCGGATCGCCTCGATCTGCCCGCGCAGCCAGGCGGCGGCGGCTTCGCGGGCGCGGGTCTCGGCGTCGGCACCGGAGCCGCCGGCCTGGGTGGGGGTGGACCGCGCCGCGGCGACCCGGCGCTCGGCCGCCTCGGCCTGGGCCTCGATCTCGGCCAGGCGGCGCTCGGCGTCGGCGATCGCCCGCTGCTTGGCATCGCGCTCGCTCCGCAGCTCCTCGGCGTGCTCGCGCCGCAGCGCCTCCAGTGCCTCGGCGGAGCGCTGGCGCTCCTTCTCCAGGTCGGCTTCCAGTGCCTCGACCTCGGCCACCGCGCGCTCCTCGGCGGCGGCAGCGGTCTCGGCCGCCGCGGCGAGCCGCTTCTCAACGGCGTCGACCTCGGCGCTGAAGTCGTCCTTGCCCGGCTCCCGCTTCTCCTCGCTCATGGCTGGCTCAATCTATTACTTGCGCGGGCGAGTCTCGGTCGAGGACGTCGCGGTAGGCCTCGACCGTGCGCTCGGCCATGCGCGCGGCGGAGAGCGATCCGGCGCGGGCGGCGCCCTCGATCCGCGGGTCCGCGGCCTCGAGATGGGGCCGGACGGCGGCGCTCCAGGCCTCGGCATCGAAGGGCGCGCAGAGCGTCCCCTCGACGCCGGCGAGGGCATAGGGGGAGATCCCGACCGGGGTCGAGAGCACCGCGACGTCGCAGGCCAGCGCCTCGACGCAGACCAGGCCGAAGCCCTCGTAGTCGGAGGTGACGAGGACCGCGTTGGCGGCGTTGACCCAGAGCGGCATCCGGTCCGGGTCGATGGCGCCGCCGGTGAGCAGATCGGCGCCGGCGGCGGCCGCTACCTCGGCGGCTCGGTCGGCGCGCTTCTCGGGTCGCTCGGGGTTGGCGGGGAAGAGCAGGTAGCGGCCCTCGGGCTCGAGGCCGAGCTCGCGGCGCGCCTCGGCGCGCGGGAGCGGCCGGAAGCGCTCGAGGTCGGCGCCGCAGGGGAGGACGGCGGAGCCCAGTGGCCGGGGCAGGCCGGGGCGGCCGTCCTCGGGCTCGAAGAGCGCCCGCGAGACGACCGCGGCGAGGTCGGCGCGGGGGGCGAGCCGGCGTGAGAGCCGGCCGACCAGAGGGTGGCGGACGTCGGTGCCGTGGAAGCTGACGACCAGCGGCCGGGCGCCGGCCAGCACCCCACACCAGGCGGTCAGGCCGTAGTGGACGTGGACCAGGTCGAAGCGCTCGCGGCGCAGCAGCCGCCGTAGGCGCAGCGCGGCGGGCAGGTAATGACTGGAGCCGCGTGGGAAGGCGAAGAGGTCGACCTCGATCCCGAGGCGGCGGATCTCCTCGACCTGGTCGCGCACCCAGCGACCCCGCTGCGGGGCGCCCGCGTCGGGGGAGAAGTTGGTGACCACCAGGACCCGCATCGGGCGCTGAGGGTACTCGCAGCCCTGGCCGGGGATGCCCCGTTGCGGATTTTTTGCGGCGTTGCCACAGAGTTGGTCCGCACGCGTCTGGACCCGTGACCGCGGGCCGCTGAGCATCGGCGCAAACCCGACAAGGAGGGCACCGATGGTCTACATGCTGATGGGCTACGCCCACGCCGCGATCGTGCGGCGGGTGCGGGCGATCCGCCGGCTCGCCGAAGGTGAGCGCGGGCAGGGCACGGTCGAGTACGTCGGCCTGATCCTGCTCGTCTCGCTGTTGATGGTGGGGATGGTCGCGGCGATGAAAGGTTTCAACGGCAAACAGGGCACCGAGCTCGCCGGCCTGATCGTCGACAAGATCAAGGAGGCGGTCGACGAGGTCAGCTTCAAATGAGGTGGGCAGAGGGGTCCCAGCGACGGGACCCCTCTGCGCGTCTCCGCAGGTTTACTATTTGATCTGAATTTTCGGATCAAATCACCCTATTGCGTGGTGGGAACGAAAGGAACACGATGCAAGGCCAGCGCGGAGGCAACGGATCGACGACGGCGGGAATGCTCGCGCGGGGTGGTTTGCTCGCGGGAGCGGCCCTCGCTGGCCTGTTCTTGCTCTACGGCATGACCGCCAGCACGGCAGCGGCGAAAGAACAGGTCGGCATCTACATCGGCGGCGAAGAATCGGAAGAAGAAGCGAACCGGCCGAAGCTGGAAGCCGAAAGCTATCCCGTGGTGCTCCACGGCGAATCGACCAGCCCTCATGAATTCGACTTCCAGTTCGCAACCCTCACCTGCGGGAACGTCGAATTTTTCGGTGACCTCACGGGCGCGGCGGCCGAATTCCCCCTGACGACGTTCTTCTCGCTGGGCAGTTGCAAATGGTCGACCGGGACCAGCTTCACGATCACCGCCAACGGCTGCAACGACACGGTCGAGGTGCTCAACGCCGGTCCACCGTACGTGGGGGCATTCGGCATTGAATGCCCACCGGGGAAATCGTTCGAATTCCACACCTCCATCCTCGGCACGAAATGCAGTGCGGCGATTCCGCCGCAGTCGGGGCTGGCGGGGATCAGCTTCGAAAACGTGGGCGCAGGCAGCAAACGGGCCGTCGAGATGGACATCGAAGTGACCGAACTGGACTTCTCGCTCAAAGGCCATCCACTGATCTGCAGCGCAGGCGAATACGAAAACGGCACCTACACCGGCTCCTCGACGTTGCGCGGGTACGACGAATAGAGGCGGCGTAAAAGCGAGGGGCGGCTCGCGGGGCGGGCCGCCCCTTCCTGTCCGCCTCATGAGAGACTCGCCCCACGATGCCAGCGTCACGCAGCTACGACCGCGCCCCCGCCGACATCCGGCCGATCACGATCGATCCCGGGTTCGTCGAGACGGCCGACGGGTCGGCGTTGATCTCGCTCGGCAAAACGCGGGTGATCTGCACCGCCTCGGTGCAGGAATCGGTGCCGAAGTGGATGGGCGGGCGCGGCAAAGGCTGGGTCACGGCCGAGTACTCGATGCTGCCGGCCTCGACCGGCGATCGCAAGACGCGCGACGTCGCCAAGGGCCGCCAGGACGGTCGCGGGGTCGAGATCCAGCGCCTGATCGGGCGCTCGCTGCGGGTCGTCGTCGACTTCCGGGCGCTCGGCGAACGCAGCGTCTACGTCGACTGCGACGTGCTCCAGGCTGACGGCGGCACCCGCTGCGCGGCGATCACCGGTGGCTACGTGGCGCTGCGGCTGGCACTGCAGAAACTGCTCGACGCGAAGAAGATCGAGACGATGCCGCTGACCGGATCGGTCGCCGCGGTCAGCGTCGGCATGGTCGACGGAAGGCCGCTCTGCGACCTCGACTACAACGAGGACTCGCGCGCCGAGGTCGACGCCAACGTGGTGATGACCGGCGACGGCGGCCTGGTCGAGGTGCAGGCGACGGCGGAGCGGACGCCGCTCTCGCGGGCCTCGCTCGACGAGCTGCTGGGGCTGGCCGAGATGGGCATCTCCAGGTTGCGCGGGGTGCAGGAGCGGGTGACCGGGACCGCCGAGCCGATTGATCTTCGCCACGAGTAATCGGCACAAGCTGCGCGAGATGCGCGAACTGCTGCCGGGGGTCGAGCTCGAGCCGCTCCCCGAGG
The DNA here is from genome assembly GCA_963697915.1 of uncultured Solirubrobacterales bacterium. Taxonomy (GTDB): domain Bacteria; phylum Actinomycetota; class Thermoleophilia; order Solirubrobacterales; family 70-9; genus VRUE01. The sequence goes on from OY969103.1 coordinate 2,055,669, forward strand.
GCGTCGAGCTGCCGCCGGAGGACGGCGAGAGCTACGCCGCGATCGCGCTCGACAAGGCGCGCGCCGCGCACGCGGTGACCGGGGTGCCGGCGATCGCCGACGACTCGGGGATCGGCGCGGTGGCGCTCGGCGGCCGGCCCGGGATCCACTCGGCCCGCTACGGCGGCGAGGGCGCCAACGACGAGGAGAACCTCGAGAAGCTGCTGCGCGAGGTTGCCGCGGCGGGTGAGGAGCGCGGCGCCTACTACGTCTGCGCCCTGGCCCTGGTCGAAGCCGACGGCACGGAGCACGTCTTCGAGGCCCGCTGCGACGGCCACCTGATCGAGCGCCCCCGCGGCGAGGGCGGCTTCGGCTACGACCCGGCCTTCGTCCCCGAGGCGACCGGCGCCGAGGACACCCGCACCTACTCGGAGCTGACGCAGGCGGAGAAGAACGAGATCAGCCACCGCGGCAAGGCCGCGGACCTATTGGCGGAACACCTCGCAAGAACCGACTAGCGAGCGTCACGATCTGATTCTCCGCGAGCGGCGCTGATATGGCGATTGCCGCCGCCCCCGGACGCGAAGCGGAGGAGGCGGCGGTTTATGGAGAAGGCAGGAGGTTGACGGCGGCGGCGGCGCCGACGGCGAGGACGGTTATCGCGTAGCCGGTGTAGCCGCCGACCGCGAAGAGGATGGCGGCAATGGCGCAAACGCCGACGACGATCATCCACGAAGCTCGGGCCAGGGACACGGGGCCGGTATTTTGGCCGAGATGCCCGACGATGCCGCGACGGTGACGATTTCGGGCGAGTCCGCCCGGGGTGCGCTCGCCTACTTGACCGAGATGTCGCCCGACCTGCGCGGGGCGGCGATCCTCGCCGGCGACGGCGCCGTGCTGGCGGCGAACGGCGACGCCTCGCGCTGGGGCGAGGATGTCGCGGCGCTGCTCGCGGTCGCCGACCGCGCCGGTGACGAGCCGGTCGAGCAGGTCCACGTCGGCACCGAGCAGGGCGAGGTCTTCCTCATCCGCCACGCCGGCCTCGCCGCGGTCGCGGTGACCGATCGCTTCGCCCTCGCCTCGCTGACCTTCTTCGACCTGCGCGCCCTGCTGCGCGACCTGGCCGGCGAATCGACGCATCCGACCTTCACCCCACCAGAGGGTGGTCAAAATCGGATGCGCGGGGGGGACGATGCCGCCTAAGCCGCACCGCGTCCTGCTCGACCGGGTCTCCGGCTACGCCGACGAGGCCGCCGCCTACATGCGCCGGCGCCGGGTCGCCCGCCGCCCCTTTGCCCGCCTCTACTACACAGGCGGTCGCGCCGAGGACCACGCCGCGGACACCACTGCCGGCGCCGAGCTGTTCGTCGCCGCGGGCCGCTTGATCGAGGTCGCCGGGAAGCGACCGCGCCCGTGAGCGACCCGACCCAGCTGCTCGACCCGGCGGTCGCCGAGCGCGTCCTCGCCCGCGCCCTCGCCAACGGCGGCGAGTTCGCCGAGGTCTTCGCCGAACGGCGCGGCGGTCTCGGCCTGGCGATCGACGAGTCGCGGATCGAGTCGGTGCAGAGCGGCGCCGAAGAGGGGGCCGGGGTGCGGGTGCTGAGCGGCGGCACGACCTACTTCGCCCACGTCGACGGCCTCGACCCGGCCGACCTCGAGCGGGCGGCCGGAGAGGCGGCGGCGGCGCTGCGCGGCGCTCGCGCCGAGCCGCGGGAGCTGCGCGCCGAGGCCCCCGCGCCGCTGCCGATCGAGCAGCCCCCCGAAGACGTTCCCACGGCGCGCAAGGCGGAGCTGCTGCGCGAGCTCGACGAGCGCGGGCGAGGCACCGGCGACGAGGTCTTCCAGTTGGTGGCCTCCTACGCCGAGGCCCGCCGCGAGGTCGCGGTCGCCAACTCCGAGGGCCTGCTCAGCGGCGACGACCGCACCCGGGCGCGGATCGGCGTCCAGGTGGTCGCCCGCCGTGAGGACCGGGTCGAGACCGGTGCCGAAACGCTCGGCGGGCACCGCGGCTTCGAGCTCTTCGACGACGACCCGGGGGCGCTCGCGGCGAGCGCCGCGCGCAAGGCGCTGACCCTGCTCGACGCCGGCCCGGCGCCGACCGGGACGATGCCGGTCGTCGTCGGCGGCGGCTTCGGCGGCGTCCTCTTCCACGAGATGACCGGCCACGGGCTAGAGGCCGACCACGTCCAGAAGGGCGCGAGCGTCTACACCGGCAAGCTCGGCGAGCAGGTGGCCCAGCCGCTGCTGACCGCCTACGACGACGGCCGCATGCCGGGCGAGTGGGGCAGCGATGCGATCGACGACGAGGGGACGCCGACCCAGAAGACGCGGGTGATCGAGGACGGCCGCCTCGTCTCCTTCCTCTACGACCGCCAGCGGGCGCTCCGCGACGGTGTCGCCTCGACCGGCAACGGGCGCCGCGAGAGCTTCCGCCACCTGCCGATCCCGCGCATGACCAACACCTACATCGCCCCCGGCGAAGCGACCCCCGAGGCGATGATCGCCGAGGTCGAGCAGGGCTTCTACGCGGTCTCCTTCGGCGGCGGTCAGGTCGACCCGGCGACCGGCGACTTCGTCTTCGGCGTCAGCGAGGGCTACCTGATCGAGGCCGGCGAGGTGACCCGGCCCTGCCGCGGCGCGACCCTGGTCGGCAACTGCCTCGAGGCGCTGATGGCGATCGACGCGGTCGGCGACGACTTCTGGATGAAGACCGGTATCTGCGGCAAGGGCGGCCAGAAAGCGCCGGTCGGGACCGGCCAGGGCCACGTCCGGATCGCGGCGATGACCGTCGGGGGGACCGGGGCTTGAGCGGCGCCGGCGAGATCGACGTCGAGTTCGCGCGCGGCGCGGTCGAGCGCGCGCTGGCCGCCGGCGCCGGCGACGCCGAGGCCTACCTCAGCGAGAGCGAGGACCGCGAGGTGCGGGTCCACGGCGGCGAGGTCGAGAGCCTCACCGCGGCGACCCGGCGCGGGCTCGGCCTGCGGGTCTGGATCGGTGGCCGGGTCGGCTACGGCTTCGGCACCGACCTCTCAGCCGACGGCCTGGCGACGATCGCCGCCACCGCGGTCGAGGCGGCGCGGGCCGCCGACGAGGACGAGTTCGCCGGCCCGCCGGATGGCGGCGGCGAGGCGCCGGCGTTGGCGGGGCTCAGCGATCCCACGCGCGGCGAGTGGCCCACCGACCGCCTTGCCGAGCTGGCGCTCGAGGTCGAGCGCGTCGCCCTTGCCACCGACGAGCGGGTCGTCGCGGTCGAGCAGGCGGTCTGCTTCGACAGCGCCGAGCGGGTCGCGATCGCCTCCTCGGCCGGGGCCGGCGGCGAGTACGAGGCCTCCAGCTCCTACGCCTACCTGCAGGCCCTGGCCAAGGGGGACGACGGCATGGAGACCGGGCTCGGCTTCGGCCTTGGGCGCGGCCCGGCCGGCCTCGACCCGGCGGCGATCGGCCGCGAGGGCGCCGAGCGAGCGACCGAGATGATCGGCTCGGGCAAGCCGGCCTCGCGCTCCTGCCCGGTCGTCCTCGACCCGACCGTCGCCGCCAGCTTCGCCGGCCTGCTCGGCGGGGCGCTCGGCGCCGACGCCGTGCAGCGCGGTCGCTCGCCCTTCGCCGCGATGCTCGGTGAGTCGGTGGCGAGCCCGGCCTTCGTCCTCGACGACGACGGTCTCGACCCGGCGGGCTTCGCCTCCGCGCCCTTCGACGCCGAGGGCACGCCGCAGCGCCGCACGGCGCTGGTCGAGGATGGCCGCCTGCTCACCTTCCTGCACGACTCCTACACCGCCCGCCGCGGCGAGACCGCCTCGACCGGCAACGCGGGGCGTGGTGGCTACCGCTCGCCGCCCGGTGTCTCGACCTCCAACCTGATCGTCCGCCCGGGGGCGGCCAGCCTCGCTGAGCTGCTCGTCCAGGCGGGTGACGGCGTCTACATCAACGACGTCGCCGGCCTGCACTCGGGCGTCAACCCGGTCTCCGGCGTCTTCTCGGTCGGCGCCTCGGGCTGGGCGATCCGCGACGGCGAGCGGGGCGAGCCGCTGCGCGAGTTCACGATCGCCAGCGACCTGCTCTCGATGCTGCGGGCGGTGCGCGCGGCGGGGTCCGAGCCGCGCTGGGTCCCCTTCGGCGGCTCGGTCAGCACGCCGCCGCTGCTGATCGGCGAGATGACCGTCAGCGGCTCCTGAGACGTCGCGGCCTCCAGGCCAGGCGCAGAGCCGTCATTACGCCCGCGGGCACTGTTAGATTGCCGCCCGACCTCAACACCGACGGAGGAGCTTCGACGTGACCAAGGCTGAGTTTCTGGATCAACTGGCGGCGGATGACCGTGTGGGCAGCAAGAAGGCCGCGGGCGACGCGGTGGATGCTGTGCTCGACGCGATCACCGAGACCCTGAGCGGCGGCGGTGAGGTCAGCTTCACCGGCTTCGGCAAGTTCCACGTCGCCGAGCGCGGCCCGCGCCAGGGCGTCAACCCGCGCACCGGCGAGCGGATCACGATCCCGGGCGGCAAGGTGCCGCGCTTCTCCGCCGGCTCGGCGCTGAAGGCCAAGGTCAAGGGCTGAGCTGAACGGGGCTCCTTTCGCGGATCGGCTGGCGGCGCTCGTCGAGGAGCGCCGCAGCCAGATCTGCCTCGGCCTCGACCCGGACCCGGCGAAGCTCGCCGGGCCCGAGCCCGGTTCCGGCGGCTCTGCCTCCGAACGGGCCGGGGCGGCGGTTGCCGCCCACTGCCGCGAGCTGATCGGGCTGGCGGGCCCCGCCTGCGTCGCGGTCAAGTTCCAGCTCGCCTGCTTCGAGCGCCTCGGCGCCTCCGGCTGGGCGGCGCTGGCGGAGGCCCATGACGCCGCCCGCGAGGCGGGGCTGCTGACGATCGCCGACGGCAAGCGCGGCGACGTGCCGGTCACCGCCGCCGCCTACGCCCAGGCCCTGGTCGGCGAGACGCCGACGCCCTGGGGCCCGGTTGCCGGCCTCGGCGCCGACGCCTTCACCGCCAACCCGCTGCTCGGCCTCGACGCGCTCGAGCCCCTGGTGGCCGCCGCCGAGGAGGCCGCGGCCGGCGTCTTCGTCCTCGTCCGCACCAGCAATCCCGGCGCCGCCGACGTCGAGGACCTGCCCGCCCCCGAGCAGCCCCTGCACGAGCGGCTCGCCGGCCTGGTCGACGGGCTCGCGGACCGGCTCGCCGGCGGGTCTGGCCTGAGCGGCGTCGGCGCCGTCGTCGGCGCCACCGAGCCCGGGCACATCGCGCGCCTGCGCGAGCTGATGCCGCGGGCGATCTTCCTGATCCCGGGCGTCGGCGCCCAGGGCGGGCAGCCCGAGCTGCTCGGCGCGGCCTTCGCGTCCGGTCGCGCCGCGGGCCTGGTCCCGGCCTCGCGTAGCATTGCCGCCGATCCCGACCCAGGGGCCGCGGCCGAGCGGCTGCGGGCAGCGGTCTGGGAGGTCTCATGAACCAGCGCTCCTCAGCTCCGGCCCGAGTCGCCGCGGCGGTCGCCCTCGCCTGCGGCTTCCTCGTCGTGCTCGTCGTCGTCGCCACCTCGCTGAGCGGCGGCGGGGACGACGACGGCGGCAAGGACGCGCGTGCGCCCGCCGCCCAGATGGGCGAGCAGGGTGGCGGCAAGGGGGAGGCCGCGAAGTCCTACGTCGTCCAGAGCGGCGACACGCTGACCTCGATCGCCCGCAAGACGGGCGTTCCGGTGGCGAGCATCGAGGCGCTCAACCCCGGGGTCGACCCGCAGATCCTGGTCTCGGGCGAAAAGCTGAAGTTGCGGTGAGGCAGCGGCTCCTCCTGGTGGCGCTCTGCGCGTCGCTGCTGGTCTCCGCCGCTCCGGCCAGCGCCGCCGAGGCGCCGCGGCTGAACGCCCGCGCCTGGGCCTTGATCGACGCCCGCGACGGCAAGGTGCTCGCTTCCCACGCCGCTTCGCGCCGGCTGCCGATCGCCAGCACGACGAAGATGATGACCGCCTACGTGGCGATGCGGGAGCTGCCGCTCAACCGGATCGTGCGCTCCACCCCCTATGACTCGATCTACGGCGAGTCGTTGATGGAACTGCGGCCGGGCGAGCGGGTCAGCGTGCGCGACCTGCTCTACGGGTTGATCCTGCGCAGCGGCAACGACTCCGCCCACGACCTCGCCCTCGCCGCCTCCGGTTCGCAGCGGGCCTTCGTCACCGAGATGAACCGGGAAGCGGGGGCGCTGGGGTTGAGCGGAACCCACTACGCCAACCCGATCGGGCTCGACGCGCCGGGCAACTTCTCGACCGCGCTCGACCTGACGGCGCTGGCGCGGCGGCTGCTGCGCGACCCGGCCTTCGCCGAGATCGCCGACGCGCGCAGCGCCACGCTGCGCAGCCTGCGCCCGCCGCAGCGGATCGAGACCCTCAACGACTTCCTCTACCTGGCGCCCTGGGCGACCGGGGTGAAGACCGGCCACACCTTCGGCGCCGCCTACGTCCTGGTCGGCTCGGGGCAGCGCCACGGGGTCGAGCTGATCTCCGCCGTGCTCGGCACGCCGACCGAGTACGACCGCGACCAGGAGACCCTGGAGCTGCTCGAACACGGCTTCTCGCAATACCGCAAGCGGGTCCCGATCCGCGCCGGCCAGACGCTGGCCGAGGCCGCGATCCGCTACACCGACGACGAGCTGCCGCTGCGGGCGGCGCGCCGCGTCGCCGTCGGCGTGCGGCGCGACCAGCGGCTGCGGCTGGAGGTGAGAGCGCCCGGCGAGGTCGAGGGGCCGATCCGGCGCGGCGCCCGCCTGGGCCGGGCGATCGTCTTCGTCGACGGGCGGCGCGCCGCCTCGGTGCCGCTGCGCGCCGGTCGCGCGGTCGAGGAGGCGAGCGCCTTCGCCAAGGCCAGCAGCTTCATCTCGGACAACTTGCTCTGGCTTGCGATCGCGTTGTTCGGGATACTGCTCGGTGCCGGTTACCTGCGGCGCCGCCGGCGTCGCAGGCCCCGACGTCGAGCGAGAGAGAGAACCAGTGATCCTCACGGTCACCCTCAACGCCGCCATTGACCGCACCGTCGCGGTGCCCAACTTCCGCCTCGGCCACCGCCACCGGGCGGTCGAGAGCCGCACCGTGGCCGGCGGCAAGGGGATCAACGTCGCCCGCGCGCTGCGCCTGCTCGGCCGGCCGGTGATCGCCGCCGGGTTCGCCGGCGGGCCGACCGGCAGCCGCGTGCTCGAGCAGCTGCGCAAGGAGGCGATCCTCACCGACTTCACCTGGATCGCGGCCGAGACGCGGATCAACATGGCGGTGATCGACCCGACCTCCGGCGAGCAGACGGAGATCAACGAGCGTGGCCCAGCGGTCAGCCCCGAGGAGGTCGAGCGCTTCGTCGAGCGCCTTGGCTACCTCGCCGAGGGGGCGAAGATCTGCGTGCTGGCCGGGACCCTGCCGCCCGGCGCCGACGCCTCGCTCTACGCGCGCCTGGTCGAGGGCCTGCGCGAGCGCGGAGTGATCTCGATCCTCGACTCCGAGGGCGAGCCGATGCTGGCCGGCCTGCGCGCCGGCGCCTCGGTCATCACCCCCAACGAGCGCGAGGCCGAGGAGCTGGTCGGTCAGGAGTTCGCCGACCGCGACGACTACGTGCACGGCCTCTCCGAGCTGGTCCGGCTGGGCGCCGGCGAAGCGGCGATCACCCGGCCGGACGGCTGCCTGGCTACCGTCGGCCAGGGCGCCGAGCGGCGGGTGGTCGAAGTCCGCACCAAGCCGCTCGAGCCGGTCTCCACGGTCGGCTCCGGCGACGCCTTCCTGGCCGGCTACACGGCCGCCCTCTACGACGGCCGCGAGCCGGCCGACTGCCTCGCCTACGCGGTTGCCTGCGGCGCCGAGTCGACCCAGCACTTCGGCGCCGGCACGATCGACCGCCGCCGGGTCGAGCGCCTGCTCGAGGAGGTCGAGGTGCGGGACCTAGAGGTCCACGCCGAAGTGTAGGCTGGCTCTTCAACGCCACCACCTGCCTTGGAGGTCCGATTTGGAGATCGACATCGGTCGCGGCAAGAAGGGGAGGCGCGCCTACGGATTCGATGACATCGCGATCGTTCCGTCGCGCCGCACCCGCGATCCCGACGACATAGACATCAGCTGGACGCTCGGCCCGTACCGTTTCGAGCTGCCGCTGGTCGCTTCGGCGATGGACGGGGTCGTCAGCCCCGACACCGCCGTTCTCGTCAACGAGCTGGGCGGCCTCGGGGTGCTCAACCTGGAGGGGATCTGGACGCGCTTCGAGAACGCCGAGGAGCAGCTGGAGAAGGTCGCCGCCGCGCCGACGCACCTGGCGACCCGGATCATGCAGGAGATCTACAACGAGCCGGTCAAGCCGGAGCTGATCGGTCGCCGGATCGCCGAGATCAAGGAGCGAGGCGCGGTCGCCTGCGGGTCGCTCACCCCGCAGAAGGTGCGCGAGCACTACGAGATCGCGGTCGAGGCCGGGATCGACATCCTCGTCATCCAGGGCACGGTGATCTCCGCCGAGCACGTCTCGACCACGGTCGAGCCGCTCAACCTGAAGGAGTTCATCGCCGAAGTGCCGGTGCCGACCGTGGTCGGCGGCTGCGCCTCCTACTCGACCGGGCTGCACCTGATGCGGACCGGCGCCGTCGGCGTCCTCGTCGGGGTCGGCCCGGGCGCCGCCTGCACGACGCGCGGCGTGCTCGGGATCGGCGTCCCGCAGGCGACCGCGATCGCCGACGTCGCCGCGGCCCGCTCCCAGCACATGCTCGAGACCGGCGAGTACGTCAACGTGATCGCCGACGGCGGCATGCGCACCGGGGGCGACATCTCCAAGGCGATCGCCGTCGGCGCCGACTCGGTGATGGTCGGCTCGCCGCTGGCCCGCGCCAAGGAGGCGCCGGGCCGCGGATTCCACTGGGGGATGGCGACCTTCCACTCCTCGCTGCCGCGCGGCACCCGCGTCTCCACCAGGCAGGACGGGACGATGGAGGAGATCCTGCTCGGCCCCGCCCAGGAGAACGACGGCACCTTCAACCTGATGGGGGCGCTGAAAACCTCGATGGCGACGACCGGTTACGAGGACATCCGCTCCTTCCAGCGGGCCGAGGTGATGGTCGCGCCGGCGTTGATGAGCGAGGGCAAGAAGCTGCAGACCGAGCAGGCAGTCGGGATGGGCTCGAACGGCCGCGCGGCGGTCTCCGCCGGTGTTGGAGTCGCCGACGACTGAGGCCGGCGCCGTTGCGGCGTCGGCCCAGGCCTCCGAGGAGGTGCTCGTCCTCGACTTCGGGGGCCAGTACTCGCAGCTGATCGCGCGGCGGATCCGCGAGTGCGGCGTGTTCGCCGAGCTGCTGCCGGCGACCGTCTCGGCCGAGACGGTGCGGGAGCGGGCGCCGAAGGCCCTGGTGCTCTCCGGTGGCCCGGCCTCGGTCTACGAGCCGGGGGCGCCGCCGTTCCCGGCCGAGCTGCTCGAGCTCGGCATCCCGATGCTGGGCATCTGTTACGGGATGCAGGTGATGGTCCAGGCGCTGGGCGGCAAGGTCGAAGCCGCCGAGGCGGGGGAGTTCGGCCGCGCCGAGCTCAGCCTGCGTGACGGCGGCGGCCGCCTGCTCGGCGGCCTGCCCGAGGAGCAGAGCTGCTGGATGAGCCACCGCGACACCGTCTTCGAGCCGCCGCCGGGCTTCACCGCGCTGGCGGCGACGCCGGGCTCGCCCGTGGCCGCCGTCGAGGCGCCCGAGCGCGGCCTCTACGGGATCCAGTTCCACCCCGAGGTCGTCCACACGCCCTACGGGACCGAGGTTCTGACCCGCTTCCTGCGCGAGGTCGCCGGCTGCGAGAAGCAGTGGTCGCCACAGTCGGTGATCGACGAGCAGGTGGCTGCGGTCCGCGCCCAGGTCGGGGAGGGACGCGTGATCTGCGGCCTCTCCGGCGGCGTCGACTCCTCGGTCGCGGCGCTGCTCGTCCACCGCGCGGTGGGGGAGCAACTGACCTGCGTCTTCGTCGACCACGGCCTGATGCGGCTCAACGAGGGCGAGCAGGTGGTCGCCGCCTTCGAGCAGTTCGGCATCCCGCTGGTCCACGTCGACGCCGAAGAGCGCTTCCTCGACCGCCTCGCCGGGGTCGACGAGCCGGAGACCAAGCGCAAGATCATCGGCGCCGAGTTCATCCGCGTCTTCGAGGAGGAGGCGGCGAAGCTCGAGGACGCCGCCTACCTGGTCCAGGGCACGCTCTACTCCGACGTGATCGAGTCGGGCGGCAGTGACGCCGCGGCGACGATCAAGTCGCACCACAACGTCGGCGGCCTGCCCGACGACCTCGAGTTCGAGCTGGTCGAGCCGCTGCGGATGCTGTTCAAGGACGAGGTGCGCGCGGTCGGCGCCGAGCTCGGGCTGCCCGAGCGGATGGTCTGGCGCCAGCCCTTTCCGGGGCCGGGCCTGGCGATCCGCATCGTCGGCGGCGAGGTCACCAAAGAGCGGCTCGACGTCCTGCGCGCCGCCGACGCGATCCTGCAGGAAGAGATCCGCGCCGCCGAGCTCTACCGCCAGCTCTGGCAGTCCTTCTGCGTGCTGCCCGTCGTCCGCTCGGTCGGCGTCCAGGGCGACGGCCGCACCTACGCCTACCCGATCGTGATCCGCGCCGTCACCTCCGACGACGCGATGACCGCCGACTGGGCCCGGCTCCCCTACGACCTGCTGGAGCGGGTCTCGAACCGGATCATCAACGAGATCAAGGATGTGAATCGGGTGGCGCTGGACATCTCTTCGAAGCCGCCCGCCACGATCGAGTGGGAGTAGCGCCCGGCTAGTGTCGGACGGCGATGCCGTCCTTCGCTGTCTCGATCGCGACCCTCAGCCTCGTCCAGGCGGTTCTGGTGGCGCTGCCGCGGGCGCGGCGGCCGTTCGGGTGGATGCCGCGCAGCCCCTGGTGGGCGCTGGTCCCGGCGGGCTCGATCGCCGTCGTCGTCTTCGGCATCGAAGCGGCGCCCAACTCGGCCGACCTGCTCGCCTACCTGGCGCTGGTCACGGTGCCACCGCTGGCGGCGGCGGCGCTCGGCTGGCTGCTGCACGGCTCGCGGCCTTGGTGGGCGCTGGCCGCGGTGCCGCTGTTCGCGGTCGCCTGGGCGGCCCACGGCTCGCTCGCCGGCGAGACCGCCGCCACGCTGCTCTCCGGCCTCGCCTGCATCGCGCTCGGCTGGCTGCTGGTCTGCGTCGTCCCGGCGCGCTGGCTGCTCTGGGGGATCTACGCGATGGCGCTGCTCGACGCGGTCCTGATCGGCGCTGAGGTCCTGCAGGGGCCGAGCGGCCTGCTCAGCGCCGCCGACCCGAGCGGCCTGCCGCGCCTGCAGGTGCTCGAGTTCGGCACTGCCCGGATGGGCTTCGGCGACGCCTTCGTCGCCGCCACCGCCGGCTGCCTGCTCGCGATCCCCGCCGATGGGCCTAGGACGAGTCCATATCCGACGTTCTCGGCCCATCGGCAGCTTTGGGCGGCGGGGCTCGTCGCCGTCCTTGGGCTCGGCTTCGACCTGCTCTTCTTCTGGCTCGACACGCTGCCGGCGACCGTCCCGATCGCCGTCGCCCTGGCACTGGTAATGCCCCGGCCGGATTCACGTCGAGCCCCTCAGGAGGGCCGAGCTTGACTCTCGCCGGGGTGTGAAGCGAGCGCCTCGGCGAGGACGACGGCGTGGTTGTGCTGCCTGTCCCGCGCCGCGAACAGCAACGTCAATGGCCCTCCGGCGCTGCGCTCGGCGAGCTCGGCCAGCGCCTCCGTTCGGGCATCGAGCTCGGCGAGGTACCGGTGGCGGAACTCGGCGAAGCGCTCGGGGTCGTGACCGAACCACTCGCGCAGCTCCGGGCTGGGGGCCAGGTCGCGGGGCCAGAGGTCGACCGCGGCGCGGTCGCGGCGTACGCCGCGCGGCCAGAGCCGGTCGACCAGCACCCGCAGGCCGTCCTCCGGCGAGGGCTCCTCGTAGATGCGCTTCAGCTTGATCTCCGGCGGGTTGCTCACGGCTGCTGGTCGCCAGCGACTGGCAGTGCCTTCTGGCGGGGGGTGGGGGTGCGATCCTCGCCCATGATCGCGTGCTTGGCGCCGGGCACGCCGAACTCGTACGGCCCGCCGACGACACGGGGTATGCGCTCGAAGTTGAAGCGGGGCGGTGGCGAGGAGACCTGCCACTCGATCGTCTTCGCCCGCCAGGGGTTGGCCGGGGCCCGCGGCCCATAGCGCCAGCTGACGACCATGTTGTAGAGGAAGACGAGCTGGGCGGCGCCGAGCATGAAGCCGAAGGCCGAGATCAGCAGGTTCCACTCGCCGAACTGGGCCGCGTAGTCGACGACGCGCCTTGGCATTCCGTCCATCCCGACCCAGTGCATCGGCACGAACGTCCCCCACGTGCCCACCAGGGTCAGCCAGAAGTGGACCCGCCCCAGCCGCTCGTCATACATCCGCCCGGTGATCTTCGGGAACCAGTAGTAGATGCCGGCGAAGATCGTGAAGACCGAGCCGGCGAAGAGGACGAAGTGGATGTGAGCGACGATGAAGTAGGTGTCGGTGACGTGGATGTCGATCGGCACCATCGCGATCATCACGCCGCTGATCCCGCCGAGGATGAAGCTCGCGATGAAACCCAGCGCAAAGAGCATCGAGGTCGAGCGCAGGTGGATCTTGCCGAAGAAGAGGGTCGCCAGCCAGGAGAAGATCTTGATCCCGGTCGGCACCGCGATCAGGACCGAGGTCAGCATCATCGGCACCCGCAGCCAGGAGAACATGCCGGCGACGAACATGTGGTGGGCCCAGACCGAGTAGCTGAGCACGATGATCGCCAGCAGCGAGAGCGCCATCAGCCGGTAGCCGAAGATCGGCTTGCGCGAGTGTGTGGAGATGACCTCGCTGATGATCCCGAAGCCGGGGATGATCATGATGTAGACGGCGGGGTGGGAGTAGAACCAGAAGATGTGCTGGTAGCTGACGACGTCGCCGCCCCCGGCGACCTGGAAGAAGTTGGTGTGCAGGAGGCGGTCGAAGAGGACCATGAACTGCACGCCGGCGATGAACGGGGTCGCGGCGATGACCAGCAGCGAGGTGGCGAGGTTGGCCCAAACCAGTAGCGGCATCCGCCAGAAGTTCATCCCCGGCGCCCGCATGGTGATGATCGTTACCAGGAAGTTGAGCCCGGCGAGGATCGAGGAGAAGCCGGCGAACTGGACGCCGATGTTGAAGAAGCTCTGTCCCAGCGGCGCCCCGGTCGAGAGCGGCGCGTAGCCGGTCCAGCCGGCGTCGAAGGCGCCGCCGGGGACGAGGAAGCTGGCCATGAAGATGACCCCGGCGATCGGCAGCAGCCAGAAGCTGAGCGCGTTGAGGCGCGGGAAGGCCATGTCCGGCGCGCCGATCATCAGCGGCAGGACGTAGTTGGCGATCCCGGCGAAGACCGGGATCACGAAGATGAAGATCATGATCGCCGCGTGGGCGGAGAAGACCGAGTTGTAGGTCGCCGCGTCGACGATCTGGCCGCCGGGCTGGGCCAGCTCGGCGCGGATCACCATTGCCAGCAGCCCGCCGATGAAGAAGAAGACGAAGGTGGTGACGATGTACTGGATGCCGATCACCTTGTGATCGGTGTTGAAGGTGAGGTAGTCGCGCCAGCTGGCGGCGCCGTGGTCGGCGTGGTCCTCCGCCTCGGTTGGCATTCCCAGCGCCCACCGCAACCAGTAGGAGATCGCCCCGAAGCCGACCAGGAAGCCGAGGCCGGCGGTGATCGCCGGGACGACCAGGTGGGGGTAGCCGGTCTGCTCGGTCTGCAGCAGGGGGAGGCCGGAGATCGCCCGCAGGCCGACCACGAGGCAGAAGCCGAGCGCGGCCCCGGTCATCGCCCCGAGCGCTCCCCGCAACCAGCGCTGCGCCAGTTCCTCGCCGCTGACGCCGAACTGCGGCGCCGGTGGGGGGGTTGCTTTTGCGGCCGCGGCCGCGGATTGGGCGGTCTCAGGGGTCAGGGAGCCTCCCATTTGGAGTTTTCACACTTCAACTGTGGAAACTACCAAAGCGGCTTGCTTTGCACAATCGCGCTGTGCAAAGCTCTATGTCGATGGACATCCCGCAGGCTACCGAGGACGCTCTCTCCCAGCCGACCCGGGCCCAGATCTTCAATTTCCTGGTCGCGAAGCGGGCGCCGGCTGGAACCGAGGAGGTGGCCGAGCACTTCGGCCTGCACCCCAACGGCGTGCGCCGTCACCTCGAGCGGCTGGAGGAGGGTGGCTTCGTCACCCGCAGCCGGGTGCGCGCCGGAAAGGGTCGTCCGCGCGATAGCTGGGCGGTCTCGCCGGAGGCGCACCCGGGGGGGCAGCGGCCGAAGGCCTACGCCGACCTGGCGGGCTGGCTCGCGCGGGCGATCCCGGTCAACCACACGCGGCTGCGCGAGGTCGAGCGAGCTGGGCACGCGATCGGCCACGAGCTGGCTGCCGAGGTGCCCGACGACCCGATCGAGGGCTTTCGCCAGGCGATCTCCGCTCTCGGCTTCCAGCCCGATCTGGAGGCCACGGAGGAGGGGGGCTTCACCTGCACCCTGCGCAACTGCCCCTATCGCGACTCGGTCCGCGAGAACCCCGAGGTCGTCTGCACCCTGCACCGCGGGATCACCGCCGGCCTGCTCTCGAGGCTCGACCCCGGTGCCGAGCTGGTCGGCTTCGAGCCCCACGACCCCGACCGGGCCGGCTGCCTGGTCACCGTCGCCGCCTCGGCCGAGCGGTGAAGCGGGCCGAGGCCCTGCGGCCGCTTTCGCGCGAGCACCTCGGCGCCCTGCTGGTCGCCAGGCAGTTGCGCGGGGCCGCCGATCCCGAGCGGGCGACCGCGACCTTCCTCGATTTCTGGCGGGAGGACGGGCAACGCCATTTCCGCATCGAGGAGGAGGTCCTGCTCCCCGCCTGGGCCCTCGCGGGCGAGGTGGACCGGGCCGGGGTCGCGCGCATGCTCGAGGAGCACCTCGCGATCCGCCGCGAGGCCCTTCGCCTCGCCGCCGGCGAGGCCTCCCTCGCCCAGGTGCAGGCCCTGGGAACCGCCCTGTACGACCACGTTCGCTTCGAGGAGCGCCAGCTCTTCCCCCTCGCCGAAGCCGCCTTCGACGCGGCCGGCCTGGACCGCTTGGCCGCGGCGATCGAGGAGGCCGAGGCCCGGGGATGAGCCGCCCCGACGATCGCCAGTGCTAGGTTTTACCCACTCTTTATGTAAAAACTTACCCGCGGAGGAGCCACGATGGCCTACGTGATCACCGAGCCCTGCATCGGCACCAAGGACAACTCCTGCGTCGAGGTCTGTCCCGTCGACTGCATTCACCCGACCCCGGAGGAGCCCGGCTACGACGCCGCCGAGCTGCTCTACATCGACCCCGACGAGTGCATCGACTGCGACGCCTGTGTCGAGGCCTGCCCGGTCGACGCGATCTACCCCGAGGACATGGTCCCGGGGGAGTGGGTGAAGTACATCGAGCTCAACGCCGCCTACTACCGCAAGAAAGGCGGGTGACCGCCGCGCCCGTCAGATCGCGCACTCGCCCTCGCCGCGCTCGACCTTGTAGGGGCTGGAGCGATCCCAGTCGACGAACTGCGCCATCGTCTCGAGGCTGAACTCGGCGGGTAGGGTCAGCTCCTTGACCTCGGCTTCGAAGCGCTCGTTGCCGACCCGCTCGGCGTAGCTCTCGAAGCCCTCCCCCTGCCCGCGCTCGGACTCGTACATGCGCAGCCAGCGCTCGACCGCGTCCGGCACCCGCTTTGCCGGCAGGCGGGACTTGAGCCGCCGGCCGAAGGCGACCTCGCCGTCGGCGGCGCGGCCGCCGACGTGGGGGATGTAGGCGGGCATCTGACGGTCGCCGACCTTCAGCGAGGCGCCGTAGAAGCCGATCGTGCCGATGTGGTGCTGGCCGCAGCCGTTCGGGCAGCCGCTCATCTTGATCTGGATCGCCCGCGTCAGCGGGTCGGTGATCTCCATCGCCGCCAGCCGCTCGGAGATCGCCCGGTTGAGCCCCATCGAGGACGTGATCCCCATTTTGCAGCTGTCGGTCCCGGGGCAGCTGATCACGTCCTCGACTTCCTCGGCCCCGGCGCCCGCCAGGTCGAGGTCGGAGAGCCGTCGCCAGAGGTCGTAGAGCGCCTCCTGGCGAACCCAGCGCAGGACGAAGTTCTGCTCGACCGTGGAGCGGGCGTGGCCGCCGCAGTACTCGCGCGCGATCGCGGCCAGGCCGCGGAACTGCTCGGGAGTGAGGTCGCCGCGGATGACCTTGACGGCGACGGCGAGGAAGCCCTTCTGGCGCTGTGGCGTGACGTTGCGCTGGACGAAGAGGTCGAACTGGGAGCGGTCCCCGTTGGGGGAGGCGTGCGCGCCACCGGCCCCCGGCGCCAGCGCTTCCTCGTCGTGGGCGAAGCGCAGCCGCTCCAGCTCGCCGGCGAAGTCGCGCTCGTCGACCCACTCGCCGCGCAGCTCCTCCTCGACCAGGGCGCGGAAGGCATCTGGCCCGATCTTGTCGAGCAGAACCTTGATCCGGGCCCGGGCCCGGTTCTTGCGCAGCCAGTCCTGGCGGTCGAAGATGCGGACGATCGCCTCGCTCACCTTCAGGTAGGAGCCGTCGTCGGCGCCGACGAAGTCAGAGATCCTGTGCGCGAGCCGCGGCATGATCGCCGTGCCGCCGCCGACCCAGACCTCGAAGCCACGCTCGCCATCACGGAGGACGGGCAGGAAGCCGATGTCGTGGATCGGCACGATCGCGCGGTCGGCGGGCGAGGCCGAGAACGCGGTCTTCCACTTGCGCGGCATCGCCTGGGTGACCGGGTGGCGGACGAAGTAGCGGATGTAGGCGCCGGCGTAGGGAGTGGGGTCGAAGACCTCGTCGGGGGCGATGCCGGCATAGGGGTCGGCGGTGACGTTGCGCACGGTGTTGCCGCAGCCCTCGCGCGAGGAGAGCCCGACCTTGCCGAGCTCGCGGATCAGCTTGGCCGCGTCGGCGAGGGGGACGTGGTGCAGCTGGATGTTCTGGCGCGTCGTGATGTGGCCTTTGCGCAGCGGCACCCAGCGCTCGATCACGTCGGCGAAGGCCTCCAGTTGCTCCGCCGAGACGCCACCGAACGGCAGCTTCACCCGGATCATCTGCACGTCCGCCTGGCGCTGGCCGTAGACGCCCTGCTTGAGGCGGAAGGGGATGAAGGTGTCCTCGCCCCGTTGGCCGGCGAGGAAGCCGCTGGCTTCGGAGCTGAAGTCGTCGAACTCGTCCTCGAGGATCGGGATCACGTGACCGGGGACGTTCTCGTATACCTCGGGATTCTCCCGCGAGCCGCGCGCGCCCTTGCCGCGCTGGTGCTTGCCGTGGTCGACGTCGAGGCCGTCCAGGGCGGCGGTCGCCTTGCTCTCCGGGGGTGCTGAGACGTCCATGCCGTGGGAGTCCTCCGTTCTCGTCGCGCGGTCGTGAGGCTAAAAACAGCCTCAGTGTGAAAACGGAAAATACACCGGGACGCGAGCGCCGCGCCGCGCCCGCTTAAATGCAAACTGGATTCATTCTCATTAAGCTCCCGCGAGATTCGGCCTGCGTCACGACGGCAGAGAGAGGACGGACCCTTGCTAGAGCCCTTTGAGCTTCCCTTCGTCCAGCGTGGGCTGCTCGAGATCCTGATCCTCTCGGTCCCGGCCGGCCTGCTCGGCTCCTGGATCGTGATGCGCGGCCTCGCCTTCTTCTCACACGCGGTCGGCACCGCGTCCTTCCCCGGGCTGGTCCTCGCCGACGGCCTCGGCTTCGCGGCACCGCTCGGGGCCTTCGGCGCCGCCCTCGTCTTTGCCGGGGGCGCCGCCGCCCTGCGCGGCCGTCGCGCCGGTCAGGACGCGGCGGTGGCGCTGGTCCTGGCCGGCTGCCTCGCCGCCGGCGTGATCCTCGCCAGCGACGTCTTCGGCTCCGGCGCAAACGTCGAGACCCTGCTCTTCGGCAGCCTCCTGCTGGTCGACGGCGGCGACCTGGTCCTCGCCGGGGCCCTCGCCGCGGCGACCGTGGTGGCCAGCGCCCTGATCGGGCAGCACTGGCTGCGCAGCGGCTTCGACCCGACCCTCTCGGTCCCGAGCGGGCCCGGTCCGCGTGTCTTCGACGCCATCCTGATCGGCCTCGTCGCGCTGGCGATCGTCGCCGCCCTGACCGTGGTCGGGGCGCTGCTGGTCGCCGCCCTCTTCCTCGTCCCGGCGATCACCGCCCGCCTCGTGACCGAGCGGCTGGTGACCTGGCAGCTGCTCAGCATCGCCCTGGTCGCGCTCGAGGGCACGGTCGGACTCTGGCTCTCGGTGGAAACGAACGCGCCGCCCGGCGCGACGATCGCCTGCGTCGCCGGCGGCACCTTCGTCGCGGCCGCGCTTCTCCGGGCCGTTGCCAGGCCGTCGCGCGGGTCGGTGGCCGCGGCGGCGCTCGCGGCGCTGGCCCTGCTCGGCGTCGGCTGCGGGAGCGGCGGCGCGGACGCCAGTGGCGACCGGATCCCCGTGGTCGCGACGACGACCCAGGTCGCCGACTTCGTCCGCGAGGTCGGCGGCGATCAGGTCGAGGTCACCCAGATCCTGCAGCCCAACAGCGACCCGCACGACTACGAGCCGCGTCCCGACGACGTCGCCGCGGTCGCCGGCGCCGAGCTGGTCTTCGTCAGCGGCGAGGGCCTCGACGAGTGGGCGGAGGAGCTGGTCGAGGACAGCGGTGGCGACGCCCGGATCGTCGACCTCGGCGCGATGGCGCGGTTCCCGCTGCCGGCCGACCCGCACTGGTGGCACGACCCGCGCAACGTCGCCTCCGTCCTGCCCGGGATCGAGAACGTCATGGTCGTCGCCGACCCGGCACGCAAAGCGCAGTTCAAGCGCAACGCCAAGGCCTACGCCGCGCGACTCGACGCGCTCGACGCCGCGATCGCCGCCTGCGTCGACTCGGTCCCCCCGGCCCAGCGCAAGCTGGTCACCGACCACGACTCATTCGACTACTTCGCCCACCGCTACGGGCTCGAGGTGGTCGGCGCCGTGATCCCCTCGCAGACGACCCAGGCCCAGCCCTCGGCCAAGGACCTCAGCCAACTGGCCGACACGATCGAGGCCGAGGACGTGCGCGCGGTCTTCCCGGAGAGCTCGCTCAGCGCCAGCGCCGCCGAGGCGATCGCCGACCAGACCGGGGCCACGGCCGAGTACACGCTGTACGGGGACGCGCTCGGCCCCGAGGGCTCGGACGGCGCCACCTATCTGGAGATGGAGGAGGCCAACGCGGATGCCGTCGTCCGTGGGCTGACCGGGGGGGAGCGCGGGTGCCCGGCGAGCCCCTGATCGAGGCCGCCGACCTCGCCGCCGGCTACGACGGCCGGGCGGCGATCTCCGACCTCAGCTTCTCGCTGCACGCGGGGGAGAGGATGGCGCTGCTCGGCCCGAACGGCGGCGGCAAGACGACCCTGCTGCGGGCCCTGCTCGCCGAGCTGCCCCCGTTGGCCGGCACGCTGCGCGTCGGCGTCCGCTGCGCGACCGTGCCCCAGACCGAGCGCTCACGGCTCGACTACCCGGTCTCGGCGCTCGACGTGGCGGCGATGGGAGCGCTCTCGCGCCTGCCCTGGTGGCGGCGCCCCGGCCGGCGCGACCGCGCCCTCGCCCTCGATGCCCTCGGACGCGTCGGCCTCGCCGAGCTCGCCGGCGAGACCTTCGGCAAGCTCTCCGGCGGCCAGCGCCAGCGGGTGCTGATCGCCCGCAGCCTGGTCCAGGACGCGCGGGTGCTGCTCCTCGACGAGCCCTTCTCCGGCCTCGACCGGCCCAGCTCGGAGCGCCTCGAAGCGCTGATCGCCGCGCTTGCCGCCGAGGGGCGGGGCATCGTCATCGCCACCCACGACCTCGACCAGGCGCGGCGCTGGGACACCGTCCTCTGCCTCAACCGCACCCAGGTCGCCGCCGGGGCGCCCGAAGAGGTGCTCGACCTCGGCGTCCTCGAGCGTACCTACGGCGCCGCGATCGTCGAGCTGCCCGGTTCCGGCGGGCGCGCGATCCTGCCGCCTCACCATCACCACCACTGACCATGCTCGAGCCCTTCCAGGATGAGTTCATGCGCCGCGCGGTCGCCGAGATGACCCTGATCGCGGTCGCCGGCGGGGCGCTGGGCTGCTGGGTCGTGCTCTACCGCCTCTCCTACGCGGCCGAGTCGCTCGCCCACTCGATCTTCCCGGGGCTGGTGCTGGCGACTCTGGCCGGGGTGCCGCTGCTGCTCGGCGCCACCCCGGCGATCCTCGTCGCGGCGCTGGCGATCGTCGCCATCGCCCGGGTGCCCGGCGTGACGCGCGAGGTGGCGATCGGCGTCGTCGTCACCACGCTCTTCGGCCTCGGCGTCCTGCTGGCGCTCTCCGCCGACTCGCCGCCTGGCCTGCAGTCGCTGCTGTTCGGCGACATCCTCGGCCCCTCCGACGGCGACCTGATCGCCGCCGCCGCGCTCGTGGTCGCGGTTCTCATCGGTCTCGCCATCGTCCACCCACGGCTGCTTGCCGGCGGCTTCGACCCCGGCGCGGCCCGCTCGCTCAGCGCCTCGCCGGCACTCGCCGAAGCCGTCCTCGTCGTCCTCCTGGCGGCGGCGATCGTCGTTGCCGTGCAGGGCCTCGGCAACCTGCTCGTCGTCGCCGCTTTCGTCGGTCCCGCAGCCGCGGCGCGCCAGCTCAGCGAGCGGATCGTGCCGATGATGGCGCTTGCGGTCGGGATCGCGGTGGCCTCAGGCATCGCCGGGCTCTACTGCTCCTACTACCTGGGAACCGCCGGTGGCGCCTCGGTCGCGCTCGCGATCCTCGCCGCCTACTTGCTCTCTCTGGCTCTCGGACGCATCCTGGCGCGGGGCGTTCCTGGGCGATCCCAGGCGAGGGCTACGATCGTCTAGATGGCGACCGCGACCGACAGCGCCTGGGCTGAGCACGCGCTGGCGACCCTGCAGAGCGCCGGTTTCCGCCGCGGCGGCGCCCGTACCGCGGTGGTCGAAGCGCTCGCGCGCCACGCCTGCGCCGTCACCGCCCTGCAGCTGGACGACGAGCTGCGCCAGCGCAAGCCGCCGGTCGGCCGGGCCAGCATCTACCGGGCGCTCGAGCAGCTCGAGGAGCTCGGCCTGGTCCTGCGCATCGAGATGACAAAGGGGACCGCCGCCTACGAGCGGATCGAGCCCGATGGCCACCACCATCACCACGCGATCTGCCGCAACTGCGGCACGATGGAGACCTTCGAGGACCGCGACCTGGAGCGGGCGATCGACCAGGTCTCCGCGCGGATGACCTTCGAGATCTCCGAGCACGACGTCGTCCTGCGCGGCCTCTGCCGGCGCTGCGCCGCCTAACCAGCTCTCAGGAGTAGGCGTCCCAGCGCAGCAGGTAGGGCAGGGGGTCGATCGGGCTGCCGCCCTCGTACCAGCCGGGTGCCGTCCAGAGCTCGAAGTGGAGGTGGCAGGCGGTCGAGGAGCCGGTGCTGCCGACGAGCCCGATCGGCTGGCCGGTGCGGACCGTCATCCCCGCTTTCAGGAGCGAGGGTTCGAGCATGTGCATGTAGGCGGTGTCGAAGCCAGTGCCGCGGCCGTCGATGACGAGGTAGTTGCCGGCGGCGCTCTGGTAGCCCGAGTAGCGGACCCTGCCGCCGCGGGCGGCGAGGACAGGGGTGCCGCAGGCGGCCATAACGTCGTGGCCCTGGTGGGTGTGACCGCTGCGGCCGGCGCCGAAGACCGCCCCCTCCTCGCCGAAGTCGTGCGTGCCGAGGACCGGGAAGGCGTAGCCGTAGAGGGCGAAGCTGAGGCTGAACGACTGTTCCGAGGTCGAGGTCGAGGCGCGCCGGGCGGCGGGGCCGCCGCTCTGCGGCACGATCCGGAACGAGTAGCGCCCGTTGGCGGCCGGGCGACCCTCGATCGTCGTCCCGTCCCAGCGCACGCTGTCGACTACGCCGGGGGCGACGTCGTTGCGGAAGAAGCTGCGCAGGACTTCGCCGCCGGCGTTGACGATGTCAACGCGGAGGTCGTTGCTGGGCAGGTCGCTGCCGATCTCGTAGCGCAGGCGCGGGTCCTGGACGCCGTAGTAGAAGGATTTGCGCGGCCAGGTCTCGGCGGCGTCGAGGTTGAGGACGCCGCTGCTCGGTGCGGGGTCCGGGGTGCCGCTGGGCGTCGCCGGGGGCGGCGCGGTGCCGGTCGGGGTCGGGGCGCCGCCGGTCAGCGCCGAGGCGCCCGTGACGGGTCCAGCCAGGACCCCGGTAACCGCGATCGTCGCCACTAATCCTGCCAGCCAAGCACTGCGCAAAACGTGCCTCTCTCTCGTTCGCCTGCGGAGTTAGCTGTCGGGCTCGCGCTGAAAGAGATGCGCTACGGACGTTCCTTCGTCCGATTCGCCCCTGGGACCTGCACTGCAACGGTCCCTGCGGTTCCTCCGCTCCCGTCCGATGGGCGGACGGGATTCGGCTCTTGCTGGCGCGGCAGTATAAAGCGGCCCCCGGCGCACAGGCCCGTGCGCGCAAAGCGCTCGCGGCGGCTATCATCCCGGGGCCGCTGGGGCCATCCCCGCGGCTTTTCTCTGATGAAGACCTACGTAGCGAAACCGACCGACCGCCAGCGAGACTGGGTGGTCGTCGACGCCGAGGGCCAGACCCTGGGCCGCCTGGCGACCCGGATCGCCGATGCGCTGCGCGGCAAGCGCAAGCCGGAGTACACGCCGCACGTCGACACCGGTGACTTCGTCGTCGTCATCAACGCCGAGAAGATCCGGGTGACCGGCAAAAAGCTCGAGCAGAAGCGCTACTGGCGCCACAGCGGCTACCCGGGCGGGATCAAGTCCCGGACCTTGGCCGAGAT
Organism: uncultured Solirubrobacterales bacterium; assembly: GCA_963697915.1. GTDB lineage: Bacteria > Actinomycetota > Thermoleophilia > Solirubrobacterales > 70-9 > VRUE01. The sequence goes on from OY969103.1 coordinate 2,078,401, forward strand.
GCTCGACCGCCGCCCCGAGGAGGTGATCCGCAAGGCAGTGAAGGGGATGCTCCCCCGTAACCGCCTCGCCCGCAAGCAGCTGACCAAGCTCAAGGTGTACGCCGGCCCGGATCACCCGCACGCGGCGCAGAAACCACAGCCGATGGAGATCAACAAGTGACGGACGAGCCGCAGGACCAAGAGACTTCAGAGCAGCCCGAGCAGCCCGTAGAGCAGCCCGAGGCTGAGGCCCAGCCGCCCGCGGAGGAGCCCCAGGCCGAGGAGCAGCCCCAGGCCGAGGAGGAGCCCCAGGCCGAGGAGCAGCCCCAGGCCGCCGAGGAGAAGAAGAAGGACGTCATCCCGGGCGCCGACCTGGAGCCGATCTCGCTCGAGCCCGAGGAGCGGCCGCTGAGCGCCGAGGAGCGGGCCCGACGCGAGGCCGAGGCGGAGGAGAAGGCGCGCCGCGAGGCGCAGCTCGCCGCCGACGCCGAGCCGGTTGAGGGCGCCAGCCGCGCCCCGGCCAAGCTGGAGGGCGACTCGCGCTTCCTCGCCACCGGCAAACGCAAGCACGCGATCGCCCGGGTCACCCTGCTGCCCGGCGGCGGCAACTTCGTCGTCAATGGCCGCCCGCTGGAGGAGTTCTTCCCCCGTCCCCTGCACCAGACGACGGCCCGCCAGCCGCTCACCCTGACCGGCTACGAGAGCAACGTCGACGTTCGTGTCCGGGTCCACGGCGGCGGCGTCAGCGGCCAGGCCAGCGCGGTCCGCCACGGCATTGCCCGGGCGCTGATCGAGATCGACCCGGAGCTGCGCGGCGAGCTCAAGCGGCGCGGCTTCCTGACCCGCGATGCGCGCGTCAAGGAGCGGCGCAAGGCGGGCTTGAAGAAGGCCCGTAAGCGGCCGCAGTTCTCGAAGCGCTGACGAGGCGGGTTTGACGCCGGGGCGCAAGCTCTTCGGAACCGACGGGGTCCGGGGGGAGGCCGGGACCTTCCTCAGCGCCGAGCTGGCCCTTGCCCTGGGCCGGGCGGCGACCACCTCGCTGGACGCGGAGCGCCCGCAGGTCTTGATCGTGCGCGACACGCGCGAGTCGGGCCCGATGCTGGAAGCGGCGCTGGCGGCCGGGATCGCCGCCGCCGGCGGCGAAGCGCTGCTCGGTGGCGTGCTGCCGACCCCCGCCGCGGCGATCCTTACCCGCAAGCTGGGGCTCGACCTCGGCGTCGTCGTCTCCGCCTCCCACAACCCGTACCGCGACAACGGGATCAAGTTCTTCAGCGCCACCGGGACCAAGCTCGACGACTCCGCCGAGGCCGAGATCGAGGCGCGAGTTCGCGTTTATGACCGCATAGCGGAAACAAGTGCGAACTCACCGGAGAACGTGGAGGTCGGCCGCCTGCGCGAGCTCGACGGCGGGGCGGAGGACTACCTGCGCGCCCTGCAGTCCGCCTTCCCGCTCGACCTCTCCGGCCTCAAGGTCGCGCTCGACTGCGCCAACGGCGCCACCCACCGGGTCGCGCCGGCGATCTTCGAACGGCTCGGCGCCGAGGTCGAGGCGATCGCGGTCGAGCCCGACGGCCGCAACATCAACGACGGCTGCGGCTCGACCCACCTCGACACCCTGGCCGCGCACGTCGCCGCCTCCGAGGCCACGATCGGGTTCGCCTTCGACGGCGACGGCGACCGGGTGCTGGCCGTCGACGGCAACGGGCGCATCCACGACGGCGATGAGCTGATCGCCCTGCTGGCCCGCGGCATGGCGGCGCGGGGAGAGCTCGGCGGCGGCGTGGTCGTCACCGTGATGAGCAACTACGGCTTCCACCGGGCGATGGGGGAGGCGGGGGTCGAGGTCGCGGTGACCAAGGTCGGCGACCGCTACGTGCTCGACGAGCTGCACGAGCGCCGGTGGGCGCTCGGCGGTGAGCAGTCCGGCCACATCATCGACACCGGCTTCGTCGCCACCGGCGACGGGATCGTCGCGGCGTTGATGACGATGCGCGAGCTCGGCGGCGGCGAGCTGGCCGCAGCCGGGGCGATGGAGAAGCTGCCCCAGACACTGGTCAACGTCAGGGTCGCCGACCGCGAGGCGATCGCCGGCGCGACCGCCGTCTGGGAGGCGGTCGAGCGCGAGTCTGCCGAGCTGGAGGGACGCGGCCGCGTGCTCCTGCGCCCTTCCGGCACCGAGCCGCTGGTCCGGGTGATGGCCGAGGCGCCCACTGCCGAGGAGGCGGAGGCGGTCTGCAAGCGCCTTGCCGAGCTGGTCGAGCGCGAGCTGGCTTGACCCAGCCCGCCGTCTACCCTTAACGGCCTCTCATGTGCGGAATCGTCGGATACGTCGGCGCGCGGCCCTGCCGCGACATCCTGGTCGCCGGCCTCGAGAAGCTCGAGTACCGCGGCTATGACTCGGCCGGCGTCTCGGTGATCGAGGACGGCCGGGTCGACAGCGTGCGCGCGGTCGGCAACCTCGCCAACCTGCGTGCGGCGATGGAGCGCGAGGCGAGCGGCGGCGGCGTCGCCGCCGCTGCGGAGCCGGCGACGACCGGCGTCGCCCACACCCGCTGGGCGACTCACGGACGGGTCACCGAGGAGAACGCCCACCCGCACAGCGACACCTCCAATCGCATCCACATCGTCCTCAACGGGATCATCGAGAACCACGCCAAGCTGCGTGCCCGGCTCGAGTCCGAGGGGCAGGAGTTCAGCTCGGAAACCGACGCCGAGGTGGTCGCCCACCTGATCGCCAGTCGCTACGACGGCGACTTGGCGGCGGCCGTCCGCGCCGCCTTCGCCGAGCTGCGCGGCCACTACGCCTTCGTCGCCATGCACGTCGACCGCCCCGAGCTGCTGGTCGGGGCGCGCAAGGAGTGCCCGCTGGTCGCCGGGATCGGCGAGGGGGAGAGCTTCCTCGCCTCGGCGATCCCCGCCTTCCTCGCCGAGACCCGCCGCGCGGTGGCGATCGAGAACGACGAGGTCGTCACCATCGACGCCGCCGGGATCAGCATCACAGACGTCGCCGGCAACCCGATCGAGCGCGCGGCGGAAGAGATCACCTGGGACGAGGCCGCCGCCGAGAAGGGCGGCTACGAGAGCTTCCTGCTCAAGGAGATCCACGAACAGGCCGACGCCGTCGCCGAAACGATCGCCGACCGCCTGCCCGGCGACGACGGCGTCGACCTCGCCGACGTCGAGCTCGATGACGCCCTGCTGCGCGACGTGAAGCGGATCGTGATCGTCGCCTGCGGCACCTCCTACCACGCCGGCCTGGTCGGCCGTTACGCGATCGAGGAGTGGGCGCGGGTGCCGGTCGAGATGGACATCGCCTCCGAGTACCGCTACCGCAACCCGGTGGTCGGCGAGGGCGACCTGGTGGTGGGGATCACCCAGTCCGGGGAGACGGCGGACACGTTGGCGGCGATGCGGCTGGCTCGCGAGCGCGGCGCCACGGTGCTGGCGGTAACCAACATCATGGGCAGCCAAGCCACCCGCGACGCCCACGCCGTCCTCTACACCCGCGCCGGGATCGAGATCAGCGTCCCGGCGACCAAGACCTTCGTCGCCCAGGTGGCGGCGATGTACCTGCTCGGGCTGCGGCTGGCGGAGCTGCGCGGGACGCTCCCGCCCGAGCGCCTCGCCGAGCTGGTCGCCGACCTGAAGTCGATCCCCTCGAAGATCGAAACGACCCTGGCCGGCTGCGAGGAGCAGGTGCGGGCGGTCGCCGCTGCCCATGCCGACCAGCGCTTCTTCCTCTACCTGGGGCGCCACATCGGGCTGCCGATCTGCCTCGAGGGGGCGTTGAAGCTGAAGGAGATCTCATACATCCCGACCGACGCCTACGCGGCGGGGGAGATGAAGCACGGGCCGATCGCCCTGCTCGACGAGTCGACGCCGGTGGTCTGCGTCGCGACCGAGAGCCCGGTCCTCACCAAGGTCCTCTCCAACGTCGAAGAGGTGCGGGCCCGGGGCGCGGAGACGATCGCGATCGCCACCGCCGGCGACGAGAGGGTCTCCGGGGTCGCCGAGGAGACGATCGAGGTCGCCGCCAGTGACTGGATCCTGCAGCCGATCCTGGCGATCCTGCCCCTGCAGCTGCTCGCCTACGAGATCGGCAAGGCCGCCGGCCTCAACGTCGACCAGCCGCGCAACCTGGCGAAGACGGTCACGGTCGAGTGAGCGCCACCGGCGTCGGCATCGACCTGCTCGAGATCGACCGCATGGAGCGCGCCCTGGAGCGCCACCCGCGCCTCGCCGAGCGCGTCTTCACCGCTGCGGAGCGCGAGTACGCCGCCGCCCGCGCCCGCCCGGCGCGCCACCTCGCCGCCCGCTTCGCCGCCAAGGAGGCGGTGCTGAAGGCGCTCGGCACCCCAGGCGGCTTCGGCCTGCGCGAGATCGAGGTCGTCGCCGGCGAGCCGCCGACCGTGCGCCTCAGCGGCCGCGCCGCCGAGGCCGCCGCCGGCCGCCCGGTCGAGGTCTCGCTGACCCACTCGCGCGACTACGCGGCGGCGGTGGCGGTGACCGGCGCCGCCTGACCATGGAGCCCTGGCTCAGACCGCTTTACGACGCCGAGGGAATGCGGGCGGTGGATCGCTGGGCGATCGAGGAGGTGGGGGTGCCCTCGCTGGAGCTGATGGAGGCGGCCGGGCGGGCCGTGGCCGAGGCGGTCGGCGAGCTGGCACCGCGGGGGCCGGTGCGGGTCCTCTGCGGCAAGGGGAACAACGGCGGCGACGGGCTGGTGGCCGCCCGCTACCTGGCCGAGGCCGGCTTCGAGGTCGAGGCGCTGCTGCTCTGGCCCGCGGCCGAGCTGAGCGGTGACGCCGCCGCCAACCTGGAGCGCACCACGGCCGAGGAGGTCGCCGGTGACCTGGCGCCCCGCCTCGCCGGCTCCGCTGCCGTCGTCGACGCGATCTTCGGCACCGGCTTTGCCGGCGCGCCGCGCGGGGGGGCGCTGGCCGCGATCGAGGCGATCGGCGCCTGCGACGGCCCGGTCGTCGCCTGCGACGTCGCCTCCGGGGTCGACGCCGCCACTGGCGAGGTCGCCGGCGCGGCGGTCGCGGCCGACCTCACGGTCAGCTTCCACGCCGCCAAGCTCGGCCACCTGGTCGCGCCGGGCAAGTGGCAGACGGGGGAGCTGCGGGTCGTGCCGATCGGGATCCCGGATGGTGCCCCGGCCGCGCCCGTGGCCGGGGCGATCGACGCCTCGGTGCTGGAGCTGGCGCCGCGGCGCGGCGCGCGCTCGACCAAGTTCAGCTCCGGCCAGGTGACGATCGCAGGCGGCTCGCGCGGGCTGACCGGGGCGGTGCAGATGTCCTCGCTGGCGGCGATCCGGGCCGGCGCTGGCTACGCGACCGTGGCGGTGCCCGCCGACCTCGAGCCGATCTTCGAGGCGGGCCAGCCGGAGGTGATGTCGGCCGGCTGCCCGGGAGGCGACGGCTGCCTGGCGCCGGGCTCGGCGAAGGCGCTGCTGCGCGCCTTCGAGCGCGCCGCAGCCGCCGTCTTCGGGCCCGGGCTCGGGCGCGACCCCGGCTCGGTCGAGCTGGCGCGTGAAGTGCTCGGCGCGATCGAGGCGCCGCTTGTCCTCGACGCCGACGGCCTCAACGCCTTCGCCGGGGAGATCGGCCGGATCGCCGCGCGCCGGGCGCCGACCGTACTCACCCCACACGCCGGCGAGCTCGGTCGCCTGCTCGGTCGCTCCTCGGAGGAGGTCTCCGCCCAGCGCCTCGCCTGCGCCCGCGAGGCGGCCCGCTCCGCCGATGCCGTCGTCGTCCTCAAGGGCGACGACACGGTCGTCACCGACGGCGAGCGGGTCGCGGTCAACGCCCTCTCGGCGCCGGCGCTCGCCACCGCCGGCACCGGCGACGTCCTCTCCGGCATCACCGCGGCGCTGCTCGCCCGCGGCCTCGACCCCTTCGCCGCCGCCTGCGCCGCGGTCATCGCCCACGCCCGCGCCGGCCGCGACGCCGCGGCTCGGATCGGCGCCGCCGAGTCGGTGATCGCCACCGACGTGATCGCCTCGATCCCGTTGGGCCTGCGTCCCGACATCCCCGTCGAATAATCTCGCCAACGATGAAAACGGCCGCCGAGATCATGGACAGCTCCGTGCCCACCGTTTCGCCCGAGGTCGACGCGCGCAGCGCGATCGAGCTACTTGCGAAGACCGACAAGGGCGCGATCCCCGTCGTCGACGACGACCGCCGCGTGGTCGGCATCGTCAGCGAGTCCGACCTCGTCCTCGGCGACGAGGAGGCGGACCTCCACCTGCCGCATTACCTCAACATCATGGGCGGCATCGTCTTCGTCGGCTCGATGAAGGGCTTCGAGGAGCGCCTCGACAAGGCGTTCGCGACCAAGGTCTCGGAGCTGATGACCGCCGACCCGGTCGTCGTCAACGACTACTCCAGCGCCGAGACGGTGGCGCGGAGGATCGCCGAGAGCCACCACAACCACCTGCCGGTGGTCGACGACGAGGGTCGCCTGCTCGGAATCGTCACCAGGGCCGACGCACTCGCGGCGCTCGTCGAGGACTGACGTGACGCGGGCGGTCGCCCGGATCGATCTTGCGGCGGTGCGCGGCAACTGCGCGCGGCTGGTGGAGGAGCTGGGTGAGGCCGAGCTCTGTGCGGTGGTCAAGGCCGACGGCTACGGCCACGGCGACGTCGCCTGCGCCGAGGCGGCGCTGGCCGGCGGCGCGACGAGGCTCGCGGTCGCCACCGCCGGCGAGGCGGAGCGGCTCGGCCGCCGCTTCGCCCACGTCCCCCTGCTGACGATGGGGGCGCTGACCCCCGAGGAGCTGGACACGGCGCTGGAGGCGGGCTCGGAGATCTCCGTCTGGCGCCGCGGCTTCCTCGACCTCCTCGCCGCGCGAGCGCGCGCCCACGGGCGTCCGGCTCGTGTCCACGTCAAGTACGACAGCGGCATGGGGCGGCTCGGCAACCGCGACCGCGACGAGGTTCTGGCCCTGCTGCGAGCTTGCGCCGAGAGCTCCGACCTGGAGCCGGTCGGCGTCTGTACCCACTTCGCGACCGCCGACGAAGCCGACTCGCGATTCTTCGACGAGCAGCTGGAGCGCTTCTCCTCTCTCGCCGCGGCGGCCAAGGACGAGTTCCCCGGCCTCACCGTCCACGCCGCCAACAGCGCCGCGGTCTTCCGCGATCGTCGTGCCCACTTCGACATGGCGCGCTGCGGCATCGCCGTTTACGGCCTCGACCCCTTCCACCGCGATCCGGCCGAGCACGGCCTGCGCCCGGCGCTCTCGCTGCGCTCCTACGTCGCCGACGTGAAGGTCTTCGCGCCCGGCGACAGCGTCGGCTACGGGCGGACCTGGCGGGCCGAGCGCGAGACCCGCGTCGGCGTGCTGCCGATCGGCTACGGCGACGGCCTGCGCCGCGGCCTCTCCAACAACGCCGAGGTGCTGATCCGCGGGCGCCGCTTCCCGCTGGTCGGCACGGTCTCGATGGACAACGTGACGGTCGAGCTCGGTCCGGGGGCCGAGGTCGAGCCGGGCGATGAGGCGGTCCTGATCGGCTCCCAGGGCGAGGAGACGATCCTCGCCGAGGATCTCGCCAGGCGGCTGGGCACGATCAACTACGAGATCTCCTGCGGGGTCTCGGCCCGGGTCCCCAGGGTGGAGGGGTGACGCTCGCCGAGCGACTCGACGCCGCGCCGGTCGTCGCCCTCGCACGGCGGGCGCTGGCGGACGGGCCGCCGGCCTGGATCGTCGGCGGCGCAGTGCGCGACGCCGTGCTCGGCGCCCCGGTCGCCGATCTCGACCTCGCCGTCGGTGGTGACCCGGCGGTGGCGGCGAAGGAGATCGCCCGCGCGGGCCAGGGCCACGCCTTCGAGCTCTCGGCCGAGTTCGCGACCTGGCGCGCGGTTGCCGCCGACCGCTCCTGGCAGGTCGACGCCGCGGCGCTGCGCGGCGAGACGATCGAGGCCGACCTCGGCGCCCGCGACTTCACCCTCGGCGCCGTCGCGGTGCCGCTCGCCGGCGGCGAGCCGATCGACCCCCACGGCGGCCTCGCCGACCTCGAGCGGCGCCTGCTGCGGGTGGTCGCCGCGGACAGCTTCGCCGCCGACCCGCTGCGCCTTCTGCGCGCCGCCCGGATCGCCTCCGAGCTGGGCCTCGAGGTCGACGCCGAGACCGTCGCCCTCGCTCGCGCCGAAGCGGCGCGCGCCGCGGAGGCGGCCGGCGAGCGCCAGCTTGCCGAGCTGCGCCGCCTGCTCGGCGGCCCCGACCCGCTGCGCGGCCTCGCCCTGCTCGACGAGCTCGCCCTGACCGCCGCCGTGCTGCCCGAGGTCGAGGACCTGCGCGGGGTCGAGCAGGGCCCCAACCACCACCTCGACGTGCTCGGCCACACCCTCGCCGTGCTCGAGCAGACGCTGGCGGTCGAGGACGACCTCGAGCGCTTCGCCGGCGAGCGCGCGGCCGAGGTCGGGGCGCTGCTCGCCGAGCCGCTCGCCGACGAGATCAGCCGCGGCACGGCGCTGCGCTTCGGCGCCCTCCTGCACGACATCGGCAAGCCGGCGACGCGGGGCGAACGCGACGGCTACGTCACCTTCATCGGCCACGACCGCGACGGGGCCGAGATCGTCGGGTCGATCTGCCGCCGCCTGCGCGCCAGCCGCCGGCTCAGCACCCACCTGCAGGCGCTCACCCTGCACCATTTGCGGCTCGGCTTCCTCGTCCACGAGGCGCCGCTGCCACCGCGCCGCGTCCACGAGTACCTGCGGGCGACCGAGCCGGTCGCCGCCGACGTCACCCTGCTCACCGTCGCCGACCGCCTCTCCGCCCGCGGCAGCGGCCCGTTCGCGACCGACGAGGCGATCGAGGCCCACCTCACCCTCGCCCGCGAGATGCTGGGAGCGGCGCTCGACTGGCGCCGCGACGGGCCGCCCGAGCCGCTGCTGCGCGGCGACGAGCTCGCCGCCGAGCTCGGGATCGAGCCCGGCCCGGAGCTCGGCGACCTGCTTGCCGAGCTCGAGGCGGCCCAGTACGCGGGCGAGGTCGAGGATCGCGAGCAGGCCCTCGCCCGCGCCCGCCGGGTGCGCGGTTGAGCCGCGTTCGGGTACGCTGGCCGCGCATGGGTAAAGAGGAGAAGATCGAGATGGAGGGCGAGATCACCGAGGCCCTCCCCAACACGATGTTCCGAGTCAAACTCGACAACGACCACGAGGTGCTCGGACATATCTCCGGCAAGATGCGTCGCCACTACATCCGCATCCTGCCTGGCGACCGGGTCAAGATCGAGTTGTCCCCGTACGACCTAGACCGCGGTCGCATCACCTACCGCTACAAATAGCCGCTATTGAGGATCCGCCAGCTCGGCGATCAGGGCCGACCAGGCGAAGTCCTTCGCCCCTAAGCCTTTGCCGGTGCGCGGGTCGTAGTACTCGCGCAGGCCTTCGCGCTCGACGGTGGCGATCAGGCCGCGGGCCATCCGCTCCGCCTCCTGGTGGTAGCCGAGCCGGCGCAGGCCGAGCCAGAGCAGCCAGCCGGAGTTGATCCAGGTCGGGCCGCGCCAGTAGCGCCGCACCGGGCCGCGGCCGCCTCCCGGCTCGTAGCTGGGCTCGCAGACCGCGACCGAGGGCGGCGCGATCGGGGTTAGGAACTGGTGCTCGCTCAGCAGGTGCTCCTCGACCAGGCGGCGGCCGATCGCCTCCGGCAGGTCGGGCAGGGCGAGCGGTGCCAGCGCCGCCCAGGTGACGACCCCCGGGCGTAGGCCGCCGGGCTGCGCCTCGTCGAGGAAGAGGCCGCGGCGCTCGTCCCAGAGCCGCTCGACCAGGGCGGGGGTCGCCGAGGGCCGGCCAAGGGCCTGCAGCGAGAGCGACCAGAGCGTGTTGACCAGGACCTCGCAGAGGACCGGGCCGCCGCGGTCGCGCACGCGCCGCGCGTCGTAGCCGAGCCGGCGGTTGCGCCGCACCAGGCAGGGGAAGCCGATCCGGCCGGTCGCACGCCGCCCCCAGACCGGATCGAACTTGGGCGAGGCGTCGAGCCCCGACTCGTCCGGCTGCACGATCCAGAGCAGGCCGTCGCCCTCGAGGTCGCGCTCGCGCAGCAGCCAATTCGCCTGGGCGGCGATCCGCGGCTCCTCGGCCGGGTCGCCGACGGCGATTCGCCAGGCCCAGGCCAGCAGCGGCGGCTGGATCGACTCGGTCTGCGGGGAGTGCCGCGAGAGCACGTTGTAGAAGGGGTAGCGGTCCCAGCTGACCGGTCGCTCCCAGAAGATCGTGTGGCCGATGAAGCCGTCCGCTCGCTGCGCCGCCAGCAGGCTCTCGAGCTCGCGCCGGGCGCGAGCGGGGTCGAAACGGCGCCAGACGATCGCCGCGAAGCACGAGTCCCAGTACCACTGCCACGGGTAGCGCGTGGGGCTTGGACGGGTGTAGGCGAACGGCGTCCCCGCGCGCTCCCCCTCGACCCAGCTCCCGCGCAGGACCCGCTCGGCGATCTCTACCGCCGATGGGCCTGAAACGTCGGATATAGACGCGCTAGAGGCCCGTCGGCGGGGGGTCATGCAGCCAGGGGCGGGCGGGCCTCGACCCAGCGGCGGCCGTTGGCGCGCTCCAGCGCCTCGGCCGCGTCGAGCAGCAGCTCGTCGGCGCCCCAGGCGCCCTGCAGCTGCAGGGCCAGCGGCAGGCCCTCGGCGCTGAGCCCGACCGGGACGCTGATCGCCGGCGCCCCCGTCAGGTTGGCGAGCGCGGCGCCGCGCACGTTGGCCTCGTCGGCGCTGAGCGCGCCGGAGGGCAGCTCGACCATCGGCGAGTCGAGCGGCGGGGCCGGGGCCGGGATCGTCGGCCAGGCGAGCACGTCGACCTGCTCGAAGAGCGCCGCGAGGCGCCGCCGCATCAGCGTCCGCACCCGCTGCGCCTGGACGGTCGCGGCGGTTGGCAGCAGCGCCCTGTACTTGAGCGTGCCGCGGGCGATCGGGCTGAGCTCGGGGTTGAGGTCGTTGAGCGCCCGCGGCGGCACCCCGTTCATGCTCTCGCCGTTGATGATCAGGATCGCCGCCAGGGTGGCCGCTTGCAGGTCCGGCAGCTCGACCTCGACGACCTCGCCGCTGGTCTCCGCCCGCAGCCCCTCGATCGCCGCCTCGCAGGCCTCGCGCGCCTCGGCCGTGACGTCCTCGGAGACCGCGTCGCGGACGACGCCGATCCGCAGCCCGGAGGCCTGCGAGGCGGCAAGCGGCTCGCCGAACAGCACCGAGCTCAGCAGGCGGGCATCGGCGGCGTCGGCGCAGAGTGGGCCGGAGACGATCAGGGTCGTCACCGGGGCCATGTGGTGGCCGTCCATCGCCGCGCGGCCGAAGGTCGGCTTGAGCCCGGTCAGGCCGCAGTAGGCGGCCGGGAAGCGGACCGAGCCGAGGCCGTCGGCGCCGACCGAGCCGGCGACCAGGCGTCCGGCTACCGCCGCGGCCGGGCCGCTGGAGGAGCCGCCGGGGCAGCGCGCGGTGTCCCACGGGTTGCGGGCGGCGCCGTAGACCGAGACGTTGCCGGTGCTGCCGGCGCCGAGCTCGTGCATGTTGCCGATCCCGACGACGACGGCGCCGGCGTCGCGCAGCGCCCGGTAGGGGCCGGACTCGGCAGGCTCGGTGGGGACGAGCAGCTGGGCGGCGCCGAAGCGCTGGGCGCGCCAGGGCAGCGGCCACTCGTCCTTGATCACGACCGGGACGCCGCGCAGCGGCCCCTCGGGGGCAGCGGCGAGCATCTCGCGCGAGCGCCCCGGGAAGGTCTCGACGACGGCGTTGAGGTCGGGGTTGCGCTGCTCGATCCGGGCCAGGGTCGCCTCCAGCAGCTCGCCGGGATCGAGCTCGCCGGCGGCGATCGCCGCTGCCTGCGCGCCGAGGCCGAGGTCGAGCCGGCTCATGCCGGGGCGCGGGAGAGGTCGGGGTAGCGCTCGGGCACGACGTCGCGGGTGTCGAGGTCTAGGAGGGCGAGGATCGCCGGCCAGAACATCCCGTGCACGGCCGCCATCACGGCGAGGTCGACTTCGTCGGCCTCGATGCCGAGCGAGGCGAGGCCGGCGGGGATGAAATCGTCCTGATTGGCCGAACCATCCATCTCGGCAGGCAACCCTACCTGGACGCGATCGTGCAGCCGGCCCCGGAGGAGGCCGTCCGCGCGCGGCGAACTGCAGAATCGAGGCGCAACCCTGCCCCCGCGAGGGGGTTTGCAGCCAGACATGACCTCAGCGAGCGAAATCCGAGCAGGCAGGTCCCGCGCGTTGATCGCGCTCGGCTTGGCCTGCGCCCTTGCCGGCCTGATCGCCGCCGTCTGGCCCGGCGCCGCCGACTCGGCACCGGCCCGGGTCGTCGTCCTCGGCCGCACCGACGAGGCGCCGCCCGCCTCCTGCCCGGGCAAAATCGTCAACAACGTCGAGGTCATCCCCTGCCGGGTCGAGGGTCACGTGACCGGCTACCAGGTGATCGCGGGCGGCGTCCCGCGCCCCTACGAGGTGCCGTTCGACGGCAAGATCGTCGCCTGGTCGATCACCCTCGCGCGCCCCTCGCGCCAGGAGACCGACAAAACGACCAACGAGGTCGGCTTCTTCAACGAATTCCTCGGCCAGCCGTCGCAGGCCCGGATCGGCGTCCTGCGCCCGGTCGAAGGCTCGAAACCGCCGCGCTTCACGCTGGTCCGCCAGAGCCCGCTGCAGGTGCTCAACCCCTACTTCGGGACCAGCCCGATCTTCACCCTCGAGCACCCGCTGAACGTGCTCCAGGGCCAGGTGGTCGCCCTCACCGTGCCGACCTGGGCGCCGATGTTCGCCTTCAACGTCGAAGACGACAACACCTGGCGCGGCAGCCGCCTGCCCGGCCAGTGCTCCTCGAAAGAAGACATCCAGAACGGCAACCCGCAGCAGGGCGTCGGCAAAATCAAGACCTACGGCTGCTACTACAGCAACGCCCGCCTGCTCTACACGGCGACCGTCGTCAAAGCGCCGTAAAAAACAACTGATCACGCAAGAGGTGCTTAGTATTGCCGCATGGGGGGCGGCGACAAGCCGGAGCTGCGGCTCGGGCTCGTGCTCTACGGCGGCGTCTCGCTCGCCGTCTACATCTACGGCGTCGTAGTCGAGGTGCAGCGCCTGCTGCGGGCCTCGGCCAAGTACGAGGGGAAGCTGGAGGGGGACCCGGGGAAGCCCGTCTCCGCCGCCTACGTCAGCGCCCTGGACGAGGGCGATCTCTCGCGGGCGAGCGTCGACATCGTCTCGGGCACCTCGGCCGGGGGAATCAACGGCATCCTGCTGGCGAAGGCGCTGGCGAGCGGCGGCGACGTCGAGGCGGTCAGGGAGCTCTGGATCGAGGAGGGCGACATCGGCAAGCTCCTGCGCTCGGTCGACGAGGCTGCCCCCGAGTCGCTGCTGAGCACGGAGGTGATGCGGGAGCAGCTCGAGGATGGGTTCCGGAAGCTCGGCGAGCCCGCCGGCCCGCCGGCGGAAGGAGCCCTCGACCTGTTCGTCTCGGCGACCCACCTGCGCGGCGACATGCGCCGCTTCAAGGACTCCCTGGATGCCGAGATCGAGACCCTCAAGCACCGCTTCGTGTTCCAGCTGAAACGACGGCCGAACGACGGGCGGGACGACTTCGCCCGGCCGCGTGGGGCCGATGCGGCCTCGAGGTCGAACGCGCACCTGGTCAAGCTGTCGCGCGCGACCAGCGCCTTCCCGGTCGCCTTCGAGCCGGTCGAGATCGACGCGGCGGATGGCGTCTTCGAGTCCCACGACGAACCGCAAGCGTGGTTCGCCGACGGGGGCATCCTCAACAACAAGCCGTTCACCGAGGCGCTGGAGACGATCTTCACCCGTTCCTCAGACCGCCCGGTGCGGCGCCTGCTGCTCAGCGTCGATCCCGACCCGAAGCCGGTCGCGCGGTCGCCCGCGCCGGGGCCGAAGCCGGCCTTCGACCAGATCGCGCTGAGCGCCGTCGCCCAGATCCCCCGCTACCAGAGCATCGCCGGCGACCTCAAGGAGCTCGAAGAGCACAACGAGTCGGTGCGCCGGGTTGCCGATCTGGTCGCCGATCTGGAGTACGAGATGAGCGAGCGCGATTGGCCGCCCCTCGAGAGCCTGCCCGTTTCCTATCAGCGCCTTCGCGCCCGGGCGTTTGCCGAGGAGATCGCGGGCTGGCTGATGCGGGCTGCCTGGTCGACCCGGCCCAGCCCCTTCGACCCCGTCGCGGTCCGGCGTGCGTTCGTCAACGGGTCCTACGGCGCCCTGCTGGACAGCGGCTGGTTGGCGGAGGCGTGGCACGAGCGCCCCGATCTCGCCTTCGAGCTGCGCCGCGTCTACTACCTGATCAAGCTGCTCGGCCTGGCGGTCACCGCGCTCGATCGGCGGGCGGGCGGAGCGCCGGAGTCGGAGCGGCTGAGCTCCCTGCGGGCTGACCTATGGGACGCGTTCGACCTGATCCGTGGCTCCCTCTGGGAGAGCTTCGCGAGCGAGCCCATCGGGCCCGAGGAGGGCGGGGTGGGGGGCGACTCCGAGCGTCTGGCCGGGATCGCCAGAAGGCGGACCGGCGAGGCGCTGGAGCGCTTCACCGGCGTCCGCGGCGAGGTCGCCTCGCGGGTGGCGGCCGTGGTCGAGGACATCCTGCTCATGCTCACCCGTCCCGGCGAGACCGAGGAGGATGGCGGGGAGGCCTTCGAGGTGCGGCTCGAGAGCGTGTTCCACGGGTTCGCCTTCCGTGACTTCCGGCTGCTGCCGATCGAAGCCGGCGGCGGCCTCCGCCACCGTGACCTCGTCGAGCACGCCCAGATCAGCCCCCTCGCGGCGACGAGCACGGGGGTGGCGGCGGCGAGGAAGCTGGCCGGCGACACGGCCGGCCACTTCGGCGGCTTCCTCGATCAGGGCTGGCGCGAGAACGATCTGCTCTGGGGCCGCCTCGACGCGGCTGAGATCCTGGTCGACGCGATCATGGCCGAGTCCTCGGAGGCGGTACGCGAGTCGGTGCTGGAGGCGGTCCATCGCGAGATCCTCAGCGTCGAGCGGAAGGAGGCGCTGGCGGATCCGCAGGTCGGTTGGCGCACCTATCTCGATCGCCAGGCGAAGGGTGAAGAGGACATCTCGAAGCTGTCCCCAAAGCGCATCGAGAACCTCAAAGCAAGGTCGGCGTTCGTCCTCCGCGCAATGCTGCGCAAAGCCGCGATCGACGCCGGCGGGGCGCCGCCGGCCGCCAAGAACGAGATGCGCGGGCGCCTCTTGACTACCCTCGACAGCGGCTTGAAGTGGGCCGGTCGCTTCCTCTGGCCCTGTGTCTGGATCCGGCGCAGGCGCGCCCGTGAGTCAGAGCGCTCGCTCTAGAGAGCCGCTTGGCGCAGCCCGCAGTAGGGGCAGTCGCTGACGTCGAGGCCGATCAGCTGGTCGCAGCGGCGGCAGGCACGCAGGTTCTCGGGGGTGCGGAGGAGGGCCGAGGCCGAGGGGGCGAGCGGCAGGACCATCGCCACCGGCTCCATCTCCTCGCCGGTCTCGCGGTCGGTGTAGACCGAGCCCGGCTCGGTGTGGGCCAGCGCCTCACGGCCAGAGGCCGGCGCCCGCATCCTGTAGAGCTGCTTCTCGTTCACGGCCGGGACAATAACGTTCCGAGCTTCTGATTAGCGAGCATCGAAATCTGACTCTCTGCGAGCGGCGCCGATATGGCGATTGCCGCCGCCCCCGGACGCGAAGCGGAGGAGGCGGCGGTTGAGGGTCCTTTTGTTCCACGGCTACATGCTGCGCGGCACGGGCAGCAACATCTACACGGCCAACCTGGCCCAGGCCCTGGTCCGCCTCGGCCACGAGGTCCACCTGCTCTGCCAGGAGCGCGAGATTCGCCTCGAGGGGGTCGAGATCCACAACCCCGACATCCACGGCCTGCTGCCGGTCTACGTCAAAGACCCCTACGAGGGCTTCGAGGTCAAGGCCTACCCGGAGATGAGCGACGCCGAGCTCGACCGCTACGTCGAGGCCAACGTCGAGGCGGTGCGCGCGGTGGCGGAGGCGGCGGGCGGGGTCGACGCCGCCCTCGGCGGCCACCTGGTGATGGGCCCGCTGGTCCTCGCCCGGGCCGGGATCGGCGGTTTCGCCGCCAAGATCCACGGCTCGGCCCTCGAGTACACGGTCAAACCGCACCCGCGGCGCTTCCTGCCCTATGCGGAAGAGGGGATGCGCGCCGCCAACGGCGTCCTCGTCGGCTCCCGCCACACGGCCGAGTCGCTCTGGGCGGCGCTGCCCGCCGTCCCCGATCTGTCGGGGAAGACGCGCCTCGGCCCCCCGGGGGTCGACACGGAGCAGTTCTCTCCCGGGGCGAAACGCGAGCGGCGCGTCGTCTTCGTCGGCAAGCTGATCGTCTCCAAGGGCGTCGACCTGCTGCTCGCCGCCTGGCCGCTGGTCCGCGAGCGGCACCCCGGCGTGACCCTGCAGGTCGCCGGCTACGGCGAGTACGAGGACGGCCTGCGCCGCCTGCTCGCTGCGCTCGACCGCGGCGACCTCGACGACGCGCGCGAGGTGGCCCGGTTGGGCTGGGCACTGGAGGGCGGCGAGCGGAAGCCCCTGCCGATCCTCTCCGCCTTCCTCGCCGACCCGCCCGCCGGCTACGCCGAGGCCGCCCGGGGCATCGCCTCCTCGGTCGAGCTGATCGGCCGCCTCGAGCACGACGAGGTCGCCCGACTGCTGCCCGGAGCCGAGGCCCTGGTCATGCCCAGCACCTTCCCCGAGGCCTTCGGGATGGTCGCCGCCGAGGCCGCCGCCTGCGGCGCGCTGCCGGTCTCGGCCGGGCACTCGGGGATGCTCGAGGTCTCCCGGCAGCTGGCCGCCGCGCTGCCGGCGGAGGCGGCCGACCTGGTCTCCTTCCCCGTCGCCGAGGGCGCGGTCGAGGCGATCGCCACCCGGATCGCCGCCTGGCTCTCGCTGCCGGAGGCCCAGCGCGAGACCGCCCGCGAGGCGCTCGTCGCCACCGCGCGACGGCTCTGGAGCTGGGAGGGCGTCGCCCGAGGGGTGATCGCCGCTTCGCGGGGCGACCTAGACCGTCTGCCGGATGCATAGAATGCGCCCCCGCCAATGATGGGCCGCCTGCCGATAGCGAAGATGCTCGCCGCCACTGTGGTGCTCACCGTCGTGATTTCCGCGGTGATGCTGCCGATCAACTGGAACGGCCAGGGCGCCTCGACGGCCGCCCCGAAGATCGACACGCTGCTCGACGTGATGATCGTCCTCTCGGCCTTCGTCTTCTCGCTGGTGATAGTGATGCTCTTCTACGCCCTGTGGAAATTCAAAGCCAAGCCGGGCGACGAATCCGACGGCGAGCCGATCCACGGCAACACCCGGCTCGAGGTGGCCTGGACGCTGATCCCGACGATCATCGTCCTCTTCGCCGGCGGCTACAGCTGGGCGGTCCTCAACGAAATCGAAGAGGTCTCCGACGAGCCGCCGATCACGATCGACGCCTTCGCCCAGCAGTTCGCCTGGAGCTTCGGCTACCCGGGCAAGGAGATGGCCTTCTCGGAGGGCGAGCTGCACGTGCCGCTCGGCCGCCAGGTTCACTTCAAGATGCACGCGCTCGACGTGATCCACTCCTTCTGGGTGCCCGAGTGGCGGATCAAGAAAGACGCGGTTCCGGGGATAACGACGACCGCGATCGTCACCCCCGACAAGCCCGGCACCTACCAGCTGATCTGTACCGAGCTCTGCGGCTTCGGCCACGCCGCGATGCGGGCCAAGGTCGTGGTCGAGCCGCCGGCGGAGTTCCGCAAATGGGTCGAGGGCCTCGACCGCGAGATCCCGGAGCCCTATCTGGAGACGATCCGCCAGGACACCGAGACCAATCCGCTGCCCGTAGGGTCGGGCGGGGCATAATGGGGAAGATCTGATGGTGGCTGCAATCAAGCAACCGGGCTTGGTCCGAGGCTTCCTCGGCGCCGTGCTCGGCGTTGCCTTCGGCGTCGGCCTCGTCGTCGTCCTGCGCGAGATCTCCGGCCTGGAGATCTGGCAGACCGAGCAGACCGGCTACCCGCACGTCGTCGTGCCGCTGATCACCGCCCCGCTCGGCTTCCTGCTCGGCTTCGGCGCCTTCGACTACTGGCTGCGCTGGGCGGTCGGCGCGCCGACGATCCCCGAGGACCACTCGCAGCACGGGGCGAAGAGCTGGAAGGACTACTTCAAGTTCAACACCGACCACAAGGTGATCGGCGTCCAGTACGTCGTCACCACCTTCATCTTCTTCTTCATCGGCGGCCTGATGGCGATGATGATCCGCGCCGAGCTGGCCCAGCCGGGCGCCCAGATCGTCGACGCCTCGACCTTCAACGGCCTCTTCTCCACGCACGCCGTGCTGATGATCTTCGTCTTCGTGATCCCGGTCTTCGCCGGGCTCGCCAACTACGTCCTGCCGCTGATGATCGGCGCGCCGGACATGGCTTTCCCGCGCCTCAACGCGCTCAGCTTCTGGCTGCTGCCGATCGCCGGGCTGCTCTTCATCGGCAGCTTCCTCGCCCCCGGCGGCGCCTTCGACGCCGGCTGGACCGGCTACGCGCCGCTCTCGACCGGGGCGCCGTTAGGGCAGTCGTTCTTCAACTTGGGCGTGCAGTTCGCCGGCGCGTCCTCGATCGCCACCGCTCTCAACTTCCTAGTGACGATCATCACTATGCGTGCGCCCGGAATGACCTTCTGGCGGATGCCGCTGCTGGTCTGGGCCAACCTCTCGACCTCGCTCCTGGTCGTCGCCGCGACCCCCTTCATCGCCGGCGTCCAGTTCATGGTTCTCCTCGACCGCGCCCTCGGCACCCAGTTCTTCCAGTTCGCGGGCGGTGGCGACGTGATCAGCTACCAGCACATCTTCTGGTTCTACTCCCACCCGGCCGTCTACATCATGATGCTGCCGGGCTTCGGGATCATCTCCGAGGTCATCTCGACCCACGCCCGGAAACCGATCTTCGGGTACCGGCTGATGGCCCTGGCGCTGATCGGGATCGTCGTCCTCAGCTACTCGGTGTGGGCGCACCACATGTTCGTCGCCGGCATGTTCAGCTGGCTGCGCGTGCCGATGATGATCACCACGCTGCTGATTGCCGTGCCGACCGGGATCAAGATCTTCTCCTGGCTGGGGACCCTGTTCTTCGGCAAGATCCACACCTACTCGACGGCGATGCTGTTCGCGCTCGCCTTCATCGTCACCTTCACGATCGGCGGGATCAGCGGCGTGATGCTCGGCATGGTGCCGATCGACATCCACGTCTCCGACACCTACTTCATCGTCGCCCACATCCACTTCGTGCTCTTCGGCGGCTCGGTCTTCACGATCTTCGCCGGCGTCTACCACTGGTTCCCGAAGATGACGGGCCGGATGTACGACGAGAAACTCGGTCGCGTCCACTTCTGGGGCACCCTGGTCGGCACCTGGGGCACCTTCGTGCCGATGCACTGGGTCGGCATGGACGGGATGCCGCGCCGGGTCTCCGACTACGCCACCCAGTTCGGCGACTGGAACCTGCTGATCAGCATCTGCGCCTTCCTGCTCGGCGCCGCCCAGCTGGTCTTCCTCTACAACATGGTCGTCAGCTGGAAGTACGGGCCCAAGGCCGCGGCCAACCCCTGGCGCGCGAACACGATCGAGTGGCAGGTCTCCTCGCCGCCGCCGATCTTCAACTTCGACGAGATCCCGCGGGTCGTCGGCGGCCCCTACGAGTTCGGCGTGCCCGGCGCTCGTCACGCGATCATGTCCAGCGACGACGCCGAGGCGGCCAAAGGCAAACCCGAGCCGACCGTGGCGGGCGCGACGTGAGCGCCGAGGGTCAGCCCCTGCTCGTCTTCCTCAACGAGGTGGCGGGGGGGCGCAAGCTGCTGAAAGCCGTCGCCGAGCGTGCCGGGGAAGTCCCCTTCGTCGCCGTCGCGGCGCCCCAGAACCAGCCCGCCGTCGGCCAGCTGATCCCGGCCGGGGAGCTGCGCGACGCGGCCCGCGCCCGGGTCGAGGTGACGATGTCGATCCTCGCCGAGTACGGGATCGAGTCGGTCGGCGAGGTCATGGACCACGACCCGTCACTCGCGCTCGACGACGCGATCCGCGCCCACGAGCCGGGCGAGGTGCTGCTCTCCTGCATGGCCGGGACCCTCTTCGGCCTCACCCGCAAGGACCTCGTCGCTTGGGCCGAAGCCCGCTTCGAGCCCGAGGTGAAGGTGACCCACATCCCGGTGCGGATCGAGGACGACTCGATCAGCTGGGAGAAAAGCCACACGCTCGTCGTCGCCACCCAGACGGTCGCCGCGCCCGACCTCGTCGACAGGCTCAAGGAGCGCGCCGCCGGCCACCCGCACCGCTACACGATCGTCTGCCCGCGCGCCGAGGACGTCTCCGAGGCGGAGATCGTCCGCGACCTCGCCTCGACCCTGGCCGAGCTCTACCGCGCCGACGTCGACGCCACCGGTCAGCCGATGAGCCCCGACCCCTTCCACGCCGTCCAGAACGCGATCCAGCACTACCGCGTCGACGAGGTGCTGATCTCGACCTTCGCGGGCGAGCGGTCGCAATGGCTCGAGGATGACCTGATCGGTCGCGTGCGCGAGATAACCGAGAAGTCCGTCGAACACCTCGAGGTTGGCCGCCCGGCCGAGGCCGTGGCCGCCGCCGTCGCCGAGGGAGGGGAGTCCTGATGGAGAGCGCAAGCGTTGCCCTGGGTCACGCTCACGAGGAGCACCACGGGCCGCCCGAGGCCAACCAGAGCTCGCGGATCGACCGCCAGACGCTGGGGATCCTGCTCTTCATCGTCTCCGAGATCATGCTGTTCGGGGCCTTCTTCGCCTCCTACTTCTTCCTCCGCGTCGTCGTCGACCCGGTCTCCTGGCCGCCGGAGCCGTTCGAGCTGCCGGTCGCCGTCGCCGGCGTCAACACGGCGATCCTCGTCTCCTCGAGCTTCACGATCCACTACGCGCTGGAGTCGATCCGCAAGGGCGACCACCGCGGCCTCAAACTCGGCCTCGTCCTGACCTGGCTGCTCGGCGCGACCTTCCTCTTCATCCAGCTCAACGAGTACGTCCACATCGGCTTCAGCGCCCGGGATTTCGGCTTCGGCTCGATCTTCTACGGGCTCACCGGCCTGCACGGCGCCCACGTCTTCGTCGGCCTGCTGCTGCTCAGCTTCGCCTCGATCCGCGCTTTCCGCGGCCACTTCGGCCCGGAGGCGAAGGACCATCTCGGCGTCGAGGTGCCCGGTATCTACTGGCACTTCGTCGACGTGATGTGGATCGTCGTCTTCGTCAGCGTTTACATCCTCTAAGAACCCGCTCTAGCAGGCGGTTTTCAGGAAGTGGCCGCCAGCGGTGCGCCAGTCGGTGCGCCAGTGAGCGCGCCGCCGGCCGCGCGGGCGGCTTCCTCTTGGCCCTTCTGCTGCGCCGTCAGGTAGGCGTCAAGCAGGCCCGCCGCCTCGGCCTCTGAGCCGGGCATCAGATGGCCGTAGCGGTCCAGCGTGATCGCGATCTTGGTGTGACCCATGAAGGTCGAAAGAGCCTTGGCGTTGACGCCCGCCGCGATCATCAACGAGGCGAAGGTGTGGCGGCAGGCGTGTGGCGTGATCCGCTCAAGTAGGACGGGCTCGCGATCCTCTTGCTCGGCAACCTCGCGCTCGCGGTCGTTGACTGCTTTCCATGCGTCGTCCGCCCGGCCCTGAACCCGATTGGGGGTAAACGGATCGTTGGCCCTTAGCCCGAAGATCAATTCAGAACCCTCGCGATCGGTGCGCGCCAGATGATCGAGCAGGAAGTCACGCAGAACGGCGCTGATCGGCACTTTGCGTCGTCCGGCGTGGGACTTCAGTTTGATCTCTCCCTCCACCGGGTCCCAGCCGCGCTCTACGCGGATCACGCCTCCGGCGAGGTCCACATCCTCGACCCGAAGGGCGCGAAGCTCTCCCAAGCGAAGCCCCGCGTACATAGCGGTAGCCCACACAGCGCGATCACGCTCCGGCGTGGCGGCGATAAGGACTTCGGCCTCCTTGGGGGATGCGAAGCGTTCCCGTCGCCCCCGAACGGCGGGAAGCTCCAAGTTGCTGCACGGATTGACCACAAGGTCCCCCCGGCTGATCGCACGGCGGAAGATTGCGCGCAGCGGAAGCAGCGTCGTCTGCACGGAAGATGGGCTTAGCCCATTGGCCGTCATCGTGTCGGCCAGATTCTGGATATCGGGACGGCGCAACTCCGCAAGTCGAACTGAGCCAAGCTCGGGAAGGACGCGATTCTCCATGGCTCCCCGATAAGCGCGCAGGGCTGAAGGCTTGAAGGGATCGCCAGAGCGGTTGCGGATAGTGCCCGACATTGCCCCCGCGATCCAGGCCTCCCAGGCCTGTTGCACGGTGGTTGGCTTCGGTGCTCGGAGGGTTCCTCGATCAAGCGCTCGCTTAGCGTCTGCCCGCCATGATTTCGCTTCGCTCTCACGGGCGAAGGTCTTGCGGATCTTCTTGCTGTCACGGGGCGAGAACACCCATGCCTCGTATCCCGCCCTGCAGTTGCAGCGCCCACCCTGGCAGGCGCTGCAACCTTTGGAGTGTCGCTTCCGGATGCCTTCAGCCATCAGCCCGCGCCGCCTGATCAGCAGATGAGCTGACCCCGAATCCGCCTGGCTGGACGCTGCCTGGGTTCCAGGTGATGCCCTCAACCAGATCGTTAACGGAAACCTCCAAAGCGGCGGCGAGCTTGACGGTGGTATCAATTCGCGGACACCTTTCGCCCCGTTCCAACAGCCCGACCTCGGTTCGGTGCAGCGAAGCGAGGACGGCCAGCGCTTCCTGGGAGAGTCCGGTGCGCTTGCGCGCCCGGCCGAGGTTGATGCCGAACTGGCGCGCGATCTCGGACGCCATCAGGCCGCTTCCAGGTGCGCGCCATAAAGCGCAGCGCGGGTCGGCAGAATGGAGCCGCCGTGGCAGCGCAGCAGCCCTGCGCCGACCAGTTCGTAGATCGCCCGCTCGACGGCATCCTCGCGGCCGAAGTCCGTCAGTCCCTTGTTGAGGGCGAGGGATACCTCGGGAATCGTCAGCTGGACCGGATGCTGCTCGATCAGGAACGCCAAGACGACGGACTCGACTTGGCGGTCGGCGTCGGCGAGGCAAGAAGGATCGGGCAGGCCACGATCCGTAGGGTTGGGACAGGACATGGGAGCTATGCCTCCTGTGTCTCAGGCGGCTCGCTCGCGCCCCAAGCGCGGCGGGTCGCCGTTTTGGTTTCCCCGAGCCTAGCAGCGCCGTTGAGAAATAGTCAACGGCACGTCTACTCGCCCCGGATGATCTGGCGGACCCGGGTGTGATGTAGGCCGACCTCATCGCCAATTTCACGAAGCGACAGTCCTGCCTCATGTGCTTTGGAGAAAGCCTTGCTCCGCGCTTCACGAGTCGCGTCGAGGTCGCGCTCGAACGTGACTTGGGCCGCGCGCACATCTCGGCGCATCTTCTGCTTGCTGGCGTCGGCCATGGGCGGGAGCCTAGAAGTTGCACCAGCTCTCGTGCGTTTGGCGCTCCGTCGCGCACGGAGAAGGTCATGCACGCTCTCCAAGGGTCCGGCTGGCGTTCTCCATCGTCCAGCGTTCAAGCTCACTGACTGGAACGAGTCGCTTGCGCCCTCGCCGGATCAGCCGCAGCTCCGGTGCGACGTTGGCGTCGAAGAAGTCGGGGCCGACGCCGATTGCGGCCGCTGCCTCCGGAGGGGTCAGCGCGATCCTGGGGATTGAGGCCGCGAGCTTCTTAGCCACGCCCGCCCAATTCCCTTGGCGCGAAGATGCGGACGATCTGTCCCGGTGTCTCGGCGGTGGGGTTGACCAAGACGGCTTCCCCGGTGCCGAGCCGCTTGATCTCATCGGGAAGGACGACGAACTCGCGTGCGCGGGTCCTCGTGCCTTCTCGCGGTGCCAGCAAGCCGCGTTGGTCACCGACCTTTTCGGTCATCGACCAGGATGGACGCGTCCCGGCCATGCGAGCGAGCCGCTCAGCCGAGTCGGGGTCGGCCTCGCGGTGGACGACGGCGAACTCGATGTTCGTCAGCACCTGCTCGGTCAGGGTGTCCGAGCCATCGTCGGGTCGAGCACTACGCAGATCCGCGAGGCTCTGCGTCCCGAGCAGGACGCTGAGTCCAGCCGAGCGCGCCCGACCGAACAGGCGGGACACCTGCTCTGCGGCGAGCGCCGCGAACTCGTCCATGACGAGCAGTCCGCTCGAGTCGCTGCCCTGCATCTCTGCGGTCAGCGTCACCAGGTCGATGACCAGCGCCGCCCCCATGAGCTTGGAGGCGGCCGGGAAGCGGTCGGCGTCGAGATGGAAGTAGACGACCTCGCGCGCCCGCAGCGCCTCTGCCAAGTCGATCTGCGGACCTTCCCCAAGCGCCGGGTCCAGCTTCGGCCCGAGCTCGCCGTCCGCGAGGACCGCGAGGCGGTCGCGGCCGCCGCCGAGGTCAGCGCGCCCGCGGGCCGAGAGCCCATCGACGTAGGCCGAAACCCGATCCGCGAGATCGCCTCCAACCTTCTGCGCCGCCAGGTCGAGCCGGTCGGCGTCCATGTGGTGGACGATCTGGGAGAGCGTCGGCGGCCAGTTCCCCGCCGCCCGCATCGTCGCCAGGACGTGCAGCAGAAGGCGTTGAGTCGCCAACTCGTAGTGCGGCTCGGTCCAGCGATGCCCCGCCAGCGCCTTGTCCGTGATCTCGGTCGGCCCGCCGCGAGCGAAGGGGTTGTAGATCGCGGGGGCGGTCGGGGACCATGCCCGGAAGCGCACCCCCGTCTGGCTAGCTGCCTCTCTTAGGACGCGGTAGAGGTAGCGGTCGCCCTTGGGGTCGATCACGATCACCGACTGCCCGGCTAGGACGTGGGCCTGGGCGATGGCGGCCTGGGTCACGGTCTTGCCGGCACCCGTGGCCCCGATCACGAAGGCATGGACGCCGCGCGAGAGCCCGAGCGGGACACGGCAGATCGTGCCCTTGCGGGTGCGTCCGAGGGCGAGAGAGTCGTCTCGACTGCGCCCGAGCGCGCCCTTCCTCGCGGGGCTCACCCGCTGTCGGCCGACCCGCCTACGGGCTAGCAACGAGCGGGCGGCGTGAAATGGCCCGACCGCTTCGCGTACGGCTCGCGCCTCCTCGCCGCCGCGCTCGATGTCTTTCAGGTGCCAATGCAGGCCCCCTCCGGCTGCCGTGGCGACTGCGATCCCGCAGCAGGCCCCGGCCTGCCACGAGATGAGCCAGAGCAGATACGCCAGGGGCGCTCCGAGCAGCGCCCAAGTCCAGCGCAGCCCGTTCAAGCGCAGGGTGACGAGCAGGAGAAGGCCGAGCGCCATCCCGACGACGAAGGGAGCGACCAGCGGCCACAGTCGCCCGGTCCCGTCAAACGCAACGTCTTCGCGCTGGCGTTTCATCGCGGCACCGCCACTGCGATCCGTACCCGGCCCTCAGCCCGAACCTTCGCCACGGCGCGTTCGACCCCCCGCATGGTCGTGCCGGGCTCGCAGAGATAGCGAATCTCCGACACCCAGCGCGCTCGCCGCCAGGCGCGGATCAGAGTCTCCAGGCGGCTTGCTCCCTTCGGGGTCAACTCGACCTCGACCGCGATCACGCCCTCATCCGTGATCACCGCCAGGTCGGACGGTGAAGGCGGGGCCGCCCATCCGGCATCTCGCCGACCTGGGCGCTCGCAATCGGCCGCGCCTCGATCTGCTCGACCAGGCGCAGCTCGCGCTCGGTCAGGATGCGCTCAGGCGCGAACTCCCTAGAAAGCCTCAGCGAGGTTGACGCGCAGCGCAACCAGTGATCGACGGAGCCCGGCGAGACGGCAGCGACGGGAAGCCCGAGCCCGGCGTAGCGCAGCCCGTCGCGGGTCGCTCGAAGCAGGCTCGGCTCGCCGCGCAGCAGGTCGAGCCGATCCAGCAACCCGCGCTCGATGCAGGCCGCGACGCGACGGTAGGACGCCGTACGGCCGACGCCCATCGCCGCCATGACGTGATCCATCGCAACCGCACCATGTCGCCCGACGAACCGGACCAACTCCCGGTCTCGCATCCTCGCCTGAGACTGCGATCCGAGCCACGCCCTCGTCTGTGTCGCCATCTCGCCCATTTGCCTGCGAGACGCCGAGGAGATCGGAAAGGACCCACCTTCTTTCATGTCCCTTACCCGTATGAACCCTGCCCCGCGCCCCCCCAGTAGCCGAAATTCCACCGCCGCGCCGCTTGCCCCCGACCCAGAATCCAGATACCGACCCCGGTCAGACACCGAATGGTGGGTGGCCGGGGTCGGTATCTGGATTCCCTCTCAAGCCCCATTGGCAAGCGGCGCGGCGGTGGACCCACGATCCAGGGTTCAGTCCATGCCATCGCGGTCCTAATCGCCATCCGCTCCGCCCACCTACTTGCAGGCTCAGCACCGACCTGCCGGCCGTCAAGGGCGCTTGCGCCCGACCCCCTTAGGGGGCGGCCGGCAGGTCGGTGCTTCAATCGCCAGTAGGTGGGGGAGGCCGTGATGAAGCCCTCCGAAAAGAAGCGCCGCAAGGCCACGACCAGTGTAGGCCCAGATCGGACGACCCGAGCGCTCAGCTGACCCACGAAAGGGGTCCGCTGTCCGCGAGGCATTCAGGATGTCGGCGCGGACGGTCTCTCCAGCCTGATTACGGCGCTCACATCAGGCCGGGTAGCCCTGGTTCGAGGATGCAAAGTACAAAGTCGTCCATAAAATTTAGTAAATGTATGTTTACTCAATGATTGGCTAGCTATAGGATCGGTCAATCGGGAAGCGGGGGCGAGAAAACCAAGACAGGAAGGCTTTCTGGGTTGCCGCCGCGGTCGTCTGCGCTGTTGTAGCTGGGGTGGTCGCAGTCTTGACCCACATCGTCGATCGCAATGACTCGCCGCCAGCGGGTTTACTTGACGACAGTGAAGCTTCCGTTCTTGCATCGACTGCGACTGACAGAGGTGGCAACGGATACGGGACTCGGCAAGCGGCGCGTCGGGCTTTGACGTGGGTTTCCACTAGCAATCGAGTAAGAAGAGGAGAAGCACTCCCCTGCACCGGTCCCGACGACTCGCTCAACTTTGAGGTATTTTCGCCTGGTCCTTCTGTTGGCGGTTTGCATTTGACCGAGATGGTCCGGCGTTGTGATTCAGGCGCGTTCGCCGACGAATCGCCTGCCAACTACGTCGCTTATGCTTACGGTGGCTGTAAGCAGCCACAGGACGGCAGCGGGTGCGCGCCACCTCTGCAGGTTCATACCTGGCCAGCTTGTCAGCGTGCGCTTGCGGACTACTCCTTCGAAGGAGAACCGGTGCCGCATAGGGTGCTTCCCGGTATTAATGGCGCGAAGGTGGTTGAAATCGACTTCGTCGTGGACAGAAGAATCGAGATCTACGCTCGATCTTCGACCATAGTGATCTGGGCCACGAATCGTGCTCTCGCAATGAAGGCGATTGACCAGCTGAGTTCCCAGGGTATCGGTGAGGCTCCTGTTGCGAACCCGGAGGATCTGGACGAAGACTCAATAAAGCTCGAGCCGCCTGTCGAAGGGGCTATGGAGGGGGATCTGCGATGCGCGACTTGAACGGGAACGCAGTGCTGTCGAGACACTGTGTCGTTCTTGTGACAGCGGCGCTGACGGCGTTTATCGGCCTTCTGTCAGTCGGAGTGGTAAATGTCGCGGCCGACGAAATGGGGATAGGCGAGGGACCATCGGCCGATTACTCAGGCGAAGACTGTGGAACGGATCACATTGATCCGGTAGGCGTCATGTTTCGCGGGAAGTGGGCTGGGCCCGAGAATGTTGCGAACAAGACTGCAAAATTTGCCAACTGGCTAAACGAGTCGAACGCCGGTGCCCAGGACCTGAAAGTCAAAGAATCAGACGGTGTTTACAGATGCCGTGAGACTGACATGGCACGCTCGTCTCACAACGATATTCTTCCTGGAAGCCGGTTTCACGTTCGACTGTGGTTCATACCGGCGACCGCCGGACATCCCAAAGTCCGAACGGTTGGGACGCCCCACCACGAGGATCTCAAGATTTGCGGGCACGCTGTCGATCAGAACGGTCCCGAAGGGAGCGGATTTGATATTGGCCGACAGGCTCTCAAGCGAGCCTTCGTCGACTACAACCACAAAGTCAGGTCCGAAAAATGGGGTAACACTCTCCTCAAGGAACAGTGCGATGGAGGATGGGCGGGAAGTAATGGCTGGGGCGTAAACATTTGGTCGGAACGAAAAATGGCCCCGGAGATTCGCAAGCCGGGTAATCCAAGGGGTTACGACCAGAAACTCATGGGGTCGCTAGCAACGGACGAAGCAACCACTGAATGGTGGTTCGGCTATGGGGTTGGGCCTGCCAGAGGTGTGTCGGGCTATCCGAAGAAAACGGATGTCAAAACTATTTCGGGTGCAGCCAACACCGAAGTCAGCGCGGAAATATCGGGCTTGTTTCCCAACACGACCTATTACGTGCGACTGTTCGCCCGAAATCAGGATGGCGAAGTTGAGGAAAGCCCTGAGATGCACTACTCGACGTATGGCTCACCCGTCGCCGCCTACTCCCTCGATACCGGCGAAGGCACCGTCGCCGAAGACCTCTTCGGCGAACACGACGGCGAAATCGAAGGCGCCGACTGGTTCGCCAACGGCCGCTACGGCCAGGCGCTCTCCTTCGACTCAGGCGAAGAAGACTGCGTCACGGTCGAAGACGCCCCCGACCTGCAGCTGACCGAAGAGTTCACCCTGGGGGCCTGGGTCCGGCCCAAAGGCGAAGTCAAATACGACCCGATCTTCTTCAAGGAGGCCGAAGGCTTCTTCAGCTACTCGCTCGGGCTCGGCCTCTCCTCAAGCGGCAAGCTCGAGGCCTATATCGGCGACGAAGAAGAAGAAGTCACCCTGGTCAACTCGCCCTCGGCGCTGCCGAGCGGAGTCTGGGCCCACGTCGCCCTCACCTTCGACGGCGCCAAGATGCGCCTCTACCTAAACGGCGAACTGGTCGACACCAACACGCTGCCGCCAGAAAGCGGCAACATGCCGAGCACCGGCCCCCTGGAAATCGGCTGCTCGGACCTCTTCAACGAATACTTCAACGGCCTGATCGACGAGGTCCGGGTCTATAACCGGGCGCTGAGTGGCGGTGAGATCGTCACGGACGCAGGCACTGGCCTGCTGACCCCCCTGCGCTCACCCGTCGCCGCCTACGCTTTCGATGAGAATGAAGGCGCAGTCGCCGGTGATCTCTTCGGCGACCATCACGGCGCGATCGAAGGCGCCGACTGGTTCGCCAACGGCCGCTTCGGCTCCGCGCTCTCCTTCGACTCGGGCGAAGAAGACTGCGTCACGGTCGAAGACGCCCCCGACCTGCAGCTGACCGAAGAGTTCACGATCGAGGCTTGGGCAAAGCCGACTGGCAGCGGCGAAGTCGAACCGCTGATCTACAAGGAGACCGAAGGCTTCTTTTCCTACTCGCTGTTCTTGGGCCTGCAGGAATCGGGCAAGGTCGAAGGCCTGCTCGGTGATGAAGAAGAAGAAATCGGCCCCGATGTCGAATCGGACCAGGCTTTGCCGGCAAACGTCTGGGCCCATGTCGCCCTCACCTACGACGGCGCCAAGCTGCGCCTCTACGTCAACGGTGAGCTTCAGGACACCACGACCGCGGAACTCGGCGCCTTTCCCAGCAGCGGACCGCTGACGATCGGCTGCGCTGACCACCTCGAATTCGAAGACTTCTACAACGGCCTGATCGACGAGGTCCGGGTCTATAACCGGGCGCTCGGGGCGGGGGAGGTGGCGGCCGACGGAGGTGCCGGCCTGCAGACCCCCTCGCGCTCCCCCGTTGCCGCCTACTCGCTCGACGCCGGCGAAGGCGCCGTGGCCGAGGACGTCGCCGGCGAACACGACGGCGAAATCGAAGGTGCCGACTGGTTTGCCAACGGCCGCTACGGCCAGGCGCTCTCCTTCGACTCAGGTGAAGAAGACTGCGTCACGGTCGAAGACGCCCCCGACCTGCAGCTGACCGAAGAGTTCACCCTGGGGGCCTGGGTCCGGCCCAAAGGCGAAGTCAAATACGACCCGATCTTCTTCAAGGAGGCCGAAGGCTTCTTCAGCTACTCGCTCGGCCTCGGCCTGGCGTCAAGCGGCAAGCTCGAGGCCTATATCGGCGATGAAGAAGAAGAAGTCACCCTGGTCGACTCGCCCTCGGCGCTGCCGAGCGGAGTCTGGGCCCACGTCGCCCTCACCTTCGACGGCGCCAAGATGCGCCTCTACCTAAACGGCGAACTGGTCGACACCAACTCGACCCCGCCGGAAGGCGGCAACATGCCGAGCACCGGCCCGCTTGAAATCGGCTGCTCGGACCTCTTCAACGAATACTTCAACGGCCTGATCGACGAGGTCCGGGTCTATAACCGGGCGCTCGGGGCGGGGGAGGTGGCGGCCGACGGAGGTGCCGGCCTGCAGACCCCCTCGCGCTCCCCCGTTGCCGCCTACTCGCTCGACGCCGGCGAAGGCGCCGTCGCCGAGGACGTCGCCGGCGAACACGACGGCGAAATCGAAGGCGCCGACTGGTTCGCCAACGGCCGCTATGGCCAGGCGCTCTCCTTCGACTCCGGCGAAGAAGACTGCGTCACGGTCCCCGACAGCCCCGACCTGCAGCTGACCGAAGAGTTCACCCTGCAGGCATGGGTCCGCCCGGAGGGCGAAGTCAAATACGACCCGATCTTCTTCAAGGAGGCCGAAGGCTTCTTCAGCTACTCGCTCGGATTGGGCCTGGCGTCGAGCGGCAAACTCGAGGCCTATATCGGCGACGAAGAAGAAGAAGTCACCCTGGTCGACTCGCCCTCGGCGCTGCCGACGGGAGTCTGGGCCCACGTCGCCCTCACCTTCGATGGCGCCAAGATGCGCCTCTATCTCAACGGCGAGCTGGTCGACACCAACTCGACCCCGCCGGAAGGCGGCAACATGCCGAGCACCGGCCCGCTCGAAATCGGCTGCTCGGACCTCTTCAACGAATACTTCAACGGCCTGATCGACGAGGTCCGGGTCTATAACCGGGCGTTGAGTGGGGGAGAGATCGCCAGTGACGGCAGCACCGGCCTGGAGGTCCCGGCCCGCTCCCCAGTCGCCGCCTACTCCCTCGACGCAGGCGAAGGCGCCGTGGCCGAGGACATCGCCGGCGAACACGACGGCGCGATCGAAGGCGCCGACTGGTTCGCCAACGGCCGTTTCGGCCAGGCGCTCTCCTTCGACTCCGGCGAAGAAGACTGCGTCACGGTCGAAGACGCCCCCGACCTGCAGCTGACCGAAGAGTTCACCCTCCAGGCCTGGGTCCGCCCCGAGGGCGAAGTCAAATACGACCCGATCTTCTTCAAGGAGGCCGAAGGCTTCTTCAGCTACTCGCTCGGGCTCGGCCTCTCCTCAAGCGGCAAACTCGAGGCCTATATCGGCGACGAAGAAGAAGAAGTCACCCTGGTCAACTCGCCCTCAGCGCTGACGACGGGAGTCTGGGCCCACGTCGCCCTCACCTTCGATGGCGCCAAGATGCGCCTCTATCTCAACGGCGAGCTGGTCGACACCAACTCGACCCCGCCGGAAGGCGGCAACATGCCGAGCACCGGCCCGCTTGAAATCGGCTGCTCGGACCTCTTCAACGAATACTTCAACGGCCTGATCGACGAGGTCCGGGTCTATAACCGGGCGCTGGATGGGGGCGAGGTGGGCTCCGACTTGGTAACGCCTGTCGATTGGTAGCTGGAAAAGGTGGGCAGGAATCGGGATGAACTCACTTCACTTCGGTGGCCCGACTCGAAGCCAGCGGCGCCCCTCCGCGCGATCTACTCGCCAGCTGTCGATGAATTTGCGCACTGCGACGCCAAGGCAAAGCTGGAGTCCCTGCCAGGTGATGGTGGCCAGAGCCAGCTGGGTCAGGAGGGGGGGCTCACGACCGGTCGGCTCGTAGTCGGTTATCGCAAGAACGCCACAGGCGAGAAGGACGCCAGCGAGAGCGAGCAGAACCTCCCAGCGTCCCACCCACAGGCCCATCAAGATAGCCAGTGGCAGAAAAATGAGATACAGGTCAACGACGCCTGTCCCAGTAGCTAAGAAGAACCCACCGAGCATTGACCCAAAAACCGCGGTCGGGACGGCCCAAGCATTCTCTTGGTGGTGAGAAGAATTGTTCATCTCATGTTCCTACCCGCTTCGGCCATGAACATCAATGCCAGCGTGACACAGCCAGCGCCGAGCTTTCGCTAATTCGCATATCAGATCCCTGGTCGAGGAGGTACGGCTAATCACCAGGGAGAGCGGGGACCAGGCGGGCTCGATAAGGGCGCCCACTGATGCTGAAGGGATCAGCTCCAAGTAACGGCACCTTGACAGTGCCCGTCCAGAGATCGCGACCGTGTGGCTTGCGCTTGAAAGCTCCGTGACCGCTAAAGGGTTGCGGCGGACGCACCTTCGCGGTCCCGGCGGCGTGATTGAAGACGAAAGCTGAGGCCCCCGCATTGGCAAAGGTCGCGCGGGTTATCTTCATGCCTTCCTGACTTTCCAGTCTCGCGGCAGAGAAGCTCGTGCGCCCATCTCTACGTCCGGGAATGCTGTAGGCGCTGAAGGAGCATCGGCAGCGAGGCTCGGAAACGACGAGCGTAGCAGGCTGTTCGCGAGCTTCGACTTGCTCTCTAGGGTAAGAGTTTGACGGATGCGATAGCCCACGAAGCCGCATCCGCTGAGCGCGTGAGGGGCATCGCCATTCCGATTCCCGAGAAACGTTCATCGTTCCCTTCACCTTGGCCGTCTCTACTCGCACATATTCACGCTCGCCAAGGAATTCGATCGTTCCGGTGAAGAATCCTTCGCCCCACGTCGACGGTGGTCCATCGCACTTCTTTGGCGGCTCTTCCCTCCAAGACTTGGTCGGCTGATAGCCAACGTCAATCTCCCCAAGCGTTCCGAACCGTGCCTTGAGCCCCGTCTCCGTGACTTCTCCCGGTACCTCGTAGGAGACCAGCCTGCCCTTTCGCCTGAACTCGAGCGTGACCTTGCCGTTGAAGGTTTCGACCTGCGCGCGCAGGCCGTTGCTGGCGGGTAGCTCGAATCGGATGGAAGCGGCTTGGGCCTCTCCGACTGTCGCCGACAATACCGCGATGAGAAGGGCGACTATAGCGAGCGCTGGGAGCCTTGATCGAATCATCTTGAATGACAAGCGTGCAACGAGTCTAATCGAAATGCTGAGCCGCTAAGTAGCCTAGATGAGGCGATCTCGGCGTAGGCCGGACGAAGCTCGGGCCCACCGCGAATCCCATCATCGTCGATTGACGACCCAAGTCAACGATGCATGGAGGCGAAACGCGGCAAGATCTCGCTCGACTGGTGGTTCTCGGCAACTGCCTGGATTGGGAAGATCGGACCGGCGCTCTCGCGGATTCGGTTTGATGCGCCAGCGGTGCGCCACTCGTGCGCCAGTCAGACCGGAGATAACCGGATTCAGCCGGATTGGATTACGGCTACTCAAGTGGAATCCGCATCGTCTTACTGCCCAGGACGATGTGGATCATCGTCTTCGTCAGCGTTTACATCCTCTAGGTAGCCTTTCGCCGCGGAAAGCGGTCGTATTAGACTTCCCCGCGCTTAGCAATCGAGAGTGGGGGAGCTCGCGTGGCCAGGGTGATCGTCGTAGCAGTCCTAGTCCTGCTCGGGATGGCTCCGGCCACGGCGTCGGGGGCCTTCAACTTCGCGCGGGTCGACGTCTTCACCGCCGACGGGAACGGCCTTCCCGCGACGCAGGCAGGTTCACATCCGTTCGCCCTGACGACGACACTGCAGATGGGGACGCTCGAGGCAAGCGGCGAGGAAGTACCCGACGGCAACCTCAGGCACCTGCGGGTCGACTATCCGGCGGGACTGGTCGCCGCTACTTTCGCCACGCCACGCTGCGTCGCGGCCGACTTCGTTCAGATCGAGGGCAACCGTAACGAGTGCTCCAACGACACCGCGGTGGGAGTCGCCGAGCTCAAGGTTGCGGCCGATCCGCTTCCCGCGGATTCGCCGGATTTCCCCGACCGGGTCCCGATCTACAACCTGGTTCCCTCGCCGGGCGCCGCGGGGAGCGTCGGGTTCGTCGTCGCCGGCCGTCCGGTCATCGCGGAACTGGGGATCGGCGACGCGCCGCCGTACCGGGGCTTTCTCGCGCTGTCCGACTTTCCCCAGGACCTCCTCTTCTACGGGGCGCGGATAACCCTGTGGGGCGTCCCGGCCGCCATCGCCCACGACTCCGAACGCGGTCAGTGCGTTTTCGTGATCGGCGGGTGTCCGGTGGGCGTGGATCCGGTGGCCTACCTGACTCTCCCGCGTAGCTGTAGTGGGCCTCTGGCGACGAGCTTCGCGGCCACTGCCTGGGGAGCTCCCGCGCAGACAACGACCGCGATGTCGATGTCCCACGATGGCGGGGAACCGCCGCTACCGCTCGGGCTCGGGGGCTGCGACGACCTCGTCTTCTGGCCCGCTATCGGCGCTGGGCTGACCACCGACCTAGCCGCGACGCCGACCGGTCTCGAACTGAGCATTGAGGTGGATGACGCGGGGATCTACAGCCCGGCGGGCACTTCCGACTCCGAGGTGAAGAGGGTGGAAATGGTCCTGCCGGAAGGGACGGCGATCAACCCCGCGGCGCTCGCGGGCGTCGTCTGCACGCCCGTCCAGCTTGCCCAGGAGGGCATCGACTCCGAGCCGGGTGAGGGCTGTCCCCTCGAGGCCGAGATCGGCACGGTCGAGGCCAGATCCGCTCTCCTCTGGGGCGAGGACTTCGCGGGTCGTGTGTTCATCGCCGAGCCGGGCGACGCGGCCGCAACTCTCTACGCGGTGCTCAGGCACCCGGAGACCGGGATTCTCGTCAAGGAGAGCGGTGAGGTGGCGGCTGGGGCCGGCGGGCAGTTGGCGGTCGTCTTCGACGAGCTGCCCCAGATCCCGGTTACCGATCTGGGCCTCAGTCTGCACGGAGGAGCTCGCGCGCCGCTGCTGACGCCCCCGGACTGCGGTGAGTTCAGGCTCGAAGCGGTTCTCTCGCCGTGGGCAGAGCCGGATGCCGCGTACGTCGCCACCGCTCCCGTCGAGATCGTCCATGGCCGCGGCGGCGGACCTTGTTCTCCTGAGCCGTCGGTGGAGCCTGACGCCGGCGAGCCGGCGCCCGGGCAGCACCCGGCAAGCACGGCTCCGCTCGGGCTCGTCGCCAAGCCCCACGTCAAGAAGAGGCGCTGTCACAAAGGCAAGCGGCGTCCGGCCGCGCGAAGCAAGGCTCGCTGTGGGAAGAAGCGCTGCGCACAGTGGCGCTGTCGCGGGGCGCGCCGTTCACATCCTCGCCCGGCAGGGTAAGACTGGGGTATGCACAACCCCCTGAGATCGGAGGCGGACGCCTTCCGTTGGGTCGTCGTGATCGGGGCTGGGGCGGCTGCGATCATCGTCCTCACCCTGCTCACCCGACCGGTCTTCGGGGTCATCTTGACCGCCCTGCTGCTCGGCTTCGGAGCCGGGGTGGCCTACCGCAACTCGCGTGGCTCCCTGCCCCGCAGCGTGTCGGTCACGCGGGGCGGCGGCGGCCGGCGACGGCTGCTCGTCGTCGCCAACGAGACGGTCGGCGGAGAGGCCCTGCTGGCGGAGATCGGCAAGCGCAGCCGGGGTCGCAACATCGAGATCCTCGTCGTCACGCCGGCCCTCGCCGCGTCGCGGGCGGCGCACTGGGCCTCCGACGTCGACGAAGCGATCGAGCTTGCCCGCCAGCGCATGGAGCTCTCCCTGATCGCGATCGGCGAACTGGGCGTGAAGGCGCGCGGGGAGGTCGGCGACTCCGACCCCAACGTCGCGATCGAGGACGCGCTGCGGGTCTTCCCGGCCGACGAGATCATCGTCTCGACCCACCCGCCCGAGCGCTCGCGCTGGCTCGAGCACGGCGTGGTCGAGCGCGCCCGTGAGCAGGTCGACCTGCCGATCACCCACGTCGTCGTCGACCTCGGCGCCGAGCGCGCCCCGAAGGCTTGACATAGGCGACTCACAAGATTTCGTTTCAGCGCACCACCTGTGAAACGTTTTGTCCTAGGGTCTGCCACGATGGAGGCGATGAGGCAGGAATGGAACGACGACCGGATCGAGCGCGAGCTGCGGGGGCTCCGCGGCGACATGAACGAGGGCTTCGACAAGGTCGAGGGGCGGCTGGGGGGAAGCGATCAGCGACTGGACGGCATCGATACGCGCCTTGATGGAGTCGACGTGCGGCTGGACGGCATCGATACGCGCCTTGATGGAGTCGACGTGCGGCTGGACGGCATCGATACGCGCCTTGATGGAGTCGACGTGCGGCTGAACGGCATCGATACGCGCCTCGAGGTCATCGATACTCGGTTAGACGGGATCGATGGCCGCTTTGACGAGATCGACAAGCGTTTCGACAAGGTCGACAAGCAGTTCGAGAGGATCGACGACAGGCTCGGGGCGTTCGACGAGCGCCTCCTGGGGATCCAGCGGTCGATGGTGATGGTGATGGGCATCTTCATGACCGGCCTGCTGGGCCTGCTCGCCACCATCGCGGGCGCGTTCGTGGCGCAGCAGTTCTGAGCGTGGCCTAGTTCCGGCTCACGGCGGGTGCCGGCTCGCCGGTCGCGCCGACCGCCTCGGCCGATCGCGCCACGTCCTCCCGCGGTTCGAGTCGTCCGGCCGTGGCAACCGCCCAGAGCATCGCCAGCCAGGTGAGGGTGGCGAGGGTGATGTGGAGCCAGACCAGCCATGCGGGCAGCTCCAGCAGCCACTGCAGGCCGCCCACGAGGCCCTGTAGGGCCAGCAGGGCGATAACGGCGGTCAGGGGCTTGAGGGCGCGCCTGTCGCCGCCAGGACGGCGCAGGAGCAGCCAGACGGCGATCGCGGCGATGCCGAAGGCCGCCGCGATCGCCGAGTGGCGCTGGACCATCCACTCGAGCGTGTCGCCGCCCTGGAACTCGAAGCGCCGGACCAGCTCCCCGTCGTGGTCGCCCGCGTGGGGGCCGGAGCCGGTGGTGATCGTGCCGAGCAGGATCGTCAACTGCCCGAGAGGGATCAGCGCCCGCACCGCCCAGACGCCGAGCCAGTCGGAGGACTGGCGCCGCTCCCCCGACTCGTAGCGCGCGCACCAGGCGAGGGCGAAGGCGGCGTCGAGCAGCAGCATCGAGAGCAGGAAGTGGCCCACCACCAGGCCGGGTGCGAGGTGGTACTTGACGACGAAGGCGCCGAGGACCGCCTGCCCGAGCACGCCCAAGGGCAGCAGGGCGCCGAAGAAAGCGAGGTGCCAGCGAAAGGGGCGGCGGAACCAGGCGAGAGCGCTGGCCGCGATCACCGCGGCACCGACGAACCCGGTGAGCAGGCGGTTGCCGTACTCGATCACCGCGTTGGTCTCCAGCGGCGGCACTTTGCCGCCGTGGCATTCGGGCCAGTCCGGACAGCCCAGGCCGGAGCCGGTGAGGCGCACGGCGGCGCCGGTCAGCACGATCAGCGCGAGCGCCGCCAGCGCGATCAGGGTGATCTGCGCGTAGCGATGGGGGGAGATCGCGAGTCGGTCTCTGAGGCGGGTCGCCATCGTCCTCCGATGATGTCAGCGGCCGGGACCCGGCCGCGATGGCTCAGCTGCCGTTGTTTTTCGAACCGCCGCCGGCGGTGTTCTCCAGCAGGAAGTCCACGAGGTCGGAGATTTCTCTCGGCGTCATCGACTGCCCGTAGGTGGCGGGCATCACGTTGGGCGGGAAGCCTTTGGTGCCCACG
Organism: uncultured Solirubrobacterales bacterium; assembly: GCA_963697915.1. Lineage (GTDB taxonomy): Bacteria > Actinomycetota > Thermoleophilia > Solirubrobacterales > 70-9 > VRUE01. Next base: position 2,116,076 of record OY969103.1, read on the forward strand.
GCGTTGGGGTCGACGATCGACTCTTCGACCATCGCGTGGCTCTGGCCGGCGAGCACTTCGTCGAGGTCGGGGCCGACGGTGCCACCCGCTTCGGCGGCGGCGAAGGTGTGGCAGCCGCCGCAGCCGTTGTTGGCGAAGACCTGGGCACCGGGGCCACCCGGGGCTTTCGGCGGCGCCGCGCCGGGCACGCCCGCCCAGGCGCCGACGTAGGCGGCGACGTCCTCGAGATCCTGGCCGGTGACGACGTTGGCCGGCATCGAGACCGCCGGGTTATCGGTGCTCGGCCGCGGGTTCTCGACCTGGGCCTTGGTGATCCCCTCGACCGTCGAGCCGGTCTGGCCGGATTCGCGCGCGGCGGCGAAGGCGTCGTCGAGGTCGGGGCCGATCGTCGCCGTCGTCCCGGCCTGGGCCATCGTGTGGCAGGTGCCGCACTTCTGCACGAAGAGGAGGCGGCCACGCTCCTCGTCAGCGCTGCTCGTGCCGCAGCCGGTGGCCACGAGGGCCAGCACCGCGAAGGCGGCGAGGGCGAGGGCGATGCGGATCGGGTTGGTTGGCTTGGAGGTCGTCATGCGGCGCGAAGCGCGCCGGAGTCTATAGGTCGAGGCCCCTCCAAACGCGGCTTGCCATGCCTGGCTCGTGGAGTAGGCTTGAGGCGATTCACACTAACCCCACTTGCGAGGAAAGGGTGAGCGGAATGCAGGTTCGGGACGGGATGTCGGAGGTGGTTCTGAGCGTCGGCCCATCGCACACGCTGCGCGAGGCGGCGGCGATGATGGTCGAGAAGGGAACCGGCGCGGCGCTGGTCTTCGACGACGAGCGGCCGGTGCCGTGCATCGTCACCGAGCGCGATCTCCTGCTCTCGCTGGGCAACGGCCAGAACCCGGACACCGAGCTGGTCTGTGAGCACATGAGCGAGGGGGTGGTCGCCGCCTCGCCCGAGTGGAGCCTCGAGCGCGCCGCGACCGAGATGTCGACGCGCGGCATCCGTCACCTGGTCGTCTTCGACGGGGGCGACGTAGTCGGCGTCCTCTCGATCAGGGACATCGTGCGGGTCTGGACTTCTGCTGGGGCGACCTCGGGAATGACGCCCGACTAGAGGGCGCTGGGGAGCCTTCAGGCGGCGCTGGGCGCTTACTTCAGGGCTTGGGCGGCGAGATCTTTTCGACCGGGAGCACCGCTCCGCGCACGCGCTGCTTGCGCGGCAGCCGGAAGTACTCGCCGACTGCGCCGCGGACCATCACGCGCAGAGCCCCGAGCAGGATGACCAGGCCGATGATCGACCAGATCCAGCTGGCGAACATGAAGCCGCCGGCGAAGATGCCGCAGACCGCCAGGGCGGCGGCGAAGCCGAAGAAGATCGGCGCCCACGAGGGCTGCGACCGGTAGACGAGCTCGCCGGGCTCGGGAATCTCGCGGTGCTCCGCGCTCATGAGGCGATGTAGAGCATCGCGGCGACGAAGCAGAGCGCGAAGACGCCCGCAGCGATGCCGCCGGCGATCAAGCCGGCCCGCATGTCCCGTCTGGCGGTCTCGCGATCCACGGGCGGATTTCTATCAGGCGAGGCGGGCCGAGCGGCTAGACGAGCTGGTCGAGCGGCATCGCCAGGAAGAGCAGCGCCAGGTAGGCCAGCGAGAAGAGGTAGGTCCGCAGCGCCCAGCGGCGGTCGGCGCTGCGCAGCAGCCGCACCGCGCAGTAGATGAAGGCGGCGCCGAGGGTCATCGAGGCGAGCAGGTACTCGATCCCGAAGGCGCCCGCGCAGAAGGGCAGTTGGGTCACCGCGTAGAGCAGGATCGTGTAGAGCAGGATCTGGCGGCGCGTCTCGGCCTCGCCGCGGACGACGGGCATCATCGGCACTTTCGCGTTCGCGTACTCATCCACCATCAGCAGCGAGAGGGCCCAGAAGTGGGGTGGGGTCCAGAAGAAGACGATCGCGAAGAGGTAGAAGGCGGTGCCGCTGAGGCTGCCGGTGACCGCGGCCCAGGCGACCAGCGGCGGCACGGCGCCGGCGGCGCCGCCGATGACGATGTTCTGCGGCGTCGAGCGCTTGAGCCAGAGCGTGTAGACGAAGACGTAGCCGAAGAAGCCGGAGAGCGAGAGCGCCGCGGCCAGCGGGTTGACGGTCAGCGCCAGCAGGGTGAAGGAGGCGAGGCCGAGCAGCGAGCCGAAGGCGATCGCGACGGCGGGGGAGATGCGGCCGCTGGCGACCGGGCGGGTCGCGGTGCGGGCCATCGTGCGGTCGATGTCGCGGTCGATCGCGTGGTTGATCGCGCCGGCGCCGCCGGCCGAGAGAGCACCGCCGAGGCAGGTCAGCAGCACAAGGCCGATCGAGGGGTCGCCGGCGACGTACATCGTCGTCACCGTGGTGAAGAGCAGCAGCGACTGCACCTTCGGCTTGGTCAAGGTGATGAAGTCGCGCAGGACGGCGAGTGCGGTGGCGCGCTGCGGAATGGCAGCCGTCTGGGCGCCGCTCATCGCTGGATCACCAGCTCAGGCTACCGGCTGCGAATCGCGGGCCGGCCGCTCGATGGTGCTGGTGCGATGGGCGATTGCCTCGTGGATGTCGCGCATCGGGCGGGCGCTGCGTACGTCGGGAAGGACGTCGAAATTGTGCGGGTCGGGCGGCGAGAGCGCGAACCACTCGAGCGAGTCGCCGCCCCACGGGTCATGGCCGGCCGGGGTGCCGCCCTCGCGGCTGAGGATCGCGTTGACGAGCGTCATCACGATGCCGACCGTGAGCACGAAGACGCCGATCGTGGCGATCAGGTTGTAGCCGTTGATGCCTTCGCCGTCGAAGAACTTGTAGGCGTCGATCACCTGCCCCTCGAGGGCGCCGGCGGCGAAGAGCGGCAGGAAGGCGAGCGCCGTGCCGAGGATCATCGTCCAGAAGGAGATCCGCGCCAGGTTCTCGCCCATCGTGCGCCCGGTCATCTTCGGGAACCACCAGTGCAGAGCGGCAAAGCCGCCGAAGACGGCGCCGCCGGCGAGCGCGAAGCTGGTTGCCCCGGTGCTGTCGGTGGTGTGCTGCAGGCGCCAGCCGAGCGCGACCAGCGAGTGCGAGATCTCAGAGGCGAGCCCGACCGCGATCGAGACGATCGCGCCGGCGGCGAAGAGCATCGGCGCCCGCATTCGCACCGCGCCGCCGGCCAGGGTCCCGATCAGGTTGAAGAAGATAAGGCCGAAGGGGACGATCAGGGCGAGCGCCATGATCATCGCGAAGTACATGAAGCCGACCCCGATCGGTGCGGTCAGCATGTTCTGCATCCAGGCCAGGGTGCCGATCACCGCGATCGCCGCCATCGAGCCGATCACGACGCCGCGGTCGAGCAGTGGCTTGCGCGCCATCGCCGGCACGATTTCGGCGATCGCCGCGAGGGCGAAGATCAGCACCAGCATGTAGGAGCCGGTGTAGAAGATCCAGCTCAGGTGCTGCCAGAGCAGCGGCGAGCCGCCGGCCTCGCCGCTGAAGAAGATCCCTTCGTAGTTGCGGTCGATCAGCAGCATCGTGATCGCCGCCAGCAGCACCGGGCCGATCACCAGCAGCAGCCAGGAGGAGATCGCCGCCGCCCAGGAGAAGACCGGCACCCGTCGCCAGGCGAGCCCGGGCGCGCGCAGCTTGCGCAGCGTCGCGACCAGGTCGATCGCGATCAGGACGAAGCCCAGCGTCGCCAGGCCGGTCGCCGCGGCCCAGGCGTCGATGCCGTTGCTGGGCGTGAAGGCGAGGCTGGAGAGCGGCGGCAGCGGGTTTACGCCTGCCTCCGAGGGGGTGTAGAGGAAGCCGGCGTAGAGCACCGTGGCGCCGGCGATGAAGAGCCAGACGCCGATCTGGCCGATTCGCGGCAGCGCCGTGCGGCGGGCGCCGATCTGCAGCGGCGTCACGTAGTAGAAGAAGCCGAGCGCCAGCGGCACGGCGAAGAAGAAGATCGCCGTCGCCCCGTAGAGCGAGAGCATGCGGTTGAAGGTGACCGGGCTGAGGAAGGTGTTCTCGGGGATCGCCAGCTGCAGCCGCATCAGGAAGAGCTCGACCAGGGCGATGAAGAGGAAGCCGAGCGAGCCGACGATCAGGATCCGGCCGAGGTCCTTGTGGTCGGAGCTGGCGGCGATCTGCATCCAGCGCGGGCGGCGCGCGGGGAAGCCGTCGATGACCAGCTCAGGACGCTTGCGCTCGGGGCTCACGGGGCCTCACCGCCTTCGAGTAGCTCTGCGACTCGGTCCTGGGCCGCCTGGATGTCCTCCTTCTCGCCTTCGATGAAGGCTTCGTACTCCTCCGGCGAGACGACCTCGACCTCGGTTCGCATCGAGGCGTAGGCCTGGCCCGAGAGGGTCGCCGAGTCGCCGAAGTAGGTGCCTTCCTCGTCGGCGCGGAAGAGGACGGTGTGCGTCTTGCCCGGCACCGCGTCGGCCTTGCCGGCCAGCGACGGGACGTCCCAGGTGTGGACGACGTCGGTCGAGACCAGGTCGAGCTCGACTTCGGTGTCGACCGGGACGACCAGCTTGTAATACGAGTTGGCTTCGTTCGGGTAGTCGTAGCGCCAGATCCACTGCTGGCCGGTGGCGCGGATCTCGAGCGGACCGCCGCCTTTGACCTCGAGCCCGGCGGGGCCGGTGGCCGGCGCCTCGCGTGCCTTCTCGGTGTAGACGATGCCGAGCACGAGCAGGACGAGGGCGAAGGCGCCGAGGCCACCGCCGACCCGCAGCTGCAGGCCGCGGCCACCGACGCTCTCCACCGGCTCGGCGCCGCGCGCGGCGCGATTGCGGCGCAGGACGACGAGCAGCCCGACGATGACCGCAGCGATCAGGATCGCGCCGGCGAAGAAGCCGATCCAGAGGAGCGTGTCGATCTGGTCCGTGGCAGGAGAGTGGGGCGCCAAAGCGCGGCCATTCTAATCACGCGAGGGGGCAGGACGCGGGGGCGGGGTACGCGGCGGCCGCTGGTCCCGGCCCCTGGCGGGTCGCTCCATATACTCGCCGGCCTGATGTGGAGGAGAAACCGGCCATCTCCTGCGCTGCGCAAGGCGGTGCGCGCCGGGGCGGTGGGTGCGATCGGCGCGGCGATCGCGGTGCCGCTGCTGCGGCGGCGGGCACGGGTGCCGGCAGCGGTGACGGTGGCCGCCTCCGCGGCGGGCCCACTGGCTCTGGCCGTCCTGCACCCGCGCACGCACCGCCGCGACGTCGGGCTCTTCGCGCTGCAGATGTGGGCCTTCACGATGGTCCACGAGCTCCCCTACGACGATCCCGAGCGCCTGCGCCGCCGCCTGCGCACCGGCTACCCGATCGCGATCGACCGCGTCGTCGGCCTCGGCAAGCTGCCCACCGTGCGCCTGCAGCGGGCGCTGGCGCGCGTGCCCCACGTCGGAACCCTCGACCGCGGCCTGACCTGGGTCCACTGGCTCTGGTTCCTCGAGCCCTACGCGGCTCTGCTCTTCATCCTCCTCCGCCACCCAGATCGCTTCCCGCGCGCGGCGCGCCAGATGGCGGGCGTCTTCGACGTCGGCTGCGCGGTGTACTTCGTCGCGCCGACCGCGCCGCCCTGGTGGGCCTCGGAGCAGGGCAAGACCGACGAAGAGGTGCGCCGGATCATGGAAGAGGTCGGCAAGGAGACATGGGGGCGTGCCTGGCCGAAGATGTACGCGGCGCTGGGCGGCAACCCCTGGGCGGCGATGCCCTCGCTGCACTTCGCCACCTCGACGATGGCGGCGATCTCGCTCTCGGAAGCGGGTCGCGCCGCCGGCACCGCCGGCTGGACCTATGCCCTGACCCTCGGCTTCGCCCTCGTCTACCTCGGCGAGCACTACGTCACCGACCTCGCCGCCGGCGCCGCCCTGGTCGCGGCGGTGCGGCGCGGCGAGCCGCTGGCCGAGCCGCTCGTGCTGCGCGTCAACGACGGTTTGCGCCGACTGGAGCGCCTCGCGAACGGGTAGCGTCCCGAACGTGCCTTCCGAAGATCCGGCGAACGACAACGCCGCCTTCGAACTGCCGCTGCTTACGCCGCGGCGGCTGGTCCAGACCATCGTGGTGGTCTTCGCCCTCCTGGTCGGGATCTACTTCCTCTTCCCGAAGCTGGTCGGGCTTGGTGACTCGCTCAGCCGTCTGGGCGAAGCCGACGCGATCTGGATCGTCGTCGCGATCGGCTTCGAGCTGATCGCGATCGCGACCTACATCGCGATGTTCAAAGCGGTGGTCGGGGGGAGCGCGCTGCGCCTCACCTGGAGCGAGACCTACGACATCAACCTCGCCGGCCTGGCGGCGACGCGGATCTTCTCGGCCGGCGGCGCCGGCGGCATCGCGCTCACCTACTGGGCGCTGCGCCGGGCGGGGATGCGCCGCCACGAGGTGGCGCGGCGGATGGTCGCCTTCCTCACCCTCCAGTACGTCTTCTACCCGCTGGCGTTGATCGTCTTCGGGATCCTGCTGCGCACCGGCGTCCTGCCCGGCAAGGACTCGGTCGAGCTGACGATCATCCCGGCCGCGGTCGCCGGGGCGCTGCTGATCGCCGGCGTGCTCTTCACGCGGATCCCGCCCGACCTCGGCACGCGCCTGGTCGCCCACGCGCGCGGGCCGCGCAGCCGGGCGCTGGCGGAGAAACTGGCGAAAGTGCCGGCGACGATCGGCGAGGGGGTGAGGTTCGGCTTCGGCCTGCTGGTTCACCCCGGCCGTGGCGGCCTGGCGGTGGTCGGCGCGGTCGGCTACTGGGCCGCCAACATCGCCATCCTCTGGGCCTCGTTCAAGGCCTTCGGCGTGCACGTGCCGATCGCCGTCCTCATCCAAGGCTTCTTCCTCGGCATGGTCGGCAACCTCTTCCCGCTGGCCCCGGCCGGGGTGGGCGCGGTCGACGCCGGCCTGATCGGCGCCTTCGTCCTCTTCGGCATCCCCGAGGAGACGGTCTTCCCGGCGATCCTGATCTACCGCCTGGTCGCCTTCTGGCTGCCGATCCCGCCCGGGATCGTCGCCTTCTTCCAACTGCGGGCGCGGGCCCACGAATGGGAAGAAGAGGGTCTGCCGATCGAGCGCGGGCGTGGCTTGGAGCGGGCGCCGGAGCCCACCGAGGGCGACAAGGTGGCCTCAGGCGAGCGCGGAAACCCTTGACCCGCCCGTTACTATACAAAGTAAAGTATTGGGGGACATCCATTGCCGACGGGCCTGAAACGTCGTCTATAGAGCCTTTCTAGGCCCATCGGTCTGACTAGACTCCGAATCGATGACTGACGAGAAGAAAATCGAGAACGTGATCATCGTCGGCGGCGGGCCGGCTGGCTACACGGCGGCGCTCTACACGGCGCGCGCCAACCTCGAGCCCCTCGTCTTCGAGGGCTTCCAGTGGGGCGGTCAGCTGCAGAACACGACCGATGTCGAGAACTACCCGGGCTACCCCGAGGGGATCATGGGCCCGGAGATGATGAACCAGTTCCGCGCCCAAGCCGAGCGCTTCGGGACCCGCTTCGTCACCGACGACGTCGACCGGGTCGAGCTCAGCGACGGCGGCGTGCAGAAGGTCTACCTCGGCGACGAGGAGCACCTGGCGCGGACCGTGATCCTGGCGATGGGGGCGGAGCCGCGCCGGCTCGGCGTCCCCGGCGAGCTCGAGCTGAGCGGCTGCGGGGTCTCCACCTGCGGCGTCTGCGACGGCGCCTTCTTCAAAGGCAAAGACGTGATCGTGATCGGCGGTGGCGACTCGGCGATGGAGGAGGCGATCTTCGTCTCCAAGTTCGCCGACAAGCTGACGATCGTCAACCGCCGCGACGAGTTCCGCGCCTCGCAGATCATGGAGGACCGCGCTCGCGAGCAGGCCAACATCGAGTTCAAGACCCCGTTCCTCGCCGAGGAGTTCGTCGGCGGCGACGGCGGCAACCTCGACCACGTGCGCCTGCGCAACGCCGAGACGGGGGAGACCGAGGACTTCGGCACCGAAGGCGCCTTCATCGCGATCGGGCACATCCCCCGCTCGGAGGTCGTCAGCGATCAGATCGACACCGACGAGGACGGCTACATCCGCACCGAGCCCGGTTCTACCAGGACCAACCTGGCCGGCGTCTTCGCCGTCGGCGACGTCGTCGACCGCACCTACCGCCAGGCGGTCACCGCCGCCGGCACCGGCTGCATGGGCGCCCTCGACGCCGAGTGGTACCTGCGCGACACGCCGCCCTCGCCCGAGGCTCACTGGATGCCGGGTGGGGAGCCAACCGAGATAGCGCCGACGCCCGGCAGCTGAGCGAAGCTCAGTCGAGCAGCTTCTGAACCACGAAGGTGCGGGCGCCGCGCGGGGTCTCGACCTCGACGGGGACGTCGACCTCCGCGTCGAGCAGGGCCTGGCCGATCGGCGACTCGGCTGAGAGCTTGCCGGCGGCGAGATCGGCCTCGGTCGAGCCGACCAGGGTCCAGGCGTTGACCGCGCCGCTGGATTCGTCGAGCACCTCGGCGGTGCGGCCGAAGGAGAAGCGCTCGGTGCCCTCGTCGACCTCGACCACGACGGAGGTGCGCAGCCGCTCGCGCAGCCGCTTGATCTTGGTCTCCAGGTGCGCCTGGTCGTCCTTGGCGATGTGGTACTCGGCGTTCTCCTTGAGGTCGCCTTCCTCGCGGGCGACCTTGATCCGGGCCGCCATCTCGATCCGTCCCGGTCCTTCCAGATGCTCGATTTCCTTGCGCAGGGCGGCGATCCCCTCCTCGGTGATCGGCTCCCCGCCGTTAGCGGTGCTCATGCGCGCACCATTGCAGATGCGTAGAGCGGGTGGGCGCGGCGCCACGCGCTCGACGGGCGTCCACGGGTGTCGGTTGGGCCCGTCATCTATGGTCGATGGGTGCCTTCCTGCTCCCACATCGGTGAGGTCGAGCGCTTCGACCTGCCGTCCGAGATCGCGGGCTGTGAGGAGTGCCTGGCGCAGGGGATGACCTGGGTCCACCTGCGGATGTGCCAGACCTGCGGCCACATCGGCTGCTGCGACAACTCGCAGGGCAAGCATGCGACCGCTCACCACCAGGAGACCGGTCACCCGATCGCCCGCTCGGCCGAGCCCGGCGAGGACTGGAGCTGGTGCTACGTAGACAAGGCGATGTTCCGCCTCAGCCGCGGCTGAGGCGGAGGTCACACGAGCGTTCGGTCAGTAGCGCAGCTCCTCGCAGGCGATGCCGTCGCGGTCGGCGTCGAGGCGGTGCGGATCCCGTCCCGGGCCGCCCTTCTTCTTGTAGAACTTCTGCGCCGCTCGCCAGGTGCTGAAGTCGGAGCAGTCCTTGTCGGCGGCGGTTGCGGGCGATGCAGGAATCGCGAGTGCGGCTGCCGTGACCGACACCGCGATGACCTTGTTCCTCAAAGTGCCTCCCCTGTCTGGGTTCGTCGGTGGAGACTCCGAGATTACCCAAATGACACTGATAAGTGACGGCTCGGCGATCGGTGCAAGCGCGGCGGCGGCGTTCAGCGCGGGGTGACGATCGGGAAGCCGGGGTCGGGTTCGTCGAGGAGGCCGAGCAGTTCGCCGAGCTTGACGCCGTCGCCCTCGACACGCAGGCGGCCGCTCTCGGCGAGGGCGGCGATGTCGGCGGTTTTGAGCAGCAGCTGGTCGAGCGCCTCGCGGTCGACCAGGAGCGTCGCGTCGGCGGCCGGCTCGTGCTTGCCGGGGCGGTGGCGGAGGACGCCGTTGCGCACGGTCAGCGCGTGCGCCTCGTCGGGGTCGGCTATCAGCCAATCGATCCGCAGGTCCTGCTCCCAGGCGCGTGGCCCGTCGAGCCGGATCGCCATCGCGTCGAGCAGCTGCTCGACCGAGAGGTTGGCGACGACGTCCGGGGGCGCCGTCGAGGTCGGCGTGCCGCCGATCCCCTCGCGCAGCTCCTTGGCGCCCATCAGGAAGAAGTTGCGCCAGGTCGCGTTCTCGGCGCCGTAGCCGAGCTGCTCGAGCGCTTCCGCCTGCAGCTCTCGCGCCGCCTGGTTCTTGGGCTCGGCGTAGACGACGTGGTTGACGACCTCGGCGACCCAGCGGTAGTCGCCGGCCTCGAAGGAGTCGCGCGCCTTCGCCAGCACCGCCTCGGCGCCGCCCATGAACTCGACGTAGCGCCGCGCGCCGGCGACCGGCGGGTGCTCCCAGAGGTGGGCCGGGTTGCCGTCGAACCAGCCCATGTAGCGCTGGTAGATCGCCTTCACGTTGTGGCTGACCGAGCCGTAGAACTCGCGGCAGTGCCACTCCTCGGCGAGGCTCGGCGGCAGCTCGACCAGCTCGGCGATCTCGGGCCCGGTGTGGCCCTTGTTGAGCAGGCGCAGGGTCTGGTCGTGCAGGTAGGTGTAGAGGTCGCGCTGCTTGCCGAGCAGGTCGGCGATCTGCTCACCGCCCCAGCAGGGCCAGTTGTGGCCGGTGAAGAGCACCTCGGAGTCGGCGCCGAACAGCTCGATCGTCTCGTCCAGGTAGTTGGCCCAGATCCGCGGGTCGCGGACCAGGGCGCCGCGCGGGGTGAGGATGTTGTGCATCGAGCGCACGGCGTTGTCGGCGCTGCAGAGGGCGCGCCGCTCGGGCAGGTGGAAGTTCATCGAGGCCGGCGCCTCGCTGCCGGGGGTGAGCTGGAAGACGAAGCGGACCCCGTCGACGACCTCCTCCTGGCCGGTCGCGGCGATCTCGACCGTGGGCGGGATCAGCGTGATCGTCCCCAGCGAGGTCGTCTGGCCGAGGCCGGAGCCGAGCTGGCCGGCCGGCCCGCGCTCGAGCAGCGCCCCGTACATGTAGCCGGCGCGCCGTCCCATCGCGGTGCCGGCGAAGACGTTCTCGCTGACCGCGTGGTGGAGGAAGCCGGCCGGGGCGAGGATCGGGATGTCGCGCTCGGCGACCTCCCCCTCGGAGACGATCCCCTTGGCGCCGCCGAAGTGGTCGACGTGGCTGTGGGTGTAGAGCAGGCCGGTGACCGGCCGCTCGCCGCGGTGCTCCCGGTAGAGGGCCAGCGCCGCAGCCGCAGTCTCGGCCGAGACCAGCGGGTCGACGACGACGATCCCCTCCTCGCCCTCGACGACGTGCATGTTGGAGAGGTCGAACCCGCGCAGCTGGTAGATCCCCGGCGCCAGCTCGAAGAGGCCGGCGATCCGGGTCAGCTGGCTCTGGCGCCAGAGGTTGGGGTGGGCGGTGTCGGCCGGCTCGCCGTCGAGGAACTCCCAGGGGCGCAGGTCCCAGACCGCGCGGCCGTCCCTGCCCTCGACCAGCGGCGGGTCGAAGGGGGCAACCAGGCCCCGCCGTGCCTCCTCGAAGTCCCGCCCGTCCCCCACGGGGCGTAAGTCTCTCACTTGGGTACGCGTGGAGTCAGCGCGCGGCGCTCAACAGCGGCGCCGGGCGGTAGGCGTCGCCGTGGCGCTCGCGCAGCTCGCCGAGCAGGGCGGCGGCGCGGGCGGCGCCGATCGCCTCGGTCAGCTCCAGCGGCCCGCGCGGCCAGTTGAAGCCGAGCCGCATCGCTGTGTCCATGTCCTCCGGCGAACCGACCTGCTCTTCGCGGGCGAAGGCCGCCTCGTTGGCGATCTGGGCGATCAGGCGGGGGACGATCGCCGGGGCGGCCGGGTCGATCGCGGCCAGGGACTCGGGGTCGAGGTCGAGCGCACCGCCGCTGCCGTGCTTCGCATAGTGGGGGGCCGGCAGTGAGGAGACCTTCGGGAGGTCGTCGTCGTAGGTGTAGAAGCCGCGCCCCGACTTGCGCCCGAGGCGGCCTTCCTCGACCAGCCGCGCCTGGATCTCACTCGGCTGCCAGCGTGCCGGCTGGCCGCCCTGGCTGTAGAAGGAGCGGGCGACGCTGAGGTTGACGTCGACGCCGATCAGGTCGATCAGCTCGAAGGGACCCATCCGGAAGCCGCCGGCGAGGCGGCAGACGCGGTCGATGGTCGGCACGTCGGCGACCCCCTCGGCGAGCATCCGCAGCGACTCCAGCGTGAACGGCCGGGCCAGCCGGTTGGCGATGAAGCCGGGGCTGTCCTTGGCCCGGATCGGCGTGCGGCCCATCCGCTCGCCGACCTTCGCCGTCGCCAGCAGGGCCTCCTCGCTGGAGCTGTCGGTGGCGACCACCTCGACCAGCTTCATCAGGGCTGGCGGGTTGAAGAAGTGCATGCCGACGACCCGCTCGGGGTAGGGCGTCTCGGCGCCGATCGCGGTCACCGCCAGCGAGGAGGTGTTGCTGGCGAGGATCGTGCGCGGCCCGCAGATCTCGGCCAGGGCCGCGAACAGCTTGCGCTTCAGCGCTAGGTCCTCGGGCGCCGCCTCGACGACGAGCTCGCACTCGCCGAGGTCGGCGAGCGCTCCCGCGGCGCCGACCCGGGCGCTCGCCGCGTCGGCCTCCTCGTCGCCCCAGAGCCCTTTCGCGGCGCCCTTGGCGAGGCTCGAGTGCAGGCGCGTGTTGCCGGCCTCCAGCGCCCGCGGGTCGGGATCGTGGAGGCGGGTCTCGTAGCCGCCGAGGGCGGCGATCTGAGCGATCCCGGCGCCCATCGTGCCGGCGCCGACGACCCCGACCCGTTCGACGCCGCCGCTCCTCACTTGCCCTCGAACCTCGGCTCGCGTTTCTCGATGAAGGCGCGCATGCCCTCGATCCGGTCCTCGGTCGCCATCGCCAGCTCGTAAAGGCGCCGCTCGCCCTCCAGGCCCGCGGAGAGCGCCGTCTCGTCGGCCGCCAGCACCGCCTGCTTGGCCAGTCGCGAGGCGATCGGCGCTCGCTCGGCGACGGTGCGGGCCAGCTCCATCGCCTCCTCCAGCCAACGCCCCTTCTTCACCACCTTGTTGACGAGCCCCATCTCCAGCGCCATCTCGGCGTCGAAGCGGCGACCGGTGAGGACGTACTCCATCGCCCGCTGCTTGCCGACGACGCGGGCGATGCGCTGGCTGCCACCGCCGCCCGGGATGATTCCCAGGGTGATCTCCGGCTGGCCGAAACGGGCCGTGTCGGAGGCGACGATCATGTCGCAGGCGAGCGCCAGCTCGCAGCCGCCGCCGAGGGCGAAGCCGGAGACCGCGGCCACCATCGGCGTCTTGATCGCGGCGAGGCGGCGCCAGAAGGTCGCGGCGGGGTGGCGCAGCGCCTCGGCGAAGCTGCGTTCGCTCATCGCCTTGATGTCGGCGCCGGCGGCGAAGACCTCGTCGGAGCCGGCGATCACCACGCAGCGCACCTCCGGGTCGGGGTCGAGCCGCTCCAGCTCGGAGGCGATCAGCTCCATCAGCTCCGGCGAGAGGGCGTTGCGCGCCTCCGGCCGGTTGAGGCGCAGCAGCGCGACGTGGCCGTCTACCGACATCACCAGCAGGTCACTCATTTAGCCCCCAAATCAAGCATTCGCCTCACTCATTTCACGAAGAATCAGACTGTGACGTTCATTCGTTCGGCTCATAGGGGAGTCATCGCGTTGATCCCGGTCGCCGCGCGGCCGATGATCAGCTTCTGGATCTGCGAGGTGCCCTCGTAGAGGGTCGTGACGCGGGCGTCGCGCAGGTAGCGCTCGACCGGGTAGTCGTCGACGTAGCCGGAGCCGCCGTGCACCTGGATCGCCAGGTTGGCGCACTCGACCGCGGCCTCGGTCGCGTGGAGCTTGGCGACCGAGGTCTCCAGCGTGTTCGGCTTGCCTTCGTCCTTCAGCGCGCCGGCGCGGAAGACCAGCATGCGGCTGGCGTCGCGCTTGACGATCATGTCGGCGATCATCTCCTGGACCAGCTGGAAGCGGGCCAGGGGGACGCCGAACTGCTTGCGCTCCTTGGCGTAGGCGACGGAGGCGTCGACGCAGCCGTCGCAGATCCCGACGCAGCCGGCGGCGACGCTGTAGCGGCCGTTGTCGAGGGCGCTCATCGCGACCTTGAAGCCGTCGCCGATCTCGCCCAGCATCGCGTCCTCGCCGACCTCGATGCCGTCGAGCGAGAGCTCCGCCGTGTCCGAGGAGCGCAGCCCGAGCTTGCCGTGGATCTCCTGCGAGGTGAAGCCCTCGCTGGCGGTCGGGACGAGGAAGCAGGCGAGCCCGCGGTGCTTTTTAGCCGGGTCGGTCTGGGCGAAGATCAGCGCCACCTCGGCGAAGTTGCCGAGCGAGATCCACATCTTCTGGCCGCTGATCGACCAGCCCGAGTCGGTCTTCGTCGCCCGCGTGCGCAGGTTGGCGGCGTCGGAGCCGGTGTCGGGCTCGGTCAGCCCGAAGCAGCCGAGCGCCTCGCCGGAGCAGAGCCGCGGCAGCCACTTGCGCTTCTGCTCCTCGCTGCCCCAGCGCTCGATCGAGCCGGCGACCAGCGAGGTCTGCACGGAGACGACGGTGCGGGCCGAGGAGTCGGCGCGGCCGACCTGCTCGACGATCAGCCCGTAGCCGGTGTAGTCGAGGCCGCGGCCGCCGTACTCCTCGGCTACCGGCGCCCCCAGGTAGCCGACCTCGCCGAGCTTGCTCGCCAGCTCACGGTCGAAGCGCGCGGCGCGATCGTTGTCGCGGACGCGCGGCAGGATCTCGCGGTCGGCGAACTCGCGCGCCGTTTCGGAGATCAGGCGCTGCTCGTCGGTCAACTGGAAGTCCATGGTCCCCCTGCTTTCTCGGTGTCGTGAGTGTTCACTGAAGCTCGCTCGCCAGGGTCGCCGCGAAGGCTTCCTGCGCCTCACGGGTTCGCGGTCCCGGCGCTTGGGGCAGGACCCTGCCGTCGATCTCGGCGACCGCCTGGATCTCGCGCGTGGTCGAGGCGAGGAAGGCCTCCTCGGCGGCGCGCAGGTCGGCGACCGGCCAGGCGCCCTCCTCGACGTCGAGCGTCTTGACCAGCCGGTCGCGGGTGATCGACTCGAGCACGCCGGCGTCGAGCGCCGGGGTGCGCAGCTTGCCCTGCGGGGAGACCCAGAAGATCGCCGCGGTGGGCGGCTCGAGCACGGTGCCGCCGGGTTCCACCAGGACCGCCTCGTCGGCGCCCTGGGCCTTGGCGAGCCGGGTCGCCTGCATGTTGGCGGCGTAGGAGAGCGACTTGACCCCGTTGAGGATCACGGTTGGGCTGTAGGTGACGGTGGCGACCCGCACGGTCGCGGCGTGGGGCGGTATCGGCTCGGTGGCAGCGATGCGGCGTCCGCCGCGGGTGACGATCAGGCGCAGCTGGCCCTCGACCTCGCCGGCCTCGGTGAGCAGGGCGTCGATCTCCTGCTCGAACACGGGGCGGTCGAACTCGAGCTCGATCGCCGTGGCGGAGCGCTGCAGCCGGTCGAGGTGCTCGCCGAGGGCGAAGGGGCGGCCGGCGTAGAGCCGGATCACCTCGAAGGCGCCGTCGCCGCGGTAGAGGCCGTCGTCCTTCACCGGCACCGTCGCCTCAGCGGTCGGCGAGATCCGTCCGTCGACACTCGCCAGCTCTGCGATCGGCGCCGTCATCCCGGCCGCGAGGCTACCTCAGACCCACACCAACGCGTTTTCCCTCTATCCCAGGGAAAACGCGTGAGGCTGTCGGCTCAGGCGGCTTCGAAGACGGTCGCCAGGCCCTGGCCGACGCCGATGCAGAGGCTGGCGACGCCGTAGCGCCCGCCGCGGCGTCGCAGCTCGCGGACCAGGGTGGTGGTCAGGCGGGTGCCGGAGCAGCCGAGCGGGTGGCCGAGGGCGATCGCGCCGCCGTTGACGTTGAGGCGCTCCTCGTCGATCCCCAGCTCGTTCGAGCAGGCCAGCACCTGGGCGGCGAAGGCCTCGTTGATCTCGATCAGGTCGATCTGGTCGAGCTCGAGGCCGGCGGCGGCGAGGGCGCGGGGGATCGCCTCGACCGGGCCGATGCCCATGTAGCCGGGGTCGACCCCGGCGACGCCGAAGGAGACGACGCGGGCGAGCGGCTCGGCGCCGAGCTTCTCGGCGCCGGCCTCGGTGGTGATCAGCGTGCAGGCGGCGCCGTCGTTGAGGGTCGAGGAGTTGCCCGCGGTGACCGTGCCGCCTTCGCGGAAGACCGGGCGCAGCTTCGCCATCGTCTCGGCCGATGCGTCGGTGCGGGGCCCCTCGTCGGCCTCGACCAGGACCGTTTCGCGGCGCCCGCGGGGCGCCTCGATCGGCACGATCTCCTCGGCCAGCAGCCCGGCCTCGGCGGCGGCGACCGCGCGCTGGTGGCTGCGCAGGGCGAAGGCGTCCTGGGCCTCGCGGCTGATCGCGTAGCGCTCGGCGACGTTCTCCGCGGTCTCGCCCATCCCCTCGGTGGAGACGCCCAGCTCGGCCATGCGCGGGTTGATCATCCGCCAGCCAAGGGTCGTGTCGTGCATCGTCTGCGGGCCGCGGGGCAGGCCCTGCGCCGGCTTCTCTACCACCCAAGGGGCGCGGCTCATCGACTCGACCCCGCCGGCGAGGTAGATGTCGCCCTCGCCGAGCTTGGCGGCGCGGGACGCCGCGTTGACCGCCTCCAGCCCCGAGGCGCAGAGCCGGTTGACCGTGGCGCCGGGGACGCTGACCGGCAGCCCGGCGAGCAGCGACGCCATGCGGGCGACGTCGCGGTTGTCCTCGCCGGCCTGGTTGGCGGCGCCGAAGTAGACGTCGGCGATCGTCTCGGGGTCGATCCCGTTGCGCTCGACGATCGCGCCGACCACGTGGGCGGCGAGGTCGTCGGGGCGCACCGCGGAGAGCGCCCCGCGGTGGGAGCCGATCGGGGTGCGGATCGCGTCTACTACGTAGGCCTCGGGCATGGGTGGGGATTAAAGGCGACCTGAGCGCCGGGCGTATGCTGGCCCTATGGAGTTCGTCCTGTTCACCATCGGGCTGGTGGCGATGATGATCGCGATCATGGTGCTGGTCGGTTACTTCTACAAGGGCAGCAGCGCCGACCTGGTCGACTGGCACCCGACCCGCAGCCCCGAAGTCGAGGCCCAGAACGAGATCGACGACGTGCGCCAGATGCTGGAGGCACAGAACGAGATGCGGCGCCGTCGTGGCGCGCCCGAGATCGACGAGGAGACGCTGCGCGCCGAAGTCGAAGAGGAGGAGCGGGAGAAGCTGCGCCGCGGCGACCCGTTCGACCTCTGAGGCCAAGGGCGTGGCGCGGGCGCTGATCGTCGGTTGCGGCTGCCGTGGGCGGCTGCTGGGGGAGCGGCTGCTGGCCGAGGGCTGGCAGGTGCGCGGCACCAGCCGGCGTGAGGAGGGCCGGGCGGCGATCGAGGCGGCCGGGATCGAGCCTGCCCTGGCCGACCCGGAGCAGCCCGGCACGATCCTCGACCTGGTCGGCGACGTAGCGCTCGTCTGCTGGCTGCTGGGCTCGGCGACGGGCCCGGTGGAGAACCTCGAGGCGATCCACGGGGCGCGGCTCGAGCGCCTGCTCGAGCGCCTGGTCGAAACCCCGGTGCGCCGCTTCGTCTACGAGGCGGAGGGCAGCGTCGACCGGGAGATCCTGGAGCGGGGCAGCTCGATCGTGCGGGCGGCCGCTGAGCGCTGGCGCATTCCGGTGACCGTCGGGAGCGGCGAAGCTATATGGCTAAACTCGGATTGGAATTAAGGTAAATACGCGAAACGCGAGTCCGAAGGAGCTGGATCGATGACGCTGAAGCTGGGCGACGTAGCACCCGATTTCGAGGCCGACACGACCGAAGGCCGGATCAAGTTCCACGAATGGGTCGACGGCTCGTGGGCGGTCCTCTTCTCGCACCCGAAGGACTTCACCCCGGTCTGCACGACCGAGCTCGGCTACATGGCGAGCATCGAGCCCGAGTTCGCGAAGCGGGGCGTGAAGATCCTCGGGCTCTCGGTCGACCCGCTCGACAAGCACGAGGCCTGGGCCGAGGACATCGCCGACACGCAGGGCACGGCGCCGAACTACCCGATCATCAGCGACGCCGACTTCGAGATCTCGAAGGCCTACGGGATGCTGCCGGCCGACGCCTCCGGCGACGCCGCCGACCGCACGCCGGCCGACAACCAGACCGTCCGCAACGTCTTCGTCATCGGCCCCGACAAGAAAGTCAAACTCATCCTCGTCTACCCGATGACGACCGGGCGCAACTTCGACGAGGTCCTGCGCGTAATCGACTCGCTGCAGCTGACCGCTAGCCACAAAGTCGCGACCCCGGCCCAGTGGCAGCAGGGCGACGACGTGATCATCGCCGGCTCGGTCTCCAACGACGAAGCGAAGGAGACCTACCCGGACGGCTGGGAGGAGCCGCGGCCCTACATCCGCATCGTCCCCCAGCCAGAAAAGGTCGCCTAGGGGAGGCGGTCCATCAGGTCGCCGAGGATCCGCGCGGTCGCTCCCCAGATCATGTGGCCTTCCACCTCGTAGGTGGAGGTGTGGATGGGGACGCCGCGGCGGACCAGGCGGCGCATCTCGTAGTTCTCGCGCAGCAGCGCGAGCGAGAAGGTGAGGACGGTCTCGACCTCGGCCGGGTTGGGCCGCAGGTCGAGCTCGCGCGGGTGCGGGATGCGGCCGACGAAGGGGTGGATGCGGTAGCGGGTGACGAAGGTCCCGGTCGGCTGCAGCTCCTCGCCGATCTCGACCATGGCCGGGTCGAGCCCGATCTCCTCGTGAGCCTCGCGCAGGGCGGTAGCGGCGAAGTCGGCGTCCTCCTCGTCGCGGCGGCCGCCCGGGAAGGAGATCTCGCCGGCGTGGCGGCGCATGTCGGCGCGCCGCTCGGTGAAGATCAGCCCCGGGTCGTCCGGCCAGCCGTAGAGCGGCAGCAGGACAGCGGCGTCGGTCTCTGGCGACTTTCTGTCGGTATGCGGCATAAAGTCGCCCACTCCTCAGATGATGACCTGCACCGTGCCGCCGTCCACCGACCAGGCGGCGCCGCTGGTGTAAGAGGCGCGCTCGGAGCAGAGGAAGACGATCGCGGCGGCGATCTCGCCGACCTCGGCGAGCCGGCCGATCGGGCGCTTCGCGCCCGCTGTCGCCAGCGCCTCCTCGCGGCTCTCGGCGCCGGCCAGGTCCTGCGACTGGTCGAGCAGGCCGCCCGACTCCATCCAGAGCTCGGATTCGGTCGGGCCGGGGCAGATCGCGTTGACGAGCACGCCCTGCTTTGCGTAGCGGTCCGCGAAGAGGCGGGAGAGTGAGAGCTCGGCCGCCTTCGCCACCGAGTACTCGGGCATCGCCGCCGAGGGCCGCTTGCCCGAGGTCGAGCAGACGTTGACGATCCGCCCCCAGCCGCGCTCGGCCATCGGCGGCGCGGCGGCGCGCATCGCCCGCAGCGGCGCCATCACGTTGATCTCGTACTGGGCGCGCCAGTCCTCGTCGGGGACGTCGTCGAGGTCGCGCCACTTGGCGGCGCCGGCGTTGTTGACCAGCACGTCGAGGGCGCCGAAGCTCTCGCTGGCCGCGGCGAGCATCCGCTCGCCCGCGTCCTCGGCGGTGACGTCGAGGGCCAGCAGCCCCGCCTGCCCGCCAACCTCGGCGCCGGCCGCGGCCGACTCCTCGGTCGCCGCCGCCAGCCGCTCCTCGTTGCGCGCGACCAGCAGCACGTTGGCGCCCTCGGCGCAGAGCAGCCGTGCGGTCTCGCGGCCGATTCCGCTGCTGGCGCCGGTGACGACGCAGGAGCGTCTCTGTAGGCCGAGGTCCATGCCGGCTAGAGCGAGGCGGTCGCGGTGTCGGGCGCCGGGCTCGGCGCCGCCTTGCCGGCGATCAGGTCGGCGCCGCGCTCGGCGACGGCGATCGTCGGCGCGTTGGTGTTGCCGCTGGTGATGATCGGCATCACCGAGGCGTCGACGACGCGCAGTCCCTCGACCCCGCGGACGCGCAGCTCAGGGTCGACGACCGCGTCCGCGCCGGTGCCGATCTTGCAGGTGCCGACCGGGTGGTAGAGCAGCTCGACCCGGCGGCGCAGGTCGTCGTGGATCGCCTCATCGCTCTCGACCGCGGCGCCGGGGAAGAGCTCGCTGCCGAGCACCTCGGCCAGCGGTCCGGCGGTGGCGATCTGGCGCGCCAGCCGCGTGCCGGAGATCAGCGCCGCGACGTCCTCGGGCTCGGCCAGGGTGTTGGTCAGGATGCGCGGCTTCGCGGTCGGGTCGGCCGAGCGCAGGCGCAGCCAGCCGCGGCTGCGGGGGGCGACCAGGACCGGGCCCATCGTGATCGCGTGCCCCTCGTACTCGGCGAAGCCGTGGTCGGCGAAGAAGGCGGGGGCGAAATGGAACTGGAGATCGGGCTGGGCGAGGCCGGGCCTGCTGCGCAGGAAGGCGAAGGCCTCGGCGACCGAGGAGGAGAGCGGGCCGGTGCGCCGCAGCAAGTACTCGAACAGTGCTTTGGGGCTTTCGCCCTCGGCCAGCGAGCCACCGCCGGGCACGTCCCACATCGAGGCCAGGTAGGGGTGGTCCTGGAGGTTCTCGCCGACACCGGGCAGGTCGGCGACCACGGGGATCCCCAGCTCGCGCAGCTGGGCGGCGGGGCCGATGCCGGAGAGCAGCAGCAGTTGCGGCGAGCCGAGCGCACCGGCGGCGAGGATCGTCTCGCGGCCGCTGTGGGCGATCTGCTGCCGGCCCTTGCGGCGGTAGCGGACGCCGGCGGCGCGCCCCTCCTCGATCTCGATGCCGAGCACCTGGGCGCCGCTCACCACCTCGAGGTTCGGGCGCCGCAGCGCCGGCCGCAGGTAGCCGTCGGCGGTGCTCCAGCGCCGGCCGCGGCGCTGGGTGACCTGGACCAGCGCGGCGCCGTCCTGCTCGGGCCCGTTGTAGTCGGCGATGCGCGGGACCCCGACCTCCTCGCAGGCGGCGAGGAAGCGGCCGGTGAGCGGCCGCGGCGAGCGCGCGTCCTCGACCCGCAGCGGCCCGCCGGTGGCGTGGAACTCCGAGGCGCCGCGTTGGTTGTCCTCGGCGCGCAGGAAGTAGGGCAGCAGCTGCTCCCAGCCCCAGCCGGCGGCGCCGGCGGCGACCCAGCGCTCGTAGTCGAGTGGGTGGCCGCGCACGTAGAGCATCGCGTTCATCGAGCTGCTGCCGCCGAGCCCTTTGCCGCGCGGCATGTAGATCGAGCGGCCGTCGCAGTGCGGCTCCGGCTCGGTGTTGAAGTTCCAGTCGCGCTTGCTCTGGAACTGTTTGGCGAAGCCGGCGGGGATCTTCACGTCGGGGTGGCGGTCGCTGCCGCCGGCCTCGATCAGCAGCACCCGCACCGCCGGGTCCTCGCTGAGCCGGTTGGCGAGCACACAGCCGGCTGAGCCGGCACCGACGATCACGTAGTCATGCATTGGCGCTCTCCTCATCTCCCCTGGTCGCCCATGTTGACGGTTACCGGCGTCTCCGTGGCGAGGACCTTGTGGACCGGGCACTTGCGGGCGATGACCAGCAGGCGCTCGCACTGCTCCTCGCTGAGCTCGCCGGGGAGGCGGAGGGTGGCGAGGAAGGAGGACGGCACGAAGCGCTCGTACTCGACCTCGACCTCAACCTCGACCGCGCCCACGTCCCAGCCCTTGCGCTCGGCGTACATCTCGACCGTGATCGCGATGCAGCTGGCGAGGCCGGCGGCGACGAGGCGGGTGGGGGCGGGGCCGGCGTCGGTGCCGCCGGCAGCCTCGGGCTCGTCGACGAGCAGGCGGTGGGCGCCGCCTTCGATCTCCACCTCGTGGACGTACCCCTCGCGGCGACGGGCCAGGACCTTGACCGACACGGCACTAAGCCTTGCGGCGGCCCTCGAACAGCGCCGGGTCCTCGACGTCGGCGAAGCGGGCGAGCGCGTAGGCGTAGTCGGAGGCCCGGTTGACGAAGTGGATCACGGTCTCGCTGGCCAGCTCGCCGGCCTCGGCGAGGGCGCTGATCTGGCGCTCGGCGCGGCGGACCGTGGTGCGGGCGACGTCGAGCTGGGCGGAGAGCTGGTTGCCGCCGGGGATGACGAACTTGGGCGGCAGCTCGACCTGGGCCATGTAGTGGTCGATCCGCCGCTCGAGCTCGGCGACCATCTCCTCGGTCGTGCGGCTGATCCCGTCTTCGAGCCGCTCGGCCGCCTCCGGCGCGGTCGCCAGCTCGGCGCCGGCGACGAAGAGGTCGTCCTGGAGGCGGAGGATGTCGGCCGCCAGCTCGGCCTGGTCGGGGCCGCAGAGGGCGCGGGCGACGCCGAGCTGCGAGCAGGCTTCGTCGAGGGTGCCGTAGGCCGAGGTGCGGCCGTGGTGCTTGGGGACTCGACCGCCGTACCAGAGCGAGGTCGTGCCGTCGTCGCCCTTCTTGGTGTAGATCTTGACCACTGGGTGGTCATCCTACGGGGGCGGTGCGGCCGCGAAGCCGTCGCGCCCGCCTCAGCCGACCGGGTTGAAGACGAGGCCGGTCAGCACCTTGGGGAAGAAGTAGGTCGACTTCGGCGGCATGTTCTCGTCGCTCTCGCAGATCGCCTTGACCTGGTCGACCGGGATAGGGCGCAGGATGAAGGCGACGTCGTAGGTGCCGTCCTCGAGCAGGGCGAGGGAGTCCTCGACGCTCTTCGAGTAGCCGAGGCCGCGCTTGGCGAGGATGTCGTCTTCGCTGAGGCCGGCGACCCCCTTGAGGACGAGGGTCTCGAGGATCGCCGCGTCGAGGCGGCGGTAGGCCTCGGGCTTGCCCGCCAGCTGCTCGTCGAGGGCGGCGATCGCGCTCTCCTTCAGCCGCAGCCGGAAGGCGCGCTTGTGGTGGGAGTCGATGAAGCCGAAGACGCCGACGCCCTCCTCGCCGAGCGGGTCGAGCTGGTCGAGCGGGACCTCGGTGACGTCGAAGAGCTCGCGGGCGCCGACGCCGAAGCTCTCTTGACGCTCGGGGTCATCGGCGAAGCCGGAGAGCAGCCGGTGGGTGGGGAAGACGGTGAGGCCGGGGTCGTCGAGCCCGGTCAGCGCCATCAGGGTGAACTGGTGGTCACCCTCGCCGCCGACCTCGTCGCGGTAGGCGATCGCGGTCTCGTAGCGGTGGTGGCCGTCGGCAATCAGCAACTGGGCGCTGGCGAGCAGCTCGGTGACCGCGGCGCAGACCGTCGCGTCGCCGACCCGCCAGACCTTGGTCACGGTGCCGCCTTCGTCGGTCACCTCGCCCCAGGGCTCGACCCCCTCGATCGCCGGCGCGACCAGCGGCCAGGCGTCCTTGGTGCTGAGCGAGAAGATCGGCGAGAGGTTGTGGCGGGTGGCGTGGGTGAGGTCGAGCCGGTCCTTCTTCGGCCCGGGCAGCGTGCGCTCGTGGGGCAGCACCTGGCCGGCGGAGAAGTCCTCGACCCGGACCCGGGCGAGGATTCCGTGGCGGGTGCGGGGGGTGCCGTCGGGGCCGGCGTAGTCCTGCGTCATCGCCCAGATCGCGGGATCGGTGTCTGTGATGAGGGCGCCCGCCTGGCGCCACTCATCCATCAGGCCCGCGGCCCGCTCATAGGGGTCGTCGCCGGTGTCCTGCGGGCCGGTCTCGCCGTACGGTTTGGGCAGATCGATGGCGACCGCGTTGTAGGGGGAGCGGGCGAGCAGCCCGGCCCGCATCGCGGCGTCGATGACGTCGTAGGGGGGCGCGGCGACGTCCTGCAGCGAGCCGACCACGTCGAGGTCGTAGTGGGTCGCGAAGATCGGGCGGACGTCGGCCATGCGGGGCGGAACCTAGCGCGTGGCGCCCACGCGGCGTCGCCACGCGACCTGCATCGAGCACCTATGCCGTGCTCGATGCAGTCCTCGCGCTCTAAGATCGCCTCAGCGGGGCGTGGCGCAGCCTGGTAGCGCGCGGCCTTTGGGTGGCCGAGGTCCCCGGTTCGAATCCGGGCGCCCCGATGTTCGCAGCGCGATCTACTGCTTGCTGGCCTTCTGGCTGCCGTACTGCCTCTTGACTCGCTTTTCGCAGCGCACGCGCTTCTGCTTTTTCGGGGCCTTCCTGCAGCGGGACAGCTTCAGGGCGCGCGTGGCTTTGGCTTCCTCGATCTCGCGCTGCCTCACCACAGCCGCGAGCGCCGCTTCCTCGGCTTGGCGCTTCCTCGCCGCCGCCGCTGCCGCGGCTTCGTCGTCCTTGCGCTTCTCCGCGAGAGCCTGGACCCCGCGCTGCTCGGCCTCGATCTCGCCGGCGGTTACTGCTTTCACTTCAAGCGCTGCGCTCGTGTGAATCTCGAAGTCGAGTTCCACCCCGGTGGTGGCCCACGGGTCGCTCTCCCTCTGGCCTTCCGGAGTCGCTTTCCGCTTTTCGCCGAGGGCGTTTTCGTATTCGCTGGGGGTCTGCGTGGCGCCCACGCGACTGAGGGTCGCCGTGAATGACGTCGACTGCTCGTTGATCGAACCGACGGGAGAGAGGAAGGGGCCGCGTGCCTTCATGGACTCGGTATCGCAGTCGAATTCCATGTAGATGCCGCCACCCGGATTGAGGAGCATGCCGACCTCGCGTTTTGCCTGATCGATGAAGACGAGATCGGCTTCGATCGTCCCGGTCGTGATTTCTCCCGGGTCGGCGCCTTCGGACTGGCAAGCCTCGCCGTCTGCGGGTCCTCCGTCCGCTTCGCACCCCGTGAAGACGTAGTTCGAAAAGGTCGAGCGCGGTCCGACGATTTCACCCTCGCCCTCGGACCCGGCGCAGCGCAGTTTCGTGACGACGCCAGTCGTCTCGGCGGTCACTTCCCCGCCGTTGGCCTCGAACGCGATCGGGAACGATGCCGAGCTCGCGAATTCGAGCACCGGCGAGGCCGCCTTGGCGTTAGCGGGCGCGGCCGCCAGCGCAAAGGCCGCGGCCAACGCCACGACGCAAGCAAAGATTCCCCGGAACTGACCAGCTCCCAGCCGTCGTGACTCCACGTTTACTCCCTTCACCCGATTGACGACTCTCCTTGGCGGGGGATCGTAGCGGGCATCTCGCCGACTCAGGGCGAGAGCAGGGTGAGGCGCCAGCCGTCCTCGTCGCGCTCGAAGAGGCGGCGCTCGTGGAGGCGGTCGGGGGATTCCCGCCAGAGCTCGACCGTCTCCGGGTGGACGCGCAGCGCGCCCCAATCCTGGGGGCAGGCGGGCGGCGTCTCCTGGACTTCGGCGAGGTGGGCGAGGCGGTCGCGCAGGGGGTCGAGGCCGTCGATCGGCTCACCCTGGCGCGAGACGGCCGTCTGGAAGCGGTGGGCGACGTCGCGCTGGTCGAAGAGCTCCTCGGCCAGCGCGCGCTCGGCCCGGACCGCCGTGCCGGTCAGGTGCACCTGGCGGCCGAGCGAGTGCCAGTGGAAGAGCAGGGCGACGCTCGGGTTTGCCTCGACCTCCCGCGCCTTGCGCGTCCAGAGGGCGGTGGTGAAGACGAGCGCGTCGTCCTCCAGGCGCTTGAGGTTGACCGTGCGCGCCGAGGGCCTGCCGTCGGCGCCGACGGTGACGAACGCCACCGAGGCCGGCTGCGCCAGCCCCGCCGCGCGGGCCTCCTCGATCCACTCGCGCAGCTCAGCCAGCGGGTTGGGGTTCTGCGGCGCCGTGTCTCCCACGGCCGCCGATCATAGGAGGGTCGACCTGACGGCCCCGACGAGGCGGTCGGGTGCGTCCCACATCACCATGTGACCGCACTCGGGCCAGGTCTCGATCTGGGCGGTGGGGGGCAGCTCGTCGACGTTGCGCGACTTGCCGGGGAGGGCGATCCGGTCCTTGGCGCCCCAGACGACGGTGACCGGGACGTCGATGCCCTGGCCGCCGGTGAAGCGCAGGCGGCGGGTCTCGGCGAAGTGGCGGGGGAAGCTGTCGGTGCCGATCGCGGCGCGCGCGTTGGCGACCGCCACCTCGGCCGGGAGCCGGCGCGGGTGGGCGCTGACGCTGCGCAGCGCCACGGCACGGACCAGCGGCGACTCGAGCGCGCGCAGGCTGAGGCGTGGCGCGGCCCGGCCGAGGCGCCAGTTGGCGTTGAGCGCCAGGTCGGTGAGCAGCGGCGAGCGCTTGCGCCAGAGGCCCGCCGGGGTGAGGGCGACGACGGCGCTCGCCCGTCCCGCCTTGGCGAGCTCCAGCGCGGTCCAGCCGCCCGCCGAGTGACCGACCACCGCGACTCGCTGGAGGCCGAGATCGTCGAGGAAGCCGGCGAGCTCCGCCGCCCACTCGGGTGGGGTGAATGAGGTCGGCGGCGACTCGCCGTGACCCGGGAGGTCGGCGGCGATCACCTCGTTCTCTTCGGCCAGCGCTGGCAGCAGGGGCGCCCAGACCTGGCGGGAGCTGGTCGTGCCGTGCAGGAGCAGGAGCGGGGGGCCGCTTCCGACCCTGTCGTGTGCGAGCATGTATACAGATGTATACCACCAAGGCCCCGGTCCGCGATCGCCTGCTCGAGGGCGCCCTGCGCTGCCTGCGCGAGCAGGGCTACGCGACGACCACCGCCCGCGACGTCGCCGCCGCCTCCGGCGCCAACCTGCGCTCGATCGGCTACCACTTCGGCTCGACCAAGCAGCTGCTGTTGACCGCGATCTCGCTCAACTTCCGGCGCTGGCTCGAGCCGCTGATCGCGACCACCGCCGACGAGGGCCGTGACCCGGCCGACCGGGTGCGGCTGGGGATGACCCAGTTCGCCGCGGCGCTGCCCGACAACGCCCCGGTCCTGCGCGCCTGGCTCGAAGCGGTCTCCCTCGGCGGCCACGAGGCCGAGCTCGGCGCCGCGCTGGCCAGCGGTCAGGCGGAGTTCCGTGCTCGCCTGGAGCGGACCCTCGCCGAGGCCGGCGTCGAGGACCCAGGAGAGGGGGCGGCGGCGATCATCACCGTCTGTGACGGCCTAATCGTTCGCTTCCTCCTGCATGGCGAGGTCGCCGCTCCAGAGCGGGTCGCGACGGCAGCGGCGCGGGCCTTGGAGTAGCGCTTCGGCGAACGTGGACGTTTATCGGGCTCACGAAATGCCTGGAAAAGCCGATAAGCGGGTCCATGAACGCGAACGTCAGCAGTCCGCGCCGCCGGGAGCGGGTCGAGATAGAAACCGACCGGCACCTGATCGTCGGTGAGGTGACCTTGCCGCCCGAGGGTTATCAGAGCCGTTTCTCAGACGCCCTCAATCGCGGTGACGTCGCCTTTCTGCCGCTGACCAACGCGGTGATCTCGCCGCTGGGCGGGGGAGAGGCCGATCGGCGCCCCTTCATCGCGATCGGCAAGCGTCACATCAGGCTCGCCTACCCGCTCGAGGACTAGGGACCGCGCGCCCCGGACGGTCCCTCGCCTAAGCCGTCTGCGCGCGACGCCGCTTGCCGCCGGCGAAGGCGCCGACGTCGATCAGGAAGCCGAGGGCGACGATGAACCACTCGAAGCCGAGCACCCCGTTCGAGGAGTAGGCCCACATCACCACGTAGGCGAGCGTCGTCCAGGGCAGCAGGAAGAAGCCCAGCACCGGCAGGAACCAGCCGTCGAAGGCGTCGCCGATCGCGTCGGTGAAGACGAGGAGGACGAACAGCGCCAAGCGCGGCGAGATCAGCGCGAATAAGAGGGCCAGGCAGCCGATCGGCACACGCTACCTTTTGATGACGATGTCGAGACACACCGTGCTGGGCACACCGATCGAGCCGCCGTTCCCCGAGGGAATCGAGACCGCCTACTTCGCGCTTGGCTGTTTCTGGGGCGCCGAGCGGCTGTTCTGGGAGATGGACGGCGTCTACACGACGGCTGTCGGCTACATGAACGGGACCACGCCCAACCCGAGCTACGAGGAAGTCTGCACCGGGACGACCGGTCACGCCGAGGCCGTCCTCGTCGCCTTCGACCCGGAGAAGGTCTCCTACGCCGACCTGCTCGAGGTCTTCTTCGAGGAGCACGACCCGACGCAGGGGATGCGGCAGGGCAATGACATCGGCACCCAGTACCGCTCCGGCATCTACTTCAAGAACGATGTCCAGAAGGCGACCGCGGAGATGGCGCGCGACGCCTACGACGCGGCCCTGCGCGCCGCCGGGCACGCGCCGATCACGACCGAGGTCGAGCCCGCGGGCCCCTTCTACTACGCCGAGGACTACCACCAGCAGTACCTGCAGAAAGTGCCGAACGGCTACTGCGGCCTGGCCGGGACTGGGGTTTCCTGCCGCATCCCCGCGGCCGCATCGGTCGAGTCGTCCGACTAGCTCGCCCGGCCGCCTCGCCAACTAGCATCCCGCGCCGGTGACCCCCTCCCTCGGCTCCTACATAGGCGGCAGCCTGGCGCTGATCGGCATCGTCGCGGCGCTCGCGCTCGGCGCCTACTGGCTGCGGCGCTGGATCGTGCCGGAGTTCTCGGGCGCCCTCGCCCGCCTCGCCGACGCGACGATCGCCTTCGGGCTGCTGATCCTCGCCCTCCAGCTCCTCGGCTCGCTCAGCATCCTCACCATTGGCTGGACGACGGTGATCTGCATCGCCACCGGACTCGGCGCGGCGGCGCTCGGCTGGTGGCAATCGCCGGTCGACAACCGCGAAGTCAGCGCTCCGCAGGTGCAGACCTTCGCCCTGGTGATCGCGCTCGGGGTGGCCTCATGGTGCGTCGCCGAGTGGACCTTCCCCTCGCAGATGGCCCTCGACCACGGCATGTTCGGCGGCGACACGACCTGGTACCACATGCCTTTCTCGGGCCGGATCGCCCAGGACGCCTCGACCATCCCGCTGCACTACACCGACCCGCTGCGGCTGGCGGCCTGGTTCTACCCCGGCAGCGCCGAGCTGGTCCACGCCGCCGGCATCGTCCTCTTCAAGACCGACTGGCTCTCGCCGCTGATCAACCTGATCTTCCTCGCGATCGGCCTGCTCGCCGCCTGGTGCGTCGGCCGCCCCTACAAGGTCGGCCCGGCGACGCTGGTCGCCGGCGCGATCGTCTTCTCCGCCGGGGTGATGATCGAGACCCAGCCGGGGGAGGGGCGCAACGACATCATGGGGCTGGTCTTCCTGCTCGCCTTCGCCGCCTTCCTGATCAACGGGCATCAGAGGCGGGCTCCGGCGGAGGGGGCGGTGCAGGACGCGCCCGAGCGCGACGCGCCGCTGCTCGACAAGGGCCCGCTGATCCTGGCCGGGATCGCCGGTGGCCTCGCCGTCTCGGTCAAGCTGCCGCTGCTCGCCCCGGTCGGGGCGCTGGCGCTCGGGATGGTGCTGGTCAGCGGCGCCGGGCGGCGGTTGATGACGGCGGTCTGGATCGGCGTTCCCGCCTTCCTCGTCGGCGGTTACTGGTACGTGCGGGCAGCCATCTACACCGGCGGCAACCCGATCCCCCAGTCGGGCTGGGGGCCGCTGAAACTGCCCCGTCCGGACCAGATGCCGCTCGACCCGCGCCCGCGCTTCGCCGTCGCCGACTACCTGACCAACCCGACCATCTACCGGCGCTGGTTCTTCCCCGAGCTCGAGAACGCGCTGGGGGTGCTCTGGCCGCTGATACTGATCATGGCGGGGGCCGCCGCGGTCTTCATCGCGGTGCGCTCGCGCAACCAGGTCCTGCGTGTGATCGCCGCCGCGGCGCTGCTGACCGCCGTCGTCTACCTCTTCACGCCGCTGACCGCGGCCGGGCAAGAGGGATCGCCGACCGGCTTCTTCACCAACACCCGCTACCTGATGCCCGGCCTGCTCCTGGCCCTGACCCTGTTGCCGATCGCGCGGCCCCTGCGCGCGCCCGACTCGCGCGCCCGGCTGACCCTGCTCTTCCTGCTCGCCGTCTACGCGATCATGGTCCTGACCACGCCGCGCTGGTACCCCGACTACATCTTCGGGACGATCATCCTCACCGCGGCGCTGGTCTGGGTGCCGTTCGGGCTCGGCCTGGCGCGCTCGCGCCGCCTGGTCAGTCGCGGCGTCGTCGCCGCCGCGGCGGGGGGGATGCTGCTGATCGTCGTCGTGCTCGGCCGTGCGCAGGAGGTCCAGTACTACAACCAGCACTACCAACGGGTCACGCCGTTCCTCCAGGAAGGCGGTCCGCAGAAGGCGTACACCTTCGCCCATAACCAGACCGACAAGCGGATCGGGATCGCCGGCTCGGGGCAGATCTTCTTCGGCCAGTACGGCTTCTACGGGAAGAACCTCGACAACTACGTCCAGTACATCGGGGTCGAGGGGCCGAAGGGCACCTACCGCCTGGCGACCACCTGCCGCAAGTTCCGCGAAGAAGTGAACGCCGGCGACTACGACTTCCTGATCGTCAGCCGGGCGACGCAGGACTCGCCCGAATCCGACTACTGGTTCCCCGTCTACGCCTGGGTGAAAACCGACCCGGCGCTGGAGCTGGTGGTCGAAGAGCCCGACATCACGCCGCAGCCGGACTACGTCTTCAAGGTGAACGGCGAGCTCGACGTCGACGGCTGCCCGGCGCCGGGCGCGTTCAAATAGACGTGCCGCCGAAAACCCGCCCATGAGGGCGGGAAATCACCGGCACGTCTAGGCGGGCGCGAGGGCGTGCTCGCGGATCAGCTCGGCGGAGCGCTCCGGCGCCTCCCACCAGAACATGTGACCGATGCCGTCGAGCAGCTGCGGCTCGACCCCGAGCAGGGCGGCGATCCGCAGCCCGTTGGCGACGCCCAGCAGGCGGTCGGCGGTGCCGTGGACGACCTGCGCCGGGAGTGAGATCTGGGGCAGGCGCTCGCTGGTGTCGTGCGCGGCGCAGGCGCGCATCTGCTGCATGATCACCTTGCGCGGCGCGGGCAGCGCGATCGCCATCTCGTTGAAGGCCGCGTAGCGGTCGTCGTCCTCGCGGAAGTCGGGGGAGAGGTTGATCTCCCACATCGCCC
Organism: uncultured Solirubrobacterales bacterium; assembly: GCA_963697915.1. GTDB lineage: Bacteria > Actinomycetota > Thermoleophilia > Solirubrobacterales > 70-9 > VRUE01. Next base: position 2,146,501 of record OY969103.1, read on the forward strand.
GCAGCACCCGGTCGCGGTCGCCTGAGGCCATCGCCTCGCCCAGCAGCTTGACGTCGTCGGGCGCCATCAGGGTGCCCTCCGGGCCGCCGCAGTAGGTGGCGCCGAGGCTCAGGGTGCGGATCTTCTCGGGGTGGGCGAGGGCCAGCTCTTGGGCGATCATCCCGCCCATCGAGATCCCGACCACGTGGGCGGGCCCGATCCCGAGCGCCTCGATCAGCGCCGCCGTGTCGGCGGCGAGGTCGGCGGTGCCAAAGGGAAGCTCGGCTGGCCCCGATAGCCCCATGCCGCGGTTGTCGAAGACGATGCACTCGAAGCTCTGTTCGAGCAGCGAGAGGAAGGGCCGGCCCCAGCCCAGGTGGGTGGCGCTCATCCCCTGGATGAGCAGCATCGGCTCGCCGCTCCCGGCGCGCTCGTAGTGCAGCTCCGTACCCCCCGCGTCGATGCTCGGCATCGACGGCGATCCTACGGGAAGCTCGGCCCCAGGGCCGTAAGCTAGGCGCACCCGCCCCCGTAGCTCAGTGGATTAGAGCGACGGCCTTCTAAGCCGTGGGTCGCAGGTTCGAATCCTGCCGGGGGCGCCTGCAAATCGCAATCACTCGGAGGACGCCGATGCCGGACACCACCTGCCACATGTCGATCTCACTCGACGGCTTCGTCGCCGGGCCGGACCAGAGCCGGGAGAATCCGCTGGGGAAGCGCGGCAGGGAGGTTCATAACTGGCACCTCGGCGACGAGCGCGCGAACGACGCCGACGCGACGGCGGAGGGCTGGCTCATGCGACCGCGCGGGGCCTACGTCATGGGCCGCAACATGTTCGGCCCGATCCGCGGCGAGTGGGATGAGGACTGGGATGGATGGTGGGGCCCCGAGCCGCCCTACCACGCGCCGGTCTTCGTGCTCACCCACCACGCCCGCGAGCCGATCGAGATGGAGGGCGGCACGAGCTTCCACTTCGTCACCGACGGCTTCGACGTCGCATACGCGCAGGCGCGAGAGACGGCCGGCGAGGATGGCATCGACATCGCGGGCGGCGCCTCGACCGTCCGTCAGGCGCTCGCCGCCGGAGTGATCGACGAACTCACCCTCGACCTGGCCCCCGTCCTGTTGGGGTCCGGCGAGCGGCTGTTCGACGGAGTCGAGTCGCTCGGGCTAGAGCCGGTCGAGGCGCTCCACTCCCCGCTCGCCACCCACATCCGCTACCGGCGGGCGGGGTGAGGGGCCGGTCTTCGGCCTGGGGGCGGCGCTGCGCCCCGAAGCGCGGGCGCTTGCGCTGCGCATCGGTGGGGAGGTCGTCCACCTGGCGGAGTTGGCACCTCACCCGCCGTCGCTCGCCATCACGCGTCTCGCGCGGGGTGAGGGCGCGCTCGAGGTGGAGTGGGAAGCTCGGCACGACCGGCCCTTGTGGTTCAGCGTCTTCGTCGCCGATGAGCGGCGGCGGGTCATCCCCGTAGGGCTCGAGCTCACCGACCGGCGCCTTACGGTCGATGCGACGACGGTGCCCGGCGGCCCCGGGTGCACGGTCTCGGTCCTCGCCACCGACGGCCTCCGCTCATCGGTGGTCCACAGCGAGAGCTCGACCTTCCCCTCACGCCGCCGCGGGTGACCATCGTGTCCCCGGTCGACGGTGACGAGATACCGCCCGACCAGCCGTTCTCCCTGCTCGGCAGCGCTCACGACGCCGCCGGCGAGCCTCTCTCCCCGGAGGACCTCGTCTGGAGGATCGACGGCAGGATCGTCGCCGAGGGTCAGGAGCTGGCAGCGGCCGGTCCGCTCCCTCCCGGGGATCACGCGGTCGTTTTAGAGGTTCGGGCCAGTGGCGAGCCCCAAGCGGCGGCGGAGGTCTCGCTCGTCGTCCCCGAGCGGACTCCCGAGCAGGAGGAATGGCTTCGCGTGTCGGCCGGCTTTCCCCAGCTGGAATGACGGAGTCCCAGACGGGTTGTTCGAGATTGCCCATTGGGAAACGTTGGTGGGCTATAAATAGGTTGTGCCAGGTCACCTGCGCTTGATCGTGCCCACCCTCGTCGTGCTGCTCATCGGCGCTGGGTTCGCTGTCGCCGCTCGCAAAGGCGGAGGCGGCGGGGGTAACGAGGTGCGGGCATGTGTCGTCAAGGCCGGCGACCGCAAGGGCGCGTTGCGCATCGCCAAGAAATGCCGCAAAGGCGAGCGCCGCCTCACCTGGGCCAAGCAGGGGCCGCCCGGCGCCGTGGGGGTAGCCGGTGCGCAGGGCCCACCGGGACCGGCCGGACCGTCAGGGGGGCCGAGCCTGGGAGTGGCCGCTCCCTGTGAGCCCGCGACCGCCAGCGGCGACGCGTTCCTCGACCTCGAGGGTGTCCCGGGTGGTTCGACCCGCGATGGCCACGAGGGCGAGATCGAGGTATCTGGTTTCTGCCTCACCGGTGCCGCCGGCGCCTTCGGCGATCTCGCCGTGCGCACCGATTCGGGCCCGCACTCCGCCCCGCTGCTGAGCCGCCTGCTCTCCGGCGCGATGATCGGCTCGGGGAGGTTCTCGATGCGTCGCACCGTCGACGGCGAGACCAGTGACTTCCAGGCGTACACCTTCGCCGGCCTGCGCGTCGACGCCTATCGCCTGCTCGGCGAGGTGGAGGAGATACGGCTGAGCTGGGACTCGGCGACGACGAGCTACGAAGGCAACCCCGCGGTGGCGCTGGCGGGTTCGGGCCAGACGCCGCGCGCGGCGCTGCCCGGGTGCCCGGTGGCGCTCGACGCTGTGGACGGCTTCATCGCCTGGCCCAACCTGCCGGGTGAGTCCACGCGTGATGGCCACGAGGGTGAGATCGAGGCGCCGCGCCTCTGCCTCGACGCCCGTCGCGCCTACGACGGCGCGCCTGGCCCATCGTTCGTCGCCGTCGCGGGCACGGGCACCGACCTCGCCACCCCAGGGCTGCTCGCCCGCGCCGGCAGCGGTGCGGTCGAGGCCGGCGTGGTCGAGATCTCGCTCCGACGCACGATCGAGGGCGAGACCTCGGACTACATCCAGCTGCAGCTCCAGGGCACGCATGTGAGCGCGGTCGAACAGCGCTCGAGCGACGGCGAGGCGGCGCTTCGCGCGACCCTCTCCGCATCCGGGGTCAGTGGCCAGATCCTCGGCACGCCGTTCAACGGCTGAGCCCGCCGGTGGCGGTAGTGTGAGTCGCTGATGAGGGCGGTTGCTTGCGAACACGGGGCGCTTGACGTCGTCGACCTGCCGGAGCCCGAGCCGCGGGCGGGGCAGGTGCGGATCGAGGTGACGCGGTGTGGGATCTGTGGCTCGGACCTGCACGCGCGGCACGGGATCGACGACCTGGCCGAGGTGGCGAAGGGGGTGGGCTACGAGCGCTTCGGGCGCTCCGACCAGCAGGTCGTCTTCGGGCACGAGTTCAGTGGCCGGGTCGCCGAGTACGGGCCGAAGTGCGGTGGGGACATCGCCACCGGCACGCCGGTCGTCGCGCTGCCGCTCCTGCGCGGTGAGAGCGGGGTCGACACCACCGGGCTCTCCCGGCACGCGCCCGGCGCCTACGCCGAGCAGCTGCTGGTCGAGGAGTCGATGATGATGGCGGTGCCGAACGGGCTCGACCCGGCGGTCGCGGCGCTGACCGAGCCGATGGCGGTCGCCCTGCACGGGGTGCGCCGCGGCGAGGTCGGCAAGCGCAACGTGGCGATCGTGATCGGTTGCGGGCCGATCGGCCTGGGCACGATCCTGATGCTGAAGGCGACCGGCGTCCGCACCGTGATCGCCAGCGACTTCTCCCCGGGCCGGCGGGCGCTCGCCGAACGCTGCGGGGCCGACGTCGTCGTCGACCCCGCGGAGGACTCGCCCTACGAGCCGAACGGCGACTACGGCTGGCTCTCCAACGCCGACGAGATCTTCAGCCTGGCGATCGAGACGCGCGAGAAACTCGAGCGGCTGCCGATCGGGTGGTGGCACGTCTGGCGCCTGGCGGAGAAACTCGGCGCCGGGCCGAAACACCCGGTCGTCTTCGAGTGCGTCGGCGTCCCCGGCGTGATCTCACAGATCATCGACTCGGCGCCGTTCTTCTCCCGGGTCGTCGTGGTCGGCGTCTGCCTCGGCTCCGACTCGTTCACGCCGGCGATGGCGATCAACAAGGAGATCGACCTGCGCTTCGTCCTCGGCTACACCCCGCTCGACTTCCGCGACACGCTTCACATGCTCGCCGAGGGCAAGGTCGACCCGCGGCCGATGATCACCGGCACGGTCGGCCTCGACGGCGTCGACGGCGCCTTCTCCGACCTCGCCGACCCCGAAAAGCACGCCAAGATCCTGATTGATCCCTCGCTCACCTGAGCGGGCGCGCCCCGGCGCGTTACATTCATCGCTGCAATGGTCGACTTGATCGTCTACGCGATCCCGGCGTTCGTGCTGCTGCTCGTCGTCGAGATGCTCTCGTTCAAGTACGCGCGGGACGAGGAGCTGGTCGGCTACGAGTCGCGCGACACCCGCACCAGCCTCTCGATGGGCGGCGGCAACGTCGTCATCAATGCGGTCTGGAAAGCGGCGGTCGTCGTCATCTACGCCGGCCTCTACGAGCTGACCCCGCTGCGGATGCCGGCGGACCAGTGGTGGACCTACGCGCTGCTCTTCCTCGCCGACGACCTCGCCTACTACTGGTTCCACCGCATCCACCACGAGGTACGGGTCTTCTGGGCCAGCCACGTCGTCCACCACTCCTCCCAGCACTACAACCTCTCGACCGCGCTGCGCCAGACCTGGACGCCGATGACCGCGCTGCCCTTCTGGGCGCCGCTGGCGCTGCTCGGGTTCGCGCCGTGGATGATCCTCACCGCGCAGGCGGTCAGCCTCGTCTACCAGTTCTGGATCCACACCGAGCGGGTCAAGAAGATGCCGCGGCTCTTCGAGTTCTTCTTCAACACGCCCTCGCACCACCGTGTCCACCACGGTGCCAACGAGATCTACCTCGACCGCAACTACGGCGGCATCCTGATCGTCTGGGACCGGATCTTCGGCACCTTTCAGGGTGAGACCGAGCGCCCCCGCTACGGGCTGACGCAGAACATCCGCACCTTCCGGCCGACCCGCGTCGCCTTCCACGAGTTCGCCGCCCTGGCCCGCGACGTGCGCGGCGCCAGCAGCTGGCGCGAGCGGCTCGGGTACGTCTTCCGCGGGCCCGGCTGGTCGCCGGACGGTCGCGGCGGCGGCACGCGGGGCTGAAACCCGGCCCCCCGGGTACCTGGTTCGTATCGCCTCCAGCCCCCACAGCCGGCCGATGAGCTGCGCCGTCGTCCTCTTCACCCGCGACCTGCGCCTGTTCGACCAGCCCGCGCTGGCGGCGGCGGCGCGCGAGGCGGAGCGGGTCGTGCCCCTCTTCGTCCTCGATGACGCCCTGCTGCGCACCAGCTGCGGCTCGCCCAACCGGGTCGCCTTCCTCCACGATTGCCTGCACGACCTCGACTTCGGCCTGCGCGAGCGCGGCGCGCGGCTGGTGCTGCGCCGCGGCGACCCGGTCGAGGAGGCGCTGCGGGTTGCGCGGGAGGCGGGGGCGGGGGCGATCCACCTGAGCGAGGATGTGACGCCGTACGCGCGGAAGCGGCGGGAGCGGTTGGCGGCGGCCTGCGAGGAGGAGCGAGTGGCGTTGCGCACGCACCCTGGCGTCACCGTTGCCGCGGCGGGGGAGATCGTGCCGGGGGACGGCGGCTACTACCGCGTCTTCACGCCCTACTGGCGCGCCTGGCGCGAGCGCCCGCGCCGCGACCCGGTCCGGGCGCCGGGCTACCTGGCGCTGCCGGCGGGCCTGCACGCCGGGCGCCTCTCCGCCCGGCGCAGCCTCCTTCGCGGATCCGCATCGCCCGACGTCCAGCGCGGTGGGGAGAGGGAAGCCCGACGCCGCCTGGAGGGCTGGCTGCGGGGCGGCCTCGGCGGCTACGCCGACGGGCACGACGACCTCGCCGCCGCGTCCACCTCGCGGCTCAGCGCCGACCTCCACTTCGGCTGCCTCTCACCGGCCGCGGTCCTGGCCCGGGTCGAGAAGCGCGACGGCGGCGAGGCCTTTGCCCGCCAGCTCTGCTGGCGCGACTTCCACCACCAGGTGCTGGCGGCGCGGCCCGACCTGCCGCGCGCCGATTACCGCCCGCGCGGCGATCGCTGGCGGCGCAGCAAGTGGCTCGCCGAGGCCTGGCGGGAGGGCCGCACCGGCTACCCGATCGTCGACGCCGGCATGCGCCAGCTCGCCCGCGAGGGCTACATGCACAACCGGGCGCGGCTGATCGTCGCCTTCTTCCTGACCAAGACCCTCCACCTCGACTGGCGGCTGGGCGTCGCCCACTTCGCCGCGCTGTTGGCCGACGCCGACGTCGCCGACAACGTCGGCAACTGGCAGTGGGTGGCGGGGACCGGCAACGACACGCGTCCCAACCGGGTGCTCAACCCGCTGCGCCAGGCGCACCACTTCGACCCCGAGGGCGAGTACGTGCACCGCTACGTCCCCGAGCTCTCCGCGGTGCCCGGCGCCGCCGTGCACGAGCCTTGGTCCCTGGAGCGGGACCGCCGCCGCGGGCTCGATTACCCGGCGCCGGTCGACTACGAGGGGGGCGGCGCCCGCTTCCGGAGTTTCCACGGATGACGTTCGGGGTACGGGGGCCGGGATGGCACCTAGCTCACTACTGGTCATCGTCATCGGGATCGTGCTGGCGCTGCTCGTCAACTACGTGCTCGGGATCGTCGTGATCCTGATCGGGTTGGCGATGATGCTGCTGCCGATGCTGGGCGGCGGGACCAGACGCGTCTAACCCGGCGTCGGCGACAATCGGGAGCGATGGCTCCCTGGAAGCTGCCGCTGATCGTCGCGGGCTTGGCGCTGCCGCTCATCGCTGGCTTCCTGCTCGCCGGCCCGGCGTTGGGCACCGCGCTCGGCGCGATCGCCGTGGCGACGCTGATCGTCATCGCGGCGCGGCAGCGGCCGTGGGGGCCGATCGGCCCGCCGCCCGGCGAGGAGCTGCACCGCGTCCTGATCGTCATCACGGACCCGGTCGAGGAGCCGGCTGCGGTGGAGGAGGTCGTGCGGGTGGCGGGGCTGGCCCGGAGGGGCGACGAGGTCGAGGTGCTGCTGCTGGCACCGGCGCGGATCGGCTTCCTCGACCGCTGGGCCTCCGACGTCGAGGGGGCGCGGCAGGCGGCGCAGCGCAGCCTGGTGGTGACGGTGGCGGCGCTGGCGAGGGCGGGGATCGCGGCTGAGGCGCGGGTCGGCGATGAGAACGTCGTGCAGGCGGTCGAGGACCAGCTCGAGAGCTTCGCCGCCGACGAGGTCGTCCTGGTCAGCGCCGCCGAGGAGGACGGCCACGTCAGCGAGGCCGCGGGGGAGCTGGGCTCGCGGCTGCGGGCCGAGTTCCGCCACGTCGAGCTCGGCGCCGCCTGAGAGGGAGGTCGGGCTCAGCAGGCGTGGGCGCGGGCGGCGCTGCGCACGACCTGGAAGGCGCTGCCCGGGATGCGCTTCAGCTGGTTCAGGTTCTCGTCGTCCCAGCGCCGGTCGCTGGCACCGCTGAAGAACCAGTTGGAGCCGTTGTCGGCGACGATCATCCCGTAGCGCTTCAACGCCCGGGCGATCGCCGCGGCGGCGCCGCTGAAGCCGCGCAGGCCATAGCCCGGGCGCAGGCGCAGGCGCGTCCCCATCGCCGGGGCGGCGGGGTTGGCGGTGTCGCCGGCGCAGTGCGAGGCGGGGTGGACCCAGGCGTCGCGGGTGCTCTCGAAGGTGACGCGGATCGCGTGCTCGATGCTGCCCGCGGCGGCCTCGTCGTAGCGGACCAGGCCGGGGAAGATCGGCAGCCCGGCGGCGTCGGCCGAGGTCCACGAGTCGGGCCGCAGCGCGGCTGAGTTGAGGTCCCAGCGGGCACCCGAGTCGGCGTTCCAGTGAGGGCGCGGGCGCGGCTCGTAGAAAGCGCGGTAGAGCTCGAAGAGCTGGCAGCGGTCGCGGTCGACGACCAGCACGTGGCGGTCGCCGTCGCTGGTGCGGCCGCCCTCGACGGGCGCCGTGGCGGGGACGGGGAAGGGACCCGGGTCGCTCTCGTCGCCGGAGGCGGTGTAGTTGACGGGGAGCGGCCGCTGGCCGGCGCCGACCACGGCGTAGGGGATGCCATAGGCGCGCGGCGAGCCGAAGTCGGGGTGGAGGAAGTCACCTCCCTGGGCGTTGATGTAGGCGATGGTCGCGGCCGAGTTGGAGGCGACCGGCGCCTTGGAGATGTCCTGGTTCCAGGCGGCCTGGGTGGGGAGGGACGGCGCCCGCGGCGAGAGCGATGCGGGCGGGTCGGGGAAGACCTGGCAGGAGCCGAGGTCGGGGTAGGGGCCAAGGGCCGAGGCGCTAGCCGGGGGCAATCCCCCGATCGCCGCGACGATCACCACCGCTCCAAGTAGACGTGCCGGGAGTTGACCGCCCATATGGGCGGATAATTACCGGCACGTCCGGCGGATCAGGAGGGGCGGTCCTCCTCACGCACCGTCAGCCGCCCAACCTCCAGCTCCCCGACCTCGAGGCGGCCGATCTTCGCCTGCTTGATCGCCAGGCGGCCGACGGCGAGCCGCCCGATCGCGAAGCCGCCCACGGCCGCCGCGCCCACCGCCAGCGCCCCGATCGCGACCGCGCCCCGAGCCTGCGCCCCGGTAGCGGTAGCCGGCCAAGCCCGCGGCCCCAACAGCGCGATCCCCTGTCGCCGACGCATCGCCCCCAAAGGTAGCGCCGTCTGCTCGGCATCGCCCGTCTGAACCGGGCGGGATCAGGCGGGGGAGGTCTCTGGCACGGGCGCGCGGCCGCCTCCGCCGACGTGGGCGTAGGGCAGCTGGCGGGGGATCGTCAGGGCGACGAGGAAGGCCAGCGCCATCACCACCGCCGAGAGGGCGAAGGCGATCTCGAAGCCCGCCGCGTCGGGAAGGCCGGTCGAGCTGAGGAGGTGGGCGGCGATGACGCTGGCGGCGATCTGGCCGCCGAGGGCGCCGCCGATCGTGCGCATGATCGTGTTGACGCCCGTGGCGACGCCGGTCTGGGTTGGGCTGACGGCCTGCACGACGAGATTGGCCATCGCCGCGAACGAGAAGCCGATCCCGATTCCGATCAGGAGGCTGGAGAAGTAGAGCCAGCCGCGCGACTCGTGGCCGAAGAGGAGGACGACGAAGCTGGCGGTGATCGTCGCCGTTCCGATCAGCAGCGGCAGGCGTGAGCCGAAGCGGTTGCCGAGCAGGCCGGCGAGGGGGCCGGCGAAGAGCATCGCCAGCGCCGAGGGCGCCATGAACAGGCCGGCCTCGGTGACGGTGGCGCCGAACCCGAACCCGGTCGACTCGGGCAGCTGGACCAACTGGGGGATGAGGATGAACGAGCAGAACATGCCGAAGCCGACCAGCAGGCCGGTGGCGTTCGTGGTCAGCACCGCTCGCTGACGCATCAGCCCGATGTCGATCAGGGGTTGTGGTTGACGCCGCTCGAAGCGCACCCAGACGGCGAAGATCGCGGCGCCGGCGGCGAACATGCCGAGGGTCGTGGCCGACGCCAATCCCCACTCGTTGATCTCGCTGATCGTGACCAGGAGGACGATCAGCGCCGCCGAGAGCAGCGCCGCCCCGATCCAGTCGATCCGGGCCGGGCTTTTGACCGGTGACTCGGGGACCCAGAGCAGGGTCGCGATCGCGGCGACGACGACACCGGCCAACCCGGTCCAGAAGATCCACTCGTAGGCGAGGTGGTCGACGATGAGGCCGCTGAGGACGAGGCCGGCGCCGCCGCCGATGCCGAAGGTGGCGCTGATCAGGCCGATGCCGGTGGCGACCCGGTGAGGCGGGAACTCGTCGCGGATGATGCCGAAGGAGAGGGGGAAGACCGCCGCCGCGGTGCCCTGGATGGCGCGGCCGGCGATCAGCACCTCGATCGAGCCCGAGAGGGCGCAGACGAGCGAGCCGGCGGCGAAGATGCAGAGGGCGCCGACCAGCACCCGCTCCTTGCCGAACATGTCGCCGAGCCGGCCGAGGATCGGGGTAGAGATCGAGGCGGTGAGCAGGAAGGCGGTGAGGACGTAGGTCACCGCCGTGGTCGACGTGTGCAGTTCCTCCTGGATCGCCGGCAGGGCCGGCGCCACCATCGTCTGTTGCAGGGCGAAGGCGAGCGAGGCGACGAGGAGGGCACCGAGGGTGAGGCCGTAGTGCTGGCGCTCCGGCGCGGCGCTCAAGCGGGCTCCTCGATCGCCGCCGCCATCGTCCGCAGCAGGGCCGCTGCGCGTTTGCGGTCGGCGGGCTCGAGGCGGGAGAAGACGGCGGTCTGCTTGGCGGTGACGAGCTTGCGCTTGCGCCCCAGAAGGCGGCGGCCACCGTCGGTCAGCTCGACCGCGACCCGGCGACGATCGTCGCCGGCGGGTCGCCGCACGACGACCCCGGCGCGTTCGAGCCCGCCCAGCATCCGCGTGGCCGTCGGCTGGGCGACTCCGGCGGCGGCCGCGAGGGCGCCGACCGACATCTCCGTGCCGCGGTCGTCGCCGGCGAAGGAGGAGAGCAGCTGGTACTGGGCGAGGCTCAGCCCCTCCTGCTCGATCTCCTGCAGCGAGCGGCCGCGAGCCCGCCGGACGGCGGCGAAGAACTCGTCCCAGGCGGCGTCGAACTCGGTGCGGGCGGCGTCGATGGTCTCGGTGGCGGCGGCGGGCACCGGAGAAGCATAGCTAGCTACATATTTCGCCCCTGCGCCTCATTCCGGCGGGCGCATCAGTCGCTGAGCGCCGGGACCCCGAGCCGCTCCGGCGGCGCCGGGCGTCCCAGCAGGAAGCCCTGGGCGTACTCGCAGCCGTGCTCGCGCAGCCAGGCCAGCTGCTCGTCGGTCTCGACGCCCTCGGCGATCACCCCGACGCCGAGGGCCTGGGCCATCGAGAGGATCGCCGCGACGATCGCCGTGTCCTCGTCGCTGCGGCCGAGGCCCGAGACGAACTTGCGGTCCACCTTCAGCCGGTCGAGCGGCAGTCGTTTGAGGTAGTCGAGCGACGAGTAGCCGGCGCCGAAATCGTCAAGCACGAGCTTGACCCCGAGCTCCTCGAGCCGGCTGAGGTTCTCCAGCGAGGCATCGCCCTGCTCGAGCAACACGCTCTCGGTGATCTCGATCTCGACCAACGACGGGTCGAGGCTGTTGCGCGAGACCGCGGCGGCGACGATCGCCGCCAGGTCGGGGTCGGCCACCTGGCGGGCCGAGAGGTTGACCGAGACGGCCAGCCGCTCGCTGCCGCCGCTCCAGGCCGCTGCCTGGGCGCAGGCCTCGCCGATCACCCAGGTCCCCAGCTCGACGATCAGGCCGCTCTCCTCGGCGACGCCGAGGAACCGCGCGGGCGCCAGCGTGCCTTTCCTGGGGTGCTGCCAGCGCAGCAGCGCCTCGGCCACCACCGGCTTGCCGCTCTCGAGCGAGAAGACCGGCAGGTACTCGAGGCGGAGTTGCCGCTCCGCGATCGCTTTGCGCAGGTCGGCTTCGGTCTGCAGGCGCGCCAGCAGGCGCTCCCGCATCCCCTCGTCGAAGAGCGCAAAGCGGCCCTTGCCCGCGTCCTTGGCCCGGTACATCGCGGCATCGGCGTCGCGCAGGACTTCGCCGGCGGTCGCCTCGCCGCCCCTGACGAAGACGACCCCGACGCTGACGCTGATGTGGTGGACCCGCTTGTCGATCCGCAGCGGCTTCGCGAAGGCGGCGGTGATCCGCTCGGCGACGGTCACCGCGTCGGTCTCCGAGTCGAGGTCCTCGCAGAGGATCACGAACTCGTCGCCGCCGAAGCGGGCCACCGTGTCGGCCGGGCGCAGCGCCTCGCGCAGGCGGGGGTGCAGGGCGACCAGCAGCTCGTCGCCGACCTCGTGCCCGAAGCCGTCGTTGACGTGCTTGAAGTCGTCGATGTCGCAGAAGAAGACCGCGAGGCACGATTCGGGGCGCTCGGCGGTGGCGAGGGCGTGCTCGAGCCGGTCGAGGAAGAGGGCGCGGTTGGGCAGGCCGGTGAGCGGATCGTGCAGGGCCAGGTGTTCGAGCCGCTGCTCGGCGATCCGCTGCTTGGCGAGCGCATCCTCGGCGCGCTCCCATTCGGTCCGCATCGCCGCGACCATCAGCGCCGTGGCGGCGGCGAGGGCGACGAAGAGCTGGGCGCGCAGCAGCTCGATCGCCTCCGAGCCGCCGACGAACGGCCCCTCGCCGTTGGCGGTGAAGTAGACGGCCAGGGCCGAGACGACGAGCGCCGCGCTCGCGGCGCCCGGTTGGCGGAAGCGCATCGCCGCCAGCACCAGCAATGGGAAGACGGGGTAGGCGAGGGTGACCCCCAGTTCGAGGACGAGGATCGTGACCACGACCAGCGCCGCCAGCACCGCGCTTGCCTCGGCGATCCGCCTTGCCGAGGGCAGCGCGACCCTGCGGGTGCCGAGCAGCAGCAGTGGCGGGGCGACCAGCAGCACACCGGTCAGGTCGCCGAGCCACCAGACCCGCCAGAACTCCCAGAGGCCGCCGCTGGAGACGACCCCGTCGGCCCACAGGCAGGCGACGCCGATCGTCGCGTTCAGCGCCGTGCTGACGCCGGCGCCGAGCAGGGCAAGGGCGACGACGTCGCGGATCCGCCGCAGGGCCGGGTCGAAGCTCGCCCGGGAGAGGAGGAAGCCGGCGCTGAGCGCGGCGATCGCGTTGCCCGTGGCGATGCCGAGCGCGACCAGCGGCGAGCTGTCCCCGGTCACGTTGGCGACGAAGGCGCCGACGACGATCGCCGGCCAGGCCCGGTAGCCGAAGAGGACGATCGCCGCCAGGGCCACACCACTCGGCGGCCAGACCGCGGAGACGATGTCGCTGCCGGCGGCGAAGGCGAGGCCGAGCTTGCCGGCGGCGAAGTAGGCGACGGCGACGGCAGGGAGGACGATGCCCAGTGGAAGCTCGTCGAGAGAACGGCGGCGATCTCTTCTGGTACCGGTCATGATCGGCGGGGATCGTCTCATGCTGGGCCGTCGCCAAGGTGTGGCGCTCGTCGCGGCGCTTCGCGTAAAGTGACCGCGGCTGGGGGCTTCCCCCTTGGCTGGGCAAATGGCGGTAGGTAAGGGGGCCGATGAAGCACAGGCAAGGGATGTCACCGAGCAGGCTGGTCGCACTGGCGGCCACGATTGCCTCCGGTTTTCTGAGCCTGGCTGCCGTCTACTGGGCGGTTTCACCGGCGATTGCCCGAACCCCAGTTTCACAGCATGCGGGTGCCGAAGCCTCATCCAAGGTCCACAAGACCAAGGTCAAGAAGGTGAGCCCGCTCAACAGCAAGGGAAAGGTGCGCAAGGGGTTCCGGGTTGAGGAGGAGACGGCTGGCGGGACCTGCAGCGCCGGGTCGCACGCGATTGGCGCCGCATTTCGCTGCGTCGATTCTGGAGAGCATGCCCTCTATGACCCGTGCTGGTATTCGCACGACGAGACGATGATGTTCTGCTGGGCGGCACCGTGGGCTCGAGAGGTGACCCGTTTCTTCCCATATATCGAAAGCGAGCTTCACCAGACGCCGATCAACCGATCTCATCCTTGGGGGGTCAGGCTCACCAGTGGCGAGCGATGCCAGCTCGTCCTTGGTTCCACGAGCGCGGTCGACGGCAAAGCGGTCAGGTGGGGGTGTGGTGGTCGCCTCGCTCTGCTCGATGACCTAAACCGCACGGGTGACCTGTGGAGCCTCTCGGCGGTGACCTACGACGCTTCGACCTCCACCTATGCGCTCGCCGGCACTCGCGAGGTGGCCATAGCCTGGTTCGGCCGGCGATCACGCAATCCTTAGTGTTGTCGCCGTCTGGAGGGCGCGCATATCCTCGCGGATCGCCGCACTCGCGTAAAATGGCCGGTTGGCGATTGCGGGCATAAAACCCCTGCAAATCGCGTACGTGGTGGCTGTAGCTCAGTTGGTAGAGCTCCTGGTTGTGGTCCAGGCGGTCGCCGGTTCGAATCCGGTCAGCCACCCCTAACTAGCTGCAAATCGGCGATCTAGACGTCCGTGCGGTGCTGCGGGGCGGCTGCGGCCTCGGCGAGCGCGGTGACGAGCTTCGCGGCATCTGCTCGCCCGATGCCGTTGGCCGTGAGCGAGTGCCAGGTTGAAAAGGCGACGGCGTGGCGCAAGGCTCGCCGCAGGAGTTGTCGTCTTCGGCCGCGGGCCGGACGGCCGACGGTGAGGACCTCGGCTGCTTCGTCGAGGTACGTCTGCAGCGGGCCGACGGCGTCGCGGGCGAAGTCGACGAGCTCGGCGTCGCGGAGGACGTTGCTGAACATCCGCTCGGTGCGCTCGTAGTAGGCGAAGAGCTCGTCGAGGGCTCGCTCGAGTCGCTCTTGCGGATCGCGAATCGCCCGCCAGGAGGCGAGGTCGGGCCACGGGTTGGCGGCGAAGTAGTGGGATGAGCAAGCAGCAAACAGGTCGCCCTCGGTGGGGAAGTGGCGGTAGAGGGTGCGGCGCTCGACGCCGGCCCGCTTGGCGACGGCGCTCAGCGTCGTCCGGGCCGGGCCGACCGTCCCGTGCAGGTCGATCGCCGCCTCGGTGATCCGTTGGCGCGTCTTGGCCATCTCCTCGGCGCGCTTCCTCAGCTCGTACTTGCGCTTGGGCGGACTTTGGTGACTCATCAGTGTGGCACCAATATTGACAGATCTCCCGCGGCGGTGTACGGTCTGGCAATTCCGTAACTCACTGCTGTATATCGAAAGGAAGAGAAAGATGGGACCAGAAGCGACGGTCAAGCGCGTCGATGAGACGTCCACTGCCACGCCTCGGCGGGTGCTCGAATCGATCGTCAGTGGAATCAACTCCGGGAATCTGGAGAGCCTCCTGTCGCTCTACGAGAGCGAGGCGGCGTTCGCGACCGAGCCCGGAAGCCTCGCCCACGGCGCGGCCGGCGTCCGCGAGGCCCTGAACGGCTTCATCTCGATGCAGGGCAAGCTCGACCTCGAGGTGACCCGAGTCCTCGAGGCAGGCGACCTGGCCCTCGTGATCGGCGTCTGGTCATTCGACGGCACCGGACCGGACGGTGAGCCGGTGCGGCTGGCGGCGAAGAACGCGGACGTCCTGCGGCGTCAGGCGGACGGCAGCTGGCGCTTTGTGATCGACAACCCCTGGGGGGCCGACTGATGAGCGAGGGCGGACGGCTGACGTCGGAAGTCACCCCACCCGAGATCCGAGCAGCTCGACCGGGGTTCCGTGGTAGCCGGCCAGGGCGAGCCGGCCGTCCTCGCCGCCCGGCCAGGTGGTGAGCCTCACCTCGGTCCGCATCTCGGCGGGCTCCATCCGCAGCCAGGCAAGCGGCGCGTCCGCGGTGGCCCGTTCGCCGCTCTCGCGTATGGCGCGGCGGAACGCCGCCAGCTCATCCTCGCTCAGGTACTGCTCGACGATCGAGTGGTAGAGCACGGTTGCGCGGCCCGGCGCGCGCGCGGCCAGCGCCCGTTCGACCCACTCGGCGGCGCCGGCGCGCTCGACCTCGACCGGGTGCTCGGCGGCCACCGCGATCGCGGCGCGCACGCGCTCGACTCGCTCCACCTGATCGGGCCAGACGTAGGCGAGCAGGCTGGTCACCCCGTCGGCGCTGGAGGGATCGATCGGCGCCGCGTCGCAGCCCCGCCGCTCGGCGATCTCGACCCGGTCGACCACCGGCAGGCGCCCATCGCCGTCGAGCTCGAAGGCGATCTCGACCGCGGCGTCAGACGGGCCCCAGCCCGTTCCCGCGGCGAGGTAGCGGTAACGGTCCCAGTTCAGGTTGAGACCGCCGCTGGCGCCGACCTCGAGCAGCCGCAGGGGCAGGCCGGTCGTCGCGGCGACCCGCAGGAACCCCGGCAGCAGGGCGGCGCAGCGCCCGATCTCGTTGGTCTGCACGGGGAGGTCGACCAGCTCGCGCAGGTGGCTCGCGTTGCGTTCGATCACGGCGCGGAACTCGCCCCACGCGGTCTCGCCATCGACGCCGTCGCTGTAGGCGCTGGCGAGCGCCGGCTCCTCGCCGGCGAGGACGACCCGGTTGACGGCGCCCATCAGGCGCAGCGCCAGTGCCGAAGGGCCGGGGTCGCGCTGGTGGTCGCGCAGGATCGTCCAGCTCGGCCCCTTCTCCTCGACGTCCGCCGCGACGTGGTTGAGCAGCCCGGCGTAGAGCGGCGAGCCCATCCGCCGACAGGCCTCCGCCTGGAAGCGCAGCCGCTCGCCGAGGCTGGCGTCGCTGCCGGGAAAGCCTGACGGAGATGATGGCGAGCCCATGGACCGAGGTTGTCAAGCGGATGGGAAGGGCGCCCGGCGGCGCTCGTATACTAGTATGCAAGCGTGATCGATCACCGCTCCTCTTCGTGCCTACTCCCGGCCGGAGGAGCGAACCCGTGACGGGCGACGCCATCCCCCTGCGTGTCGCCCGCGCAGGGCGGGCGCCGGTTCCTAGAACCGGCCCCGCCCGCCTCTTCGTCTACGCGGCGATCCGCGACGCGATCGTCCGCGGTGAGCTCGAGCCCGGCGCGCGGCTCTCCGAGAACGACCTCGCCGAGCAGTTCGGCGTCAGCCGCACGCCGGTCCGCGAGGCGATTGGCCGGCTGCGCGACGACCGCCTCGTCGACGTCGTGCCGCAGCACGGCACCTACGTCTCGCGGATCAGTGCACAGGCGGTCAGCGACGCCCAGTTCGTCCGCGAGGCGCTCGAGTGCGCCGCGGTGCGGGTCGCCGCCGAGAGCGCCGCCGACAGCGACATCGCCGCGCTCCAGCAGATCATGCAGCAGCAGGAGCGCGCCGCCGAGAGCGCCGACGTCGACTCCTGGTACCTGCTCGACGACGCCTTCCACCGGGCGCTCTGCGACATGAGTGGTCACCCGACCGTGTGGGTGGTCAGCGAGCGCGCCAAGTCGCACCTCAACCGGCTGCGCAGGCTGATCCTCGAGCTGCCCGACTACATGCCGGAGATGATCGCCGAGCACCGCGCGGTCGTCGGCGCCGTCGCCCGCCGCGACGCCGACGCGGCCGAGGCGGCCCTGTGCCACCACCTGCGCATGGTCCTGCGAGAAGTGCCGCGGGTCCGCGCGCAACACCCCGACTACTTCGCTGGACCATGAGCGCGGAGCGACCAAGCGTGCATATCTGGTTCTTCGCGCCGGGAGCGAAGCGCGAGGCATTGTTGTGATCGAGCCCGACCGCCTGCTCGGCCTCTACCGCCGCATGGTCTTGATCCGCCTCTTCGAGGAAGAGGCCGAGCGCCAGTACAAGGCGGCGCGGATCGGCGGCTACTGCCACCTCTCCTCGGGCCAGGAGGCGGCGACGGTCGGCACGGTCGAGGCGCTCGGCGAGAGCGACCTGCTCGTCACCGGCTACCGCTGCCACGGCTTCGCCCTCGCCCGCGGCGTCTCGCCCGAGGCGGTGATGGCGGAGCTCTTCGGCCGCCGCGACGGCTGCGCCCACGGGCGCGGCGGCTCGATGCACCTGCTCGACGTCTCGCGCGGCTACTACGGCGGCTGGGGGATCGTCGGCGGCCAGCTCCCGGTCGCGACCGGGATGGCGCTCGCCCTGCGCCGCCGCGAGCGCCACGACGCGGTGCTCTGCGAGCTCGGCGACGGCGCGGTCAACATGGGCGCCTGGCACGAGTCGCTGAACCTGGCGGCGGTCTGGGATCTGCCGATCGTCTTCCTCGTCATCAACAACAAGTACGGGATGGGGACCAGCGTCGAGCGCGCCTCGGCCGAGCCGGAGATCTTCCGCCGCGCGGCGGCCTTCCGGATCCCCGGCGAGCGGGTCGACGGCGACGACCTCGAGGACGTGATGAAGGTCTCGACCGCGCTGCTGGAGCGGGCCCGCGAGGAGCGCCGGCCGGCGGTGCTGGAGGCGGTCACCTACCGCTACCGCGGTCACTCGGTCGCCGACGCCGGGCTCGCCTACCGCAGCCGCGAGGAGATCGCCGAGCGCAAGCAAGCCGATCCGCTCGAGCGGCTGCGCGCGCGGCTGCGCGACGCCGGGGTCGTGGAGGAGCGGATCGAGGCCGCCGACGTCGAGGCCGCCGCCGCGGTCAAGCGCGCGGTCGAGTTCGCCGAGTCCAACCCGGCGCCGGACGTGGAGCGGCTGGCAGCCGGGATGTACGCGCCCGGCAGCGGCGAGCAGTTCGAGCGGATGCTGGGCGGCAGCCCGGTCGGCGAGCGCGAGCTGGTCTTCGCCGGGGGGCTGGGCGAGTGAACCCGCGCGCCGCCGTCGAGGACCCTCCGGTTGCCAAGCGCCCGGCCGCGCCCGAGGGCGACGGCGCGGCGCCGGCGACCGAGACGATGAGCTACCGCGAGGCGCTGCGCCTGGCGCTGGGCGAGGAGATGGAGCGCGACGAGCGGGTCTTCCTGATGGGCGAGGAGGTCGGCGTCTTCGAAGGCTCCTACAAGGTCAGCGCCGGCCTGCTCGACCGCTTCGGCGCCGAGCGGGTGCGCGACACGCCGATCTCCGAGGAGGCCTTCGTCGGCGCCGGCGTCGGCGCGGCGATGCTCGGCGAGCGGCCGGTGGTCGAGATCATGACCCTCAACTTCCTCCTCGTCGCGATGGACCAGGTGGTCAACCACGCCGCCAAGGTCGGCGCGATGTTCGGCGGCGAGGTGCGCTGCCCGCTGGTGATCCGCACGCCGAACGGCGCCGGCAACCAGCTCACCGCCCAGCACTCGCAGTCCTTCGACGGCTGGTTCGCCGGCACCCCGGGGCTGAAGGTGGTGGCGCCGGCGAGCCCGGCCGACGCCAAGGGCCTCTTGAAGGCGGCGATCCGCGACGAGGACCCGGTGCTGGTGATCGAGAACCTGCCGATCTACAAGGAGAAGGGCGAGGTCCCGCTCGACCCGGAGGCGGTGACGCCGATCGGCCTGGCGCGGGTCGCGCGGACCGGCTCCGACCTGACGCTGGTCTCGCACTCCTTCGCCACTGTGCGGGCCGAGCGGGTGGCCGAGCGGCTCGCCGAGCGCGGCGTCTCGGTCGAGATCGTCGACCTGCGCAGTCTGCGGCCGCTCGACGTCGAGACCGTCGCCGCCTCGGTGGCGAAGACCAGCCGCGTGCTCTGCGTCGAGGAGGGCTGGCCGACCTACGGGGTCACCGCCGAGCTCGCGGCGCGGATCCAGAGCGCCTGCTTCGACGACCTCGACGCGCCGGTCGAGCGGCTCGGCATGGCCGAGGTGCCGCTGCCCTACGCCAAGGAGCTGGAGCTGGCGGCGATGCCGACGGAGGAGCGGATCGAGCGCGCCGTCCTCTCGATGCTCGACTTCGCCGCGTGAGCGAGATCGTCATGCCGCGGCTCTCCGACTCGATGGAGGAGGGGACGGTCCTGACCTGGCTGAAGCAGGTGGGGGACGAGGTGGCGGTGGGCGATGAGCTGGTCGAAATCGAGACCGACAAGGCGAACATGGCCTATGAGAGCGATCTGGCGGGGACGTTGAGTGAGATCGTGGTGCCGGAGGGGGAGACGGTGGCTGTCGGGGTCGTGATCGCGCGGGTTGGGGATGGCTCTGAAGGTGACGGTGACTCCCCCGAGGGACAGAGCGCTCTGCCCGCGGGTCCTGTCGCCGCAGGGGACCCACCGCCCCTTCCGGTAGCTAAAGCTTCCTCAGGGGCGGTTCCCCCTACGACGCCACCCGCGGAAAAATGGTCTGAGGATGCAGATTCGGACGCGTCCTCTCGACCCAAGGCGTCGCCGTTGGCCAGGCGACTGGCGAAGGAGCAGGGGCTCGACCTGGCTCGGGTCAAAGGCTCCGGGCCTGGGGGGCGGATCGTCAAGGCTGATGTGAAAGCCGAGCCCGCCACTTCCAGCGTGCCCTCCTCACCGGCGAGCAGCGAGGCTGGGCCGGAGACCGCCAAGGGGCAAACGACCTACGAGGAGCTGGGCAAGCTGCAGCAGGTCGTGGCGCGGAGGATGGCGGAGTCGAAGGCGACGGCGCCGCACTTCTACCTGGAAGCCGAGGTCGACATGAGTGCTTGTGTCGAGGGGCGCGGGAAGTTGAGAGCGGCGGCCACGGAGGGGTCGGTGATGCCGTCCTTCAATGACATGGTGGTGAAGGCGTGCGCGCTGGCGCTGCGGGAGTTTCCGAAAGCCAACGGGGCCTACCGCGACGGGCGCTTCGAGCTCTACTCGCGGGTCAACGTGGGGGTTGCGGTGGCCGCGCCCGGGGCGCTGGTCGTGCCGACGATCTTCGACGCAGACCGCAAGGGGCTGCGCCAGATCGCGCGGGAGACGCGGGAGCTGGCCGGCAAGGTCCGCGACGGCAAGGTGACGCCGCCGGAGCTGGCCGGCGGCACCTTCACGGTCTCGAACCTCGGCATGTACGGGATCTCGAACTTCTCCGCTGTGGTCAACGCCGGCCAGGCGGGGATCCTCGCGGTCGGCGAGATCGCCGAGAAGCCGGTGATCCGCGACGGCGAGCTCACCACCGCGCAGCTGATGGGCGTCACCCTCTCCTGCGATCACCGCATCCTCTACGGCGCCGAGGGCGCCGAGTTCCTCGCCCGCGTCCGGGCCCTGCTCGAAGAGCCCCTCTCGCTGGCGCTCTAGTGTGAGCAGGAATCCGGATGCCGAAAGTGATCTACTCGATGAGCGTCTCGGCCGACGGCTACATCGTCGGGCCGGACGGGAAGTTCGACTGGTCGGTGCCCGACGAGGAGCTCCACCGATTTCACAACGAGCAGGCGCGCGCGCTCGCCGGGCACCTGCTGGGGCGTCGCCTCTACGAGACGATGGTCTACTGGGAGACGGCCGACAAGGGTCCAGCGGCCGGCGACGTCGCTCGCGAGTTCGCGCTGATCTGGCAGGCGCTGCCGAAGGTGGTGTTCTCGCGGACGTTGGACTCGGTCGAGGGGGCGAACACGACGCTCGCGCGGGCCGATCTGGGCGCGGAGCTGACCTCGCTCCAGGAGTCCGTGCGTGGAGACGTGGCGGTGGGAGGCGCCGAGCTCGCTGCCGAGGCGGCCCGTCTGAATCTGATCGATGAGTACAGGCTGTTCGTCCATCCGGTCGCGGTCGGCGGCGGCATCCCGTTCTTCCCGCGAGATCACCGCATCGACCTGGAGCTCGTCGAGACGCGCACGTTCAGCTCGCGCGTGGTGTGTCTGAGATACCGCGCGGCCGGCTGAGTCAACATGACATTTATGTCGTAGACTTTCTATCTACATGGCTTCTGCGGAGACCACCACGATTCGAGTGGCGATCGAGACCCGCGATCGTCTGAACACACTGGCAGCCCGCCGCGGCGAGCCTGCTGGCGAGGTGGTTGCGAAGTTGGTCACGGCGGCCGACGAAGAGGCGATGCTGGCCGAGATCGGTGCCGGGTTCGAGCGGCTCGCTCGCGATCCCCGCGCCCTCTCCACCTACCGCGCCGAGAGCGAGGGGCTCGCCGATTTCGAGGCGCCGGCTCCGGAGTGGTAGAGCCGAAGCCCCAGCAGGGTGACGTCTACTGGACCGACCCCGATCCGACACGAGGCCGGGAGCAGGCCAAGTCACGTCCGTTCGTGATCGTCTCGGTCGACCAGCTCAATCAAACCGGCCTCGGTCTCTCGCTTGCCGTGCCGCTTACCCGGACCGATTTCGGCAGCGCCCTGCATCTCCCGATCCCCGCCTCGGAGGGTGGGCTCAGGGAGGACGGATTCGCCATGCCCGAGCAGCTGCGCGCGATCTCGCACGAGCGCCTCAGTCGGCGGCTCGGCAGCCTGCGCCCGAAGACCCTCGAGGAGCTGCTCAAGCGCTGCCGGGTTCTGTTGCGCTGAGGGCGCGCGGCTCGCCGAAGGCGCGAGCGAGGACGATGCTGATCTCGTAGAGGGCGAGGAGGGGGACCATCTCGATCAGCATCGTGACCGGGTCGACGCCAGGGAGGGCGGCGGCGACGACGGCGATCAGGAGGTAGGCGTAGCGGCGGTTGGAGGAGAGCTGCTCGACCTTGACGATGCCCAGCCGGGTGACGGCGAGGACGGCGAGCGGCATCTGGAAGAGGAGGCCGGCGGCCAGCATCGTGGTCGAGAAGAAGCCGTAGTAGTCGCGGGCGCGGACCTGGGTGTTGAACTCGCCCTGGTTGAAGCCGAGCAGGAAGTTGACCGCCGCCGGCATCACGACGAAGTAGGCGAAGGCCAAGCCGGCGGCGAAGAGCAGCGGCGCGAAGAGCAGGAAGGGGAGGACGACGCGCCGCTCGGCGCCGCTGAAGGCGGGCAGGACGAAGGCGTAGAGCTGGTAGAGGACGATCGGCAGGGAGAGGACGATCGCGCCGTAGGCGCTGACCATCACCGTGGTCGTGAACGGCTCGGTCACGCCGAAGGTCAGCAGCTCCTTGTGGTCGGAGGGCAGGGGGCCGGCGGCGATCTCCAGCAGCAGGTGGCTCTGCCAGAAGCAGAGCGCCAGGGCGACGGCGAAGACGGCCGCGCAGACGACCAGCCGGTTGCGCAGCTCGTCGAGGTGCTCGACCAGGGTGAGGCGGTCCTCGTGGGATATCGCCCGTACGCGCCGGATCGCCATCGTCGGCGACCTCAGGCCCGGTCTTTGGCGCGACTCTCGCTGCTGCTCTCGCTGCCGCTGCTCTCGCCGCCGCCGCCGACCGCTCCGCGCAGCTCGCGGATGCCCTTGCCCATCGAGCGGCCGAGCTCCGGCAACCGTTTCGGGCCGAAGACGACCAGGGCGATGATCAGGACGATGGCGATCTCGAGTGGTCCGATGCTTGGCATGTGAGTTCCTACGGGGTCGGAAGGTAAGTGGATCACCGGCGTCGGTCGCTGTCGCGGATCGCCGTTGATCCGTTCGCCGCTGCTGATCGTAGTCGGGGTTGAGTGGAAGCAGCCAAGACAGCCGAGGCCAGGAGGCGAGCATGACCAAGACCACCGACAAGCTGGGCGACCCCGTCTCGCGCCGTAGGTTCATGGCCCTGACCGGGGGCTCGGCCGCCGCCGCGGCCTTTCTCGCCGCCTGCGGCGACGAGGAGAGCGCCACGACCACCGCCGGCAGCATGGCGGCGGCGTCGAGGAGCGACCCGGGGGTCGCCGAGTTCGGCAAGGGCGACGTGGGAATCCTCAACTACGCGCTGACCCTCGAGTACCTGGAGGCGGCCTTCTACGCCGACGTCGTCAGGAGCGGCCTCTTCAAGGGCTCCGACCTGGCGACGATCCGCACCTGCGCCTCGCCCACGTCGAGCAGCTCCCCCCGGAGCGGGTCCTGCAGCTCTGGGTGCAGCGCGGCGAGCGGGTGGAATCGGCGGCGCTCTTGGTGCCCAACCACGACGGCACCGCCACCGCCGTGCTCGACGACATGGACGGCGTCGACGTCGTGATGGTGACCGCCGAGCCCCGCGGCGGCAGCGAGTCCCCGACCTCGGCGCCGCTGATCAGCGTCGAGGCGCCGCAGTAGGCCGGGTCCGCCTCAGACTGAGGCGGGTATCACGCCCATCTCCAGAGCCTATGCTGGGCTTGTGAAGACGGAGCTGGACCCGCGCTTCAGCGATCCCGATGCGGAGGCGACGTCGTGGGAGCGGGCGGAACGGGCGTTGGACGACGCGCAGCTGTTCTGGATCTCGACGGTGCGCCGTGAGGGCCGCCCGCACGTGACGCCGCTGGTCGCGGTCTGGGAGGACGGGGCGCTGTATTTCTGCACCGGCCCCGACGAGCAGAAGGCGGTCAACCTCGCCGCCAACCCGGAGGTGGCCCTGACCACCGGGTGCAACGGCTGGGAGGACGGCCTCGACGTGGTGGTCGAGGGCGAGGCCGAGCGGGTCACCGACCGGGCGACCCTCGAGTTCCTCGCCGGCGAGTGGGCGGAGAAGTGGGACGGGTCCTGGAAGTTCGAGGCGACCCCGGAGGGCTTCCGCCACGGGGACGGTGGGTTCGCGCAGGTCTTCGTGGTGCGACCGCGGAAGGTCCTGGCCTTCGGCAAGGGGCCCTTCAGCCACACCCGGCACGTCTTCTAGCTCGGGCGTGCCTACGGGGCTGGGACCGGTCGGATCAGATAGCCGCAGAAGCGACCACCAGGGTGGTACAGCGCTCGATGAGCGCCTCGCGATCGATGTCTAGTCGCCCCTCGAGGTAGGCGATGCGTCCAGACGACGGCGCATGAGCGCCTCGCTCCCCAACGCATATCCAGACTGCGTGCTCGCCGCTGCCGCGTGGCGCCTACTCGCCGAGCTCGCGAACGATCTCGGCGATGATGTCGAAGCCTTCCTGCACCCCGTCCTCCATCTGGCCGGCCATCAGGTCGCGGGTCTCGGTGCTCCCCATCTCGATCAACATCCGCAGCGTCGTGCGGCCATCCTGCTCGTCGAAGGTGACCGTGGTCGGCATCTCTTCCTGCGGCTGCGCCTCGAAGATCTCGGTGTAGACGAGGCGCTCGTTCGCCACCACCTCCTTGAAGGTGCCGCGGAAGGCGACCTCGCGGAAGGCGACCTCGAAGCCCTCCTCGGAGCCCCGCCGATCGTCGTCACCACCGCCTTGCCGCTGCTCGCCACCTCCGGGCTATTCATCTGACGAGACTCCTTCCTCTTCCTTTTTCAGTTCTTGGACGACCTCCTCGAGCAAGTCGAAGCGCTCCTGCCAGAGCGGCTCGAAGCGCTGCGCCCACTCGTGGATCTGCTTCAGCCCCTCCGCCTGGAGGCGGTAGAGCCGGTGTCGGCCCTCGCGGCGCACGCTCACCAGCTCGACCTCGCACACCCTGCGCAAGAGTTGAATCGACCTCTCTCACGCGACCTTCGGGTTATGAGTTCTCTGGAGCTAGGCTGCGGGAAATCCGACCGCCACTGACCATTGCCGTGGCCCAGCCACAATGCCGACCGAAAGACGTGTCCTCAAACGCACGAGCGCACGCGAGCCTGATTCGGTCAGCACTCGCGCGGGTGGTCGTGTTCCCAGAGCTGTCGTTGACCGGTTACGAGCTCGACGCTGAGCCCGTCTCGCCGGGCGACCAGGCGCTGATGACAATTGTCGAGGCATGCGCCGAAGCAAACAGCGTCGCGCTCGTCGGGGCCCCAGTGGCGGGCATCGACGGCCGCCCCCACATTGGCACGCTGCAGATTGGCCCGGACGGCATCGACGTCGCCTACCGCAAGTGCTACCTCGGTGGCGAGGAGCCGGCCCGCTTCGCGCCCGGCGCCGGACCGGTCGCGTTCGAGCTCGATGGCTGGCGCATTGGACTGGGAATCTGCAAGGACACCGGCGTCGAGCAGCACATTCTCGCCACCGCAGGCCTCGACGTCGACCTCTACGCCGCCGGTCTCGTCCACCTTCCAAGCGAACTCGACGTGCAAGAGAATCGCGCTATCCGGATCTCACGCGCGTGCGCTGCATACGTGGCCTTTGCGAGCTTCGCCGGCCCCACCGGCGGTAGCTTCGCTAAAACGGCCGGCGTCTCGTCGATCTGGACGAGCCACGGAAACGCGATCACGCGAGCCGGTTCCCAACCAGGCGAGCTGGCCCGCGCGACCCTCGACTAAATCGAGGACATCGCCGGACGCCGTCAGCGGCCGTTCAACGACGACCATCGCCCTTACTCCCTGCTGGGTCGATCTGTTCGACGTAGGCGCTTGCGACTGCGACGCCGTCTTCGTTCGCCATCTGTCGACCGACCGCCGTGGCACGAGCGTGCACGTCGGCCTCGAGCACGCGCCGTAGTCCGGCGGCCAGGCGATTGGTGTCGAGCTTGGAGAAGGGAACCGTGTCACCGATTCCCAGTGCACGGCAGCGCGCTCCCCAGAAACGTTGATCGGCCATCACCGAGCAGACGAGAGTCGGGATCCCGGCGGCGGCACTGGCGGCCGTGGTGCCAGCACCACCGTGGTGGACAGCCGCTGCGCAGCGCGGCAGGAGGGCCTGGTGATCGACGGTGTCGAGGACGAAGACGTCGTCTTCTTCGAATCGGTCCAACCTGCTCCAACCAGCGGTGACGACTGCCCGAACGCCCAGCTCGGTCGAAACGGCACGGATCATCGCGAGAGTCGCCGCCTCGTCCAGGACCGGCATGCTCCCGAACCCGAAGAACACGGGCGCGGGGCCCGCCCGCATCCATTCGTCGAGCTCCTTGGGAATGCCGACCTCACCGAGTCGGTCGCGCAGGGCCGGCCACGGCTCGAGATGCCCGGCTGGGTGCAGGTCGGCCGACCAGTCGCTCGGCACCGGGAACAACGCCTGGCTGTAGGCGAGGAGGGACGGGGCCTCGGGGCCGAAGCCATGACGCCACTGACGCCAGCGGGGAGGAGGCAGTCCAAGCTCGGCGTGAAGCTCCGCCAGGTCGTCGCGCTGCGAGCGATAGAAGGCCCACTGCGGCAGGTTATGAGCGATGCGGTTCGCGGGGCCGAGGCTCCGTTGCGGCAGCATCGTCGGTACGTATGCCCGCGAAGGAGCGGTCGGGCAGAGGTGCAGTGGAACCATCGGGATGCCCCTCGCCTTGGCGACCGCAGCGCAGCGCGCGGTCATCAACACGCCGCTCACGATGACATCGGCATCGCGGCTCAGCTCGATCAGCACTCGCCGGCTGTCCTCCCAGAATGGTCTTTCCGCATCCTCGAGCCACCGAAAGAACGCCCTCATCCGTCCAGCCGCCAGCATGCGTTGAGCCTCCTCGGCGCCGAGCAGCTCCTGCGCGTCGAATGCGAACGGGCGAAATGGAAGCCCGGCGGTGCGAACCATCTGCCCGCCGTTGACTGGAGACGCGAGCTCGACAGCGTGACCGGCGTCGGCCAGGGCACGGCCAAGGCAAACGAAGGGCTGCACGTCCCCCCGCGAGCCGAAGCCGACCAGCGCGACCTTCAGGCTCACTCCTGCGCCTGGGCGGCTGCGGCAAGCACGCCCTTGACGTGGCCCGTCAGCACGTCGTAGTCCTCGATCTTCGAGATCTCGAAGTATTCGGCGTCGGTGAGCGCCTCGAGGTTGTGGCCCGGTGCCCAGTAGTACGTCTCGCCAGCCGTGTAGTCACGGATTCCGTCCGCGCTGTGCACCCGCATCGTGCCCGAGATCACGTACCCCCAGTGCGCGCACTGGCAGCGACCCTCGGGGAGTCCCGCAAACACCTCGTCGGTCTTTTCGCCCGCGCCAAAGCGGATCAGGCACATCGCGAGACCATCGAAGTCCTTGCGCCTGATCGCGACTCCCGGACCCTCAAGGTCGATTGGTAGATCGTCCCAGCCCAAGCCATCCGCCATGTTCAATCCTCCTCGGTCAATAGGCACGAGCGCCGGGGTGGCGCCCGAGCATGGCGGCGCGCACGCTAGCCGGAGGCGGCCCACGAAAACATCGGCCACCTGGCCAAAGCGGTCCGCGGCCCTGACCTCACCGCGAGAGCCGGGCAAGCTCGATCCGGTTGCCAATCCCCAGCTTGCGGTAGACGTTCGAGAGATGCAGCTTCACGGTGCTGCGCGAGACGAAGAGCCGTGCGGCGATCTGGGGATTGGACATGCCCTGGGCGGCAAGCTGGGCGACCTGCGACTCGACCGGCGTGAGACTCTCCCAGCCGGAGGGCGGGCGGTCGCGCGGCCCCCGTCCCCGTCGCGCGTAGGCAATCGCCTCCTGCAACGTGAGCGCCTCGCCCTCCTCCCACGCCACCCGCCAACCCTCTCGGTTGCCGTCGAGCTGTCGGGCGAAGTCGCTGAGCTGATCCATCGGCGTCGTTCGTGCCACCCAATCCAGACGGCTCCTGGCTGTCGCAGCTGCCCCGGCCAGCCGGGCCGAGCGCTCCAGCGCCCCGCTGCGCGCTTCGGCGAGCGCGAGCTCTTCCAGCGCCTCCACCGCGTCGCGCTCGAAGCCCAGCTCGGCGCAAGCCTGGAGGGCGTCGTGCAACAGGTCCCGGCCGCTCTCGATCTCACCGGCGCGCACCGTGGCCGACCCCGTGAGGAGCTTCGCAATCGCGGTCCGACGGGCGCCGCCCGAGCGCTCGGCGATCGCTTCGAGCTCGCGAGACTCGGCATTCGCCTGCGCGAGATCGCCGCGGGCGAGCGCGACGCGGGCGAGCGTCTCGCGGGCGAGCACCAGCGTGTGAAGGTGCGGCATCTCCAGCAGCCGGTGCGCCCGCTCCCTCGCCCCGTCGAAGTCTGCCGAGTGGAGCTCGGTCACCATCAGCGCCACCTCGATCGCCGGCGCCGCGACGAGCGCCCCTGACTCCTCGGCTCGTCTCATCGCCTCCGCGCCCTCCCGGAGCGCCCGGTCGGTCTCGCCAAGGCGGGCAAGCGCCTGGATGCGGAAGCCGAGCGCCTGGAAGTGCGTCATCGTCGGCCCTTGGCCCTCGAGTGAGAGCGCGCGATCGGCATGTCGGAGCGCTCGCCGCGGCGAGCCGACGCTGACTTGGGCCCACGCGGCGGCCTGCTCCGCCCAGGTCCGCAGCCTCGGGTGATCGCAGGCGGGCCGAATTGCGAGGAGCTCCTCGTATGCGGAGAGAGCGAGGTCGAAGCGCTCGCACAGCCCGGCGGATATCGAGAGGTTGACCAGCGCGTAGGCGAGCGGCAGAGGTCTCCCGGAGGACCGCTCGAGCTCGACCGCCCGCTCGGCGCAGCGGAATCCCTCCTCCAGGTCCGCGCCGGTCTGGATCAGCACGGTCGAGGAGAGCAGCAAGCACTCGGCCTCGGCATCCGCGTCCCGCACCTCGGGCAAGAGCTCGAGAGCCGCCCGCACGCTCTCCAGCGCGTCCGCGTAGTCCTCGGTCATCAGCGCGAAGACGGCTGCGCCGCTGCGAAGCACCGCGCGCGATCCAGTCTGCTCGCCGGTCGTCGAGACCGAGAGCGCCTCCGCGCAGGCGGATCGGCCCTCCCGGAAGTGCTCGCCCAGAACCCA
Organism: uncultured Solirubrobacterales bacterium; assembly: GCA_963697915.1. Classification (GTDB taxonomy): domain Bacteria; phylum Actinomycetota; class Thermoleophilia; order Solirubrobacterales; family 70-9; genus VRUE01. The sequence goes on from OY969103.1 coordinate 2,175,196, forward strand.
GTGGCGCATCAACGAAGCGGCGATGCCAAGCGCCGCCGCCGGGTCACGCCGGGTCGCCCTCTCGAGGGCGCGGCGCAGGTTCGCCGTCTCCTCGTCGATCAGGCGGTGCCCGTCCGCCTGCGCCAGCGTCTCGTCGGCCCTCGCCGCGTACTCCGCGAACCAGGCGAGGTGGCGATCGGCGGCCTCGTCCTCCTCTCTCTCCTGGACAAGCTGGCGCGCCGCGTATTCGGAGACCGTCTCGAGCAACGTCCAGCGCTCCCACCCCGCATCTTCGGTTACCGCCGTCGTCAGACCCTTCGCTTCCAGGGATCCGAGCAGGCTGCGGACTTCCTCCCTGCCCAGGTCGGGAGCCCCCACCGCCCGAGCGGCCTCAGCCGTGAAGCCGCCGGCGAACACCGACAGGCATCGAAAGAGCTGCCTCTCCCTTTCTTCCAGCAAGCGATAACTCCACTCCAGCGACGCGTCCAGCGAGTCGTGTCGCGACAGCTCGACCTCGCCGGTCGCATCCGGGAGGCGGCGCCGGGCAAGCTCCCCGGCCATCTCCTCCACCGAGACCTCGTGCAAACGCGCCGCCGCGAGACAGAGCGCCAACGGCAGGCCGTCCAGCGCGCGACAGACCTCGGTCGCCGCCGCCGCGGAGCGTGGCGTGAGCTCAAACGCCGGAGTCGCGCGAGCGGCGCGGTCGACGAAGAGGCGCCCGGCGTCCGAGCGCACCAGCGCCGCAAGTCCGCCCTCGGATTCGGGCAGTCTCAGCGGCCGGAGGTCGAACACGCTCTCGCCGGCGGCGCCGAGCGGCTCCCTGCTGGTCGCGACGATTCTGATCTGTGGCGCCGCGGCGAGCAGCTCGGCGACGATGCCGGCCACGGGGACGAGCAGGTGCTCGCAGTTGTCGAACACCAGAAGCGGCGAGGGGCGCGCGGCGACCGACTCGAGCAACACTTCTCTCGGGCTGCGGCCGAACTGCTCCCTGGCGCCGAGCGCGCGCATCAGCGCGTCGAGCAGCTGGTCTTCTCCCGCGACGCTGGCGAGCATCGCAACGGCGTGTTCGGGAGCACCATCCCCTTCCGCGATGCGGTCCACCAACTCAAGAGCCAAGCGCGTCTTGCCGCACCCTCCCGTTCCGGTGACGGTCAGAAGCCGCGCCTCGGAGAGAATCGTCTCGAGCTCGGCAAGCTCGGGCTCGCGGCCGATCAGCGGACCCCCTCCCACCATAGGGCGCCGATCATCCCAGAAGGCCGCGAGGTTTGGCCACCTGGCCAGTAGATTTCGGCGAGGCGCCCTGGGAGAGTGGCGATCGTGGCAGGCTCGACCCCGGCAAAGCGCACGATTCGCGATCTTCCGGGGCCACGAGGGCTGCCGCTGCTCGGCAGCCTGCACAGGCTCGGCCTGCACGACGTCCACCTGACGCTCGAGCAGTGGTGCGATCGCTACGGGCCGCTCTACACCTTCCGCGCCGGTCCCCGCAGCTATCTCGTGGTCGCCGATCGCGAGGCCGCCAACGTGCTCCTGCGCGACCGGCCGCAGGGCTTCAGGCGCTCGCGCGAGGTCGAAACCGTCTTCAGGGAACTGGGCTTCCACGGTGTCTTCTCCTCCGAGGGGGAGGACTGGCGACGCCAGCGACGCCTCGCGGTTACGGCACTCAACTCCAATCGCCTCCACGCTCACTTCCACATCATCCGCACCGCCGCTGAGCGGCTGCGGGGGCGGTTGCAGGCTGCCGCCCGCGAGGGACAGCCGATCGAAATCCAGCGGGAGCTGACCTCCTACACGGTGGACATCACGACGGCGCTGGCCTTCGGAGTCGATGTCAACACGCTCGAGCGCGGCGAGGACGAGCTCCAGCGGAACATCCAGTTCGTCTTCGAGATGCTCGCCCGCCGAATCATCTTCCCGATTCCCTATTGGCAATGGGTCCGGCTTCCCGCCGACCGCAGGATGAAGCGGTCGCTTGCGGCGCTCGAGGTCGCCGTCGGGGAGTTCATCGAACAGGCGCGGCGGCAGCTCGAGCAACATCCGGAGCGCCACGAGGAGCCGACTAACTTCCTCGAGGCGATGCTCGCCGCCCAGTCGAGCGACGGGAGCTTCGGCGACGAGGAGATATTCGGCAACACCTTCACGTTGCTCTTCGCGGGCGAGGACACCACCGCGCACTCGCTGGCCTGGACGCTCTGGTACCTGGCGAGGGAGCCTGCGATGCAGGAGCGCTGGGCGCGAGAGGCCGCCGAGGTACTGGGCGACGACCCGGTCCCCGCCGACCACGAGACGGTCGGGCGGTTGCGCTACGGCGATGCCGTGCTGCGCGAGTCGATGCGCCTCAAGGCCGTGGCTTCAGTCTCCACGTACGAACCGCTTGTCGACACGGAGATCGCCGGCGTCCGCGTCCCCGCCGGGACGCGCATCGTGCTCCCCGCGCGCTACATCAATCGCAAGGCCGGCGGCCCCGAGTTCGACCCGGATCGCTGGCTCGATGTGGATCGAGCTCCCGACCAGCGGTCCTTCCTCACCTTCGGCGCCGGACCTCGGTTCTGTCCCGGTCGCAACCTGGCGATGCTCGAGGCGAACTGCGCGCTGGCCGCAATCGGCCGCGACTTCGAGCTGGAGCTGGACGAGAGCGGCGGGTCGGTTGAAGAGTTCCTCGGCTTCGTCATGGTGCCGCGCGGCCTGAAGGTGCGCCTGCGCGAGCGCGCGCCCGCTGAGCGCTCCGCGACGGCCGACCTTTCCACGCCTCCGTGAACCGAGCCAGCCGAGGTCTATTTCGGCTTCGCCTGGCGGCGCTTCTTCTCGGAGGGTGCTTCTCGTCGAGTGCCGTCTTCGCGGCGCGACAGAGCCTCGCTGCTCGCCCCAGCCGATGTCTTGAGGCAGCCGGAAGTCCTGGGCGAACTCGAGACCCAGGAAGCCCCGCGCAGGGGCCTGGATCGACCTCTTCCGAAACTCAACTTGCCCCAGGGCTTGCCCCACGGGCGGTTTTGCACTGTTGAGTGACGGGACTAAAACACGGAAATCCGCTCTGTAAGCGGGCTTCCGTCCTATAGCGGGGGCAGGATTCGAACCTGCGACCTTCGGGTTATGAGCCCGCTCCGGCCTGGAGCCGGCGCATTCCCGCCAGCCAGCGGTCGTAGTCGCCGGCCTTGCGCTGGAAGAAGGTGAGGACCTCGGGGTGGGGGAGGATCAGGAAGGCCTCGTCCTCCATCGCCGCGAGAGTGATCGCCGCGACCTCCTCGGGGGTGAGGACGGTGCCGGCCTCACGGACGACGCGGGCGGCGCCCGCGGCGATCGCGCCCTCGCCCTCGGTGCGCAGCATCGCCGTCTCGACCCCCATCGGGCAGATCGCGCTGACCCGCACGCCGCGCTCGCCGTAGGTCACCGAGAGCCACTCGGCGAAGGCGACGCAGGCGTGCTTGCTGACCGAGTAGGGAGCGCTGCCGACCTGGGTCAGGAGGCCGGCCGCCGAGGCGGTCGCGACGAAGTAGCCCTCGCCGCGCTCGAGCCAGCCGGGGAGCAGCTCGCGGGCGGCGGTCACGTGGGCGCCGACGTTGACGGCGAAGGCCTGGTCCCAGGCCGACGTGGGCGTCTCGATCGGGTCGCCGCCGACGGCGACGCCGGCGTTGGTGAAGCAGATCTCGATCGGGCCGAGGCGCTCGGGCGCGCCGCGCAGGAGCGCGGTGAAGGCGGCCTCGTCGGCGACGTCGCAGGGCTCGGCATGGTGCCCGGGGCCGAGCTCGGCGGCCAGGTCCGCGGTGCCCGGCTCGGAGAGGTCGGTGGCGAAGACGCGGGCGCCGGTGGCCGCGCAGGCGAGGGCCAGGGCGCGCCCAATCCCGCTGGCTGCGCCCGTCACCAAGACGGTTCGGCCCTCCACCCTCACGCGGCGAGCCTAGCGACGAACCGCCGCCGCTGGGCGCGGCGAGGCCGATCGCCGACGCTTCGACAGCCCGCCGCGGCAAAAGGTTCACGAAGTGTCATCGCCGGCCGCCGCCCCGGCGGTCGAAGATTTAGCCGTGGCGAAGGCTGAGCACGCAGTGCGCGAGATCGTCAACCCCGCCGACGGTGGGGTGATCGGCGAGGTCCCCGAGGGGTCCGCCGAGAGCGTCGAGGAGGCCGTCGAGACGGCGAGCGGCGCCTTTCGCGGCGGCTGGCGCCGGACGACGCCGGGCGAGCGGGCCGCGGCGCTGCTGGCGATGGCCGACCTGCTCGAGGAGCACAGCGAGGAGATCGCCGCGATCGAGTCGCGCAACGTCGGCAAGCCGCTGCCGGCGGCGCGCGAGGAGAACGAGGTCTCGGCCGACAACCTGCGCTTCTTCGCGGCGGCGGCTCGCTGCCTGGAGGGCCGCGCGGCGGGCGAGTACATGGCCGGCTACACCTCGATGGTGCGGCGTGAGCCGCTCGGCGTGGTCGGCCAGATCGCCCCCTGGAACTACCCGCTGCAGATGGCGATCTGGAAGATCGGCCCGGCCCTGGCGGCCGGCAACACGGTGGTGCTGAAGCCATCGGAGCTGACCCCGCTGAGCACGCTGCGGTTCGCCGAGCTGGTCGCCGAGCGCGGGCTCTTGCCCGAGGGCGTGCTCAACGTCGTCACCGGCGCGGGCGAGACCGTCGGCGCCGCGATCGTCCGCCATCCCGAGATCCGCATGGTCTCCCTGACCGGCGACGTCTCCACCGGCCGTGAGGTCGCGCGGCAGGCCGCCGACAGCCTCAAGCGGGTCCACCTCGAGCTCGGCGGCAAGGCGCCCGCGATCGTCTTCGACGACGCCGACCTCGAGGCGGTCGCGGCCGGAATCCGGGCGGCCGGCTACTACAACGCCGGCCAGGACTGCACGGCCGCGACCCGGGTGCTTGCCGCGGCGCCGGTCCGGGACGAGCTGGTCGAGGCGGTCCGCGAGGCGGTGCGGACGCTCGCGGTCGGCGATCCGGGCAAGGCCGAGGAGGTCGAGATGGGGCCGCTGGTCTCTGCCGGTCAACAGCGGCGCGTGGTCGGGATGATCGAGCGCGCCCGCGGCGCCGGCGCCGCCGTGGCGCTCGGCGGCGAGGTGCTGGAGGGGCCGGGCGCCTTCGTCGAGCCGACCGTCCTGACCGGTGTCGAGCAGACCTCCGAGATCGTCCGCGACGAGGTCTTCGGGCCGGTCGTCACGGTCCAGTCCTTCGCCTCCGACGAGGAGGCGATCGCCCACGCCAACGACACCCGCTACGGGCTCGCGGCCTCGGTCTGGACCCGCGACGTCGGCCGCGCGATGTCGGCGGCGCGCGAGCTCGAGTTCGGCACCGTCTGGGTCAACGACCACCTTCCCTTCATGTCGGAGATGCCGCACGGCGGCTTCAAGGAGTCGGGCTACGGCAAGGACATGTCGGTCTACTCGGTCGAGGAGTACACCGCGATCAAGCACGTGATGGTGAACCTCGCATGAGCGCCCCCCGGCTGCGCAACTTCGTCGACGGGGCCTGGCGCGAGATCGAGGCCGAGGCCCTCGACGACCACGACCCGGCCACGGGCGAGCTGATCGCCCAGGTCCCGCTTTCCGGCACGGCCGACGTCGAGGCCGCGGTGGCCGCGGCCGCGGCGGCCCAGCCCGACTGGCGGCGGGTCTCGCCGCCGCGCCGGGCGCGGGCCTTGATGCGCCTGCAGCGAGTCCTCGACGAGCACCGCGAGGAGCTGGCGGCGCTGGTCACGCGCGACATGGGCAAGACGACCGACGACGCCGTCGGCGAGGTCGGCCGCGGGATCGAGTCGGTCGAGGCGGCGATCGCGATCCCGCACCTGCTCAAGGGCGAGAACCTGGAGGGGGTCGCCAGCGGCGTCGACGTCGAGATGGTGCGCCAGCCGGTCGGCGTCGTGGCGGCGATCACCCCGTTCAACTTCCCGGCGATGATCCCGCTCTGGTTCCTGCCCTACGCGGTCGGCTGCGGCAACGCGCTCGTGCTCAAGCCCTCCGAGCAGGACCCGCTGACGTCGGTGCGGATCTTCGAGCTGATCGAGGAGCACGAGATCTTCCCGGCCGGCGTCGTCAACCTCGTCCACGGCGCTCACGACGCGGTCAACGCGCTGCTCGCCAGCGAGGGGGTCGACGCCGTCTCCTTCGTCGGCTCCGCCCGCACCGCGCGCCACGTCTACAAGACCGCGGCGGAAACGGGCAAGCGCGTCCAGGCCCTGGGCGGTGCCAAGAACGCGATGGTGGCGATGCCCGACGCCGACCCCGACCTGCTCGGCGCCGGTGTCACCTCGTCCGCCTTCGGTGCCGCCGGTCAGCGCTGCCTGGCCGGCTCGCTGCTCGTCCTGGTCGGCGATCGCGAGCAGCAGGACGCGACCCTGCGGACCGTGGTCGAGGCGAGCGAGCGGCTGGTCGTCGGCGCCGGCGACGATCCCGAGACCGACGTCTGCCCGCTCGTCTCGAGTGGCGCCCGGGAGCGGGTCGAAGCTGAGATCGAGGCGGCGATCGGCGAGGGCGCGACCGCCCTGCTCGACGGCCGCGGCGACGCCGGCCCTGGTGGCGCCCACCTCGGGCCGACGATCATCGACGGCGTCGCGGCCGACTCGCGCGCCGCCCGCGAGGAGCTCTTCGGCCCGGTCCTGACGGTCCTCCGGGCCGCCGACGTCGAGACCGCGATCGAGCTCGTCAACTCCTCCCGCTACGGCAACGCCTCGGTGATCTTCACCCAGTCCGGCGCCGCCGCCAGGGCCTACCGCTACGGGGTCGAGGCGGGGATGGTCGGGGTCAACATCGGCGTCCCGGCGCCGGTCGCCTGGTTCCCGTTCGCCGGCTGGAAGGACTCGATCGACGGCGACCTGCACGCCAACGGCGGCGACGCGATCGAGTTCTACACGCGCAAGAAGGTGGTCACCTCGAGATGGGCATAGACGCCGGCAAGCTGCTGCTCCACTTCGCCCGCAACGGCGACTTCCAGCCCGGGGGAGACGACCTCCTCGTGCTCGAGCGCGGCGAGGGCCCCTACGTCTTCGACACCGAGGGCCGCCGCTACCTCGACGGCCTCTCGAGCCTTTTCTGCTGCCAGCTCGGCTACTCCTACGGCGAGGAGTTCGCCGAGGCGGCCGGCGAGCAGATGCGCAGGCTGGCCTTCAACACGAACTGGGGCACGGCCCACCCGCCGGCCCTGGAGTTGGCCGAGCGGCTCTCGGCGCTGGCGCCGCTCGACTCGGGCCGGGTCTTCTTCACCAGCGGCGGCTCGGAGGCGGTCGAGGCGGCCTGGAAGCTGGTCCGCCAGTACCACCTGGCGCGGGGCGAGCCGCGGCGGACCAAGGCGATCGCCCGCCGCGTCGCGTACCACGGGGTCACCCTCGGCGCCCTCTCGCTGACCGGGGTCGAGGCGATGAAGGAGCCTTTCGGGCCGCCGGCGATCCCGACCACGCACGTCTCCAACACCAACGCCTTCCGCGACGAGCGCAGCGAGGAGGAGCGCTGCCGCGACCTGCTGGCCGAGCTCGAGGCGGCGATCGTCGCCGCCGGGCCGGAGACGGTCGCGATGGTGATCGCCGAGCCGGTCCAGAACGCCGGCGGCTGCCTCGTCCCACCGGCCGGCTACTGGCCGGGCCTGCGCGAGATCTGCGACCGGCACGGAGCCCTGCTGGTCGCCGACGAGGTGATCTGCGGCATGGGCCGCCTCGGCGAGTGGTTCGGGGTGCGGAGGTTCGGCTGCGAGCCCGACGTGGTCACGATCGCCAAGGGAATGACCTCGGCCTACGCGCCGATGGGCGCCGCGATCGTCTCCGAGCGAGTGGCGGCGCCGCTCTACGAGAAGGGCCGCGGCCTGCTGCACGGCGTCACCTTCGGTGGGCACCCGCTGGCGGCTGCGATCGCCCTGCGCAACATCGAGCTCTTGGAGCGCGACGACGTGCTCGCCAACGTGCGCGAGCTGGGCCCCTACCTCGGCGAGCGGCTCGAGCGGCTGCGCGGCAACCCGCTCGTCGGCGACATTCGCGGCGAGGGCTTCTTCTGGGCCGTGGAGCTGGTCAAAGACGATCGCGACACCCGCTTCGACGCCGACGAGCGCGAGCTCCTGCTGCGCGGTGAGCTGCCGCGGCAGCTGCTCGAGGCCGGCCTGATCGCCCGCGCCGACGACCGCGGCGACTCGGTCGTGCAGATCGCGCCGCCGCTGATCTGCGACAAGGAGCAGCTCGACGAGGCGGTCGACCTGCTCGACCAGGCGCTGGGCGCGGCGGCGCGGGCCACCGGCCTGGCGGCGGCGGTCGGGTGAGCCGGATGCGAGTCGGGGTCCCCAAGGAGATCAAGCCGTCTGAGGGGCGCGTGGCGCTGACCCCGGGCGGGGCGCGGGAGCTGATCGCGCGCGGCCACTCGGTGGTGGTCGAGCGCGGCGCCGGGGTCGGGTCCCGCTACGACGACGACGCCTATCGGGCCGTCGGGGCCGAGCTCGCCGACGACGAGGCCGCTTGGGCGGGCGACATGGTGCTCAAGGTGAAGGAGCCGCTCGAGTCCGAGTTCGGCTACCTGCGCCCCGGCCTGACGCTCTTCACCTACCTCCACCTCGTCGCCGCGCCGGCTCTGACCGAGGCGCTGATCGCCTCCCGCACCACCGCGATCGCCTACGAGACGGTCGAGGACGGCGCCGGCCGGCTGCCGCTGCTGGCGCCGATGAGCGAGATCGCCGGCCGCATCGCGACCCAGGCCGGCGCCCATTTCATGCTGGCGCCGATGGGCGGGCCGGGCAACCTGATCGGCGGCGCCCCGGGCGTCCCGCCGGCCCGGGTCCTGATCGTCGGCGGCGGCGCCGTCGGCGTCAGCGCCGCTCGGGTCGCGGTTGGGATGGGCGCCGAGGTCACCGTCCTCGAGACCAACCCCGACCGGATCCGTGAGCTGGAGCTCTACTTCGAGACCGCGGCCAGGGTGCTGATGTCGGACGCGGCGACCCTCGACGAGCAGCTGGCGCATGCCGACCTCGTGATCGGCGCGGTGCTGGTGCCCGGCGACCGGGCGCCGAAGCTGATCGACGCGGAGCGGCTCGCGGCGATGCCCGACCACTCGGTCCTGGTCGACGTCGCGATCGACCAGGGCGGCTGCTCGGTGGCCTCGCGCCCGACCACGCACGAGGACCCGGTGTTCGATGCGAGCGGGGTGCTCCACTACTGCGTCGCCAACATGCCGGGGGCGGTCCCCTCGACCTCGACCCGGGCGCTGACCAATGCCACCCTGCCGTACGTCCTGCGCCTCGCTGACGGAGGCCCGCGGCGGGCGCTGGACGAGGACCGCGGGCTGGCCGCCGGCCTCAACGTCGACGACGGTGAGGTCGTCTACGACGCGGTCGCCGCGGCGCGCGAACCGGCCTGATCGTCGCCGATGTGGCGGGCGGCGATCACCGCCAGGTTGGCGGCCTGGAAGTTCTCGGGCTCGGTGACGTCGAAGCCGAGGATCTCGCTGATCCGGCGCAGCCGGTTGTAGAGCGCCTGGCGGGCGAGGAAGAGCTCACGCGCCGTCTCGGCCTTGTTGCCGCCCTGGCGGCAGAGCGCTTCCAGGGTCGGCATCAGCTTCCCTTTGCGACCGCGGTCGTGCTCGAGCAGGGGGCCGAGCTGGCGCTGGACGAAGCTGTGCAGCGCCTCGTTGTCGCGCAGCTGCCAGATCAGCCGCTCCATGTCGGCCTCCATCGCGTCGTGCCAGGGCCGCTCCTCCATGCTCTCGGCCGCTTTCGCCGCCTCGATCGTCTCGCGCATCGCGGCCGAGAGCTCGACCCAGTCGGCGGCGCCGCCGATCGCGATGATCGGCGCGCCGCCGGAGAGCCGGCGGGCGACGATCTCACGCACGGCGCCGGCGATCTGGTTGGCGATCCGCGGCCGCTCCCCGGCGTTCGGGGCGGCGACCACGAGCAGCACCTCTTCGGTCGCCGACTTCAGCCCGACCACCGCGCTCAGCTTGCGCTGGGCGAGCTCGTTGCGCAGGTCGCTGCCGATGTCGATCGCGCGGCCGGGGCGGGGGGAGGGCTGGCGATGGCCGGCGCGGATTACGACCGGGAGCATGTAGCCGCTCGGGCTGAAGTCGAGCGAGCGCGCCTCGGCGGCCGCCTCCTCGGGCGTCAGCCGGCCCCTGGCGAGGTCGAAGAGGAAGTCGCCGCGGGTGTGCAGCGAGAGCTGCCTTTCCTGGTCGGTGCGCAGCATCACCAGCGCCAGCAGCCAGGCGGCGCGCTCGACGATGACCCGGTCGAGGTCGCCGATCGGCCCGTCCAGGGGCAGCACGACGAGGCGGCCGTCGGCACCGCCCATCGGCAGCGGCAGGACCAGCGGTTCGCCCGGCCCCGGCCCGGCCGGCTCGCCGCCGATCGTGCGCCAGACCGCCAGCACCTCGGTCTCGGGGGCGCGGAACTCGGCGTGGCAGAGCAGCTCGCGCTGCTCGTTCTCGAGCAGCACCGGGTTGCGCAGGGTCTGCGAGAGGGCGCGCATCACCTCGGCGACGTCGCCGCCGCCGAGGATGATCTGGGTGAACTCGTCGTGGACCTCGGTGCCGCGCTCCAGGTAGCGGTTCTGGCGCTCGAGGATCTCGCGGTGGATCGCCTCGGTCACTTCGACGAAGGGCACCTCGCGCCGCAGGGCGATCAGCGGCATTTCCCAGCTCTCGGCCTCCTCGACGAAGGCGCCGGGGATGTCGTCGAATGCCTGTCCGAGCTCGATCACCAGGCCGGCGATCTCACGCTCGGCGAGGCCGCGGATGAAGCGGCGCTGGTCCAGCGCCCGCTTGCCGAGCCCGATCCCGGTTGTCAGCAGCAGCTCGTTGCCGCGCAGCAGGCGGGCGATGTTGGGGACCTCGGCGGCATGGACCCAGCGGATCGCCCGGTCGAGCTGCCGCCGCCCGGCGCGCACCACAGGGTCGCCGCGCTGGAGCTCGGTCAGGGTCAGCGCCCGCTCGACGGTAACGGGCGATCGTTCGCTGATCGATGCCGATCCCACTCGGACTTCCTTCCCTTGGAGCAACTTAGGACGACAGGATACGGTGTCCGTCCAGTCGCCTTGAGCCAGTGCGTCCACTCTTCCTCGGACCGCGCGCCGCCACCACGGACAATCTGTCAATCGCCGTCGCCGAGTTGGGGACGGAAGGTACCTATGGCGCCGATGCCGCCAGCGGCCAGCATCCCGGCTGGGTGATAGCTACAGATGGCACCGCTGGGCGCAAGCCCGACCGATCGGGGCTCGTGCTCCGGGCTGCGAATGTCGCCAAGTCGTTCGAGGCGACCGTCGCCCTCGACGGCGCCGGGGTCGAGGTCGAGGCCGGTGAGATCCACGCCCTGGTCGGCGGCAACGGCTCGGGCAAGTCGACCCTGCTGAAGATCCTCGCCGGGATCGTCTCGGCCGACGCCGGCAGCGTCGAGCTCGGCGGCGAGCGCCGCGACCTGCGCGGCTTCGACCCGGGGGCGGCACGCGAGTGCGGGCTCCACTTCGTCCACCAGCAACCCACCGTCTTCGCCGAGCTGAGCGTCGCCGAGAACCTCTCGATCGGGCGCGGCTTCGAGATGGGCCGGCTCGGCCGGATCAGCTGGCGGCGCACCCGCCGCCACGCCGCCGAGGTGCTCGAGCGGTTCTCGATCCCGGCCGCCCCCGGCGACACCGTCGCCGGGCTCTCGCCGGCGCTGCAGACGATGATCGCGATCGCCCGCGCGCTGCAGGACCAGGACGGCAGCGCCGAAGGCGTGCTGGCCCTGGACGAGCCGACGGCGGCGCTGCCGCCGCGCGAGGTCGAGTGGCTGCTGGAGATGCTGCGCCGCTACGCCGCCGCCGGCCAGTCGATCCTCTTCGTCTCCCACCGGCTCGACGAGGTCCTCTCCGTCGCCGACCGGATCACGGTCCTCCGCGACGGCAAGACGGTCGGCACGGTGCCGGCCGCCGGCCTCGGCAAAGAGGAGCTCGCCGAGCTGATCGTCGGGCGGCCGGTCGACGCCTATTACCGCGAGCCCGTCGCCCCCTCCACCGCGGCGCCGCTGCTCGAGGTCGAGGCGCTGCGCGGCGGCAAGATCGAGGATGTCTCCTTCGGCGTCGCGCCGGGGGAGATCGTCGGCATCGCCGGCCTCGCCGGGTCGGGCCGCTCGACCCTGATGCGGCTGATCTACGGCACCCAGGCCCGCGAGGCGGGCGGCATGCGCCTGGGGAGCGAGGAGTTCGCGCCGCGCCGGCCGCACGACTCGATCGCCGCCGGGGTCGCCTACGTCTCCGAGGACCGCCTCGGCGACTCGATGCTGCCCCAGCTGACGATCAGCGAGAACGTCTGCGTCGTCGATCCGCGCGAGCACTGGAACGGCGCCTGGCTGCGGCGCTCCAGCGAGCGCGCCGCGGCGCAGGCGGCGATCGGCGAGTTCGGCGTCCGCGCGGCCTCGTGCCAGGTCCCGATCTCGACCCTCTCCGGCGGCAACCAGCAGAAGGTCGCCCTCGCCCGCTGGCTGCGGCGCAAGCCGCGGCTGCTGCTGCTCGACGAGCCCACCCAGGGGGTCGACGTGGGCGCCCGCGCGGACCTCTGGGCGCTGATGCGCGGCGCCGCCGCCGAGGGCGCGGCGATCCTCATGGTCTCCTCGGACTTCGAGGAGCTCGTCCACCTCTGCGGGCGGCTGATCGTGCTCCGCAACGGCCGCACCGCCGCCGAGATCTCGACCTCCGGGCTGGGCCCGGAGGAGGTCAACGGAATGCTCCACGAACTGCAGACGGCGGCATGAGGGGAAACCGGACCCGACTCGTCGAGGCCTCGGCGCTGCCGATCCTGACCGTCGCCCTGATCGCCGCCTTCAGCCTCCTGCCGGCGACCAGCGAAAGCTTCCCGACCGTCGCCAACCTGCAGATCACGCTCGGCACCCAGTCGGTCCTGGTCGTCGTCACGATGGCCGCCCTGATCCCGCTGATGGCCGGCGAGTACGACTTCTCGGTCGGCGCCAACGCCGGCATGGGCGCGATCTTCGCCGCCTCGGCGATGTCGTCGGGCAGCTCGGTCTTCGTCGCCTTCCTGATCACGATCGGGATCGGCGCCGTGGTCGGGCTCGTCAACGGGCTGCTGGTCACCAAGGTCAAGGTCAACTCGGTGGTCACGACCCTGGGGACGATGACCCTGATCGCCGGCGTCGTCGGCTGGAAAAGCGGCGGCAAAAGCATCGTCGAGGGCATCCCCTCGAGCCTCAGCGAATTCCTCACCGACCAGGTGCTCGGCATCCCCGTCAGCTTCCTGATCGCGCTCGCCGTCACGGTCGGCGTCTACTACGTCCTCCGCCACACGCCCTTCGGGCGCTACCTCGACGCGATCGGCGACAACCGCTCGGCCGCCCGCCTGCTCGGGGTGCGGATGGAGCGCCAGGTGATGATCAGCTTCCTGATCTCGGGCGTCGTCGCCGGCGGCGCCGGCCTGCTCCTGGTCGGGATGAACGGCACGGCCAGCCCCGCCGTCGGGCCCGGCTTCACCTTGCCGGCGATCGCCGCCGCCTTCCTCAGCGTCGCCGCGATCGTGCCCGGCCGCTTCAACGTCTGGGGCTCGCTCGTCGCGATCATCTTCCTCGCCGCGCTCAACAGCGGCCTGACGCTGGCCGGGGCCAGCACCTACGTCAACAACTTCGCCAACGGCGGCGCCCTGATCGCCGGTGTCGCCCTCGCGACGCTGCTCGGGCGCAAACGGGTCGCCGCCGCGTGATCAGCCATGCAGCAACCCCCACGCACCCAAAACGAAAGTAGGAGGAGCCCGGTGATGAACAATCTCGATCGAGGTGGAAAAGGCCAGAGGCGCTCGATGGGGGCGCGGGGCTGGGGTGCGGCGCTGCTGGCGCTCGTGCTCGGCGGCCTCGTCCTCGCCGGCTGCGGCGGCGGCGGCGACAGCTCCGACGCCAAGTCCGGCGGCGGCAGTGGGGAGGACCTGACCAAGATCAGGGCGCAGGTCGAGAACCTCTTCTCGAAAGAGGGCACCTACGAGTCGCCGCCGACGACGGCGCCGAAACCGGAAGCGGGCAAGAACATCTGGCTGATCTCCTGCGGCCAGGCCTTCGTCGCCTGCGTCGGCCCGATGACGGCGGCTGAAGAAGCGGCCGAGGCGCTGGGCTGGGAACACACCCTCTTCGACACCAAAGGCGACACGACGACGGCCAGCACCGGGGTGCGCCGCGCGATCGCCGACGGCGCCGACGGCATCTACACCTTCTACCTCGACTGCCGCTACATGAAGGCCGGCCTCGAAGCCGCCGAGAAGGCGGGGATCCCGGTCGTCGCGGGCCAGTCGGCGGACTGCAGCGACACCGCCCCGGGCGAACCGAGCCTGTTCGACTACGTCAGCACCTACACCGGCGGTGTCGACGGCCCCTACCCGGGCAAAGAAGCCCCGTTCAGCCAGTGGGTCAGCGACTGGGGCGGCTCGATGTCGCTCTGGGCGATCGACGAGTTCGACGGCGAAGCCAACGCCCTGATCTACCAGGACAACTACGGCTTCGGCTCGGTCAGGGCCGCCGAAGGGGCGAAGAAGGTCCTCGACGAATGCGAGGGCTGCAGCGCCCAGATCGAGGTCTTCCCGGTCGAACTGCTGGAAGGCAACGGGATGCGCCAGCGGGTGCAGCAGGACCTGCTCAAGAACCCCGACGTCAACGTGATCATCCCGACCTACGACGCGATCACTATCGCCGGCATGGGGGAGGCCGCGCAGGCCTCCGGACAGGACGTGACCGTGGTCGTCGGCGAGGGGACCTCAGCCGGGATGGACTTCATCCGCAACGGCGAGGCGGCGATGGGCTCGGGCATGCACCTCGAGTGGGACAGCTACTCGGCGCTCGACGCGCTCAACCGCATCTTCCACAACCAGAAACCGGTGCCGACCGGGTTCGGCATGCAGTTCTTCGACAAAGAGCGGAACACCCCGCCGAGCGGCCCGTTCGAGCCCCCGGTCGACTACGCGAAGATCTTCAAAGAAGCGTGGGGTGCCGCTGGCTAGCGCTCGCGGAGCGCCACCGCGACGACGAGGGCGCTGAGCCCGACCAGCGCGGTGGCGATCAGGACGGCGACATGCATCCCGTCGACGAAGGACTCGCGGGCGACGCTCAGCAACTGGGTCGCTGGCCCGGGCGGCAGCACGGCGGCAACGCCGACCGCCTCGGCCAGCGACTCGTCCGCGTCCGCCATCGGGTGGGCGCCGACGCCGGTGACGACGGTCATTCCCGCGGTGTAGACGGCGGCCCCGATCGAGCCCAGCACGGCGACGCCGATGCCGCCGCCGAGCTCGTAGGCGGTCTCCTCGATCGCCGTCGCCTGTCCGGCGTCGTCGGCGCTGACCGCGGAGATGATCGTGTCGTTGGCGGCGACCAGCGCCACCTCGACCATCGAGCCGAGCAGGACGAAGGTGGGGAGGAGGAGCAGGTAGCGGTCGTCGACCCCGAGGGCCAGCAAGGGCAGCAGCGAGAGCGCCGCGAGGCTGAGGCTGGCGACGATCGTGCGGCGGGTTCCGAAGCGGCGCAGCACCGCCGGCGCCGCCAGGGCGCCGAACAGGGTCGCCACCATCAGCGGCAGCAGGCGGATGCTCGCGTCGAGCGGCCCGAGCCCGAGCACGAGCTGCAGGTAGAGGGCGAAGAAGAGCTCGAGGCCGACCAGCGCGAACACCGTCAGCGCCACCGTGCCGACCGAGGCGCTGAAGGCGCGGTCGGCGAAGAGGCGCAGGTCGAGCAACGGCCGCTCCCGCCCCAGCTGGCGGCGGCCGAAGGCCCAGAGCAGGCCGACGGCCAGGGTCAGCGAGCCGATCGGCAGCGGCGCCGCGAAGCCGTGGCGGGCGCCGTCCTTGATGCCGAGGGTGAGCAGCAGCACGCCACCGGCGGCGATCGCCGCCGCGACCGGGTCCCAGGGCGGCGGGTCGCTGCTGCGGCTCTCCGGCACGATGCGCAGCGCGAAGGGCAGCAGCACCGCCATTACCGGCAGGTTGATGAGGAAGACGGCGCGCCAGGAGAAATGCTCGATCAGCAGCCCGCCGACGAGCGGGCCGACGGCGGCGCCGCCGGCGAGCACGGCGCTCCAGACGCCGACCGCCTTGACCCGCTCCCCCCGGTCGGGGAAGACGGCGCGGATGATCGACATCGTGCTCGGCATGATCATCGCGCCGCCGACGCCCTGCAGGGCGCGGGCGCCGATCAGCGCCTCCGGCGTTGGCGCCAGCGCGGCAAGCAGCGAGGCGAAGGCGAAGACGAACAGGCCGGCGATCAGGATCCGCTTGCGGCCGAGGCGGTCGCCGAGCGTGCTGGTGACGACCAGCAGCGGCGCGGCGACGAGCGGGTAGATGTCGATGATCCAGAGCAGCTCGAGGGCGGAGGGGCTCAGGTCGGCCGAGATCGCCGGCGCCGCGATGTGCAGGACGGTGACGTCGATGACGACGATCAGCAGGGCGCCGGAGACGACGGCGAGGACCTGCCAGCGGTGGCTCATCGTGACGGCAGGGCGGGGCCGGCGATGCCGCTGAGCAGCGTCCGCCGGAAGAGCTTCGGTCCCTCGCGCTCGCCGACGTGGCCGTCGGTGATCGACCACCAGGCGGCGACCGCCTGGGCGCCGGCCGAGTAGGCGAGCCAGCGTGGCGCCACGTCCGCCCGGAAGACCCCTTCGTCCTGGCCGCGCTCGAAGAAGCGCTCGAAGCGGTCGTCGAGGCGCTCGGCCTCGGCGTGCAGCCGCACCGTCTGTGAGATCGCCGGTTCGGACCAGAGCAGCGAGTAGGCGATCGCCAGCGGCACGACCGACTCGCTGAGCCGCTCGAAGGCCTCGGCCGCCGGCCCCTCGTCGATCCCGGCCTCGTCGAAGATCCGCTCGGCCTCGCGCACGGCGTGGGCGGCGACCGTGTCGACCAGCTTCTCGCGGCTGGCGAAGGCCCGGTGCAGGGTGGCGCGGCTGATCCCGGCGGCGGCGGCGATCTCCTGCGTCGAGGCGCCCAGGTTGGCGGCCAGGGCTGCCGAGACGGCGTCGAGGAGGCGGGGCGAGGGGGCGGAGGGCATTGCGACAGGGTAGCAGCAACTGAGACAATTTTGTCTCAAAACGGTCTGGGCTTGACGATCTGACAAGCGCGGCGGCGGAAGCGTGACCCCGCGTCCGTTGCCGGCCGCGATTGCCGCGCCGAGAATCGTCCGGGATGCCGACCGAGATGCCCACGGGGGCGCCGGTGGTCGACGGTCCCCACGTCGAGTACTGGCGCTCGCTGCTTGCCGCGGCGGGGGAGAGGGACGGGCGGCTGAACGCGGCGACGATCCCGATCGATTCGCCACGGGCGCTGCTCTGGCGCCGGCTCGACGGCAGCACCGTGGAGATCTCCGGCGCCGAGCTGCAGCACCGCGCCGGCGAGCTCGCCGCCGTGCTCGCCGCCCTCGGCGTCGGCCGCGGCGAGCGGGTCGCGGGCATGCTCGGCAGGCGGCCTGAGTCCTTCGCGCTGCCGCTCGCGGTCTGGCGGCTGGGGGCCGTCTACGTGCCGCTGTTCAGCGGCTTCGGCCCCGATGCCGCCCACGTCCGGCTCGCCGACTGCGAGGCCGGGACGCTCGTCGTCGACGCCGACAACACGCGGACCGCGGCCGCGGTCGCCGCGCGGCTGCCGGCGCTGCGCGTGCTCGGCGTCGGCGAGGCGGTCGAGGGGCGCGACGGGGTCGAGGTCAGCGTCGCGGAGCTGCTGCCGCGGGCCGGCGATCCACCCGCGCCGGTCGCCACCGAGGCCACCGAGACGGCGACGATCATGTACACGTCGGGAACCAGCGGCTCGCCGAAGGGCTGCATGCTTGCCCATTACGGCGCCGTCACCCTCTGGCCCAACGTCGAGCACGCGCTCGGCGCCAGCGCCGGCGACGTCCTCTTCGCGACCGCCGACGCCGGCTGGTCCTACGGCCTCTACACGACCGGCCTGGCGCCGATCACGCGCGGCGTCACCCGGGTCCTCTACGAGGGCGCCTTCGATCCCGCCGCCTGGTGGGAGATCGCCCGTGAGCTCGAGGTCGACCACCTGGCCAGCGCGCCGACCGGGTACCGCCAGCTGGCCGCGGCCGGGCCGGAGGCGATCGGCCCGCCACCGCCGCACCTGCGTGCCGCGACCAGCTGCGGCGAGCCGCTGACGGCCGAGATCGGCACCTGGTTCGAGCAGCAGCTGGGCTTGACGATCCACGACAGCTACGGCCTGACCGAGCTCGGGATCCTGGTCGCCGACCTGCGCGGGCCCGGCCGCGAGGCACCGCGCGACGGCTCGATGGGGACGGTGCTGCCCGGCTTCGAGGTCGAGCTGCTCGACGACGACCTGCGCCCGGTGCCCGAGGGCGAGGCGGGCCGCGTCGCGGTTCGCGACCACGGCCTGCTGCTCAGCCGCGGCTACTGGAACCGGATGTCGGAGTGGAACGAGCGCCTGCGCGAGGGCTGGTGGCTGAGCGAGGACATCGCCCGGCGCGAGGGCGAGCGCTACTGGTACGTCGGCCGCGCCGACGACGTGATCGTCACCGCCGGCTACAACGTCGGCCCCACCGACGTCGAGGAGATCCTGCTCGAGCACGCCGCCGTCGCCGATGCCGCCTGCGTCGGCCAGCCCGACGAGCGCAAGGGGCAGGCGATCGCCGCCCACGTCGTCCTCGCCGCGCCCTGTGACACCGAGGCGTTGCTCGAGGAGCTGCGCCAAAGCGTCGGCGAGCGGCTCGGCTGGCACGCCGCCCCGCGCGCCCTCCACGTCGCCGCGGAGCTGCCGCGCACCGAGAGCGGCAAGGTCCGCCGCCGGGAGCTGCGCGGGTGAGCGCCATCGCCCGCGAGGAGCTCTGCTTCATGTCGGCGGTCGAGGCGGCGGAGCGGATCCGCGCCCGCGAGCTCTCGCCGGTCGAGCTGGTCGAGGCGATCCTCGAGCGCGCCGCGAGCGAGCCGGCGGCCGAGCTCAACGCCTTCACGGTGCTGCTCGAGGAGGCTGCCCGGGACGACGCCGCCGCGGCCGAGCGGGCGCTCGCAGGCGACGAGCCGCTGGGGCCCCTGCACGGGGTGCCGTTCACGATCAAGGACCTGACCCCGACGGCCGGGATCGAGACCGCCTACGGCTCGACCGCCTACGCCGGCAACGTGCCCGGTGAGGACGCGCCGATCGTCTCGCGGATGCGCGAGGCGGGGGGCATCCTGCTGGGCAAGACGACGACGCCGGAGTTCGGCAACAAGGGCGTCACCCAGAGCCCGCTGACCGGCACCACCCGCAACCCCTGGCGGCCGACCCACATCGCCGGCGGCTCCAGCGGCGGCGCCGCGGCCGCCGTCGCCGCCGGGCTCGGACCGCTTGCCCAGGGCAGCGACGGCGGTGGCTCGATCCGGATCCCGGCCGCCTGCTGCGGCGTGGTCGGGCTCAAGCCCTCCTTCGGCCGCGTCCCCTTCCTGCCCGAGGACTCGGTCTTCGAGACGCTCACCCACATCGGCCCGATCGCGCGCTCGGTGGGCGACGCGGCGCTGATGCTGGACGCGGTCGCCGGCCCGCACGAGGCCGACCCCTTCTCGCTGCCGGCGGCCGAGGGCAGCTTCCTGGCGGCCGCCCGCGGGGGCTCCTGCGCCGGCCTGCGCGTCGCCTACAGCCCAGACCTCGGGATCGGCCCGGTCGAGCCCGACGTCGCCGCCGCGGTGAGCACGGCGGCCGCCGTCTTCTCCGGCCCGCTCGGCGCCGCCGTCACCGAGATCGAGGCCGGGCTGCCGGACCCGCAGGAGGCGATGCTGACGATGTGGAGCACGACGCTCGGCTACATCGCCGAGGACCTGCTGCTGCCGCGCACCGCCGAGGCCCGCATCGACCCCGCGGTGCTCGAGCTGCACCGCGCCGCCGGCGCGCTCAGCGCGATCGACTACTACCGCGCCGCGGTCGTCTTCCGCGACGAGCTCTACCGCGCCGTCGCCGCTCTCTTCGGCGAGTACGACCTGTTGATCACGCCGACCACCGCGACCGCCGCCTTCCCGCATCCCGGCTGGCAGCCCGGCCCAGGGCTGATCGACGGCCAGGCGGTCGAGCGCCGCATCGGCTGGATCTTCACCTACCCCTTCAACATGACCGGCCACCCGGCGATCTCGGTGCCCTGCGGATTCTCCGAGGAGGGGATGCCGGTCGGCCTGCAGATCGTCGGGCCGCGCCACGGCGACGCCGCCGTGCTCGCCGCCGCCGCCGCCTACGAGGCCGCGGCCGGCTGGGCGGGGCTGCGGCCCGGGCTGACGGAGGCCGGACCGTGAGCGGCGCCGCGCCGCGGGCCGGCGAGGTCGCGCTGATCACCGGCGGCGGCTCCGGCGTCGGGGCGGCGATCGCCCGCCGGCTCGCCCGCGACGGGGCCAGCGTCGTTCTCGCCGGGCGCCGCCGCGAGCCCCTCGATGCGGTCGTCGCCGAGCTCGAGGCGGCGGGCGCGACCGCGACCGCGGTCAGCGCCGACGTCAGCGACCAGGACTCGGTCGAGGCCCTCCTCGCCACCGCGGTCGAGGCGCACGGCCGGCTCGACACGCTGGTCAGCAACGCCGGCGTCCTCTTCGGCGCCGGCAAGGTGACCGAGGTCGACCCGGACGACTGGCACGCGACGATCGCGATCAACCTGACCGGCGCCTTCCTGCTGGCCCGCGCCGCGATCCCGCACCTCGCCGTGCAGGGCGGCTCGATCGTCACGATCGGCTCGGTCAGCTCGGTGATGGGCGGTCCGGCAAGCGCCGCCTACTGCGCCAGCAAGGCGGGCCTACTGATGCTGACCCAGTGCCTCGCGGTCGACCACGCGGCGGAGGGGATCCGCGCCAACTGCGTCCTGCCCGGCTGGATCGAGACCGAGATGGGCGACGCCGAGATGGACTGGGTCGCCGAGCGCGAGGGAACCGACCGGGCGGCGGCCTACGCGCTGGCCAGCGAGAACGTGCCGATGCGCCGCGCCTCGCGGCCGGGGGAGATCGCCGACACGGTCGCCTACCTCTCGAGCCGCGAGGCCTCCTTCGTGACCGGGGCGGCGCTGCCGGTCGACGGCGGCTCGCTCTCGGTCTGGCCCGGCGTGACCCTCTACATGGACAAGGAGACAAACCTATGAGCATGCCGTTCCCCCGCGACGAGTACGAGGGCCGCCTCGAGAAGCTCGAGGCCGAGTACACGCGGCTCGGCTACGAGACGGCGGTGATCTGGCAGCGCACCGGCGGCTCCTATGATCGCGCCGGCCACGTCTACTACCTGACCAACTACGCCTCGCAGTCCTCGGGCCAGGAGTACTCCAGCGGTGCCAGCCAGGTCGGGCGCTCGTTCGCGGCGCTGCTGCTGCGGCGCGGGCAGGAGCCCGAGCTCCACATCACCGAGGGCGTCCACACGGTCGACCGCAGCTACGTCGCGATCGACAACATCGTCGGTCACGACACGAACCTGGCCACCGGCCTGGCCGAGCGCCTGGCCGAGCTCGGCGTCGAGGGCAAGGTCGCCTACTACGGGTACGACTTCCTGCCGATCGAGATCTACGAGCTGCTGACCGCGGGCACGCCGGCGATCGAGTGGGCGCCGGAGGAGCACCTGCTGCGCGACATCCAGTACGTGAAGAGCGCGCGCGAGCTCGACGTCTACCGCGAGACCGGCGAGATCGCGAGCCGCTCGCTGACCGCCCTGATGGAGGGCCTGATCGCCGGCGAGCGCCAGTGCGACGCGGTCGCCAAGGCGGCCGACGTCATCATCCGCGCCGGCGGCGGCTTCCAGCGGATCGCCTGCAACACGGGCGCGGTCAGCAAGGACGCGATGTGGGACAACCCGCTCTACGGCTTCTCCGATCGCCGCGCCGAGCCCGGCGACATGATCCGCGGCTGGGTCTACGGCCCGATCAACAAGGGCTACTGGATCGACCCCGGGCGCAGCGCCGTGCACGGCAACAAGCCGAACGCCGGGCAGCGCAAGCTGATCGTCGACACCGCCGAGCTGACCGAGCACCTGATCGCCGCCTGCAAGCCGGGCGTGACCCCGCGTGAGGTGGGCGTCCTCGGCGACCGCTTCTCAGCCGAGCGCGGCTACGGCGTCGAGATGGGCGGCGCGATCTGGGACATCTACGGCCACAGCGTCAGCACCTTCTGGCTGGGCCCGTTCATCCCCTCGCACGGCGCCGAGTCCTTCGAGGACGACAAGGCCCTCTGGAACGTCGACCGCCCCTTCCACGACGGTCAGGTCTACACGATCGAGGCCTTCCTCGAGGAGGACGGGGTCGGCATGGCCTCCTTCGAGGAGGTCTTCATCATCTGGGAGGACGGCATCGAGCGGTTGACGACGACGCCGATGCTGTTCTGGTGAGCGCCGGGGAGGGCGCGGTGCGCTTCGGGATGCTGACCGACATGCGCAGCGCCCCGGGGCAGGCGCCGACTGCCGCGCACTACGACCGTGAGATCGAGCTGGTGCGGGAGGCTGAGCGGCTCGGCTTCAGCTGCGTCTGGACGACCGAGCAGCACGGGGTCGACGACGGCTACCTGCCGACCCAACTGCCGGTGCTCGCGGCGCTGGCCCGGGAGACGAGCACGATCCGGGTCGGCTCCGGGGTGATCCTCCTGCCCCTGACCCAGTTCCGGCGCGTGGTCGAGGAGGCGACCGTGGTCGACGTGCTCTCCGGCGGCCGGCTCACGGTCGGCGTCGGCGCCGGTCATCACCCGCACGAATTCGAGGCCTTCGGGGTCGAGCTCGCCGACCGGGCGCGGCTGATGGAGGAGGGGATCACCTTCCTGCGCGCCGGCCTCGCCGGCGAGGCGCCGCCCGACGGGCTTCCCGTCAACGTCAAGCCGGCGCAGGAGCGGGTGCCGCTGGTCGTCGGCGGCGTCGCGCGGCCGGCGATCGAGCGCGCGGTGCGGCTCGGCGACGGCCACTTCGCCTACTCCTACGTCGACCCGGACACGGCCCTGCCCGAGCAGTGGCGGACCCGGATCGCGCCGGCGATGGAGGCCAACGGCAAAACGCGCGAGGACTTCCAGCTGATCTTCACCTCGATCGTCTGGCCCTCGGAGGACTTCGAGGCCGAGTGGCGCGATCACGTCTTTCCGGCCTTCCTCTACCAGCAGCAGCGCTACGCCGAGTGGGCCGGCTCGGTCGAGCTGCCCGAAGGCCTGCTCGGCAGCGCCGCCGACGCCGAGCGCCTGCGGCGCTCGATGCTGATCGGCACGCCGGAAGAGATCGCCCAGCGCCTCAGCGCGATCCGCGCCGTCTACCCGTTCGACGAAGTCGTGATCTGGCCCCGCCTGCCCGGCGTCCCGCACGAGCTCGGCGAACGCTGCCTGCGCACCTTCGCCGAGCAGGTCGCCCCGGCGATCGCCTGAGCGTTCGTGCCGTTACCGCGGGTCGGGTAAGACCGTGAGCCTGACGCGGGTCGTGCTCAGCGCGGCGCCGTTGGCGTCGAGGGTGGTGAGCAGCAGCCAGTAGGTGCCGGGGCGCAGGTTGCGGGGGAGCGGGACCCGGTTGAGGCCCGGCGCGGCCACCGTGCGGCTGCTGAAGACGGGGACGTAGAAGAGCGGCTCGGTCGTCTTCGGGCGGCGGTGGCCGGGGGGCGGGCACTTGCGCGGCGCCGGCGCTTCGATGCGGCGCTGCAGCTCGATCTGGAGCGGGCCGGCGTGGTCGACCTCGTAGATCGCGGTGGCGCCGCGGGCCGCGAGCTTGGAGCGACGGGCGCAGCGCGAGTTTATCGAGGCCGCGGTCAGGCTCGCGACCGGCGGCGGGGCGATCGTCAGCGGGGCGGACGGGGTCTCGACCGGCGCCGGGCCGGCCGGCGGCTCCGGGTCGACCGGCGCCGGCTCGACGACGACCGTCGTCGTGTGGATTCTGATGCCGCCGTCCTTGTCGATGATCGCGGCGCGGACGACGTGCTCGCCCGCCTCCTCGGTCGTCAGGACCGTCGAGGGGGCGGTGACGGCGGTGGCGTAGGTACCGCCGCCGACCTCGTAGCTGCCGTCGTCGTCGAGGTCGAAGGCGTAGCGGAAGCCGGCCGAGGTGTCGGCGGCCGAGGGGTCGCTCGCGTCGCTGTAGGCGATCGTCGCGTCCTCGCCGGCGACGACCGGCCCGCTGTTCTCCAGCGTCGCGTCCGGGGCGGTGTTGGCGATCGTCAACGGCGCCGTGTCGGACGTATCGACGAGCTCGACGTCCTCGACCTCGACCGTCACGTTGCGACCGACCGGGCCGTCGCCGAGCCCGAGGCCATCGAGCTGCGACCAGGTCAGGGTCGGCGCGGCGCCCGTCGCGTCGCCGTAGGTGCTGTCGCCGTTGACGTCCCAGGCGTAGCTCAGCGGGTCGCTGTCGGGGCTGGTGGAGCCGCTGCCGTCGAGGGACAGCGGGTCGCCCTCCGCGATCGAGTACGGGCCGCCGGCGTCGGCGACGGGGTCGCCTTCGGCCTGCGCCCGCAGCCCGAGCAGCAGGTGCGAGAACGGGGTGGACTCCAGCGGCCCGTTCGGGGTCCAGCGCCAGTTGATGCCGGTCCACTGCGCCATGTTCTGGCCGGTGTTGCCGACTCGGGTGGCGAGGGCGCCGTGGACGCCCCCGGTGTGCTTCCAGCGCACGTCGGCGGTCACCAGGTCGAGCGACATCCCGGTGGTGAGCGAGCCGAGGGGGGTGAAGTCCGTGTTGCCGAGCGCGATCACCCCGATGATCCCGTCTTTCTGGGTTGTGCTCACGAGCGACATCCCGGCCGTGTTGACCGCCAGGTCCTGCGACTCGCCGTTCGAGCCGATCACCGGGTCGAGCGGGTCCACGCCGGTGTAGGAGACGGCCCCGATCACCCCTGCCGCGGAGCCGGAGAGCGCCACGGTGAGGTCGGCCGTGCCGACTGCCGGCCGGGTCAGGGCCCAGAGCTCGGCTCGCGTGCCGTGGCCCGCTTGCTGGGCGGCCGGGCTCAGCGCCTGCGAGCCGTAGGTGACCGAGGTGACCGAGACTGCCTCGGTCGTCGAGATTCCCACCGCGAGCAGGCGGCCGTGGCCGTCGTCCACCTCGACGCCGGGGATCGCCAGCGTCGTGCCGAGGCCGCTCGCCGAGACCGAGCCGGCCACGGTGACGTCGGCGCGCGCACCGGCGCAGAGCAGCAGCCAGAGGGCCGCCGCGGCGCCAACGGTTCGGAGTGCCAACCTCATCGAGGTCGCCACCCTAGTGGTGGCCGCTGACGCCGACGGCGAATCTCGACGCTAGTCGTAGTTCTTGATCATCCTGATGTTGAGCAGCAGCATGACCACGCCGAGGGCGCCGACCACGGCGAAGCCGGGCAGGACTTTGCCCCAGTCGAGATCGGTGAGGATCAGCGAGCGCAGCGCCTCCATCAGGTAGGTGACGGGGTTCAGCGTCGCCGCCACCTCCATCGGCTCGGTCAGCCGCTCGCGGGGGACGAAGTTCGGGGTCAGGAAGAGCAGCGGGAAGAAGATCAACCCGCCCGAGTTCGTCGCCGCCGCGCTGCGGGTCTTGAGCGCGATCAGCTGCATGAAGCCGGCGTAGACGACTCCCCAGAGCGCGCTCAGGGCGATGATCAGGACAAAGCCGAAGGGACCGCTGGCGATCGTGATCCCGAAGGGCAGGGCGATCAAGACGATCGCGGTCGAGATCACGACGCACTTGGCCGCCTCGGCGACGAGCCGGCCGAGCACCATCGAGTAGCGCGGGATCGGCATCGCCCGCAGCTTGTCGAAGTAGCCGCCCTCGATTTCCTCGACCAGGAACAGCGCGGCCATGCCGAAGGAGGCCGCCAGGAGCAGGGTGATCGGCAGTTGGAAGGCGCCGTACCCCTGACCCTCGAGGAACGCGGTCGACTCCGAGGGGAAGATCTCCGCCGCCTGCCCGGTGTTGACGACCAGGAAGAAGATCGGGATGAACATCGTCATCAACAGCGCGTCGGGCTGTCGCAGGGCCTCGCGCACGGAGCGCAGGCCGAGTGCGATCGTGGCGTTCATGCGCCCACCTCCTGGACCTCGCCGGCGGCTCGGTCGCGGCTGCGCCCGGTCGCGTCGAGGAAGACGTCATCGAGGGTGATCACGGCGCCGTTGCTGCGCGCGCTCAGCTCGGCCTTGAGCTCAACCGGGGTCCCTTCGCGGACGATCACGCCGTCGTCGATGATCGCCAGCCGGTCGCAGAGCGCGTCGGCCTCCTCGAGGTACTGGGTGGTGAGGAAGACCGTGGTGCCGTGGCCGTTGATGCGGCGCACCTCGTCCCAGACCGTCAGCCGGCTGGCCGGGTCGAGCCCGGTGGTCGGCTCGTCGAGGAAGAGGACCTCGGGCTCGTGGACGAGCGCCGCGGCGAGGTCGAGCCGGCGCTGCATGCCGCCCGAGTAGCCCTTGGTCACGCGGTCGGCCGCGTCCTCGAGCTCGACCAGGTCGAGCAGCTCCTTGGCCCGCGCCGCGGCCGCCTGCTGGTCGAGCCCGAACAGCCGCCCGTGCAGCGTGAGCATCTCGCGCCCGGTCTGGCGTGGGTCGAGCCCGGCCTCCTGCAGGGCGACGCCGATCTTGCGCCGCACGCCGTCGGGGTCCTCGATCAGGTCGATTCCGGCCACCTCCGCCTTGCCGGCGGTGATCGTCAGCAGGGTGGTGAGCATGCGCACGGTCGTCGACTTGCCGGCGCCGTTGGGGCCGAGGAAGCCGAAGATCTCACCGGTCTGGATCTCGAGGTCGACGCCGCGCACGGCCTCGACCGCGTCGTCGCCGCTGTCGAAGGTCTTGACGAGCCCTTCGGCTCGCACGGCAGGCGCTGCTTGCGTCATCTCTGCTCCTGTTACAGGGTTGCGGGGGATTGTCGGGTTTGACAATCGGTAAGACCGCGCGCGCCCCCCAAACTCATCGCGGGGCGGAGGAATCTAGCGCTTTGCCTTAAGTGCTCGGCTGGCAGCGGCCAGGGTCGCACGGCGATCGCCTCAGCGTTGCCTGGCTCAGGCCCCGCTCGGCCGGGTCAGGCGGGTCGCACCGACACAACATTTGACAGAGGTTTGTCAATTCAAATAGATTCACTCGTACCGAGATCAGTTCGGGTTATTTTCTAGAGAGGCGGGGAGAAGTGAAACCCATTAAGGGGATGGGCGCTGGCCGCGCACGGTGGCTGGCGGTATTCGTCGTATTGCTTTGCGCCAGTTGCGCGGCGCCGGTCTTGGCCGAGTCCCCGAAGATAGGAGTGGGCTCGGCCAAGGTTGCGGAAGCGCCGGCCGGGGCGGCGGAAGTTCCAACCCTTCCCGACGAAGAGGCGCCACCCCCAACGGAGACGGAGCTGCCGGCCCAAGGCCCGATCGCCGAGGAAGTGGAAGCCGTGGAAAGCAAAGAAGCCGCCCAGGAAGAGTGGCTCGACAGCTCCGAGGCGATCCGCCAGCGCGAGGAATCCCGCACGGCTTTTGACGACCTCACCGCCGCCGATGCCGAAGCCGTGCTGGGCTCCGTCTTCGAGGAGGCGTTAAAGCAGCTAGGCGGCGACCCCGCCCGCGCTCTCAGCGACATGCAGATCGAAGAAGTCGTCAGCGAGAACGGCGCCCTGGTCGCTGATGGCGAGGGTGGCATGGAACTCGTCGAATCGCCGATCCCGATCCGCAGCCAGGTCCCGGGTGAGGAGGGAAAGGCGGTAGACCTCGACCTGAAGGAAATCGAAGGTGGTTTCGAGTCGAAGTCTCCCGCCACCGACATCAAGCTCCCGGGCTCGCTCGGTGGCCAGGTCGAGGTCGGCGAGGAACTGGCCTTCGCCGCTCTCCCCGGCAACACTGAGGTGGGCGCGACCCGCTTCGGCGACAAGGACCTCTTCTACCCCAACACCGATACGGACACCGACACCTTCATCGCCCCGCTGGCGCGAAGCGTCGAGGTCTTCCAGCAGCTTCGCTCCCCCAAGAGCCCTGAGCAGTTCCGCTACGGGCTAACGCTGCCCCAGGAAACGACGCTTCGCTCAGACGGTCAAGGAGGCGCGGAAGCCGTCAATCCGAAGGGGGAGCGGGTCGCTTCCGTTTCCCCGCCCTTCGCCACCGACGCTCAGGGGACCGAGGTGCCGGTCTCGATGGCGATCGAGGGCGACTCCGTGGTGGTCGAGATCACGCATCGTTCGATGGACGTGGCATACCCCTTGCTCTTGGACCCCGAACTGGTCAACGACGCCTGGTATTGGGAAAACACCAATGTCGGCCTGAACTATTGGTCCTGGAAAGAGACTGCCGACTACCAAGACGGCCTCTGGTGCACTTTGGCGTGCTGGGGCCATGGCCTCTACGCTCGCTCGAGGGGCGAAAACCACTGGTACGGCGCCAATACCTACGGCCAGTGGATCTACACCGCACCGAACTCCACCGCCCACATCAGCGCCGCGACCTTCTGGACGATCAAGGGCGAGTCCTACAACTGCCTCACGAACCAGCCTCACGGCTACGTCGGCATCTTCAACGTCAACTCCGGCACCTACAACAGCCTCGGCGTCTACTCCCCGCCGAGCGGCTATGCCCCAAACTTCCAGACGGGCGGGGTGGGGGGCAGCGGGACCCGCTTAGCCGTGGTCGGCATCGGCACGGGCTCGAGCCCCTCCCAGCTCGCTTGCGGGCATGACTTCTATGTCGCCGGCGCCCTGCTGAACCAGGACGACCCCGAGGCTCCCAGCGTCTCAGCGAGCGGCATGCCGGGTGGCTGGATCAGCGACGAAACGCCGGCCTTCACGATCACGGCACACGGGAGCGACCCCGGGCTAGGGGTAAAGAAAATCAGTTATACCCGCGACGGAGTATCGGAAGGGGGTGAGGACTCTCTCAATTGCAGCGGAACTGCCGGGAATCGCTGCCCCGTCAACCACACCAGGTACTTCAATATCAGTGCTCTCAGCTTCGACGAGGGCCATAAGACCGCAAAGGTCACGGTCGAAGACGCACTCGGGAAGACCTCCAACCATACGTGGCAGACCTATGTCGATCGGACCAAACCCGACATCACGCTGAGCGGCCAGCTCGCCGTCATCACCGAAGAGGACGAAGGGGAACAGCAAGGCAACAAAGAGGTCGAGGAGCTCTCCCTCCCGGTCTACAACCTCAACATCAAAGCCACCGATGTCGGCACCGAGCAAGACGCGAACCACAAAAAGCGCTCGGGCGTGAGAGAGATCGAAGTTCTCCTCGACGGCGTCAAAAAACAGGAATGGACGCAACCCTGCTCAGACAGCTGCTCGATGGAAAAAACCTATCCGCTGAAGCTGAACAACCTGAGCGCCGACGAACACGTCCTCAAGGTCATCGCTACCGACGGGGTTCAGAAGAAGCGCGAACGGACGATCGAGTTCGAATACATCCCCGCCACCGGGATGAAAGACGAGTACGTGATGCACTACTTCCCGCTGGACGACGGGGAGGGCAACGAAGCCGAAGAAGAGAACCCGGCCCGGCCCGAACTCGCGGTCAACGTGATGAACGGCAACCTCGTCTACCGCGAGCAGGACGTCGACGTCGAGGGCTACAGCGTCGATCTGGAAGTCGAGCGCTACTACAACTCGCTGCTTCCCGAGCAGGAGAACACGGAGTGGGGCGATGGCTGGACGCTGGCGCAGACCCCTGATCTAATGCCGGAAGAGCCAGAAGGCCCTGGGCCTCCCGACGAGGCCATGATGGTCCGCTCGAGCGGCGCGGTGGAAGGCGCCATCGAGCTTCCGACTGCCACGAACGAAGAAGTCTTCGACCCCGAGTTGCAGGCGGTCGTGACCAAGGAACCGGGCGGCGGCTATGAGATCGCCGACGAATCGGGAGAAACCGGCACGGCGATCGCCTTCGACGAGGAAGGGACGGTCGATGAACTGCGCACCGAAGGCTTGGCCAATGTCGAGTACGACTACGACGCGGGCGAGCTGGCCGAGATCGAGGTCGATGACCCCGCCAGCACCGACATCACCCCGGAGGAGGCGGCCGAACTGGCGGAGATCGAAAGCACTCCGTCCGCCTTCAAATACGCCTTCGGCCTGCAGGGCTCCGCCGACGGCCAGTTCAAAGTCGCCACCGACGTCGCGATCGATCCGACCGACTCCACGATCTGGGTCGCCGACGACGAGAACGACCGCATCCAGCACTTCAGCGCCGAAGGCGCCTACATCGGCAAATTCTCCTCCTGCCAAGACCCGGGCGCGGTCGACGTCGACCTGCAGGGCGACATCTACGTCGCCTGCTCGAGCATCGGCAAAGTCCAGAAGTACGACGACGAAGGTACCGCCCTCAAACAGATCGCCGGCCCGGGCACCGGCAACGGCCAGGTCCGTCTTCCGCTCGACCTCGCGCTCGACCCGGAAGGGAACCTCTACATAGCCGACACCGAGAACGCCCGCGTGCAGAAGTTCGATGCCGCCGGCGCCTTCGTCAAAGCCTTCCCCGTAGGTGGCCGCCCCTGGGGGGTCGACGTCGGACCCGATGGGAGGGTATGGACGGCCGAAGCCCCCGAGCGGCGCGTCTCGGTCTTCGACCCACAGGGATCCCTGCTCTTCCGCTTCGGCTCTCAGGGCACGGGCCACAGCCAGTTCGAGCGCCCCGTCGACGTCGAGG
This sequence comes from uncultured Solirubrobacterales bacterium, assembly GCA_963697915.1. GTDB lineage: Bacteria > Actinomycetota > Thermoleophilia > Solirubrobacterales > 70-9 > VRUE01. The sequence continues at coordinate 2,205,574 of OY969103.1, forward strand.
TCGACGACGCCGGCTTCGCCTGGGTCACCGACGCGGTCAACAACCGCGTCCAGGTCTTCGACTCAGAGGGTGGCTACGTCGCTCAGTTCGGCGAGAAAGGCCCTGAAGACGGCCAACTCGACACCGACTGGTGGCTGCGCCTCGCGGTTGGGCCGACCGGCGACGTCTGGGTCACCGACCAGGGCAACTCGAGGCTGCACAAGTGGATCAACGCGGCCTACCTCTCCAGCTTCAAATACGCCTTCGGCCTGCAGGGCTCCGCCGACGGCCAGTTCAAAGTCGCCACCGACGTCGCGATCGATCCGACCGACTCCACGATCTGGGTCGCCGACGACGAGAACGACCGCATCCAGCACTTCAGCGCCGAAGGCGCCTACATCGGCAAATTCTCCTCCTGCCAAGACCCGGGCGCGGTCGACGTCGACCTGCAGGGCGACATCTACGTCGCCTGCTCGAGCATCGGCAAAGTCCAGAAGTACGACGACGAAGGTACCGCCCTCAAACAGATCGCCGGCCCGGGCACCGGCAACGGCCAGGTCCGTCTTCCGCTCGACCTCGCGCTCGACCCGGAAGGGAACCTCTACATAGTCGACACCGAGAACGCCCGCGTGCAGAAGTTCGATGCCGCCGGCGCCTTCGTCAAAGCGATGCCAGTTGGGGAATCCGGTCGTCCTTGGGGCTTGGACATCGCCCCTGATGGCAGCATCTGGACCGCCGAACCCTCGCAGCACCGCGTCTCGGTCTTCGACGCACAGGGGGACGTCCTTTTCCGCTTCGGCTCCCGGGGCGCCGGCCGCGGCCAGTTCGAGCGGCCCGTCGACGTCGAGGTTGACGAGAGCGGCTTCGCCTACGTCACCGACGCGGTCAACAACCGCGTCCAGGTCTTCGACTCAGAGGGTGGCTACGTCGCTCAGTTCGGCGAGAAAGGCACCGGCAATGGCCAGCTCAACACGGATTGGTGGTTGCGCCTTGCCGTCGGTTCCAGTGGAGATATCTGGGTCGCGGACCAGGGCAACTCGCGGTTGCATCGATGGAGATCCGCCGGTCGCCTGCGACCGGGCTACGGCTCCAAGGTCCAGGACGACCCCGAGGTCGAGATCGAGAGCCCCGCCGGCCTCGTGGCGAGTGTCGAGGGGGAGGAGGCCGGCGAACTCTCCTACGAGCACGACGGCGACCTGCTCACCTCGGTCGCGGGCCCCGACGGCGAGACCGAGTACGAGTACGACGGGCAGGGGCGCATGACCCGGGTTGAGCTGGCCAACGAGACGTGGGCGGAAATCGAATATGGCTCGACCGACGGGCGGGTCAAGAAAGTCATCGTCGATCCTGCGGGCGCGGAGCCGGAAAAGACGACCGAATTCAGCTACGTGGATTCGCCGCAGCGCTCGACGACGGTGATCCTCCCCAACGACCCCAAAATCACCTACGAGATCGGGGAAGACGGCTCGATCTTCAAATGGAAGAACGCGAAAGCGCCGCCAGAGTTCGAAGATTTCGCCGGCACCCTCGTCGACGTCGAAAACCTGGAAACCACGAAACCGATCAACGTCGGCACCTACGAACTCAAAGTGATCGCATACGCCGAGGAAGGCATGGAGTCGGTGCAGATCTATGCCAATGGCAATCAGCTCATCAGCGAGAAGTACTGCCCTGCTGAGCAGCTCTGCAAAAAACTCCCCGACGAGTGGGTCCTCGAAACCCGCAACCACGCCCCGGGGATCCTCAACGTCGAGGTCGTGATCGAAGATAGCTTCGAACAGGTGGCGAGCAAACGTTTCTGGGTGAACCTTCCTTACACGCCACCAGATCCCCCCGGCAAACCGACCAAGCCGCGCTACGCCGATGTCTTGAAGTTCCGCGAAGAGCACGGCCTCGACCTCGATCTGGACCCGATCCAGGACGAGATGGAGATCAACGACCGCGTCTTCGACACGATCAACGACTGGGTGCGGGGGAATCCGGTGGCGAGGGCTTCATGGGAACGGTGGGGGGCGCCGTTGCGAATGCCGGAAGTGGCAGAGCTGGAATGGCGGCTCGCGTACTGGAATCAGGTAAGCGAAATCATCCCAGGGTGGGCGAACGCCAATGCCGCCAGTTCGTTTGCTGGCTTCTATCTCGACGAACGCGCCGGTGGCAAGATCACCGTAGGCTTCACGGGCGAACAGGCATCTGCGAGCCTCGCGGCAATGGAGTCGGCGCTTGCACCCATCGTCGGCCCCGACAGGATCGTTGCCTTTCCCATCGCTCCGAAACACACGCTCACCTATCTGGAAAGCCTGCGAGCCAATGTCGCTAGCGTGGCAGGTGGCTTTCCGTCGGGTCTAATTCGGAGTGTTGCAGTAGAGGTCGAGACGAACGCGGTTAGAGTTGGTGCGTCTGGCGTAGCCCAGGCCAAATCCTTGCTCGCAGCCAGCTTCGGCGTGCAAGCACCGATCCTCGTCGAGCAGGAACTACTCGGTCCTGTGCGCAAGGCAGGCAGGTATCGCAAGAGCGGGATGGTGCGAGCCGGCGACGAGATAATGATGCCGTACCCGATCGAAGAACCCGGCGAAGAAGTTGAATTCGGGCCATGTACGGCGGGCTTTGGGGCATTCGAGCGCGGGAAAAAGCCTGCGAGCGGAGAGTCGGTCCTGCGTGGATTCGTGCTCACGGCTGCCCATTGCGTTGAACGCGAAAAGGAAGTGTGGCGGCGCGGGTACGACGGAGAGCCGAAAAACGGCTGGGACCAGATCGGTGAAGTTCGTAGGCGGGGTTGGTCCGTTCCGTACGACGGAAACATGGAGACGGACGCCTCGGCAATCCGACTGACCAGTACGAGTATTCTCCCTCGCAGGATCTACCAAGACGACCAATCTGGAATCGTCGACGTCCACTCGATCTGGACCCCAACCGTGGGTACGAGGCTTTGCTTCACCGGCAGGACCAGTAACAAGAAACGGTGTGGACCTGTTATCGCGCCCGAAGAAGAAGCTTTCGGCTTTGAAGAAGAAGGCTCGGAATCAAAGTCGATCTGTATAGGCGAATTCGCCTGGGGTGGAGATAGCGGCGGTCCGGTATGGGTAGAAGGGACCGGAGTCGCGGTGGGGCTCGTCTCCTATGGCCCGGTAGATCCGAAGGAACCGGGTGGGAAACAGTCCATCAAAGAAGAACTCGAAAGCGAATTTGGGGAACCCGTTGATCCAGAAGAATTGCAGGATGCAATAGAGGAGATCGAAGAAAATCCGTGGTTCTGCATGACCATCCTGAAGGCGTCTCCTGGGGAGAACCCGCAGGGGACCGTATTCGGTGATCCGAACCTTGCTCCGCTACACTTGGTGACCGCGACCAATGCGAAAGGGTAGGGCGTGGTCGAAGGGGCAGGGGGATCAAAGTTGACTGTTGAAGCGCATCGAGGAAGCCGGAGGAAGAGGACGGCGGCGGCGTTGGCGACCTGTCTACTGCTGATCGGTATATGCACACCGCCCGCATTCGGGGCGAGCGCTTCTTGCGGGCGGACCAGCGTCGTTCGCGATTTTTTGGCGCCGCTATCGAAGATGGCACCCATTCGTCGTGTGCCCTCGTCCGGCAAGTTGTCGTTTGGTCCCGCTGGCCTGAAGCTGAGTTCGGGGAGCCAACTTGTCGTCGGACCGGGATCAGCGGGCTTTTCGTTCAGCGACGAAGCGATTGAACAGCAACGGAACCTTCAATGGCGCGTCGAGGCATCCCTTTTCAGGGTGGACCGCTCAGGCCGCATTCGCTCGATGGTGGCGATGCAGACACGCAGAGTCGGTGTCGTTGAGGGGAACAGCATCAGGGACTTTCTGTTTGACCTGCCGGGATCACCGGCCTTCTACCGGGTCGATCTCAGGATTCGGACTCTAGAGGGCAACCGTATCCTCGGGACCTTCAGTGAATACGTCCGGGTTATGCGAAAGCGGTCAGATCTGCGGGTGGTGGTCGACGAGCCGACCGTTGTTGCTCGGGGTCAAACGGCTCATGCTCGCTTAATCAATCTCGGTACGGTTCCACTCGAATCGGCTTCGTACGTCTTTGGATTCAAAGTCCGTCGTTTCGATGGCTCTAGTTGGGTGTTGGTTGCAGAAAACCCGCCCCGGGGCCCAGTCCCAAAGCGCATGCAGATCCTTCCCCCCGGCCGAGAAAACCAAGGATGTCTGCGCTATCGAGTTCCCGACGACGCGCCGGCCGGCAGGTATCGCTTCCAGGCCGGAGAACTCGTTGCGGAGTTCGAGGTTACCTCGTCGCCGCTGCGGTAGAGCAAGGTGCCCACGGATTTCTACATCGCGGCGAGGCCAAGTGCTCTGGGTTCTGGGTAGCGCCGATATGGCACCGCTACACCTGGTAACGCGGTCCAACGCTCAACACTGATAGAGCAGAGGGACTTGATGGCAAAGGGAAGGATCGCGCGCCGGGGTGGGTTCTTAGTTATTCCGGCTGCTCTAATCCTCACATTCGCCGTTGGGCAGGCCGGTGGGGCAACTACTGAGGGAAGGGGTGATACCACTCGGGCGAGTGAGGGTTTCTGTGGTTCGCGGGTGGTCAAGGATTTTCTTCGGCCGCTGGACAGAATGACTCCGATTCGCCGAGTTCCCAACTCGGGCAAGATCCCATTTGCCCCCGCGAGGCTAAACCTTGAAGCGAGGGGAGGGGCTCTTGTCGTCGGTGGCGGCTCCGTCGGATTTGGCTTTAGCGATGAAGCTGTCGGACAGGTCCGGCATCTGAACTGGGATGTCTCGGTGCGGCTTGTCAAGGTCGACGTTCGGGGCGAGGCTATTTCAACCCTCGGCTCCAAGCGACGGCGGATCGGATCAGTGCGAGGGAACGCAATCAAGGACCTTCTGATTGAGGTGTCGGGAAGCCCCGCCTTTTATCGCGTCGAGATCGTGTTCCGTCGCATCGGCAGCCGGCACGTTTTGGGGAAGTTCAGCAACTATGTTCGCGTTGTTCGTCCGCATTTCGACGCCCGCCTGCTGATATCCGCGCCCGTCGCACACAGAGGGGAATTGCTCTCGGCCCGCCTTGCGAACTTCGGGACTGAAACGATCTCCTCGATCTCGCCCGACTGGAGATTTCTCGTTCAGCGCTTCGATGGAGAAGCGTGGGTGACGGCAGCCAGCGATCCCCAGCCAGGGAAACATAAACCGATAGTCCAGAAGCTCTCGGCAGGCCAGATGGCAAAGTGCATCGACCTTCGGATTCCGTCGTTCGAAGAGACCGGTCGCTACCGTTTTTCGATGGTTGTAGATCGAAGTGGGCGCGTTGAGTCGAAAGATCGCAGGGTTGCGGTGATCACTGAGTTTGAAATCGACGGGCGTGTCTTGAAGTAGACCCCCTAGATGTCGTGGCGATCTTCGCCGCGGCGGAACCCGCCCAGATCAGGCAACAAACAGACACCACGATATTCGGCACACCCGCGTTCGAGGGGCTCCATCTAAAGGAAGCCCCATGACGACCGATGGGAGTAAGCAAGCCGCCCTCGGCGTGGTGGTTCTGCTGATCGGTGTCGCGCTGGGCGTATCTTCGTGCGGTGAGGAGGCGCCTCAATTAGAAGAGGGCAATCCCGAGCAAGTCGTCAGAAGCATCCAGAAGGCCGAACGCGACCGCAACTGGAAGAACTGGCACCAGTTCTGCCAGACCCAATTGAGCAGGTCAGGGGTTGACCGACCAGTGGCGGCCCACCTCGTCCTCGAGAACACCAGCATCACGAGAGAGACTCGGACGTTCGGTTCGATCATTAACGCCGGCACTGAACCCCTCGCGTATGGAAGCGAACCGATTGTCGACCGCCTCGTTGGTGAAAGCTGGCATCCACAGAGGTTTGTTCGGGATGGCACCGGCGTGGGTTTCGATTTGGCACTTCACGAGCTCAGGCCCCATCGAGCGTCGGGTTGTATTGAGATCCCGATCTCAGATACCTGGCGCCCAGGCTTGTACCGAGTACGGTTCTCCCTCGAAAATGGCGATGACCGAGGTTCGGGCCAGGCTATTCAGCCTGCTGCCTACTTTCGGGTTTATTAAAGCGGCTTGCGCCCGACCGCGACCAGGTACTCCATCTCGAAGCGGGCGTCCTCGGCGCTGCCGAGGTTCTGCTCCTCGGAGAAGCGGTCCAGCGCCTCCTCGAACTCGGCCTCGCGCCCGTTTTTGCGCGCGTTCGCCTGCGCGGCGATCGTCGGCCCGTAGCGCTGCTTGAAGTGCTCGGCGTAGTCGGTGGCTCGCTCGAAGGCGGTCACCTCGAGCATGTCGCGCTCCAGCGTCTGCAGCTCGACCCCGTCGCCAAGCAGCTCTCGCAGGTGCTCCTCGCCGCCCCAGAGCGGTGGCGGCTGAGCGCCGGGCGGGGGAGCGGGGGCGAACGGCCCGATCGTGCGGAAGAGGCCGCCGATCATCCCCTCCGGCGTCCAGCTCAGCAGCCCGATCGTCCCACCCGGGCGGCAGACCCGGACGAGCTCGCCGGCGGCCGCCTCGTGGTGGGGCGCGAACATCACCCCGATCGAGGAGATCACGGTGTCGAAGCTGCCGTCCTCGAAGGGCAGGTTCTCGGCGTCGGCCTCGACCCACTCGAGCTCGACGCCCTCGGCCTCGGCGCGGGCGCGTCCGGCCTCGAACAGCTCCGGCGTCAGGTCGCTGGCGACGACCGACGCCCCGGTGGCAGCCGCGGGGATCGCCGCGTTGCCGGTCCCGGAGGCGACGTCGAGGACGCGCGTCCCGGCCCCGATCCCGCAGGCCTCGACCAGGCGCGGGCCCAGCGGCAGCAGGAAGGTCTCGACCATCGAGGGGTAATCGCCCGACGCCCACATCGACCGGTGCCGCGCCTTCAGTTCCCTATCCGCATCCTCGACCTGCTCCCCAGGGCTGTTCACTCGGCTCTCCTCCTCGCGTGTGTGCTGGTGGTGAATGTCTACGCCGACTCGACCGAGATTGCAAGAGGAATCTCGGTCCGAAGGCGAATAGAGCGGGATGTCAATTCAGCTGGCGCTTGGCGCCTTCCGCGGGCGCTTTGCGCCGGTGCTGATCCTCGCGGCGCTTGCCGCGCTCGTCGTTTCGACGAGCGCGAGCGCTGCTCCGGCACCCCCTGTCCTCACTTTCAAGACGGTGGAGGTGGGCGCGCCGGGCAATCCAGCCGTCGGCATCGTCCCCTTCACGGACGCGCTCTACGCCTCCTGCGCCGAAGTGCCCGCGCCGGCGAACCCGCGGGCGCCCGTCTGCCAGTCGGTCGGCGGCGTTGGCTACGGCTACGGAATCGGCCTGCTCGAGGTGACGGTCGGCCAGTGGGTCGCGTTCCTCAACACGGTCGACCCGCGCGGTCGTAACAAGCACGACCTCTACGCCGAAACCGAGAGCGGCGCCGCCTGGCCCCGCTTCGGCCAGATCAACTTCAACGCCGGCGCGAAGCCGGGCCGCCACTACTCCCCGGCGGCGCCGGAATGGGAAGACAAGCCCTACGGGTTCGCCAACTTCCTGCGCGCCGCCCGCTTCGCCAACTCGGTCCAGAACGGCAAGCTGATCTCCAAGGCGGCGGCGCCGGAAGGCAGCTACACGACCACGACCTACCGAGTGCGGCTCTCGCGCCAGACCGAGCGTGGGATGTACGACATGCGCAAGCGCAAGGCGACGCGCAGCCGCAAGTCGGGCTTCGTCATCCCCAGCCAGAACGAGTGGATCAAGGCCGCCTACTACGACCCCAAGGGCGGCGGCACCCACTCCTACTGGAAGTACCCGACCAACCCCGGCACCTTCGGCGCCAAAGAAGCGGACGCGCCGATGCAGGCGACGCTCGATCCCTCGACCGGTGACGTGAGCAACGCCGCTCAGCAGCCGCTGGCGATTTACCACAACTCCGCGCAGACGGCGCCGAACTGGTGCCCGTCGAACCAGTCCGCGAGCGATTGCGCCACGGTGAACCCCTTCGGGTTCAAGCCGGAACGCTACGAAAAGGGCTACCAGGGCAGTCTCGGCACGGTCGGCCAGGCGGCGACCCGCTCGCCGTGGGGCGCGCTCGACATGGGCGGCAACGCGGTCGAGTGGACCGACACGATCACGGCACCCCCGTTCGGGACGAAGGGCCCGCGGGTCTGGCGTCGGCTGCACGGCGGCGTCCCCAACTCGGTCGCGTACCAGATGTGGATCTCGGCGGTTGGGTTGCAGCCGCAGGACGACACCTTCTTCACGGCGACCTACCCCTGGTTGGGGTTGCGGATCGGCGTGATCGGCGATCTGAAGCCTGGCAAGGCCAAAGGCTGAGAGAGAAGCGCACGAAGGCATCCGCCGGGCGGCATAGGTTGCCCGGCGGATGACCAAGGTTGGCACGCGCGGATTCAGCTTTCTCGGGGCCACCCTGCTCGCTGCGCTGGCGCTGTCGGCGCTCGCCGGTGTCGCCTCGGCGGCGCCGGTCGCGAGCAAGGGCTCGAAGCCCGGGGCGCTGACCCAGCTCAAAGGGCCGCAGGGCTGCCTGGTCGATCGCGGATCGAAAGCCGGCACCTGCGGTAGGGCGCGGGCACTCGACGGTCCCGGGCCGTTCATGGGCTCGCGGGCGATCGCGCTCAGCCCCAACGGCGCCCACGTATACGTTGCCTCCTCGAACAGCAACGCGATCGCGATCTTCTCCCGCGACCGCAAGACCGGCGCTCTCCGCCAGGCGCCGAAAACCGAAGGCTGCATCGCCGCCAAAGGCGCGGGGGGCTGCGCCCGGGCGCTCGGCCTGATCCAGCCGAACTCGGTCGCGGTCAGCCCCGACGGCCGCAATGTCTACGCCACCTCGCGGGCGGCGAACTCGGTCACCGCCTTCCGCCGCAACCCGAAAACCGGGGCGCTGCGGCAGCTGCCCTTCGGCACCGGGTGCGTATCCGGCCTGCCGATTCCCGGCTGCGCGGTCGGCCGCGCCCTGCTGACCCCCGACGTGCTCGTCGTCAGCCCCGACGGCGCCAACGTCTACGTCGGCTCGTTCTTCGGCAACTCGGTCGCCACCTTCGCCCGCAACGGCGAAACCGGGGCGCTGACCCAGCCCGGCGGCAGCGCCGGCTGCATCGCCGAGGAAGCGGCGAGCGACGGCTGTGCCCAGGGCATCGCGCTGAAATCGGTCGAGGGCCTGGCGATCAGCCCCGACGGCGCCAGCGTCTACGCGGCGACGGCGCTCTCCAACGCGGTCGTCGAGCTCTCCCGCGACACCACCGGTGGTGCCCTCAGTCAGGCGACCGACGGCAGCGGCTGCATCGTCGACAGTCCGTTGAGCGGCTGCACCAACGGCGTGCAGTTGGCCGGCGCCAACGCGGTCGCCGTCAGCCCCGACGGCGACGACGTCTACGTGACCTCGCTGCTCAGCAACAGCGTCACCTCGTTCAGCCGCGCGGCCTCGAGCGGGGTGCTGAGCCAAAAGCAGGGGACCGGCGGCTGCCTCGTCTACCTGCGGGCGGTCGGTTGCTCCTTCGGCCGTGCGCTGATCGGGCCCGAGGGCCTGGCGGTCTCGCCGGATGGCAGGAACGTCTACGTCGCGGCCTTCAAGAGCAACGCGATCGCCGTCCTCGCCCGCGGCAGCAAGGCGGGCTCGGTGGCGCAGCTGCCGGGCGCCGCCGGCTGCGTGGCGCTGCCCGCGCTGCCCGGCTGCACCCCGGCGCGGGCGCTGAAGGGCGTCAGCTCGGTCGCGCTCAGCCCCGACGGCCGCCATCTCTACTCGACCGCCTACGAAAGCGACGCGGTCAACGTCTTCAGGAGGAGCAAATGAGCGATTCGGAGCGACGCGAGGGCGGGCTGACCCGCAAACAGCTGCTCGGCACCGGCGCCAGCGCCGCCGCCGCGGCGCTGCTCGCCCAGGGCATCGGGGTCGACCGGGTGCTCGGCGCGGCGAGAGGGAAACGCGACGTCGCCGGGATGAACGTGATCCTCTTCATCACCGACCAGGAACGGGCGATCCAGCACTTCCCGCCCAACTGGCTGCGCAAGAACCTGCCGGGGATGCGGCGGCTGCGCCAGCACGGGCTCAGCTTCGAACGCGCCTTCACCAACGCCTGCATGTGCTCGCCGGCGCGCTCGACCCTGATGAGCGGCTACTTCCCCGCCCAGCACCACGTCAAGTCGACGCTCGAGGAAGACATGCCCTTCCCGGAATACCCGCACCAGCTCGAGCTGCCGACGCCGCCGGAGATGCCGAACCTGGCGACGGTGATGCGGGCGGCCGGCTACAACGTCGTCTACAAGGGCAAGTGGCACTGCTCGAAGCCGGCGACGCCCGGGGAAGCGGTCCCCTCAGACCTCGAGAAGTACGGCTTCACGCGTTGGAACCCGCCCGATGCCGGCGCCAACCAGACCGTGCCCGAGGCCGGCGGCGGCTTCGTCGACAACGACGGGCGCTTCATGACCTCGACCGGCTCGCCGGAGTCAGGCGCCGAGGGCGTCATGCAGTACCTGAGCTCGGCCGCGGCCAAACAGCAGCCCTTCTTCATGGTGATCTCGCTGGTCAACCCGCACGACGTCCTCTTCTACCCGAGCAAGACCTTCGAAGAAGCCGGCTACGACCGCTCCTGGCTGCAGGGCGATATCGAGGTGCCGGCGACCAACGAAGAAGACCTCTCGACCAAGCCCTCGGTGCAGGAACAGTTCCTGCGGATCTTCAACCTCACCGGCAAGCCCCGGACCGAAGCCGAAAAGCGCGCCTACCTGAACTACTACGGCAACCTGATCCGCTCCTCCGACAGCTACCTGGTCAACGTCCTCGACAAACTGGAAGAGGCCGGCCTGGCGGATGACACCCTGATCGTGCGGACCGCCGACCACGGCGAGATGGGCCTCACCCACGGCGGCATGCGGCAGAAGAACTTCAACTTCTACGAGGAGGCGACCCGGGTGCCGCTCGTCTACTCCAACCCGAAGCTCTTCCCGACCCCGCAGAGCAGCGACGCGCTCGTCTCCCACGTCGACTTCCTGCCCACGCTGGCCGGCCTCGTCGACGCACCCAAGGCGGCGCGCGCCAACTGGCAGGGCGTCGACTACTCGCCGCTCGTCCTGCAGCCGAAGACGGCGAAGCCGGCCCAGGACTACATCGTCTTCACCTACGACGACTTCCAGTCCGGCCAGGCAAAACCGCCCTACCCGAAACCGCCGAACCACATCGTCAGCATCCGCGAGGGCCGCTGGAAGCTGGCCCGGTACTACGACGCGAAGAAGCTCTCGAAAGTGCCGGATCAGTGGGAGATGTACGACCTGAAGACCGACCCGCGCGAGGAAAAGAACCTCGCCTACGAAGGCTACGAGCGCTCGCCGCTGCAGGAGCGGCACTTCCAGCGCCTCAAGAGGAAGCTGGCGCGGGTCGAAAAGACGCGGCTGAAGCCGCGTTAGCGGCTAGGCCTCGGTCGGGACCGTCGCGGCCAGCCAGGCGGCGGCGGGCGGGATGTGCGCTGGGTCGATCCGGTGGTCGACGGCGGACTCGTGGTAGGTGACGTCCAGTCCAGCCGACTCGGCCAGATCGCGCGCCCGACGGCCGAACCCGACCTCGATGATCGGGTCGTTCTCGCCGTGGGCGATGAAGAGCCGCGTCTCGGCGCGGTCCTCCAGGTGAGGCTCCCAGCCCTCGGCGGTCGGGATGAAGCCGCTGAAGGCGAGGACGCCGGCGACCGGCGGTCGGTCCCCTCCGAAGGCCATCGCGTAGCTCATCGCCGTTCCCATCGAGAAGCCGCCGAGGACCGTCGCACTTGGACCGATCCCGGTCTGCTCCCAGAGCCGGTCGTGGAACTCGGCGAGGGCGGCGCGGGCGGCGTGGAAGCTCTCGGGCTCGGGATAGCCGACCCGGAGGATGGTGTACCAGTGGTAGCCAGGGGACCCCGGCAGCGAGAGCGGCGCCCGCGGGGCGGCGACGTGGAATCGACGCTCCGGGTCGAGGAGGTCGGCGAGCCCGAGCAGGTCGGGGGCGTCGGTTCCCCGCCCGTGATGGAGGACCAGCAGGCCGGCCGGGTCGCCGTCGGCCGGCCGCTCGAGGTGCTCCAAGGGCGTCATCTCGCCGAGGCTACAGCGCGGCCGACCCCTTGAGGGCGTTCTAATGGTTCGACGTTTGTTTGACCCGCCGCTCGCGGGGTAACGGGTCAGGACGAGCGAACACTCGCGGAGGAGGTCCGCCAATGTGCCTGGCGATCCCCGGCCAGGTCATCGAGATGGTCGACGAGGCCAACCGCTTGGCCAAGGTCGACGTGGCAGGGGTGAGGCGCAACGTCAACGTCGGCCTCCTCGACGGCGAGGGCCCGATCGCGCCGGGCGACTGGGTCCTGATCCACGTCGGCTTCGCGATCTCCAAGGTCGACGAGGCCGAGGCGGAAGCGACGCGCCGCCTGCTCGAGGGGATGGGTGCCGAGTACGAGCAGGAGCTCGAAGAGCTGAAGGCGAGCGTGATCGAGTGAGCGCTGCCTGCGACCACGGCGCCGCCTGCATCACCTGCGGCGACGTCGCGGTCCCGCTGCGGGTCCTGAAGGTAGACGCGGCGCGCCGTCTGGCGCTCTGCGCCGACCCCGCCGAGCGCCACGAGACGGTCGAGACCGCGTTGGTCGGCGAGGTCGCGCCCGGCGACGAGCTGTTGGTCCACGCCGGCACCGCGCTCGCCAGGTTGGAGGCGGGCGGGTGAGGTTCGTCGACGAGTTCCGCGACGCCGGCCTCGGCCGCGCCCTCGCCGCCGAGATCGCCTCGCTCGCCGAGCCCGGGCGCCACTACAAGCTGATGGAGGTCTGCGGCGGCCACACCCACTCGATCTACAAGTACGGGATCGACGACCTGCTCCCCGAGGGGGTCGAGCTGGTCCACGGGCCCGGTTGCCCGGTCTGCGTGATCCCGATGGGCCGGGTCGACGACGGGATCGCGATCGCCAAGGCCGAGGGGGTGATCTTCGCCTGCTTCGGCGACATGATGCGGGTGCCCGGCTCCGAGCAGACGCTGCTCGAGGCGAAGGCCGAAGGCGCCGACGTGCGCATGGTCTACTCGCCGCTCGACGCGCTGCGCCTGGCCAAGGCCAACCCAGACCGCGACGTCGTCTTCTTCGCGATCGGGTTCGAGACCACCGCCCCCTCGACCGCGCTGACCCTGGCGCGGGCGCGCGAGGAAGGCGCCGCCAACTTCTTCGTCATGTGCAACCACGTGACGATCATCCCGCCGCTGCGAGCCCTGCTCGAGTCGCCGGACCTGCGGCTCGACGGCTTCATCGGCCCCGGGCACGTCTCGACCGTGGTCGGCGCGCGGCCCTTCGAGTTCATCCCCGCCGACTACGGCAAGCCGCTGGTCACCTCGGGCTTCGAGCCGCTCGACGTGCTGCAATCGATCGCGATGATCCTGCGCCAGCTCGGCGAGGGTCGCAGCGAGGTCGAGAACCAGTACAAGCGGGTCGTCCCCTACGACGGCAACCCGGCGGCGCTGCGGGTGATGGCCGAGGTCTTCGAGCTGCGCCCGCACTTCGAGTGGCGGGGGCTCGGCTTCATCTCGCAGAGCGCCCTGAAGCTCTCCGACGCCTACGCCGAGCTCGATGCCGAGCGCCGCTACGCCGTGCCGGGGGTGCGGGTCGCCGATCCCAAGGCCTGCCAGTGCGGGGAGGTGCTGAAGGGCGTGATCAAGCCCTGGGAGTGCAAGGTCTTCGGCACCGCCTGCACGCCGGACCACGCGATCGGCACCTGCATGGTGTCGCCGGAGGGGGCCTGCGCCGCCTACTACAACTACGGGCGCTTCAGCCCCGAGCCCGAGGGGGTGGCGGCTTGAGCGAGCAGCCCGCCGTGGCCGAGCCCCGCGGTCGTCGCCAGCGCACCGAGCAGCGCGTGCTGGAGCTGATCGAGACGGCGCGCTCGAAGCCGCCGCGCTTCCGCGACGAGCGGGTGACGATGGCCCACGGGGCCGGCGGCAAGGCGAGCCGCTCGCTGGTCGAGGGCCTGATCCTGCCGGCCTTCGCCTCGCCGGCGCTGGCGCCGCTCGGCGACGCCGGCACGGTCGTCCTCGACGGCGCCGGCCTGGCCCTGACCACGGACAGCTTCGTCGTCCGCCCGATCCGCTTCCCGGGGGGCTCGATCGGCGAGCTGGCTGTCAACGGCACCGTCAACGACCTCGCCGTCGCCGGGGCGCGGGCCGAGGCGCTGACCCTGGCGATGGTGCTCGAGGAGGGCCTTGGCGCCGAGGAGCTGGAGGCCGAGGTCGAGGCGATCGCCGCCGCGGCCCGCGCCGCCGAGGTCGAGATCGTCGCCGGCGACACCAAGGTGGTCGAGCGCGGCCACTGCGACTCGATGTACCTGACGACGACGGGCATGGGTCGGCTCGACCCGCGCGCCGAGCTCTCGCCGGCCGCGATCCGGCCCGGCGACCGGGTGCTGGTCTCGGGCACGATCGGCGACCACGGCACGGCGATCATGTTCGCCCGCGACGAGTTCGCGCTCGACGCCGAGGTCAGCTCCGACACCCGCTCGCTCTGGCCCGCGGCCGATGCCCTGCTGGAGGCTGCCGGTGGGCGATTGCGCTGCATGCGGGACGCCACCCGCGGCGGCGTCGCCTCGGCGCTGAACGAGCTGGCGAGCGCCTCGGGGGTATCGGTCTCGGTGCGCGAGGCCGACCTGCCGGCGCGGCCCGAGGTCGCCGGGGCCTGCGAGCTGCTCGGCCTCGACCCCGCCTACGTCGCCAACGAGGGCGTGCTGGTCGCCTTCGTCGCCCCCGAGGCGGCGGGCGAGGCGCTCGCCGCGCTGCGCGCCGTGCCCGGCTGCGCGGAGGCGAGCGAGATCGGCGAGGCGCGGGCCGAGCCGCCCGGGATGGTGCTGGTCGAGACCGCCTTCGCCGGCAAGCGGGTGATGGACCTGCTCGCCGGGGACCCCCTACCGAGGATCTGCTGAGGAGAGGCCGCGATGCACGAGCTGGCGATCGCACAGGCGGTGATAGAGATCGCCAGCCGGCACGCCGGCGGCGCCCGCGTCGCCGCGGTGGAGGTGCGGGTCGGCCACCTGCGCCAGGTCGTCCCCTCGGCGCTCGAGCTGGCCTTCGAGGTGGCGGCCACCGGCACCCCGCTGGAGGGCGCCGAGCTGCAGCTGCGCGAGGTCGAGGCCACCGGCCTCTGCTGGGCCTGCGGGAAGGAGACGCCGCTCCCCGGCTTCCCGCTCGCCTGCGACTACTGCGGCGGGTTCGACCTGGAAGTGACCCGGGGGGAAGAGCTTGTAGTCGACGCACTGGAGGTGACCAGATGAGCGCTGAGGCAACCGGTGTGGACGAGGTCCACATCCTCTGGACGTCGGAGGGGATGAGCTGTGACGGCGACTCGGTCGCGGTCACCGCTGCCTCCCAGCCGAGCATCGAGGAGGTCCTGCTGGGCGCGGTCCCGGGCCTGCCCAAAGTCCATCTCCACAACAAGGTGCTCTCGCCGACCCTGGGCGGCGAGGAGTTCATGGCCCCCTTCCACCGCGCCGCCGCCGACGAGCTCGACGCGCCGTTCGTCTTCGTCGTCGAGGGCTCGATCCCGAACGAGAAGATCAACGGCGAGGGTTACTGGACCTCGATGGGCAACGACGAGCTGGGCGAACCGATAACGGTCAACCAGTGGATCGACAAACTGGCGCCGAAAGCGTTCGCCGTGGTCGCGATCGGCACCTGCGCCACCTACGGCGGCATCCACGCGATGGCCGGCAACCCGACCGGCTGCATGGGCCTCGCCGACTACCTCGGCTGGGACTTCCGCTCGGCCGCCGGGGTGCCGATCGTCAACGTCCCCGGCTGCCCGGTGCAGCCCGACAACTTCATGGAGACGCTGACCTGGCTGCTGTACCAGGCGGCCGGGATGGCGCCGACCATCCCGCTCGACGAACAGCTGCGCCCGCAGTGGATCTTCGGCAAGACCGTGCACGAGGGCTGCGACCGGGCCGGCTACTACGAGCAGGGCGACTTCGCCCAGGACTACAACTCGCCCAAGTGCCAGGTGAAGATCGGCTGCTGGGGGCCGGTCGTCAACTGCAACGTGCCGAAGCGCGGCTGGATGGGCGGCGTCGGCGGCTGCCCCAACGTGGGCGGGATCTGCATCGGCTGCACGATGCCCGGCTTCCCCGACAAGTTCATGCCGTTCATGGACGCGCCACCGGGGGGAGGTCTCTCCTCGACGCTGCAGGGCACCTACGGCCCTGTGATCCGCAAGCTGCGCAGCATCACCAACAAGACCGTGAACAAGGAGCCGAAGTGGCGCCACAACCGGGATCAGCTGACGACCGGCTACGCACCGCGGGGGCCGCGGGCCGGTCGCTAGGAGGACGCGAGAGAAAGGAACCAGATGGCAACCACGCGCGAGAGGATCGAACCGGAGGCGGGCAACGTCGTCGACATGTCCTGGGACCCGATCACCAGGATCGTCGGCAACCTCGGCATCTACACGAAGATCGACTTCGACCGCAAAGAGGTGCTGAGCTGCAAGAGCACCTCCTCGCTCTTTCGCGGCTACAGCGTCTTCATGAGGGGCAAGGACCCGCGCGACTCGCACTTCATCACCAGCCGCATCTGCGGCATCTGCGGCGACAACCACGCGGTCTGCTCGATGTACGCGCAGAACATGGCCTACGGAGTGAAGACGCCGCCACTGGGCGAGTGGATCGTCAACCTCGGCGAGGCCGCCGAGTACATCTTCGACCACACCATCTTCCAGGACAACCTGGTCTTCGTCGACTTCTGCGAGCAGATGGTGAAGGACACGAACCCGAGCGTGCTCGAGAAGGCCGAGAAGGCCGAGGCGCCGCGTGGCGACGTCCACGGCCACCGCACGATCGCCGACATCATGCGCTCCTTCAACCCCTTCACCGGGGAGACCTACCGCGAGGCGCTGGTGATGAGCCGCATCACCCGCGAGATGTGCTGCCTGATGGAGGGCCGCCACGTGCACCCCTCGACGATCTACCCCGGTGGCGTCGGCACGGTGGCGACGCCGACCCTGTTCACCGACTACCTGACCCGCCTGCTGCGCTGCATCGACTTCATCAAGCGGGCGGTGGCGATGAACGACGACGTCTTCGACTTCTTCTACGAGGCGCTGCCGGGCTACGAGGAGGTCGGCCGGCGGCGGGTGCTGCTCGGCTGCTGGGGGGCCTTCAACAACCCCGACTACGTCGACTACGACTACCGCAACATGGCCGACTGGGGCAACGAGATGTACGTCACCCCCGGGATCGTCATCGACGGCGAGCTGATCACCACCAACCTCGTCGACATCAACCTCGGCATCCGCATCCTGCTCGGCTCCTCCTACTACGAGGACTGGACCGGCGAGGAGATGTTCGTCGAGAAGGACCCGCTCGGCAACCCTGTCGACCGGCGTCACCCCTGGAACCAGACGACGCTGCCGAAACCGCAGAAACGCGACCTCGCGGGCGGCAAATACTCCTGGGTGATGAGCCCGCGCTGGTACGACCAGCGCAGCGGCCAGCACCTGGCGCTCGACACCGGCGGCGGCCCGCTGGCGCGGCTCTGGGCGACGGCGCTCGCCGACAAGGTCCACACCCCCTTCGTCAACGCCACCGGCGAGAGCGTGAAGATCACCCTGCCGCAGACGCCGGACACGGAGCAGATGGACCTCGAGTGGCGGATCCCGAAATGGTCCAATGCGATCGAGAGGGACCGGGCGCGGGTCTACTTCGTCGCCTACGCGGCTGGCATGGCGCTGCACTTCGTCGAGAAGGGGCTGGAAGAGGTTCGCGCCGGCAACACCAAGGTGTTCGAGGACTTCGACGTCCCCGACGAAGCGATCGGCTGCGGCTTCCACGAGGCGGTGCGCGGCGTTCTCTCCCACCACCTGGTGATCCGCGACAAGAAGATCGCCAACTACCACCCCTACCCGCCGACCCCGTGGAACGGCAGCCCGACCGACTCCTACGGGACGCTCGGGCCCTACGAGGACGCCGTCACCGGGCAGCCGATCTTCGAGGAGAACGGGCCCGACGAGTTCCGCGGGATCGACGTGATGCGCGCCGTGCGCAGCTTCGACCCCTGCCTGCCCTGCGGCGTCCACATGTACCTCGGCGGGGGGCGCACCCTGAAGCGAACCCACTCGCCGATGCTCGGCGCCCAGCAGGGGGGCTGAGCGGTGGACGACGCGGCCGCCAGGACGACCGTGGTGCGGGTCGAGGAGCTGCTCGACCGGGCCGAGGCGCTGCCCGACCCCGCCGCCCGTGAGCTTGTCCTGGAGCTGGCGCAGGCGTTGGTCGAGATGTACGGCGAGGGGCTGGCGCGGACGCTGCGCGGACTCGCCAACGGCAACGGCGGCGACCCGCTGGCGCGGCTGGCCGACGACGAGCTGGTCTCCCACCTGCTGATCCTGCATGACCTGCACCCCGAGCCGCTGGATGCGCGGGTGCGCGGCGCGCTGGCGGAAGTGCGTCCCTACCTGGAGTCGCACGGCGGCGACGTCGAGCTGCTGGCGATCGAGGGTGGGACCGTGCGCCTGCGCCTCGAGGGGAGCTGCAGCGGCTGCCCCTCGTCGGCATTGACCCTGAAGAGCTCGGTCGAGGAGGCGATCTTCGCCGCGGCGCCCGAGGTCGAGGCGGTCGAGGCTGAGGGGGTGACGGAGGAGGTCAAGCCGCAGCTGCTGCAGATCGAGCCCGCCGCGACCCTCTCCTGCCCCGCCGCGGAGATGGCGGCGGCGCGCGGGGTGGCGCCGTGAACTGCGACCTCTGCGGCGAGCCGGTGCCGGCCGAGCACCGTCACCTGCTCGACCTCGAGCGGCGCGAGCTGAAGTGCGCCTGTCGCGCCTGCGCGATCCTCTTCGACCGCCGCGAGGCGGGCGGCTCCCGCTACCGGCTGCTGCCCGAGCGGCGGCTGCGGATCGACGAGTTCGAACTCGACGAGGAGACCTGGGCCGAGCTGCAGATCCCGGTCGAGATGGCCTTCTTCTTCCACAGCAGCGCCGTCGACCGAGTCGTCGCCTTCTATCCCAGTCCGATGGGGGCGACCGAGTCGGCGCTCGGGCTCGGAGCGTGGCAGCGGCTGGTTGCAGACAACCCGGTCCTCGCCACGCTCGAGCCCGATGTCGAGGCGCTGCTGGTCAACCGCGCCCGCGGCGCCCGTCAGTTCTTCGTCGTCGGGGTCGACGAGTGCTACCGGCTGGTCGGCCTGATCCGCAGCCACTGGCGCGGCTTCGGCGGCGGCGCCGAGGTCTGGGAGGAGATCGAAGCCTTCTTCAGGGCGCTGAGCGCGCGCGCCGAGTCATCCAACGTCGAGCGAGAGGAGGAGCGATGGCAGAGATCCGCGTAGGTCGACCCGACACGACCCCTGACGCCCCCGCCCACACCGAGGGGATCAACCAGGGCAACTCGAGGGGCAACTACGAGAAGCAGCCGGGCCACAACCCCGACGGCACCTCGAGCGCGGCGCGCTCGACCGGCGTCGGCGTCGCCGGCCGCGAACCGATCGATCCCTCGATGCCGAACCTCTCGCCGGGGTAGTCCGATGCCGGCGCTGAACTTCGAGGTCACCGGGGTGCGGGCATTGGAGCCGGCGGCGGTGCCTACGCTCGGCTTCCAGGTCCTCGTCCGCAGCGAGGACAGGGCCCCGGTGCGCTCGGCGACGCTCAACGTCCAACTGCGGATCGCCGCGCCGCGCCGCGCCTACGGGGCGGCGGAGCGCGAACGGCTGGTCGAGCTCTTCGGCCTGCCCGAGCAGTGGGGGAGGAGCCTGCGCAGCCTGCACTGGACCAGCGTCACCGCCAACCTCGGCCCGTTCGTCGGCGAGACCTCGGTCGAGGTCCCGGTCACCTGCACCTACGACCTCGAGGTGACCGCGACCCGCTACTTCGAGTCGCTCGAGGGCGGCGAGGTGCCGCTGGAGCTGCTCTTCGCCGGCTCGGTCTTCTACGTCGACGAGCGCGGCACCCTCCAGGTCGAGCCGATCGCCTGGGACCGCGAGGCCGAGTGCCGGCTCCCGGTCGCGGTCTGGCGCACGACGATCGACCGCCACTTCCCCGACGGCGGCTGGCTGCGCCTCGACCGCGGCAGTCTCGAGCGCCTGCGCGCCTACCGGGCGAGCCACGCCCTGCTCAGTTGGGAGGAGACCGTCGACTCGTTGTTGGCCGAGGCCGGCGCCACGCCGGAGGCGGTCGAGTCATGAGCGTCGTCGACCCGACCCGGGCGATCGCCGACGCGGTCCTCTATGAGGGCTACCTGCTCTGGCCTTACCGGCGCTCGGCGCTGAAGAACCGCCAGCGCTTCACCTGGGGCGGCGTCTACCCGCGAGGGTGGCCGGAGGGCCCGCACCGGCTGCGGGCCGAGTGCCTGATCGAGGGCAAGAAGCCGGACGTCGAGGTCACGGTGCGTTTCCTGCAGGTGGTCGACCGGGGCGTCCGCAACGCCACCGGGAGGGCCGTCGACGAGCTGACCGTCGGCGGCGAGCGCCACCTCACCTGGGAAGAGGCGGTCGAGCGCGAAGCCCGGCTCGCCAAGGCGCCCGGCCGGACTGAGATCGTCGCCGTTGGGGCCTGTCAGCACGAGGAGCTGCGCGAGAAGGGCGCTCCCGCAGGGGCCATCCTGCGGCGGCGCGAGCGGCTGCGCGGGAGGCTCGAGGTCGCGCTCGAGCGGCTCGACTCGGAGTTGCACCGGGTCCGCGTCGAGGTCATCAACCGGCACCAGTGGGACGGCGCCCCGCGCCAGCGCACGCTGATGCGGACGCTCTGCTCGACCCACGTCGTCCTGCGTAGCGAGAACGGCTCCTTCGTCTCGCTCGCCGACCCACCGCCGCATCTGCGGGTGGCCTCCGCGGACTGCCTCAACGAGGGCCTCTGGCCGGTGCCGGTCGGCGAGCCGGGCGATCGCCACACCGTCCTCGCCGCGCCGATCATCCTCGAGGACCACCCGCGGATCGCCCCGGAGAGCCCCGGTGACCTCTTCGACGGCGGCGAGATCGACCAGCTGCTGACGCTCAACGTCCTCAGCCTCAGCGACGAGGAGAAGGAGGAGGCAAGGGCGACCGACCCACGCGCCCGCGAGATCCTCGAGCGCACCGAGGCGCTCAGCGAGGACGAGCTGATGGACCTGCACGGCGCGATCCGCGACTTCCGGCGGTTGGGGGGCTAGCGATGGACGGCTTCGAGCGGATCGGGATCGGCACGCGGGCGCCGCGCAGCGTCGCGGTCGCCCGGGTCGAGATCGGACGCGGCAGCCGGGTCGTGCTGAGGCCGCGCGGGGGCGGTGACGTCGTCGACGGCGCGGTCGCGGGACGGACGGCGAAGGTCGATGGCCTGCACGAAGACCTCGAGGGCAAGCTGCAGCTCGCCGTCGTGCTCGACGACGATCCCGGCCGCGACCTCGGCCAGCGGCGCCAGCCGGGCCACCGCTTCTTCTTCTCGCCGGAGGAGGTCGAGCCCCTGGCCGGCGAGGCGGCGCCCTCGATCCGGGTCCTGGTCGCCGGGATCGGCAACGTCTTCATGGCCGACGACGGCTTCGGGGTCGAGGTCGCACTGCGCTTGCGTGACCGCGAGCTGCCGCGCGGGGTCGACGTCGCCGACTTCGGCATCCGTGGCTTGGACCTGGTCTACGCGCTCGGCGAGGACTACGACGCGGCCGTCCTCGTCGACGCGGTGCCGCGGGGCGAGGCGCCGGGGACGCTGTTCGTGATCGAGCCCGAGCTGGAGGGGGCGGAGCCGACGCTCGACGCGCACGGGATGGACCCGGTCGGGGTGCTGGCCCTGGCGGCGCAGCTCGGCGAGGTGCCGGAACGGGTGCTGGTCGTCGGCTGCCAGCCGGCGGTGCGCATGAGCGGCGAGGAGGAAGAGCTGGTCGGCGAGCTGAGCGAGCCGGTCGCGGCGGCGCTGGACGGCGCCGTCGGGCTGGTCGAGTCGGTGCTCGCCGAGCTGCTCGAGGAGAACGAGTCGAGGAGGTCGAGATGAGCAAGGGAACGATCGCGCTGCTGGCGCTGGTGGCCCTGATCGGGGCCGGGATCGCCGCGCAGGCGCCCGAGCTCCGCAGGTACATGAAGATGACCCGGATGTGAGGGGGTTAGCCATGCACCGGACCAAGGTGGCGGTGGCCGAGGGCGTGCTCGACGCCAACGAGACGATCGCCAAAGCCAACCGCGAGGACTTCGACCGGGCCGGGGTCAGGGTCGTCAACCTGATGAGCGCGCCGGGCTCGGGCAAGACCTCGCTGCTCGAACGGGTGCTGGCCGAGAGCGACGAGGTGCGCGTCGGGGTGCTCGAGGGAGACGTCCAGGGGACCGCCGACGCCGACCGAATGGCAGCGCTGCACCTGCCGGTGGTGCAGCTCAACACCGACCCCGGCTTCGGCGGCGAGTGTCACCTCGACGCCAACATGGTCCGCTCGGCGATCGGCGAGCTGCCGCTCGAGGAGATCGACCTGCTGGTCATCGAGAACGTCGGCAACCTCGTCTGCCCGGCCGAGTTCCGGGTCGGGGAGGACGTGCGGGCGATGGTCGCCTCGGTCGCCGAGGGCGAGGACAAGCCGCTCAAGTACCCGCTGATGTTCCGCTCCTGCGAGCTGGTCGTCCTCAACAAGGTCGACCTGCTGCCCCACGTCGACTTCGACCTCGCGAGGTTCCGCTGCAACCTCGACGCGGTCAACCCGGGCGTGCGGCGGATCGAGGTCAGCGCCCGCAGCGGCGAGGGCCTGGAGGAGCTGCGCCGCTGGCTGCTCGGTGTCGCCGCGGGGGTGGGGGTGGGATGAGATGAGCGTGCGGCCGGCTGGGCTCAGCGCGGGCCCACGGGAGCGCATCGGGGCGCTGAGCCGCCACCGCTCGGAGGTGAACCGCGAGTTCTTCGAGGCCGAGGCGGGGCGGCTGGCGCACTGCTGTCACCGGATGGCCGAGCGCTTTGCCCGCGGCGGCCGCCTGATCGCCTTCGGCCGCTCGCCGCAGGCGCGCTCCGACGTTCGCCACGTGGCGGTCGAGTTCGTCCACCCGGTGATCGTCGGCAAGCGGGCTCTGCCCGCGATCGGGCTCGGCGCCGAGGGCGGCGACCTGCGCACCCAGCTGGTTGGCCTCGCCGAGCCCGAGGACATCGCGATCGCCTTCGGCTGTATCGAGCCGAGCGCGGTCGTCGAGACCGCCCGTGCTCTGCAGGCGGCGCGTGAGCGCGGTTGCCTGACGCTCTGCTTCGAGGCGCTAGGGGCGGAGTGGGAGTTCGCGCCGCCGAGCGGCGATCCACTGATCTGTCAGGAGCTGGTCGAGACCCTCTACCACGTGCTCTGGGAGCTGGTCCACGTCTTCTTCGAGCACCGCGGCCTGCTTGCCGGGCGCGAGCCGCGCCCCGCCCACGAGGCCGGGGGCTCGTCTTTCCTCTACCCGTTCCTCGCCGAGTCCGAGGCGGACCTGGACGCGGTCCTCGACGATGTCCGCCGCTCGGTCCTGATGAAGGCGGAGGAGATCGGCGAGCTGCGCGAGCGGACCCTGAGCGAGAACGAGGAGCGGCTGGTCGAGGCGGCGGCGGAGGTGCGCGGCCTGCTCGATGCCGGGGGCAGGGTGCTGGCCTTCGGCAACGGCGGCTCGGCGACCGACGCGGCTGACCTGGTCGCCGACCTGCGGCTGCCGCCGCCGGGCATCGGATGGCGGCCGCGGCGCGCCGTCGACCTCACCGAGGACTCGGGGATCCTGACCGCGATCGCCAACGACGTCGGTCCGGAGGAGATCTTCCAGCGCCAGCTGATCGCCTACGCGCGGCCGGGCGACGTCGCCGTCGCCTTCACCACCAGCGGCGGCTCGCGCAACGTGCTGGCAGCGCTCGCCGAGGCGCGCCGCCGCGAGGTGACGACGGTGGCCTTCGTCGGCTACGACGGCGGGCGGATCGTCGCCGAGGGCCTCGCCGACCACACGATCCTCGCCCCCTCGCAGCACATCCCCCGCATCCAGGAGGCGCAGGCGAGCGCCTACCACGTCCTCCGCGAGCTGATCGAGCGCGAGGAGATGGAGTAGGCGTGGCGGTCGCGACCCGGGGCGCTCCCACCCGACGGCGCGTGCGCGTGCGGGTCACGGGCACCGTGCAGGGAGTCGGCTTCCGCCCCTTCGTCTTCCGGCTTGCCAGCGAGCTGGGAGTGGGGGGGTGGGTGCGGAACGACGAGCGCGGCGTGCTGCTCGAGGCGGAGGCGGCGCCCGGCGCGGTCGGGGAGCTGCTCGACCGGTTGCGCGGCGAGGCGCCGTCGCTGGCCGAGGTCGAGTCGGTCAGCGTCGCCGAGGCAGCGGTCGAGGGCGCCGCCTCGGAGTTCCGCATCGCCGAGTCGAGTGGGGGCGGCGAGCCGCAGGCGGCGGTCTCGCCCGACTCGGCGACCTGCGCGCGCTGTCTCGCCGAGGTGCTCGACCCGGCCGACCGGCGCCATCGCTACCCGTTCACCAACTGCACCGACTGCGGGCCGCGCTTCACGATCGTGCGGGGGGTGCCCTACGACCGGCCGCTGACGACGATGGCCGGCTTCGCGATGTGCGAGCGGTGCCGGGCCGAGTACGAGGACCCGCGCGACCGCCGCTTCCACGCCCAGCCCAACGCCTGCCCACGCTGCGGGCCGCGGGCCCGGCTGCTCGACACGCGGGGCAGGGCGCTCACCCCCGACGGCCATCGCGACGTGATCGCGGCGGCCGCCGCTCGGCTCGCGGCCGGCGCGATCGTTGCCGTCAAGGGCCTCGGCGGCTACCACTTGGCCTGCCGCGCCGACGACGAGGGCGCCGTCGCCGCGCTGCGCTCGCGCAAGCGGCGCGAAGGCAAGCCCTTCGCGCTGATGGCCGCCGATCTCGGTGCGGCCCGCAAGCTGGTCGAGCTGAGCGACGCCGACGCCGAGCTGCTGGCGAGCCCGGCCCGCCCGATCGCGATCGCCCGCCGCCGCGCCGGCGCCCGGGTGGCGCCCTCGGTGGCGCCGCGCTCGCCGGATCTCGGCGTGATGCTCCCCTACACGGCGCTCCACCACCTGCTGCTCGCCGACCTCGGCGCGCCGCTGGTGATGACCTCGGGCAACCTCTCCGAGGAGCCGATCGCCTACGACGATGGCGACGCGCTGCGCCGCCTCGGCGCGATCGCCGATCTCTTCCTCAGCCACGACCGGCCGATCCACGTCCGCGTCGACGACTCGGTCGTGCGCTCGCTCGACCCCGCCGTGCGCGCCGCGCCGCTGGTGATCCGCCGCTCGCGCGGGATGGCGCCGCGCTCGCTCGCGCTGCCCGAGCCGGCCCGCCGTCCGGTGCTCGGCTGTGGCGCCGAGCTGAAGAGCACGTTCTGCCTCGCCAAGGGCCGCCGCGCCTGGGTCGGCCACCACATCGGCGACCTGCGCAACTGGGAGACGCTCGACTCGTTCCAGGCCGGGATCGAGCACTTCGAGCGGCTCTTCGCGGTCGAGCCGGCGCTGGTCGCCCATGACCTGCACCCCGACTACCTCTCCACCCGCCATGCGGCCGAGCTCGCCGGGGTCGAGCTGGTCGGCGTGCAGCACCACCACGCCCACCTCGCCGCCTGCCTCGCCGAGCACGGCGAGCCCGGCCCCGCCGTGGGGGCGATCCTCGACGGCGCCGGGTACGGCCCCGACGGCACCGTCTGGGGCGGCGAGCTCCTGCTCGGCGATGCGGCCGGGTTCGAGCGGGTCGGCATGCTCTTCCCGGTGCGGCTGCCCGGCGGCGACGCGGCGGCGCGCGAGCCCTGGCGGATGGCCTGCGCCTGGTCCTACGCCGCGCTCGGGCCGAGCGCCCCGATCCCGGCGGCGCTGCGCGGGGAGGTCCCCGAGGCGCGCTGGGCGAGCGTCGCCGAGCTGGTGCGCAGCGGCGTCGGGGCGCCGATCACGAGCAGCGCCGGGCGGCTCTTCGACGCCGTCGCCGCTTTCTGCGGCCTGCGGGCGAGCGCCGACCACGAGGGCCAGGCCGCCGGCGAGCTGGAGGGGGCCGCCGACCGCCACGAGCGCTCCGCCTACCGGCTGCCGGCGCTGGGCGGCGGCGACGTGGAGAACCGGCTGGTGCTCGACGCGCGCGAGACCGTGCGCGCGCTCGTCGACGATCTCGGCGCGGGCACGCCCGTGCCCACGGCCGCGGCGCGCTTCCACAACGGCCTCGCCGCCGCGCTTGGCGAGGGCTGCGCCGTGGCGGCCGAGCGGGCCGGGATCGACGCGGTCGTGCTCAGCGGCGGCGTCTTCCAGAACCGGCTGCTGCTCGAGCGGACGGTCGAAGGCCTGCGCGCACGGGGCCTGCGGCCACTGCTGCCCGAGCTGCTGCCGCCCAACGACGGCGGGATCTCCTACGGCCAGGTCGCGGTCGCCGTCGCCAGGCAGCGAGTCGTGGACGGTTAGGCCATGTCCTTCTCGGCCCGGCGTTTCCAGTCGTTCGTCGTGGGTAGCGACGAAGGGCAACCACCGTAAGGAGGCGAAGGATGGCCGACCTCGGCCTGGAGGACGCGAGGCAACTCGCGGGTTGGCAGCCGGAGCTGGGGGTCATCTCGATCTATCTCCACTTCGATCCCGGTGATCGTGGCGAGCGCTGGCGCTCGGAGTTGAACAACGGTCTCGACCGGGTCGTGGGGGACGCCGCCGGGGCTGAGCACGGCCGCAGGATGGCGGTGCGGAGCACGGCGAAAAGGCTGCATGAGCGCTTCAACAACGGTGCGGTGCGGCCGCCGCCGCGTGGTGAAGCCGGTTTTGTCGAGGTCAGCGAGGGAGCGGGCCGGGAACGCTGGTGGGCGACCGTGTCGGGGCCGGATCTGCCCGCGGTGACGCTGGCCGAGCAGCCGCTGCTGACGCCGCTCGTCGGGCTGTTGTCCAAAAGCAAGGACGTCGCCGTCGTCCTGCTCTCCTCTGAGCGGGTGAGGTTCCTGCGCTTCGCCGGGGGGAGCCTGGAGGAGATCGAAGACTGGGAGCTGAGCATCACCAGCGGCGACTGGCGCGAGCGTGAACATGATCAGTACGTGGAGCGGCTCGGGCACAACCGCCGCCGCTTCCTCGGCGAGTGCGGGCGCCTGGTGGGCGGCCGGCTCGACCGGGGCCGGACAGCGCTGCTCGCCTTCGGGCCGCGCCCCGACTTCGAGGCGTTTTGCGGCGACCTCGACACAGGCTCGGTCAAGGTCAGTCACGTCGGCGAGGACGACCTGATCTCGGTGCCCACGGGGCGGCTGGTCGAGCGGGTGGCGGTCGCCGTCGAGGAGGTCTCGGTTGAGGGGGACCGGGCCCTGGTCGAGCGGGCGCTGGCGGAGGCGCGGGGCGGCAGCCGCGGCGCCGCCGGGCTGCAGGAGGCGCTGCAAGCGCTGGGTGAGGGGCGAGTCGAGCACCTCGTCTTCGACCCGGCTGTCGGCGAGCCGGCCGAGGCGCTGATCCGCGCCGCCTTCGCCAGCCACGCCGCGGTCACCGTGGTCCGCGACGGCAACGCCGAGCTGCTCGCGCCTGCCGAAGGAGTAGCCGCGATCCTGCGCTACTGAGGGGCTTCTCCCCGCTCGCTGATCGTGAAGTTGACCTCGCCCTCGACGACCATGGCGTCGAGCTCTTTGTCGTCGAGCGCCTCGGCGGCGGTCGGCTCCACGCATACCTCGACGCCCTCGCCCTCGACGATCTCGTCGTCGGGCTGAGGAGCGTCGACGATCGAGAGGATGAGGTTCGACTCGCCGGGTTTCGGGCTGATCCGGAAAACCGACCCATCGGGAGCTTGCTGCGAGGCGAGTACTCCGCGGATGGCGTTTGAAGCTTGCGGCGTGATGGTGAGCATGTCGTGCCTCCTGGGGTTATTGAGTCTCGGTCGAGTCGACCTGGTCGGCCTCGCCGTGGGTGGCGGGGTCCTCCTCGGCCTCCTCGAAGCCCTCGGCCTCGCCCTCGCCGCTCTCGGCGGCGGCCCGTTCGGCCTCGTCATGGCCCTCCATTCCGCTGCGGCCTCCGATGCGCCCCGCTTCGGCCGCCGCCGCGTCCTCCTCCTCGGCCTCGGTTCTCTCGGCCGGATCTCTTGGCTCTGGGTTATTGGCCATGGCCTACCGACTGCCCAGATGGAGGTCGCCTAAACCGATCTCCCCGCGTTTCTCGCCCCGCCGGTTGGGTAGCCGCAGGTCACACTCCGATTTCGCGACGAGGGAGGCCGGCATGGCCAGATGCGACGTTTGCGGCAACGAGTACGACAAGGCGTTTCAGGTCGTCCGCGGCGACGAGGCCCGGACGTTCGACAGCTTCGAGTGCGCGATTCACGCGATGGCGCCGACCTGCGAGCACTGCGGCTGCCGGGTGATCGGCCACGGGGTCGAGGCCGAAGGCCGCATCTTCTGCTGCGCCAACTGCGCCCACGAGAGCGGCGTCACGGCGCTTGCCGACCGGGCCTGACGCCGGTCGGCTAACGCGTGACGGTCAGCGGGTCGCAGGCCCGGATCGGGTTGCGGTAGGTGAGCCAGCAGTTGGCGTTGAAGCGGCGGATCTTGTAGCGGTAGTTGTAGATCGAGCCTTCGCGGGGGAGGGCGGTGTAGACCGTGATCCCGCCGCGGTAGAAGTGGGAGCCGCGCAGCCACTGGATCAGGCATTTGACCTTGGTGCGGTCGAGCCGCTTGCAGGCGATCCGGTGGTAGCGGCCGTCCGTGAAGCGCTTGCCGAGGTCGGCTTCGAGGCCGAGCCAGATGATCAGTTCGGCCTCGCCGCGGGTGACCGGCGGCAGCACGACCTTGGGGACGACGACCGCCGGCGGCGGGCCCCCGTGTTCGACCGCCGCGATCCAGGCGCCGATCCAGGCGGAGGCGCGATCGACGCGGGCGAGGACCTGGGGGCTGCTTGGGCTGCACTCGAGCGAGCCCTTGAGGCTGATGACGCCGATCTGGACGACGGTCCCGTCGGCCCGCCGGGCGACGCCCGGGCCGCCGCTGTCGCCGTTGCAGAGGCTGGCGCCGGGGTCAGACGTGGTCCGCACGCAGAACTGGCTGGCGGGGGAGTAGGTGGAGAGCACTCGGCCCAGCTTGCGTTCGCAGAACGGCGTGCTCTGCACGACGGGCTGGGCTTCGCGCATCAGGCTGGGCAGTTTCGGGGGCTCGAAGGAGGTCATGCCCCAACCGGCGACCGCCAGCGGCGTGCCGGGCGTGAGCAGCGCCGCGTCGGCGGCGGTCGCGATCGGCACAGCGGGAACGGCGACCGGCGCGCTGAGCACCAGCAGGGCGACGTCGTTCAGCGTTCGCGCCGGGTTGTACTCGGGGGAGACGAGGACCTGCGAGACCCGCGAGGCGCGCTCCGGGGTCGCTTCGTCGAGGTCGCTGATGCCGGTCAGGACCGAGAAGTTCGATGCCACCCCGACCTTGCCGGTGCCGGTCAGCACGCAGTGCGCCGCGGTCAGGATCAGACGCGGCGCGATCACGGAGCCGCCGCAGCCGAGTTCCTCGACCGCCCCCCGGTACTCGATGTGGGCGAGCCACGGATAGGCGGCGATCGAGCTGGGCACCCCGCCGACGATCGAGGCCTGGGCGCTGGGGCCGGAATCGCGGTCACCGGACGCGGCGAGAGCCTGACCGTGGCCCGCGAGCAGCAGGATCAGCGCGGCAGACGCGACCAGCGCCGCGCGCACCCCGAAACGATCGGTGATTGATCGACGCATATCGTCCACCCGCCCGGATCATATTTGGTCGGCCGGGTTAGGTCCCGGTCAAGTGGACCAGCTTCGTCTCCGTTGCCGACGCGGACGCCGCCGCGCCGCGCGCCGCGGAGCTTGGCGGTCAGCTGCTGCTCGAGCCGACCGGGATCGGCGAGGTCGATCCCTAGCTCGACGCCGGCGCTTAGGCGACGACCTCGCCGCTGGCCGAGTCGCGCACGCCTCAATGGAGCTAAATTAACCGTTAATCGAGCTAATTTAGCGCTAAGTTAGCCTCATTATGAGAGGATTAGCGCCATGAACAGCTTCGTCGACCTGGATAGATCCTTTGGCGCTCAGCCCCGCCGATTGGGGGCTCGACTGGCACGGATCGACACCGCAAAGGGTCAGGAGCGCCTATTCGAGGACCAACGCCCCGAACTCTTGGGTCAGCTCGCCGAGCACGCCCGAATCGCCTCAATCAAGGCCTCCAACGCGATCGAGGGTGTGGTGATCGGCAGTGACCGCGCCGAGCAGATCGCCGAGGGCGCTCACCGGTATCGCAACCGAAATGAGCGCGAGTTCGCTGGCTACCGGGACGCTGTCGACATGATGATGCGCTTGGAGGCATACGAGGAGTTGAGCGTTCCGTTCGTCCTCCACCTACATCGCCTGCTCTTCGAGCACACGGATGGAGGTGGCGGTCGCCTCAAGCTCGACCAGAACCTGATCGTCTCCTACGAGAGCGGGCGCAAAGAGGTCGTCTTCACGCCAACCCCGCCGGAGGAAACGGAGTTCATGCTCAACGAGCTGCTCGTCCGCTACAAGGCGGCGAAGACCGACGGGCAGACGCATCCGCTGATCCTGATTGGGGCCCTGATTCTCGACTTCCTCGCGATTCATCCGGTGGCCGACGGCAACGGTCGCCTCGCGCGCCTGCTTACCACCTACGAGTTGCTCGCCCAGGGTTACGGGGTCGCTCGCTACGTCAGCCTCGAGCAACGAATCTTCGAGTCGAAGAACACCTACTACGAGACCCTCTACGACTCTCAGCGCAACTGGCACGAGGGTCAGCACGACGTCTGGCCTTGGATCACGTACCTCGCGCGCATTCTCGCTTCGGCATACGACGACTTTGAAATGCGACTTGCCTCCACCCAGGAGCGGCCAGGGAGTAAGCAGGACCAGGTTCGCGAGTACATCCTGCGCCAGGCACCTGCGCGATTTCGTCGCCGCGACGTAGAGCGAGCAATGCCCGGGATCAGTCTCGCGACTATTCGCCTGGTCCTGGCCGAGCTTCGCGACGCCGGGTTGATCGTCGCCGAAGGCTCGGGTCCCGGAGCCCGCTGGAGTCGTCCCTGACCCAGTGGATTAGGCGGTCGGCTCGGGGGCGGCGTTTAGCTCCTTCAGGTACTGGTGGACGAAGGCGATCGCCATGCTGCCCTCGCCGACGGCGGCGGCGACGCGCTTGACCGGGCCGTAGCGGACGTCGCCGCAGGCGAAGATGCCGGGCACGCTGGTCTCCAGCAGGAAGGGGTCGCGCTCCAGCGGCCAGCGCTCGGCGGCGCGCGCCTCGGCGCCGGTCAGCACGTAGCCGCGCGGGTCGAGGGCGATCTCGGGCGGTAGCCAGCCGGTCTCCGCGTCGGCGCCGATGAAGATGAAGAGGCCGCTCGAGCTGAGCTGCGAGACGTCGCCGCTGGCTGTGTCGCGCACGTCGATCGCCTCCAGCGAGTCGACGCCGTGCACGGCCGCGACCTCGCTCCCGAACCTGGCCTCGATGTTGTCGCGGGTGGCGAGCTGGTCGACCAGGTACCGCGACATGCTCTTCTCGAGCCGGTCGCCGCGGCAGAGGATGGTGACGCTGCGGGCGTGGGTGGAGAAGAAGAGGGCGGCCTGGCCGGCCGAGTTGCCGGCGCCGATCACGTGCACGTCGAGGCCGTGCGTGTTGGGCGCCTCGCTGCGCGCCGCGCCGTAGAAGATGCCCTTGCCGGCCAGTCGGTCGAAGCCCTCGATCGCGAGGTGCCGCCAGGTCACCCCGCAGGCGAGGATGATCGTTCGCGCCCGCAGGACGTCGCCGGCGTCGAGGTGGAGCTCGCGGCTCCCGGCGTCGATCCGCGTGATCGAGCGGGTAACGAGGATCTCGGCGCCGAGCCGCCGCGCCTGTTGCAGGGCGCGGCTCGCCAGCTCGTCGCCGGAGACGCCCGAGGGGAAGCCGAGGTAGTTCTCGATCCGCGAGGAGGTGCCGGCCTGGCCGCCGGGCGCCTCGCGCTCGACGACCAGCGTGCGCAGGCCCTCCGAGGCGCCGTAGACGGCCGCCGCCAGGCCGGCCGGGCCGGCGCCGACGATCACCGTGTCGTACTCGGCGGCGCTCGCCTCGGTCTCGACGCCGAGCATCTCGGCGACCCGGCGCAGCTGGGGGCGCACCGCGGTCTTGCCGTCGATCACGCGGATCGCCGGCCAGTCGCTCTCGGCCGGCAGCGCGCCGCCCCACTGCTCGGCCGCGTCGGTGATCTCCGGGGTCAGCCAGGTGAAGCTGATCTGGTTGCGGTCGAGGAAGCGGCGCAGCTCGGCGCAGGAGGCGTCCCAGCGGTGGCCGACGACGAGCGCCCGCGGCGGCGGCGGGTCGGCGGCGATCCCCTCGAGCCCGCGGGCGCCGCCCATCCGGTGGGCGGCGAGCTTGCCGATCTCCTCGGTGACACCCGGCGCCTCCGCCGCGACCGCGTGGTATTCCTGCGGCCCGATCCGCATCACGCGCGAGCGCTCGGCGGCGCGGAAGGCGACCGGGAAGACGGTGCCGAGCACGATCGGGACCTCGCCGAAGACGTCGCCGGGCTGGCGTTCGCCGACCACGCGCTCGATCCCGTCAACGGTTTTGACCGCCTCGATGCGGCCCTCGAGCACGGCGAAGATCGCTCGCTCGTCACCTTCGTTGGCGGCGAACTCGCCAGCCACCAGGCTGATGTCCGCCGCCGCCCGCGAGAGCCGCTCGCGCTCGGCCTCGCCGAGCGCGGCGAAGACGCCTACCGCGCCGATCTCCTCGGCGCTCACCATGCCCGGCTGTCCCAGCTCGACATACGGGCAGGGTATTTCGCCCGGCTCTAGGCCGCGTGGGCCGCCAGCGCGTCCTCGTCCATCACCCGGTCGGAGGCGGTGAGCCGGCCGTCGAGGTCCTCGTAGCCGCTCGCCTTGGCCAGCTCGAACTCGGCCGGGGTCGAGATCCGCTGCTCGTCGCGCAACATGCGGCCGGCAAACGACTCGACGTAGCGGCAGCGAGCCAGGCGACGCCTGGTGTAAGCGGCCAGCCGCTCCTCCACCGGCCCCTCGGCGCTGACCTCCTGGGCCAGGGTGACGGCGTCCTCGAGCGCCATCGCCGCCCCCTGGGTCATGTGCGGCGGGTAGGTGTGGGCGGCGTCGCCGCCGATCGTGACCCGGCCGCGGTGCCAGGGCTCGGGTACGAAGAGCGGTTCGAGCGGGCTGAAGACGACCTCGTCGTCGTCGCGGAGGGCGTCGCGCAGGCCGCCGACGAAGCCGTCGTAGGAGGCGAGCCGCTCGCGCAGCGCCTCGACCGCCGCGGTCCCGGGGTAGACCTCCAGGCCGGGCGTCTCCGGCCTGATGTGGAAGAGGTACATCGCACTCTCGTTGAGTGGCATCACCCCGGTCTTGTGGCCGATCCCCTGGTGGAACTGCATGCAGGTGACGTCGCTCGGGCGGGGCACGATCAGGCGCCAGGCGGCGTAGCCGGAGGGGACGGGGCCGTGCGCTCCTTGGAGAGCCGCGCCGCGGGTCCAGGAGCGCAGCCCGTCGAAGCCGGCGACCAGGTCGAAGCGCTCGCCGCCGCGGCCGAGGTCGACCTCGACGCCGCCCGCGTCCTGCTCCAGCCGGCGGGGCGCGGTCGCCATCCGGATCGGCACCCCGGCCCGCTCGGCGGCGCCGTTCAGGATGCGGTGCAGATCGGCGCGGGGGAGGGCGACGAAGGCCGGGATCCCGCCGCCGCCGAGGCGGAAGCGGTGGTCGACGACGACCTCGCCTTCGGGCCCGTGGACCCGCAGCCGGTCAAAGCGGAAGCCGGCGGCGACGATCTCTTCCAGCACCCCCAGCGAGGCGAGCGCGCGCAGCGCGTTCGCGGGCTGGCCGAGGCCGACGCCGGGAACCGCGAAGGCATCGTGCCGCTCGACCGCCTCGACCTCGACGCCGCGCTGGGCCAGGGCCGTGGCGGCGGCGAGGCCGCCGATCCCGCCGCCGATCACCAGCGCCCGCTCGGCGCTCACCGCGCTTGGGCCTCCTCCACGCTCATCCCGCCGAGCCGCGCGTTGATCCGTCCGCGCGAGGCCACGGCGCCGATCAGGACGATCTCGTCGGCCGCCGGGGCGTCGGCGATCGCGACCGTGATCGTGTCGTAGTGCGAGCGCACCCAGATCTCGTCCTTGAAGCAGAGCGGCACGTCGACCGAGGCGCCCGGCGCGCAGCGCTTGGTGGTCGAGGGCAGCCAGGCCTTGCCGCCGCCGAAGGCCTCGCGGAAAGGATTGCCGAAGGTCGTCGTCTTGACCGCGTTGCCGTGCTCCTGCTCGCCGCCGGTGCCGACCAGGACGGCCTTGCCGTGGCTCTCCACCGGGGCGCCGAGCGCCTCCGCGCAGCCCTCGCCGACCAGCTCGCCGAGCTCGGCCGAGGCCTCGATCAGCTCCGAGAGGTCCTCCGACCACTCACGCCCGGCGTAGGGGTTGGCGATGACCACCGCGCAGGCCGCCTTGCGCAGCGGGCCGCCATCGTCGGAGCGCCCGCCTTCGTGGCGCACCTCCTCGACCACGGTGACGACTTTCCTTATCTCCAGGTCCATCAGCTCTCCTTCTCTCGGGTGTCGTTGCTCTCGGCTTCGCTGCCGGCGTGGGCGCCGGCGAAGAAATCGACGCCGGCCCGCAGCCCGTGGGCGGCGTGGCGCTCCGGCGGCAGCGCCTCGATCTCGACCAGGAACGGCTTGCAGGCGCCGAGCGCGGCCGGGTCACGGGCGCTCAGCTCGCCGACCAGGTCCTCGACCGCGGCACCCAGCTCGGCATCGGCGACGACGTGGTTGACGACGCCATGGCGCAGCGCCTCAGCGGCGCTCAACGCCCGCCCGGTGGCGAGCATCTCGCGGGCGACCTTGCGCGGCAGGTAGCGCTCGACGTAGGTCATCACCAAGGTGGGGGGGAAGCCACGCTCGACCTCGTCGAAGGCGAGGCTGGTGCTCTCGCCGGCGATCGCCAGGTCGGCGTGGAGGACGATGCCGGCGCCGAGGCCACGGGCCCGGCCCTGGGCCGCGACCAGGACCAGCGAGGGCAGGGCGCGGATGCGGTCGCCGAGCTCGAGCACCAGGGCGAGACTCTCACGCGCGGCGGCGGGGTCGCCGTCGCCACCCGGGTCGCGCCCCAGGCAGAAGTCCTCGCCGCTCGCCTCGAGCACGACGACGGCGGGGCGCAGGCGCGCGATCTCATCGAGTCCCTCGGCGAGGGCGCGCAGCTCGGGCGTGCCCAGCCGGTTGCCGTTGGCGGCGCCGTCGAGGCGGATGCGCCCGACGCGGCCCTCGATCTGCTTCTTGACAACCGGTCCCACAGGATTATCCTAAGCTAAGTACCTATCTTTTATCAACAAACTGGGTGAGCAGCGACGGAGAGATGTCGATCCCAAGGGATTCAACCGAGATCGAGAAGGTCCACCCCGACCGCTTCCGCGAAGCGATGGCGCTCTTTGCCACGGGGGTGACCGTGATCACCACCCGCACCGCCGAGCCGGTGGGGATGACGGCCTCCGCGGTCTGCTCGCTCTCGATCGAGCCGGTCCAGCTGCTGGTCTGCATCAGCAACCGCCTGCCCACCCACGAGGCGCTCGAGCGCAGCGGTCGTTTCGCGGTCAACGTCCTCGGCGAGGGCCAGGGCGCGGTCGCCAAGCGCTTCGCCACACCGGGGATCGACCGCTTCGCCGGCCTCGGGGTCGACGAGTTCGAGGGGCTGCCGCTGCTGCGCGACGCGATCGCCCATTTCGTCTGCGACGTGCACGAGCGCTTCCCCGGCGGCGATCACTCGATCTTCCTCGGCACCGTGACCGCGCTCGGGCTGCGCCCCGACGCCCGCCCGCTGCTCTATTTCCAGCAGTCGTTCGGCTCGCTGGCGACACCCGAGGACGCGCTGTTGAAGAACTGGCTCGGTGACGGCGGCGCTTGATGGGGACCCGACTTGACAGGAGGGCGTCGACCTGCGTAGGGTACGATCATGAAATACGATTTCACGATCAGTTGACCACCAAGCAGGCACGCGGTTCTGCCCGCCCCCGGGTCAGCACGATCGGCAAGGTGAGGGACCTCCTCGTCCTCTTCACCCCTCAGCGCCAGACCTGGGGCTTGAGCGAGCTGGCGCATGAGCTCGACTGGGACACGGCGACCACCCACCGGCTTGCCAACGCGCTGGTCGAGATTGATCTGCTCGCCCGCCTCGACGGCGAGAGCAGCTACCAGCTCGGGCCGCTGACGCTCGAGCTCGGGTCCGTCTACATGAGCATGCGACCCAACCACCAGGAGATCCTCGACGCGACCGAGGCGCTGGTCCGCGACACCGGCCTGACCACGCAGATCGGGATCCTCGCCGGCCGCGCGGTCTCGATCATCCACAGCCGCGAGAGCGACAGCCCGCTGCGGGCGGCGGCGCTGCTCGGCGAGCGCCTGCCGCTGCACGCCACCGCGGTCGGCAAGGCGGTCCTCGCCCAGCTCGACGACGAGGCCGTCGTCGAGCTGCTGCCGGCCAAGCTCAAACAGTTCACGAAGCAGACGATCGTCGAGCGGTCCGCCCTGCTCGAGCAGCTGGCGGAGGTCCGCGAGGACGGCCTGGCGCGGGTCGACAACGAGCTCTCCGAGGGGCTCTGCGCGCTGGCCGTGCCGCTGCCGGCCGGCAGCTACAGCACCGACAACGCCTCGGTGACCTGCGCCGGCCCACCGCCCTCGATCGTCCCCGAGAGCTGGGAGGCGGCCGAGGTGACCCTGCGCGCGCTCGGCGAGAGGTACCGATGAGGGCCCTGCTGAAGAACATCGGCGAGATCCTCAGCGGCGACATCGAGGAGCCGCTCGCCTCCGGCGACGCGGTCCTGATCGCCGACGGCGAGATCGCCGCGATCGGCAGCGCCGCCGAGATCGAGGCCGACCACGGGACCCCCGAGCTGGTCGTCGACGCCGGCGGCACGACGCTGGCGCCGGGCCTGATCGACTCGCACACCCACATCGTGATCGGCGATTACACGCCGCGCCAGAAGACCGTCGACTTCCTCGAGAGCTACACCCACGGCGGCGTCAGCCGCTGCATCTCGGCCAGCGAGGTGCACGCCCCCGGGCGGCCCCGCGACCGCGCCGGGGTCAAGGCGCTGGCGCTGACCGCGCAGCGCTGCTTCTCCGACTACCGCCCCGGCGGCATGACCGTCCACGGCGGCTCGATCATCCTCGAGCCCGGCCTCGTCCCCGAGGACTTCGAGGAGCTGGGGCGGGAGGGGGTCTGGCTGGCGAAGGCGGGCTTTGGCGACTTCAAGGTGCCGGCCGAATGCGCGCCGCTGGTCTGGGCGGCGAAAGAGGCCGGCTACGTCGTCATGTGCCACACCGGCGGTGCCTCGATCCCGAGCTCCTCACCGGTCACCGCCGACGACCTGCTGGCGATGCTGCCCCAGGTCAGCGGTCACGTCAACGGCGGCCCGACCTCGATGTCGGACGCCGACATCGAACGGGTGATCGCCGAGCCGCGGATCGCGCTGCAGATCGTGCAGGCCGGCAACCTGCGCTCGGCGCTGAAGATCACCGACGCGCTCGCCGCCGGCCAAGAACTTGACCGCCTCCTGATTGCAACGGATACTCCGACTGGCACCGGCACGATGCCACTGGGGATGATCAAGTCGGTAACCGAGCTCGCTTCGTTGGCTGTGATCACGCCTGAGCAGGCGATCGCGGCCGCGACCGGCAACGTCGCCCGCGTCTACCGGTTGCGGGCGGGCCAGATCAGCGTCGGCTACCCAGCAGACCTGATGCTGCTCGACGCACCGCTCGGCTCGGCCGCCCCCGACGCGCGCTCGGCGATCTCCCGCGGTGACATGCCGGCGATCTCGTGCCTCTTCACCAGCGGCCGGCTGCGCTACGTCACCAGCCGCAACTCACCCCCGCCGACGCGCGAGATCAAGCTCACGACCTCCGACGAAAGGACGGTGATGACGCATGTCGAGTGACAGCACCCCTGCGCGCGCCAACGAACTGATCGATCTCGCTAAACAGTACGGGTACGTACCACCGAAACCCAAGTACCCGGCCGAGCATGACTACCGCGGCCGCGACGAGGACAGTGGGATCGACTACTACCAGCTGCTGCTCGACCCCGAGCGCACGGCGCTGCTCGTCATCGACATGCAGAACATCTTCGTCCGCGAGGGCGCGCCGATCCATGCCGCCGGAGCGGATGAGATCGTCCCACCGATCAACCGAGTTGTGCAGACTTTCCGTGACCTCGAGCTGCCGATCGTGTGGACCGCCTGGTGCCACCGTCCGGACGGCAGCAACATGGGCCGGAACACCGCCTTCTGGCGCGGGATCGCGCCGCTGGCGCCGGACAGCGACCTGGCCCAGATCCACCCCTCGCTCGACTACAAGCCCGGCGAGGACATCCTGATCGAGAAGCCGAAGTACAACTCCTTCTGGGGGACCGACCTGCAGTCGATCCTCAACACCTACGGGATCGAGTCGCTGGTCCTCTCCGGCATCGCCACCGACGTCTGCGTCGGCCAGACGCTGATCGACGCCTTTCACCGTGACTACAACTGCGCGGTCGTCGCCGACGGCACCGCGACCACGACCCCGTTCCAGCAAGAGACGCTCTGGGTTCACGAGAACTACTGGGGCCGCGTGCTGAACGCCGACGAGGTCGAGAACGAGCTGCTCTCACTAGCCGGGCGACGCCACGGGGCGCCGCCGCAATCACAGACCGGTAAAACCGAGACGAAGGGAGTGGCATGAAGCGCATTCGATTTGCCAACAGGCGCCCGGCAGTGCT
Organism: uncultured Solirubrobacterales bacterium; assembly: GCA_963697915.1. Classification (GTDB taxonomy): domain Bacteria; phylum Actinomycetota; class Thermoleophilia; order Solirubrobacterales; family 70-9; genus VRUE01. The sequence goes on from OY969103.1 coordinate 2,244,057, forward strand.
TGCCGCCGTGGCGATCCTGGCGGCCAGCCTGGTAGCTGCCGGCTGTGGCGGTGACGATTCCAGTGGTGGTGGGGGGTCAGACGACGGCCCGATCAAGGTCGGGGCGGTCCTGCCCCTCACCGGCCCGGCTGCCTTCTTCGGCCCGCTGCAGCGCGACGGGCTGAAAATGAAGCTGTCCGAGGCTGGCGGCGAAGCGGCCGGCAGGTCGGTCGAACTGATCGCGCTCGACGGCGGCTCGACCCTGGAGAGCACCCAAACCGCCGCCCGCAAACTGGTCGAAGAGGAAGGCGTCTCGATGATCGTCGGGCCGCTGCAGTCGGACATGATGGCCGGGATCACGCCGTACTACGAAGAGCAGAACATCCCCGCGATCGCTCTGCTCAACCTGCCGCCGGAGCTGGGCGGCAAAGTGTTCACCCCGCAGGGTGACCTGCAGTCCGGTGCCGCCCCGGTCGGCAAATACGCGGCGGAGAAACTGAAACTCAAAACCGCCTCCTCGGTGGTCTCCGACTACATCGCCGGCGAAGACGTCGCCGACGGCTTTGCGGAGGGCTTCGCCGAAGGCGGCGGTGAAGTCGTGCAGGAGCAGAAGGTGCCGCTGACGTCGACCGACTACGCGCCGTACCTCTCGAACCTGCAGGATGCCGACGCGCTCGTCCCCTGGGTGCTCGGCGCCACGCAGAGCTTCCTCGAGGAATACATCAAGCGCGGCGCCTTCGACAACGTCCTGATCGGTTACGGGGACGCGCTCACCGAAGAACAGCTGGAGGCGTTCGGGGCCCAGGCCGAAGGCTGGCTGGCGCCGCTCACCTACACCTGGCGGATCGACACCCCGGAGAGCAAAGCGTTCGCTGACGCGGTGCGCGAGCGTTACGACCGCAACCCCGTCGCCCAGATCGACGAGGGTGCCTACGAGGCGATGGCCGTCGCCCTGGAGGCGATCGAGGCGACCGACGGCGACACCGACCCGGACGCGCTCAAGGACGCGATCCTCGGGCTCGAGCTGGATACGCCCGCCGGCCCGGTCCGCTTCAACGAGCAAGGGTTCGGGATCCGTCCCGTCTACATCCTCGAAGCGACCAAAATCGACGGCGAGATGGCCTGGAAACCGATCTTCACCTACGAGAACGTGGGCGAGGAAGGTTGACCTGAGGTAAGCGGTGACCGACCTCCTGATCACGACGCTCGACGGGTTGTCGTTCGGGATGATCCTGTTCCTGATCGCGGCTGGACTGTCGCTGATCATGGGCGTGATGCAGATCCTGAACCTCGCCCACGGGGCGCTGTTCATGCTCGGCGGCTACATCGGCTGGACCGTGGCCGTCGAGCAGGGGGTCGGTTTCTGGGCGAGCATGCTCGTCGCCGGGGCGGCGATCGCCCTGCTCGGGCTGGTGATCGAGCGCCTGATGCGGGGCATGCACGACCGCCTCGACAACCAGGTGCTGGCGACGCTCGGAATCTCCTACATCATCACCAACGTAGTGATCTGGATCTGGGGCGCCCAGCCCAAGGTCCCCTACTTGCCGTCGGCGTTCGACGGCTCGTTCACGGTCGGCTCCGAGACCTACCCGGTCGTCCGCGTGGCCGTGATCGGTTGCGGCATCGCCCTCGCCCTCGGCCTCTGGTTCTTCCAGGAACGAACCAGGCTGGGGGCGATGGTGCGTGCCGGCATGGACGATCGCGAGACCGCGTACAGCCTCGGCGTCAACGTCGGCGCGATCTCGGCGATCGTCTTCGTGCTCGGCTGCTTCATCGCCGGCATCAGCGGCGTCCTCGGCCAGCAGCTGAGCGGGCTCAAGCCCGCTGACGGGACGACGATGCTGCTGCTGGCGCTGGTCGTGCTCGTCGTCGGCGGCGTCGGCCGCGTCCAGGGCGCCCTGGTCGGGGCGGTGCTGATCGGGCTGATCAACTCGTTCGGCCTCACCCACTTCCCGTCGATGGCCCCGTTCCTCGTCTACGCGGCGATGATCCTCGTCCTCGTCATCCGCCCGCAGGGCCTGCTCGGCCGCCCGCAGGGGATGCGGCTGTGAGCGCGGTCACCGACAAGCGCCTGGCCGTGATGGCGATCGTCGCGGTCGGCCTCGCCCTCTTGATCTTCCCGGCCTTCATGCCGGACTACTCGTTGGCCCTGGTCCAGAAGATCCTGATCTTCGCGATCCTGGCGATCAGCCTCGACCTGATCTACGGCTACGCCGGCCTTCCCTCGCTGGGCCAGGCCGCATACCTCGGCGTCGGCGGCTACGCGGTCGCGATCCTGATGATCAAGGCCGACGTCACGAGCGCCTGGCTGGTGGTGCCCGCCGGGGTCCTCGCCGGAGCGATCGCGGCCGCGATCTTCGGCCCGATCGTGCTGCGCACCACCGGGCTCAACTTCCTCCTCGTCACCTTTGCCGTCGGCCAGTTGCTCGCCACCGTGGCGATCAAGTGGGGCTACCTGCACAGCTTCGGGGTCGAGGGCCTGGTCGGGATCAGCTTCCCCTCGCTCGGCTTCGAGTGGGACGTGAGCTCGATGTACTACGCGGTCGTCGTCTCCTTCGCCGCCGCCTTCTTCTTCGCCTTATGGGTGACGCGCTCGCCGCTCGGGTTCGCGGCGATCGGGGTACGCGAGAACGAGGAGCGGATGAAAGTGCTCGGCTACAACACCTTCTGGGTCAAGTACAAGCTGTTCATCATCTCCGGCGCCCTGGCGGCGCTCGCCGGGCAGCTGCTCGCCTACACCTCGGGCAGCGTGCTGCCGACCAACTTCGACATCACCTACTCCGCCCTCGTCTTCCTGATGGTGGTGCTGGCCGGGGCGGGGACGATCTACGGGCCGGCGATCGGCGCCGCGGTGCTGATCCTGCTCGAGTACTACGTCAGCAACGAGATCTCCGACCGCTGGCCGCTGGTGCTTGGCGCCGTCTTCCTCGTCACCGCGATCTTCTCCCGCGACGGCCTCGTCGGCCTCGCCCGCCGTGGCCTGGTGGCGCTGCGGGAGCGGCTGGCGCGGGGCAAGCCGGCGCCCGCGGGCTCGGAGGGGTGAGCGCGATGAGCCTCCTGCAAGTCGAGGGCCTGAGCCGCCGTTTCGGCGGCGTCCAGGCGCTCAGCGAGGTCTCCTTCAGCGTCGACGCCGGCGAGCGGGTGGCGATCATCGGGCCCAACGGGGCCGGCAAGACGACCCTCTTCAACTGCCTGACCGGGGCGCCGCCGCCGAGCAGCGGCCGGGTCGTCTTCGACGGCGAGGAGGTGACGATGATGGCGCCCAACCGCCGCGCCGACCGCGGCCTCGCCCGCTCCTTCCAGACCGTCAACCCGTTCGGCCACCTGACCGTCGAGGAGACGGCGCTGATCGCGGTCAACGGCCGTCGCAGCGTGCGCTACGGGGTGCTGCGGCGCCTGCGCGGCGTCGGTGAGCAGACCGAGGAAGCGCATCAGCTGATCGCCCGCGCCGGCCTCACGGAGCACGCCGACGAGCGCCTCGAGACGCTCTCCTACGGTGAGCAGCGACGGCTCGACCTGGCCCTGACCCTGGTCGGCGAGCCGAGCCTCTTCCTGCTCGACGAGCCCAGCGCCGGCCTCACCTCGGCCGAGAGCGAGGCGATCGTGGCAATGGTCCGCGAGCTGCCGCGCGAGGTCGGCGTGGTGATCATCGACCACGACATGGACGTGGTCTTCCGGCTCGCCGAGCGGATCCTCGTCCTCCACCACGGCCGCGTGATCGCCGAGGGCAGCTGCGAGGAGATCAAACACGACCCGACAGTGCGCGACGTCTACCTCGGGGGAGGGCTCGCCGTTGCTTGAGCTCAACGACGTCCACACCTATTACGGCGAGAGCCACATCCTCCACGGCGTCACGCTGAGCCTGGCCGAGGGCGGTGTCATCTCCCTGCTCGGCCGCAACGGGATGGGGAAGACGACGACGATCCGCTCGATCTGCGGGCTGACGCCGCCGCGCCAGGGGAGCATCAGTGTCGACGGCACCGACGTCACCACGATGCGCCCCTACAAGGTCGCCCGGCTCGGGGTCGGGCTGGTCCCCCAGGGGCGGCAGATCTTCCCCTCGCTGAGCGTGCGCGAGAACCTGATGCTGGGTGCACGCCGCGGCAGCGGCGACGACGCCTGGGACCTCGACCGGGTCCACGCGCTCTTCCCGATCCTCGAGAAACGCGCCTCGGTCAAGGGCACCCTGCTGAGCGGCGGCGAGCAGCAGATGCTGGCGATCGCCCGGGCGCTGATGACCAACCCGAAGCTGCTGCTGATGGACGAGCCCTCCGAGGGCCTGGCGCCGATCGTGATCGAGGAGATCGCGGCGGCGATCAAGAAGCTGGGGGAGAGCTCGATGTCGATCCTGCTGGTCGAGCAGAACCTCTCGCTGGCACTCGACGTCGCCGACCACGTCTACGTGATGAGCAAGGGGCGGATCGTCCACGACGACACGCCCGCCTCGCTGGCCCGCGACGACGCCGTCAAGGCGCGTTACCTGGGCGCCGCCGGGGAGCTCGACGACGATTCCGACGCGGGCGACCACGCCCGCGTCACCGCTGAAAGGAGCTAAGAGCCGTGACCGAAGCGAGCCTGGGATCCGGGCTTAACCAACTGTCCGCAAGCGAGGGGGCGGCGCTGATCGCCGCCCGCGAGATCACCTCCGAGGAGCTGGTCGCCGCCTGCCTGGAACGGATCGAGGAGACCGAGCCGACGGTCGAGGCCTGGGAGTTCTACGACCCCGAGCTGGCCCTGGAGAAGGCCCGCGCCCGTGACCGGGCGGACCTGCGCGGGGTCCTGCACGGCGTCCCGGTCGGGCTCAAGGACGTCATCGACACGGCCGACATGCCAACCGCCTACGGCACCCCGATCTACGCGGGTCACCAGCCGCGCGACCGGGCCAGCTGCGTCGCCCTGCTGGAAGCCGCCGGCGCGGTGATGCTGGGCAAGACGGTGACCACCGAGCTGGCGACCTGGCACCCGAACAAGACCCGCAACCCGCACAACCCCGAGCACACCCCTGGCGGCTCCTCGAGCGGCTCCGCCGCCGCGGTGGCGGCGCGCATGGTGCCGCTGGCGCTGGGCACGCAGACGGTCGGTTCGACGATCCGCCCCGCCTCCTTCTGCGGCGTGCTGGCGATGAAGGCGACGCTCGACGCGGTAGACCTCGAGGGCGTGCGGCGGACGAGCCTGCGCCTCGACACGCTCGGCCTCTTCGCCCGCACGCCCGCCGACCTGCGCCTGCAGCTGGTCGTGCTCGGCGGCCTCGAAGCGTCGAAGGGCGCGCCGGGCGGCCCGCTGCGGGTGGCGCTGGTGCGGACGCCGTGGTGGTCGCAGGCCGATCCCCACAGCCAGGCCGCGGTGGAGCGCGCCGCCGAGGTCCTGCGCGAGGCGGGCGCCGAGCTGGTCGAGCACGAGCTGCCGGCCGAGTTCGACGACCTCGACGCGGTCCACGACATCGTCGCCACCGTCGACATCGCCAACTACTGCGCCCGCGAGTTCGACGAGCACGCCGACCTGCTCAGCGAGAAGATGAGGGAAGAGATCGAGCGTGGCCGCTCGATCCCGGCCCAGGCCTACGAGGAAGCGGTCGCCAAGGCGGAGGCCTGCGGCCGGCTCTTCGACGCCTCGTTCTCCGAGTTCGACGTCGTCCTCGCCCCGGCGGTCACCGGCGAGGCCCCGAAGGGCCTCGACTGGACCGGCGAGCCGGTCTTCCTGCGCCCCTGGTCGATGCTCGGCGTGCCGGCCGCCACCGTGCCGGCCTCGCTCGGCCCCAACGGCCTGCCGATCGGCGTTCAGCTGATCGGCCCCAAAGCCGGCGAGCGCGCCGTCATCGAGGCGGTCGACCAGCTCTACGACGGCCTCGGCGAGAACCCCGTCCCGATGCCGCAGCTGCCTTAGGCGTCGGGCAGAGGTCTCAGGCGCCGGGAGACACCGCTTGCAGTCCGGCGAGGCGCGCTCCGGCAGCCTGGCGCTTGTCGTACGTCACGAACGCCTCGATCGGCTCTAGGGCGACCGCGGAGGCGACGTGGATCGCGTCGAGGGTTCGCAGGCTCGGCCCGGCGAACGCCCCGGCCCAGAGGAGGAGGTCGTAGTCGACCCGGCGCAGGGCAAGCGCGTCCACCACTTCTCCGGCGCGCTTTAGGAGGAGAGTGGTGGAAAGTCGATCACGCGCCGCCGCGCGATGAATCGCCCGCGGGATCTCAGTCAGGACCAGCTCGCTGCTGACGAGGTCGGCGCTGTCGACGTATGCGCGCAGGGCGTCCGACTCGACCTCCTCGCGGACGAGCTTCACCAATGCCGAGGAGTCGCCGTATAGGACGGGCACGGGTCAGCGGTCGTCGCGGATTTCGGCGAGCGCCTTGCTCAGGGCGTGGGGGTCGCCCGTCATCCTCACCGGCTTCGGCAAGCCGGATCGTTTGGGGGGCGACACCTGTCCTTCGGCAATCATCCGATCGATGTCGGCACTGCCGCCCGGCACGGGGCCCAGCTGCGCGACCGGCCGGTTGCGGTCGGTCACGATGAGCCGCTCCCCGGCGCTCACCCGTCGCAGGTAGACGCTCAGGTTCTGCCGCAGCTCCGCGATGCCGACCTTCTCGTTCATGTACATGAAAGTAGCAGATTCGGTGGCGGCCGCTTGAAGCACCTCCCTATAAGGCTCCGCGGAGCAGAATTCGCCCCCCCGCTGCTAAAACACGGCGGGGGATGACGCTCCTGCTCTACGACAACGCGCTCTCCGGCAACTGCCACAAGGCGCGGCTGCTCCTCGGCATGCTGGGGATCGAGTACGAGCGCCGGGAGGTCTCGGTGGTCGAGCGCTCCGGGCGGGGCAAGGTGCTCGGTGGGCTCAGCCCCTCGCTGACGGTGCCGACGCTGGTGCTCGATGATGGCCGGCCGCTGGCCGAGTCGAACGCGATCCTCTGGTACTTCGCCGACGGCACCCCCTTCCTGCCGGACGACCCCTACGAGCGCGCCCAGGTCCTGCAGTGGATGTTCTTCGAGCAGTACAAGCACGAGCCGGGGCTCGCGGTCGTCCGTTACCTGGTGTCGATCGCCGACGAGATCCCCCCCGGGGCGGAAATCGAGGTCCGGCGGGCGTCCGGTTACTCGGCGCTGAAGGCGATGGAGCACCACCTCGCCGAGCACGAGTACTTCGTCGGCGAGCGCTTCACGATCGCCGACCTGGCGCTCTACCCCTACACCCAGGCGGCGCCCGAGGGCGATTTCGACCTCGATCCCTTCCCGGCCGTGCGCTCCTGGCTGGAGCGGGTCGAGGCCGCGCCCGGGGTCGCCCCGATGGCCGCGCTCTAGACCGCGGTCGCCCGCCGCGGGCGCTGCTCCCAGGTGCGCTCGATCTGCTTCATCAGCGCCGGGTAGACGATCCAGTAGCGGAACGGTTTGATCGCCGCCATGTAGGCCTTGCCGAAGGCGCCCCGCGGCATCACGTAGATCGCCCCGCGGCCCCCGTAGCTGCCGTCCTCGCGCTCGACCCAGCCGAGGTGGGCGACGCCGTGGACGGTCTTGTTCGAGAGCTCGGCGGCCGCCTCGCGGTCGGTGCGGTAAAGGGGGACGAAGGGCATCGAGCCGAAGTCGAAGTCGTCGGCGGTGCCGCGCAGGTCCTCGGGCAGGCGCCCGCGCAGCGAGGTCTCGGCGCTGCCGGGGATCGAGAGGTCGTCCGGGTCGTCGCCCTCCACCGGGGTCGAGATCTCGCCGAGGTCGAGCCAGCGGCCGAGCCGGTCGCGGAAGTTCCAGAGGAAGCGGGTCGGCAGGTTCTCCGCCTGGGAGGGGTCGAAGGAGCCCACCAGCGCGAGCAGGTCGTCGAAGTCCTCGGCGCCGCCGCTCGTCGGCAGCGCCCAGACGTCCTCGAGGGTGAACTCGGGAACGAGCTCGTGGATGCGCCAGGGCTGGCTTTCGTGCTCGGCGTTCGGCAGCTTCATCGCGGACCTCCATCCATACGGTGTCGTATGGACATTAGGCAGGCGGCTTGCGCTTGTCAATACGGTGTCGTATAGATAGGCCGTGGCCAAGGTTCAGACTCCCCGCGGCGCCTGGGTCGAGGCTGCGCTGCGCGCGCTCGCGACCGGGGGGCCGGAGGGCGTCCGGGTCGAGGCGCTGGCGGCCCAGCTGGGGGTCACCAAGGGCGGCTTCTACTGGCACTTCAAGGACCGCGCGGCGCTGCTCACCGAGACGCTCGACAGCTGGGAGCAGAGCGTGGTCGGCGACATCATCGCCCAGGTCGAGAGCGAGCCCGGCGACTCGCGCGCCAAGCTGCAGCGCCTCTTCGAGCTGGCCTCCACCTGCCCGCCCGAGCTGCTGCCGGCGGAGCTGGCGCTGCGCGAGTGGTCGCGGCGCGACGAGGAGGTGGCGGCCCGCGTGCGCCGGGTGGACAATCAGCGCATGGAGTACATGCGCTCGCTGTTCGGCCCGATCTGCGTCGACGAGGACGACGTCGAGGCCCGCTGCACCCTCGCCTTCTCGCTCTTCATCGGCAGCAACTTCATCCTCGCCGACCACCCGGGCCGCGGCCGCGGCGAGGTCCTGCAGCTGGCGATCGACCGCCTGCTCGCGGAGTCGTGGGGCTGAGGTGGCCGCGGACAGGCAAGACCGCCCGGTGCTGGTCTTCGACGGCGACTGCGCCTTCTGCACGAGCAGCGCCCGCGTGCTCGAGCGGATCGGCCCGACGGCCGGGATCGTCGCCTGGCAGGAAGCGGACCTGGAGGCGCTGGGAATCACCGCCGAGCAGGCGACTGAAGCGGTGCAGTGGGTCGGCACCGACGGCGCGGTTCTCTCCGGCCACAAGGCGATTGCCGCGACCCTGGTCACGGCCGGGCGAGGCTGGCGGTTGCTCGGTCGCGCGATAGCCCTGCCCGGGATCTCACAGCTGGCGGCGGTCGTCTACCGCCTCGTCGCCGACAACCGCCACCGCCTCCCCGGCGGCACCCCCGCCTGCGCAGCTGGCGGCACTCAACGCGGATCGCCCCCGTAGGCCCGTCCGGCGGCAGGGTCGCCCACGCGGTCGGCGGCGCCCTCCAGGGCATCCTGAGCTGGTTGCCGCCAAAATACTGAGCGCATGACTGAGGACGCAGGCGCGGCTGCAGGGGGGGAGCAGGGGGGAGACCCGCGGCTCGCCCTGCTCTTGGCGATGGCGATGTTCGTCTTCGTCATCGACACCTCGCTGATGAACGTCTCGATCTCGGCGGTCGTCAGCGACCTCGACACGACCGTCAGCGGCGTGCAGTCGGCGGTCGCGATCGAGGCCCTGGTCTCCGCCGCCTTCATCCTGATCGGCAGCAAGATCGGCGACTTCTTCGGCCGCAAACGGGCCTACGTCGGCGGGCTGCTGCTCTACATCTCGGGCGCGCTGGCGATGGTCTTCGCCCAGGGCCTGGCGCCGATCATCATCTTCTGGGCGGTGGTCGGCGGCCTCGGCGCCTCGCTCTACCTGCCGGCGATGCAGTCGCTGATCCACGGCAACTTCGAGGGAACCATGAAGGCGAAGGCCTACGCCCTGGTCGGCGCCTCGGCCGCGATCGCCGCCGCGATCGGTCCGCTGCTCGGCGGCTTCCTGACGACCTACCTGTCGTGGCGTGTGGGCTTCATGCTCGAGGCCGTCGTCATCGTCCTCGTCCTGCTCGGCAGCCGGACGCTGCTGCGCGACGTGCCGTACACGGGCGAGCGGGGCTTCGACGCCGTCGGCTCGGCGCTCTCGGTGATCGGCATGGGCGGCCTCGTGCTCGGCATCCTGGTCTGGCAGGAGGGGGGAGAGGCGGTGGGCGCGCTGCTGGCCTTCGGGCTGGCCGCGATGGCCGCCCTGGTCCACTGGCTGCTGCGCCGCAAGCGCGAGGGCAAGCCGGTCCTGCTCGACCCGCACCTGTTCAGGGAGGGGCTCTTCAGCTTCGGGATCTCGCAGGGGATCCTTCAGCAGATCGCCCTCGGCGGGATGCTGATCGCGCTGCCGATCTACCTACAGATGGTGCTCGAGTACAACGCGATGGAGGCGGGCCTCACCCTGGCGCCGCTCTCGCTGACGATGTTCGCGGTGGCGCTGGTGGTCGGGAAAAGGGCGGGGAAGCGGCGGCCCAGCTTCCTCATCCTGACCGGGTTCGGACTCCTGCTGGCGGCGCTGGCGCTGCTGATCCCGCTGATCCCGAGCGCGGACAGCAGCTGGCCCCTGGTCCCGCCGCTGATACTCGCCGGGGCTGGGCTGGGCATGTTGGTCTCCCAGCTCAACAACTACACCCTGGCCCCGATCGACGAGGACCGGGTGGGGGAGGCGGCCGGCGTCAACTCGGCGACCGGGTCCTTCGGCCTCTCGCTGGGGCTGGCCTTCGGCGGCGCGGTCATGCTGGCGGCGCTCTCGATCGCCTTCACCCAGAAGTCGGACGCGAGCGACGTGTTCACCCCGGCCGAGCAGCAGCGCGTCGCCAACGCGCTCGAGGACGACGCGCAGGTGATGAGCAACGCCCAGCTGGAAGAACTGATCGTCGACCAGCCCGCGGACGTGCGCGAGGAGATCGTCCGCATCAACACCGACGCGCGGCCGCTCGCACTCCAGATCTCACTGCTGATCCCCATGCTCGCCGCCCTGATCGGCTTTGTCAGCGGCTTCCGCATGCTCCGCCTGCCCGACCCGGCGCCCTCCGCGGTGGCCGAGGCCGCGGCGTTGGGCTGACGAGCGGACTGGACTCAGCGCGGGTCGCCGCCGTAGGCGATCGAGCGATGGCGAATGGCGGCGACGCGGACCGTCGGTCAGCTGGTAAAGGACGCGGTAGCGGTCTCCTCCAGCGCCTCGTACTCGTCGATCGCATCAGCGCAGCTGACTCGCCAGAAGCGGGTGTTTCAGCGTTCGACCTTCCACCGAAAGGTCGCCGGCGTCGGGTCGGTGTTGCCGGCGGCATCGGTGGCGTAGACCCTGAAGACGTGCCGGCCCGGGGCGACTCTGTACTCCACCCCCGAGGTGCAGGGCTTGAGCGGGCGCCGTCCGAGCTTGCAGACAAACGTCGAGCCGGCCTCGCTCGAAATGAACGCGAAACGCACCCGCTTGCGCTTCGTCGTCCTGGCGGGGCCGGCGCCGATACGCGTCTCCGGCGCCGTGGTGTCGGCGATCGGGGGGACGGGGGTCGGCGCATCGGGCGTCTTCGGTGGCGTGTCGGGGTTTTTCGGCGATTCGCCGGGATCGTCCGGCGGTTCGTCCGGTTCCTGGGGGGGCTTGGGTTTTTGGGGCACGACGTCGTAGGTGATCGACGTGCTGTCCGTCAACCCGGTTTTGGAGACGGCGGTCACCGTGTAGGTGTGACTTCCCAGGGTTGAGGTGTCCAGCTTGCCTTTGCCGCCGCTCACGGTCTCCTTGCCGTGTGAGTCGTCGCAGGAGTCGAGGCCGGTGCCACCCGCGCCCTCGCTGCATTTGAAGGTCGTCGACACCGACTGCCCGAGTTCGTAGGTGCCACCCGCAAGCGGCGAGGAGATCAGCGCCGACGGATTGGCCGGAACCCTGAGGACGACCTCGGCGGTCGCGTAGTGGCCCGACGAGTGGTCCAGCCGGTAGGTGAAGGAATCGACGCCGGTGTAGCCGGGGTCGGGCTCATAGGTGAACGATCCGTCGTCCTCGAGCGTCAAGGTGCCGTGGGTGGACGGGCTGACCAGACTGAGGGAGAGCGAAACGCCGTCTGGGCCGGAGGCGCCAACAAGCACGCCCTCGTCAACGGGCACGACGAGCTCCTGCTCCGGCATCGTCATGTAGCTGTGCTCGCCGACGACGACCGGGTTGGGGTAGGCGATCGCCACGCGCCCGTACCCCCGCCGCGCGCCGCCTGCGGCTCCCCACGAGAGGCTTTCGTCGGCGTAGCTCTCACCGCCGCCCCCGCCGCCCGCGCCGGCGCTGTTGCCGCAGGTGTCGCTGGCGCCGCCACCGCCCTGGCCACCGCCGACGTAGCCACCGCCGCCCCCGCCGCCGGCGTTCGGCGCACCGCCGCCGCCGCTGAGAGGGCCTCCGGCTGCCCCCGGCGCGCCGGGGGTGGCGCCGCCCGCGCAGCCGCTGGCCCCGGTCACCGTGCCGCCTTTGCCGCCGCCACCGCCGCCGTGGATGCCGCCGGCTTCGCCGTTGCCGCCCCGCACACCGCCGGTGCCGCCGCCAAGCGTCGCCCCGTGGGCGGACAGCGCGCCGCCTGGGGAGCCGCTGGTGCCGATTTCACCGCCGCGGCCGCCCCTGCCTCCGGCCGGGTCCGCGCCGGTCGCGTTGGAGCCGGCAAGGCCCGCGCCGCCGCCGCCGGCGGCGATCAGCATCAGGGTCGAGTCGATCTCCACCGAGCTGGCGCCACCGCCGCCACCGCCGCGCGTCCCGTCGCCGCCACCGCCGAAGCCGCCCGCGCCGCCCTCGGCAAAGGACTCGCCCTTGCCGCCGACTATGAGCGTCACCTCCTCGCCGGTCGTGAGCGGTTCGATCGTCGCGGTGGCCCGCGCTCCCCCGTCGATCAGGCCGGCGCTGGAGTCGCCGCCCTGGGCGCCGTCGGCGGTGAACCTGGCTTTGCTGACGCCCAGCGGCACGGTCCAGGTCGCCGGCGCGCCCGTGTACCCGAAGGCGACGGTGCACTCTCCGGCTTCGCAGTCGGGGCCCTCGACCGCGGCGAGCGTCGCCGTCGCCGGCTCGGACCCGGCGCTCCGATTACGGGTTTCGTCTTCCGCGTAGACGACGTAGGTGTGCTCACCCGGGATCGCGAGCGAGTCGGTGAGGCTGGTCTCCGTCGAGGCGTCGATCTGCTCGCCGTCGCGGAACACGACGTAGCGCTCGACGCCGATGTTGTCGCTGCTCGCGTTCCACTGCAACCGCACCCCGGCGGTCCCCGCGGTTGCCGTCAGCCCGGTCGGTGCGGTGGGTGGCTCTTCGTCGAGCTCGATCGAGACCGTCGCGCTGCCGCCGCCCGCGGCCACGGTCGTGATCGACACCCCGCCGGCGTCGAAGGTCTGACCGACTTTGAGCGGCGCGTCCGCGAAGTTAGTGGTCGCGGGGTTCATGTCGAGCAGCACGGTCCGCGGCGCGAAGGTCTGCGTGGCCCGGATCGAGACGCCGGTCGTCGAGGCGTCGGTGACGTTCTCGAAGACACCGCCGGTCTGCCTCACCTCGAGGTAGTACCAGGAGTCCAATGCGCCGGGGAAGCCGGTCGCCGGGACGCGCAGGGCCGTGGTCTCGGAGGTGGGATTGAGCGCGGCCCGCAGTGAGTAGGTGCCGGAGGCCTCGACCGTCTCGACGTTCTCCGAGGCGAGGATGCCGAGCTGTTCGAGGTTCCAGCCGTTGCTGTGCCGGGGAGCGATGTTGCCCATCACGTCGAAGGGGTCGCCGTACTCGGTGGTGGCGCAGGTGTCGCTGACCGGGACCCTGACTCCGCCCTCGGCGCAGGTCCAGCTTCCCGCGTGCTGGAGGCCGAGGTTGTGACCGAGCTCGTGGGCGATCGGGTGGACACCCTGGTTGCCGTTGATCATCGACCACGAGCCGCCGACGACGGCGATGCCGAGCCAGCCGCAACCGACTCGCGAGGGAACGACGTACATGACGTGGTCGTAGCCACTGAGATCGATTCCCGCGTCGGCCGCCGCCTCGTCGGCCGCGTCGCTCCACTGCTCGAAGGGGCACCCGGCCGTCGGGGCGTCGATGCTGAGCCAGCCGAACACGTCGCCGTTCGCGCTGAGCTTCCCGGCCAGGGAGATCTCGCCGTGGGACTCCTCTTCGTAGAAGGCGTTGGCGGAGTCGGTTGCGGTGAAGACCTTGGAGCGGGTCACTGCCGGAGACCAGGGCTCGACGGGATCGCTGGGAAACCTGACCAGGACGACGGCGACTTTGCGCGGCGGCGCCAGGGCCGCCGGCGGGGGGCCTTCGGTTATGGCTTCGACCTCACCGGTCAGCTTGCCTTCGCGCATCTCGCCGCTGACCACGACCCGGTCGCCCGGCTCCGCGGCGAGGGCCGTCGGCCGCAGGGAAGTCTCCCGCGCTCCGCTGCGCAGGATGTAGCGAGTGGTCGTCTCGCCGGTGCGGAAGTTGTCGGCGACGACCGCCTGAAGCGTTCCCGAGCGCGTGACCTCCGCCTGCGCCGGTGAGCAGAGGCCGAGCACCGCGACCCCCACGAGCAGCACCGCGATCGCCGCGGCCGGCCGAGCCCTCACCACACGCAGCTGTCCCGTGAACCTTGCTCTCATCCCCACTTCCCAAGCCGATCAGGAAACGATCGGTTTCGCAATTTGGAAAATTGTAGACCGACGGTGAAGGCCCGTCGACCGGCGCTCAGCGCCCCGAGGGACTTCGGTTCGGGCGCTTCTGCGCTTAGCCGAACTCGATCCGGGCGCGGCGGAAGAGGATCTGGTTCGAGTTGCACCAGCGCATGAAGGCAGCGCGCAGGGCCTCGCCCTCGGTGTGGCCGTAGGCGCCGCTGGCGATCAGCTCCGCCAGGAGGTCGCGCTCGTTCTGGGTGAGGTCGATCGGGACCTCGACGACCTCGGGGGCGGGGCGGTAGTCGGGGGCGTAGGACTCGTCGCGCTCCAGCTTGCGCTCGCTGCGGATCGGGACCCCGGCGAGGTCGGCGGTGCGGGTCTGGCTGCCCATCGAGCCCCAGCGCTCGTTGACGCGGTCGGTCAGCTCGGTCGTGTCCGCCGAGGCCTCCATCACCTCGATCTGGACCGGCTCGTACTTGTAGTTGTTGATCCCGATCAGCTCGCCGCTGCCGCAGATCACGGTCGCAGCGAGGACGTCGAAGAGGGCGAGCAGTTCGACCCGGTCGCCGGGCCGGCCGGGGTTCCAGCGGAACTGGCGCCGCCCCTCCTCGTCGATCGTGGTCGCCATCCACATGTTGAAGGAGTCGTGGACGTCGTCGGGGGTGAGGCCGTACTCGCGGATCGCCTCGGCGAGACTGTCCTGGCAGTTGGGGTGGTCGCCGAGGCCCCAGCCGAGGTCCTGGTAGACGCGGTTGCAGCGGTGGCCAGTTATGTCGAGCTCGCAGGTCTCCGGCATCGAGAGGATCGCGAACATCGGCCGGCCGCGGGGCGCGTTGGTCCAGACGAACTCGCCAACCCGCGGGTCGAAGGACTGCGAGCTGCGGGTGAAGCCGCAGTCGAGCGCCTCCTTGTAGTCGTCGAGGTTGAAGGCGTTGAAGTCGACGCAGGTCTCGCCGCCGAGCTGCTCGATCCGCAGCACCTCGCCGCGGCGCACCGGTACCGCCTTGCCGGCGATCGGCTCGATCCGGTGGGTCAGCCGCGCCTCGCCCAGCGCCGGCTGCTCCGCCTCGAGGACGTCCGGGCGGCTGGCGCCGCCGACGTAGGGCCCGGCCCCGGCGAAGCGCTGGCCGACGTGCTCGAGCAGCGCCCGGCGCAGCAGCTCCTCGCGGCTCTCGCCCCGGCCGCGCTCGGCGGCGATCCGGTCGAGGAAGGCGAGCTGCGTCTCATACAGCGGCACCGCAGTCATTGGGCCTCCTTGGACGGATGACTGAAATAGGGCACCAAAGTACTGTACTCTAGGCGTGAATGGACGGCATGCTGTTCTCGCAGATGGACCCCCCCGCCGGCCGCGAGGAGGAGTTCGACGCCTGGTACGAAGAGATCCACGTCCCCTCGCGGCTTGCCGTGCCCGGTTTCGTGCGGGCGACGCGCTACCGCGCGGTGGAGGGGGAGCCGTCCCATCTCGCCGTCTACGAGCTCGACCTCGAGGCACTTCGGACGCCTGAGTACCGGGAGCTGAAGGAGAATCCGGAGCCGCGCACGGAGGAGATGCTCGCAGCTGTGACGGGGTTCACCAGGTACACCTGCACGGTGATCGCCGATAGCGGCCGGCGCGTTGATCACAATTTCCTCTCAGTAGTCGCTTTTGACGTACCCGACGAGGAGGCCGGTGAATTCGATGATTGGTACGAACGGGAGCACGCGCCGCTGCTGCTCGAGGCAGATGACTGGCTGCGCGTCACCCGCTACCGCCGGCTCACCGGCGAAGGTGGCCCCTGGAACCGGTTCGCCCTGCACGAGCTGGGCAGCCGCGAGGTCATGGACTCGCCGCAGCGCCGTCGCGCCCGCGAGGCGCCGATGCGCACAGCGCTGGCGGAGCGGCCCTGGTTCGCCGACTCGGGTCGCTGGCTGTACGAGGTCATCGGCCGAGCGGGATGAGCGATGAGCGAGCCGAACGCGATCGAGGCGTTCTACGACTGGGTCGAAAACCATCGCGGTAAGACCAGCGCCCTGGCGGGCGAGGGGCTGAAGGGTTACTTCCACGGCGTTGCCGAGGCGCGTTACGTCATCCGCCGCGTCTTCCGCATCGTCGACGAGCAGGCCAAGTCGGCCGGGCTCGAGCCGCTCGAGCACCAGGCCTTGATCCAGGTCTTCGGCTCGACCCGCCCGCTGCGGGTGATCGATTTCGCCGAGCGCCTCGACATCGCTCCGGCCTTCGCCTCGCGGATCGCCAAACGGCTCGAAGACAAGGGCCTGGTCAAGCGGGTCGCCTCACCCGACGACAAACGCAGCACCGTGGTCGAGGTGACCAAGGCGGGCAGCGACCTGCTGACCGAGGTCGACGCCAAGGTCGAGGTCCACGTCTCCTACTTCCAGCAGCAGCTGAGCGACGCCGAGCGCGCCGCCGCCCTCGGCATCTTCGCCTTCTACCTCGGCGCCTCGCCCAGGCTCGACGACATCGAGAACCTGGTCGACCTCGTGCGCAGCGAGCGCACACGCACTGCTTCTTCAAAAACCTGACTGAAGTAGCGTACTTTGATAATGTTTCTCTCCGACCACGAGGGAAGGAGAGGGCATGCCGCGCACCGGAGCGGAATACATCGACTCACTGAGGGACGGCCGCAGCGTCTTCATCGACGGCGAGAAGGTCGAGGACGTCGGCACCCACCCCGCATTCCGCGACGCCGTGCGCTCCGTCGCCGGCCTCTACGACTTCGCTTCCGATCCGGCCAACGCCGACGCGATGACGACCGAGTCCCCCTACGGCGGCGAGTCGATCAACATCGCCCACATGATCCCGCGCTCGCGCGAGGACCTGACCCGGCGCCGCGAAGGCCTGCGCCGCTGGAGCGAGCAGACCTACGGCCTGATGGGGCGCAGCCCCGACCACGTCGCCTCTTTCATGGCCGGCTTTGCCGGCAACTCCGGCGTCTTCGGCCGCGCCGGCGACGGCTTCGCCCAGAACGTCGTCAACTTCCACCGCAAGGTCTGCGAGGAGGACCTCTACCTCAGCTACACGATCGTGCCGCCGCAGATCGACCGCTCTAAACCGGCGCACCAGCAGACCGACCCGCACCTCTACGCCGGCGTGCGCGAAGAGCGCGACGACGGCATCGTGATCAAAGGCGCGCAGATGCTCGGCACCGGCATGGTCCTCTCCGACTGGGTCCTGCTCAGCTCGATCGTGCCGCTGCGCCCGGGCGACGAGGACTACGCGATCTCGGTCGTCATCCCGATCGGCGCCCCCGGGGTCAAAGTCCTCTCGCGCCGCTCCTACGCCAAGGCCGCCAGCAGCGTCTTCGACTACCCGCTCTCCAGCCGCTTCGACGAGACCGACTCGCTGGCCGTCTTCGACGACGTCTTCGTCCCCTGGGAGCACGTTTTCGTCTACCGCGACCTCGACCTGGTCCAGGCCCAGTGGTGGGAGACCGCGGCGCACCTGCTCGGCAACAACCAGGCGCAGATCCGCTACTCGACCAAGCTCGACTTCCTGGTCGGGCTCAGCCACCGGGTCGCGCGGACAAACGGCGTCGCCGGCCTGCCGCCGGTGATGGGCGCGCTCGGCGACCTCGCCGCCCAGGCCTCGCTGGTCAGCGGCCTCGTCGCCGGCGCCGAGCAGAACTGCCGCATCGACGACGACGGGGTCGCCCGTCCCGGCAATGCCGAGAGCTTCACCAACATGACGTTGCAGTCCGAGCTCTACCCGAAGGTGCTGACCATGGTCAGGGAGCTCTGCGGCGGCGGCCTGATCCAGCTGCCCTCCTCGGTCGAGGACTTCCGCAACCCCGAGGTGGCGGAGATCCTCGAGCGCTACCTGAGCTCGCCCCAGGCCAACTCCGAGGAGAAGGTGAAGCTGATGAAGCTGGTCTGGGACATGGTCGGCTCCGAGTTCGCCAGCCGCCACCAGCAGTACGAGATGTTCTACGCCGGCGCGCCCTTCGTGGTGAAGATGCGGATGTTCCAGAACTACGACTTCGATCGCGCCGACGCGCTGGTCGACTCGGCGCTGGGCGGCTACGACAGGCATGGCGTCGTCGAGCCCCAGGTCGAGGCCTGAGCTGGAGGTCCGCAGCCCCTACGACGGCAGCCTGGTCGGGCGGGTAGAGACGGCGACGCCCGAGCTGGCCGGGCACGCGGTCCTCACCGCCCGCGAGGCCTTCGCGGCCGGCGGCTTCCCGCTGCACGAGCGGGCCGCGGCGCTGGAGCGGGCCGCGGCGCTGGTCGCTGCCCGGGGCGAGGACCTGGCGGCGACGATTGCCGCCGAGTCGGGCAAGCCGTTGAAGTCGGCCCGGGTCGAGGTCGGCCGCTGCGTCGAGACGCTGCGCTTCTCCGCGGCCGAGGCGCGCAAGCTGAGCGGCGAGCTGGTGCCGATGGAGGCGAGCGCCGCCGGCGCGGGCAAGCTCGGCTTCGTCCTCCGCGTGCCGCTCGGGGTCGTCGCCGCGATCAGCCCCTTCAACTTCCCGCTCAACCTCGTTGCCCACAAGCTCGGGCCGGCGCTGGCGGCGGGCAACGCGGTCGTGCTGAAGCCGGCCGAGCAGTGCCCGCTGACGGCGCTCGAGCTGGCCGCGATCCTCACCGAGGCCGGCGTCCCAGACGGCTGGCTCACCGTCCTCTGCGGCTCCGGCCCCGACGTCGGCAGGGCGCTGGTCGAGCACCCCCTGGTCGCCGCGGTCAGCTTCACCGGCTCGCCGGCGGTGGGCTGGGGGATCAGGGCGGCGGCGCCGGAGAAGGTGGTCAGCCTCGAGCTCGGCTCGAACGCGCCGCTGATCGTCCACGGCGACGGCGACTGGGAGCGGGCGGCGGACGCCGCCGCGACCCACGCCTTCTCGCACGCCGGGCAGAGCTGCGTCTCGGTGCAGCGGGTGCTGGTCGACGAGGCGGTCGCCGCGCCCTTCGAGGAGCGCTTCGTCGCCGCGACCGAGGCGCTGCGGGTCGGCGACCCGCTCGCCGAGGGGACCGACGTCGGGCCGCTGATCTCGGCGCGTGAGCGCGACCGCGTGCTCGAGTGGATCGGCGAGGCGCGCGCGCTCGGCGGGCGGCTGCTGGCGGGCGGCGAGCTGGTCGACGAGGGGCGCTGCCTGGCGCCGACGATCGTCGCCGACACGGACCCCGACGCCCGGGTCTGGCGCGAGGAGGTCTTCGGCCCGGTCGCCGTCGTCCGCCGCTACGCCGGGTTCGGCGAGGCGGTGGCGCTCGCCAACGACTCCCGCTACGGCCTGCAGGCGGGGGTCTTCACCCGCGACATCGGGCGCGCGCTGGAGGCCTGCCGGGAGCTCGAGTTCGGCGGCGTGCTGATCAACGAGGTGCCGACCTTCCGCGCCGACCAGCAGCCCTACGGCGGTCTGCGCGACTCCGGCAACGCCCGTGAGGGCCCCGCCTACGCGGTCCGCGAGCTGACCGAGCAGCGGTTTGTAAGCCTGTCTCCTGGTGAGTGAGAAAGGCGAGACCGGGGCGAAGGCGGTGCGGGCGACCGTGCGCGGCGCCGTGCAGGGCGTCTTCTTCCGCGAAGCGACCCTGCGCAGGGCCCGCGAGCTGGGCGTGATGGGCTGGGTGCGCAACGCCGAGGACGGCAGCGTCCTGGTCCACGCCGAGGGGCCGGCGTCGGCGGTGGACGAGCTGCTCGCCTTCCTCGAGGAGGGTCCGTCGGCGGCGCGGGTGAGCGAGGTCGAGGCCGAGCCGGTCGAGGTCGAGGGGCACGAGCAGTTCGCGATCCGCGGTGTCAGCGCCGGCGCCTTCGTCGTCCAAGAGCACACCGAGCCCAACCACCACTTCGACCTGCGACTCGAGGTCGACGGCGCGATGCGCTGCTGGGCGGTGCCCAAAGGTCCCTCGATGGACCCCGCCGTGAAGCGGTTCGCGATCGAGGTCGCCGAACCGGGGGAGGGCGCTGTCTGGGACAGCGGCAGCTACGAGCAGGGCGGCCGGGTCGCCTGGCCCGAGGCGATCGAGCGCGGCCACGCGGTCTTCGTCCTGCACGGCGAGAAGCTGCGCGGCGGCTTCGCCCTGCAGCGCACCCGCGGCGGCGAGAAGCCGCAGTGGCTGCTGATCAAGCGCCGCGGCTAAGCGTCGTCGCTCCCGCGTAAGCTCGGATCGGTTGATGACACCGACGGTCGACGAGCTCAGGGTCGCGGATGCGCCGGCAGCCTGGGCAGCCCTCGGCTTCGCCGTCGAGGGCGACGTCTGCGTGCTCGGCGACGTGCGGATCCGCCTGGCGGGCACGGACGCGGGCAAGGGCCTCTGCGGCTGGTCGCTGCGCGGGGTCGAGTCGACCGAGCTCGACGGCCTGCCGACGAGGAGCTCGGACCGGCAGCCGCCAGGCGAGGCGCCGCCGCACCCCAACGGCATCACGGCCATCGATCACGTGGTCGCGATCACGCCGGCGCTGGAGCGCACCGTCACCGCGCTGCAGGGTGCCGGCCTCGACCTGCGCCGCGTCCGCGAGGAACCGACCCCGGCCGGCGCCCCGCGCCAGGCCTTCTTCCGCCTCGGCCCGACCATCCTCGAGGTCGTCCAGGAGCCGCCCGAGGCGATCGAGCGCGGCGGCGGCGCCGACCGCCCCGCCTTCTTCTGGGGGCTCGCCCTCGTCGCCACCAACCTCGAGGCGACCGTCGCCGCCCTCGGCGAGCGGGTCAGCGAGATCCGGCCCGCCGTCCAGCCCGGCCGCCGGATCGCCACCCTGCGCCGCGCTGCCGGCCTGTCCGTGCCGGTTGCCCTGATGTCTCCGCGCGGCTAACGTTGAACGGTCGATAAGCCAGCGGAGGGAGGAAGGAGCTCCATGGACGAGCGCAGCCAAGGCAAGCCATCTGGGATGCGCTGGGAGGACGCCGTCGTCTACGGCCTCATCCTCGCCGGCATCTACTTCTTGGTCGGGGTCCTTTTCTTCTACTCCGGCAAAGAGAAGATCTTCGACGGGCTCGGCGCCCCGCCGGGAATCGAGAAACAGTTCAGCGGCACCTTCCTCGACACGATTCCCGGCGTTGACGCGGCCTGGACGATCCTCGGCATCCTCGAGCTCGGCGTCTTCGTCCTCACCGTCGTCAGCCTGGTCACGCTCGAGTTCCTGCCCACTCGCCGCAAGCCGTTCATGCTCAGCGCCCTCGCCCTCTCGATCTTGACCTTCTCGGTTCTCGCCATCGGCCAGAACGTGGTCGGCGAACACGAAGGCGTCGCCTCGCTCTTCCTCTACGCGGGGGCGACCGGCGTCCTGCTCGCCCTGGTCCTGCTGATGCCTCCCTACCGGCCGGCCAACTGGATCAGCGGCCGCGGCGGCCCTTAAGGCTCACACTCGACCTCGCGCAGCCGGTGGGTGTCGACGTCGTAGACGAAGCCGCGGACCTGGTCGCGGTGCAGGAGGAAGGGCGAGCGGCGGACGCGGAGGATCGATTGGCGCACGTCGGCGTCGACGTCGGCGAAGGACTCGATCGCGAAGGCGGGGGCGACCCCGGTCGCCTCCTGCAGCTCGGCGCGGAAGCCGTCGTCGGTCAGGGTCATCATCCCGCAGCCGGTGTGGTGGATGAGCATCACCTCGCGGGTGCCCAGCCGGCGCTGGGAGATGGCGAGCGAGCGGACGACGTCGTCGGTGATCACGCCGCCCGCGTTGCGCAGCACGTGCGCCTCGCCGTCGCCGAGGCCGAGCGCGGCGAAGACGTCGAGGCGCGAGTCCATGCAGGTGACGATCGCCAGCCGGCGGCTGGGGCGAACGTCGAGGTGCTGCGTGGGCAGGGAGTCCGCGAAGTCGCGGTTGTTGGCGATCAGTTCGTCGATGAAGTCCATGTGCGTGCTGCGGGATTCTCGCGCACCGGGTCGGCGGCGCGGTTCGAGGCGCCCCCCGATCCCCCGCAGGGCGTAGCCTCTCGTCGGTGAGCGTCGAGGCACCCACCTTCGAGACGATCCGGCTCGAGCGCGCGGACGGCATCGCGACGGTCTCCCTCGACCGTCCCGACAAGCTCAACGCGCTCAACGTGCAGATGATCCGCGAGCTGATCGCGGCGATCGACGTCACCGACGCCGACGACGACGTCCGCGCGGTCATCTTCACCGGCAACGGCCGCGCCTTCTGCGCCGGCGCCGACCTCAGCGAGGGGGCGGACATCTTCACCCGCGAGAAGCAGCCCTTCGAGATGCCGCGCAACGCCGACGGCGGCGGCATGGTGACGCGGCGCTTCTACGACAGCGCCAAGCCGCTGATCGCGGCGATCAACGGACCGGCGGTGGGGATCGGGATCACGCTGACCCTGCCGATGGACATCAGGCTGGCTGCCGACGACGCCAAGGTGGGCTTCCTCTTCGCCCGCCGCGGGCTCGTCCCCGAGGCCAGCTCGAGCTTCTTCCTGCCGCGCCTGGTCGGTATCCAGCGCGCCGCTGAGTGGGCCTACACCGGCCGCATGATCCCCGCCCAGGAGGCGCTCGAGGCAGGGCTCGTGCGCAGCCTCCATCCCGCTGACGAGCTGCTGCCGGCGGCGCGCGAGCTGGCGGGTGAAATGGCCGGCAGCTCGGCGGTCGCGGTGGCGATGTCGCGGCGGATGATGTGGCAGATGCTGGCCGGCGGCGACCCCGCCCGCGCCCACGAGCTCGACTCCGAGGCACTCCACTTCCTCGGCACCAGCGACGACGTGCGCGAGGGCGTGACCGCCTTCCTCGAGAAGCGCGAGGCCGAGTTTCCCCTGCGCGTCTCGAGCGACATGCCGGAGTTCTTCGCGCGTTGGCAGGAGGAGGGGAGTGGCTTCGACCAGGCGTTCGCCGGGCTCGACGACGAGTAGGCAGGGAAAGCGCCTGACAGGGGCCGGGCGGCAGGGACGGCCGAGTCGATCTCGGCCACGAAGATGAAACCATTCGGCGGGGGGCGCCTAGAAAGGACACAGTGCCCGAGGTCTCAAACGCCCCCGAAGTAAGCGCCCTCGACGTGATCGTCGGGCTCCTGCCCGAGCTCGAGGACGAGGCGAGCCTGGCCGGCAGCCGCTTCTTCGATCGCCTCTGCGAGGCGGTCTGCAGTCTGGTCCCGTTGCGGCGCGCCGGCCTCCTCCTCTACGACGAAGCGCGCCGGATCGTGGTCCCCGTCGGCAGTTACGGCATCGACGCCGATCTGCTCTCCCAGCTCTACGGCGCCCTCGACGAGACCCCGATGGCGCAGATCGCGCTCGCCGAGGACCGCGTCGTCGAGGCGACCGAGGACTTCGCCCGGATGGTGCCGGAGCGGCACGCCCACCTGCCGGGGGTGACGACGGTGGTCTGCGCGCCGGTCTCGGCCGCGGGCCGCTGGCTGGGCGTGATCTTCGCCGACTGCGGCGGCACCGAGTTCTCGCTCAGCGAGCAGGAGAAGCGGACGATGCTCGCCTTCGGCAAGGCGGCGGCCCTGGCGGCCAGCGCCCGCCTCGGCATGGTCCAGAAGGTCCGCGCCCGCGCCCTCTCCTCGCGCCTCGATCTCGCCCGCGAGCTGCATGAGCGGGTCGTGCAGCGGCTGTTCGGCGTCTCCCTCGTGCTCGGCTCGGGGCATGCGCTCAGCGACGAGGAGCGCGAGCGCTGCGCGGCGGAGCTGGAAGGGGCTTTGAGCGACATGCGGACGGCGATCTCGCGACCGCTGACGCCGCCGCCGCTGGACATCGGCGCGACCCTGCGCGAGGAGGTCGATCGCCTGCGCGGTCACTACCGGGCGCTGCCGATCGAGGTCGAGTGGGAAGACGGGGCGGAGGTGCCGGAGTCCTGCGAGACCCTGACCCAGGCGGTCCTTGCCGAGGCCCTGCGCAACTGCGAGAAGCACGCCCAACCGAGCGTCGTGCGGGTGCGGGTCGGGCGGCGCGAGGAGGCCTTCTTCCTCGAAGTGCACAACGACGGCGCCGGCGTTGCCGGCACCGAGGCCGGCGGCTCGCGGATGGGTCTGCACATCGCCGCCCTGGAGGCGATCCAGAACGGCGGGATGATCGAGTTCGGCCCGGTCGGAGAGGACGAGTGGAGGCTGCGGCTGGTCCTGCCCGCGGTCGTCCCGGCGCGGGGAGAGGAGCGGTGAGCGCGGTGGAGAAGATGCGCGTCGTCGTGATCGACGACCACGACGTCGTCCAGTGGGGCTTTCGCCTGCTGCTCGGCGAGCAGAGCTGGGTCGAGGACTGCCGGGCGGCATCGACCGCCGCCGACGCGATGGCGCTGGTCGCCGAGTTCCGGCCAAACGTCGCCCTCGTCGACCTCTTCCTCGGCGAGGAGTCGGGGGCGGAGCTGTGCCAGGCGATCCGCGAGGCGTCTCCGCGCACCCGGGTGCTGTTGATCTCCGGCGCCGGCTGGATCTCCCCCGAGGCGGCGCGCGCCGCCGGCGCAGCCGGCTTCGTCGGCAAGGACTGGAGCGCCGCCGACGTCACCCGCGCGGTGCGCATGGTGGGCAAAGGGATGACAGTCTTCTCGCGCCGGGTCGATTCCGGGCCGGTCAACCTGACAGCGCGCGAGCGGGAGGTGCTGACGCTGGTCGCCGGGGGTGCGACCAACCGCGAGATCGCCGGCGCCCTCTTCATCTCTCCGCACACGGTGAAGGACCACACGACCTCGCTCTACCGCAAGCTGGGCGTGCGCAACCGGGCCGAGGCCGTGCAGCGCGCCGAGCGCCTCGGCCTGACCAACTAAGCTCCGCAAACCCCCCGGAATTCGCCACTTATCCCCCCACTTGGGGGTGATCGGGGCACAACCCCTTCCAGGCGAGCCGCAAAGGCGAAAGCATCGCGCCGCATGGAGGGTCCAATCAACCGCGGCAATTCCCGTCCGGCGGATCCTTTAGTTCCCATGTTCCCCCCCGGAGCGCGGCGCGAGGGTGGCAGAACGCTCCGCGTCGCGCTCCTTTTTCCCGGTCAGGGGAGCCAGACCCTGGGTATGCGGAGCCTGGTCGAGGAGCACCGCCCCGACCTGATCGAGCTGATCGACGCCGAGCTCGAGCTCGACCCCTTCGAGAACCTCGACGCCGGCACCCACTGCGTGCAGCCGGCGCTCTACGCGGCGAGCATCGCCAGCTGGGAGCGCGCCGGCCGACCGCCGGCCGACCTCTTCGCCGGCCACTCTCTCGGCGAGTTGGCGGCGCTCGCCGCCGCCGGCGCGATCGACGAGCGCGACGGCCTGCGGCTGGCGATCCTGCGCGGCGCGCTGATGAAGCGCGAGGCCGACACCGGGACGCCGGGGGGGATGCTCGTCGTGCTCGGCGGGGCCGACGGCGCCACGCGCCTCGCCGGCGAGCACGGCCTCACCGTTGCCAACTACAACGGGGCGACCCAGACCGTTCTCTCCGGCCCCCTGCCGGCGCTCGAGGCGGCGACCGCCGGCGCCCGCGAGCTCGACCTGCGGACGATGCGGCTGCCGGTCCACGGCGCCTTCCACTCGCCGGCGATGAGCCGCGCGATCCCCGACTTCCGCGCCGCCCTCGACGAGTACGAGTTCCGCCCGGTCGAGGCGCCGGTCTTCTCCTGCCTCACCGCGGTCCCCTTCGAGGACCCGCGCGAGCAGCTCGCCGAGGCGATCGCGGCGCCGGTCCGCTGGCGCGAGACGCTGCTGGCGATGTCGGGTGCCGGCGCCCGCGAGTTCCTCGAGGCGGGGCCGGGGAAGGTGCTGACCGGCATGGTCCGCCGCGAGCTCGACGGCGTCGAGGCGACGTCGCTCGACCAGCCGAGCGGGGCGCGCGCCTGATGGGCGCGGCGGTCCACTCAGTCGCTACGGCGCTGCCCGAGCGCACCGTCGGCAACGCCCAGATCGCCGAGCGGCTCGGCGTCAGCGACGACTGGATCTTCTCACGCACCGGGGTGCGGGAGCGCCGCACCGCGGTGGCGGGCGAGAAGCTCTACGGCTTCGCCGCCGAGGCGGGGGAAGGGGCGCTGGGCGCCGCCGGCCTCGACCCCGAGGAGCTCGACCTGGTCCTGGTCGCGACGATGAGCCACGAGCTGCTGACGCCCTCCGCCTCGGCCCTGGTCGCGGCCGAGATCGGCGCCACCAACGCCGGCGCCCTCGACGTCAACGCGGCCTGCAGCGGCTTCGTCTCCGCCCTCGGGCTGGCCGCCCGCCAGGTCGAGGCCGGTGAGATGGAGAAGGTCCTGGTGATCGGCGCCGACCTGCTCTCCTCGATCACCAACCCAGACGACCGCGCGACCGCGGCGATCTTCGGTGACGGCGCCGGCGCGGTGCTGGTCAGCGCCAGCGAGCAGCCCGGCCGCATCGGTCGCCTCGTGATCGGCGCCGACGGCCGTCAGGCCGACCTGGTCCGCGCCCACCGCAGCGAGGGCTACATCGAGATGAAGGGCCCGGACACCTTCCGCCACGCGGTCGACCGGCTCGCCGAGGCGAGCGTGACCAGCCTCGCCGCCGAGGGCCTCGACCGCGACGAGGTCGACCTCTTCGTCTACCACCAGGCGAACAGCCGCATCATCACCGCGGTTGGCGAGAAGCTGGGCCTGCCCGGCGAGCGGGTGATCGACTGCATCGCCGGCTACGGCAACACCTCGGCCGCCTCGATCCCGCTGGCGCTCGCCGAGGCCGAGCGCCAAGGCAGGCTCGCCGAGGGCTCGCGGGTGCTGCTTGCCGCCTTCGGCGGCGGCCTCACCTGGGCGGCGACGACGGTCATCTGGGGGCGCGGCGATGAGGTCTGAGGGCTGCGCGCTCGTCACCGGCGCGGCGCGCGGGATCGGCGCCGCGGTCGCCCGCGACCTGGCCGCCGCCGGCTGGCAGGTCGCCGTCAACTACCGCGCCGACGAGGACGGGGCGAAGGCGGTCGTCGCCGCGATCGAGGCGGCCGGTGGCAAGGCGCTCGCCTGCAAGGCCGACGTCAGCGATGCCGCCCAGGTCGACGACCTCTTCGCCGATCTCGGCGAGCGCTTCGGCGCTGTCGCGGTGCTGGTCAACAACGCCGGCATGCGCGCCGACGGACTCGCCCCGCAGCTCAGCGAGGAGCAGTGGACCAGCGTCCTCGAGACCAACCTCTCGGCCGCCTACCGGACCACCCGGCTCGCGCTCGGGCCGATGATCCGCGCCCGCTTCGGCCGCATCGTCAACATCGCCTCGGTGGTCGGGACGCGGGCGAACGCCGGCCAGGCCAACTACGCGGCCTCGAAGGCGGGCCTGATCGGGTTCACGAAGACCGTCGCGGTCGAGGTCGCGCGGCGCGGGATCACGGTCAACGCGGTGGCGCCCGGGCTGGTCGAGACGAAGCTGACCGAGGACCTCGACGGCAGCCTGCTGAAAGCGGTGCCGGCGCGGCGCGCGGGGACCCCGGAGGACGTCGCGGCCTGCGTCGGCTTCCTCGCCTCCGACGCGGCCGCGTATGTGACAGGGACGACTTTGACCGTCGATGGCGGGCTCTCCGCCTGACGGGGATCAACGACGAAAGGAACATGGATGGCGACGGTTACGGCAGATGCGGTGGAGGCGAAGTTCGCCGAGGAGTTGGCGGAGATGGGCTCCGACCCGGAGAAGTTCTCGCGCGAGGCGACCTTCGAGGACCTCGACGTCGACTCGCTCGACCTGGTCGAGCTGGCCCAGGTGGCAGAGGACGAGTGGGGCGTCCAACTGGGCGGTGACGACGTCAAAGACCTGAAGACGATCGGTGAGGTAATCGACCTCGTGGTGGCGCGGGCGTAGTGAAGCGACGCGTCGTCATCACTGGCGTCGGCGCGGTGACCCCGCTGGGGGTCGGCGCCGACGCGCTCTTCTCGCGCTGGCTGGTCGGTAAGTGCGGGATCGAGGACGGCGCTGGCCGTGCCTCCGAGTTCGAGCCGGCCGAGTTCCTCTCGGTCAAGGAGGCGCGCCGCAACGATCGCTTCACCCAGTTCGCCCTGGTCGCCTCCGACGAGGCGCTGAAGGAGGCCGGGATCGAGCTGGAGGAGTACGGCGCCGACCGGGTCGGCTGCGTGCTCGGCACCGGGATCGGCGGCCTCGGCTCGCTCGAGGAGCAGCACAACGTCCTGCGCGACCGCGGCGCCGCCATGGTCTCGCCGCTCTCGGTCCCCCTGATGATGGGCAACGCGGCCGCGGCGGCGGTGGCGATGCGCCACGGCCTGCACGGCCAGACCTACGGCGTCGTCTCGGCCTGCGCCGCCGGCGCCCACGCGATCGGCGCGGCGACCCGGATCATCCAGGCCGGCGACGCCACCGCGGTCGTCACCGGTGGAGCCGAGGCGGCGGTGACGCCGCTGGCCGAGGCCGCCTTCGGGGCGATGGGGGCGACCTCGCGCACCGGGATCTCGCGGCCCTTCGACCGCCGCCGCGACGGCTTCGTGATGGGCGAGGGAGCGGGCGTGCTGGTGCTCGAGGACGCCGAGGCGGCGGCCGAGCGCGGCGCCGAGGTGCTGGGCGAGGTGCTGGGCTACGGCGCCACTTCCGACGCCCATCACATCACCGCCCCCGACCCCAGCGGCCGCGAGGCGGCGCGGGCGATAACGCTGGCGCTCGACGACGCCGGCGTCAGGCCGGAGCAGGTCACCTACGTCAACGCCCACGGCACCTCGACGCCGCTCAACGACCGCTCCGAGACCGAGGCGCTGAAGTCGGCGCTGGGCGCGGCGGTGGAGGGGACGCCGGTCTCCTCGACCAAGTCGGCGACCGGCCACCTGCTCGGTGCCGCCGGCGCGGTCGAGGCGATCGCCACGGCGGCGGCGCTGCGCGAGCGGGTCGCGCCGCCGACGCTCGGCTACGAGGAGCCCGACGAGGGCCTCGACCTCAACTACGTGCCGAACCAGGCGCAGCAGCTGGAGAGCGCCAACGGCGCGATCGCGATCTCCAACTCGTTCGGCTTCGGCGGCCACAACGCGGTTCTCTGCCTGGGGGCGCCATGAGTGTCACCGCCATCCGTGAGCGGCGTGCCCCCGGCACCCACCTGGCCCGGCTCGAGGCGCTCTGCGACAGCGGCTCGATCGAACCGATCCGCAGCGGGGTCGAGTCGCGCCTGCTCGGCGAGCGGGCGGCGCCGAGCGACGGCGTCGCCGTCGCCGCGGCACGGATCGAAGGCCGTCCCGTCTTCTGTTACGCCCAGGACCCGAGTTACCTGGGTGGCTCGCTGGGCTCCGCCCACGCCGAGTCGATAGTGCGCGCGATCGAGCTCGCCCGCCAGGCGGCGATCCCGGTCGTCGGCATGGTCCAGTCCGGCGGCGCCCGCCTGCAGGAGGGCCACGCGGCGCTCGAAGGCTATGGCCGGATCTTCAGGGCGAGCGTCGCCCTCTCCAAGGTCGCGCCGCAGATCTCGGTCGTCGGCGGCGTCTCGGCCGGCGGCGGCGCCTACTCACCGGCGCTGACCGACTTCGTCGTGATGACCGGCGAGGGGCGGATGTTCCTCACCGGGCCCGACGTGGTCCGCGCCGCGCTGGGCGAGGAGGTCTCGATGGAGGACCTGGGCGGGCCGCGCGTCCACGGCCGCAACGGCGTCGCCCACTTCAGCGTCGAGGACGACGCCGAGGCGGCGACGCTGGTGCGCGAGCTGCTCGGCCTGCTGCCGCAGCGCTTCGACCGCCCGCCGCCGCCCAGCATTCCCGGGGACGCGCCGGGCGACCCCGACCTGCCGGTGCCGTCGGAGTCGCGCAAGACCTACGACGTGCGCGAGGTCCTGCGCCGCATCCTCGACGGCGGTGGCCTGCTCGAGGCCTCGCCGCGCTGGGCGCCGAACATGGTCACCGGCATGGGCCGCCTGGAAGGCAGCCCGGTGGCGCTGCTCGCCAACCAGCCGCGGGCGCTGGGCGGCGTGATCGACGCCGCCGCGGCGGAGAAGGCGGCGGTCTTCGTCGCCCGCGCCCAGCGCTTCGGCCTGCCGCTGCTGGTCTTCGTCGACACGCCGGGGTTCATGCCCGGCTCGCGCCAGGAGGGGGAGGGGGTGATCCGCCACGGCTCCGACCTGCTGCGCGAGTTCGCCGCGGCGAGCGTCCCGAAACTGACGGTGATCCTGCGCAAGGCCTACGGCGGCGCCGTGATCACGATGAACTCGCGCGGGCTGGGGGCGGACGTCGTCTTCGCCTGGCCCGGCGCCGAAATCGGGATCATGGCCGCGCAGCCAGCGGTCGAAGTCGCCCACCGGCGCCGGATCGCCGCCGGCGAAGCCTCGGCCGACGCGCTCGCCAGCGCCTACGCCGAAGAGCACCTCAGCGCCCGCTCGGCGGCCGCCAACGGCTTCGTCGACGAGGTGATCGAGCCGAGCTCGACCCGCCAACGCCTGGCCGGCGCGCTCGGCTGGCTGGGGGCCCGATGAGGCGCGACGGCATCGATGCCGCCGCCTACGTGGCGCTTGGCGACAGCTTCACCGCCGGTACCGGCTGCCCGCCCGGTGCCCGCTGGGCGGACCGCGTCGCCCAGCTCCTGCGCGAGGTCAACGGCGATCTGCTCTACCGCAACTACGCCGAGAAAGGGGCGACGACGACGCGCCTGCTCGAGCACCAGGTGCCGCGGGCGCTGCAGCTGGAGCCGGAACTGCTGACCGTGATCTGCGGCGTCAACGACGTGCTGGAGTCGGTGCGGCCCGACGTGCCGGCGGCGGTGGCGCGGCTGGCCGAGAGCTTCGACCGGCTGCGCGAGGGGATGCCGGGGGCGCTCATCGTCAGCGCCACGCTGCCCGAACAGTGGCGCTTCCTCCCCCTCGGTGAGCGCACCAAGCGCCGCGTCGGCGAAGGGGTCGGCGAGCTCAACGAGCGGATCCGCGGGCTCGCCGCCGAGCGCGGCATGCCGCTGCTGGAGGCCGCCGGTCACCCCGAACTCGACGACCCCGAGAACTTCAGCGCCGACGGCCTGCACCCATCGGTCGCCGGCCACCGCAAGGCGGCCGACGAGTTCATCCGCCTGATCGCCGCGCAGATGACGCCCGACCGCAGGGGGGAGGGGCACGCGTGAGCGGCGAGGAGTTCGTCACCAACGGCCGCACGATCACCGAGGCCGACCTGGTCAACTTCGCGGCGCTGACCGGCGACTGGCACCCCCAGCACGCCGACGCCGCCTGGGCGGCCGGCAGCGAGTTCGGCGAGCGCGTCGCGCACGGGATGCTGGTCCTCTCCTACGCGGTCGGCCTGGCGCCGATCGACCCGCGGCGGGTGCTCGCCCTGCGCGGGCTGGACAAGGTCGCCTTCAAGCGCCCAGTGCGGATCGGCGACACGATCCGGGTCGAGGGCAAGCTCGACGAGACGCGCGCGGTCGGCGGTGGGATCGAGCTGGCGACCTACCGCTGGCGGATCCTCAACCAGCGCGACGAGATCGTCGTCGCGGCCAAGGTGACCGCCGTGATGCGCGACGGGGCGGAGGCGCCGGCGCGGCCCGAGGAGTCCCAGGAGGACGGGCACGAGGTCTTCGACGAGGTCTACCTCTGATCCTCGAGGGCAAGAAGATCGTGGTCACCGGGGTGATCACGCGGCGCAGCATCGCCTTCGCCGTCGCCGAGCGCGCCCAGCAGCTCGGCGCCGAGGTGGTGCTGACGGGATTCGGCCGCACGCGGCGGATGACCGAACGGGCGGCGGCCCGGCTCTCGCCCGTCGTCGACGTGCTCGAGCTCGACGCCAACCGCGCCGAGGACTACACGGCGCTGCGCGAGGAGCTCGGCTCGCGCTGGGGGAGGGTGGACGGCGCCCTGCACGCGATCGCCTTCGCCCCCGAGGACGCGCTCGGCGGCCGCTTCCTCGAGACCCCGCCGGAGAGCGCCGAGGTCGCCTTCCGCACCAGCGCCTTCTCGTTCAAGGCGCTGGCCCAGGGGCTGGCGCCGCTGCAGTCGCCGGGGGCGAGCATCGTCGGCCTCGACTTCGACGCCACCGTCGCCTGGCCCGCCTACGACTGGATGGGGGTCTCGAAGGCGGCGCTGGAGGCGGTCAGCCGCTACCTGGCACGCGACCTCGGCAGTGCCGGCGTGCGCGCCAACCTGGTCTCGGCCGGGCCGGTCGAGACCCCCGCCGCCGGCGGCATCCCCGGCTTCAGCGACCTCGCCACGCTCTGGGGCGAGCGCGCCCCGCTCGGCTGGGACGTCACCGACCCAGCACCGGTCGCCGACACCGTCTGCTTCCTGCTCTCCGACCTCTCCCGCGCGATCAGCGGCGAGATCATCCACGTCGATGGCGGCTTCCACGCCGTCGCCGTCTAGAGCGAGTCCCGAGCGCCCTCCCGAAGGCGGGCCCCAGGAGGGGCGCTCGCGAATCGCTCTCAGTTGGACTTCACGATGCTGAGCGTCGGAATCACGCGATTGCCCTTACGGATGCTCACGGCGGTCACCCCCTTCCCAGTTGCGTCGGAAAGCGGCTGCCCATGCCAGACGCGACAGCGCTTTAGTGAAATTTCAAGAATGCGTTGGAAAATCCTGATTAACTATTCGACGTTCAACGTCTAAAAACCTCTAGGTCCCTAGGAGGACTCGTGGCTCCTACGCAGCAACGTGATAACCGGATGGGAGTCACGCACAAGGCCAGGGAAGCGGCAACCCCAATCATCGACCCGAACGTGAGCGTGGTCGTCAAGGACCCGTTACGGGTCCAGATCCTCGCCGTCGCCATGCAGCGGGCGATCAGCCCGAGCGAATTCGCCCGCGAGAGCGGCTGCTCGCTCGGCGCCGCCGCCTATCACTTCCGGATCCTCGTCCGACACGGCTTCCTCGAGTTGGTGGAGCTGGTCCCCGTGCGCGGCTCGGCCAAGCACATGTACAAAGCGACGAAGAGCGGCTTCATCAGCGATCACGAGTGGGGCCAGGTCGCCCGGGCGCTGCGCCCGGGCATCGCCGGCGCGGTCCTCCAGGACTTCAACAACCGCGTATCGCAGGCGATGGACGCGGGCACCTTCTCTGCTCGCGACGACGCCTGCATGTTCTGGAAGTCACTCACTCTCGACGAGGTGAGCTGGCCGAAGTTCGTCGGGATGCTCACCTGGGCGATCGCCGAAGCCAAGGAGTTCGAGGTCGAGACCGTCCAGCGCCGGGCCAAGGGCGAAAGTCACGAGACGATCCCGGTGACCTTCGCGATCGCCGGCTTCGAATCGCCCGCGACAGAAGAGGTCAAGGCGAAGCCGAAGCGCAAGCGCTCGCGGTCCGGGGCAAAGGCCGCGCGCCGAGCGAAAGCGTAGGCGCCATCGCCCCCGGGGTTTGGCCTATCCTGGTCGGGACCATTCCAGACGGGGGACGGGCAAATGGCTTCTGGCAGCGCGGTGCAGCCTGATCATGAGATTGCGGTAATCGGCGCCGGGTTTTCCGGTATCGGCACGGGGATCAAGCTCGACGAGGCGGGCTTCGAGGACTGGGTCATGCTCGAGGCCGGCAGCGGCGTGGGTGGGGCCTGGTACTGGAACACCTACCCCGGCGTCGCGGTCGACATCCCCTCGTTCAGCTACCAGTTCTCCTTCGAGCAGCAGAGCAGCTGGTCGCGCGTCTACGCGCCCGGCAAGGAGCTCAAGGACTACGCCGAGCACTGCGTCGACGCCTACGGGCTGCGCTCGCGGATCCGCTTCGACGCGCAGGTCACCGCGGTCAACTTCGACGACGAGCACCACCTCTGGCGGCTCAGCTTCGCCGAGGGGCCGGAGATGACGGCGCGTTTCGTCGTCGGCGCCACCGGCGTCTTCTCCCAGCCGAAGCCGCCCGAGATCGACGGGCTCGAGAGCTTCGCCGGCTCGGTCATGCACACCGCCCGCTGGAACCACGACGAGGACCTGAGCGGCAAGCGGGTGGCGATCATCGGCACCGGCGCCTCGGCCGTGCAGGTGATCCCCTCGATCGCGCCGGAAGTCGAGCGGCTCGTCGTCCTGCAGCGGACCCCGATCTGGTGCCTGCCGAAGGCCGATGCGCCGATCGGCTCGCGCCTGCGCGGGGTGCTCGGCCGCGTGCCCGGCGCCAAGCAGGTGGTGCGCGCCCTGAGCCAGACCTACGTCGAGCTCACCTTCCCGCTGCCGGCGCACTTCCACGGCGTCGTGCCGATGGGCAAGGCCGGCGAACGCGCGGGGCACAGCCACCTGCGCAAACAGGTCCGCGACCCGGAGGTGCGCGAGAAGCTGACCCCGCGCTACGGGCTGGGCTGCAAGCGGCCGAGCTTCTCCAACGTGTACCTGCCGACGTTCAACCGTCCCAACGTCTACCTGGAGACGACGACGATCGAGGCGATCACCCCGTCCGGCGTGCGCATGGTCGACGGCACCGAACACGAGATCGACACCCTGATCCTTGCCACCGGCTTCCAGGTCTTCGACAAGGGCAACATGCCCTCGTTCAAGGTGTGCGGCAGCGAGGGCGTCGAGCTCGGCCAGTGGTGGGACGAGAACCGCTTCCAGGCTTACGAAGGGGTGAGCGTGCCCGGCTTCCCGAACATGTTCTCGATCCTCGGCCCCTACGGCTACAACGGCGCCAGCTACTTCACCCTGATCGAGAACCAGTCGCGCCACATCATCCGCTGCCTGCGCCGCGCCCGCGAGACCGGGTCGACCGCGATCGAGGTCAGCCGCGAGGCCAACGACCGTTACTTCGAGATGATGCTCGGCCGCCGCGACAACCAGATCTTCTTCCAGGGCACCTGCGCCAACTCCAACAGCTACTACTTCGACGACCACGGCGACGCCCCGTTCCGCGCCGCCAGCACGATCGAGACCACCTGGCGCAGCGGCCACTTCGACCTCGACGACTACGAGTTCAGCCGGCTGGATTCGAAGCGCGAGGCCCCGGTCTCAGCAGCCGCCTGACACATCCGCCCCGCCGCGGTTGGCGACTTTGTTCCGCTATGCGGCAGAAAGTCGCCAAGTGGGCTGAGCGGCGCGTCTTGTTCTACGCGCTGACCGCGGCGTTGAGCTCGCTCCGCCGGCTCTCGGTCTCGGCCTCGCGCACGGTGCGGGTCTCGGGGTCGATGATGACGCCGTAGACGTCGGCGGCCTCCTCGAGGGTGACCAGGTCGTCGCGGAAGTCGCGCAGGACGCGGGCGGGGTCGCGCTCGGTGGGCGGGCCCATGCCGCCGCCGTTGCCGGAGATGGCGCGGTAGACCTCGCCGGCGCGGGCCGGGGTGGGCGCCATCTTCGGCGGCACCGGGATCAGCTCGGAGCCCTCGCTCTCGAAGCGGCTGGTGGCGCCGGGGGAGCCGTCGTGGCCGCCGGCGAGGCCCCAGGGCGAGTAGGTCTGGGTGTCGGCCTCGCTGGCGATGAAGCCGTCGACGAGGAACATGAAGTCGCGCTGGCCGCCGACGCCGCCGCGGAAGCGGCCGTGGCCGACCGGGTTGTCGTTGAGCTGCCAGCCCGTACAGCGCAGCGGGTACTCGGTCTCGATCTCCTCGACCGGGGCGCAGCGGGTGTTGGTGAACAGGGTGTCCATCGCGTCCATCCCGTCCTTGCTCCAGCGGGCGCCGTAGCTGCCTTCGTAGATGTCCCAGTGTCCCCAGTACTTGCCGTCGGTGACGCCGGTGTAGCTGTAGGCGCCGAGCACCGAGATCCCGGCGCAGCAGCGCTCGGGGACGATCTGGGCGAAGGCCTTGAGGATCACGTCGGCGAGCACGCAGGCCGGCATCGAGCGGCACAGGGTCGGCGCCGGGAAGGTCGGGTTGGCGATCGACCCCTCGGGCACGTTGAGGGTCAGCGGTCGCATGATCCCCTCGTTCTGGGGCACCTCGACGCTGTTGTCGGTGTCGAGCAGGACCGAGCGCACGACGGTGAGGATCACGACGGTGACCGTGCCCCGGTAGGGCATGTTGATCGCCATGTCGGGGATCTGGGGGGAGGTCCCGGTCAGGTCGACTTCGAGCTGGTCGCCCTTGACCCGCAGGGTGCAGACGATCGGCAGTTCCTTGTAAGCCGGGTCGTCGATCTCGGGGAAGCCGTCGCTGATCCCCTCGGCCCGGTACTCGCCGTCCGGCAGCGCCGCGATCTCGGCGCGCAGCATCCGCTCCGAGTAGTCCTCGCCCCACTTCTTCGCCGCCAGCACCTGCGCGGCGCCCATCTCGTCCATCAGCTCGACCAGGCGGCGGGCGCCGACTTCGGCCGAGGCGATCTGCGCCCGCAGGTCGCCGATCGTCAGCTCCGGGATGCGGACGTTGTCCTCGATCATCCGCCAGAGGTCGGTGTTTTCCTCGCCCGCCTCGCGCAGGCGCAGGGCGCGCAGGCGTATCCCGCAGGCCCAGTCGTCGATCGCGTCGATCACCGAGGTGCCCGGTTTGGCGCCGCCGATGTCGAGGTGGTGCCCGGTCGTGCACGAGTAGGCGACCAGCTCGCCTTCGTAGAAGACGGGGACGATGATGTCGATGTCGGGCGCGTGCGAGGCGCCGAGGTAGGGGTCGTTGTGGATGAAGACGTCGCCGTCGCGGATGTCGTCGGCGCTTTCGCCGCGCTCTTCCAGCACCTTCCACATGCCCTGGACCGCGAACGGGAAGGGGCCCATCTGCAGCGGCGTCGTGTCGGCCTCGGAGAGCTGCCAGCCGTCGGCGGCGATCAGCGCGCAGCCGATGTCCTCGGACTCCTTGAAGAGGACCGAGAAGCTCATCCGGACCAGCTTGCGCGCCATCTCCAGGGAGATCCCGCTGAGCCGGCCGTTGATTACCTGGGCGGTGATCGGATCGATGCTCATCGCGTCCTTCCTCGCTTTCAGTCGATCGCCAGCAGCAGGTTGCCGGCGGCGTTGCGGGTGACGGTGACGCCGGGCGGGATCACCGTGGTGGAGTCCAGCTGGACGACGATCGCCGGTCCCTCGATCGGTTCGCCGACCGGCATCGCCTCGCGCTCCAGCACCGGGGTGTCGAGTGCCTCGACCACCCCGTCGCGCTCGAAGTAGACCTCGGCGCCGCGCGCCGCGCCGCCGCCGTTGGTCTTCGCCTTGGCGGCGCCGATGTGGGGGAGGGCGCCGATCGCGGTCAGGCGCAGGGTGACGAGCTGGATCTCGAGCTCCTCGAAGCTGTGCCCGAACTCCTCCTCGTGGCGGCGGTGGAAGCCCTCGCGCAGGGCGGCGATCGCCTCGGCGTTGAGCTCGCCGCTCGGCACCGGCATCTTCAGCTCGTAGCTCTGGCCCTTGTAGCGGAGGTCGGCGGCGCGGTCGAGGCGGATCTCCTCCTCGGAGCGGCCGTCGGCGCGCAGCTGCTCGCGCAGGTCCGCTTCCTGCTCGGCGAAGATCGCCTCGGCCGCGGCCGGGTCGAGGTCGGAGAGGTCGCGCGGGAAGCTCTGGCCGACGTCGTAACGCAGGTCGGAGGTGAGTAGGCCGGCGGCCGAGGTGACGCCCGGGTTGGGCGGGATCAGGACCTCGGGGATCTCCAGGATCCGGGCCAGCTCGGCCGCCTGGGCGGGGCCGCCGCCACCGAAGGCGGCGAGCAGGAACTGGCGCGGGTCGAGGCCGCGCTCGATCGTCTTGGTGCGCACCGCGGCGGCCATGTTCTCGTTGACGATCCGCACGATCGCGGCGGCGGCGTCGACGGTCGAGCGGCCCATCGCCTCGGCGAGGCCGCTGACCGCCGCCTCGGCCGCCTCGCGGTCGAGTTCGAGCTGGCCCGCCAGCGTGCCGGGCAGGCGGCCGAGGACGACGTTGGCGTCGGTCACGGTCGGCTCGGTGCCGCCGCGCCCGTAGGCGGCCGGGCCCGGGTGGGCACCGGCGCTGCGCGGCCCGACGTGGAGGCCGCCGGCGCGGTCGAGGTAGGCGATGCTGCCGCCGCCGGCGCCGATCGTCTCGATGTCGATGATCGGCACCATCACCGGGTAGCCGGCGATCCAGGTGTCGCGGGCGCGCGCCTCGACCAGGCCCTCGTCGGTGACGATGCCGATGTCGGCGCTGGTGCCGCCGACGTCGAGGGTGGCGAGCAGCCGGCCGCTGCCGTTCTCACTCGAGTTGGCCGCCCAGACGCCGCCCATGACGCCGCCGACCGGGCCGGAGAGGATCGCCCGCACCGGGTAGGTGGCGGCGACCCGCGGGGTGGCGGTGCCGCCGTTGGACTGCATGATGTTGAGCGGCGCGGTGACCCCGGTCTCCTCGACCTTCTGCTCGAGCCGCTCGATGTAGCGCTTCATCGCCGGGCCGACGAAGGCGTTGATCGAGGTGGTGGTGAAGCGCTCGAACTCGCGGAACTGAGGGACGACGTCGCTCGAGGTGCAGACGAAGGCGTCGGGCATGACCTCGCGCACGATCTCGGCCGCGCGCCGCTCGTGGGCGTCGTCGAGGTAGGAGAAGAGGAAGCAGACGGCGACCGCGTCGACGCCCTCGCCGCGGAGGAACTCGGCGGCGCCGCGCACGGCCTCCTCGTCGAGCGGGGTCAGCACCTCGCCCTCGGGCGGCGAGAGCCGCTCGGGCACCGTGCGGCGGTACTCGCGCTCGACCAGGGGTCGCGCCTGCCAGGGGATGTCCTGCTGGATCGAGTAGTTGTGCGGCCGCTGGTGGCGGCCGATGTGGATGATGTCGCGGAAGCCCTCGGTGGTGACCATCCCCGTGCGGGCGCCCTCGTACTCGAGGATCGCGTTGGTGGCGACCGTGGTGCCGTGCATGACCAGGTCGATGTCACCGGGGTCGACGCCGTTGGCCTCGCAGAGGTCGCGGATGCCGCCGGCGATCGTCGCGGCGATGTCCTCGCCGCTGCTGATCTTCATCACCTCGACCCGGTCCGCCTCATGGTCGAAGTAGACGAAGTCGGTGAAGGTGCCGCCGACGTCGATGCCGATCGCTTTCATCGTCCCTCTCCTCTCAGGACACGCGGGGAATGTCCTCGGTGTTGGCACAGATCGGCGTGTAGAGCTCGGGCCGGCGGTCGCGCATCATCGGGTAGCGCCGCCGCGCCGCGATCACCTCGTCGAGGCTGAGCGTCGCCGAGATGATCTCCTCCTGCTCGTCGTCGGCCTCGGCGACGACCTCGCCGTAGGGGTCGACGATCATGCTGGTGCCGAGGAAGGTCCACTCGCCCTCGGTGCCGACCTTGTTGCAGGGCGCGAACCAAACGCCGTTGTCGAAGGCGCGGGTGCGCATGATGTCGCGCCACAGCATCTGCGGTGGGGCCGCGAAGGGGACGACGATCAGGTCGGCGCCGTTGAGCGCCGCGCAGCGCGCCGACTCCGGGAAGAGGGTGTCGTAACAGATGTTGATCCCCAGTCGCCACTCGCCGATTCGGAAGACGGGGAAGTGGGCGCCGTAGCGGAAGAAGATCTTCTCCAGGCTCTGCACGGCGGCGGGCTGGACCTTGCGGTACTTGCCGACGATCTCGCCCTCGGGGTCGATCACGATCGCCGTGTCGTAGTAGATGCCGGCCGACTCCAGCTCGTAGATCGTGGCGACGATGTGACAGTTGTGCTTGCGCGCCCGCTCGGCTACCGCCTTGATCGTCGGCCCGTCGTCGGGCTCGGCCATGTCGATGTAGGCGTAGTCGCGATACTGGGCGAAGTAGAGGGTGTTGAAGAACTCCGGCAGGACGATCAGGTCCGGGCTCTCCGTCTCCGCCGCCTCGTCGATCCGCTCGCAGGCCTTGGCCAGGTTCGCGTCCCGATCGTCGGGACTGTTCATCTGGATCAGGCTGAGCTTCATCTCGGCGTCCATCACGGGAAGCCTAGGTGTCGCCAGGGGGCGTGGATTTGGCAAAGGCCAAGCAAAGCCGACCCTCCGATTACCCCACAGTTGCGCATTCCTACCCTCACCCTTCCCCGGCGCGCTCGCGGTCCCAGGCGGTCGCGACCGGGTCCGGATCCTCGGCCCGCAGGGCCGCCTTGGCGACCCGCATCGAGGGGGTGCGGGGGAAGGGGCGGTGGCGCAGCTCGACGTAGCGGGGCAGCTTGTGGGCGGAAAGCCGCGGGCGGCAGTGCTCGACGATCTGCTCGGGGCTGAGCTCTGTCCCGGCGAGCGGCGCCACGTGGGCCTTGATCTCCTCGCCGCGCAGCTCGTCGGGGACGGGGAGGACGGCGACCTCCTCGACCGCCGGGTGGGCGCGGATCACCTCCTCGATCTCGGCCGCGGCGATGTTCTCGCCGTTGCGGCGGACGACGTCCTTGCGGCGGCCGAGGAAGTAGAGGAACCCCCGCTCGTCGGCGCGGGCGAGGTCGCCGCTGTGCAGCCAGCCCCCGCGCAGGGCCTCGGCGCTCGCCTCGGGGCGGTCGAGGTAGCCGCGCATCATGCCGGGGGCGCGGATCAGGATCTCGCCGGGCTCGCCGGTCGCGACCTCGCCGCCGTCGGGGTCGGCGAGCCGGACCTCGACCCCGGGGCAGGGCAGCCCGATCGAGCCCGAGCCGACCATCCCCGGTGCCCGCTCGAGCGGCATCGAGACGACGAGGCCGGTCTCGGTCAGCCCGTAGCCCTCGACCCAGGGGAAGCCCCAGCGCCGCTCGAGCGCCGCGTGCAGGCTCGCCGGCACGCCGATCTGGAGCGCGAAGCGGACCTTGTGCTCGCGGTCGCGCCGGCCCGGCGGGGCAGTCATCAAGAGGCTCGGGATCGAGGCGATCGCGAAGAGCTGGGTGACGTCGTGCTCGCGGACGACGTCCCAGAAGCGGGAGACGCTGAAGCGGCGCATCGCCACCAGCGTCGTCCCCGCCTCGAGCGAGAGCAGCAGCTGCCAGGAGGGGTCGTTGTAGAAGAACTGCAGGCAGCAGAGCAGGCGGTCGTCGCGGCCGAGCCCGTAGAGCTCCTGGTAGACGTCGATGAAGCGCAGCCAGAAGTCGTGGCCGAGCATGCAGCCCTTCGGCGGCCCGGTCGTGCCGGAGGTGTAATAGACGTTGGTGATCGCCTCGGGGTCGACCTGGATGGCGTCGAGGTCGAGTGGCGCCGCGCCGGCCCACTCCGCCAACCCGCCGGGCTCGCCGTCGCCGACCGTGACCAAGTGCTCGAGGTCCGGGCACTCGGGGCGGAGGAGCTCGACCAGATCGCGGGTCTTCTCGCCGGCGATCGCGACGCGGGCGCGCGAGTCGCGCAGGACGTGGCCGGCGTCGTGCTCGCCGGCGCCGTGGTTGAGCGAGACGAGGACGCCGCCGGCAGCGGCGCTCGCCAGCCAGGCGACCATGTACTCGACCCGGTTCTCGAG
The DNA here is from genome assembly GCA_963697915.1 of uncultured Solirubrobacterales bacterium. Taxonomy (GTDB): domain Bacteria; phylum Actinomycetota; class Thermoleophilia; order Solirubrobacterales; family 70-9; genus VRUE01. The sequence goes on from OY969103.1 coordinate 2,285,108, forward strand.
CGCGACCGCGACCCGGTCGCCGGGCTCGATCCGCTCGGCCAGCCAGCCGCCGAAGCTCGCGACCGCGTCGCGCAGCTCGCGGCGGCTGACCGAGACGCCGTCCTCGAAGACGATCGCCGCCAGCTCCGGGTGGCGCTCGGCGGCGCGGGCGAGCAGCGAGACGATGTCGCGGCCGTCGCCCGCGATCGGGATCTACCCGCCCGTGTAGCGGGGGTCGCGCTTCTCGAGGAAGGCGCTCGCGCCCTCGGCGAAGTCCTCGCTGGCGAGGACGCCGACCTGCAGCTCGAGTTCGAGGTCGAGGCTCTCGCGCAGGCCGAGGTGGGCGCCCTGGTCCATGCCGGCTTTGACCGCGGCGAAGGCGAGCGGCGGCCCGGCGGCGAGCCGCTCGGCCCGCTCGCGCGCGACGGCGACGAGCCGCTCCGGCGCGACCACCTCGTCGACCATGCCGATCGCCAGCGCCTCGGCGGAGTCGACGGTGCGGCCGCTGTGCATCAGCTCGCGGGCGCGCTGGAACCCGACCCGCCGCGGCAGCAGGCCGATGCTGCCCATGTCGGTGGCGAGGCCGATGCGGATGAAGGCCTGCGAGAAGTTGGCGCTCTCGGCGGCGATCGCGACGTCGGCGGCGAGCGCCAGGTTGCAGCCGGCGCCGGCGGCGGCGCCGTTGACCGCGGCGACCAGCGGCTTGTGCAGCTCGGCGAGCGAGGCGAGGGCGTCGTGGTGGGCGCTCAGCCACCAGCGCCCGAAGGCGGGTCCCCGCAGGCGCTCGGCCAGCGAGAGGTCGGCGCCGGCGCAGAAGACGCGCGAGGTGCCGGCGATGACGGCGGCGCGCACGGCGTCGTCGTCGGCGACCGCCGCGACCGCCTGCTCGAGGTCGCCGGGGAAGGACTCGGTCAGCACGTGGACCTTCTCGGCATGGAGCACGATCCAGCCGATCCCGCCGCTGGCGAGGGCGGAGACGGAGTGGCCGGCGCTGAGCGTGCGCAGATCCCCGCCGGCGCCCGCCGCGCCCTCGGGGAGGGCGGCGGCGGGCTGGGGGGGAGGCGCCGGCGGGGTCATCAGAAGGCTCGCCAGCTGTCGTAGGGGGTGCGGGGCGTCACTCCTGCTCCGCCTTCCTGCCCGCCAGTGGCTTGGCCACGGCGATCGCGGAAGCGGTGCAGACCGGCTCGCCACCGACGCTGGCCTCGAACCGGATCCGGCGCGAGCGCCGGCCCGAGGACTCGAGGCGGGCGATGACCTCGACCGTGTCGCCGGCGAAGACGGCGCGGTGGAACTGGACCTCCTCGTAGGCGGCGAGCAGTCCCTCGAGGCCGTCGACCTCCAGCAGCAGCGCCGTGCCGGCGTCGCCGAAGAGGCCGAGGATGCGGGCGCCGTCGACCAGGCCGCCGCTGTAATGGACGTCCTGCTGTGACATGAAGACCCGCAAGGTGGCTGAGGCGGACACTGTGGCGAAGGTATCCCCGGCCCCCCGCGCGGGGCTGCCACCACAGTGGAGCAAACCCGGCTCGGCACCTGCGCCACCCTCGCCATAGCTCCCCGCGCCGGCCAGGTCGAAGCTTGCTGGCATGGGTTCGAGGACGCAGCGGCCGCAGGATGGCGCCGTCCTCAGCTTGCGCGGAGTCACCGCTCGCTACGGCGCCACTGTGGCCATCCGCGACGTCTCGCTCGACGTGATGCCGGGTGAGATCGTCACCATCCTCGGCGCCAACGGCGCCGGCAAGACCACCTGCCTCAACACGGTGATGGGGCTGGTCCCCTGCGACGGCCAGATCCTCTTCGAGGGTGAGGACATCGCCGGCCGCTCGCCGGAGTCGATCGTCGAGCGCGGCATCGCCCTCAGCCCCGAGGGGCGGCGCATCTTCGGCAAGCTCACGGTCGAGGAGAACCTGCGCCTCGGCGCCGGCCGCAAGGGCCAGTCTGCCGTCGGCGAGCGGATGGAAGAGGTGGTCGAGCTGTTCCCCGTGGTCGGGCGCAAGCGCCACGACTTCGCCGGCCTGCTCTCCGGCGGCGAGCAGCAGATGCTGGCGATCGGCCGGGCGCTGATGAGCGCCCCGCGCCTGCTGCTCCTCGACGAGCCCTCGCTCGGCCTGGCGCCGATCATCGTCTCCGACGTCTTCGCCCTGATCGAGCGCCTGCGCGAGGGCGGGATCACGATCGTCCTGGTCGAGCAGAACGTCGACCGGGCGCTGGAGATCGCCAGCCGCGGCTACGTGCTCTCGACCGGCAGCGTCCAGGTCTCCGGCGACGCCGACGAGCTGCGCGAAGGGTCCGAGGTCGAGGACGCCTACCTCGGCCTGGGAGTGGCGACGTGACCGAAGTCTTCCAGCAGCTGATCAACTGGCTGACGCTGGGCGGCATCTACGCCCTGCTGGCGCTCGGGATCGCGGTCGTCTTCAGCATCCTCGGCCTGATCAACTTCGCCCACGGCGAGCTGATCACGATCTCCGGCTACACGATGGTGCTGCTGGTCGGGATGGGCGTGCCCTGGGCGCTGATCATCCCGCTCGCCGTGCTGGCCGCGATGGTGGCCGCGGTGCTGATGGAGCGCGTCGTCTTCCGGCCCCTGCGCTCGGCCCCGGTCGCCGGCCTGCTGCTCGGCTCGCTGGCACTCAGCATCGTGATCCAGAACATCTTCCTGCTCACCGTCGGGGCCAGACCCGAAACGATCGAGTTCCCGGCCTGGACCAGCTCCAACTTCGAGGTCGGCGGCGTCACCGTGCTCTGGCTCGACGTCGCCACCTGGGTGGTGACCGCCGCCGTCCTTGCCGGCGTGCTCCTCTTCCTGCGCCGCTCCGTCTACGGGCTCGCCCTGCGCTCGGCGGCCGAGGACTTCGAGATGACGCGGCTGATGGGCATCCGCGCCAACGGCGTGATCCGCGCCGCCTTCGCCGTCTCCGGCCTGCTCGCCGGCGTCGCCGCCTTCTTCTTCCTCGCGACCGCCTCGCTGGTCGGCCCCGAAACCGGCTTCATCCCACTGCTCGGCGGCTTCATCGCGGCCGTGATCGGCGGCCTCGGCAGCCTCCCCGGCGCCGTCCTCGGCGGCTTCACCCTGGCCGCGCTCGAGGTCTTCTGCCAGCTCGTCCTGCCCGACAGCCTGCGGCCCTTCACCCAGGCGATCGTCTTCGGCCTCGTCATCCTCGTCCTGCTCGCCCGGCCCTACGGCCTGATGGCGGCGCGCTCGGTGGCGGTGGAAAGGGCGTGAGCGAGTCGGACTCGGTGGGCGCGCCGGCGGCACGCGGGGCGCGAGCGGCGGCCTGGATCGGCGAGCGCTGGTACCTGCGCGGGCTCTGCGGCGCCATCTTCGTCTCGCTGCTGCTGACCCTGGCGATCGTCTGGGTCCAGGGCGCGGGCTCGGCGACCGACCAGCGCGTCGCCCTCACCTTCCTGATCAACCTCGTCGCCGTCGTCGGCCTGCAGACCTTCATCGGCAACTCGGGCGTGATCAGCTTCGGCCACGTCGCCTTCGTCGGCCTCGGCGCCTACTGCTCGGCGCTGCTGACGACGCCGCCGAAAATCAAGGAAACGGCGTCGGCGATCCCCGACGCGCCCGGCTTCCTGCTCGAGGCCCACCTCAGCTTCCTGCCGGCGACCCTGGTGACGATCGCCTTCGTCGCCCTCTTCGCGGCGATCGTCGGCATCGTCTTCGTGCGGATGAGCGGCGCCGCGGCGGCGATCGCCACGCTCAGCCTGCTGATCATCGTCCGCGTCGTGCTCGGCAACTGGGGTGAGGTCACCCGCGGGCCCAAAACCTTCTTCGGCGTGCCCGAGTACACGACCGTGTGGTGGGCGCTGGGCTGGGCCGTCGTCTGCATCACGGTCGCCCGCCTCTTCCGCGAGTCGGGCGTCGGCTTACGCCTGCGCGCCAGCCGCACCGACGAGCTGGCCAGCTCCGCGGTCGGCGTCGACGTCAAACGGGCGCGCTGGTACGCCTGGGTGCTGAGCGCCGCGATGGCCGCGGTCAGCGGTGCCCTCTATGCCCACCTGATCCTCGCCTTCGCTCCCCAGCAGTTCTACGTCACGCTCACCTTCACGCTGATCGTGATGGTGATCGTCGGCGGCAGCAGCGTCTCCGGCGCGGTCGTCGGCGCCGCTGGGGTCAGCGTCGTCTCCGAGTTCCTGCGCCGCGGTGAGAGCGGCTTCGTGCTCGGCCCGATCCAGGTCGACAGCGCCTTCGGGTTGACCACCCTGGTGCTCGGTCTGCTCGTGCTGGCGACGGTGATCCTGCGCCCGGGGGGGCTGCTGGGGAGATGGGAGCTGGACGAGCTGCTGTTACGCGGCATGCGCCGCTGGCGCTCGCGGTCGGAGTCGAGAGGCAAACCAAGTCAGATCGTCAACACGGGTTACGAGAGGAGATAGGTAAATGAGGAAAACCGAACGAGGGCGGTTCAAGCTGCTGGCGCTCGCGACCTTTGCCGTGATCGCGGCAATCGTCGTCGGCTGTGGCGGGGGAGATGACGACGACGGTGGCGGTGGCGGCGGCGGCAGCGCCAGCCTCGAAGAAGGCGGCACCTTCGAGGTCGGCTACGCGGCCAGCCAGACCGGGCGCCTGGCGATCTTCGAGCAGCCCTTCATCAAAGGCCTGCAGATGAGCGTCGACCAGATCAACGAAGAAGGCGGCATCGACGGCAAAGTCAAAATCAACCTGACGATCAAGGACGCGAAAAGCGATCCCTCGACCGGCGGGGTCGTCGCCCAGGAACTGATCGACGAAGGAGCCCAGTTCCTGATCACCGCCTGCGACGCGGATGCCTCGCTGCCCGCCTCGCAGCTGGCGCAGCAGAACGAAATCCCCGTCCTCAACAGCTGCGGCTCGGGTGCCGGGCTGCCGCTGCAGGTCGGTGACTTCCAGTTCATGAACGTCTACGGGACCGAAGTCGAGGGCCAGGGGATGGCCGAGTTCGCCCAGAAACAGGGCTACGAAGACGCCTACATCCTGACCTCGCCTGACATCGAATACACGGAGTCGATGATGACTGCCGCGACCGAACGGTTCGAAGAGATCGGCGGCAACGTCCTCGGCACCGAAGAATTCTCCCTCGACCAGCCGCGTTACACGACGCAGGCGACGGCGATCGCCAACGCCAACCCGGAAGTGGTGATCACGTCGATCTTCCTGCCGGCGTCGGTGACGTTCCTGAAAAACCTGAGGGCGGCCGGCTACAGCGGGCCGGTGATCGGCGGCGACGGCCAGGAGGGCAGTGAGACCTTCAGCGCCGGCTCCGCGGCCGAAAACCTCAACGTGATGACGTTCGGCTACCCCAGCGACGACCCGGCCGGGAAATCGCTGCAGGCCTGGAACGAAGAGTTCGAAGCGAAGTACGGCGAACCGCCGGGAACGGTGATCGCGGCGCTCGGCGGCAACGCCGCCTGCGTGATCGACGCCGGTGTCCTCGCCGCCGGCTCGACCGATCCGGTCGCCGTCCGCGACGGGGTCGCGAACCTCGAAAACACCCCCTGCCCGACGGGCGACATCACCTACAAAGGCCAGGGTGGGATTCCGAAGCAGGACGTGGTCGTCCTCAAGACCAACGTCCCGAAAAAGGAATTCGAATTCGAGACGCGGTTCATCCCCGACGCGGTCGAAGGGGGCTAGGAGCAGAGGAGAAGAGAGATGCGACTGGCAACCGAATCGGTCAGCAAGAGCTTTGCCGGAGTTCACGCCCTCGCCGACGTCAGCATTGACGTCGGCAGGGGCGAGATCGTCGGGGTGATCGGCCCCAACGGATCCGGCAAGACGACGCTGGTCAACGTGATCTCGGGGGTCATCGCCCCGACCTCCGGCACCGTCTCGGTCGGTGAGCTGTCCTGGGCCCGGCGACCCTCGCACCGGGTGGCCCGTTGCGGCATCGCGCGGACCTTCCAGACGATCCGGCTCTTCGAGGAGATGACGGTGCTCGAGAACGTCGAGGTAGCGGCCGCCTCCTGCCCCGCGACGCGGGGGGTCGGCCGCCGCCGCTCGGCGGCCCGCGAGGCGCTCGCGCTGCTCGACATCGAGGAGCTCGCGGGGACGATGGCGATCAACCTCTCCTACGGGTTGCAGCGCCGGGTCGAGCTGGCCCGGGCGATCGCCGGGCGGCCCGACTTCGTCCTCCTCGACGAGCCCGCCGCGGGGCTCAACGAGGCCGAGTCCGACCAGCTGCTGGAGCTGCTGCTCGGCCTGCGCGAGAAGCTCGGCTGCGGGCTCCTGGTCATCGACCACGACCTGCGGCTGATCATGCGCGGGACCGAGCGCATCTTCGTCCTCAACGAGGGCCAGTTGCTCGCCCACGGCAAGCCGGAGGAGATCCGCCACGACGCGCGCGTGATCGCCTCCTACCTGGGCACCGACGTCGCCGACGCGGAGCGGAGGGCGGAGCTGTGAAGGCGCGCTGCGCGCTGGTCCAGATGCGCTTCGGCCGCGACCGCGAGGAGAACGTGCGGCGCGGGGCCGAGCTCGTCCGCCAGGCGGCGGCCGAGGGCGCCCAGATCATCTGCCTGCCGGAGCTGGCGACCAGCATCTACCCGGCCTACGTCGAGAACCCCGACCACCGCGAGTGGGCGGAACCGGTTCCCGGGCCGGCGACGCAGGCGATCGCGGCGGCCGCGGCCGAGGCCGGTGCCTATGTCGTCTACCCGCTCTACGAGCTGACCGAGGACGGGCGGCGCTTCAACACCGCGGTCTTCATCGACCCGGCCGGGGAGATCGCCGGCCGCTATCGCAAGAACAGCATTCCCGACGTCCGCATGGAGTCGATGATGGGAATGGAGAAGTACTACTTCGAGCCCGGCGACCTCGGCTACCCGGTCTTCGAGACCGAGCTCGGGGTCAAGGTCGGGGTGACGATCTGTTACGAGCGCCACTTCCCCGAGGGGCCGCGCAGCCTCGCCCTCGGCGGCGCCGACGTGATCTTCGTCCCGACCGCGACCGGCGCCGGTCGCGAGCTCTGGGACGTCGAGCTGCGCGGCCACGCGATCGCCAACCTGCTCTGGGTCGGCGGCGTCAACCGGGTCGGCCGCGACGAGGACGGCTCTGAGGCCGAGTTCTGGGGCTCCTCGCTCTTCTCGGCCCCCGACGGCGAGGTCGTCGCCAGCGCCGGCGACGAGGGCGAGGCGATCGTCCACGCCGAGATCGACACCGAGCGCAGCCGCCGCCTGCGTGAGGACTGGGGCTTCTTCCGCGACCGGCGCCCCGACGTCTACGGGGCAATCGACGCTTGACCGGGTCGCTCCTGCGCCGTGATCTGCTCGCCGCCCTGCTCTGGGTGGTCGTCATCGTGCCGCCCTCGTTCGGCTTCTGGCTGGTCGCCGGCAGCCTCGCCGGGGTGCCGGCCGAGGACGTGCGCACGCTGATCCTCGCCGCGCTGCTGGCGGTTGGAATCACCACGCTCGCCCAGGTCTGCCTCGGCTACCGGATGCCGATCTTCGAGGGCCCGGCGAGCACTTACCTCGGCGCCGTCGCGGTGCTCGGCGCCGCCGGCGGCGCCGCCCATCCGGCCCAGGTGACGGGCGGCCTGCTGGCCGCGGGCGTCCTCGTCCTCGTCCTCGGCCTGGCCGGTGCCGACCGCCCCCTGCGTCGCCTCTTCACGCCGCCGGTGCTGGTCGCCTTCCTGCTGATCGTCGTCATCGCGGTCGTCCCGGCGACCGTCGAGCGGGCGATCGGCCACAGCGCCGAGCACCCGCTGGGGACCGTCGCCGCCTGGACCGCGGCCGCGGTCGTCGTCGCCGTCGCGCTCGGCAGCCAGCGGGTCTCCGCCCTGCGCCCCTACGGCCTGCTCGCCGCGCTCCTGCTCGGCACCCTCACCTACTTCCTGCTCGCCGGCTTCCCCGGCGCCGGGTCCTCCTCGGGCTGGGGGGTGCCGGACGTCTTCCCCTGGGGCGCGCCGGAGCTCAGCTTCTCGATCGCCATCCCCTTCCTGATCGCCGGCGTCCTCGCCTCGCTCAACACGATGGCCTCGATCGACGCGATGGCCGGCGCCCGCGAGGCGCCGCCCGGCCCCGGCGCCGGCCGCCGGGCGCTGCTCACCCACGGTGGCGCCGGGGCTGCCACCGCCTGCTTCGGCAACCTGCTCGGCAACGTCCCGCGCCTCGACTCGGCCGGGGTCGTGCGGATGATCGGCAACCCCCGCCCGCGCGCCCTCGGCTTCGCCGCCGCGGCGATCTTCGCCCTCGCCTTCGTCGGGCCGGCGGTCGACCTGCTCGCCCGCATCCCGGTCGCCGTCTCGGCGGCGCTGCTGGCCGTCGTCCTCGGCCTCGTCGTCGACCAGGGCCTGCGCCAGGCCGCCGGCTTCGAACCGCGCCGCCGCTGGCTGGTCGTCGCCCCGGCGGTCGTCCCGACGCTCGCCTGGCTGCTCGTCGGCGACCAGCTCTCCGCCGAGGCGCGGCTGGTCGCCAACCCGCTCTTGCTCGGCGTCCTGCTCGCGGTCGCCCTCGACCGCCTCGTGCCGCGCGACCTCAACCACCCGGCCGCGAGGGCGGCGAGCTGAAAACAGACACACATGGACAGGAGGACTCACATATGGGCCAGTTGATCGATTTCAGGATCAAGCCACCGGTGCGCGACACCGACACCGACCCGGTGGTCGAGCTGGGCCCGATGCTGGGGCGCTACGACGAGATCTACGGGATGCGGGAGCGCTTCAACACCCCGTTCGAGGCGCTGACCGAGGAAATGGAGCGCTTCGGCGTGCGCGGCATCATGCAGGCCGAGTTCGAGGAAAGCGGCCGCTCGCGCTACTGGAACGAACGCGTCGCCGAGCTCACCGGCCGCCGCCCCGACCTCTTCCTCGGCGGCATCGCCGGGGTCGACCCGCGCGAGCCCGACGCCCTCGCCGAGCTCGAATGGGCGCACGACACGCTCGGTCTGCGCGGCCTCGTGATCCAGCCGGGCTTCCTCGGCCTGCTGCCGACCGACCGCCGTTGCTACCCGCTCTACGCCTACTGCCGCGAGCGCGGCCTGCCGGTCACGCTCCACACCGGGATCAACTTCACCCCGCACGGCCCGATCGACTACGGCCGGCCGCTCTGGGTCGACCAGGTCGCCTGTGACTTCCCCGATCTCGTCCTGGTCTGCAACCACGGCGGCTGGCCCTGGGTGATGGAGTCGCTGGCGATCGCCTGGAAGCACCGCAACGTCTACCTCGAGTTCGGCGCGATCGCGCCCAAGTACCTGGCCGACCCGCGCGGCGGCTGGCAGCCGCTGCCGCACTGGATGCGGACCCAGGTCCGCGACCGGGTGATGCTGGCGACCGACTGGCCGATGCTGAGCTACGAGCGGCTGGTCGAGGAGCTGCCGCTGCTCGAGCTGCCGCCCGCGGCGCTCGCCGCCTACACGCACGAGAACGCGGAAGGGGTGATCGGCCGGGCATGGGCCTCGGCGCCGGCATGAGGCCGGCGCGGCAGCAGCCTGGGGGTCGCCTGCGCGGCGTGCTCGAGGCCGCCCGGCGCGGCGAGTCGCTCGGGGTGCGCGACGCGGCCCCGCTGATCGGCGTCCGCGGCGACGCCCTGGAGGAGCTGATGGCGGTCGCGCGGAGCGTGCGCGAGCGTGGCACCGGCAGCGCTATCACCTACTCGCCGAACGTCTTCGTGCCGCTGACGACGCTCTGCCGCGACGTCTGCCACTACTGCACCTTCGCCCGCCCGCCGAGCCCCGGCCAGCGCGCCTACATGAGCATCGAGGAGGTGCTCGAGGTGGCGGAGCGGGGTCGCGCCGCCGGCTGCCGCGAGGCCCTCTTCACGCTCGGCGACAAGCCCGAGCTGCGCTACCGGCAGGCGCGCGAGGAGCTCGCCGAGCTCGGCTGCGCGACCACGATCGAGTACCTCGAGCGGGCCGCCGCCGCCGTGCTGCGCGAGACCGGCCTGCTGCCCCACCTCAACCCCGGCGTCGTCGACGCCCAGGACCTGCGCCGCCTGCGCCGGGTCGGGGCCTCGCTCGGGATCATGCTGGAGAGCTCCTCGGAGCGCCTGCTCCTGCCCGGGATGGCGCACCACGGCTCGCCCGACAAGCGGCCGCGGGCGCGGCTGGCGACGATCGGCGGCGCCGGCCGGCTCGGCGTCCCCTTCACCTCGGGGATCCTGATCGGGATCGGTGAGACCCGCTTCGAGCGGCTCGAGTCGATCCTGCAGCTGCGCCTCCTGCACGAGCGCCACGGCCACCTGCAGGAGGTGATCGTGCAGAACTTCTGCGCCAAGCCGGGCACCCTGATGGCGGACGCGCCCGAGCCGCCCACCGAGGAGCTGCTCTGGACGATCGCCGCCGCCCGCCTGCTGCTCGGCCCGGGTATCAGCCTGCAGGCGCCGCCCAACCTCAGCGGCGACCGGCTTGGCGAGCTGCTCGACGCCGGGATCGACGACTGGGGCGGGGTCTCGCCGGTCACCGTCGACCACGTCAACCCGGAGGCGCCCTGGCCGGCGCTGGAGCGCCTCGAGCGGGTGAGCGCCGAGCGCGGCCTCGACCTGCTGCCGCGCCTCACCCTCTACCCGCGCTACGCCCGCGAGCCCGAGCGCTGGTGCGCCGAGCAGGTGGCGCCGGCGGTGCGCGCCGCCGCCGACTCGCTCGGCTACGCGCGGCGCTGGGAGTGGCACGCGGGCGCCCCCGGGCCGCCGCCGGCGGCCTTCCCGGGACGGCGCGCCGAGCGGCCCCCCGGCGGCCCGGTCGGCGAGGCGCTGGCGGCGCTGCGCGAGGGCACCGAGCCCGAGGAGGAGATGCTCACCGCCCTGGCCAGCGCCCGCGGCGCCGACCTAGGCCACGTCCTGGCGGCGGCCGATGAGCTGCGCCGCGAGGTCTGCGGCGACGAGGTCACCTACGTCGTCACGCGCAACATCAACTACACCAACGTCTGTTACTTCCGCTGCGGCTTCTGCGCCTTCTCGAAGGGGAAGCTGGCCGCCAACCTGCGCGGCGCGCCCTACCTGGTGCCGCCCGAGGAGATCGTGCGGCGGGCGCGCGAGGCCTGGCAGCGGGGTGCCACCGAGGTCTGCCTGCAGGGCGGCATCCACCCGGGCTTCGACGGCGAGTTCTACCTCGGCACCGTGGAGGCGATCCGGGCCGAGTTGCCCGAGCTCCACATCCACGCCTTCTCGCCGCTCGAGGTCTGGCAGGGAGCGACGACGCTCGGCCTGTCGCTGGACGAGTACCTGACCCGCTTGCGCGCGGCCGGTCTGGGTACATTGCCTGGGACGGCGGCGGAGATCCTCGATGACGAGGTGAGGCGTGTCTTGTGCCCAGACAAGATCAGCACCGAGCAGTGGGGGCAGGTGATGCGCAGCGCGCATCAGGTCGGCCTGCGCAGCACCAGCACGATCATGTTCGGACACGTCGACAGCCCCCGCAACTGGGCCCGCCACCTGCTCGCCGTGCGCCGGATCCAGGCCGAGGGGGGCGGGTTCACCGAGTTCGTGCCGCTGCCCTTCGTCCATATGGAGGCGCCGATCGCCCGGCGCGGCCGCGCCCGCCACGGACCGACCCTGGAGGAGTCGCTGCTGGTCCACGCTGTCGCCCGGTTGGCGCTGCACCCGCTGATCACCAATGTGCAGGCATCCTGGACCAAGCTCGGCGAGCGCGGCGCGGCGCTGGCCCTCGCCGCCGGTGCCAATGACCTCGGTGGGACGCTGATGAACGAGTCGATCTCGCGCGCCGCCGGCGCCGCCCACGGCCAGGAGCTGCGGCCGGAGGGGATGGAGCGGCTGATCCGCACCGCGGGTAGGCGGCCGCGCCAGCGCACGACGCTCTACGGCGAGCCCGACCCGCGCCAGCGCGCCCGCTCCTTCGGGGCGCCGCCGCTGCGCGAGCCGAGCAACCCGGCGGCCCGCGAGGCCGGCCTGCCGCGCCGCGCCGGGCTGGTCCGGCCCGAGCCGGTCGGGGTGGGGGAGGGAGGCTGATGGGCCGCCCGGCGAGCAAGCGGTCGCGCCCGGCGCCGGTCTCCGAGCGCGGCTCGACCACGCTCGACCTCGTGCTCAACACCAGCACCGAGCTCTTCGCCGAGCGCGGCTACGCGGCGGCGACGATGCGCGAACTCGCCGACCGGGCGGAACTGCCGCTGAGCGGGTTCTACTACTACTTCCGCAGCAAGTACGACGTCCTGCTGGCGATCATGGACGTCGCCCAGGGGCGGCTCGAGCAGGGCATCGCCGAGGTCGACGACGCCGGAACCGATCCGGCCGAGCAGCTGCGCGAGCTGGTCGACCGCCACGTTCGCGCCCACCTGACCGACCCGGCCGCCGCCCGGGTCGCCGACGGCGAGCTGCGGGCGCTGCTGCCGGCCGACCGCAAGGCGATGGTCGCCCGCCGCGACCGCTACGAGCACCGCTTCCGCGAGGTGCTCACGGCCGGCATCGCCAGCGGCTGCTTCTCCGCCGACCTCGACGTCCCGATCGCCTCGATCGCGATCCTGACGATGAGCACCGGCGTCGTCGACTGGTGGCAGCCCGGCGGTCGCCACTCGATCGACGAGACCGCCCGCCTCCTAGGCGTCTGCGCCCTAGGAATCGCCGGCTGCGTCAGCGAGTCCTGAGGTCGCTCTTCGCTGATTCCGCCCTGCGTCGCCGGTCGCCCACCCAGGGGCTTACGATCTGGCCGATCATCGAACTAGTGTTCGTATTGATAGTGCGGCCACTGAAGTCGACTGGCCTCGAAGATAGCTTGTGCGAAGGAGCCCATAATGCGTCAGAAGCCAATGACAGTCCTCCCCCCTTTTGATCCGTCAAACGTCGTCTCTGGTCCGGGACGAAAGCCCGCGCTCACGACCCGTTATGGGGCGCTCTTCAACGAGGACTGCACCGATTTCTTGACCCGGGTCAGCGACGAATCGGTCGATACGGTGTTTGCAGATCCCCCATTCAACCTGGGCAAGGTCTATGGGCCTCGAGTAAACGATGAGATCACCGAGGACGAGTACGTGAACTGGGGGAAAACCTGGCTCGATGAGTGCGTCCGCATCCTCAAGCCAGGCGGCTCATTTTTCCTCTACAACCTTCCTCGCTGGAACATTTTGTTCGGTGCCCACCTCATGTCTCGAGGACTCGACTTCCGCCACTGGATTGCAATTAGCATCAAGGCCGGATTACCGATCCCAGGAAGGCTTTACCCAGCTCACTACAGCCTCCTCTATTACTCCAAGGGAAAGCCCAAGACGTTCCGAAAGATTCGCACGCCCATCGAGACCTGTCGACACTGCGGCGGTGAGATCAAGGACTACGGTGGCCATCGGGGAGCAATGAACCCGGATGGAGTCAATCTGACCGATGTCTGGACCGATGTCCCTCCGGTTCGCCACTGGAAGTTCAAGAGTAAGAAGCGCAGCGCTAACCAGCTCTCAACCAAGATCCTTGAGCGGATAGTCCACCTCTCTACCAACGAGGGAGAGATCGTGCTGGACCCATTCGGCGGGAGCGGCACGACGTTCGATGTTGCAGAGCAGCATGCTCGCTACTGGATCGGCTCAGAGATCGAGAATTGCGACGTAATCATCGAGCGGCTTCGCGAGGCAGAGCTTCATCGCCACCCGAACAGTGATTGGATTGAACCTGCCAAGCGCATCGCGGCTTAGCTGAGTGCACGCCCGTCTTTACCCTTCGGTATATGGGGCACTGACGGATCGAGCTCGTCGTGGCCAACTCCGTAAACCCGCAAGGCACCATCTGGAACCGGATAGCGACTCCATAATTCGAAGTATGGGGCGACCTCCTCAAAGTTCCCGACTCGGTCAGTCAAGTAGCGCTGAGTAGCTCGCATCGCAAGAACCAGAATGCCTCCACTCAACGTCCCTCGAGTAACGCCGTCAAGCAACTTGTTGATCGCGCGATGCGTCGACGAGACATTTCCAGTCTCCCACTCGAAGCCGACATAGCGATCTCGATCGAATAGCAGGGCATCAAGATCGCCGGTCGTGAGAACATCGCGGCCCTCGAAGCCGACGGGTAGCTCGGGCAGAGACTCCGTTTCCCAACCGCATGACTCAAGGTGCCGGATCATCGGCACCTTGATCGGCACCACGCCATTTGGATGGCGATCCGGTCGGCCTTTCCTGTTGATCGTCGGCTCCGGGTTTAGAGAGAAGCTTCCGGAGCCAAGCGGCCAGTCCGCCTTGCTTATCGCTGTCTCTACGTCTGCCGTCGCCCGCCTCCAAGTCTTGGTCTTCGGGAAACGCCCAGCGCCGACAATGTCAAGCGCTTCAATGATCCGCATGGGCCCAGAGACTCCCACAGATCGACGAGACCGCTCGCCTGCTCGGCGTCTGCGCCCTAGGAATCGCCGCCTGCGTCACGATTTCTGAGGGGCGTCCCAGGCTGCGTCAGCGAGGGATGACGCCGGCCTCGGCGGCCGGCGCCGCGTAGGCGGCGGCGAGCGTCGCGACGGTCTCGTGGGCGTTTAGCCCACTCGGGTTGGGGACAACCCAGAGCGCCGCGCCGGACCAGCGGCTCGCGCTCTCGAGCGTCTCCGGCTGCCGGCCCAGGACCGCGCCGCGCTCGCCGAACGCGTCGCGGTAGGCGGTGATGCCGGCGATCGCGACGACCTTGGGTCGGTGCTCGGCGACGAACTCCAGCAGCCGCTCGCCGCCCTCGCGCAACTCCTCGCGCGAGAGCTCGGCGGCTCGCGCGCTGGCCCGTTTGACCAGATTGGTGATCCCGATGCCCCGCTCCACCAGGTGCGCGCGATCGGCGTCGGTCATCCCAGCGGCCCGGTCGACCTCGTAGCCGGTTATGCCCGCCTTAGTCAGCGCCGGATAGAAGCGGTTGACCGGATGCGCGAAGTGCGTGTTGACCGCCGCCGTCCAAAGCCCCGGGTTTATCCCCACGAACAGCAGCCTCAACCCCGGCCCGACGAGGTCGTCGACCTCACAGCCCCGGTACTCCTCCAACTCCGCACGCGTGAACCCCACGGCGGCAATCCTTACCGAGACGGCGCGTCCGGGTGCGCGCGGATCTAATGAAGGATTGTGGGGCCTATAGACCCCACAAAGCTGCGATTGATCGGGGACGGGAGCTTGCACTTGACGCGGGACCAGCGGTCTGCATACGATAGGCCCAAGGTTGAACGGACGTTCGATCAGGAGGAGGAGAGGGACGTGACGACGAGCACGGTCGTCGCCCCGGAGCGCGGGCGCGACGACCTTTCCCCGGAGAAGCTCTCACGGCTGCTGGAGGTCTCGCAAGCCCTTGGCAGCACGCTGGACCTGAAGGAGATCCTGGCGACCACCGTCGACGCCGCCTGCGAGCTGCTCGACACCGAGATGAGCACTTTGCTGCTGCTCGACGACGAGACCGAATACCTGCGGGTCGAGGCGCACGCCGGGCTCGACGCGGCCCTGGTGAAGCGGCTCTCGACGCCGCTCGGCGCCAACCTCGCCGGCCGTGTCGGCGCCAGCCGCCAGCCGGCGCGGACCAGCGACGTCACCCGTGACGAGCGCTCGACCCTCGGCGACGTCTGCGCCGGCCACATCCGCGGCGCCCTGCTGGTGCCCCTGATCCGCAGTGGCCGCCTGCTCGGCGTGCTCGGGGTCGAGGCGCGCGAGGCGCGCGAGTTCGGCGACCGCGACGAGGGCGCCCTCGTCCGTCTCGCCGAGGGGGCCGCGGCGGCGATCGAGACCGCCCGCGCCTACGCGGTCGAGCACGACCAAGTCGAGCAGCTGCGGGCCCTGCTCGAGCGCACCAGCGTCCAGAACGACGCGATGCGGCGCAGTCGCGAGGCCCACAACCGGCTGGCCGAGACGGCGCTCGAAGGGAGCGGCCTGCAGACTCTGCTGAACGTCCTGGTCGAGCTGGTGCCGGTGCCGATCACGATGGTCAACCAGTTCGGCGTTCGCCTCTGCGCCGACGCACCCGAGGGCCGCGACGACGCCGAGCAGCTCTGGGAGGAGTGCCACGAGGGCACCGACTTCGGCCGCGACCTAGAGCGCCTGCGCCAGAGCGGCGGCTTCGTCCGCCCGGCGCCCGCCTCCGAGAGCGGCTTCTGGCGCATCGTCGGGGTCTGTGCCGGGGGCGAGGTCCTCGGTGCCCTCGTCGTCCTCGACCACTCGGCGCTCGAGGAGCAGCACGTCCTGATCCTCGAGGAGGCGGCCAGCATCGTCGCCGCCGAGATGCTGCGCGAGCGCAGCGTCGCCGAGGCCGAAGCGCGCTCGCACGGCGACCTGATGCAGGCCCTGATGTCGGCCGACGCCGAGGCCGCCGGGCTGGCCGAGCGGGCCGCCCTGCTCGGGCACGACCTCTCCGAGGACCAGGCGGTCGTCGCCGTCGGCCCGGCCGGCGAGGGCAGCCTGCCGGCGCCCGCCGCGATCACCTCCGCCGGCCGCCGCGCCGTCGCCCGGGTCGGCCTGCGCGGCCTCTTCGGCGTCGTCGAGGAGAGCGCCGCGATCCTGCTCTCCGCCGGTGACCGCTCGCTCTGCCGCGACTCGGTCGAGCGCTGGGTGACCGCCTTCCAGGAGGAGCTGCGCGGCCGCGCCGAGGATGTCGAGCTCCACTTCGGCGTCTCCGAGGTCCCCTGCCCCGGCGGTGAGGTCCAGGAGGGCTTCGCCCACTCTCGCCAGGCGGCGACGATGTGCCGCCTCGGCGAGGACTGCTCGGTCACCTTCTTCGAGGACGTGCAGCTGATCGCGACCCTGATCGACATCACCAACGACGAGGCGATCGAGCGCTACATCGAGCGCACGATCGGCCGCCTCGAGGAGTACGACGGGCGCAAGCACACCTACCTGGCGCAGACGCTGGAGACCTACCTGGACTGCTCCGGGGTGACCCGTCACGCCGCCAAGGCGCTCTTCCTGCACCCGCACTCGCTGCGCTACCGGCTGCGCCGCATCGCCGAGATCCAGGGCATCGACCTGGAGGACCCGATGGCGCGGCTGACCAGCCACGTGGCGCTCAAACTGCGCGCCATCGTCAGCCCGCCGCCAGCGGCCCCCGCCGCCGGCTAGCTGCGCGAGTCTGGCGCATCGGCGGCACACAACACGCTCCACTGGCGCCATAGCGAGGGGGCGCCGGCGGCTCCTACGCTCGCCTCGTGTCGACGATCTACGCGGCCTTGGCGGACGCGGCGCGGACGCGGCCGGACCACACGTTCCTCCGCAACGGCCCCCGGGGCCAGCCCTACGGGGAGCTCCTGGAGGAGGCTGACGCGCTCGCCGCCGGCCTCACCGGCCTCGGCATCGGCCGTGGCGACCGGGTCGTGCTCTGGCTGCCCAACGGCTCGGCCTGGGCGGCGCTCTTCTTCGCCTGCGCCCGGCTCGGCGCGGTCGCGGTGATGGCCGGCACCCGGCTACGGGCCGCCGATCTGCGCCACATCCTCGCCGACTCGGGCGCCGCCGCCCTGGTCTGGGCGCCGAACTTCCTCGGCATCGACTACGACGGCATGGTCGAGGCCGCCACCCGCGACGGCGAGGGGCGCCCATTGCCCGCGCTGCGCCACCTGCTGAGCGCCGGGCCCAGCGCCGTCCCGGGCTCGATCCCGCTCAGGCACCTGCCGGGCGGGTCGCCGTCGCCGCCGCTGAGCGACTCCGACGCGCCGGCGGTCGTCTGTTACACGTCGGGCACGACCGGCCTGCCGAAGGGCTGCTTGCACAGCCACCGGGTGCTGGTCCGCAACGCGACGGTTGCCGCCGGCCTGACCGAGCTCAGCGCCGACGACCGGATCCTCTGCCCGGTGCCCTTTGCCCACGTCTTCGGTTTCCACATGGGGGTCCTGCAGGCGACGCTGGTGGGGGCGACGCTGGTCAACGGCGAGCCCTACGACGCCGAGCGGCTGCTCAACCTGGCCGAGGCCGAGCGCGCCACCGTGCTCTACGCGGTACCGGCGATGGCGCGCGAGGCGGTCGTCTCGCAGGCGCGGCGGCGGCGCGACCTGAGCGCCGTGCGCCTCGCGCTGGTCGCCGGCGCCGCGGTCTCGGCACGGCTGCGCCGCGCCGTGCTCGACCGCGAGGACGGCCTCAGCCCGGCGATCTCGGTCGTCTACGGCTGCACCGAGGCGCCGACCCTGACCCAGCTGCCAACCGACGCGCCGCCGGCCCAGCGCCTCGCCTCGGTCGGCCGCGCCACCCCCGGGGTCGAGCTGCGCGTCTGCCGCTCCGGCAGCGAGGAGGCGGTCCCGATCGGCGAAACCGGCGAGATCCTCGCCCGTGGCTACAACCGCATGCTCGGCTACTTCGGCAACCCCGAGGCGACGGCGGCGAAGCGGCGCGGCGAGTGGTTGGTCACCGGCGACCTCGGCTGGCTCGACCCCGAGGGATACCTGCACTTCGCCGGTCGCTCCGACGAAATGTTCACGGTCGGCGGCTTCAACGCCTACCCGCGTGAGATCGAGTCGCAGCTGGAGGAGCTCGACGGGGTCGTCGAAGCGGCGGTCACCGGCGTCCCCGACCCGCGCCTGGGCTCGGTGCCGATGGCCTGGGTGAGGGTCGCCCCCGGGGCGCTCGAGGAGCGCGAGATCCTCGCCTGGTCGCGCGAGCGGATGGCGAGCTACAAGCGCCCGCGCCATGTCCGCATCGTCTCCGAGCTGCCCCGCACGGCGACCGGCAAGCTCTCGCGGGTGAAGCTCGAATGGCAGGCCCGGCGCGCCCTGCCCGGGCTCGAGTGGGAGGCGGACCGGTGAGCGAGCGCGAGCCCGTCAGCCGCTGCGGCACCCCCGCCTGCCGCTACTCGGAGCTGGCGGTCGGCGACGAGCTCTGGGACACGGTGACGGTGACCGAGGCGCACCTCTTGCTGGGCGCCGCGGTCTTCAACGACCCCGGCCCCAACCACATCAACGCCCTGCAGGCCGAGGCCGGCCGGTTCGGGGGCCGGATCGCCCACGGGCCGCTGATCATCGGGATCATGGACGGCGCCCTCGGCAACGTGCTCGGCTCGACGATCGTCGCCCTGCTCGAGCAGGGCGCCCGCTTCCGCCACCCGACCCGGCCAGGCGACACGGTGATCTGCCGCTGGTTGGTGCGGGCGCTCGAGGACAAGCCGCGCTTCGAGGGCGGCGGCATCGTCAGCTTCGCGGGCGAGGCGCTGAACCAGGACGGCGTCGTCCTCGCCGAGGTCGACGCCAAGCTCGCGGTGGCCGATCGGCCGCTATGGGATCCCGCCGCCCACCTTGCGCAACAGTGCAACAAGGGAACGGCCGCATCTACTTCCCCCTAGCCATATCGCCCGCTCCGGGCCGGTTTTAGATTGCGGTCACCCCACCGAAGATTGGAGTCAGCGATGAAGTTTGGCGTCAGCTTGGGCGATGCCCCGCACACCAAGTCCCTCGGTCTTTTGCGCGCCGCTGAGCGCGCCAACTTCGACCAGATCTGGGTCTGGGACTCGCACATCATCTGGCAGGAGGCCTACGGCCTGATGGGCTGGTTGATCGGCGAGTCGGAGAACGACAAGCTCGAGTGGGGCACCTGCGTGACCAACCCGGTAACCCGCGACCCGATGGTCGTCGGCAGTGCCTTCGCCACCCTCAACCAGATCACCGGCGGCCGCGTCATCTGCGGCATCGGCCGCGGCGACAGCTCGGTGCGGGTGATCAAGCGCCGCCCCTCCAACCTCGCCGCGCTCGAGGCCGCGGTCGACACGATCCACAAGGTCGGCACCGGCGAGAAGTTCAAGACCGAGGAGGGCACCGAGGCGCAGATGCCGTGGGCAGGGGGCGGCACCCGGGTCTACGTCGCCGGCTACGGGCCGAAAGCGCTGCGCCTCGCCGGTCGCGTCGGCGAGGGCGTCATCTTCCAGATCGCCGACCCCTTCGTGATCGAGTGGGGGATGGGGCACGTCCGCGCCGGCGCCGAAGAGGCCGGCCGCAACCCGGACGACATCGTCATCCACTGCGCGACCGCGACCTACGTCGCCGACGACATGGAGAAGGCGATCGATGAAACCCGCTGGTTCCCGGCGGTGGTCGGCAACCACATCGCCGACGTCCTCCGCCACCACGATCCCGAGGGCCTGCCCGACGAACTGATCGACTTCGTCAAGGACCGCGGCGACTACGACTACCGCGAGCACGCCGAGCAGGGCACCGAGCACTCCAAGTACATCTCCGACGACATCGTCGAGCGCTTCTGCGTGATCGGCAACCCGGAGCAGATCCGCGCCAAGCTGAAGGTGCTGGAGGGGCTCGGCGTCTCCGAGTTCAACATCTACCCGCACGTGGAGGGCATCGAGGACCTGATCGTCCGCTACGGCGAGGAGTTCGCCCCCGAGTTCCGATGAGCCGCGCTCGCGAGCCGGGCGACCCGCGCTGGTTCACCCTCCCCGCCGATTCCGACGGGGAGGGGGCGGAGCAGGCCCTGCGCCGCCTCGCCGTCGTCGGCGGCGGCCAGATGGGCGCCGGGATCGCCGAGGTCGCGGCCCGCGCCGGGGTCGAGGTGACCCTGGTCGAGGTCGACGAGGCGGCGACCGAGCGCGCCCGCGCCCGCGTCGGGCGCAGTCTCGAGCGCGCCGTCAGCGCCGGCAAGCTCGGTGAGGAAGAGGCCGGCGCAGCGATGGGCCGGCTCGTCACCACCACCGATTGGGGATGCCTCGACGGCGCCGAAGCGGCGGTCGAGGCGGTCGTCGAGGAGGTGGCGGAGAAGCGGCGCGTCTTCGCCCTGCTCGACCGCCACCTGCCCGACGCCGTCTTCCTCGCGTCCAACACCTCAGCGGTGCCGATCATGAAGCTGGCCAGCGCCACCAGCCGCCCCGAGCGGGTGCTCGGCCTGCACTTCTTCAACCCGGTTCCGGTCATGGACCTGGTCGAGGTCGTTCCCTCGCTGGCCACCGACGAGCGGATCGCCGAGATCGCCGCCGGTTTCGTCTCCGGCGTGCTCGGCAAGTCCTGCATCAAAGCCCCCGACCGGGCCGGCTTCGTCGTCAACGCGCTGCTGATCCCCTACCTGCTCTGCGCGATCCGCATGCTCGAAGCCGGCTCGGCCTCGCGCGAGGAGATCGATCGCGGCATGGTCAACGGCTGCCACCACCCGATGGGCCCGCTGGCGCTGTCTGACCTGATCGGGCTCGACACCGTGCTGGCGATCACCGGCAGCCTCTACGACGAGTTCCACGAACGCTTCTACAGCCCCCCACCGCTGCTGCGGCGGATGGTCGAGGGCGGCAAGCTCGGGCGCAAGGCCGGCAGCGGTTTCTACACCTACGACGACGCCGGGGCGAGGCCCGTAACCACCCCGTGAGCAACGAAAGGAAGGCCCAGTGAAAGCCCAGTGCGCACTCGTCCAGTTGAACCTCGGGGACGACATCAAGGAGAACGTCGAGCGCTGCGTCGAGGGAGTGCTCGAGGCCGGCCGCAACGGCGCCCAGATCATCTCCCTGCCGGAGCTGGCGACCACTCAGTACTTCTGTTACACGATGGAGAGCAGCTTCTTCGACCTGGCCGAGCCGGTCCCCGGCCCCTCGACCAAGGCCGTCGCCGCCGCCGCCCGCGAGGTCGGCGCCTGGGTAGTGCTGCCGCTGTATGAGATCGGCGAGGACGAGCAGCTCTACAACACGGCGGTGGTCATCGACAGTTCCGGCGAGATCGTCGGCCGCTACCGCAAGAACGTGATCCCGATCATGAAGTTCACCGGCGTCGAGGGAGTCGAGAAGTTCTACTTCCGGCCCGGCAACCTTGGCTACCCTGTCTTCGAGACGGACCTTGGGGTCACCATTGGGATCACGATCTGTTACGAGCGCCACTTCCCCGAGGGCCCGCGCAGCCTCGCCCTCGCCGGCGCCGACGTGATCTTCGTGCCGACCGCGACTCCCGCCGGGCGGGAGCTATGGGAAGTCGAGCTGCGGGCGATGGCGATCGCCAATCTGCTCTGGGTCGGCGGCGTCAACCGGGTCGGCCGCGACCGCGGCGAGGCGGTCTCGGAGATGGACTTCTACGGCCAGTCCCTGTTCAGCGGCCCCGACGGCCAGGTCGTCTCGCGAGCCGAGGGCGACGGGGCGGAGATCATCTACGCCGAGATCGACACCGATCGCAGCCACCAGCTGCGCGAGGACTGGGGCTTCTTCCGCGACCGCCGGCCGGAGGTCTACGGGGCGATCACCGCGCCCTAGCCGCCCGCGATGAGCACTGACGCCGACCTCGGGGCCCTGCTCGAGCGGCGCGCCGGGGAGATCCCGACGCGCCCGTTCCTGGCGATGACCGGCGGCCTGCGGCTCACCTACGGCGAGTTCAACGAGCGGGTCAACAACCTCGCCCACGGGCTGGCGGCGAACGGCGTCGCCGCCGGCGACCGGGTGGCGATCATGCTCGCCAACTCGCTCGAGTTCCTGCTCGCCTCCTTCGCCCTGAAGAAGCTGGGCGCGGTCGAGGTCGCGGTCAACACCGGCTTCCGCGGCCCCGGCCTGGTCCACGTCGTCAACCTCACCGAGGCCCGCCTGCTGATCACCGAGGACCAGTTCGTCGAGCCCGTCGCGGCGGTGGCCGGCGAGCTCCAGCACCTGCGCACGGTCGCCGTCGTCGGCGACGCGGCGGCCGCCGGCCGGGCGTTGGGCGGGCTCGAGGCTGGCCGCTTCGAGGACCTCTTCGCCGCGCGCGGCGACAACCCGCAACGGCAGGTCCGCGACACCGACCTCGGCACCGTGCTCTTCACCTCGGGGACGACCGGCCCCTCGAAGGGCTGCATGCTCTCCCACCGCTACGGCGTCCGGGTCGCTGAGTTCATGAGCGAGTCGCTCGGGCTGCGCGAGGACGACTGCCTCTACTGCCCCTTCCCGCTGTACCACGTCGACGCCGCCTTCCTCACCGTGGCGCCGGCGATCCTGCTCGGCGCCCGCGCGGCAATCGGGGCGCGCTTCAGCGCCAGCCGCTTCTGGGACGAGGTGCGCGAGTTCGAGGCGACCGTGTTCGACTTCATGGGCGCGACCCTGACCATCCTCTGGAAGCGAGAGCCGCTGCCCGGCGACGCCGACAACCCGGTGCGGCTGGCCTGGGGCGTGCCGATGCCGAGCTGGCGCGGCGAGTTCGAAAGCCGCTTCGACCTCAAGCTGGTCCACGGCTACGGGCTCACCGACGGCGGCATGCCCTGCTGGGAGGACCCCGGGCGCGAGGAGCCGGTCGGCTCCTGCGGCAAGCCCCGCCACCCCTACGAGGTGCGGATCCTCGACGACCAGGACGACGAGCTGCCGGCCGGCGAGATCGGCGAGATCGCGATCCGGCCGCTGGAAGCCGACGTCGTGATGAAGGGCTACTGGGGGATGCCGGAGGCGACCGTCGAGACCTTCCGCAACCTCTGGCTGCACACCGGCGACTACGGCCGCATGGACGCCGAGGGACACCTCTTCTTCGAGGGCCGCAAGAAGGACGCGATCCGGCGCCGCGGCGAGAACATCTCCGCCTGGGAGATCGAGGAGGTGATCCACGCCCACCCGGCGGTGCTCGAGGCGGTCGCGGTCGGCGTGCCCAGCGAGCTCACCGAGGAGGATGTCAAGGTCTACGCCGTCCTGCACGAGGGCGCCGCGCTCGGCGAGGAGGAGCTGCGCGAGTTCTGCGGCACGCGGATGGCCCGCTACATGGTCCCCGAGTACGTCGAGTTCATCGACGAGATCCCCAAGACCCCGACCGGCAAGCCGGAGAAGTACAAGCTCATCGCAGCAGCCACGCGATCTGGGCCTGGCGCTCGATGACGGCGGCGATCGTCGCCGCCTCCTCGGGGTCGGCACCGGTGGCGAGGACCCCGTGGCGGCCGAGCAGGACGGCGGCCGAGTCGCCCAGCACCGTCGCCGCCCGCACCCCCTCGGCGCTGCCGGCCGGGGCGGGGGGCGCGGTGCGGATCGGGCCGGTCGCGTAGTACTCGTTGTCCTCCAGGCAGGGCTTTAGCTCCTCGCCGAGGAAGCTCCAGGCGGTGGCGTGGGGGCTGTGGGTATGGACGACGCCGCCGACGTCGGGCCGCCGCGCGTAGACCGCCGCGTGCAGTCGCCACTCGCGCGAGGGCGGGTGCGGCCCCGCGGCGCTGCCGTCGGGGCCGACCAGGACCAGGTCGCCGGGCTCGGTCTCCATGTAAGGACGGCGCGTGGGGGTGATCAGGAAGCCCTCGCCGTCGCGGGCGCTGACGTTGCCGAGGCTGCCGACGACGGCGCCGCTGTCGTGCAGCGAGCGGGCCACCGCGATAACGCGGGTGGCGAGCGAGTCCGGTCTCGGCGCGGACACTTGCAGCGAGGCTAGCCTCGCTATGCGCGACCGTGTTGCGCCAGGGTGGCGCATCTCGGCCCGCTGGATTGCCCGCTCGCGGCGCTCAAGCTTCGAGCAGCTGGACCAGCCGGGGGCGGCAGAATTCCCACTGCTTGCGGTTGCGGCCGTCGCCGGGGTGAAGGGTGTCGAGCAGGGAGAGGCCGCGGGCGGTGGCGGCGGCCATCTCGACCAGGCGCTCGAAGTCGGGGCGCTCGGCGAGGTCGGGAAAGAGGCGGCGGGCGAGCTCGAGGGTGCCGCGGTCGAGCTCGCGTTCGACCCCGGCCAGGTGCTGGCGCAGCTCGGGGTCGGTGCGGGCGCTGGTCCAGAGGTCGAGCGCCCCCTGGAAGAGCGGGCTGGCGTAGCTGGACCAGATCAGGTCGAGGCCCTTGGCGACGCGCTCGGGGCCGGGGGGGAGGGCGTCGGCCGCACTGAGCAGCTCGGCCGAGCGCCGCCGCGCCAGCTGTTCGATCGCCGCCGCGACCAGCGCCTGGCGGGTCTGGAAGTGGTGCAGGTGGGCCCCGCGGGAGACGCCGGCGCGCTCGGCGACACGGCTGGTCGTCGTGTTCGCGTAGCCGTCCTCGACCAGCGACTCGATCGTCGCGTCGAGCAGCGCCTCGCGGGTGGCCGAGCTGCGCTCAGCCTGGCTGCGGCGGGCGGGGGTCTGGGTGGTCTGCGAGGAGGCCACGTAGAGCTATGCTAGATGAACTTGCGTTCAGGAATGAATGTTATGCTGCCGCGCAGCGGCCACCCGACAGGAGGAAATGACCATGGCAGGTAGCGATGCGCTGGTGTTCGACGCGATCCGCACCCCGCGCGGCAAGGGCAAGGTAAACGGTTCCCTACACGGGACCAAGCCGGTTGACCTCGTCGTCGGGCTGATGCACGAGATGCTTGTTCGCAACGAGCGCCTCGACCCCAACAAGGTCGATGACGTGGTGCTCGGCTGCGTCTCCCCGGTCGGCGATCAGGGCGCCGACATCGCCAAGACCGCGGCGCTCAAGGCGGGCCTGCCGGACACGGTCGCCGGCGTCCAGCTCAACCGCTTCTGCGCCTCCGGCCTCGAGGCCGTCAACATCGCCGCCCAGAAGGTCGCCTCCGGCTGGGAGGACCTGGTCTTCGCCGGCGGCGTCGAGTCGATGTCGCGGGTGCCGATGGGCTCCGACGGCGGCGCCTGGGCGATGGACCCCGAGACCAACTACGACACCTCCTTCATCCCGCAGGGCGTCGGCGCTGACCTGATCGCGACGATCGAGGAGTTCAGCCGCGAGGATGTCGACACCTACGCCGCCCGCTCGCAGGAGCGCGCCGCCAAGGCCCGCGAGGAGGGCCGCTTCGACAACGCCGTGGTCCCGGTCAAGGACCTCAACGAGACCGTCGTCCTCGACAACGACGAGTTCATCCGTCCCGGCACCACGGTCGAGACGCTGGGCAACCTCAAGCCCTCCTTCAAGGTGATGGGTGAGATGGGCGGCTTCGACGCCGTCGCGCTGCAGAAGTACCACTGGGTCGAGGAGATCGACCACGTCCACACCCCCGGCAACTCCTCGGGCATCGTCGACGGTGCCTCGCTGGTCGCGATCGGCAACGAGAAGACCGGCGAGGAGCTGGGGATGACGCCGCGGGCGAGGATCCTCGCCACCGCCGTCTCCGGGGCCGACCCGACGATCATGCTGACCGGTCCCGCGCCCGCCTCGCGCAAGGCGCTGGAGAAGGCCGGCATCGGCGTCGAGGACCTCGACCTGGTCGAGATCAACGAGGCCTTCGCCGCGGTCGTGCTCCGCTTCGTCAAAGACATGGGCCTCGACATGGAGAAGGTCAACGTCAACGGCGGCGCGATCGCGATGGGCCACCCGCTCGGCGCGACCGGGGGCATGATCCTCGGCACGCTGATCGACGAGCTGCACCGCACCGGCGGCAAGTACGGGCTGGCGACGCTCTGCGTCGGTGGCGGCATGGGAATCGCGACCGTCGTGGAGGCGATCTAGATGGCAGAGTCCACCACCATCAAGTGGGAGCGCGGCGATGACGGCATCGTCATCCTGACGCTCGACGACCCGAACCAGTCGGCGAACACGATGAACGCCGCCTACGCCGAATCGATGGCGGCGACCGTCGAGCGGCTGGAGGCCGAGGTGGACGAGATCAAGGGCGTCGTCCTCACCTCGGCGAAGAAGACCTTCTTCGCCGGCGGCGACCTCAACGACCTCAAACAGGTGACGCCCGAGCACTCGGCCGAGTTCACCGCCGGCCTGCGTGAGATCAAGGGCCAGCTGCGCCGCCTGGAGACGGTCGGCGTGCCGGTCGTCGCGGCGATCAACGGCACCGCCCTCGGCGGCGGCCTGGAGATCTGCCTCGCCACCCACTACCGGGTGATCGTCGACGACCCCAAGGTCAAGCTCGGCTTCCCCGAGGTCAAACTCGGCCTGCTCCCGGGCGGCGGCGGCGTGGTCCGCTCGGTGCGCATGTTCGGCATCGTCGACGCGATGATGAACCTGCTGATCCAGGGCCAGGAAGTGCGCCCGCAGAAGGCGCTGGAGATGGGCCTGGTCGGCGAGGTCGTGCCGACCCGCGAGGACCTGATCCCGGCCGCGAAGAAGTGGATCGAGGCCAACCCCGAGGCGGTCCAGCCCTGGGACGCCGACGGCTACAGGATGCCCGGCGGCACCCCGTCCAACCCGAAGCTGGCCCAGAACCTGCCGGCCTTCCCGGCCAACCTGCGCAAACAGCTGAAGGGGGCCAACTTCCCGGCGCCGCACCACATCATGGCCGCGGCGGTCGAGGGCGCCCAGGTCGACTTCGACAACGCGATCGAGATCGAGGGCCGCTACTTCACCGACCTGGCCACCGGCCAGGTCGCGAAGAACATGATCCAGGCCTTCTTCTTCGACCTGCAGGAGGTCAACGGGGCCCGCGGCCGGCCGGAGGGCATCGAGCCGTTCGAGCCCAAGAAGGGGGTCATCCTCGGCGCCGGCATGATGGGCGCCGCGATCGCCTACGTCTGCGCCAAAGCGGGCATCGAGATCGTCCTAAAGGACGTCTCGATGGAGGCCGCCGAGCGCGGCAAGGGCTACTCGAAAGGCCTGGTCGACAAGGCGATCTCACGCGGTCGCTCGACCGAGGAGAAGGGCGCGGAGCTGCTCGCCCGGATCACCCCGACCGACGACCCGGCGGCCGCCGCCGGGGCCGAGTTCGTGATCGAGGCGGTCTTCGAGGACCCGGCCGTCAAGGCGCAGGTCTTCGCCGAGGTCGAGCCGCACCTCGCCGAGGGCGCGCTGCTGGGCTCCAACACCTCGACCCTGCCGATCACCGATCTGGCCGCCGACTCGGCGCGGCCCGCCGAATTCATCGGGCTGCACTTCTTCAGCCCGGTGGACAAGATGCCGCTGCTGGAGATCATCAAGGGCGAGCAGACCAACGACGAGACGCTCTACCGCTCGCTCGACCTCGCCAAGATCATCAAGAAGACGCCGATCGTGGTCAACGACTCGCGCGGCTTCTTCACCTCGCGGGTGATCGGGATGTTCGTCAACGAGGGCATCGCGATGCTGACCGAGGGCATCCCGCCCGCGTCGATCGAGCAGGCCTCCTCGCAGGCCGGCTACCCGGCGCCGGTGCTGCAGCTCTCCGACGAGCTCAACCTCAACCTGATGGCCAAAATCCGCCGTCAGTACGAAGCGGCCGCGGAGGCCGAGGGGATCGACATCCCGGCCCACCCGTCGACGACGGTGATCGACCGCATGCTCGACGAGTTCGACCGCGGTGGCCGCCTCGCCGGCAAGGGGTTCTACGAGTACGACGAGGAGGGCAAGCGGGTCGGGCTGTGGCCGGGTCTGCGTGAGGCCTTCCCGCCGGTCGACGACCCGGCGAGCATCGCGCTCGTCGACCTCGAGGAGCGGATGCTCTTCCTCGAGGCGCTGGAGACCGTCAAGTGCGTGGACGAGGGCGTGATCGAGTCGGTCGCCGACGCCAACATCGGCTCGATCTTCGGCATCGGCTTCCCGGCCTGGACCGGCGGAGTCCTGCAGTACATCGACGGTTACGAGGGCGGCCCGGCGGGCTTCGTCGCGCGCTCCCGTGAGCTGGCCGAGAAGTACGGCGAGCGCTTCGAGCCGCCCGCCTCCCTTGTCGAGAAGGCCGAGCGCGGAGAGACCTTCGCCGGCCAGGCCGCGCTCGTCGCGACGAGCGCCTAGAGAGGAGAGCACAGAGATGCCAGTCACGTTCACCAGCGAGCAGGAAGCGTTCGCCGAAGCGGTCCGCGACCTCGCCCAGCGCGAGTGCGGCACCCGCGCCCAGCGCGACGCCCTGACCAACAACGGCCAGGAGCCGCACAACGTCGAGCTCTACGCGAAGATCGCCGAGCTCGGCTGGCTCGGGATCGCCGTGCCGGAGGAGTACGGCGGCACCGGCGGCGGCGCCGTCGACCTCTGCCTCTTCCTCGAGGAGCTGGCCTACGGCCAGATCCCGATCGGCGGCTTCCCGGTGACGGCGATCACCGCCGGCGCCTACGAGCGCTTCGGCACCGACGAGCAGAAGCAGGAAATTCTCGGCGGGGTCGTCAAGGGCGCGGTCGAGGCGATCGCGATGTCCGAGCCGGAGGCCGGCTCCGACGTCGGCGCCCTGCGCTGCAAGGCGGTGCGCGAGAACGGCAGCTACCGGATCAACGGCCAGAAGACGTGGATCTCCGAGGCCCACGTCGCCGACCACATCCTGCTCGTCTGCCGCACCGACGACAGCGGCGGCAAGCACGACGGCCTGACCATGCTGAACATCCCCAAAGGCGCCGACGGGATCGAGATCCGCGGCATCGAGACGATGGGGGGGCGCGTCGTCAACGACGTCTTCTTCACCGACTGCACGGTCCCGGCCGAGAACCTGGTCGGGGTCGAGGGGCAGGCCTGGATGCAGCTGATGACCGGCCTCAACGTCGAGCGCCTGATCATCGCCGCGCAGTCCGTCGGCATGGCCCGCCGGGCGATGGACGACACGCTCGAATACGTCAAGGAGCGCAAGCAGTTCGGCCGCCCGATCGGCAGCTTCCAGACGATCTCGCACCGGATCGCCGACCTCGCCACCGAGATCGAGTGCGCCCGGCTGCTCACCTACGACGTCGCCGCCCGCGTCGACGCCAACCCGAAGGAGCTGTTCCCGCGCGAGGCCTCGATGGCGAAGCTCAAGACCACCGAGGTGGCGAAGAAGGTCGCCCTGGAAGGGATGCAGATGATGGGTGGCTACGGCTACGCGACCGAGTACGAAATGGAGCGCCACGTGCGCCAGGGGCTGGTCACCACCATCTACGGCGGCACCAGCGAGATCCAGCGCGAAATCATCGCCAAAACGCTCGGGCTGTAGCGTTCGGTCTCCGGATGGAGACCGTTCTAGTCACGGGAGGCTCGGGATACCTCGGCGGGTGGTGCCTGGTCGAGCTGCTGCGGCGCGGCTACGCGGTGCGGACGACGGTCCGCGATCTCGCCCGTGAGGACGAGGTGCGCGCCCGGGTCGGGCGCGAGGTCGAGGTCGGCGAGCGACTCACCGTGCTCGCCGCGGACCTCGGCCGCGACGACGGTTGGGCGGAGGCCGTGGCCGGCTGCGACTACGTCATGCACGTCGCCTCGCCGTTCCCGCCGGTCCAGCCCGAGGACCCTGACGAGCTGATCCGGCCCGCGCGGGAGGGGACCCTGCGCGTGCTGCGGGCGAGCCTCGACGCCGGCGTGCCGCGGGTCGTCGTCACCTCCTCGGTGGCCGCGGTCGGCGGCAGCACCAATCACGCGGACGCCCCGCTCACCGAGAGCGACTGGACCGACGCCGACCACCCGAAGCTGACCCCCTACACGCGCTCGAAGACGATCGCCGAGCGCGCCGCCTGGGACCTTGCCGCCGAGCGCGGCGAGACCGGGAAGCTGGCCGTCGTCAACCCCGGCGCGATCCTCGGCCCGCTGCTCAGCGACGACCGCTCCTACTCGCTGGAGTTGGTCGAGCGGCTGCTGAAGGGCATGCCGGGGACGCCGCGGATCGGCTTCAGCATCGTCGACGTGCGCGACGTCGCCGACCTGCAGATCAGGGCGATGACGATGCCCGAGGCGGGCGGCGAGCGCTTCATCGCCGTCAACGAGTTCCGCTGGCTGGCGGAAGTGGCGGCGGTTCTGCGCGAGCGGCTCGGCGCCGACGCGGCCAAGGTGCCGAAGCGCCGCGTGCCCGATTTCGCCGTCCGCCTCATGGCCCGCTTCGACCCCTCGGTCCGCCCGGTCGTCGGCCAGCTCGGCCGCCGGGTGGAAATGTCGAGCGAGAAGGCGAGGGCCCGGCTCGGCTGGTCGCCGCGCCCGGTCGAGGAGACGGTCGTCGATTGCGCGCGAAGCCTGATCGGTGAGAGGGTGGTCTAGCCATGGCGACCGTTCTCTGCGTTCTCTACGACGATCCCGTCGACGGTTACCCACCGGCCTACGCGCGCGAGGAGATCCCCTCGATCGAGCGCTACCACGACGGCCAGAGCACGCCGACGCCGGCGGCGATCGGGTTCAGGCCCGGCGAGCTGCTCGGCTGCGTCTCGGGCGAGCTGGGGCTGCGCGGGTTCCTCGAGGAGCGCGGCCACCGCCTGATCGTCACCTCCGACAAGGACGGGCCGGACTCGGTCTTCGAGCGCGAGCTGCCCGAGGCGGAGGTCGTCATCTCGCAGCCGTTCTGGCCGGCGTACCTGACGGCGGAGCGGATCGCCAGGGCGCCGAAGCTGAAGCTGGCGCTGACCGCCGGCATCGGCTCCGACCACGTCGACCTGGGGGCAGCGATCGAGCACGGCCTGACCGTCGCCGAGGTGACCTACTCGAACAGCATCAGCGTCGCCGAGCACGTCGTGATGATGATCCTCGCCCTGGTCCGCAACTACATCCCCTCCTACGGGGTGGTGGTCGACGGCGGCTGGAACATCGCCGACTGCGCCTCGCGCTCCTACGACCTGGAGGGGATGCAGGTCGGCAGCGTCGCCGCCGGCCGGATCGGGTCGGCCGTCCTGCGCCGCCTGGCGCCGTTCGAGGTCGGCCTGCACTACACCGACCGGCACCGCCTGTCGGCCGAGGTCGAGGAGGAGCTGAACGTCACCTTCCACCCGACCGCGGAGTCGCTGGTCGAAGCCTGCGACGTGGTCACGATCAACGCCCCGCTGCACCCCGAGACCGAGAACCTGTTCGACGCCGAGCTGCTCGCCAGGATGAAACGCGGCTCCTACCTGATCAACACGGCGCGGGGCAAGATCTGCGACCGCGACGCGATCGTGCGGGCCTGCGAGAGCGGGCAGCTGGCCGGCTACGCCGGCGACGTCTGGTTTCCCCAGCCGGCGCCCCGGGACCACCCCTGGCGCTCGATGCCCCACCACGGCATGACCCCGCACACCTCCGGCACCAGTCTCTCGGCCCAGGCCCGGTACGCCGCCGGGACGCGGGAGATCCTCGAGTGCTGGCTCGACGAGCGCCCGATCCGCGAGGAGTACCTGATCGTCGACGGCGGCCAGCTGGCCGGCGCCGGCGCCCACTCCTACAGCGAGGGCGACGCCACGGGCGGCTCCGAGGAGGCCGCCCGCTTCAGGGACGGTTGACGGCCCGGTGAGGATGCGCGCCGCGGTGCTCGAGGAGTTCGGCGAGCCGCTCGCCGTGCAGGAGGTCGAGCTCGCCGACCCGCGGGCGGGCGAGGTGCTGGTCCGGCTCGTCGCCTGCGGCGTCTGTCACACCGACCTCTACACCGCCTCCGGCGCCGATCCCTCCGGCTACGCGCCGACCGTGCTCGGTCACGAGGGGGCCGGGGTGGTCGAGCGGGTCGGGCCCGGGGTCGACTCGCTGGCGCCGGGCGATCACGTCGTCACCCTCTTCTCGCCCCAGTGCGGCGAGTGCGTCCATTGCCTCGACCCGCGGACCAACCTCTGCCTGGCGATCCGCGAGCAGCAGAACAAGGGCTTCCTGCCCGACGGCAGCACCCGCATCTCGCGCGGGGGCGACGGGATCCGCCACTTCATGGGCTGTTCGACCTTTGCCGAGTACACGGTGATGCCGGCGATCGCCCTGGCGAAGATCAGCCCCGAGGCGCCGTTCGAGCACGCCTGCCTCTTCGCCTGCGGCCTCTCGACCGGGCTCGGGGCGGCGATCAACACGGCCGCGGTCACGCCGGGCAGCACCTGCGTCGTCTTCGGCGCCGGCATGGTCGGGCTGGGCGCGGTCGCCGGCTGCCGGCTGCAGGGCGCCGAGCGCATCGTCTGCGTCGACCTCTCCCCGCAGCGGCTCGAGCTGGCGCGGGGCCAGGGGGCGACCGACACGATCGCCGGCGGCGACGGCGCGGTCGAGGAGATCCTCGAGATGACCGGCGGCTTCGGCGCCGATTACACCTTCGAGGCGACCGGCAACGTCGCCGTGATGCGCCAGGCGGTCGAAGCGGCGCGCATGGGCTGGGGCCTGTGCACGGTCGCCGGCGTGGCCGGCAGGGGGGAGACTCTCGAGGTCGTCCCGCGCCTGCTGATCACCGGCCGCCGCGTCGCCGGCTCCTCGTTCGGCGGGGTCAAGGGCCGCGACCAGGTCCCGCTCCTGGTCGACCGCTGCCTGGCCGGCGAGATCGACGTCGAGCCCTTCATCTCCCACCGCCTCGGCCTCGACGAAGTCAACCGCGGCTTCGAGCTGATGGAGGCCCAGGACGGCATCCGCAGTGTCATCGAGTTCGGCTGACCGCCGGCTCGCCTGCCTGGCGGTCGCGGCCCTGCTCGTCCTCGCGTCGGGCTGCGGCGGTGGCGACGGCATGACGGAGACCGGGGCTTCGGCTGTCCCAGAGAACAAGCCCACCGCCGACACGGTCGAGCCCTCGCGCTGCCCCGCCGGCCTCTCCGGCTGCCGCGTCACCGAGGGGCGGATCGTCTATGTCGAGGCGGTCGATCCCGACGGCGACGGCGACGCCCACTTCGTCGTCGCCGACCCGCAGGGGATCACCCTGCCCGGCCTGACCGCGATCGACGTGCGCAAGGGCCTGCGCCCGGAGCCGCTCCCCGAGCGTGGCGAGCTGATCAGCGCCGCCGGCCAGGTCCAGACCGGCTCCTACGGCCAGAGCCAGATCCACGCGGTCGAGCTGCACGTCGCCGGCCGCTAGGCCGCCGCTCAGCCGAGCAGCTCGTCGAAGCGCAGCGCCGCGCGGCTGGGGAGGATCAGGTCGCCGCTTCGGAGCAGGAGCCCGGCGGCCTGGAGCTCGTGCACGGCGCGCTCGGCCGCGTCGCGCTGAGCGAAGTCGTCGGGGTCGACGGCGACCGCGAGCAGCAGCTCGTCGAACGTCAGCTGGACGGGGTGGAGGGCGATCAGCTGTCCCAGCACCGCCGCCTCGAACCTGGCGTCGCTAGCGGCCGTCACCCTGATGTCGTCCCTCTCTTCCACTGTCGCAGTAACTAAGGCCGCCGGCCGCCGGACTCTCCCCCCTGGCGCGGAGCGGGGCTCAGTCCTCGTCTTCTTCGAGCATCGTCCGCGCCCACTCGGCGTCCATTGAGCAGCGGTAGAAGTGCTTGGTGGCGCCGCGGACGTTCTGGTTGACGGTCGCCTGCAGGGCGCCGCACTCGGCGAGCACGCGCACGTGGTAGGCGACGCTGCTCAGCACCGCGTTCAGCTCCTCGGCGATCTGGCTGGGGCTGGCCTCGCGGCCGTCGAGCATCAGCACCATGATCTGTCGGCGGAGCTTGTGCCGCAGCGCGAAGAGCAGTGCTTGGTTCTTGTCGTGGCGGCCCCTGCCGCGCTTCGGTCCCCCCATGCGAGGACCGAATATAGAGCAAACGAAATGTTCTGTCAGCTAGACTCTTTGTCTGCGCAACGATTCCTGCACCGAGGTCCTCAAACCGTCTCGCGCACGCCGCCCATCTCGCTGAAGACCGCGGTGACGCCGCCGTCGGCGCGTTGCTCGTCGGCGATCACGTGGGAGACGGCGTTGATCAGGGCGAGGTGGGTGAAGGCCTGGGGGAAGTTGCCGAGGTGGCGGCCGCTGGTCGCCTCCAGCTCCTCGGCGTAGAGGTCGAGCCAGCCGGCCGCCTCCAGCAGCCGTTCGCAGAGCGCCCGCGCCCGCCGCGGCTCGCCGATCTCCGAGAGCGCCGAGACCAGCCAGAAGGAGCAGATCAGGAAGGTGCCCTCCTCGCCGTGCAGGCCGTCGTCGGTCTCCTCGACCTTGTAGCGGAGGACGAGGCCGTGTTCGGTGAGCTCGTCGGCGATCGCGTTGACGGTGGCGCAGA
Organism: uncultured Solirubrobacterales bacterium; assembly: GCA_963697915.1. Taxonomy (GTDB): domain Bacteria; phylum Actinomycetota; class Thermoleophilia; order Solirubrobacterales; family 70-9; genus VRUE01. The sequence goes on from OY969103.1 coordinate 2,319,421, forward strand.
CGCGCGGGTCGTCGGGAGGCAGGAAGCGGAGCAGCGGGATCAGCAGCAGCGAGGCGTCGAGCGCGTCGGTGTCGTAGTGCTGGCGGAAGACGCCGTCGCGGACGCCGCGCTCGAGGATCTCGGCGTGGATCTCGTCGGCGATCGCTTGCCACTCGTCGGCGACTCCGTCGAAGCCGATGCCGCGGGCGAGGCGGACGCCGCGGTCGACCGCGACCCAGATCATCAGCTTCGAGGAGACGTAGTGCTGGGGCTCGCCGCGCGACTCCCAGATCCCCTGATCGGGCTCGTGGCGGGCGGCGATCGCCGCTTCGACCTGTTCGCGGATCAGTTTGCGGTCCGCCGGCGTGCCCGAGCCGCGCAGCGCCTTTTCGTGCAGGTAGATCGAGTCGAGCAGGGCCCCCCAGACGTCGTTCTGGCGCTGGTCGAAGGCGCCGTTGCCGATCCGCACCGGGCGCGCCCCGCCGTAGCCACTGAGGTGGTCGAGGGTGCTCTCGGTCAGGTCCTTCTCGCCGCCGATCCCGTACATGATCTGCAGCTTCGGGTCCTTGCGGCAGATGTTGATGATGAAGCGCATGAAGTCGCGCGCCTCCTGGTCGAAGCCGAGCGTGTGCAGGGCCCAGAGGCTGAAGGTCGAGTCGCGGATCCAGCTGAAGCGGTAGTCCCAGTTGCGTTCGCCGCCGGGGGTCTCGGGCAGCGAGGTCGTCGGCGCCGCCAGAATCGCGCCGGTCGGCGCGTAGGTGAGCCCCTTGAGGACCAGCGCCGAGCGCTGCAGGTGGATGCGCCAGGGGTGTTCGGGGAAGCTGCCGTCGCGCAGCCACTTGCGCCAGAAGTCTTCGGTCGAGTCGAGCCGCTCGAGCGCCTCGGGGGCGCTGCGCGGGCCGCCGAGCTCGCCGTCGCCCCAGCTGACCGCACAGAACCCGGTCTCGTTCTCGCGCAGCTTCAGGGTGCCGCGGGCGACGCCGTCCTCGATCGAGAGCTCCATGTCGCTGGTCAGCTGCAATTCGACCCCGTCGTCCCCGCGGGCAGCCGCTTGGCCGAGCTCGCCGCCGCTCCAGGTCACGCCTTCGACGCCGTAGGCGAAGCGCGGCAGGCACTCCATCTCGAGCTCGACCTCGCCGTCGATGCAGGTCATCGTGCGCAGCAGCGAGTGGTCGGACTCGTGCTCGGTGCGCGGCCGCGAGCCGGGCCCGGCCTGCTCGACCCAGTCGCCGATCGTCAGCGCGTCGTGGATCACGACCCAGCCGGTCTCGGTGACCCAGGTCGTCTCGATCACCAGCGTGCCGGGCTCGTAGCGGCGGCTGATCGGCACCAGGACGCCCTTCGGGGCGAGCTTGAAGTGGCCGGCGCCGCGGTCGAGCAGCGCCGCGAAGGAGCTCGGCGAGTCGAAGCGGGGCAGGCAGAGCCACTCGACCGAGCCCGAGAAGGAGACCAGGGCGCTGGTGTGGCAATCGGAGAGGAAGCCGTAGCTGCCGATCGTCGGGAAGCGGTTCTGACCGGCACTCACGGAGGTGCCAAGCTACCACTGTGAGCAGTCCCCTTGTCCCTCTCGCCCACGTGGCGGGCGGCTTCGCGCCGCTCGAGATCATTCCGATCACCGCCGCCGCGATCCTCTACTGGCACCGCGCGATGGTCCTCTCCTGGGACGACCGGCCGGTGCCGGTCTGGCGCCAGGCCTGCTTCGGCGCCGGCCTGGCGACGGTTTCGATCGCCCTCTTCAGCCCGCTCGGCCACATCTCGGAGGAGCTCGTCATCGCCCACATGGCCGAGCACCTGCTGATCGCCGACGTCGCCTCGCTGCTGTTGGTCCTCGGCCTGACCAAATCCCTGCTGCAGCCGGTCCTCGCGATCCGCTTCTTCAACCGGCTGCAGGTCCTCGCCCACCCCTTCGTCTCCTTCCCGCTCTGGGCCTTCAACCTCTTCCTCTGGCACATCCCGGTGCTCTACCAGGACGCCTACGGCGCCGCCCCGGTCCACGCCCTCGAGCACGCCAGCTTCCTCCTCTTCGGCTGCCTGATGTGGATGCCGATCTTCGGGCCGCTGCCGAAGCCGGAATGGTTCAACGCCGCCTGGAAGGTCGGCTACGTGATCGCCGCCCGCTTCACCGGGGCGATCCTCGGCAACGTGCTGATGTGGTCGGGCACGGTGCTCTACCCGATCTACGAAGACGGGCAGCGCTACTGGGGGCTCTCGCCGCTCGCCGACCAGAGCACCGCCGGCGTGATCATGATGCTCGAGGGGACCTTCCTCGGCCTCGGCATCCTCGCCTGGGTCTTCTTCGAGGTCGCCCGCGAAGGGACCGAGAAGCAGCGGCTGCTCGACCTGGCCGAGGAACGCGGGGTCGAGCTCGACGAGCGCCGCGCCCAGCGCGCCGTCGCCGCCGGCCACGGGGCGCTGCTCGAGGAGCGGCTGAAGGCGGCCGGGAGGGAGCGCCAGCATGAGCCGGTCTGAGCGCCTCCTGCTGCCGCTGCTGGTCTTCGTCGTCGGCACCGCCAGCCTCGGCTCCGAGATCGCCGCCGCCCGCCTCCTGGCGCCCTACTTCGGCGCCTCGACGATCGTCTGGGCGAACACGATCGGGGTCGTCCTCGTCGCCCTCTCGATCGGCTACTGGCTCGGTGGCCGCTACGCCGACCGCCATCCGCAGATGCGCGGCCTCTGCCTGGTCGTCCTCGTCGCCTCGGTCCTGGTCGCGGCGATCCCCTTCGCCGCGCGTCCCTTCCTCGGCTTCTCGGTCGACGCCTTCGACACGGTCTCGGTCAGCGGCTTCGCCGGCTCGCTGTTCGGCGTCCTCGTCCTCGTCGCGGTGCCGGTCACCCTGCTCGGCGCGGCCTCGCCCTGGGCGGTGCGGCTCGCGGTCGGCGACCTCAGCCACTCGGGCGAGGTGGTCGGCCGGCTCTACGCGATCTCGACCGCCGGCTCGTTGTTCGGGACGATGATCTCGGCCCTGCTGCTGATCCCGCTGCTCGGCACGCAGCGCACCTTCCTCGTCTTCGCCTTCGCCCTTGCGCTGGTCGCGACGCTGGGGCTCGGCTGGCGCTTCGCGGTCGCCCCGGTCGCCCTGGCGCTGGTCTTCTCGGTTCCGGTGGGGACGATCAAAGCGGCCGACACCGGTGAGGTGCTCTACGAGGCGGAGACCACCCACCAGTACGCCCGCGTGGTCGAACGCGACGACGGCTCGCGGGTGCTGGAGCTGAACGAGGGCCAGGCGGTCCACTCGCTCTACCGGCCGGACAGCTACCTGACCGGCGACTACTGGGACGGTCACCTCTACCTGCCCTTCGCCGCCCGCGCGCAGCCGCCGCGGCGGATCGCGATCCTCGGCAACGCCGCCGGCACCGTCGCCCGCGCCTACGGCCACTACTTCCCCGGCACCGCCGTCGACGCGGTCGAGATCGACGGCGAGCTGACCGAGCTCGGCCGGCGCTACTTCGACCTGCGCAACCCGCGCATGCGGACCTTCGCAGAGGACGCGCGGCCGTGGCTGAAGCGCTCCGCGGGCGGCTACGACGCGATCATGGTCGACGCCTATCGCCAGCCCTACATCCCCTTCTACCTGACCACGCGCGAGTTCTTCGAGCTCGCCCGCGACCGCCTCGCCCCCGGCGGGGTCGTGATCGTCAACGTCGGCCACCCGGAGGGCAGCGACGAGCTTGAGCAGGTCCTGGGCCGGACGATGGCGACCTCCTTCGACCACGTCATGCGCGACCCGATGGAGCCGACCAACACGCTGCTGATGGCGGGGGAGGGGCCGCTCTCGGCGGGCCGGCTGCGGTCCGCGGCCGGCTCGCTGCCGGGAGAGCTGCGCCCGGGGGCGCGCGAGGCCGCCGCGCGGCTCGAGCCGCGGCTGCCCGGCGGCGAGGTCTACAGCGACGACCACGCCCCGGTCGAGTGGCTGGTCGACTCCTCCCTGCTGGAATACGCGAATGAGTAGAGCCCGCGCATGGCTGGTGACCGGTCCCCTGGGGCGCGGCCTCGCCTTCGCGATCGACTTCGGCGTGGCGGTTCGCAGGGGCCTGCTGCGGCGCGCGCGATAGGGTCCCGCGCTCGCCATGCAGACCAACGTTTCAGAGCTCCCCGGGTCACGCGTCAAGGTCGAGGTCGAGGTTCCGGCCGCCGACGTCGAGCGCGCCGTCAACCGCGCCGCCCGTTCGCTGGCGCGCGAGATGCGGATGCCCGGCTTCCGCAAGGGCAAGGCGCCGCCCTCGCTGGTGATCCAGCGGGTCGGCTTCGCCGCCGTGCTCGACGAGGCGATCCGCGAGGCGCTGCCGGAGTGGTACGAAAGCGCCCTGCTCGGCGCCGCGATCGTCCCGGTCGGCGACCCCAGCATCCAGGTCGCCTCGCTGCCGGAGGAGGAGGGGCAGCCGCTCGGCTTCGAGTTCGAGATCGGTGTGCGGCCGACGGCGGTGCTCGGCGAGTACAAGGGCCTCGAGGTCGGCCGGGCCGAGCCCGAGGCGCCGGAGGAGATGGTCGACCGCGAGATCGACCGCCTCCGCGAGAGCTTCGCTCGGCTCGAGCCGGTCGAGCGCGCCGCCGGCGACGGCGACGTGCTGCTGGTCGACTTCGAGGGTCTGCTCGACGGCAAAGCCTTCGAGGGCGGCAAGGCGAGCGACTACCTGCTCGAGCTCGGCGGCGGCCAGCTGATCGAGGGCTTCGAGGAGCAGCTGCGGGGCGCCAGCGGCGGCGAGGCCCGCGAGGTCGAGGTCACCTTCCCCGAGGACTACCAGGCCGAGCAGCTGGCCGGCGAAGACGCGGTCTTCAAAGTCGAGGTCAAGGAGGTGCGGGAGAAGGTGCTCCCCGAGCTCGACGACGACTTCGCCTCCGAGGCCTCCGAGTTCGAGAGCCTCGAGGAGCTGCGCGCCGACATCGGCGAGCGGCTGGCCGAGGCGCTGGGCCAGCGGGCCGAGGAGGACTTCCGCGTCGCCGCGGTCGAGGCGGCAGCGGCGGCGGCCACGGTCGAGCTGCCCGACGATCTCGCCACCGCGCGCGCCGGCGAGCGCTGGGAGCGGATGGAACGGCAGCTGGCGGCGCGCGGCATGAGCCCCGACGCCTTCCTGCAGATGCAGGGCAAGACCCGCGAGGAGCTGATCGAGGAATCGCGCCCGGAGGCCGAAGCGGAGCTGCGCCGCGAGGCGACCCTGGCGGCGATCGCCGAGGCCGAGGAGATCGAGGTCTCCGAGGAGGAGATGGTCGAGGCCCTGGCCCACTCCGCCGAGCACGAGCGGACCACCCCCGAGAAGCTGCTCGCGCGCCTGCGCGAGAACGGCCGCGACGCGATGGTGCGCGAGGACATCCGCATGCGCAAGGCGATCGACCTGGTCACCGAGGCGGCGGTGCCGATCCCGCTCGAGCAGGCCGAGGCGCGGGAGAAAATCTGGACCCCGGAGAAGGAGCGCGAGGAAAAAGGCTCCCTCTGGACCCCGGGGGACGAGTGACCGCGATGCACCGGGCGCCTTCTATAGAGTGGCGGCCATGAGCCCCCTGATTCCGATGGTGGTCGAGCAGACCTCGCGCGGCGAGCGCTCGTTCGACATCTACTCGCGCCTGCTCAACGAGCGGATCATCTTCCTCGGCACGCAGGTCAACCAGGAAATCGCCAACCTGATCGTCGCCCAGCTGCTGCACCTCGAGTCCGAGGACCCGGACAAGGACATCAGCATCTACATCAACTCGCCGGGCGGCGACGTCTACGCGGGCATGGCGATCTACGACACGATGCAGTTCATCAAGCCCGACGTGCAGACGATCTGCGTCGGCATCGCGATGAGCATGGGGGCGCTGCTGCTGGCCGGCGGCGCCGCGGGCAAACGGATGTCGCTGCCCAACTCGAAGATCCTCATCCACCAGGTCTCCGCCGGCTTCCAGGGTCAGGCGACCGACATCGAGATCCACGCCAAAGAGATCATCGACGTCCGCCGCCGCCTCGACGAGATCATCGCCAAACACACCGGCCAGCCTTTCGAGAAGGTGACCAAAGACACCGAGCGGGACTACTTCATGAGTGCGGCAGAGGCGAAGGAGTACAACATCGTCGACCGCGTCATCGAGCACCACTAGAGCGGCAGCTCGTACTCGAGCCAGGTGCTGCGCTCGGCGCCGGTGCGGTCGTAGAGGCGCTGGGCGGTCACGTTGTCGGGGGCGGTCGACCACTCGAGGTGGTGGGCGCCGCGCTCGCGGGCGACCGCGGCGCTGGCCGCGATCAGGGCGCGGCCGACGCCCTGGCCGCGGCTGGCGGGGTCGACGAAGAGGTCGTTCATCAGCACCGTCTCGACCGCCCTGGTCGAGGAGAAGTGCCAGTAGAGGCAGGCGTAGCCGAGCAGCTCCTCGCCGCGCCAGGCACCGAGCAGCATGCCCACGTCGCTGGGGGCGAGGAAGCGGCGGAAGAACTCGCGGTTGCGCTCGGCGCGGATGTCGTTCGCTTCGTAGAAGCCCTGGTAGGCGGCGATCATCGGCAGCAGGGCCCCGTACTCGGACTCGGCGATCGGCTCGACGCGCAGCTCGGTCATCGCCGCTGACGCTACCCCCTCGCGGTCGGTGGGCCAAGTCGCAAGCGAGCGCCCGCGAGAAGGGACCGGGGGCGCTCCGCCGTAAACGACCGCTACCGAGAAAGGCCGGGTTGCTAGTCCCTCTAAGCTTTTGGGGTGTGCGACGCCGGTAGGCAGCTACCGCCCCGCTAGGAGGAGATTCCGCTGGCACGTCCGACTGATTCCAACGAGCAACTCCTCTGCAGCTTCTGCGGGAAGTCGCAAAGGCAGGTCAAGAAGCTGATCGCCGGTCCCGGCGTCTACATCTGCGACGAGTGCATCGACCTCTGCAACGAGATCATCGATGAGGAGCTGACCCCGCCCAGCGAGGGCATCGAACTCGAGAAGCTGCCCAAACCGCGGGAGATCCACCAGGTCCTGCAGGAGTACGTGGTCGGCCAGGAGGCCGCCAAGCGGGCGCTCTCGGTCGCCGTCTACAACCACTACAAGCGGGTCCAGATGGCGAGCCAGGGGGACGACCCCGAGGTCGAGCTGCAGAAGTCGAACATCCTGATGCTGGGGCCGACCGGGTGCGGCAAGACGCTGCTCGCCCAGACCCTGGCGCGGATCCTCAACGTGCCTTTCGCGATCGCCGACGCGACCGCCCTGACCGAGGCCGGCTACGTCGGCGAGGACGTCGAGAACATCCTCCTCAAGCTGATCCAGGCCGCCGACTACGACGTCAAGAAGGCCGAGACGGGGATCATCTACATCGACGAGATCGACAAGATCGCGCGCAAAGCCGACAACCCGTCGATCACCCGTGACGTCTCCGGCGAAGGCGTGCAGCAGGCGCTGCTCAAGATCCTCGAGGGGACGACCGCCTCGGTGCCGCCCCAAGGCGGGCGCAAGCACCCCCACCAGGAGTTCTTGACGATCGACACGACGAACATCCTCTTCATCTGCGGTGGCTCCTTCGCCGAGCTCGACAAGGTGATCGAGCGGCGCGTCGGCGACCGCGGGGTCGGCTTTGGCGCGGCGATCTCCTCGCGCGAGAAAAAGGACAAGGGGGAGTGGTTCGAGCAGGTCCTGCCCGAGGACCTGATCGAGTACGGCCTGATCCCCGAGTTCATCGGCCGCCTGCCGGTCGTCACCGCGATCCACCAGCTCAGCCGCGAGGACCTGATCACGATCCTGACCGAACCGAAGCACGCCCTGACCCGCCAGTTCCAGCGCTTCTTCGAGTTCGACGACATCGAGCTCGTCTTCTCCGAGGACAGCCTCGACGCGATCGCCGACAAGGCGTTGGAGCGCGAGACCGGCGCCCGCGGGCTGCGCTCGATCCTCGAGGAGACCCTGCTCGACGTCCAGTTCGAGCTGCCCTCGCGCCGCGACGTGACCAAGTGCGTGGTGACCAAGGAGACGATCGTCCAGGGGCGCCGGCCGACCCTGGTCACCGAGGCCGCGCCACAGGACATCGGCGCCGCCGAGGAGGACCTCGGCGAGGAAACCGCCTAGCGCAACCGAGATTGACCCCACTGGAGTGGGGTCAAAGTCGGAAGCGGCTATCTAGACTCGCCGCAGTGAGCGCGGCGAACCGGAAAAAGCTCGAGCAGAAGACCCGCTACGAGGCGGCGGAGGTCGAGGCGCGGATCTTCGCCGAGTGGATCGAGGGCGGCTACTTCCACCCCGAGGCGGAGGGGACCGCGGCGGAGAACTTCTCGGTCGCGATCCCGCCGCCAAACGTGACCGGCGCCCTGCACATGGGCCACGCCCTGAACGGCTCGATGCAGGACGCGCTGGTGCGGATGAACCGGATGCGCGGCCGCAAGGCGCTCTGGACGCTGGGCACGGACCACGCCGGGATCGCGACCCAGGCGGTGGTCGAGAAAGAGCTGCGCGCGGAAGGCAGGACCCGCCACGAGCTCGGCCGCGAGGCCTTCGTCGAGCGGGTCTGGGCCTGGAAAGAGGAGTACGGCTCGCGGATCGTCGAGCAGTACGAGCGGCTCGGCGCCTCCTGCGACTACGAGCGCGCCCGCTTCACCCTCGACGAGGACTACGTGCGCGCCGTCCACCGCGTCTTCAGGTTGTTGTACGACAAGGGCTACATCTACCGCGACAACTACATGGTCAACTGGGACCCGGGCTCGCACTCGGCGATCTCCGACCTCGAGGTCGAGAACCGCGAGGTCGAGGACACGCTCTACTCGATCGACTACCCGGTCGAGGGCTCCGACCGGGTGCTGACCGTCGCCACCGTGCGCCCGGAGACGATGCTGGCCGACACCGCGGTCGCGGTCAGTCCCGGCGACGAGCGTTACGCCGATCTGGTCGGCAAGCACTGCCTGCTGCCCCTGGTCGGGCGGCGACTGCCGATCATCGCCGACGAGCACGTCGACCCCGAGTTCGGCACCGGGGCGCTGAAGATCACCCCGGGCCACGACCCCAACGACTTCGAGATCGGCCGCAAGCACGGGCTCGAGGAGGTCGGCGTGATCGGCCCCGACGGGCGCATGACCGAGGAGGCGGGTGAGCGCTTCGCCGGGCTCACCGCGGCCGAGGCGCAGGAGGCGGTCGTCGCCGCGCTGCGCGAGGAGGGCCGGCTGCGCGCCGAGGAGCCCTACGTCCACTCGGTTCCCTTCTCGCACCGCTCCGGGGCGCGGATCGAGCCGCTGATCTCGCTGCAGTGGTTCTGCCGCATGGACGAGCTGGCGCGGCCGGCGATCGAGGTGGTCGAGCGCGACGAGGTGCGGATCACGCCGCCGCAGTGGAAGCGTGTCTACCTCGACTGGATGCGCGAGATCCGCCCCTGGTGCATCTCGCGCCAGCTCTGGTGGGGGCACCGGATCCCGGTCTGGTACTGCGACGCCTGCGAGGAGGTCTACGTGGCCGAGGGCGACCCGCCCGAGCGCTGCGGTGCCTGCGACGGTGAGCTGCGCCAGGAGGAGGACGTGCTCGACACCTGGTTCAGCTCGGCGATCTGGCCCTTCGCGACGCTCGGCTGGCCCGACGACACCCCGGAGCTGCGCGCCTTCTACCCGACCAGCTTCCTGACCACGGCGCGCGAGATCCTCTTCCTCTGGGTGGCGCGGATGATCATGACCGGGATCGAGTTCGCCGGCGACGTCCCCTTCCGCGACGTCTACGTCCACTCGGTGATCCAGGCCCGCGACGGGCGGCGGATGTCGAAGAGCCTCGGCACCGGCATCGACCCGCTGGAGGAGATCGACCGCCACGGGGCCGACGCGCTGCGCTTCGGCCTGCTGGCGATGTCCTCGACCCAGGACGTGCGCTTCTCCGACGCCAAGGTCCAGCAGGGCGCCGACCTCGCCAACAAGCTCTGGAACGCCAGCCGCCTGATCCTGCTCAACGTCGCCGAGGTCGAGGCGGCGGCGCGGCCGCTGAGCGTCGAAGACCGCTGGATCCTCTCCCGCCTCGAGGCGACGATCGAGTCGGTCAGCGCCAAGCTCGAGTCCTACGACTTCGCCCATGCCGCGCAGGAGCTCTACGCCTTCTTCTGGTCCGAGCTCTGCGACTGGTACCTGGAGATGGTCAAGCCGCGCCTCTACGAGGGTGAGGAGGAGGTCTCGGCGACGCTGCTCTGGGTGCTGGAGCGGTTCCTCGCCCTGCTGCACCCGATCATGCCCTTCGTCAGCGAGGAGATCTGGTCCTACCACCCCTCGCGCCGCGGTCACCTGACGGTGCACGCGTTCCCCGCCGCCGAGGGCGGTCTGCGCGATGCCGAGGCCGAGGCCGAGGTGGGGGCGGGGATCGAGCTGACCCGCCGCCTGCGCGCCTGGCGCGACCTGGTCGAGGCGCCGGCGGCGACCGTTCTGCCCGCCCGGGCCGAGGGCGCCGCGCCGCAGGAGTTCGTCGGCCGCCTCGCCCGCTTCGAGTTCGGCGAGGACGGTGGCGACCCCGTGGCCGCCGTCGGCCCGGTCAAGGTCCTGGCCAGCGAGGCGATCGACGCCGAGGCGGTCGCGGCGCGGCTCGATGCGCGCCGCGAGGAGCTGCGCGCCGAGGTCGCCCGCGCCGAGGGCAAACTCGGCAACGAGAAGTTCGTCGACCGCGCCCCGACCGAGGTGGTCGAGGAGGAGCGGGGGAAGCTCGAGCGCTACCGGGCCGAGCTCGAGGAGCTGTCGGAATAGCGAGCGGCGGCCCCGACGCCTACCTCGACTCGCTCGAGCCGTTCGGCTGGCGGCTGGGCCTCGACCGGATGCGCACGCTGAGCACCCTGCTCGGCCTTCCCCAGCACCGCTTCGCCTCGATCCACGTCGTCGGCACCAACGGCAAGTCCTCGGTGGCGCGGATGATCGCGGCGCTGCTCGGGGCGCACGGGGTGCGGGCCGGGGCAAGCGTCTCGCCGCACGCCGCGCGCTGGTCCGAACGCGTCCTCGTCGGCGGCGAGGAGATCGGCGCCGCCGAGTTTGCCGCCGCGGTCGAGCGCGCCGCACAGGCCGCCGAGGCGGTCAACCGCGGCCTCGAGCCGGGCGACGCCGTGACCCAGTTCGAGCTCGCCACCGCGGCCGCCTTCGTCGCCCTGGCCAATGCCCGGGTCGAGGCGGCGGCGATCGAGGCCGGGCTGGGGGGGAGGCTCGACGCGACCAACACGATCCCCTCCCGGATCACGGTGCTGACCTCGGTCGGGCTCGACCACACGCAGTGGCTGGGCGAGAGCGAGGAGGAGATCGCGGCCGAGAAGCTGGCAGTCCTGCGCGACCACACGACCCTGGTCGTGGGGCAGGTGAGCCCGGCGGTCGCGTCCCTGGCCGAGCGCGCCGCCCGCGAGCACGGCGCCGAGCTGCTCGTCGCTCCACCTGACCCCGGGCCCGAGCTCGAGCTGCGCGCCCCCGGGCGCTTCCAGCGGCGTAACTTCGCCCTCGCCCGGAGCGCCGCCGATGCCTTCCTCGGCGGGCTGGATCGCGAGCGGGTGGCGGCGGTCGCGACCGGCCTCGAGATCCCCGGCCGGCTCGAGCGCGCCGGCGATGCGCCGCCGGTCTTCCTCGACGCCGCCCACAACCCGCAGGCCGCGGCTGCCCTCGCCGAGGCGCTGCCCGAGCTCGCCGCCGGGCGCCCTGTCGTCGCCTGCCTGGCGATGCTCGCCGACAAGGACGCCGAGGCGACGATCGCCGCCCTCGCCCCGGCGCTGAGCGCCGCGGTCTGCACCGAGCTCCCCGGTCATCCCGCCGACGGGCCTGAAACGTCGGCTGGGGCCGCGTTTGCGGCCCGTCGGCCGGTGGTTGCGGCGGTCGAGCTCGCCCGCCACGTCGCGGCGGCAGGACTGCCGGCCGAGGCCGAGGCGGACTTCGGCGCCGCGGCGCGCCGCGGCCGCGAGCTGGCCGCGGCGGAGGGGGGTGTCCTCCTGGTCGCCGGCTCCCACTACGCGCTTTCGCCCGCCCGGCGGGCGCTGGGCCTGTGCGAGGATTGAGCCATGGACCGCAGCGCCGGATCGGAACTGATCTCGATGATGGCCCTGGTGGCCGCCGTGGTCGCCGCCGTGATCCTGATCTTCTTCGGCCTCGGCTACCTCTTCGGCAACCTTTTCCTCTAGCCCCGTCATTCCCGTGCGCCTTTCCCGTACTGGAGACGGGAAAGGCGCACGGGAAGGCCTTGCGGGAGAGGCGGAGAAGTAGACTCACCGTCCCCTCGGCGGGCGCCCAGCCATGGTTACAGCGATCTTCGGCATCAGCAACAACGGCCTCAACCTGGTCGTCAACCTCCTCATCTTGATGCTGGTCGTCGTCTGGTTGGCGCTGATCGTCTACACCTACCTCGACGCCAAGCGCCGCATCTCCGACCCCTTCCTGGTCGGCTGCGCGACCCTCGCCTCCTTCATCCCCTACCTCGGCACCGCGGTTTACGCGATCGTGCGGCCGCCGGAGTTCCTCGAGGACGCCCACGAGCGCGAGCTCGAGATCAAGGCGGCGGAGCTGCGTGTGCGTCAGCTGACCGAGGCCTCCTGCCCCGGCTGCGAGTACCCGATCGAGAAGAACTTCCTGCGCTGCCCGAAGTGCCAGCGCCGGCTCAAGGACCCCTGCCCGAGCTGCCGCCGGCCGGTCGACCCGCGCTGGTCGCTCTGCCCTTACTGCGAAGAGACGCTCGGCGGGGGCGAGGGCGAGCGTCCACGCCGCCGCAAGGCGCCGGCCGCGCGCCGCAAAGCGCCCGAGGGCGGCAAAGAGGCCGCCGAGGGCCGCAAAGAGCCCAAGGAAGAGCCCGCCGCCGCGCGCAAAGAGCAGTCCGCGCCGCCGAAACGCGAGCCGAAAGAGCCTTCCAAAGCCAAACGACAGCAAAGGAGCCCCAGCCGTGAGCCGGACCCTGATCCTCGTCAAGCCTGACGCATTCGAGCGCGCCCTGAGCGGCGAGGTGATTGCCCGCTTCGAGCGCAAGGGGTTGCGGATAGCGGCGCTGAAGACGATGCGCGCCGATGAGGCGATCGCCAACGAGCACTACGCCGAGCACGCCGAGAAGCCCTTCTTCGGCGAGCTGGTCGAGTTCATCACCGGCGGCACCCTGGTCGCGATGGTCCTCGAGGGCACCGAAGCGGTCGCCGCCGCCCGCCAGCTGATCGGCGCGACCAACCCGGTCGAGGCGGCGCCCGGCTCGATCCGCGGCGACTTCGCGCTCGAGGTCACCTTCAACATGGTCCACGGCTCGGACTCCGACGAGTCGGCCGAGCGCGAGATCGCGATCTGGTTCCCAGAGCTGTCCTGAGCGTAACCCTCGCATCCGGCTCGCCGCAGCGCCGCGAGATCCTCACCAAGCTGGGGATCGAGTTCGAGGTGGTCGTGCCCGGGGTCGAGGAGCTGAGCGGGGGGGACCCCGAGCTCGAGGTGGTCGAGAACGCCCGGCGCAAGGCGCGCGCGGTCGCCCGTGACGGCGTCGTGATCGCCTGCGACACCGATGTCGTCCTCGACGGCGGGGCGCTCGGCAAACCGGCCGACGCGGCCGGCGCGAGGGCTTACCTGGAGCGCATGTCGGGCCGCCCGCACGTGGTGATGAGCGGCCTGGTGGTCCTCGTCGACGGCGAGGAGCGGGCCGGGCTGGAAAGGACGACGGTGGTCTTCAAGCAGCTCACCGAGGCGGAGGTCGAGCGCTACGTGCGCTTCGGCGAGTGGCGGGGGCGCTCCGGCGGCTACGCGATCCAGACCCTCGGCTCGACCCTCGTGGAGCGGATCGAGGGCAGCGTCTCCAACGTCGTCGGCCTGCCGGTCGGCCTGCTCGCCGAGCTCGCCCCGGAGCTGCTCGACGGCGCCTCAGCCGCGTAGAGCGACGACCTCGTCGAGGTTGGCGAGCAGGGCGTCGACGACCTCGGGGTCGAGGTGCGTGCCGCGCTTGCCGGCGATCAGCTGCGTCGCTTCGGCGAGCGAGAAGGCGGCCCGGTAGGGGCGCTCGCTGAGCAGTGCGTCGAGCACGTCGGCGGCGGCCGCGATCCGGCCCTCGACCGGGATCTCGTCGCCACGCAGGCCCTGCGGGTAGCCACTGCCGTTGAACCACTCGTGGTGGGTGAGGGCGATCATCGCCGCCATCTGCAGCTGCTCGCAGTCCGAGGTGGCGAGGATGTCGTGGCCGATCGTCGTGTGTGCCTCCATCCACTGGCGCTCGCTGATGGTCAGCGCTTCGCGCTTGTAGAGGACCCCGCCGGGGGTCGCGATCTTGCCGACATCGTGCATCGGCGCCGCCGCCCGCAGCAGCCCCACCCGGCTGGGATCGAGGCCGAGCTCGGCGCCGAGCAGGGAGGTGATCAGGGCCATCCGCTCGATGTGGCGGCTGCTGCCGGCTTCGCGCAGCTCGATCGCGCTGGCCAGGCAGTGCGCGGTGGCCCGCGCGGCGATCTCGAGCTGGCGCTGGCGCAGCGCGTTGGCGACGGCGAAGCGCAGCTGGCCCGGCTGCAGCGGCTTGACCAGGTAGCCGTGGGCGCCGAGGCGGGTCGCCTCCTCGGCGTCCCGCGGGTCATCGATCCCGGTGAGCACGACCACCGCTGTCTCGGGGTGGTCGCGGGCGAGCTTCTCGATCAACCCGATGCCGGACTTGCCCGCCATCTCCGCGTCGCAGAGCACGATGTCGAAGTTGCCCCTGGTGAGCTTGCCGCGTGCCTCGGCGGCGCTGCTCGCCAGCTCACACAGGTAGACGCCGCCGAGCGAGTGCTCGACGAGCTCCAAGACCTCTGGCCGTTCATCGACGGCGAGGACATGTAGCGGCCGCGAGGACGCCGCGCCGCCTCCCTGTGGGACCATTTGCTCCAGGTCTGCTGATTATACGTTTCGAAACATCCACGCGTCAATTAGAAACGGGTTAAGTCCCAGCGCGGCTTTGGCCATCTGGGATGATTCTCCGGAATTTCCACGAATCCCGATGGGCCTTCTCAGCTACTTCACTGGACTCGGCGGCCGCGACATGGCGGTTGACCTGGGCACCGCAAACACGCTCGTTTACGTGCGTGGCCGCGGCATCGTCCTCTCCGAGCCCTCGGTGGTCGCGATCGACTCGCGCAACGGCCAGGTCCACGCGGTCGGCGTCGAAGCGAAGCGGATGCTGGGCCGCACGCCGGGCACGATCACCGCGATCCGGCCGCTCAAGGACGGGGTGATCGCCGACTTCGACGTCACCGAACAGATGCTCCGCCACTTCATCAAGCAGGTTCACTCCAACCGCTTCGCCCACCCGCGGGTGGTCGTCTGCGTGCCCTCCGGCGTCACCGGCGTCGAGAAGCGCGCGGTCGAGGAGGCCTGTCTCTCGGCCGGCGCCCGCAAGGCCTACCTGATCGAGGAGCCGATGGCGGCCGCGATCGGCGCCGGCCTGCCAGTCGCCGAGCCGACCGGGTCGCTGATCGTCGACGTCGGCGGCGGCACCACCGAGGTGGCGGTGATCTCGCTCGGCGGGATCGTCGTCTCGCAATCGATCAGGGTCGGCGGCGACGAGCTCGACGAGGCGATCGTCAACCACTGCAAACACCACTACAAACTGGCGATCGGCACGCAGACCGCCGAGGAGGTCAAGCTCGAGGCGGGGTCCGCCTCGCCGCTGTCCGAGGAGATCGAGGTCGAGATCCGCGGTCGCGACCTGGTCTCCGGCCTGCCGAAGACGATCACACTCGGCTCGGTCGAGGTGCGCGCCGCGCTCGACGAGACGATCAGCCACATCATCGACGCGGTAAAGGACACGCTCGACCGCACCCCGCCGGAGCTCGCCGGAGACATCATGGACCGGGGCATTACCCTTGCTGGTGGAGGCGCCCTCCTGCAAGGACTCGAACAGCGCCTCCGCGATGAGTGCCAGATGCCCTGTCAACTGGCAGAGTCGCCGCTTACGTGCGTGGCCGTCGGCTCCGGCATCTCGCTGGAGGAGTTCGAGACGATCCACCGCGCGAGCAAGATGAACTCGGGGGCCATGCGTGTCGGATAGACACCGCTCCACAAAACCGCAAAACTTGGGTCACCTTCGTGTATCGCAAACAAGTACGCCGCCGTAGGGCGGTCCTCACCCTCCTGGTCATCGGCTCCTTCCTGCTGCTGACGGTTACCTACGGGCAGGGCTCGGGCAGCCTCCAGCAAGGGGTCAGCACCGTTTTCAGCCCGCTGCAGACGGTTGCCGACCGCGCCCTCAAGCCGGCCCGCGACCTGATCGGCTGGTTCGACCAGACCTTCGAGGCGCGGGGCGAGAACAGCCGCCTGCGCAGCGAGCTGGAGGACGCGCGGGTGAAGGCGGTCGCCGGCCAGGTGGCGCTGCAGGAGAACGCCCAACTGCGCAAGCTGCTCGGGCTCGACCGCGGCCCGGTTCTCGCCGCCGCCTCCTTCGAGCCGGTGACCGGCCGGGTGATCGCCCGCTCGCCGACCATCTGGCACTCCTCGGTGACGATCGACCTCGGCCGCGGCGACGGTGTCCGCGTCGACGACCCTGTGCTCAGCGGCGAGGGCCTGGCCGGGGTCGTCTCCGCCACCAACTCCGGCTCCTCGCAGGTGACCCTGATCACCGACCACACCAGCGCCGTCTCGGCGAAGGTGCTGCCGGGCGGCGCCCAGGGCGTGGTCAGGCCCGACGTCGG
Organism: uncultured Solirubrobacterales bacterium; assembly: GCA_963697915.1. GTDB lineage: Bacteria > Actinomycetota > Thermoleophilia > Solirubrobacterales > 70-9 > VRUE01. The sequence goes on from OY969103.1 coordinate 2,335,921, forward strand.
CGATCCCGATGACCTCATCCTCGACTTCATCCAGTCGGCCCGCAAGCTCGGCGCCGGCCAGGAGGTCGTCACCGCCGGCTGGCGCGCCCGCGGGCTCGCCTCGCTGTTCCCGGCCAACCTGCCGATCGGCGAGGTCACCCGCGCCCCGATCCTCGAGCAGGAGGCGAGTCAGCAGGTCCACATGCGCCCCTACGCCGACCTCGCCAACCTCGACATCGTCCAGGTCCTGACCGGGGGCGATCGCCAATGAGCGCGGAGCGAGCAAACGTGCATGTCTGGTTCTTCGTGCCGCGAGCGAAGCGCGAGGATTTGTCGTGATCGTCACTCCGCAGATCTTCGTCCGCCTCGCCGCGATCGCGATCCTCGGCGTGCTGCTGCAGCTCTCCTTCTTCTCGCGCGTGGCGCTCTTCGGCGTCAGCCCCGACATTCTGCCGGCGCTCGTCGTCGCCCTCGGCCTGCTCGGCGGGGCGATGACCGGCGCCGTCGCCGGCTTCGCGATCGGCTTCCTGGTCGACAGCCTGCTGGTCCAGACGCTGGGCGGGACCTCGCTGGTCCTGCTCGCCACCGGTTACACCGCAGGGCTCTTCCGCGAACGCTTCGAGATCCACAGCGCGCTGGTGCCGCCGCTGCTCTGCATGGGCCTCACCCTTGCCGCCGAGCTGGGCTTCGCCGCGATCCAGGTGATGCTCGGCATCGACGCCCCGGTCAGCCCGCTGGTCATCCGCGACATCCTGCTGAAGAGCATCTTCGCCTTCTTCCTCGGCTGGCCGATCTACCTCGGCGTGCGCCGTGTCCTGCGCCCGGCCCTGGTCGAGGAGCGGGTCAACCGCCGTAGGCAGCCGACCGTGATGGGAGCCTGAGCGCGTGTACCTCCGCTCCGACGAGCGCGGCCCGGCGATGAACAACCGGCTCGCCCTGCGCATCGCCGTCTTCGGCGGCTTCGCCCTGGTCCTCTTCGGGTTCCTCTTCTTCCGCCTCTGGACCCTGCAGCTGGTCAACGGCGAGGAGTACCTGGCCGAGGCCAACAACAACCGCACCCGCGAGTACCGCGTGGTGGCGCCGCGCGGCGAGATCGTCGCCCGCGACGGCGAGGTCCTGGTCGACAACCGCACCAGCCTCGCCCTGCAGGTCAACCCGCGCAAACTCTCGCCGCTCGGCGAGGGCCGCCGCGAAGAGCTGCGGGCGCTGGCCGAGCTGACCAGCACCACCTTGCCGAAGCTGCGGCGCCGCCTGCGGGAAGAGCTGAAGCTGGCGCCGAGCGCGCCGGTGACGCTGCGCAGCGACGTCGGCCGCTACCTCGTCTACTACCTGCAGGAGAACCAGGACCGCTTCCCCGGGGTCGAGGTGCGGCGCGTCTTCGTCCGCGACTACCCGAAAGACACGCTCGCCGCCCACCTCTTCGGCAACGTCGGCGAGGTCAGCGAAGAACAGCTCGAGGAAGCGCGTTACCGCGACCTCGAGCCGGGCGACATGGTCGGCCAGGAAGGGGTCGAGTACCAGTACGACGAAGTCCTGCGCGGACGCGCCGGCGCGACCCGGATCCAGGTCGACTCGATGGGCCAGCCGACCCCCGGCGGCCGCCTCAAGGTGGTCGAACCGGTGCCCGGCAACACCCTGCGCCTGACGATCGACTCGAAGCTCCAGGAAGCTGGCGAAGCGGCGCTCCAGGGTACCGGGCTGAAGGGCGCCTACGTGGCGATGAACGTCAGTGACGGCGAGATCCTGGCGATGGGCTCGAACCCGACCTTCGACCCGGAGACGCTGATCTCGCCGACCCAGAGCCAGGTCGACGAGCTCTACCGGGACGAGATCGACGCGCCGCTGACCAACCGGGCGATCGCCGGGGCCTACCCGACCGGCTCGACCTTCAAGCCGATCACCTCGATCGCGGCGCTGGCCAGCGGCAACGTGACGACGACCGAGGCGATCAACGACGACGGCGCCTTCACGCTCGGCGGCATCACCTTCCAGAACGCCGGCGGGGTCGCCCACGGGTCGGTCGCGATGGAGAGCGCCCTGGAAGTCTCCTCCGACGTCTACTACTACACGCTCGGCGACCGCATGTACCCGGGCACCGAACTGCAGAACTGGGCGCGCAAGCTCGGCATCGGGCGCGAGACCGGCATCGACCTCCCGGGCGAGCGCGAAGGGCTTTTGCCGACGCCGGACTGGCGCAACCAGCTCTACCGCGAAGACCTGACCGAACGGCCCTGGTCGACGGGCGACAACGTCAACCTCTCGGTCGGCCAGGGCGACCTGCAGGCGGACCCGCTGCAGATGGCGGTCGCCTACGCCACGATCGCCAACGGCGGCACCGTGCCGCGGCCGCACATCGGCATGCGGGTCGAGGACGCCGCCGGCCGGGTGCTGCGCGAAATCGAGCCGCCGCCGGCCCGCCACGTGCGGATCGAGCCCGAGTGGCGCCAAACCATCCTCGCCGGGCTGCACGACGCGGCGCAGTCGGGCGGCGGCACCTCCTACGAAGTCTTTGGCGGCTTCCCGGTGCCGGTGGCGGGCAAGACCGGCACCGCGGAGCGCCCCCCGTACGCGGATCAGTCATGGTACGTGGTGCTTGCGCCCTATCCCGATCCAGAGATCGTCGTCGCGGTGACCTTCGAGGAGGGCGGCTTCGGCGCCGAAACCGCCGCCCCGGCCGCGCTGCAGATCCTCTCCCAGTACTTCGACAAGAACGCCGAGCCGGTCGAATCCGGGGGGGCGATCGAGTAGCGATGTACGCGACCCGAACCCGGCAATCCCGTCCCGAGGCGTTCACCGCCAGGCCCGGCATCGCCGAGCGGCTCGGCCTGCCCTACATGGACGGGGCGCTGATCTTCTCCTCGGTGGCGCTGGTCGCGATCAGCGTTCTCGTGCTCGCTGAGACGACCGTGAGCAGCGAGCCCAGCTTCGCCGATCGCCAGGCGGTCTACGGGGTGGTCGGCCTGATCGGGATGTACGTGCTCTCGCGGATCGACTACTCGCGCTTCCGCGAGCTGCGGGTCGGGATCTACACCTTCCTCTGCGTCAGCATCGCGCTCGTCTTCGTCTTCGGCTTCACGGCGCGCGGCTCACGGCGCGCCTTCGAACTTCCCTTCTTCAGCTTCCAGCCGTCGGAGCTGGGCAAGCTCCTGCTCGTCTTGGCGCTTGCCGGCTTTGTCATCGATGGCGCCCGGCGAGGCTCGGACCGGCAGCGCACGGTGCGCTACCTGTGCCTCGGCCTCGCCCCGGCTGCGCTTGTCTTCCTGCAGCCAGACCTCGGCACCTCCCTGGTGTTCGCGGTTGTCACCCTCGCCGTGATGTACGTCGGGGGCGTCCGTTGGACGCACCTGGCGACGATCGGCGGGGCCCTGGTCGCACTCGTCGCGATCGTCCTCGTCGCCGCCCCCACCGTGGGGGCGCCGATCTTGAAGGGCTACCAGGAAGAGAGGCTTACCTCCTTCCTGGACCCCAGCGGGGACCCCAGCGACGCGGGCTACCAACAGAATCAGGCCAGGATCGCGATCGGGTCCGGAGAGAAAACCGGACGCGGCGATCGGGCCACCCAGACGCGGCTCGACTTCGTTCCCGAGCGCCACACCGACTTCATCTTCGCGGTGATCGGTGAGCGCTACGGGTTCGCGGGCGCTGCGTTTGTCCTATCCCTATACGCCCTGCTGATCTGGCGGGCGCTGCGGATCGTGACGCTCTCGAAGAACTCCTACGGGACCTTGGTAGCGGGCGGCATCGCCGCCATGCTGCTCTTCCAGGTCTTCGTCAACGTGGGGATGAACATGGGGATCATGCCGATCACCGGGATTCCCCTGCCTTTGCTCAGCTACGGCGGTTCCGCCGTGCTGGCGACGTTGCTAGCGGTGGGAGTACTGCAGAGCATTCACGTGCAAGCGCGCCTCAGTCAGCGAAGCAGGTTCGCCTGGTGATCCCCCGAAGGGAACCCGGCCACGCGTACCTATCTGAACTGAGCTGACAAGAACATGAAAAAAACCATCCTGGTGTCCGCCGATCGCGGCGAGACCCGCGTCGCCGTCCTCGAGTCGAAGACGAAAGGCGGCAAACGCGACGTCGCGGAGCTCTACATCGAGCGCCGCGGCCGGCGCTCGATCGTCGGCAACATCTACAAGGGGAAGGTCGACAACGTCCTTCCCGGCATGGAGGCCGCCTTCGTCGACATCGGCCTCGAGCGCAACGGCTTCCTGCACGTCGACGAGATCGTCCTCCCCGACGGCAAACAGGCGCCGAAGCGCGGTCGCGGCAGCGGCGGTCCCAAGATCGGCGACCTGATCAAGTCGGGCCAGGAGATCCTGGTCCAGGTGGTCAAGGACCCGCTCAAGTCGAAGGGCGCCCGGCTCTCGATGAACCTCTCGATCGCCGGCCGCTACCTGGTCTACGCGCCGCAGGGCGCCGGCGTCGGGGTCAGCCGCCGACTCTCCGAATCGGAGCGCGACCGGCTGCGCAAGATGGTCGACCGGACCTACAAAGGCCCGGGTGGGCTGATCGTCCGCACCGCTGCCCACGGCGCGAAAAAAGCCGACTTCGTACGAGAGGTCGGCTACCTGCACAAGCTCTACGGGGTGCTCGAGCGGCGCGCCGAGCAGACCAAGTCGATGGGCCTGGTCTTCCAGGAGGCCGACCTGCCGGTGCGGGTCCTGCGCGACGTCTTCCTCAGCGAGTTCGAAAAAGCGGTGATCGACTCGCCCAAGCAGTTCGAGCGGGTGACCGGCTTCTTCCAGCGCACGGCGCCGGAGCTGGTCGAGAAGGTCGAGCTCTACGAGGGCGCCAAGCCGCTGCTCGAGAAATGGGGCATCGACAAGGAGATCGAGTCGACCCTGGAGCGCCGCGTCGACCTGCCCTCGGGCGGCTACCTGATCATCGACTACACCGAGGCGCTGACCGTGATCGACGTCAACAGCGGCTCCTTCACCGGCCGCGGCAAAGGCGGCCTCGAGGAGACGATCACCAAGGTCAACACCGAGGCCGCCGACGAGGCCGTGCGGCAGCTGCGGCTGCGCGACATCGGCGGCATCATCGTCATCGACTTCATCGACATGGCGCGGGCGAAAAACCGCGACAAAGTCCTGAAGACGCTGCGCAAAGCGCTCGACGCCGACAAGTCGAAGAGCTACGTGGTCGAGGTCTCGCCGCTGGGCCTGGTCGAGATGACCAGGCAGAACATCACCGACGGGGTGCGCGAGATCCTCACCACGACCTGCCCGACCTGCGCCGGCGAGGGCGTCGTCCTCTCGGCCGAGACGGTGGCGCTCGAAGGCCTGCGCAAGATGCGCGAGATCGCCGCCGGCGACGAGGCCGAGGCCTTCCTACTGCGGGTCAACCCGAAGGTCGCGGCGGAGCTGATCGATCCCGACAGCGGGCTCGCCGAGCTCGAGGAGGAAACAGGCCGCCAGTTCCACTTCGAGGGCGGCGACGCGCTGCCGATCGACAGCTTCGAGCTGGTCGAAGCGGGCAGCGTCGCCGAGATCGAGGAGCGGGCGCTGCCCTTCAAGGTCGGCGAGGAGGTGCTGGTCAAGATCGACGAGCCGCACATGTACAACGACGCCGACGCGGTCGCCCGGATCGACTCCTACATCGTCAGCGTCACCGGCGGTGGGCCCTTCGTCGGCGAGCGCAAGCTGGTGCGGATCGAGCGGGTCGAGCGGGCGGCCGCGGTCGCCTCGCTGCCGCCGGGAAGCGCGAGCAACGGCAACAGCGCCGATGAGGGGGACGCGTCGGGGTCCGACGCTCTAGAATCCTCGGCCTCGCGCAGCAGCCGGCGCGGCCGCAGGGGCGGTCGCGGCAGGTCACGCCCGACTTCTAAGAGCGGCAGCAAGGACTAGATGAGCACGTACGCAGTCATAGAGAGCGGTGGCAAGCAGTACAAGGTCGAGAAGGGCAGCACGCTGCTCGTCGACCGGCTGTCCGCGAAAGAGGGCGACAAAGTGTCGCTGCGCCCGGTGCTCTTCCGCGACAAAGAGGTCGTCGCCGAGCCCAAGGAGCTGGAGAAGGTGAAGGTCGAGGCGACCGTCGCCGAGCACCTGCGCGGACCGAAGATCAAAGTCTTCAAATACAAGCCCAAGAAGGGCTACCGCCGGCGCGCCGGGCACCGCTCGGAGCTGACCCGGCTCGAGGTCACCGAGCTCACCAGCACCAATAAACAGCAGAAATCAGCAGAGAAAAAATCGGCAGACAAACCGGCTGCTAAAAAGACTGAGAAACAAACCGCAGCTAAGAAGGACGACGATGGCGCATAAGAAAGGACTCGGCTCCAGCCGCAACGGCCGCGAATCCAACCCCAAGATGCTTGGGGTCAAGGTCTTCGCCGGCCAGAAGGTCACCGGCGGCGAGATCATCGTGCGCCAGCGCGGCACCCGCTTCTGGCCCGGCGACGGCACCGGCCTCGGCCGCGACCACACGATCTTCGCCACGCGGGCGGGGACGGTGGACTTCAAGCCCTCTCGCAAGGGCCGCACGATTTCCGTACTCGCTGACTAGACCGGGGAGCGTCGGGTACCCCTCCCCCGGAGGCCGTCGCGCAGCTGATCGTTGGGTGCAGGGTCCGCGGCGTGGTCCCTTGAGCCTCCGTGGGAGGGGCACCCGACGCTCCCATCTACTCTCCTAGCGATGTACGACCGCGCGAAGATTTGGGTTGAGGGTGGTGCGGGCGGGAACGGATGCGTGTCGTTTCGGCGGGAGGCGCATGTGCCGCGTGGGGGGCCTGACGGCGGCGACGGGGGGCACGGGGGGGACGTGGTGCTCGTCTGTGATGCCAGCCGTCGTGACTTGGGGGCGTTGCGGGGGAGCAAGCACTTTCGGGCGGAGCGGGGAAAGCACGGCGAGGGGTCGAAACGGCACGGGGCGCGTGGGGAGGAGCTGGAGATCCTGGTGCCGGCCGGGACGCAGGCGGAGGCGGTTGACGGCAGCCGGGTCGACCTGGTCGAAGTCGGGCAGCGGGCGGTCGTCGCCCACGGCGGGCGCGGCGGGCACGGGAACAAGCGCTTTGCGAACTCGGTCCGCCAGGCGCCGCGCTTTGCCGAGAACGGCACGTCCGGCGAGGAGGGCTGGATCGAGGTGCGGCTGAAGCTGCTCGCCGACGTCGGCCTGGTCGGCCTGCCGAACGCCGGCAAGTCATCGCTGCTGGGGCGGCTGACGCGGGCCGACCCGAAGATCGGCGACTACCCGTTCACGACGCTCTCGCCGGTGCTCGGCACGATCGAGGGCGAGGACCGGCAGGCGGTGCTCGCCGACATCCCCGGCCTGATCGAAGGTGCGGCGGACGGGGCCGGGCTCGGCCACGAGTTCCTCGCCCACGTCGAGCGCTGCTCGATGCTCGTCCACCTGGTCGAGCTCTCCCCGCCGGAGGGGGGCCCGGAGGCGAACTACGCGGCGGTGAGGGCGGAGCTGTCGGCTTATGGCGCCGGCCTCGAGCGCCTGCCTGAGCTGGTCGTCCTCTCCAAGCGCGACCTGCTCGACGGCGAGCAGGTGGACGAGGAGGTCGAGCAGTGGCGGCAGCGAGTCGGCGACGGCGGGCTCGGCGTCCTTGCCGTCTCCTCGGCGACCGGCGAGGGGTTGGAGGAGCTGCGCAAAGCGATCCTGCGCGACCTGCCCGAGTCGGCCCCGGCCCGTCCCGAGACGGGCCGCGCCGGCCCCGCTGAGTTCGAGGCCGAGCACCGCGTCTACCGGCCGGTCGGCGAGGGCGGCTACTCGGTCGAGCGCGAGGAGGACGGCGGCTTCCGCGTTCTCGGCAGGGGGGTCGAGCTGCTCTTCGAGCGCCACGACCTCCGCAACGAAGAGGCGCTCGCCTACCTCGAGCAGCGGCTGGAGGAGATCGGCGTCGTCGCCGCCCTGCGCGCCGCTGGCTTCGAACCGGGCGACGACGTCCGCGTCGGCGAGCACGAGTTCGAGCTCTATCCCGGCTCGGTCGCCTAGCTCTCTTCGGCGCCCGGCTCGCCGATCTGGCCCAGCAGCACGTCGTCGCGGCTGTAGTGGCCGACCGAGTCGAACCAGCGCTTGGCGCGCAGGCCGGCGCGCAGGTCGCAATCGGCGCTGACGATTCCCTCCTCGCCGTAGAGGGGGCCGGCGATCACCTCGCCCCAGGTCGGCTCGACGATCGCCGCGCCGCCGTTGCCGAAGACCTCGCGCTCGGGCAGCTCGACCGGGAAGTCCTCGGGGAAAGCGTCCCGGGGGACGTACTGGGGTGCTGAGACGACGAAGGCACCCGACTCGATCGCGATGTGGCGCATGCTGGCGAGCCAGCCGTCGGAGTCGTCGGCGGTCGGCGCGACCCAGATCTGCGGGCCCGAGCGGTACATCGCGTAGCGCGCCAGCGGCATCCGGTTCTCCCAGCAGATCAGGCCGCCGACCTTGCCCAGCGGCGTCTGTGCGGCGACGAGGTCGTCGCCGGCGCCGATCCCGTGGAAGAGCCGCTCGTGGTGGGTCGGCATAAGCTTGCGGTGCTTCCAGAGGATGCCCTTGGGACCGAGCAGGACGAGCGTGTTGTAGAGCGAGCCCGGCCGTTCGGCTTCGCGCTCGTTGACGCCGATCGCGCAGTGGGCGCTGCTGCGCCGGCAGGCGGCGATCAGCTCGTCGACCAGCGGGCCCGGGATGTCGACCGAGTTCTCCCAGAGCCGCTGCCAGAGCTCGTCGAAGCCGTTGAACCCGGCGGCCGGGGCGGCCCAGGCCTGCGAGGGGTAGAGCGGCACGAAGGTCTCGGGCAGGACGACCAGCTCGGCGCCGTCGGCGGCGGCGCGCTCGATCAGCTCGACCGCCTTGACGATCGAGGCCTCGGCGTCGAGGATCACCGGCGTCGCCTGCACGGCCGCGACCCGTACCGTTCTCAACTCGGTCATCGGTCGAGGTTAGTAGCGTCGGTGCCATGCAGCCAACCCAGGTCGAGAAGGGGACTCGCTTCCGTGCCCTGCACGAGGGGGAGGCGTTCGTCATCCCCAACCCCTGGGACGCCGGCTCGGCCAGGGTCCTGGCCGGCCTCGGCTTCGAGGCGCTCGCGACGACCAGCTCGGGCTTCGCGATGACGTTGGGGCGGCTCGACGGCAACGTCACCCTCGACGAGCTCGTCGGGCACGTCGAGGCGCTCGACCGGGCGACCGCGCTGCCGGTTTCGGTCGACCTCGAGAACGGCTACGGCCCCGACCCCGAGGACGCCGCCAACGCGATCCGCCGCGCCGCCGCGGCGGGGGCCGTCGGCGGCTCGATCGAGGACTGGGACCCGGGCGGCGAGCTCTACGCCTTCGACCACGCGGTCGAGCGGGTGGCGGCTGCCTGCGAGGCGGCCGCCGGCCTCGATTTCCCCTTCACCCTGACCGCCCGCGCCGAGAACTACTTCCGCGGCAACCCCGACCTCGACGACACGATCGCCCGCCTGCAGGCCTTCGAGCGGGCCGGCGCCGACGTCCTCTACGCGCCGCGCCTGCCCGGCGCCGACCAGGTCCGTGCTATCTGCGACGCCGTCGGCAAGCCGGTCAACGCTCTCACCCGCCCGGACCTCACGCTGGCCGAGCTCGTCGCCGCCGGAGCGCAGCGGATCAGCGTCGGCGGCAACCTCGCCTGGGTCGCTTACGAAGCGATGGCGAACGCGGCGACGGCGATCCGCGACGAGGGCGACCTCTCCGTCCTCGAGTCCTCCGGCCGCATCGCCGAGTGGCTCGCATGACCCTCGTCGTAAAGCTCGGTTCCTCGATCGTCGCCGCCGACGACGGTGAGCTGCGGGTTGACGTGCTCGACTCGGTCTGCGCCCAGGTGGCGGAGCTGGAGCGGGGCGGGGAGCGGGTTGTGATGGTCACCTCGGGGGCGATCGCGCGGGGGATGCGGCTGCTGGAGCTGCCGGTGCGGCCGCGGGCGATGGACGAGCTGCAGGCCGCCTCGGCGGTCGGCCAGGGCAACCTCTTCCGGGCCTACGAGAGCCGCCTCGCCGCGCACGGGACGCGCGCCGCCCAGGTCCTGCTCACCGCCGCCGACATCGCCGCCCGCGGCAACTACCTGAACGCGCGCCAGACGCTGCGGCGGCTGATCGAGTGGGGGGTGGTGCCGGTCGTCAACGAGAACGACACCACGGCGACCGACGAGATCAGCTTCGGCGACAACGACTTCCTCGCCGCTCAGGTGGCGATCCTGCTCGACGCCCGCCTGCTCGTCCTGCTCTCCAACGTCGACGGCCTGCACAGCGCCGACCCGCACGCCGAGCCCGGCGCCGAGCCGATCGCCGAGGTCGACGACTTCGCGGCGCTGGCGGCGCTGCAGATCGGCGACCGCACCTCGGCCTTCGGCTCGGGCGGGATGCGCAGCAAGGTCGCCGCCGCCGAGATGGCCGCCGAGGCCGGCATCCCGGCGACGATCTGCAACGGCACGGTGGCCGGGACGCTGCGCGCCGCCGCCGCCGGCGAGCCGACCGGGACCCGCTTCGCCGCCCAGGCCGGCAAGGCCTCGAGCTTCAAGCTCTGGCTCAAGTACGCCAAGCCGGTTCGCGGCCGCCTCGCGGTCGACGCCGGCGCGGCCCGGGTCCTGCGCGAGAGCGGCTCCAGCCTGCTGCCAGTCGGGATCGTCGGCGTCGAGGGCGAGTTCGAGGTCGGCGACGCGGTCGAGGTCGCCGCCGAGGGCGAGCTGATCGGCAAGGGCATCGTCGACTACTCCGCTGCCGAGCTCTCCGCGGCGATGGGCCTGCAGAGCGGCGAGGTGCGCGAGCGGCTGCCCCACGCGGCCGACGAGGCGATCCACCGCGACCGCTTCGTGCTCGTCTGAGGGCGCTGAGCGCCCCCAGCGCCCAGCTACCCTTAGCCACGATGGCCGCTACCACGACCACCGTTGCCGAGACCTGCGAGGCCGCGCAGCGCGCCGCCCGCACGATGGCCGCCGCGCCGACCGCGGCCAAGGACGCCGCCCTCGAGGCGACTGCGCGCCTGCTGGGCGAGCGCGTCGCGGAGATCCTCGCGGCCAACGAGGGCGACCTCGCCGACGAGCGCGCCGCCGGCCTGACCCCGGCCCTGCGCGACCGCTTGGCGCTCAGCGAGGAGCGAGTCGCGGCGATGGCCGAGGGCGTGCGGGCGATCATCGCCCTCGACGACCCGATCGGCGAGGAGCTTGCCCACGACGTCCTCGACGGCGGCCTCGCCCTGCGCAAGCTGCGGGTGCCGCTCGGCGTCGTCGCCGTCGTCTACGAGGCGCGCCCCAACGTGACGATCGACTGCGCGGCGCTGACGATCAAGAGCGGCAACGCGATCGTCCTGCGCGGCTCCCACTACGCCGAGCGCACCAACGGGGCGCTGGCCGCGATCGCCCGCGAGGCGCTCGCCGAGGCCGGCCTGCCCGCCGACGCGGCGCTGCTGCTCGCCGGCGGCGGCCATGAGGACCTGGCCGAGCTGGCCCGCCAGGAGGAGACGGTCGACCTCTTGATCCCGCGCGGCGGCGAAGGCCTGAAGAAGGCGCTGAAGGAGGTGGCGACGGTGCCGGTGATCTATGCCGCCGCCGGCAACTGCCACGTCTACGTCCACGCCGACGCCGACCTCGAGATGGCGCGGCGGATCGCGCTCAACGCGAAGACCCAGCGGCCGGGCGTCTGCAACGCCGCCGAGACGCTGCTGGTCGACGCCGCCGTCGCCGAGGACTTCCTGCCCACGGCGCTGGCCGAGCTGCGCGAGGCCGGCGTCGAGCTGGTCGGCGACGAGCGTGCCCGGGCCGAGGCCGGCGGGGTCGAGGTCGGCGCCGCCGGCGAGGATGACTGGGGCACCGAGTTCCTCGACCTGAAGCTGGCGGTCGCCGTCGTCGACTCGCTGGACGAGGCGATCGAGCACGTCAACCGCTACGGGACCCGCCACTCGGAGGCGATCGTCACCGGGTCCGAGGAGGCCGCCGCCCGCTTCAGCGGCGAGGTCGACGCCGCCGTCGTCTACACCAACGCCTCGACCCGCTTCACCGACGGCTTCGAGTTCGGGATGGGCGCGGAGATCGGCAACTCGACCCAGAAGCTGCACGCGCGCGGCCCGATCGGGATGCGCGAGCTGACCACCTACAAGTACGTCGTCCGCGGCGACGGCCAGGTGCGTGAGTAGCGTCCCGGCGGCGGACGGCGACCGCGCCGCGATCGGCGTCCTCGGCTCGGCCTTCAACCCGCCCCATCTCGGTCACCTGGCGCTTGCCCAGGAGGCGCTCTGGCAGCTCGGCCTCGACGAGGTGGTCCTGGTGCCGACCGGCGAGGCGCCGCACAAGACGATCGTCGACGACCCGGGCCGCGAGCTGCGCCTGGCGATGACCAGGCTGGCCGCCGCCGACGACTCGCGCTTCAGCGCCTCGACCCTCGAGGTCGATCGCGACGGGCCGTCCTACACGTATGAGACCTTGGAACTCCTTGCGCGCGAAAAAGGAGACCCGGACCTGGTGTTCGTGATGGGGGCGGATGCCGCCGTCGGTCTCGAGAGCTGGCGCGAGCCGCGACGCGTGCTCGAGCTGGCCCGGCTGGCGGTCGCCCGCCGCGCGGGCGTCGCCGATGCCGACGTCGGCGCCGTGATGCGGGGCCTCGGCGCGGCCGACCGCGCGACGATGCTGGAGATGCCGCAGTTCGGCGTCTCCTCCTCGGCGGTTCGCGAGCGGGCGGCGGCCGGCAGGCCGCTGCGCTACCTCGTCCCCGAGTCGGTGGCGCGGTTCGTCGAGGAGAAGGGGATCTACCGGTGAGCGCCGAGCGCGAGACCGAGCTCGCCTCAGAGGCGCTGGCGCGGCGGCTGGCCGAGCTCGCCGACTCGAAAGGGGCGACCGAGATCGTCCTCCTCGACATGCGCGGGCTCGCCTCCTACACCGATTTCCTGGCGATCTGCACGGCGCGCAACGAGCGCCAGGCGCGGGCGATCGTCGACGAGGTGAAACTGCGGCTGAAGCAGGACCACGACCTGCTGCCGGCCGGGGTCGAGGGCGAGGGCGCGGCGGGCTGGATCGTGCTCGACTACCTGGCCGCCGTCCTGCACGTCTTCACCGCTGAGGAACGCGAGCGCTACGGGCTCGAGGAGCTCTGGCGGGAGGCGCCGCGGCCAGAGCTGGACCTGGCTGAGGATGGCGTCCGAGGGCACCTCTACGGTGCCGCGCATGGGTAGCTTCACGAGGGCTCCGCTCGGCTATCGCCGCCGCGAGGTCGATGCGGCGATCTCCGCACGCGACGCGCAGATCGGCGCGGCGGAGGAAGAGCTGGCCGGCCTCTCGGCGATGGTGCTGGAGCGCGAGCGCGAGATCCGCGGCCTCAGTGAGCGCCTGCGCGAGGCCAACGAACGGCACGACCGCAGCATCGCCTCGCTCGACGCGATCTCAGCGCGGCTGGAGGACGTCCAGGCGCAGGCGCGGGGCCAGGCGACGCGGATCCGGATGAAGGCGCTGCGCGAGGCGGTCGAGGTCAACCGCCGCACCCAGGAGCTGGCCGATGCCCACGGCGCAGCGGCAGCCGAGCCGGCGAACGGCGCGACGCCGCCTGAGGAGGCGGCCGAGGTGCGGATCGGGCGGCTCTTCGAAGGCCCGGTCCGGCTCGAGGTCGGCCCGCTCGGCGACTTCTCGCAACTGGTCGGCTTCGAGGACGCGATCGGGCGCATCGGCGCCTCCGAGATCTCGGTCGAGCGTTTCTCTGAGGGCCGGGCGACGCTCTCGATGCGACTCGACGAGCCGGTCGACCTGCTGCGCGAGCTGGAAGAGAGCGCCCCCTTCGACTTCAACGTGCGCCGCAACGCCGGCGACGGCCTGATTCTCGACCTCGACGAGGATCATCTCTAAACTGCGGCTTGCCGCGGGGCTGTAGCTCAGCTGGAAGAGCGTCGCGCTGGCAGCGCGAAGGTCAGGGGTTCGAGCCCCCTCAGCTCCACTAGACGTTCCGACACACCCTCTCCTCCGTTCCCAACTCCCCCTGGAAGGACCATGCCCGAACTGCTCGCGCGGGTTGCTCGCGCACTGACCCACCACTGGAAGCGCAGCCTCGCCGTCGCGATCGGCGTCATCGTCCTGCTCGGCATCGCCGCCGGCACCGCCGGCCCGGCCGCCGACGACTTCTCCGCGCCCGGAACCGAGTCGCAGGCCGCCTACGACCTCTTCCAGGAACACAGCCCGGCCTTCGCCGGCGCTGACTCGACCCTGGTCTTCAGCGTCGAAGAGGGTGAGGTCGGCGATCCCCAGAACCGCGCCGCGATCGAGGGCGCCCTGGCCGAGGTCGTCGACCTCGACGGCGTCGCCGAGGTCGACGACCCGTTCGCCGGTGGCGGCGACTCGATCTCGCCCGACGGCACCGTGGCCGCGGCCGACGTGCGCTACGACCTCGAGCCGACCGACGTCGACCGTGAGGACGGCGAAGCGCTGGAAGCGGCCGCCCGCACCGCCGAAGACGGCGGCGGGGCTGTCGAGGTCTCGATGCGCGGCATCGTGATCGACGTCGCCTCCGAACAGGACGCGCCGGTGGGCGAGCTGATCGGCGTCGCGATCGCGATCGTCCTGCTCACCCTGCTCTTCCGCTCCGGCGCGGCGATGGCCGCCACCCTGGCCGGGGCCCTGCTCGGCGTGATCTTCGGCCAGATGCTGTTGATGGCGCTGGCCCAGCCGCTCGGCCTGCCCGAGTTCGCCGCGGTCATCGCGGTGATGCTCGGGCTCGGCGCGGGGATCGACTACTCGCTGCTGATCATCGGCCGCTACCGCGAACAGATTGCCGCCGGCGACAGTGTCCGCGACGCCTCGGGCAAGGCGGCGGCCACGGCCGGCGCCTCGGTGATCGCCGCCGGCCTGATCGTGATGGTCGCGATCGCCGGCCTGCTGGTGGTCGGCATCCCGATGATCGGCAAGATGGGCATCGGCGCGGCGATCGCGGTTGCCGCCGTGGTCGTCTCGGCGCTCACGATCCTGCCGATCATGATCGGCGCCCTGGCGCGCTGGCTGCGGCCGAAGAAGCCCGAGCACACCGCCCCCTCGCCTTCCTTCGAACGGCTCGGCACGCTCGTCACCGCCCGCCCCTGGCTCTCGATCGCGGCCGGCGTCGCCGTCCTCCTCGTCTTCGCGATCCCGATCACGCAGATGCGGCTGGGCCAGCCCGACGACGGCAACCAGCCGACCGACAAGACCCAGCGGGTCGCCTACGACAAGCTCAACGAGGCCTTCGGACCCGGCTCCAGCGGGCCCTTCCTGCTCGCCGTCGACACCCCCGTCGACGACCCGGGCACCGAGGCCCAGCTGGAGGCGCTCGGCGACGCCGTCGCCGCCACGCCGGGGGTTGAGGAAGTGGCTCCGCCGACGCCCAGTGACGACGGCGAGATGGCGACGATCTTCGCCGTCCCCGAGACCGCGCCCCAGGACGAAAGGACCAGCGAGCTGCTGGTCACCCTGCGCGAGGAGACGATCCCGGCCGCGGTCGAGGGCACGCCGCTGCAGGTCTACGTCGGCGGCAACACGGCGAGCTTCGAGGACTTCTCCGACAAGGTCGCCTCGCGGCTGCCGTTCTTCATCGCGATCGTCATCGGCCTCTCGGTCCTGCTGCTGATGATGGCCTTCCGCTCGCTCTGGATCCCGCTCGCCTCGGCCGGTCTCAACCTGCTCTCGATCGCCGCCGCCTACGGGGTGGTGACCGCGGTCTTCCAGGAAGGGATGGGGGCCAGCCTGATCGGCGCCGAGGGGGGAGTGCCGATCATCTCCTTCGTGCCGGTGATGATGTTCGCGATCCTCTTCGGGCTCAGCATGGACTACAACGTCTTCCTGCTCTCCCGCATCCACGAGGCGTACAACGAGGGCGACAGGCCGCGTGAGAGCGTCGTCCACGGGATGGCCCGGATCGGCAAGGTCGTCCTCTTCGCCGGGCTGATCATGGCCTCGGTCTTCCTTGCCTTCATCAGCACCAACGACGTGATCAGCAAGATGTTCGGGCTCGGGCTCGGCGCCGCGATCCTGATCGACGTGATCGTCGTCCGCCTGGTGATCGCGCCGGCCGTCGTCACCCTGCTCGGCGACCGCGCCTGGTGGCTGCCGGGCTGGCTCGATCGGTTGATGCCCAACGTCTCGCTCGACGGCCACATGGTCGACGGCGTCGACGGCAGCGGCAAGACGGCGGCCGAGGAGCCGCTGGCCGAGCCGGTCTCGCGCTAGGCGGCGAATCCGGTCCAGCGCCGTGCGGCTTGACTCGAGTCGCACGGCTGCCGATGAGTGAGCGATGAACGCCGCCAACGAGCACGTGTTCTCGCACGGCATGGCCGACACGCGGGCTACCTTCGAGGCCTGGAACGAGCGGCCCTGGGAGGTTCTGCGCGGCTGGCTGGCGCTCAGCCTGGCGGTCACGCTGGCCCTGCTCGGCGCGGTCTGGGTGGTCGCCGGTCTGCTCGTCCCCGACTCGACCCCGATCCACATGCCGGGCCTGACCAGCGCCAGCGAGGCCGACGACCTCTTGCCGATCCTCTGGCGCAACTCGCTGGTTCTGGCCCTGCACGCGACCGCCTGCGTCGCCGGCTTCATCGCCGGCGCCTCGATGCCGATCGCCGCCGCACAGCGCACCGGCATCTCGCGCTGGGTCCATCTCAAGGCGGCCCAGTTCGCGGTCCTCTTCGTCGCCGCGGTGACGATCTTCTCGCTCTCGACCCAGGCGCTCTACCTCGGCTTCCAGGGCTCGACGATCGCCTACCAGCTCGACATCACCCACGCGACCCTGATCCTCAGCGTCCTCCCGCACGCGATCCCGGAGCTGACCGCGCTCTTCCTGCCGCTCGCCGCCTGGCTGATCGCCAGCCGCCGCGGCGAGTGGAACCAGCTGCTCGCCGCCACCTTGATCACCGTTCTGCTCGCGATCCCGGTCCTGATCGCGACGGCGACGATCGAGGTCTACGTCTGGCCTCAAATCCTCGAGGCCGTCTCCCCGGTCTACTGAGCGTCCTGCCCGCGGGTCCTGTCGTCGGGGTGGGCACCCTCCTTGCCCTGCGCGCTGCTCCGCCGGCCGGGATGTGAGCGCTAGAAGTTTCAGGCCCTCGGCTCCGCAGCCTCCGGGCGGCGGAGTCCACCCACCCCGACGCCACCCGCGGAAGACCGTGTAGAACAGGGCTCCAATGCGTCCGGGTGGCCTGCCTCTGCTGCTGGCTTTGAAGGACAACGCGGGACAGTCACTCGCGGCGGGTGGCGTCGATCTGGGGGACCACCCCGAGGAAGCTTTAGCTACCGCAGGGGTGGTGGAGCCAGATCGGCGACAGGACCCGCCGCGCCCCGACGCTCATAAGATCGGCGTCTGATGGCGTACGACCCGAAGGCGATCGAGGCGAAGTGGCAGCAGGCCTGGGCTGAGGAGCGGACCTGGGAGGTCGCCAACCCCGGGCAGCCCGGGTACGACGGCGAGAAGCCGAAGGCCTACGTGCTGGAGATGCTGCCCTACCCCTCGGGCGAGCCCCACGTCGGCCACCTCAAGTGCTACTCGGTCGGCGACGCGATCGCCCACTTCCGGCGCCGCCACGGCCACGAGGTGATCCACCCGATGGGCTACGACTCATTCGGCCTGCCGGCGGAGAACAACGCGATCAAGACCGGCGAGCCGCCGCTGGTCGCCACCGAGCGCTCGATCGAGTCCTTCCGCCGCCAGTTCCGCGAGTGGGGGATCTCTATCGACTGGTCGCGCGAGCTCGGCACCCACACGCCCGAGTACTACCGCTGGACCCAGTGGATCTTCCTGCGGCTCTTCGAGCGCGGGCTCGCCTACCGCGACGAGGCGCCGGTCCAGTGGTGCCCCAAGGACGCCACCGTGCTCGCCAACGAGCAGGTCGTCGACGGCCGCTGCGAGCGCTGCGGCACGCCGGTCGAACAGCGCCGCCTCGAGCAGTGGTTCTTCAAGATCACCGACTACGCCGATCGCCTGCTCGCCGACTTCGACCTGCTCGAGTCCTGGCCCGAGCACGTGGTCACCATGCAGCGCAACTGGATCGGCCGCTCCGAGGGCGCCGAGGTCAACTTCCGCTGCGAGGAGGTCGACCTCGACTTCCCGGTCTTCACCACCCGTCCCGACACCCTCTTCGGCGCCACCTTCTTCGTCCTCGCCCCCGAGCACCCCGAGCTCGAGCGGCTGATCGCCGGCACGCCGGCCGAGGGGGAGGTGCGCGAGTACGTCAACCGGGTGGCCCGCGAGTCGGTCGAGGAGCGCGGCGACGAGGACCGCCCGAAGACCGGCGTGGCGCTCGGCCGGAGGGTCGTCAACCCGGTCAACGGCGAGGAGATCCCGATGTTCGTCGCCGACTACGTGCTGATGGAGTACGGCACGGGGGCGATCATGGCGGTGCCGGCCCACGACACGCGCGACTACGAGTTCGCCAAGGCCTTCGGGCTGCCGGTGCGGCGGGTGATCGAGGGCGAGGACCCTGAGGTGGCGCGCGACGAGGCGGGCCTGCCCTACCCCGGCGACGGGCCGATGACCGGGTCCGGGCGCTTCGACGGGGTGGGCAACCGCGAGGCCTACGCCGAGATCGTCGCGTGGCTGGCCGGCGAGGGACGCGGCAGCGAGGCGGTCAACTACCGGCTGCGCGACTGGCTGGTCTCGCGCCAGCGCTACTGGGGGGCGCCGATCCCGGTCGTCTACTGCGAGGCCTGTGGCGAGGACGGGGCGCCGGCGATCGTCCCGGTGCCCGACGATCAGCTGCCGGTCGAGCTGCCCGAGATCGAGGACTACGCCCCGCAGGGCAAGAGCCCGCTGGCGGCGGCCGAGGAGTGGGTCGCGACCGAGTGCCCGCGCTGCGGCGGCCCGGCGCGGCGCGAGACCGACACGATGGACACCTTCGTCGACTCCTCCTGGTACTTCATCCGCTACCTCGACTCGCGCAGCGAGGAGGCCGCCTGGGACCGTTCGGCGGCCGACCACTGGCTGCCGGTCGACCAGTACATCGGCGGCGTCGAGCACGCGATCCTGCACCTGATGTATGCGCGCTTCTTCACCAAGGCGCTCGCCGACCTCGGCCACCTCTCGGTGCAGGAGCCGTTCGCCAACCTCTTCACCCAGGGGATGATCACCCGCGACGGGGCGAAGATGTCGAAGTCGAAGGGCAACACGGTCAGCCCCGCCGACTACGTCGAGCGCTACGGCGCCGACACCGCCCGCACCTACGTCTGCTTCATGGGGCCGCCGGAGCGCGGCGGCGACTGGTCCGACGAGGGGGTGGAGGGGGTCAACCGCTTCCTCTCCCGCCTTTGGCGGCTCTGCGAGGAGGTGGAGGCCAACGGCGCTCCCGGCGTCGACGTGGACGAGCTGCCCCTGAACGGCGAGGCTCGCGAGCTGCTCGCCAAGGCGCACTGGGCGATCGACAAGGTGACCCGCGACTTCCAGCGCGGCTTCCAGTTCAACACCGCGATCGCGGCGGTGATGGAGCTGATCAACGACGCCTACCGGCTGAAAGGCGGCCTCACGCACGCCGCCGGCCTGGCGGTCGTCCACCGGGCGACCGTGATCGCCGCTTCCCTGATCTTCCCCTTCGCCCCGCACCTGGCGTGCGAGATATACGAGCGGCTGGTCGGGGTGCGACTCTGGGAGATCCGCTGGCCCGAGGCTCGGCCCGAGATGCTGGTCAGCGAGACTGTGACCCTCGTCGTCCAGGTGAACGGCAAGCTGCGCGACCGGATCGAGGCCGCCGCCGACGCCCCTGAAGAGGATCTGCTCGCCCTCGCTCGGGCGAGCGAGAAGGTGCGCCGCCACCTCGACGGCAAGCAGGTGGTCAAGGAGATCGTCGTGCCGGGCAAGCTTGTGAACTTGGTGGTTCGCTGAATTTCAGCCTGTTCTGGCTCGTCTATCTGGTACAAAGCGCCCGCATGCAGGTCAGACGCCTCTCAGACGCCTCCGCCGAGAACTGGCACCAACTTCGGTATCACCGCTTGATGGACGCCGGTGAGCTCGGCGCCCGTCACATGTCGGTCGTCTGGCTGGAGATACCCGCCGGCGCGAAACAGACGCTGCGCTCTGACGAGGAGGCCGAGCAGGTCTACGTGATCGTGCGCGGCGCCGGCACGATGTCGGTCGCCGGCGATACCCAGGGGGTTGCCGAGGGTGACCTGATCCTGGTTCCGCCCGCCACCGACCACTCGATCGCCAACGACGGCGAGACCGAGCTTGCCTGCGTCTCGGTCCAGTCACCGCCGGTCGCCGCCGCTGAGCTCTACAGCGATCAGCTCGCCGAGGTCAGCGGCTACGGCGACGAAGACGATCTGTAGCTCAATTTTTTGAATCCGCGCGCCACGTGCGCGTCGGGGGTCGCGAGGGTTGCGGCCGATGCCGGAGCTGAGCAGGTCGCAGGTTGTGGTCTACGGGGCGATCGCGGTCGCCGTGCTGTTGGTCGGCGCGCGGGCGATCCGGGCCGAGGGCGAGGGCACGGCGCCGGGCGCGACCGTCGCGGTGCCGGCCGGGCCCGGCGTTGCCGTCGAGGGTGGCGGCTCGGACCTGGTCGTCGACGTCGCCGGTGCGGTGCGCGAGCCGGGCGTCTACCGGCTGCCGGCGGGGGCGCGCGTGGTCGACGCGATCGGCCGTGCGGGCGGGCCCGCCGGAGGGGCGCTGCTGGAAGGGATCAACCGGGCCGCTCGGCTCACCGACGGCCAGCAGGTCGTCGTGCCGCAGCGGGGCCCGGGTGGGGCGGCGGCGGCCGGCGCCGCGGGGGGTGGCGCGGAGGGACCGATCGGGCTCGGCAGCGCCACCGTCGAGCAGCTCGAAACGATCGACGGGATCGGCCCGGTCACCGCCGCCGCGATCGTCGAGTACCGCGACCAGCAGGGCGGCCTCGCCTCAGTCGATCAGCTCGACGAGGTGAGCGGGATCGGCCCGGCGACGATGGAGTCGCTGCGGGCGCGGCTGCAGCCCTGAGCCGTGGCACCCCGTCCGCCCGTGGTGCTGCTGCTCGCGGTCGCGGTGGCGGTCCTGCTCGCGCTCACCCACACCGGAGAGATCCGCGACCGGGCCGAGGACGCCCTCGGCCGCGGCATGCCGGCGCGGGAGGCGGAGCTGGCGCGCGGCTTCGTGCTCGGCCAGGACGATCGCATCGACGCCGGCACGGTCGAGGACTTCCGCCGCTCGGGCCTGGCGCACCTGCTCGCGGTCAGCGGCCAGAACGTCGCCCTCCTCGCCCTGTTGGCGATGCCGCTGCTGGCGGCGCTGGGGATGCCGCTGCGCACGCGGCTGGTCTGGGTCATCGGCCTGATCGCCGTTTACGTGCCGCTGGCCGGGGCGGGTCCCTCGATCCAGCGGGCAGGGGTTATGGGGGCGCTCTCGCTGCTCGCCATGCTGGCCGGGCGGCGGGCGTCGCGGCTCTACGCGCTCGCGGTCGCGGCGGCGGTGACGCTGGCGCTCGACCCCGGCATCGCCACCGACGTCGGCTGGCAGCTGAGCTTCGCCGCGGTGCTCGGCATCCTCCTCTTGGCGGCGCCGCTGCGGGCGGCAGTCGCGGCCCGGATCGGGCGCCGCGGGCTGGCCGGTGCGCTGGCCGACGGCGCCGCGATGACGATCGCCGCGACGCTGGCGACGGCACCGCTGATCGCCTTCCACTTCGAGGGGCTGCCGACCGCGACCCTGCTCGCCAACCTCCTGGCGCTGCCGGCGGTGGCGCCGGCGATGTGGCTGGGGATGCTCGCGATGGGCGCCGGCCAGGTGCCGGGCTTCCCGGTCGAGCTGCTGGGCGCGGTCAACGCACCGCTGCTCGCCTACGTCGCCCAGATCGCCGCCTGGTTCGGTCGGCCCGACTGGGCTTACCTGGAGGTCCGCCTCGGGCTCGGCGGCCTGTTCGCCGTGTACGGCGCGCTTGCCGCCGCGGCGCTCCTCGTCCCCTGGGCGCTGCGCCACCGCCAGCGCCCACCCCCCGCCGATGGGCCTAGGACGCGCTCATATCCGTCGTTAGCGGCCCGTCGGCGGTGGGCGTGGGCGCTGGGGCTCGGGGTGGCGTCGGTGCTGGTGTGGGCCGGCGGGGGCGGCGATACGCGGCGCCCGCCTGCCGGCCTACGAGTCTCGGTCCTCGACGTCGGCCAGGGTGACGCGATCCTGCTGCAGCCGGCCCGTGCCGCGCCGGTCTTGGTCGACACCGGGCCGCCCGACGCCGGCCTGGTCACCGATCTGCGCGACGCGGGGGTCGAGCGCCTCGGTGCCGTGCTCGTCACCCACGACCAAGCCGATCACGCGGGTGGGGTGGGGGAGCTGCTCGGTGCGCTCCCGGTCGCACAGCTGCTCTCCGCCCGGCTGGGCCGGCCGACGCGCGCCGCGGCGAGTGCCGCCGGGGTGCCGACCGCGCGCCTGGCGAGAGGCGACGTCCTGCGCTCCGGCCGGCTGACCCTCGAGGTCCTCTGGCCACCAGCTGAGCTGCTCGGCGGCCCGCTCCCCGGCGAGGACCCGAACCGCCTCTCACTCGTCCTCCTCGCCCGCTGGCCCGGTTTCTCGCTCCTGCTCACCGGCGACGCCGAGGCCGAGGCGGTGCCGCTCGACCCCGGCCCGGTCGACATCCTCAAGGTCGCCCACCACGGCAGCGAGGACGCCGGCCTGGCCGACCTCCTCGCCCGCACCCACCCCAAGCTCGCGGTCATCTCGGTAGGTGATGACAACCCCTTCGGTCACCCCACCCCCTCGACCCTCACCAGCCTCAGAGCAAACGGTGTCGCGGTCCTCCGCACCGACGTTGACGGCACCATCGTCCTGGATGTAGGCGGGGAAGAGAAAGGCGTCCCTCGAGCGGGCGGATACTCAGAGCGAGCGAAGCGAGCGAGTCCGAGCGAGGGACGCCTTTCTCTTCCCTAGACTCGCCCCGAGTCAATGGCCACCGAGATGCACCCCCTGTACCTGATCGCCGGCACCGACGGCGCCAAGATCGACGCCACCCGCGCCCGCCTGCGGGCGCGGGCCGAGCGCGACGGGGGGCCGGCGTCGCTGCTGGTGTTCGAGCCCACGGAGGGTCGCGGCGCGCCCGACCACGAGGCGCTGCTCGGTGCGATCCCGGCGATGTCGCTGACCGAGTCGCGCCGCTACCTGCTCGCCGACGGCGTCGAGCGCTGGCGCGACAAGCAGGTGGAGCCGGTCGCCGCCGCGCTCGCCGCGCTGCCACCGGACCTGACCGTCGTCCTCATCTCCCGCGACAAGGCGCCGGCCAAGCTGGCTCGCGCGGTGAAGGCCGCGAAGGGGGAGATCCACGAGTTCGAGGCGCCCAAGGCGCGGCAGATGCCGCGGGTCCTGGTCAGTGAGGCGCAGCGGCTCGGTTTCCGGCTCGAGCCCGACGCGGCCCGCATCCTGGTCGAGCGGATGGGCGCGAACCCACAGCGGCTCGGTCACGAGCTGGAACGGCTCGCGCTCTGGGCCGGCGAGGGGGGAGAGGTGCGCGCTGCCGACCTCGACGCGATGATCGCCGACACCTCCGAAGCGGCGGTCTGGGCGCTCTCCGACGCGCTGATCGAGCGCGACGCCGCCGGCGCCCTGGCGATCGCCGAGCGCCTGATCTCCCAGGGCGAGAACGTCACCGGGCTGATCTACGGCCTCGCCTCGCGGCTGCGCAAAGCCTGCGCGGCGGCGGCGATGCTGGAGGAGGGGACGCCGCCGAAGCAGGTCGAGTCGGGCCTCGGCATGCACCCCTACGCGGCCAAGCAGCTGGTCGGCCGCCTGCAGGGGGTCGAGGTGAGCGAGCTGCGCGAGGCGACGATCGCCCTCGCGGATCTGGAGGTCTGGTGCAGGGGGGGTGCGGACTACGGCGACGAGCTTGCCCTGACGCTGGCGCTGCGCGCCGCGGCGGGGGTCCCGGTCTGACTACTTAGCTGCGGCGGTCGCGAGACGGGCCGCTCGCGCCTTCTTGCGAGCCGCCGTGTTCTTGTGCAGCGCGCCCTTCTGCGCGGCCTTGTCGATCCGCGAGACGAGGGCGCGGTGCTCGGTCGCGATCGCGTCCGCGTCGCCACCCTCGACGGCGCTCTCGAGCCGCCGGAAATAGGTCTTGACCGTGCTGGTCAGGAGCCGGTTCTCGGTGCGCTCGCGCTCGCTGCGCAGTATCCGCTTCTTCTGTGAGGCTATGTTGGCCATGAGTCGAGCGCCCGACTATACCGAGACCGGGCGCAGCCCAGAGGACGCCGAGCCCGAGAGCAGGCCCGGACGGATCGCACGCTCGACCGCATTCTTCTCGATCGCGACCGCCGCCTCGCGCCTCGCCGGCCTCGGTCGCGAGGTCGTCGCCGCCGGCTATTACGGCGTCAGCGGCCCGATGTCGGCCTTCACGATCGCCTTCCAGGTGCCCAACCTGGTCCGCGCGCTCTTCGCCGATGCCGCCCTGCAGCCGGCCTTCGTGCCGGTCTTCACCGAGCAGCTGGAGAAGAAGGACTACCGCGAGGCCTTCCGCCTCGCCTCGACGATGCTGCTGCTGGCGACGGTCGTGTTGACCGTGGTGACGGTCGTCTTCGTGCTGCTGGCGCCGGTCATCATGCCGCTCTTCGCGCCCGGCTTCGAGGGCGAGATCCTCGACCTCACCGTCACCCTCTCCCAGGTCCTCTTCCCGATCCTGGTCCTGCTCGGGGTCAGTGGCGTCGTCGTCGGCGTCCTCAACAGCTACGACCGCTTCGGCGCCTTCGCGATCGCGCCCCTGTTCTGGAACCTGACGATCATCGCCTGCCTGTTCGCGATCGTGCCCTCGCTCGAGGGCAACGACCGGATCTACGCCTACGCGATCGGCGTCCTGGCCGGCACCGTCGTGCAGCTGGCGATCGTCGCCTACGACCTGCGCAACACGCCGTTCAAGTTCGCCTGGAGCTTCGATTGGCGCAACCGCGACGTGCGCCGCGTCCTGCTGCTGATGCTGCCGGTGACGATCAGCCTCGGCCTGATCAACTTCAACCTCTTGATCAACAGCCTCTTCGGCAGCTTGGTCAGCGACCAGGCGCCGGCGGCGATCGACAAGGCATTCCGGATCTACCAGCTGCCGCAGGGGGTCTTCTCGGTGGCGATCGCGACCGTCCTCTTCCCGACCCTTGCCCGCTTCGCCGCGCGCGGCGCCACCGACGACCTGCGGGCGACGATGGCGAACGGGATGCGGCAGATCCTCTTCGTCCTGGTGCCGGCGACGGCGGCGATCCTCGTCCTCTCCGAGCCGATGGTCCGGCTCGTCTTCGAGCGCGGCGAGTTCACCCCCGACCAGACGACGCTGGTCGCCACGGCCCTCTTCTGGTTCGCCTTCTCGCTGCCCGCCAACGGCCTCTTCCTGCTCCTGACCCGGACCTTCTTCAGCCTCCAGCGACCCTGGCTGCCGACCGCGATCGCCGCCGGCAACCTGGCCGTGACGGCGCTGGCGGCGCTTGGCCTCTACCACCTCGGGGTCGGCGGCATCGTCGCCGCGACCGCGATCGCGACGATTGCCAGCGTCGTCGCCCAGGCCGTGATCCTGCGCCGTCTGCTGGGCGGGTTGGAGCTGGGCCGGCTGCTCGACGCCGGGATCCGGATCACCCTCGCCGCCGCCGCCCTGGCCGCGGTCAGCCTCGGGGTCTGGGAGGTCCTCGACGAGGCCCTCGGCCGCGGCCTGCTTGGTCAGATCGCCTCGCTCGGCACCGCCCTCGCGCTCGGCGGCCTCACCTACCTGGGTGCGGCCAAGCTGCTGCGGGTGGCCGAGCTGGAGCAGGTAATGCGCCTCGTGCGGCGCCGCTGACGATGCTCGACCTGCCGCGCTACCTGCTGGGCACCGTCGAGATCCTGCTGCTGGCCGGCTTCGCCACCCTCGCCGGCACCACCATCCGCGCCCGCCTGCTGCCGGCCCTCAGCGGCGCGCCCGCGCATCTCGCCACCGCCGTCCTCGCCCTCGCGGTCCTGATCCTCATCGCCGAGCTGCTCGGCAGCTTCGGCCTCTTCGAGCCAGTGCCGTACCTCGTAATCGTCGTAGGCGTGGGGTCGGGGCTTTGGGCCCTGAAAAGAGCGGTGGGGTGCCCCTCCGGCGCAGCGGCGTCCTGTTTTTCGCACAGATCACTCAACGAGAGGGTGGGAGCCGGCGGCGAAAAACCCAGCAAGACGGAGGGGCACCCCGCCGCTCTGCCAGCGCTTGTAGCTATGGCAATCGCCGCGCTGGCGCTCGTCAAGTTCGGCCTCGACGTCAAACCGAAGCTCTCGACGGGGATGACCGGGTTCGACTCGACCTGGTACCACGCGCCGTTCGCGGCGGGGTTCTGGCAGAGCGGCAGCACCTGGGACCTGCACTTCATCGCGCCCCAGTTCCTGGCCTGGTTCTACCCGGCGAACGCGGAGCTGTTCCACGGTGCCGGGATGCTGGCCTTCGACCGCGACCTGCTCTCGCCGCTGCTCAACCTGGGCTGGCTCGCCGGCTGCCTGGTCGCCTGCTGGTGCATCGGGCGGCCGTATGGGGTGGCGCCGTGGTCGCTCGCCCTCGGCGCCATCGCCCTGAGCCTCCCACTGTTCTCCGACCAGGCCGGCGAGGCGCGCAACGACATCGTCGGCACCTTCTTCCTGCTCGCCGCCGTCGCCATCGCTCTCAACGGCTCCGTTCGCACAAAGGGCCGCATACCGACCATAAGCGCGAACGCGGCACTCGTGGTCGGGCTCGCCGCGGGCCTGGCAGCCGGGACGAAGCTCAACTTCCTCCTACCTGCTGCCGTTGTCGTCCTTGGACTCGCGTTCGTGGCGCCGCCGGGCGCGCGGTGGCGCTCGTTGGCGACGGGCGGTGTCGCGGCGCTGGTCGGCGGTGGCTACTGGTACCTGCGCAACCTCGCCCACAGCGGCAACCCGTTGCCCTGGTTCGACTCGCTCGGGCCGATCTCGCTGCCGGCGCCCGACCAGGCGCTCGGGGGGCGCGAAGGCCACAGCGTGCTCGGCTACCTCACCGACGGCGCCGTCTGGTCGGACTGGTTGCTGCCCGGCCTGCGCGACGGCCTCACGATCCTCTGGCCCCTCCTCCTCGCCCTCGCCCTCGCCAGCATGGTCCTCGCCATAGCCGCCGCCCTGCCGCGCCGCGGCGGCGACCGCATCCTCGCCCTCGCCGGCGCTGTCGCCCTAGCCACCGCCTCGGCCTGGCTCGCTGCCCCGACCTCCGCCTCCGGCCCCGACGGCATCCCCCGAGGCTTCGAGTCCGGCCTCCGCTACCTAGCCCCAGCTGTAGTCCTTGGTTTGACCTTGGTCCCGGTCGTCCTTCCTCAGGGACTCCGTGTAGCGGGTATGGGGCGCCCCTCGAGCGGGCGGATACTCAAAGTGCCGGCCTCATTAGGCCGGCACTTGTCCGAGCGAGGGGTGCCCCATACCCGCGCTCTCGTGCTTGGGGCGCTACTGATCGTCGCCGTGGCCATCGGCTACCCCGTCCAACGCCACTACCTGGAGAGCCGCTACGAGAACCCCTCGTTTGCCGCCCCCGGCCTCAACGCCGCCTTCGCCTGGGCCACGCCGATCGCCGAGGCCCGCATCGCCACCACCAGCACCCGCCAGTACCCCCTCTTCGGCACCGAGCTCTCCAACCACGTCCAGTTCGTCGGCGAAGAGCAACCCCACGGCGGCCTCACCGCCCCCACCACCTGCCGCCGCTGGCGCGAACTGCTCAACGAAGGCGACTACGACTACGTGGTCACGAGCCGCGACCGCGTCGAACCCGGCAAGCCCACGTACCCGCCGACTACGACCTGGACGGAAGGCGCTGGCGCATCGGTGGTCCTCCGGGAGTCCCCGACCACTGTCTTCCAGCTGAGGAGAAGGCTAGATCCGTCGGCGTGTAGGCGGTAACGCGTCTCCGGCGGGTGGCGTCGGGGGAGGGGGTCGAGGACGTAAACCTCGCCCGCAGGCCCCCTCCCCCGACGACAGGACCCGCCGGCCACTCGCCATACTGGCCACCGCCGATGGACCTCATCCGAAATTTTTCGATCATCGCCCACATCGACCACGGCAAGTCGACCCTGGCCGACCGCATCCTCGAGGTCACCGGTGCCGTCGACCCGAAGAAAATGCAGGCGCAGATGCTCGACTCGATGGACCTCGAGCGCGAGCGCGGGATCACGATCAAGGCGCAGGCGGTGCGGGTCGAGTACAAGGCCGCCGACGGTCAGACCTACCACCTGCACCTGATCGACACCCCCGGTCATGTCGACTTCTCCTACGAGGTCTCGCGCAGCCTCGCCGCCTGCGAGGGCGCTCTGCTGGTCGTCGACGCCGCCCAGGGGGTCGAGGCCCAGACCGTCGCCAACACCTACCTGGCGATCGAGGCCGGGCTGGAGTTGATCCCGGTGATCAACAAGGTCGACCTGCCGGGAGCCGAGCCGGAGCGGGTCGCCCAGGAAATCGCCGACCTGACCGGTGGCGATCCCGGCGAAGCGCTGCCGATCTCGGCCAAGACCGGGGTCGGGGTTCCCGAGGTGCTGGAGGCGATCGTCGAGCGGATCCCGGCTCCGCGGGGCAAGCCCGAGGCGTCACCTCGAGCGCTGATCTTCGACTCCGAGTTCGACCAGTACCGCGGCGTGATCGCTTACGTGCGGATGGTCGACGGCTCCTTCCGCAAGCACGGCTCGATCCTGGCGATGCAGAACGGGACCGAGGCCGACATCGACGACCTCGGCTTCTTCCGGCCGGCGATGACCCCGGTCGGGAGGATGGACGCCGGCGACGTCGGCTACCTGATCACCGGGATCAAGGACGTCGCCAAGCTGCGGGTCGGCGACACCCTGACCGCCCAGGACGACTCCGCCTCGGAGCCGCTGGAGGGCTACCGCGAGGTGCGGCCGATGGTCTTCTGCGGCCTCTTCCCGATCGACACCGACCGCTACGAAGACCTGCGCGACGCGCTCGAGAAGCTGGCCCTGAACGACGCCGCGCTCTCCTGGGAGCCGGAGACCTCCGAGGCGCTCGGCTTCGGCTTCCGCTGCGGCTTCCTGGGCCTGCTGCACATGGAGATCGTGCGTGAGCGGTTGGAGCGTGAGTACGACCTCGACCTGCTCTCGACGACCCCCAACGTGCGCTACGTGGTCCAGAAGACCACTGGCGAGTCGGTGGAGGTGCGCAGCCCCACCGACCTTCCTGATCCCGGCTCGATCGAGTCGGTCGAAGAGCCCTACATCCGGGCGACGATCATCTGCCCCGCGGAGCAGGTCGGCGCCGTGATGGAGCTCTGCCAGGGGCGCCGCGGCACCCATGTCGACATGAGTTACCTGAGCCCGGTGCGGGTGCAGATCCGCTACGACATGCCGCTGGCCGAGATCGTCCTCGACTTCTTCGACCTGCTCAAGTCCTCGACCCGCGGGTACGCCTCGCTCGACTACGAGCCGATCGGAAACCGGCCCTCCGACCTGGTCAAAGTCGACATCCTGCTCGCCGGCGACAGGGTCGACGCGCTCTCGATCATCGTCCACCGAGAATTCTCCTACGAGCAGGGGAAGCGACTGGTCGAGCGGCTGCGCAAGACGATCCCTCGGCAGCAGTTCGACGTGCCGGTGCAGGCCGCGATCGGCTCGAACATCCTTGCCCGCGAGACCGTGAAGGCGGTGCGCAAGGACGTCACCGCGAAGCTCTACGGCGGCGACGTGACCCGTAAGCAGAAGCTGCTGAAGAAGCAGAAAGCGGGGAAGAAGCGGATGAAGTCGGTGGGGCGGGTGGAAGTGCCACAGGAGGCCTTCCTCGCTGTGCTCCAGATCGACGATTAGACTGCCGCGCCATGGGGATTAAAACGGAGGCAATAGGCAAGGAATGGCCCGCCACGACTTACGAGGTGGGCAAGGAGAAGATCGGCGAGTACGCGCGGGTGGTGGGGCTGGACAACCCCGTGCACCTCGACCGCGGGGCGGCCCAGGCGGCCGGCTACCGCGACGTGGTGGCGCCGCCGATGTTCTGCGTCGTCTACAGCGCCCCGGCGCTGGGGCCGGCGATGTTCGACCCCGACGTGGCGATGAACTTCGCCGCGATGGTGCACGGGGCGCAGGAGTTCGAGTGGGGCGAGCCGGCCTGCTCGGGCGACGAGATCACGACCACGGCCAAGTGCCTGGAGATCTTCGAGAAGGACGGCAAGGGCTTTTACGTCTTCGAGACCAACTCGGTCAACCAGGACGGCGCCCAGGTAGTGCGCGGCACCTGGACCAACATCGTCAGGGGGGTGTGAGATGGCTGAGCTCAACGCGGGGGACCAGATCGCGGGTCTGAGCGTGACCCCGGACAAGTACCTGCCGCATCGCTACGCGGGCGCCTCCGGCGACTTCAACCCGATCCACATCGATCCCGAGTTCGCCAAGGCGGTTGGGTTGCCGAACACGATCCTGCACGGCCTCTACATGATGGGCCTGGTCGCCCGCGCGGCGACCGAGTCGGCCGGCGGCGACCCGCGCTCGCTGAAGCGGCTCTCGGTCCAGTTCCGCGGCATGGGCGCGCCCGAGACCGAGATCGTCGTCAGCGGCGAGGTCAAGGCGGTCGACGGCGACGGCGCCACGATCGATGTCGTCGCCGCCCAGGGCGAGAACCAGACGATCCGCAACGCGGAGGCCGAAGTCCAGCTCTAACGGCTCCTAGAATGGAGCCGATGCTGTCCCCGCGCCAGGAGCTGATCCTCAGACTGGTCGTCGACGCCTACCTGGCCTCGGCGAAGCCGGTCGCGTCCAAGTCGATCGCCGAAAGCGCCGAGGTCGAGTGGGGCCCCTCGACGGTGCGGGCCGAGCTGGCGGCCCTGGAGGCCGCCGGGTACCTGACCCATCCCCACACCTCGGCCGGCCGGGTCCCGACCGATTCGGGTTACCGCTGCTACGTCGACTCGCTGATGGCCTCGGGCGCGGCGCCCGCCACCACCGGCGTCGAGCTCGAGCTCTCGCGCCTGCGGCGCGAGATCGACGAGGCGATGCGGGAGACCACCACCGCGCTGGCCCAGGTCACCGACCTGATGGCGCTTGCCACGGCGCCGGCGCAGGCGACGGCAACGATCCACCGGGTCGAGGTCCTGCGCCTCGCCCCGACCAGGGTGATGGCGATCGCGATCGCCTCGACCGGCGACGTCGCCAAGCGCGTCTTCGACTTCGAGGCGCCGGTCGACCCCGGCCTGGTCGAGTGGGCCTCGAGCTACCTAAACGAGTCGCTCGCCGGGATGAGCCTCGGCGCGCGGATGATCGCCGACCGCCTCGCCGGCCCCGGGCTGGGCCCGGCCGAGGCCCGCTTCCTGGCGACGCTCGCGCCGGCCTTCACAGGGCTCGAGCAGGAGGCCGGCGAGGGCCTCTACATGGAGGGCGCCGCGCGCCTGCTCTCCGACGCGCACGTCGCCGACCTGCCCCGCGCCGACCGGCTGATGACCGCGCTCGAGCGCCGCGCCGGAGTGCTCGGCATGCTGCGCTCGGCCCTCGACGAGCGCTCCGTCTTCGTCTGGATCGGCGGCGAGAACCCGCAACCGGAGCTGCGCTCAGTCAGCGTCGTCGGCGCCAACTACGGGCTCGGGCACCGCAACCTCGGCTCGGTCGGCGTGGTCGGGCCGCTGCGGATGGACTACGCGACGGCGATCGCCTCGGTGCGCGACGCGGCGCGCGAGCTGTCGCGCTACTGCGAGACGGTCTACGGCTGAGCCCCCGACGATGCCACGCGACTACTACGAGACCCTCGGCGTCAGCCGCGATGCCAACGGCGGCGAGGTGAAGTCGGCCTTCCGCCGCCTCGCCCGCGAGCTGCACCCCGACGTCAACAACCACGACCCGGAAGCGGAGGAGAAGTTCAAGGAGGCGGCGGAAGCCTACGAGGTGCTCTCCGATCCCGAGCGGCGCTCGGCCTACGACCGCTACGGGCACGAGGGGCTGCGCGGCGGCGCCGGCCCCCAGGGCGGCTTCAGCTCGGTCGAGGACATCTTCCAGGCCTTCTTCGGGGGCAACTTCGGCTTCGAGGTGCGGCGCGGCCCGATGCGCGGCCAGGACCTGATCCACACGGTCGAGATCTCGGCCCTCGACGCGATGCTCGGCGCCAAGATCAAGATCCCCAGCCACGAGGGCGAGCGCGAGATCGAGCTGCCGGCCGGGATCCAGCCCGGCTCCCAGTTCGCCCTGCGTGGGCACGGCATGCCCGGCGCCAACGGCGGCCCACCCGGAGACCTGGTGATCGCGATCCAGGTGATCGTCCCCGAGGAGCTCTCCGAGGAGCAGCGCGAGCTCGCCGAGAAGCTGGCCGAGACGCTGGAGGCGCGCAACCTGCGCTCGCGCCAGGGCGGCGGCGGTGAAGAGAGCTTCTTCTCCCGTGTGCGGCGGGCCTTCGGTTGATCCGACTCGCGGTTCGCTGCACCCCCGAGCAGGCCGAGATCGTCCTCGCCGAGCTCACCGTGCTGGCCCCGAACGGGGTCGAGGAGGAGCGCGGCCCCGGCTACGTCGAGTACGCGATCTACGGCGGCGAGGGCGAGCTGCCGGAGCTGGGCGAGATCGAAGTGGCGGCTGGTGACGGCCTGGTCGAGCTGGTCGCCACCGAGGTCCCCGACGACTGGGCCGACCGCTGGCAGGACTTCCACAAGCCGCTGCTGGTCGGCGGCAGGCTCTGGCTGCGACCGTCTTGGGAGGAGCCGCGCGAGGGGGTGGTCGACCTCGTCGTCGACCCCGGCCGCGCCTTCGGCACCGGCGCCCACCCGACCACCCGCCTCTGCCTCGAGCTGCTGCTCGAGCGGGCGGACGCGGGCGAGGCCGGCGGCGCCCTGACCGACCTCGGCTGCGGCTCTGGGGTGCTGGCAATCGCCGCCGCCAAGCTCGGCTGGGGCCCGGTCCACGGCTACGACCACGAGCCCGACTCGATCGAGGCGGCGGGCGCAAACGCCGAGGCGAATGGCGTCGCGATCCAGCTCGAGCGCATCAACCTGCGCGAGCAGCTTCCCCAGCTTGGCCCCACCGTGGTGGCCAACCTCACCGCGCCGGTGTTGAAGGCGATATCCAGCCAACTCGAGGGGGGACGGGGGAGGGCTCGGCGGAGCCTCCCCGCTGTTGCTCCGACGAGTCCTCCCCCGTCACCGCGCACGTTGATCTGCTCCGGCCTACTCCCGTCAGAGTTGGACACCACCACCGCCGCCTTCGCCCCGGCCGGCCTGGTCGAGGTCGAGCGCCGCGGCGACGGCGACTGGGCGGCCCTGCATCTCCGTCGCGAGTAGGAGGTATGTTCTTCGCCGATGCTGGCGACGATCATCGACCCCGGCTACAAGTTCGCGCTCTTCCTGCACATCCTCGCGGTGGTGCTCGCCTTCGGCCCGACCTTCGGCTACGCCCTCTTCTTCTCGGTCGCGCCGGATCACCCGCGCGCGACCCCGGCGATTCTCACCGGGGTGCAGAGATGCGACCGCTACCTGGTCAGCCCGGGTCTGATCGTCCTCCTCCTCGCCGGGATCTACCTGCTGATCGACGGCGACTGGGACGCGGGCGCGGCCTTCATCAGCGTCGGCTGGGTCGCGATCATCGTCCTCTTCGGCCTCCAGCACGCCTTCTTCCGACCGCAGACCGCCAAGGCGAAGGAGCTGGCCGAACGTGACCTGAAGTCGGGCGACACGCTCAGCGACGAGTTCACGGCGCTCAGCGAAAGGATCGGCAACATCGGCAAACTGGCCGGGCTGATCGTCGTCGTGACGGTCTTCTTCATGACGTACAAGCCCTTCCTTTAGTGCCCCCGGACGGCGCCCTCGGCGCACCCTCGCCGATCGCGATGTTCGACTCGGGGGTCGGTGGGCTCACGGTCCTGCACGAGTGCCTCGTCTCGCTGCCCGAGGAGGACTTCGTCTACCTAGGCGACACGGCGATGTTCCCCTACGGCACGCGCGACCCCGAGCTGCTGCGCGAGCGGATCCGGGCGATCGCGACGCTGCTGCTCGACGGGGGCGCCAAGCTGCTGGTGATCGCCTGCAACACGGCGACGGCGATCGGCACCGACGTCGCCCGCGAGGTCGCGACCGAGCGCGGGGTGGAGGTTGTGCCGGTGGTCGAGCCGCAGGCCGAGATCGCCGCGGCGATCACCGAGAACGGCAGGGTCGGGGTGCTGGCGACGCCGAACACGGTCGCCAGCGGCGCCTACCGGCGGGCGCTCGAAGCGCAGGGCCGGGCGCTGCGGGTGACCGAGGTCGAGGCGCCCGACCTGGCGCCCTTCATCCAGGACGGCTCGCCCTTCGACGACGGCGTGATCGAGATGACCCGCGCCTACTGCGCGCCGCTGAAGCGGGCCGGGGTCGACACGCTGATCCTCGGCTGCACCCACTACCCACTGGTGGCGCCGATGCTGCAGCGCATCCTCGGCCGTGACGTGCGCCTGGTCAGCGGCGGCCACGCGGTCGCCGCCGCCGCCCAGCGCACGCTCGAGTCGGCTGGTCTCGCTCGCCCCGCCGACGGCGAGGGCGAGTACCGCTTCCTCTGCAGCGGCGAGGTCGAGTCGTTCCGCGAGCTCGGCACCCGCTTCCTGCAGATGCCGCTCGGCGAGGTCGAGCGAATCGACGTGCGCGCCGCCGACTACCCTTAAGCGCGATGAGCGTGCTCGAACAGATGCAGGCGGATGTGCGGATCGCGATGAAAGCGGGCGAGCGCGAGCGTGCCGCGGCGCTGCGGCTGGTCGTCGACTCGCTGCAGCAAGACGCCAAGCTGGGCAAGGGCGACGAGGTCGCCGTGCTACAGCGAGAGCGCAAGAAGCGGCTCGAGGCGGCCGATGCCTACCGCGATGCCGGCCGCGCCGAGCAGGCCAGCGCTGAGACCTTCGAGGCGGAGCTGATCGAGGGCTACCTGCCGGCGCAGCTCTCCGACGAGGAGCTGGCCGAGCTGGTCGGGGCGGCGATCGAGGAGACCGGCGCCAGCGAGCAGAAGCAGATGGGCCAGGTGATGTCGGCGCTGATGCCGAAGCTGGACGGGCGCGCCGACGGCAAGCGGGTCAGCGCGGCGGTGCGAGAGCGACTTGGCGCGTAGGCAGCTGACCCTCGACAACAACGTGGCCGCCGAGCTGGCCGGCTCCGAGGACGCCGTCCTGCGCGCCCTGCGCGGCCGCCTCGACTGCGAGCTCCACCTGCGCGGCAACGTCCTCACCCTCGACGGCGACTCGGACGACGTGCAGACCGCCGCCACCGTGGTCGACGAGCTGGTCGACCTGATCGAGGGGGGCCACGAGCTGGCACCGGGGACGATCGAAGCCGTGGCCGAGGCGCTCGACGCGCACGAGAGCCCGGCCGCGATCCTCGAGGACGTCGTCTGGCGCCACCGCAACACCAAGGTCGCGCCGAAGACGCTCAACCAGAAGCGCTACGTCGACTCGATCCGCGACCACACGATCACCTTCGGGATCGGCCCGGCCGGCACCGGCAAGACCTTCCTCGCGGTGGCGATGGCCGCCCACGCCCTCGCCGAGCGCCAGGTGCAGCGGATCATCCTCACCCGGCCCGCGGTCGAGGCCGGCGAGCGGCTCGGCTTCCTGCCCGGCGACATCCAGGCCAAGGTCGACCCCTACCTGCGGCCGCTCTTCGACGCCCTCTACGACATGCTCGACCCCGACCGCGTCAACGGCTACTTCGAGCGCGGCGTGATCGAGGTCGCGCCGCTCGCCTTCATGCGCGGCCGCACCCTCAACGACTCCTTCGTCATCCTCGACGAGGCGCAGAACACCAGCCCCGAGCAGATGAAGATGTTCCTCACCAGGCTCGGCTTCAACTCGCGCATGGTCGTCACCGGCGACGTCACCCAGATCGACCTGCCCAGCGACCAGCGCTCCGGCCTGGTCGTCGTCCGCGACATCCTCAGCCAGGTGCAGGACATCTCCTTCGTCCGCTTCGGCGGCGAGGACGTCGTCCGCCACAAGCTCGTGCAGCGCATCGTCGCCGCCTACGGCGAGCACGCCGAGCGCCAGCAGGGCGAGCCGCCGCCCGCCGATGGCGCTTGACCTCACCGACGTGCCGGCCGAGCTGCGACCCGCGGTCGAGGCGGCGCTGGCGGCGACTGGTGTCGCCGACGGCCACCTCGCGGTCGAGCTGGTCGACGCCGGCCGCATCCAGGCGCTCAATCGCGAGCACCGCGGCGTCGACGCGCCGACCGACGTGCTCGCCTTCCCGCTCGACGGGACCGGCCCGACCGCCGGCCCGCGTGAGCTCGGCGACGTCGCGATCTGCCCTGAGCACTGCGGCGACGTGACCGAGGCCGCGGTCCACGGCGTGCTGCACCTCTGCGGCCTCGACCACGAGGTCGACGACGGCGAGATGCTGGCCCTGCAGGAGCGTGTGATGGCGGGGCTGCGGTGACCCGCGCCGGCTTCGTCGGGCTGGCGGGGAGGCCCAACGTCGGCAAGTCGACCCTGGTCAACGCGATCGTCGGCAGCCACGTCGCGATCGTCTCGATGCGGCCGCAGACGACGCGGCGGGCGATCCGCGGCATCCGCACCGACACCGAGGCCGGCTGCCAGCTCGTCCTAGTCGACCTGCCCGGCGTGCAGCGCCCGCGCGACGTGCTGACCGAGCGCATGCAGCGCCGGGTAGAGCGCGAGCTCGCCGACTCCGACCTGGCCCTGCTGGTCGTCAACGGCGAGCAGGGGATCGGGCCCGGCGACCGCTTCATCGCCCGCGCCCTGGTCGAGGCGAACAGCAGCCTGCCGACGATCTGCGTCGTCAACAAGATCGACCGCACCGGCCCCAACGAGCTGGTCCCGGTGCTCTCCGGGGCCGCCGACCTGGAGGGCGTTGACGAGGTCTTCCCGATCAGCGCCCGCAGCGGCGAGGGGCTCGAGGCCCTGGTCGAGCGACTCGGCGAGCTGGTCCCCGAGGGCCCCTACCTGTATCCGCCGGAGGATCACAGCGACCAGTCGAGCGAGACGATGCTCGCCGAGCTGATCCGCGAGCAGGTGCTGAACCGGACCCGCGACGAGATCCCCCACTCGGTCGAGGTCCAGGTGAAGGAGGTTGCGCCCCGCGAAGACGGCCTGACCACGGTGCGAGCCGATATCTGGGCCGAGACCGAGTCGCAGAAGGGGATTCTGATCGGCAAGGGGGGAAGGAAGATCGGCGAGGTCGGCACCGCCGCCCGCAGCTCGCTCGAAACCGAGCTGGGCGGCAAGGTCCACCTCGAGCTGCAGGTCCGCGTCCGCAGCCACTGGCGCCGCGACGAGGGGCTGCTCGATCGGCTCGGCATCGAGTAACTACGATTGCTTGATGTTCGAGCAGGTGCAGTTCGACGAGCGCGGCCTGGTGCCGTGCGTGGCACAGGACGCCGATAGCGGCGAGGTGCTGACCCTTGCCTACGTCAACGAGGAAGCACTGCTGCTCACCGTCGAGAGCGGCGAGATGCACTTCTTCAGCCGTTCGCGCGAACGGATCTGGCGCAAAGGCGAAGAATCGGGCTACATCCTGAAGCTGCGCCAGCTGCGCTACGACTGCGACGGCGACGCGATCGTCGCCCTGGTCGAGGCGAGCGGCCCCGCCTGCCACACCGGCGAGCGCTCCTGCTTCTACCGCGAGCTCGACGGTGACGAAGAGGTGGCGCCGGAGCCGGTCGCCCACGAGGCGCTGGCGGCGCTGCAGCGGACCCTGCGCAGCCGCGCCGAGGAGCGGCCCGCGGGCAGCTACACGGTGCGGCTGCTCGACGACCCGAAGCTGATCGGCGAGAAGGTCGAGGAGGAGGCCGAGGAGGTGGCGCGGGCGGCGCGCGAGGAGTCCGACGAGCGGGTCGCCGAAGAGGCGGCCGACCTGCTCTACCACCTCAGCGTCCTGCTCGCCTCACGCGAGCTGCCCCAGTCGGCCGTGATGGAGGTCCTCAATGGCCGTCGCGGCTGAGGCCGAGCTGCGGATCGAGCCGAGCCTCGAGGAGGCGCGGGCGCTGGCCGCCGAGGGCAACGTCGTCCCGGTCCGCACGCGCTTCGTCGACGATTGCGAGACGCCGGTCTCGGCCTTCCTCAAGCTGCGCGCCGGTGAGCCCGAGGGGGCACCCTGTTTCCTGCTCGAGTCGGCCGAGCAGGGCCAGGTCGGCCGCTACTCCTTCGTCGGCGTCCGCCCTCGCTCGGTGCTGCGCTGGAGCGACGGCGTCCTCAGCGAGAGCGGTGGCGGCGAGCGTCAGGAGGACGACCCCTACGCCGCGGTCGCCGCCTACATGGACGGCTATCGCCTCGCCCCGACCGAGGGCCTGCCGCCCTTCGCCGGCGGCGCCGTCGGCTTCTTCGGCTACGACCTGGTGCGCACGGTCGAGCCGCTCGGCGAGCCCAACCCGGACCCGCTCGGGCTGCCCGACATGGCGCTGATGATCACCGACGTGCTGCTCGTCTTCGACCACCTGCGCCACGAGCTGACAGTGATGTCCTGCGCCTTCGCCGACGACGAGGGCGGGATCGACGCCGCCTACGAGCGCGCGGTGGCGACGATCGCCGAGGTGCGGGGGAGGCTGCGCTCCGCCGTCCCGATGCCGGAGCGGCCAGCCCTCGCCGAGCCGCCCGAGTTCACCTCCAACCTCGAGCGCGAGCAGTTCGAAGCCGCGGTCGAGCGGATCGTCGAGTACGTCCATGCCGGCGACGCCTTCCAGGTCGTCCCCTCGCAGCGCTTCTCGGCGCCGGCCCCGGTCGAGGCCTTCTCGATCTACCGCGGCCTGCGCGCGGTCAACCCCTCGCCCTACATGTACTTCCTCGAGTTCGGCGACTTCCAGATCGCCGGCGCCTCGCCCGAGCCGCTGGTCAAGGTTGCCGGGCGGCGGGTCGAGACGCGGCCGATCGCCGGCACCTACCCGCGCGGCAACGACGAGGAGGAGGACCGCCGTCTCGCCGAGCGCCTCGTCAACGACGCCAAGGAGCGGGCCGAGCACGTGATGCTGGTCGACCTCGGCCGCAACGACCTCGGCCGCGTCTGCGAGTACGGCTCGGTCAGCGTCGACGAGCTGATGGTGGTCGAGACCTACTCGCACGTCCTCCACATCGTCAGCCAGGTCTCCGGCACCCTGCGTGAGGGGGTGGGGGCGATGGACGTGCTGCGCTCGGCGCTGCCGGCCGGCACCCTCTCCGGCGCGCCCAAGGTGCGGGCGATGCAGATCATCGACGAGCTCGAGCCGGTCAAGCGCTGCTCCTACGGCGGCGCGATCGGGTACCTCGCCTGGAACGGCGACCTCGACACGGCGATCCACATCCGCACCGTCGTCGTCAAGGACGGCCAGCTTCACGCGCAGGCTGGCGGCGGCACCGTCGCCGACGCCAAGCCGGCCTACGAGTACAACGAGTCGGTCAACAAGGCGAGGGCGGTCTTCCGCGCCGTCGAGCTCGCCTGCGAGCAGCCGGACTGGCCGTGAGCGAGCGCCTGGTGAAGGTCCTCGTCATCGACAACTACGACAGCTTCACCTACAACCTGGTCCAGTACCTGGGCGAGCTGGGGGCGGAGGTCGACGTGGTGCGCAACGATCGCGCCACGGTCGGCGAGCTGCTCGGGCGCGGCGCCGAGCGGCTCGTCGTCTCGCCGGGGCCGTGCACGCCGGCCGAGGCCGGGATCTCGATCGAGGCGATCCGCGCCTTCGCCGAGGCGGGCACTCCGGTGCTCGGCGTCTGCCTCGGCCACCAGTCGCTG
Source organism: uncultured Solirubrobacterales bacterium (assembly GCA_963697915.1). Classification (GTDB taxonomy): domain Bacteria; phylum Actinomycetota; class Thermoleophilia; order Solirubrobacterales; family 70-9; genus VRUE01. Next base: position 2,375,322 of record OY969103.1, read on the forward strand.
GTCGAGGCCTTCGGCGGCCGCACCGTGCAGGGCGAGCCGGTTCACGGCAAGGACGCCGAGGTCGAGCACGACGGCAAGACGATCTTCGCCGGCCTGCCCAGTCCCCTGGTCGCCGGCCGCTACCACTCGCTGATCGCCGACCCCGACCTGCCCGACGAGCTCGAGCTCAGCGCCAGCCTCGGCGACGTGGTGATGGCCGCCCGCCACCGCGAGCTGCCCGCCGAGGGCGTCCAGTTCCACCCCGAGTCGGTGCTCACCCCACAGGGCAAGCACCTGCTTGAGAACTTTCTCGGGCAGGATTAGCGGCGATGCCGAATGACGTGGTCACTAGGGCGATCGACGCGGTTTGCGCCGGCGACCACCTGACCGCCGACCACGCCTCGGCGGTGCTCGCCGAGATCATGGAAGGGCGCGCCGAGGAGGTGCAGACCGGTGCCTTCCTGATCGCCCTGCGGGCGAAGGGCGAGACCGTGCCCGAGCTGGTCGGCCTGGCGCGCACGATGCGCGCCCTCGCCGTCCCGGTGGCGACGACCCGCGACGATCTGGTCGACACGGCCGGGACCGGCGGCGGGCCCTCGACCTTCAACGTCTCGACCACCGCGGCGCTGGTTGCCGCCGCCGCCGGCTGCGCCGTCGCCAAGCACGGCAACCGCTCCAACACCAGCCGCTGCGGCTCGGCCGACCTGCTCGAGGCGCTCGGCGTCGAGATCTCACTCGACCCGGACGCGGTCGGCTGCTGCATCGACGAGCTCGGCTTCGGCTTCATGTTCTCCCCCCGCCACCACGCCGCGATGGCCCACGTCGTGCCGGTGCGCAAGGCGCTCGGCGTGCGCACGATCTTCAACTTCCTCGGGCCGCTGACCAACCCGGCCGGCGCCCGGCGCCAGCTGCTCGGCGTCTCCGACCGCCATTACCAGGAGACGATCGCCGAGGCGCTGCTCGGGCTGGGCAGCGTCCGGGCCCTCGTGGTCGCCGCTGACGACGGCCTCGACGAGCTCTCGCTCGCCTCGCGGACCAGGGTGATCGAGGTCGCCGAAGGGCGCACCGCGGAGTGGTTCGTCGAGCCCCCCGACCTCGGCCTCGCCGCCGCCGAGCTCGAGCAGGTCGCCGGCGGCAGCCCGGAGGAGAACGCCGCCGCCTCGCGCGCGGTGCTGGCTGGCGAGCCCGGCCCGCGCCGCGACCTCGTCCTGCTCAACGCCGGCGCCGCGATCTACGTCGGCGGCCTCGCGGCCGACCTCGGCGACGGGGTCGAAAGGGCGGCGGCCGCAATCGACGCGGGCGCCGCCGCGGAGCTGCTCGCGCGGCTGGCCGAGACCACCGGGCGGCTCGCCGCCGCCCCCGGCTAGGCCGGCGGACCGACTAGGCTTCGTCTCTCTCGTGGGAATGATCGAGCAGCTGATCGCCGCGGCGCGCGACGGGGTCGAGGAGCGCCGTGCCCAGACGCCCCAGGCGGACCTCGAGTCGCGGCTCACCGGCCGCGGCGAGGACCGGCCCTTCAGCGAGGCGCTGGTCCGGCCCGGGTTCTCGGTGATCGCCGAGTTCAAGCGGCGCTCGCCCAGCGCCGGCGCGATCTCCGAAGCCACCACCGTGCCCGAGCAGGTCGGCGCCTACGAGCGCGGCGGTGCCGCCGCGCTCTCGGTCCTCACCGACGAGCGCCACTTCGGCGGCTCGCTCGAGGACCTGCGCGCCGCCCGCGCCGCCTGCGGCCTGCCGATCCTGCGCAAGGACTTCATCGTCGACCCCTACCAGCTCTTCGAGGCGGCGGTCTACGGTGCCGACGCGGTGCTGCTGATCGTCCGCGCGCTCGACGACGAGGCGCTGCGCGAGATGCAGCAGATCGCCCGCGGACTCGACCTCGACTGCCTGGTCGAGGTCCACGACGGCGAGGAGCTGGAGCGGGCGCTGCGGCTCGACGCCGAGGCGATCGGGATCAACAACCGCAACCTCGACAGCGGCGTCGTCGACGTCGCCACCACCTACGAGCTGATGCCCGACGTCCCCGCCGGCAAGACGGTCGTCGCCGAGAGCGGCATCTCCAGCCGCGCCGAGCTCGAGGAGCTCGAGCGGGTCGGGGTCGACGCCGTCCTGATCGGCTCGGCGCTGATGGTCGCGCCCGACCCGGAGGCGCTGACCCGGGAGCTGACCGGCGCCGACGAGGGCACCCGCGAGCATCAGCTTCCCTAGATCTAACTTTTAGAAGCGCTTTGGGAAGCACCCCCATGATTGGTTTCGCATGAGGCGTTTCCTTCGTACTCCTTTCGGTTCGGCCCTGCTGGGGGGCACCGTCGTCGGCGCCCTCTTCGTCCTCGCCATCGCTGCTGGATGGATCGAGGCCGAGGGGGGCGGCGACGGCACCACCACCGTCGCGTCGACCGCGGCGCTGGCCGCTCCGGTGGCCAACCGGGTGAGTGACGATGAGGCGGCCAGCACGATCGGCGAGATCTACCGCCGCGACGGCCGCGGGGTCGCCTTCATCAGCGCCTCCGGGATGGGCGGCGGGCCCTCGCTCGGCGGCCCGTTCGGCCAGCCGGAAAGCGATGGGACGGCTACCGGCTCGGGCTTCCTGATCGACACCGAGGGTCACGTCGTCACCAACAGCCACGTCGTCGACGGCGCCGAGGAAGTCTCGGTGACGCTGGGTGCCGAAGACACCTCCTACGAAGCCGAGATCGTCGGCACCGACCCGGCGACCGACGTCGCCCTGCTCAAGATCGACGCCCCTGCCGACCGTCTGCACCCGCTTGCCCTGGGCGACTCCACCGACATCGAAGTCGGCGACCCCGTGGTCGCGATCGGCAACCCCTTCGGCCTCGACCGCACTGTCACCGCCGGGATCGTCTCGGCCCTGCAGCGCCAGATCCAGGCCCCCAACGGCTTCTCCATCTCGCACGTGATCCAGACCGACGCGGCGATCAACCCGGGCAACTCGGGTGGGCCGCTGATCAACGCCGCGGGTGAGGTGATCGGGATCAACTCGCAGATCCAGACCGGCGGCAGCAGCGGCAACGTCGGCATCGGCTTCGCCGTGCCGATCAACACCGCCCGCGACGTGGTCGGCCAGCTGCAGGAGGACGGCTCGGTCGAGCACGCCTTCCTCGGCATCAGCGGCGGCAGCATCACCCCCGACCTGGCCCGCACGCTGCGGCTGCCGGTCGACGAGGGGGTCCTGATCAGCGAAGTCGTCGAGGGCGGCCCCGCCGACCAGGCCGGGGTCAAGGGCGGCGACTCGACCGCGACCGTCGAAGGGGCCAGCATCAAGGTCGGCGGCGACATCGTCGTCGCCATCGACGGCAAGCCGGTGACCGAGATGGAAGAGGTGATCAACGCGGTCAACGGCGCCGAAGCGGGCGACGAGATGGAGCTGACCGTGCGTCGCGGCGACGCCGAGAAGACCCTCACCGTCACCCTCGGGGAGCGGCCGGCGACGGCCGAAGGCTCGCAGCCCGAAGCCGAAGGCCCGCCCTCGGAATAGACCTCGGCTCGCGTACGCTGGGGTAGTGCGGGTCAAGATCTGCGGCATCACCAATCTCGACGACGCGGCCGAGGCCGTGCGTCTCGGCGCCTGGGCGATCGGGCTGATCCACTTCGCCGAGAGCCCTCGGGCCGTGGAGCCGGCCGAGGCAGGCCGGATCGCGGCGGCCTTCCGGCGCAAGTGCGAGCTGGTCGGCGTCTTCGTCAACCCCGAGCTCGACGAGGTAGCGCGGGCGGTCGAGGACACGGGGCTGACGATGGTCCAGCTGAACGGCGAAGAGGGCCCCTCCTTCTGCGCCGAGGTCGCGCGCAAAGCCGGGGTCAAGGTGATCAAGGCTGTGCACGTCTCCAGCGCCGCCGACATCCACGCGGCCGAGGCCTTCCGCACCGACTTCCACCTCTTCGACAAGCGCGGCAAAGGCCTCTGGGGCGGCAGCGGCGAGTCCTTCGACTGGGGCCTGCTGCGCGCACACCGCTCCGGCGTCCCGGCGATCGTCGCCGGCGGCCTGCGGCCCGAGAACGTCGCCGAGGCGATCGCCGTCACCCGCCCCTACGCGGTCGACGTCGCCAGCGGCGTCGAGGCCGCCCCGGGTCGCAAGGACCACGCCGCGCTCACCGCCTTCTTCGAGGCCGCCCAGGCCGGGCAGTCGTCTAGCGTTAGCCAGCCATGAGCCAGGTGGAAGAGCGATTCGGCCCCTACGGCGGCCGCTACGTCCCCGAGACCCTGATCCCGGCGCTCGACGAGCTCGCGGCGGCCTGGGCGGCGGCGAGCGGCGACGAGGACTTCCGCGTGCGGCTCGCCTCGCTGCGCCGCGACTTCGTTGGCCGGCCGACGCCGCTCTACCTCGCCGAGCGGCTTTCCGAGCGAGCCGGCCGCCGCGTCTACCTGAAGCGCGAGGACCTCGCCCACACCGGCGCCCACAAGATCAACAACGCGGTCGGCCAGGTGCTGTTGGCCCAGCGGATGGGCAAGCCGCGGATCATCGCCGAGACCGGCGCCGGCCAGCACGGCGTCGCGACCGCCACCGCCTGCGCCCTGCTCGGCCTCGAGTGCGTCGTCTACATGGGCAGCGAGGACATCCGCCGTCAGGCGCCCAACGTCGAGCGGATGAAGCTGCTGGGGGCCGAGGTGGCGCCGGTCGAGGCCGGCGCCCGCACCCTCAAGGAGGCGGTCAGCGCCGCGATCCGCGACTGGGTCGCCAACGTCGAGACGACCCACTACGTGATCGGCTCCGCCGTCGGCCCGGCGCCCTTTCCGGCCCTGGTCCGCGACCTGCAGCGGGTGATCGGCGACGAGGCGCGCGAGCAGGCGCTGGCCGCCGAGGGCGAGCTGCCGGGGCGGGTGATCGCCTGCGTCGGCGGCGGCTCCAACTCGATCGGCATCTTCACCCCGTTCATCGCCGACGCCGGCGTCGAGCTGATCGGCGTCGAGGCGGCGGGGGAGGGGCTGGAGAGCGGCCGCCACGGCGCCTCGCTGGGCGCCGGCAGCACCGGCGTCCTGCACGGCTCGCTTTCCGCGGTGATCGCCGACGAGCAGGGCCAGATCCTCGAGGCGCACTCGGTCTCGGCCGGCCTCGACTACCCGGGGGTCGGGCCCGAGCACGCGCACCTGCGCGACACCGGCCGCGCCACCTACACCGCGGTCACCGACCGCGCCGCGCTCGCCGCCTTCGGCAAGCTCTGCCGCCTGGAGGGGATCATCCCGGCGCTGGAGTCCTCGCACGCGATCGCCTGGCTGCTGGAGAACGGCGGCGGGGAGGGCTATGACGTTCTGTGTCTCTCCGGGCGGGGTGACAAGGATTTGGCTGAGGTGACGGCTTTGCTCGGTGAGGGAGCCGGGGGGTGACTCGTCCGAGCAACAGCGGGGAGGCTCTGCCGAGTCACCCCCCGGCTCCCTCGTCAGTGGAGGCCGCCAACCCCACGACGGTTGTCGGTGACGAACGCATAGCCCGTGCCTTTCAGCTTGCTGAGAGGGAGGGCCGGGCGGCGCTGATGCCGTACATGATGGCCGGTTTCCCCGATCGCGAGACCGGCCTGGCGGTCGCCGCCGCCTACGCCGACTCCGGCGCCGACCTGGTCGAGCTCGGCGTGCCTTTCTCGGACCCGCTCGCCGACGGGCCGACGATCCACGCCGCCGCGACGGCGGCGCTCGCCGCCGGGGCGACGCTGGAGACCGCGCTCGAGGTCTGCGAGGCGATCTCCGACCGGGTCCCGGTCGTGCTGATGGCCTACACGAACATGATCCTGGCCCAGGGAGGGGCAGCCGAGTTCGCCGGCCGCGCCGCGGCGGCGGGCGCCGCCGGGGCGATCGTCCCCGACCTGCCGCTCGACGAGGCGACGGAGGTGCGCGAGGCGCTCACCGCCGTCGGCCTGGCGCTGGTCCCACTGCTCGCCCCGACCACGCCGCCCGAGCGCCGCGCCCGCATCTGCGCCGCCGCCCGCGGCTTCGTCTACCTCGTCTCCACGGTCGGAACGACGGGTGAGCGCGCCGAGCTGCCCCCCGGCCTCGCCGACCTCGTCGCGGCGACCAAGGCCGAGGCCGAGGTGCCGGTCGCGGTCGGCTTCGGGATCGGCACCGCCGAGCAGGCGGCGCGGGTGGGGGAGATCGCCGACGGCGTCATCGTCGGCAGCCGCCTGGTGCGGGCGGCCGGCGAGGCCGGCTCGGTCCCCGCCGCGGCGGGGGCGGTCGGCGAGTTCCTGCGTGAGGCGCGCGCCGCGCTCGGCGGCTGAGCCTGCGGACCGGCGCTTCCTCTAGGATCAGCGCCGCAATGGGAATGGTCGTAACGCTCTTCCTGGCCCTCGCCGCGATGACGGTCTCCTACGCCCTCGGGCAGGGCGGCCCGGTCGCCGGCATGGTCTTCGCCACCGTGCTGCTGATCGGCGCGGTGCTGCGGGTCTTCGTTCCAAGGCCCGAATAACTCCCCCTGCGCCGGGGTAATCTCCGCTCATGCGGATCGGGGTGCTCACCGGCGGAGGCGATTGCCCCGGGCTCAACGCCGTGATCCGTGCCGTGGTCCGCAAGGGCGTCGAAGTCATGGGCCACGAGTTCGTCGGCTACCGCGACGGCTGGCGCGGGCCGCTGGAGCGCGACAGCCGGCCGCTCGGCGTGCCCGAGGTGCGCGGGATCCTGCCGCGTGGGGGGACGATCCTCGGCTCCTCGCGCACCAACCCGTTCAAGCAAGACGGCGGCGCCGAGGGGATCGTCACCGGCCTCGAGGCCGATGGCGTCGAGGGCCTGATCGCGATCGGCGGCGAGGACACGCTCGGGGTCGCCGTCCGCCTTCACGCCGAGCACGGCGTCCAGGTCGTCGGCGTGCCGAAGACGATCGACAACGACCTCTCCGCCACCGACTACACCTTCGGCTTCGACACCGCGGTCAACATCGCGATGGAGGCGATCGACCGCCTGCACACGACGGCGGACAGCCACCACCGCGTGCTGATCGTCGAGGTGATGGGTCGCCACGCGGGTTGGATCGCCTTCCACGCCGGGCTCGCGGGCGGCGCCAACGTGATCCTCATCCCCGAGCAGCCGTTCGACCTGGAGCGCGTCTGCGAGCTGGTCGGCCGCCGCCTCGAGGCGCGCTTCGCGCCGATCGTCGTCGTCTCCGAGGGCGCCCAGCCGGTCGGCGGCATGCCCGAGACCCAGGACAAGGGGCTCGACGCCTTCGGCCACGTGCGGCTCGGCGGCATCGCCCACTGGCTCGAGGGGGAGATCGAGTCGCGCACCGGCAAGGAGACGCGGGCGACCGTGCTCGGCCACGTCCAGCGCGGCGGCACGCCGACGGCCTTCGACCGGGTGCTCGCCACTCGCTTCGGGTTGCACGCCATTGACGCGGTCGAGGCTGGGAAGTGGGGGACGATGACGGCGCTGCGGGGGACCGGGATCGAGCTGGTGCGGATCAGTGAGGCGACGGCGGAGTTGAAGACGGTGCCGAGGGAGCTCTATGAAGAGGCCGAGGTGTTCTTTGGGTAGGGGGGCCTCCACGCGAACGGCGATCACCTCCGCCGCCCTGGCTGGCTTGCTGGTGGTTGCCGGGTGTGGGAAGGGTGCGAGCGTGGCTGAGAATGCGACCGTCACTGCCTATGTCGCGGCGCCGCTGTGCGCGGAAGCTGAGGGGGAGGCTGCGAAAGCAGGTGACAGGGCTGGGGAGCTGCGGGTGCGGGTCGTGTGTCTGCCCGCTGTCGAAAGGGATGGGCGGTTGGATTTGGCCCAGATCGGCGCCAACGCTCGGCGGGCGATTCAGGACTCGTCTGCGGTCGGCTACATCGGCGAGGCGACCCGGGCAGCCACCCGCTTCTCGGAGACGATCCTCGTAGAAGCCGAGGTCGCCCAGCTGTCTGGCCCTAACGGCGCGGCCGCCATGGATCAGCTCCTCGAGGCCATCGACGGGGCTCCCAGCGGGACCAACCCCCGCCAGCCCGTTTACGAGTCCCTCGGCTGAAGCCTGGATGACGCCGCCAGGGTTAGACCAAGCCCTCGTTGACGACCGGCGCCACCTCGTCGGCGAAGGTGCGGATGCACTTCTCGGAGAGCTCGGCGGGAATCCCGGGTAGCGTCGGCCACATCACCAGCTCGGCGAAGGGGAAGGCCCGCCTCAGGCGCTTGATCCGCTCCGCGCACTCCTCCGGCGGGCCGACGATCAGCCGCTCACGCAGCGCCTCCAGGCGTGCGGGGTCCTCGTACTCGCCCAGCCCATAGGGAGGGGCCGCGGAGACCGCCCGCTTGGAGGCGACGTAGGCCTCGTCGCGCAGCTTCTCCCCGCTGCCCTCGGCGCCGCCGTAGCTGCCGGCGGCAACCCCCTCGGTGACTTCGCCATCACCCGCCCACATCGCGTAACAGCGCTGCTGGTAGATCCAGCCCGGCGCCACGTACTCTCGCCACTCTTCCTCCCAATCCCCGGAGGGCCAGCAGAAAGCCAGCAGGGAAAGGTGGAAGTCATCCGGGGTGCGGCCGTGAGCGGCCAGCGCCGGCGCCACCCGTTCGTCGTAGAGCGCACCGGCGATCTGCTCAGCGTCGACGTGCGCGTAGGCGAAGAGACCGTCGGTGAGGCGCACCGTGCGGTCGATCGCCCGTGGCGCCATCGCGCCGCCGAGCAGTGGCAGCGGCTTCTGGACCGGTGGCACGTTGACCGGGTATCCATCGGGGAGGCGCTCGCCGCGGAATCCGGCGCGAAGGATCTCCAGCCCTTCCTCCATGAGCCGCCCCCGGCTCTTGACGTCGACGTCGTAGACCTCGAAGTCGCGTGGGTTGGAGCCGATTCCGACGCCGACTGTGAGCCGCCCGTTGGAGAGCTGGTCGACGACGCAGGCCTCCTGAACGACCCGGCGGAACTGGGTGAGGGGGAGCAGGATGACCCCGGTGCCGAGCCGGATCGTCTCCGTTTCCCGCGCCAGGGCGGCGAGCATCGGCAGCTGCGCGGGCAGGTGGCCGTCGGCGACGCCGTGGTGCTCACAGGTGAAGCAGGTCCGGAACCCGGCCCGCTCCGCGGTCTGCACGACAGCGATCATGCGGTCGTAGAACTCCGGCGTCGGCAAGCTCCCCGGCACGTTGCGCATTTCGGTGAGCATGCTGTACTCGAGCGGAGACTCGGCGACGTACATCCGACGATTCTGGCGGCGGCGGAGGTGCGGTGAAACGGGGCGAAGTGTCAAGCCTTGACCGCGAGGCAGGACGGCGCGGCGCGGCGGCTAGCTGACGCGCCTCACCAGGCTCTCGAGCGCCTGGTCGAGCTCGGGATGCCGGAACTCGTAGCCAAGGTCGAGCGCCCGGCGCGGCATCACCCGCTGGCCGCCCCGCAGCACCTGCCCGAACTCACGCCCGAATTTGACGTCGAGCGCGAAGCCCGGCACAGGCACTACCGCCGGTCGGCCCAGGGCGCGGCCCAGCGCCTTCGAGAAGACCTTGTTGGAGACCGGGTTGGGGGCGGTCGCGTTGATCGTGCCGCTGACCCGCTCGTCGTCGAGCGCCCAGAGCAGGATCCCGACCTCGTCGTCGACGTGGATCCAGGACATGTACTGGCGCCCGCCGGCGATCGGGCCGCCGACGCCGAGCCGGAAGGGCGGCAGCAGCTCGCCGAGCAGCCCGCCGCTGGCCTCGAGCACGTGGCCGGTGCGGACGATGACGAGGCGCAGGCCGAGGCCGTCGGCTTCGTGCGCCGCCGCCTCCCACCCGCGCACCACCTCGGCGTCGAAGCCCTCTCCAGGCTCGGCCGACTCGTCGACGATCGCCTCGCCGCGGTCGCCGTAGAAGCCGATCGCCGACCCGTTGACGAGCACCCTCGGCTTCTGCTCGAGGCCGGCGATCGCCGCGACGAGGTTGCGGGTGCCGGTGCGGCGGCTCTCCAGGATCCGCTCTTTCGCCTCGTCGCTCCAGCGCTGGTTGATCTTCTCGCCGAGCAGGTTGACGACCCCGTCGACGCCGGCGAAGGCCTCGGCCGGCGGCCGTTCCAGCATCGGCTCCCAGCGGTGCCAGGTGACGCCCGGGTTCGAGCTCCGCGCCCGCCGCGGGTCGCGGGTCAGGCCGACGACGGAATCGCCGCGGGAGAGCAGCGCGTCACAGAGCGCCGCGCCGATCAGGCCGCTGGCGCCAGTGACGAGGACCTTCACCGGCTCAACCGACCTCCACGGTGGAGAAGGTGCCGGTCTCCTCGCTGAAGCGGGCCAGGCCCTCGCGCTTGGCCTCCTCGACCACGGCCTTTGCGACCATCGGGGCGACCTCGCGGTTGAAGACGCTGGGGATGATGTAGTCCTCGGAGAGGTCGTCCTCGTCGACGACCTCGGCGATCCCGCGGGCGGCGGCCAGCTTCATCTCCTCGGTGATGTTCGGCGCGCCGGCGTCGAGGGCGCCGCGGAAGATTCCCGGGAAGCAGAGCACGTTGTTGATCTGGTTCGGGTAGTCGGAGCGGCCGGTGGCCATGATCCGCACGTAGGGGGCGGCGTCCTCGGGCATCACCTCGGGCGTCGGGTTGGCCATCGCGAAGACGATCGCGTCGTCGTTCATCTTGTCCAGCGACTCGGCCGCGATGATCCCCGGCCCGGAGAGGCCGATGAAGAGGTCCATCCCCTCGATCGCGTCATCGGGCTGGCCGCTGACCTTGTCCGGGTTCGAGTTCTCCGTGTACCAGCGCTTGATCCCGCTCATCTCGCCCGCCTGGTAGTCCTCGCGCTCTGTCGAGAGCGCGCCCTTGCGGTCGCAGCCGACCACGTGGGTGACGCCGGAGGCGAGCATCATCTTGGTCACCGCTACCCCCGCGGCGCCGAGCCCAACCACCAGCACGCGCAGCTCCTCGATCGGCTTGCCGGTGATCTTCAGCGCGTTGAAGAGCGCCGCCATCGTCACCACCGCGGTGCCGTGCTGATCGTCGTGGAAGACCGGGATGTCGAGCGACTCCTTCAGCCGCTCCTCGATCTCGAAGCAGCGCGGCGCCGAGATGTCCTCGAGGTTGATGCCGCCGAAGGTCGGCGCGATCAGTTCGGTCGCCTTGACGATCTCGTCGGCGTCCTGGGTGTCGAGGCAGATCGGGAAGGCGTCGACCCCGGCGAACTCCTTGAACAGCATCGCCTTGCCCTCCATCACCGGCATCGCCGCCTCCGGGCCGATGTTGCCGAGCCCGAGCACGGCGCTGCCGTCGGAGACGACGGCGACGGTGTTCTTCTTGATCGTGTACTCGAAGGCTTTGGCGCGATCGGCGTGGATGTCCTCGCAGACGCGGGCGACGCCGGGCGTGTAGGCCATCGAGAGGTCGTCACGCGTCTTCAGCGGGTACTTGTTGTGCTGTTCGATCTTGCCGCCGCGGTGCATCTGCAGGGTGCGGTCGACGTAGTCGAGGACCTTGGCGCCGCGGGTCGAGCCGATCGCGCGCAGGATCTTCTCCCAGTGCGGCCGGTCCTGGGCGTCGATCGTGAACTCGCGCACGCGCTTGCCCTCGCTGCCGGCGCCGGGCACCAGGTCGACGCCCTGCAGCTGGCCACCGGCCTCGGCGATCGCCGCCGTCAGTTTGCCCAGGGGCTCCTGCCGGGCGTCGAGCTCGACCCGGATCGTGACGCTGTACTGAGCGCTGACGGCCATTGGCCGCGCATCATAAGCCGGGCGGCGCTGGCCTCCGACCGCGGGGTAGGCGAGACTGCCCTCGATGGCGGCGGCGGCACTGGTCCTCTACGGCGTTTCCCTGGCGGTCACCTTCGGCCTGCGGGTGGCGGTCCAGCTGCGCCGCACTGGCTCGACCGGCCTGCACGGCATCCCCGCTGATGCCGGCCCAGTCGAGCGCCTGGCCGGTTTCCTCTTCGGCCTCGGCCTGGCGACTGGGCTGGCGGCGCCGGTGCTCGCCCTTCTCGGCCTCGTCGAGCCGATCCCGGCCCTCGATGGCAGCACCGGTCACGCGATCGGCATCGTTCTGGCCGTCGCCGGCATCGTCCTCACCTTCGGCGCCCAGCTGGCGATGGGCGATTCCTGGCGAGTCGGCGTCGACCCCGAGGAGCGCACCCAGCTGGTCACCGCGGGTCCCTTCGGCCTGGTTCGCAACCCGATCTACAGTGCGATGACCCCGACCGTCGTCGGCCTCGCGCTGATGGTCCCCAGCCCGGTCGGGATCGCCGGGCCGGTCATCCTCGCGATCGCCCTCGAGCTGCAGGTGCGGCGGGTCGAGGAGCCATACCTCCTGCGGGTCCACGGTGAGGAGTACGCCACCTACGCCGCCCGGGTAGGCCGCTTCCTCCCCGGCCTCGGCAAGCTGCATATCGCACGGTCGTAGCGCCAATTCGCCGCTCGCCAACACGGCGCGATCTCGGCAGAGCAACTGCGTGGCGCGGCGGTCGACGTGGTGGTGCCGGGCAACGGCGGGAAGGCGAGGCGGCGGGGGATGCGGCTGCACCAATCCACCTCCTCTTACCTGCTGCTGTAACGCTTCGGGACGGCATACCGGTCACGACTCCCGCCGCACGATCGCCGACCTGCGGCTGCGCCGGCTCGGCTACGACGTGATCCGTCTCAGCGAAGAGCAGGTCGCCGGCGACGCGGCGCGGGTCGCGGAGACGCTGGCCGCTGCCCTTAGAGTTGGCGCCGATGCCCGCGGAGAAGCCTGACGCCACCGAGCCCGAGCTCTTCCTGATCGACGGCAACTCGCTCGCCTACCGCGCCTTCTTCGCCCTGCCGGAGTCGATCGGCACCAGCGACGGGCGGCCGACCAACGCGATCTACGGGCTCGCCTCGATGCTGGTCAAGATCATCGACGAGCACCATCCGGCCGGGGTCATCGTCGCCTGGGACGCGGGGATGTCCGGCCGCGAGGTCACCTACGACCTCTACAAGGCGCAGCGCAAACCCCGCCCCGACCTGCTGCGCGAGCAGTGGCCGCACCTGATGCCGCTGGTCGAGGCCTTCGGCTACACCAACGTCAAGGTCGAAGGGTTCGAGGCCGACGACGTGATCGCCTCGCTGACCAAGCGGGCGCGCGAGGCAGGCCTGCGGGTGATGGTCGTCACCGGCGACCGCGACGCCTACCAGCTGGTCGCCCCCGGGGTGAGGGTGATGAGCACCTCGCGCGGCATCACCGAGACCAAGATCTACGACGAGGACGCGGTGAGCGAGCGCTACGGGGTGCCGCCGGAGCTGATCACCGACATGATGGGGCTGCGCGGCGACACCTCCGACAACATCCCCGGCGTCCCCGGGATCGGCGAGAAAACGGCGACCCAGCTGCTGCAGCAGTTCGGCTCGCTGGAGGGGGTGCTGGAAAGCGTCGAGGAGATCTCCGGCGCCAAACGCAAGCAGAACCTAACCGAGCACGCTGACGACGCCCGCATGTCGAAGCAGCTGGCGACGCTGCAGTACGACATCGAGACCGGCGTCGACTTCGAAGCGGCGATGAACACCGAGCCCGACCGCGGCCCGCTGCGCGACTTCATGCGCGAGTTCGAGCTGCGCGCGGTGATGGAGCGGCTCGAAGAAGCGCTGCCCGACGGCGAGGCGGTGCCCGGGCGCAGCGTCGAGACCGAGCTCGAGGTCGAGGCGGTCGAGGCGACCCCGGAGCAGATCGAGGGCCCGGTGGCGATGGCGATCGCCGGTGACCGCTGGGCGGCGGCCGGGGCGGATCAGATCCTCGGCGGCTCGGCCAGCCTCGACGAGCTCGCCGTCGCCCTCGGCGGCAAGCCGCTCGCCGCCCACGACGCCAAGTCGCTGGGCGGCGGCCGTCACGGCCTGCTCGCCGCGGCGGCGCGCGAGGGGGTCGCGCTCGAGCTCGACCACGACACGATGCTCGCCGCCTACCTGATCGAGCCCCAGCGCCGCACCTACGACCTGACCGAGCTCGCCGCCGACGCCGGGATCGGCCTCGCCCGGCCGCCCGTGGCGAACGCTGGCGCCGAGGCCGACGATGACGCCCAGCTCTCGCTCGAGGAGGCGGGCGAGGCGGGGCTGGAGCCGGCCGAGGAAGCGCGCCTCGTCGCCACCCTCGCCGAAGCCCAGCGGCCGCGCATCGAGGAGTTCGAGCTCGAGCCGCTGCTGCGCGACGTCGAGCTGCCCCTGGTCCACGTCCTGGCGGCGATGGAACGCGAGGGGCTGAAGCTCGACGCCGAGCGGCTGGCCGAGGTCGGCGCCGGCTTCGGCGAGCGGATCGCGACCCTGGAGAAGGAGATCTTCGAGCTGGCCGAGGAGGAGTTCACGATCGGCTCGCCGCAGCAGGTCGGCCGCGTCCTCTTCGAGAAGCTCGGCCTCTCGCGCAAACGGCGCGGAAAAACCGGCTTCTCGACCGACGCCCGCGTCCTCGCCCAGATCCGCGACGAGCACCCGATCGTCGAGAAGATCGAGTCCTGGCGCGAGCTGACCAAGCTGAAGAACACCTATCTCGACTCGCTGCCGGAGCTGATCGACCCGCGGAGCGGCCGCGTCCACACCACCTTCAACCAGGCGGCGACGACCACCGGCCGGCTCTCGAGCACCAACCCCAACCTGCAGAACATCCCGATCCGCACCGAGATCGGCCGCCCGGTGCGGGCCTGCTTCGTCGCCGAGCGCGGCGCCCGCCTGCTCTCCGCCGACTACAGCCAGGTCGAGCTGCGCGTCCTCGCCCACGTCGCCGACGAGGGCGTTCTGAAAGAGATCTTCGAGAAGGGCGAAGACGTCCACGCGGCGACCGCCGCCGAGGTCTTCGACGTCTCGCGCGACGAGGTCGACGTCGGCCAGCGCTCGAAGGCGAAGATGGTCAACTTCGGCATCGTCTACGGGCTGACCGGGTTCGGGCTCGCCGACCGGCTCAACATCCCGCGCAAGGAGGGGGAGGAGTTCGTCGCCCGTTACCTGGAGCGCTTTCCGGCCGTGCGCGCCTTCCGCGAGGAGGTCGTCGAGCGCGCCCAGGAGGAGGGCTTCGTGCGCACCCTGATGGGCCGCCGCCGGGCGATCCCCGAGCTGCGCTCGGGCAATCCCAACACGCGCTGGCTCGGCGAGCGGCTCGCGGTCAACACCGTGATCCAGGGCACCGCCGCCGACATCATCAAGGTGGCGATGGTGCGCTGCACCACCGCCCTGCGCGAGGCTGGGGTCGAGACCCGCCTCGTGCTCCAGATCCACGACGAGCTGCTCTTCGAGGGCCCGCCGGACGAGATGGATGCCGCCACCGACCTGGTCCGCCGCGAGATGTGCGCCGCCTACCCGCTCGACCCGGCGCTCGAGGTCGACGTCGGCGTCGGCAAAGACTGGCTCGATGCGAAGTAGGGCGCGTGGATAGGGGCCTGGCGGTCCTCTTGACCGCGGTCGCCGGCGGCCTGATCGCCCTGCAGGCGCCGATCAACGCCGGCCTCGGCAAGTCGACCGGCAGCCTGCCCGCGGCGCTCGTCTCCTTCACGATCGGCACCGCGGCGCTCGCCGCGATCGTCATCCTCAGCGGCAAGGCCGGCGGGCTCAGCTCGACCTTCGACGTCAGCTGGTACTACCTGCTCGGTGGCCTGCTCGGCGCGATCTACGTCCTCAACGCGCTGATCGCGGTTTCGGCGATCGGCGCCGGTGGGGTGGCGGCGGCAACGATCGCCGGGCAGCTCACCGCCTCGGTAGCGATCGACCGGCTCGGGTTATTCGGCCTCGACGAGGTCCCGCTTACGCCCGAGCGCCTGCTCGGCGTCGGCCTGCTCTTTGCCGGCACCCTGCTGGTCGTGCGCTGAGCCGTAGCCCGGGTCCGGCGGCGCGATCCGCAGGTAGTGATTGAACGACCACCTGACGAAGCGCTTGAGCCCGACCATGCGGATCAGCGGCGCCAGCAGGCGCGGCGGGATCCGCGGCACGAGGCGCTGGACGCGCAGCATCCAGCGGAACTTCCACTCGTGCGAGTCGTGGAACTCGGCGTAGTTGCTCGCCGCCTGCTCGCGGTCCTGCTTGCCCTCGACGACGCCGCGCAGCTCGCGTCCGAGGACGATGCCGAAGTAGAGCGCGGTCCTGATCCCCTCCGCGGTCAGCGGCAGGCAGTGGCCGGCCGAGTCGCCGGCGAAGAAGATGCCGCCCTCGGTCGAGTTGCGCAGCTTGTGCGGGATCCAGTTGCCCTGGTAGCGGACCCTGTCGGCACCCAGGTCTTCGGCGAGCAGCTCGGTCGTCTCGCGGACGTGGAAGCGGGGGTCGAAGGAGCCGACCCCGATCCGCACCTCGTCGCGGGCCGGGAAGGACCAGCCGTAGCCGGCCGGGACATAGCGGCGATCGATCCACACCTCGAGATCCTTGCTCTCGCCCTCGGGGTGGACCTCGAGGCCGCGCGAGAGCGGTGCGTTGGGCGGCTGGTAGCCGTCGCCGGAGGAGAGCATGCGGCGCCAGCCGAGCGCGTCGACGACGAGCGGCGCCGAGAGCACGCCGCGGTCGGTCTCGATCGCGATCGTGCCGTCACCGTTGGCGGGCTTGGCGCGGCCGTTGACCTTGGCCGTCTCGAAGCGGGCGTCGCAGTCGCGCCAGAGCAGCGCGCAGAGCTCGCGGTAGTCGAAGGTCGAGAAGGTCCAGGGAAGCTGGAAGCGCTTGTCGCCGTGCGGGGTGTGGATCAGCAGCGAGGAGAAGCGCTGCCGCTCGGACTCCATCAGGCCGAGGACGCGCAGCCAGTCGGTCGGGACCCCGCAGGCGGAGGTCTGCCGCTCGCCGATCTCGTAGCGGTCGATGAGCAGGACGTTGGCGCCGCTGCCGGAGAGCTCGCGGGCGACGGCGAGGCCGGCGAAGCTGGCGCCGCAGATCAGGACGTCGTAGGAGCCCTCGAGGGGGGTACGGTCCTCACCCCGCTTGGTCGCACGAACAGGCACGACGTGCAGGGTATCTGCCGCGACCCCCGGACGCGGCGGCGACGCCTGTTCTGTAATTATCTGCCGCTGTGTCCGTGACCGATACGACCATTACCCCAACTGCCGGTACGCCCGTCGAGGGCTCGGGCGGCCTGCTGATCGAAGTCGACGGCAAGATCGTCCCCAACTACGCGGCGACGATGGTGTCCTTCGACGAGGGCGACGTCGTCAAGGGCAAGGTCGTGCGCATCGACAAGGACGAGGTTCTGGTCGACATCGGTTACAAGTCGGAGGGGGTCATCCCCTCCACCGAGCTCTCGATCCGCAAGTCGGTCGACCCGGCCGACGAGGTCGAGCTGGGCGAGGAGATCGACGCCCTGGTCCTCACCAAAGAGGACGCTGAGGGCCGCCTCGTCCTCTCCAAGAAGCGCGCCCGCTTCGAGAAGGCCTGGCGCCGCATCGAGGCCGCCGCCGAGTCGGGCGAACCGGTCGAAGGCAGCGTCATCGAGGTCGTCAAGGGCGGCCTCATCCTCGACCTCGGGGTGCGCGGCTTCCTGCCCGCCTCGCTGGTCGACATCCGCCGCGTCCACAACCTCGACGAGTTCCTCGGCCAGACGCTCGAGTGCAAAGTCATCGAGCTCAACCGCAGCCGCAACAACGTCGTGCTCTCGCGCCGTGCGGTGCTCGAGGAAGAGCGCAAGGAGGTCCGCGAGCAGATCCTCGGCCGGCTCCAGCCGGGCCAGGTCGTCGAGGGCAAGATCTCCAACATCGTCGACTTCGGCGCCTTCGTCGACCTCGACGGGATCGACGGCCTGATCCACATCTCAGAGCTTTCCTGGAGCCACGTCAACCACCCCTCCGAGGTGGTCTCGATCGGCGACTCGGTGCGGATCAAAGTCCTCGACATCGACCGCGATCGCCAGCGCATCTCGCTCGGCCTCAAGCAGACGCAGGAGGACCCGTGGCAGCGGGTGATCAGCACATACCGGCCCGGCGACGTGCTCGAGGGCACGGTGACCAAGGTCGTCGCCTTCGGCGCCTTCGTCGAGATCCTGCCCGGCGTCGAGGGCCTGGTCCACATCTCCGAGCTCGCCGACCACCACGTCGAGAGCCCCAACGAGGTCGTCGAGCCGACCTCGACACTGAACGTCAAGATCCTCGAGATCGACGAGGAGCGGCGCCGCCTCTCGCTCAGCATCAAGCGGGTCGAGGGGCAGAACATGCCGATGGGCGACCTCGGCGAGCAGATCGCGGCCTCGGGCGCGGTCTCGGAGGGGGAGCCCGAGGAGTCACTGCCCGCGGGTCCTGTCGCCGGGGATGACTCTCCGGCGAACACCCCGGAGAGCTCACCCCCGGCGCCACCCGCGGAAGAGGCGTCCGAGGAGGCACCGCCGGAGCCCGTGGCCGAGGTGGAGCAGGCTGAGGAGGCGCCCGCCGAGCCCGTTGCCGAGGCTGAGCAGGCCGAGGAGCCTGTGGCCGAGGCAGAGGCGCCTGATGAGGCCGGGGACGAGCCCGAGGCGGACCCCGAGCAGGACTGAGCGGCGGCTGTGCCCCGGCCGCTGACGATCGGGCTGACCGGCGGCATCGCGGCCGGCAAGTCCGAGGCGCTGGCGGCCTTCGGGCGACTGGGCGCGGCGACGATCTCCAGCGACGCGGTCGTCCACGAGCTGCTCGAGGGGGAGCCGCTGCTGTCGCGTCTGCGCGAGCGCTGGGGAGAGGACGTCGCCCCAGAGGGCAGCGTCGACCGCAACAGGATCGGCTCGATCGTCTTCGCCGACCCCGGTGAGCTGAGCTGGCTGGAGGAGCAGATCCACCCCCTGGTCGGCGAGCGGGTCGGCACCTGGCTGGCCGCGCTGCCGGAGGGCACCGGCATCGCCGTGGTCGAGGTGCCGCTGCTGTTCGAGTCGGGCGGGCTGGTGGAGGTCTTCGACACCACGGTCGCCGTGGTCGCTGCCGAGGCGGTGCGGCGCGAGCGCGCCGAGGCGCGCGGCCACGCCCTGGTCGGCGAGCGCGAGGCGCGCCAGCTGAGCCAGGACGAGAAGGCGGCGCGGGCCGAGTACGTGGTGGAGAACGACGGCAGCGTTGGCGACCTCGAGCGGGAGCTGTCCATCCTTGTCGAGAAGCTGCGTGGATGAAGCGGCGCAGGGCGAGGAGACGGCGTCTGCTCGCGGGCGGCGCCGCCGTCGCTAGTGGCGTGGCGATCGGGCTGGCGCTGGGCCTGTTCGGCAGGTTCGACGACGTGATCCAGGAGCTGACCCTGCCGCTCCGCCACGAGGACATCATCCGCCAGCAGGCTGACGACAAGCAGGTCGACGCCTCGCTGATCGCGGCGGTCATCTACGCCGAGTCGCGCTTCCGCGACCAGACCTCACATGCCGACGCCCGTGGCCTGATGCAGATCACGCCGGCGACCGCCAACGAGATCGAGCGCCACAGCGGCGGCACCACCTTCAAGCTCTCCGACCTCAGCGACCCCGACATAAACATCCGTTACGGAACCTTCTACCTGGGCCAGCTGCTCGATCGCTTCGGGGGCAACGAGGTGGCCGCTCTCGCCGCTTACAATGCTGGTCCGACGCGGGTTGACGAATGGGGGGGAGCGGGGCTGACCGTGGACGCGATACCGCTTGACGAAACCCGCGGCTACGTCGTCGACGTGCTCGACAAGCAGGGCGCCTACCGCGAGGAGTACGGCGAGGAGCTGGGCTATTGAGCGCGCCGCGCCCCCGCCTCACCGCGCTCGCGATCGCCGTCGGCCTCGTCCTCGCCGACTCCTCGATCGTCGTCCTCGCCCTGCCCCAGATCTACCGCGAGCTCGGCACCAGCGTCGCCGGCGTCACCTGGGTGCTGATCTCCTTCAACCTGGCGATGGCGCTCGCCGCCGTCCCGGCCGCCCACCTGGCGCGCCGGATCGGCCCCGGCCGCGCCGCCGCGGTCGGCCTCGCCGTCTTCGCCGGGGCGAGCCTCGCCTGCGGCCTCTCGGCCGAGCTCAACACCCTGATCGCCGCCCGCTGCGTGCAGGCGCTGGGCGGGGCGCTGGCGGTGACCGCGGTGCTGGAGCTGCTGCCCTCCGAGCTCGCGCGGAGCGAGCGTCACGATCTGGCTCCCGCGAGCGGAGCGCGAGTCGGCTCTGGCGCGTCGGCGGTCGGCTCCGAGCGCCGCGCGGTCGCGATCTGGGCCGCGGCGGGGGCGACCGGCGCCGCGCTCGGCCCGGCGCTCGGCGGCGTCCTCACCGAGCTCGTCTCCTGGCAGTCGATTTTCCTGATCCAGACGCCGCTGGCGATCGCCGCCGGGGTGCCGGTCCTCGCCGTCGCCCGCCACGAGGCGGAGACCGGGATCGTCGCCGCCGAGGTCCGCGAGGCAGGCCGGCCCCACCTGCTTGCCAACCTGGCGCTGGCGATGGTCTCGGCGGCGATCGCCGCCGCCCTCTTCCTGCTCGTCCTGCTCTTGATCGAGGGCTGGCGGCTGAGCCCGATCGGGGCGGCGATCGTGGTCTCGGTGATGCCGCTGGCGGCGCTGCTCGGCTCCCGCCTCGGCCCGGTCGCCGGGAGCGCCCGGGCCCGTGCCGCGGCCGGCGCGATCCTCGTCTCCGGCGGCCTCGGCGGGCTGGCGCTGCTGCCGGACGCCGAGGTCGTCCTGACCATGCCGCCGCAGCTGCTGGTCGGGATCGGCCTGGCCCTGGTCCTTTCGGCGCTGACCGAGACGGCGCTGCTCGGGCGGGCGCCGCAGGCGATCCACGGCGGCTGGACGATCTCGTCGCGCCACGCCGGCGTCGCCGTCGGGTTGATCGTGCTGACCCCGCTCTTCACCGCCAACATCGCCGACCAGCGCGAAGACGCGATCGACGCCGGCACCGCGATCGTGCTCGACTCGCGGGTCAGCCCGCTGGTCAAGCTCGAGCTCTCGCAGCGGATCAGCGAGCAGCTGGAGGGGGAGCGCGGCCGGGTGCCGACGATCGGCCCGGCCTTCGAGCCGCTGCCCGAGGACCCCGAGGAGCGCGCCGAGGTGGTCGGGTTGCGCGACGAACTGCTCGACCAGCTCAACGCCGCCGCCACCCACGCATTCAGCGCCTCCTTCGGCCTCGGCGCCCTGATCGGCCTGCTCGCGCTGATCCCGATCGGCCTCGCCCGTAGGGTGGATCTATGAGCGACGGGAACCGCGGCGGGCTGCTGATCGCCCTCTCGGCGCTGGCCTCGCTGGTGCTCGTCTTCACCTACCTGGCGGCAGGCGGCTCCGACTACGCGCCGGCGACGGTCCAGGACCCCTGCGAGCCGCGCGAATGGCGCGACCCGGAAGCCCTCGACCAGATCGCCGAGCAGTTCTCGCTCTCGGCGCTCGACGGCGCCGCCTGTGAGCTGGGGGTGAGCCGCGAGACGCTGGCCCGGGCGCTGGCAACGGAGGAGACGCGGGCGCGCTTCACCGAGCGCTACGGGATCGACGACGCCGAGCTGGGGCGGGCGATCCGCGCCGGCCTCCTGCGCGCCATCGACGATGCCGAACGCGCCGGCGCCCTCAGCCCGCTGCTCGCCGGGCCGCTGCGCTCGGTGGTGCGGCAGCTGCCCGCCGAGCAGGCGATCGAACTTATCCAGGATGCGGGCGCCCTGCTCGACAACCTGGGGGGCTTCGTCGACCCTGCCCAGGAACTGCTCGAACAGTTCCTGCCCGGGCTCACTTCTTGAACTGAAAGCGCTGCGCCTTCACGTTCCAGGAGACGCCGGTGCAGAGCTCTTCCGGTGTGACGGCGAGGGCGCTGGCGAGCTTGACGATCGTGCCCAGGCGGGGCTCGCGTCCGCCGCGCTCCAGCAGGGAGATCTCGGTGCGGTGCAGGTCACAGCGGAAGCCGAGCTCCTCCTGGGAGATCTGGGACTTCTGCCGCGCCTTGCGCAGATTGATTGCAAATCGATCGCGTGGTTTCATGGGCGAGATTCTCTGCGCATGCCGACAGAACCTCTACAGACAACGTACCACTTGGAAAAACTACCCGTTTATCCCAGTTGGGGTCAGCTGCGCGTCGCCCGCCAGACCCAGATCATCGCCAGTGGCTGCAGCGGCAGGCGCGCCCAGAGAGCCCAGCGCGGGACCCTGCCGAGGTCGAGGCCCTTGATCTGATCCGGGTTGACCGCCATGTGGATGTTGGCTGGGAAGACGGCGAGGAGCAGGCCGAGCAGCCACCAGCGGGCGAAACGCCGCGTGCGCGGCGAGATCACCGCGGCGCCGCCGACGATCTCGGCGGCGCCGCTGACCAGCACCGCCTCGCGATGGCGCGGCAGCGAGGGCGGCATGATCGCCTCGAACTGGCGCGGGACTACGAAGTGCATCGTGCCCATGTAGGCGAAGAAGCCGGCGAGGAGTCGTTGCGAGCGGCTCATTGCCCCGGCAGTCTCCCAGGCCGCGCCCGCTAAGGTCACCCGGGTGCCCGAGTTCGAACTCAACCCCGCCTACACGCCGGCCGCCGACCAGCCGGCGGCGATCAAGGGTCTCGCCGAGGGGCTCGAAGAGGGGGAGAGGTTCCAGACGCTGCTCGGCGCCACCGGCACCGGCAAGACCTTCACGATGGCGGGGACGATCGCGGCGGTGCAGCGGCCGAGCCTGGTCATCGCCCACAACAAGACGCTCGCCGCCCAGCTCTGCAACGAGTTCCGCGAGTTCTTCCCCAACAACGTGGTCGAGTTCTTCGTCTCCTACTACGACTACTACCAGCCCGAGGCCTACGTCCCGGCCCAGGACCTCTACATCGAGAAGGACTCCTCGATCAACGACGAGATCGACCGCCTGCGCCACGCCGCCACGGCGGCGCTGTTCGCCCGCCGCGACGTGATCATCGTCGCCTCGGTCTCCTGCATCTACGGCATCGGCTCGCCCCAGGTCTACAACGAAAAAATGCAGCTCTTCAAGGTCGGCGAGTCGATCGACCGCGACGAGGTCCTGCGCAAGCTGGTGAAAATGCAGTACCAGCGCAACGACACGGTGCTCGGCCGCGGCGCCTTCCGGGTGCGCGGCGAGGTGCTGGAGATCATGCCCTCCTACGCCGAGTCGGCCTACCGGATCGCCCTCTTCGGCGACGAGATCGAGGCGGTCCAGCACTTCGACCCGCTGACCGGCGAGATCCTCGACGAGATCGACCACGTCTCGGTCTGGCCCGCCTCCCACTACGTGACCAGGGACGAGACCCTGGAGCGGGCGGTCGAGGAAATCCGCCACGAACTCAACGCCCGTACGGCCGAGCTCGAGGAGGAGGGCAAGCAGCTCGAGGCGCACCGGCTGCGGCAGCGCACCGCCTACGACATCGAGATGCTCAAGGAGCTCGGCTTCACCTCGGGGATCGAGAACTACTCGCGCATCCTCGACGGCCGTCCGCCGGGCAGCCCGCCGCACACCCTGATCGACTACTTCCCCGACGACTTCGTCTGCTTCGTCGACGAGTCCCACCAGACGATCCCGCAGATCGGCGGCATGTACGAGGGGGACAGATCGCGCAAGACGACGCTGATCGACTACGGCTTCCGGCTGCCCTCGGCGATCGACAACCGGCCGCTCAAGTTCGAGGAGTTCCTCGAACGGGTCGACCAGCTGGTGATGGTCTCGGCGACGCCGGGGCCGTTCGAGCGGGCCGAGGCCTCGCGCACGGTCGAGCAGATCGTCCGCCCGACCGGGATCGTCGACCCCGAGATCGAGGTGCGGGCGACGAAGAACCAGATCGACGACCTGATGAACGAGATCAAGGCGCGGGCCGAGGCCGGCGACCGGGTCCTGGTCACCACCCTGACCAAGAAGATGGCCGAGGACCTGACCAACTACCTGCTCGAGTACGGGATCAAGGTCCGCTACCTGCACTCCGAGGTCGACACGCTGGAACGGATCCAGATCGTCCGCGAGCTGCGGCTCGGCGAGTACGACGTGCTGGTCGGGGTCAACCTGCTGCGCGAGGGGCTCGACCTGCCCGAGGTCTCACTGGTGGCGATCCTCGACGCCGACAAGGAGGGCTTCCTGCGCGGCGAGACCAGCCTCGTGCAGACGATCGGCCGCGCTGCCCGCAACGTCAACGGCCGGGTGTTGATGTACGCCGACAAGGAGACCGACGCGATGCGGGCCGCGATGCGCGAGACCGATCGCCGCCGCGCGATCCAGCTCGCCTACAACGAGGAGCACGGGATCACGCCGGAGACGGTGCGCAAGGGGATCTCAGAGATGGCCGAGTTCCTGGCGATGGAGGACCGCGCGCCGCGCCGGCGCCGCCGCCGGAGCAGCGGCGAGTTCGCCGACCAGACCGAGCTCGAGAAGGCGATCGTCTCGTTGGAAGAGGAGATGCTGGCGGCGGCCGACGACCTGCGCTTCGAGGAGGCGGCGCGGCTCCGGGACGAGCTCAAGGAACTGCGCCGCGACCTCGACGGGATGACCGCGGGGGCTTAGCTCAGCAGCTTCAGCGCCTTGGCGCTGTCGGCGTGGAACTCGCCGCGCACGACCTTGCCGTCGGCGAACTTCATCAGGTGGACGAAGGGCGCCTCGGCGCTGCCGCTGTCGTTGCCGAGCTTCTGCGTGCCCTTGACGACCACGTAGTCGCCGGCCTCGATGAACTCCTCCGGCTCGACGCTGAACGAGGACCAGTAGTTGGGGATCTGGGCGAAGTTGCTCAGGATCGCGTCGCGGCCCCGCGTCTCGCCGCCGAGCGGCAGCTCGTCCGACGTGTACCAGACAGAGTCCTCGGCGAAGTCCTCCTTCAGTGCTGCCAGGTCGCCGCGGCTGAAGGCCTCATAGGCCGCCCGGGCGGTGTCGACGTTCGACATCTCTTCCTCCTCGTTCGAACACGAATCCCCGCCCGTTCCTGAAGGTACGCCGATCCGCCGGCACCCGCAACCTCCTAACCTGCTTCCCGGTGGCGATCGACGTCAGTGAAGAGAGCTTCGAGCGCGATGTGGTCGAGCGCTCGCGCCAGGTCCCGGTAGTGGTCGACTTCTGGGCCGAGTGGTGCGGGCCGTGCCGCACGCTGACCCCGGCCCTGGAGGCGGCCGAGGCCGAGCGCCAGGGCAAGGTGGTCCTCGCCAAGGTCGACGTCGACGCCAACCAGGGGCTCTCCGCGCGCTACCGGGTCCAGGGCATCCCGGCGGTCAAGGCCTTCCGCGACGGCGCCGTCGTCGACGAGTTCGTCGGCGCCGTGCCGAAGGCGAAGGTGGAGGAGCTCTTCGACGGGCTCGTCCCCTCGCGCGCCGACGAGCTGCTGGCGGCCGGTGACGAGCTCTCGCTGCGCGAGGCGACCGAGTTGGAGCCGCGCCGCGCCGACCTCGCCGTCGCCCTGGCCCGGGCGCGGCTGGCGCGTGGGGCGGAGGACGAGGCCCTGGAAGCGGTCGAGGCGCACGAGGGCGACTTCGCCGCCGAGGGGATCGCCGCCCGGGTGCGGCTGAGCAAGGCGGGCGTCGGCGCCGAGGCCCTCGCCGCCCTCAACGGCCAGCCGGCCGGCGCCGGTCTCGGCCCCGAGCGCGAAGCGGCTCTAGGCAAGCTCCTCGAGGAGATCCCAGCGGCCGACGCGGACACCCGCGAGGACCTGCGCCGCGCGATCGTCGGCATCCTCAGCGAAGCCGACCCCGCCGACCCCGCCACCCGCGACTACCGCAAGCGCCTCGCCGCCGCCTTTTACTGAAGCTCGGCGAACGGAGGCGGATTCTCCCGGGGGAACATCTGTTCGCCTCTCTAGTATTGGGATGAGTGGCCGCTTCTGACCGGATCGTGATCTCAGGTGCGCGCGAGCACAACCTGAAGGACATCGACGTCGAGCTGCCCCGCGACGCGCTGATCGTGATCACCGGGCTCTCCGGCTCGGGCAAGTCGAGCCTCGCCTTCGACACGATCTACGCCGAGGGGCAGCGGCGCTACGTCGAGTCGCTCTCCGCCTACGCGCGCCAGTTCCTCGGCCTGATGGAGAAGCCCGACGTCGACTCGATCGAGGGCCTCTCGCCGGCGATCTCGATCGACCAGAAGACGACCTCGCGCAACCCGCGCTCGACGGTCGGCACGGTGACCGAGATCTACGACTACCTGCGCCTGCTCTGGGCGCGGATCGGCATTCCCCACTGCCCGACCTGCGGCGAGCCGATCGCCGGTCAGTCCCAGGAGCAGATCGTCGACCGCCTGATGACCCTCGACGAGGGGACGAAGTTCATGGTCATGGCGCCGGTCGTGCGCGGCCGCAAAGGCGAGTACGGCAAGCTGCTCGAGCAGCTGCGGCTGGAGGGCTACTCGCGGGTCGAGGTCAACGGCGAGCTGCGCCGGCTCGACGAGGAGATCGTCCTCGACAAGAAGTTCAAACACGACATCTCGGTGGTCGTCGACCGGCTGGTGATGAAGTCCGACCTGCGCCGCCGCCTCTCCGAGTCGGTCGAGGCCGCTGCCGGCCTCGCCGCCGGCCTGGTCGGGATCGAGATCCTCGGCGATAAGCCCGAGACGATGCTCTTCTCCGAGCAGTTCGCCTGCCTCAACTGCGGCACCTCGATCCCCGAGCTGGAGCCGCGGATCTTCTCCTTCAACTCACCGCACGGCGCCTGCGAGCGCTGTCACGGGCTCGGCTTCCAGCGGGTGATCGACCCGGAGCTGATCGTCCCCGACCCGACCCTCTCGTTGGCCGAGGGGGCGCTGCAGCCCTGGAACCGCGGGGTCAGCGCCTACTGGAAGCGGCTGATCGCGGCGGTCGCCGACGACTACGGGGTCGACATCGACAAGCCCTGGTCGAAGCTGAAGAAGAGCGAGCGGGAGATCTTCCTCCACGGCACCGGCGGCGAGCGCCACCAGGTCACCTACACGAACCGCAACGGCCGCCGCCGCTCTTACAAGGTCCGCTTCGAGGGGATCGTCAACCAGCTGCAGCGGCGCTACGAGGAGACCGACTCGGAGAACAACCGCGAGCGGATCGAGGGCTACATGGCCGAGCAGCCCTGCCCGCAGTGCGAGGGCGCCCGGCTGCGGCCGGAGACCCTCGCCATCACCGTCGGCGGGCTCAGCATCGCCGAGTACACCGAGCTCTCGGCGCGGGCGGCGCGCGAGTGGATCGCGGCGCTAGAGCTGAACGAGACCGAGCGGGCGATTGCGCGGTTGATCGTGCGCGAGATCAGCGAACGGCTCGCCTTCCTCGACAACGTCGGCATCGGCTACCTCTCGCTGTCGCGCTCGGCGCGCTCCCTCTCCGGCGGCGAGGCGCAGCGGATCCGGCTCGCGACCCAGATCGGCTCCAGCCTGGTCGGTGTCATGTACGTGCTCGACGAGCCGTCGATCGGGCTGCACCAGCGCGACAACGAGAAGCTGATCGCGACCCTCGACCGGCTGCGCGACCTCGGCAACACGGTGATCGTGGTCGAGCACGACGAGGGCACGATGCGGGCCGCCGACCACCTCGTCGACCTCGGCCCCGGCGCCGGCGAGCACGGCGGCCACGTGATCGCGGCAGGTCGTCCCGAGGACGTGGCGAAGGACGCCGCCTCGCTGACCGGCCAGTACCTCTCCGGCAAGCGGATGATCGAGGTCCCGGACGAGCGCCGCCCGCCCCGTGGCGCGCTGCTCGTGCGCGGCGCCCGCGAACACAACCTCAAGGGGGTCGACGTGACGATCCCGCTCGGCGTCTTCTGCTGCGTCACCGGGGTCTCCGGCTCGGGCAAGTCGACCCTGGTCAACGAGACCCTGCACCACGCGGTCGCCAACCGGCTGCACCAGGCGAAGCTGCGCCCGGGCGCCCACGACGGCGTCGACGGGCTCAGCCAGATCGACAAGATCATCGCCATCGACCAGTCGCCGATCGGCCGCACGCCGCGCTCCAACCCGGCCACCTACACCAAGATCTTCGACCACATCCGCCAGCTCTTCACCCAGACCCACGAGGCGCGGGCGCGCGGCTACAAGCCGGGCCGCTTCAGCTTCAACGTCAAGGGCGGCCGCTGTGAGGTCTGCACCGGCGACGGCCAGATCAAGATCGAGATGCACTTCCTGCCCGACGTCTACGTGCCCTGCGAGCAGTGTCACGGCAAGCGCTACAACCGCGAGACGCTCGAGGTCCGCTTCAAGGGCAAGAGCATCGCCGACGTGCTCGAGATGTCGGTCGAGGAGGCGGTCGTCTTCTTCGAGAACGTGCCGAAGATCGCCCGCCGGCTGCGCACCCTGCACGACGTCGGCCTCGACTACATCCGCCTCGGGCAGCCGGCGACGACCCTTTCCGGCGGCGAGGCCCAGCGGATCAAGCTCGCCTCTGAGCTCTCCAAAGTCGCCACCGGCGACACCCTCTACATCCTCGACGAGCCGACCACCGGCCTCCACTTCGCCGACGTGCAGCGCCTGCTCGACGTACTCTCCCGGCTCGTCGACGCCGGCAACACCGTGGTCGTGATCGAGCACAACCTCGACGTGATCAAGACCGCCGACCACCTGGTCGACCTCGGCCCCGACGGCGGCGACGAGGGGGGAGAAGTGGTCGTCACCGGCACCCCCGAGCAGGTCGCCGCAGTTGCGGAGTCGCACACCGGTCGCTTTCTCGCCGAGCTGGTCACGCCGGCCAAGCCGGCGAAAGCCGCCAAGTCGCGGCGCAAACGGCGCGAGCCGGTCGCGGCTTAACCATCTCGACTGCTTAAAGCTCCCCCGAGCGGGGTAGATGCGTGGCAGGACAGGCCGAAAGGAGATGTCATGTCGAGCTTTGTCGGGTTGAGGCGGGTCACGGTGATGCTTGCCGCGCTGCTCGTGATCGCATTCGTGGGGGCCGGTTGCGGCGACGATGACGACGAGGGTGGTGGCACCGACGGTGGCGGCGGCGGCGCGACGATCGCCTTCCTCCTGCCGGAGAACCAGACGCCGCGCTACGAGTCCGCCGATCGCCCGTACTTCGAAGAAAAAGTCGAGGAGATCTGCCCCGACTGCACCATCCTCTACAGCAACGCCGCCGAGGACGCCTCCAAACAGCAGAGCCAGGTCGAAGCGGCGCTGACCCAGGGCGCCGACGTGCTTGTCCTCGACCCGGTGGACGCCGCCTCAGCCGCGGCCAGCGTCGAAAAAGCCCGCCAGCAGGACGTGCCGGTCCTCAGTTACGACCGCCTCATCCTCGGCGCCGACGTCGATGTCTACGTCTCCTTCGACAACGAAAAAGTCGGCGAACTGCAGGGTGAATCGCTGAGCAAAAAACTGAAAGAGGACGGCAGCGCCAAAGGGCCGATCGTGATGCTCAGCGGTGACCCCGCGGACAGCAACGCGGCGCTGTTCAAGAAAGGCGCGCAGAGCGTCTTCGAGTCCGAAGGCGTCGACGTGGCGAAAGAATATGACACCCCCGGGTGGCTGGCCAGCAACGCCCAGAACGAGATGCAGCAGTCGATCACGGCGCTTGGCAAAGACGGTTTCGCCGGCGTCTACGCGGCCAACGACGACCTCGCCGGCGGTGCGATCGCGGCGATGAAATCGGCCGGTATCGATCCGGCCGAACGGCCCACCACCGGCCAGGACGCAACCGTCGCCGGGGTGCAGCGGATTCTCGTCGGGCAGCAGTACATGACCGTCTACAAGGCGATCAAGCCGCAGGCCTCGATCTCGGCTGAAATCGCCGTCGACCTGGCCGAAGGCGAAGAAGTGCCCGAGGACAAAATCACCGCCGAACTCGACAACGAAAAAGAGAAAGTGCCCTCGATCCTGCTGAACCCGGTGGCGGTGACCAAAGGCAACATCAAAGGGACGGTCATCGCCGACGAATTCATCACCCCCGAAGAACTCTGCACCGGGCCGTACGCTCAGGCCTGCAAAGAAGCGGGGATCTCCTAGCGGAGAGCGAGGGCCTCGATGAGCCCAGACGCCCCGCTGCTGGAGCTGAGCGGGGTAAGCAAGAGATTTGGCCCGGTCCAGGCCCTGGACCAAGTCGACTTCACCGTTAACGGCGGTGAAGTCATCGGCTTGGTCGGCGACAACGGCGCCGGCAAGTCCACCCTGGTCAAGGCGATTGCCGGCATCCACTCCGTCGATGCTGGTGAGATCCGCTTCGGCGGCGAGCGCGTCTCGATCGCCCGCCCTCAGGCCGCGACCGCCCTCGGGATCGCCACCGTCTACCAGGACCTGGCGCTGTGCGACAACCTCGACGTCGTCGCCAACCTCTTCCTCGGCCGCGAGGAGGTCTCGCGCGGGCCGGGGCAGGTCTCGCGCCAGCTCGACGAGGCGCGCATGGAGCACCTGACCGAGGACCTGCTCTCCGGCCTCGCGGTGACGATTCCCAGCCTGCGCACGGAGGTCGGGACCCTCTCCGGCGGCCAGCGCCAGCAGGTGGCGGTGGCTCGCTCGCTGCTCGGCGAGCCCAAGGTGGTGCTGCTCGACGAGCCGACCGCGGCGCTCGGGGTGGCGCAGACGGCTCAGGTGCTCGACCTGATCCGGCGCCTGCGCGAGCGCGGCCTCGGCGTCGTCGTGGTCAGCCACAACCTGGTCGACGTCTTCGCGGTCGCCGACCGGATCTTCGTGCTGCGGCTGGGGCGCGCCGCCGGCAGCTTCGAGGCTGAATCGACGACGGAGGAGCACGTCGTCTCGGCGATCACCGGGGTTGGCGGAGACGACGACGAGAAAGAGGCGGAGCGGTGAGCGCCACCCTGCGGCGCTTCGTCCAGGGCGACCTCGCCTCGCTGCGGGTCGTGTTCGGGCTGGCGGTGATCTGGCTGATCTTCCAGCTCCAGAACGACCGCTTCCTCTCGGCCGAGAACCTGACCAACCTGATGCTGCAGATCACCGCGATCGGCCTGATCTCGATCGGCGTCGTCTACGTCCTGCTGCTCGGCGAGATCGACCTCTCGGTCGGCGCGGTCAGCGGCCTGACCGCCGCGATCGTCGTCGTGCTCAACGTCCGCCACGGCTGGAGCCCCTACCTGGCGATCGCAGCGGGGATCGCCGCCGGTGCGGCGATCGGCTTCCTCCAGGGGACGGTCTTCACCCGCTTCGGGGTGCCGTCCTTCGTCGTCACCCTGGCAGGCCTGCTCGCCTGGCAGGGGGCGCTGCTGCAGGTGCTCGGCTCAACCGGCTCGATCAACATCAACGACCCGAAAATCACCGGCCTGGCGAACACCTTCTACTCCGACACGGTCGGCTGGGCGATCGCCGCGCTGGTCATCGCCCTCTACGCTGGCCTGGCGCTCCTCGGCAACCGCCAGCGGGTGGCCGCCGGCCTGGCCGCGAGGAGCCCGGTCGAGCTCACCCTGCGGATCGCCGTCGTCGCCGTGCTGGCGATCGTCATCGTCGCGGTCCTCAACTCCGACCGCGGCGTGCCGCTGGCGCTGCTGATCCTGCTCGCCTTCGTCGTCGGCCTGGAATACGTCGCGAAGCGCACCCGCTTCGGCCGCCACGTCTTCGCCGTCGGCGGCAACATCGAGGCGGCGCGGCGGGCCGGTATCGCGATCGACCGCGTCCGCGTCACTGTCTTCGCCCTGGCCGGGGCGATGGCCGCGATCGGCGGCATCCTCGCCGCCTCGCGGCTGCTCGCCGTCAACCAGAACTCGGGCGGCAGCGAACTGCTGCTGCTCGCGATCGCCGGCCCCGTGATCGCCGGCACCAGCCTCTTCGGCGGCCGCGGCGCGGTCTGGACGGCGCTGCTCGGCGCCCTCGTGATCGGCTCGATCTCCAACGGGATGGACCTGCTGGCGCTCTCCTCGGCGGTCAAGTTCATGGTCACCGGGGGCGTCCTCCTGGTCGCCGTCGTCGTCGACGCGATCGCCCGTCAGCAGCGTCAGGCGGCGGGCCGGGTCTAGCGACCGATGAGCAGCGAGGCGCCGATCGCGCCGCCGAGGTCGCCGAGGGCGGCGACCTCCATCTTGGGCGGATCGTCGTCGACGAAGAGGTGCATCCCCATCTCTTCCTTCAGCGGCTCCATCAGGCGCTCGCCGAAGCGCTCGCCGAGGCCGCCGCCGATCACCACCGCCTCGACGTCGAGCACGTTGCAGGCCGAAGCGACGCCGGTGCCGAGTGCCTTCACGGCGCGCTCGATCAGCTTCTCGGCGAGCTTGTCGCCATGGTCGAGGGCGCGCTCCCAGATGCCGCTGGTGAGGCGCGGTTTGTCGTGCCTGTGCATCAGCTTGAAGAGGTCGGTCTTGTGGCCGTGGTCGTGCTCGCGGCGCGCCTCGGCTTCCATCGCCGCGCGGCCCGCGTAGGCCTCCATGCAGCCGCGCCGCCCGCAGGGGCACTTGGCGCCGTTGCGCTCGACCACGACGTGGCCGATCTCGCCGGCGGCGCCGCGCCCCAGCCACGGCTTGCCGCCGAGGATGATGCCGCCGCCGACCCCGGTGCCCCACCAGACCCCGAGCAGCGAGGAGAACCCCCTTCCGGCGCCGAGCGCGTACTCGCCTTCGACCGCGACCTGGACGTCGTTGCCGACCCGCACCCCGGTGCCGAGCGCCGCGGCGAGGGTCTCGCCGAGCGGGAAGCTGCCTTCCCAGCCGGGCAGGTTGCGGGCGCTGGAGACGACCCCGGTGCGCTCGTCGGCGTCGCCGGGGGAGCCAACCCCGACCCCAGCCAGCTCGGTCGACTCGACGGAAGCCGCCGCGGCCGCCTCGCCCAGCGCCTCGGCCATCGCCGCGGCGACGTCGGCGGGCTCGCCCTCGGTCGGAGTCGGGCGGCGCGCCTCGCCGCGGACCTCGCCCTCGGCGGTGACGATCGCGGCCTGGATCTTCGTCCCGCCCAGGTCTATGCCGCCGCGCAGGTCGCTCACGCGGCGCAGTCTATTGCCGCCGACGGGCCTGAAACGTCGGATATGGACGCGTTTTAGGCCCGTCGGCCCGAATAACGTTGGGGTCATGAGCGCTGGGGATTGGTGGACGTGGTGGCGGAAGCGACGCTGGTACGAGCGCAACCACCACCGCCTGCGCCGCCTGCGCCTCGACCGCCACGCGGCGCGCGGCGGCTTCTTCGTCCGCTACCCGGTCGAGGGCGAGCTGCTCGAGGCGCTCGACGAGGGGCGGCTGACGATCGGCGAGGGGACCCTGCTCGAGCCGGGTTGCTGGCTGACGCTCGCCCCCGAGGCGACGATCTCGATCGGCGCTGGCTGCTTCCTCAACCGCAACACGATGCTCGCCGCCCACGGGCGGATCGAGATCGGCGACCACACGATGCTCGCCAACGGCTGCTTCGTCGGCGACGCCGACCACCGCTTCGACGACCCGGACACGCCGATCACCTGGCAGGGCTTCACCAGCAAGGGCCCGGTCAGGATCGGCTCCAACTGCTGGCTCGGGGTCAACAGCGTCGTCACCAGCGGCGTCACGATCGGCGATCGCTGCGTGGTCGGCTCAAACTCGGTGGTGACCAAGGACGTGCCCGCCGGCTCGATCGCGGCGGGCGCACCGGCCCGCGTGATCAAGCCGATCGAGTTCCGCCAGCAAGCCGATTGAGTTCCGCCGGCGAGTGCCTATACTGGGCTCAGTTGGCCGTGACCCCGACCGGGCATGGACCATGATGAGCCTCGTACTGACCGAGCAACCGGACCTCAAAGCAGGTGTGAAGGTCGTCCGCGCCAGGGACGAGCTGCGAGCGCTGCTCGCGGACGCCCGCCGCGAGGGGCGCTCGATCGGCCTGGTGCCGACGATGGGCGCTCTGCACGAGGGCCATCTCTCGCTGCTGCACGCCGCTCGCGCCGAGTGCGACCTGGTCGTCATGAGCCTCTTCGTCAACCCGGCTCAGTTCGGCCCCAGCGAGGACCTCGACCGCTACCCGCGCGACGAGGAGCGCGATGCCCGGCTCGCCGCCGAGGCGGGGGTCGACCTGATCTACGCGCCGGGGGTCGACGAGGTCTACCCGGAGGGCTTCTCCACCCGGGTCGAGGTCGACCGCCTGACCGAGGTCCTCTGCGGCGACCCGGCGCGGCGCGGGCCCGGCCACTTCCACGGCGTCACCACCGTCGTCGCCAAGCTCTTCAACAGCGTCCAGCCCGATGTCGCCTACTTCGGCCAGAAGGACGCTCAGCAGGTGGCGGTGATCCGCCGTATGGCGCGCGACCTCGACATGCCGCTGCGGATCGAGGCGCTGCCGATCGTGCGCGAGCCCGACGGCCTGGCGATGAGCTCGCGCAACGCCTACCTCAGCTCCGCCGACCGTGAGCGGGCGACGGCGCTCTCGCGGGCGCTGCGCGCGGCCGAGGCGAAGGCGGGCGAAGGCGCCACCCTGGCCGCCGCTCTCGAGGCCGCCCACGGCGAGCTGGCTGCCGCCGGGATCGAGCCCGAGTACCTGGAGGCGCGCAATCCAGACAATCTTGCGGCCGTTGGTGCACTGGACGGCCAACCAGTTCTGATCGCGGTCGCGGCCACCGTCGGCGGCGCGCGGCTGATCGACAACGTCTTGCTAGAGCCGTGAAGGCCTGAACCCAAGAGGAGACCCATGCAGAGGCAGATGCTCAAGTCCAAGATCCACCGGGCGACGGTGACCGACTGCGACGTCGACTACATCGGCAGCATCACGATCGACACCGAGCTGATGGCGGCGGCGGACCTGATCACCAACGAGCAGGTCCACGTCTGGGACATCGACAACGGCGCCCGCTTCGTCACCTACGTGATCGACGGCGAGCCCGGCTCGCGCACGATGCAGGTCAACGGCGCCGCCGCCCACCTGACCAAGCCCGGCCACAAGATCATCGTCGCCTCCTTCGGCGCCTACGACGAGCGCGACCTCGAGACCTACTCGCCGGTCGTCGTCCACGTCGACGACGACAACGAGACGGTCGCCGTCGACAGCCACCCGGAGGTGCTGCTCTCGGGGGAGGTCTTCTGATGAGCGAGCGCGCGCCGGTCACCCTGCCGCGGCTCGCCGAGATGAAGGCGGCGGGCGAACCGATAGTCATGGTCACCGCCTACGACTACCCCTCGGCTCGGGTCGCCGAGGAGGCCGGCGTCGACATCGTCCTGGTCGGCGACACGGCGGCGATGGTGGTCCTCGGCTATCCGGGCACCGAGTCGGTCTCGATGGACGAGATGGTGATGCTGGGACGGGCGGTCCGGCGCGCCGTGCGGACGCCGCTGATGGTCGGCGACATGCCGATGGGCAGCTACGAGGCGAGCAACGAGCTCGCCGTGCAGAGCGCCCAGCGCCTGGTCAAGGAGACCGGCTGCCAGGTGGTCAAGCTCGAGGCGGGAGGGACCTCGGTCGAGCGCGCCCGGGCGATCGTCCGCGCCGGGATCCCGGTGATGGGGCACGTCGGCCTCACCCCGCAGACGGCGACCGCGTTGGGCGGCTACAAGACCCAGGGCAAGACCGCCCAGGGTGCGATCCAGCTGCTCGAGGACGCCCTGGCGCTGCAGTCGGTCGGCTGCTTCTCGATCGTCTTCGAGGCGGTCCCGGCGGCGATCTCCGAGGCGATCGCGGCGCGGCTCGAGGTGCCGGTGATCGGCATCGGCGCCGGCCCGGCGACCGCCGGCCAGGTGCTCGTCTACCACGACCTGCTCGGCATCACCACCGGCCGCACGCCCAAATTCGTCAAGCGCTACGCCGAGGTCCACGAGGCGATGCTGGCCGGGGTGCGGGCCTACGCCGATGAGGTGCGCGCCCACCGCTTCCCGGCCGCCGACCACGTCTACGGGGTCGAGCCCGCCGAGCTCGGCGAGTTCCAGGCCTACCTGGAGCAGAAGGAGGGGATCGGCTCGAAGCGGAGCTGGGATTGGGAGCCTCTCCCGTAAGTAGCATCACGGCCGTGAGCGCCACGGCCGAGGAGCGCCGCGCCAAGCTGGTCGACCTCTACGAGGAAGTCCGCGCCTGCCAGAAGTGCCCCCTGTACGAGACGCGGACCAAGGCGGTATTCGGCGCCGGCGACGCCAATGCCGACGTGATGTTCGTCGGCGAGGCGCCGGGGGCAGAAGAGGACCGCCAGGGCCTCCCGTTCGTCGGCCGCGCCGGGCAGTTGCTCAACCAGATGCTGGAAGGGATCGGGCTCTCGCGCGACGACGTCTTCATCGCCAACGTCTTGAAGAGCCGCCCGCCCGGCAACCGCGACCCGCAGCCGTTCGAGATCGAGGCCTGCCGTCCCTACCTGTTCGAGCAGGTGCGGCTGATCGAGCCGCGGGTGATCTGCACGCTCGGCAACTTCGCGACCAAGCTGCTGAGCGGCAACCCGACCGGGATCACCCGCGTGCGGGGAACGCCGCAGGTGCACGAGCTCGGCGGCCGCACGGTCTTTCTGCTGCCGCTCTTCCACCCCGCGGCGGCGTTGCGCACGCCCGCCGTCAAGGACACCCTGCGCGCCGACCTCGAGCTGCTGCCGGGCCTGATCGCCGGGCCGCCGCCGGGTGGGGCCGAAGAGCCCGAGGAGGAGATCGAGGACGAGCCCACCCCCGCGCCGCCGCCACCCGCCGACCAGCTCGACTTCTTCGGATGAGCGGCGCACGATGAGTGAGACGGGGTCGGCGACCGAGACGGAAGCGCTCGGCGCGCGCCTCGGCGCGCGCCTGCGGGCGGGCGACGTGGTCGTCGTCAGCGGCGAGGTCGGGGCTGGCAAGACGACCTTGATCCGCGGCGCCTGCCGCGCCCTCGGGGTCGAGGGGCCGGTGACCTCGCCGACCTTCACGATCGGCCAGCGCTACAGCGGCCGCCTACCGGTCGCCCATCTCGACCTCTACCGCCTCGCCGACCTCGAGGGCGAGGACCCGGCGCTGCTCGACGACTACCTCGACCCCGGCGCGGTCGCCTTCGTCGAGTGGCCGGCGGTGGCGCTGCCGCGGCTCGCCGGACATCGCCTGCTCGAGGTGCGCCTCGCCCACGCGGGCGGCGACCGGCGGCGGGTCGAGCTGCCCGCATCGCCGCCCGGGTAGGTGTGTTGGGAGTGCAGGGGCGCCGCCTGTGTAGCATCGCCCAAGCATTCGAACCAGGAGGGACGCGCAGAGATGAAGGGACTGAAGACGCTGCTGGTCGCCGGGCTGGGGCTCGCGCTGTTGGCCACCGCCGTGCCGGCCTCGGCGGAGGGCGCCGCCTACCGGCATTACGTTGCCTGCGGTCTCTCGCAGAACGCGAAACCGTCCCATCTCTGCCAGAAGCCGCGCAAGAAGGGAGCCTTCTTCCGCAGCAACCGGGCCGATGTCTTCTACACCGTGTGCGTCAAATTCCCGACGAAGAAAAACCTCTGCGCGCCCAAGCAGGAGGCGGTTCGCGGCACCCTCTACGTCAACAGGATCACCACCAACATCCCGGGCAAACACCGGGTGACCTGGTTCGTCCAGGGCAAACAGGTGGGAGCCTTCGACTTCGTCGTGCCCGAGCGCTGACCGTAGTCGGGTTCGACACCGCCACCGCTGACACCGCGGCCTGCGCCGCGCGCGACGGCGAGGTCCTCTACGAAGAGCTGATCGGCCTCTCCGGCGAGGGCCGGCCCCTGCACACGGCGGCGCTGCTGGAGGAGGTCGAGCGGGCCGCGGCGGCGGCCGGCGGTTGGGAGCGGGTCGAGCGGATCGCGGTCGGGGTCGGGCCGGGCGCCTTCACCGGCCTGCGGATCGGCGTCGCCACCGCCCGCGGCCTGGCGCTGAGCCGCGGCCTGCCGGTCAGCGGCGTCGGCACCCTCGACGCACTGGCCCGCGGCCTGGCGGCGCCCGCTGGCGACCGCGAGCGCCTCGTCGCCCAGGACGCGCGCCGCGGCGAGGTCTGCGCGGCGCTCTACTCGGCCGCCGGCGAGCGCCTCTGGGGACCGTCCCTGAGCCCGCCCGAGGAGCTCGCGGGACGGCTTGCCGAGTCGCCGCGAGCGGTGCTGTGCGGGGGATCGGGCGCGGTACGATTTCGGCAGCAGTTGACGAGCCGGGACGTCGAGATACCGGACGACGCCGACCCCGTGCACCGGGTCGCCGCGCGGCACATCTGCGCTCTCGCGGCCGCCGGACCGGGGGAGGACGAATCCGCTTCCGTCGCCCCGATCTACATCCGGCCCCCCGACGCGGAGCGGTGGCGTGAGCGAGACCCTCTCGAGAAAACGAGCTGAGCCAGGCGGCGACTCGCCGGTGCGGCGCCTCGCCTACAGCGACCTGCCGGCGGTGATCTCGATCGAGCGGCGCTCGTTCCCGTCGCCCTGGTCGCTGGCGATGTTCGTGCTCGAGCTCTCCAAGCCCTCGGGGATCTGCCTCGCCGCCAGCGAGGACGACGAGCTGCTCGGTTACCTGATCTGCTCCCGCTACGACCGCGTCTGGCACCTGATGAACGTCGCCGTGGCACCGGAGCAGCGCCGCCGTGGAGTGGCGAGCCGGCTGATCTCGCGGCTGCTCGAGGAGGCCGGCGGCGAGCTGCCCACCACGCTCGAGGTGCGGGTCTCCAACCGCGAGGCGATCGCGATGTACGAGCGCCTCGGCTTCCGCCAGGCGGGCGTGCGGCCTCGCTACTACCAGGACAACGGCGAGGACGCTCTGATCATGTGGCTGGACTGATCCTCGCGATCGAGACCTCCTGCGACGACACCTGCGCGGCGGTCCTCGACGGGCCCCGCATCCTCGCCAACGTGATCTCCTCCCAGGACAAGGCGCACGCCGGCTTCGGCGGCGTCGTGCCCGAGATCGCCTCGCGCCACCACCTCGACCTGGCGGTGCCGGTCCTCGCCACCGCGCTGGCCGACGCCGGCGCCACGCTCGACGACGTCGGGGCGGTCGCGGTGACCGCCGGGCCCGGCCTGATCGGGGCGCTCCTGGTCGGGCTCAGCACCGCCAAGGCGATCGCCGCGCCGCGCCGCCTGCCGCTGATCCCGGTCGACCACCTGCAGGGCCACGTCGCCGCCAACTTCCTCGAGCCCGAGCCGCTCGAGCCGCCCTTCCTCTGCCTCCTCGCCAGCGGCGGCCACACGCTGCTCGCGGGGGTGCGCGAGACGGACGGCTACGAGCTGCTCGGCCAGACCCTCGACGACGCCGCCGGCGAGGCCTTCGACAAGGTCGCGCGCCTGCTCGGCCTGGGCTACCCGGGTGGGCCGGCGCTGCAGCGGCTGGCCGAGGAGGGCGACCCCGAGGCCTTCGAGCTGCCGGTCGCGATGGCGCGCGACCCCGGCCTCGACTTCAGCTTCAGCGGCCTCAAGACCGCACTCGTCTACCTCTGCCGCGACCTCGGACCGGAGCAGGTCGAGCAGCGCCGCGCCGACCTCGCGGCGAGCTTCCAGGCCGCCGCGGTCGGGCAGTTGACGGCGAAACTGAAGCGGGCGCTGGATCGCGGCGCCTGGGAGGCGGTTGCGCTCGGCGGCGGGGTCGCCGCCAACGGGCCGCTGCGCGAGGCGGTCGCGGCGCTCTGCGAGGAACGCGGCCTGCGCCTGAAGCTGGTCCCGCTGCGCCTCTGCACCGACAACGCGGCGATGATCGGCTCGGCGGCGCGCTTCGCGCCGCGCCTGCCTTACCCCGAGTACCTCTCCTACGACGCCTTTCCCAGCAGCCGCCCGCCGGTTTCCGTTTGATGAGCGCCCAGCTGGTCCTCTACTCGCGCCCCGACTGCCACCTCTGCGAGGAAGCGGTCGGGAAGCTCGCCGCCCTGCACCGCGAGGGCTACCGCTTCGAGCTGCACGAGGTCGACATCGAGAGCGACGACGGCCTCTTCAAGGCGATGCTGGAGCGCATCCCGGTGCTCGAGCTGAACGGCAGGGTGGTCTCCGAGCTGGTCCTCGACAGTGCCGCAGTACGGGCGTGTCTCGATACTGTGGTCCGCGATGATCGATGAGGCAGTCGATGAGTTGGGCATGCCTGCCGCCGGTTTGGTCGACGGTGAGCGCCTCTCGCTGGGCGTCGCCGCGCGCCTCTCGCGCTACCTGCAGGTGCTGACGCAGGCGCGCAAGATGGGCCGCGAGACGATCTCCTCGCAGGAACTCTCCGACTACACCCACATCAACCCGACCCAGATCCGCCGCGACCTCTCCGGCTTCGGCAAGTTCGGCAAGCGCGGCGTCGGCTACAACGTCGACTCGCTGGTCTCCGAGATCCGCAAGATCCTGCGCACCTCGGGCCAGCACAACATCGCCCTCTTCGGCGCCGGCAACCTCGGCCAGGCGATCGCCAGCTCCGACATCTTCGCCGACCACGGCTTCGAGGTCGTCGCCATGTTCGACATCGATCCGGAGGTGGTCGGCACACAGGTCGGCAGCCTGCAGGTGCGTGACTTCGGTGAGCTCGAGGCAGTCGTCGCCGAGCAGGAGATCGTCGTCGGCGTGCTCGCCGTGCCCGCCGCGGCCGCCCAGGCTGTCGCCGACCGCCTGGTCGAGGCCGGGGTGAGGATCATCTTCAACTACTCCGAGCAGCTGCTGCGCGTGCCGCCGGAGGTCACCGTGCACACCTCGAGCCCCGCCGTCGACCTGCTCTACGCGCTCTACTTCTACCTGACCTAAGGGGAGTGGACTTGTCCCTGGACCTCGACCTGGCTCGGGATAGATTCGAGTCCTCGACCGACTTCACGATCGGGCTGGAGGAGGAGTTCGCGATCGTCGACCCGGCGACGCTGGAGCTGGCGCACCGCTTCGAGGACGTCTACGCGGCCTGCGAGAAGGACGAGGTGCTGGCCGAGTCGGCGGCGGGAGAGCTGATCGCCTCGGAGATCGAGATCCGCTCCGGGCGCGCCGAGAGCTTCGCCGAGGCGCTTGTCGCTCAGCGCGAGCGGCGCGAGCGCCTCTTCGCCCTGGTCGACGAGATGGGCCTGGCGCTGGGCGCGATGGGCACGCACCCCTGGGCGGACTACCTCGACCAGCGGATCATCGACACGCCCCACTACAACCGCCTGCGGGAGGAACTCGGCTGGGTCGCGCAGCGCAACAACACCTGGAGCCTGCACGTGCACATGGGCGTGCGCGGCGCCGACCGGGCGATCGCCGTCTGCGACTGGCTGCGGGAGCTGCTGCCGGTACTGCTCGCCACCTCGGCCAACTCGCCCTTCCTCGACCGTCGCGACAGCGGCCTGCACACGGTGCGGACCGAGATCTTCACCCGGACCTTCCCACGCTGCGGCGTGCCCAGTTCCTTCCGCGACTGGGCGACATACGCCGAGTTCGTCGGCATGCTGCAGCGGACGAACACCGTGGTCGAGTCGACCCAGCTCTGGTGGAGCGTGCGGCCGCACCACCAGTTCGGCACGGTCGAGGTGCGGATCTGCGACGCGCAGACTCGCGGCGACGAGTCCTTCGCTACGGCCGGGCTGATCGCCGCCTGCATCGCCCAGACTGCAATGGAGTACGACGAGCACGGCTACGACGGGGCCGGGGCGCCGCTGGCCGACCGTGAGATCGAGGAGAACCTCTGGCGGGCGATCCGCCACGGGATGGACGGCAAGCTGATCGACTTCCGCCGCGGTGCCGAGGTCGAGGCGAGAGCGGTGATCGAGGAGCTGCTCACCTGGACCGAGCCGGCCCGGACGCAGCTCGGGATCGAGGTTGCCCTGCCGGAGCGCAACGGTGCCC
Organism: uncultured Solirubrobacterales bacterium; assembly: GCA_963697915.1. GTDB lineage: Bacteria > Actinomycetota > Thermoleophilia > Solirubrobacterales > 70-9 > VRUE01. The sequence goes on from OY969103.1 coordinate 2,416,387, forward strand.
AGCGAGCCCGCGAGGCTTTGTCGGCAGGCGCCACGATCGAGGAGATCTACCGCGAGGCGGTGGGCGAGACCAGGCGCACCTACACCGCCGCCAGACAGGCCGCTTAGGGCCTCAGAACGCGGTATCCGCGCCCCCTTATAGACTCCCGCGCCGCCAAACCCAGCCGGAGGAACCGAACTTGACCAGCTTCTTGACCGATTACGGAGTCGTCGTTGCGCTTGCTTGCGCCGGCGCCGCAGTTCTATACGGAATCATCATCACCCAGCGCCTGCTCGCCAAGCCCGCGGGCAACGACCGCATGGTGGAGATCTCGCATGCCGTCCAGGAAGGCGCCACCGCCTACCTCAACCGCCAATACGTGATCATCACCGCGGTCGCGGTTCCGATCGCGGTCGTGCTCCTGCTGCTGCAGAACTGGGAGACCGCGCTCGGCTTCGTGATCGGTGGTGTCCTCTCCGGCGCGGCCGGCTTCATCGGCATGAACCTCTCGGTGCGCGCCAACTCGCGCGTCGCCGAGGCGGCCCGCGGCGGCGTTCCGCCGGCGCTCGACGTCGCCTTCAAGGGTGGCTCGGTCACCGGCATGCTCGTCGTCGGCCTGGCGCTGCTCGGCGTCGCCGGCTACTACGGCATCCTCGTCGCCACCGGCAGCACCGACGAGCACGCGGTTGACGCTCTTGTCGGGCTCGGCTTCGGCGGCTCGCTGATCTCGGTCTTCGCCCGGCTTGGCGGCGGCATCTTCACCAAGGCCGCCGACGTCGGCGCCGACCTGGTCGGCAAGGTCGAGGCGGGCATCCCCGAGGATGACCCGCGCAACCCGGCCGTGATCGCCGACAACGTCGGCGACAACGTCGGCGATTGCGCCGGCATGGCCGCCGACCTCTTCGAGACCTACGCGGTCACCTCGGTCGCCGTGATGCTGCTCGGCGTCCTCACCTTCACCGGTGCCGGCGGCGACTACCTGCGCGAGGTTGCGATCTACCCGCTGGTCCTCGGCGGTGTCGCGATTCTCGCCTCGATCGTCGGGGCGCTCTCGGTGCGGACCAAAACGGACCGGGTCGAGGGGGCGCTGTACCAGGGCCTGATCATCTCGGGGGTCCTCTCGATCGCGGCCTTCTACCCGATCACCGAGTGGCTGATGAGCGACGCGGTGAACTTCGGCCTCAACACCGCCGCCGACGCGGTCACCACCACCGACCTCTGGCTCTGCGCCGTGATCGGGGTCGCCGTGACCGCGCTGCTCTTCGTGATCACCGATTACTACACCTCGACCCGCTTCCGGCCGGTGCGGACCACCGCCGAAGCCTCACAGACGGGTCACGCGACGAACATCATCCAGGGCCTCGCCCAGGGCTTCCAGTCGACCGCCGCACCGGCGATCGTGCTGGCCCTGGCGATCCTCGCCGCCAACGAGCTCGCCGGGGTCTACGGCATCGGCGTCGCCGTGATGGCGCAGCTCTCGCTCTGCGGGCTGATCGTCGCCCTCGATGCCTTCGGGCCGATCACCGACAACGCCGGCGGCATCGCCGAGATGGCCGAGCTGCCCGAGGACGTCCGCAACGTGACCGATCCGCTCGACGCGGTCGGCAACACGACCAAGGCCGTGACCAAGGGTTACGCGATCGGCTCCGCCGCGCTCGCCGCACTGGTGCTGTTCGCCGCTTTCAAGTACGAGCTTGCGGCCGAGGCCCCAGCCGGCTTCGACCTCGACAGCCTCTTCAACCTCACCAGCCCCGACGTGCTGATCGGGCTGATCATCGGCGGCATGATGGTCTACCTGTTCTCGGCCTTCGCGATCGAGTCGGTCGGGCGCGCCGGCGGTCAGGTGGTCGAGGAGGTCCGCAAACAGTTCCGCGAGCACCCGGGGATCATGGAGGGCACCGAAAAACCCGAGTACGGCAAGACGGTCGCGATCGTCACCGCCGCGGCGCAGAAAGAGATGATCCTGCCCTCGCTGATCCCGATCCTGATCCCCGTCGTCGTCGGCCTGCTCAGCGTCAACGCGCTTGGCGGCCTGCTGATCGGCGTCATCGTCGTCGGCCTCTTCGCCGCGCTCTCGATGACCGCCGGCGGCGGCGCCTGGGACAACGCGAAGAAGCTGATCGAGGACGGCGAGTTCGGCGGCAAGGGCTCGCTGGCACACGAAGCCTCGATCACCGGTGACACCGTCGGCGATCCCTACAAGGACACGGCCGGCCCGGCGATCAACCCGATGATCAAGGTGGCCAACATCGTCGCCATCCTGATCATCCCGATCGTCCACTTCTAGGAGTAGAAACCTAGGAGTAGAAACACCTTGAGGGGGAGGGGCCGGTGCCCCTCCCCTGAAGGCCGTCGCGCAGCTGAGCGTCCCTGGGGGTGCGCTGCGTGGTCCCTTGAGCCTTCCGGGGAGGGGCACCGGCCCCTCCACGACGGTTTCTGCTTAGTAATCTTTCGGCGTGGCAGGGGTTCTAAAGGGGTTGGCGAGTGTGCTGGCGCTTGCCTTCGCGTTGCTGTGGCTGGCGCCTGCGACGCATGCGATGCCGCCGGGGAATGACAACTTCGCGAATGCCGAGTCGCTTGGCATCGGCTTGCCGGTGGACATCACCCGCAGCAACGTCGAGGCGACGAGAGAGTCGGAGGAGCCATGGCACGGCAACTTCGGGTCACCGGAGACGGTCTGGTTCGCGTGGGAGGCTGAGAGCACGGGGTTCGTCACTGTCAGCGCTTGCGACAGCGAGGGCTTCACGACGGTTCTCGCGGTCTACACCGGGACCTCCCTCAGCTCACTGGTCAAGACGGTCGACGGCAACTCCGATGAAGGCCCGGATTGCATGTTCTCCCAGCGCGAGTTCTCCTTCGAAGCAGTTGACGGCAACAGCTACAAAATCGCGGTGGCGGGCAACGGGTACTACTTTCCGCCTGGACCGCAACCGGTCACCAGCGGGGAGTTCGACCTTCGGATCGAGGCGACGCCGCCACCCGCCAACGACGATTTCCAAGACGCGGCGACGCTGGAAGGGAAGATCGGCGAAGAACCGGGAGGCGATCGCTTCTACCTTGCGTCGAGGCTTGGCTACAACTGGCTGGCGACCAAGGAGACGGGGGAGCCAGATCATGGCTCGGATCCGGGTGGGGCCTCGGTCTGGTACTCGTGGACGCCGCCTGAGTCGGGGCTCGCTCGCGTAACGGCGGACTGCTGCTGGCCGCCGTTATCGGTGGGGGTCTACGAAGGCACCTCGATGGACGGGTTGACGCCGGTCGCGCCGAGCAACGACCCGCTGTTCGGCTCGGTCTTCCCAGTCAACGGCGGCACGACGTACCGCATCGCCATAGACGGGCGATTCAACTCGGGGGCCGGCGAGGTCGAGACTGGGAGCTTCAACGTCCGAGTCTTGATGGAGCTGCCTCCCAAGCCGACCGTCGTCATCCCGTTGCGGCAGGACGCAGGGGTTGCACTCGACTCGGTCCCGCCAAAGACGACGGTCAGGAAGCGCGTGTTGAAGCGAGAGCCGCCGGTCGTGGTCGTCAACTTCGCGTCGAATGAGCCCGGGTCGACCTTCCGCTGCAAGCTGGACAAACGCCCCTTCGCCGGTTGTCGATCCCCGAAACGACTCGAGAATCTCGCGCTGGGCCGCCACACGTTCAAGGTCGTCGCGACCGACGCGGCCGGGAACGCCGACCCCACCCCGGCCAAGGTCAGCTTCCGCATCCCCCGGCCGGAGCGCCGGCGATGAAGTGCCTGAGCGGGCTGGCGCTTGCCGTCGTCGTGTTGTGGTCGGCGGCGGCGGCACAGGCGGCGCCGCCTGTGAACGATGACTTCGCCGATGCGCAGGTGCTCGGGCCCGGGCAACCTGTGACGGCCACCGGCACCAACGTCGAGGCGACCAAGGAGGTGGGAGAGCCCGAGATCCATCCGGATCACCCTCCTTTCGCCGTGTCCAGCGGGCACTCGGTCTGGTTCGAGTGGGAGGCGACGATCGCGGGACTCGTCACCGTCGACACCTGCGGCAGTGCGCTCAACGCACTCCTGACGGTCTTCACGGGAGCCGCGGTCGGCGAGCTTCGGGATATAGGGACGCGAGGCGGCCCGGGCTGCGAAGGGGGCTGGCAGGTGACCTTCACCGCGACGCCCGGCACGATCTACAAGATCGCCGTGGACGGGGTCGGGTACCCGGGCGGACCGTCGCCGCGGCCGACGGAAGGGTCGTTCGAGTTGCATCTCCGCGCGACGCCGGTGCCGGCCAACGACGACTTCGCGAACGCCACCGCGCTGAGCGCGATGGTCCCGGAAAACGGCTACTACGGGGCACGCGCCGAAGGCTCCAACTGGAATGCGTCGAAGGAGGCGGGCGAGCCGGACCACGGCGGCGTTCAGGGCGGTGCATCGGTTTGGTACACGTGGACCCCGCCGGTGTCGGGGCTGGCGTGGATGGGCGGCTGTCGCGAAGACAGTCTGGTGGAAGCGGTCTACACCGGCGACGCGCTGAACGCGCTGACGCCGGTCCCGGGCCGGGGGATCTGCGGCCTCGACGGCCTCAGGTTCTCCGCCGTGGCGGGGACGACCTACCGGATCGCGGTCGACGGCGAGCTCAACCGGGAAACGCAGCGGCCGGGGATGGGTGAGTTCTCGATCAACGCCACCGTGGTCGAGATCCTGACCCGGATCAGCAAGCGCAAGGTGAAATCGAGGAAACGCCGGCAGGTCTTCGCCTTCACCTCGAATTACCCCGCCGCCGAGTTTCGCTGTCGTCTCGACCGCGGGTCGTTCGCTCCCTGCATTTCGCCGATGGTCTACACGCGCCTGAAGCCGGGGCGCCACACGTTCAAGGTCGTCGCCGCCGAGAGCCTCGGAAATGCCGATCCGACGCCGGCGATCGACCGCTTCGTCATCCTCGGGCCCAAGAAGAAGAGCCGGCCAAAGGGCAAGCGGCCGCCGAGGCGCTGACGACGCTCGTCTAGGGTCCTCGGCGTGGCCGAAAGGTTCGTCAACGTCGCCGACCTCGAGCGGGCTGCCGCCGAGAAGCTGGAGTCGGGCGTTGCGGGGTACTTCTTCGGCGGGGCCGGGGACGAGCTGACGCTGGCGGAGAACGTCACGGCCTGGCAGCGGTGGCGGTTGCGGCCACGGGTGCTGGCCGGGCTCGGCGAGTGGGAGACCGGGGCGGAGGTGCTGGGCCAGGAGGTCGCGATGCCGGTGCTGATCGCGCCGGTCGCCTACCAGAGGCTGGTCGACCCCGGCGGGGAGGCGGCGATGGCGCGGGCCGCCGCCGCGGCGGGGACCGTGATGTGCCTCTCGACGCTGGCGTCGATGCGGCCGCGCGAGGTGGCCGCGGAGGCGCCGGAGGCGCGCTGCTGGTTCCAGCTCTACTGCTTCGAAGACGCGGCGATCACCCGGGCGCTGATGGACGAGGCGATCGATTGCGGCCACGGGGCGATCGTCGTCACGGTCGACGCGCCGCGCGGCGGCAACCGCGAGCGCGACCGGCGCAACGGGTTCGCGCTCCCGGCCGAGCTCGGCGTGCCCAGCGTCGAGGCGGCGCTCGGCCAACGACGGACCGTGACGATCGAGCAGACCTTCGAGCTGATGCAGCCGGCGCTGACCTGGTCCTACCTGGAGGGGCTCGCCTCCGAATCCAGCGTCCCGGTCTTGGTCAAGGGCGTGCTCACCGCCGAGGACGCCCGCCTCGCCGTCGAGCACGGTGCCGCCGGGATCGTCGTCTCCAACCACGGCGGCCGCCAGCTCGATCGCTGCCTCGCCACCGCCGACGCCCTGTCCGAGGTCGTCGAGGCGGTCGACGGTCGCGCCACGGTGATCGTCGACGGCGGCATCCGCCGTGGCGTCGACGTGGCGATCGCACTCGCCCTTGGCGCCGATGCGGTCCTGGTCGCGCGGCCGGCGCTCTGGGGGCTGGCGGCGGCAGGGGAGGACGGGGCCCGCCGGGCGCTCGAGATCCTCCGCGACGAGCTCAGGCTGACCTTGGCTCTCTGCGGCTGCGCGACGCCTGCCGAGTTGACCCGTGCTCACGTTCAGCGGGCGCCGGCGTCCCTATATTCGGGCTGAGATGCCCACCCGGATCGCCAGCTAGATGGCCCGCCGCATACCCAGGGACGAATCGCTGAGCCGTGTCCACGGCGTCGGCAGCCTCTTCTCCGCCGCCTACGGAAACGTCGGCTCCTCGATCTACTACGCGCTCGGCGTCACCGCCGCTTTCGCCCTCGGCCTCACCCCGGTCGCCTTCGTCATCTCCGGGTTGATCTTCGCCGCCACCGCGGCGACCTACGCCGAGGCGACGGTGATGTATCCGGAGGCGGGCGGCTCCTCGAGCTTCGCCCGCCACGCCTTCAACGAGCTGGTCAGCTTCGTCGCCGCCTGGGGACAGATGCTCAACTACACGATCACGGTCGCGATCTCGGCCTACTTCGTGCCCCACTACCTCGCGGTCTTCTGGGAGCCGCTCGGCCACGGGCCCGGCGACATCATCGCCGGCGGCCTGGTGATCGCGTTCCTGGCCCTGGTGAACATCCGTGGCTCCGAAGAGTCGGCCCGACTCAACCTCGTGCTGGCGGTCGCTGACCTGGCAACCCAGGTGGTCCTGGTCGGGATCGGGATCTTCGTCGTCCTCAGCCCCGAGATCCTGGTCGACAACGTCAGCCTCGGGGTCGCCCCGACCTGGAGCGACTTCGCGCTCGGGATCGCCGTCGGGATGATCGCCTACACCGGGATCGAGACGATCTCCAACATGGCCGAGGAGGCGCGCGACGCGGCCCGCACGATCCCACGCAGCGTCGGCCTCACCGTCGTCGCCGTCCTCGCCCTCTACCTGCTGATCCCGGTCGTCGCGCTCTCGGCGATGCCGGTGACCCAGGACGCGGCCGGCAACTTCACCACGGCGCTCGGCACCGAGTTCGCCAGCGACCCGATCCTCGGCATCGTCGAGAACCTCGGCCTCAGCCACGGCCTGACCGAAGTGCTGCGCTTCTACGTCGGCATCCTCGCCGCGGTGATCCTCCTGATCGCGACCAACGCCGGTCTGATCGGGGTCTCGCGGCTCACCTACTCGATGGGCCAGCATCGCCAGCTGCCCGAGGCCCTGCGCCAGGTCCATCCTCGCTACCGGACGCCCTACGTCGCGATCCTCGTCTTCGCCGCGATCGCGACGCTGACGATCCTGCCGGGGCAGGCCGACTTCCTGGCGACGCTGTACTCGTTCGGCGCCATGCTCTCCTTCACGATCGCCCACGTCGCGGTGATCCAGCTGCGCCGGCGCCGGTCCGAGGACGAGCGGCCCTGGAAGCCACCGCTCAACTTCCGCGCCTTCGGCACGCTGGTGCCGTTGAGCGCGGTGCTGGGCGGGCTCGGGACCTTCGCCGCCTGGATCGTGGTGATGGTGCTCAACCCGCGCACCCTCGTCGTCGGGCTCGGCTGGATGGCGCTCGGCATCGCCGTCTACGTCCTCTACCGCCGCAACCAGCGCCTGCCGCTGACCGAGACGGTGAAGGTGGTGACGCCGACGCCGCTCGGGGTCGAGGAGATCGAGTACCGCAGCGTCCTGGTCGCCTTCGAGGACGACGAGCCGTTCTCCGAGGACATGGTCGCGACCGCGGTCAAGCTCGCCTCCAAACGACGGCGCGGCATCCACATCCACTCGATGCTGACCGTGCCCACCAACCTGCCGCTCGACGCCGAGCTGCGCGACAAGGAAGCGGAGGCGCAGAGCAAGATCGAGCAGGCGAAGCTGATCGGCGGGCAGCGGGTCACCGGCCACGTCGAGCGGGTGCGGCCCGGACAGGCGGGGTACGCGATCTCCGACGAGGCGGCCGAGATCGAGGCGGCGGCGATCGTCGTCGGGCTGCGCTACCGCAACGGCACACCGCTCTACGACAAGACGCTGCAGACCGTGCTCGGCGAGCGCCCCTGCCGGGTCATCGTCGTCTCAGATCACGGCGCTTCCGGTCGCGTCGAGCGGTCCGGTTCCCTCACCTAGAATCGCCCCGATGGACTCTCCCGAGCGGATCTACCGCGGTTCCGTCCGTGCCTTCTCCCTCGTCTTCATCATCCTCGGCCTGGCCATCCTCGTCAGCACCTTCGCCAACGGCGGCGGGCCGCTCTCGATCGGCGCGATCCTCGGCGTCGCTTTCCTGGCGGTGGGCGTGATCCGGCTCCGGGCACGTTCGTGAGCCCCCCGGGGCAACCGCCACGCTCGCGGCTCGAGCCCCTGCTGCAGCGTGGCCTCGGCGTCCCCGGCGTCTTCATCGCCGTCTACTCGGCGGTCGGCTTCTCGATCTACTTCTCGCTCGGCGTCGTCGCCGACCGCGGCCTCGGCCTGACGCCGCTGATCTTCCTCGCCGCCGGCCTCCTCTTCGTCCTCACCACGCTCACCTACGTCGAGGGCGCCTCGATGCTGCGCGAGCGCGGCGGCTCCTCGAGCTTCGCCCGCCACGCCTTCAACGAGCTGATCGCCTTCATCGCCGGCTGGGCGATCCTTATCGACTACCTGATCGTCGTCGCCCTGGCGGCGATCTCGGTGCCGCATTACCTCGAACCGGTGGTGCCCGAGTTCGCCGACCGCGGCTGGGAGGTCGGCATCGCGGTGGCGGTGATCGTCGCCGCCTCCCTGTTCAGCGTCCTCAACGTGACCGGACGGGGGCGGGAGCGCTGGCTGATCGGGCTGGCGCTGGCCGACATCGTCCTGCAGGTGGCGGTCGTCGTCGTCGGCCTGCTCGCCGTCTTCCATCCGGAGCGGCTTACCGCCGAGCTCGACGTCTTCGGAGCGCCCAGCTTCAGCGACGCGGTCTACGCGGCGGTGGTCGCGATGCTCGCCTACGCCGGCATCGAGGCCGCCGCCGACCTCGCCCCGGACGTCGAGGTGCGCCGCCGCGATCTGCGGCGGATCGTCTCGGTCGGCGCGATCAGCGTGCCGCTGGCCTACGCCGGGATGGCGGCGATCGCGCTGATGGCGGTCCCGGTCGTCGCCGGCCCCGACGGGCCGCAGACCGCGCTCGGCGGCGAGTTCGTCGAGGCGCCGATCCTCGGCGTCGTCTCCCAGTACGAACCGGCCTGGGTCGCCGACTCGATGCGCTGGCTGGTCGCCCTGGTCGCCGCCCCGGTTCTCTTCTGGGCGGCGACGACGGCGATGCACGGCGTCTCCCGTCACATCTACACGCTGGCGATCAACCGCCAGATCCCCAGTTGGCTGGGCAAGCTCAGCGCCCGCCACGCGACCCCGAAGGTCGCGATCGCCCTCTCCTGCCTGATCGCGATCGGGCTGGCGGTGCCCGCCGACGTCCAGCTCCTTGCCGGCCTCTACGCCTTCGGCGCGACCCTGGCGATCACGATCGCCCACCTCTCGATCCTGCGCCTGCGCGCGCTCGAACCCGACCGCGAGCGCCCGTTCCGCGTCCCCTGGGACGTCGAGTGGCGCGGTGTCAAGCTGCCGCTGCCGGCGATCTTCGCGGCCCTGGTCAGCGGCCTCGCCTTCCTCAGCGTGCTCGCCATCCACGACACGGCGCGCTGGGTCGGCGGCGGCTGGATGGTCTTCGGGCTGCTCTGTTACGTCGTCTACCGCAAGGGGGTGGAGGGGACGTCCCTGACCAGGCGCGTCTCGGTCAGCGAGCGGGCGCTGACCAAGCAGAAGCCCGACGTCGAATACAGCAACCTGCTGGTCCCGGTCTTCGGCTCCGAGCTCGACGACGACATCGTCGCCACCGCGGGGCGCCTCGCCGCCGCCGCCCAGGAGGAGTCCGACGATGGCGAGGGCGCCCGGCTCGACGTGATCTACGTGATCGAGGTGCCGCTGACCCTGGCGCTCGACGCGGAGCTGCCGGCCGGGCAGGAGGAGGCGGCGCTGCACGCGATCGAGCGCGCCCGTGAAGTCGGCGACGAGTACGAGAACGTCACCGTCACCGCCTCGGTGCTGCGCGCCCGTGAGGTCGGCGCCGGCATCGTCGACGCGGCGCGGCGCAGCGGCGCCGAGGCGATCGTGGTCGGGGCCGAGCCGCCGACCAAGATCCGCGGTGGTGCGACCCTGGGCGGAATCGGCGCCGCCAGGCCGGCCGAGATCGGCGCCGCCACCGAGTACGTGCTCAAGAAGGCCCCCTGCCGCGTGCTGCTCACGGCGCCTCCCGAATCAGCCTAGTATCCGACCCATGTTCATCCTCATCGTCGGCTGCGGGCGGGTCGGCTCCTCGGTGGCGAGGAGCATGCTGAGCGAGGGCCACGAAGTCTCCTGCCTCGACGAGGACCCCGAGTCCCACACGCGGCTCGAGGTCGGGCTCGACAAGGGCTGGGAGGATCTCGGCGGTCAGTTCACGGTCGGCACCGGGCTGGAGACCGACGCCCTGCTCGCCGCCGGGATCGAGAAGGCCGATGCCTTCATCGCCGCCACCAACGGCGACAACACCAACATCGTCATCTCCCAGATCGCCCAGCGGCGCTACGAGGTGCCGACGGTGATCGCCCGCATCCTCGACCCGCTGCGGGCCGAGTGGTACGGGCAGCAGGGCCTGCACACGATCTGCCCCACCCGGGTCGCGATCGACATGCTCGAGAGCGCCGTCCGCGAGGGCGCCCGGCGCGAGGCGGCGTAGGCGTGTACATCATCGTCATCGGCGCCGGCAAGGTGGGTTGGAACCTGACCCGCGAGCTGCTCGAAAAGGACCACGAGGTGACGGTGATCGAGAGCAACCGGCGCCGCTACCTGACCGTCGAGCAGGAGCTCGAGCACAACGTCACCTACGGCGACGCCTCCGAGCTCTGGGTGCTGGAGCGGGCTGGGATCCAGCGCGCCGACATGGTGATCGCGGTGACCGGCGACGACGAGGACAACATGCTGATCTGCCAGGTGGCGCGGGAGAAGTACGAGGTCGAGCGGATCATCGCCCGCGTCAACAACCCCCGCAACAAGCCTCACTTCGACCTGCTCGGCGTCAAACCGTCGGTCTCCGCCACCGACCTGATCCTGCGCCTGCTCGAGCACGACATCCCCGAGTATGGCCTGGTTCACCTGCTCGACCTGCAGGAGGAGCAGCTGGAGATCATCGAGATGCTGCTCGGTCAGGACTCGCGGGTCACCGGCCGCCGCGTCGGCGACCTCTCGATGCCGGAAGGCAGCCTGCTGATCTCGGTGCTGCGCGAAGGCAAGGGCTTCGTGCCCAGTGCCGACACCATCCTCGAAGCCGGCGACGAGGTTCTGGCCGTGCTCGACCCGGGGCGCGAGGAGGACATCAAGGAACTGTTCGGGCCGCCCAAGAACGGCAACGGCGCTGGCTGAGATGGCCGACCGCGACGTCGACTTCCTCTTGGTCGGCGGTGGTCTCGCCTCCGCCCACTGCGCGACCGAGCTGCGCAGGCGCGGCGCCGAGGGCACGATCCTGCTGGCCGGCCGCGAGCCCGAGCCGCCCTACGAACGGCCGCCGCTCTCCAAGGAGTACCTGCGGGGCGACGCCGGTCGCGCCGACGCCCGCGTCCACCCCGAGGAGTGGTACGCGGAGAACGGGGTCGAGCTGCTGACCGGGATCAACGTGATGTCGCTCGACCCCGAGGCGCGCACGGCGAGGCTGCAGGGCGGGGAGGAGGTCGGCTTCGGCAAGGCGCTGCTCGCCACCGGGGCGATGGTCAACATCCTGCGGGTCGAGGGCGCCGAGAACGAGGGCGTCCACTACCTGCGCGCCTTCGGCAACTCCGACGCGATCCGCGCCGACGCCGAGGCCGCCGGCCACGTGGTCCTGATCGGCGGCAGCTACATCGGCACCGAGGTCGCCGCCTCGCTGGCGGCGAAGGGCGTCCAGTGCACGATCGTGATGATGGAGGACGTGGCGCTCTCGCGGGTCTTCGGCGAGGAGGCCGGGCGCTGGTTCCAGGGGCAGCTCGAAGAGCACGGCGTCACCGTCCACGCCGGTGAGGAGCTCGAGGCCTTCGAGGGCGACGGCCGGGTCAAGGCGGTGCTGACCAAGAGCGGTCTGGCGATCGAGTGCGACACGGTCGTCGTCGGCGCCGGGGTCCGGCCCGACGCGATGCTGGCCCAGCGCGCCGGGCTCGAGGTCGACGACGGGATCGTCTGCGACTCGAAGCTGCAGTCCTCGGTCGCGGGCATCTACGCGGCGGGCGACTGCTGCTCCTACGACAGCGACGTGCACGGCCGGCGGCTGCGGGTCGAGCACTGGGACGTGGCGATGCAGCAGGGGATGCACGTCGCCCGCAACATGCTCGGCGAGGAGCGCGATTACGACGTCGTCCCCTACTTCTTCAGCGACCTCGCCGACTGGGCCAGCCTCGAGTACGTCGGGCCCGCCTACGAGTGGGACGAGGAGATCTGGCGCGGCGATCGCGACGGCGGCGAGTTCTCGGTCTGGTACCTGAAGGACGGCCGGGTCGCGGGCGCGCTCAGCGTCGGTCGCTCCGAAGATCTCGCCGAGGCGCGGCGCCTGCTCGCCGACGGCGTCGACGTCTCCGCCGCCCGCGAGGCGCTCGCCGACACCGGCACCGACCTCGCGTCGATCGTCTGATTGCCGTCTGCGCCCACCGGAGGGCGTCGCCGGATATCCTCAACTTTGTCGTTGCGCCCTGGTGTAATTGGCAACACGCCAGCCTCTGGAGCTGGATTTCGGGGTTCGAGTCCCTGGGGCGCAGTCAGCACGGATTTCAAAGGCCCCCGGCGTGTCCGGTGAGCTTGCGAACATGCGTTCGCTATGGGGGCGGAAGGGATCGAGGGTCGGCTCTCGGCCTCGGAGAAGCGAGCGCTTATCGGGAATCTGCTCGCTGACGGTTTGAGTCAAGCGGAGGTTGGAAGACGACTCGGGCTTTCAAAGCCGACCATTTCGTATCACGCGCGTCGCCTCGGCCTTCCCGCTAGGGACAAGTGTGCTCGCCGTTACGACTGGAATGAGATTCAAGCTGCGTATGACGCTGGCCTCTCTGCGCGGGAATGCTCTCAGCGTTTCGGATTCGCAATCTGCTCATGGCGCGCGGCTGTGAAACGAGGCGCTGTTCGGCCCCGTCCGCGTAGGATGCCGATCGAGAGGTTGCTCGTATCTGGGCGCCCGCGGACGAATCGATCGCATCTGAAGCAACGGCTTCTGGACGAGGGGCTCAAGGTCAATCACTGCGAGGAGTGCGGGCTGACCGAGTGGCGTGGGCGGCCTCTGAGCATGGCTCTCCACCATGTCAATGGACACGGGAAGGACAACCGTCTGTCCAACCTCCAGCTCCTCTGTCCTAACTGCCATGCCCAGACCGAGAATTTCGGTGGTCGCAACACAGCTCGAGGCCGAAAGAGGGAGTCAACGCGCCGAGGGGTGCGGCGAACGGGCGCTGTCTAGCGCCTTTGCTACCTTCGCCGCTTGATGAGCAGGCTCGGAGCAGGCTTCGGCATGATCGCGCTGGTCTCCGTCGTGATCGCCGGCTGTGGCGGTGGTGGCGGCGACGACACGACCGCCGCGGCGCCGGTGACGACCGAAGCGGTGACCGCGCTGAGCAAGGAAGAGCTGGTCGCTCAGGGCGACGCGATCTGCGCCGAGGTCAACGCGGCCGTCGGCACGATCGGCTCGACCAGCACCGGCAGTGAAGGCCAGGCAGCCCAGGTCGCGGACCTCTACAGCGGCATGGTCGAGCGGCTCAAGGGCCTCGGCGCGCCCAGCGACGAAGACGCCGGCTACGACGAATTCATCGGCTCCGCCGAAGTGCTCGCCCAGGCGGAGAGCGATGTCGCCCTGGCGGCGGCCCGCGGCGAAGAAGAAGGGCTGACGAGCGCCGAAGCGGAGGCCTCGACGGCATTGGGCTCCTTCCAGTCGGCTGCCGACTCGTTCGGGCTGACCCAGTGCGGCGAAGCGCCCAGCCCGCCCACGGCCGCGGCGACGGGCGAAGAAGCGGTCGAAGAAGCGCCGTCCGGGGTCGAAGAAGAAGTCGCGCCGGAAGAAGTCGCGCCCGAAGAAGAAGTCGCGCCCGAAACCGGCGGCGTGACCGAAGAAGAAAGCGCCGGCGGCGGCGCGGCGGCGGGCGGCACCGAAGGCGGCGGGGGCACCACCGGCGGCAGCTCCGGCGGCATCGGCCCCGGCTAAGCCACCGAGGACTCCACCCAGGCGCCGTAGAGGCGAGAGTAGGGGCCGCCCGCCTCGATCAGCTCGTCGTGGCTGCCGCTCTCGGCGATCCGGCCGCCCTCGAGGACGACGATCTTGCCGGCGCGGCGGATGGTCGAGAGCCGGTGGGCGATGACGATCGCGGTGCGCCCGGCGAGCAGCCGCTCGAGCCCGCGCTCGATCGTCTTCTCGGTGCGCACGTCGACGTTCGAGGTCGCCTCGTCGAGGATCAGGATGCGGGGCTCGGCGAGCAGCGCCCGGGCGAAGGCGACGAGCTGGCGCTGGCCGGCGGAGAGCTGCACGCCGCGCTCGCCGACCTGCGTCTCGATCCGCTCGGGCAGCGCCGCGATGAACTCGGTGGCGCCGACCGCGGCCGCCGCCGCCTCGATCTCCTCGAGCGACGCCCCGGGCCGGCCGAAGGCGATGTTCTCGCGCACGCTGCCGGAGAAGAGGAAGCCCTCCTGGGGGACGATCCCCAGCTGGCCACGCAGCGCCCCCTGGCGCACCTCGCGCAGATCGTGCCCGTCGACGGCGACGCTGCCGCGCTGCGGGTCGTAGAAGCGCGCGACCAGCTTGGCCAGGGTCGACTTGCCGGCGCCGGTGGCGCCGACCAGGGCCAGGGTCTGCCCGGGCGGCACGTGCAGGTCGATCTCGCGCAGCGCCCACTCCTCGTCGGCGTAGGCGAACCAGACCCCCTCCATCGCGATCTCGCCGCGCAGCCGGCCGAGGTCGATCGCGTCGGGGGCGTCGGTCATGTCGGGCTCGGTGTCGAGCAGCTCGAAGATCTTGTCGAGCGCCGCCATCCCCTGCTGGTAGGTCGTGTAGAGCTGCGAGAGCTGCTGGATCGGGTCGAAGAAGACCTGCAGGTAGCCGATGAAGGCGACGACGACGCCGATCTGGATCGCGTCGTCGATGACCAGCGTGCCGCCGTAGAAGATGATCACCGCGGTGGCGACGGCGGCGAGCAGTTCGACCGCCGGGAAGTAGGTCGCGTTGAGGTAGACCGTCCGCATGTTCGCCTCGCGGTTGGCCTCGTTGAGCTCGTCCATCGCCTCGGCGTGGCGCCGCTCCTGGCCGAAGCTGCGCACGACTCGGACGCCGCTCAGGGTCTCCTGCAGGTAAGCGGTGACCGCCGCGATCCGCTCGCGGGTCGCCTGGTAGGCGCCGTGGGAGATGATCCGGAAGACGACGCTGGCGAGCAGCAGCAGGGGGAGGGTGAGGAAGGTGACCAGGGCCAGCTGCAGGTCGAGCAGCAGCATGATCACGACGACGCCGATCAGGGTGAGGCCGCTGGAGAGCAGCGTCACCACCCCGCTGGTGACCAGCTGGTTGAGCGCCTCGATGTCGTTGGTCATGCGGCTGATCAGGACGCCGGGGCTGCGCCGCGTGAAGAACCCGATCGACATCGCCTGCAAATGGGTGAAGACGCGCTCGCGCAGATCCTGCAGGGCGCGCGTCCCGACCCACCCGACCAGGTAGGTCTGCACGTAGGTGGCGACCGCGTAGACGATCGCCACCCCGACGAAGGCGATGACGATCTGGGTCAGCGCCGCGGTGTCGTCGGTGACGATGCCGGCGTCGATCGCCTGCCCGGCGAGGTAGGGGGGAGCGAGCGCCGCCCCGGTCGCGGCCAGGATCGCGACCAGGGTCAGGGCGACCCGGCCGCGGTAGGGCCGCAGCAGCCCGATCATCCAGCGCAGCTTGCGGCCGCGCTGATCCTCGCCGCGAATGATCGTCCAGAGCCGCCTCACAGTTTCGCCAGCTCCTCGCGCCGCTCGAGGTCGCGCTGCAGGAAGACCGAGTCGGCGAGGCCGTGCTCGGCGATCTCGCGGTAGAAGCCGCAGCCCTCGAGCAGCTCGGCGTGGGTGCCGCGGTCGACGATCCGGCCGCCGTCGAGCACGACCACCTCGTCGGCGAGCGAGACGGTCGAGAGGCGGTGGGCGATGACGAAGGTGGTCCTGCCCGCCATCGCCTCGGCGAGCCCGGCTTTGATCGCCGCCTCGGTCTGGGCGTCGACCGAGGAGGTGGCGTCGTCGAGGATCAGGATGCGGGGGTCGGCGAGCAGGGCGCGGGCGATCGCGACCCGCTGTCGCTGGCCGCCGGAGAGGGTCAGGCCGCGCTCGCCGACGAGCGCCTCGTAGCCGCCCGGCAGCTCGCGGATGAACTCGTCCGCCTGGGCCCGCCGCGCCGCCGCTTCTACTTCCTCGCGGCTCGCCCCCGGCCGGGCGTAGGCGATGTTCTCGGCGACGCTGGCGGAGAAGAGGAAGCTCTCGTCGCCGACGAAGGCGACCTCCGAGCGCAGCGAGTCGAGGTCGACCCTCCGTACGTCGGCGCCGTCGACCCGGACCGTGCCCTCGCTGGGGTCATAGAGACGGGCGATCAGCGCCACCAGGCTGGTCTTGCCAGAGCCGGATGGACCGACCAACGCCACCGTGCGCCCCGCCTCGACCTCGAGGTCAATCCCCGACAGGGCGAGTTCGCGTTTGTTGTCGCTATCCGGCCCTAACCGCGAACTCAGCACCGCGGGGTCGCCGTAGCTCAGGGTCACGCCGCTCATCTGCACCCGGCCGCCGCCGGGCGGCAGCGGCGGCGCCCCGGCCGGGCTCTCGATCTGCGGCTCACGGTCGAGGATCTCGAAGAGGCGGTTGCCGGAGGCGATCGCCCGCTGCGCCATCCCCATCGCCATGCCGAGCATCCGCATCGGCGCGGCGAGGATCGCCAGGTAGGTGTAGAAGGCGGTGAAGCTGCCGAGGCTGAGGTTGCCGGCGATTACCTGGCGGCCGCCGATCAGCAGCACGAGGGCGATCCCGAACTGCGGCAGGAGGCCGAGCAGCGGCGAGAAGAAGGCCTGCAGGCGGGTCGAGTAGACGCTCTGGTCGAAGACGCGGGAGACGGCGCGGCGGAAGCGGTGCAGCTGGTGCTCCTCGCGGGCGAAGGCCTTGACGATGCGGATGCCGGAGACGTTCTCCTCGGCCTCGGCGGTCAGCTCGGCGAGTCGCTGCTGCACCTCCTGCACGGCCGGCCGCGAGACGCGGTTGTAGCGCGAGGCGGTGTAGACGACAAGCGGCGCCGGGGCGAGCGCGATCAGCGCCAGCAGCGGGTCGATCGCGATCATCACGGCGCTGGCGAGGACGATCGTCAACAGGTTCTGGGTGATGAAGATCAGCCCGTAGCCGAGGAAGAAGCGGATCGCCTGCAGGTCGACCGTCGCCCGCGACATCAGCTGCCCGGTCTGCTGGCCGTCGAAGAAGCCGAGCTCGAGCCGCTGCAGGTGGGCGTAGAAGCGCTGGCGCAGGTCGAACTCGACCGCCAGCGAGACCTTGCCGGCGACGATTCGCCGCACGGTCGTCAGGCCCAGCCGCAGGATGCCGGCGGCGGCGATCGCCAGTGCCAGCGGCAGCAGGTCGGGCTGTTCACCGGCCTGGATCGCGTTGACCGCGCGGCCGATCAACCAGGGGATCAACACCGTCATCCCCATCGCCGCCCAGGCGAACACCAGCGAGCCCCAGAGTTCCGGACGGTAGGGGCGCAGAAAACCCATCAGACGGCGAAAGGTCTGCACTCAAGTCACTATACAAAGTGAAGTAAAGGCCACCGGGGTGGCGGCGGTCCGCTGCCCTCAGTCGAAAACGGCGGCCTTGGCGCTGGTCACCTTGCCGTCGGTGCACGGTTTGCGCACGTGGCCAGGGGGGAGGAGGATCTCGAAGTTGGTGACCGCGTGGTAGGGGGTGGTGGCCCCGTTGTTGCGGGCGAGGGTGACGACCAGGCGGTAGAAGCCGGCCGGCAGGTCGCGGTAGTAGATCTCCGGCCTGGTCGCCGGCGAGTAGCTGCCGCTCGAGCCGATCCGCTCGGCGAGGACGCCGTTGGGGCCGGAGTAGTCGGGGAAGTCGAAGGAGGCGCCGACCAGCCGGCCGCGGCCGAGCGGGCTCTCCTCGGCACGGCGCAGCTTGACCGGGTCGACGCAGTCCGGCACCCGGTTGAGGCCGAAGCGGATGTGGCCCTCGCCGAGCTGGGGTTCGGCGCCGAAGCGCTGCGGCGCCAGCTCGAAGTTGTCGACCTCGACCTTGACCACGACCGAGCGGGCCGACTGGCGGGAGCCGTTGCGGGGCGAGATGATCGTCACGCTCGGCTCCGCACCTGGCTTCGCGGCCTCGGCATCGTCGTCTCCACCCTCGAGGGAGATCGTCAGCACGGTCGCCAGGGCGACCGCCGCCAAGACTGCGATGATGGCGATTCCGAGCCGCATCCGGGTCGGAACATTACGCACCGCCCTGCCTGACATGACCCCGGCCAACGAGCTCGCCTACCGAATCGGTGCCGCCGCGCGACGGCCGGCGAGCTGGGTGCAGCTGCTCAAGTTCGGCCTGGTCGGGTGCTCTGGCTACCTGATCAACCTCGCGGTCTTCGCGGTGCTCACGGTCAGCCTCGGGATGCACCACCTGATCGCCGCCCTCGGCGCCTTCTGCGTCGCCGTCGCCAACAACTTCGTCTGGAACCGGTACTGGACCTTCGAGCCGGGTGACGACCACCCGGCCTTCCAGGCGGCCCGTTTCTTCACCGTCAGCGTCGGCGCGCTGCTGGTCAACCTCGCGGTGCTCGAGGCGTTGATCGCCGGGACCTCGATCGACGGCGTCGTCGCTCAGGCGATCGCGGTCGCGATGGCGATGCCGCTCAACTTCCTCGGCAACAAGCTCTGGACCTTCGCCTGAGCGCCTACCAGTCGCCCTCCAGCCAGCGCAGCAGTTCGGGGGCAATCGATTCCAGGTCGGGCAGCGCCGAGCCGAGCTCTGCATCGGCCACCTGAATCGCCGCGCCGAGCCCGAAGGTCGCGCGCGCCGGGTCACCCCCCAGCCAGGCCTCGAGTCGGCTCAACCGCTCATGGTCTGCGCGTAGCTCGGAGAGGGCCGAGCGGGCTGCGGCGGGATCGGTCTCGGCAACCTCGATCATCGCCTGCAGCCCAGCTCTGACCCGCTCCTCGGGCGGCGCCTCCTCGATGGCGGCAATCGCCCTCTTAACGATTTCTTCG
The DNA here is from genome assembly GCA_963697915.1 of uncultured Solirubrobacterales bacterium. Taxonomy (GTDB): domain Bacteria; phylum Actinomycetota; class Thermoleophilia; order Solirubrobacterales; family 70-9; genus VRUE01. The sequence continues at coordinate 2,435,462 of OY969103.1, forward strand.
TCCAGCGGCCCTTCTACCAGCAGGGCCGTTCTCGTACCCTCTTGCATGTTGGGACCTCCTCTTCAGGTCTCGGCCAGGCCCCGGGGTGTCGCAAGCGCCGCCGGGGCCGCCTTGTTTCGTCTGCGGATTCCACGCTAGGCCCGTACCCGGACGTCGAAGGGGCCTAGATACCTCCCGTTGCCAACTTTTTCCACTTTTTTGACACTTTGGTCACGCCCTTGTTGCCACCTCAATACTTCAAGGTGCTTGACCATTGAGTTTCCAGCATAGGCCCCCGGGGCTCGGCGGTCAACGTCGCATGGCACACTCAGGTCGATGAGGGCCGACAAGCCAAGCTACGACGCCGCCGCGACCGAGTCGGCGCGCCAGTCCGCCTGGGCCGCGCGGGCTGCCTTCGAGACGCCCGTACCGGCCTCCGGGCAGGCGGCGGTCTACATCAAGCCGTCCAGCCCGTTCACCTCCGGCAACCTCCACATGGGCCACGTCCGCGACTACTCGATCGGCGACGCCTACGCGCGCTTCCGCCGCGCCCGGGGCGACGCCGTCCTCTTCGGCTTCGGCTTCGACGCCTTCGGCCTGCCGGCCGAGATGGCGGCGATCGAGCGCGGCGTGCGGCCCGCCGACTGGGTCGAGCGCTGCGGCGAGCGGATGCTCGGCCAGATGCGCCGCCTCGGCTTCTCCTTCGACTACGAGCGCGCCTTCTACAGCTCCGACGAGAACCAGTACCGCTGGTCGCAGTGGCTCTTCCTGACCCTGCTCGAGGCCGGCCTCGTCTACCGCGACAACGCCACCGTCGACTGGTGCGACACCTGTCAGACGACGCTGGCCGCGCTCCAGGTCGAGGACGGGCGCTGCTGGCGCTGTCACGAGCGGGTGCGGCTGATCCGCCGCCCGACTTGGTTCCTGCGCCTCTCTCCCTACCTGGAGGAGAACGACCGCAACCTCGGGCGGCTGGAGGCGGGCGGCCGCTGGGACGAGCTCTCGCTGAAAACCCAGCGCTACATCCTCGGCCGCAGCGACGGGGCCGAGACCGACCTCACCGGGCCCGGTGGTGAGCCGCTGACGGTCTTCACGCCGCACCCCGGGGCGGCCGGGGAGGCCAGCTTCGTGCTCGCCTCCCCGCGCCACCCCGAGGTCGAGCGCTGGGCGGCGGAGGCCGGCATCGGCGAGCAGCTAGACGAGCTGCGCTCGGGTGGCTGGGAGCGCAGCGCCCGCGACGCCGCGGCGGTGCCGGTGATCGACACCGGCGCCTCGGCCGTCACCCCCGGCGGCGCTGAGCTGCCGCTCTTCGTCTCGCCGATCGTCGACGCCCGCTACGGGCCGACCGCGGCACTCGGCATCCCCGCGGTCGACGAGGCCGACGCGGCGATCGCGGCGCGTCTGCCGCGGGTCGCCGACGGGGTCGCTGCCGGACCGCTGGAGACGCGGACGGCAACCCGCTACCGCGCCTACGACTTCTCGATCTCCCGCCAGCGCTACTGGGGCACGCCGATCCCGGTCATCCACTGCCCCGATTGCGGCGTCGTCCCGGTCCCGTTCGAGGACCTGCCGGCGCGCCTGCCGCGCGACGTCGAGCCCAGCGGCGAGGGCAACCCGCTGGCCGAGCGCCCCGACTTCCTCGACGTCCCCTGCCCGCGCTGCGGAGGCCCCGCCCAGCGCGAGACCGACACGCTCGACTGCCACTTCGACGCGCTCTGGCTCTGGGTGCCGTCCGCCGTGCCGCCGGCCGACCGCGACGAGCAGATGTTCACCCACCCCGACCTGCGCCGCTGGCTGCCCTCGGAGCGCCTCGTCGCCGGCAACGACAGCGGCGGCTTCGTCTTCGACCAGCGGGTCGTTACCAAGGCGCTGCGCGACATCGGTCCCTTCTCCTTCCTCGCCGACGGCGAGCCCTTCGCCGGCTGCCTCTTCCACGAGATGGTGATCGCCGACGGCCGCAAGATGAGCAAGCACCTCGGCAACGTCGTCGACCCCGACGAGCTGGTCGCCGCCCACGGCGCCGACACCGTGCGGCTCGCCGTCCTCTACGCGGCCGGCCCGGCCAAGACGCTCAACTGGAACGACGGCGCGATGCGCTTCGCCTCCCGCTTCCTGACCGGGCTCTGGGACTACACCCACGACCGCATCGCCGCCGCGGCCGAGGCGCCGGTCGACGCCGAGGCCGCCGCCGACACCGCCTTCATGCGTGAGCGGCTGGCGAAATGGTGCGAGAACGGGGTGGCGCGGATCACCGCCGACCTCGAGGAGCTGCAGATGCACAAGGCGGTGCGCAACGTCACCCGCCTGCTGGAGCGGATCCGCGACTACGAGAAGCGGGTCGTCCAGCGCCGCGGTCAGCTCGACAAAGCCGACCTCGATTCGCTGCTCGAGGCGCTGGCACTGCTCGCCCGGGTGCTGGCCCCGTTCGCGCCCCACATCGCCGAGCAGCTGCTGATCTCACTTGGCGAGGAGGACGGGCCCGGCCTCCCCGGGACCTGGCCCGCCGCGGGTGAGATGTACGATTCAGGCGCTGCGGGCGAGGGTCCCGAGCGACCTGCCGCCATTGCCCAGGATTAATTGATCGATATGTCACCATCTGCTATACAACGCCGCCAGTGATGAAACGGGTGCTCTGGAACAAGCGACGCAAGCGCTTCGCCAAGGCGGGCGGTCTGCCCTCGTGGGGTGACGAGGGGCGATGAGCCTCTCGGCCGACCAGCGCACCCGCTCCTGTGCGACGGAGCTGGTCTGCCATGACTGCGGGATTCGACTTCCCCTTCTCGACACGACCTTCAGGTGTCTTGGCTGCGGCCAGACCCTCGACATCGATTACGACTACGAGCTCGCTCGCGAGCGCGTTGCCGAGCGCCCGATCGCTGACCGCGAGCTCAACATCTGGCGCTTCGAGGAGCTGCTGCCGATCGTCGACGCGAAGGCGAAGGGAAGGGTCGGGCGCTACAGCGGACGCACGCCGCTGATCCACGCCGACCGACTTGGCGCCGAGCTCGGCCTGCGCAAGCTCTACCTCAAGGACGACAGCACCCAGCGCCCCAGCCTCTCCTACAAGGACCGCGTCGTCTCGATGGCGGTCGCCCGCCTGTTGGAGCTGGGCAAGGAGGAGATCGGCTGCGTCTCGACCGGCAACGTCGGCACCGCGGTGGCCTCGCTGGCCGCCAAGGCCGGGGTCGCGGCCTACGTCTTCTACCCGAGCAACATGGAGCGCGGCAAGGCGCGCGCTTGCCGGGCGCTGGGCGCGGCCGTGATCCAGCTCGACGGCAACTACGACGAAGCCAACCGCGCCTGCCGCGAGCTCGCCCTGGCCACCGGCGTCCAGTTCACCAACATCACCCTGCGCCCGTTCTACGCCGAGGGGGCGAAGACGGCGGCCTTCGAGGTGGTCGAGCAGCTCGATTGGGTCGCTCCCGACCACTTCGTGATCCCGGCCGCCGGCGGCACCCTCTCCTCCCGTGTCCACAAGGGCCTGGGGGAGCTGGAGACGGTCGGCCTCTCGGAGACCGCCACGACCAAGATCCACGTCGCCCAGGCGGAGGGCTGCAGCCCGATCGCCACCGCCGTGCTTGACGGCAGCGGCGAGATCGAGCCCCAGCGACCCCAGACGGCGGCCCACTCGATCGCCATCGGCGCCCCCGGTGACGGCCCGCTCGTCGTCGACGCGGTGATGTCGCGTGGCGGCTCGGCGGCGACGGCGAGCGATCCAGAGATCTTCGAGGCGATGGACCTGCTCGGCGCGACCGAGGGCATCCTCACCGAGCCCGCCGGGGGTACCACCGTCGCCGCGACGATGAAGCTCGCCAACGAGGGCAAGCTCGGTCCCGACGACACCGTCGTCGCGATCATCAGCGGCAACGGCTACAAGACCATCGACGAGCACCCCGAGAAGCCCTGGCCGTCGATGGTCGCCCCCGAGCTCGAGGCGATGGAGAGCACCCTCGCCGAGTTCCGCCAGGCCGGCGCCGGCATCCTCGGCTGAGCTCGGATCAGCTGAGCAGCTGGACCGTGACCGTGCGCTCGCGCGGCCGGTCGTCGAAGTCGATCAGGACCACCTGCTGCCAGGTGCCGAGAGCGAGCCGGCCACCGACGACCGGCACCGCCTCCGAGGGCCCGACCAGCGTCGCCCGCTGATGCGCGTGTGAGTTGGTGTCGTGGTTGAGCCGGTTGTGCTCGTAGTCGCCGCGGGTCGGAATCAGCCGCTCGAGCATCTCCCGCAGGTCGTGGACCCCGCCCGGCTCGAACTCCATCGTCGCGATCGCCGCCGTCGACCCCCGCACGAAGACCAGCGCCTGCCCCTCCTCCGTCCCCGCCTCGGCAACCACCCGCGCGACCTCCCCGGTGACGTCGATCACGTCCCCGTCGCCCCGGGTCGAGAACCGCAGCTCGGACGTGTGGACAGTCATCTGCTCAGATGATGGCAGCGGGGCTAGTGCGGGGATCCTCTGTAAAGAGGGGGCGGAGGAGGACGCTACTCGTCTGCGATCAAACCCGGCGATTCAAACTGATCGGCATCGAGATGGAGGATCCTCAGCTCTGCCGCCATTTTTTTAAGATTTCTGACGTATCGCGGATGCTCATAGATCGCGTTGTCGTGTAGCTTCGCGGTGCCCGACTTCAAGATCGAGGCCGTTGGCGTCCGCCTGCTCGCTCCGACCCGGCCAGAAAAGCTCCAGTCCTCCTCGTCGAGCAGGGCGCACATCACCTTCAAGATCTCACTTGGGCGCCTCTCCGCAACCGGTTCAGTCAAGACGTCGACCGAGTACTGGACAACCAAGATCCAGGAGCGCTCCGGGTTGTGGCCTTGCCAGCTACTCGACTGGATTGAAGTCTTTACCTCAATTCCTTCATCTGCTCTCAGAATGGCATTGCCTGGATATAGGTCTCGTGGGATCAGGTCCGGATGTCCTCCAATCTTCTCGTTGCGAGCGAGAGACTTGGAGTTGGCTCCGATGCGCTTCACGGCGAGCTCGGAGATAAAGCCCGACAGGCTATTTCCGAGAATGATCTCCTCGAGACGGTCGTAGCCTCGAGAGACGAGGAAGGAGTTCATGTCGTGGAGAAAGTCGTAGATCTGATCCAGCGCATCGCGCACCTCGGAAAGCTGGAGGCCGTAGGGGAGGACGACGTTGACGTTGAAACCCTCCTCGTAGAGGGTCGGACGAGATACGTGTCGGGACGCCGGAGCGGCCATAGTCCGGTGCTTCGCCTCGCGTCCTCCCGGTCCTCCACCACGCCCCCGAGCGCGTCGTAGTCAGGCGATAGGTTGATAGGCGTATGACCCCAACGTTCATTGATCTGTTTGGCGGCGCGGGGGGGCTCACGCTTGGGCTTGCTAGCGCTGGTTGGCGACCGCTGCTGTCGGTCGAGCATTGGTCGGACGCGGTGGAGACCCATCGCTTGAACTTCCCGGAGCACGCCATCGTCGATGACGACATCAGACTTGTGAGCACGAAACGGCTGCTCCCCTTCTTGGAGGACCGACCTGATTGGGTTGTGGGTGGCCCACCGTGCCAGGGGTTCTCAACGGTAGGCAAGCGCAAGCGGAACGATCAGCGAAATTTTCTGATGTACGAGTTTCGGCGGCTCGTCGAGATGCTCGAGCCTCGAGGTTTCCTTATCGAGAATGTCTTGGGGCTCCGAGACATGTCATGGCAAGGACAGATATCCGGACTTTTCGAAGAGCTCGGTTATGCGGTTAGTTTTCACGTACTCCGCGCCGCCGACTACGGCGTGCCCCAGCTGCGACGCCGCGTCATTTTCGCCGGACACCTGGACTACGGACATTTCAAGGGCGTCGAGCCGACTCACCCCGAGGACAGTTGGGTGACCGTCGAAGATGCGATCGGAGACTTGCCTGAGTTGGAGCCTGGCGGTCAGGCGACCATGTATGACCGCGAGCCTTTCACGGACTTTCAACGTGAGGCGCGGCGTGGATCGGGTTCGCTGCAGGGCCATCGGATAAGCCGCCATCCCGCGTATCTCGTTGAGGCGATCTCGTACATCCCCGATGGCGGAAACCGGCGCAGCATCCCGGATCGCCTTCAACCTTCTTCGGGATTTCACAACACCTATTCGCGGCTCTGCAGCAAGGCGCCCGCTGTTGCTGTCACTCAAAACATGGGGAAACCATCGGGCACCAGGTGCATACACCCATTCCAGAATCGTGGACTGTCGGCACGTGAGGGCGCTCGCCTTCAGACCTTTCCAGATCGCTTTCACTTCACCGGGGGGCAGACCTCACAGCGCATCCAAATTGCCAACGCCGTGCCTCCAGTTCTTGGGCGGGCAATTGGCAAAGCCCTGGCAAGCCCGGGTTGCTGGACTACGGATCCAGTCGAGCGAAGAGGCGACGGGCAGACAGCCCTCGAGCTCGCCGCTTGAGGCGACTTTCCTCCCTTTCCCCGGCTCCCGCTCCGTCGTCGCCGGCGGCGCGGAGGGTGATGCTTGGCAACACTGGCGAGTCTTCTCCTGAGCTTGCACTTCGCTCTGCTGTGCACCGTCGGGGTGAGCGCTTCAGGAAAAACGCATCGCCTCTCAACGGCTTAAGGTGCAAAGCAGACCTCCTGTTTTCGGGTGCGAAGGTCGCCGTGTTTCTCGACGGTTGCTTTTGGCATATGTGCCCACAACACGCGAGCATTCCTAGGGCCAATGGGGAGTGGTGGCGCCTAAAGCTTCAAAGGAACTATGAACGGGATCGCCGAAACGATGCGGAGTTGAGCGCCGCCGGATGGACTGTCGTCCGCATCTGGGAGCACGAGGATGTTGAGGCTGCCGCCGCGCGAGTTGTCAAAGTCGTTCGTTCGTCTCGAGCCGACAGGGATTGATGCATAGACCTCCTGCTGGGGTCTAAGCGGGCCTCGAACGATGCCGGAGGAGGGACTCGAACCCCCGACACGCGGATTATGATGCTGCCGCATCGGTTGTCGGGGTTTTCGGCTGCTAGGGCTTTTAGGCATTACAGGGCCAATGCCGGGGTTTCGGCCTCGCCCGCGTTTTCGGCTGTTTCCGGGTGCGTCCTTGCCACCCCCTTGCCACCTTGGCCGACTGGGCCTCTCGATACCTTCGTAGCTGTGTCCAACCTGAAAGCGGTTCCAGCCCCGGAGACCCCTGTGTCGCCAAGCGGCCTCGACCACTTCGACGGTCTGCTCGACAAACTCTCAGATGCCCTCGGGGATCTGCTGGATCTGTCGGGCGTACATCACGACGACATCAACGCGGGTTCGTCGGGTGTGTGGTTTGTCGGCTGGAACCCCTCGCGATGGAATGCGCTTCCCCCCGAGGCCGCCCCAAAGGTTGGCGCGGCAAGGAAGGCGCTGCGCGAACTTCACGATCACGCGACTAGCGCGGCTCGCCACGCGCCTGATCGGGCGGAGGAATTCGCCGACCTTGAGGCGGCCTTTAAGCGTCTTATCGAGCAGCCGGACACCAACGAAGGCGCTCCGAAATCAAGCATCGAGCAGGTGCGCGCACACGCCGACTCCGTGATTGAGGATTACCGGGGCGTGGTCCAGCAATTGCCGGCGGCGCACGGTGCTGGAGAAAAGCTCCTCGTGGCTGACACGAGCGCACTTCTTGACCGCCCTAGCCTTCAGGAATGGAAGGTTGACGGAACGCCGTGGACGGTCGTCCTCGTGCCTCAGGTTTTGTCCGAGCTAGACGAGCGGAAGCGAGACCCGAGAACTCGTGAGGCAGCCCAGAAGGTCATCAATCAACTTGATGATTTCGACCGGCGCGGCGACTTGTTCGCTGGCGTCCCGCTCTCGGGCAGTCTCAACGTCCGAGAGGTGCCGTCGAGTCCCGACATGAGCAGCACGCTGTCTTGGCTTCGATCTGACGTTCCCGACGACGCGATCATCGCCGGGGCGCTTGAGTTGGTTTGGCAAGACCTGACGAGCCGAGTTGCCGTGACCGCCAGTGATCGGAACGTGAGGAATAAGGCCCGACTGGCTGGGCTGGGGACGATTCGTCCTGCTGATCTTTAGATCGGCCTCCCGCGCCGATACGCTCGCAGCCGTGCGTCATGGGGTAGCAGGGACGGGATTGGGACTCGCTGGAATCGGTGCGGGCCTTCTTGTTTTTCTCGCCGACCGCCTCGAATGGGGAATGTCGTCACTCCTCCAAGCGGTCCTCATGGTCCTGGCTGTGGCGCTCGTTGTGGTGGGGATTGCCTACGTCGGGGCTGCGGCCCTGGGCGGAAGTCGGACAAAGCCACTGAGGATTCATTACGCCCTGGAGGGTGGCTCGGAATTTCGGATGCAGATAAGGACAGGCCACCCGCAGACCGTCCTCTTGCGCGTGGGACTGGAGAACCCCAACCCATTCAACCTCGAAGGGGTCGCCATCAATTCGCTGATCCCACAGGGACTTCAGCAGGGTCGGTGCGGAAGCGACGGACAGCCGCTCGATGGAGGTCATTGGCTAAGCACCCCAGAGAGGCTGGAGAACGAGCCAGCGCCGGGAGCCCCGAAGGACTATTGGGCAGACGAGAACGTCTCGGTGGCGGGCGAAGGGACCAAGGTGATCTTCTTCAAGCTCCGGGTGTCGCGACCAGGCTCATATTTCTTCAAAACCTTGCTGTTTGGCAGCGTCCCGAAGAAGCACGAGGAAGCCATGTTGGAAGTGACCGATGGCGACCATCAGACGTTTGGCGGCACTATCGGCGAGCTTATTTCGGAGGGAGAACGCTTGACCCCGGATGGTCCGGTGATCTCCACCATGAACATTCAGGAGTGGGTGAACCAACTCGTATTTCTGACGGGCGCACTTCCCGATGAGGATCGCCAGTGGTGGACCATTGCCACCGCCGAGGCTCCCGCTTTGGATGCAGGCTGGACGATTAGAAACGAGCGTGAGGTCATCGCGTTTCGCCTGCCTCTCCTCTACGCCCTGCGACGACGACTAGATCGTCCGGCGGAGGTGGTCGATGACAAGGCCACGTAGCCTCGACCTTGGGGAAGCGGGCCGAACGGAGTTTCCGCCATTGTCGGTAAGTCGCCTTCGTTTCTAGCTGCCTCGCAAGCAATACTCAATGCCATGACGCCAGCAGCACCGAAGCATCGTCGGCATTCGTCCATCAACCAGCATCAGCGGCATAAGAAGGTCCTCACCCCGCCTTTGATGCAGCTGCCGAACATTTCGGCCTATCCGGATTGGCGGAAGAAGCGGGTGCCGGACATGCTTTGGTTGTCCGGGATGGTTGATGTTCACGCTGGGGACTGGCAGGCGACCCACCGCGCTTTGGACGTACTCGAGGAGTTTGTTCCGCTAGGCGAGAATCACTTTTGGATTGATGGCCGCCTTTCGACGTTTTCGCTCGTGCCAGAGCGAGCCCGGGGCGCAGCGCGACGTGCCCTTCAGGAAGCCGCGCCTGAGGCGCTGATTCCGCAGGTCGGGCAGGCTCTGAGCTTCTTCCCGGACTGCCCAGCGGCATGGTTGTTCGAGGATTGGGCCCTAGCTGCGGATCACGATGCCAGCACTGGAATCACGTACCTGCGCGAGCGGATGGCAGAGTTGGATTACAGTCGCAGCAAGCACGCTTCGCAGGTGCGGATGGTTGCGCTCGGCCGGACGATGGCTCATGGGAAGCTCGCACTCTCTCCAACTCTGGAGGTGATCCCGCTGATGCGGCAGTATCCGCACTTGGAGCCCTCAGAGGCCAACCGGGTGGAGCAGTTTTCTCGGATGACCTACGACATGCAGGCGTTGAATCAGGATGAACAACGGTTTGGGGCGATCAGGGACCGATGGTGTCGGGTGTTCTGGCGTGGTTGTGCTCGCCTCGCCCGTTCCGGCAATCCGGCCGCGCGTAGTGCTGGATGGAGTTAACGCCTCGCCTCAGAAGGTTCGTCTTCATGGCTCGCGCGTTCGGCGTTGCGCTCGAAGCGCTCGGTGACTCCTTGCGCTCAAAGCAGTTCGAGCTAGATCTCGACCTGGAAAACCCAACTCCGAGCGAGGTCCGACTTGGACTCGCATCCCGCGAGCTGCGCTTGTTGTCGTACATCGCCCGCAATCCGATGTTCTGGGAGTACCCAGTTGCCGAATACGTGCTGCGGCCAATGGTCGATACGCGAATCTTGGTCGGCTGGCTCATCTTTAGAGAAGATCAGGAGCTGTACGAGAAATTCAAGGGCTACGGGGCGGGGCGGCTCAAGCTGCGCAAGCTCCACCTCGAAGATTTCGTGGAGGCAGAGGAGCTATCGGATGAGTTTCAGGACCACCTGGAGTATCTAGAGGCGCGAGTAAATAGCGAGACCCTTGAGGAGTTCCAGCGCATCGACCTGGGGGCTAACTTTGCGGGCAAGTCAATACGAGACATGGCGAAAGAGGCGGGCTTGAAGCGCCTCTACGACCTCGACTATGCACCCCTGTCCGCCGAGCATCACGGAGAGTGGTCTTCTCTAGAAGATTGGGATCTCGCGGTTTCCGCCGATCCACTTCACCAAGGGCATCGGTTCGGTTCGTTCAGTCCCTCAGAAGAAGGAGTGGCGATTCAGGTGGTTGCACATGCCTTCTATGCGATGGCCGAGACCGTCGAGGAAGTCTTCAATAGCTTGGGCTCAAGTGTCGCGTCCGAACTCTCGGCTTGTGAAATGGCGTTTACTCAAGCGGTTAGACAGGCCCGAGAAGAGGCGGCATCGGAAGTCTCCGACGGTTGATCTTCGAGCGGCAATTTCATGCTGGTTGGAAGGTCGAGTCCTACTACCTGATCGAGGAAGTCCGGACTGCCGACGCCAGAATCCATGAGGTGAATGTAGGTCTTGAGAGTGAAGCTGGGATCGGCGTGGCCTAGCCAAGCCTGAACCTGCTTCACGTTTCGGCCCGCCTCAAAAAGCAAGCTGGCGCAGGTGTGGCGGAACGTATGGAAGGAGACAGCCGAGCGGTCTTTCTTCTCGCCCTTGATCTCCACCTCGACCTTGAACCCGGCCCCGATGGCGGCTGGGGCGAGGGCGCGGCGATAGACGTTTTCGGGCCGCAGGGAAGTGCCCGCCTGCGATGCGAAGACGGGAGACTCGGGGCCTCGGTAGCCGACGCGCCGCAACGCGAGCAGGTGCCCCGCCATGCCGGGCGAAAGCGGAACGTCCCGTTTGCCGTCCTTGCTCTTGAGCCGCTTGCGCTTGCCCTTGTAAAGCTGTTCGCGCACCCGCACCTTTGGATGCTCGCCGAGGTCAAGGTGTTCCCACCTCAGCCCGACCGCCTCGCTGATCCGCAGGCCGGTGTGAGCCAGGAACGTGCAGAACAGCCGCGACTCGCTCGGAAGCGCCGCCAAGAGAACGCCTAGCTCGGCTCGCGTCAGCGCCTTGGCCTTATCGTCGGTTGGAGTCTCGTCCTCGCTCGGCGGTGGGATGCGGACGCCGAGGACCGGGTTCGACGGGACAATGCCGTCCTCAAGCGCCGTGGCGAACATCACCGATAGCGCCGCCCGCGTCTTCTTGATTTCCGAGGTGGTGCGGCCATCCCGCCGCATCTGCCCGAACAGGTCGCGGAGGTCGGCGGGTTCAACCTCGTTCATCCTCCACGTCTTCCACCGCGCGATCGCGTGAGCCTCGATCGGCCTGCGGTACTCGGGCCGCGTCGTCTCCGAGAACCCGCGCGAGGTTCGGCCCGCGTAATTCTCGATCCACTCGGCGAAGTAGTCGCCGAAGCGAACCCGCGACTTGGGCCGCTTCTCGCCCGCATCGCGTTTGCCCTTGGCCTCGCGGGCCTCGGGAAGCGTGCGGAAGGATTCTTTGTGCTGCTTCCCGCGATGCTCCCAGGTGATTACGTATCGGGAGCCGCGTTTGTAGATGCCGGGGTAACGAGTTTTTTCCAGTTTCGCCGCCATTCTCGGTCTGGTCTCCTCGCGATCCTGCCCGCCGTCGCGCGCGCTGCGGGTGGAGTGTGGGGGCTTGCGGATACGCGACATGCCGCTACCGTTCCCGCTGCGACCGGCCTCGTTCCACTGAGCCGGTCGTCACGGGGCCGGTGTTCCAGCACGCGGCCCCACTTATGTCTTTACAGGGTACCTCCCTGATCGGAGTGGTCAAGGTCGCCGACCACCTCCCGCGCGCAGCCACCGATCCAACTCGGAACGCCTCGCAATCAACGCCGAGCCGTCGTGATGGATGGGGATGCGCCGCGCCGAGACGAGCGCATACACCCGCGAGCGGGAGCAGTCGATGTAGGCGGCGATCCTCTCCGCGCCGCGAAGCCAGCCATCGGCGGCGGCGCCATCCTCGAGTTGCCGGACGAGCTCAGCCGCGCGTCGGGCGATGCGCTCGATCAGGGCATCGTCTATCTCCAGCGGGATCGTGGGCGTCAATCGTCCCGGCCCTCGCCGATCCAGTTCACTGCCCGATCTGGTTCCCCAATCGCGCGGAAGATCGGGGCGAAGGGGCCGCGATCCTTGAGGTCGTCCAATAGGCAGAAATAGACCTCCACGTCATAGGTACGGTCGAGCGCGGGATGCTCGGCGAGCATCCCGCGCGCGACGTCGAGCCGCCGATTCAGCGCCTCACGTGATGCGCCCGCCAAGGCGCAGATCACAGGCGGGAAGCGCCGGTAGTAGTAGCGCCAAAGTGCCTCGCCGCCACCTTTCTCCCGCGCTCGGTAGAGCTGGCCATAGCGCGCCAGCTCGGCGACCAGCCGTTCAACCGAGAGGGTGGCGCGATCCACCTCGACGAAGCGCTGGTAGACGGCTATCTGCCGGTCCTCGGGTTGAACGTAGGTGAAGACCGCGTCGGCGATCAGCGAGCGGCGAGCGCGACCGCGCCCACGGTTGAGGGGATGGGCTACCTCATGCCGCCAGGAGAGCGGCGCGAATTCGTCGCCGCGCTCGCGCGCCGCGTGCAGGAAGCTGATCCCGACCTCGTTGACGCCGAGCGTGTGGGCGGTGAGCGGTCCCGCCGCCTGTTTCGAGCTGAGGACTTTCGGCCGCTCCTTGACCTCGCCGGCGAGGATCACCGCATCAGCGCCGGCATCGGTCAGGAACCACACGCGCCGGGGAGTGCGGCGGGTATCGACATGGGCGACCAGGCCCGCCCGCTCAAGGTATGCGAGTGCCTGTTGGGTGCGGCGCGGGCTGCGATCCGGGTAGTGGATCGCCCGCACCTGGGCGGTCGAGAGGATGCGATGCTCGCCGAGTGAGGCGATGATCTCGGCCGTCGCTTCCGGTAGCCGCAGGCGCGAGCCTGCCCGCCAACTCACGCTGACCTCCAGGGCAGCGGTCGATTGACGGCGAGGTGCTGGGAAGCCAGCGCCGAGCCGGAGAACGATTGCGGGGCTGGCACTACGGGGGCGATTGCCTCGGTAGTGGGGAAGCGTTGTGGAGCCAGCGCGGAGGCGATAGCGCGGGCGGCGAGTGCAAGGGACGCTGATCGGAAATGGATAGAGAGCATGAGTGAGACCTCCTTGGTCTTGTTTCGATTTGGGAGTGGCGTAGGAATGTCGGCAAAGCGCCAGGCCCGCAAACGGCTTTGCGGCGCGCAGAAACGACACGTTGGCCTTCCCGGCCACCGAAGCGACAGGGGAAGCGATAGGCGCAGCCATCCCCGAAGCGAGGGGCGAAGCTGCGTTGAGAGTGGTTTGCCTTCCATCGCCCAACAGAGCGGCGAGCGGCAAAAGTGGTGGTAACTACGTAACCACGTAGTTACCAAGACCTTGAACGAGGGGCGGGGCGTTTGTGGGGTTCTCTGCTTCATCCCTACAACAACAGGGGGAGAAGCCCCGAAAGTGGCCCCCACAATTCGCGAATATGGTTGTACGTGCCTCATCACCCATATGGCGAATGAGGCGGCGATTTGTCTCACTTTTTTTGGGGAGCGACGCCGCGCCGGTGCCGCTCCTTGCTCAGATGGGGAGGGCAGTCCCCATTAACTCGGCTGTCAATCAGCGCTTCTCGCAGAGCGAGTAGCCGACGCGCCAACAGTTGACGATGAAGCCGTCCGCCCCGGCCCTGCGGAGCTTGTTGCGGGCGCGGCTCGCGTGCGAGTCGAGCGTGCGAGTCGCGCCGCCGCCCTCGCTTCCCCAAATCTCGCGCATCAACTCCTGCTTGGTGAAGACGCGGCCGGGGTCGGTGGCGAGCAGCGCAATCAATTCAAACTCATGCGCCGCTAGGCGGACCTCAGTGCCGCGAACCTCGACCCGGCGAGCGGCCGGATCGACCACCAGCGGGCCGACCGCGACCGGCTTCTGATTGATCGGCGTGCCAGCCTCAAAGATGCTGCCGTCAACGTGGCCCCGGCAGAGCAACCGCCAGTCCTCATCCTCGCCCAGCTTCACCTTGACTTGCCAGTTGCCGCCGTCACTCAGGCGAATCTCCACCTCGCCGTCGCCGATCCCGATTGCGGCGCTGCTGAACCGGCCAGGGATCAGCATCAGCTTTCCTTCAGCAGACGGTTGACGTAGAGCGCCGGTCGGCTCGGCTGGATCAGGAACCCGTCGCTGAAGACCAACCCCTCGTCGTCAAGATCGCGAAGGGCGCGGGCCAGCGCGATCCCCCCGGTCAGGGTGCGGGGGTTCGCAAGCACCCGACCCGCCAACGCCGGGAGCGTCAGCAGGATCGGATGCTCACGAAGCACCAGCGCCAGCACGACGCGCTGCATGTTGAGGTCGCGCATCCGACCTCACGCGCTTCCGCCCTCAAGCACGCCGAGAAGGGCGTGGAGGGCATCGTGATTGGCGGCAATCTCTTGGTAGTTGCTCGCCTCGTCGTCGTCCGCGGTTGCGACCGCGACGGCCTCCCGCGCCGCCTCGTCGGGAAGGATGATCCGTCTCGTTGCCAGTGCCACCAGTAGCCGCTCAAATGCCTCGGCTTCCCGCTGTGCTTTGTCGGGCTGCCGCAACCGCTCAGGGGCTTTCAGGTCTTCCCGCACGCCGTGCAGCCAGTCGTTCAGACAGGAGCGCAGAATCGGGATGTGTTTGGCGGGGAGGTCGAGCGGCACTGGCCGCGTCTCGCCCGTAGGGTTCTCGTTAGCCATGAGGAGGTTCGTTCTCCTTGTGGTCAGGCTCCCGGTTGGTGTTTGCGCACAGCCGGGAGCCGCTTATTGGATCGGCCGAAGTTAGCAGGCTGTGGAGAAAATCTCCACAGGTGTCTTGCTACTCGCCCCGAATGATCTGGCCGACCCGCGAATGATCCAAGCCGACCAGCTCGCCGATCTCGCGAAGTGACAGCCCGTCCCTCTGCGCCTTCGCGAAGGCCTTGCGCCGGGCCTCTCTCGCGGCTTTGCTGTCTCGCGCAAATTGCTTCTGGGCAGCCTTAACCGCTTTGCTCGCTGCCTTGCGTTTCGGATCTTCGGGCATTCCCGGCAGCCTAATCGCGAGCGGGGAGCGGTGGCGTCCGGTCGGTTTAGTCCAATGAACAGTGGGTCGGTGTCGGCCCAAAAGGGGAGCCACCGAAACCCCGGAAAGGAAAGCAGCGTCGATGGCAGGTAAATCGAAAAGCAACGGGAGTAGCTACCGCTCCGCAAAGAGCGGTCGCTACGTCACCGAAAAATATGGCAAAAGCCATAAGAGCACGACCGTGAAAGAGACGAACAAGAGGAAGTAGGCGTCTCGATCACCTTGCCACCCTCGGGGTGCATCCCGAGGGTGGCAATCCTATTCATTAGGTGTAGACGGAACCCTGCAATGAGTCGTCAAGGGCCACCTCTCCACTTCCGCATAGTCGGCACCCTGGCCTGGGTCGTGTGGATCGTGGCCTCTGCCTCGGGGAGCATCGTGAAGCCGTGGTCCAAGGTCGCGACGTGCTCGACCTCAGCTACGAAAAGGGACGCGGCGTGAACGGCGTCGTAGGACCGAAAGCCGTACTTCCCCATAAGGGTCGGAGCGACATCGCTTACGTCTTGCAACTCAAGTCGCCTCCAAGACGCTGCGTCCAGAAGTTCTCCCCATCCCGTCAGGCCCTCATCTAGGAGTCGGCTGGCACGCTTCCGAACCCGTCCGTCGTACCGAGCCGTCTTCCAGTTCTTGCCGTGCTGCTCGCGTCCCGCGATGTTGAACAGGACCTCACAAAGCTCGGTTTCAAGCAGCCGGTTAAAGACCAAGGTGCAATTTGCTTGGGCTACAGCGCCAAAGAAGGCGACACAGGCCGCGTGGTTCTTCTGGGAAGGCAGCAGGGCGTCGACGACAATCGTCGTGTCTAGCAAGATCGCTTCTGGGGGCATCCAGTCCGATGCCTCAAGAGACTTGATGCCGCGTGGCAGCGGCGGCCGACCGCGTTGGACCACGGCTATTTGGAGCGCCGCGACCTAGGTAGATCGACGGTCACGTCGGTTTTCACGCGCGTCGTTGCACGGCCAACCGCAGCACTCCGTTTTTTGGCGCTCTTGAATCGCGGCGCATTTGACTCCATATAGCGGCCGGTCTTCGCAGAGCGGTACCCGCTGCCGTTGGTATCGGCCTTCCGCGTCTTGTAGGAACCGACCTGGCCATTTTTCTGCCCGGATTTCATCGCTAGGCCAGTGTATCGCCGCCTCTTGCGGTGTCGAGTAGCAAGCGCTGTGGTGGCGGTTCCAACTCAGACCCTTGCCACTTCCCTTGCCACCCTCGGCCAAATCGGACCCGCTGGACGCTGGGAAGCGGCGCATTCCGCTTGCTGCTGCGATGCCGGAGGAGGGACTCGAACCCCCGACACGCGGATTATGATTCCGCTGCTCTAACCAGCTGAGCTACTCCGGCCGGGACGGGGATGCTAGCGAGCCCTCGGGCAGCCGCGCCGGGGCACGCCGGTCCGGTGGATAGCCTTGAACCAATGATGGGCAGCGCTTTGGATAGGGCGGTGAGCACGTTGATCCGGGATTGCCTGGATCTGAAGCCTTCCGAAGACGTGCTCGTGATCTGCAACCCGATCACCGAAGAGCTCGGGGCCCTGCTGCGGATCAACGCCCAGGGCGAGGGCGGCGAAGGGACGCTGGCGGTGATCTCGGAGCGCGACTCGCACGCCGCCGAGCCGCCCCGGCCGGTCGCCGCGGCGATGCTGGCGACGGACGTCGTGATCGCCCCGACGATCCAGTCGATCTCACATACCCAGGCGCGGCGCGCCGCTACCGAAGCGGGCGTCAGGGTCGCCTCGATGCCCGGCGTCACGCCGGAGATGCTGGCCCGCGTGATGGAGGTCGACCTGAAGCTGCTGCGCAAACGCGGCAGCTCGGTGGGGCGAGCGCTGGGCGCCGGCGCCGAGGCGCGGATCACCTGCCCCAACGGGACGGATCTGCGGCTCGGGCTCGAGGACCGCACCGCGATCGTCGATGCCGGCGCGCTGAGCATGAAAGGCGCCTTCGGGAACATCCCCTGCGGCGAGGCCTTCATCGCCCCGGTCGAAGGGACGGCGGAGGGCACGCTGGTCGTCGACGGCTCGATCGCCAGCCTCGGCAAAGTCGCCGAGCCGGTCGAGCTCACTGTTCGCGGCGGTCACCTGACCGACGCGACGGGCGCCGAGGGCGCGCAGCTGCTCGAGCTGCTCACCGAACACGGCGAGGACGGCACCAACGTCGCCGAGCTGGGGATCGGCACCAACGAAAGCGCGACGCTCACCGGCAACATCCTCGAGGACGAGAAGATCCTCGGTACCGCGCACGTCGCCTTCGGCGCCTCGGCGGCGATCGGCGGCACCGTCCAGGTGCCGGTGCACCTCGACTGCGTGCTGCTTACGCCGACCGTCGAAATCGACGGGACGCCGATCGTCCACGCGGGCGAGCTCACGGTCTGAGCGGTGGCGGCGACGCTGCTCGCGGTCCCCAACGTCTCGGAGGGGCGCGACGCGGGGCGCATCGAGGCGCTGGGGGGAGCCTTCTCGGCGGGCGTCGAGCTGCTCGATCGCCACTCCGACCCAGACCACAACCGCACCGTCTTCACCCTCGCCGGCACGGCTGCGACGCTGCCGGCGGCGCTGGCCGTCGGCGCCGCGGCGGCGATCGAGTCGATCGACATGAGCGCCCACAGCGGCATCCACCCGGCGATCGGGGCGCTCGACGTCTGCCCGCTCGTCTGGCTCTCGGCGGCGGAGCGCGAGCGGGCGGGCGCGGCGGCGCTCGAGGTCGCCGCGGCGATCGCCGAGCTCGGCGTCCCGGTCTTCCTCTACGGCGAGCTGGCGAGTGACCCGGGGCGGGCCGAGCGGGCCTACTTCCGCAACGGCGGGCTGACCGAGCTCTGGCTGCGGATGGAGTCGGGCGAGCTGCGGCCCGACCGCGGCCCGGCGCTGCCCAACCGGACCGCGGGGGCCACCCTGGTCACCGCCCGCGGGCCGCTCGGCGCCTTCAACGTCGAGCTCGACAGCGACGACCTCGAGCTGGCGCGGTCCGTGGCCGCCGGGCTGCGCGAGTCGGGCGGCGGGCTGACCGGCGTGCGGGCGATCGGGCTCTCGCTCTCCAGCGGTCGCGCCCAGGTCTCGACCAACGTCCACGACCCGGTCGCGGTGCCACTCGGCGCCGTGGTCGAGCGGGTGCGGGCGCTGGCCGCGCCGCTCGGCGCCCGGCCGGTCGCGGCCGAGCTGATCGGCCTGGTCCCGGCGGCGGCGCTCGTCGCCTACCCCGAGGACGTGCCGATCCGGGGCTTCGACCCGGATCGGGGGACGATCGAGGGCCGCCTCGGAGCCTCGCTCTGAGTCGAGCCGGTCGCCGGATTCCTTTAGATTCCGTGGCGCATGGCCCAGACCAAGAAGAAGCGCCGCCGCAAGCACCGCGGGACCCAGGGCGGCCGGGTCGACGCCAACCGTCGCACCGGCCGGCCGCGCAACCGCGAGGAGGCCAAAGCGCGGGCGCGAGCGCGGCGCCGCGCCCCGGCGACCCGCTTCGACTCGCCGCCGACCTGGCGCAGCGCGGCCGTCCGCGGCATCGTCGCCGCGGTCATCTTCACCGTCCTGCTGCTCGCGATCTTCGGCCGCTCGGTCGGCTCGGCGCTCGGGCTCGGCGCCTTCATGCTCGCCTTCTACATCCCGGCCGGCTACTACATCGACACGATGATGTGGCGGCGTCGGGAGCGGGCTCGGATCCGCGCCCAGAGCAAGGAATGAGCCTCGATGTCCAGATGCTCACGGTCGGCCCGGTGGCGGAGAACTGCTTCGTGCTGCGGCGCGAAGGCTCCGGTCGCGGCCTGATCATCGACCCCGGGGACGAGCCCGACCGCATCCTCAAAGGCGTCGAGGAGATGGGGGTGAAAGTCGAGGCGATCTTGATCACCCACTGTCACTTCGATCACATCGGCGCCGTCAACCCGGTGGCGACGGTGACCGGGGCGCCCGTCTACTGCCCCGAGATCGAGAGGCCGGTGCTGGCCGACATCATGACCTACGTCCCCTTCCCCGGATTCGGGCCGTTCGAGAGCTACGAGGCCGACGAGACGGTGAAGGGGGGAGAGGCGCTGGAGCTGGCCGGGATGACGATCGACGTCGTTTTCACGCCGGGCCACAGCCCCGGCCACGTCACCTACGTCGTCCGCGACGAGGAGGCGATGTTCTCCGGCGACGTGCTCTTCAAAGGCTCGGTCGGGCGGGTCGACCTGCCCGGCGGCGACGGGCCGACCCTGATGCGCTCGATCCGCGACCTGGTCGAGGGGCATTCGCCCGAGACCGGGGTCTACCCGGGGCACATGGAGGTCACCACGCTGGCCGCCGAGCGGGCGACCAACCCGTTCCTCACCGAGCTCGCCGGCTGAGCGGGACCCGGCGCAGGCGGCGCAGGTAAGGTCGCCCGACGATGGCGAGCAAGTACCAGGCCCCGCGGGGGACCTTCGACGTTCTGCCGGCCGACGCCCGTGCCCGGGCGCGGATCGAGCGTGTCGCCGCGACGATCTTCGCCCGCGCCGGCTACGAGCCGATCGCCACGCCGTCCTTCGAGGACACGGAGCTGTTCGAGCGTGGGGTCGGCCGTTCCACCGACATCGTCCGCAAGGAGATGTTCACCTTCGAGGACAAGGGCGGCCGCAGTCTCACCCTGCGGCCGGAGGGCACGGCGCCGATCTGCCGCGCCTACCTCGAGCACGGCATGCACAAGCTGGCGCAGCCGGTGAAGCTCTCCTACGTCGGGCCGTTCTTCCGTCACGAGCGCCCGCAGGCCGGCCGCTACCGCCAGTTCCACCAGCTCGGGGTCGAGGCGATCGGCACCGACTCACCGCTCGCCGACGCCGAGGCGATCATGCTGCTCGCCGACCTGCTCGCCGAGCTCGGCGTGCCGGGCGTCGAGCTGCGGCTCGGCAGCCTCGGCTCGCCGGCGGCGCGCAGCGCCTACCTGGAGGAGCTGAAGGCGCACCTGCGCGCCCACGAGGGCGAGCTCTCCAAGGACGTCCGCGAGCGGATCGAGATCAACCCGCTGCGCGCCTTCGACGCCGACGACGAGGGGACCCAGGGGGTGATGGCGAGCGCGCCGAAGATCGTCGAGCGGCTCAAGGGCGAGGACGCCGAACACTTCGCCGAGGTGCGGGCGCTGCTCGAGGCGGCCGGGGTCGCCTTCGAGATCGACCCGACCCTGGTCCGCGGCCTCGACTACTACACGCGCACGATCTTCTCCTTCGTCTGCTCGGGGTTGGGGGCCCAGTCGGAGGTCGGCGGCGGCGGCCGCTACGACGGCCTGATCGAGCAGCTCGGCGGGCCGCCGACTCCGGCGGTCGGCTGGGCGGCGGGGATCGAGCGGATACTGCTCGCCCTCGGCGAGACCGAGGAGGCCCCCGGTCGAGACGCCTTCCTCGCGGTTGCCGACGAGGGGCAGCGACAGCGGGCGCTGGCGCTGGCCAGCGAGCTGCGCCACGCCGGGCTCTCGGCCGAGGTCGACCTCGCCGGGCGGGGCCTGAAGGGGCAGCTCAAGCACGCCGACCGGATCGGCGCCCGTCGCGTCCTCATCCTCGAGGCCGACGGCTCGGCGCAGCTGCGCGACATGGAGAGCGGGGAGCAGGGGCCGGTCGATCCGGCCGGGTTGATCGACGCGATTGGAGGTGGGGGGTGAGCGAGGTGCCGGCGCTGCGCGCCAACGAGTTCCGCGATATCTGGTGTGGGGAGGTTCTCGGCGACCGGGTCGACTCGACCGCGCGGGTCGCCGGCTGGGTGCACCGCCGCCGCGACCACGGCGGCCTGATCTTCATCGACCTGCGCGACCGCACCGGGATCGTCCAGCTCGTCTTCCACCCCGACTCCTCCGGCGAGGCCTTCCAGCTCGCCCACGAGCTGCGCGCCGAGGACGTGGTCAGTGCGGCCGGCACCGTGGTCAAGCGCTCCGCCGAGACGGTCAACCCCGACCTCGCCACCGGTGAGGTCGAGCTGGCGGTCGCCGAGGCGACGCGGCTGGCCGACGCGGAGACGCCGCCCTTCCAGGTCGAGGGCTTCTCCGGCGAGGTCGGCGAGGACGCCCGGCTGCGCCATCGCTACCTCGACCTGCGCCGCGAGCCGATGCGCGAGGCGCTCGTCCTGCGCCACCGCGTGACGGCGGCGATGCGCGAGTTCCTCGACGGCGAGGGCTTCCTCGACGTCGAGACCCCGGTGCTGACCCGCTCGACGCCGGAGGGGGCGCGCGACTTCCTCGTCCCCAGCCGCATGCAGCGCGGCTCCTTCTACGCGCTGCCGCAGTCGCCGCAGCTGTTCAAGCAGTTGCTGATGGTCGCCGGCTTCGAGCGCTACTACCAGGTCGCCCGCTGCTTCCGGGACGAGGACCTGCGCGCCGATCGCCAGCCCGACTTCACCCAGCTCGACATCGAGATGTCCTTCGTCGGGGTCGACGACGTGATCGAGGCCAACGAGCGGTTGCTGGCGCACGTCTTCGAGCGGGTCGGCGGGCCCGCAGTCGAGCTGCCGATCGAGCGGCTCGGCTACGACGAGGCGATGGACCGCTTCGGCACGGACCGGCCCGACATGCGCTTCGGGCTCGAGCTGGTCGACCTCTCCGAGGCGCTGGCGGAGACCGAGTTCAAGGTCTTCCGCGGCACGATCGAGTCGGGCGGCGCCGTGCGCGGCCTCAACGCGGCGCGGCGCGAGCTGCCGCGCTCCGAGCTCGACGGCCTGATCTCGCGCGCCCAGGAGCTGGGGGCGAAAGGCCTGGTCTGGGCCTTCCGCGAGGGCGACGGCTGGCGTTCGCCGACCGCCAAGTTCCTCTCCGAGGCGGAGCTGGCCGGGCTCAACAGCCGGCTCGGGGCCGAGGAGGGCGACCTGCTGCTGTTGGTCGCCGACCAGCGCCGCGTCGCCGATGCCGTCCTGGGGCAGCTGCGGATCGACCTGGCAGAGCGCTTCGACCTGATCCCCGCCGACGAGCACCGCCTGGTCTGGGTCGTCGACTGGCCGCTGCTCGAGTGGAGCCCCGGCGAGGGCCGCTGGGACCCGCTGCATCATCCCTTCACCGCGCCCGCCGGCGAGTTCGACCCGGACAACCCGGGCGAGGCGCGGGCGCTCGCCTACGACCTGGTCTGGAACGGCCAGGAGATGGGCGGCGGCTCGATCCGTATCCACCGCGCCGACGTCCAGCAGGCGGTCCTCGCCGCGCTCGGGATCGACGCCGAGGAGGCCGAGGCGCGCTTCGGCTTCCTGCTCGAGGCGCTGCGCTATGGCGCGCCGCCGCACGGGGGTATCGCCTACGGCCTGGACCGGATCGTGCAGCGCCTCGCCGGCGCCGACTCGATCCGCGACGTGATCGCCTTCCCCAAGACCGCCTCGGGGACCGATGCCCTGACCGGCGCCCCCGCGCCCGTGGGCGAGACGCAGCTGAAAGAGCTCGGGATCGGGGTCCACCGCCCCGGGCTCGCCGGGCACTGAGCGCGACCCGCGTCGACGGGATCGGCTGAAGGCCGGGCGCGAACCCCAGCGGTCAAGATATGCCGATGAGCTTCTTCGACCGCATCCGATCGGCGCTGGGGAGCGGCGGCCCCGGTCCTGGTCAGACCCCGGTCCACGTCGACGACCCGCAGTTCGATTCCTGGGAGGTCGTGCGCGACTTCGCCGACCTGCGCACCGCCCGCGCCTGGCACCAGGCGCTCGGGGAGGCCGGGATCGAGGCGGTCCTCACCGCCGATTGGCCGCTCGATCGCTTCGGCCACGGCGACATCGCCCTGCGGGTGCGGCCGCACGACTGGAGCGAGGCCGAGTTGCTCCTTTCCAACCTGGACTGATTGCCAGTCGCCCCGCCGCGTACACGGTGGTACGGTAGGCGCCGAGGCTCGAGCCCGTGCGAGAGCCGTCCCACCGTTTGACCCAACACAAACGGCGCGGGGGCCGATCTCTCTTGGTCCTGTGGGATTAGGAGGAGGCGCCCACCCTTTACTTCAAGGGATCAAAGCCAGGGGCGGTACCGGCGGGCTGGAGCCTCTTTTGCGTGCCCGCCGGCACAGAGAATTGACCTTCGGCGCACCACTCGCGCGTCGGTGGCCTTCAGCCTCAACGGCATGGCCGACGAGACCCGTGTGCCAGCGGATGAGGGATGCATTTACCCCGCTATACGTGGGAAGTGCAGTTCGCGTGAGATGGATTGCATCATCGTGGAGCTTGCGGAAAGCGCAGCACGGGGTGGTGGCGCGGCGGCAGCTGATCGAGATGGGGGTCACTGAACGAGCGATCGACGAACGCCTTGGCCGCAGATTGCATGCGATCCACCGTGGGACCTATGCCGTCGGCTACCGGAACGGGCGTGCAGAGGCGCGGTGGATGGCCGCGGTGCTGGCCTCGGGGTCAGGGGCGCTGCTCAGCCATCGCTCAGCAGCGCAGCTCTGGGGGCTCGCCCGGCGGGCGAGCCACATGCCCGAAGTGACCCGGCCACGTGGATTTCGCGCCAGGGTCGGGATTCGCGCCCATCGCTCTTCGGTGCCCGAGGACGAGCGGGGGGTGGCCGAGGGGATTCCGGTGACCTCGGCCCCGAGGACGATCTTCGATCTGGCGGCGGTTGGGACCAAGGGGCAGGTCGAGCGGGCGTTACACGAGGCGGAAGTGCTGAGACGCTACGACCCGCTCTCAGTCGCCGATCTGCTGCGGCGCTACCCGAGGCGTCCCGGGTCGGCGCTGCTGCGGGAAGTGCTCGAACAGCGAGGGGCCGGAGCCACGATCAACGACTTCGAGGAAGACTTCTCCGCGCTGCTCGAACGCCACGGCCTGCCGCGGCCACGCTTCAACGCTGACCTCGTCGTGGGCGATCGGAACCTCAAACCCGACTGCCTCTGGGTGGATGAGCGGCTGATCGTCGAGCTCGATGGCCGCGAAGCGCACGAAACCGCGGAGGCGTTCGAGCAGGACCGAGAACGCGACCGACTGCTCCTGCTCGACGGCTGGCGGGTGATGCGGGTGACCTGGCGGCAGTTGCGTGAGCGAGAGGCCGCTGTGTCCGCCGACGTACGCCGGGCCCTCAGCCAGGGTTCTACGCTTTACCCATGAGCCGGGAGCTTTTCGAGCACTACCTGCGTGACGAGGCGCGGCTGGGGCCTGCCGCGGAGGGCGCCTTCACCGGGGCGGCCGGGGGGGCGGCCTGCGGGGATCTCTCGCGGGTCTCCCTTGCCCTCGAGGGGGGCCGGATCGCCGCGGTCAGCTTCGACGCCGAGGGCTGCGGGGCGACGCGGGCGGCGACCGCGGCCGTGGCCGAGATGGTCGACGGCGTCAGCGTCGTCGAGGCGGCGCGGATCGGCACCGACGAGGTCGACGCCGCGATCGGGGGGCTGACCCCGGCCAAGCGCCACGCCGCCCAGCTCGCCGCCGACGCCCTGCACCGCGGCCTGGCCTGCGCCGCCGCCTCTCGCGAGCGCTTCGACGAGCCCCGCCCGGGCCGCGTCCTGATCGCGATGTCGGGCGGGGTCGACAGCGCCGTCGCCGCCCTGCTCGAGCGCGAGCGCGGCGCCGACGTGCTCGGCGTCACCGTCAAGCTCTGGGCCGACCCGGAGACCGACGGCGCCAAGGCGTGCTGCTCGCCGGAGGCCGTGCTCGGCGCCCGCGCCGTCGCCCACTCGCTCGACATCCCGCACCTGACCCTCGACCTCGAGGAGGAATTCCGCGAGCGCGTCGTCGGCGCCTTCCTCACCGGCTACGGCGCCGGCGCCACGCCCAACCCGTGCATCGTCTGCAACGGCGAGGTGCGGATCGCGGCGATGGTCGACCTCGCCGAACGGCTCGGCGCCGAGTACCTCGTCACCGGCCACTACGCGCGGATCGTCGAGGACGGCAGCGGCCCGCTGCTCGCCGCCGCCTCCGACCGGGACAAGGACCAGAGCTACATGCTCGCCGCGCTGCCGCCGGCGATGTTGGAGCGGCTGCGCTTCCCGCTGACCGAGCTGACCAAGCCCGAGGTGCGCGAGATCGCCGCCCGCCACGGCCTCGCCGTCGCGCGCAAGCCCGAGAGCCAGGACCTCTGCTTCCTCGCCGGCCAGGGCAAGCGCCGCTTCCTGAGCCGTCATGCCGGCCTCGCCGACCGCGAGGGGAAGGTGCTGGACCGCAGTGGGCAGGCGATAGGCCGCCACCGCGGCCACCACAACTTCACCGTCGGCCAGCGCCGCGGGCTCGGCGTCTCCGCCCCCGAGCCGCTCTACGTCCTCGCCACGGACGCCGCCGCCAACACGGTCACGGTCGGCCCCCGCGCCGAGCTGGCGGCCAACCGGGTCAGCGTCCGCGACGCCGTCCTGCACCGCGACGGCGAGCGGGTCGACGCGGTCAAGCTGCGCTACCGGGCCGGCTCGGTGCCGGCCTCGGTCGCGGTCGCCGCGGCCGGCCGCCACGACCGCCTCGAGCTCGAGCTCGGCGAGTCCTTCGACGCCGCCGCGCCGGGGCAGGCCGCCGTCCTGCTCTCCGGCGAGGCGATCGTCGGCCACGGCACGATCGCCTAGAGCGCCTCCTCCTCACGCAGCTTGGCGACCGCCGTCACGCAGCGGCTGAAAGCAGTGCCGGGTTTGCCTTTGACGTGCTCCTTGCTTTCGCCCTTGCAGATCTGGCCGGGGCTCTTGCGCTCCTGGCGCGTCGCCCGCGCCATGTTGCGAACGCAGCGGCTGAACGCGGTTCCCTTCTCGCCTTTGACGTGCTTCTTGCTCTCGCCTTTGCAGTAGCGGCCGTAGGCCTTGGCTTGGGCGGGCAGACCGTCTTTGGGACCCGGCAGCGGTGGCGGAACGGGGGTGTAGGTGGGCCCCTTGCCTTTCGCCTGCCCTTTGCCGTGGGGCGGCGTGCCTTTGGGCTGGGCGGCGAGCGAAGCCGGTGCGACGGACAGTGCGATTACGCCGGTCACCAGCACGACCTTGACTCGGAAACTCATCCTGCCTCCTTTGCGTTTTCAGCGACATCTGCGAGCGGCGGTTCGTCTCGTAAAACGCCCCGGGGCGGCGAATGTCAGGGCAGTTCGTTCCTCGGGCTGGCGCCGTTGGACTTCTGTTCGTGCGTTTCCTGCCCGGGAGCCTGGGCGCCGGTTTCGCTGTTGTCCGCCTGCGGGTGTGGGGGAGGGCCCGCCTGCTCGTGTCCCGGCGGTACCGTGGCCCGCGGGGTCGAGGTCGGCTTGCCGGGTGGCGCTTCGGTCTGACCCACCTTCCTGCCCGGGGTCGACTCCTTCTGACCGGAGCTGACGGCGCCCTGCGCCGAGGGATTGCCGGCGTGGGAGGGGCGTTTCGAAGCGGCGGTCTGCTGCCCGTGGGAGGAGGCCGGCGCCGGCCCTTGTGAGGGGCCGCTTTCGCCCTGGGAGGGGGACCCAGAGCCGTTGCCGGGGGTGGGCGGCGTCGACGGGGCACTGGGCAGCGCGGACGTGGGGCGTGAAGGGACCAGCGCGGGACTGACCCTGACGGCATCCGCCAGCGCCACCGGCTGGCTCCCCCGCGCCGTCGCGCCGGCCGGCCGGACTTTGTCGAGGGCGCCAGGCGGTGCGATTCTCAGGGGACGCGATGACCCGTCGGGGGCGGTCGGCCCTGGGCTCTTGGCGACCGCGCTGCCGCCCTCGTCGGCGGGAAGCGGCAGGTCGACGAGACCACCGCGATCGGCGACCGAGGCGCCGACCACCGTCGCCACCGCGATCGTCGCCACCGACTTGACGACGACGGACGTCGTCACCGACGTGCCGGCTGCCCCGGCCCCTGCCTCGATCGCCACGCCCACGCCCGCCTTCGTACCGAGCACGCCCTTCAGGATCCCGACGAAGGCGGCCAGCGGCAGCGGTGCGATCGCGGCGAGGTCCTTGCGGCGCCCGCTGATTTCGTCGCGGAAGGCGCGGCACTCGGTGCAGCCGCGCAGGTGGGAGCGGATCTCGCGGCGGCGGGCGACGCGGCCGTCGCCGTCGGAGATCTCGCGCACCACCTCCGCGCAGCGCATCTCACGCCCCCGCTCCAGCTGCCGCAGGCCCAGTCGCGCCTCGTAGAGCGTCTGCCTCGCCACCGCGGACGAGGTGCCGAGCGCCTCGCCGATCTCCGCGAAGCCGAGCCCGGCGAGCTCCCGCAGAAGCAGCACCGTCCGCTGCCGTTCGGGCAGCAGCTCGAGGTCGCCGAGCAGGTTGCGCAGCCGCTCGCGCGCCATCACCCGATCGGTGACGTCGCCGCCGGTCTCCAGGTCGGGCCCGAGGTCGCTGTCGGGACGGCGCCGGCGCAGAATTTCGACCGACTCGTTGCGGGCGATCCGGTAGAGCCAGGGCCGCAGCTCGATCCTCCGCTCCTCGCCCGGCAGCGCCCTGACGGCCTTCACCATCGTGTTCTGCAGGGCGTCCTCGGCGTCCTCCCGATTGCCGACCAGCGCCAGGCAGAACCGGTACAGGCGTTGGCCGTAACGACGGTAGATCGCATCGAACGCGCGCCGGTCTCCCTGGGCGGCCCGGCGCGCCAGACGCTCGTCCGAGAACGGACCCATGGCTCAAGGGTAGGACCATCTTCATCGGTACATGCAACGGACGTTGAAGCCGAGCGTCAGCGCTGGTCACGGGACCCTTAGGCTCTGTTGCCTGATGAGGGCCGACGAGATCCGCAAGACCTACCTCGAGTTCTTTGCCGAGCGCGGGCACGAGATCGTGCCATCCGCCTCGCTGGTGCCCTCCGCGCACGACCCCTCGGTGCTGCTGACCACCGCCGGCATGCAGCCCTTCAAGCCCTACTTCCTCGGCCGCGAGCAGCCGCCCGCGCGGCGCCTCGCCGACGTGCAGAAATGCTTCCGCACGACCGACATCGAGGAGGTCGGCAACACCGCCCGTCACATGACCTTCTTCGAGATGCTCGGCAACTGGAGCTTCGGCGACTACTTCAAGGCCGAGTCGATCCCCTGGGGCTGGGAGCTCTCGACCAAGGGCTTCGGGATGGACCCCACGAAGATCTGGGTCACCGTCTTCGGCGGCGACGAGGAGCTCGGCCTCGGCCCCGACGAGGAGGCGATCGAGATCTGGCGCGCCACCGGCGTCCCCGAGGAGCGGATCGTCCGGCTCGGCCGCAAGGACAACTTCTGGCAGGGCGGTCCGACCGGCCCCTGCGGCCCCTGCTCGGAGCTCTACCTCGACCGCGGCCTCGACTTCGGCGACGAGGGGGACCGCCCGGGAGACGACAGCGACCGCTTCCTCGAGTTCTGGAACCACGTCTTCATGAGCTACGACCTGCACGAGGACGGCTCGCTGACCGAGCTGCCGAGCAAGAACATCGACACCGGCATGGGGCTCGATCGGATGGCGGCGGTCCTCCAGGACGTGCCTTCGGTCTTCGAGGTCGATCACGTCCGGCCGCTGATCGACCTCGCCGAGGAGCTCTCCGGCCACGGCTACGAGGAGGGCGAAAGGATCACCCGGGCGATGCGGATCGTCGCCGACCACGCCCGCGGCGCCACCTTCCTGTTGGCCGACGGCGTCGTCCCCTCCAACGAGGACCGCGGCTACATCCTGCGCCGGATCATGCGGCGGGCGATCCAGCAGGGCCGCACGCTCGGCCTCGAGGCGCCCTGGTTCGGTCAGTTCGCCGAGCGCACGATCGAGCTGATGGGAGAGGCCTATCCGGAGCTGGTCGCCGAGCGCGAGACGATCGCGCGCTGGGTCGGCGACGAGGAGGAGAGCTTCGGCCGCACCCTGGAGCGCGGCACCGAGCTGCTCGAGCGCCTGATCGCCGAGGCGAAAGAGGCGGGGACCTCCTGGATCGACGCCGCCGCCGCGTTCAAGCTGCACGACACCTACGGCTTCCCCTACGACCTGACCAGGGAGCTGCTGGCCGAAGAGGGGCTGGCGGTCGACGACTCCGGCTTCGACGAGCTGATGGAGGAGCAGCGCCAGCGCGCCCGCATGGGCGCCGCCACCGCGCACGGCTCCGAGCGCAGCCACGAGCGGGTGATCGCCTTCGCCGACACGGCGCCGCCGACCCGCTTCGTCGGCTACGAGACGCTGCGTGCCAGCACCGGCCTCGCCGCGGTCAGCGCCGAGAACGGCCGGGCGCTGCTGAAGCTCGAGGAGAGCCCTTTCTATGCCGAGGGCGGCGGCCAGGTCGCCGACACCGGCGTCGTCCGCTGGCAGGGCGGGGAGGCGCGCGTCCTCGACGTCTACCGCCTCGGCGAGGACCAGGCGCTCGCGGTCGAGGGCGATGGGAACGCGCTGGAGACCGGCACCGCGGTCGAGGTCGAAGTGGACCACGAGGCCCGCCACGCGACGATGCGCAACCACACGGCGACGCACCTGCTGCACGCGGCGCTGCGCGAGCGGCTCGGCGACCACGTGCGCCAGGCAGGCTCCGCCGTCCGCCCCGACAAGCTGCGCTTCGACTTCACCCACGGCCAGGCGCTCAGCGCCGAGGAGCTGCGCGACGTCGAGGACCGCGTCAACGAGTGGGTCAAGGCGAGCCGCCCGGTGCGCTGGCTGGAGATGGAGCGCGCCGAGGCCGAGAAGCTGGGGGCGATGGCGCTCTTCGGCGAGAAATACGGGGAGTGGGTGCGGGTGGTCGAGGTCGACGGGGTCTCGCGCGAGCTCTGCGGCGGCACCCACGTCGCCAACACCGCCGAGGTCGGCATCTTCAAGATCTCCTCGGAGGGCTCGAGCGCCGCCAACGTGCGCCGCGTCGAGGCCCTGACCGGGCCGGCGGCGATCGACTGGTACCGCGAGAGCGA
This sequence comes from uncultured Solirubrobacterales bacterium, assembly GCA_963697915.1. Lineage (GTDB taxonomy): Bacteria > Actinomycetota > Thermoleophilia > Solirubrobacterales > 70-9 > VRUE01. Next base: position 2,465,400 of record OY969103.1, read on the forward strand.
GGGCCGCCTGCGCGAGGTCGGCGAGCTGCTCGGCGCGCCCCAGGACCCGCTGGCCGGCGCCCGCCGCGCGGCCGAGCGCCTGCGCGAGGCGGGCGAGGGTGCCAAGCAGGCGGCCAAGGAGATGCTCGGCGAGGAGGCCGACCGGCTGGTGGCGAGCGCGCGGGACATAGGGGGGATCGGCGTCGTCGCGGCGACCGCCCCCCTGGCCGACCAGAAGCAGCTGCTCGAGCTCGCCAACCGGGTGCGCTCGAAGCTCGGCGGCGAGTCGGCGATCGTGCTCGGCGGCGCCGAGGACGGCAAGGTCGGTCTGGTCGCGCTGGTCAGCGAGGGCGCCGTGGGGCGCGGCGTCTCGGCGGCGACGGCGGTGCGCGAGGGCGCGGCGCTGGTTGGCGGCGGCGGCGGCGGGCGCGACGACATGGCGCAGGCGGGCGGCAAGGACGCCGCGAAACTCGACGAGGCGCTGGCGGCGGCGCGGGGGGCGATCGAGGGGGCCCTGGCCTAGGTGCGGGTCCTAGCCCTCGACCATGGCACCGCGCGGATCGGCTGCGCGCTCTCCGACCCGAGCGGCACCCTGGCGACGCCGCTGCCGGTGATCGAACCGCCCGAGCCGAGCTCGGTCAGCGAGCTGGTCAAGAAGTACGAGGTCGAACGCGTGGTCGTCGGCCTGCCCCTCCACCTCAGCGGTGAGGAGGGCTCCCAGGCCGCCCTCGCCCGTACCTTCTGCGCCGAACTGGAAGCCCTGCTCGACATCCCGGTCGAGACCTACGACGAGCGCCTGACGACGCGGATGGCGGAGGCGAGCAAGCGCGCCGGCGCAGCCGCGGCCCCCGACTCACTTGCCGCGGCGCATCTGCTGCAGGCCTATCTCGCCGGCCTCGCCGCGGTCGAAGGGACCGAGGACGATGACTGAGATCGACCGCCGCGGGCGCGCCGTCTACCGGCGGCGCCGGATCGTCGCCGTGATCGGGTTGGTGCTCTTCGCCGGCGCCGTGATGGCGGGCGCCCTCGTCTACGCCAGCCGCGACGACCCGCCGCCGCCGGAACCGGAAATGCGCACCTTCACGCTGACGATCCCCGAGGGCTACAGCCGCGCCCAGACCGCCGAGCTGGCGCGCGAAGCCGGGCTGCGCGGCGACTACCTCAAGGCCAGCAAGGGCCAGGAGGGCTTCCTCTTCCCCGACACCTACGAGCTCGAAAAAGGCGCCTCGGTCAACGACCTCGTGCAGCTGCAGCGGCAGACCTTCGAACAGCGCATGGCCGGCGTCGACATGCGCTACGCGCGCTCGAAGAACCTGACCGAGCGCGACGTGGTGACGATCGCCTCGATGGTCGAGGAGGAGGCGCAGCTGGAAGAGGAGCGGCCGCTGGTCGCCGCCGTCATCTACAACCGGCTGCACGAAGGGATCCCGCTCGGGATCGACGCCACGGTGCGCTTCGCCACCGGCAACTACACCCAGCCGCTGACCGAATCCGAGCTGGCCACCGACTCGCCCTACAACACGCGGGTCAACGCCGGCCTGCCCCCGGGCCCGATCTCCAGCCCCGGCCTGGCCTCGCTCGAAGCCGCCGCCCGGCCCGCCGACGTCGACTATCTCTACTACGTGGTCAAGCCCGGTACCTGCGGCGAGCACGCCTTCTCCAACGCCGACGCTGAGTTCCAGGAAGACGTCGCCCGCTACAACGAAGCGCGCGAAGCGGCCGGCGGCGAATCGCCGGACACCTGCGAAGAATGAAGCGGCTTGCCGTCCTCGGCCACCCCGTCGGGCACTCGCGCTCGCCGGCGATGCACGGCGCGGCGCTGGCCGAGCTGGGGTTGGCGGGCGAGTGGTCCTACGAGGCGATCGACGTCGCCCCCGACCGCTTCGAGGGGCGGGTGCGGGGGATGTCTGGCGAGGGGTTCGCCGGCGCCAACGTCACCGTCCCCCACAAGGGCGCGGCGCTGGCGCTCGCCGACTCGCTCTCCGAGACCGCGCGCGAGATCGGCGCCGCCAACACGCTGAGTCTCGCCGACGGCGAGATCCGCGCCGACAACACCGACGCGCGGGGCCTGCTCGACGCGCTCCCCGGGCCCCCCGCGGGGCAACGGGCACTGGTGCTCGGCGCCGGCGGTGCCGCCCGGGCGGTCGTCTGGGCGCTGGTCCGCGAGGGCGCCGGGGTCGAGGTCTGGAACCGCACCGCGCTGCGCTCGCGCAACCTCTGCAAGGAGCTGGGCGGGGCGGTTGTCGAGTCACCCGGGCAGGACGGCTACGAGCTGATCGTCAACACCACCGCGGTCGGCCTCTCTGGCGAGGACCCCTTCGCCGAGCTGCCCCTGCGGCCCGATGGCTTCGGGGCGGGGCAGACCGTCGTCGACCTCGTCTACGGCGAGCGCCCCAGCGAGCTGCTCGCCGCCGCCTCGGCGGTGGGGGCGACCGTCGTGGACGGGATCGAGGTGCTGGTTCGCCAGGGCGCCCTCTCGCTGCAGATCTGGACCGGGCGCGAGGCCCCGCTGGAGACGATGCGCGCAGCCGCCCGCGCCGCCCGCCGATAGCCTTGCCGCGATGAGCACGCGCTTTCGCTTCACCACGGCGGGGGAGTCGCACGGTCCGGGGCTGACCGCGATCGTCGAGGGCATGCCGGCGGGGCTGGAGCTCGATCGCGAGGCGCTCGACCGCGACATGGCGCGCCGCCAGCTCGGCCACGGCCGCGGCGGCCGGATGAAGATCGAGACCGACACGGTGGAGGTCCGTTCCGGCGTCCGCCACGGCCGCACGATGGGTGGCCCGATCGCCGTCCTCGTCGCCAACCGCGACTACGCCAACTGGGAGGAGCGGATGAACCCCTGGCCGGTCGAGGCCGAGGTCGACGAGGTGCACCTGCCACGCCCCGGCCACGCCGACCTGGTCGGCATCTGGAAGTACGGCCACGACGACGTCCGCAACGTGCTCGAGCGGGCCAGCGCCCGCGAGACCGCCGCCCGGGTCGCCGCCGGCTCGGTCGCCCGCGGTTTCCTCAGCGCGCTCGGTGTCAGCGTCCACAGCCACGTCACCCAGATCGCCTCGGTCAAGGCGAGCGAGCGTGAAGGGCTGACCCCGGCTGACTTCGACGCCGTCGACGACGACCCGGTGCGCTGCCTCGACCCCGAGGCGAGCGCGACGATGGTCGCCGAGATCAACCGCCTGCGCAAGGCCAACGAGAGCCTCGGCGGCAGCTTCGAGGTGCTGACCTTCGGCCTCGTCCCTGGGCTCGGCTCGCACATCTCCTGGGAGGAGCGGCTCGACGGCCAGCTGGCGGGTGCGGTCGCCTCGATCCAGTCGGTCAAGGGCGTCTCGATCGGCGAGGCCTGGAACGTCGCCGGCCGCCCCGGCTCCGAGGCCCACGACGAGATCTTCTGGTCGGAGAAGGACGGCTTCTTCCGCGAAACCAACCACGCCGGCGGCCTCGAGGGCGGGATGACCAACGGGATGCCGCTCTCGGTGCGGGCCGCGATCAAGCCGATCTCGACCCTGACCAAGCCGCTGCGCTCGGTCGACACGGCGACCAAGCAGCCGGCCCAGGCGCTGCGTGAGCGCACCGACTCGACCGTGGTGCCCGCCGCCGCCGTGGTCGGCGAGGCGATGGTCTGCCTGACCCTCGCCCGCTGCTACCGGGAAAAGTTCGGCGGCGACCACATCGACGACGTCCTCGCCGCGGTCGAGGCTTACAAGAAGCGCATCGACTGGCGAGGGTGAGGGCGTGAGCCAGCCGGCGATCGTCTTCATCGGCTTCATGGGTGCCGGCAAGTCGACGGCGCTCGCCGCCGCCCGCGAGGCCGGCCTCGAGACCACCGAGGTCGACGATGTGATGGCGCGCGAGCTGGGGATGCCGATCGCCGACGCTTTCGAGCAGCGCGGGGAGGAGGGCTTCCGGGCACGTGAGGCCGAGGTGGTCGGCGCCCTGCTCGAGGAGGCCGACGGCGGCGCGATCGCGCTCGGTGGCGGCAGCGTGCTTGCCGAGCGGGTGCGCGCGGCGCTCGACCGCCACACCGTCGTCTGGCTGCAGATCGACGCCGCCGAGGCCTGGCGGCGGATCGAGGGCAGCGGCCGACCCCTGGCGCGTAGCGCCGAGCATGTCGCCGAGCTGTTGGCGACGCGGCTGCCGCTCTACGAGGGTCTTGCCGACGCGGTGATCCTGCCCGGCGAGCGCGGCCGGATCGGCCGCGCCCTGCCCTCGATCATGGGACTTGCCGAGCTGCCGGCCGGGACCAAGATGCTCTGGGCGGCGAGCTCCTCGGGCGAGTACCCGGTCTACGTCGGCCCCGGCCTGCTCGACGTCGGCTGCTGGCCGGACGAGAAGCCCCGCTTCTGCGTCACCGACACCGCCGTCGGCGGCCTCTACGCGGACCGGGCCGAGCCGCTCGTCGCGCGGGTCGAGGTCGCGCCCGGCGAGACGGCGAAGACGATGGCCGAAGCGGAGCGCGTGCTGCGCGAGCTGGCCCGCGCCGGGATGACCCGCGAGGACCAGTTGATCGCGCTCGGCGGCGGCGTCGTCGGCGATCTCGCCGGCTTCTGCGCCCACACCTACCAGCGCGGCGTCCCCGTCGTCCAGGTGCCGACCACCCTGGTCGCCCAGGTCGACTCCGCCTACGGCGGCAAGACCGGCGTCGACCTGCCCGAGGGCAAGAACTACGCCGGCGCCTACCACCTGCCGGCGGCCGTGATCGCCGACACCGCGACCCTGGAGACCCTGCCCGGCGAGGAGCTCGCGGCGGGCTTCGTCGAGGCGCTGAAGACCGGCTTGCTGGCCGGCGGCGCCCTCTGGGAGCGGGTGCGCCTGCTCGGATCGCTCGACCCCGGCGAGCTCGGCGACGTCGTCTTTGCCTGCGCCCGCTACAAGTGCGAGGTGGTCGCCGCCGACGAGCGCGATGCCGGCCTGCGCCAGGTGCTCAACCTCGGCCACACGGTCGGCCACGCGATCGAGGCGGCGAGTGGCTACGCCCGCTACCGCCACGGCGAGGCGATCGGCCTCGGCCTGCTCGCCGCCCTGCGCCTCTCCGGCGCCGGGGAGCTGCGCGCCGAGGTGGGGGAGATCCTCCGTCGCCACGGCCTGCCGGTCGAGCTCGACGCCGAGATCGACGCCGACGAGATCCTCGCCGCCCTGCAGCGCGACAAGAAGCGCACCGCGGCCGGCGTCGGCTTCGTCCTGCTCGCCGAGCCCGGCGAGCCGCGCACCGGGCAGCTCGTCGATCCCGGCTCCGTCAGGGAGGTTGTGATGGAGTTGTACGCGTGAGCAGCTCCCACAACCGGGTCGCCGTCCTGCACGGCGTCAACTTCGACGTGCTCGAGCGGCGCGACGCCTCGATCTACGGCGGCCTCTCGCTCAGCGAGCTCGAGTTCCGGATTCAGCGCTCGGCCCGCGAGCTCGACCTCGAGGCGATCTTCTTCCAGACCAACTCGGAGGGTGAGTTCGCCGAATACCTGCACCGGGCGCCGGAGCTGGCCGACTCGATCATCATCAACGCCGGCGCCTGGACCCACTACAGCCGGGCGATCGCCGACGCGCTCGAGCTGACCCGCCTGCCGGCGGTCGAGGTCCACCTCTCCGACGTCGAGTCGCGCGACGACTGGCGCCGGGTCTCGGTCTTCGACGGCCTGGTCCTGGAGAAGATCTCCGGCAAGGGGCCCGACGGCTACCGCGACGCGCTCGAGGTCCTCGCCGGCCACCTCGGCGTCTCGGGCGGATGAAGGGCCGCGGAGACCGGCTGGCGGCGGCGCTCGCCGAGCCCGAGCTCGACCTCTTCCTGGTCACCAACCTGGTCAACGTCGGTTACCTGACCGGCTTCGGCGGCACCAACGGCGCCTGCGTCTGCGGTCCCGAGACCCGTCTCTTCCTCACCGACTTTCGCTACACCGAGCGCGCCGAGGCCGAGGTCGAGGGCTGGGAGGTGATCACGATCACCGACGACTGGCTCGGCGGGATCGCGGCGCGCCTCTCCGGCCGGGTCGGCTTCGAGGACGATCACATGGCCGTCCGCCTGCTGGAGAAGCTGAAGGCGAAACTCGGCGAGGGGGTCGAGATGGTCGCCGCGGGCGGGGCGGTCGAGAAGCTGCGCCGGGTCAAGGACGCCGGGGAGCTGGCGGCGATCGGGGCCGCCGCGGAGCTCGCCGACGAGGTCTGGCGCTGGAGCCTCGAGCGCGGCCTCGGCAGCCGCAGCGAGCGCGACGTCGCGCGCGCCGCCGAAGCGCGGATCCGCGAGCTGGGCGGCGACCCCTCGTTCCCGGCGATCGTCGCCGCCGGCCCCAACGGGGCGCTGCCGCACGCCGAGCCGGGCGAGCGGGTGATCGCCCCCGGTGATCTGGTCGTCTTCGACATGGGCGCGAAGCTCGACGGCTACTGCTCCGACGGCACCCGCACCTTCGCCGTCGGCGAGCCGGGGGAGGCCGCCCGCGCGGTCTACGAGCTGGTTCGCTCCGCGCAGGCGGCGGCGCTCGACGCGGTCGCCGCCGGGATCGGTGGCAAGGCGCTCGACGCCGCCGCCCGCGAGGCGATCGAGGCCGCTGGTCACGGTGAGCGCTTCGGTCACGGGCTCGGCCACGGCGTCGGCCTCGAGGTGCACGAGGGCCCGCACGTCTCGCCGCGCTCCGAGGACACGCTGGCGGCGGATGAAGTGGTGACGATCGAGCCGGGCGTCTACCTGCCCGGCGAGCTTGGCGTGCGGATCGAGGACCTGGTCGCGGTGACGGCCACGGGCTGCCGCAACTTCAGCGGCTTGCCCAAAGATCTGCAACTGGTCGAGTAGGTGCAGACCGAAAGTCGCTGATCGCCGGAGCCGATGTCGGTCCGGTGAACGCAGCCTTCCCACAGGAGTCGCTCGCCGCGATCCGCGACGATGCCCGCCGCGAGCGCCTGCTCGACATGCAGATACGGCTGCGGCCGTACCAGCGCGCGACCTTCGCCATCCTCGCCATCGCCCTGCTCTCGGTCTCCGCGGAGGTCGGTTGGGCCTGGCTGATCCCGCTCGCGATCGCCCCGGTCGGCTTCACCGTCGCCGACCACCTCATGAAGCGCAGCGCCCACCCGGCGGCCTGGATCGCCGCCGCCTGGGGGATCCTGCCGTTGCTGCTCGCCGCCGCGGTGGCGATGACCGGCGGCGCCGAAAGCCCGGCGCTGATGCTCTTCGCGCTGCCGGCGGTGACGCTCGGCGCCCGCTTCGAGACGCGCGGCGTCGTGCTCGGCACCCTCTACGTCCTCGCCCTGATGCTGGCCTGCACCTACGGGCTCGACGCCGCCACCGCGGCCGCCTACAACCAGCAGGTGATCGCCGCCACGGCGCTTGTCCTCTGCACCGTGATCCTCTCCGGCGCCGTCGTCGCCTCCGACCGGGTCCACCGCCGCCGCTCGACGCTCGACCCGCTCACCGGTCTCTTCAACCGCAGCGCGCTCGAGCAGCGGCTCGGCGAGCTCGACGGCCAGCCCGGCGGGATCGCGAAGGGCAACTCGCACGCGCTGCTGCTCTGCGACCTCGACCACTTCAAGCGGGTCAACGACCGGCTCGGCCACGCCACCGGCGACGCCGTGCTGCGCGAGGTCGCCAGCACGATGCGCTCGGTGCTGCGCGCCGGCGACTCGATCTACCGCGTCGGCGGCGAGGAGATCCTCGTCGTCCTGCCCGGGGCGACCCGGGAGGACGCGGTCGGGATCGCCGAGCGACTGCGGAGGACGGTCGGCGAACGCCGCCCGGCCGGGGTCGGGGTGACGATCAGCATCGGCGTCGCCGTCTCCGGGCACGGCCCGCTCGACACCGACGACCTGGTCGAACAGGCGGACGCGGCGCTCTACCTGGCCAAGGCCGGCGGCCGCGACCAGGTTGCTGTCAGCCCCAACTGACGAAACCTGCATCGACCGCGTAATAGGCGGTGGATGCAGGTCTCAGCGACTGAGGTCGACGCCCTCGCGCAGGCGCGCGGCGAAGGCGGCGACCAGCTCGACCGTCGCCTCGACGTCGCCGAGGTCGACCAGCTCGACCGGCGAGTGCATGTAGCGCAGCGGGATCGAGACCAGGCCGGTGGGGATGCCCGCGCGCGAGATCTGGATCGCGTCGGCGTCGGTGCTGGTCGCCCGGCCGCTGGCCGAGATCGTGTGCTCGATCCCCGCCTCCTCGGCGGTCTCGACCAGCAGCTCGAAGACTTTGGGGGAGAGGGTCGAGCCGCGGCCGATCGCCGGGCCGGAGCCGAGTGGGTGGCTGCCGACCTCCTTCTCGTCGACGCCGGGTGCGTCGGTGGCGTGGGTGACGTCGATCGCGACGGCGAGGTCGGGCTGCAGGTGGAAGGCCGAGGTGCGCGCGCCGAAGAGGCCGATCTCCTCCTGGACCGCGGCGACGGCGGCGAAGCTGCCGCTGAGCGAGTCGCGCTCGTGGCAGCGGCGCAGCGCCTCCAGGGCGACGTAGGCGCCGAGCCGGTTGTCCATCGCCCGCGAGGCAAGGCGGTCGCCGGCCAGCGGTTGCGGCTCGGCGGCGATCGTCACCGGGTCGCCGATGCGGATCAGGCCGGCGGCCTCGTCGCGGTCGGCGGCGCCGACGTCGATGTGCAGGCCCTTGAGCTCGACCACCTTCTTGCGCTGCTCGGGCTCGAGCAGGTGGATCGGCTTGCGGCCGACGACGCCGGGGACGAGGCCCTCACGACCGCGCACCGCAACCCGCTGGCCGACCAGGATCTGCGGGTCCCAGCCGCCGATCGGGGCGAACCAGAGGAAGCCTTTCTCGTCGATGTGGGTGACGACGAGACCGATCTCGTCGATGTGGCCGACGACGGCGAGCAGCGGCGCGGCGTCCCCGATGCGGGCGATCGAGGAGCCGAGCCCATCGGTGTCCAGTGAGGCGAAGGAGGCTTCCTCGCGCCAGATCGCGGCGGCCGGGGCCTCGTGGCCGGAGGGCGCTCCAACGCGAAGCAGTTTGTCGAGTAGTGAGGGGATCTCGGTCACAGGGTCGGGCAGTATGTCGACTCAAACAAATGTCCGTCGCCCGGGTTTCGGTTAGCGTTCTTGAAGTGGGGCAGAGCCGAGCGACGATCTTGATCACCGGCGCCTCGAGCGGCATCGGCGAGGCGGCCGCCAAGCGGCTTGCCCGCGAGCCCGGGGCCGAGCTGATCCTCGTCGCCCGCCGCGGCGAGCGGCTGCGGGCGCTGGCCGAGTCGCTGCCCTGCCCGGCGAGCTGGCTCGCGGTCGACCTGACCGAGGAAGACGCCCCCGAGCAGGTGCGCGCCCACGTCGCCGAGCGGCACGGCGGCCACCTGACGCTGCTCGTCAACAACGCCGGCGCCGCCTGGCGCGGGTCCTTCGCCGAGCTGGGCCACGAGAACGTGCAGCGCCACATGGACCTCAACTTCGAAGCGGTCGTGCGCCTCACCGAGGCGCTGCTGCCGCTGCTGCGCGACTCGGCGCCGAGCGCGATCGTCAATGTCGCCAGCACCGCGGGACGCGTCTCGCGGGCGCGGACCGGCGCCTACTCGGCGAGCAAGTTCGCCCTCGTCGGCTGGACCGACTCGCTCTACGCTGAGGAGCGGCCGCACGGGATACACGTGGGCATGGTCCTACCTGGCTTCATCGCCACCGAGGGCTTCCCGGCCACCGAGCTGCGCGAAAGCGCCCTCACCCGCTGGACCGTCTCCAAGCCGGAGAAGGTCGCCGAGGCGATCGTCGACACCGGCCTGCGCGGCAAGGCCGAGCGCTACGTGCCGCGTCCCTACGCGCTGGCTGCGGTGGCGCGCATCCTCGCCCCGAGCCTGACCCGCCGCGTCCTCTCGGGCGGGGCCGCCTCCACCCTCACCACGAGCACCGGCGCAAGCGCCGCGGAGTGAGCGACGAGCGCTCGGTCGGCGTCGGCGCTCAGCCCACGCGGTTGAAGCGGCAGGCGCGGAAGTGGAAGACGATGCTGATGTTGTTGGCCGAGAGGCCGGCGCGTTCGGCGAGGATCGACTCGTGCGTGCCTTTGATCTCTTCGTCCGCCTTGAAGTACTTGCCGACGTTGTGAAGGCGCGTCTTCAACAGCCGGATCATCTTCAGCCAGCGGCTGATGCGGTGTTCGTCGCCGACCGGCGGCGGCACCGTGGCGAGCTTCTTGACCATCGTGCTGACCGAGCCCGAGGCGGCGATGAACTGCTTGCCCGCCGTCTCCAGGTCGCCCCTGTTGACCCGCTGGCGGGCGCCGGCCATGATCCGCTCGTTCGCCTCCCGGTTCGCTTCGCAGATCGGCTCGACCTGCGCTTTGTAGGTTTCCCGCGTCTGTTCGGCGCTCGCCGCCGCGGGCACGACGGCCAGCAGCGTGACGGCAAGTGCGGCGATTGTCCCCAGCGCTCTCTTCATCTCCCAGGCCCCCTCAAAGGTTAGAGGCTGCCGTCGACGCCCTCGGCCATCTAGGATTCGCCGCCGTGATCTCCACCAACCAGTTCAAGAACGGCAGCCACATAGAGATCGACGGCTCGGTCTTCAAGATCGTCGAGTTCCAGCACGTCAAGCCGGGCAAGGGCGGCGCCTTCGTGCGGACCAAGCTGCGCAAGCTCGAGGACGGCTCGGTCCAGGACAAAACCTTCCGTGCCGGCGAGAAGTTCAGGCCGGTCCACACCGAGTCGCGCAAGATGCAGTACCTCTACGACTCGGGCGAGGCGGCTGTCTTCATGGACAGCCAGGACTACGAGCAGATCGAGATCCCGAGCGCGGTCGCCGGCGAGGCGATGCGCTGGGTGCTCCCCAACGCCGAGGTCGACGTGCTCTTCGTCGACGAACGGCCCAGCGACGTGCAGGTGCCGAGCGCGATCGAGATGAGGGTCACCGAGACCCAGCCGGGCGTCAAGGGGGACACCGCCTCGGGCGGCGGCAACAAGCCCGCCACCCTGGAGTCCGGCGTCGTCGTCCAGGTTCCGCTCTTCATTAACGAGGGCGAGACCATCCGCGTCGACACGCGTACCGGCGAGTACGTCTCGCGGGCTTAGAACCTAAGGCAGCGCCGCCCGAAGCGCGAGAATAGGCCGATGCGCCGATCCGACCAGCGCCGCGACGCCGTCTTCGCCTGCTACCAGCGCGACGTCACCGGCCGTCCCTTGGACGAGATGCTCGCCGACTCGCGGCCGTTCACCCGTGAGCTGGCCGAGGCGGTCGAAGCGCACCGCGAGGAGCTCGACGAGCTGATCGGCCGTCACTCGCGCGGCTGGTCGCTGGAGCGGATCGCGCCGCTGGAGCGCAACGTCCTGCGGGTCGCCCTCTACGAGATCGAGCACGAGGACGACGTCCCGCACGAGGTGGCGATCGACGAGGCGGTCGAGATCGCCAAGGAGTACTGCGGCGCCGACGCGCCCGGCTTCGTCAACGGCGTGCTCGGCGCCGTCGTCCGCGAGCGGCAGGGGGTGGGCTGAGTGGCGGGCACGGCGCGGCTGCGCGAGATCTCGACCCGGCTGCAGGCGATCGCCGCCGAGCTCGAAGGCCAGGAGGCGAGCGACGAGCGCGCCGCCGAGCTCGCCCACGAGGCGGCCGAGCTCTCCAGCGAGGCGGTCGAGGAGGCGAACCGGCGCATCCGCGAGTCGGGCGGGTGAGCTACCCCGAAGAGCTGCGGGCGCTGGTCGACGCCGAGCTCGGACGGCTGCGCTTCCCGGCGCCGCCGGCCACCGCCGGGCTGGAGGAAGCGATGCGCTACTCGCTGCTGGCCGGCGGCAAGCGGGTACGGCCGGTCCTCGCCCTGGCGACCGCGCGCGCCCTGGGCGCCGACCCGGCCGGCTACCTGCCGGCCGCCACGGCGATCGAGTTGATCCACACCTACTCGCTGATCCACGACGACCTGCCGGCGATGGACGACGACGACCTGCGCCGCGGTCAGCCCACCGCCCACGTCAAGTTCGGCGAGGACGTCGCGATCCTCGCCGGCGACGGCCTCTTCGCCGAGGCGATCCGGCTCTTCGCCGAGCAGCCGGGTGAGCCGGCCCGGGTGCTCACGGCGCTGGCCGAGCTGACCGCGGCGACCGGCGTCGACGGCATGGTCGGCGGCCAGTACGTCGACGTCGCCGAAGGCGCGCGCGACGCCGAGGCGCTGCGCGACCTGCACGCGCTCAAGACGGGCCGGTTGATCGCCGCCTCGGTCGGGGTAGTGCTGGCGCTGGAGGATGCCACCGAACCTGAGACAATTCCCTATCGCCGCTTCGCAGGCGAGCTCGGAGTCCTCTTTCAGATCGTCGACGACATCCTCGACGTGACCGGGAGCGACGAGCAGTTGGGTAAGCCCCGCGGCAGCGACGAGCGACATGGCAAACTCACCTACGTCAGCCACTTCGGCCTCGAGCGCGCGCGTCAACTGGCGGCCGAGTCGCACGAGCGAGCGATCGCGGCGCTGTCGGAGGCAAGCGGAGAGACCGGCGACCTGAGAGGCATCGCCGACTACATCTTCACCAGGAACGAATGAGCGAGAAGCCGCAGAGACCAGACCGAGACCGAGGGGGGGCGACGTTGCTCGACGCGATCGACTCCCCCGCCGACCTGCACGAGCTCGACGACGCGCAGCTGCAGCAGGTCGCGCAGGAGATGCGCACATACATCATCGACACGATCGGTGAGATCGGCGGCCACTTCGGCGCCAACCTCGGCACCTGCGAGCTGGCCGTCGCCCTGCACAGCCTGCTCGACTCGCCCCGCGACAAAGTCCTCTGGGACGTCGGCCACCAGGCCTACCCGCACAAGATCCTCACCGGCCGCCGCGAGCGGCTGTCGACGATCCGCCAGTACGAGGGGCTGGCGCCGTTCTGCTCGATCCCCGAGTCCGAGCACGACATCATGGGCGCCGGCCACGCCTCGACCTCGATCGGCTACGCGGTCGGGCTGAAGGAGGCGATGCGCAAGGGGATCGGCGAGGACGGCCGGGTCGCCGCGGTGATCGGCGACGGAGCCCTGACCGGCGGTGTCGCTTACGAGTCGCTGCACGCGGCCGGCGGCCTGCAGACGCCGGTCGTGATCGTCCTCAACGACAACGGGATGTCGATTTCGCCCAACGTCGGCGCGATCTCGGGCTACTTCAACCGGGTGCGGCTCAACCCGCGCCTCTACCACGCCCGCGAGGAGGTAGAGGACCGGCTGACCAAGCTGCCGCTGGGCTTCGGCAAGCGGATTGAACGGCTGGGGCCGGAGATCAAGTCGGCGATCAAGGCGTACTGGGCGCCCGGCCTCTTCTTCGAGGAGCTCGACCTCGCCTACATGGGGGTGATCGACGGCCACGACGTGCGCGCTCTGCGCAAGGCCCTGCGCGAGGCCTTCGAGGCCGACCGCCCGGTCGTCGTCCACATCCACACGGTCAAGGGCAAGGGCTTCGCCCCTGCCGAGGAGGGCGGCCTCGAGGGGATGGAGAAGTGGCACGCCGCCAAGCCGAAGAGCATCGTCAACGGTGCGCCGGCACCGAAGCCGGTCCCGGTCAAGGAGTCGGACTCGCCGGAGGCGATCGCGCCGGAGCGGCTGGAGAAGCCGCCAGCGGCGGGCGCGCCGCCCCAGTACACGCAGGTCTTCGCCGAGGCGATCGTCGCCGAGGCCGAGCGCGACCGGCGGGTGGTCGGGATCACCGCGGCGATGGCGGGGGGGACCGGTCTGCAGAAGCTCGCCGACGAGGTCCCCGAGCAGTACTACGACGTCGGCATCGCCGAGCAGAACGCGGTCCTGCTCGCCTCCGGGCTGGCGCTGCAGGGGGCGAAGCCGGTCTGCGCGATCTACTCGACCTTCCTCCAGCGCGCCTACGACCAGATCATCCACGACGTCTGCCTGCAGGAGCTCGACGTCACCTTCGCGATGGACCGGGCGGGCCTGGTCGGCGACGACGGGCCGACTCACCACGGCGCCTTCGACGTCTCCTACTTCCGGCCGCTGCCGAACGTCGTCGTGATGGCGCCGCGCGACGAGGCGATGCTGGTCCACATGCTGCGCACGGCGATCGCCCACGACGGCCCGGCGGCGCTGCGCTACCCGCGCGGCGCGGCCGAGGGCGTGGCGCTGCCCAGCGTGGCGAAGGAGATCCCGATCGGCAGCGGAGAGCTGCTGGCCGGCGGCGAGCGGGTGGCCCTGCTCGGCTTCGGCTTCGGGGTCTCGGTGGCGCTGGGCGCGGCCGAGGCCCTCGCCGCACACGACCTGCGGCCGACCGTCGCCGACGCGCGCTTCGCCAAGCCGCTCGACGCAGAGCTGCTCGAGCGGCTGGCGCGCGACCACGACTTGATCGTGACGATCGAGGAGAACGTGTTGCCCGGCGGCTTCGGCTCGGCGGTGCTCGAGCACCTCGAGGACTCCTTCGCCGAGGGCTCCGAGGAGCGGGCGCGGGTGATGCGGATCGGCCTCCCCGACCGCTACGTCACGCACGGAAAGCCGGCCCTCCTGCGCGAGGAGGTCGGCCTCACCGGCGAGGCCGTGGCCGAGCGCGTGCTGGCCGCCTTGCGCTCCGGCGAGCCCGTCCTGCGCTAGGCGCCGGCCGGGCTCGTTAACGGGATTTCCACAGCGCTTGCATCAAAGCGCGCTATCGGTTAGCCTGCGGCAGCCTTCTTGGTTGCAACGGAATCGACCCCGCTTTCGCGGACGTTTCTGGGGTTACTACAGGGAGAGAAGGTGGCGTATCTCTGGATATGCAGGTCCGCTGGCAGGCGGACCGCTGCCCGCATTCGAGCGGCGAAATTTCAACGCGTTCTCCCTCTATTTCAGAGCAAACGCGTGAGGCTGTCTCAGGAGGTGACGGCGAAGCGCAGGCCGGCGCGCTCGAAGCGCTCGATCCTGGCGGTGCCGAGCGCGGCGCCGGGGGTAAGGCAGCCGCAGGGCTCCGGCGTGGCGCCGTCCTCGGCCAGCAGCAGGCCGGCCTCGGCGAACATGCGCGACGTGGCGAGGTAGCCGGGGTGCCCGTCGGCGTCGACGTCGACCCGCAGGTGGTGGCCGCCGACCGTGCGGGCCTCGACCGCGACCTGCCAGGACCAGTCGTGGAGGCGCTCGCCGGTCGGGCCGAAGCCGGACTGGGGGAAGAGGCGGCGCAGCCCGTCGGCGAAGCGCTTGCGGACCGAAGGGCGCGCCCGGGCCAGCGCCCGGAAGCCGATCTGGCTGGCGCTGAGCAGGGCGGCGGCGAGGTAGCGCGCGGGCAGGGATGCGTTCCCGCCGGGGATCGCGACGCCCTCGCGGAAGCGGAAGGGGACCGGCTCGGCGCCGCGGCGGGCGGCCTCGAGCGCGTTGGTGCGCTGGATGATCGCCGGGTTGATGAAGGGGGCGGGGGTCATCGGCGCGACCGCGTCGCCGCGGGCGTTGGCGCGGGGGGCGAGGACGATCGGGCTGCGCTCGCGCACCGCCGCGGCCAGTGCCTCGTCGGTGATCAGCATCGCCGGGTCGGTGACCATCTCGGCGCCCTCGTCGCCAACGACCTCGGCCATGCTCTGCATGGTGCCGCCGGAGACCATGTCGGAGAGGCCGATCCGCCCGCGCGGCTGCTGAGTGGTGACGAGCAGGTCGGCTTCGGCGAGCTCCTCGTCCCAGCGCTTGCGCGCCTCCTCGGCGGCGAGCAGCACCGAGAGGTCCGGTGGCAGGGCCTCGAAGCCGCTGACCTGGACGACCTTCACCCCGGCTGCCGCGGCGCGCTCGTGATGGGCGTCGATCATGCGGCGGACGAAGGGGATCTCGCCGGTCAGGTCGACGTAGTGGGCGCCGTTGTCGACGCAGGCCTCGACCACCGGCGCCCCGTAGAGGGTGTAGGGGCCGACCAGGTTGAGCACGACCTTGGTCCGCTTCGCCATCGCCGCCAGCGAGGCGGGGTCGCCGGCGTCGGCGACGATCATCTCCGGGGCGCTGACGCCGATCTCGGCGAGCACGCGCTCGATCTTTGCGGGATCGCGACCGGCGACGGCCCAGGTGGCGCCGACCTCGGACGAGCGTTCAGCCAGGTAGGCGGCGACGCTGCGCCCAGCGATCCCGCTGACGCCGAAAACGACGACCGAGAACTCCCTGCTGCCGTTGGCTGCCCCCTCCATGCCCCGCAGGCTATACCGCTCCGGAATAACGCAGCGATCCCGGCGTGTCGAGCTGCTCGCCGCTCTCCAGCAAAGTCTTGAGCCCGGAGAGGATCATCGGCCAGCCGCCGAACAGTTCGTCGTTGGCGCCCTCGCGCAGTTGGTCGTGGGTGACGGTCAGCCGGCAGGAGCTGCCGATCGGCTCGATCTCCCAGGTCACCCGCGAGGTTCCTTCGGACTTCACCTGGTCGCTCCAGAGCGCGGTGAAGCTCTGCACGAGGCGGCGCGGGGGGTCGACCTCGAGGTTCTCGCCCGCGCTGATCGCGATGCCCGCCTGGGCGTGCTTGGCCTTGTAGGGCGAGCCCGGCTTCCAGTCGGACTCGACCCCGACCCCGAAGCTGTACTTCTGGCGCAGCTCGCTGTCGGTGATCGCCTCCCAGAGGCGCTCCGGCGTCGTCTTGATGTAGATCTCGAAGACCTTCTCCATCGTTGGTTCCTCCTCGATGTCGTGTTTGAGCTCGCTGAGGCCGGCGGCCCAGGGCTCGGCGTACTTGCTCACCCAGCGGTCGTGGACGAGCCGAATCGGGACGGGGTTGAGGAAGTGCAGCTTCTCGCGACCGCGCCGCTTGCTGACCACCAGGCCGGCGCCTTCCAGCACCTTGAGGTGCTTCATCACGCCGAACCGGGTCATCGGCAGTCGCTCCTCCAGGGCGCCCAGCGTCTGCCCGTCCTCCTCGAAGAGGGCGTCGAGCAACGTCCGCCGCGACGGATCGGCCAGGGCCTTGAACACCTCGTCCATGACCGGATAATAGGTGACCAACTAGTCACCTGTCAACCCTGAGGCTACCCAGGCTCGATCAGGCCAATCGAATACTCGGGTTGCCCATTACGCGCTGTCCGGTTAGGGTGGGCGCCCATGGCGGTCAAACTCCATCGCTGCTCCCTGATGTGGGCGAAGATGAACTCGCATCCGTGTTGGCGCGTGCAGAAGGCGCTCGACGAGCAGGGGATCGAGTACGAGGTCGTCAAGGGCCCGCTGCGGCCGGGCAAGCGCACGGAACTGGACCAGATCTCTGGCCAGAAGAAATTCCCGGCGATCGAGTTCGAGGACGGCAGCGCCTACCGCGAGGAATCGGCCGACATGGCCAAGCGGATCCGCGCCGGCAAGCTCTTCGAGTCGACCGGGGACCCGGCGTAGACACCTCGGCGCTACCGGAGCGGCCGAACCAGGAGGGGTTCGCCGCCTTCAACGGCCGCGCCGACGACGGCAAGCCGGTCGTGATGCTGAACCTGCTCGCCTTCGAGCCCGACGGCGGCCGCGATCGCTACATGGAATACGGCGTCGCCGTCGCCCCGCTGCTGGAGAAGGCCGGTGGGCGGATCGTCTTCGCCGGAGAGCCCGCGACCGTGCTGCTGGGCGACGAGTCCTGGGACATGGTCGCTCTGGTCGAGTACCCGACCCGGCAGGCCTTCCTCGACATGATCGGCTCGCCCGAGTACGGCGAGGTCGCCCACCTCCGCACCGAGGCGCTGACCAGGGGCGAGCTCCACCCGATGGACCCCGCCGACGCCGCGGAAATCCCTTAGGCGCGCTAGGGCGTAACGGGGTCGCGCGGCCGCAGCCGCATCGCCAGGCCGGCGAGCAGGTAGAGGATCGCGGCGGCGAGCAGGGCGAACTTGATGCTGGCGAAGATCGTCGCGAGGACGGGGAAGGCCGCGCCGGCGCCGTCGAGGGTGAGCAGAAGGCAGATGTTCTCCAGTGCGTCGAAGCCGGCGACGAGCGCGCCGAAGGTGACGACGAAGCGGCCGATCGAGGCGAGCCGGCGCCAGCCCCGCTCGAGCGCCAGGTCGCGGGTGGCGGCGAGTGCGAGGGTGAGGAAGGCGCCGTAGGCGAGTAGGAAGGCGAAGTCGATCCAGAGCGACTCGCGGGCCGCGTCCTGGCCCTCCTCGCCCCATTCGGCCATGATCTCGTCGGCTCGGTCCTGGCCGCCGGTCAGCTCGAAGGGGACGATTCCCGGCCCGCCCGTGTCCTGCATGCGCTCGTCCGCAGGCGCCATCGCCAAGAGCAGCAACACCGTCGCGATCGCCGTCGCGACCATCCCCCGTCCGCGCGTCATGTCCCCATTATGCCCCCCGCGCCCGACCGATCGGAGGTTCTGATGGCGTTCCAGCGCAACCTGCCCCACGTTGACCCCGGTGCTCCCCAGAGCGCCTTCCGGCAAGCAATGCTCCGCCAGATGAGCCGGCCCGCGGTCGTGACGACGGAGGGCGGGAAGCCGTTCCAGCTCACCGCCTGGCGCCTGGTCCCGATCCTGATGTGGCTCACCGGCGGCCGCTTCGCCTCGCTGCCCCATTCCCAGTCGGCGTCATCGAGACTCGCGACGCCCGCAACGGGAAGCGCCACCGCCGCGTCGTCATCTACTTCCACGACGGCGAGTGCGTGACCGTCATCCCCTTCAAGGCAGGCCTCCCCGACGACCCGTTCTGGTTCCGGAACGCCCTCGCGGACCCCGCCGTCAAGTTCGAACCACAGCAGTTCACGGCCGCGCCGATCGAGGACGAGCCGACCCAGCAGCGCCTCTGGGATTTAGCCGACCACTTTCTACCCACCCTCGGCCGAGTACCGCCGCCGCGCCGCCCAAGTCGGCCGCACGATCCCCCTCCTCCAGCTCATCCCACGCTGACCTCCAGCCCAACAGAAAACGCCCCGCCGGGGAGGCGAGGCGTTTCTGGGGTTACTACAGGGAGGAGAGATATGTATCTCTATATATGTGGATCCGTGGGAGGTAGGTTGGCCCTGAATGTGCCGCGGGGGAGAGCTGATGGGAGTCAACTCGCCATATGGGCGGCGCCGAGCCAGCCAAGAAGTCTCGTTAAGCCCTTATCGATCCTCTCTCATGAATCCTTGAATCAAGATACGAACATACGTGCGATTTGTGTGTGAGTCGAGTCACAGAGACCCGACAACAGGCGACTGGTGGATCGCTTGATCGATTCTGATACCCAATTCTAAGGTCCCGGTAAACATCTGGCAAGGGTTTCCCATGGCCCTGCCTGGACGGTTGTACCGTTCCCACGGCGAGATGGGCTCTAAAGCGCGGATAGACGCGGTTCTGGCCGAGCGGGGCCTCTTTCCCTCACGCTCCGCGGCCGCCGCTGCGGTGCGGGCGGGCGAGGTCAGGGTCGGCGAGGACGGCCCGGTGGCCCTGCGGCCGAGCCAACCGGTCGATCCCGAGGCCGATCTGCGGGTCATCGGCGGCGCCCGCTTCGTCTCCCGCGGCGGCATCAAGCTCGACAACGCGCTCGGCGCGCTCGGCCTCGACGTCGCCGGCCGCGACTGCCTCGACGTCGGCGCCTCGACCGGCGGCTTCACCGACTGCCTCCTGCAGCGCGGCGCCGCCCGGGTCGTCGCCCTCGACGTCGCCTACGGCCAGATCGACCAGCGCCTGCGCGAGGATCCCCGCGTGACCGTGATCGAGCGCCAGAACGCCCGCGCCCTGACCCCGGCCGAACTGCCCTTCGCGCCCGGCCTCGCCACCGTCGACGTCTCCTTCATCTCGCTGGCCAAGGTGTTGCCCGCGGTCGCCTCCTGCATGGCGCCGGGGGGCGAGGTCCTGGCGATGGTCAAGCCCCAGTTCGAGCTCGGTCGCGAGCGGGTCAAGAAGGGCGTGGTCCGCGACGCCGCCGACCGGCGCGAGGCGATCCTCGCTGTCGCCGGTGCCGCCGCTGAGCTCGGTCTGCCGGTACGGGGTTTTGCCTCCTCGGGCCTGCCTGGGCCGAAGGGCAACCGCGAGACCTTCGTCTGGTGCGGTGGGGAGGGCGAGCCGCTGACCGACCCCGAGGCCGCCGCCTTGGAGGTGGACCCGTGAGCGAGCGCGTCGCCGTCCTGCTCACCCACTCGCACCCGCCGGCGACGACCGAGGCGGTGCGGCTCGCCGTGGCCGCCGCCGAGGGGGCGGGCTGGCGCTTGCTCGCCACAGAGTCCGAGATCGGCAAGCACGGCGACGCCGCCGCCGGGGTCGAGACGGTCGAGTCGCTGCCCCGCCAGCCCGACCTCTGCCTGGTGCTCGGCGGCGACGGCTCGATCCTCCACGCGTTGCGCCACTTCGCGGGCAGCGGCGTGCCCGTCTTCGGGGTCAACTTCGGCACCGTCGGCTTCCTCGCCGCGGTCGAGCGCGGCGACGCGGCCGAGGGGATGCGGCGCGCCTTCGCCGGCGAGACAGAGACGATCGAGCTTCCGGGGCTCGGGGTCGAGGTCGAGGGCGAGCGGCGGGTCGCCCTCAACGACATCGGCATCCTGCGCCGCCCGCACGAGCGGGTCGCCGAGCTGAGCTACCGGATCACCGGCGAGGAGGTCGGCCACGTGCGCTGCGACGGCCTCGTCGCCGCCACGCCGGTCGGCTCGACCGGCTACAACCTCGCCAACCAGGGCCCGATCCTCGCCTGGGGTGTGGAGGGCTACGTCGTCTCCTACGTGGCGCCGCACTCGCTCACCGCGCGCGCCCTGGTCGTCGCCCCCGAAGACGTGCTCCACGTCGGCAACGCCGCCGACCGCGAGCCGGTCGACATCGCGATCGACGGCGAGCACACGGGCACCCTGGCGGCCGGGGCGGAGCTCGAGATCAGCTTCGCTGACGGGGTTGGCCGCCTCGCCCAGCTGCCCGGAACCAGCTTCTACCAGCGCATTCGCGAGAAGTTCGGCCATCTAGCGGTCTGAGCGCCCCCAAGTAGGTCCGCTCCCGTTGGTACACAGGAGGCGTGCTCCGTGAGCTGCGCATCGAGAACCTGTTGCTGATCGAGGCGGCGGAGTTGAGGCTGGGGGAGGGGCTGAACGCGATCACCGGCGAGACCGGTGCCGGCAAGACGGTCCTGGCGCGCTCGCTCGACCTGCTGATGGGCGGCAAGGCGCGTCCGCAGATCGTCCGCCCGGGGGCCGAGGAGGCCTGGGTCGAGGGGGTCTTCGACCTGCCGGAGGGGTTGCTGGAGGACCCCGAGCTGGCCGAGATCGCCGAGCGCCTGCCGCAGGGCGCCGCGGAGATCGTGTTGGGGCGGCGGGTCTCGGCCTCGGGCCGCTCATCCGCCTTCCTCGCCGGCCGCGCTGCCCCGGCCGGTGACCTGAAGCTGCTCGGCGGCCGCCTGCTCGCCTTCTACGGCCAGCACGAGCACCGCAAGCTGACGATCGCCACGGCGCAGATGGACGTCCTCGACGGCTTCGCCGGCGCCGAGCACCTGGCCCTGCGCGAGCGCTACCGCGACGCTCACCGCGAGTGCGCGCGGCTCGCCGCCGAGCTGGCCGAGCTGCGCGAGCGCGACGGCTCGCGCGAGCGGGACCTCGACCTCTACCGCTACGAGCTCGCCGAGATCGACGCGGTCGCCCCCGACGCCGCCGAGGAGGCCGAGTTGGGCGCCGAGCGCGAGCGCCTGCGCCACGCCGAGGGCCTGCGCGAGGCGGCCGCCGGCGCGCTCACCGCGGCGGCCGGGGTCGAGGAGGACGGCGGCGGCGCGGCCGGCGCCCTCGCCCAGGCCGAGGCACGACTGCAGGGCGCCGAGGGCGTCGACCCCGACCTCGATGCCCTCGGGGCCCGCCTCGCCGCGCTCGCCGTCGAGCTCGGCGACGTGGCCGGCGAGCTGCGCGGTTACCTGGAGGGAATCGAGGCCGACCCGGGCCGGCTCGCCGCGATCGAAGAGCGGCTGGAGGCGATCGAGCGGCTGCAGCGCAAGCACGGCGGCAGCGTCGAGTCGGTGCTCGCTCACGCCGAGCGCTGCCGGGCCGAGATCGAGCGGCTCGAGGGGGCGGAGAGCCGCGACGCCGAGGCCGAGGCGGCGCTCGCCAAAGCGGAGAGGAAGCGGGAGAAGCTCGGCAGGGAGATGAGCGTTGGCCGGGCCGACGCTGTCGAGCCGCTGCGGGCGCGGGTCGCGGAGGAGCTCGAGCAGTTGGCGATGCCGGGGGCGAGCCTCGAGGTTGTCCTCGAGGCGCACCCCGAGCATCCCGGCCCGAACGGGTACGAGGCGGTCGAGCTGCGCCTCGCCCCGAACCCGGGGATCGAGGCGGCGCCGCTGCGCGACGCGGCCTCCGGCGGCGAGCTCTCGCGGGTGATGCTCGCCCTCACCGGCCTCGGCGAGGGCGCCGGCGCCGGCACGCTCGTCTTCGACGAGATCGACGCTGGGGTCGGCGGCGTGACCGCGCGGGTGGTCGGCGAGCGGCTGCGCGACCTGGGCGAGTCGCGGCAGGTCATCTGCATCACCCACCTGCCCCAGGTCGCCTCGCTGGCGCCGGCCCACTTCCGGCTCGAGAAGGACCTCGGCGGCGAGCCGGCGACCGCCACCGTGCAGCGCCTCGACGGCGAGGGGGTCGTCGAGGAGATCCGCCGCATGCTCGGCGGCGGCAGCGGCGACGAGGCGGCCGACCGCCACGCCCGCGAGCTGCTCGCGGCTGCCTGAGGGCGGTTAACCTCACACCGTGGCTACCTCCAGTCGCCTCCGCTTGCCTGCGCTTCTCTCGCGCCGTAACGGGGCCGACGCGGATACGACGATCCACGGCCCGGCCCGGCTCGGGCGACGCACCAAGGACCTCGTCAAGCGGCTGCACCCCGGCGACGTCGCCGTCGTCGACCACGTCAACATCGATCGGATCGCCGCCGAGGAGCTGATCGCGACCGGCGTGCGCGCCGTCGTCAACGCCTCGGAGTCGAGCGACGGCAGCTACCCGAACACCGGCCCGCTGCTCCTGGTCCGCGCCGGCGTCACCCTGATCGACGTCGCCGACGCCGACCCCTTCGACGCGATCGAGGAGGGCGCCGAGGTGACGATCGTCGGCGGCGCCCTCAGCGCCGGCGGTGAGCGGCTGCTGGACGGCCGGGTCCTCGGCGCCGAGGAGCTCGAGGAGCGGCTCGCGGCGCTGCGCGAGCGGGTCGACGAGGCGCTCGCCGAATTCGCCGAGAACACCGTCGCCCACGTGCGCCAGGAGACCGACCTGCTGACCGGCGCGATCGAGTTCCCGCCGACCCGCACCTCGTTCCGCGACCGCCACGTGCTGATCGTCGTCCGCGGCGAACACCACCGCCGCGACCTGAAAGCGCTGCGCGCCTACATCCGCGACGTCCGCCCGATCGTCGTCGCCGTCGACGGCGGTGCCGACGGCTGCCTGGAAGCGAGCCTGCGGCCCGACGTGATCCTCGGCGACATGGACTCGGCCGGCGACGCGGCGCTGCGCTGCGGCGCCGAGCTGATCGTCCACGCCTATCCCGACGGCCGCGCGCCGGGGCGCGAGCGACTGCTCGAGCTGGGCCTGCAGCACACGCTCGTCCCCGCCGCCGGCACCAGCGAGGACGTGGCGATGCTGCTGGCCTACGAGAAGGGC
The DNA here is from genome assembly GCA_963697915.1 of uncultured Solirubrobacterales bacterium. Classification (GTDB taxonomy): domain Bacteria; phylum Actinomycetota; class Thermoleophilia; order Solirubrobacterales; family 70-9; genus VRUE01. Next base: position 2,488,707 of record OY969103.1, read on the forward strand.
GCGGACCTGATCGTCAGCGTCGGCGCCCACTTCAACCTGATCGAGTTCCTCGATCGCAATCGGGCCGGGATGTCCTCGACCTTCCTCACCCGGCTGCGGATCGGCGAGAAGCTGGTCGACGCCAAGGGGGTGAGCCGGCTCTACAACCCGGGCTCGGGGTTCGGGCCGCTGCCGCTCTTCCTCGCCACCTTCGCGATCCTGCTGGCGATCCTGGTGATCGCCTCGCCGGCGCTCGGCGACCTCGCCGACCTGATCTGGATCAAGGTCAAGATCTGGCTCGGGCTGTAGCGGCAGCCCCGGTCAGCGTCTAGCCTCTCCGGCGATGAGCGCGGAGCGAGCAAGCAAGCATCTCTGGTTCTATGCGCCGCGAGTGGAGCGCGAAACTTTGTAATGGGTTACAGCGCTCGCTACCACGCCACGTCGCTGATCGCGGTCTTCCTCGCCCTGGCGATCGGGATCGTGATCGGCGCGGTGCTGGGCGGTGACACGATCGACGACACCCGCCGCGACCTCGAGCAGAGCCTGACGGGCAACCTGCAGGACGCCCGCGACCGCGCCGACGAGCTGAGCGGCGAGCTGGGTCGCGCCGACGAGTTCGCCGACCGGGTCTACCCGGCCCTGGTCCGCAACGACCTGCGCGGGCAGCGGGTCGGCATCGTCGCCTTCGGCAACTTCCCCGAGGGGGCCTCCGACGGGATCAAAGAGGCGCTGGAGCCGACCGGGGCGCGGCTGGTCGCTGTCGGCGTGGTCCGCGAGCCCGCCGACCTGCAGGGGCTCGCCGGCGACCTCTCGCGGACGCGCTTCGGCGACATCGCCGTCAACCCGGAAGCGCAGAGCGCCTTCGGCACCGGAATCGGCCGCCAGCTCGTCCTCGGCGGCAACCTGCTGGAGCGGGTCCGTGGCGGCCTCTTCTCGCGAGCGAGCGGCAACTTCCGCGGCCTCGACGCGGTGATCGTCGTCCGCGACCAGCCCGAGGAAATGGAACCGACGCAGCAAGCCTCGGTGGACCGGATCGAGGCCGGGATCGCCGACGGCATCGTCGCCACCCGGGCCGAGGTGGTCGGGGTCGAGACGACCGACGCCGAACCGTCGTCGATCTCCTTCTTCACCGGCAACGGCCTGGCCAGCGTCGACAACGTCGACCTGGTCGCCGGACAGCTGGCCACCGTCCTGGCGCTGCTCGGGGCGGAGGGGAGCTTCGGCATCAAGAGCAGCGCCGACGGGCTCCTCCCCGACCTGCTCGCACCGCCCGGCCAGTGACCTGGGTCGGCTTCCCGGTCGCCGTGGCAGTGGCGCTGCTTGTCGTCCCCGCCGGGGTCCACGGCCTGCTCGACGCCGGCCTGGTGCGCGAGAACTACCGCGGCGCCCGGCTCGCCTTCCCGCTCGGCGCGGTGCTCGCCACCGCGGCGCTGGTCGCCCTGGCGCCGCTCGCCTTCCTCGACGACCGCGGTGACCTCAACCTGCTCGACCCCGACCTGCGCCGTTGGCTGCCCTTCCTGCTCGGCGTCGCGTTTCTCGGCTTCCTCGACGACTCGCTGGGGCAGGGGGAGCGGGCGGACACGCCGCGCGGCTGGCGCGGCCACGCCCGGGCGCTGCGCGAAGGGCGGCTCTCGACCGGGGCGATCAAGGCGATCGGGGTGCTGGCGCTCGCCGCCTATGTCGTCTCCGGCCGCGGCCTCGAGTCGTGGCGCTACCTGGCCGACGTGGCGCTGCTCGTGCTCGCCGCCAACGCCTTCAACCTGCTCGACCTGCGCCCGGGCCGGGCCGAGAAGGGGTTGGCGCTGCTCGGCCTCGGGCTCTGCCTCGGCGCCTGGACGATCGCGCCGCTGGAGCTGCTCGGGACCTTCGCCGGGCCGGTCCTCGTCGGGGCCTGGTTCACGCTGCGCGAGCGGGCGATGCTGGGCGACACCGGCGCCAACCTGGTCGGCGCGATCGCCGGGGTCTGGCTGCTGACGACTTTGGGCGGGACGGGGCGGCTGATCGCCCTGGCGCTGCTCGTCGCACTGACCATTTTCGGAGAGTTGCGATCGATCTCTCGTTCGATCGACTCGGTTCCGCCCCTGCGCTGGCTAGACTCGCTCGGCAGAGGATGAGTCCGGCCAAACCTGGAGACACCCGTTTCATTTTCGTCACCGGCGGCGTCGTCTCGGCCCTCGGCAAGGGCATCGCCGCCGCCTCGATCGGCCGCCTCCTCGTCTCCCGCGGCTACCGGGTCCAGCTGCAGAAGTTCGACCCCTACATCAACGTCGACCCGGGGACGATGAGCCCCTTCCAGCACGGTGAGGTCTTCGTCACCGAGGACGGCGCCGAGACCGACCTCGACCTCGGTCACTACGAGCGCTTCACCGACGAGAACACCTCGCGCGCCTCCAACGTCACCGCCGGCGCCGTCTACAACACCGTGGTCAACCGCGAGCGGCGCGGCGACTACCTCGGCGCCACCGTCCAGGTGATCCCACACATCACCGACGAGATCAAGAACCGGATCCTGATCGTCGCCGAGTCCCAGTCGGTCGACTTCGTCCTCACCGAGATCGGCGGCACGGTCGGCGACATCGAGTCGCTGCCCTTCCTTGAGTCGATCCGCCAGCTCTTCACCGACCTCGGCCCGAAGCGGGCGATGTTCATGCACCTGACCCTGGTGCCCTACGTCGGGCACGCCGGGGAACTGAAGACCAAGCCGACCCAGCACTCGGTCAACGAGCTGCGCCGGATCGGGATCCAGCCGCACGCGCTGGTCTGCCGCTCCGAGGGCCGCCTCGACCAGGACATCCGCAAGAAGATCGCGCTCTTCGCCAGCCTCCCGGTCGAGGCCGTGATCTCGGCCAACGACGTCGACAACATCTACAAGGTGCCGCTGGTCTTCCGGGCGGAGGGCGTCGACGACCTGGTGCTCGACCACTTCGGCATGGAGGCGCCGGCCCCCGACCTCTCCGAGTGGGAGGCGATGGTGCGCCGCGCCGATGCCGCTACGGGCAAGGTGCGGATCGCGCTGGTCGGCAAGTACGTGCAGCTCGCCGATGCCTACAAGTCGGTGATCGAGGCGCTTGAGCACGGCGGCTTCCACCACGGGGTCGAGGTCGATGTCGAGCTCGTCGACTCCGAGAACTTCGACCCTGAGAAGCTGGAAGGGGTCGACGGGGTGCTGATCCCCGGCGGCTTCGGCGAGCGCGGCATCGAGGGCAAGGTGACAGCGGCGCGGATCGCCCGCGAACGCTCGATTCCCTACCTCGGAATCTGCCTCGGGATGCAGATCGCGGTCGTCGAGTACGCCCGCACCGTGGCCGGCATGGACGGTGCCAACTCGGCCGAGTTCGACCCCGAGACGCCCTTCCCCGTCGTCGACCTGCTGCCCGAGCAGAAGGAGGTCTCCGAGATGGGCGGGACGATGCGGCTCGGCGCCGACCCGGTCAAGCTGCACGACGGGACGCGGGCGCGTGAGATCTTCGGCGAGGCGGTCATCTACAAGCGCCATCGCCACCGTTACGAGGTCAACAATCAGCTGCGCCGGCGGCTCGAAGACGAGGGCCTGGTCTGCGGCGGCACCTCGCCCGACGAGCGCCTGGTCGAGATGGTCGAGCTCCCCGACCACCCGTTCTTCGTCGCCTCCCAGTTCCACCCCGAGTTCAACTCGCGGCCGAACCGGCCAGAGCCGCTCTTCCGCGAGTTCGTCGGCGCCGCCGCGCGGCATGCCGGCGAGCGCCCCGCCGAAGGCGGCGAGCTGGAGGTGACGGCCCCAGAGGTCGCCATGCAGCGTCCTCGGTCGCCCAAATAGCGCTGCTATTCGGGCGACCCCCGCCGTAGGCGGGGTGCGAGCGCACCAGCGCGAGTTCCTTGCCTGGCGACCTCTGGACCACGTCACCACCGATCCGGACTAGCCTGTCCCGTCGTGGAGAGGTTGCACGAGACGTTCGTCCGGCTCTGCGAGATCCGTAGCCCGACCGGGGAGGAGCGCGAGGTCGCCGACACGATCCTCGCCGAGCTCGGCGCGCTCGGGCTCGAAGTCAGCGAGGACGATGCGGCCGGGCCGGCGGAAGCGGGCGCCGGCAATATCGTCGCGCGCCTGCCCGGGCGCAGCGACCGCTGGGCGATGTTCTGCGCCCACATCGACACGGTTCCGCACGAGGGCCAGATCGAGGTCGTCGACGACGGTGGGGTCTTCCGCAGCCGCGGCGAGACCATCCTCGGCGCCGACAACAAGGCAGCGGTCGCCGTCTTCATGGAGCTCGTCGCCCGCCACGCGAAGGAGCCGCCGCCGGTCGGGATCGAGCTGCTGCTGACCGTCGCCGAGGAGCAGGGCCTGCGCGGCGCGAAGGCATTCGACGCCAGCACCCTGCGCGCTGACTGCGGCTTCGTCCTCGACCACGCCAGCCCGATCGGCGAGGTGATCGACACCTCGCCGACCCAGCAGCGGGTGATCGCCGACTTCTCCGGGGTTGAGGCCCACGCCGGGATCCGGCCCGAGGACGGCAGCAACGCGATCGCCGCCGCCGCGGCGGCGATCTCGCGCATGAAGCTGGGCCGGCTCGACGAGGGAACGACGGCCAACGTCGGCACGATCGTCGGCGGAACCTCCGGCAACGTCGTGCCCGGCCACTGCCGCGTGGGGGCCGAGGCGCGCAGCCTGGGCGCCGACCGGGCGGCGGCGGTCGCCGGCGAGCTGACCGAGGCTTTCGCCTGGGGCGCCAGCGAGCACGGCTGCGACGTCGACGTGCGGGTCGAGGAGCTCTTCCGCGGCTACGAGCTGAAGTCGGGCTCGCGCTCGCTGGACCTGGCCGAGGCGGGGCTGCGGGCGACCGGCTTCGAGCCGGTGCGGACCTTCACCGGGGGCGGCAGCGACGCCAACGCGCTGATCGCCGCCGGCTTCGACTGCGTCCTGCTCGCCAACGGGACCGAGGCCAACCACACCGCCGACGAGAGCGTCTCGGCCCGCAACCTCGACGCGATGCTCGAGGTCTGCGAGGCGATCGTCGTCGCCGCCGGCGAAGACGGCGGGTGAGCGGGCGGCTGAAGCTGCGCCGCGGCGTCGTCGTCGACGAGCAGCCGCTGACGGTCGAGATCGAGGGAGAGCGGCGCCCCGCCTGGGCCGACGTGGCGCTGCTCGGCGAGATGCTCAGCGGCGACGAGGTCGTCGTCAACGTCGCCGCTCGTGACCTCGGCCTCGGTTCGGGCGGATTCGACGTCGTCCACGTCAACCTCACCCGCGGTCTCGAGGGCGGCGACGGGGGGGACGAGCACGTGATCAAGCTCAACTACACCTCGATCCAGCACCCGGTCGCCCCCGCCGAGCTTCCGGTGCGCCTTTCCCGTCTCCTGTACGGGAAAGGCGCACCGGAAAGGACCGGGCGGGAGATCCCGGTGCTCGTCCTGCCGTTACACGGGCACCTGGCGCCGGCCGCCTGGGCGGCGGCGCAGGCAGCGCCGGGGCTGCGGGTCGGCTACGTGCAGAGCGGCGGCGGGGCGCTGCCGGGAGCGATGGGACGCGACGTCGCGCAGCTGCGTGAGCGCGGCCTGCTCCGCGGCCACGTAACCGCGGCCCCCGCCTACGGCGGCGAGCACGAGGCGCTCTCGGTCGCCGGGGCGCTCGACGCGGCCGCCAACGGCCTGGGCTGGGACGCGGCGCTGGTCGGGCCGGGGCCGGGGATCATCGGCTCCGAGACGCGGCTCGGCCACGGCGGCATGGCGGCGCTTGAGAACGCCCACGCGGCGCTTGCTCTCGGCCTGCCGACCCTGCTCTCGCCGCGTCTCTCCGCCAGCGACCCGCGTGAGCGCCACCGCGGCGCCAGCCACCACACGCTGACCGTGCTGGAGCTGCTGCTCGGCGGGGTGGAGGTCGTCGTTCCGGCTGGCCACCCCGAGGTCGCCGCCGCGCTCGGTGAGGCCGCCGGCGCGCGCCACACGTTGCGGGAAGCCGCCGCCGACCTCGACGGCTACGCCGCCTCCGGCCTGCCCGCCCGGACGATGGGCCGGGGGATCGAGGAGGACCCGCTGTTCTTCGCCGCGCCGCTCGCGGCGGGCGCCGCCTTGCGCCGCGAGGAATGAGGCAGGCGCGGGAGAACCTTCCGCCATGGCCGTCGCAGTCGCGTCCCCAACCGAGGTCGATGCCCGCTTCGAGGGCCTGGTCCTCGACTTCCTCTCCTACCTGGAGCTGGAGCGCGGCCTCTCGCGCAACACGTTGAATGCCTACCGCACCGATCTGCACCAGTACGGCGAGTTCCTCGCCGAGCATGAGCTCGACGCCCTGGTGGCGCGGCCAGCCGACATCGGCGACTTCCTCGCCGACCTGGCGACCGGCAACGGCCGGCCCGCCTGCTCGGCCGCCACCGTCCACCGCAAGACCGCCTGCCTGCGCTCCTTCTACAAGCACTTGCGGCGCGACGAGCTGATCGGCGACGACCCGACCGCGGCGCTGAGTGCCCCGCGCCGCGCCAAAAAGCTGCCCCAGGTCCTCAACTACGCCGAGGTGCAGAAGCTGCTGGCCGCGCCGCGCGGCAGCGAGCCGACGGCGCTGCGCGACCGGGCCCTGCTCGAGGTGATGTACGCGTGCGGGCTGCGCGCCTCGGAGACGATCGGGCTGGAGCTGAGCGACCTCGACCTCGAGGAGGGTCTGCTGCGGGCGCGCGGCAAGGGCTCCAAGGAGCGGATCGTGCCGCTCGGCCGCAAGGCGATCGCGGCGATCTCCGCCTACCTGCGCGGCGGCCGCCCGAAGCTGGTCGGCGGGCGCCACGAGGTGCGCCTCTTCGTCAACTTCCGCGGCGGGCCGCTGAGTCGCCAGGGGCTCTACAAGATCGTCCAGCGCCACGCTCGCGAGGCCGGCCTGGCCGGGCAGATGAGCCCTCACACCCTGCGCCACAGCTTCGCCACCCACCTGCTCGCGGGCGGATGTGACCTGCGCGCCCTGCAGGAGATGCTCGGCCACGCCGACATCGCGACCACGCAGATGTACACGCACCTCTCCGGTGAGCGGCTGAAGGACGTCTACTTCCAGGCGCACCCGCGGGCAACGGAGGGCTGATAGAACCGGGCCGATGCCCGAGCTGCCCGAGGTCGAGACCGTCTGCCGCCAGCTCGAGCCGGAGCTGGAAGGGCGGCGGATAGAGCGGCTGGAAGTGCTCGACGCGCGCTGGTGCCGCCCGATGCCGGCGGCCGGGCTGGAGGCGGCGGTGGTGGGGAGGACGATCACCGGGCTCGGCCGCCGCGGCAAGTACCTGCTGCTCGGGCTCGACGGCGACCAGACGCTGGTCATGCACCTGCGGATGACCGGCAACCTGGTCCTGGTCGAGGGCGAGGACAAGCTCGACCCCTCGGAGGGGATGCGGCTCTACGAGGGCGAGCGCACGACCTCGGAGCGCCACCTGCGGGCCCGCTTCGCCCTCGCCGACGGGCGCGAGCTCTGGTTCACCGATCCGCGCCGCTTCGGCGAGGCCTTCCTCATCGACGACGCCGAGCTGCCCGAGCGCTTCGCCCGGCTCGGGGTCGAGCCGCTCTCCGACGAGTTCACCGCCGAGCTGCTCGGCGAGCAGGCGGCCGGGCGCACGGCGCCGCTCAAGTCCTTCCTGCTCGACCAGTCGCGGCTGGCCGGCGTCGGCAACATCTACGCCGACGAGGCCCTCTTCCGCGCCCGCCTGCACCCGCTCTCGCCAGCCGGCTCGATGAAGCCCGAGCACACCGAGGCGCTGCGCGACGCGGTCGTCGCCGCGCTGGAGGCGGGGATCGACGGGGGCGGCGCCTCGATCGACGACTACCGCGACGGGCGCGGCGAGAAGGGCCGTATGCAGGACGAGTTCCTCGTCCACACCCGCGAGGGCGAGCCCTGCCCGCGCGGCGACGGGACGGTCGAGCGGATCGTCGTCTCCGGGCGCTCGACCTACTTCTGCCCGGCCTGCCAAGTGAAGCTGCGCCGCCGGCCGCGCCGCCGCCGTCCGGCTCGCCCTTCACCGTAGGTGTAGGTGACTGACTGATGGCCGGCAAGACGCTGAAGACCGAGGCGATCGTCCTGCGCAGCATCCGCTACGGCGAGGCCGATCGCATCCTTCACCTCTACTCGGCCCAGCGCGGCCGGATCGGCGCGATCGCCAAGGGGGCGCGGCGCCCCAAGTCCCGCTTCGGCGGCCGGCTCGAGCCCTTCTTCCGGCTCGACCTCCTGCTCCACGAAGGGCGTGGCGAGCTGCTCACCGTGACCCAGGCGGGCACCGTCGAGGGCTACCCGCGGCTGCGCAGCGACGGCGCCGCGCTCACCGCCGGCGCCCGGGCCTGCGACGCGGTGCTGCGGCTGCTCGACTCGGCCGAGCCCAACCCGCCCGCCTACAACCTGCTCTGCCGTTACCTGGCGCTGCTCGACGACCCGGCGCGGGAGGGGGCGGCGTCGCTCGCGACGGCGCTCTCCTTCCGGCTCAAGCTTGCCCTCGCCGCCGGCTTCTCGCCCGAGCTTGCCTCCTGCGCGAGCTGCGGCGAGGCGGACCACCTGGTCGGCTTCTCGGGCGCCGCCGGCGGCGTCGTCTGCGCCAGCTGCGAGGCGGGCTCCTTCCCGCTCTCCGAGGAGGCGCACAGCTTCATGGTCGAGGCGATCGCCCGGCCACTGGCCGAGGCACCGGCTGCCGGTGAGGCGGAGCTGCGCCAGGCGGAGCGGGCGATCGGCGAGACCCTGGAGTACCACGCGCACGTGCAGTTGCGCTCCGCGGCGTAGGATCGGGCGGTGCCCGCCACCGCCACGTTCGAGGACCGGGTCAGAGCCTGGGAGGCCGAGTTCCTCTCTGGTCTGGCGACCCCGTCCTACCCGGCGCGGCGCCGGGTCGAGGAGCCCGACAGCCCGCTGCGCACGCCCTTCCAACGCGACCGCGACCGGATCGTCCACTCGAAGGCCTTCCGCCGCCTCAAGCACAAGACGCAGGTCTTCATCGCCCCCGAAGGCGACCATTACCGGACCCGCCTCACCCACACCCTCGAGGCTTGCGGGATCGCCCGTACCGTGGCCCGGGCGCTGGGCCTCAACGAGGACCTGACCGAGGCGATCGGGCTCGGCCACGACCTCGGCCACCCACCCTTCGGCCACACCGGCGAGGACGCGCTCGACACCGCCCTGCGCGAGCGCTGCGGGGAGGGCTTCAAGCACAACGTGCACTCGCTGCGGGTCGTCGACGTGCTCGAGCGCGACGGCAACGGCCTGAACCTGACCGAGCAGGTCCGCGACGGCATCCTCAACCACACCGGCGGTGACCGGCCGGCGACGCTCGAGGGGCGGATCGTCAAGATCGTCGACCGCGTCGCCTACATCAACCACGACATCGACGACGCGCTGCGGGCGGGGATCCTGCTGCCCGACGACCTTCCCGGAGCCGAGATCGAGCTGCTCGGACCGAGCGGCTCGGCGCGGATCGACACCCTGGTCCGCGACATCGTCGACCAATCCGAAGCGGCCGGCGACATCGTCCAGAGCGAGGAGGTCGGCGGCGCGATGCTGCGCCTGCGCAAGTTCATGTTCGAACGCGTCTACCTGGGCGACGCGGCGCGCGGCGAGCACGAGCGCGCCCAGCGCGCGCTCAGCGCCCTCTTCGACCACTACATGGAGCACCCGGACGAGGTGCCGCCGGGCGAGCCGGGGTCGAGCGAGTGCCAGCGGGTCGCCGACTACCTGGCCGGGATGACCGACCGCTACTGCATCGCCCGCTTCTCGCAGCTCACAGTCCCCGAGGCGGCGCGGTTCTGATGGCGCTGATCTCCGACGAGAGCCTGGAGCGGGTCAAGCAGGCGGCCGACATCGTCGAGGTCGTCTCCGCCCACACCGACCTGCGTCGCCAGGGCGCGCGCTGGGTCGGGCTCTGCCCCTTCCACGAGGAGCGCACGCCCTCGTTCTCGGTCGACGCCCAGGAGAAGCTCTACCACTGCTTCGGCTGCGGGGTCGGCGGCGACACGATCAAGTTCGTCGAAGAGAAGGAGGGGCTCGGCTTCGCCGAGGCGGTCGAGCTGCTCGCCGACCGCTACGGGGTCGAGTTGGAGCGCGAGCGCGAGGACCCGCGGGCGGAGGCGAAACGCCAGCAGCGCCGCCGGCTTGGCGAGCTGCTCGACCGCACCGCGGCCTTCTACGCCAACTACCTCTGGGAAGCCGACGAGGCGCGGCGGGCCCGCGAGTACCTGGCCGAGCGCGGGCTGGGCGAGGAGGCGCTGCGCGCCTACGCGGTCGGCTACGCGCCGAGCGCCTGGGACACGGTGCTGCTGCGCGGCCAGCGGGCCGGGTTCCGGGTCGAGGAGCTGCGCGCGGTCGGGCTGGCGCAGCGGGGGCGGGGCGGCGGCGAGTACGACCGCTTCCGCTCGCGGATCATGTTCCCGATCCGCGACCGGCGCGGCCGCACGCTCGGCTTCGGCGGCCGGGCGATGCGCTCCGACCAGGGGGCGAAGTACGTCAACACGGCCGAGACCGAGTTCTTCCACAAGAGCCACATGCTCTACGGGATCGACCTCGCCAAGGAGGCGATCGCCAAGTCGGGCCGCGCCGTCGTCGTCGAGGGCTACACCGACGTGTTGGCGCTGCGCCAGGCGGGTGTGGGCGAGGCGGTCGGGGTGATGGGTACGGCGATCACCGAGGAGCAGGTGGCGGCGCTCTCGGGGATGGTCGAGGAGGTGGTGCTGGCGCTTGACGCCGACGCCGCCGGCCAGGAGGCGATGCTGCGCGCCCAGCGGGTCGCCGCGGGCCGGAAGATGCGGCTGCGGGTGGCGTCGATGCCGGCCGGTGAGGACCCGGCCGAGATGACCGTCGCCGAGGGCGGTGCCGCGCGCTTCCGGGCGCTGCTCGAGGGCGCCGTCGACCTGCCCGCCTTCCAGGTTGGCCTGGTCCTCGCCGACACCGACGTCTCCTCGCCTGCCGAGCGCGACCGGGCGCTGGCCGAGGTGGCGCCGATCCTGGCCGGGATGGGGGAGACGGCGAGCCGCGACGATCTCGTGCGCCGGGTGGCGGAGCGGCTCGACCTCGAGCCGGAGCGGGTGATGGGTCGGGTAACCATGGCGCGGCCCACGAGCGGCGGCGCCGGAGCGCAGCCCTCGCGACAGGACGCCCGGCGAGCGGCCCCGGCGCCGGCACGCGGCGGCGGCGAGCTGACCTCGCGCGAACGCCGCGAGCGGGCGCTCCTGGCGATGTGCGTGGCCCTGCCCGACGAGGGCAAGCGCTACCTGGAGCGGCTCACCGACGCCCATCTCTCGCCGCTCGGGCAGCGGGCTGCCGCCTGGCTGCGGGTGCACCCCGAGGACCCGGCCTCGAACCTGCCGCACGACGACGACCAGCTCGCCGGCCTGATCGCCGAGCTCGTCATCCTCGCCCACGACGAGCCCGCCTCGCCCGAGGCGATGGAGCTCAACTACCTGCAGCTCGAGCAGCGCCGGCTAGAGGTCGAGATCGCCGCGGCCGGCGAAGCCGACGAGTACGAGCGCCGCGCCGAGCTCAGCCGCGAGCGCGCCGCCCTGGTCGAGCGCATCGCCCGAACCGAGCGGGTCGGCGGTTAACCGGTAAATTCCTGCGAAGCCGGTCCGGGGTAGCTCAATCGGTAGAGCACTCGGCTGTTAACCGAGGGGTTGTGGGTTCGAGTCCCACCCCCGGAGCTCCGCTCAGACGCGTGAGCGGGCGCGGGCCAGCTGCTCGACCAGCTCGGCTCCGCGCTCGGCGCCGTCGTGCGCGCTCGCCCAGGCGGCGAGCTCGGCGGCGCGCCGGGTGAAGGAAGGCTCGGCGAGCAGGCGGTTGGCGGCCCAGCGCAGCGGCGCCGGGCGGCAGAGGCGCCAGGGCAGCGAGAGGCCGGCGCCGGCCCAGCTGACCCGCATCGCGGTCTCGCTCATGTCGCCGATGAAGGGGCTGATCAGCAGCGGCGTGCCGGCGGCGAGGGCGCGGGCGACGGTGCCGTGGCCGCCGTGCGAGATCACCAGCGAGGCGGCCGGCATCAGCTGGCTGTAGCTGAGCCACTCGACCAGGATCGCGTTGTCGGGGACCTCGATCGGGCTCTGCGGGACGACCCGGTTGGTCGTCGCCACCACACGCACCGGCTCCCGGGCCAGCGCCCGCAGCGCCGTGCGCACCAGGTGGTTGCCGGAGTCGTGGGCGGTGCTGGGGGCGACGAGGACGAGCGGGTCGTCGCCCGGCGGCAGCTCGATCTCGGGGTGGGGGACCTCGAAGCTCAGCGGCCCGGTCACCTCGACCCCGGCCGGCCAGCGGCGCGGGTACTCGAGCTGGGGGAAGGTGCCGACCAGGGCGAGGTCGGGGCTGATCCCACCGTGGAAGCGCTCGGTCGGCGCCAGCCCCAGCCGCGCCCGCTGCTTGTTGAGGTCGTCGCGCCCCTGCCTGAGGCCGACCTCGAGCGCGCGCTGGCCGCGGCGCCAGACGGCGCGCCCGACGGGCGTGCGCGGCGGCTGCAGGCCGACCGCGAAGAAGGGCAGGCCGGGCTCGACCACGGGGAAGATGTGCGGGATCAGGGTCGCGCGCGGCACCCCGGCGACCTCGGCGGCGAGCGATGGCGCCAGGGTGAGGATGTCGCTGACGACGACGTCGGGCCGCATCTGCTCGAGCAGCGGCAGCAGCGCCCGCGCCGCCTCGGCCGCGTGCGAGCCCTCCGGCGAGTCCGGGTCGGGGGGCGGGAACATCCGGTATTCCTCGGCGGCGGCGAAGCCGAGCCCGGCGCCCTCGACCGCGGCCCGCCGCTCCTCCCAGGTCTCGATCACCACCTCGTGGCCGCGCCCGGCCAGGGCCCGCCCGAGGGCTATCGCCGGGAAGACGTGGCCTGGGTCGCCGAAGGCGGCGACTAGAAATCGCATCTGACGCGGCCCAGACGTTGCCAGGCAAGGACGCAGGGAGGCCGAATGGCAGCGCTATTCGGCCGACTGAGGACGCAGCAGCATGGCGACGGTCTGGGACCGTCAGGGGGTATCGAGTCCCTCGCCGGGTCGGGTGAAGACGATCTCGGGCACATGGCAGTGGGGCGAGGTGTGGAGCAGGAAGCGGACCGCCTCGCCGAGGTCCTCGGGCCGGATCATCTGTTCGGCCGGCACCTGGCCCTTGACGAACTCGGTCATCGGCGTGTCGACGAAGCCCGGCGCCAGCGCCGTGCACTGGATCCCGGCGTCACCGACCTCGCGGTGGGTCGACTGGGTGAAGTTGATCACCGCGCCCTTGGTCGCGGCGTAGACGGAGAGCCAGGCCTGGCCGCCTTTGCCGGCGATCGAGGCGGTGTTGAGGATCAGCGCCTTGCCGTGCTCGCCGCCCGCCTCGCGCAGCATCGGCAGGCCCTCGCGGGTGCCGATGATCAGCGCCCGCACGTTGACCGCCAGCTGCATGTCGATGTACTTGGTCTGGATCTCCTCCATCGTCGCGCCGACGCCGACGCCGGCGTTGTTGCAGAGGACGTCGAGCCGGCCGTAAGCCTCGCGGTGCTTGGCGAAGAGGCCGACGACGTCCTCCTCGTCGGCCATGTTGGCGGCGACGCTCTGCAGCTCCGCCCCGGCGGCGCGCAGCTCCTCGGCCGCGCCCTCGAGCTTCTCCGGCCGCCGCGCCGAGACCGTCAGCGCGTATCCCTCCTCGGCGAGCACGCGGGCAATCGCCAGCCCGATCCCACTCGAGGCTCCGGTGATCAATGCTGCTCGGTCAGCCAATTCCCTCTCCTCGTTCGCTCGCCTGTAGGGCCGCTCACCCTATAGGCGCGACGAATAACATGACCGATCCGCATGTCGCGCAGTCGAGTCACAGGGGCCTTCGCCTGCCTATTCGTCGCCGCCGCCCTCCTCGGCGGCTGCGGCGGCGATTCCGACTCTTCCACCGACGGCTCGACCGGCACTGTCGCCAACGTGCCGGCGCCGCCGAAGAGCGCCTTCCCGAGCGCCGACGGCCGCAGCCTGCAGGAGATCGTCAACTCCGCCGACGGGCATGCCGAACTCGTCGTCTCGCCGGCCGCGCTCGCCTTCTACAAGGGGGAGAACCGCTACCCGTTCGGGGTCTTCAATCCCGACCGCAGCCAGATCGGCGACGCCGAGGTCGCGCTCTACGTCGCCAAGGTGCCGAAGGCCGCGGAACAGGGCGGTGGCGAAACCGAGGACGGCAAACCTAAGAAGGGCGCCGTGGCGCGGGCGCGCAAAGAAGCGCTGGAAGCGCCCGCGGTCGGTCCCTTCCCGGCCTCGATCGAAAGCCTCGCGACCCTGCCCGCCTTCCGCGCCAAGACGACCACCGACGACCCCGACGCCGCCACGGTCGTCTACTCGACCGAGCTCGACTTCCCCAGCGACGGCGAGTGGCGGATCGCGGCCCTGATCAGGCAGGACGACGAGCTCGTCGCCAGCCTGCTGCCGAGCGCGATGGTCGGTGAATTCCAGGGCGTGCCGCGGGTGGGGGACAAGGCGCCGCGGATCAACACGCCGACCCCCGCCGACTACGGCGGCGACCCCGCCGAAGTGACGACGCGGGTGCCGCCGGACACCCAGAACCGTGTCGATTTCGCGGACGTTCTGGGTAAGGAACCGATAGTGCTCTTGTTCGCGACCCCCCAGTTCTGCCAGAGTCGGGTATGCGGCCCGGTCGTCGATGTGGCCGAGCAGGTGAAAGAGGAGTACGGCGACGACGCTGCCTTCATCCACATGGAGATCTTCAACGACAACGATCCGAACGAGGGAGTGCGACCGCAGGTGCGTGCCTACCGCCTGCCGAGCGAGCCGTGGCTGTTCGCGATCGACCGCCAGGGGACGATCGCGTACGAGGCCGAGGGCGCCTTCGGCGTCGACCTGATGACCCGCGCGGTGAGGGAGGCGATCGCCGAATGAGCGAGAAAACCGCGCCCGACGAGGAGCTGCTCAAGTCCTTCGCCGAGGAGGCGCGGCGGCGCTGTGACGTGATCGCGGCTGGGCTCGCGACCGAGACCGAAGACTTCGAGACCCTGCGGGCGGAAGCCCACGCGCTGAAGGGGACGGCAGGCGCTGTCGGCCTGCGGCGCCTGGCCGAGCTGGCCGGGCTGATGGAATCCGACCTCGACGAAGCGAAGAAGTCCGGCGAGCTGCGCGGTGGCCGCTCACAGCAGCTCGCCGACGCCGCCAAGGCACTTGCGGAAGGCGCCAGCGCCGCGGCCGAGGGCAAGGAAGAGCCACCCGACGTGGGTCGCTCCCTGGCTCAGCTGTTCAGCGCTTAACACGACCCGAGGAGAGCCCCCATGCCGATGCTGATCCTCACCCTGATCGCCCCGATCGGGGCCTGGATCCACCTGCGCCGCCACCCCGAGCCGGTCAGTAAGCAACGCAAGATCGAGGTCTACCTGCTCTGGTGGCTCGGCCTGGCGATCGGCGCCACCGGGGTAATCGGTGCGCTGTTCCATATCTTCGACGGGCCGGAAATCGCCAAGGAGATCGGCTTCACGCGCGGCGACGGCGGCTTCCAGTTCGAGAACGCGATGGGCGACATGGCGATCGGTATCGCCGCCCTGCTCTGCCTGCGCATCCGCGGCACCTTCTGGCTCGCCGTTCTCCTCGTCGCCGCGATCCAGTACTGGGGCGACGCCTACGGCCACGTCTATCAGTGGCTCGAGAACGACAACACCGAGCCGGACAACATCGGCATCCCCCTCGCGCTCGACCTGATCGTCCCCGCCATCGGCCTCCTCCTCTATCGCGCCTGGCTCAGGGCCGGCGGCAACCCCCAGCCCGCCGCCGAGTCCCCAGCCGCCGAGACCCCCGCGGCCCCGCTACCCTCGCCCTCCGGGGCGGTAGCTCAGTTGGTTAGAGCAGCGGACTCATAATCCGTAGGTCGCTGGTTCGAGTCCAGCCCGCCCCATCGGCCACGGTTCCTCCCAAGCGCAGGATAGGCTGGGGCTCTAGGTAGATCTCGATTGACTTAATTCGAACTTCATGGGTACCAGGGGGGGCGCATGGACGAGATTGACGTGCCAGAGCTTCTGGCTGACGATCAGCATGCAATAGACGCACAGACGCTGAAGGCTTTAGGGCGTGATGCGAAGCGATATACCACTGGTGGTCGCTGGCTGTTCGCCGTCGCAATCGTCGTTGGCATTGCCCTTCTCGGGGTCTTCTACCACCTGACCGGGGTGTATGTGGACGACTTGAATTCGGCTGAGGACCCACAGTTCATGCTGCCTCTGCTTCTGCTCCGCGGAACTCTCTTCGGCGGGCTCGCAGTTGGTTTCCTGTACGGCGTCTTCACCGTCGCCAATGCCTATATCGATCAGGCCACGCGTTTTCGCAAGCGCCTGTATAGCGCGCACATGTTGAACTACGCATTCCGGACTTTTCGCGATGACATCAAGAAGGGCGGTGAGGTCGATGTCGACGATCTCGTTCGTCTTTTTGCTGCTTGGAATGCAAACGTGGATTCTGCCTTTTCCCGTGTCGCTTTCCAGAAACGCTCGAAGAACTTGGTGATTGGAGGTGCGAACCAGCGATTCGCTGTCGAGGATCCGCCGCGAGATCAGGATGCCAGTAGGTAGGCGGCGGACGATGCGAGGGGTCATTTGCGTCGGCGTAGGGCAAGCAGGCCAACGGCACCCACGGCGAGCGCGGCCAGTACGAGGGAGGCGGTGAGGAGTGCCGGGTTGCGCTCGGCGAACGAGCGGGTGTCGGGGGGTGGCTCGAAGGCCGGGTTCTCGCGCTCGGGCCCCAGCTGGCCGCGCTCCGCGCGCTCGACCCCGAGGGCGCTCGCCGGCAGACGGGCGAAGTCGTAGCTGGGGGAGCTCGCGCGGGAGCTTCCGTAGTACGCCGTGTAGGGGGGCGGGTGTCCAGCCTCGACCAGGATGGGTCGCGAGCGACCCCAGGCCGTGACCTCGATTCCCCGCAGTGGCGCATCGTCGCCGTTCTCGATCTCGATGCGGATGTACCGATCGCGCGCGCTGACCGAGATGGGTGCGGAGTCGGAGCCGGGAAAGCGGAGGATCCTGGCGGTGGTGAGTGGCACGAACCGTTGCCGCTGGAAGTTCGAGCCGGAGATCACCACGGGGCGCTCGTAGCGCCCGTTCCAGGCGGTGATCCGAAGCTCGTCGACCGGAACGTTGCCGAAGCCGAGGTCGAGGGTGACGATCGTGCGCGTGCCGTCCTGGCGCTGGGAGATCGAGCGGGCTTCGCGCCGCAGGAGCGGCGGCCGCTCGCCGGCCCCGGAGACACTCGCCCCGGTGATGCGGCTTGCGCCCGTTGCCTTGACGAGCAGGTAGCGGAAGTCGCTCGGCGGGAAAACCGCGATCGTGCTTCGCGCTGGCTCAGCACCGCCGACGTCATAGATCCCGGTCTCCGAGAGCCGCACGAAGGGACCGTCTCGATCGTCTGCTCCGAGGACCACGGCCCGGCCGACGAAATCCCGGTCGGGGACCTGGAGCACCAGGCGGTCGCGGACTCTCCGCTCCGCTCCGAGGTCGAGCAGGCCGACGGCGAAGCGTCCTTGGCGCCCACTGTTCAAGACGGTCACCTCCTCCGACCCGCTGCTCCGTTCCCGTGGTGTCTGTCGCCACGCGACCTCCCGCCCGCGAGCATCCGCGATCCGCAGGTCGGCGAAGCCCGGCCGCGAGTGCTCGAAAAGCGCTCCGTCGGGCTCGATCAGGACAGGCCCTCCGGTACCTGCGGCCAGTGGCCGCAGGTACCGGAGGTCGCCTTGGTCAACCTGCGCCCCCGCCGGCTGGACACCGACCGCGAGCGACGCGAGGAGGGCGAGGGAGACGATCGCGCCCCTCATCGGACCGTCTCCCTCGAACCATCTCCAGCATCGACCTTGATCCGCTGGTAGGCGAACGCGCCCACCAGCAGGAGCAGCCCGAGCGCGATGAACGAGAGCACCCGCGAAAGCTCCTCGAGCTCGGCCATGTCGTAGACGTAGACCTTGGTGATCGCCAGCGTCAGCAGGGCCAAGCCGGCGAGGCGGAAACGCCGCACATCGCGCAGCAGCCCGTAGACGACCGCAGCGAGGCCGGTCAGGGCCCAGAAGACCGAGAGCGCTGCCTGCCCGACCTGTCGCACGTCCCCAGAGCCGGTGACGCCGACCGTGTCGACGATTGCCACCGAGCCGAGGTAGACGAGGGTGGTGGCGGCGACGGCTTCGCACCCCTGGACCACGCGGGGGTCGAAGTCGCGCAGGGCGAAGCGGCCGTAGAGCGCCGCGGCGGCGCAGACGCCGAGGCCGAGCAGGGCCTCGCTGAGGTCCGCCACGCCGTTGAGCAGAGCTTCGGGTGGCGCTTCGAAGCTGAGCACATGGCTCAGGGCAAGGCCGAAAAGCGTGGCGGCCGCGATCAGGAGGCGCTCGGCGTTCGAGCCGAAGAGCCGTGGCTCCCTGCTTGCCCGGGTCGCCAGGTAGGCGAGCACGACAGCCTGCACCGTCCAGCCGACCACGAGCGCCGGTCCGTCGAGCGCATCGGCGAAGCCGAACGCCGCCAGGGTGAGGCCGACTCCGATCGTCAGCAGCCCGATCTCCTCGTTGATCTCCTGGCGCAGAGCGAGTGCTCCGAGCAGGATGTGGCCCGCTGCCATCCCCAGCAGCCACGCGACCGCGCCGTTCTGGTCGCCGGTCTCGTACAGGCCGAAGTAGCCCAAGCCGACGATCAGCGAGGCGTTGGCGAACAGCAGGAGCCAGGACGCGACCGGGAACTCGTTCGGGGTCCGCGCCCGCAGCTCGTAGCCGATCGCGGCGACGACGTAGAGCGCCCAGAACCCGACCAACACTCCCAGCGAGGCAAGGAGGTGCTCGTCGTAGTTGTTCACGAACCACACCACCAGCTGCGGCGCCGAGACGCAGAACGCCCCGAGCGCGAGCACGTCCCACTTCTGCCAGAGCAGGACGCCGACGGCGGCGGTCAGCGCAATCGCCATGAAGGCGAGCGAAAGCCCTGAGGCCCCCGAGTTGACCAGGACCGGTGCCAGCAGCGCGCCGAGGATCCCGATCGCGGCAATGACGATCGATTCCCAGCGAACCGCGAGCGCGCAGCCGACGATCCCGACCAAGCCGGCACCGGCCAGTCCAGCCGCGACTGGAATCACGTCATAGATCTGCGTCCCGACCAGGAGCGTCGCGTAGAGGCCGGCGAGGGCGCTGGCGACCGCCGCCAGTGCCGCCTCGGTGTTGTCCCTGCGCTCGTACAGCCAGACGCCCACGAGCAGCAGTGAGGTGGAGCCGAGCAGGCCGAAGACGATGCGCATCGTCTCGTCGATCCAGCCGCGGTCGATCCCGATCCCGAGCAGGAAGACGATCCCGAGCAGGATCGCGACGCCGCCGAGCCAGGCGAGGACGCGACCGCCGAGCAGCTCCTCGAAGCCGGTCTGTGCGAGTGATGGGCGGGGCGGGGGTTGCGTTGGTCGCGCGGATGGACTCGGTCGCGCGGGCGCTGCCGCCGGGTGGGGGACTGGTGCGGGCCGGGGACTTGGCTTGGGAGTGGTGGATGGGAAGACCCGGCGTTCCAACCGCTCGAGCCGGCGGGTCACGTCCGCCAGTCGCCCCTCGACCGACCCCTGTCGGCCTTCATTTCCTTCGGTCATGACTGCCTCCTCTTCGTGTCGCTTGTTGACCGATGGTCAGCAAAGGTATCAGTCTTATCGACCAAAGGTCAGCAAGCGCTATGATTCGACCCGATGGCGCGCCCCGCTTACCGACGACTGAAGGCCGACGAGCGGCGCCGGCAACTGCTCGAACGCGGCGCCGAGCTGTTCGCCACGCACTCCTACGACGAGCTCTCGATGCGGGAGATCGCCATGGCGCTGGGGATCTCCAAGCCGCTGCTCTACCACTACTTCCCGAGCAAGCAGGCGTTCTTCCAGGCGACCTTCGCCCAGGGGGCGGAAGACCTGCGGATGCGGACGGAACCCGACCCCGACCAGGCGCCGCTCGACCAGCTGCGAGGAAGCCTCGACGCATTTCTCGAGCTGATCGACGAGAACGCGCTCGCATACCGCAAGTTGATGCAGAGCGTTGGCAGCATCCCGGAGCTGCGCGAAATAGTCGACGAGGTGCGGACGACGACGGCCGCCCGGATCCTCGACGGCCTCTACCCGGACGGTACGCCGCCAAAGGCACGCGTCGCCGTCGGCGGCTGGCTCTGGTTCATGGACGGGGCCTATCTCAACTGGATCGAGCACCGCGACATCTCGCGCGACGAGTTGCGCGATCTCCTGCTCGGCACGTTGCTCGGTGCGCTGACCGCCGCCGACGCCGTGCCGCTCGAAGCGCTCTCGGGCTCGAATCAATAGAACCCCGTAGATGCCCTCGCTTCTCTTGGTTCGGCACGGTCAGGCCTCCTTCGGGGGTGATGACTACGACCTGCTCTCCGATCTCGGTCGCGAGCAGGCCGAGGTCGTTCAGCGCGAGCTGCGGCGGCGCGAGATCGAGCCGGCGGCGCTCGCCAGCGGCTCGTTGCGGCGCCAGACGGAAACGGCCGCGCCCTGGGTGGCGAACGGCGGCGAGCTGCGCGGCGACGACCGTTGGAACGAGTACGACGCCGCGGTCGTCCTCGCCGCGGCCGGGGAGGAGGGGGCCTCGCTGGAGCGGCCGGAGGGCTCCGGGACCCTCGCCGACAACGGGTCACCCAGCCCCGCCGAGTTCCAGAAGCTGCTCGATGGAGCGCTTGCCGCCTGGGTGGCTGACGGCGAGCCGGTCGAGGGCCAGCGCTGGCCCGAGTTCCGGGCCCGGGTCGTCGCCGCGGCGGAGGGCATGATCGCCGGCCTGCCGCGCGGTGGGGTCGGCGTCGTCTCCACCTCCGGTGGCCCGATCGCCGCCCTCTGCGTCGAGTACCTCGGTCTCCCCGACGAGGTCTTCGTCTCCCTCAACCGGATCCTCGTCAACGGCGGCATCACCAAGCTGATCGCCGGTAGCAGCGGCATCAACGTCGTCAGCTTCAACGAGCAAGCCCACCTCGAACCCGGTCTGGTCACCTACCGCTGAATTGACTACGAGGCCGATGGACAACGAATCGGCGCGCTACCAAGGGACCAGCAGGTCGTTTCGGCTCCTCGACCAGGCAAGCCGAAGTCAGTAGATAGCTTCAAGCTCACGCTAGGAACTCGGTCAAACTGCTCGTTGCGCCCTGGTCTATGTCGCGTTGAGCAACGAAAAAGCCCTGACCTAACGATTGTGTTTTAGTCTTAGGCCGTGGCGGCGGCGGGGTGGAAGAAGAGGAAAGCGCTCCGAGGGCATGAAGCGCATGTCGGTCGATTCTCGTGGTCTCCCGATGGCCAAAGCCTTGCAACGCCGTCTGTTGATGGTCGAGTAGTGATCTGGGACGCACGGACGGGCAAACCCAGGGTTGAGCGAGATATCGGTCGACCAGCGGCTGCTGCGGCTTGGTCTCCAGACGGTGGCTCTCTCGCGGTTGCAGTGGAAGACAACGCGGCCTTCGAGCACGAATTTGTCGATGCCGAGTTCGAGACGACGGAGAGTCGTGGGGGAGAGGACGAGCTCCTCCGAACGTTCGAGCGATCGGTGGCTCTACCCGGTGAAGGTGGAGATCTGGGACATGCTGGCCCCATGCATCTGCGCATTCTGGATACCGACAGTGGGCTCCAAGTTGCGTCGTTGGGCTCATCTGCGGTTCAAGTCGGACTTGAGGATGTGCGCTGGCTCGAGAATGGCGATGAGGTGGTCACCGCCGCCTCTGGTGGCCTAGCCATTTGGCATGCCCGCGATGGCAATTTTCTCGGTTGGCTTGTTGGTAGTCGAGGGGAATACCACAGAGCGGTACTTGCACTTCGAGGAAATGTGGTCATTGGATCCAGCGCCGAAGGAGATTCCTTGACTGCTTGGGACGCTGGATCGCGAGAAGTCGTCCGAGAATGGCAGTCAGTCGGCCGCGTGATCAGTGCGGCCTGTGCGCCTCACTCCGATTCGTTCGCCCTCGGCACCGACATGGGATTGGTGGAAATCTTCAACGGCCTAGACGGTCGAGAACGTCATGCCCTTGAGGGCCACGCTGGGCCTGTCACCGGAGTATCTTTCTCTGCTGATGGGCTGCTGCTCGCCACCGCAGCGAGGGATGGAATTCGAATCTGGAGCGCCGACGACTGGACGTTGTTGAGTGAAGGTGGCGAAACGAGCCTGTCACGAGATTTCGGTGAGGTCGCCTTCTCCCCAATTGATCCATCTCTCCTGGCCGCAAGAGCTAAACGCGAGACCGATATTTCGCTGTGGGAATTGGATCACTCAATGCTTGCGGCGCGCCAGGATCGTTCGGGAACCGTGCACTACACCAACGCAAAAGTGGTCCTGGTGGGGGATACGGGTGTGGGAAAGTCTGGCCTAGGACTCGTACTTGCCGGTAGGAAGTTTGAGGCGACTGACTCAACGCATCAGAGAAACATCTGGAATCTAGGTGCCACGGATACCGCTGGCAAACAGCCGGAGCGTCGGGAGGTGTTCCTATGGGACTTGGCGGGGCAGCCGGGCTATAGGCTGCTTCATCAGCTCCACCTTTCGGATGTAAGCGTTGCGCTCGTGGTGTTTGATGCCCGCAACGAGCTCGATCCGCTAGCGGGGGTACGCTACTGGTGTCGCGCGTTAGAGCAGGCGTCCCGCCTGTCTCGATCGTTAGGTGCGGTCCCGCGCATTCTGGTCGCTGCGCGGATGGACCGGGGAGGAGCGAAAGTAGGCGATGAGGAGCTTGCCGCTATCAGGCGAAAGTTTGGCCTCCAGCACTTCATAGGGACCAGCGCGAAGGAGGGCTCCGGCATCGAGACCCTTCGTCAGGCGATTGCAGACACGATCGACTGGAAATCTCTGCCCAAGGTAAGTTCCACTGGGCTCTTCGACTCGATCAGACGCTTTCTTGCAGCAAAGCGCAGTGGGAATGTCGTCTTAACGAGTGAATCGGAGTTAAGAGACGCGTTTCTTGCTACCGGCGCGGCACCCGAGAAGGACGTTCTCGAGGAGTTTCGAGTTTGCCTTGAACGCGTCGAGGCGCGAGGACTTCTTCGTCGTCTCACCTTTGGAGAGCTCATTCTTCTACAGCCGGAGGTCCTAGACGCCTATGCGGCCGCGGTAATCAACGCGGCTGCGAATCAGCCGGATGGACTCGGGGCTATTCCCGAAGCCGATGTTCGCGAGGGCAAGTTCGACATCCCAACGGATAGTCGTCTTCAAAGTGCGGACATCGAGAAGCTCCTATTAATTGCAACTATCGAGGACCTCCTGCAACACGAGGTCGCGCTGAGGGAGGATTCCGGCGAGGGTACCTACCTTGTATTTCCGACTCAAAGTTCTCGGACTCTTGTGCCAAGTGAGCGCCTTAGCGTCTGGTGTTGGTTTGAATTCGAGGGTCCAATAGCTCATGTCTGGGCAACTCTAGTGGTACGACTGTCTCATAGTGGCGTTTTTGCTCGCGACGAAGTCGGGCTGGACGTTGCTATTTTCCGCGGCCTTGCGCAACCCGTTGGGATCAGGCTCGAACAGCTTGACGAGGGCCTCGCAAAGCTAGAATTGATGAGTGAAGGGGGTGGCTCGGCCGCCGATGTACAGCTTCTCCTAGAGGGGTTTGTGAGTTCACATATACGGCGGCGGGCCATTGAGGGCTCAGTGCGCGTCATGTACGTCGTAACGTGCGTGGAGTGTCAATTCGTTATGCCGGATGAACTGCTTGAGGCCCTTGAGGGAGAGAGGTCGCTGCGTTGTCCGAAATGTGGAAGCGCTGTAGCTCTCGCTGAGCGGCAGAGCGCTGGCGATAGGGAGAAGGCAGAATTCGGAATCGCAGATCTGCAGCGTTCCGCGGATCGGGAGCGGTCTCGTGTTGCGGCGCGGACGTCGGTTCAAGGGAAGGAGCAGATTCACGAGTTTGATGCATTCCTTGCCCACAACAGCCGTGATAAGGAAGTCGTATCCGTTTTGGCGGAGCAACTTCGAGATGAGGGTCTCAATCCTTGGCTTGATAGCGAGCAGATTCCCCCCGGTCGATGGTTCCAAGAGATTCTTCAGGACGCTATCGGCCGAGTGGCATCTGCCGTCATATTGATCGGTCGGCACGGCCTAGGTCGCTGGGAGGCGCTGGAGTTAAGGAGCTTCGTCTCTCAATGCATCGAGCGAGATATTCCCGTTATCCCAGTGCTGTTGCCAGGTGGAGAGATCCCACAGGACGCTCTCTTCCTGCGCGAGCTACAGGTCGTTAAGTTCCGAAAAAGCCTTAATGAGATAGATCCGTTTGCGAATCTCGTTTGGGGCATAACGCAGGATCGCGACGAGAGAGCTCGTTTGATGGATCGTCCTTGAGGTCGGGTCTTGCCGACAGTCCCGCGGAGCGGGGATTGTGGACTCGTTCCCTGCGATCTTCCGGAGATTGCGGAGTGATGACCCTCTGCGGTCATGAGCATCTTGCCTTGGGTCCTGCTGCTAGGGATGAACGGCCGTATGATCCGGCGCGGCGACCGGGAGAGGGAGAAGGTTTTGGGGAATCCATTCGACTTGTCGGGACACGTGGCGCTGGTTACCGGTGGCAACAGCGGTATCGGGCTGGGGATGGCCGAGGGGCTGGCCGCGGCTGGCGCCGACGTCTGCATCTGGGGGCGGACGGTGGAGCGCAACGAGGCGGCCCGGGGGCAGCTGGCCAAGCACGGGGGAAAGGTGCTCGCGGTGCGCTGTGACGTCGCCTCGGGCGAGGAGATCGAGGCGGCTTTCGTCGAGACGCTGGGGGAGCTCGGCCGGATCGACTCCTGCTTCGCCTGCGCCGGGGTCGCCCCGGCGGGGCAGCGCTTCCTCGAGATGACGCCTGAGGAGTTCCACCGGGTCCTCGCGGTCAACCTGAGCGGCGCCTTCCTCACCCTGCAGGGCGCCGCGCGCGACATGGTCGAGCGCGGGGAAGGGGGCAGCCTGGTCGGAGTGGCCAGCCTCGCCGCCCTCTCCGGGCAGCCGCGGGGGCAGAACTACGCCGCCTCGAAGGGCGGCTTGATCTCGCTGATCAACTCCTGCGCGGTCGAGCTCGCCAAGCACGACATCCGGGCCAACGCGATCCTGCCGGGCTGGGTCGAATCGGCGATGACCGAGCTGGCGCTCTCCGCCCAGCCGTTCATCGAGCGGGTGCTGCCGCGGATCCCGGCCCGCCGCTGGGGCAAGCCGTCCGATTTCGCCGGGGTCGCCGTCTACCTCGCCAGCGCGGCGAGCGAGTACCACACCGGCGATACCTTCCTGATCGATGGCGGCTACCGCGCCTTCTGAGGACGAGCTCGCCGCGCAGCTGGCCACCGTCGTCGCGGATGCACTCGGCGAGGAGCAGGTCGGCGTGCTCAACCTGCGCCGCCTCACCGGTGGCGCCAGCCGCGAGACCTGGGCCTTCGACGCCGCCCTCGCCGGCGGGGGCGAGCGCCCGCTGATCCTGCGCCGCGACCCGCCGTCACAGATGCGGGCCGGCGCCGAGATGAACCGCGAGGCGACCGCGATCAAGGCCGCCGCCCGGGCCGGCGTGCCGGTGCCGAACGTCGTCGCCCACGGCACCGACCCGGCGGCGGTCGGCGCCCCGTTCATCGTCATGGACCGGGTCGAGGGCGAGACCGTCCCGCGCCGCATCCTGCGCGACGAGGCCTACGCCGAGGCTCGGCCACGGCTTGCCGAGCGCTGCGGCGAGATCCTCGCCCAGATCCACTCGATCCCGGCTGCCGAGGTCGAGGGGTTGGAGACAACGGACCCCCTGCCGCACCTGCGCAGCGCCCTCGACTTCTTCGACGAGAGCAGCCCGGCCTTCGAGCTGGCGATGCGCTGGCTGGAGCAGAACCGGCCGACGACGGCGCCGACCACCGTCGTCCACGGCGACTTCCGCAACGGCAACCTGATGGTCACCCCCGACGGGATCAGCGCCGTGCTCGATTGGGAGCTGGTCCGGCTCGGCGACCCGATGGAAGACCTCGGCTACCTCTGCGCCCGCTGCTGGCGCTTCGGCGTCGTCGAGCGCCCCGTCGGCGGCTTCGGCGAGTACGCCGACCTCTTCCGCGGCTACGAAGGCGTCACCGGCCAGCCGGTCGACCGCGAGCTGGTCCGCTTCTGGGAGGTCTTCAGCAGCCTCTGGTGGGGGGTCGGCTGCATGGTCCAGGCCTCGCGCCACCTCTCCGGCGACGTGCGCTCGATCGAGCTGGCGGCGATCGGTCGCCGCGTGCGCGAGCAGGAGTACGACGTCCTCCTCTACATCGACGGCGGGCGGGGCTGATGCCGCGCGGCGTGCCCAGCACGGCGGACCTGGCCGAGGCGCTGCACGGCTTCCTCGAGCAGGACGTGATGCCCGGCACCGAGGGGCGGCTCAGCTTCCTGGCCCGCGTCGCCACCAACGTCGCCGCCACGGTCGAGCGCGAGATCGCCCTCGGCCCCGAGCAGGAGCGGCGGCACGCCGAGCGGCTCGCGGCGCTCGGCTTCGCCGACGACGACGAGCTGGCGCGGGCGATCCGCGCCGGCGAGCTAGACGACCGCCTCGACGAGGTGATCGAGGTCACCAGGCAGAACGTGATCGAGAAGCTCAGCCTCTGGAACCCGCGCTACCTCGAACCCCAAGACAAGGAAGGCAGGTAAGGAAGACCGTGGACTATTCGCTGCCCCAGGACCTGACCGACTTCATCGCCGAGGTCGACGACTTCATCGAGCGCGAGATCAAGCCGCTGGAAGCGGAGAACATGCAGTTCTTCGACCACCGCCGCGAGTGGAAGCGCACCGACTGGGAGAACGACGGCGTCCACACGCGGGAGTGGATCGAGCTGCTGGTCGAGATGCGCCGCCGCGCCGACGCCGCCGGCGTCTTCCGCTACGCGCTGCCGGAGCGGATGGGCGGCCGCGGCGGGACCAACCTCGGCATGGCGGTGATCCGCGACCACCTCGCCGCCAAGGGCCTCGGACTCCACAACGATCTGCAGATGGAGTCCTCGGTGGTCGGCAACCTGATCTTCCCGCTGATCCTCGAGCAGTTCGGCAGCGAGGAGCAGAAGGACGCCTTCCTCGCCAGCGCGATCGAAGGCAAGGCCGAGTTCGCCTTCGGCCTGACCGAGCCCGACCACGGCAGCGACGCGACCTGGCTGGAGACGACCGCGGTCCGCGAGGGCGGCGACTGGGTGATCAACGGCGCCAAGCGCTTCATGAGCGGTGCCAGCTTTGCCAGCCACACGATCCTCTTCGCTCGCACCTCCGGCGAGGACGGTCAGGGCAGAGGGGTCACCGCCTTCATCGTGCCGATGGACAGCCCCGGAATCGAGGTCCCCTACATGCACTGGACCTTCAACATGCCGACCGACCACGCCGAGGTCACGCTGAAGGACGTGCGGGTGCCCGACGGGGCGATCCTCGGCGAGGAGGGACTGGGGTTCGCCACGGCGCTCTTCTTCGTCCACGAGAACCGCATCCGTCAGGCGGCCTCGGGTGTCGGCGCCGCCGACTACTGCGTGACCGAGTCGGTCGCCTACGCGCGCGAGCGGAAGACGTTCGGCAAGCCGCTCGCCGAGCGCCAGGCGATCCAGTGGCCGCTGGTCGAGCTGGCCACCGACGTCGAGCTGCTGCGTGGCCTGGTGCGCAAGACGGCGCACGAGATGGACGCCGGCAAGGACCGGATCCACGGCCTCAGCGACAAGGTCTCGATGTGCAACTACCGGGCCAACCGGCTGGTCTGCGACGCGGCGGACCGCGCGATGCAGATCCACGGCGGCGTCGGCTACACCCGCCACAAGCAGTTCGAGCACATCTACCGCCATCACCGCCGCTACCGGATCACCGAGGGCTCGGAAGAGATCCAGATCCGCAACGTCGCCGGCCACCTGTTCGGCTTCCTCTCGCGATAGCTCCCGCTGCCCGTCGGGCCTTGCCGCCTCGATGGGCTAGGGTCGTCGAGCGCAGTTTCGCTGCGCGCAAACAATTGAGAGGCGGTCCCTTGGATCCTGTCGGATATGAGCTGTGTACTCCTGAAGGAGGCAAGGGCGGTGGCGTTCGCGCCACCCGGGACTTCCAGGTTGGCGAGACGGTGATGGTCGGGGTGCTCGAGGGCGAGGTCGCCCGCAACGACTCCCACGCCACCCAGGTCAGTCGTACGAAATGGGCCAGGCACGGTGGCCTCGGGCCCAAGGTCAACCACTCGTGCAGCCCGAACTGCGGCGTTGAGCTGAACGACACGGGCGCCTGCGACTTCATCGCCCGCAAGTCGATCTCCGATGGCGAGGAGATCACCTTCGACTACGCGATGCGCAACTACTCGATTGAGCACTTCCCGGGCGGCTGCCTTTGCGGCGTCGACATCTGTCGCGGCTCGGTGACCGGCTGGAAGGATCTCCCGGCTGAGCGCAAGGCCGCCTACGAGGGCCTGGTCGCCCCCTACCTGCTCGAGATCGATCGCGAGTTGGCCGGCGCCGCCGCCTGAGGGAGCGTCCCACTACCGTTTGGGCATGCCCGAGGCACCCGAGCTTGACGAGTTCGAGTCGCTGGTCGCCGACGCGATCGACCGCCTGCCGGCTCAGTTCCAGGAGGAGCTGGCGAAGATCGCCGTCGTCGTCTCCGACCTCGGGACCGAGGTGCGCGCCTACGGCGAGTACTGGGGGGACGGGGTCGCCCGCGAAGGCTTCGAGGACCGGATCGTGATCTACCGCGACACCCTGGAGCGCGACTTCGGCCACGACCGGCAGCTGCTCGCCGACCAGGTCGAGCGTACCCTGCGCCACGAGCTCGCCCACCACCTCGGGTGGGACGAGCGCGGCGTGGGGGGGCTGGGGCTGTGAGGGGGCGGGTCCGGCGCGGGCGGGCGGGCTGTTCCTTCAGCCCAGCCGCACCGGCAGCGTCTTCAGCTGGTTGAGGAAGACCGATTCGACGAAGCGCGGGTCGCCCTCGATGGTCATGTTCGGGTAGCGGGCGAGGGTCTCCTCGAGGAGGATTTTGAGCTCGAGGCGGGCGAGGGCGGTGCCGAGGCAGAAGTGGCGGCCGCCGGCGCCGAAGGCCTGGTGCTCTGGGTTGCGCAGGACGTCGAAGCGGTCGGGGTCCTCGTAGCGCGTCTCGTCGCGGTTGGAGGACGTGTACCACATGACCACCTTGTCGCCCTTGGCGATCTTCTGGCCGTTCAGCTCGGTGTCCTTGGTCGCCGTGCGGCGGAAGTGGCCGAAGGCGGGGAACATGCGCAGCGACTCCTCGACCGCGCCCGGAATCAGGGACGGGTCGTCGAGCAGCAGCTGCATCTGCTCGCGGTCTTCGAGCAGGGCGCGCATGCCACTGGAGTAGGTCGCCTTGGTGCTGTCGTTGCCGGCGGCGACGAGCAGGAAGAAGCCCATCACGATCTCGTGCTCCTCGAGCATCTCGCCTTCGACTTTGGCGTGGACGAGGACGCTGGTCAGGTCGTCGGTCGGGTTCTCGCGCCGCTCGGCGATCATCTTGCTGCAGCGCTCGAAGATCTCTGCCACGGCTTTCTCGAGGAAGGCTTCGACTTCCTGCGGCTCCTGGGTGAACTCGGAGTCGCTGGCGCCCAGGGTCATGTTCATCAGGCGCGCCCAGGTCTCGTCGTCCTCCTCGGGGATGCCCATGAAGGCGCCGATCACGCGGGAGACGGCGGGCTGGGCGACGTCGGTGACCAGGTCGCAGGTCTCGCGGCCCTCGAGGCGGTCGAGGACCCTGGTGACGATCGCGCGGATCTCGTCCTCGTGGGCGGCGATCCGTTTCGGCGTGAAGCCGGCCTGGAAGAGCGCCTTGATCCGGTCGTGCTTGGGCGGGTCCATGCCGATGAACATGCCCCGCGCCAGCTC
This sequence comes from uncultured Solirubrobacterales bacterium, assembly GCA_963697915.1. Lineage (GTDB taxonomy): Bacteria > Actinomycetota > Thermoleophilia > Solirubrobacterales > 70-9 > VRUE01. Next base: position 2,518,359 of record OY969103.1, read on the forward strand.
GATCGGGAAGATCTCGTCGACCATGACGACGCCGCCGACTTCGGAGGAGTAGGTCTCCCAGTCGCGGCTGACGGCGTGGACGTCGTCGGCTTTGGTCACTGACCAGTAGCCGGCGATCCCCGGGAATTCCCGCAGTTTCGAGGTCCAGTGGACCGGGCAGCCGCCGCGCAGCTCCTTGAAGAGCTCATGGGGAGGCCCGTCTTCCCAATACTCGGTGTCGGTGACCAGAACGTCCTCGAGCTTGCCGTTCTCCGTCAACTCTTCCTCCTCGGGGTTGGGGGCGGGGAACCCATGGTACTGGCTGACTGGCCAGTCAGCCAGTGATGGAGCAGCACCCTCACGCGTTTTCCCTCTACTTCAGGGAAAACGCGTGAGGATCGAGGTGGGCCTGGGTCAGCCGGCGCGCTCGGTGACCCAGGCGGCGATCAGGTCGGCGACCTCGGCGCGGGCGCCATCGACGCCGCGGAAGTAGTGGTCGCCGGGGAGTTCGTGCAGTTGCTTGTCGGTGGTCGCGAGGCCGTCGTGGATCGCCTTGGCGTCGCTGGGGAAGACCCCCGTGTCCATCGAGGGTTGGACGACCAGTGAAGGCAGGGTGATCGCGCCGAGGTGCTCCTCGGAGTTGCACTGGGACTCGGTCAGGCTCCACATCGAGAGCCAGGAGCGCAGCGTGTTGATCGTGCCGATGCCGAGCACGCTGCGGTTGGCGAAGCGCGGGTCGCCGAGGTAGCAGGAGGGGACCGGGCGCTCGGAGGGATCGATGGCGCCGTCGAGGAAGCGCAGGTCGGCCCAGGTGCGGTGCACGGTGAAGAGGCGGTCGAAGCGGCCGGCGGCCTGGCCGCGCTCGAGCTCGGCCTTGGCCCAGGCGGTGATCCGGTGGTTGCGCTCGCGCTGGGCGGCGCGGTAGCGCTCGACGAACTCGGCCGGGTAGGGCGGGCCGTTCGCCTCCTCGTACATGTCGAGCGCGGGATCGGTGGCGACCGGGTCGCCCTCGTCGGTAACCGCCGGGTCGAGCCAGTTGGTCAGCACCTCGGGCCGGCCGGGGTGGGCGGCGACGCTGACGTAGAGGTCTCCGGGGGCGAGGTCGTCGAGGCCCTCGGCCAGGGGCATCCCGGCTGCCGGGCGGATCACCGGCTGCTGGGCCTGCGCCTGGTAGGCGGCGATCAGCGAGCCGCCGCCCGAGTTGCCGAGCAGGACGACGGTCTCGACCCCCTGCTCGCGCAGCCAGCGCACGCCGAGTCCGATGTCGAGCAGCGCCCGGTCGAGCAGGAAGAGCGCCTCCATGCCGCGGAAGCGGGTGTTCCAGCCGAGGAAGCCGAAGCCGCGGCGGGCGAGGTGGTCGGCGAGGTAGTGCTCGGAGAAGTCGATGTTGTAGTGGGCGGCGATGAAGGCAACCTTGGGCTGGGCCCCCGTCGGCCGGTAGTAGATGCCCTGACTGGGGTGCGAGCCCCAGCCCATGCGCGGCATGTCCGGTCCCGAGAGAGCAACCAGGTCGCGGTCGATGCCGTCGAGGACGAGTGGGTCTTCGATCACCGCGCCACCGCCGGGGTGCCGTCGCGCTGGGCGCGGCGCATGCCGCGCTTGGCCTGGCCGCCGTTGGTCAGCGCCGTCGCCGTCTTGCCCGGCGGCGTGCGGTAGCGCTGCTGGGTGTGCGGTGCGTAGCGGATGCCGCCCTCGCCGACCTCGAGCCAGCCGGTGTGCTGCTGGGCCCGCAGCGCGGTCAGCGCCGGGCCGAAGCCGTGGCCGACGAGCCCCGCGCGGCGCGCCCCCGACGGCACCGCGCCGGTCGGGTCGCTCAGCGTGATCCCCTCGCGGTCGGCTGCCTCGATGCCGACGGGTGCGACCGTCGGGAAGCCGTCGCTGCCGACCCAGGCGAGCAGCAGGTGGGGCAGGCGGCGCAGGCGGGCGCCTGCGCGGCGGGCCGGGACACGCGGCCCAACGCCGCCCTTCGGCGGCGCCTGCGAAGCCGGCGGCGCCGGCCTCGGCAGACCCTCGACCGTCGGCGTGATGCTCGCCACCGGATCGGGCCAGGCGGTCACCCGCTCGACCGCGACCGTCACCGGCAGCCGCGCCACGTAGTACTCGCGCATCCACCAGTCCCAGAAGCGGCCCGATTTGGGCGGCCCGAAGAAGCGCATCACGCCCTTGGCCAAGGCCTTGCCCTGCGCCGCCGGGTCGGTCCAGCCGACCGTCGCCCGGCCCTGGACGAGGACGAACGCGGGGCCCTCGGCGAAGCCGTGGTCACGGGTGTGGAAGGCCAGCGCCACCTGGTCGGCGCGCTTGATCCGCTCCAGCTTCTTGGCGAAGGCGAGCGAGGTGGTGAACATCACCGTGCCGGCCTCGCGGTCGCGCACCCCGGAGGTGGTGATCGGCGCGACCACGGAGCCGCCGGCGGGCGTCGCGTAGGCGAGGGCGGTTGCGAGGTCGCCGCCGATCACGGCGTCGGCCCCGTCGTCCCAGCTCACCGCCAATCCTCGCGCTTCGCTCCCGGCGCGAAGAGCCAGATATGCACGCTTGGTCGCTCCGCGCTCATCCCGCCTCGGCGCCCGAGCGCTCGCGCAGGTGCTCAGGGACCGCCTCCAGCGGCAGCCCCATGAAGCTCGTGTACTGGGCGACGACGGGGTCGTCGAAGAGCGCCTCGCGCGCCTCGGCCGTCCAGCGCAGCGGCACCTTCGTGTCGAAGTTGATCCGCATCTCGCGCATCTCACGGACGGGGTTGGGCGGGTACATCGTCGGCATCTTGAAGCCGGGGTGGGGGAGCGTCCGCGGCAGCAGCCAGAGGTGGTCCTCTGGGGCGATCTTCGAGCGGTGGGTGAGCCAGAGCTCGTCGTAGCCGTCGTTGAGGTGCGATGGCGCGCCGATGCTGCCCTCCGGGGACGGCGTGTTGGGGAACGGCTGCATCGCCAGCGCGTTGAAGAAGAACTCCTTGTCCTCGCCGAGCAGCACGCAGCCCGCCGGCGGCGTCAGGTGCCCGCGGCTGGTGCCGGCGCCGGGCACCGCCCAGATGCTCATCTTGAACAGGACCGGGTCGCCGATCCAGCCGACGGCGTCGCGGCAGGGGTCGTGGCTGTAGGTCATCGAGAGCAGCTCGCCGTCGCAGCGCACGCGGACCTCGGTCTCGCCGCCGATCTCCTCGTCGCCCTCCGGCTCGGGGACCTCCATGCCGGAGTAGTCGATGAAGAGGCTGGCGTAGCCGACCCCGTCCCACATCTCCTTGGCGGGCCGGATCGTCGCCGTCGTCTCGAAGACGAAGACCGCGTTGCCCTCCTCGCCGCGCGGCAGCTCGCGGTAGATCAGGCCGCGCGGGATGACGACGAAGTCGCCCTCCTCGACGTCGAGGGCCCCCAGCTCGGTCTCGAGGCGGAAGGCCCCGCGGTGGTAGAAGCGGATCTGGTGCGCGTCGGTGTTCTTCTCGGCGAACGGCATCGGCGCCGAGCGCTGCGAGAGTGAGACGGCGTGGCCCTCGCCCTCCATCAGCCGCAGCGGCTCGCCGCGCGGGTCGGTCGCGTCCGACGCGGTCAGGGCGCCGGAGTCGAGGCCGCTGTACATCAGGCGCTCGTCGGACCAGCGCACCGGGTGGGCCAGGTTCTTGCGCCGGTACAGGTGCGCCCACTCGCCGAAGAACCCTTTCAGCGAGTAGATCTCCTCGGTGTACTCGCCGACGCCGCTCGGCGCGTAGGGAATCTTGCCCCTGCGGATGCTCGGGCTCATCCCTCGCGCCCCCGCTCGACTGCCTCGAGAACGGGAGCCAGATCCACGTATAGGTGCTGGCGCTGGAAGCGCTCGTCACGGATCTGGCAGAAAGCGGCACCGGCGAGGGTGACCTCCTCTCCACTTTTCAAGACGTAGGTGATCTCGACCTCGTAGGCGGTCTCGCCGTCGGCCCCCTCGACGACGCTGGCGATCGAGTGGCGGGTACCGGCGACTCCGCGCAGTTGCTTCGCCATCGCCATCAGGCCGTCCATCCAGGGCTGGTCGGTGCCGTTGACCGGGCGCACGGTCGCGTCCGGGGCGAAGCATGCCAGCGCCTCTTCGTGGCGCTGCGCGTCGATCGCGTCGTAGTAGCGCCGCAGGAACTCCACGGTCTCGGCGCTTGCGTTTGTGGCCAGCATCGTGCTCCTTCGCCTCCGGTGTCCTCGGCATCCTCCCATCCCCTCGCCAGATAGGGGAAATACAAAAGAGTGCCAGGATCGTTAGTCGTTCGTGTATGTCTCGTCGGCCAGGGCCCGCGCCGCGACGCGGAAGCCGTCGTTGGCGGCCGGCACGCCGAGGTAGATCGCGGAGTTGAGGATGATCTCGCCGATCTCGTCCGGGCTGAGCCCGTTGCGGCGGGCGGCGCGGACGTGCATCGCGAACTCCTCCATGCGGTTGACGGCGAGCAGGGCGGTCAGCGTGATCGCGCTGCGCGTGCGCCGGTCGATCCCGTCGCGGGTCCAGACGTTGCCCCAGGCGGCGCCGGTGATGTAGCGCTGGAAGTCCTCGGTGAAGGGCGTCGTCGCGGCGATCGCGGCGTCGACGTGGGCGTCGCCGAGCACCTCGCGGCGCACCGCCATGCCGCGCTCCTGGCGGCCGCCGTCGGCGCCTCCGAGGTGGTCGACCAGCAGCGCGGTGACCGCCGGCGCCTGCTCGACCGCGGCCAGGTGGGCGGCCTCGTCGAGCACGGTCAATCGCGCGCCCGGGATCACCGCGGCGATCGCTGCCTGGTGCTCGACCGGCGTCGAGGGGTCCTGGAGGGCGCCGACGACCAGGGTCGGGGCGGTGATCGAGGCCAGCCGCTCGCGCAGATCGAGGTCGCGGATCGCCGCGCAGCAGCCGGCGTAGCCGGGCGTCGGCGTCGCCGCCAGGGCGTCGCGCCAGCTGGCGACGACCTCGGGCTCGCGCGCAGCGAACCCGGGCGTGAACCAGCGCTCGACGACCGCGTCGGCGATCGCGGCGACGCCACCGTCGTGGATCGCCGCGATCCGCTGCCCCCAGGCGTCGGCGGGCCCGAGCTCGGCCGCGGTGCAGAGCAGGGCCAGGCGCTCGACCCGCTCGGGCGCCTCTGCCGCCAGCCACATGCCGATCATGCCGCCGAGCGAGATCCCGCAGAAGGAGGCACGCTCGATGCCGTGCTGGTCGAGCAGGGCGAGGACGTCGCCGCCGAGGTCCGCGATCGCGTACTCGCCCGGCGGCGCCTCGGACTCGCCGTGGCCGCGGTGGTCGAAGCGCAGCACGCGGAAGCGGGCGGCGAGCGCCGGCACTTGGGCGTCCCACATCGAGCCGGTCGTCCCCAGCGAGCTGGAGAGGACGACGACCGGCGCCCCCTCGGGGCCGTCGAAGCGGTGGGCGAGTCGGGCGCTCACGAGCCGTAGAGGGCGAGCGCCCGGTCGACGAAGGTCCCGGCGGCGGCGAGGTCGGCGCCGGAGTCGAGCCCGGGCACGCCGCTCGCCTCGAGGTTGACGCGCATCCGCGCGGCGTCGACGTCGAGCCCGCCGAGCACCCCCGCCATCGTCGCCGCGACGCCGCCGCTCAGCGCCAGCGCCTCGCTCAGCGCCGCCCACTCGCTGTGCCAGGCGCCGGTCGCGGCGCGCTCGTGCTCCTGCGGCATCGTGGCGGTCAGCAGGGTCGCGGCGGCGTGCACGCGGCGCGCCCCGGCGAGCGCCAGCACGCTGCCGATCGGGTTGCGCTTGTGGGCCAGGGACGAGGAGCCGCCGTGGCCCTCGCCGCCTGACTCGGCGACCTCGCCGACCTCCGCCTGGGCGAGCAGGACGACGTCGAGGGCAACCTTGGCGACCGCGCCGGCCGCCTCGTCGAGCGCCCCGCCGAGGGCGTGGACCGGGCCGCGCAGCGTGTGCCAGGGCAGAGTCGGCTCGGCGAGCTCGAGCCGCCGGGCGAGCGCCGCGACCACCGCCGGTCCCTCCACGCCCAGCGCGCCGAGCGTCCCGGCCGGGCCGCCGAGCTGCACGCAGAGGCGCGAGTCGGCGACGTCGCGGAGGCGGACACGGGCGTCCTCGACCCCGACCAGCCAGCGGGCGGCGACCAGGCCGAAGCTGGTTGGCAACGCCGGCTGCAGCAGCGTGCGGGCGACCATCGGCGTCGCCCGGTGGCGCTCGGCAAGCTCGGCGCAGGCCGCCGCGACCGCCGCCAGGGCCGGGTCGATCTCGGTCAGCGCCCGCCGCGCGACCAGAATCGCGGCGCTGTCGACGACGTCCTGGCTGGTGCTGCCGTAGTGGACCCAGCGCGCCGCCTCCTCGCCGACCGCGGCGCGCAGCGCCCGCACGACCGGCTCGGCCGGGGCGCCGGTGCGAGCCGCTTCCAGGCCCAGCAGCTCCGGGTCGAGCTCGGCGGCGACGGCCGCCGTGGCGATCTCCCTTGCCGCCTCGGCTGGGACCAGGCCGACCTCGGCCCCCGCCTCGGCGAGCGCCGCCTCGAACTCGAGCATCGCCCGCACCCAGGCCCGCTCGCCGGTCGCCTCCGCGAGGGGGGCCGGTACGAGGCTGGCGTCGAAGAGCGGGTCAGGCATCGAGGAAGACCGTCTCCTCCTCGCCCTGCAGGTTGACGTCGAAGCGCAGCCCGTCGCCGTCGGGGCGGGCGATCAGCGAGGAGGGGTCGTCGAGCCCGGCAAGCAGCGGGTCGCGGGCGTTGGCCTCGGCCTCGTCGGGGAAGTAGATCCGCGTCGTCAGCCGGGCGAGCAGCCCGGTGGCGAAGACCGAGACGGCGATGTGGGGGGCCTGCTCGGTCCCGTCGGCGCCGGGCACCGGCGCCGGCTTGACCGTGACGAAGCTGAAGCCGCCCTCGTCCGTGGTCGCCGCGCGGGCGCAGCCCTCGGCCTGCCAGAGCTCGAGCAGCGCGTCGGGGACCGGTCGCCCATCGCCGTCGCGGACGGTGCCGGCGATCGCGATCGCGTCCGGCCGCCCCGGGTCGACCAGATCGCCGTGGGTGGCGCCGCCGAGGCCGAGGCTGAAGAAGGGGCCGACGGTCTGCGAGGGGGTCGGGAGAGGCATCGCCGGCTCAGTCTCCCATCGGCGTCGCCCCGCGGCCGCCGAGGACGATGTCGAAGGCGTAGCCGAGCGCCCACTCGGGCGTCGTCGCCTCGAGGGCGAAGCGACCGATCATGCGCTCGCGCGCCCCGGCCTCGGGCACCGCGTTGTAGATCGGGTCGTGGTCGAGCAGGGGGTCGCCGGGGAAGTACATCTGGGTGACCAGCCGCTGGGCGAAGGCGCGCCCGAAGAGCGAGAAGTGGATGTGGGCCGGCCGCCAGGCGTTGTCGTGGTTGCCCCACGGGTAGGCGCCGGGCTTGATCGTGGTGAAGCTGTAGCGGCCTTCGGAGTCGGTCAGGCAGCGCCCGGCACCGCTGAAGTTGGGGTCGAGCGGGGCGGGGTGGCGGTCGCCTGCGTGGTCATAGCGCCCGGCCGCGTTCGCCTGCCAGACCTCGACCAGGGTGTCGCGCAGCGGGCGGCCGTCGGCATCGAGCACGCGGCCGCTGACGACGATCCGCTCGCCCAGCGGCGCGCCCCAGTGCTGGCGGGTGAGGTCGGCGTCTCCGGGCTTGACCCGCTCATGGCCGTAGACCGGGCCGTCGAGCTCGACCAGGGTCACCGGCGCGATCACCAGCGGCCGCTTCGGCACCCGCAGCGCGGTGCTGCGGTAGGGCTCAATCACCATCCGCCTCCGCCGCCAGTGCCTGCCAGACGAGCCCGTCGTTGAAGGAGGAGCCGAGGTCGGGCAGTGCCGCCAGCTCGGCCGGGGTCAGCTCGGGCGGCGTCGCGCCGAGGCGGGCGAGCTCGACGGTGACCGAGAGCAGCGCCTCGAGATTGACGGCGAGCACCGTCGCCGCCTCGACGCTCGGCGCGGCGACGACGATGCCGTGGCCGCGCAGCAGGCAGACCGGGCGCTCAGCCATCGCCGCGACCATTTCGAGGGCGAGCTCGCGGCTGTCGATCAGGGCGGCGCTCTCGAAGACCGGCACGCCGTCGAGCGCCAGGCGCAGGGCCGGGATGTCGTAGGCGCCGAAGACCGGGCGCGGGCTCAGCCCGGCGAGCCCGGCGAGCAGCGCTGAGCGCGGGTGGGCGTGGATCACGGCGCCGACCTCGGGCCGGGCGCGCATCAGCTCGGCGTGGATCGGCAGCTCGTTCGGCGCCGCGTAGCCGTCGGCAAGGTCGACCGGGCGCCCCTCGAGGTCCACACGCCAGACGTCGCCGGGCCCGGTCAGCGCCAGGCCGCGCTCGCCGGCGCCGCGACAGCGGATCACCAGCTCGTCCGCGGCGACCCGCGCCGAGACGTGGCCGAGGATGCCGTCGACCAGGCCGCGCCGGGCCAGCACCCGGCAGGAGGTGGCGACGGTCGCGCGCAGCCGCGGCCCGTCGTCGTGGACGCTCATCACAAATCCTCCCGCTTCGCTCCCGGCGCGAAGAACCAGATATGCACGCTTGGTCGCTCCGCGCTCACCGTGCCGCCATCCCGCCGTCGGAGCGGATGATCTCGCCGCTCAGGCCGCGCGCCCGTGGCGAGGCCAGGTAGACGTAGGCGCCGGCGTGGTCCTCCGGGCCGAGCGCCACCGAGAGCGGCGTGCGCTCGCGCATCGAGTCCTCGCGGCCGGGGCGGTCGTCGAGGCGTTCCTCCGCCTGCCCGAGGCTCGCCATCCCGCGCAGGTCGGTGTCGAGGGTGCTGCCGGGGGCGACCCCGTTGACGCGCACCTCGGGGGCGAGCTCGTGGGCGAGCTGGACGACGACGCCGCGCAGCGCGTGCTTGGTCGCCACGTACAGCGTGCCGCCGCGACCCGGGTAGAAGCTGGAGCTGGAGCAGGTGACGATCAGGTTGCCGCGGCTGCGCGCCAGCCGCGGCGTCGCGGCGCGCGCCGCGTGCAGGACCGAGGCGACGTTGAGCTCGAACGCCTCGGCGAAGGCGGCGTCGAAGCGCTCCGGGGGGATCTCGGCCAGCGGCGTGTAGAGGTCGAAGACGCCAACGAAGGTGGCGACGGTGTCGAGCCCGTCGTAGCGGGCCAGCGCCTCGCCCACCGCGCGCTCGTTGTCGGCGGCCGAGGTCGCGTCGCCCTGCACGGCGTGCACCCGGTCGCCGAGCCCGGCCAGCGCCGCGCACTTCTCCTCGTCGCGCTCGAGCACGACGACCGCGGCGCCCTCGGCGAGGAAGGCGTCGAGGACCGCCCGCCCGATCCCCGAGCCAGCGCCGCTGAGCAGCGCCACCTGCCCCTCGAGCCAGCTCACTCCGGCTCGGGCTCCGGTCCGAACGGCGTGCGCAGGAACTCCGAGAAGACCTCGTGCGACTGCCAGGTCAGCGACTCGAGCTCGAGCGGGTCGAGCCGGATGCCGCGGCCGAGCCGCGGCGAGACGATCTCCAGGCGCACCCCGTTCCCCGTCTGCACCTTGCGCACGGTAACCGCCGCGTACTCGTTGGCGAGCTCGACCCCCTCGGCGTCGTCGAGGCTCATAGAAAGACCGCCAGGTTCTGGGTGCGCAGCACCGACTCGTCGATCGCCAGCTCGCGCCGCGCCAGCTTCAGCTCGCCGCCGACCCGGCGCAGGGTGTCGCGGCGGCCGGCCGAGAGCAGGTCGTGTGGGTGGCGGTCGCCGCGGCTGCGGAAGAGCAGCAGGTTGGCGGCGACGAGCAGCTCGTCCGCGGCCTCGCCCTGCCAGCCGCGCACGTTGGTGACGAAGCGGCGCGTGCGCGAGGGCGGGTCCTCGGCCCAGGCGTGCTCGGTGTCGAAGCGCTCGACCCGTTTGACCAGCGAGTAGCGGTCCTCGTCGAAGTGGGCCATGTCGGGCAGCAGGCTGTCGTCGAGCGAGTGGGCGGTCGTCGTCCGCACCGGCATCCGGTAGACGACGTCCTCGGTCAGCATCGCCAGCCAGTCATGGTGGCGGCGCTCGTCGAGCGCGGCCGCCTCTGCGTAGACGAACCCGAGGACCTCGCCGTAGGCCTCGCCGGTGTAGGGGAGGGGGGTCGGCATCTCAGTCCAGCGTCGCCACGCGCTCGGACGGCTCGGCGCCGTTTGTCCCGGCCTCGTCCGCCTCGAGGTGGTCGCACCAGAGGCCGAGCAGCTGGCGCTGGTTGTGCTCGCCGAAGCCGACGGTGGCCTGCCCCGGCGCCGGCCAATCGGCGAGCGGCGGCGTCACCGGCTCGCCCTCGCGGGTCAGGCCCATGCGGCTGTGCAGGTTGAGGCGCTCGGCCATCTGCCCGCGCGCCATCGCCGTGATCGAGGTCCAGTTCTCGACGTCGTCCTGCTCGAACATCCCCGAGGAGCCGAAGCACATCAGGTAGGCCTTGTAGGAGGCCTGCTTGAACCACTCCGGGGCGCCCTTGTCGACGGCGAACCAGGAGTAGACCTCGGTTTCGGTCGCGCTCAGCGGCTGCCAGAGGCGGACCGAGACGAAGGGGACGACGAGCCCGTCGGCGTTGACCTGCGGCCAGTTGTGGACGAAGCTGAGGTTGGGCAGCGCGGTCGCCGCCGAGCACATGAAGCGAGAATCGCCGATCAGCGCCCGGTGGCGCTCGGACCAGGCGCCTTCCATCGCGTCGATCATCTCGTCGGGGTAGCCGACGTGGGCGAGGTTGCCGCGGAAGCCCTCGTCGGGGAGCTTGTAGGTGGTGCCGCCGCCGGCGCCGGCGAAGTAGAGCGCCCCCTCCTTGCGCTTGTTCGCCTTCGGCGCCCGGAAGAGGTCGATGTCGACGACGCTGGCGTGGGTGTGGGGGGTGTGGTAGCTGTCGCCGGAGAAGTTCTCGGCGCCGATCTTCCAGTTCGAGTTGACGACGAAGCGCTGCGGCCCGCGCACTTCGGCGCCGGCCTCGCTCTGGCCGAGGTAGATCTGGAGGAAGAAGCGAAAATCGCCGAGGTACTCGTCGAGGTCGGGGGCGTTCTCGTCGAGCGAGGCGAAGATCAGCCCCTCGCAGACGTCGACCCGCGGCGCCGGCAGCAGCCCGACGCCCTCCCGCTTGAGGCCCGCCTCGCCGCCGTAGGCGTCGCCGTGGAAGGGGACGCCGGTCAGCTCACCGGTGTTCTTGTAGGTCCAGGCGTGGTAGGGGCAGCGGAAGTGCGAGGTGTTGCCGAGCTCCGAGCGGCAGACCTGCATCCCGCGGTGCAGGCACATGTTGAAGAGGACGCGGATCTTGCCGCCCTCGTCGCGGACGACGATGAAGGAGTCGTCGACGATTCGGCGCACGACGTAGTCGCCGGGGTCGGGGATCTCCGATTCGTGGGCGAGGAACATCCAGGCGCGGCCGAAGAGGCGCCGCTTCTCGAGCTCGAAGAGCTCCGGGTCGCTGTAGACGGTGGCGGGGATCATCCCCCCCCGAATGTCGGTAATCACCTGGTGCAGGTCCATGTCCGGCGATCGTGGCGTAGGCTGAGGCATAGTTCCAATACGTTTTTATTTGAAATGCAGCGTCAATTAGCTATCGATCCCAGGATCAGCCTGCACAAGCTCGAGGTGCTTTGCCTCGTCGTCGAGCTGGGTGGGGTCGGCCGCGCGGCCGAGGCTCTCTTCGTCGCCCAGCCGGTCGTCACCGCCCACATCCGCTCGCTCGAGGGGCGCCTCGGGACGAAGCTCTTCTACCGCGAAGGACGCCAACTGCACCTGACCGAGTCGGGGCAGGTGGTGTACGCCTGGGCCGGGGACGTGCTCGCCCGCACCCGCGAGCTCGACCGGCACCTCGCCGGGCTCTCGGAGGGCAGCCGCGGCAGCGTCGCGCTGGGGGCGAGCATGTCGCTGGGCAGCTACCGGCTGCCGCCGATCCTGACCAGTTTCCGCCACGCCCACCCCGACGTCGAGCTGCGCTTGAGCATCTCCGACACCGAACACGCGATCGAGGACGCGCGCGCCGGAGCCTTCGACTTCGCCGTCGTCGTCGCCGACGCCGACCCCGAAGAGCCCGGCCTGCGCACCGAGCTGCTCGGCCATGAGGAGCTGGTCCTGGTCGCGGCGCCGGACGGGGAGCCCGTGTCCGACGAGATCGCGCCGGCCGAGCTGAGCGGGCTGCCCTTCATCGAGGCGCCGGAAGGGATCGTGCGCCGCCGCTTCGTCGATCGCTGCCTCGGCGACCTCGGCGTCGGCGAGCGCGACGTGGTGCTCGAATTCGGTCACCCGGAGGCGATGAAGCGGGCGGCGCGGGCCGGCCTCGGGGTCAGCATGCTGTTCCGCAGCGCCGTCGCCGACGAGCTCGAGCGCGAGGTGCTGCGCGAGATCCGCATCACCGGCGCCGACATCCGCATCCCCGTCTACCTCATCCACCGCAAGGGCAAGGAGTTCTCGCCGCCCCACCAGGCGCTGATCGATCACGTTTGCGCCGCGTTCAACGGTAGTTAGGCACGCACCCGGTCGAGGGCGACGTTGCCGCCGACCTCGACGCGGCCGCCGTCCAGGGGACGGCAGGCGATCACCGAGCCGTGGCCCTGGTGGACGGTGATCGGCCGGGCGAGCTGGGCGCAGAGGGCCAGCGCGGCGGCTCCGGTCGCCTCGTCCTCGGGGATGCCGGCGCCGGGGACAAAGGAGCGGGCGCGGATCGTCCCTGCCGCCTCGTCGATCCAGGTCCAGGCGTAGGTGTTCTCGGTCCACCGGGCCGCCGTCAGCTTCCGCACCGCGGCGGGGTCGGCCAGCTCGACGTAGGCGAAGGGCGGCGCCCACTCGGGGCGGGCGCTGACGTAGGCGGCACGCGCCTCGGCCCGGGCGCCGACCTCGCCCGCCGGCGGCCGCAGCGTTGCGACCGGCGCCCCCTCGCGGCTCAGCAGCCAGGCGGTTCCGACGCTCGGGTGGCCGGCGAAGGGAAGCTCGACCTCGGGGGTGAAGATCCGGATCGCGCCCCGCTCGCGGTCCTCGACGAAGACCGTCTCGCTGAAGCCGAGCTCGGCGGCGAGGGCCTGGCGCTCCGCCTCGGGCACCGCGGCGCCGTCGAGGAAGACCCCGAGCGGGTTGCCCCACTCGCCCTCGTCGTTGGTGAACACGCGCAGGACGTGCAGCTCGGGCACGCCCCGATCCTAGACCTCGGTTTGTCGGGCCTGTGCGAGTTGTAAGTTTCTAGTTGCGGCCGGAACCGGCCGGTCAAGTCGGGAGATCGAGAGGAGTCGGAGTGTCGGACGCGGACTCGAAGTTGAAGCGGAGCGCCAGGGTGGCGCTGGCGGTACTGGCGATCGGCGTCGGCGGAGTCGCCTGGGCGGGTTGCGGCGACGACGACGGCAACGGTGGCGATGGCACCACCAACACCAGCGAGGCCCAGGAACAGATCGAACAGGGGATCGAAGAGGGTCAGCAGGGGGTCGAAGAGGGCGCCGAACGAGCCGAAGAGGGCATCCAGAAGGGCAAGGAGGAAGTCCAGAAGGGCATCGAAAAGGCCGAAAAGGAAGCTCAGCAGAACTTCGACGACGGCAAGGAACGGGCCGAAGAAGGCATCCAGAAGGCCGAAGAAGAAGCCGAACGCTACCTGCCCTGAGGCAGGGCTAGCGGACGACGCAGTCGCGGGTGAGGCTGGTCGTCACCTTCGTCTCACCGGCGAACTCGAAGGTCCCGCGGGCGAGGGTGAACAGCGCCCCCGGGAAGCCGGCCGGCGCGGCGCAGCGGGCACTGAGGAAGCTGCGCCGCTTGCCGGCGAAGGTGTACTGGCGACCGAAGGAGAGCGAGATGTCGGTGACGTAGCCGATGTCGGCGGCGATCTCGGGGATGTTCGTCGCCAGCACGGTGCCGAATTTCCCCGTCTTGCTCTGGCTGATCTTGAAGACCAGCACCACGGTCGCCGACACCGGGCTCGAGGCGAAGATGTGGAGGAGGATCACCGGTTGCCCGCCCACGCGGCTGTTGAAGGCGAGCATGCGGCCGTCGATCGGGTGCGGCGGCAGGTTGGGGAACTCGAGGTTGGCGCCGAAGCTGCCGCTGCCGACGAGCGCCGGGCTGCAGAGCTTCAACGCCGCGGTCGAGCTGGTCGACTCGAGCAGGCCCGCGCGGCAGACCGGCAGGCCCTGTACCGAGAGGCGCCCGTAGCGGTTGACGGCGATCGACATCCGGCGCAGCGGTGGCGGGGTGCTGCCGTCGGTGGTCTTGACGCTGCCCTCGAGGTCGACGCGGATCGGCACGTCGCGGTCGCGGGGCAGCGAGTGGGGGGTGAACTTGCCGCCGAAGGAGACCACCAGCTCGCCGCTCTGCACCGACTCGGCCTGCGCGATCGCGCTGCCGAGAAGGGCCGCGCAGAGCGCGGCTATCAGTGCGATACGCATCACCATTCCATGTAACAGTCTAGGCCCCCCGTAGTTGCGGCCCGAGGAGCTTCGGTTAAGGGCGGGCGCCGGGCTAGGGTTGCGGCATGGAGCGCGGCGAGCCCCGGGTCGAGCTGACGGAGGGCGACGAGTTCGCCGGCTACCGGATCGAGCGCGTGCTCGGGCGCGGCGGCATGGGCGTCCTCTACCTGGCGGTCGAGCCGGGGCTGCGGCGGCACGTGGCGCTGAAGCTGATCGCGCCCGAGGGGGCGAGCGACGAGGTCTTCGCCCGCCGCTTCGAGGAGGAGTCGCGGATCGCGGCCTCGATCGAGCACCCCAACGTCGTGCCGATCTACGCCGCCGGCGAGGAGCGCGGCGTGCCCTTCATCGCGATGCGCTACGTCGCCGGCTCCGACCTCGGCAAGCGGCTGGCGCGCGAAGGGCGGCTCGAGCCGGCGGCGGTGGTGGCGCTGATCGCCCAGGTCGGCAACGGGCTCGACGCGATCCACGCCGCCGGCCTCGTCCACCGCGACGTCAAGCCGGCCAACGTCCTGCTCGCGGGGACCGGCGGCGGCGAGGACCACGCCTACATCACCGACTTCGGCGTCGCCCGCAACGTCGCCACCGAGTCCGGCCTGACCCAGACCGGGCGCTTCGTCGGCACCCTCGACTACGTCGCCCCCGAGCAGATCTCGGGCGGCGCGGTCGACGCGCGCGCCGACGTCTACGCGCTCGGCTGCCTGCTCTACAAGCTGCTCACCGGCGAGGTTCCCTTTCCGCGCGACGCGGAGGCGGCGCGCCTCTACGCCCACCTCAACGACCCGCCGCCGGCACCCTCGCTGCGCGCGACCGCGGTGCCGATGGCGCTCGACGACGTCGTCGTGCGGGCGCTGTCGAAGCAGCCTGACGAGCGCTACCAATCGGCCGGCGACCTCGGCCGGGCGGCGGTCGCGGCGCTGAGCGGGGCGTCGCCCGAGCTGCCGGAGCGCACCGTCGCCACCGGCGCCGCCGCGACCCGCACCGCCGAGACGGTCGCGGTCGAGGAATCCTCACGCGTTCTCCCTGAAATAGAGGGAGAACGCGTTGGGGTGGAGGGTGCGCGATTGCGCCTGGTCGGCGCAATCGCCGCCGGGGCGCTGGGAATTGCGGTCATCGCCGCCGGGGCACTCGCCCTCGGCGGTGACGATGGTGGCCCCGGGACGGAGTCGCCGCCACCGGCGAGCGCCGAGACCGGTAGCGACGAGACCACTAAACCGAGATCCAACCCCGAGCCCAGACCGCTGACCGAGTCGCAGTTGATCGCCAAGGCCGACGCGATCTGCGCCGAGAGCCAGCGCCGCTACCTCGAAGTCCGCGAGCTCGAAAGCGAGCACTCGACCGACGTGCCCTACGCGGAAGCGCTGACCCGCTTTGCCCAGCGGCGGGTGCGGGAGCTGCGCGCCCTGGACCCACCGTCTTCACTCGTCCGCCCCTACGGTGAATACGTCGCCGCCCAGGAAAGGGTGCTCGCCACCGACAGACAGGCGCTCGCGGCGGCGCGCCAGGACGACGCCGCCGGGGTCGAAGCGGCGCGCGCCGAGCGCGACTCCGAGGACGAGCTGCGCGAACGCCTCGCCGGCGAGATCGGGTTCAAGGTCTGCAGCACCCCCCAGAGCTGAGAGGAGGTCAGATGAAGTCCCACACCGCCTACATGACTTTCGAGACCGGCCAGCGCCGCGAGCTGATCCGGATAACCGAGGACGTTCAGGCCGCCGTCGACGCCGCCGGGATCGGCGAGGGGATGGTGCTGGTCTCGGCGATGCACATCACCGCCGGGGTCTGGGTCAACGACGACGAGCCCGGATTGCACGAGGACGTGCTCGAGTGGCTCGACAAAGTCGCGCCGCCGAGTTGGAAGCCGGCCGCCAACGAGGTCGCCGAGGAGCTGCTGCCGGAGGGTGGTGACTACCGCCATCACCGCGGCGGCGAGGACAACGGCGACGCCCATCTCAAGAACCTCCTGGTCCACCACCAGGCGATCGTCCCGGTGACGGCCGGTCGTCTCGACCTCGGCCCCTGGCAGCAGGTCTTCTACTGCGAGTTCGACGGCGGCCGGCCGAAGCGGCTGGTGATCAAGGCGATTGGGGAGTAAGGCTCTAGCGGTCGGCGAGCGGCTGTCCCGGCCAAAACGGCCACTCCTCGAACTCACGGCAGCGGCCGTCGGCGTCGAAGCGGACGATCCAGAGGTCGCGGTAGCGCTTGCCGTCGCCGTAGGCGACCTCGATCCGCGCCACACAGGTCTCGCCCTCGACCGCGACTACCTCGTGGCTCATCTCGAACTCCTCGTCGGGCCCGACCCGCTCGTCCTCCCAGAGCTCGCCGATCGCCGCCAGGCCCCGCGCCGGCTCCGCGTAGGGCGACACCCGGTAGCTCGCCTCCTCGCGGAACAGCTCGCGCAGCGGCTCGGTCCCCGCCGTCCGCCAGGCCCTCTCGTAGGCGGCGATCCACTGCTCGAAGCCCGCCCGATCCATCGCAGCATTGTGGGGCCTATGACCCCAGAATGCTGCGATTGAGGGCCTCAGCGCTCGTCGCGATGGGTGATGCGGTCGGCGCGCTGGCGGATTTCCTCGGCGGCTTCGCGGGTCGCGCCGAGCACCTCGTCTTTGGCCGCGGCGACACCCTCGTTGGGCTTGCCGCCGACGATGTCGCGGAAGGCGTTCTTGAAGCGCTCGGTGCGGCGGTCGGGTGCGAAGCGCTCCTCCGCCTTCTCCACCTTGTCGGGCCGGCGGTCGCGGTAGCGGCGGCGGGCCCAGGGCGAGCCGGGCTTGCCGAGCCGCACCGCCCCGTAGAGCGCGATCGGGAAGACGAAGAACCCGATCGTGCCGTGCAGCATCCGCTGCTTGGCGAAGCAGACCGTCGCCAGGCCGAAGATGAGCAGGACGCCGACGATGCTGGAGATCGTCTGGTCGAGCGTGTGGGTTTCGAAGGTGAAGGGGGTGAAGCCGAGCAGGAAGAGGCCCATCGCCGCCGCCGCGATCACGGTCGCATCGACCGATACCCGCCCCTCCTCCGCCCAGTAGACGTCTTCGAGGTAGATCCAGAGCGCGAACTCGTCGATCGTCAGGCCGGCGCCGATCCCGAACGCCGCCGCGCAGATCTCGACCCAGGGGCTGTCGCCGAGCACGGTGAAGCCGACCGTGCCCGAGACCATCATCGTCACGATCCCGAAGACGAGGTGGTGGAGGTGGACGCCGCTCTCGCTGACCACGCTGCCCGGCCACCAGGGCACCTTGGGGCTGCGCATCAGCCGCGTGCTCATCCGGATGAAGGCGAAGGAGAGGATGAATCCCGTGAGGACGAGGAAGAGCCCCTGCTTTTCTTCGGCGAGGATCTGGTCGTTCCAGAAGTCGGCGAAGACCGAGGCGGTGCTGATCATGCTCGCGATGGGGAGGGGGAGGGGGAGTGCCGTAGCAGCGGCCCGCTGCCGTCCTTTTCGTGGATCAGGCCGACGGTGAGGATCACGGCCGCCACAGCGTAGAACGGCGTGACGGCGAGGTTGGAGATGACGTCGGCGAGCCAGTGGGTGAGCAGCGAGCGGTCGCCGAGCAGGTCGTGGGCGAACTCGGTGGCGATGCGGGTGACGGCCTCGCCGACGACCTCGATCGGGATCAGCACGGCGAGCACCATCCAGAAGCGGCCGCGGACCAGCTGCACGCTGCGGCGCAGCGAGGCGCGCACGCCGCGGTCCTCGATCTCGATCACCGGCGCCGCGAGCGCCAGCCAGACGAAGGCGAGGATCCCCGGGACGGCGAGCAGCACGGCGCCGATCGCGACCGCGGCGCCGTAGATCAGGTCGACCGCGATCAGGCGGCCGTAGGCGATCGCGCCGGCGATCTCGCGCAGGGTGGGCGGTCGGCCGTCGTGGGCCCGGGTCAGCGAGGCGGCGACGGCGCCGGTGTAGAAGACCTCGCCGAGCAGGCCGGTGACGACGAGCGTGACCAGGGCGGCGGCGAGGCCGAGCAGGACGACGATGCCGCCGAGGTCGAAGCTGCCGATGTCCGCCTCGAGCGCGATCGAGTGGACGAGGCCGACCGGGATGAAGACGATCAGGGCGAGGGTCAGCAGGAAGCGCGCCCAGCGCAGGTAGGCGCGGCCGATCCTGGCGTAGGCCCCCAGAGCGGTGAGTCGCCCCGGGAAGTCGGGGAACGGCCGCGATGCCGGGCTCTCAGCGCTCATCGTCCCGGTCGCGCCGTCCCGACGGCCGGCGGCCGCGGGACTCCAGCTTCGAGCGCGACGACTGCGAGGCGGGCACCCGCTTCAGGTCGCGCAGGTCGGGGGCGAGCAGTTCTTCCGCACAGCGGCGGTGCCAGTGATGGTGCTCGGTGCCGCCGAGCCGCAATACGTACTGGACGACGGTGTGCTCGCTGCCGATCGGGATGTCGCCGTGGCAGCCGGGGCAGCGGTAGAGCTTCTGGCCGAAGCTGCGGATCAGCCAGACCTCGTTGCCTTCCTCGTCGACGCCGCGCAGGCTCCAGCGCTTGCTGGGCAGCCCGGCGACCTCGCTCATCGCCGTGAGAGCCAGGCAAAGCCGACGGCCATCGCGACGTTGGCGACCCCGGCCAGGCGCAGGGTGGTGCGGGCGCCGGGCCGGTTGATGGCCGGCGACTCCGCCCAGATCGCGTCGGTCGCGATCTCGGTGCCGCGCAGCCAGGCCAGCGCCCACCAGTCGCGTGGCTCACCGCGGCGCTCGGCGATCAAGTGCGCGGCGGCGAAGGTGAGCCAGATCGGCCCGCAGCGGCGCAGCAGGTGGACGGCGTCGGGGGAGGGCTCGTCGTGGCCGAAGAAGCCGGTCAGCATCTGCCGTGGGGCGACGATCGAGCTCGTCCCGAGGAAGAGGTCGAAGGCGATCATGTTCCTGTTTGTGAGGCGCAGGGCCTGCTCGAGCGTCATCTGCAGGCTCCATCCAACCAGATTGGAGCGAACCCGGAAGGGAAAGCATGCGCACCGGCGAAATGGACCGCCGTGACCAAGACCGCAACCAAACCCCCCCAACTGAAGAGCCTTTCCGAGTACATCCAGGAGCGCTTCGACGAGTTCTCGCGCTCACAGAAAGACGTCGCCCGCTACATCGTCGACCACCTCGACGAGGCAGCCTTCCTCACCGCCGAGGAGCTGGCCAGGAGAGCGAGCACCTCGTCATCGACGGTGGTGCGCTTCTCCCAGGCCCTCGGCTTCGAGGGCTATCCCGAGCTTCAGCAGGCGGCGATCGAGGAGTACCGCAACGCCACCGTCGCCGGCAGCGGCACGGCTGGCGGGGCCCTCTTCTCCTTCGACCACTCCGAGCTGGAGGGGTCGCTGAGCGCCGACTACGCCAACCTCGAGGAAACGGCGCGCAACCTGACCCGCGAGCAGGTCGAGGGCGCCGTCGCGGCGCTGGCCGAAGCGCAGCGGGTGGTGATCGTCGGTGTCGACCAGATGGCCTTCTTCGCCAGCTACCTGCGCCACATCCTCAGCCTGCTCGACATCCGCGCCGAGATCGTCGCCAGCACCGGCGGCGAGTCGTTGCAGCGACTGGGTCGGATCGACGACGAAACGCTGGTCATCGTCCTCTCCTGCGGCCGTGCCCACCCACTCCTGCTGCGGGCGATGAAGCTGGCCATGCACCGGCGCGCCCGCACCCTGGCGATCTCCGACGCCTCGCTCTCCGAGGTCGGCGAGCTCGCCGAACAGACCCTCTACTTCTCTTCCAACAGCCCCTCCTTCGCGCGCTCCAACACGGCTTTGATGGCGCTTGTGCAGGGGCTGGCGCACGGTCTCTACGCCCGCGACGAAGCCGCGCACAAAGACCGCATCCGCGCCTACAAACTGAAGTAATAATCCGCCACCTCCTCCGCTTCGCGTCCGGGGGTGGCGGCAATCGCCATATCGGCGCCGCTCGCGGAGAATCAGATCGTGACGCTCGCTAATCGGTGGTCGATAGGCGGGTCCACGTAATATCCGGTCCGTGACCGAGCGCGCCACCTTCCGGGTCAAGACCGGCCTTGCCGAGATGCTCAAGGGCGGGGTGATCATGGACGTGGTCACGCCCGAGCAGGCGCGGGTCGCCGAGGCGGCCGGGGCCTGCGCGGTGATGGCGCTCGAGCGCGTCCCCGCCGACATCCGCCGCGACGGCGGCGTCGCCCGCATGTCCGACCCGGCGATGATCAAGGGGATCCAGGAGGCGGTGACGGTCCCGGTGATGGCGAAGGCGCGGATCGGCCACTTCGCCGAGGCCCAGGTCCTGCAGTCGCTCGAGGTCGATTACGTCGACGAGTCCGAGGTGCTGACCCCGGCCGACGAGCGCCACCACATCGACAAGCTCGCCTTCGAGGTGCCCTTCGTCTGCGGTGCCACCAACCTCGGCGAGGCGCTGCGGCGGATCGGCGAGGGGGCGGCGATGATCCGCTCCAAGGGCGAGGCCGGGACCGGCAACGTGGTCGAGGCCGTCCGCCACATGCGTGAAATCACCGGCGGCATCAAGCGGTTGGCGCAGCTCGGCCCCGAGGAGCTGGCCGGCGCCGCGAAAGAGCACCAGGCGCCGCTCGAAGTCGTCCACGAGGTGGCCGAGAAGGGGCGCCTGCCGGTGCCGCTCTTCTGCGCCGGCGGCATCGCGACCCCGGCCGACGCGGCGCTGATGATGCAGCTCGGCGCCGAGGGCAACTTCGTCGGCTCGGGGATCTTCAAGAGCGCCGACCCGGAGCGCCGGGCGCGGGCGATCGTCGAGGCGACCACCCACTTCGACGACCCCGAGCGGGTCGCGGCGGCCTCGATCGGCCTCGGTGAGGCGATGCCGGGGATCGAGATCGCCGAGTTGGCCGCGGCCGACGCGCTGCTGCAGGGCCGCGGTGCCTGAGCGCGTCGGCGTCCTCGCGATCCAAGGCGGCTTCGAAGCGCACCTGGCGATGCTGCGCCGGCTCGGCGCCGTGGCGCACGAGGTGCGCCTGCCGGAGGACCTCGACGGCCTCGACGGCCTGGTCATCCCCGGCGGCGAGAGTACGACGATCCTCAAGGGGATCGAGTGGGCCGGCCTCGAGGAGCCGATCCGTGCCCACCACGCGGCGGGCAAGGCGGTGTTCGGAACCTGCGCCGGGATGATCGTCTGCGACGAGGCCCACCTCGGCCTGCTCGACGTGAGCACGCGGCGCAACGCCTTCGGCCGCCAGCTGCAGAGCTTCGAGGCCGACCTCGCGATCGAGGGGATCGGTGGGGGGCCGCTGCGGGCGGTCTTCATCCGCGCCCCCTGGGTCGAGCGCCACGGTGCCGGGGTCGAGGTGCTCGCCGCCTACGACGGGCACCCCGTGGCGGTCCGCGAGGGCAGCGTGCTTGCATGTGCCTTCCACCCCGAGCTGACCGATGACCCAAGGCTGCACGCCATGTTCATGGCGATGACGACCCGCGTGCGCGAGCGCGCCTGAGGAGGGAGAAGACCGTGAGGGACCCGAGAGTTGAAGCGCTGGCGAAGATCGTGGTCGGCTACTCGACCGAGGTGAAGGAGGGCGAGGTCGTCTCGATCGACGGCGAGAACGCCGCCGAGCCGCTTCTGCTCGCCATCTACGAGGAGGTCTTGCAGGCGGGCGCCCACCCGCTGCTCAACGTCTCGCTAGACGGTCAGGCCGCCGCCTATTACAAGCACGCCAACGACGCCCAGCTCGACTGGATCTCACCGGTCTCCGAGTGGCTGCTGGAGAACGCCGACGTGCGCATCGCGGTCGGCGCCGACAGCAACACCCGCGAGCTCTCCGCGGTGCCTCCGGAGCGCCAGACGCGCCGCCAGGCGGCGACCGGCGAGCTGCTCAGCCGGGCGATGGAGCGCAGCGCCCGGGGCGAGTTCCGCTGGTGCTACACGCTCTTCCCGACCAACGCCTACGCGGCCGAGGCGGAGATGAGCCTCACCGACTTCGAGGACTTCTACTTCGCCGCCTGCCTTGCCACCGACGGCGACCCGCTGACTGCCTGGAAGCGCGCCTCGGAGGAGTGCGTGCGGCTGGCCGAGTGGATCGAGGGCCACGAGGAGGTGCGCGTGATCGCGCCCGGGACCGACATCAAGCTCGGTATCGCCGGCCGCAAGTTCATCCCCTGCGACGGCCGCCACAACATGCCCGACGGCGAGTTCTTCACCGGCCCGGTCGAGGACTCGGTCGAGGGCGAGGTGACCTTCCACCTGCCGGCCAACATCGGCGGCCGCGAGGTTGCCGGGGTGCGGCTGCGCTTCGAGGCGGGCAAGGTGGTCGACGCGAGCGCCGAGCGCGGCGAGGAGTTCCTGGTCCAGCTGCTCGACACCGACGCGGGCGCCCGCCGCCTCGGCGAGCTCGGGATCGGCACCAACTACGCGATCGACCGCGGCACCCGCTCGGTCCTGCTCGACGAGAAGCTCGGCGGCACCGTCCACATGGCGGTCGGCAAGAGCTACCCCGAGTCGGGTGGCGTCAACGAGTCGGCCGTCCACACCGACCTGGTCTGCGACCTGCGCCTCGGCGGCAAGATCGTCGTCGACGGCGAGGACTTCCAGGTCGACGGCAAGTTCGTCGTCTGATCAGCCCTTGGGCAGCGGCGAGCCCGCCAAGAGGAAGAACCAGGCGACGAATACGAGGCCGGCGAGCATCACCGAGCCGACCAGGACCGCCTCGACCACGGTCGTGGTGCCGGGGCCGCCGGAGTCGCGCATGCTTTTCAGCCAGCCGGGCCGCATCGGGTGGAGCTTGTTGGTGCCGGTGATCCGCACGTAGAGCTCGTTGAGGCGGCCGAGTAGGTAGGCGACGAGGACGATCGTGACGACGATGCCGCCGATCACCACCGCGTAGGGGCCGATCGCGGGGAACTGGGACTCGGTGATCTGCGAGCCGATCCAGATCCAGCCCAGCGGGATCAGCGTCCAGAGGGCCAGGGCAGTGAACAGCATGGCGACGAAAACCACGCTCGCCGCCAGTGCACGAGCGAAGCTGATCGCGTGCGAATGGGTGGCCGTTTCTGGGCGCATTTCCCTACGACATAGAATGGCAGAGCGATGTCCGGGCACTCGAAGTGGTCCTCGATCAAACACAAGAAGGGCGCGGCCGACGCCAAACGCGGCAAGCTCTTCACCAAGCTGGCGCGGGCGATCACGGTTGCCGCCCGTGACGGCGGCCCCGATCCCGAGGGCAACGCGGCGCTGGCGACCGCGATCCAGAAGGCCCGCGAAGCCTCGATGCCCAAGGACAACATCCAGCGGGCGGTCGACCGCGGCAGCGGCGTCGGCGCCGACGCGGCGGCAATCGAGAGCATCCTCTTCGAGGGCTACGGGCCGGGCGGCGTGGCCGTCTTGGTCGAGGCGCTGACCGACAACCGCAACCGCGCCAGCGCCGACATCCGCCACGCCTTCACGAAGCACAACGGCAGCCTCGGCGAGCCCGGCTCGGTCGCCTGGATCTTCGAGAAACGCGGCGTGATCACGGTCGACGGCGAGCGCTACGGCGAGGACGACCTGATCGTCGCGATCGACGCCGGTGCCGAGGACGTGCGCGAGGAGGGGGAGACCCTGCGCGTGCTCTGCGCGGCCGGCGACCTGAGCGCGGTGCGCGAGGCGTTGGAGGCCGCCGGCGTCGAGATCCAGTCGGCCGAGGTGGCGATGGAGCCGAAAAGCGCGGTCGAGGTCAAAGGCAACGACGCGAAGTCGCTGCTCGGCCTGATCGACGCGCTCGAAGAGCACGACGACGTCAACGAGGTCCACGCCAACTTCGACATCCCCGACGACGTCCTGCAGGAGCTGGCTGCGTAGCCACCCGGTGGAAGGCATCCGGCCTTCCTCCCAGAATCACTTCCCATGCAAGTCGTGATGGGGATCGACCCTGGCGCGGCCAACCTCGGCTTCGGCATCGTGCGGGTCGAGGGCAGCCGCATGGTGGCGCTCGACGGCGGTGTCGTCGAGACCGCTGCCGGGGTGCCGATGGAGCGTCGCCTGGAGCGAATCCACGGCTCGCTGGCCGAGCTGATCGCCTGGCACGAGCCGGCGGCGATGGCGGTCGAGGACGTCTTCTTCGGCAAGAACGTGCAGTCGGCGATGTCGGTCGGCCAGGCAAGCGGGGTCGCGATGCTGGCCGCCGCCCAGGCCGGCGTGAGCTGCTTCGCCTACACGCCGCAGGCGATCAAGAAAGCCGTCTGCGGCAGCGGCGGCGCCGACAAGAAGCAGGTCCAGCGCATGGTCGGGACGCTGCTCGGGCTGCCCGAGCCGCCGACCCCCGACCACGCGGCCGACGCTCTGGCGGTGGCGATCTGCCACGGCGGCAGCGCCGGCCACCGGGCCGCGGCCGAGCGGGCGCAGGCGGCGGCGATCGCGGGGGCGGCGCGGTGATCGCCGCGGTCCGCGGCGAGGTGATGGTGCGCCGCCCCGACCACGTCGTGATCGACGCGGGCGGGGTCGGCTACCGGCTCAACGTCTCGGCCGAGACGTTGAAGGCGGTGCCGGCGACCGGCAAGGACGCCTTCCTGCACGCCGAGCTGGTCGCCCGCGAGGACTCGCTGGCGCTCTTCGGCTTCGCCTCCGAGGAGGAGCGCGACCTCTTCGTGCAGCTGGTCTCGGTCAGCGGGGTCGGGCCGAAAGTGGCGATCTCGGTCCTCTCCGGCGGGCCCGCGCGCGAGCTGCTGCGGGCGATCGCGGCCGGCGACGCGAAACGCTTCCAGGCGGCGCCGGGGATCGGCAAACGGACCTCGGAGCGGATCATCGTCGAGCTGCGCGAGAAGGTCACCGGGGCGTTGGAGGAGGAGGTGGCCACGGCGGTCGCCGAGAGCGGCGACGCCCGCGCCCTCGCCCGCGACGGCCTCGTCAACCTCGGCTACGCGCCGCTCGAGGCCGAGCAGCTGCTCGAAGGGCTCGAGGGTGGCGATGCCGAGGAGCTTCTGGCGACCGCCCTGCGCAAGGCCGGCAGCGGGAAGGGAGCATGAGCGAGAAGCGGATCAGGACGCCGGGGATCGACGGCGAGCCGGTGCCGGTCGATGCCGAGGTGCGGGTCCACGATGCCCGCCAGGACATCGTCGACGAGGACCTCGACCGCTCGCTGCGGCCACCCAACCTCACCGACTTCGTCAACCAGGAACAGGTCACCGAGCAGCTGGCGATCTTCATCGAGGCGGCGCGCGGCCGCGGCGAGCCGCTCGACCACGTCCTGCTCGCCGGGCCGCCCGGGCTCGGCAAGACCTCGCTCGCCCACATCGTCGCCGCCGAGATGGAGGTGCCTCTGGTGCAGACCGCCGGGCCGGCGCTCGAGCGCAAGGCCGACGTCGCCTCCTTCCTCACCTCGCTGGAGCCGGGCAGCGTCTTCTTCGTCGACGAGATCCACCGCCTCGGCCGCGCGGTCGAGGAGACGCTCTACCCGGCGATGGAGGACGGCGAGCTGCCGGTCGTGCTCGGCCAGGGCGCGGGCGCCCGCACGGTCACGCTGCCGCTGCCGCCCTTCACCCTGATCGGCGCCACCACCCGCGCCGGCCTGCTGACGACGCCGCTGCGCGACCGCTTCGGCGTCTCGCACAGGCTCGAGCACTACAGCCCCGAGCACCTGGCGCGGATCATCGAGCGCTCGGCCGGCATCCTCGGAGTCGAGATCGACGCCGAGGGCGCGTACACGATCGCCTCGCGCTCGCGGGGCACGCCGCGGGTCGCCAACCGGCTGTTGAAGCGGGTCCGCGACTTCGCCCAGGTGAAGGGCAGCGGCCGGGTCGACGCCGCCGTCGCCGCCGCCGGCCTGGAGATGCTCGAGGTCGACGCCGGCGGCCTCGACCGCAGCGACCGCAGCCTGCTCGACACGATCGCGACCAAGTTCGGCGGCGGCCCGGTCGGGCTCTCGACGCTGGCCGTCGCGATCGGCGAGGAGCAGGACACGATCGAGGACGTGCTCGAGCCCTATCTGCTCCAGCAGGGCTTGCTGAAGCGGACCCCACGCGGCCGGGTCTTGACCGAGCGGGCCTACGAGCACCTCGGGGTGCCGGCGCCCGAGGGAGCGCGCAGCCTGTTTTGAGCGGACTCTGAGTAACCTGGCAGGGGATGCCTTTCTTCATCTGCCCCAACTGCGGGAACAGGGAGCTGAGCGCGGAGCGGACGGCTGGCTTCAGCACGCGCCCGAAGGGCTGCTCGAAGTGCGGCTTCGGCTTCGTCTTCGAGCTGCTCGACGACTACTACCCGGCGCCAAACGCGGCCTTCTTCGTCTGCGACCAGGAGGCGCGGGTGATCGATGCCGGCCGCGGCAGCTTCGAGCTCACCGGGCTCACCGACGAGGACGTGATCGGCCGCCCGGTGAGAGAGGTCCTCGGCCTGCGCTGGCTGCAGCCCGCCGAGGCCGGCGCCGGCGGCGGCGAGGGCCAGCCGAGCAGCGATCCGATCGAAACCTCGCTGGAGTGGGGTGTGCGCTCGTTGGGCAAGCGCGTATCGGTCAACGCCGAGGGTGACCTGCCGGCCGAGGCGGTCGCCGACGTCTTCCCCGCTTACGACGACGACGGCGGTCTGCTGATCGTCCTCACTCCGGAGGGCTGAGCGGTGGGCCGACGGCGCTTCAACGCCTTTGTGCTGCTCTTCGTCGCCGGCCTGATCGTCGTCTCCGCGGTCGTCGTCGCCAGCAAGCCGACCCGTCTCGGCCTCGACCTCAAGGGCGGCGTCGAACTGATCTACCAGGGCACGCCGACCGGCCAGGTGACCGAGGTCCGCGGCGAGGACATCGAACGCTCGGTCGAGATCATCCGCGAGCGGATCGACGAGCTCGGCGTCGCCGAGCCCGAGGTCTCGCGGCTCGGCGAGACCGAGATCTCGGTCAGCCTGCCGGACGTCACCAACGCGCAGCGGGCGATCGACCAGGTCGGCAGCACCGCGCAGCTCTACTTCTACGACTGGCAGCCCAACCTGATCGGCCGCGAGCGGGTGATCGGCGGCTTCCCCGGCCGCCAGCCGCCGCCGAAAGCGGTCGAAGAAGCGAACAAAGAATGGGAAGCTGCGGGGCGCAGCATCTCCAAAGAAGAGAACCAGCAGCTGATCTTCGCCGGCGCCTACCCGACCGCGTACGCGGCGGTGAAACTGGCCGGCGAACAGGAGCCGGAACCGGATTGCACCGACTGCTCGACCAACCGCCCGCGCTACTACCTCTTCTCCAATGACTCCAAGCACGAGCTGATCGCCGGCCCCGAGTTTGCCGAGAAAGACCTCTACATCACGGCGACCGGGGAAAGGCGCACCCAGACGAAGCAGTGCGCCGGCGAGAAAGAGGGGCCCGGCTGCCCGGAGGTGCTGACCGTGCCGCCGGGGACGATCGTCGTCTCTGAAAAGCCCTCCAACTCGCAGGGCGAAACGCTCGAGGACGCCGAGCCGGGGTGGTACGCGCTGAGGGACCGCCCGGCGCTCTCGGGCACCGACATCACCGACCCGAAGCAGGAATTCGACCCGAACACCAACGCGCCCAACGTCACCTTCAACTTCACCGACGAGGGCCGCGAGGCGTTCCACGAAGTGACCCGCCGCATCTCTCAGCGCGGCGCGGCCGCGGCGATCGGCTTTTCCTCCGACGAAGAAGCGGAACGGGTCTCCGGCAGCTTCGCCGTCGTCCTCGACAACGAAGTCAAGACGCGGCCGATCATCAACTTCCGCGAGAACCCGGACGGGATCGACGGCCGCACCGGGGCCCAGATCTCGGGTGGCTTCCAGAGCATCACCGAAGCGCAGGACCTGGCGACCTTCCTGCAGATCGGCGCCCTGCCGATCAACCTCAAGCTGATCAGCCAGACCCAGGTCTCGGCGACGCTCGGCGAACAGGCCCTCGACCAGGGCCTGAAAGCGGGTCTGGTCGGCCTCGCTCTGGTGATCCTCTTCCTGATCGCCTACTACCGCCTGCTCGGGGTCGTGGCGGTACTCGGGCTCGCCGTCTACGCGGTCGTCTTCTTCGCCCTGATCAAGCTGATCCCGATCACGATGACCCTGCCGGGGATCGCCGGGATGATCCTCACGATCGGCGTCGCGGCCGACTCGAACATCATCATCTTCGAGCGAATAAAGGAGGAGGTGCGGGCTGGGCGCTCGCTCTCGGCGTCGATCACGGTCGGCTACCGCAAAGGCATCGCGACGATCATCGACGCGAACGTCATCACCCTGCTCACCGCCTTCATCCTCTTCGTGCTGGCGACCGCCGGCGTCAAAGGGTTCGCCTTCGTCCTCGGCGTCGGCACGATCGTCTCGCTCTTCACCGCGGTCGTCTTCACCCAGGCGCTGCTCAGCGTCTTCGGCCGCGGCCGCTTGCTCAACTCGCCGCGCTTCATGGGCGCCAGCGACGAGCAGCGGGTGCGTTGGCACTTCGACTTCATCGGCGCCAGCAAGTGGTTCTTCTCGATCTCGGGCGCGATCCTCGTCGTCGGCGCGCTGGCGCTCTCGACCAGCCAGCTCAACCTCGGCATCGACTTCGAGTCGGGCACGCGCCTCAACTTCGCCCCCGAGCAGACCGTCTCTGCCGAAGAAGTGCGCGACGTGCTCGAGCAGCACGACCTCGGCAGCGCCGAGATCCAGGAGACCGACAACCCGCAGTTCGGCGACGGCTTCCAGATCCAGGCCGAGGAGCTGCAGCCCGGCGGCGTCGACGAGGTCCGCCTGGCGCTCGCGGATGAGTTCGGGATGCAGCCCGGCAGCTTCGAAAACACCAGCGTCGGGCCGACCTTCGGCGAGCAGATCGCGCGCAGCGCCGTGCTCGCGATCATCTTCTCGCTGCTCCTGATCGCCGCCTACGTCGCCTTCCGTTTCGAGGCGAAGTACGCGGTCCCGGTCCTGATCGCAGTCGCCCACGACATCCTGATCACCGCAGGCGTCTACTCACTGTCCGGGAAAGAGGTGACGAGCGGTACGGTCGCCGCCTTCCTGACCATCTTGGGCTACTCGCTGTACGACTGCGTGATCGTCTTCGACCGCATCCGCGAGAACGTGCCGCGCATGCCGCGGGCGGCGTTCTCGCAGATCGTCAACCGCTCGATGAGCGAGGTCCTGACCCGTTCGCTGATCACCGGTCTCTCCTCGGTCTTCCTGGTCACGGTGCTGCTGATCTTCGGCGGCGCGACCCTGCAGGACTTCGCCTTCGCGATGATGGTCGGCATCTTCTCCGGTACCTACTCGTCGATCTTCATCGCCTCGCCGGTGCTGACCGCGTGGAAGGAACGTGAGCCGGGCTTCGTGCGCAGGCGCGAGCGGATCGCCGCCCTGGAGGGTGGCACCGTGCCCGCCTTCGCCGAGGACGCCGAGCTTGCCCGCCTCGGCGAGGACGGCGAGACCGACGCCGAGCTGGAAGCGATGATCGAGGCCGGGGGCGGGGCGGAGGCAGAGCCGCGCTCGGGCGCCGTCGCCACCGCCGAGGCCCCGGCGCCGGACGGCGACGGAGTGGCCCCCTCGTCCAACGGCGAGCCCGATCCGGAGTCGGTCGCGCGCCGCGAACGCAACGCGCAGCGCCGCGAACGGCGTCAGCAGCGCCGCAAGCACGGAAGGAAGCGATAGCGATGGCCCTGGTCGTCTGGTTCACGATGGGCATCGCCCTCTGGCACTTCACCGTCTTCATGCCGGACCGTTTCTGGCAGGGCATCATCGGCGCCCTGCTGGGGGCGACGACCGGCGCGGTGGTCTTCGGCGTCGTGGTCCAGGTGGCGCTCGGCAAAAGCATCGGCCAGACCGACATCGCCACCGCCCTGATCGCGGTGCCGGGCACGTTGATCGGCCTGGCGGTCATCTGGGCGATCGGCACTCGTCAGGAAGCCCAGCGCGCGCTCGACGCTTAGCTGGCCCCCCGCGGGGTCGCAATTTACGGGGGTGTGGGGGTGGGAAATCCGTCAGGGCGGGTTCTTAGCCTGGTTGCGTGGCGGGATCTCTCGACAAGGTGGAGCGCGGGGCGGTCTTTGAGGCGGCGCCGTACGCGTACGCGGAGGTGCGGGCTCTGGCCGATGATCTGGGGCTGAGCGAGACGGTGGCGACCGTGCTGGTGCGGCGGGGTTACCGGACGGCGGAGGAGGCGCGGGCGTTCCTCGAGGCCGACCAGTCGCACTCGCCGGGCGAGTTCAGATCGATGGCGGCGGTGGTCGGCGTCGTCGAGGCGGCGATCGCCGAGGGCAAGCGGATCACCGTTCACGGCGACTTCGACGTCGACGGGGTCTGCGCGACGACGATCCTGGTCTCGGCCCTGCGTGGGCTGGGTGCCGAGTGCGACTGGCTGATCCCGGACCGGCTGGCTGATGGCTACGGGCTGAGCATCGAGAACGTCGAGCGCTTGGCTGAGCGCGGGACCCAACTGTTGATCACGGTCGATTGCGGCGTCACCGCTGTGGCCGAGGTGGCGCGGGCGCGGGAGCTCGGCATGGAGGTGGTCGTCACCGATCACCACCAGGCCGGGGATGAGCTGCCCGATTGCCCGATTCTGCATCCGGGGCTCGATGGCTATCCGTTCGACGGGATTTGCGGGACGACTGTGGCTTGGAAGTTGGCGAGTGCGTTGCGGGGGGCCTCCAACCCCTCCTCTGACCTCGATCTCGTCGCACTCGCCACCGTTGCCGATGTTGTGCCGCTGGTGGGGGAGAACCGGAGCTTGGTCAAGAGCGGGCTGGCGGAGCTGCGCAGGGGGCAGAGGGTCGGGCTGCGGGCGTTGATGGAGGTGGCCAAATGCGAGCCGGCTCGGGTGGACGAGACCGATCTGGGTTTCAGGCTCGCGCCGCGGATCAATGCTGCGGGGAGGCTTTATCGCGCTGACGCTGGGGTGGAGCTTTTTCTGACCGAGGACGAGACGCGGGCCGCTGAGATCGCCGTTGAGCTGAACCGGGCCAACGGGGAGCGGCGGGCTACGGAGCGGGAGGTGGACACGGCGGCCGAGGCGGCGCGGCGGGAGCTTGCGGAGGATCTGCGGGAGGCACCGGGGCTGGTTCTCGCCGGCGAGGGCTGGCACCCGGGGGTGGTCGGGATCGTCGCCTCGCGGCTGGCCGAGCGCCACCACCGCCCGGTCGTGGTCGTCTCGCTCGACGGAGAAGGGGGAGGGCGGGGCTCGGGGCGCAGCGTCCCGGGCTTCGACCTGCTCGCCGCGCTCGATGCCTGCGCCGAGCACCTCGAGGGCTTCGGCGGGCACAAGGCCGCCGCCGGGCTGGAGCTGCGGGCCGAGAACCTGGAGGCCTTCCGCGCGGCTTTCGCCGCCCACGCCACCGCGGTCCTCGGCCCCGAGCCGCCGCGCCGCGGCGAGCGGGTCGACGCGATCGCCGGCGGCACCGACCTCGGGCTGGAGCTGGCCGAGGAGCTGCAGCGGCTGGCCCCGTTCGGGATGGGCAACCCGGGCGTGCGGCTGCTCGTCCCCTCTGCTCGCGTCCGCGACGCGCGGCCGATGGGGGAAGGCAAGCACGTCCGCTTCAACCTGCACAGCGGCGGCAAGCGGGCGCTCGGCGTCGCTTTCGGGCGCCCGCGGCTCGGGGTCGGCGAGGACGACCCGGTCGACGCCTCGGTGCGGCTCGAGGTCAACCACTGGAACGGCGCGGTCGAGCCGCGACTGGTCCTGCGCGAGCTGCACCCGGTCACCACGCAAGCCTGCAGCTGCCCGGACCGCGACTGGTGGGGGCGGTTCGAGGACGAGCTGCGCCTGCCGCTCGAGGCGCCGCCGGCCCCGCCCGGCGAGCCGCCGGCCGGGCGCCAGGTCCGGCGCGGCGGTGGCTCGGCCGCCGCGGTCGTCGCCGAGCTGGTCTCGAGCGGCGCCGAGGTGCTGGCGGTCTGCGCCGACAGTGGCCGCCGCGCGGCGCTGGCCGACCTGGCGCGCTTCGCCGGCGGGGTGGAGCCGGCCGCCTGCGAGCGCTGCGGCGGGCTCCAGGTGGACGCGCTGCGGTTCCCGGCGCTGACCGACTACGCGGCGCTGGAACGGGCACCCGAGGTCGCCGCCGGGTTCGTCCACGTCGTCCTCGTCGACCCGCCCGCCTCCGCCGCCCAGGAGGCGATCGCCGCCCGCCCCCTGGACGGCTGGAGCGGCACCGAGGGCGAGAGCGGCTATCTCCACCTCGCCTGGGACGACGAGGACATCTCCACGGCCCTCACCGCGCTGGAAGAGCAGATGGCCCAGCGCCCCGCCCTGATCGGCGTCTTCAGGGAGCTGCGCGACGCCGGCGAGGCGAGCGGTGAGGCGCTGCGGGAGGCCCTGCGGGGCGCCGGCACGCACCCCCTCAGCCCCGAGGCGGCGGCGCGTTGTTTCCGGGTCCTGGCCGAGCTCGGGCTCGTGCAGGGCGCCCCGGAAGGAGGGGACGGCACGGTCGGGGTCGTATCCTCAGAGGGGACTGAACTCGAGCGCTCGGTCGCCTTTCGCGCCTACGGCGCTCGCCATCAGGAGGCGCTGCAATACCTAAAACGACGCAAACAGCCGTAGAGCAACGCGAGCTCCTCGCCGACCTCTTCGCCGTGGTCGAGGAGTTCGACTCCGGCGACATCGACCGCGCCGCGGTGACGCGTGCCTTCGATTTCGCCTGCGACCGGCACGCCGACCAGCTGCGCCGCTCCGGCGACGAGTTCATCACCCACCCGGTCGGCGTCGCCCAGATCTGCGCCGGGATGCGGCTCGACACGGAGACGCTCTGCGCGGCCCTGCTGCACGACACGGTCGAGGACACCAGCGCCAGCCTCGAGGAGATCCGCGACGAGTTCGGCGAGCAGGTCGCCCAGCTGGTCGACGGCGTCACCAAGCTGACCGGGATGACCTTCGAGAGCCGCGACGAGCGGCAGGCCGAGAACTACCGCAAGATGATGGTGGCGATGGCCACCGACGTCAGGGTGATCCTGATCAAGCTGGCCGACCGCCTCCACAACATGCGCACGCTCGGCGCCCTGCCGAAGCAGAAGCAGACGCTGAAGGCGCGCGAGACGCTCGAGATCTACGCGCCGCTCGCCCACCGGCTCGGAATCCACGCGATCAAATGGGAGCTCGAGGATCTCGCCTTCGCGACCCTGCACCCGCGCAAGTACAAGGAAATAAAACAGCTGGTCGCCCAGCAGCGCGACGAGCGCGAGGCCTACGTCAACGAGGCGGGCGAGTTCCTCAGCGAAGAGCTGGTCGCGGTCGGGATCGAGGCCGAGATCTCTGGCCGCGCCAAGCACTTCTACTCGATCTACACGAAGATGACCAAGAAGGGGCGCGAGTTCAACGAGATCTTCGACCTGACCGCGATGCGGGTGATCGTCGGCTCGGTCAAGGACTGCTACGGCGCGATCGGCGTCATCCACTCGCTCTGGAAGCCGCTGCCGGGGCGCTTCAAGGACTGGATCGCGATGCCGAAGGCGAACATGTACCAGGCCCTGCACACGACCGTGATCGGGCCCGAAGGCAAGCCCCTGGAGATTCAGATCCGGACCGCCGAGATGCACAGTCTCGCCGAGTACGGGATCGCCGCCCACGTCGCCTACAAGGAGGGCGCGGCCGCTGACCCGAAGCGCGAGAAGATGACCTGGCTGCGCCAGCTGGTCGAGGCCGAGGGCGACCAGGACCCGGCCGAGTTCCTCGAGTCGCTGAAGGTCGACCTCTTCGAGGACGAGGTCTTCGTCTTCACCCCGAAGGGAGAGGTCAAGAGCCTCTCCGCCGGCTCGACCCCGCTCGACTTCGCCTACGCGGTCCACACCGACGTCGGCCACCGCTGCGTCGGCGCCAAGGTCAACGGTTCGATCGTGCCGCTGCACTACCAGCTGCGCTCCGGCGACATCGTCGAGGTGCTGACCGCGAAGCAGAACCGCGGCCCCTCGCGCGACTGGCTGAAACTGGTGCGGACCAACCGCGCCCGCAACAAGATCCGCGCCTTCTTCAAACAGGAAAGCCGCGAGGACGCCGAGCAGAAGGGCCGCGAGGCGCTAGAGGAAGCGCTGCGCACGCGCGGCCTGCCGATGCAGAAGCTGGCGATGTCGCCGCTGCTCGCCCAGGTGATCCGCGAGATGGGCTTCCGCAAAGCGACCGAGTTCTACATCGCGCTCGGCCAGGGCAAGGTCTCGACCAGCGCCGTCGCCAACAAGCTGATGCAGCGCCTCAAGGAGGGCGAGGCGGTCGAGGAGGAGCAGCCGCTGCGCTTCCAGGACGCCCGCGAGGACAAGGCGCGCCGCACCAAGGACGCCTCCGACTTCGGGATCCGGGTGAAGGGCGCTGACAACGTCGCCGTGCGGCTCGCCAAGTGCTGCCGGCCGGTGCCCGGCGACGCGATCGCCGGCTACGTCTCGCTCGGCCGTGGGATCACCATCCACCGCGCCGACTGCAAGAACGTGAAGGCGCTGCAGAAGGCGCCCGAGCGCTTCGTCGAGGTCGGCTGGGACGGCGACAACGAGTCCTCCTACCGGGTCGAGCTGCAGATCGACGCCTACGACCGCACGCGGCTGCTCGAGGACCTCTCGCGCACCTTCTCGGAGGCCGGGATCAACATCCTCGGCGCCAGCTGCATGACCAAGCACCCGATGGTGAAGAACCGCTTCGTGGTCGAGGTCGGCGACACCGAGCAGCTCAAGCAGTGCATCTCGCGGTTGCGCAACGTCGAGAGCGTCTTCGACGCCTACCGGATCACGCCGAGCGCCTGAATCCGAATCTCCGCCGCTGCCGCGGGCTACGCTCGGGTACGGTCAGGAGGTGATGGGGACGGTCTCCGTGGAGTTGGGTGAGTTGGCGCTCGAGGCACTGGCCGGGGAGAGGGAACCGGGCGCCGGGCTCGAGGCCCGGGTCAGCCGTGCCCTGCGCTTCTACCTCGACGACCGCGAGGTCGGCCGTGCCGCCTGGCCCTACCCGGCCTTTCTGGGCGGTCAGGAGCGCAGCGGGGTGAATCGCCTCACCCTCGACCTGGACGAGGAGCTCTGGAGTGAGATGGAAACCGAGGCCGAGCGCCAGGGCGTCGCGGCGCCGCAGCTCGCCGAGCACGCCGTCCTCTACTACACCGCCGAACTCGACGCGGCGGGTGGCCCCACCGAGTGGATCGATCCCAGCGAGGAGGGCTGAGAATGCCGCTCAGAGGGTGGCGCTGGCCACCATCGGTCCGGCGCCGAGGCTGACGAGACTCGCCTGCAGGGTGCGGCGGCCGCGGTGGTGCAGGCCGTGCACGGAGCTCTCGGTCCTGCCCAGCGTCGTCGCGATCTCGGTCGGCGAGAGCCCGACGATGTGGCGCAGGACGAGAACCTCGCGCTGCTCTTCGGGCAGGCCCTCGAGCGCCTGACGCAGGTCCCGGCCGCGGTCGATGCTGGTCTGGGCGCTGCCGTCGTCGGCAAGCCGCACCTCTTCGGTCGGGATCGCCCGTTTGGCCCGCATGTGGTCCAGGGCGGCGTTGCGCGCTACCCGCAGGATCCAGGCGGCGAAGGGGACCTCGCGCTGCTCGTACTTGCGGATCGCCGTCATCAGCTTGGCGAACACGTTCTGGGTGATGTCTTCGGCCTCGTGGTTGTCGCGGACGAAGCTGGCGACGTAACGCTGCACGTCGGGCGCGAAACGGACGTAGAGGAAGTGAAGCCCCTCGCCGTCTCCGGCCTGTGCACGCTCCACCGCCCGCTGGACGAGACGACTGTCGCGTCCGGCCGCCGGTGACGTTGCCTGCTCCTCTGCGTCGTGTGTGAGAGTTTCCATTTCTACTTTCTGGCGAATGAAGGAGGTGCGCCTAACCGCTCAACGCGTCGAAAGGATTAAAAACGAATGACCGATTGTCAATGCCCGACATTCGTCCAAAAAGTCCTGCCACGGCTAAGGACCAAAAAAGTACGTAGGAAGTTTGGAGGATTTGGGTAGTCAGAAGTAAGTTTTTCGCAGGCCGGGTAGTTCTTCCCTCGAAGGTTGGTCATGAAAGTCAGGCTTGGGAAGATCGCGAGGGAGGGCATAGAGGCCCATGCCGAGGGCGACGTGGACGCGGTTGTGCGCGCCGCGCTGCTGCGCTACACGGACCTGCTGGACTCGGCCGAGCCACCGCTCTCGCCACCCCCGTTCAGCGCCGCGCGGAGGCGTTCCGGGAGGGCGCTCGAGTTCCTCCTCGACCCCGAGACGCAGGCCCTGCTCGAGCGCCAGGCGCGCAGCGCCTCGGCCTCGGTCGAGGAGGTCGCCGCGCACGCGGTGCTGCTCTACCTGGCTGAACTCGACTCGGTCTCGGCGATCGCGGTCGACCTACCAGCGGACCCCTGAGGGCTTGCGGTAGCCGATCGGCTCGGCCCCGGCCGGGTTGCAGTTGGCCGAGGTGCAGTTGCCCTGCGCGTCGAGCGTGACCAGGGAGGGGGTGCCGAAGAGGTTGGCCGAGAAGCTGGCGGCGCTCTGTGAGCCGGCGAAGCCGCCGTCTGGGTCGACCGCCACGTTGCGCTCGATCAGGTTGTCGGAGCCCGAGCTGCAGTCCCACTCGAAGCCCGGGAAGCCGGGGAAGGACTTGCCGCCGTCGACCCACGTGTTGCGGCGAATGGTGATGTTGGAGCGCGAGCTGCCGCCGGTACCGAGCCCACAGATCTCGGTGCGTCCCAGGTTCGTTTCGATCAGGTTGTTTTCATACAGCAGGGTGCCGGTGCTGCCGCCGTGGATGTAGGTCGAGCCGGCGTTGTCCTCGGGCGAGCCGTTGTAGTAGCCCTGGTGGTGGATCCAGTTGTTGGTGATCCGCAGGTTGGCGCCGTTGCCGGTGATCTGGATGTTGTCGGAGTGCTCGCTGGAGTCGGGGTTGGCGCCGACGGAACCGATCTCGTTGCGGTCGATCACCACGTCCGAGCCGCCCACTCCCTGGAAGCCGTCCGCCGCCAGGTCGTGCAGTTTGTTGCCGACGAAGCGCAGCCGGTTGAGCGTCCCGTAGCAGCGGCAGCCATAGCCGGTGTTGCCCGAGTTGTCGGCAATCGTCCAGCCCAGGTCGTTGCCTTCGATCCGCACGTCGTTGCTGGTTTCCGGCATGAAGATCAGCTGGTCGCTGACGCGCGCGCTGGGGGTGCCGCCGATCGTGTTGCCGAGCAGCACCGAGCGGTGGGAGCCGCGCATCGTGATCGAGCGGAAGCGGGCGCGGCTGATGGTCAGGTCGGTCGTCTGGCCGAGGTCGACGAAGCCCATCGAGCCGTTCTCGCTGGAGACCAGGACCGCTTTCTCACCGAGATCGCCGAGGTCGACGTTGCCGAGCGCGGCGACGACGCAGGCGTCCTTGCCGCCGATGACCGCGGAACGCAGCTGCGCGGCGGTCGTGACCCGGATCGCCGCCTCGTCATCGCAGGCCGACGGGTAGGAGGACGGCGGCGGTGGGGGTGGTGGTGGCGGAGGAGGCGGCTCCTCCTCGCCGGGCGCCTCTTCGGCCGGCTGCTCCCCGCCGGGCTCTCCCCCGTCGGGGTCGCCAGGCGCCGGCTCCGGCGGTGAGGGGCCCGGGTCCGGAGCGGGCGCCGGCGGGCCCGGGCTGGGCGGTGACTCGACCGGGGGTTGGGTCGCCTGCCAGGGGTCGGAGCCGGCCTTGATCTCGACCCCGTCGCCGATTCCGTCGCCGTCGCTGTCAGCGCGGCGGGGGTTGGTTCGGGTGAGCTTGACCTCGACCCCGTCGGAGAGACCGTCGCCGTCGCTGTCAGCGCGGTAGGGGTTGGTCAGGGTGTGGCGGGTCTCGACCCGGTTGCTGAGCCCGTCGCCGTCGCGATCGCGCTTGAACCAGCGCGTGCGTTGACGCTGATCCCCGTCGGCGAAGGGCTCGGCGACCACCATGTGGGAGAGGGAGACCCGCTCGGGCGCCGGGAGGGCCGCCGAGGTTTGGCTGGCGGGAAGCGCGAAGACGACCGCGATCAGGACGCAGGAGAGGCCGCTGACGGCTCTGGCGGTGTGCGGTAGCCACGACATCTGCCCGCTTATCGGCCGGTACCGGGAGACAGAGTGGATTGATTCGGTCTACCTAGACGAATGATCTAACCGACCACTTCAGATCCCATCATGTAACAGGTAGGAAAAAAGTATGAGTGGTGTGCGGTTACCAGGCGACGCCGCTGGGCTTGCGGTAGCCAATCGGTTCCTCGCTCGCCGGGTTGCAGTTGGCGGAGATGCAGTTGCGGTCGGCGTCGAGGGTGACCAGCGAGGGGGTTCCGAACAGGTTGGGCGCGATCAGGGCGGCGTCGTAGCCGTTGTCGGCGAGGCCGCCGTCGGGGTCGATCGCGATGTTGCGCGTGATCACGTTGCCGGCGCCCCCGTCGCAGTCCCACTCGAAGCCGGGGAAGCCGTTGAAGGCTTTGCCGCCGTCGACCCAGGTGTTGCGGCGGATAGTGATGTTGGAGCGTTCGACCCCGCCGGTTCCCAGGCCGCAGATCTCAGTGCGGCCCTCGACGGTCTCGATCAGGTTGTTTTCGTAGGTCAGGGTGTCGGTGCCGTCGCCGTGGATGTAAGTCGAGCCGGCGTTGGCCGTGACCTCACCGTTGTAGTAGCCCTGGTGGTGGATCCAGTTGTTGGTGATCCGCAGGTTGGCGTCGTTGCCGGTTATCTGGATGCTGTCGGAGTGCTCGTCGGACTCGGGGTTGCGGCCGACCGGGCCGATCTCGTTGCGGTCGATGACGACGTCGACGCCGCCGACCCCCTGGAAGCCGTCGGCGGCCAGGTCGTGCAGTTTGTTGCCGACGAAGCGCAGCCGGTTGAGCGTCCCGTAGCAACGGCATCCATAGCCGGCGTTGCCGGTGTCGTCGGCGATCGTCCAACCGATGTCGTTGCCTTCGATCAAGACGTCGTTGTTGGTTTCCGGCATGAAGATCAGCTGATCGCTGACCCGCGCGGTGGGGGTGCCGCCGATCGTGTTGCCGAGCAGGCGGGTGCGGTGCGAGTTGCGGATCGTCACCGAGCGCAACCGCGCCTGGCTGATCGTCAGGTCGGTGGTCGAGCCGAGGTCGACCGCCCCCATCATGCCGTTGCCGCTGGTCGAGACGACCACGGGCCGGGCGCCGAGGTCACCGAGGTCGACGTTGCCCACGTCGGCGGTCACGCAGGCGTCTTTGCCGCTGTCGACGGCGGCGCGCAGCGCCGCCGCGGTGGTCGCCTCGGTGGCGCCGGGGACGCAGGCAGAGGGCCAGGACGAGGGCGGCGGGGCGATCGTCCAGGTCGTTTCGGCCGGGCTCGGGTCGAGGTTGCCGGCCGCGTCGGTGGCCCGCACGGCGAAGCTGTGCGGGCCCGGCGCCAGGTTGGCGTGGGAGCGGGGCGAGGCGCAGGCCCCGAACGCCGCCCCGTCGAGGCTGCACTCGAGGCTCGCGCCGCTCTCGCTGGCGCCGAGGAAGAAGGTCGCCGAGGTCGAGAGCGTGGTCGGTGGCGGGGCCGAGGCGATCGCGGTCTGCGGGGCGGTCGAGTCCTCGACGTAGGCCAGCGGTTCCGAGCAGCCCGAGACGTCTTCGTCCGGCATTGTCGCGGTGGCCCGGAAGACGGTGGTCGTGTCGTCGGCGACCGCGATCTCGACCCCGGCTTCGAGCTCGGCCGGCGTCAGCGTGACCAGCGGCGAGCCGCTGCACGGGCCGGCGTAGAGGCGGACGGTGGCCGCGGCCGCGGCCGTGCCGGAAACCCGCGGCGCGTTGTGGTTGGCGGGCGAGGCGGGCACGGTCGGGCTCAGCTCCGGCGCCGGGGCGGCGGTGCTGTCGACCAGGAAGTCGCGCGTCGCCGTCGCCTGGTTGCCGGCGGCGTCGGTGGCGCGCACGCGGAAGGTCTGCGGCCCCTCGCCGAGCGGGCTCGCGGGGGTGTGGGCGCCCGCGCCCGAGCAGGGGCCGAAGCTCGGCGCGCCGGTGTCGAGCGAGCAGGCGAAGCCGGCGCCGGGCTCCGAGCTGTACCTGAAGGTCGGGGTCGCGTCGTTGGTCAGCCCATCGGGGCCAGCCTCGATCGTGAGCGCCGGCGGCGTCAGGTCGACCCGCCATTCGAGCTCGTCGGTGCTCTCGTCGGAGTTGCCCGCCTGGTCGGTCGCCCGCACTTCGAAGATGTGGAGGCCCTCGCCCAGCCCGGAGTAGGCGCGCGGCGAGGTGCAGAGGGTGAAGGAGCCGCCGTCGAGGCTGCAGCGGAAGGAGGTCACGCCCGAGCCGCCGGGATCCGAGCCGGTGAAGGAGAAGCTCGCCGTGGCGACATTGACCAGGGCCGGCGGCCCGAGCGTGATCTGGGTCTCGGGCGAGACCGAGTCCCTGGTCAACGTCGCCGTCGCCGCGCCGCGGTTGCCGGCGGCGTCGGCCAGGCAGAGGCGCAGCGTGTTGGCGCCCTCGGCCAGCTGCGCTCCCGTGACGTTCGAGGTCCGCGCGGCAGGCTGGGTGCCGTAGGCACCCGACCCGATCACGGTGCCAGTCGTGCAGTCGGCGCCGCCCACACGCAGCTCGAAGGGCCCGTTCTCGTCGCCGTGCCAGGTCAAGGTGCTGGTGCTCATCAACCTGAGCAGCGTTTTCGAGACCGAGTCGATCGTCACCTGCGGGGCGCTGAGGTCGACCTGCCAGGTGTGGCTGGCCGGGCTGGCGTCGACGTTGCCGGCGCCGTCGACGGCGCGGACCTCGAAGGAGTGGGCGCCGTGGCCGAGGCCGGTCAGCTCGGCGCCAGAGGCGCAGGGGCCGAAGGGCTGGGCGTCGAGCTTGCACTCGAAGGAGGCGACCCCGGAGCCCCCGCCGTCGCCGCCGCTGAAGGAGAAGGTCGCCGTGGCGCTGTTGGTGAGCGCGGCGGGTTGGGCGGTGATCGTGGTTTGGGGGGCGCTCGAGTCCTCGACGTAGGCGAGCTGCTCCGAGCAGCCGGAGGGGATCCCGGCGGCGGTGGTCGCCGTGGCGCGGAAGACGGTGGTCGTGTCGTCGGCGACCGAGACCTCGATCCCGGCCGCGAGCTCGGCCGGGGTGACCGTCGCGAGCGCTGAGCCCGCGCAGGTTCCACCGCTG
Organism: uncultured Solirubrobacterales bacterium; assembly: GCA_963697915.1. GTDB lineage: Bacteria > Actinomycetota > Thermoleophilia > Solirubrobacterales > 70-9 > VRUE01. The sequence continues at coordinate 2,559,343 of OY969103.1, forward strand.
AAGAGGCGGACGGTGGTGCCCGCCACCGAGGCGCCGAGGACCCGTGGCGCGTTGTCGTTCGCCGGTGAGGGCGGCACGGTCGAGGTCAGCTGGGGAGCCGGCGGCGCCGTGGTGTCGACCTGGAAGCCGCGCGTCGCCGTCGCTTGGTTCGTCGCCGCGTCGGTGGCGCGCACGCGGAAGGTCCAGGCACCGTCAGCGAGCGGCGAAGCCGGCGCGTGGGTGTCGGCGCCCGAGCAGGGCCCGAAGCTCGGCGTGCCTTTGTCCAGCGAGCACAGGAAGGTCGCGCCCGGGGCGCTGAAGGCGAAGGTCGGGGTTGGGTCGCTGGTCAGGCCGTCGGGGCCGGACTCGATCACGAGGGCCGGGGGGGTGAGGTCGATCTGCCAGGTGTGGGTGGCGGGACTGCTGTCGGCGTTGCCGGCTTGATCGATCGCGCGGACCTGGAAGGTGCGGCCGCCCTCGCCCAGCCCGGTGAGCTCGTGCGGGGTGGTGCAGGCGGCGAAGGCACTGCCGTCGAGCTTGCACTCGAACGAGGCCACGCCCGAGCCGCCCGGGTCAGAGCCGGTGAAGGAGAAGGTCGCGGTCGCCGTGTTGACGAGGGCCGCTGGCTTGGCGCCGATCTGGGTCTCCGGCGGCGTCGCATCGACCGTGAAGGCCCGCGTCGCCGTCGCCTGGTTGCCGGCGGCATCGGTGGCGCGCACGCGGAAGCTGCGGGCGCCCTCGGGCAGGGGCGACGCGGGCGTGTGGGTGCCGGCCGCGGAGCAGGCGCCGAAGCTCGGCGTGCCGGTGTCGAGCGAGCAGGCGAAGGTCGCGCCGGGCTCGGAGCTGAAGGCGTAGGTCGGGGTCGTGTCGTTGGTGAAGCCGCCGGGGCCGCTGTCGATCTGCACGGAGGGCGGGGTCAGGTCAACCGTCCAGGCGTGGGTCGCGGGACTGGCATCGGCGTTACTCGCCTGGTCCGTCGCGCGGACCTGCAAGGTGTGGCTGCCGGCGCCCAGGCCGGTGTATTCACGGGGCGAGGCGCAGGCGGCGAACGCACCAGCGTCGAGTTTGCACTCGAAGGAGGCGACCCCCGAGCCGCCGGGGTCGCTGCCGCTGAAGGTGAAGTTGGCCGCGGCGCTGTTGACCTGCGCAGCTGGTTTGGCGCCGATCGAGGTGTCGGGCGGCGTCGCGTCGACCGTGAAGGCTCGCGTCGCAATCGCCTGGTTGCCGGCGGCGTCGGTGGCGCGCACGCGGAACGTCCATGCACCGTCCAGGAGGGCGGCGGGCGTGTGGGTGCCCCCGGCGGAGCAAGGGCCGAAGCTCGCCGTGCCTTTGTCGACCGAGCACTCGAAGCTCGCGCCGGGAGAGCTGAAGGCGAAGCTCGGGGTCGTGTCGTTGGTGAAGCCCGCGGGGCCGCTGTCGATCTGCACCGCCGGTGGAGTCAGGTCGATCTGCCATGAATAGGACGCCGGGCTGCCGTCGGCGTTGCCGGCCGCGTCGATCGCGCGGACCTGGAAGCTGTGGCTGCCCTCGGCCAGGCCGGTGAGCTCGCGGGGCGAGGCGCAGGCGGCGAAGGCGCCGCCGTCGAGCTTGCACTCGAAGGAGCCGACCCCGGAGCCACCCGGGTCGCTGCCGCTGAAGGAGAAGGTCGCCGCCGTGCTGCTGACCTGGGCGGCCGGTTTCGTGCCGATCGAGGTGTCGGGCGGCGTCGCGTCGACGCTGAAGCCGCGGCTGGCGACCGCCTGGTTGCCCGCCGCGTCGGTCGCCCGCACCCGGAACGTCCAGCTGCCGTCGGCGAGGGCGGCGGGCGTGTGAGCGCCCGTCTCCGAGCAGGCGCCGAAGCTCGCCGTGCCTTTGTCGACCGAGCACTGGAAAGTGGCGCCGGCCTCGGAGCTGAAGCCGAAGGTCGGGGTCGTGTCCGCGCTTGGCCCGTCGGGTCCGGTGTCGACCTGCACCGCCGGCGGGGTCAGGTCGATCGTCCAGCTGTGCGCCGCGGGGCTGCCGTCGGCGTTGCCCGCCGCGTCGATCGCCCGTACCTGAACCGTGTGGCCGCCCGCGCCGAGGCCGGTGTATTCCCGGGGAGACGTGCAGACGGCGAAGGCGCCGGCGTCGAGCTTGCACTCGAAGGAGGCGATTCCAGAGCCGCCTGGATCGCTGCCGCTGAAGGAGAGGTTGGCGGCGGTGCTGTTGACGAGGGCCGCCGGTTTGGTCCCGATCGCGGTGTCGGGCGGCGTCGCGTCGACGCTGAAGCCGCGGGTCGCGACGGCCTGGTTGCCGGCGGCATCGGCGGCCTGCACCCGGAAGGTCCAGGCGCCGTCGGCGAGCGCCGCCGCGGGCGTGTGGGTGCCGGCGCCCGAGCACGAGCCGAAGCTCGCCGTGCCTTTGTCGAGCGAGCAGGCAAGAGTCGCGCCGGCCTCGGAGCTGAAGCCGAAGCTCGGGGTCGCGTCATTGGTCAGTCCCTCGGGCCCGGAGCCGATCTGCACCGCCGGCGCGGCCAGGTCGACCGTCCAGGTGTAGGACGCGGGGCTGGCGTCGGTGTTGCCGACGCCGTCGACGGCGCGGACCTCGAAGCTGTGCGAGCCCGCGGCGAGCGCGGTGTGCTCACGCGGCGACGTACAGGCGGTGAAGCCGCCGCCGTCGAGCCTGCACTCGAACGAGGCCACGCCCGAGCCGCCGGGGTCGGAGCCCGTGAACGAGAACGAGGCCGTGGTCGCTTTGGTCAGCGCCGCTGGCTGGGCGGTGATCTGGGTGCTCGGCGGCGTCGCGTCGATGCTGAAGCCGCGGGTCGCGGTCGCCTGGTTGCCGGCGGCGTCGGTCGCGCGCACGCGGAAGCTGCGCGCCCCGTCGGGCAGCGCCGCCGCCGGCGTGTGCGAGCCGGCCGCGGAGCAGGAGCCGAAGCTCGGGCTGCCGGTGTCGAGCGAGCAGGCGAAGGCCGCGCCGGGCTCGGAGCTGAAGCCGAAGCTCGGGGTCGTGTCGGCGGTGAAGCCGCTGGGGCCGGAGTCGATCTGCACAACCGGCGGGGTCAGGTCGACCGTCCAGGTGTGGGTCGCCGGAGTGCCGTCGACGTTGCCGACCTGGTCGATCGCCCGCACCTGGACGGTGTGATCGCCCTCGCCCAGGCCGGTGTACTCGCGGGGGGAGGCGCAGGTCGTGAAGGCGCCGCCGTCGAGCTTGCACTGGAACGAGGCCAAGCCGGAGCCCGCATCGGAGCTACCGAAGGAGAAGCTCGCGACGGTGCTGTTGACGAGGGCCGCCGGTTTGGTCCCGATCGAGGTGTCGGGCGCCGTCGCGTCGACGCTGAAGCCGCGGCTGGCGACGGCCTGGTTGCCCGCCGCGTCGGCTGCCCGCACCCGGAAGGTCCAGCTGCCGTCGGCGAGCGCGGGAGAGGGGGTGTGGGTGCCCGTGTCAGAGCAGGCGCCGAAGCTCGCCGCGCCTTTGTCGAGCGAGCACTCGAACGTCGCGCCGGAGGCGCTGAAGGCGAAGCTCGGGGTCGTGTCGGCGGTGAAGCCGCTGGGGCCGGAGTCGATCTGCACAACCGGCGGGGTCAGGTCGACCGTCCAGGTGTGGGTGGCTGGGCTTTCGTCGACGTTCCCGGCCCCGTCGAAGGCCCGCGCCTGGAAGGTATGCGAGCCCTCCGCCAGGCCGGTGTGCTCGCGCGGAGACGTGCAGACGGCGAACGACCCGTTGTCGAGCTTGCAGCGGAGGGAGGCCACGCCCGAGCCGGCGTCGGAGCCGCTGAAGGAGAAGCTCGCGGCGCCGCTGTTGACCAGGGCCGCCGGTTTGGCCCCGATCTGGGTCTCGGGGGGAGTGGCGTCGACCTCCACCGCGCGGGTCACGGTGGCCTGGTTGCCCGCCGCGTCGGCTGCCCGCACCCGGAAGGTCCAGCTGCCGTCGGCGAGCGCCGCCGCCGGCGTGTGCGAGCCGGCCCCGGAGCAGGGCGCGAAGGCGGTGCTGCCCTGGTCGACCGAGCAGGCGAGCGCCGCGCCCGTCGTGGCGCTGAAGGTGACGGTGGGGGTCGTGTCGTTGGTCGGGCCGGTGGGACCGGACTCGATCTGGACGGCGGGCGGGGTCAGGTCCACCTGCCACGAGTAGGAGGCGGGGGCGCCGTCGACGTTTCCGACCGCGTCGATCGCCCGCACCTGGAAGCTGTGGCTGCCCTCGGTCAGGCCGGTGAGCTCACGCGGGGAGGCGCAGGCGGCGAAGGCGCCGCCGTCGAGCTTGCACTGGAAGGAGGCGACGCCCGAGCCACCGGGGTCAGAGCCGGTGAACGAGAAGGAGGCCGCGGTGGCGTTGGTCAGCGCCGCGGGCTGCGCGGTGATCTGCGCATCCGGAGGCGTCGCGTCGACCGTGAACCCGCGGCTGGCGACCGCCTGGTTGCCGGCGCCGTCGGTGGCTCGCACCCGGAAGGTCCAGGCGCCGTCGGCCAGGGCCGCGGGCGTGTGCGTGCCGGCGCCCGAGCAGGCGCCGAAGCTCGCCGTGCCTTTGTCGAGCGAGCACTCGAAGCCGGCGCCGGCGGAGCTGAAGCCGAAGGTCGGGGTCGTGTCGCCGGTGAACCCGGTCGGGCCGGAGTCGATCTGCACCGCCGGGGGGGTCAGGTCGATCGTCCAGGCGTGGCCGGCCGCCGTCGCGTCGACGTTCCCGGCGCTGTCGATCGCGCGGACATCGAAGGAGTGGGCTCCCTCGGCGAGGGCGGTGTACCCGCGGGGCGGGGTGCAGCTGGCGAAGGCGCCGGCGTCGAGCCTGCACTCGAAGGACGCCGCCCCGGAGCCACCGGGATCGGAGCCGGTGAAGGAGAAGCTGGCGGTCGCGCTGTTGACCAGGGACGCCGGTTTGGCGCCGATCTGGGTGTCGGGGGCGGTCGAGTCCTCGACGTAGGAGAGCGGTTCCGAACAGCCGGAGACGTTCCCCGCCACCGTCGTCGCGGTGGCGCGGAAGACCGTGGTCGAGTCGTCGGCGACCGAGACCTCGACCCCGGCCGCGAGTACCTCCGGGCTGAGCGTGGCTAGCGGTGAGCCGGAGCAGGCGCCGCCGCCGTAGAGGCGGACGGTGGTGCCGGCGGTGGCCGAGCCGAGGACCCGCGGTGCGTTGTGGTTTGCCGGTGAGGCCGGGGCGCTCGAGCCCAAGGCGGGCGCCGGCGGGGCGGCGGTGTCGACCTGGAAGCCCCGGGTCGCGGTCGCCTGGTTGGCGGCGCCGTCGGTGGCCCGCACGCGGAAGGTCCAGCTGCCGTCGGCGAGCGCGGGGGAGGGCGTGTGCGTGCCCGCACCCGAGCAGGGGCCGAAGGACGCCGTGCCTTTGTCGACCGAGCACTCGAAGTCGGCGCCGGGGGCGCTGAAGCTGAAGGTCGGGGTCGAGTCGCTGGTCAGGCCGTCGGGGCCGGTGTCGATCGAGAGCGCCGGCGGCGTGGTGTCGACCTGCCAAGTGTGGGTGGCGGGGGTGGCGTCGGCGTTGCCCGCTTTGTCGCTCGCCCGCACCTGGAAGCTGTGCGAGCCCTCGCTCAGGCCGCTGTACTGGCGCGGCGCGGCGCAGGCGCCGAAGGCGCCGCTGTCGAGCCTGCACTCGAACGAGGCCACGCCCGAGCCGCCAGGGTCAGATCCGGTGAAGGAGAAGGAGGCGGTGGTCGCGTTGGTCAGCGCCGGCGGGTTGGCGGTGATCTGGGTGCCGGGCGCGGTCGAGTCCTCGACGTAGGCGATCGGGGCCGAGCAGCTCGAGCTGTTCTCGGCCGCGGTGGTCGCGGTGGCGCTGAGCTGGGTGGTCGAGTCGTCGGCGACGCTGAGCTCGATCCCGGTGCCAAGCGCCATGGCCGCGACGGTGCTGATCGGGCCACCGGAGCAGCCTGCGCCCGTATAGAGCCGGACCGTGGTGCCGGCCGGGGCGCTGCCGGTGAGCACGGGGCTGTTGTGGTTGGCGGGAGAGGCGGGGACGGTCGCGCTCAGCGCCGGCGCCGCCGGAATCGCCGTGTCGACCTGGAAGCCCCGGGTCGCGGTCGCCTGGTTGGCGGCGCCGTCGGTGGCCCGCACGCGGAAGGTCCAGCTGCCGTCGGCGAGCGCGGGGGAGGGCGTGTGCGTGCCCGCACCCGAGCAGGGGCCGAAGGACGCCGTGCCTTTGTCGACCGAGCACTGGAGCGAGGCACCGGGCTCGGAGCTGAAAGCGAAGGTCGGCGTCGCGTCGTTGGTCAGCCCGTCGGGGCCGGACCCGATCTGCAGCTCGGGTGGGGTGAGGTCGACCTGCCAGGCGTGGCTGGCGGGGGTGGGATCGACGTTGCCGGCCTGGTCGAATGCCCGTGCCTGGAAGCTGTGGTGGCCCTCGCTCAGCCCGGTGTGCTCGCGGGGGGAGGTGCAGGCGACGAACGGCCCGCCGTCGATCCTGCACTCGAGGAAGGCGACTCCCGAGCCGCCGTCGGAGCCGCTGAAGGAGAAGCTCGCCGTGGCGCTGTTGACGAGCTCGCCCGGCTTGGCGCCGAGCTCGGTCTCGGGCGCGGTCGCGTCGACCGAGAAGTCACGGATGGCGACGGCCCGGTTGCCGGCCGCGTCGGTGGCGCGCACGCGGAAGGTCCAGCTGCCGTCGGCGAGCGCCACGGCGGGCGTGTGGGTGCCGGCGCCCGAGCACGAGCCGAAGCTCGCCGTGCCTTTGTCGAGCGAGCACTCGAAGCCGGCGTCGGGAGCGCTGAAGTCGAAGGTCGGCGTCGAGTCGTCGGTCAGGCCGGCGGGGCCGGACTCGATCACGAGCGCCGGCGGCAGGGTGTCCACATGCCACCCGGCCAGGGCCGGGCTCTGGTCGACGTTGCCGGCGGCGTCCACGGCGCGGACCTCGAACGCGTGCGGTCCGTCCGCGATCTGCGTGTAGCTCCGCGGCGAGGTGCAGGTCGCCCAGCTGCCGGCGTCGAGGCGGCACTCGAAGGAGACGACCCCCGTGCCGCCGGGATCGTCGGCGGCGAAGGAGAACGTCGCCGCGGGGCTGTTGGTCAGCGGCGGCGGCTGGGCGCTGATCTCGGTCGCCGGGGCGCTCGAGTCCTCGACGTAGGCGAGCGGTTCCGAGCAGCCGGAAGTGTTCCCTGCCGTGGTGGTCGCGGTGGCGCGGAAGACGGTGGTCGAGTCGTCGGACACGGCGACCTCGACCCCGGCGGCCAAAGCGGCGGGGGTGGCGGTGGCCAGTGCCGGGCCGGAGCAGGCGCCGCCAGCGTAGACGTCGATCGTGGCGATCGTGGCGCCGGGGGGCGTGGAGCCGACGACCTCGGGCGTGTTGTCGTTTGCCGGCGAGGCCGGCAGGGTTTCGGTCAGCAGCGGCGCCGAGGGCGCCGCGGTATCGACGTGGAACCCGCGCGTCGCCCCTGCCTCGTTGCCGGCGGCGTCGGTGGCTCGCACGCGGAAGGTCTGGTCGCCCTCGCCGAGCGGGCTCGCCGGCGTGTGGGCGTCGGCTCCCGAGCAGGGGCCGAAGCTCGGCGTGCCGGTGTCGATCGAGCAGGCCAGGGTGGCGCCGGGCTCGGAGCTGAAGCCGAAGGTCGGCGTCGCGTCGTTGGTCAGCCCATCCGGGCCGGACTCGATCGCGAGCGTGGGGGGGACGGTGTCGATCTGCCAGCCGTGGGTGGCTGGGCTGGGATCCGCGTTGGCGGCGGCGTCGACCGACCGCACTTCGAACTCGTGCTGGCCGTCGGCCAGCGCCGTGTACTGCCTGGGCGAGGTGCAAGCTGCCCAGCTGCCGCCGTCGAGGCGGCACTCGAAGGTGGCGACGGCCACTCCGGGCGGGTCGAGCCCGCTGAACTCGAAGCTGGCCGAGGCGCTGTTGGCGAGGGCCGCCGGCTTGGCGCCGATCTTGGTCTCGGGCGGGGTCGTGTCGGGTGGCGGGGGGAGCGGCTCGGGCTCCCCCGGGCCAGGCGGGGCCGGGGCCGGCTCTGGGTCGGGCACGAGCGGCGGCGGCTGCAGCTGCAGGCCGAGGACGCCGCCGGGGTTGCGGGGGTCGGTGTTCGTCCGCCGCACCTCGGTCCAGTCGGAGAGGCCGTCGCCGTCGGTGTCGCGGCGGCGCGGGTTCGTCCTCGTCCGCCGCACCTCGGTCCAGTCGGAGAGCCGGTCGCGATCGGTGTCGCGGCGGTTGGGGTTGGTCCGCGTCCGCTTGGTCTCGGTCCAGTCGGAGAGGCCGTCGCGGTCGGAGTCCCTGGGCGCCGCCGCCTGGGCGCTCGGCGGCAGGGCGCAGACTGCGATCGTGATCACAACGGGACCGCAGAGGATCGACCTGTAAACGCTCGCGATGTTGGGGGGGCCGCGCATTGCCATCTCCTGAGGGGTCTCAGCTCGCTGCCGGCTGCAGCAGCCGCTGCAGCGTCGCCAGCCGGGTGGCCTCTACGGGGCCCATGGCGAGGGCGCGCTGGTAGGCCGCCAGCAGCGCCCGCTCCTGGTGCTCCCAGGCGAGCACCTGCTCGACCCGGCGGCGCCCCGCGGCGCCCATCTCGGTCCGCTGCTCGGGGTCGTCGAGCAGCTCGGAGACGAGCCGGGCGAAGCCGGCGTGGTCGTCGGGGGCGGCGAAGAGGGCGGCCTCGCCGGCGCCGAAGCGGGACTCGGCCAGGTCGTAGGAGACCATCGGCCGCGACATCGCCATGTACTCGGAGATCTTCACCATCGAGGAGACGTCGTTGAGCGGGTTGCTCGGGTCGGGCGCTAGACAGACGTCGGAAGAGGAGAGGACGCGCCCGATCGTCTCGTGCTCGACCCAGCCCGTGAACTCGACCTGCTCGGCGAGTCCCAGCTCGTCGGCCAGCACCCGCATCTCCGCCAGCACCTCGCCGTCGCCCATGAAGACCGCGTGCCAGTCGTCGCGCAGGGCGTGCAGCTCGGCCAGGGCGCGGAGCGCGTGGTCGACCCCGTCCTGCGGGCCCATCACGCCCGCGTAGCTGAGCAGGAAGGGCTTGCGGCGCTTCAGCGCCGGGTCGGGATCGCTGGGCAGGAAGCGACTCAGGTCGGGGCCGGTGCGGACGACGGCGACGTCGCCGGGGTCGCGGCGGCCGCGCCTGATCGCCACCTCCCGGTAGGAGTCGTTGACCGAGAGGATCACGTCGGCGCCCCGGAAAGCGACCTGCTCGGCCGCCAGCGTCGCCTTGTGCAGGAGGCCGCCGCCGAAGCGGGTCAGGTACAGCTCCGGCGTCAGGTCGTGGTGGTCGAAGACGAAGCGAGCGCCGCGGCGGCGCAGGCTGAGCGCCGCGAGCAGCAGGAAGTCGGGCGGGCTGCAGGCGTGGACCAGGTCGAAGGGGCGCTCGCGGGCGAGCCGGCGGGCGAGCCGGCGGATGCTCCACAGCGCCGCCAGGTACTCGGCGGCGTAGCTGGCGGCACCGCCGTCGGCGCGCAGCGGCTTGTAGCGGTGGATCGCGACGCCGTCGATCTCCGCCTCGGGCTCGTGGTCGCGCTCCTCGCCACGGGGGCAGATCACGCTCACCTCGTAGCCGGCGCGGACCAGTGCGGTCGCCTGGTTCCAGACGTGCCGGTCCGAGGGGACCGGCTCGTTCTGGAGCAGGATCAGGACGCGCGCGAGGGCCATCAGACCCTCGCCTCCGGGCGCTCGTCGATCTCCAGGGCGACGCTGTCGCCGTCGCGGCGTGCCCAGGCGATCGCGGCGCGCTCGGCGCCCTCGCCCTCGATCCGCGCCGTGCCGCCCTCCTCGACCAGCCGCAGGCCCTCGCGCAGGCGCCACCACTCAGCCACCTCGCGCGGCAGCGCGTGCCAGCCCTCGCGGCGCGAGGCGAGGTACTCGAGGAACTCCTCGTACATGCGCCAGCGGCTCGGCCGGTCGAGGTAGTCGGGGTGGAGGATCAGGTTGATCAGGCCGCCGTTGTCGGCGACCCACTCGCTCTTCCGCGTCCAGAGGTCGATCGTCTCCTCGCCGAGGATCTCCCAGAGGGTGTGGTCCTGGACCAGGGTGATCGGCAGCTCGACCATCTCGCCGAGGAAGAAGGGCAGGATCGAGCAGCAGCCGCCGCCCTGGGGCTCGAAGGGGTCGGTGTCGGGGAAGGAGCTGTCGTAGAGGGCGCCGAGCTCGGGCATCCACTCGGCATTGCGATGGGTGGCCGGCGAGCGGAAGCCGACCGCCTCCCAGGTGGTCAGGTAGCGGTGGATCGCCGGCAGTTCCGCCTCGAAGCGGGCGCGGCTGGAGAAGAGCTTGCCGTCGTGCTTGATCGCGTGCAGGCCGACCTCGCAGCCGCTGGCGCGGACGTGGTCGAGCAGGCCGTCGTCGATCGGGTACCACTCGGCGACGAAGTTCCAGGAGGAGACGAAGCCGTGGCGGCGCTCGAGCTCGATCACCTTGGCGACGTTGGCGACCCCGGCCGGGCCCTCGACGTCGTGGGTGAGGACAGAGGCGAAGGGCTGCCCCGCGGGCCAGCTGGCGATCGTCGGCAGGCGCTGCGCGTCGCGGCGCTCGAGCTCGGCGCGCAGCCGCTCGCGCTGACGCTCGACCAGCAGCGGCTCGATCGGCCAGCGGGGGAACTCGGCACGCGCCTGGCGCCGCGCGTAGCGGCGCCGCATGGCCAGCTGCAGGCGGCGCGGCAGCAACGGCTTCAGCCCGTAGTAGGCGCGCATCGGCAGCGAGCGGGTCCCGGCCTCACCCAGGTAGCGCTCCTCGAGGTAGTGACGGTCGTCGTTCACGGTCATGGCTTCAGCCGAAGTGCCGGTAGAGGGCGGCGCCGACGAGGCGGCCGACGGACGGGGGGGAGCGGCGGATCACGGCGCCGACCAGGCGGTCGCGGCGGCCGGAGCCAGGCGCGGGGGCGTCACCGCCGAGGTGGGTGTAGGGAAGCTCGACCTCTTCCGCTCCCCAGGAGCGCTTGAAGGCGCGCAGGCCCTCGTTCTCGGCTTCGGTGCGGCCGAAGTCGAGCATTCGGTGACCGGACTCGCAGGCCCAGCGGATCGCCTCGGAGAACATCAGGTTGTTGGGCCGCTTGCCGAGGCTGGCGGCGTCGGAGGCGCCGTACTTGTAGGTGACGACGCCGTTGCAGGTGAGGAAGACGGCGGCGGCGACCGGCCGGTCGCCGTCGAGGACCAGGCCGACGAAGCCGAGGCCGGCCTCGAAGAGCCGCTCGAAGCGGCGGATGAAGCGCTTCGGCTGGGTCGGCACACCGAGCCGCTGGCGGGTCCGCACGTGCAGGGCGTAGAAGGCGTCGAGCGCCTCGGCGTCGGTGCGGCGCTGCCACTGCAGCCCCTCGCGCGCTGCCTTCTTGATGCCGCGCTTGACCTGCGACTTCGAGTAGCGCGACTCGACCTCGGCCGGGTCGGCGGCGAGCGGCAGCAGGTGGCGGTAGAAGCCGCCCTCGAGCTGCGCCCCGGGCGCCTCGGGGAGCGCCCCGCGCACGGTCAGCTCGAGGCCGCTGTCCGCCGCCTCTTCGGCCAGCGCCGTGCCGAGCGCGCCCAACAGGGCCGGGTCGTCGAGGCCGGCGGCCAGCGCCGGCGAGCAGATGTCGGAGAAGGGCAGCGAGACCAGGCGGCGGCCGGTGAGGCGGCTCTCGACCCGGGCGATCGGGATCCCCGCTTCGATCCCGTTGCCGTTGGCGACGCAGCAGGCCTCCAGCTCGTAGCCGTACTGGTCGCGCAGCAGCTCCAGCCAGAGCGGGTGGTGGAAGACCTCGGCCGAGGGGTTGCCCTCGACGAAGGCGAGCCACTCGGGGTCGGCGATCGGGTCGAGCAGCAGCCTCGTCGCCATCAGACCGCCCCCCGCCCGGTCAGGACGACGCCGGCGGTGCGGCTGAGGATCTTCGCGTTGAGCCAGAGCGAGCGCTGGCGCACGTACTCGAGGTCGAGCTCGACCATCTCGGTGTAGTCGAGCTCGTTGCGGCCGCTGACCTGCCAGAGGCCGGTGAGGCCGGGCTTGACCGAGAGCCTCGCCAGCCAGTGCGGCGGGTACCAGTCGACCTCGTAGGGGATCGGCGGTCGCGGGCCGACCAGGGTCATCTCGCCGCGGAGCACGTTGAGCAGCTGTGGCAGCTCGTCGAGGCTGAAGCGGCGCAGGAAGCCGCCGACGCGGGTGATGCGCTCGTCGTTCTCGAGCTTCTTCAGCCCGTCGCCATTGCCGTTCCCGTTCCCGTTGCCGGTGCCCGGTGGCGCCGCGTCCTTGCCCTGGATCACGTCGAGGACGTAGGCGCGGTGGGGGTCGACCGCCGCCTCGCAGCGCATGGTGCGGAACTTGAGCACCGTGAACTCCTCCATGTCGCGACCGCAGCGGCGCTGCTTGAAGATCGCCGAGCCCCTCGAGTCGACCCGGATCGCGATCGCGATCGCGATCAGCAGCGGTGCCAGCAGCACCAGCAGGACGGCTGAGACGAGCAGGTCACAGGCGCGCACGACGGCGTCCAGAGAGGGCCTGTGGGCAGTCGCTGACTGCATATTGCTCAAGAAGAGAACGATCGGTCGGGGGTCTGACTTGCGGCCGCGGAGAAGGGGCCGAGGGGCGGCGCTGAGCGGCCGAGGACGATCCTCAGGCCGGCGCGCTCGGCGGCCACACGCTCGCGCTGGCTGGCGCGGAAGAGCGCCAGCGGGGTGTAGACCGCGATCCGGATCAGGTGGCCGAGGGCGAGCCCGGCGCGGATGCCCCAGCGCCGCGCCCGGCCGTAGTGCTTGGCCGCGAAGAGCAGGCGCGAGTGGCTGAGCTGCGCCATCAGGTCGCCGCGCGAGCGGCCGCCGCCGTGGTGGGTGATCGTCATCGTCGGCAGGTGCGAGACCGGCCAGCCCGCCTGCCAGAACCGGTAGCACCAGTCGATCTCCTCCGAATACAGAAAGAAGCGCTCGTCCATGGTGCCGACCGCCTGCACCGCCTCCTGGCGGGCGATCAGGAAGGAGCCGACGAGCCAGTCGGCGTGGTCCTCGCGCTCGTAGTGCCCGCTGCGGGTCTCCAACTCCTGCATGGTGCGCAGGGCCGGCCAGTAGGCGGCGAAGAGGGCCTCGCCGAGGCTGCGCAGGGGCGAGGGGAAGCGCCGGATCGAGGGCTGCAGGTCGCCGTCGGTGCCGCGCTGGACGACGCTCGCCATGCCCAGGCCGGGCCGCGCGTCCATCACCGCGACCAGCTCGGCCAGCGTCCCGGAGCGGATCTCGACGTCGGGGTTGAGCAGCAGCACGTAGCGGCCGCGGGCGCGCTCGAGCGCGACGTTGTTGGACGCCGCGAAGCCGCGGTTGGGACGGCGCAGGACGCGCACCTGGGCGAACTCCCGCTCGATCGCCTCGGGGGTGCCGTCGCCGGACTCGGCGTCGACGACCAGCCACTCGGCCTCGATCGGGCCGGTCGCGGCCAGCGCCGAGCGCAGCGTCGTCAGCGCCATCTCACGGCCGTTGTGGGTGACGACGATCACCGAGAGCTCGGGGCGCGTGTCGCTCATGACGCCCCCAGGGGCTTGGTCTGTCTTCGCCCGGCCGGGGCCGCCCGGGCGGCGCGGCGTTCTCGCACGCGGCCGTGCTCGACGCCGGCGGCGACCGTGCCGATCGCGGCGATCAGGAAGAAGGTGTAGGGCGCCTGGGCGAACGACATGCTGTCGAAGAGCAGCGAGACGACGAGGAAGACCAGGCAGGCGGCCGAGGAGGCGAGGGCCGCGTCGGAGCGCTCGGGGCTGCCGTGGCGGATCGTCGGGTGGGCGACGACCATCGCGGCGAGGATCGTCGCCAGGAAGAGCGCCGTGCCGAGCAGCCCGACGGTGAGCAGCAGCGCCAGGTACTCGTTGTCGAGGATGCGCACGTGTTCGACGTCGGCGATGTCGCGGGTCCCGTAGCCGCTGCCGAACAAGGGGTGCTGGAGGAACTGGGGCGAGATCGCGTCGTAGTCGTCGAAGCGCCCGGCGCTCGAGTTGGACGTGAAGGTCTCCTGCAGGTCGAAGATCGTCCCCAGCGCTCCCGGCGAGGCGGCCGAGATGAAGACCGCCATGCCGACCAGCAGCGGCAGCATCTTGGCCGTCAGCCTTGGCCGGTAGACGGCGATGACGAGGCCGGCGGCGACCGGCGTCAGGACCGCGGTTTTGCGTTCGGTGGAGAGCGCCGCGGCGACGATCAGGGCGACGGCGAGCGCGTAGAGCCAGCGCTTCGGGTCCTGGCGGCGCATGAAGCCGACCAGGGCGAAGGGGATGACCATCACCAGCATCGCGGTGACGGCGAGGCCGTGTTCGGTCGGGCCGACGATCGTCTTGCGCGCCTCGACCGCCGGGTCGGGGTCGATTTCGGTCGGCGCCGGGCTGACCGTGGCGATCGGGCTGAAGACCTTGCTGGAGAGTTCGTAGAAGACGTTGAAGCCGGTGCGGCGCTCCCAGATCACGCCGAGCGCGGTCAGCGTGGCGAGGAAGACGAGCAGGGCCGAGAAGCGCGGCAGCTCGCCGGGGCGCATCGCGCTGACCGCGAAGAAGGCGAGGGTGACGAAGGCGATGAGCAGGGCGAGGCGGTTGAAGGCCAGCCCGAAGAGGTCATGGCTGGCGATCTCGCCGATGTTGAGGACGACGCTGAGGAAGGCCAGCGCGACGAAGGCGAGCCCGAGGCCGAGGAAGAGCCCGCTGCGGTCGAAGCGGATCCGTGTCGGGCGGCCGAGGACGCTGACCAGGATCCAGACGCCGACCACGACGAGGAGCGCGACGCGGTCGATGCTGGGGTCGACCGGCGAGGGGATGTTGAGCTCGGTCCCGTCGAGCGGGACGAGGAAGATCAGGCAGAGCAGGCCGGCGAGCAGCCACGGCAGGGGCCGCGTCGTGCGCGGCCACAGATCGCGACTCTCCTCCATCGGCCTAGCGCAGGGTCGGGAGCCGCTGCGCCTCCTCGGACTCCGGGTCGACGTCGATCAGGTCGAAGTCGCGCTCGGCCGGTCGCTCGGCGGCGACGCTGCCGTTGCCGCGGCCGTTGTGCCCCGGCGGCCGGGGAGGCCGGCCGGCCGCGCTGGCGTCCCAGGCGTCGCGCAGGCGCTGGACGCCGAGCATCCCCAGGCACCAGAGGCCGAAGACGACGATGAAGACGAAGGCGGCGATTTTGGGGCTGGCGCCGGCGGTGACCGGCGCGGCCGTGGTCGAGCCGAGCTGGCGGATCGTGACCCGCCGTTTCTCGGGGATCGCCTGCTGGTCCTGGATGCCCTCGACGTACTCGGCGAGGCCCGAGGCGGAGCCCTCGGCGAGCGCCGTGGCGACCGCCGCGCTCGGCGCTTCGGCGTAGGCGACGACGATCGGGAGTTCGGGGTCGGAGTCGAAACGCAGCCGGTAGCGGGCTTCCCTGCCGAGCAGCTGGGTGCCGCTGCGCTCCGCCGTCGGCTCCTGGACGTAACGGGCCTGACCTAGCTGGTAGGGGCCCTCGGCGTAGATCTCGCTAGGCGGCACGCCGGCTTTCTCGCCGATGAAGCCCAGCGCCGACGGCGTGGTCAGGAAGCGCGAGTAGACGTTGGCGCGGGCGACCATCGGGGTGAAGTCGCGGCCGAGGTCGGCGATCGAGGAGTCGCTGGAGTCGACCAGGATCTGGGTGCGGGCGCTGTAGTACTCGAGCGTGCCCTTGCCCAGCTTGGGCGGGAAGAGGCTGACGTTGGAGACGCTGACCACCGCCGCGAGGAGGGCGACGACGGCGCCGATCGCGAGCAGGCCTTTGCGGCTCCAGAGTTCTCTTATGGCTAGGGCGAAGGTCATCTAAGGCAGGGTCACGGGAGTGGTTCCGGTCGATCCCGTACTGGTTGAACGGCCGGGACCGCCGCCAACTTCCGAGCCCGCCCAGAGCTCCAGCGTGAGCAGCGACCAGAGCTTGCGGCCGTGGTCGGCGCCGCCGGCGACGTGCTCGTCGATCAGCGCCTCGATCGCCGCCGGCCGCAGCCAGCCGCGCTCGGCGCAGGCGGGGTCGAGCAGGACCTCGCGCGCGTAGGGCGCCAGGTCGGTGCGCAGCCAGCGGGCGACGGGCAGCTCGAAGCCCTGCTTGGGCCCGTCGAGGATCTCGTCGGGCACCCAGCCGCGCAGGGCGCGGCGCAGGGCGATCTTGCGCCGCACGCCGCACGCCTTCTGCTCGGTGGGCAGCGAGGCGGCGAGCTCCATCAGCTCGTGGTCGAGCAGCGGCGAGCGCGCCTCCAGCGAGTAGGCCATCGTCGCGACGTCGATCTTGGGCAGCAGGTCGCCGGGCAGGTAGACGGTGGCGTCGACCTCGAGCAGTTGGTCGAGCAGCTCGGCGCCGCTCGCCTCGCGCCAGGGGGCGAGCAGGAACTCATCCGAGTAGCTGGGCGTGACCAGGCGCTCGAACTCGGGGGAGTAGAGGCGCCGGCGGTCGTCCTCGCCGAAGACGCTGACCTGGTGCAGGTAGCGCCCCTGGCGCTCGGCGGCGAGACGGCCGGTGAAGCGCTGGGTGCGGCTGCGCCAGGACCGCGGTTCCTCGTGGCTGCCGAGGCGCGAGCCGGCGGCGCCGAGCGCCCGGCGCAACGGTGCCGGGAGGCGGTCGAAGCGGGCGGCGAGCATGTTCGACGTGTAGCGCTGGTAGCCGGCGAAGCTCTCGTCGCCGCCGTCACCGTTGAGGGCGACGGTGACCTCGCCGCGGGCGAGCTCGGCGAGGTAGAAGCAGGCCAGCGCCGAGTGGTCGCCGAAGGGCTCGCCGTAGTGGCGGACGAGCTTCGGCAGCAGCTCGACAGCGTTCGGCTCGACGATCAGCTCGTGGTGGTCGGTGGCGAAGCGCTCGGCGACGAGACGGGCGCGGGGCAGCTCGTTGACGGCCTCGTCGGCGAACCCGATCGAGAAGGTCTTGACCGGCTCGGGGGACTGCTCGGCCATCGCCGCGACGACCGCGGAGGAGTCGATCCCGCCGGAGAGGAAGGCGCCGACCGGGACGTCGGCGACCAGCCGCCGGCCGACGGCGGTGCGCAGCGCCGCGCGGATCTCCTCGTCGAGCTCGCGCTCGTCGCCGACCTGGCGCTTGCGCGCGTAGTCGAGGCGCCAGTAGCGCTCGATCGTCAGCGCGCCGCGCTCGAAGACGAGCCGGTGCCCGGGCGGCAGCTTGCCGACGCTGCCGAAGGCGGTGATCGGCGCCGGCACGTAGCCGTAGGTCAGGTAGGCGTCGATCGCACCGGGATCGACGTCGCGGGGGATCGCGCTGTCCTGGAGCAGCGCCTGCAGCTCGGAGGCGAAGCTGAGCACGCCGTCTCGGCAGCTGTAGAAGAGCGGCTTCTTGCCGACCCGGTCGCGGGCGACGAAGAGCCGTTCGCGGCGCTTGTCCCAGAGGGCGAAGGCGAACATCCCGTGCAGCCGCGAGAGGCACTCGACGCCGTGCTGCTCGTAGAGGTGGGCGATCACCTCGGTGTCGCCCTTGGTGGTGAGTTCGTGGCCGGCGGCCGCCAGCTCGCGGCGCAGCTCGGCGTAGTTGTAGATCTCGCCGTTGAGGACGACGACGACCGAGCCGTCCTCGTTGGCGACCGGCTGGTCGCCGGTGTCGAGGTCGATCACCCGCAGCCGCTGGATGCCGAGCCCGACCGGTCCCTCGACGTGGAGGCCGCGCGAGTCCGGGCCGCGGTGCTCCTGGGCCGCGCACATGCGGGCGACCAGGTCCGCTTCGACCGGGCGGCCGTCGGCTCGCGCCTGGCCGGCGATGCCGCACATCAGCCGGTCGCGGTCCGCGAGGCGAGGGGCAGCCGGTCGAGCAGGCGGCCGCGGACCTCGCGCCGCACGGTGCGCCGGTACTCGGCGTCCTCGACGCGGGGCGTGCGCTGCAGGGCGGCGCGCGCGTAGCCGTAGAAGAAGGCGATCCCGGAGAGGACCTCGGGGCGGGCGGTGGCGACCTTGAGCGAGCGCAGCGCCACCCAGTAGGTGGGGTAGCGGGCGATGTAGGCGGCGGCGCCGTAGCGGGCGCGGCCGCGCAGGGTGCCGTCGGCGCTCGCCCAGGGGCGGTGGTGGATCGCGACCAGGTCCTCGAAGCTGCGCGTGCCGAAGCCGTGCATGCGGGCCATCGTCTCGTCGATCGTGTCCCAGGCGAGCCGCTCCTGGACGCCCCCGATCGCCTCCAGGCACTCGCGCGAGTAGCACTTGAGGGCGCCGTTGACGTGGTGCTCGGTGGGGATCTTCTCGAGCCGCCAGTGGCCGCGGACCAGCTCGCGGCGCAGGCCGCCGGCCATGCCCAGCCGCGGGTCGGCGGCGAACTCGGCGAGGACCCGCTCCCAGTAGCCGGGGGGCAGCTCCATGTCGCCGTCGAGCTTGGCGATGTGGGTGTACTCGCGCCAGTCGAGGCTGTGCAGGCCGAAGTTGAAGGTGCGCGGGGCGACCGCCGAGGCGAGCCGGTCGCGGGGGTCCTGCAGCGGCGGGTGCTCGGGGGCACGTATCGGCACGATGAAGGGGAGCTCCGCGGCGAGGCCCTGGCTGAGCTCGTAGGTGCCGTCGGTCGAGTGGTCGTCGACCAGCAGCCAGCAGTCAGGGCGGCGGGTCTGGGCGGCCATCGCGCGGGCGACCCGCTCGAGGTGGTCGGCCTCGTTGCGGACAGGGGAGATGACGAGCAGGCGCTGCATTGACCAGTAAACGACCCCCATCGGGGTGGGCTTTCGCGCAAGCGTGGCCAGGCGTGGCCCGTTCAAGGGGTATGAGGCTGCAAGCAGTGCAGGAGCGGACCCCCGATTCGGCCGAGTTCGGCGCCGAGCACGGTGCGGTCGAGGCGCCGCTGCTCAAGCAGGCCCTGCTGCGGGCGATGCCCGGCCCCGGCCGCCAGCGCCTGCTCGGCGGGATGCGTTACGTGCGCTACCGGGGCAACCGGGTCGAGTGCCCCTGCTGCGAGACGACCTTCTCGCGCTTCCTGCCCCACCGCGGACGCGCGGAAGCGAAGTGCCCGCGCTGCGGCGCGCTCGAGCGCCACCGCCTGCTCTGGTTCTTCCTCCAGCGCGAGACCGACCTCTTCCAGCGCCCGGGGACGATGCTCCACATCGCCCCCGAGTACGCGCTGCAGCGCCGCCTGCTGGGGGTCGAGGGGCTGGACTACGTCAGCGGCGACATCGACTCGGCCCTCGCCGACCACGAGGTCGACGTCATGGACCTGCCCTTCGAGGCGGGCCGGTTCGACTTCCTGATCTGCAACCACGTGCTCGAGCACGTCGAGGACGACCGCCAGGCGCTGGCCGAGATCCATCGCGTGCTGGCGCCGGGCGGCTGGGCGATCCTGATGTGCCCGGTCGACTACCGCCGTGCCACCACCCTGGAAGACCCGGCGGTGACCACGCCGGAGGAGCGCCACCGCGTCTTCGGTCAGGCCGACCACCTTCGCCTCTACGGCCGCGACTACCCCGAGCGCATCGCCGAGGCCGGCTTCGCGGTCCGCGCCGAGTCCTACGCCGAGTGCTGGGACCGGCGCTCGGTCAACCGCTTCGGCCTGCGCCGCGAATCCGACGAGGCCTTCGGCGAGGAGGAGATCTTCTTCTGCGCCAAGCCGTTCTGACGGGGTCAGCCGCCGACCTCAGCCAAAGCTTCATCAGGTTGTCCACGTGGTGCATGGACAACCTGATGATCTGGTGCGGGTGACTGGGCGGACGACGGCCGCGCCCAGTGGATCGCGGCGCGGCCGCGGGTGGTGGCTAGAAAGGCGGCGGTGTAGGCGAGGGTGATCAGGAGGCCGCCGCCGAGCAGGGTCAGCCACTCGGGCAGCGGCGCCCAGAGGACCGCCAGGGCGACGGCGGCGGCTGCGCCGGTCGCGCTCGCCACGGGCCACAGCGAGCGGCTGAGAACGCCGATCCGCACGCCGGCGCGGTTGAGCAGCAGCAGGTTGAGCGGCAGGACGAGGGCTACGGCGACGATCGACTGGGCGATCGCGACGCCGCCGATTCCGCCGGCGCGGGCGCCGACGGGCAGCGCCACCAGCAGGGCCGCCAGCCAGACGAGCTGGACGCGGACCAGCGCCCCGGCGCGGCCGACCGCGATCAGCAGGTCGTAACAGAGTTCGAGCACGACCCGCAGCGCCCCGAGCGCCGCCAGCCACTGCAGGGCGATCACCGCCGGCAGCCACTCGTCGCCGTAGAGGATGCCGACCAGGGGCGTAGCCAGCGCCGCCAGCAGGACGCCGCCGAGCACGGCGAGCCCGCCGGCCAGCGTGAGGCTGTGGGAGAAGGCCTCCTCGGGGCCCTTGGGGTCCTCGGCGAGGCGCGAGAAGGCTGGCAGCGAGACCTGGCGGATCGACTTCGAGAGCAGGTTCCAGGGCCAGTTGGCGACGTTGAAGGCGAGCGTGTAGAAGCCGAGCGCGGCGACGCCGAGCTCGCGGCTGACGACGACGGTGTCGACGTTGATGATCGCCAGCAGCAGCAGGCTGGTCATCGCGGGGGGGAGGCCGAGCCGGACCAGCTCGACGGCGGTCTCGCGGTTCCAGCCGGGCCGCGTGCGCAGCGGCGCCAGCCAGAGGATCATCGCGGTCGCCACCGCGTTGGCGATCAGCAGCCCGATCGCGAGGCCGGCGGCGCCGCTGGAGCTGGCCAGGTAGATCCCGATCGGGGTGCCGACGAGGAAGCCGGAGAGCTCGGCGGCCGCCCGCCGCCGCTGTTGGAAGGCGCGCATCAGCAGCGCGTTGGGGATCGTCGAGACGCCGTCGAGGAGGACGCCGACGGCGAGTATCTGGATCGCCGTCGTCGCCTCCGGCGCGCCCAGCGCCGCGGCGATCGGCGGCGCCCCGAAGAACATCAGGGCGAACCAGACGACGCTGCTCGCGAAGGACGCGGTGACGGCGGTCGGGACGACGCGCTCGACCCCCTCCTGCCAGCGGATCACGGCGACGCTGATGCCGATCTCGTTCATGCTGAGGACGATCGTCATCACCAGCAGCGCCGCGGCGTAGATGCCGAACTCCTCCGGGGTGACGACGCGGGCGATGATCAGCCCGGCGACGACGTTGAGGACGCGGGCCGCGCCGCTGTTCAGCAGGCTCCAGAGCAGCCCCGAGCGGGCCCGGGCGCCGAGCTCAGGCGAGTCGGCCATTGCCCTTGGCGGCCGACCGCCCGCTCAGCTCGAGCAGGTCGCGGAGCTGCTCGGCGCGCGCCGCCCAGCTGTGCCCGGCTGCGAACTCCCGCCGCGCGGCGACGACCTCGTGGTCGCGGGGCCGCCCCGCCTCGCGCATGACCGCCGCGGCGAACTCGGCCGGCTGCTCGGCGACGGTGACGAGATCGGTCCGCAGCGAGAGCGTGGCGGGCAGCGGCGTCGCCACCACCGGCCGTCCCGCGGCCAGGTACTCGAGGGTCTTGAGCGGGAAGCTGTTGCGGTTGAACTGGGTGTTGCCGTAGGGCACGACGCCGACGTCGATCGCCTTCAGGTAGGGCAGCAGCTCGTCGAACGGCTGGGGGCCGACGTAACAGACGTCGGGACGGGCGATCAGCGCGTCGAGGCGCGCCGGCTCGAAATCGGGGGCGCGCGGGCCGACCAGCAGCAGCGAGGCGCCGGCCTCGACCGTCGCCTCGAGCAGGTCGAGATCGGTGCGGCCGTTGAGGTGGCCGACGAAGCCGGCGACCGGCCCCGGCAGGTCGACCTCGGGCGCCGCCGCCGCGCCTTCGACGCCGGCATAGAAGGGCGCGTCGCAGCCGTTCGGCAGGTAGGCGGCCGAGACCCCGCGCGAGCGCAGCTCCTCGGTCACCCCGGCGCTGACCGCGACGACCAGGTCTGAGGTCTCGGTCAGGCGCCGGTCGCCGGCGGCGAGGCGGTCGGCGCTGCGCTGCCAGAGCGGCGCCGCGGCCACCGGGTCGTCGCGCCACCAGTAGGCGCGCACGCGCTCGCCGAGGAAGCCGTAGGCGTCGACGAACATCCAGGTCGAGATCACCGCCTCGACCGCGCCGCCGAGCTTGCGCACGACGCCGCGCAGCTGGCGGCGCACGATGCGGCTGGTCAGCGGCAGCACCGGCGGGTCCATCGGCTTGGGCGGGACGACCGGGGTGTAGCGGGCGATCCGCGGCGCGATCGTGCGCAGCCGCGGCCGCTTCAGCGAGGGGGCGACGAGGGGCGCGTTGAAGCGGGTCAGGTGGGAGATCGGCGGATCGACGTAGAGCACCGGCGCGTGCTCGGCGAGGTGTTCGGCCATGTGCCGGTCGGCGAGCTTGACCTCGTCCCAGTTGTTCGCCGCGCAGATCACGACGAGCCCGTCCCAGGCGCCCACCGCGCTCACCCGGTCGGCACGGGCAGCGCCCGCACGGCGCCGCTCGCCCGCGCCAGCCGCGACTCCTCGGCGGAGGCGAGGGCCCGCTTGCGGCGCGGATCGTGGTTGTCGACCTCGAGCCGCAGGGCGCGCCAGCCGGCGCTCGCCGCCTCGCCGAGGCGGCGCCTGCCACGGGCGCTGAGGATCGTCTCGTAGATGCCGAGCTGGACGGCGGCGGCGCGCTGTCGCGAGAAGCGCTCGACCACGGTCTCGCGGCCGTAGCGGCCCAGCGCCACGCGGCGCTCGCCGTCGGCGAGCAGGGCGCGCATCTGGGTGGCGAGGCGGTGGGCGTTGGGCCGCCCGTCGCCGATCCCCCAGAAGCCCTCGCGGAGGAAGTACCCGTAGGCGTCGGGCTCGAAGGTCTTGGAGAAGCCGGCTTCGCCCTGGACGATCACCGGCTTGGCGAAGGCCAGCGCCCGCAGCGAGGAGCCGCCCATGCCGAGCACCAGGTCGGCGGCGGCGTAGGCGGGGCGGGGGTCGGCGAGGGCGCCGGCGAACCTGACCACCTCGCGCCCGCGGCGCCGGTTGACCTCGGCGGCACGGGCGCGGAGGGCCTCGCCGGCGGGGCCGTCGCCGGCGACGAGCAGGGTCAGCGGCAGCTCGCGCGCGACCTCGCCGGCGGCGTCGATCGCGTCGACCAGGGCGTCGAGCTTCAGCTCCAGCGCCAGCCGCGAGACGGTCACCGCGAGCAGCTCGTCGGCGCCGATCCCCAGTGAGCGACGCAGCTCGGCGCCGTCGATCGCGGGCGAGTCGGTCTCGGTGTCGACCGGCGGCTCGAGCGTCCAGACCGGTGCCCGGTGAGCGCGCCGCGCCTCGTCGGCCAGTGCCCTCGTCCCCATCACCAGCGGCACAGAGGGCGGTACGTAGGGTGAGACCGACATCGAGAGCACGGTGCAGAGCAGCGGCACGCCGCCGAACAGGTGGGCGCCGTAGTAGGCGTCGAGGCAGGGCGGCCACTCGTAGGCGTGGATCAGGTCGAGGCGGCGGCGGCGGGCAAGCCGGGTGAGCTGGGCGACCCGCGAGGGGGCGGGCCGGTAGCGCAGCGGCCGGGCGGCGACGAACTCGAGGCCGAGCGACTCGATGCGCTCGACCAGCGGGCCTTCGCGGCCGTAGACGATCACGTCGTGCCCGGCCGCAGCCGCCCCGGCGGCGAGCTCGATCGCGTTCAGCTGACTGCCGCCGATGCCGAGGTCATGGGGGGCGACGAGCAGCTTCACAGGACCGCCTCCAGGCTGATCTCGGCCGGCGCCGGGCGAGCCGGCGAGCCGTACCAGACCTCACCGGCGGGCACCGGCTTGGTGACGACGGCGCCCATCCCGACCACGGCTCCGGCGCCGACCGTGAGCCGCTCGCGCAGCAGGGCGCCGGCGCCGATGTAGGCACCGGCTTCGATTGTCACGGCGCTGGCCACGCGGGCGCCGGAGGCGAAGGTGACGCCGTCCTCGACGACGTCGTCGTGGGTGAGGACGACGGCCGGCATGACCGCGACGTGGGCGCCGATGCTGACGTCGGCGGTCAGCACGGTGCCGGCGTGGATGACCGAGCCTGGCCCGATCACGGCGGACTCGGCGATCGTCGCGGCGGGGTGGACGAGGGTCGCGTAGCGCTCCGGCGGCAGGCCGAGGCGGGCGACGAGGCGCAGGCGGCGCAGGGGGTCTCCGGGGTTGGCGACGCAGGCCACGACCGGCGTCTCCGCGTAGCTCTCGACCGCGCTGCAGGGGCCGAGGACCGGCACCCCGTGCAGCTCGCGCCCGTGCGTCTCGGGGTCGTCGTCGAGCAGGCCGATCAGGTCCCAGGTCGGGACCAGGCGGTTGATTGCGCGAACCAGCTCGATCGCCTCGCGCGCAAACCCGCCAGCGCCGATCAGCAGCAGGGAACGCATGGTCATGCGAAGAACGCCCCCTGCAAGGGCGTTCTTGCGCTCAGCCGGCGGCTACCAGCGCACCCCGTCGGGCTTGCGGTAGCCGATCGGCTCGGCCCCGGACGGGTTGCAGTTGCCCGAGGTGCAGTTGCCCTGCGCGTCGAGCGTGACCAGCGACGGTTTGCCGAAGAGGTTGGCCTGGAAGGTCGCCGCCGCTTTCGAGCCGGCGAAGCCGCCGTCGGGGTCGACCGCGACGTTGCGCTCGATCAGGTTGTTGGAGCCCGACCCGCAGTCCCACTCGAAGCCCGGGAACCCGGTGTACGCCTGACCGCCGTCGACCCAGGTGTTGCGGCGAATCGTGACGTTGGAGCGCGAGCTGCCGCCGGTGCCGAGCCCGCAGAACTCGGTCCGTCCCAGGTTGGCTTCGACCAGGTTGTTTTCGTAGAGAAGAGAATCGGTGCCGCCGCCGTGGATGTAGGTCGAGCCGGCGTTGTCCTCGGCCGAGCCTCCGTAGTAGCCCTGGTGGTGGATCCAGTTGTTGGTGATCCGCAGGTTCGGCCCGTTGCCGGTGATCTGGATGTTGTCGGAGTGCTCGCTGGAGTCGGGGTTGGCCCCTACCGGGCCGATCTCGTTGCGGTCGATCAAGACGTCCGAGCCGCCGACCCCCTGGAAGCCGTCCGCCGCCAGGTCGTGCAGCTCGTTGCCGACGAAGCGCAGCCGGTTGAGCGTCCCGTAGCAACGGCAGCCGTAGCCGGTGTTGCCCGAGTCGTCGGCGATCGTCCAAGCCAGCTCGTTGCCTTCGATTCGCACGTCGTTGCTCGTATCCGGCATGAAGATCAGCTGGTCGCTGACGCGCGCGCTGGGCGTGCCGCCGATCGTGTTGCCGAGCAGCGCCACAGCGTCGGAGCCGCGCAGCGTGGCCGAGCGGAAGCGCGCCCGGCTGATCGTCAGCGAGCTGGTCTGGCCGAGGTCGACCGCGCTCATCGAGCCTTCGCCTTCGCTGGAGACGAGGATCGGGACCACGCCGAGGTCGCCGAGGTCGACGTCGCCGAGCGGCGCCACCACGCAGACGTTCTCGCCCCGCGCGACCGCCTCGCGCAGATCCTCCGCGGCGCTCGCCCGGAACGCCGTCGCCTCCTCACAGGCGGAGGGGTAGGGGGGCGGGGGAGGGACAGCCGCAGGGGTCGGGACCGTGCCCGGTCCGAAGGCGGGGATGCGGATTAGGCGGTGGGCGCAGCGGTTGCCGATGCAGGCCGCGATCCGGGCCTTGCCGCTGCGCACCGCGCGCTTCGCGCAGCGCTTGCGGTTGGGGCGGACCGTGATCGTGAAGCGCTCTGCGCTGGCACCGTGGCCGTTGAGCTTGACCCCGCGGCAGCCGGCGGCGTACTGGACGCGGACGTTGGCGGCGCGGGCCCTGCCGCTGACGACGATCCCGTTGGCGTCGGTGGCCCCGAGCGGCTGTGCCGCGACCCGTGCCAGCGAGGGCTTGGGCGACTCGGCGCCGCCCGAGCCGAGGCCGACCCAGAGCGCGACCGCGGCGAAGCAGGCGAGCAGGGCGGCGCTGCCGGCAATCGTCCGCATCAGCGCACCGCGCCGCCCACCAGCGCCGCCTCGAGCGCCTCGACCACGCGGTCCTGGCCGGCGTCGTCGAGCTCGTCGTGCAGGGGCAGGACCAGCGAGCGGGTGGCGAGCACCTCGGTGTTGGGCAGCGGCTCGTGCGGGTGGCCGGCGTAGGCCGGCTCGAGGTGGGCGGCCATGATCCCGCGCCGGGCCGAGACGCCGGCCCTCATCAGCCCCTCGAGCGCCTCGACCTGGGTTACCGGACACTCGTCGGGCAGCAGCACCCAGAAGGACTGGAAGTTGGTCGTCCCGTGGGCCGGGTCGGCGATCGTGCGCAGGCCGTCGATCCCGCCGAGCAGCTCGTGGTAGCGGCGGGCGCGCCGGCGCCGGCGCTCGACGATGCCGGCCAGCCGCCCGAGCTGGACCAGGCCGACGGCGGCCTGGATGTCGGTCATCCGGTAGTTGAAGCCGGTCTCGAGGTAGGACTCGACGATCACCTCGGCGGCGGCGTCGCGATCGGCGGCGGCGACGCTCATCCCGTGCTCGCGCAGGCGGCGGCCGCGGGCGCCGTCGGTGCGGTCGGCGACGGCGACCATGCCGCCCTCGCCGGTGGTCAGCAGCTTGCGCGGGTGGAAGGAGAAGGTGACCTGGGGCGAGTGCCCGCCGACCAGCGCGCCCTTGTAGGTCGAGCCGATCGCGCAGGCGGCGTCCTCGACGACGGCGATGCCGAGCGGGTCGAGCTGGGCGTGGATCGCGTCGAGGTCGGCCGGCACCCCGGCCTGGTGGACGACGACGACCGCCCGCGTGCGCGGCGTCAGCCGCGCGGCGATCGTCTCGGGGCTGAGGTTCTGGGTCTCGAGCTCGACGTCGGCGAAGACCGGGTTGGCGCCGGCGTAGCGGACCGCGTTGGCGGTGGCGATGAAGGAGAGCGAGGGGACGACGACGTCATCGCCCGGTTCGACCCCGGCGAGCAGCAGGGCGACGTGGAGGGCGGCGGTGCCGCTGGAGACGGCGATCGCGTCGGTGGCGCCGACCCGCGCGGAGAAGTCCTGCTCGAGCTCGCGCACCCGCGGTCCCTGCGCGACCCAGCCCGAGGCGACCGCGGCCGCCGCCGCCGCGGCCTCCTCCTCGCCGAGGGTCGGGCGCATGACCGGGATCGTGCCCATCAGCCCAGCCCCGCGACGGCGGCCGCGGCGGGCTCGCCCTCGTTCCGCTCCTCACGGTCGGCGCGGCCGACCCCGATGTAGTGCAGGCCGAGCTCGGCGATCGCCGCCGGGTCCCAGAAGCGGCGCCCGTCGACGGCGACCCGCAGGCCGTCGTCGCGCAGGGCGGCGAGGTCGAGGTCGTCGAAGGCGGTGTGCCCGGTGACGAGGATCAGCGCCTCGGGCCGCCACGCGGCGGCCGCCGGGTCCCAGGGGGCGAAGCCGTGGCCCTCGAGCTCGCTGTCGCTGAAGAGCGGGTCGTGGACGCGGACCGCGGCGCCGCGCGCGCGCAGCGCCGCCTCGAGCAGGAAGGTCGGTGAGCAGATCTGCTCCTTGACGTCGGGGCGGAAGCCGAGCCCGAGCAGGCCGACCCGGGTCCCCGCCAGGTCGCCGAGGTGGCCTTCGAGGCGGGCCGCCGTGCGCTCGGGCTGTTCGTCGTTGACGCGCCGCGAGTCGGCGACGATCGAGACGTCGACCTCGCGGCGGGCTGCGTCGCCGATCAGGAAGTGCGGGTAGACCGGGGTGCAGTGGCCGCCGACGCCGACCCCGGGCGAGAGCAGGGCGCACTCGCCGTCGGTGTTGGCGGCCTCGAAGAGGGTGGCCGTGTCGAGGCCGGTCGCTTCCGCGTAGGCGCCCAGCTGGTTGGCGAGGGCGATGTTGACGTCGCGGTAGATCATCCCCGCCAACTTGACGAACTCGGCCGCCTCCATCGTCTCGACCTCGATCACCGGCGCCCCGAGGTACTCGCGGTAGAGCTCGGCGGCGCGCTCGGTGGCGGCGCGGTCGAGCCCGCCGACGACCTTCGGCGTCTCGTCGAGGTGGCGCATTACGAAGCGGCTCTTGACCCGCTCCGGCGAGTAGGCGACGGCGAAGTCCTCGCCCGGCCGCAGGCCGCTGGTGGCGAGGATCGGGGCGAGGCGCTCGCGCGTGGTGCCGACCGGGACGGTCGTCTCGTAGACGACCAGGGCCCCCGGCCGCAGGCCGCGGGCGATGTCGCGCGAGGCGTCTTCGAGGTTCGAGAGGTCGGCGCCCTTGTCCTCGGTCAGCACCGCCGGGGTGATGACGATGACGGCGTCGCTCTCGGCGCTGGCCAGCGCCGTGTCGGTCGTCGCCCGCAGGCGGCCGGCGGCGAGCACATCGGCAAGCAGCTCGCGCACTCCGGGCTCGTCGATGTCGGGCGTCCCGGCGCTGATCGCCTCGACCACGCGCGGGTTCTTGTCGCAGGCCCACACCGTGGCCCCGCGCGATGCCATCCAGACGGCGATCGGCAGGCCCATCTTGCCGACGCCGATGACGCTGACGTTCACAGCGCTACCGCCTCGCCGAGGCCCTCCCGGGTCCAGGCGAGCGTCCGCTCGAGGCCGACGGCGAGCGAGACAGATGGCTCGAAGTCGAGCAGTCGGCTCGCCTTGGCGATCACCGGCGTGCGGTAGGCGACCTCGGCGCGGGCGACGTTGCCGGACTCGACCCGGGTGCCCGGGACCAGCGAGCCGACCAGCTCGGCCAGCTCGTTGGTGTCGACCGCCGCCTCGGGATTGCCGATGTTGAAGACCTGGCCCCGCGCCGCGTCGCAGTCGAGCGCCAGCAGGGCCGCGTCGACGAAGTCGTCGACGTAGCACCAGGCGCGCACCGCGGAGCCATCGCCGTAGACGACCAGCGGCTCGCCCTTGACCGCGGCGAGGCTGAAGTTGCGAATCGCGCCCTCGCCGGTCTGGCGCGGCCCGTAGACGTTGAACGGGCGCAGCACCGTGGCCGCGAAGTCGTGGGCTTCGCCGCCGCGCAGGACGAGGTGCTCGCCGGCGAGCTTGCTGGTCGCGTAGACCCAGCGGCGCTCGGAGGAGGGGCCGATCGCGCAGGGCGACTCCTCGTCGACGTCGTGGGCGTTGGGCCCGTGGACCTCGCTGGTCGAGAGGTAGACCATGCGGGGGACGCCGGCGGCGACCACCGCGTCGACGATCCCGGCGGTGCCGTCGATGTTGACCCGCAGGGTCGTCTCCGGTTCGTCGTAGTAGCTGGAGACGCCGGCGATCGCGGCGAGGTGGAAGACGGCGTCGGCGCCCTCGACGACCCCGAAGACGGCGTCGCGGTCGCGGATGTCGCCCTCGACCAGCTCGATGCTCGGGTGGCTGCCGAGCTTGGTCGTGGCCAGCGAGTTGCGGCGCAGGTTGTCGAAGAGGACCAGCTCGGCCTCGCCAGCGAGTCGCTCGGCGAGGTGGGAGCCGATGAAGCCGGCGCCGCCGGTGATCACGTAGCGGGGCATCGGGGGCTCCTAGGCCGCGGCGCCGGCCTCGACGGCCCCGTTGGAGCCGTTGCCGTTGCCGTTGCCGTTGACCAGCGCGTTGCCGTTGGCGGTCGCGTTCTCGGGAATCTGGACCGGCTGGCCGCCGAGCCGGAAGGAGCGTTCGAGCGCCTCCAGGGCAAGCACCACTTCGAGCCCGAACTCGGCGCTCGAGCGGGGTACCTTGCCCTCGCGGATCGCCTCGGCGAAGTCGCTCAGCTCGAGCCCCAGCGGCTCGGCCGCGTCGATCCGCGGCGAGACGATGTCACCGGCGCGGTAGGTCGCCCGGTACTCGCCGAAGTTGGCCGGGGTCGGCAGTTTGGCGCTGCGCGCGGGCGGGGCGCTGAACTCGAGCCCGCGGTCGTAGACCTTTACCGACTCGTCGGCGTGGCTGTCGTCGTACTGGACCATGCGGTCGCTGCCGACAATCAGCATCTGGCGCAGCTTGCGCGGAGCCAGCCAGGAGAGCTGGACGTTGGCCTGGGCGCCGCCGTCGAATGTAAGCGTGAGGAAAGCGGTCTCGGGGATGTCGGCCTGGAAGACGCTGCGGCCGCTGGCGGTCACCTGGGTGACCCGTTTGCGCAGCCAGTAGATGAGGATCGAGAGGTCGTGCGGCGCCAGGTCCTGGACGACCCCGGACTGCTGGTACTTGCCGAGGTTCATCCGCGAGGAGGTGGCGAAGTAGATCTCGCCGAGGACGCCCTCGCGGATCAGCTCGTCGACCTTGTTGACCGCCGGGCTGTAGACGAAGGTGTGGCCGGGCATCAGCACCAGCCCGAGCTCGTCGGCGAGCTTGACCAGCTCGGCCGCCTCTCGGGAGCTGACCGCCAGCGGCTTCTCGACCAGGACGTGCTTGCCCGCTTCCAGCGCTCGCTTGGCGAGCGGGAAGTGGGTGGCCGGCGGGGTGGCGACGGCGACCGCGTCGACTTTGGGGTCGGCGAGCATCCGGTCGAGCTCGCGGACGACCTTCACGTCGCGGTACTTGGCTTTGAAGTCGGCGATCCGGTTGTCGTCGAGCTCGCACATGCCGGCGAGGCGGAAGTCGCTCGACTCGGCGACGTTGCGGGCCAGGTTCGGGCCCCAGTAGCCGTAGCCGATGACACCGAAGCCAAGGCGCCCGGAGATGGGCTTGAAGTTGGTGCGGTGCAGTGACTGGCTGGGCTCGAAATTCATCTTCGCCCGACTCAACGGGCGCCGGTCAGGGCGCCTTGCGTGGCCAGGCTCGGGAAACGGATGAAAAATGGAGGAGGCCGGCCGCGTTTGTCGGCCGTGTACCAAGTAGAAGCTTCGAAGGCGCTGCTGAAACCGCGGACCTGGGCGAGCCGGGGCGCGCGGCTCTCGGTCTCGCGCAACGTCGTCCTGCTCGGCACGGTCAGCCTGCTGACCGACGTCTCGGCCGAGATGGTCGCCACGGTCCTGCCCCTGTACCTGGTCTTCTCGCTCGGGGTCTCACCGCTGGCGCTGGGGGCGATCGACGGCCTCTACCGCGGCGCCGCGGCGATCGTCCAGGTCGCCGGCGGCTTCCTCTCCGACCGCATGCAGCGGCACAAGGAGGTGGCGACGGTCGGCTACGGGCTCTCGGCGCTGACCAAGATCGGCCTGGTCGTGGCCGGCAGCTCGGTCGGCGGGATCGGTGCCCTGGTCGCCGCCGACCGGATCGGCAAGGGGATACGGACCGCGCCGCGCGACGCGCTGATCTCCCTCTCCAGCACCAAGGCCGGGCTGGCTACCGCGTTCGGGGTGCACAGGGCGATGGACAGCGCCGGCGCGATGCTCGGCCCGCTGATCGCCTTCGGCGTGCTGCTCCTCGCCCCGGCCCGCTTCGACGCGGTCTTCGTCGTCAGCACCGCCTTCGCCCTGCTCGGCCTGGCGGTGCTGGTGCTCGCCGTAAAGGGACGACCTGAGCGCGCCCCGGTCTCGGCCGTCGATCAGCCCTCGCTGCGGGCGGCGATGGGGATCGCCCGCGACCGGCGCTTCCGGCTGCTGCTGCTCGCCGCCGGCGGGCTCGCCCTGGCCAGCGTCTCCGACGCCCTCATCTATGTGGGCCTGCAACGCCAGGGCGGCTTCGACCCGACCGTCTTCCCGCTGCTCTTCGTCGTCACCGCGGTCGCCTTCATGGCGCTGGCGATCCCGGTCGGCCGGCTTGCCGACCGCATTGGCCGCGTCCCGGTCCTGATCGGCGGCCACGCGGTCCTGCTGCCGGTCTACTGGCTGCTGCTCTCGCCGGTCGGCACGGCGGGCCTGGTCTTTGCCCTGGTTGCGCTCGGCGTCTACTTCGCCGCGACCGACGGGGTGACGACGGCGCTCGCCGGGGCGATCCTGCCCGACCGCCTGCAGGCGACCGGGATCGGGATGCTGATCACGGTGATGAGCCTCGGCAAATTCGCCTCCTCGCTGACCTTCGGCGCCCTCTGGTTCAAGCTCGGGCTGGAGAGCGCGGTGCTCGTCTTCGCCGTGGGGCTGATCGCGGCCCTGGCGATCGCGACCCCGATGCTGATGCGGATGCGGACGGAGCCGGCGTGAGCCGGGGACGGCGCCTGGCGTTGGCGACCGTGACGGCGCTCTGCCTGCTCGGCGCGGTCGGGTACCTGGCCGTGGCGGCGCTCGACCCGAGCCCGGTGAGCACTGACGCGCGACCGGCCGGCGGCGCCGGCCTGACCGGTGCGCAGCTGATGGTGCGCGCGGTCGACCGCAATGACCCGCGGCTCAACGGCCGCGTCTTCGCGATCGGCGGCGGCCGGCCGCGGGAGCTCGCCGGCGGCGAGCTCGAGTGCGCGCGGGTCTACTTCGCCGCCGACCGCGGCCTCTGCCTCGCCACCGCCGAATCCGGCGTCGGCTACGAGGCGACGATCCTCGACGCGGATCTGCGGCCGACGGGGGAGGTGGGCCTGGCGGGCCTGCCCTCGCGGGCGCGGGTCTCCAGCGACGGCCGCTACGGGGCGATGACCGTGTTCGTCAACGGGCACGAATACCTCGGCGCCGGCGGCTTCTCGACCGCGACCACGATCGTCGACATGGCGCGCGGCGAGGTGATCGGCAACCTCGAGAGCTTCGAGGTGATCCGCGACGGCGAGCGAGTCGAGTCGGTCGACTTCAACTTCTGGGGCATCACCTTCGACCCCAGGGACTCCGACCACTTCTACGCCACCCTGCGCACCGGCGGCCACTTCTACCTGGTCGAGGGCAGCGTCGAGGAGCGCCGGGTGCGGGTCCTGCGCGACGGCGTCGAGTGCCCCTCGCTCTCCCCGGACGGGACCCGGATCGCCTTCAAGAGCCGGATCGGCGACGAAGACCGCTGGCGCCTCGCGGTCCTCGACCTCAAGACCCTCCGCGACCACAGGGTCGCGGAGACCAACTCGATCGACGACCAGCCCGAGTGGCTGACCAACTCGGCCCTCGTCTACTCCGACGGCCTCGACGTCTACACCGCCTCCGCCGACGGCAGCGGCACCCCCCGCCTGGTCGTCCGCAACGCCTACTCGCCGGTCTCGCTGAGCAAGGCTTCGGCGCCACCGTCGAAAGACTAACCCTCACCTTCGGGTCGAGGGTTAGCTGAACTTTTTCCGTACTCGCGGTTGAGGCCAGGCGCAAAATAGGCATGAGGGGCGGCGTTGCTGGCGTAGGTGCCCGGTCTACGTCACTGTGTGGTCGTCCTTGCCCTTTTCGTCGTCGGGGGAGCACAGGGGCTGCTCGCGGACACGGCCCTGGCGGGGCCGTGCGACCCGCCCAACAACGAGATCGTCTGCGAGAACTCGAAAGCGGGCACGTCGCCCAGTGTCTGGGACGTCAACGGCGCCGGCGCCTCCAACATCCAGGGCTTCTCGACCGACATCAGCGTCGATCAGGGCGGCACGATCGGGTTCAAGGTCAACACCGTCTCCAGCGACTACCGGCTCGACATCTACCGGATGGGCTACTACGGCGGCAACGGCGCCCGCAAAGTCGCCACCGTCCAGCCCTCGGCGAGCCTGCCGCAGAGCCAGCCCGCTTGCGCCAAAGAAGCCTCGACCGGGCTGGTCGATTGCGGCAACTGGTCGCTCTCGGCCTCCTGGGCGGTGCCGGCGAGCGCCGTCTCGGGCATCTACTTCGCCAAGCTCGAGCGCGAGGACGCCTCTTCCGAAGGCAGTCACATCGTCTTCATCGTGCGCGACGACAACGGCGACTCGAAGCTGCTCTTCCAGACCTCGGACACGACCTGGCAGGCCTACAACCAGTACGGCGGCAACAGCCTCTACGTCGGCGGCCCCGGCTCCAACCCGAGCCGCGCCTACAAGGTCAGCTACAACCGCCCCCTGACCACCCGCCAGACGACGTCGGAAGACTCGCCCTTCAACGCCGAGTACCCGATGGTGCGCTGGCTCGAGCGCAACGGCTACGACATCAGCTACTCGACCGGGGTCGACACGGCGCGCAGGGGGGCGGAGCTGCTCGAGCACGAGGTCTTCCTCTCGGTCGGCCACGACGAGTACTGGTCGGCCGAGCAGCGCGACAACGTCGAGGCGGCCCGCGACGCCGGCGTCCACCTCGCCTTCTTCAG
The DNA here is from genome assembly GCA_963697915.1 of uncultured Solirubrobacterales bacterium. Classification (GTDB taxonomy): domain Bacteria; phylum Actinomycetota; class Thermoleophilia; order Solirubrobacterales; family 70-9; genus VRUE01. The sequence continues at coordinate 2,592,845 of OY969103.1, forward strand.
CGGCAACGAGCTCTTCTGGAAGACGCGCTGGGAGCCCAGCATCGGCGGCGCCAGCACCAATCACCGCACGCTCGTCTGTTACAAGGAGACCCACTTCAACGGCAACCTCGACCCGGACCCCGACACCTGGACCGGGACCTGGCGCGACCCGCGCTTCAGCCCGCCGGCCGACGGCGGCGAAGTCGAGAACGCGCTCAGCGGAACGGCCTTCATGGTCAACGCGGGGACGACCGAGATCAAAGTCCCGGCCGACGACGCGGCGATGCGGCTCTGGCGCGACACCAGCGTCGCCGAACTGGCCCCCGGGCAGACCGCCACCCTGGCCGAAGACACGCTCGGCTACGAGTGGGACGAAGACCTCGTCAACGGCACGCGGCCGCACGGGCTCGTCCACCTCTCCTCGACGACGACCGACGTGCCCCAGAAGCTGCAGGACTACGGCAACAGCTACGCCTCGGGCACCGCCACCCACCACGTGACGCTCTACCGGGCCGCGAGCGGGGCGCTGGTCTTCGGCGCCGGCACCGTGCAGTGGTCCTGGGGCCTCGACAGCGAGCACGACCGCGGCGGCGGGCCCGCCGACCCGCGCATGCAGCAGGCCACCGTCAACCTGTTCGCCGACATGGGCGTGCAGCCGGGAACGCTGCAGGCCGGGTTGACCGCGGCGACACAGACGAGCGACGCGGACCCGCCGCAGACCACCATCCTCTCGCCGACGGAGGGGGCCGCGGTCGAGCTCGGGCAGACGGTGACGATCACCGGCGCGGCAAGCGACAGCGAGGGCGAGGGCAACTCCGGCGGAGAGGTGGGCGCGGTCGAGGTCTCGGTCGACGGCGGCGACACCTGGCGCCCGGCGCAGGGCCGCGACGCCTGGAGCTACTCCTGGACGCCGAAAGGGCTTGGCGAGGCGACGGTCCTCGCCCGTGCCGCCGACGACAGCGGCAACCTCGGCGCCGGCGACCAGCTCGCCGTAGAGGTCGCCGCCGCCTCATGTCCCTGCACGATCTGGGACGAAGGCGTGACCGGGCCGCAGGACAACGACTCGAAAGCGGTCGAACTCGGGACCAAGTTCCGCTCCGACGTCGACGGCTTCGTCACCGGCGTGCGCTACTACCGCACGCCGAACAACACCGGCCCGCACTCCGGCCGACTCTGGACCCGGACCGGCACCCAGCTGGCCCAGGTCAGCTTCAGCGGCGAGAGCTCGAGCGGCTGGCAGCAGGCCAACTTCGACACCCCGGTGGCGATCAGCGCCAACACCACTTACGTCGTCTCCTACCACGCCCCGGCTGGCAAGTACGCCGCGATCAAAAACTACTTCTCCGTGGTCGGCGTCGACAACCCGCCGCTGCACGCGCTCGCCACCGGCGTCGACGGGCCGAACGGGATCTACGAGTACGGGTCCGCCGGCGGCCTCTTCGCCGACGGCACGCCGAGCTCGTTCCAGGCGGAGAGCTACCTGGTCGACGTCGTCTTCGAGGAAGAGATCGCGCCGGACACGAAAGCGCCGCTGATCAACGACCGCACGCCGCCGCCGGGAGCGACCGAAGTCAGCACCGGCACCACGGTCACCGCCGGCTTCAACGAGCCGATGAACCCAGCGAGCATCGACGGCACCCGGGTCGAGCTGCGCAACCCGGCCAACCAGATCGTCCCGGCCACGGTCGGCTACAACGCCGCCGAGCGGCGGGTGACGTTGACCCCGAGCTCGGCGCTGCAGCTGGAGACCACCTACACGGCGAAAGTCAAAGGCGGGCCGGGCGGGGTGACCGATGTCGCCGGCAACGCGCTCGCCGCCGACTCGACTTGGTCGTTCACGACGGTGCCACCGCCCCCGCCACCGCCGGACGAGGGGCCAGGCGGCCCGATCCTGGTGATCGCCAACGAGGCCAACCCGTTCAGCCGCTACTACGGCGAGATCCTGCGGGCGGAAGGGCTCAACCAGTTCACCGTCACCGACATCTCCAAAGTCACCCCGGCGCTGCTTGCCGCCCGCGACGTGGCGATCCTCGGCGAGGGCGCGCTGAGCGCCGCCCAGGCGACGACCCTGGGCAACTGGGTGCAGTCGGGCGGCAACCTGATCGCGATGCGGCCCGACAGCGACCTGAACTCGCTACTCGGCCTCACCCCGGTCGGTGGCACGCTCGCCAACGCCTATCTCGCGGTGGACACCGGCAGCGCCCCCGGGGCCGGGATCGTCGCCGACACGATCCAGTACCACGGGACGGCCGACCGCTACACCCTCAACGGCGCCCAGGCGGTGGCGACCCTCTACTCGAGCGCCGCCACCGCCACCGCCAACCCGGCGGTCACCGTGCGCAGCGTCGGCACCAACGGTGGGCAGGCCGCGGCCTTCGCCTACGACCTCGCCCGCTCGGTCGTCTACACGCGTCAGGGCAACCCGGCCTGGGCCGGACAGGAGCGCGACGGCCTTTCCCCGATCCGCTCCGACGACCTCTTCTTCGGCGCCAAAGCGGGTGACGCCCAGGCTGACTGGGTCGACCTCAGCAAGGTCGCGATCCCGCAGGCCGACGAGCAGCAGCGGCTGCTGGGCAACCTGATCGGCGAGATCAACCTCGACCGCAAGCCGCTGCCACGCTTCTGGTTCCTGCCGCGCGACGAGAAGGCGGCGGTGGTGATGACCGGCGACGACCACGCACAAGGGGGGACCGCCGGGCGCCTCGAAAGCTACAAAGCGCTCGGCCCGCCGGGGTGCGACGTCGACGCGTGGGAGTGCGTGCGCTCGACCTCCTACCTGATCCCGAACAACCCGCTGCTGCCGGCGAAAGCCGCGAGCCTGGTCGCCGACGGCTTCGAGATCGCCGTCCACACCTCGACCGGGTGTCAGGACTGGACCGGCGAAGCTGAACTGCTCGACGACTTCGAAGACCAGCTCGAGACCTTCGCCAACAACTACCCGAGCCTGCCGCCGCCGAGCACCAACCGGATGCACTGCATCGTCTGGAGTGACTGGGCCTCGCAGGCAAAGGTCTCGGTCAAAACCGGCGTCCGCTTCGACACGAACTACTACTACTGGCCCGGCAGCTGGGTCGGCAACCGGCCGGGCATGTTCACCGGCTCGGGGATGCCGATGCGCTTCGCCGACCTCGACGGCTCGCTGATCGACGTCTACCAGGCGACGACCCAGATGACCGACGAATCCGGCCAGACCTACCCGTTCACCTCGGACACGCTGCTCGACCGTGCGCTCGGCCCGGAGCAGTACTTCGGCGTCTTCACCGCCAACATGCACACCGACGACGTCGCCTCGCCGAGCTCCGACGCGATCGTCGCCTCCGCCCAGGCGCGCGGCGTGCCGGTCGTCTCGGCGCGCCAGATGCTGTCCTGGATCGACGGCCGCAACCAGTCCTCCTTCGGCTCGATCGGGTGGAGCGGGGACGAGCTCAGCTTCACGATCGCCCCCGGGGCGGGCGCCAACGGCCTGCGCGCGATGGTGCCGACCGAATCGTCCTCCGGGCCGCTCGACCAGGTGGCGCGGGGCGGCACGCCGGTGGCGATCACGACGCAGGTGATCAAGGGCGTCGAGTACGCCTTCTTCGACGCCGTCGCCGGCAGCTACACGGCGACCTACCTCGAAGACTCGCTGCCGTTCATCTCCAACGTCCAGGCAACGGCGGGGAGCGACGGCACGGCGACGATCACCTGGGAAACCGACGAGCCCGCCAGCTCACGGGTCGATTACGGGACCGACCCGGAATCGCTGACCTCGAGTAAAAGCAACGCCGCGCTGGTCACCTCGCACAGCATCCAGCTGACCGGGTTGAGCACGAACGCGACGTACCACTTCCGGGTCACGTCGACCGACAACGAAGCGAAATCGACGACCAAACCGAACCCGCCGCTGGCGCCGCAGAGCTTCCTGACGCCACCGCCGGCCCCGACCCTGAGCAGCACCGTCCCCGCCTCGCCCTCCAACCTGAACACGCCCAAAGTCCTGGGATCGGCGGCGGCCGGCAGCACGGTTCGCATCTACGGCACCGCCGACTGCTCGGGCTCGCCGCTGGCGACCGGGACCGCGGCTGGGCTGGCGACGGGCATCGAAGTGACGGTCGGCGAGAACGCGACGACCGCGCTGCGCGCCACCGCAGCGACGGCCGGCGGCACCTCCACCTGCTCGGCGGCGATCTCCTACGTCGAGGACTCGACCGCGCCGCCGGTCCAGATCGACACCGGCCCCACTGGCCTGACCAACGACTCGACCCCTACCTACACCTTCAGCTCCGAGCCCGGCGCCATCTTTGCCTGCTCGATCGATACCGGCACGGCCAGCTTCGTCCCCTGTTCGGGGGCTGGCACGCACACCCCGGTTTCGCCGCTGAACGACGGGCCGCGCACCTTCCGCGCGCGGGCGACCGACGCCGCCGGCAACCAGGCGATCGCGACCCGTGCCTTCAACGTCGACGCGACGCCGCCCGACACCACGATCGGAACGAAACCCAACGCGCTGACCAACAGCACGACGGCGGACTTCACCTTCAGCGGCTCTGACCCGGGCGGCTCTGGCGTCGCCTCCTTCGAGTGCCGCCTCGACTCCGGCTCCTTCGTCCCCTGCACGACTCCGCGTCAGTACACCGGCCTCACTCCCGGCGCCCATAGCCTCGAAGTGCGGGCGGTCGACAACGCGACCAACGCCGACTCGACCCCGGCCCTGCACACCTGGACGATCGACACCACGGCACCGACGGTCACCGCCGACTCGCTCTCCAAAGCGCTGCTGAAAGCGGGGGAGAGCGCCAACCTGACCTGGCACGCCAACGAGAACGGCAACTTCCAGCTGCGCGTCGGCGGCGCCGACTGCGACACGGGCACGGTGATCGATTCCGGCGCCTACTCGACCCAGCCCAACACGCGGGTCTCCCCGGTCGCCGCTGCACAGCTCGCCGAGGGCGCCAACGCCCTGCGCCTCTGCCTCACCGATGCCGCCGGCAACCGCGCCCAGGCGAGCACCACGATCGCCAAGGACACCGGGCTCCCCGACACCTCGATCGGCGCCCTCAAACCACCGGCGCTGGCGGCCAGCACGACGGCGGACTTCGCCTTCAGCGGCTCTGACGTCGGTGGCTCGGGCGTGGCCTCCTTCGAGTGCAAGCTCGACAGCGGCGCCTTCATCCCCTGCACGAGCCCGCGCCAGTACACCGGCCTCGGCCAGGGTGCCCACAAACTCGAAGTCAGGACGATCGACCAGGCGGGCAACGCCGACGGCAGCCCGGCCTCGCACGAGTGGACGGTGGACACGGTCGCCCCGACGACCGCGATCACCGCTCAGCCGCCGGCGGTCTCGGCCAGCCAGCTCGCCAGCTTCGGCTTCAACGGCGCCGATCCGGGTGGATCCGGAGTCGACTCCTTCGAGTGTCGTCGCGACTCGCAGGCACCCGGCGACTGGCAGCCCTGCAAATCGACCCTCAACTACAACTCGCTGGCCGAGGGCATGCACAGCTTCGAAGTGCGGGCGATCGACAAAGCCGGCAATGTCGACCCGAACCCGCCTTCCTACGAATGGCGGGTGGACACGGTAGCCCCCGACACCTCGCTCGGAACGAGACCCAACGCGCTGACCAACAGCACGACGGCGGACTTCACCTTCAGCGGCTCCGACCCGGGTGGCTCTGGCGTCGCCTCCTTCGAGTGCAAGCTCGACTCGGGTGCTTTCAGCCCCTGCACGACCCCGCTCAAACTCACCGGCCTAACCCCCGGCGCCCACAGCTTGGAAGTGCGCGCGATCGACCAGGCGGGCAACGCCGACGGCGGTCCCGCGACCCACGCCTGGACGATCGACACCACCGCCCCGACGATCACCGCCGACTCGCTCTCCAAAGCACTGCTGAAAGCGGGGGAGACCTCCGACCTGACCTGGCACGCCAACGAGAACGGCAACTTCGCGCTCCGCGTCGGCGGCGCCGACTGCGACACGGGCACGGTGATCGATTCCGGCGCCTACTCGACCCAGCCCAACACGCGGGTCTCGACCGTCAACGCCTCGGCTCTGGCCGAGGGCGCCAATGCTCTGCGCCTCTGCCTCACCGATGCCGCCGGCAACCGCGGCCAGGCGACGACCTCGATCGCCAAGGACACCGGGCTTCCCGACACGACGATCACCGCCCTCAAACCGCCGGCGCTGACCAACAGCACCGAGGCCGAGCTCGGCTTCACGGGCTCTGACGGCGGCTCGGGCGTCGCCTCCTTCGAGTGCAAGCTCGACAGCGGCTCCTTCGAGCCCTGCTCCTCGCCGCGCAAATACACGGGCCTGTCGCAGGGCTCCCACACTTTCGAAGTGCGCGCGATCGACCAGGCGGGCAACGCCGACACGACCCCGGCCCTGCACACCTGGACGATCGACACCACGGCCCCGACCGTGATCGCCGACTCGCTCTCCAAAGCGCTGCTGAAAGCGGGGGAGAGCGCCAACCTGACCTGGCACGCCAACGAGAACGGCAGCTTCGCCCTCCGCGTCGGCGGCGCCGACTGCGACACCGGCACCGTGATCGACTCCGGCGCCTACTCGACCCAGCCCAACACGCGGGTCTCGCCGGTCGCCGCGGCCGCCCTCGCCGAGGGCGCAAACACCCTGCGCCTCTGCCTGACCGACGCCGCCGGCAACCGCGGCAGCGCCACCCAGGCGATCAGCAGGGACACCGGCCTGCCCGACACCTCGCTCGGAGCGAAACCCAACGCGCTGACCAACAGCACGACTGCGGACTTCACCTTCACCGGCTCTGACGTCGGCGGCTCGGGCGTCGCCTCCTTCGAGTGCAAGCTCGACGACGGCGCCTTTGCGCCCTGCTCGTCCCCGCGCCAGTACACCGGCCTCGGCCAGGGCAGCCACAGCTTCGAAGTCCGCGCGATCGACCAGGCGGGCAACGGCGACGGCAGTCCGGCCGTCCATGCCTGGACCGTCGACAGCGTCGCCCCCGACACCCAGATCACGGCGAGCCCCGACCCGTTCGTCAACAGCTCGACCGCCAACTTCACCTTCACCGGATCTGACCCAGGCGGTTCCGGCATCGATCTCTTCCAGTGCCGTCGGGACTCCGAGGAAGCCGTCGACTGGCAGCCGTGCACCGCGCCGCTCAAATACGCCTCGCTGGCCGATGGGCCCCACAGCTTCCAGGTCCGCGCGATCGACAACGCGGGGAACCCCGATCCCGACCCGGCCACGGTGATCTGGACGATCGACACCGTTGCCCCCAACACCCAGATCACGACCAAACCGGCCGCGGTGACCAGCGCGACCGCGGCGGAGCTCGGCTTCAGCGGCTCTGACCCGGGCGGCTCGGGCGTCACCTCCTTCGAGTGCCGCCTCGACTCGAGCGCGCCGGGCGCCTGGGCGCCGTGCACGAACCCGCGCCAGCACACCGATCTCGGGGAGGGGAACCACCTCTTCGAGGTCCGCTCGATCGACAAAGCGGGGAACGTCGACGGCGAGCCGGCATCGCACGCCTGGGAGATCGACCTGACCCCGCCCGCGGTGCAGGTCGACTCCGGCCCGAGCGGCCTGACCAAAAACCCGACCCCGACCTTCACCTTCAGCTCCGAGCCCGGCGCCGCCTTCGCCTGCTCGATCGACAACGGCACGCCCAACTTCGCGCCCTGCTCGGGGGCCGGTTCCCACACGCCGGCCTCGCCGCTGGCCGACGGTCCCTGGACCTTCCGCGTGCGGGCCAGCGACCCGGCCACCAACCAGGCGGTCGCCACGCGCGGCTTCACGGTCGACACGGCGACCCCCGACCCCCCCGAGCTGAGCCACACCGTCCCGGCCTCACCGGCCAACCACAACAACCCGAAAGTCTTCGGCTCGGCGCCGGCCGGCACCACCGTCCGCCTCTTCGCCGGCTCCACCTGCACGGGCGCGCCGCTCGCCACCGTTCCGGCCGCCGCGCTCGCCGCCGGCATCGAGGTCACGGTGAGCAGCGACACGAGCACCAGCTTCAGCGCGATCGCCACCTCGACGAGCGACAACGACTCGGACTGCTCGGCGGCGCTGACCTACCTCGAGGACTCGACCGCCCCCGACACGGCGATCGGCAGCAAACCGCCGACCCCGGTCAACAGCGCCGCCGCGAGCTTCTCCTTCAGCGGCGAGGACGGAGCCGGCTCCGGCATCGCGTCCTTCCAGTGCAAGCTGGACGGGGGCTCGTTCGGCGCCTGCACCTCCCCCCAGGCCTACTCCGGCCTCCAGGAGGGCAGCCACACCTTCCAGGTCAGGGCGATCGACGCCGCCGGCAACCTCGACGGCGAGCCCGCCTCGCATGCCTGGCTGGTCGACCTGACCCCGCCGGCGGTCCAGGTCGACTTCGGCCCGGCCGGCTTCACCGCCAACCAGACCCCGACCTTCACCTTCAGCTCCGAGCCCGGCGCCGCCTTCGCCTGCTCGATCGACAACGGCAGCGCCGACTTCGCCCCCTGCTCGGGCGCCGGCACCCACACCCCGGCTTCGCCTCTGCCCGACGGCCCCTACACCTTCCGGGTGCGGGCGACCGACGGCGCCGGCAACCAGGCCGTCGCCACGCGCTCCTTCACGGTCGACGCGACGGCGCCGGAGACGCAGATCACCGCTCAGCCGCCGGCGCTGACCAGCCTCGCCGATGCCTCCTTCTCCTTCACCGGCTCCGACCCGGGGGGCTCGGGAGTCGCCTCCTTCGAGTGCAAGCTCGACGACGGCGCCTGGGGCGACTGCACCAACCCGCGCCAGTACACCGGCCTCGAGCAGGGCAGCCACAGCTTCCAGGTCCGCGCGATCGACCAGGCGGACAATCCCGACGGCGAGCCGGCCTCGCACACCTGGGAGATCGACCTGACCCCGCCCGCGGTGCAGGTCGACACCGGCCCCACCGGCCTGACCAACGACTCGACCCCGACCTTCGCCTTCAGCTCCGAGCCCGGTGCCAGCTTCGAGTGCTCGATCGACACCGGCACGTCCAACTTCGCGTCGTGCTCGGGCGCCGGCACGCACACGCCGGCCTCGCCCTTGTCCGACGGGCCGCGAACCTTCCGGGTGAGAGCGACCGACCCGGCCACCAACCAGGCCGTCGCCACGCGCGCCTTCACGGTCGACGCGACGGCGCCCGACACCTCGATCGGCGCCCAGCCCAACACGCCGACCAACAGCACCGAGGCCGAGTTCGGCTTCACCGGGTCCGACCCCGGTGGCTCGGGGATCGCCGACTTCGAGTGCAAGCTCGACAGCGGCGCCTTCGAGTCCTGCCCAACCCCGCGCAAATACACGGGCCTCGGCCAGGGCGGTCACAAATTCGAAGTCCGCGCGATCGACCAGGCGGGCAACGTCGATGGCAGCCCCTCGACCCACGTCTGGACCGTCGACACGACGCCGCCGAGCATCCAGGTCGACGCTGGTCCCGACGGCTTCACCGCCAACCAGACCCCCACCTTCACCTTCAGCTCCGAGCCCGGCGCCAGCTTCGCCTGCTCGGTGGACACCGGCACGCCCAACTTCGCGCCCTGCTCGGGGACCGGCACGCACACCCCGGCCGCGCCGCTCGCGGACGGGCCGAAGACCTTCCGCGTGCGGGCCACCGACGCCGCCGGCAACCAGGCCGTCGCCACGCGCGGCTTCACGGTCGACGCGACGGCACCCGACACCTCGATCGGCGCCCAGCCCAACACGCCGACCAACAGCACCGAGGCCGAGTTCGGCTTCACCGGGTCCGACCCCGGTGGCTCGGGGATCGCCGGCTTCGAGTGCAAGCTCGACGACGGCGCCTTTGCGCCCTGCTCGTCCCCGCGCCAGTACACCGGCCTCGGCCAGGGCAGCCACCGCTTCGAAGTCCGCGCGATCGACCAGGCCGGCAATGCCGACGGCAGCCCGGCGACCCACACCTGGACGATCGACACCACCGCACCGACGGTCACCGTCGACTTGCTCTCCAAAGCGCTGCTGAAAGCGGGGGAGACCAGCGACCTGACCTGGCACGCCAACGGGAACGGCAACTTCCAGCTGCGCGTCGGCGGGGCCGATTGCGACACGGGCACGGTGATCGATTCCGGCGCCTACTCGACCCAGCCCAACACGCGGGTCTCGACCGTCAACGCCTCGGCTCTGGCCGAGGGCGCCAATGCTCTGCGCATCTGCCTGACCGACGCCGCCAGCAACCGCGGCCAAGCGACGACCTCGATCTCCAAGGACACCGGCGCCCCCGACACCTCGATCGGCGCCCTCAAACCGCCAACCCCCACCAACAGCACCGAGGCCGAGTTCGGCTTCACCGGGTCCGACCCCGGCGGCTCGGGCATCGCCTCCTTCGAGTGCAAGCTCGACAGCGGCTCCTTCGAGCCCTGCTCCTCGCCGCGCAAATACACCGCTCTCGGTCAGGGCGCCCACAGCTTCGAAGTGCGCGCGATCGACCAAGCGGGCAACGCCGACGGCAGCCCCGCGACCCACACCTGGACCGTCGACACGACGCCGCCGAGCGTCTCGATCGACACCGGGCCCACCGGCCTGACCAACGACTCGACCCCGACCTTCGCCTTCAGCTCCGAGCCCGGCGCGACCTTCGCCTGCTCGATCGACACCGGCACCGCCGACTTCGCCCCCTGCTCGGGCGCCGGCACCCACACCCCGGCCGCACCGCTGAGCGACGGTCCCTACACCTTCCGCGTGCGGGCGACCGACGGCGCGACCAACCAGGCGGTCGCGACCCGGGGCTTCAGTGTCGACACGGCAGCCCCGCTCGCTCCCGAGTTGAGCGCCACCGAGCCCGCTTCGCCCGCTGACCACAACGCTCCCAGGATCATCGGCTCCGCTCCGGCCGGCGCGACGATCCGTCTCTACCGCGGGCCCGAGTGCGCCGGTGCCCCGCTTGCGACGGTGTCGACGGCGGCACTCGAGGCCGGGGTCGAGGTCAGCGTCGACGACGACTCGACCTCCGTGTTCAGCGCCACCGCGACCTCGGCGGCCGGCAACCTCTCGCCCTGCTCGGAGCCGATCTCCTACGTCGAGGACTCCACGGCACCCGAGACCGAGATCACCGTCAAGCCGCCGGCGGTCAGCAGCAGCGACGAGGCGAGCTTCTCATTCGCGGGCAGCGACGCCGGCTCGGGCATCGCCTCCTTCGAGTGCAAGCGCGACAGCGGCGCCTTCGCGCCCTGCGAGCCGGGGATCGAGCTCACCGGGCTCGGCGACGGCAGCCACGAGTTCCAGGTTCGCGCGATCGACCAGGCGGGCAACGCCGACGGCAGCCCGGCGACCCACACCTGGACGATCGACACCACCGTACCGACGGTCACCGCCGACGCGCTCTCCAAGGCGCTCCTGAAAGCGGGGGAGACGTCGAACCTGACCTGGCACGCCGACGAGAACGGCAACTTCGCCCTGCGCGTCGGCGGCGCCGACTGCGACACGGGCACGGTGATCGACTCCGGTACCTACTCGACCCAGCCCAACACCAGGGTCTCGCCGGTCGCCGCGGCCGCCCTCGCCGAGGGCGCCAACACGCTGCGCCTCTGCCTGACCGATGCCGCCGGCAACCGCGGCAGCGCCACCCAGGCGATCAGCAGGGACACCGGCGCCCCCGACACCTCGATCGGCGCCCTCAAACCGCCAACCCCCACCAACAGCACCGAGGCCGAGTTCGGCTTCACCGGGTCCGACCCCGGCGGCTCGGGCATCGCCTCCTTCGAGTGCAAGCTCGACAGCGGCTCCTTCGAGCCCTGCTCCTCGCCGCGCAAATACACCGCTCTCGGTCAGGGCGCCCACAGCTTCGAAGTGCGCGCGATCGACCAAGCGGGCAACGCCGACGGCAGCCCCGCGACCCACACCTGGACCGTCGACACGACGCCGCCGAGCGTCTCGATCGACACCGGGCCCACCGGCCTGACCAACGACTCGACCCCGACCTTCGCCTTCAGCTCCGAGCCCGGCGCGACCTTCGCCTGCTCGATCGACACCGGCACCGCCGACTTCGCCCCCTGCTCGGGCGCCGGCACCCACACCCCGGCCGCACCGCTGAGCGACGGTCCCTACACCTTCCGCGTGCGGGCGACCGACGGCGCGACCAACCAGGCGGTCGCGACCCGGGGCTTCAGTGTCGACACGGCAGCCCCGGCGGCCCCCGGGCTGACCGCGACCGTCCCTGCTTCTCCCGCCAACGACAACGCGCCGAAGATCGTCGGCAGCGCCTCCGCCGGCGTCATCGTCCGTCTCTACGCGAGCGCGGACTGCTCGGGCTCACCGCTCGCGACGGGTTCCGTGGCCGAGCTCGCTGCCGGGATCGAGGTCAGCGTCGGCAACGACACGCTCACCCAGTTCAGCGCCACGGCGACGACCGCGGCCAACAACACCTCGGGCTGCTCGGATCCGATCTCCTACCGCGAGGACTCGACCGCACCCGAGACCCAGATCACGACGAAACCGGCGGCGGTGACCAAACTCACCACCGCCGAGCTCGGCTTCACCGGCTCTGACGCCGGCGGATCGGGCGTCGTCTCCTTCGAGTGCCGTCTCGACTCCAGCGCGCCGGGGGCATGGACGCCCTGCACCGACCCGCGCCAGCTAGCCGATCTCACCCCCGGCAGCCACAAGTTCGAGGTGCGCGCGATCGACAGCGCCGGCAACGCCGACGCCGAGCCCGCCGCCCACACCTGGACGGTCGACACGACGCCGCCGAGCGTCTCGATCGACGGTGGCCCGGAGAGCCTGACCAACGACCCGACCCCGACCTTCGCCTTCGGCTCCGAGCCCGGCGCGACGTTCGCCTGCTCGATCGACACCGGCGACGCCGACTTCGCCCCCTGCTCGGGCGCCGGCACCCACACCCCGGCTTCACCACTCGGCGACGGTCCCTGGACCTTCCGCGTGCGGGTCACGGATCAGGCGGGCAACCAGGCGATCGCGACCCGCGCCTTCGACGTCGACGCCACCGCGCCCGACACCGAGATCACCGCCCAGCCGCCGGCCCTGAGCGACAGCGACGTGGCGAGCTTCTCCTTCCAGGGCATCGATGCCGGCTCAGGCGTGACCTCCTTCGAGTGCAAGCTCGACTCAGGCTCCTTCGCCCCCTGTGCGCCCGGAATCGAGCTCACCGATCTCGGCGAGGGCAGCCACAGCTTCCACGTGCGGGCGATCGACAGCGCCACCAACGCCGACGCCACTCCCGACACCCACACCTGGACGGTCGACACCGTCGCGCCCGAGACCGAGATCGAGAGCGGGCCCGACCCGATCTCGACCTCCGCCAGCGCCGTGTTCACCTTCGCCGGCAGTGACGACGGAGGCTCCGGCGTCGCCTCGCTGCAGTGCCGTCGCGACTCCGACGAGTGGATCGCGTGCGGCTCGCCGCGCTCCTTCAGCGCCCTTGCCGAGGGCAGCCACAGCTTCGCGGTCCGCGCTCTCGACCTGGCCGGGAACGTCGACCCGACCCCGGCCGAGTTCGAGTGGACGATCGACAGCCAGGATCCCGACACCGCGATCACCGTCAAGCCGAACGCGCTGACCAACAGCACGACGGCCGACTTCGCCTTCAGCGGCTCCGACCCGGGCGGCTCGGGCATCGCCTCCTTCGAGTGCAGGCTCGACAGCGGCGCCTTCGCCCCCTGCACGACCCCGCGCCAGCTCACCGCGCTCGGCCAGGGCTCCCACAGCTTCGAAGTGCGCGCGATCGACCAGGCGGGCAACGTCGACGGCAGCCCGGCCTCGCATGAATGGACGGTCGACACCGCGGCTCCGCAGACCTCGATCCAGTCCCAGCCGCCCGCCCAGACCGCCGCGTCGGCCGCGACCTTCGCCTTCTCCGGCGACGACGGATCCGGCTCCGGGGTCGCCTCCTTCGAGTGCCGCCTGGACTCCGGCGCCGCCGGGGCATGGCAGCCCTGCGCCTCGCCGCGCGAGTACACGTCCTTGCAGCAGGGCGATCACACCTTCGAGGTCCGGGCGATCGACGCCGCCGGCAACGCCGACTCGACGCCGGGCTCCTATTCGTGGGCCATCGACTCCACGCCGCCGAGCGTCTCGATCGACTCCGGTCCCGGCAGCGCGACCAACGACTCGACCCCGACCTTCACCTTCAGCTCCGAGCCCGGCGCGACGTTCGAGTGCTCGATCGACACCGGCAGCGTCGAGTTCGGTCCCTGCTCGGGTGCCGGGACTCACACGCCGGCTTCACCGCTGGGCGAGGGCGCCTACGTCTTCCGCGTGCGCGCCGCCGACGCGGTCGGCAATGCCGGCGTGGCGACCCGCGGCTTCTCGGTCGACCTCACGGTCCCCACCGCACCGCAACTGACCGCGACCGATCCGGCCTCGCCCGCGAACGACAACTCGCCGCGGTTGACCGGCTCCGGCCCGGCGGGCACCACGATCCGCGTCTACGGCAACGCCGGGTGCAGCGGCAGCCCGCTCGCCACCACCACCGCCGCGGAGCTGGCGAGCGGGATCACGGTCAACGTCGCCGACGACACCATGACGCTGTTGAGCGCCACGGCGACGAGCGTCGCCGGCAACACCTCGGCCTGCTCGGAGCCCATCGCCTACGAGGAGGACTCGACCGCGCCCACCGTCCAGGTCGACTCCGGCCCGACCGGCGCGACCAACGACCCGACCCCGACCTTCACCTTCAGCTCCGAGCCCGGCGCGACGTTCGAGTGCTCGATCGACACCGGCACCGCCGACTTCGCCCCCTGCTCGGGCGCCGGCACCCACACCCCGGCCGCACCGCTGAGCGACGGTCCCTACACCTTCCGCGTGCGCGCCGCCGATCAGGTCGGCAACCAGGCCGTGGCCACCCGCGCCTTCAGCATCGACACGAACCCCGACGTCGAAACGCCGGATGACGGCAACGGTGGCGGCAAGGGCTCGACCGGCAACCCCGGCGGCGACCCGCCGTCGGTGGCCGCAACCGCCAAGTACCTGCGCGTGGTCCGCGACTTGAAGACCGGCAAGGCACAGGTGGTCTTCGACGTCACCGGTCCCGGGGTCCTCTCGGCCCGCCCCGCCGAGATCGCCCAGGCCTCGAAGCGCCTACGGGCAGACAGCGAGACCGTCCGGGCCGCGGCGAGGACGCGACAGCTGCGGCTGCGCCAGCGCAGCATCAAGCCGGCCATCGTGCGCGTTGCCCAGCCGGAAGAGGTGGCGCTGCCGATCGAGCTGACGGCAGCCGGCAAGAAGGCGCTCAAGGCGAGCCAGGCACTGAAGGTGAAGGTGCTGATCCGCTTCGAGACGGCGGCCGGCGCCCCGGCGACGTGGAAGCTCACCCTCACCCTGAAAAAGCGTCCGGCCAGCGTGACGAAGAGCACGCGGCCAAGGGGGCGGGCCGCAAGCTGACAGGTTTGCGCGCCGTTGTATGTATATGAAAGCCGGAATCCAACGGCCAGCTAACGGTGCTGCCAAGCCGGTCGACCCCAAGACAGTGGTTGTCTGCGCGGAAGCCGCCGATCTGCGGCACCGCATCGCCAGAGCCCTGGTCGGGCAGAGCCTCTCCGTGGCCGCCACGATCGACGAGCCGGCGGCGGTGGCCGACCTCGACCTCGACGCCTCGGCGATCGTCGTCCTCGCCTGTGACATCGACGAGGCCCGTGAGATGGCGGCCCTGCGCCGCCTCGCCCGCGAGGCGCCGAAGCCGGCGGTGGTCGTGATCTCCGCGCCGGCGACCGGGACCGGGGTGCGCCGGGCACTCGACGCCGGCGCCGACGCCCTCGTCTTCGAGCCCGAACTCGAGCTCACCCTGCCGACCACGGTGCGTGCCGTCGCGATCGGGCAGTCGGTCGTCCCACGCCAGTTCCGCGCCAGTGTCGAGCGGCCGGTGCTCTCCCACCGCGAGAACCAGGTCCTGACCCTGGTCCGCGGCGGCCTCACCAACGCCGAGATCGCCGAGCGCCTCTTCCTCGCCGAGAGCACGATCAAGAGCCACCTCTCCTCGATCTTCACCAAGTTCGGCGTTCGCTCGCGCAAGGAGGTGGCGGCGGCGTTTGCCGACTCCGAGCCGGCGACGGAAAACGAGTTGGCACTGACCATGAGCCGTGAGTCGGCGGAAAGGGCAACAGCATGAGCATCGCGACGAGGACGCCAGTCCCGTTCACCCGTCTCGACAACGGCGACCCGGAGCTGCTCGCCGAGCTGCTCGCGGTGGTCGCCGACGTCAGCAGCCGCGCCGCCTTCACCCTCGGCGCCGAGGTCGAGGGCTTCGAGGCCGAGTTCGCCGCCTGGTGCGGGAGCGAGCACGCGGTAGGCGTCTCCTCCGGCACCGCCGCCCTGGAGCTCGCCCTGCGCGGGCTGGGCGTCGGCCCCGGCGACGAGGTGATCGTTCCGACCAACAGCTTCATCGCCACCGCCGAGGCGGTCAGCGCCGCCGGCGCAATCCCCTGCCTGGTCGACGTCGACGAGGAGACCGCGGTGATCACGGCGGAGATCGTCGAGCGGGCGTTGACCCCGCGCACCCGCTGCGTGATCCCGGTTCACCTCTACGGCCGCACGGTCGAGATGGACCCGCTGCTCGCCCTCTGTCGCGAGCGCGGCCTGCTCGTCGTCGAGGACGCCTGCCAGGCCCACGGCTCGCGCCACCGCGGCCGGCCGGCCGGCTCGCTCGGCGACGCCGGCTGCTTCAGCTTCTACCCGACCAAGAACCTCGGCGCCTGGGGCGACGGCGGCGCGGTCACCACCGACGACCCCGAGCTCGCCGAGCGCCTGCGCCTGCTGCGCTCGCACGGCGAGGGGGCTCGGCACCACCACGAGATGC
The DNA here is from genome assembly GCA_963697915.1 of uncultured Solirubrobacterales bacterium. Lineage (GTDB taxonomy): Bacteria > Actinomycetota > Thermoleophilia > Solirubrobacterales > 70-9 > VRUE01. Next base: position 2,609,545 of record OY969103.1, read on the forward strand.
CCGCCCGCACCGACCGCCTCGACGCGCTGCAGGCGGCGATCCTGCGGCACAAGCTCGGCCGCCTCGACGAGGCCAACCGCGGCCGTCGCGAGGCGGGGGCGGCCCTGCGCGAGGCGCTGGCGGACGCGCCCGTGACGGCGCCGGCCGCGGTCAGCGCCGACGGCGATCATGTCTTCCACCTCTTCGTCGTGCGCTCGGCCCGGCGCGACGCGCTGCGCGAGTGCCTCGCCGCCCACGACGTCGCCAACGCGATCCACTACCCGACCCCGATCCACCTGCAGCCGGCTTACGCCGACCTCGGGCTGGGCCCGGGCAGCCTGCCGGTCGCCGAGAAGCTCGCGGTCGAGAGCTGTTCGCTGCCGGTCTTCCCGACGATCTCCGCCGAGGAGATCGAGACGATTGCGGCCGCGGTCAACGGGTTCGATGGCGCTGAGCGCTGAGGCGCCGGTCAACGAGGCGCCGCACCGGCTGCTGAACGGCGTCGAGCTCGGCGAGGACGTCGTCGTCCACGCCTTCACCAACCTCTATGGCTGCCGGATCGGAGATCGCTGCCGGATCGGGACCTTCGTCGAGGTCCAGCGCGGGGTCGAGATCGGCGCCGCCTGCAAGATCCAGAGCCACACCTTCATCTGCGACGGGGTGCGGATCGGCGACGGGGTCTTCGTCGGCCATGGCGTCACCTTCGTCAACGACAAGCGCCCCCGCGCCACCGCCGCCGGCGGCGCCCTGCAGACCGAGGACGACTGGGAGCTGCTGACCACTGTGATCGAGGACGGCGCCTCGATCGGCTCCGGCGCGACGATCCTCGGCGGCATCCGCGTCGGCCGCGAGGCGACGATCGGCGCCGGCGCCGTCGTCACCAAGGACGTCCCGCCCGGCGCCACCGTAGCCGGCAACCCCGCCCGCCCGCTGCCGGCCCGCTGAGAGCCGCCGTCAGGCGACGACTGTCAGCGCGCCGGGGGTGATGCCGAGCTGGAGGCGGGTCTTCTCGCCGATGTAGTCGCCGTCGACCTGGACCGGGAAGGGGCGGGTGTCGCCGTCCTTGGTCTCCGAGATCGAGCTCACGGTCGCCGACTCGATCCCCGCGTAGTGGTCGATCTGGCGGTGCCGCGCGCCCGGCTTGGTCTCGCTGAAGAGGCGCGGGATCAGCGTCGCCATGTCGCGCATCGCGGCACGCTTGAGGACGCCGAGCGCCAGTGTCCCGTCGTCGATCTCCACCCCCTCGCAGACCCGGATCTGGCGGCTGGCGAAGTAGGTGAAGGGGTCGGAGTTCTGGGCCAGCGCGGTGATCCCCTCGCAGACCTCGTCGCCGACCTCGACCCGCAGCCGCACCGGGTTGATCAGGTACTTGCGGTAGAAGGCCGAGATCGCCGCCCAGCTGTAGTAGTAGGGGCCGGCCCGTGACTTGAGCCGCGGGTGGGCGTCGACGCGGCGCACCACGGTGGCGTCGATCCCGACCCCGCAGGAGAAGACGAAATGGCGCTCGTCGACCTTGCCGAGGTCGATCTTGCGCGGCTCCCAATCGTCGACCAGGGCGAGCAGGTGCTCGGTCGCGTCGACGACGTCGTTGGGGATGCCGAGCGTGCGGCAGACGACGTTGGTCGAGCCGCCGGGCAGGACGAAGACCGGCACGTCGGTGCCGGCCAGCCCGTTGGCGACCTCGTTGAGCGTGCCGTCGCCACCGAAGGCGACGACGACGTCGTAGCCGTGGTCGCGCACCTCGCGGCCGATCTCGGTCGCGTGGTTCTGCGCCTCGGTGAGGATCGTCTCGACCTCGAAGCGCCCCTGCAGCGCGTAGACGACCAGGTTCTTGAGCCGGTCCGAGACCGTCGTCGCGTAGGGGTTGACGATGATCAGCATCCGCTTCTTGGCGGGCTTCCTCGATTTGCGGTGGGGGAGTTTGGGTTTCATCCAGGACCGACGCCTACTCGGTGCAGTCGCTCTCGGGAGAGTTGACCAGGCGTCTGACCGGCTTACGTGAGGCGATCTCGTGCTGGCGGAGCGTATTCCTATTCGCTGCCCTGGGGATCTTCTCGTCCAGGCCGCGAGGGGATGGTTTGCCGATCTGGTTTTATTGGCTTAAGTATTAGAACTAAAAACAATTCACTATTTCTTTATTAAAAGAGTTTTGTCATACAAAGTGGCTCACCCGTTTTCGCTGCTGGGTACGTAATCATTCTGATATTGGAACGTTGGCGTCTGTTACCTTCCGGCATCCCGTCGTCGGCGATTGAGCATGCTTTGGCGGAGTGAGGGATCCGCAATAGAACCGGCAAGAAATGGCAACGCGCAAGACATTGGAATCGAATGGCAATTTCCGGCAGGCCTACTGGGAGTACAGGTCACGCGTGCTGGAGCCAACTGACGCCGCGGTCAGCAATCTGCTGCGGAAGTGGAAACGCCCGAAAACCTGGACGCCATACAAGAAGGACTTGCATGGCGTAACCGTGCATCAGCCAATCGCGAGAGGTATCACGAGGATCAAGCGGCTGGAGAGTGTTGAGGACAAGATTCGCCGCCACCCCGACTCAGCTGCCTTCGCGAATGGAATGGCGCCCGAGAGCTTCAAGAACATGCACGACACCCTCGGTGCCCGCGTCGTTGTGCATGTTCTCTCCGACTTGGCACTTGTTCACGACCTGCTTCACGCCGAAGACGCGATCATCCTCACCGAAGAACCAACGGCGGCCTTGCCGGGAAACACCGCGGCCGACCTCGGCCTCACCGACGTCAAGGTCGAGTCCCCTCCGAGTGGCTACGCCTCGATCCACTACCGCGTTCGCTTGGCTGAGAAGGCAGCGGGCGCGTCCGAAAACCCGATATTCGAGATTCAAGTTCGGACGCTGGTCGAGGACGCCTGGGCTGAAGTCGAGCACCTGATCGGCTACAAGCGGGAGTCGAAGAGCCCGGAGGTGGGCAAGAACTTCTTCATCCTGAGTCAGATGCTCGGGGCGATCGACAGTCACTTCGATCTGTTGAACGACAACATGAGACGGGCGCAGGACCAGGCGTTTGAACAGACGCCTGAGAAGACCGCCGAGCTGGGGCCGGACACGCTTCCGGGTGCGCTCCTCCGACTGGATGCCGACCTGATCTGCAACCAGCGGGAAGTAGACGGGATGCTTCGAGCCCTGAAGAGCCACGGGATCGTCACCGTCGACGACCTGAGCAGCAGGGGTAAAGGTCAGATAACCGAGATTCGCAGGCTCTGGAAACGCCAAGCGGAGCGGCCCGCTCAGACCTTTGACGTGATCAATGTCCTCACCTGCATGAGCTCCAACGTCTCACTCGAGGAGGCCGTCGCCGAGGCGATAGACCGTGGGGGCAGATGGATTCGTCGCAGAGACTCACTGGATCTCGAGAAACTTCTTCGGGCTCTGCGCGATTCGGGATTCGGGTTCATCGCTGACGACATCGGGCTCTACGAGACCGGTGACGTGCAGGACGTTCGAGCGGGGTGGGAAAGCGTCGCGAATTCCCAGCCCGGCGTCTTCGAGGTGCTGATGGCCCTCTACGCCCGCGCCAAGGGAGGCAAAGATCAGACGGCCAGTGGGGTGGGCGAGGAGCTGGCTCGATTTCTCGCGGCCAGCTAGACCTTCGTGGACCGGCTAAGCGCCGGTCGCCTCGTAGCGGACGACCTCGCCGTCCAGCGCTTCGCGCACCCGCCCCTCGTTGACCAGCAGGTCGACGTGGCCGACGACCTCGGAGAGGGTGAGGAAGGCCTGGGTGACGGCGACGTCGCCCCACAGGGCCTGGGCTATCTCGTGGCCGCTGCGCGGCTGCTCGGCGATCAGCCGGTACATCTTCTCCTTGCGCCGCTCTAGCTGGGCGAGCCGCTCGTCGATCAGGGCGACGTGGTCGGTAATCGCCTCGCCGTGGCCGGAGAGGACGATCTCGGCCGGCATCTCACGCGTCTTGCGCAGCGACTCGACGTAGGTGACCAGCGCCTGGGTCCGCTCCGAGGAGCCGTCGAGCGGCGGCGTGATCAGCGCGTTGGAGGAGATGTGGGCGATCAGGTGGTCGGCGGCGATCAGGATGCGGCGCTGCTCGTCCCAGAAGATCGTGTCGGAGGGGCTGTGGCCGGGGCGGTGCAGCGCTTCCAGGGTGCGGTCGCGGAACTCGACCCGCTCGCCGTCGGCCAGCGGTCGCGTCACCTCGACCCGCGAGCCCCAGGCGCGGAAGCCGCTCGAGACGCTCTGCAGCGCCCGCGTCACCTCGGGCGCGATCCCGTTGCGCAGCATCAGCTCGACCGCGAAGCTGTCCTCGCGCTCCGAGTTCTCGCCGAAGTTGGCGAGCCGCTCGGCGGCGACCCCGATCGCCGCGACCTCGGCGCCGGAGTGCCCGACGATGATCTCGACCAGGCCGAGGTGGTCGATGTGCTGGTGGGTGACGATGATCAGCTCGAGGTCGTCGACCGAGTGGCCGCGCTCAGCCAGCTGGCGCTGCAACTCGTCGAGCGCCCTGCCCGAGTTGGGCCCCGTGTCGACGAGGGTCAGCGGCTCGTCCTCGATCAGGTAGCAGTTGACCCGCCCGACCGCGAAGGGGGTGGGGATGCGGAACTGGTGAATGCCGGCCAGCGCTGCCTGCTCGAGCGCCTCCTCGGGAGTCAGGGTCACGCCCGGATCAACCCCAGGACCTCGTCGCGTTTCGCCTCCATGTCCTCGCGTGAGACCAGCGACTCGAGGTTGAGGCGGAGCAGCGGCTCGGTGTTGGAGGGGCGCACGTTGAAGTGCCAGTCCGGGTAGTCGACCGAGATCCCGTCGAGCGTGGTCTGCTCGCCGTCGCCGTAGCGGGCGGCGATCTCCTCCATCTTCGCCCCGGCGTCGGCGACCTCGGAGTTGATCTCGCCGGAGATGAAGTAGCGCGAGCGGAACTCGGCCATCAGCTCGGCCAGCGAGCGGCCCTCGGCGGAGAGCAGCTCGAGCATCAGCAGCGCCGGGATCGTCCCCGAGTCGGCGTTCCAGAAGTCGCGGAAGTAGTAGTGGCCAGAGACCTCGCCGCCGAAGACCGCGCCCTCCTCGCGCATTCGCGCCTTGAAGAAAGCGTGGCCGACGCGGGAGATGCCCGAGCGGCCGCCGTCGGCGGCGACCAGGTCGGGCACGGCGCGGCTCGAGCGCGGGTCGTAGAGGATCGTCGCCCCGGGGTGGGTGGCGAGCGCCGAGCGGGCGAGCAGGGCGCAGACGAAGTCGCCGTCGCAGAACGTGCCCTCGCCGTCGATGAAGAAGCAGCGGTCGGCGTCGCCGTCCCAGGCGATGCCGAGGTCGGCGCCCGTACCGCGCACCCGCTCCATGATCATCGCCCGGTTCTCCGGCAGCAGTGGGTTCGGCTCGTGGTCGGGGAACTCGCCGTCGGGCTCGAAGTACATCTCCTCGAGGTCGAGGCCGAGCTTGCGCAGGATCGGCCCGACCATCGGCCCGGCCATCCCGTTGCCACCGTCGACCACGACCTTCAGCGGGCGCACCGCCGCCGGGTCGATGAAGGAGAGCGCCTGCTCGCGGTACTCGTCCCAGATGTCGACCTCCTCGAGGCTGCCGCCGCCCGGGCCGGGGCCGAGACCGGCCTCGATCTCGCGGCGCACGTCGCCGATCCCGGCGTCGCCGGAGAGCGCCAGCGCCCCCTCGCGGACCAGCTTGACCCCGGTGTATGCCTTCGGGTTGTGCGAGGCGGTGACCATCGCGCCGCCGTCGAGCTCGCGCGAGCCGACCAGGTGGTAGAGCATCTCGGTCGCGACCATGCCGGCGTCGACCACGGTCGCGCCCTCGAAGATCAGCCCGTCGCGCAGCTCGGCGGCCATTTCCGGCGCGGTCAGCCGCATGTCGCGGCCGAGCCCGACCCGCAGCTCGCTCGGCTGCTTGCCGCGCAGTCTCGCCAGCACCCGGGCAAAGGCTCGGCCGACCGCCAGCGCCGTCGTCGCGTCCATCTCCTCGCCGTGGATGCCGCGGATGTCGTAGGCCTTGAAGATCCCCGCGGGGGCCAGCACTGGTTGCTCGCTCAAAACGCCCCTTTCAGCGCCTCGTAGCTCTGCTCGAGGGTCTGCGGCATCACCTTGGTGTCGGCGATCACCGGCATGAAGTTGGTGTCACCGCCCCAGCGCGGGACGACGTGGAGGTGGATGTGGTGCTCGACCCCGGCGCCGGCGACCCGCCCCTGGTTGAGGCCGACGTTGAAGCCGTGCGGCTCGTAGACCTGCTCGAGCCGAGCCATCGCCTGTTGGGCCAGGGCCATCATCTCCGCGGTCGTCTCCGCCGGCAGGTCCTGAAAGCGGGCGATGTGCTCGAAGGGCGCCACCATCAGGTGCCCGTTGGTGTAGGGGAAGAGGTTGAGGATCACGAAGCAGCGCTCGCCGCGGTGGACGATCAGGTTCGCCTCGTCATCTCCCGCCGCCGGCTTGGCGCAGAAGATGCACTCCTCCTCGATGTCCTTGGACGCGTCCTTCACGTAGGCGAGGCGCCAAGGCGCCCAGATGCGGAAATTTGCCACCGGCGTTGGAGGCTATAGCCAACCGCGATTGCGGAAGTAGACGACCATCGCCGCGAACATCGCCAGCAGGCCGCCGAGGATGATGAAGAAGTCGGTCTGGTCGCCTTCGCCCGGCACGCCGACGTTCATCCCCCAGATGCTGGCGATCAGGGTCAGCGGCAGGACGATGACGCTGATCGAGGTGAGCACGCGGAGGATGTCGTTGACGCGGTGCGAGATCACCGACTCGTTGGTCTCGGCCAGCGCCTCGACCACCTCCTTGTAGTTCTCGAGCATGTCCCAGATCCGCTCGTGGGCGTCGACGATGTCGTCGAAGTAGATCTCGAGGTCGAGGTCGGTCGCCAGGTAGCGCTGCTTGACTTTCTCGAGGTCGCGCAGGACTGGGCGCTGCGGCCGGATCACCTTGCGGAAGTTGATGATCTCCTGCTTGGCGTTGGAGATGTCGCGCACGACCTCCTCGGAGCGCCCCTCGAAGATGTCGTCCTCCAGCGCGTCGAGCTTGTTGCCGATCTTGCGCAGCATCGGGAAGCAGTAGTCGAAGCTGTCGTCGACGAGGCGGTAGAGCAGGTAGCCCGAGCCGCGCGAGAAGAGCTGCTCGCGCAGCTCCTCCTTGGCGCGGCAGCGCTCGAACAGGTACTCGACCGGCTGCAGCGGCTGGTTGGGGATCGTCACCACGTAGTCGGGGCCGACGAAGAGGTCGAGCTCGCCGGTGCCGAGGCGGCCGACGGCCGGGTCGAAGACGGGGAAGTGGAGGACGATGAAGAGGTAGTCGTCGTAGACGTCGATCTTCGGCCGCTGGTTGCGGGAGAGGACGTCCTCGAGGTCGAGCGCGTGGAAGTCGAAGTGGGTCTCGAGCCAGGCGCGCTCGAGGGCGCCGGGGCGCTCGATGTTCACCCAGCGCAGGCCGGAGGAGTCGATCTGCTCGACGTTGGGCGTCTGCGGCTCAGGTTGCGGCGTCGCGGGGATGAGCTCGCTGCGCCGGCCGGCGCGCCGTAGCCTCGGCTTCGGAAGGTTCGGCATCGTTCACGCTCATCGTCTCGCAGGGCATCGGGGCGATGGTACCCTTCCTTACGTACATAAGCGCCACATCCAGAGGGGTGGAGGGACTGGCCCATTGAAGCCCCGGCAACCGCCCCGGACCTTAGGTCCGGGAGAGGTGCCAAGTCCAGCAGGCCGTTTTTACGGCTTGGGAGATGTGGGGAAGGCGTCCGATCGGACCTCTGCCCCACGAAGGCGGAGGTTTTTCCACACAAGGAGACGGATCGGATGTCAATCGAGAACCTCAAGTGCAAGGAGTGCGACTCGACCTTCGAGCTCGGCGCCCACTTCGCTTGCGACAACTGCTTCGGGCCGCTGGAAGTGGCCTACGACTACTCGGGGCTGGACGCGGCCGAGATCAAGCGCCGGGTCCAGGCGGGATCGCAGGGGATCTGGCGCTACGCCGACTTCCTGCCCTTCACCGGCCGGCCGGGCGACCCGTTGGAGCCTGGCCTGACGCCGCTCCTGCGCGCTGACCGGCTCGCCGAGCGGCTGGGCGTCGACGCCGAGATCTGGATCAAGAACGACGCCGCCAACCCGACCCACTCGTTCAAGGACCGGGTGGTCGCGGTCGCCGTCGCCAAGGCGCGCGAGCTCGGCTTCGAGACCGTCGCCTGCGCCTCGACCGGCAACCTCGCCAACGCCGTCGCCGCCCACGCCGCCGCCGCCGGGCTCGAGTCCTACGTCTTCGTCCCCGCCAACCTCGAGGAACAGAAGCTGCTCGCCACCGGGATCTACGGCACCAACCTGGTCGGCGTGCGCGGCAACTACGACGACGTCAACCGGCTCTGCACGCAGCTCGCCGAAACCCGGCCCTGGGCCTTCGTCAACGTCAACCTGCGCCCCTACTACGCCGAGGGCTCGAAGACGCTCGCCTACGAGACGGTCGAGCAGCTCGGCTGGGAGCTGCCCGACCGGGTCGTCTGCCCGATCGCCTCCGGCTCGCTCTTCACCAAGGTCGGCCGCGGCTTCCAGGAGTGGCTCGACCTGGGCCTGGTCGAGGGTGGGCAGCCGGTCTTCAACGGCGCCCAGGCGCTCGGCTGCAGCCCGGTGGCGACCGCCTTCGCCGAGGGCTGGGACGTCTGCAAGCCGCAGAAGCCCGACACGATCGCCAAGAGCCTGGCGATCGGCGACCCGGCCGACGGCCCCTACGCGCTCGAGCAGGCGCGCCGCACCGGCGGCAAGATCGACTCGGTCGACGACGAGGAGATCCGCGCCGCGATCCGGCTGCTCGCCGAGACCACCGGGATCTTCACCGAGACCGCCGGCGGGGTCACGGTCGGCGTCCTCGCCAAGCTCGCCGAGCGCGGCGAGATCGGCTCCGGCGAGCGGGTCGTCGTCTACATCACCGGCGAGGGGCTGAAGACGCTCGACGCCGCGCGCGATAGCTTCCAGATGCACGAGATCGACCCCGATCTGAACAGCTTCGAGTCCGAGTTCGCGTCCCAGGAGGTAAGCGTCTGATGGCAGTCACCGTGAAGATCCCGACCCAGCTCCGCGCCGCGACGGGGGGGGAGGCCGAGGTCGAGGTCAGCGGCTCGACCGTCGGCGAGGTCCTCGACGCCGTCTTCGACGCGCACGGCGACCTGCGTGAGCGGATCACCCAGGACGGCGACCTGCGCCGCTTCGTCAACGTCTACGTCAGCGGCGAGGACATCCGCTTCCAGCAGGGCCTGGAGACGGCGATCAGCGAGGGCGACGAGGTAACGATCCTGCCCGCCGTCGCCGGCGGCTGACGCCCCGCGCCAGCCTCAACCCCCAGTTCCCCGCTTCACAGGGCTTGACCGGCGTATTCGGTACGCCATAGGTTCCCCTGGGATTTGGCTTGAGCCCGGAGCGAGAGAACAACGGCGAGGAAGGGAGGTGGCTGCGGCTCGCCACGCAGGTCGCCGGCCTCCTGGCCGGGTTCGTCACCCTCGTCTACCTCACCGGCGGGGTGGTGATGGCGCTGCGGCTGGAGTTCAAGAACCTCGGCTGGGACAACGTGCTGTCGCAGCTGCCGCGCGAGTTCCTGATCTCGATCGCCCTCGCGCAGGTGCTTCTCCCGGCGCTGCTGGTGGGAGCGCTGTACGGGTTTGTTCGCCTGCTCAAAGCCGACCGGGACGGCCCGCCGGTGCTGCACCGGTTCTTCCACGAAGGTCGCAAGGCCCGCATCGCGGCCCTGGGTGGGTACGCGCGCACGCTGGCGGTGCTGGCGATCCCGCCAGCCGCGATCCTGGTTTCCCGCATTTGCGGGGATGACCTCGGGCCGAAGGTCCCATGGGTGGTCGCGGGGGCAGTGGCTCTACTGGCGATCGTCGCGATCGCCGTTCACGAGACCAGGGCGATCGTGCTGACCCGGCAGCGGACCGTCCGCCGCTGGAACAGACTCGGGACGGTGCTCGCGGTCGCCGCGCTCTACACGGTGGCAATCGTCCCCTCGATGATGGTCGCCGCGGCGGGCGTGCCCCTGACCACGGCCAAAGTCTGCACGGTCGACAACTCCTACGAGCACGGGTACCTCGTCGGGCAGACCAGCGACCGGGTTTACCTGGGGGAGAAGGGGGACAAGCGCCGGATCGCCGTGCTCCCGATGTCGAAGGTCGGGGAGCTCTTCATCGGCGATGACGCCGAGGGCGCGCTTTGCGAAATCGTCAGCGCCCTGCCGACCGCGGCCGAACGGCGCGAAATCGAGGCCGAGCACCGGGAAGATCCGCGCATGAACTCGCTCCTCACCCCGGACGGCTGAGGCGGGGGCGCCGGGCGGGCTGCATAATCCCGCCGCATGAAGGCTCCGGTGGCGATTCTCTGCGGCGGGCGCGGGACGCGGCTGCGCGAGCGGACCGAGACCGTGCCGAAGGCACTGGTCGAGATCGGCGGCCGGCCGATCGTCTGGCACGTGATCGGGCTCTACGCGGCGCAGGGCTTCGAGCGCTTCCTGCTCGCCACCGGGTACCTGGGCGAGGCGGTCGAGGAGTTCGTCGCCGCCGAGTCCTGGCCGGGCGGGGTCGAGGTCGAGTGCGTCGACACCGGGCTCGACACGCCGACCGGGGGGCGGATCGCCCGCCTCGTCGACCGGCTCGAGGGCGGGACCTTCTGCGCGACCTACGCCGACGGGGTCGCCGACATCGACCTCGGGGCGCTGCTCGAGTTCCACCGCGGGCACGGGGCGGCGGCGACGATGACCGTGGTCCAGCCGCACCTGCAGTGGGGCGTGGCCGAGCTCGGCGAGGGCGGTCGGGTCGCGGGCTTCGTCGAGAAGCCGCGCAGCGAGCACTGGATCAACGGCGGCTTCTTCTGCTTCGAGCCGGGGGCGCTGGATTACCTCGACGAGGACAGCGTGCTCGAGCGTGAGCCACTCGCCCGCCTCGCCGCCGACGGCCAGCTGCGCGGCCACCGCCACGACGGCTTCTGGGACTGCATGGACACCTACAAGGACGCGGTCGTGCTCAACGACCTCTGGGCGAGCGGTGAGGCTCCGTGGGCGACGCGCTTCGGCGCAGCCGACTTTCACCACGCTGGGGTGGGGTCAAGCTCGGTTGCGTCGCCAACGGGAGCCCGGCGATGACCGCCCTGGTCAGCGGCGCCCACGGCTTCGTCGCCTCGCATCTGGCCAAGGCGCTGCTGGGGCGGGGTGAGGAGGTCCGCGTCCTCGACCGGCCGGCGCCCCGCCTCGCCGACGTCGGCGGCGAGCGCCTCTCCGGCCTCGACCTGCTCGGGATCCGCGACGAGGTCGAGCTGGTCGAGGCCGACCTGCGCGAGGCCGACGCGGTCTCCAGGGCGATCGCCGGCTGCGACTCGGTCTTCCACCTGGCGGCGCAGACGATCGTCGGCGTCGCCCGCTCCTCGCCGCTGGAGACGCTCGAGGTCAACGTGCAGGGCGCCTGGAACGTGTTCGAAGCCTGCCGCGAGCAGGAGGTCGCGCGGGTCGTGTTCGCCTCCTCCGACAAGGCCTACGGCTCGAGCCCCGAGCTGCCCTACCGCGAGGACTTCCCGCTGCGCGCCGCCTACCCCTACGACGCCAGCAAGGCGGCGGCCGACACGATCGCGCGCAGCTACGCCAACGCCTACGGGCTGCCGCTGGCGGTGACCCGCTTCGCCAACGTCTACGGCGGCGGCGACCTCAACTTCTCGCGCCTGATCCCAGAGACGGTCGTCGCCGTGCTCGACGGCCGGCCGCCGGTGATCCGCTCCGACGGCAGCCCCGAGCGCGACTTCCTCCACGTCGACGACGCCGTCTCCGCCTACCTGGCGATCGCCGCCGCGCTCGGCAACGGCGCTATCGGCGAGGCCTTCAACGCCGGCGGCGAGCAGCCGCACTCGGTGCGCGAGGTGGTCGAGGCGATCGTCGGCGCCGGGGGTGGGGGGGTCGAGCCCGACTTCCAGGGCGACGGCAACCCCGACGGCGAGATCGACCGCCAGTACGTCGACTCGACCAAGCTGCGCGAGCTGACCGGCTGGCGCCCCGCGGTCAGCCTCGACGACGGCCTGCGCCGCACCCTCGACTGGTACCGCGATCACCCCGAGGCGCGGCCGAAGAACGCAAAGTAAGAGTAATACCGGTGCTACTCTTACTCAATGAAAATCACCAGCAAAGGCCAGGTCACGATCCCGAAGGAGATCCGCGACGAGCTCGGCTTTCTCCCCGGCACCGAGGTCGAGATGGTCAGGGACGCGGGCGAGATCCGGGTGCGAAAGCAACCCGCGGGCCGCACCCGGGGTGACGAGATCGCCGATCGACTCATGCGGGCCCACGGCGGTGACATTCCGCTCAGTACGGACGAAATCATGAGGATGACCAGGGGCGAGGATTGACCTCCCGGGCCTTTACTCTCAGTGCCCGCCACCCTCATTGACTCGAACGTCCTCATCGACGCGCTCTCGAAGGATCCTGTTTGGGGGCAGTGGTCGGACTGGGCCGTTCGGCGTGTCGGGGCAGCGGGACCGTTGGTGATCAACGAGTTCATCTACGCCGAGGTTTCGGTCCGCTTTTCGAGCATCGAGGTCATCGATCGGGAATTGCCGCCCGACGACTTCCAGCGCGAGCACACTCCCTGGCCTGCTGCCTTTCTCGCCGGCAAGGCCTATTTGGATTACAAGCGACGCGGTGGTCGCAAACGCTCGCCCCTTCCCGATTTCTTCATCGGCGCCCATGCCGCAATTGCCGGGCTGCGCCTGCTGACTCGTGACCCCGCCCGCTATCGCACCTACTTCCCGACCGTCGAGCTGATCGCGCCCGAGTAGGCGATCGCCGCTGGTTAGTCTCCGGGACCATGTGCGGGCGCTTCACGGTCACCAACAAAGACACGAAGACGATCGCCGACCGCTTCCAGGTCGAGCTCGAACGCTCCCTTGAGCGCAACTCCTCCGGTGAGGCGCCGCCGCCGGCGAAGGAGCGGGCGAAGAAAGCCGAGAAAGGCCTCGGGCGCTTCAACGTGGCGCCGACCCAGGAGATCCTCACGGTGCGCTCCTCGCCGGATCCCGAGGAGGCCGCCGCGGGCGAGCGCGAGGCGCGGCTGATGCGCTGGGGCCTGGTGCCGCGCTGGGCCAAGGACCTCAAGGTCGGCTACCGGATGATCAACGCCAAAGCCGAGAACCTCGACTCGAGCCGCGCCTACTCGCCGCTGGTCAGCAAGTTCCGCCACCGCTGCCTGATCGTCGCCGACGGCTTCTACGAGTGGATGCGGGCCGAGGACCCCAAGCAGCCGCGCCAACCCTGGCGCTTCACCGTCGACGGCGGCGAGCCCTTCGCCTTCGCCGGCCTCTGCACCCGCAAGGAGTGGGAGGACGAGGAGGACCGCGGCTACGAGGACGGCTGGCTCTACAGCTGCACGATCGTCACCACGACGCCGAACGAGGTCGTCGGCAAGGTCCACGACCGGATGCCGGCGATCCTGCCCAGCGCCGAGGCCGAGGCGGCCTGGCTGCGGCCCGACCTCGAGGTCGAGGACGCGATCGCGATGTGCGCGCCGTTACCGGCCTCGCGGATGGACGGTGCTCCGGCCAACCCGAAGCTGAACAAGGTCGGCAAAGGGATCGAAGGCCCGGAGCTGTTGGTCGCGCCGAGCGCCTAGCTCTTGAGCTCGCCGCTGGTGCGGACCGCGGCTTTGCCGGCGCCGGTTTCCAGCGCGCAGGAGACCGCGACCGAGGCCTCGCCGGCGGTGCGCCAGAAGCTGGCGAAGCCGAGCGTCAGCGTCACCTCGGGCCGACCCTCGGGCAGTCCCCACTGCCATTCCTGCGAGTTGGTCCGGACCGGCATCCAGCTGACGACGACCCCCGGCAGGTCGGTGAAGGTCTCGAAGGCGTCCGCCATTTCCAGCGAGGCGAATTCGGCGCCCTGGATCGGCAGCCTGATCCCGACGCTGCCGGGGACCTCCTGCTTGGTCAGGTTGTACTCGCCGCTGGAGCGGGGGAAGGCGCCGCGGCTGTTGACGGTGCGGCCCAGTTCGGCGCCGCGACCGCCGCGCATCCGGCAGTTGACGCGCGCCTGGCCGACCGCCGAGCCGGCCTCGATGCGCAGCACCGAGGTGGCGCGGTAGATCTTCTCGCCGTTGATGTTGTCTTCGGTCGCCCGCAGGCCGCCCTCTTCGAGCCGCATCGAGCCGCCGCCCGGGATCGCGGCCGGGGGAGAGTCCGGCAGCGGCGCCCGCGCCACCCATTCGATCGCCACCGAGCTGCCGCCGGTCTCATCGGTCGACAGCAGCCAGGCGGCGAGGCTGGCGACCAGGCCGACCACGACCACCGCCAACGCCCCTCGCGGCGGGCGGTTTTCTGCGTTGGACTCCACGAAGGCGGTATTAGACACGACCGCACGGCGACCTGCGGAGACCTTTTTCAGAGATCTCCCAGAGTTGACACACACGCGTCTTGAGCCGTCACAGCGGGGTCCCGACGATCCCGCCAATGCCTTTCAACCAAGACTTCCTTAGACGCGCCCGGCAGGATTCGAACCTGCGGCCTCCGCCTCCGGAGGGCGGCGCTCTATCCAGCTGAGCTACGGGCGCTCGACAAGCAGCTTATGGCAAGAGCGGGGAGTGGAAACGCGGGAGAGGCGACCGTGCTGGCGGCATTGGTGCGGCGGGGCCATCACGTCCTGGTCCCGTTCGGCGAGGGGCAGCCGTACGACTTGGTGGTGGACCTCGGCGGTGCCGACTTTCTGCGGGTCCAATGCAAGACAGCCTGGCCGCAGAAGGGATGCCTTGTCTTCAATCCCCACATGACGGATCACGGACGAGGCCGCCGGTCCTACGCGGTCCTTGCAGACGAGATCGATCGCTGGACGGCCGGCTCGCTGCGCGAGATCCTCCGGGCGGGCTCGGGCGCCGATGAAGCCGCGCTGACTCTCGCGTAGGCTCGCGGCCATGGAACTCTCGGTCGCCTTTCTCGGCACGGGCGGGGCGGTGCCCTCGGCGCGGCGCAACACGGCGAGCGTGCTCGTCGTGCGCGGCGGCGAACGGCTGCTCTTCGATTGCGGCGAGGGGACGCAGCGGCAGATGCAGCGCTCGCTGGGGCTGGTCCAGGTCGACGCGATTTTCTTCACCCACTTCCACGCCGATCACTTCCTCGGCCTGCCGGGGCTGCTCAAAACGTATGACCTGACCGAGCGCGAGACACCGCTCACGGTCTACGGGCCGCGCGGCCTGCGCGACCTCTTCCAGAGCATGGCGCGGGTGATCGGCCGCATCGACTACCCGCTGGAGCTGGTCGAACTGGACGCCTACGACGCCGTCCCCCTGCAGGACGCCGAGGTCCGCGCCTTCCCGGTCGAGCACAGCGCTCGCGCCCACGGCTACTCCCTGGTCGAGGAGGGGCGGCCGGGACGCTTCGACCCCGAGGCCGCAAAGCAGCTCGGCGTCGCCGAAGGCCCTGCCTTCGCCGCCCTGCAGCGCGGCGAGACCGTGCAGGGCTCGCGGGGGCCGGTCGCCCCCGACCAGGTGATGGGCGAGTCGCGCGCCGGGCGCACGGTCGTGATCACCGGCGACACCGCCCCCTGCCGGGCGACCGTCGAGGCTGCCCGCGGGGCGGAGCTGCTCGTCCACGACGCCAGCTTCGCCGAGGAGGAGGCGCAGCGCGCCGCCGACACCGGCCACTCGACCGTCGGTCAGGCGGCCGCCGTCGCCCGCGAGGCCGAGGTCGAGATGCTCGCCCTCGTCCACATCTCCTCGCGCTACCACGTCGGCACGGTCCTCGACGAGGCCCGCGAGGTCTTCGAGCCCACGATCGCCCCCCGCGACTTCGACCTGATCGAGATCCCCTTTCCCGAGCGCGGCGAGCCGAGGCTCGTCCCCAACGGGGCCCGCGAACGGACCGAGCCGCAGCAGGTCGAGTGAGGCCCGGCGTCAGCCGCCGCTGCTACGCTTGCGCCGTCCTTTAACCCGGTCCCGAGAGGCCAGGAAGGAGCAACCGAGTGAGCGAGAAGGTCGTGCTGGAGCGCGACGACCTGAGGCGGACGCTGCGGCGGATCGCCCATGAGATCGCCGAGGGCAACCCTGAGCCCGAGCGACTCGCGATCGTCGGCATCCACACCCGCGGCGCGATCATCGCCCGCCGCCTGCACGCCCTGATCGGCGAGCTGACCGAGGCCGAGACGCCGATCGGCGACCTCGACATCTCCTTCTACCGCGACGACGTCGGCGCCAAGCCCACCGGCCAGCCGGTCGTCCACGCCTCGCACATCGACTTCGACCTCGCCGGTCGCACCGTCGTCCTCGTCGACGACGTCCTCTTCACCGGCCGCACCGTGCGCGCCGCGATCGACGCCCTCTTCGACTACGGCCGGCCGCAGCGGGTGCAGCTCGCCGTCCTCTGCGACCGCGGCCACCGCGAGCTGCCATTCCGCCCCGACTACGTCGGCAAGAACCTGCCGACGGCGCGCGCCGAGCGGGTCAACGTGCGGCTCGAGGAGACCGACGAGGTCGACGAGGTGACGATCTCCGAGCCCCAGGCCGCGGAGGCGGTGGCATGAGGCACCTGCTCGGCATCGAGGAACTCGACCGCGGCGCGATCGAGGCGATCCTCGACCGTGCCGAGAGCTTCGCCGAGGTCGGCCGCCGCGACATCAAGAAAGTCCCGACCCTGCGCGGCCGCACCGTGGTCAGCCTCTTCTACGAGTCGAGCACCCGCACCAGCTCCTCCTTCGAGCTCGCCGCCAAGCGGCTCTCGGCCGACCTCGTCTCGCTCAAGTCGGCCGGCTCCTCGGTCGAGAAGGGCGAGTCGCTGAAAGACACAGTCGCGACCCTGACCGCCTACGACCCGGCGGCGATCGTCATCCGCCACCCCTACGCGGGCGCCGCCAAGCTGGTCGCCGGGTGGGGCGAAGCGGCGGTCGTCAACGCCGGCGACGGCAAGCACGAGCACCCCAGCCAGGCGCTGCTCGACCTCTTCACCCTGCGCCAGCGACTTGGCGCGCTGGATGGCAAGCGGATCTGGATAGTCGGTGACGTCCTGCACAGCCGTGTCGCCCGCTCCAACCTGGTTGCCTTCCGGGCGATGGGCGCCGAGGTGACGGTCTGCGGGCCGCCGGCGCTGATCCCACGCGGGATCGAGGCGATGGGCTGCGAGGTCGCCTACTCGCTCGACGGCCTCGGCGAGGCCGACGTCGTCTACGCCCTGCGCCTGCAGCGCGAGCGGATGGCGGAGAGCTTCGTCCCCTCGCTGCGCGAGTACGCGGCCCGCTTCCAGATCGACTCGCGGCGGCTCGGCCCGCGCCAGCTGCTGATGCACCCCGGGCCGGTGAACCGCGGCGTCGAGCTGTCCGGCGAGGTGATCGACTCGCCGCAGTCGCTGATCGTCGAGCAGGTCGCCGCGGGCCTCGTGGTGCGGATGGCGATCCTCTACGAGCTGCTCGCTTCCGGCGGTGAGAGCCCGGCGCCCGCCGCCGGCGAGAGCGCCGAGCAGCCGACCCCGATCGGGCAGCCAGCGTGAGCCTCGCCGGGGCGTTGGAGATGCGCTCCCGCGAGAGCGCCGAGCTGGTCCTGCGCGGCGCCACCGTGCTCGACCCCGTCGCCGGGATCGAGGGCGTCCACGATGTCGTCGTCCGCGACGGCCGGATCGCCGAGCTGGCCGCGCCCGGCGCCGACGCCGCCGGCCTCGAGGAGGTCGACGCCGCGGGCCTGCATGCCTTCCCCGCCTTCTTCGATCCGCACGTCCACCTGCGCGTGCCCGGCCAGGAGCACAAGGAGGACCTCGAGACGGGGACCCGCTCCGCCGCCGCCGGCGGCTACTGCGGCGTGCTGGCGATGGCCAACACCGACCCGCCGGTCTCGACCCCGGCTGACGTCGAGGCGCTGCGCGAGGACGCCCGCGAGGCGGCCAGCGTCCCGGTCGGCTTCCTCGCCACGGTCACCCGCGGCATGCGGGGCGAGGAGCTGACCGAGATGGGCGCGATCCGCGATGCCGGCGCCGTCGGCTTCAGCGACGACGGCCTACCGATCACCAACGCCCGCATCCTGCGCCGGGCGCTTCAGTACCAGCACCTCTGCGGCGGCACGATCGCCCTCCACGAGGAGGACCCCGATCTCTCCGGCGACGGCGTCATGCACGAGGGAGAGGTCTCGGCGGCGATCGGCCTCGCCGGCATCCCCTCGGTCTCGGAGTCGACGATGATCGCCCGCGACGCCGCCCTGGCCGGCTACGAGGGCGGTCGCATCCACGTCCAGCACCTCTCCGCCGCCGAGTCGGTCGAGGCGGTGCGCGCCGCCAAGGCGGCCGGCGTCCAGATCAGCGCCGAGGCCAGCCCGCACCACCTCTGCCTCACCGACGAGGAGGTGCGCGGCCTCGATCCGTGCCGCTTCAAGATGAACCCGCCGCTGCGCACCGAGGCCGACCGCCAGGCCCTGATCGAGGGCCTGCGCGAGGGCACGGTCGAGTGCATCGCCACCGACCACGCTCCGCACGCGGCGGAGGAAAAGGAGGTCCCCTTCGAGCAGGCGGCGATGGGGGTGACCGGGTTGGAGACGGCCTTCGCCGCGCTCCACACCGAGCTCGTCCTGCCCGGCGTGATCGACCTCGCGCTCCTGATCGAGCGCCTCGCCGGCGGCGCCGCCCCCTTCGACCTGCCGCGTCCGACCCTGGCGCCGGGCAGCGAGGCCAACATCGCCCTCTGCGACCTCGGCGCCGAGTGGACGGTGGGCGAGGAGGGCTACGAGAGCCGCTCGCACAACTCCTGGTGCGCCGGCCGCACGCTGACCGGTCGCGTCCTGATGACGCTCGCCGGCGGCCAGATCGCCTACCGCCTGCGCTCGTTCACGCTGGGAGTCGCAGCGTGACCCCCGCCTCGCAGCTTCCGGTGCGCCTTTCCCGTCTCAGAGAAGGGAAAGGCGCACCGGAATGAATGCCGGGTATCTATTGCTCGAGGACGGCGTTCGCTTCGACGGCGAGCTCTGCGGCCACCCCGAGGCCGCCCTTGGCGAGGTCGTCTTCAACACCGCGATGACCGGCTACCAGGAGTCGGTCACCGACCCCTCCTACGCGGGCCAGATCATCGTCTTCACCTACCCGCTGATCGGCAACTACGGCGTCTCCGCCGAGGCGATGGAGTCCGACGGTGTCCACGCCCGCGCGGTGGTGATGCGCGACCCCAAGAACGGCGAGGACGTCGCCAGCGCCGAGGGTGGCTGGCTCGACTGGCTCGCCGACTGCGGCGTCGCCGGGATCGGCGGCGTCGACACCCGCGCCCTGGTCCGCCACATCCGCGACCGCGGCGCGATGCGGGGCGGCATCTTCAGCGCCGAGACCCCCGAGGCCGAGGCGCGCGAACGGGTGGCCGCCGAGCCCTCGATGCAGGGCGCTGACCTGGCCCGCACGGTGACCCCGCCGGAGCCGGTCCGCTTCGAGGGGGGTGGCCCGCACGTGGTCGGCATCGACACCGGGGTCAAGCTCAACATCGTCCGCGAGCTGCGCCAGCGCGACTGCCGCCTCACCCTGCTGCCCTGCACCTCCTCGGCCGAGCAGGTGCTCGCCGAGGAGCCCGACGTCGTCTTCCTCGCCAACGGGCCCGGCGACCCCGGCGCGCTCGGCTACGTGGTCGAGACCGTGCGCGAGCTGGTCGGTCAGAAGCCTCTGTTCGGGATCTGCCTCGGCCACCAGCTGCTCTGCCGCGCGGTTGGCCTCGAGACCTTCAAGCTGCCCTTCGGCCACCGCGGCGCCAACCACCCGGTCAAGGAGCTGGCCAGCGGCCGGATCGAGATCACCTCGCAGAACCACGGCTTCGCCGTCCAGGGCCCGGCCGGAGAGCCGCGGATCGAGGCCGACGAGCCGGTCCGCTGGGAGACCGACTTCGGCGCCGCCGAGCTCTCCCACCTCAACCTCTACGACCGCACGGTCGAGGGCCTGGTCCTGAAAGACGTCGCCGCGGCCACCGTTCAGTACCACCCGGAGGCCGGGCCCGGCCCGCACGACGCCCGCCACCTCTTCGACCGCTTCCTGGGGTTAGCGAATGCCTAAGCGCACCGACATCGAGAAGATCCTGCTGGTCGGCTCGGGCCCGATCGTGATCGGCCAGGCCGCCGAGTTCGACTACTCCGGCGTGCAGGCCTGCAAGGTGCTGCTCGAGGAGGGCTACGAGGTCGTCCTCGTCAACTCCAACCCGGCGACGATCATGACCGACCCGGAGTTCGCGACGACGACCTACGTCGAGCCGCTGCTGCCGGGACCGGTGACCAAGATCATCGAGAAGGAGGAACCCGACGCGCTGCTGCCGACCCTCGGCGGTCAGACCGCGCTCAACCTGGCGATGGCGCTGCACGAGGACGGCACGCTGGAGCGCTGCGGGGTCGAGCTGATCGGCGCCGACCATGCCGCGATCCGGCGCGCCGAGGACCGCGAGGAGTTCCGCCGCACGATGAACGAGGCCGGCCTGCGGATCCCGTGGTCGATGACCGTCAACAGCCTCGGCGAGGTCGAGGCGGCGCTCGCCGACGGGACGATCTCGCTGCCGGCGATCGTCCGCCCGGCCTTCACCCTCGGCGGCCAGGGCGGCGGCGTGGGGGGGACCGAGACCGAGCTGCGCCAGGTCGTCACCGAGGGCCTCGCCGCCAGCCCGATCAACCAGGTCCTGGTCGAGGAGTCGGTGCTCGGCTGGGGCGAGTTCGAGCTCGAGGTGATGCGCGACCGCAACGACAACGCGGTGATCATCTGCTCGATCGAGAACGTCGACCCGATGGGCGTCCACACCGGCGACTCGGTGACCGTGGCGCCGGCGCAGACGCTCACCGACCGCCTCTACCAGGACCTCCGCGACCAGGCGATCCAGGTGATTCGCGCCGTCGGTGTCGAGACCGGCGGCTCCAACGTCCAGTTCGCGGTCCACCCCGAGAGCGGTGAGATCGCCGTGATCGAGATGAACCCGCGCGTCTCCCGCTCCTCGGCGCTGGCCTCGAAGGCGACCGGCTTCCCGATCGCGAAGATGGCGGCGAAACTCGCGGTCGGCTACGCCCTGGAGGAGATCCCCAACGACATCACCCAGGCCACGCCGGCCTCCTTCGAGCCGACGATCGACTACGTGGTGACGAAGATCCCGCGCTTCGCCTTCGAGAAGTTCCCGGGCGCCGAGGGCCGCCTCTCGACCCACATGCAGAGCGTCGGCGAGGTGATGGCGATCGGCCGCACCTTCCGCGAATCCTTCGCCAAGGCGATGCGCTCGCGCGAGCTCGACGCGGCGCCCGAGATCCCAGACGACGACGAGGAGCTGCTGGCCGCGATCGCGATCCCCAGCGACTGTCGCTTCGACCTCGTCCTCGAGGCCTTCCGCCGCGGCATCGAGATCGAGGCCGTCCACGAGCGCTGCCAGGTCGACCGCTGGTTCCTCACCGAGCTGCGCGCCCTGGCCCGGGAGGGCGACGGCACCGACGGCCTCGCCCGCACCTACAAGTCGGTCGACACCTGCGCCGCCGAGTTCGAGGCGGCGACGCCCTACTACTACTCGGCGCACGAGCGGCCCGGCTCCGACGGGACGCCGGCCTCCGAGGTGCGGCGCGGCTCGCGCGACTCGGTCGTCATCCTCGGCGCCGGCCCGAACCGGATCGGCCAGGGGATCGAGTTCGACTACTGCTGCGTGCACGCGGCGATGACCGCCCGCGAGCTCGGCCGCGACGCGGTGATGATCAACTGCAACCCGGAGACGGTCTCGACCGACTACGACACCTCCGACCGGCTCTACTTCGAGCCGCTGACGGCGGAGGACGTGCTCGCCGTCTGCGAGCAGGAGCGTCCCGAGGGGGTGATCGTCCAGTTCGGCGGCCAGACCCCGTTGAAGCTGGCCCGCGCCCTGGAGGAGGCCGGCGTGCCGCTGCTCGGCACCCCGGTCGACGCGATCGACCTGGCCGAGGACCGGGGCCGCTTCGGCGCCCTGCTGTGCGAGCTCGGCATCGAGCACCCGCCCTACGGCACCGCCCACTCGGCCGCGGAAGCGGCGTCGATCGCCGAAGAGGTCGGCTTCCCGCTGCTGGTCCGGCCCTCCTATGTGCTCGGCGGCAGGGCGATGGAGATCTGCTACTCGACCAAGAACCTCAGCGCCTACCTGGAGGCGCACGTCAAGGCCGACCAGGAGCACCCGCTGCTGCTCGACCGCTTCCTCGAGAACGCGATCGAGGTCGACGTCGACGCCCTGGCCGACGGCGAGAGCGTCCACGTCGCCGGGATCATGCAGCACGTCGAGGAAGCCGGCATCCACTCCGGCGACTCGGCCTGCGTGCTGCCCCCGATGAGCATCGGCGAGGAGATGCTGGAGGAGATCCGCCAGACGACGAGCCGGATCGCGCTCGAGCTCGGCGTCGTTGGCCTGATCAACATCCAGTACGCGATCGCCTCCGGCAAGCTCTACGTGATCGAGGCCAACCCGCGCGCCTCGCGCACCGTGCCCTTCGTCTCCAAGGCGACCGGCACGCCGCTGGCCAAAGTCGCGGCGCGACTGATGCTCGGCGAGAAGCTCGCCGACCTCGACCTGTCGCCGCCGCACACCAGCCACGTCAGCGTCAAGGAGGCGGTGCTGCCCTTCGCCCGCTTCGCCGGCGTCGACTCGGTGCTCGGCCCGGAGATGAAGAGCACCGGCGAGGTGATGGGGATCGCCGCCGACTTCCCGACCGCGTTCGCCAAGGCGCAGGCGGCGGCCGGCGTGCGGCTGCCGACGGAAGGCACCGTCTTCATCACCGTCACCGACACCGACAAGCCGGCGGCGACGCAGCTGGCGGCGCGCTTCCACGACCTCGGCTTCGAGGTGATCGCGACGGGGGGGACGGCGCAGTCGATCTCCTCGATGGGGATCCCGGTGACGCCGATCAACAAGGTCGCCGAGGGCTCGCCCCACGTCGTCGACCTGATCAGCGAGCGCCGCTGCGACCTGGTGATCAACACCCCGACCGGCTCCGGCGCTCGCGCCGACGGCCAGGCGATCCGAACAGCCGCGGTCCGCCACGGCATCCCCTGCGTGACGACGATGACCGGGGCCTCGGCCGCGGTGCGCGCGATCGCCGCCCAGAAGCAGGGCGAGGCGGAGGTTCTGAGCCTGCAAGAGATCCACGGACGAACCCCAACGCGTTTTCCCTGAAATGGAGGGAAAACGCGTTGATCTGTCGCGCGTGGCGGATGCCCCCTTCGGGCGCCGCGCCTGCGAGGTGACCGAGAACCGCGCCTCGGGCGGCTACCGCCTCTTCTCGCTGCTCGACCGCGAGGGGCCCGAGCCGCGGCCGGGCCAGTTCTACATGCTGGCCACCGAGGATCACTGGGAGCAGCGCGGCGGCCGCCCGTTCCTGCCCCGCGCCTTCTCGGTCGCCGAGACCGAGGCGGCCGAGGGCGGCACCCGGCTCGACTTCCTGATCGAGGCGATCGGCCCCGGCACCGAGCGGCTCTGCGCGCTGCGGCCCGGCGAGCGGGTCTGGGTCAACGGCCCGCTCGGCAACTCCTTCTCCGCGCCGCGCGAGCTCGCGCCGGGGGCGGCGGGGGCGATCCTGGTCGGCGGCGGCATCGGCATCGCGCCGCTCGCCCTGTTGCGCCGCCGCTTCGCCGCCGCCAACGTGCCGACCCGGGTCCTGCTCGGCTTCCGCGACGAGGCTCATTCCGGCGGCCTCGACGAGCTCTTCGCCTGCTGCGAGGTCGGCCTCGCCAGTGACGACGGCCATGTCGGCCACCGCGGCTACGTCACCGACCTGCTGGCGGCGATGCTGACCGGCGACGACGCCGGCAGCGCCGCCGTCTACGCCTGCGGCCCACCGCCGATGCTGGATGCCGTCGCCGCCCTCTGCGCCGAGCGCGGCGTCACCTCCGAGCTGGCGATGGAGTCGCCGATGGCCTGCGGCTTCGGCGCCTGCTTCGGCTGCGCCGTGCCCAAGCCCGGCGGCGAGGGCTACATCCGCCTCTGCGTCGACGGCCCGGTGGTGCGCGGTGGTTGAGTTCTGCGGGCTGCGGCTGCCCAACCCGGTGATCAACGCCTCGGGGACCTTCGACGCGATCGCCGCCCGGCGTGTCTACGGCGACGCCCTGCTGGCCGAGTTCCCCTTCGCGGCCTTCGTCTCCAAGACGATCACCCTGGAGTCCCGCGCCGGCAACGAGCCGCGGCGGATCTGGGAGACCCCGGCCGGGATGATCAACTCGATCGGGCTGCCCAACAAGGGGCTGGAGGGGTTCGTCGCCGAGGACCTGCCCCAGCTCGGCGAGCTGCCGGTGCCGCTGATCGTCTCGGTGATGGCGACCGGCCACGAGGACTTCAAGCGGATGGTGGCGACGCTGGAGCCCCGACAGGAGGTCGCCGGTTTCGAGCTCAACGTCTCCTGCCCCAACGTCCACTCCGGCCTGATCGTCGGCGAGCAGCCGACCGAGACGGCGGCGCTGCTCGAGGCGCTGCGGCCGCTGACCGGGAAGCCGCTGATCGTCAAGCTGACCCCCAACGTCGCCGATCCGGCGGCGGTCGCCGTCGGCGCCGAGGAGGGCGGGGCCGACGCGGTCTCGCTGATCAACACGCTGAAGGCCGCGGCGATCGATCCGGTCAGCGGCGAGCCCGGCGTCGCGGCCGGGCAGGGCGGGCTCTCCGGCCCGGCGGTGCGCCCGGTCGCCGTCGCCCAGGTGCGCGCCGTGGCGGCCGCCGTGCGGGTCCCGATCGTCGGCATGGGCGGTATCTGCAACGGTGCCGACGCGGCCGAATTCCTCGCCGCCGGGGCGACCCTGGTCGCGGTCGGAACCGAGAGCTTCCGCGACCCGCGCGCCGGCAGCCGCATTGCCGCAGACCTCGCTGACCGGTTTTCCAGTAGGGCGTGATCTCAACCTCGACTCGAGGTCTAGGTGAATTTGCCCGAAAACCCGCCACCGGGCCTTGCACGCCGCGTAGCCGCGGCTATACTCGCCGCCCACATGCCTGCCCCAGTCAAGACCTCCGCCGCGGCCCCCGAGAGGTCGTTGGACCAGCGAATGGACGCGCTGAAGCGGGCAAACGACATCCGTACCGCCCGGGCCAAGCTGAAGAAGGACCTCAAGGCCGGCAAGGCGAGCATTCACGCCCTGCTCCTCGACCCGCCCGAGTACGTGATGACCGCGAAGGTCTTCGACATGCTCCTCGCCGTTCCGAAGTACGGCCGCGTCAAGGCCAATCGCATCCTCAACCAGTGCCGGATCTCGCCCTCGAAGACCATCGGTGGCTTGTCCGAGAGGCAACGCGCCGAGCTCGTCTCTCAACTTCGCAGGTAAGCGAAGCCGACCGCCGCAGCGGTCAATATGCCGGGCCGCATGGCCAAGGTCTTCGTAATCACCGGTCCGTCCGGCGTCGGCAAGGGGACGCTGATCGCGAGGCTGCTCGACCGGGTTCCCGACCTCGAGCTCTCGGTCTCGGCGACCACGCGCGAGCCACGTGAGGGCGAGGTCGACGGGCGCGACTACCACTTCCTCAGCCCCGAGGAGTTCGACCGGCGACTCGAGCGCGAAGACTTCCTCGAGTTCGCCACCTACAGCGGCAACCGCTACGGCACCCTGCGCTCAGAGGTGCGCAAGCGGCTCGAGGCCGGGCACTCGGTCGTGCTCGAGATCGAGGTGCAGGGCGCGAGCCAGGTGCGCGCCGCGATGCGCGAGTCGGTCCAGGTCTTCATCGTCCCGCCCGACCCCGCCGTTCTGCGCGAGCGGCTGGAGTCGCGCGGCGCCGACTCGGCCGAGGCAATCGACGCGCGGCTCAAGGTCGCCGAGGTCGAGTTGGCCGCCCAGGGGGACTTCGACCACCTCGTCGTCAACGCCGATCTGGCGCGGGCGGCGACCGATCTGGAGGGGATCGTGCGCGCCGAGCTCGGTTTGCCTCTAGACTCCCCGGCCGAATGATCAAACCACGCGTAGACAAGCTGCTCGAGCACGCCGACTCGCATTACGCCGCTGTCGTCGTCGCCGCCAAGCGAGCTCGTCAAATCAACAGCTACTTCCACAACCTCGGCGAGGGCGGTTTCGGCGAGTACCCACCCCCGATGGTGGAGACTCGCGCCGACCGCAACTACCTCTCGATGGCGCTGGAGGAGCTTGCCGAGGGCAAGCTCAAATACGAGTACCGCTCCTAGCGCACCGCTACCTCGGAAGGGGGAGAGATGGCAAGGATCCTGCTGGGTGTAAGCGGTGGGATCGCCGCCTATAAGGCACTGGAGCTGGCTCGCCTCGCGACCCTCGCCGGCCACGGCGTGCGGGTGCTGATGACCGAGACCGCGACCCGCTTCGTTGGCGCCGCCTCCTTCGAGGGGATCGTCGGTGCCCCGGTCCTCAGCTCCGAGTTCGAGCGCGACCCCCTGCGCGGCGCCTTCCCCGGCGACCCGCGGCCCGAGCACGACCCGATCGGCCACCTCGAGCTGGCCGCCAACTGCGACGCCTATCTGGTCGCGCCCGCCTCGGCCAACACGCTCGCCAAGCTCGCCGCCGGGATGGCGGACTCGATGCTGACCACCAGCTTCCTCGCCTGCGCGGCGCCGCGCCTGGTGGCGCCCGCGATGAACGACCGCATGTACGCGGACGCGGCCACGCGGGCCAACCTCGCGACCCTGCGCGAGCGGGGTGTCGAGACGATCGAGCCCGGCGAGGGCCAGCTCGCCTCGCGTGGCGAGTTCGGTCGTGGCCGCTTGCCCGACCCGGGGCAGCTGCTGGAGCGCCTGGAAGCGGTGCTGCCCGCCGGCGAGCGCCCCTGGGACGGCCTGCGCGTGCTGGTCACCGCCGGCGGCACGCGCGAGCCGATCGACCCGGTGCGCTTTCTCGGCAACCGCTCCAGCGGCCGCATGGGCCTGGCGCTGGCCGCGGCGGCGGCCCGCCGCGGCGCCGAGGTGACCCTGATCGCCGCCAACGTCGACCTGTCGGCGCCGGCGGCGGTGCGCCGAGTCGACGTCGAGACCGCGGCCGAGCTGGCCGCTGCCGCGCGTGCGGAGTTCTCCGGCGCGCATCTCCTGCTGATGGCAGCCGCGCCCGCCGACTTCCGTGCCGCCGCGCCCGCCCCAGGCAAGCTCAAGCGCGAGCGTGCCCTCGACCTGCACCTGGAGCCGACCGAGGACATCCTCGCCAGCCTGGCCGCCGAGCGGGGGGAGGGCCAGACGATCGTCGGCTTCGCCGCCGAACACGGCAACGACGTCTCCCGCGCCCGCGAGAAGCTGGCCCGCAAGGGCGCCGACCTCATAGTCCTCAACGACGTCTCCGACCCGGCCATCGGGTTTGAGAGCGCCGAAAACGCGGCAACCCTGATCAGCTCCACCAGCCAGATCACGCTCTCGCGAGCATCCAAGGACGAGATAGCCGAGCAGATCCTGGATCGGGTCGATTCACTGCGCCGGGAGGGGGGGTCCCCTCAACCGGCGGATACTCAGAGCGGGCCGAAGGCCCGCGAGTCGGGGGAGGGGACCCCCCCTCCCGGCGCGACGCACTGACCGGGCTATACTGGACGCAAGCTTTTTGTCCCTATGCAGTAGCGAGAAGTGGGCCTGGCCCACTTTTTTTTCGCCCCGAAGCAGGCATGACCGACCTCAAAGACAGCATCCAGCAGCAGCTCGCCGAGCTCGATTCCGAGCTCGACCTGGTCGCGCTCGAGCAGCCCGGCAGCGAATCGCTGCGCCTCTTCATCGACCACCCTGGAGGGGTCGACCTGGCGCTCTGCGAACGTGTCACCAGGCACCTGGGTGAGCTGCGCGCCGAGTACGCGCTGGAGGTCTCCTCTCCGGGGCCGAAGTACAGCCGTCGCACCGACCAACAGTCCGAGACGACCGAGGAGCAGCCGTGAGTAAAGAGATCGTCGACGCAATCAAAGCGCTCGAGCAGGAGAAGGGGATCTCCGCCGACAAGCTGATGGACGCGCTCGCCGACGCGCTGCTCTCGGCTTACAAGAAGACCCCGGGGGCGGCCAAGTACGCCCGCGTCGACCTCGACCACGAAACCGGCGACTTCCGTGTCTTCGAACTGATCCTGCCGGCCGAGCTCGAGGAAAAGCTGCTGGCCGAGGCGGCCGAGGCACAGGAGGAAGAGGAGCGCGAGATCGACCCCGAGACGGGCGAGCTCAAAGAGCCCGAGGACCCCGAGCTCGACCCGGAGATGCTCGCCCCTTACGAGGACCAGATCGAGACCCGCGACGTCACCCCCGAAGACTTCGGCCGGATCGCCGCCCAGACCGCCAAGCAGGTGATCCTGCAGCGGATCCGCGAGGCGGAACGGATGATGATGTTCGAGGAGTACCAGGATCGGGTCGGCGAGCTGATCACGGGGATCATCCAGCAGTCGGACAAGCGCTACACGCTGGTCCAGCTGCGTGAGCGGGTCGAGGCGCTGCTGCCCAAGTCCGAGCAGGTCTACAACGAGCGCTACGACCACGGCATGCGGGTCAAGGCGGTGATCACCGACGTCTCCGACTCGACCAAAGGGCCGGCGATCGTCGTCTCGCGCCGCAGCCCGGAGCTGATCAAGAGCCTCTTCGAGATGGAGGTCCCGGAGATCGCCGACAAGCTGGTCGAGATCGTCGGGGTCGCCCGCGAGCCCGGCTACCGCTCGAAGATCGCCGTCGTCTCCCACACCGAGGGCGTCGATCCGGTCGGCGCCTGCGTCGGCCCGCGCGGCTCGCGCGTGCGGATGGTCGTTTCCGAGCTGCGCGGCGAGAAGATCGACATCATCCCCCACAACGATGAGCCCGCTCGCTTCGTCGCCAAGGCGCTCTCGCCGGCGCGGGTGCGTGAGGTGATCGTCGACGACGAGGAGCGCCAGGCGACGGTGATCGTCCCCGACGACCAGCTCTCGCTGGCGATCGGCCGCGACGGCCAGAATGCCCGCCTCGCCGCCCGTCTCACCGGCTGGCGCGTCGACATCAAGTCGGAGACCGAGTTCGCCCAGGACGACGCCGAGGTCGAGTACGAGGGCGAGGAGCAGTCCGACGGCCACTGCCTGGCGGTGCTCTCCAACGGCCGCCGCTGTCCCAACGCGGCGATCGGCGAGTCCTCCTACTGCGGCCTGCCCACCCACCAGGCGCTGGCCCGCTTCGAGACCAACCAGATCGCCGTGCTGGCGCCGCTGGCCGAGGCCGAAGTCGCGATCCTCGCCGACGCGGGGGCCGACGGGGGCCAGGTCAGCGAGATCGTCGCCAAGGCCGAAGCCGAGTTCGAAGAGCCCAGCGACGACGAGCAGGAGGCCGCGCCGGAGGCCGTCGAGCCGGAGCCCGAGGCCGTCGAGTCAGAGCCGGAGCCCGAGGCCGCCGAGCCGGTCGCCGAGGAGGCTGAGCAGGCGTAGTGGCCAAGAAGCGCGTCCACGAGATTGCCAAAGCTCAGGGGTTGAGCAGCAAGGAGCTGCTCGCTGTGCTCAAGGCCGCCGGGATCGAGGCCAAAGCGGCGGCCTCCAGCGTCGAGGAGGCGCAGGCGCTGCAGGCGATCTCCGCTGCCAAGGCCGACGGTGGGGCCACCACCACCGCAACCAAGCCGAAGGCCGAGCCCAAGCCCGCTGCCCCGGCGCCGCCGGCCAAGCAGGACGGCAACGGAGCCCAGGCCCCGGCGCCGAAAGCGGCCGCCAAGCCGGCGCCCGCCGGGAAGAAACCGACCGGGTCGACGAAAAAACGCCGCGTCGTGATCGACTCGCAGGCCGCGCGCCGCGACCAGATGGGCGGCCCGCCGCCGCAACGGCCGCCGCGCCGCCGAGGAGGCCGCCGCCGCCGGCCGCTGCTGGAGGAGCCGCCGGTCAAAGCCGAGGCGCCGGCCGAGCCTGAGGCGACCCGGGTCAACTCCGGCGCCACCGTGCGCGAGGTCGCCGAGCTGCTTGGTCTGGGCAGC
The DNA here is from genome assembly GCA_963697915.1 of uncultured Solirubrobacterales bacterium. Lineage (GTDB taxonomy): Bacteria > Actinomycetota > Thermoleophilia > Solirubrobacterales > 70-9 > VRUE01. The sequence goes on from OY969103.1 coordinate 2,639,277, forward strand.
GCCGAGGTGATCAAGAAGCTGATGACGATGGGAGAGATGGCGACCCTCACCCAGACTCTCACCGACGAGTCGATCCGGGCGATCGCCGACGAGTACGACCGCAAGATCGAGATCGTCACCGCCGCCGAGGAGGAGCCCGAGGCGCCCGAGTTCGAGGACGCCGAGGAGAGCCTCGTCGACCGGCCGCCGGTGGTCACGATCATGGGCCACGTCGACCACGGCAAGACCTCGCTGCTCGACGCGATCCGCGAGACCGAGGTCGCGGCCGGCGAGGCCGGCGGGATCACCCAGCACATCGGCGCTTACCAGGTGCACCACGAGGAGAAGACGATCACCTTCCTCGACACCCCCGGGCACGCCGCCTTCACCGCGATGCGCGCCCGCGGCGCCAAGGTCACCGACGTCGCCGTCGTCGTCGTCGCCGCCGACGACGGGGTGATGCCGCAGACCAAAGAGGCGATCGACCACGCCCGCGCCGCCGACGTGCCGATCCTGATCGCGGTCAACAAGATCGACAAAGAGGGCGCCCAGCCCGACCGGGTGCGCAACGAGCTCGCCGCCGACGGCCTCACCCCGGAGGACTGGGGCGGCGAGACCGTCTACTGCGACGTCTCCGCCAAGACACGCGACGGCCTCGACAACCTGCTTGACATGATCCTGCTCGTCTCCGAGCTCGAGGAGCTCGGCGCCAACCCCGACGCGCCGGCCTCGGGCACCGTGGTCGAGTCCCAGCTCGACCCGGGCCGCGGCCCCGTGGTCACGATCCTGGTCCAGCGCGGCACCCTCGCCGTCGGCGACTCGCTCGTCGCCGGCCCGCAGTGGGGCCGGGTGCGGGCGATGCACGACTTCACCGGCGCCCGCGTCGAGCAGGCGGTGCCGGGCATGCCGGTCGAGGTGCTCGGTTTCGACGGCGTCTGCGAGGCCGGCGAGCACGTGCGCGCGGTCGAGAACGACCGCCGCGCCCGCCAGCTCGCGCAGGAGCGCGGCAACCGTCTCAAGACCGAGGCCCTGGCCCGCCGCCAGGCGCGCAAGGTCAGCCTCGAGGAGGTCTTCTCGAGGGCCCAGGCGGGCGACATCAAGGAGCTCAACATCGTGCTCAAGGCCGACGTCGCCGGCTCGCTGGAGGCGCTCCAGGACGAGATCGCCAAAGTCCCGCAGGAGCAGGTCGGGATCAACATCATCCACTCGCAGACCGGCGGCATCAACGAGTCCGACGTGATGCTGGCCTCGGCCTCCGAAGCGATCGTGATCGGCTTCAACGTGCGGCCGCTGGCCGACGCCCGCCGCGCCGCCGAGCGCGAGGGCGTCGACATCCGCACCTACTCGGTCATCTACAAAATCACCGAAGACCTGCGCAACGCGATGGAGGGCATGCTCGAGGCGGTCGAGGTCGAGGAGATCCTCGGCGAGGCCGAGGTCAAACAGACCTTCAAGGCCTCGAAAGTCGGCCGCATCGCCGGCTGCATCGTCAACGAGGGCCGCGTCAAGCGCGACGCCAGCGTCCGCCTGGTCCGCGAGGGCACCGTGATTTGGGACGGGGTACTCGGCTCCCTGCGCCGCTTCAAAGACAACGTGCAGGAAGTCGAGGAGGGCCAGGAGTGCGGCATCGTCCTCGACGGCTACGCCGACGTCAAGGAGGGCGACGTGATGGAGTTCTTCGAGACCAAGCAGGTCGAGCAGACCCTCGATTAGGATGGCCACTCCTCGCATGCGCCGGATCAACGAGGTGCTGCGCGAGGTGATCGGCGCAGCGATCGCCACCGAACTGAGCGACCCTCGGATCGGCTTCGTAACCGTGACCTCCGTCGAGACCAGCCCAGACCTCCGCAGCGCCAAGGTGTACGTCAGCGTGCTCGGTGAGGAGGAGGCGCGCGAGGAGGCCCTGGCCGGGCTGCGCTCCTCGCACGGTGTGCTGCAATCGAAGATCGCCGCCGAGACGCGGATGAAGCGGACCCCGACCCTGACCTTTCATTACGACCCGACCGTCGAGCAGGGAGTGAGGATCTCCACCCTGCTCAGCGAAGAAGAGGACGAGGACCAGTGAGCGAGACCACGGACACCGGCACGGAGATCGGCGGCACAACCGCGCTGGAGCGGGTGGCGAGCGAGATCCGCTCCCGCCAGCGCTTCCTGCTCACCGCGCACGAGGGGCCCGACGGCGACGCGCTCGGCTCGCTGCTCGGCATGCACCGGCTGCTCACCCAGCTCGGCAAGGACTCGGTGATGTTCCTCGCCGCGAAGGAGTTCCCGTTGCCGATCGAGTACCGCTTCCTGCCGCTGGAGGAGGTCTTCCACGAGGCGCCCGCCGACCTCGCCGACCGCACGATCGTCTTCCTCGACTGCGGCAACATCGACCGCATGCCGGTCGACTTCCTCAGCGACGAGGGCCTCTTCAAGATCAACATCGACCACCACCACGACAACACCCTCTTCGGGGACCTCAACCTGGTCGAGGTCGACGCCTCCTGCACGGCCGAGATCGTCTACGAGCTGGCTGTCCTGCTCGGCGCCGAGATCACGGCGGAGATCGCCGCGGCGCTCTACGTCGGCATGGTCACCGACACCGGCAAGTTCATGTACGAGAACACCAACGCGCGCACCCACCGGATCGCCGCCGAGCTGATCGACGCCGGCGTCCAGGTCGACGAGACCTACCGGCGGCTCTACGAGCACGTGCCGATCGAGAAGCTGCGGCTGCTCTCGCGCGCCCTGGAAGGGATCCAGCGCCGCTGCGAGGGCAAGCTCGTCCTCTCCTACATCACCGCCGAGGACTACGCCGCGAGCGGCGGCGGCGAGGAGATGACCGAGGGGATAATCGACCACCTGCGCTCGATCGAGGGCGCCCAAGTCGCCGCCCTGGTGCGTGATCTCGGCGAACGCGGCCGCGCCGCCCGCAAGGTGAGCCTGCGCTCCAGCGACGGCACCGTCGACGTCTCGGCGATCGCGCGCCGGAACGGCGGTGGCGGCCACAAGCGCGCCGCCGGGTTCTCGACCAACCTCGAGCTCGACGAGTTGGTCTCCTTCCTCTGCGCCGAGGTCGGCGCCCAGCTCGATCCCTGAACGTGTCCGCCGCGAGCGCCGAGGGGTCCCTGCTGCTCTGCGACAAGCCGGCGGGGATAACCTCGCACACGATGGTCAGCCGAGTACGACGCGAACGCGGCTGCAAAGCCGGGCACGCCGGCACCCTCGACCCCTTCGCGACCGGCCTGCTGCTCGTCCTCCTCGGCCGGGCGACGCGCCTGCAGCGCTTCCTCACAGCGCTGCCCAAGACCTACCTGGCGACGGCCCGGCTCGGCTGGCGCTCGAGCAGCGGCGACCCCGAGGGCGAGCTGACCGAGACCGGCAAGGTTCCGGACTCGTTGGCGCTGCCGACCGGGACCGTGCGCCAGCGGGTGCCGATGACCTCGGCCGTGCGGGTCGGCGGCGAGCGGCTCTACCGCAAGGCGCACCGCGGCGAGACGGTGGAGACGCCGCTGCGCGACGTCGAGGTCTACCGGGCGGACCTGCTCAGCCACGACGCCGGCAGCGCCCGCTACGAGATCGAGTGCTCGACCGGCACCTACGTCCGCACCCTGATCGAGACCCTCGACGACGCCTACTGCACCGAGCTGCGCCGCACCGCGGTCGGCCCCTTCCGGGTCGAGGACGCGGGCGAAGAGGTCGGCCTCGCGCGGGTCGGCGAGCTGGTCCCCGCCGCGGGGGAGGCGTTGCGATGAGCATCAAGGTCACCTCACTGCCCGACGCCGAGCCGCGTCAGCGCGACGTCGCGATCGGCACCTTCGACGGCGTCCACCTCGGCCACCAGGCCGTGATCGACGGTGCCGACACGGTGCTCACCTTCGACCCGCACCCGCTCGAGGTGATCCACCCGGCGGCGCTGCCGAAGCTGATCATGCCCTTCGGGGTCAAGCGCGACGTGATCGAGGGGCTCGGCGTCGAGGAGCTCGTCGTGATCCCCTTCGACGGGGAGTTTGCCGCCCTCACCGCCGAGCAGTTCGTCGACCAGGTCCTGATCGAGCGCCTCGGCGCCACCCGCGTCTCGGTCGGCGAGAACTTCCGCTTCGGCGCCAAGGCCAAGGGCGACCCGACGATGCTGGCCGCTTGCGACGAGTTCGAGACCAGGGTCGCGGCGCTGATCGAGGTCGACGGCGAGGCGGTCTCCTCGACCCGCATCCGGGCCCTGGTCGCGGCCGGCGACATGGAGGGAGCTCGTCACTGCCTCGGCGCCCCCTTCATGGTCGAGGGCACGATCGTCGAGGGCGACCAGCGCGGCCGCGAGCTCGGCTTCCCGACCGCCAACATCGTCCCCGACGATCGCCTCGTGATCCCCGGCCACGGCGTCTACGCGGCCTTCGCCAACGGCGTCCCGGCGGCGGTCAACGTCGGCGTGCGGCCGACTTTCGACAGCGGCCGTGGGGTGCTGATCGAGACCTACCTGATCGACCGTTCCGAAGATCTCTATGGGACGACGATGCGGGTCGCCTTCGTCGAGCGCCTGCGAGGCGAGAAGCGCTTCGCAGGCGTCGAGGACCTGATCGCCCAGATGCGGATCGACGTCGAGGACGCGAAGCGCGTCTGTGCTAGCTTCACGCACGCATGAGCCTCACCAAGGACAAAAAGAGCGAGCTGATCGGCAAGTACGGGCGTTCCGACGGGGACACCGGCTCGGCCGAGGTCCAGGTCGCCCTGCTCACCGAGCGGATCAACGAGCTCACCGATCACCTGCGCGGCCACGCCAAGGACCACCACTCGCGCCGCGGCCTGCTGATGCTGGTCGGCAAACGCCGTCGCATGCTGCGCTACCTCGAGCGCACCGACCTCGAGCGCTACCGCGCCCTGGTCGCTGATCTCGGCCTGCGCCGATGATCGCGGCGGGGGAGCCCGCCCCCGACTTCACGCTCCGCGACCAGGACGGCAAGAAGGTCTCGCTCTCCGACTTCCGCGGCCGCCGCGTCCTGCTCGTCTTCTACCCGCTCGACTTCAGCCCGGTCTGCACCGACCAGCTCACCCTCTACAAGGACATCGCACCGCGGATCGAGGCCGCCGACGTGCAGATGCTGGGGATCAGCGTCGACCACGCCTTCGCCCACAAGGCCTTCCAGGAGAAGCTCGAAATCGAGACGCCGCTGCTCGCCGACTTCGAGCCCAAGGGCGAGGTCACCCGGGCCTACGGCGCCTACATCGAGCAGACCGGCCACGGCAACCGCTCGCTGGTCCTGATTGACGCCGATGGTCGAGTCGAGTGGGTGCACGAGTCGCCAACGCCGTTGGAGATTCCCTCCCCGGGCGTCATCCTCGACGCGCTTGCCTGACGGCGGTCTGTACCCTTCCCTGCGTTAGAGAACGAGAGTTCTGAATGCATATGGCCACCATCCGGGTGGCCGGAGGTAGGACAACTAAATGAGCATGTTTGACGTAACCCGCGTCTCGGCGGATGTCGGCGACAGCCAGATCTCCTTCGAGACCGGAAAACTCGCGAAGCAGGCGGGTGGCGCGGTCGTGGTTCAGGCCGGCGACACGATGGTGCTCTGCACCGCAACCGTCGGCAGCCTTCGCGACGTGGACTTCCTTCCCCTCACGGTCGACATCGAGGAGCGGATGTACGCCGCGGGCAAAATCCCCGGCTCGTTCTTCCGCCGCGAGGGCAAATCGAGCGAGAAGGCGACGCTGACCGCGCGTATGATCGACCGCCCGATCCGGCCGCTCTTCCCCAAGGGCTGGCACTACGAGACCCAGCTGGTCGCGATCCCGATGTCGGTGGACCAGGTCCACCCCTACGACATCCTGGCGATGAACGGCGCCTCCGCGGCGCTGGCGATCTCGCCGGTCCCGGTTGCCGACCACGTCGGCGCGGTGCGGATCGGCAAGCTCGACGGCGACTTCGTCGTCAACCCCGACGAGGAGGATCACGCCGAGCTCGATCTCGACCTGATCGTCGCCGGCACCGCCGAGGCGATCCTGATGGTCGAGGCCGGCGCCAGCGGCGTCACCGAGCAGGAGATCCTCGACGCGCTCGACATCGCCCACGCCGAGATCAAGAAGCTCGTCGCCGCGATGGAGGAGCTGCAGCAGAAGGTCGGCAAGGAGAAGATCGAGGTCGAGGCCCCGAGCATCGACGAGGGCCTGCTCAGCGAGATCCGCGCCTCCCACGGCCAGGCTCTGGTCGACGCGATCGCCACCGAGGGCAAGCTCGAGCGCTACGAGGCGATCGACGAGGTCAAGGACGAGGTGGTCGCCAAGTACGCGCCGGAGAGCGACGACGGCGAGGCTGACCCGGCACGCAAGTCCGAGGTCAAGGCCGCGATCAACTCGATCGAGAAGGACACGATCCGCAAGGCGATCGCCGTCGACAAGAAGCGCCCCGACGGTCGCGCCCAGGACGAGATCCGGCCGATCGAGTGCGAGGTCGACATCTCCCCGCGCGTGCACGGCTCGGCGCTCTTCACCCGCGGTGAGACGCAGATCCTCTCCAACGCGGCGCTGGGCACGACGCGCATGGACATGCGCATCGACACGCTCGGGCTGGAGACGTCGAAGAAATTCTGGCACCACTACAACTTCCCGCCCTTCTCGGTCGGGGAGGCCGGCTTCATGCGCGGCCCGAAGCGCCGTGACATCGGCCACGGGGCGCTCGCCGAGCGGGCGCTGGTGGCGACCGTCCCCAGCGAGGAGGACTTCCCCTACGTGATCCGGGTCGTCTCGGAGACGCTGGAGTCCAACGGCTCCTCGTCGATGGGCTCGGTCTGCGCCTCCTCGATGGCGCTGCAGGCGGCGGGCGTGCCGGTCACGGCGCCGGTTGCCGGTGTCGCCATGGGCCTGATCAAGGAGGGTGACGACTACATCGTCCTCACCGACATCGCCGGCGTCGAGGATCACCTCGGCGACATGGACTTCAAGGTCGCCGGCACCGCCGAGGGCATCACCGCCCTGCAGATGGACATCAAGATCACCGGCGTCACCTTCGACATCCTGCGCGACGCGCTCGCCCAGGCCAACGAGGGCCGCCAGTTCATCCTCGGCAAGATGGCCGAGGCGATCGACGGCCCGCGGGAGACGCTCTCCAAGCACGCGCCGCGGATCGAGTCGATCAAGATCGATCAGGAGAAGATCGGTGCCGTGATCGGCAAAGGCGGCGAAACGATCCGCGCCCTGTGCGAGGAGTTCGAGGCCGAAATCGACGTCGAGGACGACGGCACGATCCGGATCTACGCGCCGACCGGGGAACTGGTCGAAGCGTGCGTCGCCCGGATCGAGTCGATGACCAAGGAGGCCGAGATCGGCGATCGCTACGACGCCGCCAAGGTCGTCAAGACGACGACCTTCGGCGCCTTCGTCGAGCTGGTCAAGGGCACCGACGGGCTGCTCCACATCTCCAACGTGAAGCCGGGGGAGAGGGTCGACTCGGTCGACGACGTGCTCAGCTCCGGCGACGTGATCGACGTCACCGTGGTCGAGGTCGACCGCGAGCGCGGCCGTATCGGGCTGCGCCTCTCGGACGACCCCTCGGTCGCTGGCAAATCGGCCGAGGAGCTGGCCGAGGTCGGTTCCGGCGACGGTGGCCAGCGCCGTAACGGCGGCGACCGCGACCGCGGTGGACGCGGTGGTGGCGGGGGCGGCCGCAGGCGCGAGCGTGAGCGGCGTCCCAGGTCTTGAGCGACGCACGGATCACTGAGCTCGGCTCGGGCGCACGGGTCGTCACCGAGGAGGTTCCCTCGGTGCGCTCCGTCGCGCTCGGGCTCTGGGTTCGCACCGGTTCCAGGAACGAGACGCCAGCCCAGGCCGGCGTCTCGCACTTCCTCGAGCACCTGCTGTTCAAGGGCACCGAGCGCTACTCGGCGATCGAGATCTCCGAGCGCTTCGACGGGCTCGGCGCCTCGGTCAACGCGGCGACCGGCAAGGAGACGACCCACCTCCACGCCCGCTTCCTCGACGAGCACACCGAGGAGGTCTTCGACCTGCTGGCGGAAATGCTGCTGGCCCCGACCTATCCCGAAATCGACTCCGAGCGCGACGTCGTGCTGGAGGAGATCGCGATGTACGAGGACGAGCCCCAGGACCGCGTCCACGACATCCTCGCCGGCGCCGTCTTCGGCGAGCACCCGCTCGGCCGCCGCGTGCTCGGCGAGGCCGAGGTGATCTCCTCGATCCCGGTCCCCGAGATCGAGGCCTACCGCGCCCAGCGCTACACCGGTGCCCACGTCGTCGTCGGCGCCGCCGGCCACCTCGACCACGAGCGGATCGTGGCGCTCGCCGAGCGCCTGGTCTCACCGCCGAGCGGCGGCGACGGGACCAAGTCGGTCACCGCCGACGGCGAGTCGCGGCTGCGCTTCTACCCCAAGGACACCGAGCAGTACCACATCTGCTTCGGCGCGACCGGCATCGTCCGCGAGGACGAGCGCCGCTACCCGCTTGCCGTGCTCGACTCGATCTTCGGCGGCTCGACCTCCTCGCGCCTCTTCCGCGAGGTGCGCGAGAAGCGCGGCCTCGCCTACTCGGTCGGCTCCTACAACGAGCAGTACACCGACACGGGGATGGTCGCCACCTACGTCGGCACCCGCGAGGACAACGTCGAGGAGGCCTGCGCTGTGATCGGCGCCGAGCTCGAGCGGCTGCGCAGCGAGCCGGTCTCGGCCGAGGAGCTGGCGCGGGCCAAGGAGAGCGTCAAGGGCCGCCTCGTGCTCTCCTCGGAGTCGACCGCGGCGCGGATGACGCGGATCTCGCGCGCCACCCTGTTCGGGCTGCCGATCGACAGCCTCGACGAGATGCTGGCCAAGGTCGACGCGGTCAGCGTCGAGCAGCTCAGCGAGCTGGCGGCCGAGCTCTACGGCGCCGAGCGCCTCTCGGCGGCCTGCGTCGGCCGCGACGAGGAGTGCTTCCGCAAGGCGCTCGCCCCCGTCAGCGAGGCGTTGGCGGCGGCATGATCCGGGTCGTCGTCTCCGGCGCCGCCGGGCGCATGGGGAGCACCGTCTGCGAGGCGGTCGAGGCGGCCGACGGCATGGAGGTGACCGGCAGGGCCGACCCGGCGTTGGGGGTCGAGCTGGTCGACGTCCTCGGCGAGGCCGACGTCTGCGTCGAGTTCAGCACCCCGGACACGGTGCTGGCCAACTCCATCGCCTGCCTCGAGGCCGGCGTCCACGTCGTCGTCGGCGCCACCGGCTTCGACCTCGACGCCCTGCGCGCGGCCGCCGAGGAGAGCGAGGCGAACTGCTTCGTCGCCCCCAACTTCGCGATCGGCGCCGTGCTGCTGATGGAGGTCGCGCAGACGATCGCCCGCCACATGCCCGAGTGCGAGATCGTCGAGCTGCACCACGACCGCAAGCTCGACGCCCCCTCGGGCACGGCGAAGCGGACGGCGGAGCTGATCCGCGCCGCCGGCGGCAACGTGCACGAGCCGATCCACTCGGTGCGGCTGCCCGGCCTGGTCGCCCACCAGGAGGTCGTCTTCGGCGGCGAGGGGCAGACGCTCAGCCTCCGCCACGACTCGATCGACCGCAGCTCCTTCATGCCCGGCGTCGTCCTCGCCGTGCGCGAGGTCGGCGGCCTGCCCGACCGCTTCACGGTCGGCCTCGAGCACCTCCTGTAGCTTTCTGCCCATGGGGGACGGGCTGGCAGGGCTTGACGCGACCGCGCAGGCGGAGCTGGTCCGCGGCGGTGAGGCGAGCCCGGTCGAGCTCGCCGAAGCGGCGATCGCCCGCATCGAGGCGACCAACGGCGAGGTCAACGCGGTGATCCACGAGCTCTTCGAGGAGGGCCTCGCCGAAGCCCGCGGGGACCTCCCCGACGGCCCCTTCAAGGGCGTCCCCTTCCTCTACAAGGACCTCGGCGCGGCGCTCGCCGGGCAGCCGCTCCACCTCGGGATGCAGTACCTCAAGGACCGCGACTTCCGCGCCCCGATGGACACCTACCTGGGGCAGCGCTTCCGCGCCGCCGGGCTGGTCACGATCGGCAAGACCAACGCGCCCGAGCTCGGCATCCTGCCGACCAGCGAGCCGCGCGCCTACGGCGCCACCCGCAACCCCTGGGACCTGGGTCACAGCGCCGGCGGCTCCAGCGGCGGCTCGGCGGCCGCGGTCGCCGCCGGCATGGTGCCGATGGCGCACGCCAACGACGGCGGCGGCTCGATCCGCATCCCCGCCTCCAACTGCGGCCTGGTCGGCCTCAAGCCGAGCCGCCAGCGGACCAGCGAGGGCCCGCTCGCGGGCGACTTCATGTCGGGGCTGACCGCCGAGCTCGTCGTCTCACGCTCGGTCCGCGACACGGCGGCGATCCTCGAGGCCGTTCACGGCCCGGCGCCGGGCGACCCCTACGTGGCGCCCCCGCCCTTGCGCCCCTACACCGAGGAGGTCGGCGCCGACCCCGGCAAGCTGCGGATCGCGCTCTCGACCGAGACCCTGATCGAGCGCGAGGCCGACCCCGAGGTCGTCACCGCGGTCAAGTCGGCGGCGAAGAGCCTCGAAGACCTCGGCCACGAGGTCGAGGAACCGGACCTGAGCACGCTGCGCAGCCTCGACCTGGTCCAACCCTTCCTCGTGCGCTGGGCCGCCGGTCAGGCCCAGGCCCTCGACCAGCTCGGGATGGCGACCGGTCAGGTGATCGGCGCTGACGACGTCGAGCCGCTGACCTGGGCGCTGGCCGAGGCCGGCCGCCGCCACAGCGCCGGCGAGTACCTGATGGCGATCGGCCAGCACCAGGTGCTGAGCCGGATGCTGGCCGGGATCCACGAGTCGGGCTTCGACCTGCTGCTGACGCCGACGATGGGCGAGCCACCGCCGCCGCTCGGCAGCTTCGACGACTCCGGCCCAGACCCGATGGTGGCCTTCGAGCGCGCCTTCCTCTGCGGCTGCTTCACCGCCGCCTTCAACGCCAGCGGCCAGCCGGCGATCTCGCTGCCGCTGCACTGGAGCGAGGCCGGGCTGCCGGTCGGCGTCCAGTTCGTCGCGCCCCTGGGCCGCGAGGACATCCTCCTGCGGGTCGCCGCGCAGCTCGAGCAGGCGGTGCCCTGGGCCGAGCGTCAGGCGCCGACCTTCGCCGGCGCCTGACTGACTCACCCCAGAGCTTCTTCAGCCGGCGTTGGTCCAGGCCAGGTTGAAGACGCAGGCCGACCCCAGGACGTGGACGCCGTTGGCGGCCACCCCGTAGAGGACCATGGTCCCGGCCGCGTCGATGGCGGTCCATTCGGCGTCATAGGAGTATTCGTCCCAACTCCAGTACGGCGTCGTCCTGCTCGCGTACTCGCCGAGTTCGGCCTCGGTTCCCGGTTCGAAGTTGAATTCCTCGTATGAACTCGTGTACGAGCTCATCAGCGATTTCGGCTCCGAGGTCGTCATGAACGTCCGCGCTTCATGGTTCCCGCCGCCGGTGTCTTTGCAGCTGCCATAAAACGTGAACGGCCCCGCCTTGGCGAGCTCGGCCGTCTGATTCAACGCGACCTTGCGCAGCCCGGTGGTGAAGTAGCGGCTGAAGTTCTCGGCGTTCGTCGCGTTTTCCGCGTTCGTGGCACTACCCGCCTTGGTCGCGGTGGTGGCATTCGCCGCCGTCGCCGCGTGCTGGGCGTTGGGCACCGAGCCAAGCGAGGCCTCGGCGATCTTCGCGCCGGTGATCGCGTCGTCCTTGATTTTCGGCGTCGTCACCGCGCCTTTCTTGATCTTCGCCGCGGTGATCGCGTTGTTCTTGATTTCCTTGGTGCCGACCTTCTTCGCCGCGTAGGCGCTGCCGCCGAGGGCGACGAATAGCGCCAGGAGCGAGATCATCAGGGCGGGGGAGGGCCGTTTGGCCCAGGACTTCGACATTGCTTCTCCTTGCTGTCTAGGGGGGAATGCGAATACACAAAGCGGTATTCAGAGCGGGGATCGTAGGTTTCGGCGCGGTCAGCCTCACGGCGCGCGGACACTTGGACGAGCCGATCACTTAGGCTGCGGCCATGGCTGGCATCGAAGGCGTGCTGACGGCGATGGCGACCCCGTTCCGGGAGGACGGTGGTGTGGACGAGGCCGCCGCGCGCAAGCTCGCGACCTACTTGATCACCCACGGCTCGCACGGCGTCGTCGTCGCCGGCTCCTCCGGTGAGGCCGCGACCCTCGACGACGAGGAGCACATCGCCCTGCTGGCGGCGATAGTCGACGAGATCGGCGGCGAGGCGACGGTGATCTGCGGCACCGGCACCAACGACACGCGCCACTCGGTCGAGCTGACCAAGGCATCTGCCGAGGCCGGCGCCGACGGCGCCCTGGTCGTCACGCCGTACTACAACAAGCCCACTTTCCCCGGGATTCGCGCCCACTACGAGGCGATCGCCGCCGCGGTCCCCGGTCTGCCGCTGATCGCCTACAACATCCCCTCACGGGTGGTGATCAACGTCGACCCGGGCGAACTGGCGGAGCTGGCCAAGATCGACGGTGTGGTCGGGGTCAAGCAGGCCAACAACGACGAGCTCGAGCCGATCGAGGGCATGGCCGTGCTGGCCGGCAACGACGACGTCTTCCTGCGCACGCTGGAAATGGGCGGCGCCGGGGGCATCCTCGTCGCCTCGCACGTCGTCGGCGAGGGGATGCGGGAGATGTGGGACGCCGCCCAGGCCGGCGACCTCGACCGCGCGCGCGAGATCGACGCCAAGCTGCGGCCCGCCTACGACGTGATGGGCTTCGTCACCAACCCGATCCCGCTGAAGGCGGCCCTGGAGATGACCGGGCTGATCCCCCATGGCGGCCTGCGGCTGCCCCTCTTCGAGCTCGACGCGGACCAGCGCGCGACCGTGCGCGAGGCGCTCGGCGCGGCCGGCGTCGCGGTGGCCTGATTCGATGAGCTCCCCGAAGCTGCGCGTACTGCCGCTCGGCGGCCTGGGCGAGATCGGCAAGAACATGACCGTGGTCGAGTACGAAGGCCGCATCGTCGTCGTCGACACCGGCCTGATGTTCCCGACCGCCGAGATGCTCGGCGTCGACCTCGTCCTGCCCGACTTCTCCTACCTGCGCGAGCGCGCCAAGGACATCGAGGCGATCGTCCTCACCCACGGCCACGAGGACCACGTCGGGGCGCTGCCCTACGTGCTGCGCGAGATCGGCATGCCGCCGGTCATCTACGGCGGCATGCTGACCGTCGGCATGGTCCGCTCGAAGCTCGACGAGCACAAGCTCAAGGACGCGCCGCTGGAGGAGCTGCCGGCGGGCAAGGCGGTGCAGGCAGGCCCCTTCGAGCTCGAGCTGGTCCACCTCGCGCACTCGATCCCCGACGCGCGCGGCGTGATCCTCGGCACCGGCCTGGGCAAGATCCTGCTCACCGGCGACTACAAGTTCGACCAGACCCCGGTCGACGGCCGCCCGGCCGACATCTCGCGGCTCGCCGAGCTCGGCAGCGACGGCCTGCTGCTGCTCTGCGGCGACTCGACCAACGCCGACCGCCCCGGCATCGCGCCCTCGGAGTCGAGCGTCGGCCCGGCCCTGCTGGAGACCTTCTCCGGCTGCAAGGGGCGGATCATCGTCACCTCCTTCGCCTCCAACATCCACCGCGTCCAGCAGGTGATCGACGCCGCCGTGGCGCTCGACCGGCGCGTCGCCCTGGTCGGCCGCTCGATGCGCAAGAACTTCAACATCGCCTCCAGCCTCGGCATCGCCAAGGCCCCCTCGGGGCTCTTCATCCAACCGCGTGAGATCGAGGACTTCCCCGACGAGAAGGTGGTCGTGATCTCGACCGGCAGCCAGGGCGAGCCGCTCTCGGCACTGCGGCGGATGGCCAACAACGACCACCGCGACGTCGAGCTGCACTCCGGCGACACAGTCGTCTTCTCGGCGACGCCGGTGCCCGGCAACGAGCGCGCCGTCAACGAAACGATCGACCGCATCTACGAGATCGGGGCCACCGTGGTGACCGCGAAAACGGCTCCGATCCACGCCTCTGGGCACGGCTGGCAGGAGGAGCTGAAGCTGATGCTCAACCTGACCAAGCCGCGCTACGTGATGCCGATCCACGGCGACTACCAACGCCTGCGCCTGCACGCGGAGCTCGCCCACTCGGTCGGGGTCGACCCCAAGAACGTCTTCCAGGGCCGCAACGGGCTGCCGCTGGAGCTCGATGCCGACGGGGCCCGCTTCGGCGAGGACATCGGCAGCGGCGTCATCTACGTCGACGGCCTCAACGTCGGCGAGCCCGACGACGTGGCGCTGCGCGACCGCCGCGAGATCTCCGCCGACGGCATCTTCATCGTCGTCGCGACGATCTCCGCCGACGACGGCAGCGTCGTCGCCGACCCCGAGGTGATCGTGCGCGGCGTCGCCTTCGGCGACGGGGGGAGGGGGCCCTGGTCGAAGAGCTCCAGGACGTGGTCGAGGACTCGCTCGAGGACGCGGCCGAGGCCGGCACCCGTGAGCTGCACCTGATCCAGGAGGACCTGCACGACGCGATCGCCAAGCTCGTCTACGACAAGCTGCGGTCGCGCCCGATGGTCCTGCCGGTCGTCGTCGAGGTCTGAGCCCGGGCCAGCGGCAGGCGGACGCGGAAGAGCGCGCCGCCGCGCTCCGACTCGCCGACCTCGGCGCTGCCCCCGTGTGAGGTGGCGACGGCGCGGACGATCGCCAGGCCGAGGCCGCTGCCGCCGCCGATTGCGGTGTCGGCGGGCCCTTCGCCGCGCACGAAGCGGTCGAAGATCTGGTCGCGCAGCTCGGCCGGCACGCCGGGGCCGTCGTCGGCGACCTCGACGACGGCGTCGCCCCCCGCGGCGCGCAGGCGCAGCTCGATCGTCGCGCCCGGCGGCGTGTGGCGGGCGGCGTTGTCGAGCAGGTTGACGACCACCCGGTGCAGCTCGTCGGGGTTGCCGTCGACCGGCATCGGCGCCTGATTCTCGATCCGCAGCTGGCGTTCGCCGATCGTCGGCGCAACCTCGGCGGCGGCAGCGCCGGCGACCTCGGCGAGGTCGAAGCGGGTGCGGGCGCCGATCCGGCCGGCGTCGGCGCGGGCGAGCAGGAGGAGGTCGGCGACGAGGCGGCTCATGCGGCCCGAGGAGCGCAGCGCCGACTCGACCATCGCCCGCTCCTCCTCGTGCTCGGGCCCCACCAGCGAGGCCTGCAGCAGTTCGAGGTTGGCGAGGATGCTGGTCAGCGGGGTGCGCAGCTCGTGCGAAGCGTCGGCGACGAACTCGCGCTGGCGCTTCAGCGCCGCTTCGCGCTCGGAGCGGGCAAGGTCGAGCGAGCGGATCATCCGCTCCAGGGTCCGGGCCAGCTCGCCGACCTCGTCGTCGACGCGCGGCTCGGGCATGTGCTGGGAGAGGTCGCCGGTCTCGGCGATCTCGCGGGCGCTGGCGGTCAGCGAGGAGACCGGCCGCATCGCCCGCGAGGCGATCGCGGCGCCGGCGAGGCTGGCGAGCAGAGTGCCGCCGAGCACGCCGAGCGCGATGAAGATCCAGAGCCGCGCGATCGTCGAGTCGAGGTGCTCGATGCTGCGCGCGTACTGGACGAAGCCGGTGAGGCTGCCGCTGCCGCCGCTGATCCGGGCCGTCACCACCCGCATCCCGCCGACGCGGTCGGCACCCGGGTCGAGTGGGCCGAGGTCGGCGGCGCCGCTGCTCTCGGTGAGCAGCGCCCCGGAAGCGTCGAAGACGCGCACGGTGGCGTCGTTGGAGAGGGCGAAGTCGTCGAGGCCCGGGCCGCGGATCAGGTAGGAGCCGCTGAGCGTGTCGACGATCCGCAGTTCGGCGGCCAGGGTCTGCGCGGCGACGTCGACCTCACGGTCGAAGTCGCTGCGGATCCGCTCGCTGGCGACGCCGCCGATCACGCCGCCGAAGAGCAGCAGGATCGCCATCGTCAGGCCGGCGGAGGTGGCCGCCAACCGCCGCCTCACGGACCAGTTGCGAGGACGAAGCCGACCGAGCACCGGTTATTCCTTCAGCACGTAGCCGGCGCCCCGTTTGGTGTGCAGCAGGCGGTCCTCGCCGCCCGCCTCGAGCTTGCGGCGCAGGTTGGAGATGAAGACGTCGATCGTGTTGGTCGCCGCCATCGGGTCGTAGCCCCAGACCTCGTCGAGCAGCTGCTCGCGGGAGACGACGAGGCGCTCGTTGCGCATCAGGTACTCGAGCAGCTCGAACTCGCGGTTGGTCAGCTCGATCTCACGCGCGCCGTGGCGCACCTCACGGCGATCGGGGTTGAGTGTCAGCTCTCCGACCGTCAGCGAGGCGGAGCCGCGCGGCGGACGGCGGCGCAGCAGGGCGCGGATCCGGGCCAGCAGCTCGACCCGCTCGAAGGGCTTGGTCAGGTAGTCGTCGGCGCCGCTGTCGAGGCCGCCGACGCGATCCTCGGTCTCGGCCCGCGCGGTCAGCATCAGGATCGGCACGTCGCTGTCGGCGCGCAGCCGCCGGCAGACCTCGACGCCGTCCATGCGCGGCAGCCCGAGGTCGAGCACGACCAGGTCGGGCAGGAACCCGGCGGCGACGTCGAGCGCCTCGACCCCGTCGCCCGCGGCCCGCACCTCGTAGCCCTCGCCGCGCAGCGAACGCCGCAGGACGTCGGCGATCTCCTCGTCGTCCTCGACGACCAGGACCCGACCCTCGCTGTCACCCTCGCTGCCAAGCATCGCAACGATGTTAGCCCGGTTGTGGTCTGACCTCCGCAGCCTTTTAGCGCGAATTTAGACACGCATTAGCCCGCAAGACGCGCTTTCCGTGAGCGTTGCCATCTGCCTCGGTTGCCATCATCGGCGCTTCCGTGAGCAGCTCTGCCGCAGCCCATCTCCACGCCCACAGCGAGTACTCGCTGCTCGACGGCGCCTGCAAGATCGAGGCGATGGCGGCGCGGGCGGCGGAGCTCGAACAGCCGGCCCTGGGGCTGACCGACCACGGCGTGATGAACGGGGCCGTCGACCTCTACAAGGCCTGCAGGAAGCACGGGATCAAGCCGATCGCCGGCCTCGAGGCCTACCTCGTCGACGACGTCGCGGGGATCAAAGAGAAGCCCAAATACGAGCGTAACCACCTCACCCTGCTGGCCGAGAGCGATGCCGGCTTCGCCAACTTGGTCAAACTCACCTCGGCCGGCTTCCTGCAGGGCTTCTCGCGCGGCAAGGCCAACGTCGACATGGAGCTGCTCGCCGCCCACGCCGAGGGCGTCATCGTCCTCACCGGCTGCCTGCAGTCGCGCTTCTGCCGCCGCCTGATCGAAGAGCGGGCCGACGATGCCCGCGCCCACCTCGACGACCTGGTCCAGGCCTTCGGCCCCGAGCAGGTCTACTTCGAGGTGCAGAAGAACGGCATCGCCGAGCAGGACAAGGCCAACGAGGGGATCGTCCGCTTCGCCCGCGAGCTGAACCGGCCCCTGGTCGGCACCGCCGACGTCCACTACCTGCGGCGCGAGGACTTCGACAACCACGCGGCGCTGCTCTGCGTGCAGACCAAGTCGACCCTCGAGGCGCCGAAGATGAGCTTCGACACCAACGAGTTCTTCCTCAAGAGCAACGAGGAGATGACCGAGTCCTTCGCCGAGTGGCCGGAGGCGGTGCCGACCACGCTGGAGATCGCCGAGCGTTGCGAGATCGACATCGAGCTCGGCAAGCTGCTGCTGCCCCGCTACCCGACCGAGGATGGCTCCGAGCCGGAGCAGATGCTGCGCCGGATCGCCGCCGAGGGCCTGCGCGCCCGCTACGGCGACCCGCCCCCGGCCGAGGCGATCGAGCGGCTCGAGTTCGAGCTCGGCGTGATCGAGGAGATGGGCTTCTCCTCCTACTTCCTGATCGTCTGGGACTTCATCCGCTACGCCAAGGAGAACGGCATCGCGGTCGGCCCGGGCCGCGGCTCGGCGGCCGGCTCGATCGTCTCCTACAGCCTCAAGATCACCGACCTCGACCCGCTCGAGAACGACCTGCTCTTCGAGCGCTTCCTCAACCCGGGCCGCAAATCGATGCCGGACATCGACATCGACTTCTCGGTGCGCGGCCGCGAGCGCGTGATCCGCTACGTCGGCGAGAAGTACGGCCGCGAGTCGGTCGCCCAGATCGTCACCTTCGGCAAGATGGCGCCGCGCGCCGCGACCCGCGACGCCGCCCGCGTGCTCGGCTTCGACTACGGCAGCGGCGACCGCCTCGCCAAGCAGATCCCCGAGCCGATCATGGGCCGCAGCCCCTCCTTCGAGGAATGCCTGAAGCCGGGCCAGGAGCTGAAACAGACCTACGACTCCGAGCCCGACTCGAAACGGATCATCGACGTCGCCCAGGGGCTCGAAGGGATCATCCGCAACAACTCGATCCATGCCGCCGCCGTGGTGATCGCTGACCGGCCGCTGCAGGAGATCGTGCCGCTGCAGCTGGCCGAGGACCGCAGCGCCCCCGCCGGGGCCAACGGCAGCGGGGGCGGCAAGGCGGAGCGCCAGTACAAGGTCGTGACCCAGTACTCGATGGGCCCGATCGAGGAGATCGGCCTGCTCAAGATGGACTTCCTCGGCCTGCGCAACCTCGACGTGATCGAGGACGCGGTCGCGATCATCGAGCGCTCGCGCGGCGAGTGGGTCGAGATGGAGAAGATCCCGATCGACGACGCCAAGACGTACGAGATGCTCGCCAAAGGCGACTCGACCGGCGTCTTCCAGTTCGAGTCGGAGGGAATGCGCGACGCGCTCCGCAAGGTCGGCCCGACCGAGTTCGCCGACATCGTCGCCCTCGGCGCCCTCTACCGGCCCGGGGCGATGGCATACATCCCCGCCTACGCGAAGGGCAAGAAGGACCCCTCCACGGTGCGTTACCCGGACCCGCGCCTGCGGGCGATCACCGAGGAGACGCACGGCTGCGTCATCTACCAGGAGCAGTTGATGGAGATCGCCCGCTCGATGGCGGGCTTCTCGGGCGCCGAGGCGGACGACCTGCGCAAGGCGATCGGCAAGAAGAAGCGCGACCTGATGGCGACGATGAAGGACAAGTTCATGCAGGGGCTGGCCGCCTCCGACACCGCCTCCAACGTCGCCTCCGACCTCTGGAAGCTGAACGAAGCGGCGGCCGACTACTCATTCAACAAGTCGCATGCCGCCTGTTACGGGCTGATCTCCTACCGCACCGCCTACCTGAAGGCGAACTACCCGGCCGAGTACATGGCGGCGGTGATCTCCTCGGTGATGAACACCAAGGACAAGGTCCCCTTCTTCGTCAACCGCTGCGAGGAGATGGGGATCGACGTGCTGCCCCCCGATGTCAACGCCTCCGACCACGACTTCGTCGTCACCGAGAACGCGATCCGCTTCGGCCTCGACGCGGTCAAGAACGTCGGCCACAGCGCCGTCGAGGCGATCCTGCGGGCGCGCGAGGACAGCGAGATCGCTTCGATCTGGGACTTCTGCGAGCGGGTCGACTCGCGCGCGGTCAACAAACGAGCGATCGAATGCCTGGTCAAGTGCGGCGCGCTCGACTCGACCGGGGCGACCCGCAAAGGGATGCTCGAGGCGCTGCCGGCGGCCCAGTCGGCGGGACAGAAAGCGCAGGAGGACGCGCAGCTCGGCCAAGGCTCGATCTTCGACTTCGGCGATGGGGGGGACGGCGGTGCCGGGCAGGGGAGCGCCAGCGCCCAGCACCGGCCGCCGATCTCGGCCGCCGAGTTCGAGCGCCGCGAGCTGCTCGCGATGGAGAAGGAGACGCTCGGTACCTACCTCTCCTCGCACCCGCTCTCGGAAGTGCGCGAGGCGCTGCGCGCCCGCGTCGATTGCGGCCTCGCCGACCTCGCCCACAAGTCGGACGGCGCCTGGGTGACCGTCGGCGGGATCGTCACCGACTGCAAGAAGATCCGCACCAAGAGCGGCAACCAGATGATG
The DNA here is from genome assembly GCA_963697915.1 of uncultured Solirubrobacterales bacterium. Classification (GTDB taxonomy): domain Bacteria; phylum Actinomycetota; class Thermoleophilia; order Solirubrobacterales; family 70-9; genus VRUE01. Next base: position 2,659,046 of record OY969103.1, read on the forward strand.
TTCGCGACGCTCGACGACGTCGAGGGTCAGGTCGAGATGCTCGTCTTCAAGGCCGATCAGGCGGAGAGCGCGGGGGCGATCGAGCCCGACGCCGTCGTCCTCGTCCGCGGTCGCATCGACCACAAGGACCGCGGCGAGACCAAGCTCGTCGTCCAGGAGGCCGAGCGCTTCGAGCCCGACAACGAGGAGATCGCCCGCGCCAGCGCCGCCGCCAACGCGCCTGCCGAGCCGCTGCGGCTGACGATCGCCGCCTCCCGCTTCGATGATCCGCACCTGATCGAGGAACTGAAGGCCGTGATCGAGGGGCACAGGGGCGATGCCCCGGTAACGCTCGCGATCTCCCACTCAGACGGCGCCGCTACGGAGCTGGCGCTCGGCGATCGCTTCAGAGTGCGCCGCTCCAGCAAGCTGATGGGGGAGCTCGATCACGTGCTGGGGGCCGACTCCTTGGCCGCCTAGACTTCTTCCGTGCCCGTTACGCGCGAGAAGACCGGTGAGTGTCGCCAGTGTCGCTCGTTCTGCGACAAGATGGTCGAGCCGCGCGGCTGCGTCGAACTGGGCTGCCGCTATCTCTACAGCGTCGTCGACTCGCTGACCGACACCCAGTACGTCGGCTGCATGCAGGGGGTCTTCGGCGCCCGCGTCGAGCTCGACGCGGTCCTGCAGCCGGGTGGCTTCGGCGGGGTCAAGATGACCGGCAGGGCACTGCCCCACTGCCCGTTCGAGGTCGAGCGCGCCTACTCCGGCGACGGCGCCGAGTACGACTGCGTCAACCGCCGCTTCTTCGACCACACCGACGGTGGGCCCGAGGGCCTGCGCGCCTTCGACCTGCGCGACCTCGCCCAAGAGTCGCCGGGCGTTTGACGACCTAAGGCGACATCGTTCCGTGTAATATTCGGCGCAATGAGCGATTCTCCGGTGGCAGAGGCGGAGCAGCTGGTCGCGGAAGCAACCGCGGGTGACGGCGGGTCGGACGGCCCCAAGTTCACCCTCGAGCTGAACCAGGACCAGAAGGACATCCGCGATTGGGTGCACGGCTTCGCCGAGGGCGTCATGCGCCCCGCCGCCGAGGAGTGGGACGAGCGCGAGGAGACGCCCTGGCCGGTGATCCAGGAGGCGGCCAAGATCGGCCTCTACGGCTTCGAAGCGCTGGGTCAGTTCTGGGCCGACGACAGCGGCCTGACCCTTCCCATCGCCAACGAGGAGCTGTTCTGGGGCGATGCCGGCATCGGCATGGCGATCATGGGCACCTCGCTGGCAGTCGCCGCGATCTTCGGGCAGGGAACCCCGGAGCAAATGGGCGAGTGGATACCGCAGTGCTTCGGCACCGCGGAGGAGCCGAAGGTGGCAGCCTTCTGCTCCTCGGAGCCGGACGCCGGCTCAGACGTGTCGGCGATCCGGACCACCGCCAAGTACGACGAGGCGAAGGACGAGTGGGTGCTCAACGGCCAGAAGGCCTGGGCGACCAACGGCGGCATCGCCGACGTCCACGTCGTCATCGCCTCGGTCGATCGCGAGCTGCGCTCGCGGGGGCACGCGGCCTTCGTGGTCCCACCCGGGACCAAGGGCTGCGAGCAGGGCGCCAAGGTCAAGAAGCACGGCCTGCGCGCCTCGCACACGTCCGACGTCCACCTCGATGACTGCCGCGTGCCGGGCGCCTGCTTGCTGGGAGGCAAAGAGAAGCTCGACGAGCGGCTGGCGCGCGTGCGCGAGGGCAAGCGCTCGAAATCACAGGCGGCGATGCAGACCTTCGAGGCGAGCCGCCCGACGGTCGGCGCCCAGGCGATCGGGATCGCCCGCGCCGCCTACGAGTACGCGCTCGAGTACGCCAAAGAGCGCGAACAATTCGGCCGCCCGATCATCGACAACCAGTCGATCGCCTTCACCCTGGCCGACATGAAGATGGAGATCGACGCCGCCCGCCTGCTCGTCTGGCGCGCCGCCTGGATGGGCCGCAACGGGCAGAAGTTCGAGAACGCCGAGGGCTCGATGTCGAAGCTCAAGGCCGGCGAGGTCGCCGTCTGGTCGACCGAGCGCGCGATCCAGATCCTCGGCGGCAACGGCTACACCCGCGAGTACCCGGTCGAGCGCATGCACCGCGACGCCAAGATCTACACGATCTTCGAGGGCACCTCCGAGATCCAGCGCCTGGTCATTTCCCGCGCGATCTCCGGCCTCCAGATTCGATAGCGGCAAGCTCGCGGCGGACCGGTAGTCCTCTGGTCGAATTGATGTCGCACGCGCGCTGCGCGCGCTTAGCGACGATGTAGGAGCGCGGCTCCGCCGCGCAGTAACCAGATTGCATGTCGCGGCCTACGGCCACATTCGCCCAGAGGACCACCGGCCCACCGCGAAAGACGCGCCCGAACTCCCTTCCGGTGCGCTTTATCCGTCTCTGAGACGGGAAAGGCGCACCGGAAGAAAGGTGAGCTTCGTAGAGGGTGGCGATCTGCTCTCGCGGGAATGTCGCGAAGCGGCGATATGCAATCTCGTGATCGTGCGGCGTTAGCTGCGCTCAGACATGGTCGCTAAGGCCGCAGGCCGTGCGACACGCAATTCACGCGAGAGCGGATCGCCACCCTAGCCCTGACGCTTCTTCAAGCCCGCTTTGCGGAGGCGCTTGGCGGCGAGGACTTCCTTGCGGTCGGCGCCTTTCTTGTCAGGGCCCGGAGTCTCCAGCGTGGCGGGGAGGCCCTCGAAGCGGGGCTCAGAGAGGAAGGCGGCGAGGCCCTGCTTGCCCATCTCGCCCTTGCCGAGGTTGGCGTGGCGATCGCGGCAGGAGCCGAGTGGGGCGGCGGCGTCGTTGACGTGCAGGCAGCGCAGGCGCTCGAGCCCGACCTTCTCGTCGGCTTCGTCGACGATCGCGCTGAGGTGGTCGGCGTCGGTGACGTCGTAGCCCTGGACGAAGAGGTGGCAGGAGTCGAGGCAGAGGCCGAGTCGCTCGCCGCTCCCGGCCAGCTCGATCAGCTCGGCGGTCTCGTCGAAGTCGCGGCCCAGCAGGCCTTTGTGCCCGGCGGTCTGCTCGAGCAGCAAGGGGCAGCTCTCGCTGTCGGCGACCGCCGCGGCGATCACTTTGGCGGCGCGCTTCATCGAGGGCCCGTGCGCCTCGCCTTTCTGGGCGCCGGGGTGGAGGACGACGCCGTCGGCGCCGATCGCGTCGCCGATGCGCAGGGCGTGGGTCAGCGAGGCCAGCGACTTCACCCGCAGCTCACGATCTCGCGTCGCGCAGTTGATCAGGTAGACGGCGTGGATCACCACCGCTTCGATCGGGGAGGCGTCCATCGCCTCGCGGAAGGCGGCGAAGTCCTCCTCGCCGTACTTGGTCGGCCGCCACATGCGCGGGCTCTGGTTGAAGATCTGGATCGATTCGCAGCCGCGCTCGCTGCCGCGCTCGATCGCCTTCGCGAGTCCGCCGGAGGTGGAGACGTGGGCCCCGATCAGCATCGGGGCGGCATCCTATTCCTGCGGGTAGAGGCCGTCCTCCCGTTGCTCCTCCAAGACCTCATCCACGGCGTCGGTTTGGGCGCCCACTTTGGTCGCGACATCGTTCAGTTCTTCGGTGTCCTCGGGGGTGTAGAGGTCCACGTTGGCGCGCTCGCCAAGGGCGACCTTGAACTCCTCCAGCTGCTGCTTTTCAGCGCTCGACGCGCCAAGCGCGATCAGTTCCACCCTGCTCGCCGCGCTGATGTCCGCGCCCTCGAGCGTCTCCTTCAGTTCTTCCGCCAAGTCGTCGTCGGAGCACTCGCCGGCCGCGGTGGTGAAGACCAACAGCTGCCTGCTCTTCGGGCCGCGGCTGGCCATCGGTTCGCGGTTGAACTCCTCCAGGCCGCCGACCACGGCGTCGACGATGCTCGATTCGCCCTCGGGGCGCAGCTCCCGCGCTTCCTCGACCACGTCGTCGCCGTGATCGCCGCCAAGCGGCACTACCTGTTCGCTTTCCCCGCCGCAGGTGGTGGCGGTGCGGCGCAGGCCCAGACCTGAGTTGTCGAGTTCCTTGACCGCCTTCTGGATCGCCTGGTTGGCCGCCTCGAGCTTCGTCACCCCGTCGAATTCCTCATCCATCGCTTCCGAGGTATCAAGGACGACCTCGACCCAGGTGACCGGTTCGGTGCTGGGGAAGAGGTCGTCGACCACTCCCTTGAGCGGCCCGACGAGTGCCAGCAGGGCGGTGGCCAGGGCGACGATCGCCGCGGTTCCCTGGAACGCGCGGCGCTCGTAGAACGGGGGCTGGCTTTTCTCGCTTTCTCCCATCCCGATCGGCTTACCGATTGAACAGGCTCCACAAAATAGTCGAAGATGGATATATCCGACATTCGGTGGAGGGCTACCCGCCACGGGGGCGGCCTGTGGAAACATGCCCCGCCGTGCCCGCTCCGCGCCTCAGATTCGCGCCCTCGCCGACCGGCGCCCTCCACATCGGGGGTGCCCGCACCGCTCTCTACAACTGGCTGGCGGCACGCCACGACGGTGGGGAGCTGGTGCTGCGGATCGAGGACACCGACCGCGAGCGCTCGACCGAGGAGAACGTCGAGCAGATCCTCGACGCGCTGCGCTGGCTCGAGCTCGAGTGGGACGAGGGGCCGGTCTCGCAGGCGGCGCGCGCCGAGAGCCACGGCGCGGCGCTGCGGCGGCTGCTGGAGAGCGGCGCCGCCTACCGCGACACGGCGACGGCGAAGGACGTCGAGGCCTGGAAGGCCGAGCACGGCGCCGACCGCGGCTACCGCGGCGAGCCCAGCGAGGAGCCGGGGGCCGCGATCCGCCTGCGCGTGCCCGACGACGGCGAGACGGTGGTCGAGGACCTGATCCGCGGCCCGGTCAGCTTCCCCAACCGCAGCTACGACGACTTTGTCATCGCCCGCGGCGACGGCTCGGTGCTCTACAACTTCGCGGTCGCCGTCGACGACGCCGAGATGGGCATCACCGAGGTGGTGCGCGGCGACGACCACCTCTCCAACACGCCGAAGCAGCTGCTTGTCCTGGGGGCGCTCGGCTTTGCGGCGCCGCGCTACGCGCACCTGCCGCTGCTGCACGGCCCCGACGGCCGCAAGCTCTCCAAGCGCCACGGCGCCGCCTCGGTCCAGGAGCTGCGCGAGGCGGGCTACCTGCCGGCGGCGGTCCGCAACTACCTGGCGCTGCTCGGCTGGGGCGCCGACGACGACGCAACGCTGATCCCGACCGCGGAGCTGGTCGAGCGCTTCCGGGTCGCGGACGTGGGCAAGGCGGCGGCGATCTTCGACGAGAAGAAGCTGCGCTGGATCAACGGCCGCTACATGCGCGAGATGCCGCTCGACGAGTACGTCGGCGCCGTCGCCCGCCACCTCGGGCGGGAGCCCGACGAGCCCCTGCGCGTCGCCTGCGAGATCGTCCAGGAGAAAGCGCAGACGCTGGAGGAGGTCTGGCCGCTGATCCGCTTCCTCTTCGAGCAGCCGGTCGAGGACGAGAAGGCGTGGCGCAAGACGATGAAAGACGAGGCGCCGGCGGCCCTCACCGCCGTCCGCGAGGCCCTCGCCATTGCGCCGGATTTCGCCGCCGAGGGGGTCGAGGCGGCGCTCGCGCCCCTGCCCGAGCGGCTCGACCTCAAGCCGGGCCGGGTCTACCAGCCGATCCGGGTCGCGATCACGGGCGGAACCGTCTCGCCCGGGATCTTCGAGTCGCTCGCGGCCCTGGGCCGCGATGAGTCGCTGCGGCGCATCGATGCCGCACTTGCACGCCTCCACGCCTAGCCGCACCCAAAATTGAGGAGGCCAGGGCTAAACCGTGCGTCCTTTGCTGCCGATGAGTGGAATCGGGGCATCCACAATGACGTCGAACGGACACAACGACAGCAACGGGGGCGGTAACGGAAGGCTGCGCAAGGCCGATGCGGGTGGCGAGCGCGGCAACGTCGCCGCGCCTGGGGCACGGCTGGCTGCCGCCTTCGAGGCCGTCGAGAAGTTCCCCGCCCTGATCGAGTCCCGCGGCCGCGTGATGCAGGCGGCAACCGCCGACCCGGCCCGCGTCGGCGAGCTGATCGAAGCGGTCGAGGCCGATGTCGCCCTGACGATCTCCGTCCTGCGCTTCGCCAACCGCTCGAGCGGCGGTGGCAACGTCGGCGGCGTGCCCGAGGCGGTCGAGATCCTCAAGCCCTCCGGCGTGCTGGCGATCGCCGGCACCGCGCCGGTCTTCGACTTCTTCGAGCCCAACGGCGGCTGGGAGCTGAAACCGGAGCAGTTCCGCGTCCACGCCCTCGCCACCAAGCAGGCGGCAATGCGGATCGGGCGCGAGATCGGTTGGGAGGACCGCGACGAGCTGGTCGTCGCCGCCCTCCTGCACGACATCGGCCGCCTCGTGGTCTCCAAACTCCACCCGGGCCGCCGGACCTACTTCGACGCCGTCACCCGCACCCCCGAGCAGCGGATCCGCGAGGAGCGCGACCAGCTCGGCATCGATCACGCCCTGGTCGGCGGCGTCCTGGCGCGGCGCTGGAACGTGCCGCAGCGGATCGCCGTGGCGATCGAGCGCCATCACGCCGAGGACGCCGACGGCCTCGCCGCGATCGTCGCCACCGCCGACATGATCGCCCACTACGCGCAGGGCGAGGCGGTGACCGCCGAGCGGCTGCAGGCGACGGCCAAGCGCTGTGGCCTGAGCACGGAATGCCTGCGCGGGCTGCTCTACGAGTTCCCCTACCCGCGCCAGCCCGAGGCGCGGGTCAGTGAGCCCTGCCCGCTCTCGAACCGCGAGCTCGATGTCCTCAAGCATCTCTCGGAGGGCATGGTCTACAAGCAGATCGCCGGTGAGATGCAGCTCTCGGTCTCGACCATCCGCACCCACTTGCACAACGTCTACGGCAAGATCGGCGCCGTCGACCGAGCGCAGGCGGTGCTCACCGCCCGCGATCGCGGCTGGATCTAGTAGATCAGCGACTCGCGCAGGGCGATCGCGACCGCGTGCGTCCGGTTGCGCGCGTTGAGCCGGGCGAGGATGTGCTTGGTGTGGGTCTTGACCGTTTCCTCGCTGAGCCCGAGCTCGCGGGCGGCGGTCGCCGAGGAGCCGCCGTCGGCGAGCAGTTGCAGGATCTCCCGCTGGCGGCGGGTCAGCTTGCCGCGGCTGCCGCTGGGCGGCACCGCGGGGTCGACGAAGCGCTCCTGTTCGAGCGCCGCGCGCGCCGCCCTCACCATCTCCTCGGCACTGGCGGTGCGGGCCACGTAGGCGGTGGCGCCTGCCTGCAGGGCGGCGGTCGCCAGGTGCCGTTCGGCCCGCTCGCCATGGGCGACGATGCCCATCCCGGGCGCCACGTCGCGCAGCAGCCGGATCGCCTCGTGGCCGTGCAGCATCGCGTCCTCGCCGGCGACGCCGCGGCGCAGGTCGACGATCGCCAGGTCGATGCTGCCGACGTCGCGGATGAGGCCGATCGCCTCGTCGCGGCTCTCGCTCTCGGAGAACTCGAAGTCCGCCCCCAAGGCCTCTCGCACACCGAGTCGGACCAGCGGCTGGGGGTCGATCACCAGGCAGTGTGGACGTTCGCTCAGGACCGATCGATCCTATACCGAGCCAAGTCCGCCCCGTACGGTAGAAAGGGCTTGTGATCTCGATCACCTCGAAGTCTCGCTACGCGGTCGTGGCGATGGCCGAGCTGGCCCGCTCGGGCGAGCGGCCGGTGCCGATCAAGGAGCTGGCCGAGCGCCGCGGCATCCCCGAGCAGTTCCTCGAGCAGCTCTTCTCGACCCTGCGCCGCGGCGGCCTGCTGACCAGCCACCGGGGGATGAAGGGCGGCTACACGCTTTCCCGTCCGGCCGACGAGATCACCGTCCTGGAGGTGGTCCAGACCCTCGATGGCAAGGTCGGCGAAGAGGCCGACGAGGCCGGTGGCATCTGGGCCGAGGGCGTCGCCGCCCTGCGCAAGGTCTTCGGCCAGACCACGATCGCCGCCGTCGCCCGCCGCGAACTCGAGGAGTCGGGCTCGGGGATGTACTTCATCTAGGGGCAGGCGGGGTGCGTCGCTCAAAGCGAGGCTGGGGCTGGCTTGTCGTGCCGGCGTGCGGGCTGACCGCCTTGCTGGCGGGCTGCGGGCCGGTCGAGATCATCTCCGAATCCGACGACGAAAGCCTTGACCGTAGCCTCGCCGAGGACGACTGCTGGCGAGCCCGTTTCGTCCGCTACTCCCGGAGCGGGAACCTGATCGCCCTGCGGCCCGACCTCTCATACGGCAGCTTTCGGGCGCGTGGCCGCACGCTTACGGGCTGCGCGGACCTTGACGGCTGAGGGCTCCAGCCAGGCCCCGATCCATGTCTGTGACCTGGACGGGACGCTGCTGCGCTCCGACGGGACGCTCGGCGAGTACTCGCGGGACGGGCTCTGCCGGTTGCTGGAGAAGGGGGTGAGGATCACGGTCGCCAGCGCCCGGGGGACGCCGGGGATGCGGGCGCTGCTGGACGGGGTGCCGTTCGAGCTGCCGGTGATCGAGCTGAACGGGGCGTTCGTCTCCGAGCTGGAGTCGGGGCGTCACTTGGTGTCCAACACGCTGGCCCCGGCGGAGGCCTGCGCCGCGGTGGGGGTGATCCTCGAGACCGGTGTCGACCCGGTGCTCTCCTCCTGGGACGGCCGCCGCGATCGTGTCCACTTCGGCGCCCTCGGCGACGAGTCGACCAGCTTCTACGTGACCGAGAAGCAGGCCTACGGCGACCCGAGGCTGGCTCCCTGCGAGGACTTCCTGGCGGTCGCCGGGCGCGAGGACGTCGCTCAGATCACCACCTTCGCGCTCGACGCGGAGGCCGACGCGCTGGTCGAGCGGCTGCGGCGGGTGATCGGCGCCGACGCCGCCGTACACAGCCAGAGCAACACCTACCGCCCGGGCTGGACCGAAGTCCTGGTCCAGCACCGCGCCTCGCAGAAGGGCACCGCGATCCCGGCCCTGCTCAGCGCCTGCGAGGCCGCCGACGCCGAGATCGTCGCCTGCGGCGATCACCTCAACGACCTGGGGATGTTCGCGCTCGCGGCCCACAGCATCGCCCCGGCCAACGCGCACCCCGAGGTCCGCGCCAGCGCCACCGAGGTGGTCGCCTCCAACGACGAGGACGGGATCGTCCGCCACCTGCTCGAACGCCACGCCCTGCCCGCGGGCTGAGGCTCAGGGGCGGCGGATGCCGCGCAGCGCCAGCTCGGCCAGGCGGTGGGCCGACTCGGGGCCGATGCCGGCCAGCTCGCGCAGCGAGCAGAAGACCAGGCGCAGGTCCTGGTGGGAGGCGTCGTCGCGCAGGACGCCGGCCTCGCGGGCGCGCTCGACCAGGAGGGCGAGGGCGTCGGTGGCGGCGGCGCGGGCCGCACGCACGTCCTCGCTGGCGAAGGCCGCCTCGTCCCAGGCGGTCTGCGAGAGGGCGTCGGCGACGCAGTCGTCGACGGTCGCGTGGGTGGCGTCGGTCAAGCCTTCCCAGGCGTCCTCGGCCTCGAGCGCGGCGAGGAAGCGCTCGCGCAGGACCCGCGAGCGCTCGATCACCAGCGCGGCGATCAGCTCGTCCTTGCTGCCGACCTGGCGGTAGATGCTGCCGACGCCGACGCCGAGCGTCGCCGCCAGGACCGGCATCGAGACGTCGGTGCCAGAGCGGGCAAAGAGCTCGTTCGCGACCTCGAGCGTGCGATCGCGCTTCTGCTCGCCGCTGAGGGAGGACCAGGGTGGAGCCGGAATGGCCATTCCGCTACTCTACCGGGCGAGTGACCGGAATGACCATTCCGCTTAGATCCCGCACCGTCACCCACGGCCGCAACATGGCCGGCGCCCGGGCGCTCCTGCGCGCCGCCGGCGTCGCCCGCGAGGACTTCGGCAAGCCGATCGTCGCCGTCGCCAACTCCTACACCCAGTTCGTCCCCGGCCACACGCACCTGAAGCCGGTGGGGGAGGTGGTCGCGGCTGCCGTGCGCGAGGCGGGCGGCGTGCCGCTCGAGTTCAACACGATCGCCGTCGACGACGGGATCGCGATGGGCCACGGCGGCATGCTCTACTCGCTGCCCTCGCGCGACCTGATCGCCGACAGCGTCGAGTACATGGTCAACGCCCACCGCGCCGACGCGATGGTCTGCATCTCCAACTGCGACAAGATCACGCCGGGGATGCTGTGCGCGGCGCTGCGGCTGAACGTGCCGACGGTCTTCGTCTCCGGCGGGCCGATGGAGGGCGGCAGCGCGGTGCTGGTCGACGGCACGGTGCGCCGGCGGCTCAACCTGATCAGCGCGATCGCCAGCTCGGCCGCGGAGGACGTCGGCGACGAGGACCTCGCCCGGCTCGAGGAGGCCGCCTGCCCGACCTGCGGCTCCTGCTCGGGGATGTTCACCGCCAACTCGATGAACTGCCTGACCGAGGCCCTCGGCCTGGCCCTGCCCGGCAACGGCTCGACCCTCGCCACCCACACCGCTCGCCGCCGCCTCTACGAGGACGCCGGCCGCACGGCGGTCGAGATCGCCACCCGCCACTACGAGCAGGGCGACACGAGCGTCCTGCCGCGCGCGATCGCCTCCCGCGCCGCGTTCGAGAACGCGATGGCGCTCGACGTCGCGATGGGCGGCTCGACCAACACCGTCCTGCACCTGCTCGCCGCCGCCCGCGAGGGCGAGGTCGAGTTCGCGATGGCCGACATCGACGCGCTCTCGCGGCGGGTTCCCTGCATCTGCAAGGTGGCGCCGAACGGCACTTACCTGATGGAGGACGTCCACCGCGCCGGCGGCATCCCGGCGGTGCTCGGCGAGCTGCGCCGCGCCGGCCTGCTGCACGAGTCGGTCGCCTCGGTCCACTCGCGCACGCTTGGGGAGTGGCTCGACGCCTGGGACGTGCGCGGCCCGGCCCCGACCGGTGAGGCGATCGACCTCTTCCACGCGGCGCCCGGCTGCCGGCGCTCGGCCTCGGCGTTCTCGCAATCGGAGCGCTGGGAGTCGCTCGACACCGACGCCGCGGAGGGCTGCATCCGCGACGTCGCCCACGCCCACAGCGCCGACGGCGGGCTCGCCGTCCTGTACGGCAACCTCGCTGAGCGCGGCTGCGTGGTGAAGGCGGCCGGGGTCGACGACTCGCTGCTGCGCTTCCACGGCCCGGCGGTCGTGGTCGAGTCCCAGGAGGAGGCGGCCGAGCTGATCCTCGGCGGCGACATCGAGCCCGGCGACGTGCTCGTCGTCCGCTACGAGGGGCCGCGCGGCGGGCCCGGCATGCAGGAGATGCTCTACCCGACCTCCTACCTCAAGGGCCGCGGCTTGGCCGGGTCCTGCGCCTTGATCACCGATGGCCGCTTCTCCGGCGGCAGCTCGGGGCTCTCGATCGGCCACGTCTCACCCGAGGCGGCGGCGGGCGGCGCGATCGCCCTGGTCCGAGACGGTGACACGATCGCGATCGACATCCCGGCGCGCTCGATCGAGCTCGAGGTCGGCGAGGAGGAGCTGGCGGCGCGTCGCGGCCAGCTCGAGGCGGGTGACGGCTACGTGCCCGCCGCCCGCGAGCGCCCGGTCTCCCAGGCGCTGCGCGCCTACGCCGCGATGGCGACCTCGGCCGACACCGGCGCCGTCCGCGACGTCGAGCTCGCCGTGAACGGCGCTAGATTGGAGCCGTGAACGCCCCCGCCAGAGACGCGACCCGATGAGGATCGGGGCGGAGGCCTCGGCCGTGGTGGGGGAGACCCCGCTGGTGACCCTGCGTCGGCTCACCGGAGGGCTGCCGGGCGAGGTCTGCGTCAAGCTCGAGTACTTCAACCCGGGCGGCTCGGTCAAGGACCGGATCGGGGTGGCGATGATCGATGCCGCCGAGCAGGAGGGGCTGATCGAGCGCGGGCGCTCGGTGATCGTCGAGCCGACCAGCGGCAACACCGGGATCGCCCTGGCGATGGTCTGCGCCGCGCGCGGCTACGAGCTGATCCTCACCCTGCCCGAGGGGATGAGCCGCGAGCGCGCCAAGCTGCTGCGCTCCTACGGAGCCGAAGTGCGGGAGACGCCCTCGCTCGGCGGGATGCGCGAGGCGGTCGAGCTCGCCGAAGCGATCCGCGAGCAGCGCAAGGGGTTCATGCCCCAGCAGTTCGCCAACCCGGCCAACCCGGCGGCGCACAGACGCACGACCGCGGAGGAGATCTGGCGGGACACGGATGGTGAGGTCGGCGCCTTCGTCGCCGGCGTCGGCACCGGTGGGACGATCACCGGTGTCGGCTCGATGCTGCGCGAACGCGCCCCCGAGGCGCTGGTCGTCGCGGTCGAGCCGGCCTCCTCGCCGGTCCTCTCCGGCGGCAAGCCCGGCCCGCACCGGATCCAGGGGATCGGCGCCGGCTTCGTGCCCGAGGTGCTCGACCGCTCGGTGATCGACGAGACGATCGCGGTCTCCGACGACGACGCCCTGGAGACCGCACGGCTCGCGGCCCAGCGCGAGGGCGTCCTCGCCGGGATCTCCGCCGGAGCCAACATCAAGGCGGCGCTGGAGGTCGCGGCGCGGCCGGAGCTGGAGGGCAAGCGGGTGGTGACCGTGGTCTGTGACTCGGGCGAGCGCTACATGTCCCTACCCTTTTTCGCACCATGAGCCTTCTCAAGCGAGTCGTCGGGGAGATCCGCGCGGACGTCGCCGCGGCCCGCGACCGCGACCCCGCCGCCAAGGGCGTCTCCAGCTTCGAGATCCTGACCAGCTGGGCCGGCGTGCAGGCGCTGCTCGCCCACCGCGTCGCGCACGCGCTGCGTGCCTCCGGCGTGCCGCTGGCGCCGCGCACGATCGCCTACCTGACCCGCTCGGTGACCGGGGTCGAGATCCACCCGGCGGCGCGGATCGGGCCGGAATTCTTCATCGACCACGGCTCCGGCGTGGTGATCGGCGAGACCGCCGAGATCGGCCGCCGGGTGACGCTCTACCAGGGAGTGACCCTGGGCGGCACCGGGTTCCAGCCCGGCAAGCGCCACCCGACCCTGGGCGACAACGTCACGGTCGGCTCCGGCGCCAAGCTGCTCGGCCCGATCGCGGTCGGCGACGGCGCAAAGATCGGCGCCAACACGGTCGTCGTCGAGGACGTGCCGCCCTCCTCGACCGTGGTCGGCAACCCCGGCCACCCGGTGCGGGTAGAAGGGCGGAGGCCGGAGGGCCCCGACGCCGACTGGATCCACCTGCCCGACCCGATCGCCGAGGCGATCAAGACGCTCTCCGAGCGAATCGCGAAGCTCGAGGAGCGGCTCGCCGAGCTCGACGGCGGCAGCGCCGGAGACAACGGCGAGCAGGGCCTGCAACCCCGCACAGGGCGCTCTTCGGCCGGGGGTTGACCGGCCGGGGCCGCCACTATTGTCGGAGGCGATGTTGACGGCTGAGCCAGCCCCGACCGAACCCGGCGCCGACCGCGCCGAGCGCCTGCTCGCCGACCTCAACGGGCCGCAGCGGGAGGCCGTCCGTCACGGCGAGGGACCGCTGCTGGTCCTCGCCGGCGCCGGCTCGGGCAAGACCCGCGTGCTCACCCACCGGATCGCCTACCTGCTGGCCACGGACAAGGCGCGGCCGAGGGAGATCCTCGCGATCACCTTCACCAACAAGGCCGCGACCGAGATGCGCGAGCGGGTCGAGGCGCTGGTCGGCCGCTCGGCCCGGGCGATGTGGGTGACGACCTTCCACTCGGCCTGCGCGCGGATGCTGCGTGTTGACGCCGAGCGGCTCGGCTACTCGAAGAGCTTCACGATCTACGACGAGTCGGACTCGCTGCGGATGCTCAAACGCTGCTTGGAGGAGCTCCACGTCGACCCCAAGCGCTACCCGCCACGGGCGATCCGCTCGCAGATCTCCGGCGCCAAGAACCAGCTGGTCGACGCCGCCGCCTACGAGCAGGCTCAGGGCAGTGTCTTCGAGGAGGTCACCGCGGCCGCCTACGCGCTCTACGAGAAGCGGATGCTGGCGGCCAACGCGATGGACTTCGACGACCTCCTGGTCCGCACCGTCAACGCGCTGGAGCTCTTCGACGAGGCGCGCGAGCGCTGGCAGCGCACCTTCCGCCACGTCCTCGTCGATGAGTACCAGGACACCAACCACGCCCAGTACCGATTGCTTCAGTTACTCACTTCAAACCATGGAAATTTGATGGTTGTAGGAGACGAGGATCAGTCGGTCTACGGGTTCAGGCACGCCGACATCCGCAACATCCTCGACTTCGAGCGCGACTTCCCTGAGGCCGAGGTGGTCAAGCTCGAGCAGAACTACCGCTCGACGCAGACGATCCTCTCGGCCGCCAACGCGGTGGTCGAGCGCAACCGCGAACGGCGGCCGAAGGAGCTCTGGACCGAGATCTCCGGCGGCGAGCCGCTGCAGCTGCGCGAGCTCGGCGACGAGCACGAGGAGGCGCGCTGGGTGGCGGGGGAGATCGAGCGCCTCGGCGAGGAGGAGGGGATGCGGCGCGAGGAGGTCGCGGTCTTCTACCGGACCAACGCGATGAGCCGGGTGCTGGAGGACACGCTGGTCCGCTTCGAGCTGCCCTACCAGGTGATCGGCGGCACCAAGTTCTACGAGCGGGCCGAGATCAAGGACGCCGTCGCCTACCTCAGCCTGCTCGCCAATCCGGCCGACCAGGTCTCCTTTGCCCGCATCGTCAACTCGCCGCGGCGCGGGATCGGCAACACCAGCCAAGGCCGGCTCGCCGCGCACGCCAACACCACCGGCCTGCCGATCTGGGAGGTCGCCGAACGGGTCGAGGAGGTGCCCGGCCTGGGCGCGGCGGCGATCAAGGCGGTCTCGCGCTTCCAGGAGACGATGGAGGGGCTGCGCGAACGCGCCGAGGACTCCCCGGTCGGCGAGCTGCTGGAGGCGACCCTGCACGAGAGCGGCTACCTGGATGCGCTGGCGGCCGAGCGCACGATCGAAGCCGAAGGCCGGATCGAGAACCTCGAGGAGCTGGTCGGGATGGCCCGCGAGTTCGACGTCAACCGCGAGCTGGAGGGCGAGGGCGAGGAAACCCCGCTGGAGGAGTTCCTGCAGCAGATCTCGCTGGTCACCCAGCAGGACGAGCTGCGCGACGAGTCGGCGATCACGTTGATGACCCTGCACAACGCCAAGGGCCTCGAGTACGAGACGGTCTTCATCGTCGGCTGCGAGGAGGGCGCCTTCCCGCACATGAAATCGCTCGAAGAGGGGGGCGAGGAGGAGGAGCGGCGGCTCTGTTATGTCGGCATCACCCGCGCCCGCCAGCGCCTCTACCTGACCTGGGCGCGCGAACGGCGGCTCTTCGGCCGCGCCGAGCGCAACCTGCCCTCGCGCTTCGTCGACGAGCTGCCGGCGGAGCTGACCGAACGCGAGGGGGGCTCCTCCGGCTCGGTGGGCGGCTGGGGCGAGAGCATCGCTCCGGGCGAGGGCGCCGGGGTCGACCCGGGCGCGGCGTTGGAGCTGCGCACCGGCGACGACGTCGTCCACGCCAGCTTCGGCGACGGCGTCGTCACCGCGGTCGAGCCCGGCGGCGTGGTCGTCGTCCGCTTCGCCAGCGAGGGCACCGAGCGCAAGCTGATGGCGGACTACGCCCCGATCCGGAAGCGGTGAGGACGATCGCCGCACGGCTGATAGACGGCAAGGCGGTTGCCGCGCGGATCCGCGAGCGGGTGCGGGAGGAGGTCGCCGGCATGCCCTCGCCGCCGGGCCTGGCGACGATCCTCGTCGGCGGCGACCCCGCCTCGGCCGTCTACGTGCGGATGAAGCGCGAAGACTCGGCCGAGGTCGGCATCGCGTCCTTCCACCACGAGCCCGGCGGCGACGTCTCGCAGGAGGAGCTGGCGACGCTGATCGAGTCGCTCAACGCAGACGAGCGCGTGCACGGGGTCCTCCTGCAGCTGCCGCTGCCAGACCACCTCGACCAGGACCCGCTGATCGAGCTGATCGACCCGGCCAAGGACGTCGACGGCCTGACCCCGCTCAACGCCGGCAGGCTCATGCAGGGAAGGGAGGACGCGGTCGCGCCCTGCACGCCGGCCGGGGTGATCGAGCTGCTGCGCGACACGGGCGTCGAGCTGGAAGGCGCCAACGCGGTCGTGATCGGCCGCTCGATCCTCGTCGGCAAGCCGCTCGCCGCCCTGCTGCTGGCCGAGAACGCGACCGTCACCCACTGCCACTCGCGGACCGCCGACCTCGCCTCGGTCTGCCGCCGGGCCGATCTCATCGTGGCGGCGGCGGGGCAGCCCGGGCTGATCACCGCGGAGATGGTCGACGAGGGCGCGACGGTGATCGACGTCGGCACCAACAAGGTCGACGGGAGGCTCGTCGGCGACGTCGATTTCGACTCGGTGCGCGAGGTGGCCGGTGCGATCACCCCGGTGCCGGGCGGCGTCGGGCCGATGACCCGCGCGATGCTGCTCGAAAATACGTTGGCTGCCGCCCGGGCCCGCGTGTAGGGTCGGCTCGACCCCTACTCCCGGAGGGATGTGCTGATGGAACTCGACAGGCTGAGCCTGGGGGAGAAGATCGCCGCGGGCTCCGCGGTCCTCCTCTTCATATTCATGTTCTTCGACTGGTTCGGCGCCGAGGTCTCGAGCGTCACCGGCTTCTCTGGTGAGGTTCCCGGCGGCGGCAACGCCTGGGAGTCGCTCGACATCATTCCGATCTTCCTGATGGCGGCGATCGTCGTCGCGCTCGGTGTCGCCGTGATCCGCCTCACCGACGCCGACTTCGAGCCGCCGATCTCGGCCAACGCGGTCGTCGCCGCCCTCGGCGGGCTCGCCGTGCTGCTGATCGCCTACCGGATCCTCGACGCGCCCGGGGGCGGCGACTTCGGCGGCGTCACCGTCGACACGACGCTGAAGCTGGGGATCTTCCTGGCCCTGCTCGCCGCCGGCGGGATCGCCTACGGCGGCTACAGCGCGATGCGCGAGGAAGGGATGACCTTCGGCGACGCCGCCGACCGCCTCTCCGGTGGCGGCGGGGACGGCGAGCCCCCGGCCGGCGGACCGCCGCCGCCGCCTCCTGCTGGCCAGCAACCGCCGGCCCCACCGCAATCACAGAGCCCGCCACCGCCGCCTCCGCCTCCGCCGGCGCAGTAGGTCCGAATACGCTCCGCGAGGTGCGATTCGAGAAATGGCAGGCGCTCGGCAACGACTACCTGATCGTCGAGGCCGAGGAACTTCCCTGGGAGCTGAGCGCGGCGCGGGTGCGGCTGATCTGCGATCCCCACTTCGGGCTGGGCTCCGACGGCGTGCTGCTGCTCGCGCGCAGCGATGACCCCGAGCTCGTCGCCGAGCTGCGGATCTTCAACCCCGACGGGTCGGAGGCCGAGCTCTCCGGCAACGGGGCGCGCGAGGCGATCCTCTACCTGCGCCGCCACGGCTGGACCGAGGCCGAGACCTTCTCGATCAAGACCGTGGCCGGGCCGGTGACGCCGACGATCACCTCGGAGCGGACCTGCTCGGTGGCGATGGGCAAGGCCTCGACCAGTTCCAAGGACTTCCCCTCGGGTGGCCCCGACGGGGTCGGCAGGCTGAGCTCCGGCGGGCGCGAGTGGGAGTTCCAGCACGTCTCGATCGGCAACCCGCAGTGCGCGATCGTCGTCGGCGAGGAGCTCGAGGACCTCGACCTCGGCCAGCTCGGCCCCGGGATCGAAGCCAGCGAGCTCTTCCCCAACCGCACCAACGTCTCCTTCCTGCGCATCGACGGCAGCCGCGTGCGGGCGCGGATCTTCGAGCGCGGGGTGGGGGAGACGCTCTCCTCGGGCACCGGCGCCAGCGGCGCCGCGGTGACCGCCTTCCTGCTCGGGGCCCCGAGCCCGATCACGGTCGACCTCGACGGCGGCGAGCTCGAGGTCGAGATCTCCGAGGACCTCGACGTCACGCTCAGCGGCTGGGCCGAGCCGATCTGCGCCGGTGAGCTCTCAGCCGAGATGTTGGCGGCGCTGTCCGACCTGGACAGCTAGATTTCCGCGCCCGTGGCGATAGCCGATCCCTCAAAGCGCCTGGAGGCGATGCCTCCGTACATGTTCCAGGAGCTGGAGCGCCGCATCGCCGACAAGCGTGCCGCCGGCATCGACGTGATCAGCCTCGGCATCGGCGATCCCGACGAACCGACCTACCCGCACATCGTCAGCGCGATGCAGGAGGCGGTCGCCGACCCCGCCACGCACCAGTACCCGAGCAACCGCGGCCGCGACGACTTCCGCGAGGCCTTCGCCAGCTTCTACGACCGGCGCTTCGGGGTTGAGATCGACCCCGGCAGCGAGGTGATTCCGGCGATCGGCGCCAAGGAGTGCATCTACAACCTCTGTTTCGCCTTCCTCGACCCGGGCGGCGTGGCACTCGCCTCCGACCCCGGCTACCCGGTCTACACCGGCGGTCCGATCCTCGCCGGGGCGACGCCGGAGCTGCTGCCGCTGGTCCCCGAGCTGGGCTTCGCCCCCGACCTCGGCGCGGTCCCGGCCGAGGTCGCGGCGAAGGCGCGGTTGATGTTCATCAACTACCCCAACAACCCGACCGGGGCGACCGTCCCCGAGGGCTTCTTCGAGCTGGTCGTCTCCTTCGCTCGCGAGCACGAGATCCTCGTCGTCCACGACAACGCCTACTCGGAGACGACCTACGAGGGCTACGTGGCGCCGAGCTTCCTCGCCACGCCGGGCGCCAAGGAGGTCGGGGTCGAGGTCTTCTCGCTCTCCAAGGGCTACAACATGACCGGCTGGCGCTGCGCGGCGATCCTCGGCAACGCCGAGGCCGTGCAGACCTACTGGCGGCTGAAGACCAACGTCGACTCCGGCCTCTACGAGGCCGTGCAGGTGGCTGGCGTCGCGGCGCTGCAGGGCCCCGAGGGGCCGCTGCGACGGATGAACGAGACCTACGTCCGCCGTCGCGACCTGGTCGTCTCGGCGCTGCGCGAGATCGGCGTCGAGGTCAACGCCCCGAAGGGCACGATCTACGTCTGGGCACCGGTCCCCGAGGGCCACACCTCGACCTCCTTCGCCGAGCTGGTCCTCGAAGAGGCGGCGGTCGTCGTCTCACCGGGCTCGATGTACGGGCCGAGCGGCGAGGGCTTCTTCCGCATCGCCCTCACCACCCCCGACGACCGCATCACCGAGGCGGTCGAGCGGATGCGCGAGCACCTGGCCTGAGTCAGGCCGCGCCGGCGCGCTCTTCGCGCTTGCGCCAGTAACGGTCGAGGCCGCGCCACTGGTACTCGGGCGGCACGCACTGGAGCATCTCCTCGGCGGCCTCGGGATTCGACGCGGCGGCGGCGACGCGCGCCCGGTGGCGGCGCTCGTACTCCTCCTCGGGGAGCTCGCGGGCGAGCCGCGCCTCCTCGCGCAGGCGCTCGCGCACCGCCGCCAGGTGCTCGGCCGGCTGCTCGACGGCGCCGAAGTGGGTGAGCGCGAGGCGCTCCGGGCTCCAGCTCTCGACCGTGCTGATCGAGTCTTCCCAGAGCTCGACGTCGATGTCGGGCGGCGGCGTCGGCGGCACGACCAGGTTGGCGCCCTCGATCGAGGCGGCGGCGACGTCGCCGACGAAGGCGGTGCCGCTCTCCTCGTGCAGGTAGCAGACGTGGTGGGAGGCGTGGCCGGGAGTGTAGGCGACGCGCATGCCGAGCACGCTCTCACCGCCGCCGAGCGCCTTCACGTTGGCCTCCGGGACCGGCACGATGTCACCCCAGAGGCGGCCCATCTCGTCGCCGTAGAGGCGCTCGGCGCTGCCCAGCAGGCGCGAGGGGTCGATCACGTGGGGGGCGCCGCGCTCGTGGACGTAGACCTCGAGCTCGGGCCAGCGCCGCACCAGAGCGCCGGTCGCCCCCGCGTGGTCGAGGTGGATGTGGGTGAGCAGGACGGCCCGCGGCTCGGCGGCGCCGAGCCCCTCGAGCACCGTCGGCAGCGAGCACTCCGGCCCCGGGTCGACCAGCAGGTCGCCGACCTGCCAGCAGCCGATCACGTGCGGCCGCCCGAGGTGCATCGTGTCGATGACGCGCATCGCCGGATCCTGTCAGGAGACGGCGGGGGAGGGGAAGCGGGCGTCGGCCTCCATCGTCTGCCGCATGCCCTCCTCCATGCCGCGCGGCGCGTAGCCGAGCTCGCGGCTGGCCTTCTCGTGACTGGCCCAGAAGGTGACCCCGTCGGCGGAGGAGATCAGCTCGCGCAGGTTGGGCGGCTGACCCATCACTTTGCCGACGACCGGCCCGAACGGCGCCATCGCCTTGATCAGCGGCGTCGGCACGGCGTGCCGGGGCGCCTTGCGGCCGCTGAGGTGGGCGACGATCTCGATCGCGTCGCGCATCGTCGTCACCGGTCCGCTGAGCACGTAGTCCTCGCCGACCTTGCCCTTGTCGAGCGCCAGCAGGATGCCGCCGGCGATGTCGGAGACGTGGGTGAGGCAGATGCCGAGCTCGGGGAAGGGCAGCATCGGCAGCCGGCCGGCGAAGAACTGTTCCATGAGGTCGGCGATCTGCGAGGTGTCGTCGGGGCCGTAGACGCCGCCGGGCATGACGATCACGCCGGGCAGGCCCTGGTCGTCGATCATCTGCCTGACCAGCCGGTGGGCCTCGAGCTTGGTCTCCTCGTAGTAGGAGGTGAACTCCTTGCCAGGGTGCACGTAGGACTCATCGACGACCTTGCGGTGGGTGTTGCCGAAGGCGCCGACGGTGGAGACGTGGACGACCTTGGGCACCGCCGCCTCCAGGGCCGCGACCATCACCCGCTCGGCGCCCGCCACGTTGGCCTCCCACATCGCCGGTCGCTGGCGAGCCGGGATGCCGACCTCGTACATCGCGGCCGCGTGGACGACGCCCTCGCAGCCCGCCATGCCGCGCCGCAGCGCCGCCTCGTCGCCGAGGTCGCCGCTGACGATCTCGCAGCCCAGCGCCCGCAGTCCCTCGGCTTTCTCGGGGCTGCGCGCCAAGCAGACGACCTCGTCGTCACGCCCGCGCAGCTGGCGCGCGACCTCGCCGCCGATGAACCCCGTTCCTCCCGTAACGAAGACCTTCACCACGGCAAAGCCTATCCGGCTTTTTGCCTCCCCCTACAATCGGCCGGGTGGAGCGATCGCGAAGCGGACGCAGCTCAACGGCGCGCAGCAGCGCCAACGGCGCCGGGCTCTCCAACAGCCGGGCGCGTCAGCGTGCGCTGACGATCGGCGTCGTCGACGGGCGCGAGCAGGGCGACCCTCTGGCCGAGCTGAAGGAGCTGCTGCGCACCGCCCGGGTGGCGACGGCCGGTGAGCTGGTCCAGCAGCGCGAGGCGCCCGACCCCGACCGCTACTTCGGGCGCGGCAAACTGGCCGAGCTGAAGGAGGAGGTCAAGCGCTGCGGGGCCAACGTGGTCGCCTGCGACGACGAGCTGGCGCCGCGCCAGGAACGCAACCTCGAGGCCTTTCTCGACGTGCCGGTGATCGACCGCACCGCGGTGATCCTCGACATCTTCGCCGACCACGCCCACTCCGCCGAGGGCAAGCTGCAGGTCGAGCTGGCCCAGCTCGAATACAACATGGCGCGCATGCGGGGGCTGTGGACCCATCTCGACCGGCTCGGGGTCGGCGGGGTCGGTACCCGTGGCCCCGGCGAGACCCAGATCGAGACCGACCGCCGCCTGGCGCGCAACCGGATCGCCGCCCTGCGCCGCCGGCTCGAGCGGCTGGAGGGCAACCGCAGCACGATGCGGGCACGGCGCGAGAGCTCCTCGCTGCCTCGGGTCGCCCTCGCCGGCTACACCAACGCCGGCAAGTCGACTCTGCTCAACGCGCTGACCGGGGCCGAGGTCGGCGTCGGGGACAGGCTCTTCCACACCCTCGACCCGACCACGCGCAGCGCCGAGATCGCCGGCCGCGACTACCTCTTCACCGACACCGTCGGCTTCATCGAGAAGCTGCCCCACCAGCTGGTCGAGGCCTTCAAGGCGACGCTCGAGGAGACGGTCCTCGCCGACCTGCTGCTGCAGGTTGTCGAGGTGGCGGCGCCGGCCGAGCGCCGGTTTGCCGACCTCGAGGCGGTCGACGCGGTGCTGGCGGAGATCGGCGCCGGCGAGAAGCCGCGCCTGCTCGTCCTCAACAAGGCCGACCTGCTCGACGAGGGCGAGCGCGAGGAGGCGCTGTCCCACCACCCGGGCGCGGTGCTGGTCTCGGCGCTGAGCGGCGAGGGGATCGAGGAGCTGCGCGAGCGGCTCGAGGGGGCCTTCGAGGACACCCTCGCCGAGGTCGACCTGCTCGTCCCCTACAGCGAGGGCGCCCGCCTGCACGAGCTGCACGAGCTGGCCGGCGACCTGGAGCGGACCGAGCGCGAGGACGGGGTTCTCGTGCGGGCCAAGGTGCCGCGGGCCGAGCTGCACCGGTTCGACGATCTTCGGGCCGCCGACGCCGCTTAGGCGTCGGGCGCACGAATCGGCGCGCTCGCGGATCTATCGCTCGCCGTTTGCAGAGCTAACCGAGCTCGGTATTGAGTACTGGCTAAGCCACCGAGCCACCGCTGAACCATTGTGTCTCCTGTGCTGTCGGTTGGGGCGCCCCGTAAAGCGGGGCCGGCGTCGGTGTCAAGCAGCGGCGCCGCACCAATCGAAAGGAGCAAGGATGAGCCTCAAGGCGAAGGCAGTGGGGTTGGGCCTGCTGGCCGCGCTCGCGGTCGCAACGGTGGGGGTGATATCGGCCTCGGCAGAGGGAGTGGGGCACATCACCTCCGACGCCGCCGGCCCGTGGACCGCCCTCAAAGGAACTCAGGTTGGGCCACTGGGTGAAAATGAGGTCATCGACGACGAAATGCAAATGGCCACAACATGCGCGACGGCAAAAGCGACCGCTGTCATGGACGCCTCAACAGAGACCGCTCTCACAGCTGTTGCTGAAATGGCCGATTGCGAAACCACAGAGGGCTTTTCAATCACCATCGAAATGAATGGGTGCACCGGCCTGGTGACAATCGGAAACGAACCAGAAACCCAACACCAGGCAGGGCAGTTGGAGTGTCCGGCCGGCAAAACAGTGCGAATCGTGACCGATCCGCCGATCATCGGCCTTTGCACGATCACATACCCGCCACAGTCTGTTGAAGGTGCAGTTGCGTTGACAGGGGTTAAAAATGGCAAACATCACCTTACGCTGGTTGCCACAGCCCAAGGAATCACAGGCATCAGGGAAGAAGTCGGATTCGGCTGCCTGGGAACTGCCGGGCACACCGAAGCAATCACAGCTTCGGGCAAAGCAACAGTTGAGGGTTTCGACACAAATGGAGAACGCGTCAACATCACAGTGACAGGATCGTGAAGCAATGAGCGCCGATCCCCGGGCTGGATCGGCGCTCAACCTCGCTGGAGACCCTCCAGTCCCATGCGGATTCGCTGTAGGGTGCGACCGTGGAGCTACGGGTCGCGAAGCTGAAGGATGAGGCGGTTGTGCCGACGCGGGCGCATGCCGGGGATGCGGGGGTGGATCTCTACTCCTGCGAGGCGGCGCACCTGGGGCCGGGGGAGCGGTGGAGCGTTGGGACCGGGGTTGCCCTGGAGATTCCGCCGGGCCACGCGGGGCTGCTGCTGCCGCGCTCGGGGTTGGCGCGGGACCACGGGATCGCCCTGGTCAACAGCCCGGGGCTGATCGACGCCGGCTACCGCGGCGAAGTGCGGGTGCTGCTGCTCAACACCGACCCGGCCGAGACCTTCCGGGTCGAGTCCGGCGAGCGGATCGCGCAGCTGGTCATCACGCCGGTCGCCCTCGCCGAGCCGGTCGCGGTCGCCGAGCTCACCGGGACCACCCGCGGCGACGGCGGCTTCGGCTCCAGCGGCCGCTAGCGGCGGCGGACGCGGAACCGGGACGTCGCCGGGGTGCGGTCGCGATTGCCGGCCGCGTCGATCGCGTAGACCTGCAATAGGTGGCGTCCGACCCGCACCCGGTAGGCGCGGGGCGAGCGGCAGGGACGGAACGGCTTGCGGTCGAGCTTGCAGCGGAAGCTGGCGCCGCGCTCGTTGGCGGCGAAGCGGAAGCTGACCAGGCGGGTCGCCCGCTGCGTCCAGACGCGGGTCGCCGGGTGCGCGGTGATCCGGGTCTGGGGCGGCTTGACGTCGGGCCGCGGTGGCCGTTTTGGTTTCCGCAACGTCGAGGTAGTCGCCGTCGGTGGGTTCGGGTCGGGCGGGGTGTCGGGCGGGCGGAAGCTGTTCGGGGCGCGTTCCTGGACCGACTCGCAGTTGACCGGCGCCGCGTCGGGGCCGTTCTGGGGGAAGTCGATCTGGGCCGTGTCCCCGCCCTCGCCGCAATCGATCGTCGGGTCGGGATCGGGGACGGGAGTGCCCGAGTTGGCGAGGATGGAGTCATCGCCGCCGGCGGCGAAGTAGGTGTCGGCGCCGAGCCGGCCGAGCAGCTGATTGGGGCCGCCGTCGCCGAGCATGACGTCGGCAAAGCTGGTGCCCTCGATGTCCTCCAGGCCCACCAGCCTGGTCAGCAGCGCCGGGTTCGGGCACTGCGCCTGGCCCTGGGGGCCGACCAGGCCGGCGACTCCCGCCGCCATGTCGATCGTCACCGGGGTTTTGAACTGCGCCCAGTTGGCGTTGTCGCGGTCGGGCCCGCCGTCGAGGACGTCGCCGTTGCAAACCGCGTCGGAGATGAAGAGGTCCTCGCCGGTGCCAGCGTCGAGCTGGTCGGTGCCGCCGTTGTTGGGGACCGCGTCGTCGCCGGCCCAGGCGCGGACCGTGTCGTTCCCGTCGCCGTCGACCAGCGCGTCTTCGGTGAGGTCGCCGGAGAGGTCGTCGTTGCCCTCGTTGCCGAGCAGGACGACGGAGGTGGTGGTGGGGAAGCCGGTGATCGCCAGCCGGTCGTTTCCGGCGAGGCCGGCGAGGACGATCGAGTCCGGCGCCTCGCTGACCGCGCAGGTAACGCTGCCCCCGGCCGGCGGGTTGCAGTCGCCGGCAGCCGCCAGGCCGGCGTCGAAGCCCACGTCGGAGCCGGGCCCGAGGGTGAAGATGACGGCGCCCCCCGCGTAGCTCGCGGTGACTTCGTCGTCGCCACTACTGCCGGC
This sequence comes from uncultured Solirubrobacterales bacterium, assembly GCA_963697915.1. GTDB lineage: Bacteria > Actinomycetota > Thermoleophilia > Solirubrobacterales > 70-9 > VRUE01. Next base: position 2,683,938 of record OY969103.1, read on the forward strand.
CAGGTAGATGCCGGCCTTCGCCTGGCCGCCCGGCACCATGCGCCCGACGGCAAGCGTCCCGGCGGCCCTGGGCGTGACCACGGGGCCGCTCGACTCGCAGCCGACCGTGGTCGTGGCGACGCAGCTGTCACCCTCGGCGCCGCCGTAGGCGGTGTCGTTGCCGCCACCGCCGATGATCACGTCGGCCCCGCCGCCGCCGTAGAAGGTCTGGTTCGCGCCGGTGCCGACCAGGTAGTCGGCGAAGGCGGTCCCGATCACGATCTCGAAGTCCGCCGAGTCGACGTGTTCGTCGTAGCCGCCGGCGTCGGGCGCGCGCCCGTTGTCGCCGCGGCCGGTCGCCAGGTTGACGTAGGCGCCGCGGCCCGCCGGCTGCTGCGGGAAGCCGGCGTAGACGGAGAAGTCCGGGAACGAGTCAGGCGGGTCCGGCCGGTTGAAGAAGCCGGGCGTCGCGCCGGTCGCGTAGCTGAGCGTGTCGGTGCCGCCGCCGGTGTTCTGGATGTCGTCGATCGTCGCGTCACCGCGGACGACGTCGTTGCCCGCTTCGCCGTCGAGGGCGGAGTCGGCGCCGAAGCCACCCGAGAGCAGGTCGTCGCCGGGGCCGCCGCGCAACTGGTCGTCGCCGATGCCGCCGTAGAGCCGGTCGTTGCCGTCTCCGCCGTAGAGCCGGTCGTTGCCGCGACCGCCGAAGATGACGTCGTCGCCGCCTTCGCCGAAGACTTCGGTGACCGAGCGGGGCGGGGGGCCGATCGTGTCGGCGCAGGGCGTGCCGATGATCTTGTTGCCGACGATTTCGGGGCCCTGCTCGCAGCTCGGCGCCGCGGCGGCGGTGCCGGGCAGTGTCAAGAGCAGCAGCAGTGCCGCGATCGTCCCTGTCCAGGCAAATCGCATCGGGGTGCGACTACCCGCTCGCGGCATCCCGCACTCAGCCACGCAGGGCGGCCTCGCTCGCGCACTCCGCGGCTGCGAGCTCGAGCCGGTCGTCGAGCGGCTCGAGCTCGGGCCGCTCGCCGTAGCGCCGCTCGAGCGCGAGCGCGATGAGATGGTCGGCAAGCCAGGTGTTCTTGGGCAGCAGCGGTCCATGCAGGTAGGTGCCGATCAGGTTGTCGCGGCGCACGCCCTCGAAGCCGTCCTTGCCGTTGTTGCCATGACCCTTCAACACGCGGCCGAGCGGCGTTGCACCGCTGCCCAGGTAGGTCCTGCCGCCATGGTTCTCGAAGCCGGCGATCGCCCGCGGGCCGTTGCCGAGGTCGGCCTCGATCGCGACGTTGCCGATCAGTCGCTCGCCCGGCTCGCGGACCGTCTCCAGATCGGCGAGACCGAGGCCGGGGAGCCGCTCCTCGTCGAGCTGGTAGCTGTGCCCGAGCAGCTGGTAGCCACCGCAGACGGCGAGCATGACGGCACCGTCGCCGACCGCGGTGGCCAGCGCCTCGCGCTTGCTGGCAACCATGTCGGCGGCGACCGCGCGCTGGTCGCGGTCCTGGCCGCCGCCGAGGTAGAGCAGGTCGTGCGCGGCCGGGTCGACCCCCTCATCGGGACCGGCGGCGGCGTAGGCAAACCCGATCCCGCGCCACTCGCAGCGCCGCTGCAGGAAGAGGATGTTGCCGCGGTCGGCGTAGATGTTCATCTGCTCGGGGTAGAGGGCAAGCAGCCGCAGCTCCATCAGGCGCCCCTCTCCAGCAGCACGGCGGTTGAGCCGACGTGGGCGTCGGTGGTGGGGATCGTGCGCCTGCCGGCAGGCCGCAGCCCGGCCGCCTCGGCCTCGCCCTCCAGGGTCGGCGCGTCGAGTGCCCGCAGCAGGACCTCATCGGGCTCCTCGCTCAGCTCGCCAGCGGGGGAGACGGTCTGGCGAAGGCGGCGAACGCGGATCCCGGCCGGCTCGATCCTCGCCTCGAGCGGCAGGCTGGAGAAGACCCAGCCGTCGAGCTCGCGGGTGTCGGGGAGGGGAGGGGTGTCGTCAACGGCCGGTGGCATCGACTCCACGATTGCAAAGGCGGCGACTCCACCCGGAGCGAGGTGGGCGGCGACGCGATGCAGGCAGGCGATCCGCTCCGCCGCGCCCGCGAACAGCTGCAGGAGCTGCATCGGGGCGAGCACGAGGCCGAACTCGCGCCCCAGCTCGAAGTCCCGCGCGTCGCTGACGACGGCCTCGACCGCCAGGTCCGCTGCGCCCTTGCCCAGGGCGGCGACCAGCGCCGGGTCGCGGTCCAGCCCGAGCACCGCGTGCCCGCGCCGCGCCAAGTGCAGCGCGACGCGCCCGGTCCCGCAGCCGAGGTCGAGGACCGCGTCGGTGCCCTCCGCCAGGTCCTCCCAGAGGGTGAGGTCGGCGGCGTAGCCCCCGCACTCGACCTCGTGCCAGACGACCGCCGCGTCCGGCGCGGACAAACCAACGCGTTTTCCCTCTATTTCAGGGAAAACGCGTTGGGATTTACCGCGCTGGCCGCTCACCGCCAGAACTCCTGCGTCAGGCCCCGGTCGGAGAGCAGCTTGTGCAGCTCGAGCAGCGCCGTGTAGGTGGGCAGGGCGAAGAGCTGATCGCGGGACCCGGCGACCGCGCGGTCGAGCGAGGCCTCGATTCCCGGCTCGACCGCGATCGAGTCCTCGGGCCAGCCGGCGTACTTCAGCCGCAGCGCCATCTCCGGCGCCCGCGTGCCGGCGCAGGTGACCCGACGCACGGAGCCGGCGAGCAGCTCGAAGTCGGCGTCCCAGACCCAGGAGACGTCGCGCCCGTCGGCGATCCGGTCGTTAAGGGCGATCCAGAGGTCGAGGCCCTCGCCGGCGCCCTCGGCCTCCAGGCGCAGGGTGCGGAGGACCTCGTTGGTGCCCGCCGGGTTCTTGACCAGCAGGATCGCGACCCGCTTCTCGCCGATCGCCACCGTCTCGACCCGGCCGAAGGCGCCGCGCATCTCGGCCAGGGCCGGCGCCACCCGCTCGGGCGCGACACCCAGCTCCAGCGCCGCGGCGACCGCGGCCAGGGCGTTGTAGACGTTGTAGAGGCCGGGCAGCGGCAGCTCCAGCCGCAGCTCGCCGCCGGGGGTCCGGACGGTGACCGTGGAACCGCTCATCCCGCGCAGCTCGATCCGCGTCGCCGCCACCTCGGGCGCCGGCCGGCCGGCGCCGCAGGCGGGACAGGAGTAGTGGCCGAGGTGGCCGACGAAGGCGCGCTCGTAGGCGTAAGGAGCGCCGCAGCGGCGGCAGTGCTTGGCGTCGAAGGCGTGCTGGAGCTCGGGCAGCGCCTGGCTCGCGTCCTCGATGCCGAAGTAGACGACCCCCTCGCGGCGCTCGCCCTCCACGTCGCGACCGAGGTCGGCGATCAGCGGGTCGTCGGCGTTGAGCACGAAGCGGGCCCGGCCGGCGTGCGCGGCGACCGTCTTCGCCCACTCGCTGGCCAGCGCCTCGGTCTCGCCGTAGCGGTCGAGCTGGTCGCGGAAGAGGTTGCCGAGCACGACCAGGCGCGGGTCGAGCTGCGCGGCGACCCGCGGCAGCCAGGCCTCGTCGACCTCGAAGAGGCCCTCGTGGCCGCCCTGCTCGAGCAGCGCCGTGGCGATTCCCCAGGTCATGTTCGAGCCGGCCCTGTTGTGGACCGGGACCCGCCCCTCAGCGCCGAGCAGTGCCGCCAGCATCGCCGCCGTCGTGGTCTTTCCGTTGGTGGCGCTGATCAGGGTCGAGCCGTCCGCCAGGCCGGCGCCGAGGCGCGCGATCGCGCCAGGGTCGAGGCGCAGCAGCAGGCGCCCCGGCAGGGTCGTGCCGCCGCCGCGGCCGCTGGCGCGGCTGGCGGCGCCGACCGCCCGCGCGACGAGGCGCTTGGCCCCGAACAGCGCCCCGTCGGGCCCTTCGCTCACTCCCCGGCTCGCGGCGGCACGACGACGCTGAGCGCCTTGGGCAGCACCCGCAGGGTCGCCGGCAGATCGGTCAGGTGCTCGCCGTCGGCGTAGATCGGGAAGGGCCGGCTGGCGCTCAGCTCGAGCCGGGCGGCGCGGAAGACGCGAACCTCGTCCTCCTCGACGTGGGTCCCCTTGAACACCTTCGGCAGGTTACTCAGGAAGCGCAGCTTGCCCACCTCGCCGACCGTGACCACGTCGAACTCGCCGTCGCAGAGATCGGCGTCCGGGGCGACCAGCATCCCGCCGCCGAAGGCCTTGTTGTTGGCGACCGAGACCGAGTAGCCGGTGAAGCGGGTGCGCTCATCGCCGACCGCGATGGTGAAGCGCGCCGGCTTCCAGCCGATCAGGGTACGGACGCCCGCGTAGGCGTAGACGAGGCTGCCGCGCAGCCAGCGGGTCTCGTTGGCGACCCGGTTGGCGTCGGAGTCGAAGCCGGCGCTGACGATGCCGAGGAAGCGGCTGCCGTTGACCTCGCCGACGTCGATCCGGCGCGTCTCCCCGGCGGCGAGGATGGCGACCGCCGCCTCGGGCTCGGTCGGGATCTCGAGGATCCGGGCGAGGTCGTTGCCGCGGCCGCCGGGGACGATCCCGAGCGGCGTCTCGCCGCCGGCCAGGGCGCCGCCGACCGCGCCCAGCAGCCCGTCGCCGCTGACCACGACGGGCAGCTCGCCCGCCTCGGCGGCGCGCAGGGCCAGCTCGGCGCCGTCATCGAGGTCGCGGGTGCGCTCGACCCGGAAGGAGATGCGGCGCGCGTCGAGCTCGGCCTCGATCCGGGGCAGCAGCTTCAGCGCCCGCCCGTGTGCGGAGGCGGGGTTGACCAGCAGCGCCAGCGGCATGCCCTCTAGGTCCACGCGCGGCAGACTATTCAGGGGAGCCGATCCTCTAGGCTACGCCGGCGATGGGAGGCTCAGGCGACCGCACCAAACTGATCGTGCTCGGCGCCTTCGCGCTGGTCGCGGTGGTGATCGTCGGCGTGGTCCTGATCGCCAGCGGCGGCGACGACGATGACGGCGGCGCGGAGACCGCCTCGAGCGCCGCAGGCTGCGAGCAGGTCGAGGCACCGGAACCGAAGCAGGTCAGCTTCGAGGCGCCGCCGCAGGACGTCACCAAAGGCGAGGAGCTGACTGCCGTCGTCGACACCAGCTGCGGCGAGTTCGAGATCGAGCTCGACTCGCAGCGAGCCCCGAAAACCGTCAACTCCTTCGTCTTCCTCTCCGAAGAGGGCTTCTACGACGGCCTCACCTTCCACCGGATCGTGCCCGGCTTCGTGATCCAGGGTGGCGACCCGCTCGGCACCGGCACCGGTGGCCCCGGCTACAGCACCGACGAGGAGCCGCCCGCCAACCTCGCCTACACCAAGGGCGTGGTGGCGATGGCGAAGAGCGGGGCGGAGCCGCCCGGCCGCTCGGGCAGCCAGTTCTTCGTCGTGCTCGGCCCGGACGCCGGCCTGCCGCCCGAATACGCGCTGGTCGGCAAGGTCGACGAGGGCATGGACGTGGTCGAACGGATCGGCGGGGTCGACACCGGCGCTGACGAAACTCCCGAGCAGCCCGTCGTCATCGACTCGATCACGATCGACCGCGACTAGCCGCGCTCGGGCCGCTCAGGCGAAGAACTCGCGCGCCCGCGCGGCGACCAGCTCCGGCCGCTCGTCGGCGATGAAGTGGCCGCAGTCCTCGACCAGCTCGACGGTCATGTCGTCGGTGTGGGCCTCGTAGCCGGCCAAGAGCTGGGGCCGCAGCGCCGGATCGCCGGTGCCGAACAGCATCTTCGTCGGCACGGTGAGGCGAGTGTTGGCGTAGCGACCGCGGTTGATCGGCCCGAGCTCCTTGAGCAGGAAGGTGCGGTAGGTGTGCATCGCGGCCCGCGCCCGGTCCGGCTCGGCGAGGTTGTCGCCGAACGAGCGCAGCGTCGCCTCGTCCCAGACACTGCGGTCGGTCGAGGCCCGCTCGATCAACCGGGGGACGAACTTGCCGCCGCGGTGCAGCCGGTAGCCGAGCGGTGAGGCGACCAGCGGCTGGTAGAGGAAGCGCCAGGCCTGGGGCAGCGCGCGGCGCCGCTCCAGCCAGGGGTGGAGGATGTTGAGCGCCAGGTAGCGGTCGATCCGCTGCGGCGCCTTCATCCCGAGCAGGAAGCCGATCCAGCCGCCCCAGTCGTGGCCGACCAGCTTCACCCGCTCGATCCCGAGCTCGTCGAGGATCGCGAGCACGTCGTCGGCCATGTTCTCCTTCTCGTAGCCGTCGGCCGGCGCGTCGGACCAGCCATAGCCGCGCAGGTCCGGGGCCAGGACCCGGTGTTTGTCGCCCAGGGCGGGCAGCAGGTGGCGCCACACGTACCAGTGCTGCGGCCAGCCGTGCAGGCAGACGACGACGTCGTCGCCGGCGCCGGCTTCGGCGACGTGGAAGTCGAGTCCGCGGGCGCGGACGGTGCGGTGGCTGACGCCGTCTACCTTCGGTGGCTCGCTCATGACGCGCAGCCTATCTCGACTGCTCTACTCTCTCCGCCATGGCCAAGCTGGACGTGGGCGAGCCCGCCCCCGACTTCGAGCTGCCGGGCACCGGCGGCAAGACCTACAAGCTCTCCGACCTGCGCGGCAAGAACGTCGTCCTCGCCTTCTATCCGGGCGACAACACCCGGGTCTGCACGGCGCAGTTCTGCTCCTACCGCGACAACAGCGAGCGGCTCGACCAGCTCGACGCCGAGGTGCTCGGCATCTCGGCCCAGTCGGTCGACTCGCACGAGCGCTGGGCGCAGGAGCAGAGCCTCAACCTGCCGCTGCTCGCCGACGAGGACCTCGCGGTCAGCAAGGCCTACGGCGTGACCGGCTGGGCCGGGCCGCTCGGCAAGCTGGCCGGCCTCGAGACCGGGGCGGGCGGGCGCTACTCACAGCGGGCGATCTTCGTCATCGACGGCGAGGGAATCGTCCGCTACCGCCACGTCTCGAGGACCGGGGCCAAGTTCCAGACGGTCGACGACCTCGAGCGGGCCGTCGCCGCCCTGTCCTGATGCCGGCCGAGCCGCGGCCCTTCACGGCCGGGGCGGGCCCGGCGATCCGCGGCGAGGAAGCGGGGGAGGGACCCCCGGTCGTCCTCTGCCACGGGATCACCGCGACGCGCCGCTACGTGGTGCACGGCTCGCGGGCGCTGGAGCGCGCCGGCCACACGGTTGTCTCCTACGACGCGCGCGGTCACGGCGAGTCCGACCCGGCGCCCGCGGGCAGGGGTTATGGATACCCGGAGCTGGTCGACGACCTGGAGTCGGTCGTCGCGGCGACCGTGGACGGGGAGGAGCGGTTCGTGCTCGCCGGGCACTCGATGGGGGCGCACACGGCGGTCGCCTACGCGCTGCGCAACCCGGCGCGGCTCGCCGGCCTGGTCGTGATCGGCCCGGCCTACGACGGTGAGATCTCGGCCGAGTCGCTGGCCTACTGGGACGGACTGGCCGCGGCGCTGGAGAGCGGCGGGGTCGATGCCTTCGTCGACTACATCGACCGCGAGCAGGAGATCGACCCGGCCTGGCGCGACTCGGTCCTGCGCTTCACCCGCGAGCGCCTGCTCCTCCATCGCCACCCCGAGGCTGTGGTCGAGGCCCTGCGCGAGGTGCCGCACTCGCGGCCCTTCGGGGCGCTGGCCGAACTGCGGGGCGTGGAGGTGCCGGCCCTGGTCGTCGCCAGCAACGACGAGGCCGACCCCGGCCACCCGCGCGCCGTCGCCGAGGCCTACGCGGAGCTGCTTCCACAGGGGCGGCTGACGGGCGAGGCGGAGGGCGAGTCGCCGCTGGCCTGGCAGGGCGGCAAGCTCTCGCGCGCGATCGCCGAGTTCTGCGCCGAGGTGGGGCGCTAGCCTTCCCGGCGTGACGATCGACGAGGGCCACGCGATCCATTACTCGGCGGTGCGGCCGGGCACCCCGGTGTACAGCTCGGACGGGACCGAGGTCGGCCACGTGCGCGAGGTCCTCGACAACTACCGCGAGCACATCCTCGACGGCGTCATCTTCAAGGACGCCGGTGGCGAGCTGCGCTTCGCCGACGCCCCCGAGGTCGCCCGCACGGCCGAAAGAGCCGTGGTCCTGGCGCTCGACGCCGAGGCGGCAGGGCAGCTCGGACCGCCCGAGAAGGGTCACCCGAAGTTCGTGCCCAGCCGCGGCGGCGGTCGCCTCAGCCGGCTCTTCGGCGGCGGCTGGAAACGGCACTAGCGCCCGCGTTTAGCCGGGCCATAGGCGGAACCCATAGGCTGCGCGCCGATGCGGGCACCGGCCGAGGGGAGATTGCGGATCGCCGCCACCTTCGTGGCGACGCTCGGCATCGCCGTCGCCGCCTACATCGCGATCGCCGAGGCCGATGGCGGCGCGCCGGCCTGTCTCGCCGGCGGTGGGGGCTGCGAGGCGGTCGCCGCCAGCTCGCACTCGGAGCTGGCCGGGCTCAGCGTCGCGCTGCTCGGCGTCTTCGGCTATCTGCTGCTGCTCGGGGCGGCACTGCTGCGCGGTGACGTGGCGCGCATGGCCGGCTTCGGCCTCGCCCTGATCGGCTTCGGCTACAGCGTCTACCTGACCTACCTGGAGCTCTTCGTGATCGACGCGATCTGCCAGTGGTGCGTGGCCAGCGCGGTGCTGATGACGGTCTTGTTTGCCATTAACGTGACCAGGATGCTCGCCTACGTCGGGACCGAGCCGTGAGTGCCGCAAAAGGGGACGAGGAACGCCGCCAGAAGCTGATCAAGCTGGGCAGCGCGACGGCCTTCCTGGCGATCGCCGTCATCCTCGTCCTGGTCGTGGTCAGCCAGAGCGGCGACGAAGGCGGCGACGCGAGCAGCATCGAGGGCGCCGGCGAGGTGCGCCGGGAACTGCAGGGGATCCCGCAGCGCGGCCTCGTGCTCGGCGACCCGGGCGCGAAAGCGACCCTGGTCGAGTACGGCGACCTGCAGTGCCCGGTCTGCAAATCGTTCTCCGAAGAGATCGTCCCCGAGGTGATCGCCTCCAAGGTGCGCAGCGGCGAAGCGCGGCTCGAGTTCCGCAACTTCATCGTGATCGGCGAGGAATCGGCCGATGCCGCCGCCGCCGCGATCGCCGCCGGCGAACAGGGCCGCGGCTGGGACTTCGTCGAGCTCTTCTACCGCAACCAGGGGATCGAGGACACGGGCTACGTGACCGACGATTTCCTCACCGCGATCGCCGAAGGCGCCGGCGTCTCCAACATCGACGCCTGGGACGAGGAACGCCAGAGCGCCCGCGTGACCGGCCAGGTCGAAGCCGAGTCCCGCGAAGCCGAAGGGATCGGCCTCACCGGCACGCCGTCGTTCACGGTCGAGTCCCCGTCCCTGGAGGACGGTCTGCGCGTCCTCGGCACGCCCAGCTCGGCCGGGGAGCTGGAAGAAGCGATCGAAGACGCCTCCTGAGCGGCTTCCGCCCGTCTCCTCGCTCAGGTTTACATAACGTCCATTATCGTGCGTTGGGGCGGGGTAACGACCGGCAGCGGGCCTATCGTCCCCCGAATCCGGCTGATCACTCGACTATTTGGCGCTGGGCCACTCCTCGAAGGCATCGAGGAGTGGCTGCTCGTGGTCGCGTTGACGGCGGCCGGTTTTGGGGCGGTTTGCGTCTTCTTCTTGCCCTTCCCGTCCGAAGCCTTGATGCGCGACATCGCGAACATAGGCATCGTCCTGGTCTTGGCATTCATCGTCGAGGCGGCGTGGTTGACGCCACACGTGGTCGACGGCAACGAGAGCAGCAAGTACGAACTGGGGATGCTTCTGGGCATCGGGATTGCGGGTCTGGTTGGCGTGATCGTCGCCGTCCTCGTCGGCGCCCACCTCGCGGCAGGCCACGGCAACCTGTTGGACGATTTCGGCCTCGGATGGTCGGTGATCTCCCTGCTCGCCCTGGGCGCGATGGTCATCCTGCAGCCGTACCTCGTCCACGTCTGGGAAGGCCCCCGAACGGGCAAGTCCTAAGCGGGCAGCGTCGCGCTGCCGTGCACGAGCGGCTTGACGATCGGCGGCGCCTTGGGCAGCTCGCCGCCCTCGACGCCCTCCAGGGTCAGCGGCGAGGCCTCGATCGTGGCGACCGTGTCGCGGTTGCAGTGGCAGCCGTCGCCGAGGAAGCGCCACGGCTTTTCCAGCCGGTCCTGCCAGCGGGCAAGGCCCGGCTCCCGTGAGCGCACGTGCTCCAGGAACAGGAGCTTGCCGCCGGGCTTCAGCACCCGCGCCGCCTCGGCCAGCGCCGCGGCCGGGTCGGGCACCGTGCAGAGCACCAGCGTGAAGGCGGCGGTGTCGAAGCTCGAGTCCTCGAAGGGCAGCCGTTCGGCCGGCGCCTCGACCACCTCGGCGGCGCCACCTCCCTCCCCTACCTTGGCTCGAAGTTGCTTGAGCATGTGGGGGTCGGGCTCGGCGAGGACGAGCCCGCTCACCGCCTCCGGGTACAGCTCCAGGTTGGCGCCGGTGCCGCTGCCGATGTCGATCGTGCGGCCCCGGGCCGCGCCCAGCGTGACGCGGCGCATCTCCCTCAGCCCAGCCTCTTCAGTCGCCTCGAAGGCGCGGTCGTAGAGCGCGGCGAAGCCGCGGCCCCAGGTAGCGTCGTAGAGGCGGCCCAAGCCGCGCCCTCAGGCGGCCTTCTGCTTGGCCGCCGGCTCCGACTCGGCCTCGGGCTCGACGCCGGGCTCGCTGTGAGCGACGCGGTCCTCGTAGGCGCTGCGGGCGCCGTGGTCGACTTCGGTCATCAGTTTGTCGATCTTCATCGCCCGTGCCATCCACTCGCGGGCGCCACGGGGCAGCAGGCCGACGAACTTGAACAGGGCGCCATTGGCGCGCGGCACCCAGACGTCGAAGCGCGGCACTTCCAGGGCGTCGACGATCTCGTCGGCGACGTCTGAGGCCTCGACCGCTTTGACCAGTTTCTGGCCGAGACCGGCGGTCAGCTCGGTATTGACCACGGTCGGCATCACGCAGCTGACCTCGAGCCCGCTCCCGCGCAGCTCGGCGCGCACGGCCTCGCTGATCCCGACGACGGCGTGCTTGGTGCCCGAGTAGGTGGCGACGCCGGGGACGCCGCCTTTGCCCGCCTGCGAGGAGACGTTGACGATGTGACCCGAGCCGCGCAGCTGCATCCGCTTGATCGCCATCTGGGTGCCGGTGATGACACCGAAGATGTTGATGTCGAGCTGGCGCCGGATCGAGTCGACCGTCTCGTCGACGAAGGCCGTCACGGGCATGATCCCGGCGTTGTTGACGACCACGTCGAGCGGGCCGAGCTGGCGCTCGGACTCATCGAGGAAGGCGGCGAAGGAGTCGCGGTCGGTGACGTCGAGCGAGAGGGCGAGCGTGCCGCCGCCCAGCTCCGCTGCCGTCTTCTCGGCCAGCTCCAGGTCGAGGTCGCCGATCGCGACGCGGCAGCCCTTGCGGACCAGCGCCGTCGCCGTCGCCTTGCCGATCCCCCGGGCCCCACCGGTGATCGCCACGACCTTGCCGTTGAGTGAGCGTCGCTCCTTCGCCATCTTGCCCTCCTCCTTGGCGGCTCTAGGCCGCCGGCTTGTAGACGGTGACCACGGCGGCGCCGCCGAGGCCGATGTTGTGCTGCAACGCGGTCTTGGCGCCATCGACCTGGCGCGCGTCCGCCTGGCCGCGCAGCTGCCAGGTCAGCTCCGAGCACTGCGCCAGCCCGGTCGCGCCCAGCGGGTGGCCCTTGGAGATCAGCCCGCCGGACGGGTTGACGACGACCTTGCCGCCGTAGGTGGTGGCCTCTTCCTCGACCAGCTTGTGACCCTCGCCCTCGGCGGCGAAGCCGAGCGCCTCGTAGGTGATCAGCTCGTTGGCGCTGAAGCAGTCGTGCAGCTCGCAGACGTCGACTTCCTCGGCGCCGACGCCGGCCTCCGCGTAGGCCTCGTCCGCGGCCTGCTTCGACATGTCGAAGCCGACGATCTTGATGCAGTCGGTGTCGTCGGCGAAGGTCGAGGAGAGGTCGGTGACCATCGACTGGCCGACGATCTCGATCGCCTGGTCGCCGAGGCCGTGCTCTTCGACGTAGCGCTCGGAGGCGATGATCGCGCAGGCGGAGCCGTCGGAGGTCGGCGAGCACTGCAGCTTGGTCAGCGGCTCGTGGATCATTTTCGCCGCCTTGATGTCCTCGATCGTGTACTCATCCTGGAACTGGGCGTAGGGGTTGTTGACCGAGTGCTTGTGGTTCTTCCAGCCGATCCAGGCGTAGTGGTCGGGGTTGGAGCCGTACTTGTCCATGTGGTCGCGGCCGGCGTTGCCGAACATCTGCGGCGCACCCGGCGAAGCCTCGGGGTCGCGCAGTTCGAACATCCGCGTCGCGTGCTTGTCGAGCGCGTTGGTGCGGTCGGTGTATTTGACGCCGAGCGAGCCCGGCTCCATCTTCTCGAAGCCGAGCGCCAGCGCGCAATCGACGAGGCCGCCCTTGACCGCCTGGCGGGCGAGGAAGAGCGCCGAGGAACCGGTCGAGCAGTTGTTGTTGACGTTGACGACCGGGATCCCGGTGAGGCCGAGCTGGTAGAGCGCCCGCTGGCCGTAGGTCGAGTCGCCGTAGCAGTAGCCGGCGTAGGCCTGCTGGACGTCGTCATAGGGAATGCCGGCGTCGGCGAGCGCCTTCTCCCCCGCCTCCTTGGCCCAATCGGGGTAGTCGCCCTCCTTCTTGCCGGGCTTCTCGAACTTGGTCATCCCGACCCCGATCACGTACGTGCGGTTGCTCAAAGTCTGCTCCTGTGTCCGCGCCGCGGGCGGGCGGCGTTTGGCTGGCTAGCCAGGACTGTAGCGGGTGCGGCTGCGGCTGGGGCGACGCAAGTACGCTGAAGGGGTTGTGATCACCGCTGCGCTCAGCACCGACCCGGCCGCCGGGGTCGGCATCTTCGCCGCCCTCGCCGCGGGGATCGTCTCCTTCCTCTCTCCCTGCGTGCTGCCGCTCGTCCCCGGCTACCTCTCGGCCGTCAGCGGCGTCTCCGCCAACGAGCTGGAGAGCGCCGGCTGGCGCCGCGTGCTGGGCCCGAGCCTGCTCTTCGTCGCCAGCTTCTCGGCGATCTTCGTCATCCTCGGCCTGACCGCGACCGGGCTCGGCTCGACCCTGCAGGACCACGAGGAGCTGCTGACCAAGGTCGCCGCGGCGCTGATCATCGCCATGGGCGTCCTCTTCGTCGCCTCGCTCTTCTTCGCCCGGCTCAACAAGGAGTGGCACGTCGACGCGCTGATGGAGCGGGCTGGCAAAGGCGGCCCAATCGTCGCCGGCGCCGCCTTCGCGATCGCCTGGACCCCCTGTATCGGCCCCACCCTGGGCGCGATCCTGACCGCCGCCTCGCTGACCGACTCGGCCGGCCGCGCCGCCTTCCTTCTCGCCGTCTACTCGGCCGGCCTGGCGATCCCCTTCCTGCTCACCGCGGTCGCTTTCTCACGCATGACCACCGCCTTCGCCGTCGTCAAGCGCCACTACCAGGCGATCGTCGCCACCGGCGGTGTGATCCTGATCGCGATGGGCGTCCTGATCTGGACCGGCGACCTGACCCAGCTCAACAGCGAGGCCGAACGCATCGTCCGCGAACTCGGCCTCGACTTCCTGAACGGCATCTGAGCCGCCCCACTCCCGGCGATCCGCTGCCTGCTGCGGGATCCTCACGCGTACTCCCTGAAATAGAGGGAAAACGCGTGAGGCTGGCCGGGCGGGCTAGTTGTTGGCTGGGGCGACCGTCTCGAGCTCGCGGCCGACGGCCTCGACCTCCTCGAGGCCGGCGTCGTCGAGCTCACGCGAGCAGACGATCCGGAAGCGGCCGGTGCCGATCGCCGAGTCTGGGACTACGGGCAGGCCGCGGATCTCCTCCCAACCCAGCCGTTCGACCTCGAACGGGTTCATCCGCACCTCCGCCGCCGGGAACGGGCAGTTGCCGTTGTGCTGGTCGATCGCCTTGGAGATCGCCTCCAGGTTCTTCGCCTCGGGGGAAGCCACGGGCTTGAAGTCTAGGCGTCGCCCGGCGCGCTCACCAACGCAGCGGCGGCGTCGAGACGGTGAACGTCTCGGCAAAGAGTTCTGGAAGCTGGTCGATTTCTGCCTCGGTGATCACGGTGGCATCTCCGAAAGGGCTGACGGCGTCGCGCAAGATCTCCTTCGCATGGCTCAACGACTGTGGGTCGTCGTCTGGCGAGGGCTCGACCCGCAGGACGTACACCAGCCATACCCGGGCGGGGCGCGTGGTCATTGCCTGGTAGCGCGTCAACTTGGCAATCAAGTCGTTGGCGACACTTCGCGCCACCTTCAGGATGATTCTGGGCGTTGAGGCAACCCTGGTTTCGAGCAGCACATCGGGATCGCCGTCGTGGGTTGATTCGAAGACCCCGTCCAGGCGGATCGCGTGCGAGGCGGTGCCGATGCGGACCTGTGATTGAAAGGTGTGCCCCGACAGGTCCTTGCGCTGGAATGCCACGTTCACACGCTCTGAGATGCGCGCGATCGTTTTCTCTGAACGAGCCCAGGAGCCCGGGGGTCGGCCAGCCTTGACGACGGGGGCCTCGCTGCGCTCCTGCTCGATCTCGTCGCTTGCCTTCTCGGCAACCTGCGCGGCACGTTCCGCGGGTGACATCTCACTGAGTTCCAGCCGCGCTCGATCCTTTCGCAGTTCGGTCTCCTCATCCTCGCTTTCCTGGGCGGACTTGAGGCGCAGCCCGCCCGCCACCAACAGCACACCCCCGCCCAGCGCCAGCAGGATCGCGCCTCCAACCACCCACGGTTCGAGGGAGGTGATCGCGTCCTGCCGGTCGCTGAGAGCGGTCCGGCCCGTCTCGGTCATCTCCCGCAGCTCGGCGTCGGGGATCGAGAGAATCTCGGTATTGCGGAAGTAGAAGTAGGGGATCACCAAGGCGGCCGCGAGGAGAACCAGGCCGAGCGAGGTGAGGAAGCGATTGAAATTACCCGTGTCGGTGCGCAGCACTACGGGGAATCTTCGCGTATCAAGCGGCGACCGGGTTCGATCCTGCCCCCGTCCTACCATCGGGCGCGATGGCGGAGAAGCGGACGATCGCGCACCTCGACATGGACGCCTTCTACGCGTCGGTCGAGCTGCGGCGGCGGCCGGAGCTGAAGGGGAAGCCGGTCGTCGTCTGCGGCTCGGGGCCGCGGGCCGTGGTGACGACGGCGAGCTATGAGGCGCGCAAGGCGGCCGGGATCCACTCGGCGATGCCGGCGTCGATCGCGCGGCGGCGGCTGCCGGACGCGGTCTACATCCAGCCCGACTTCACCGCCTACCGGGCCGCCTCCAGGCAGGTGATGGCGATCCTTCGCGCCAACGCCGAGACGGTCGAGGTGGTCGGGCTCGACGAGGCCTACGTCGACCTCAGCGACCTCTTCTCGCCGAAGGCGACGATGCGGCGGATCGCCACCGAGATCCGCGAGGAGACCGGGCTGACCTGCTCGGTCGGGATCTCCGAGAACCGGCTGCTGGCGAAGATCACCAGCGAGCTGGGCAAGCCGGCCGGCCTCGTCGTCCTCTCCCGAGCCGAAGCCCTGGAGCGCTTCGCCGAGGATCCGCCCAGCCTGGTCCCGGGAATTGGTCCGAAGACGGCGATCCGCCTGGAGAAGATGGGCATCCGCACCCTTGCCGAGCTGCGCGCCCACGACCCGGCGGCGCTGGAAGCGACCTTCGGGCCGCGCTCGGGCGCCTGGCTCGCCGCCCGCTCCCGCTTCGAGGACGAGACGCCGATCTCCGTCGCCCACGAGACCAAGTCGCAGTCGACCGAGACGACCTTCGACGTCGACGTCGCCGAGGAGGCCGAGATGGCCAAGCACGTCACCTCGCTCGCCGAGGAGCTCTGCCGCCGCCTGCGCGCCCGCGACCTCGCCGGGCGCACGATCGGGATCAAGGTGCGGCTCGACGACTGGACCAACGTCACCCGCTCGCACACGCTCGAGGAGCCGACCAACGACCCGGCCGTGGTCACCCCAATCGCCCTCGACCTGCTGCGCGCCTACGCCCCGCCCCGCCCCGTGCGCCTGCTCGGCGTCCGCGTCGCCGGCTTCGCCAGCGAAGCCGACTCCGAGCCGGAGGGCGACGACGACCAGTTGCGGCTCGGCTTCGCCGCCTGAGCGCCCCAACTCCCTTGCAGGGGGTTCGCACCCCTATGCGAAGATGATTCCGTGCATGGCGATCGACTAACGGGACTCGACGCCTCGTTCCTGCACATGGAGCGAGCTGGCGCCCACATGCACGTCGCCTCGACGATCCTCTTCGAGGGCTCTCCCCCCTCCCATCAGGAGTTCCGCGACCACATCGAGTCGCGCCTGCACCTGGTCCCCCGCTTCCGCCAGAAGCTGCGTTTCGTCCCCTTCGACCAGGGCCGGCCGGTCTGGGTCGACGACCCCTTCCTCAACCTCGACTACCACGTGCGCCGCACCGCGCTGCCGGCGCCGGGCTCCGAGGAGCAGCTGCGCAACCTCGGCGCGCGGATCTTCTCCCAGCAGCTCGACCGCACCAAGCCGCTCTGGGAGCTGTGGCTGGTCGAGGGCCTCGAAGGCGACCGCTTCTCGGTGATCGGCAAGAGCCACCACGCCCTGGTCGACGGCGTCTCCGGGGTGGACATAACCACGGTCCTCTTCGACCTCGAGCGGGAGCCGGCCAACCCGCCGCTGCGGCCGCCGAAGTGGGCGCCCCGCCCCGAGCCGACTGACCTCGACCTGGTCGCCGACGCCTGGCGCGAGCGGACCACCAGCCCGCGCGAGATCGTCCGCGGCGTGCGCGCCGTTCTGCGCGGCCCGCGCCAGGTCCTGCGCGGGCTCGCCGACGCCGGCCAGCTGCTCGAGGTGGGGCTGTCGGCCCCCCAGACCCCCTTCAACGTCGAGATCGGCCCCCACCGCCGACTCGCCTTCGTGCGCGGCGACCTCGAGGGCTTCAAGCGGGTCAAGGACACACACGGCGGCACCGTCAACGACGTCGTCCTCTCGGTCGTCGCCGGCGCGCTCGGCAATTACCTGCGCGCCCGCGGCCACGCGACCGAGGAGCTGGAGCTGCGGGCGATGGTCCCGGTCAGCATCCGCGCCACCGAGGACCACGGCGCGCTCGGCAACCGAATCTCGGCGATGATGGCGCCGCTGCCGGTCTGGAGCACGGACCCGGTCGAGCGCCTGCGCAAGGTGTCCGAGACGATGGGCGACCTGAAGGGCTCCGGCCAGGCGGTCGGCGCCGAGCTGCTCACCCGGCTGACCGACTTCGCGCCGCCGACGATCGCCTCGCAGGCGGCCCGCCTGCAACCCGCCCAGCGCTTCTTCAACCTCGTCGTCACCAACGTGCCCGGCCCGCAGTTCCCGCTCTACCTGATGGGCCGCCGGATGGACTCGATCTTCCCGATGGTGCCGCTCGCCCGCCGCCAGGCGCTCTGCGTCGGGATCATGTCCTATGACGGCCAGGTCGACTTCGGGCTGGTCGGCGACTACGACGCGATGGCCGACCTCGACAGCTTCGGGCTCGATCTCGAAGCGGCGATCGCCGAAGCGGTCGCCACCGTGCCGGGCGGCCCCACGGGCGCGACCAGGGCCGCGACTCCAAACGGCGCCGTCTCGGTCCAGTAACCCGTGCGCCTGGCGCTGGCCCAGATCGACCCGACGGTCGGCGACATCGACGGCAACGCGGCGAAGGTCGCGGAGTGGATCGAGCTCGCCGCCGGCGAGGGCGCCGACCTGGTCGTCTTCCCCGAGCTCTGCGTGCCCGGCTACCCGGCCGAGGACCTCTACCTGAAGCGCCACTTCGTCGAGGCCAACCGCCGCGCGGTCGAGGAGCTGGCTCAGGGCGTCAGCGGGATCGTCGCCCTGGTCGGCTTCGCCGAGCCGGTCGCCGGGGGCGGCGACCACCGCCACGCCCACAACTCGCTCGCCGTCCTCCGCGACGGCGGGGTCGAGGCCATCTACCGCAAGAACCGCCTGCCCAACTACGCGGTCTTCGACGAGCAGCGCTACTTCGTCCCCGGCGAGGCGCCGGCCACTGTCGACGTCGCCGGCTCTACGGTCGGCCTGACGATCTGCGAGGACGTCTGGGAGGAGGGGCCGCCGGCCTCGGCCGAGGCAGCCGCTGGGGCACAGCTGATCGCCAACCCCTCGGGCTCGCCCTACCACCGCGGCAAGGGGCGCGAGCGCGAAACGATGCTGGCCGAGCGGGCCCGCGCCTACGGCGCCGGCTTCGCCCTCTGCAACCTGGTCGGCGGCCAGGACGAGCTCGTCTTCGACGGCCACAGCCTCGTCGTCAACGCCGAGGGTGAGGTCATCGCCCGCGCCGTCCAGTTCGATGAGGAGCTGCTGGTCTGCGAGTTCCCCACCGCCGGCGCGGAGCGGCTCGCCGAGCCGCTCCCGGACCTCGCCGAGGTCTACGGCGCCCTCGTCCTCGGCCTGCGCGACTACGTGCGCAAGAACGGCTTCCGCCACGTCGGGCTGGCGCTCTCGGGTGGGATCGACTCCGCCCTGGTCGCGCTGCTCGCCGCCGATGCCGTCGGCCCCGACAACGTCACCTGCGTGGTCATGCCCTCCCCCCACTCCAGCAGCGAGACCCAGGCCGACGCCCGGGCGATCGCCGCCAACCTCGGCATCGAGGCGCTTGAGGTCCCGATCGAGGCGACGATGGATGCCTACGACACGGCGCTGGCCGGCGCCGACGGCTCGCCCGGCGGCGGCCTGGCGGCCGAGAACATCCAGGCGCGGATCCGCGGCAACGTGATGATGGCGCTCTCCAACCGGCATGGCTGGTTGATCCTCACCACCGGCAACAAGAGCGAGATGTCGGTCGGCTACGCGACCCTCTACGGCGACATGGCGGGCGGCTTCGCCGCGATCAAGGACGTGCCGAAGACACTGGTCTACGACCTGGTCCGCCACCGCAACGCGAGCGCCGGCAGTGAACTCGTCCCCAGCTCGGTGATCGACCGCGCCCCCTCGGCCGAGCTGCGCCCCGACCAGCGCGACAGCGACAGCCTGCCCCCCTACGACCTGCTCGACCGCGTCCTCGAGGCCTACGTCGAGCGCGACCAGGGCCCCGAGGAGATGGTCGCCGCGGGGATGCCGGTCGAGGTCGTCGACGAGGTGGTGCGGATGGTCGACCGCTCCGAGTACAAGCGCCGTCAGGCCGCCCCCGGCATCCGCATCACCCCCAAGGCCTTCGGCCGTGATCGGCGCCTGCCGATCACCAACCGCTTCGGCGGCTAGGGGCTCTTCGGCAGCGGCCTGACCGCAATCGTCATCTGCGCGAGGCCGCAGAGGCGCTCCTCGGCGTCGAGGACCTCGGCGTCCCAGACCCAGGTGGTGCGGCCGCGGTGGCGCACCTTGGCGCGGACTTCGGCGTGGCCCGCGGTGATCGGGCGCAGGAAGCTCATGCTGATCGACTGCCCCATCGCCGCCATCCCGTCGGGGACGACGACCAGGGCCGTCGCCCGCGAGCAGACGCTCTCGACCAGAGTCGACATCACGCCGCCGTGCAGGAGGCCGACCGGCTGGCGCAGCTCGTCGCGCATCGCCAACCGCACCCGGGCGTGCTCGGGGTCGTCGTCGAGCCACTCGGTGCCGAGCAAGGCGTCGAAGTGAGAGACCAGGCCGCGCAAGTCGTCAGTCATGCCGGCACCCTACTTGGGACGTGCCGGGAGTTAGCTACCCATATAGGGGCTTAACTCCCGGCACGTCCGGCTCGCATAGTCTTTCCGCCCGGATGGCGCTCAGTGAGGACCAAAAAGCCCTGCTGCGGCTGCTCGCGCAGGGGGACGTCAGCATCGAGGACATCGCCGCGCTCAAAGGGATGAGCGTCGAGCAGGTGCAGGCCGAAGTGAGCGTCGCGCTGGGTGAGTCGAAGGCGGCGTCCGAGCCGGAGCCAGCCGAGAAGCCCGCGCCCGAGCCGCCCAAGGCCGAAGAGCCGGCGCCCAAGCCCGAGCCGGAGAAGCCGGCGCCCAAGCCGAGCAAGCCTGCCCCGGCGCGCGCGTCACGCCCCCGGTCCTCGGTCCCGCCCGAGCGGCGCCGTTTTCTCGCGATCGCCGGCGGCGCCCTGGCGCTGATCGCGATCGTGCTCGGCGCGATCGCCCTCTTTGGCGACAACGACTCCGGCCCCAGCGGCTCCGACACCCAGTTGAGCGGAATCGAAGATGACCGGGTCACGCAGGCTGTCCTGACCGCGCCTGACGGCGGCGACGCCTCCGGCAACGCGGTCTTCGGCCGTATCGGCCAACGTGAAGTCGTCCTCCAGGTGACCGCCGAGGGCCTCGAGCCGACCGCGGCCGGCGAGTCCTACACGATCTGGCTCTACCGAACGCCGAAACTCTCGCTGCGGGTCGGTGCCGTCAAAGCCGAAGAGGGTGAGATCGCCGCCCGCTTCCCGGTTCCGCCCGAAGTCCTCGCCTACGTCGGCGGCGGGGCCTTCAACCAGGTCTACGTCTCGCGCACCTCCGATGCCGCGTACCAGCGCGAGGTCGCCCAGGCGCGCAAAGAGAACCGCCTCCCCCGCTACAGCGGCGAGACGGTGCTCAGCGGCGAGATCGTCGGGCCGCTCGCCGAAGCGGCCGAAGAAGCGGCCGCCGGCAACGGCAGCGCGAACAACAGCGGCTCTGGCAACGGCAAATAGCTAGCCGGCTTCGAGCAGCTTGCCGGGGTTCATGATCTCGGCCGGATCGAGCTCGGCCTTGACCGCGCGCAGGACGTCCAGGCCGGTCTCCCCCACCTCGGCCTCCATGTAGGGGGCGTGGTCGCGGCCGACGGCGTGATGGTGCGTGATCGTGCCGCCGGTGGCGACGATCGCCTCCGAGGCGGCCCGCTTCGCCGCCCGCCACTGCTCGACCTCGGCGCCGCGGCGGGCGCGGGCGATGAAGGTGAAGTAGAGCGAGGCGCCGTCGGGGTAGGCGTGCGAGAGGTGGCAGAAGACGAGCCCCGGCGTGCCCTGCGCCGTCAGCGAGTCGCGCAGCGCGCCGTCGACCGCCGCGTAGAGGTCGCCAAGCCGTGACCAGGTGTGCGAGGTCTCCAGGGTCTCGACCATCGCCCCCATCCCCATCAGCGTGTCGCGCAGGTAGGGGCCCTGGTAGCGGCCGTGCTCCCAAGAGCGCCCGGCCGACTGGCCGATGTAGGCGGCGCCGCCGTGGCGCAGCTCGCGCACGGCGAGGGCGCGGCGGCGCGCAACCGACTCCTCGTCGCCCTCGAACCCGACCACGATCAGGCAGCCGCCGCGCTTGCCGCGCAGGCCCAGGTAACCGCCGAAGAGCGTGCCGGCGAGCCCGCGCGGCCCGGAGAGCGCCAGCGAGACCTCGGTCTCCTCCTCATCGGAGACGCGGATCACGTCGGGCAGGCCGGAGCCCTGGGCCAGCGCCCGCACGATCTCCGCCCCGGCCTCGAAGCTCTCCGCGATCCAGGCCTCGTAGCGCCGCAGCGCCGGCGCCGGGCGGACCCGCACGGTCACCTCGGGGATCACGCCCAGCGTCCCCTCGGAGCCGACCACGAGCTCGCGCAGGGCCGGGCCGGCAGCGGTGTGCGGCGTCTCCAGCGTGCCCAGCTCGCCGGCTGGGGCGACCAGTCGCACGGCGCTGACCAGCGAGTCGAAGCGCCCGTAGCCGCTCGAGGCCTGCCCGGCCGAGCGGGTCGCGGCGAAGCCGCCGACGGTCGCGTACTCGAAGGACTGCGGGAAGTGGCCGAGCACGACCCCCGCCCCGTTCAGCGCCGCTTCCGCCTCGGGCCCGCGCAGCCCGGCACCGAGCCGGGCGGTCAGCGAGCGGCGGTCGACCTCGACCTCCCGCAGCCGCGCCAGGTCGAGGCTGACCAGGCGTGCGTGGGAACCACGCAGCGGCTCGACCCCGCCGACGACGCTGGTGCCGCCGCCGAAGGGGACGACCGCGACGCCCTCGGCCGCGCAGACCTCCAGCACGCGCCGCACCGCGGCGGCATCGGCCGGCAGCAGGACGGCATCGGGCGCCGCCTCCAGGCACCCGCCGCGCAGCCGCGCCAGGTCGGCGTAGCCGCGGCCGGTGGCGTGACGGAGGCGATCCTCGTCCCCGGTGAAGACCGCGTCGGCGCTGACCGCCTCGACCAAGGCCGGCGGCAGCGGCTCGGGTGGCGGCAGCTCGAAGCGGTCGAGCTCAGCGGCGAGCGGCCAGTGCTCGAGCTCACCGATCCGCTCGCGCAACGTCGCCAGAGCAGCGTCGTCGAGCTCGGGCGCAACCGCCGGGTCACCCCACCCCCACCACTTCGCGTCGCGCCTTGGCGAGTTTCTTTCGCTATCCGGCATAAAGTCGCCAACCGCTCACTTGCCACTGCCGAGCGCCGCTTCGATTCCGTCCAGGGCCTGGTCGAGCAGCTTGTTCTGACCGCCGCGCATCATCGGCCCCCCGAGCCGCGACATGCCGCGCAGCTTCTGCTCGGAGACGAGGCTGACCTCGGTGCCCTCGCCCTCCTGGCGCAGGCGGATCTCGACCGTCGAGCTGCGCAGGTGCTTGTCGAAGGGGGTGTCGCCCAGCTGCTGCTCCCAGACGTAGCGCTCGCCCACGGCCGAGCTGACGCAGCGGTAGTCGGCGCGCACGCCCCGCCCCGCCGCCGTTTCCAGCACCTTGGTCCACTGCGTGCGCTTGCCCTCCGCCTTGCGGTCGACGCTCTCGACCCGGCTCGTCCGCGGCCACCAGCGGGGCAGCGCGTAGGGATCGGAGACGAGGTCCCAGACCTCGGCCACGGGGGCCGCGATCGTCCGCCGGCGGCTCGAGCGGGGCACCGGGGCGCCGTCAGTCCCCGGCGAGCCTGCGCAGGTCGCGCACCAGCAGAAGGTGCTTGAGGTGGCTGACGGTCGCCGCCAGGCTCTCGAGGCTCTCCAGCGCCTCCTTGCGGCGCTCTGGGTTGCGCGAGCGCAGCGAGGGGCCGAGCAGCGCTTCCAGCAGGTTCGCCTCGCGGTCGGCGGAGGAGCGGAAGACGCGCATGTTGCGGGCGCCGACGCCGACTCGCGAGAGCTCGTTGGCGGCGCGCACGATCTCGCGGTCGGTCTCGTCGTAGACGGTCTTGCCGTCGCGCTTCTCGGGCTGGACGATGCCGTAGTTCTCGAGCTCGGCGATCAGCTCTGACCGCGCGCCGGTCTCCTCGACCACCTCGTCGAGGGTCAGGTAGGCGCTCGAGGTGTTGACCAGGATCGCGCGCCGCACCGCGCCCCCCCCGGTCCGCCGCTCGGCCGCGCCGCCACCGCCGAAGTCGATGTCGCCGCCGGCGGCGAGCTCCTGGCGGATCACCCGCAGCGGCAGGAACTCGTCGCGCTGCAGGCGCAGGATCGTGCGCAGCCGCTCGACGTCGGACTGGCTGTAGAGGCGGTAGCCGCCCTGGGTACGGCGCGGCGTCAGCAGCTTCTGGTCCTCGAGGTAGCGGATCTTCGAGATCGAGACGTCGTCGAACTCGCTCTGCAGGATCTTGCAGACGGCGCCGATCGTCAGCGCCTTGCGCGGGCGCGAGTCACGCTGGCGGTTCTGCTGGTGCTGCTCGGATATCGCCATCGCGCGCCCTACCGCTCCAGGTAGCTCAACTTGTACTTGCCGATCTGGATCTCGTCGCCGTCGCTGAGCTGGTGGGACTCGATCCGGCGCCGGTTGACGTAGGTCCCGTTGAGGGAGCCGAGGTCGTCGATGTAGAGGCCGTCGCGGCGGCGCACGAGCAGCGCGTGGTTGCGGGAGACGGTGACGTCGTCGAGGAATACCCCGGCGTCGGGGCTGCGGCCGATGCTGACCCGGTCCTCGGTGACCGTGAAGCTCTCGCCGGCGCGGCCGCCGCCGGCCCGGATGACCAGCGCCGCGCCGCTGCGCTCGACCGCCTCGTCGAGGTCGATCGGCTGCATCTCACCGGTGTCGTCGACGGTGTAGGTCATCGTCGTCGGCTCGTCGCCGCCGTCTTTGGGCCCACCCAGGTAGGCGCCGCACTTCTGGCAGTAGTTGGCGCCCTCGGGGTTGACGAAGCCGCACTCCGGACAGTGGGTGGCCATTGCTCGTCCCAGCCTCAGGCGGCCGTCTCGTCCTCCGGGGTGCCCTGCGCCTTGCCGGCGAGGATGTCGGTGAGCGCCGCGACGTCGTCGCCGGAGATCAGCGAGTCGCCGCTTTCCCGCTTCTGCCGCAGCCGGTTGACCAGCTCGGCACGAAGGATGTCGATCTTGCCGTGCAGCACCCTGCGTTTGTAGGAGATCTCGTTCTCCTCGGTGGTGAGCTTGTCGATCAGGTCCCTCAGCTCTTCATCGCTGAGCGAACCGAGATCAGGGAAGGTGTCCTCCATCGCGCTCCTTGATCGGGAAGCCATAGCCGGCCTCCGTTTGCCGCATGCCGGATCGATTATAGGTCGCCCGGCCAAAGGTTCAACTGTAGGTTGAAGGTTATGGAGACTGGGACTGCGCTTGCGCGGCGGCCCGGACTTCGCGGATCCCGGTCTGGGCGTAGAGAACCGTGGCGAGGATCGCCAGGGCGAGGCCGACGATCAGCAGCGCCGCCGGCACCCAGCCGGCGAAGACGAGGGCGAAGAAGATCCCGCCCATGATCGGGAAGACCGAGATCCTCCCCGGCCAGTTGACGGCCAGCTGGACGCCGTGGCGCAACCCGTACTGGGCGAGCAGCAGCATCGCCAGCTCGCGGACGACGAGCAGGGCCAGCGCCCAGCGCGGCAGCAGCTCGAAGTGCCAGCAGACGACGGCGCCGGCGAGGATCGTGAGGCGGTCGATCAGCGGGTCGAGCAGCGCTCCCAGCCGGCTGTACTGACCGGTGACGCGGGCGAGGAAGCCGTCGACGTAGTCGCCGGCGGCAATCAGCCAGTAGACGATCGCGGCCGCGGCGCTGCGCCCGTCGCCCGACTCGAAGGCGAGGTAGAGGAAGACCGGCAGCCCGGCGAG
This sequence comes from uncultured Solirubrobacterales bacterium, assembly GCA_963697915.1. Lineage (GTDB taxonomy): Bacteria > Actinomycetota > Thermoleophilia > Solirubrobacterales > 70-9 > VRUE01. The sequence goes on from OY969103.1 coordinate 2,708,649, forward strand.
GCGCAGGTAGCCGACCAGGTTGGGCAGCGTCCAGGGGTTGAGCGGCTCGCCCTCGAGGGTCTGCTCGGGCGGCGGCCCGCTGCGGTCGAGGCCGAAGAGGCGGCGGATGCGGCCGCGCCCGAAGGGGGCGGTGTCAGCCATTCCCTTGCAGCAGGGCGAGCGCCCGCTCGGCGGCGTCCTCGACCGGCAGCTCGTGGTCGCCGCCCGCGCGCTCGCTCGCCTCGACCACGCCGTTGGCAAGGCCGCGGCGGCCGACCACGACCCGCAGCGGGCAGCCGAGCAGCTCGGCGTCGGTCAACTTCTCCCCCGGGCCGGCGTCGCGGTCGTCGTAGAGGACCTCGGCGCCGGCCTCGCGCAGCGACTCGTACAGCGCGTCGGCCGCCTCGCGCTCGGGCTCGCCCGCCTTGGCCAGCGAGACCAGCTGCAGCTGCCAGGGCGCCAGCGCCGCCGGCCAGACGATGCCGCGCTCGTCGGCCCCCTGCTCGATCGCGGCGGCGACTATCCGCGCCGGTCCGATCCCGTAGGACCCCATCACGATCGGCTGCTCCTTGCCGCCCTCGTCGAGGTAGGTGGCGCCGAGCGGCACCGAGTAGCGGGTGCCCAGCTTGAAGATGTTGCCGATCTCGATCGCCGGCTCGATCTCGATCCTGCCGCCGCCCGGCGCCGTGTCGCCGGCCTCGACCGTGCGCACGTCGAGCTCCTCGAACTCGAAGTCGCGGCCGGGCTTGACGCCGCGCAGGTGGGCGTCGGGCTCGTTGGCGCCGGCGACGAAGGACTCGCCCTGGATCGCCGCGTCCTTGATCACCGGCAGGTCGGTGCCGACCGGGCCGATGAATCCGGCCGGCCCCAGCTCGGCCTCGATCTCGGCGGCGCTCGCCTGGCGGAAGTCGACCCCGAGCGCGTTGCGCAGCTTGATCTCGTTGAGGCGGTGGTCACCGCGGACCAGCACGACGATCATGCCGCGGCCCTCGGCGACCACCGGAACCGCCTTGATGAAGGCCCCGGGCGGAAGGCCGACGGAGGAGGCGACCTCCTCCACCTTGGCCAGGCCGGGCGTCTCCAGCCGCTGGGGGGCGTCCAGGGCCTCCGGCAGCTCGACCGGCTGCGCCTCGGCGGAGGCGACCTCGACGTTGGCGGCGTAGCCGGGGGCCAGCGCCACCTCGTTCTCGCCCGCCGCGCAGGGCGCCATGTACTCGTGGGCGCCGGAGCCGCCCATCATCCCGACGTCGGACTCGACCCGGTACCAGCGCAGGCCGGTGCGGTCGAAGATCCGCGCGTAGGCCTCGCTCTGCAGCTCGTAGGAGCGCGCCAGGCCCTCCTCGTCGCGGTCGAAGGAGTAGGCGTCCTTCATCGTGAACTCGCGCGTGCGCAGGACGCCGGCGCGGGGGCGCGGCTCGTCGCGCTCCTTGGTCTGCAGGTGGTAGAGCATCAGCGGCAGGTCCCGGTAGGAGCGGACCTCGCGGGCGACGTGGTCGGTCAGGCACTCCTCGTGGGTCATCGCCAGCACCATCGGCGCGCCCCTGCGATCCTCGAGCTTGAACAGCTCGTCGATCCCGTAGCGGCCGGTCTTCTGCCAGAGCTCGGCCGGCTGCAGGACCGGCATCAGCATCTCCTGACAGCCGATCGACTCCATCTCCTCGCGCAGGATCGCTTCGACCTTGCGGATCGAGCGCCACCCGGCCGGCAGGTAGGACCAGAGACCGGCGCCGACCTGGCGAATGAGGCCCGCCCGCACCATCAGCTTGTGGGACACAGCCTCCGCGTCGGCGGGCGGGTCCTTCAACGTCGGCAGGAACGCCTGGCTGAGTCGGGTCATACCGGGACCCTATACGCGGTTACTCGGCGTACAGCGCCTCGATCTCGGCCACGTACTTGGCGTCGATCGGCTTCCGTTTGAGCTTCATCGTCGGCGTCAGCTCGTCGCCGCCGGGCAGCCAGTCGGCCGGCAGCACCTTGAACTTCTTGATCTGCTCGACCCGGGACAGTTCGGCGTTGCCGCGCTCGACCCCGGCGGCGATCTCCTCGAGCACCGCTGCCTCGCTGGCGAGGCTCTCGGGCGAGACGTCCTCGATCCCGTGCTGCTGGGCGAAGACCGGCGCCGCGTCCGGGTCGAGGACGATCAGCGCCACGTTGTAGGGACGGTTGTCGCCGATCGCGCAGGCCTGGCCGATCAGCGGACTCGAGGCCTTGACCCGCGCCTCGATGTTGGCGGGCGACATGTTCTTGCCGGCCGAGTTGATGATCAGCTCCTTCTTGCGGTCGACGATCCTCAGGTAGCCGTCCTCGTCGAGCTCGCCGACGTCGCCGGTGTGCAGCCAGCCGTCGGCGTCGATCGTCTCCGCCGTCTTCTCGGGGTCGTTGCGGTAGCCGGCCATCAGGATCGGCCCCCGCAACAGGATCTCGCCGTCCTCGGCGAGCTCCAGCTCGATCCCCGGAGCGGGCGGCCCGACGGTGCCGATCTTGATCCGGCCGGGCGGGTTGCAGGTCCCCGAGGCACAGCTCTCCGAGAGCCCCCAAAGCTCGGCCAGGGGGACGCCGAGCGCGTGGAAGAACTCGATCACCTCAGGCGGCGTCGGAGCGGCGCCGACGTTGACCGCTTCGACCTTGTCGAGGCCGATCCGCTCGCGCAATTTCGAGAGCACCAGCTCGTCCGCCTTGGCGTGTTCCTCGACCAGCTCCGCCGGCAGCTCCTCACCCGCCTGCTCGGCCTTGACCTTTCGCATCCCCACGCCCAACGCCCACTCGATCGCCTGCCTGCGGTTCTCGTCGGGCTCGGCGGCGAGCCCGATCTCCATCGCCGCCTTTAGCTTCTCCCAGATCCGGGGGACCGCGAAGAACCAGGTCGGGCGCACTTCGGCCAGGTAGGCGGCTACCTCGCGCGGATCGGGGCAACAGGTCGTACCGGCGCCCTGGACCATCGGCAGGTAGTGGGTCACGTTGCGCTCGGCGACGTGCGCCATCGGCAGCCAGGAGATCAGCCGGCCCTCGTCGGGGAAGGCGATCAGGCTGTCGAAGGAGCGGGCGGCCGCCATCAGGCTGGCGTGGGTCAGCTGGACCCCCTTCGGCGGCCCGGTCGTGCCCGAGGTGTAGATCAGGGTGAGGAGGTCGTCGGGCTCGATCGCGCGCCAGGCGGCCTCGAAGTCGAATCCGGGGTCGGCGCGCTCCTCCAGCTCGGCGAGTGCGATAGCACCGTCGCGGCCCTCGCCGTCGACGACGACGATCTGCTCGAGCGCCTCCGCTCCGCTGCTTGCCGCCAACACGGTGTCGAGGAAGGCCTGCTCGGTGAACAGAACCCGGTTGGCCGCGTCCCCGAGCAGGTATTCGATCTGCTCCGGGGTGGAGGTGTTGTAGATCGAGAACGGGGTGGCGCCGAGGTGCATCGCCCCTGCGTCGACGAAGTGGAACTCCGGCCGGTTGGTGAGCATGACCCCGATCGTGTCGCCACGGCCGACGCCGATTGCCGCCAACCCCGCGGCGACCCGCCGCGCCCGCTCGGCGTACTCCGCCCAGGTGACGCTGACCTCGTCGTCCTTGGTGCGCAACGCGGTCCGATCGGCGTTGCCGCCGGCGGTGATCTGAAAGGCCTCGGCGAGGGTTGTCGCGCTGAGCGCTCGCGCCCTCGTCTCACTCGTGCCTGCGGCGGTCTCCGGTGACATCTCTCTCCCCCTCGTTTTGCTCCCGTGAGGGGACTATCCCACAGCGCTTTGAAACGCTAAGCCCTGGTGAAGCGGCGGCCCGCGGTCGGCGAGGCCTCCTCGTCGAGCAGGACCCGGTCCGACTCGCCCTTCTGCGCCGCTTCGTGCTCCATCCGCGCGATCTTCTCCGGCGTCAGGTCGCCGGCGTTTTCCTCCTCGATCCGCGCCACCCACTCGGCGCCCTCGCGCGACTCGTCCTCGTCGAACTCGACCTCGCCGCCGCGGTCGAGCGACTTGTCGATCTCCTCGAAGAGCGTGTTGACCAGATCCTCCTGCGGCACCTTGCGCAGCGGTTTGCCCCCGGCGAAGATCAGCCCCTCGTTCTTGGCTCCGGCGATGCCGAAGTCGGCGTGGCTGGCCTCGCCGATGCCGTTCACCGCGCAGCCCAGCACCGCGACCTCGACCGGCTCGGCGTAGCCCTCCAGGCGCTGCTCGATCTCGGCGACGACCGAGTCCATGTCGAACTGCAGCCGGCCGCAGGTCGGGCAGGCGATCAGCACCGGGCCGCGCTCGCGCAGCTGCAGCGCCTTGAGGATCTCCCAGGCGACCTTGACCTCCTCCTCGGCGTGGAAGGTCGAGAGGCTGATCCGGATCGTGTCGCCGACCCCGTCGGCGAGCAGCGTGCCGAGCCCGACCGCCGATTTCAGCGAGCCGGCCCATTTCGTCCCCGCCTCGGTGATGCCGAGGTGGATCGGGTAGGGAATCCGCTCGGCGAGCAAGCGGTTGGCGGCGATCGTGTTGGGCACGTTGGTCGACTTGATCGAGACCTTGAAGTTCTCGAAGTCGAGGCCCTCCATCAGCTCGGTGAACTCGACCGCGGCGCTGACCAGCGCCTCGACCGGCCGCTCGCGCTCGAGCTCGTGCAGGTGCTTGGGCAGCGAGCCGGAGTTGACCCCGATCCGCATCGGCACGCCCGCGGCGTTCGCCTTCGCCGCCACCTCGGCGACTTTCTCGCGGCCACCGATGTTGCCCGGGTTGAGCCGGATGCAGTGGGCGCCGGCGTCGATCGCCTTCAGCGCCAGCGTGTGGTTGAAGTGGATGTCGGCGATCACCGGGATCGGCGAGCGCTCGACGATCGTCTTCAGCGCCTCGACGTCGTCGTCGCGCGGCACCGCGCAGCGGACCAGGTCCGCTCCGGCCTCGGCGACCTTCTCGATCTGCTCCATCGTCGCCGCCAGGTTGGCGGTCTCGGTCTTGGTCATCGTCTGCACGGCGACCGGCGCCCCACCGCCGATCGGCACCCCGCCGACGAAGATCTGCCGCTTGGAAGCCATGCCAGAAGGCTATCTGGGCGCGTCAGTCGTCTCTTTCCAGGCGCCGCAGCTTGCGGCCGTCCAGCACATGGCGTAGCGCAATTGCCGAGAACAGACAGGCCAGGCCATAAAGCCCCTGAACCCGTTCCGACGCCTCGCCAAGAAAGACAGAACCGAGTAGCACTGCGGCGATGCAGGCTCCAACGGCAATCCAGATGTTTTGAGAACCGAGCTCGTTCATCCTATGCAGCTTAAACGTTGCAGAGATCGAGTGTTCGCTGCGATGTCCATGTGCTGAACTTCGCGCTCCCCGACGCGCACGTGGTGCGCTGAGGGCAAATTCTCTGTGCCGTTCCTGTAAAGGAAGGCGCTCGCGCGTCAGCGGACGTTGAAGCCTTCGCCGCCCAGGCGGCCGATGTCGTTGGTGAGGCCGATGAAGAAGAGCATGATCACGAGCACGAAGCCGATCGCGCCGGCGCGCTCCATGACCGAGAAGGGGACCGGCTTGCCGCGCACCTTCTCGACCAGGCTCCAGAAGATGTGGCCGCCGTCAAGGGGCAGGAAGGGGAAGAGGTTGATCAGGCCGATCGAGAGGCTGACCAGGGCGAGCAGCAGCAGCGACTGGGTGAGGCCGATGTCGATCACCTCGTTGGCCACGGCGCTGACCCCGACGACGCCGGAAACTTCCTTGCGCTGCTCCTCTTCGAAGAGCTTGGCGAAGACGGTCACGGTGCGGCTCGACACTTCCCACATCCGCGTGGCGGCCCAGTCCGCGGCGCCGGCCGAGCCGTATTCAGCCGGTTCGCTGCCGTAGCCGAAGCCGACCCGGGTGCGCTCGATCGCGGCGTCGTACTCCGGCCGCACGGCGACCGTCCGCAGCTGCCCCTCGCGGCGGACGGTCAGCTCGACCGGCGTCGCCGCCAGGCAGCCGTTCACCTGCTTGCCCGGGCAGCGGTGCGAGGCGACCTGGTCGACGAACTTTTCGAGGCGCTCCTGAGTGCCGAGGTTGGCGTAGCCACGACCGTCGATGGCGACGATCTGGTCGCCCGGCTGCAGCACCCCCGCCGCCGGCGTCCCGGGCACGACGTCGCCGACCTCCTGGTTCACCTGGTTGACGCTGAAGGCGAGCACGAAGAGGATCGCGAAGGCGAGGAGGATGTTGACCGCGGGCCCGGCGCCGATCACGACGATCCGCTTCCAGACCGGCTGGTCGTAGTAGCCCCGACCCTGCGCCTCCGGCGGCAGCTCTTCGTCGGGGTTCATGCCGCTGATCTTCACGAAGCCCCCCGCCGGGATCGCGCCGATCCCGTACTCGGTCTCCCCCCGCTTCACCGAGAACAGCTTCGGCGGGAAGAAGAGGAAGAATTTCTCGACCCGCATGCCGGTCGCCTTGGCGGCGAAGAAGTGCCCCGCCTCGTGGAGGATGATCAGCAGCGAGAAGCCGAGGAAGATCAGGACCCAGTTCATACGGTTGCCAACCCCGCGACCAACTGCTCGGTGCGGTGCCGCGCCTCGGCGTCGACCGCGAAGAGGTTCTCGAAGTGGCCGACCTGCCGCGCCGGCATCTCCTCCAGGACCCGCTCGACCGCCGCGGCGATCGCCGTAAACGGGATCCGCCCCGCGAGGAAGGCGGCGACCGCGACCTCGTCGGCGGCGTTGAGGACGCAGGGCGCCGTCCCCCCCGCCTTGCCGGCCTCGAGCGCCAGGCGCAGACAGGCGAAGGTCTCCAGGTCGGGCGCCTCGAAGCTGAGCTCGCCGACCGCCGCGAGGTCGAGCCGCGGCACGTTGACGTCGGCCCGCTCTGGGTAGTGCAGGGCGTAGGAGATCGGCACCCGCATGTCGGGGTAGCCGAGGTGGGCGAGCGTGGCGCCGTCGTTGAGGTCGATCAGCGAGTGGACGATCGACTGGGGGTGGACGACGACCTCGATCCGTTCGTAGGGGACGGCGAAGAGGTGGTGCGCCTCGATCGCCTCGAAGCCCTTGTTCATCAGCGTCGCGGAATCGATCGTGATCCGCCCCCCCATGCGCCAGGTCGGGTGCGCGAGGGCGTCCTCGACGCTGACCCCGGCGAGGTCGTCACGGCCGCGGAAGGGGCCGCCGGAGGCGGTCAGGACAAGGCGCTCCACGGTCCCCGGCGCCTCCGCCCCGACCAGCTGGAAGAGGGCGGAGTGCTCGGAGTCGACCGGCAGTAGGCGCGCCCCGGTCGCCTCGGCCAGGGCCGTGGTCAGCTCGCCGCCGATCACCAGGCTCTCCTTGTTGGCGAGCGCCACGTCGATCCCCTCGGTCAGCGCGACCACGGTCGGGCCCAGGCCGGCGGCGCCGACCATCCCGTTGAGGACGAGGTCCGCCCGGGACTCGGCGATCAGCTCGCGGACGCCCTCCTCACCGCGCAGGACCCGCCCGCTCCAGGCCGAGGCGGCCCGCTCCGCGGCATCCCCCTCGGCCAGCGCCACGGTCGGCACGCCGTGCTGGCGCGCCTGCTCGAGCAGCGGCTCCCAGCTCGAGCCGGCGGCGAGCCCGACCACCCGCAGCTCCTCGGAGGCGGCGACGATCTGCAGCGCCTGGGTGCCGATCGACCCCGTGCTGCCCAGAATGACCAGCTTCTTCATCTAGGCCAGTTTAGGTAGCTCAGTAGACCAGCTGGACCGAGAGGTAGTAGCCGACGACGATCGTGAAGAAGACGGCGTCGAGGCGGTCGAGCAGGCCGCCGTGGGGCCCGAAGAGCTTGCCGGTGTCCTTCTTGTCGAGGTCGCGCTTGACCATCGAGGCGAAGAGATCGCCGATCGGGCCGATCGCCGCCACCGAGGCGCCGATGATCAGCGCATCGACACCCGAGAGCCAGTCCTGGTAGAGGCCGGCGAACCAGAAGGCCATCGTGCCGATCAGGAAGCCGCCGACCAGACCCTCGATCGTCTTGTTCGGCGAGAGGTTGGGGGCAATCCGGTGCGAGCCGAACATCCGCCCGCAGGCGTAGGCGCCGGTGTCGGTGGCGAAGGTGCCGATCAGGACGTCGACCAGCAGCGCCGCGCCGTGGTCGGGCAGGTCGCGCAGCAGCACCGCGTGGACGAGCGGCAGCCCGATCCAGACCGCGCCCAGCACGGTCACCCCCATCGCCGGCACGATGCCCTCGCGCGGCTGGCGCCGGGCGCCGAAGAAGAAGAGCAGCGGGAAGGACGCGGTGGCGACCAGGAGGATGTTGAAGGCGGTGCCGAAGTGGGCGGCGAGGACCATCGCGGTGACGGCGATGTAAGCGGCCATCTGCAGCGGCCGCATCGTCGCCGTCATCAGGAAGTACTCGCGCAGGCAGAAGAGCCCGATCGCGATCATCGCCGCGGTGAAGACGAGCCCGCCGGCGACCGTGATCGCGATCGCGAAGAAGATCCAGGGGATGGCGACGAGGATGCGCCGCGCGGTCTCTCCGCGCAGCGCCGAGCCGCGGCGCTTGCGGGGCTCTCTCGGCGGCCGCTCGGGGGGCGGCGGCTCGTCCTCGAACATCTCGTCGTCGAAGAGGTCGCGGACCATCAGGCCCTCGCCCCGTAGCGCCGCTGCCGCGCCTCGAACTCACGCAGCGAGGCCTCGAACGCCTCGCGGTTGAAGTCGGGCCAGAGCTCGTCGCGGAAGACGAGCTCCGAGTAGGCGCACTGCCAGAGCAGGTAGTTGGAGATCCGCTGCTCGCCGCTGGTCCGGATCAGGAGGTCGGGATCGTGCATCTCGGCGGCGTAGAGGTGGCGGCGGAACTCCTCCTCGGTCTCCCCAGTGAAGGCCCGCGCCGCGTCGACGATCTCGGCCCGGCCGCCGTAGTTGAAGGCGATGAAGAGGGTGATCCGCTCGTTGCCGGCGGTCCGCGCTTCGGCCCGCTCGATGCGCTCGACCAGCTCCGGGGCGACGCCCTCGCGCCGCCCGATGAAGCGTATCCGCACGCCTTCGGCGTCGAGCTCGGGCGTTTCGGAGTCGATCCGCTCGCCGAACATCCGCATCAGCCCCTCGACCTCCTCGCTGGGCCGGCTCCAGTTCTCGGTCGAGAAGGAGAAGATCGTCAGCTCCTCGATCCCCAGCTCGACCGCGTCGCGCAAGCGCGCCTTGACCGTGTCGGCCCCGGCCCGGTGTCCCTCGACGACGGGGAGGCCGCGCTGCTGTGCCCAGCGCCCGTTCCCGTCGGTGATGATCGCGACGTACTTCGCGGAGGTGCTCACACCTCCAGGATCTCCTCTTCCTTCCCTTTCAGCAGATCGTCGATCGTGGCGATCGCCTCGTCGGTCTGCTTCTGCAGGGCGGCCTCGGCGCGGCGCTCGTCGTCCTCGCCGGCTTCACCCTCCTTCTTCAGCTCGCGCAGGTCGCTCATCGTGTCGCGGCGGATGTTGCGGATCGCGACCCTGCCCTCCTCGGCGACCCCGTGGACCATCTTGACCATCTCGCGGCGGCGCTCCTCGGTCAGCTCGGGCACCGAGAGGCGGATCACGTTGCCGTCGTTGCTCGGCGTCATGCCGAGGTCGGACTCCTGGATCGATTTCTCGATCGCGCCGATCGCGTTCTTGTCGAAGGGCGTCACGGTCAGCAGCCGGGCGTCGGAGGTGGCGACGTTGGCGAGCTGCTTGAGCGGCGTCTGCGAGCCGTAGTAGTCGATGCTGATCCGATCCAGCAGGTGCGGCGAGGCGCGGCCGGTGCGAACGGTGGCAAGCTCGCCACGGCTCGACTCGACCGACTTTTGCATCCGCTCCTCGGCGTCCTTCAGCAGCTCGTCGATCAGCTCCACGGCGTCCTCTCTGTGCTCACCCGGCGGCGTCGCTGGAGACCAGCGTGCCCACCCTCTCACCGCCGACGATCCTATCTATGTTGGCCTCGTCTCCCATGTTGAAGACGTAGATCGGCAGGTCGTTGTCCATGCAGAGCGAGAGCGCGGTCGAGTCCATCACCTTGAGCCCGCGCTCGATCGCCTCGCGGTGGGTGATCGCCGGGATGAACCTGGCCTCAGGGTGCGTCGCCGGGTCGGCGTCGTAGACGCCCTCGACGCCGTTCTTGGCCATCAGGATGGCGCCCGCGTGGATCTCCAGGGCGCGCAGCGCCGCGGCGGTGTCGGTGGTGAAGAACGGGTTGCCGGTGCCGGCGGCGAAGATCACCACGCGGCCCTTCTCCAGGTGCCGCATCGCGCGGCGGCGGATGTAGGGCTCGGCGACCTCCTTGACGTCGATCGCCGACATCACCCGGGTGTGCTCGCCGAGCTTCTCGAGCGCGTCCTGAAGGGTGAGCGCGTTGAGCACGGTCGCCAGCATCCCCATGTAGTCGCCGGTGGCGCGGTCCATCCCCGCCGCCGCCCCCTGCAGGCCGCGGTAGATGTTGCCGGCGCCGACGACGATCGCGACCTCGACCCCACGCGCCCGCACCGCCGCCACCTGACCGGCGATCCGCTCGACCTCGGCGAGGTCGGTGCCGTGGTCCCGCTCGCCCATCAGGGCCTCGCCCGAGAGCTTGAGCAGGATGCGGCTGAACTTCGTCTCGCCCTGGCTCAATCGCCCTCGCCGACACGGAAGTAGGCGAAGCGGGCGACGCGGATGTTCTCGCCGGTCTTCGCGGCCAGCTCCTGGCGCAGCTCCTCGATCGTCTTCGAGTCGTGTTTCTCGGCGTTGACGTGGGACTGGTCGAGCAGCGCGACCTCCTTCGCCCACTTGGCGAGCTGGCCCTCGACGACCTTCTCGACCACGTTGTCCGGTTTGCCGTCCTCGCGCGCCTTCTCTTCGAAGACCCGCTTCTCGGCCTCGCGCTCCTCGGCCGGGATCTCATCGGCCGAGACGTAGGTCGGCGAGCTCGCCGCGACGTGCAGGGCGACCTCGTAGGCAAACGCCTTGAAGTCCTCGTTGCGGGCGACGAAGTCGGTCTCGCACTGGATCTCGACCATCGCCCCGATCTTGTCGTTGGCGTGGATGTAGGAGGCGACGACGCCCTCGCTGGTGCCCCGGCCTTCGCGCTTGGCGGCCGAGGCCTGACCCTTGACGCGGAGGATCTCGATCGCGCGGTCGACGTCGCCCTCGGCCTCGCCGAGGGCAGCTTTGCAGTCCATCATCGCCGCCCCGGTCCGGTCCCTAAGCGCCTTCACGTCAGCGGCAGAGATGCTCATTTCGCACCCCCCTCTTTCGGCGCATCAGCAGGGGACGCCTGCTCCGGAGCCGGTGGCTGGGGCGCCGCTGGAGCCGGGGGCGTCTGAGCCGGCGGTGCTTGAGCCGGAGGCGCTCCGCCCGCGGGTGGCGCCGGGGGCGATCCCTCCGGGGTGTTCGCCGGAGGGTCGCCCCCGGCGACGGGCCCCGCGGCCGGGGCCGCTTGAGCCTGCGCCTGCTGCTGTTGAGCTTTCGCCTGCTCCGCGGCCCGTTTCTCTTCCGCCGCTTTGAGCTCAGCCGCTTTTTTCTCCGCCTCCAGTTTTTCCTGGCGAAGTTTCTCTTCCTCCTCGCGCTTCTTGCGCTCTTCTTCCTCTTTTTTGCGGCGTTCCATTTCCTCCGCGATGCGGCGCTCCTCCTGCACGCGCCAGGCGCCGGCGCCCTCCTCGACCGCGGCGCCGATCGTGCCGATCACCAGCTGGCAGGACCGGATCGCGTCGTCGTTGCCCGGGATCACGTAGTCGATCTGGGTCGGGTCGCAGTTGGTGTCGACCAGGCCGATGATCGGGATCCGCAGGCGCACCGCCTCGCGCACCGCGATCTCCTCCGTTTTCAGGTCGGTGACGAAGACCGCATCGGGCAGCCGGTCCATGTCGCGGACGCCGCCGAGGTTGTACTCGAGCTTGGCCAGCTCGGCCTGCATCCCCATCCGCTCCTTGGTCGGCAGCAGGTCGAGTTTGCCCTCCTCCTGCCACCCGGTGAGCTCGTGCAGGCGGGAGATCCGCTGCGAGATCGTGTTGAAGTTGGTCAGCAGGCCGCCGAGCCAGCGCTGGTTGACGTAGGGCATCTTGCAGCGGTCGGCCCACTCCTTGACCGCGCCCCGCGCCTGCTTCTTGGTGCCAACGAACAGCACCGTGCCGCCGCCACTGGACAGCTCGCCGGCAAAGCGGCGCGCGTTCTCCAGCAGCGCCTCGGTCTGGATCAGGTCGATGATGTGGATCCCGTCCAGCTCGCCGAATATGTAGCGACGCATGTTGGGATTCCAGCGTCGCGTCTGGTGGCCGAAGTGAACTCCGGCCTCGAGCAGCTCTTTGAGGCCTGCCTCTGGCATTTGGGTGACTCTCCTTGGTTTGGTGAAGAAAGCCCCGCCGCCCTAGCCGGGGACCCGTCCAAGCGGTACGGGTCAGGATCCGGGTCGGCTCGACGGGGGTCGAGTTTGAGCGGAGAATTGTAGAGACGCGGCGCCGCTCAGGCGGCCCGGGCAGCGGCGAGCGTGGCAGCCAGATCACCCGGCAGCTCGGAGCTGAAGCTCAGCGGCTCGCCGCTGAGGGGATGGTTGAACGCGAGCCGGTGGGCGTGGAGGAACTGCCTGCCGAGGCCGTACCTGGCCTCCCCCCCGTAGGTCGAGTCGCCGATCAGGGGGTGGCCGATCGCGGCGAAGTGGGCGCGGATCTGGTGGGTGCGGCCGGTCTCGAGCTTCGCCTCGAGATAGGTCTCGGCCGTGAGCAGGTCGAGCACCTCGAAGTGGGTGCGGGCCTGGCGCGAAGCGGCGCCGGAGACCGCCATCCGGTGGCGGTGCCGCGCCGCGCGCCCGATCGGCGCGTCGATCGTGCCCGTGCGCGAGCTCAGGTGCCCCTTGACGAGCGCCAGGTAGACGCGTTCGACCTCACGCCGCCGCACTTGCGCCTGCAGTGCCGCGTGGGTCTCGTCGTCGCGGGCGACGACGAGCAGGCCGCTGGTGTCCTTGTCGAGGCGGTGGACGATCCCCGGCCGCTCGGGATCGGCGCCGCCGCCGAGGACCTCGGCCAGCTCGTCGACCAGGGTCGGGCCGCGGTGCGAGGGTGCCGGGTGGACGACGAGGCCGGCCGGCTTCTCGACCACCGCCAGCGCCTCGTCGAGGTGAACGACGCGCAGCTCGCTCACTTCTCCCCCACCTCCTCGCGCAGGTAGGAGAAGGCGAGCACGATGACGCCGAGGGTGATCGCCACGTCGGCGAGGTTGAAGGGCGGCCAGGAGAGGAAGGCGATGTAGTCGGTCACCTCCCCGGCCCGCACCCTGTCGGCGAGGTTGCCGAGGGCGCCACCGGCGAGCAGGCCGATCGCCACCCACATCCCGGGCCGCTCCGGCTCGCGGGCGAAGATCGCGCCGACGAAGATCAGGGCGATCAGGCCGAGTCCGATCAGGACCACGCCGCCGTCGCTGGCCATGCCGAAGGCGACGCCGCGGTTGTGAGCCAGGGTCAGGCTCAGCGGCCCCAGCAGCTCGACCTGCTCGCCGGGGACGAGGTTCGCCTCGATCAGCGCCTTCGCGCCCTGGTCGAGGGCGACGACCAGGCCGCAGAGCGCGCCGGCGAGGCGCCAGGCGCGGCCCCGCGCCCCGTTCACCCTGCGATCAGGCCGACGACGAGGCCGCGGAGGACGACGAGGACGATGATCCCGATCATCGGGCTGAGATCGAGGCCGAAGCCACCGCCCCCGATCGGCGGGATGATGCGCCGGAAGAGGTTCAGGTAGGGGTCGGTGGTCTCGGTGATGAAGTCGAGCACCGCGCGCAGCGCCGGGTTGTAGGGCATGCGCGGGATCCAGGAGATCAACACCCGGATCAGGATCAGGATGATGTAGACGAGGAAGAGCGCGCCGACGTAGTCGGCGACGTCGCCCCGGCTGAGCGCGAGCGGGATCACCCGCGCATCCTCTCCAACGAGGCCCGCACGGCGGCCGCGAAGGCCTCGCGGGCCCCTTCGCGGTCGAGCGCCTCCAATCCCGCTTCCGTGCTGCCGCCCGGCGAAGTGACGGCGACTCGGAGATCGGCTGGTTGCCGAATGCGCATCAGCGCTCCAGTGCCCGCGGCAGCCTCGACGACCATTTCTTCGGCCAGCTTCTCCTCCAGGCCGGCGTCGATCCCGGCCTCGACGAGCGCCTCGGCCACCAGCGCGAAGTACGCCGGGGAGCAGCCCATCAACGCGGTAGCGACGTCGAATTGCGAGTCGGGCAGCTCGATGACAGACCCAAGCAGGTCTAGCTTCTCCCGAGCCTCTGGGCTGAACTCCCCGGAAATGCACAGAACGCCTCCGCCCACCTCCACTGCGAGGTTGGGCATGACTCGTCCGACTTCGGTCTGGGGAAATGCCGCTTCGACTCTCGCCAGGGGCGTCGCCCCCAGGATCGAGATGACCGAACCCGCGCCTGCCAGTTCGCCGGCCGCCTGCTGAAGGGCATCTGGCTTGACCGCGAGGAGTACAACGTCGGCGCGCTCCGCCAGCTCGCCGTTGGAATCAGCAGTTACGCCGCCAAGCTCCCCGGCCAGCTTGCGGGCCTTGTCGGAGTCGGGATCGAAGAACAGCATCTGCTCCCACTGCCCGATCCACCCCTTGGCAATGGCGGCAGCCATGTTCCCCGATCCACAGAATCCGACGATCATCGCCGGGGAGACTAGTCGGACTCAGGACTGGTTGAAGAAGCCTTTGTCGAGGAGCCGTGCCTTCTCCTCGGCGGAGACCTCGACATTGCGCGGCGTCAGCAGGAAGATCTTCTCGGCGATCCGCTGCATGCCGCCGTCCAGCGAGTAGGTCAGCCCCGAGCAGAAGTCGATCATCCGCTTGGAGAGCTCGTGGTCGGTGGTCTGCAGGTTGAGGATCACCGGCACCGAGCGTTTGAACTGGTCGGCAACCTGCTGGGCGTCGTTGAAGTTGCGCGGGATGACGAGGTGGACTTTGACGTCGGAGTCGCCGCCGACCGGGCGCAGCGTGCGCGTCCGCGAGGCGGTGATCGGCTCGTCGTCGGCGAAGATGTCGTCGATCTCGTCGCGGCGCGAGCGGCGCGAGGTCGGCAGCCGCCGTACCTGCCCGGAGTCGCGCTCACGATCGCGGTCGCGGCGGTCGAAGTCGTCATCGGCCCCCTCGGGGCCGAACTCTTCGTCGTACTCGGGGCCGTAGTCGTGCTCTTCGGCGAGGCCGAAGTAGACGAGCGCTTTATGCCAGCTATCGCGTAGAGCCATGATCAACCGCGTCTTTCGGCTTTTTGCAGCCTATTCCTCTTTCACATGTATAGCGCGGTCCCCAGCCTGATTATCGTCGCACCCTCCTCGGCGGCGACCGGCCAGTCCTGCGAGGTGCCCATCGAGAGCCGCGAGAGCCCGTGCGCCGCCGCCAACTCGGCGAGGCGGGCGAAATGGGGCCGCGAGTCCTCGGGGTCGGTGCTGAAGGGCGGCATCGTCATCAGCCCCGTGACCCGCACGGGGCAGCGGGCGATGAAGTCGCCCAACTGATCCGGGGCGACGCCCCCCTTGCCCTCCTCGCCGGCGACGTTGACCTCGATCAGGACCTCGGTCCCCGCCCCGCCATGGCGGCCGAGTTGCTCGAGCGCCGACTCGGTCGCGACGGAGTGGATCAGCCGGCAGAGTGGGACGACGTGCTTGACCTTGCGGCTCTGCAGGTTGCCGATGAAGTCCCACTCGAAGGCATCGCCCCAACGCTCGTGCTTGGCGCTCAGGTCCTGCTGGCGGTTCTCGCCGACGAGGTTGACGCCGGCCTCGGCCAGTGCCCCCATCTCCTCCAGCGGCACGTACTTGGTCGCGGCGAGGACCTCGACCCCCTGGCCGGCCCGCTCCCGCACCCGCTCGAGGTTGGCGGCGATCTTGGCCGGCTCGAGGCCGTGAATCAGCCCGGGCACGCTCAGTCGCCTCCCCCGTCGAGCCAGGCGAGGCCGCACTGACGCCCGCTGCGCTCGCCTTCACGGCGGTAGGAGAAGAAGCGATCCGCCTCGCAGCGGGTGCAGAGCCCGGCCGCCTCGACCCGCCCGACGCCGGCCCCGGCGAGCAGGCGGCGGGCAACCTCGGTCAGGTCGAGCATGCGGTCGCTGGAGATGCCGTCGCCGAGCGGCTCGAAGGCGCCCAGCACCTCGTCGCCGACCTCGTAGCAGCACGGCCCGATCCCCGGCCCGATCGCCGCCTCGGTGGCGCCGACCGCGGCGGCGCCGCGAGCGACGATGCCGGCGGCGAGGCCGCGCCAGCCGCAGTGCAGGATCGCCACCCCGCCGGGACCGGCGACGGCGACCGGCAGGCAGTCGGCGACGAAGACGAGCGCCGCGTCGCCGGGCTCGGCGAGCACGTGCCCGTCGGCTGCCGCGGCCTCCCCCGTCTCGGTCGGGTGGACGACCAGCTCGGCGCCGTGCACCTGGCGCGCGGTCGCGATCCCCCCCGCCGGGAGGCCGAGAGCCCGCGCCAGCGGTCCGGTGTCCTCCTTGACCGACCCGGCGGAGCGAGTCGAGAAGGCGACCGTGGCGCCGGGGAGGCGCGACTGCAACCACTCGACCCCGCCGGCCTCGCGCCACTCCATCAGCCGTCCTCCCCGCGCGCCGCCGCCAGCGCCGCCGCCAGCTCCTGCTCGCGGCCGGCGAGCTCGCCGTCGAGCTTGCGGCGCTTCGCCTCGGCCAGCCCTTGGCCGACGGCCGGTCCCTCGGTGACGCCGGCGGCGATCAGGTCGTTGCCGTCGATCTCCAGCGTGACCTCGCTCCAGCGCTCCAGGTAGTCGTCCAGCCAGCGGGCGCCGACCGCCCGGGCGAGGACCATCTCGACCGCGCTGTAGGCGGTGACCAGCGCGACCGCCTCGGAGGGACGCGAGGGATCGGCGGCGGCCAGGTCGGTCTCTCCGCCCGGGGCGGCGGTGGCGGCGGCGTGCACGGCGCGGTTGCGTTCCGCCCGCAGCTCCCAGAGCGGCAGCTCCAGCAGCTCGCCCACGCGGCGGGCCAGCTCGACGCCGCCTTCCCGCAGCTCGAGCAGGCCCCACTCGGCGAGCAGGCGGTAGGCCTCGGGCGCGCTCGGTTCGCCGGCCAGCCGCAGCAGCTCGGCCTCCTTGCGATCGGCGGAAACCGAGTCGAGGTCGGCGGCGCGCAGCAACCGCTCGGTCACCGGCTCGAGCTCGAAGCCGAAGCGGGCCGCGTAACGGGCGGCGCGGATCGCCCGGGTCGGGTCGTCGACAAATGACCGCTCGTGCAGGACCCGCAGCAGCCGCGCCTCGAGGTCAGCTCGCCCGGCGTGCGGATCGATCAGCCGTGGCTCCCCCTGCAGCGGGATCGCCAACGCGTTGACGGTGAAGTCGCGGCGACCGAGGTCGGCCTCGATCGTGGCCGGCACGGTCACCTCCGGCAGGGCGCCAGGGTGGGCATAGGTCTCGGAGCGGGCCGTGGCGACGTCGATCTCGTGACCGTCGAGCCGGACCTTGGCGGTGCCGAAGCGCTCGTGCTCGACCGGCTCGGCGCCGAGCCGCCCCGCGAGCGCGACCCCATCGCCTTCGACGACGAGGTCGAGGTCGGCCCGGTCACGACCCAGAAGCAGGTCGCGGACGGCGCCGCCGACCACGTAGACGGGATCGACCGCGGCCCCCCGCACCGTCTCCAGCTCGGGGTACATGCGGAGCAGCTCGGCGACCATGCTCTAGAGACGGACCGGGATGCCGTCGGCGGCGAGGCGCTCCTTCGCCTCGCGCACGCGGTACTGCCCATAGTGGAAGATCGAGGCGCAGAGCACCGCGTCGGCGCCGCCCTCGGCGATCGCCTCGCTGAGGTGCTCGAGCGCGCCGGCGCCGCCGGAGGCGATCACCGGCACCGGCACGGCGTCGGCGACCGCCCGGGTCAGGGCGATGTCGTAGCCATCGTTGGTGCCGTCGCGATCCATGCTGGTCAGCAGCACCTCTCCCGCGCCGAGCTCGACCGCCTCCCGCGCCCAGGAGACGGCGTCGCGGTCCTCCACCCGCAGGCGGCCGCCGTTGACGTAGACGCCCCAGCCGTCCGCCTCGCGCTTGGCGTCGATCGCGATCACGACGCACTGGGCGCCGAACTGGTCGGCGAGCTCGCCCAGCAGCTGCGGTCGCGAGAGCGCCGCCGAGTTGACCGAGACCTTGTCTGCGCCGGCGTCGAGCACCGCCTGCGCGTCCTGCACCGAGCGGATGCCGCCGCCGATCGTGAAGGGGATGAAGACGTTGTCGGCGGTGCGCCGCGCCAGCTCGA
Organism: uncultured Solirubrobacterales bacterium; assembly: GCA_963697915.1. Taxonomy (GTDB): domain Bacteria; phylum Actinomycetota; class Thermoleophilia; order Solirubrobacterales; family 70-9; genus VRUE01. The sequence goes on from OY969103.1 coordinate 2,726,687, forward strand.
CGATCGTCTCGCGCTTCTCGTGCGAGGCGGTGATGTCGAGGAAGACGAGCTCGTCGGCGCCCTCGGCGTCGTAGCGCTCGGCCAGCTCGACCGGGTCGCCGGCATCGCGCAGGCCGACGAAGTTCGTCCCCTTGACGACGCGACCGGCATCGACGTCGAGGCAGGGTATGACCCGCTTCAGAACCATCCGCTCAGGCTAGGGCAGAGATCGCTTCGGCGACGGTGAACCTGCGCTCGTAGAGGGCGCGACCGACGATGGCGCCCTCGACGTTCGGCGCCGCGCCCGCGGCGAGGGCCTCGAGGTGGGCGAGGGTGCCGACGCCGCCGGAGGCGATCACCCGCGCCTCGGTGCCGGCGGCGATCCGGGCGAGCTCGCCCAGGGCCGGGCCCTCCATCGTGCCGTCGACCTCGATCGCCGTGCAGAGGAAGCGGGCGACGCCGCGCTCGCCCAGCTCGGCGACTGCCTGGGCCACGTCGACGTCGCTCGTCTCGGTCCAGCCGGCCAGCGAGACCTTGCCGGCGCGGGCGTCGACCGAGACGACGACGCGGTCGCCGTAGGCGGCGACCGTCGCGTCGAGGAAGGCGGGGTCGCGCAGCGCCGCGGTGCCGATCACGACCCGCGCCGCGCCGGCGTCGAGCACCGCGCGTACCGCCTGGGAGTCGCGCAGCCCACCGCCGACCTGGATCGGGCAGGGGACCGCGGCGGCGATCCGCGCCACCGCGTCGAGGTTGCGCGGCTCGCCCGCCTTCGCCCCGTCGAGGTCGACCACGTGCAGGATCTGCGCCCCTTCGCCGGCCCAGCGCGTCGCCGCGTCGACCGGGTCGGCGTCGTAGGCGGTCTCGCGCTCGTAGTCGCCCTGCGTGAGGCGCACGGCCTGGCCGCCGCGGATGTCGATCGCCGGGTAGAGGATCACGCGGGTGCTGGCGTCTTCGCGCAGACCCCGGTGAAGTTGGCGAGCAGGCGCAGGCCGGCGGCGCTCGACTTCTCGGGGTGGAACTGGACGCCGAAGACGTTGTCGCGCTGCGCCGCGCAGGCGAAGCGGGCGCCGTAGGCGGCGCTGCCGAGCAGGTCCTCGGCGGCCGGCACCGGCGCGAACGAGTGGACGAAGTAGAAGGGCGTCTCGCTCTCGATCCCCTCGCACAGCGGCGAGTCGTTCTCCCAGCGCACCGGCGACCAGCCGATGTGCGGGACCTTGAGCCCGTCCGCCTCGAGCTCGGCGACGCCGCCCGGCAGCAGGCCGAGACCGCTGGCTCCACCCAGCTCGGTGGTCGAGTCGAAGAGCAGCTGCAGTCCCAGGCAGATGCCGAGGATCGGCGTGGCGGCCTCGCGGCGCTCGACGATCAGCTCGTCGATGCCGAAGCCGCGCACCCGCTCCATCGCCCGCGGGAAGGCGCCGACGCCGGGCAGGATCACGCCATCGGCAGCGCGGACCGCGTCAGGCTCGCGGGTGATCGTCGCCGTCGCGCCGACGTGCTCGAGCGCCTTCTCGACCGAGCGCAGGTTGCCGACCCCGTAGTCGAGGATCGCGATCCGCGTGCTCATTGGGTCAGCGTCCCCTTGGTCGAGGGCACGCCTGGGCTCTCGGGGTCGATCGAGACCGCCACCCGCAGCGCCCGCGCGAAGGCCTTGAAGCAGCCCTCGATCATGTGGTGGGCGTTGGTGCCGTAACGGACCGAGACGTGCAGGGTCAGCTTGGCGCCGTTGGCGACAGCGCGGAAGAACTCCTCGGCGAGCTCGGTGTCGAAGCCGGCGATCGAGGTGGTCGGCAGCTCCGCGTCGAAGACACAGAGGGGCCGGCCGGAGATGTCGATCGCGCACTCGGCCAGCGACTCGTCCATCGGCACCAACGCCGAGCCGTAGCGGCGGATGCCGGCGCGGTCGCCGAGCGCCTCGTCGAGCGCCTGCCCGAAGACGATGCCGACGTCCTCGACCGTGTGGTGGGCGCCGGTCTCGAGGTCGCCGTTGGCCTCGACCCGCAGGCCGAGGTTGCCGTGGCGGGCGAGCAGGTCGAGCATGTGGTCGAGGAAGCCGACCCCGGTCTGGGCGCTCGACTCCCCCCCGTCCAGGTCCAGGGCAAGCCGGATCTGGGTCTCGGCGGTGCTGCGCTCTCTCTCGGACGTTCTGCTCATTCTGCGCCTTCCTTGGCCCTAATCATGGCCGACTCGCCGTGGACCGGGAATCCCTCGGCGCGGGCGAGCGCCTCCACGTGTGGCGCCAACTTCGCCGCCGCCTCGGCGGGAACCTGCACGGTCGCGATCGAGCGGCGGAAGACGTCGGGCCCGAGCGGGCCGGAAAAGCGGCCGGCGCCGGCGGTCGGCAGCACGTGGTTGGAGCCGGCGGCGTAGTCGCCGAAGGCGGTGGCGCCATAGCGGCCGGCGAAGACGCAGCCCGCCGTCGTCACCCGCGGGGCGAGCAGCGCCGCGTCCTCCTCGAAGAGCTGCAGGTGCTCGGGCGCGTAGGCGTTGGCGAGGTCGACGGCGTCGCTCAGGTCGGGCACCTGGACCAGGGCGAGCGGCGCGTCGCCGACGCCGGGCCGCTCGGCGGCCGCGGCCTCGGCGGCCGCGGCGACGGCGTCGAGCACGGCCTCCTCGACCGCGACGGCGATCAGCGGGCTGTCGGCGCCGTGCTCGGCCTGGGCGCAGAGGTCGAGCGCCGCCCACTCGGGGTCGGTGTCGTGGCCGGCGACGACCATCAGCTCCGAGGGACCGGCCAGCGAGTCGATCCCGACCGTGCCGTAGGCGGCCCGCTTCGCCTCGCGCACCCAGGCGTTGCCGGGGCCGGCGATCACGTCGACCGGGGCGATCGTCGCGGTGCCATGGGCGAGGGCGAAGATCGCCTGGGCGCCACCCATCGCGTAGACCTCCTCGATCCCGCAGAGCCCGGCCGCGGCCAGCACCAGCGGGCTCACCCTGCCGTCGGGCCCGGGCGGCGAGGCGAGCGCCACCCGCTCAACCCCCGCGACCTGGGCCGGTACGCAGCACATCACCACGCTCGAGGGGTAGGCGGCGGCGCCACCCGGGGCGTAGACGCCGGCGGCGCCGACGGGGACCCTGCGCACGGTCACCCTCTGACCTTGGGGCAGGAGGACCTCGCGGGCCTCCTCGCCGAGCTGGGCGGCGGCGACCGCCCTCACGTTCTCGGCGGCCAGCTCCAGCGCCGCGCGTACCGCCGGGTCGAGCCCCGCCAGGGACACCTCGATCTCCTCAGCGCCGACCCGCAGCGCGGCGGGCGGGCTGTCCGTGGCGTCGAAGCGCGCCGTCAGCCGCAGCACGGCCTCGTCGCCGCCGTCGAGGACCTCGCGCTCGATCGGGGCCACGTCGACCGCGGCAGCCGCCGTCGACGACCACCTCCGGACCGAGTCGGCGGTGGCGGCGGCGCCCTCCCAACTGAAGCGCCGCACCCTCATCCGGCGGTCGCTTCCTTCAGCTTCAGGGTCAGCGCGTCGATCTCGGCGGCGCGCAGCTTGTGGGCGACGCGGTTGGCGACGAAGCGCGCCGTGCACTCGACGATCTCCTCGCGCACCTCGAGGTCGTTCTCTTCCAGCGTGCGGCCGGTGGCGACCAGGTCGACGATGCCGTCGGCGAGGCCGATCAGCGGCGCCAGCTCGACCGAGCCCTTGACCTCGATCACCTCGACCTGGCGGCCGGTCGACTCGAAGTGGCGTTCGGCGATCCGCGGGTACTTGGTCGCGATCCGCATCATCCCCAGCCGCCGCTGCGATTCGCCCAGCCGCTCGTCGCCGACGCGCCCGGCGAGGACCATGCGGCAGCGGCCGTAGCCGAGGTCGAGCAGCTCGTAGACCATGCGGTCGGACTGCTCGAGCAGGACGTCCTTGCCGGTGACGCCGATGTCGGCGGCGCCGGCCTCGACGTAGGTGGGGACGTCGGAGGGGCGCATCGTCACCAGCGAGATCTCGCCGCCGGGAAAGATCAGCGAGCGCGACTCGCCGCGGGCGGCCGTGGTGTCGATGCCGGCCGCGTCGAGCGCGTCGAGCGTGCCCCCGAGCAGGGCGCCACGCGGCACCGCCAGCTTCAGCGGGCCGCCCGACGTGGAGCCGGCGGCGCCGGCTACCCCGACGTTCACGAGCCGGCCCCCCGGCGCGACTCGGCCTCCAGCTGGGCGAGGTGGACGCGCTCGAGGTAGAGCGCGAACCCGGCCGCCGGCAGGTCGATGCCGAAGCGCTTCAGCAGCCGGTCGTAGCGGCCGCCGCCGCCGAGCACGTGGCCCAGCGCCGGGTCGTAGACCTCGAGGATGGCGCCGCTGTAGTAGCCGAGGTCGCGCAGCAGGCCGAGGTCGATCCGCACCCGGCCGGCGGCACCGCGCTCTTCCAGCGCGGCGAGCGTGTCGCCGATCCGCGTCGTCGCCCGCTCGACCGCGGCGCCACCGATCTCCCGTGCCTGCTCCAGCACCTCGCGGCCACCGCGCAGCTGCGAGAGGGCGACGCAGGTGGCGACCTGCTCATCGTCGATCCCGGCCCGCGAGAGCTCGTCCTCGAGGCCGACCAGGTCGTGCGTGGCGAGCCGCGCCAGGATCGCCTCGCGCGCCTCGCCCTCGACGCCGAGCTCGGTCAGCAGCTGGCGGTAGAGGTCGGCGTCGCCGAGCCCGATCACCGCCTGGTCGAGGTCGGCCGCGTCGAGCGTCGCCCCGAGCACCTCGACCACCTCGGCGGTGCCAGCGGGTGCCGGCGCCCCGATCAGCTCGACCCCGGCCTGAGCGAACTCGCGCATCTGCCCGCGCTGCGGGCGCACCGCGCGGAAGGCGTTGGCGAGGTAGCAGAGGCGCAGCGGCAGCTCGGCGTCGGTGTAGCGCGAGGCGACCAGGCGGGCGATCGGCACGGTCATGTCGGAGCGCAGCGCCAGCAGGTCGCCGCTCTCGTCGAAGAAGCGGTAGGCGGAGTCCGCGGTGCGGCCGTCGCCGCGGGCGAGCACCTCGTCGTACTCGATCGCCGGCGTCGCCACCTCGCCGTAGCCGCGGCTCTCGAACACCTCGATCAGCGCCAGGTGCAGGCGACGCAGCTCCCGCATCTCGGCGGGCAGGATGTCGCGCGTCCCTGGGGGTATGGGATGAATCACGCGAGTGACCTTACGAGAATGTGGGCGGAAACCGCTCTAGGCCGGTATCTCCGCAGACACGCGTTCAATCCGCGCGCCCAGCCCCCGCAAGCGCTCGTCGATCGACTCGTAACCGCGGTCGATCTGACGGATGTTGCCGATCTCCGAGCGCCCGTCGGCGGCCAGGGCGGCGATGAGGATCGCCATCCCGGCGCGGATGTCGGGGCTCTCGACGCGCTCGCCGTGAAGACGGCTCGGACCGCTGACGATCGCCCGGTGGGGGTCGCACAGCGTGATCCGAGCGCCCATCGCGACCAGCTTGTCGACGAAGAAGAGGCGGTTCTCGAACATCTTCTCGAAGATCAGGATCTCGCCGTCCGCCTGGGTGGCGAGGGCGAGCGCGATCGAGGTGAGGTCGGCGGGGAAGGCCGGCCAGGGCCCGTCCTCGATCTTCGGGATCGCGTCGCCGACGTCGGCCCTGACCCGCAGCCGCTGCTCGGGCGGGACGATCACGTCGTCGCCGTCGATCTCGGACTCGAGGCCGAGGCGGCGGAACTGGCGGCGGACCATCAGCAGGTCGGCCGGCGCCGTGTCGCGGATGCGCAGCTCGCCGCCGGTCGCGGCGGCCAGCGCCATGAAGCTGGCGACCTCGATGTGGTCGGGGCAGATCGTGTGCTCGGCGCCGCCGAGCCGGTCGCGCCCGTGCACGGTCATCACGTTGGAGCCGATCCCGCTGACCTCAGCGCCCATCGCGGTCAGGAGGCGAGCGAGATCCTGGACGTGCGGCTCGCAGGCGGCGTTGGAGATCGTCGTCGGGCCCGGCGTCAGCGCCGCCGCCATCAGCGCGTTCTCGGTGCCCATCACCGAGGGCTCGTCCATGAAGATCGCGCAGGGCTGCAGGCCACCGCCGGGGGCGCTGAGCTCGATCCAGCGGTTGGCCTCGACCCGGGCGCCGAGGTCGGCGAAGGCGTCGAGGTGGGCGTCGAGGCGCCGGCGGCCGATGAAGTCCCCGCCCGGCGGCGGCATGCGAGCCTCGCCGAAGCGGGCCAGCAGCGGCCCGGCGAGCAGGAACGAGGCGCGGATCTTCTTGGAGAGCTCCTCGTCGACGGCGACGTCGGTAACTCCGGCGGCGCAGAGCCGCAGGCTGTTGTCGGCGATCCAGGAGGCATCCACCCCGAGCCGCTCGAGCAGGGCGATCTGGGCTTCGGTGTCGCGGATCCGCGGCACCCGGTGCAGGATCAGCTCCTCCTCGGTGAGCAGGCAGGCGGCGAGGATCGGCAGCGCCGCGTTCTTGTTGCCGGCGACTGTCAGCTCGCCCGAGAGGGGCGTTCCACCTTCGATCGTGAACTTCTCCATGTAGCCGGCTAGGGTATCGCCGTAATGGGACGGGGCCTGAAGATCGCGGTTGCCGTTTTGGTCGGACTCGTCATCCTGCTCGGCGTCAACGCGATGGTGACCGGCGCCGAGACCAAGTCAGCCGAGGTGACGGTTCCCGACGGACGCATCGTCGATCTGCCCGGCGGCGACCTGCAGGTGGTCGAACGAGGGCCGCGCGACGGCTCGCCGATCGTCCTCCTGCACTGCTTCACCTGCGCGATCGACTGGTGGGACGGGATGATGCCCCGCCTGGCGCGCGGGCACCGCGTCGTCGCCGTCGACCTGCTCGGTCACGGCGGCTCCGAGAAGCCGGACACCGGCTACACGATCGAAAACCAGGCGAATCTCGTCGCCCAGGCACTGAGCCGGCTCGGGGTGCTGAACGCGGAGGTCGTCGGCCACTCGCTGGGCGGCGCCGTCGCCGTCGCCCTCGCCGAGCAGTCGCCGGAGCTCGTCAACCGCGTGGTGATCATCGACACCCGCTCCTCCTCGGCCGACGAGGGCGACCTCGGCCTGATCGCCAGCCTCGCCTTCGCGCCGGTCATCGGCGAGGCGCTCTGGCGCACCAAGCCCGACTTCGCCGTGCGCCGGGGGCTCGAGGTCGCCTTCGCGCCCGGCTTCGACGTACCCGACGCCTTCGTCGAGGACGTCGACCGGATGACCTTCAGCGCCTACGACGACTCACCCAAGGACTTCGACGACTACAGCGGTGAGCGCAGCCTCGCCGAGCGGGTCGGGGCGACCGGGAAGCCGGTGCTGGTGATGATGGGAGCCGAGGAGCAGATCGTCGACGACCCCCGCGCCGCGCTTGCGGCCTACGGCGCCGTCGGCGCCAAAACGGAGCTGATCGAGGGGGCCGGGCACTCGCCCAACGTCGAGCTCCCGGTCCAGACCGCAGCCATGGTCCTCGCCTTCGGCGACGTTGAAAACCCTGCAAATCGGGGTAAACGCAGGGCGGCCCTGCAAGCTCGCGTGCAGAAATGAGAAGCCGTCCGACCGCCTTCCTAGATTACGAACCTATGTTCGATCCAAGCAAGAAATACAGCGAGCGGCTGGCCGACGCCGCGGACCTCGTAATCGACTTCGCAACCCTCGGCGAGTACGGGCTCGAGCCCGTCGAGCCCGTCACCCGGGCCTGCGAGGGTCGCGCCCGCGGCGGCGCCCTGCGCAGCACCGGGTCCTGGCGCTCGGCGATCGACCGCTTCGCCGTTCACTCCTAAGAGTTGAACATACGGTGAGGCGCGCGATCGCCAGGGCGATCACACAGTAGGGCGCGCGGCCGCGCGTGCCCGAACGACAAAGGGCCGCCAATGGCGGCCCAAAGTCAAAAACCGGCGGCGACCTACTCTCCCAGGAGGTTGCCCTCCAAGTACCATCGGCGCTGAGGGGCTTAACTGCTCTGTTCGGAATGGGAAGAGGTGTCTCCCCCTCGCTATGCACCACCGGAAATTTTTCGAGACCGCCCCCGGTGGAGCTTGAAAACTGCACAAGGCTATGGGTAAGAAACAAATAATCCGTCAAGCCCTCGACCCATTAGTACCGGTCAGCTGAGTGCATCACTGCACTTGCACCGCCGGCCTATCAACCTGGTGGTCTACCAGGGGTCTTACTCCCTCGAAGGGATGGGAGAGCTCATCTCGAGGACGGCTTCCCGCTTAGATGCCTTCAGCGGTTATCCGTTCCGTGCGTAGCTAATCTGCGGTGCCCTTGGCAGGACAACAGATACACCAGCGGCACGTTCATCCCGGTCCTCTCGTACTAGGGATGACTCCTCTCAACTCTCCAACGCCCACGGCAGATAGGGACCGAACTGTCTCACGACGTTCTGAACCCAGCTCGCGTACCGCTTTAATGGGCGAACAGCCCAACCCTTGGGACCTACTCCAGCCCCAGGATGCGACGAGCCGACATCGAGGTGCCAAACCGTTTCGTCGATGTGGACTCTTGGAAACGATAAGCCTGTTATCCCCGGAGTACCTTTTATCCGTTGAGCGACGGCGCTTCCACTTGCAACCGCCGGATCACTAAGCCCAACTTTCGTTCCTGCTCGACCCGTCGGTCTCGCAGTCAAGCTCCCTTGTTGCCTTTACACTCTACGCACGATTTCCAACCGTGCTGAGGGAACCTTTGGGCGCCTCCGTTACTCTTTAGGAGGCGACCGCCCCAGTCAAACTGCCCGCCTGACACTGTTCACCACCCGGATCACGGCATGGTGTTAGAAGCCCAAAATATCAAGGGTGGTATCTCAAGGACGACTCCCCGGCAGCCAAAGCCGCCGGTTCACTGTCTCCCACCTATCCTGAGCGAGATACATCAGACTCCAATATCAGGTTGCAGTAAAGGTTCACGGGGTCTTTCCGTCTAGCCGCGGGTACTCGGCATCTTCACCGAGACTTTAATTTCACCGAGCCTCTCGTTGAGACAGCGTCCAACTCGTTGCGCCATTCGTGCAGGTCGGAACTTACCCGACAAGGAATTTCGCTACCTTAGGACCGTTATAGTTACGGCCGCCGTTTACCGGGGCTTAGTTTCATTGCTTCGCGCCGAAGCGCTAACAAGTCCACGTAACCTTCCGGCACCGGGCAGGCGTCAGCCCCTATACGTCGTCTTGCGACTTAGCAGAGGCCTGTGTTTTTGGTAAACAGTCGGTTGGACCAATTCACTGCGGCCCCCTCAGGCTCCCTCCGTACGGAGTTCACCCTAGCGGGGCGTCCCTTCTCCCGAAGTTACGGGACGATTTTGCCGAGTTCCTTAACGAGAGTTAGCTCGCTCACCTCAGTATGTTCTACTTGTCCACCTGTGTCGGTTATCGGTACGGGCACGCGAATCCTGCCTAGAGGATTTTCTCGGAGGCATGGGATCGGGGACTGGCCGGCGGTCAAGCCAGCTGGCATCGCACCTCGCGTCAAAACGCCGCTGCGGATTTTCCTACAGCGACTGGCTACGTGCTTGCCCCAGGACGACCATCGCCTGGGTTCCCTTACCCTTCCCCGTCCCCCCATCGGTCATAACGGAATCGACGTGGTACAGGAATATCAACCTGTTGGCCATCGGCTACGCCTTTCGGCCTCGCCTTAGGTCCCGACTAACCCTGAGCAGACGAACTTTACTCAGGAAACCTTGGACAATCGGTGGAGGGGAGTCTCACCCCTCTATCGTTACTCATGCCGGCATTCTCACTTCCAGTCGCTCCACGGGAGCTTACGCGCCCGCTTCACGCAACTGGAACGCTCTCCTACCGCGTACAGAGCCCGCAGGCCTGTACACCCATAGCTTCGGAGACTAGCTTGAGCCCCGTTACATTCTCCGCGCCCGAACACTTGACCAGTGAGCTGTTACGCACTCTTTCAAGGGTGGCTGCTTCTAAGCCAACCTCTTGGTTGTCTCTGCACTCGGACATCGTTCACCACTTAGCTAGTACTTAGGGTCCTTAGCTGATGGTCTGGGTTGTTCCCCTTTTGCGTACGAAGTTTATCCCCCGCACACTGACTCCCGCGCTAACCGTGACGGTCTTCGGAGTTTGCCTGAAGTCGGTAACCTGGTAGGGCCCCTAGTCCAAACAGTGCTCTACGGCCGCCACGCAATCACGCGAGGCTATACCTAAATATATTTCGGAGAGAACCAGATATCTCTGGGCTTGATTAGCCTTTCACTCCGATCCACAGGTCATCCGCCCAGTTTTCAACCTAGGTCGGTTCGGCCCTCCACGAGGTCTTACCCCCGCTTCAGCCTGCCCATGGATAGCTCGCCCAGTTTCGGGTCTACCGCCAATGACTGTGTCGCCCTGTTCAGACTCGCTTTCGCTGCGGCTCCGCTCATCGCTTAACCTTGCCACTGACGAGTAACTCGCCGGCTCGTGATGCAAAAAGCACGCCGTCACACCCGAAGGTGCTCCGACCACTTGTAGGCTTGCGGTTTCAGGTACTATTTCACTCCCCTTCAGGGGTGCTTTTCACCTTTCCCTCACGGTACTAGTTCACTATCGGTCACCAGGTAGTACTTAGCCTTGGAGGGTGGTCCCCCCAGTTTCAGACCGCGTTTCACGGGTGCGGTCCTACTCAGGAACATCAGTCGGCAGATCAGTGTGTTTTCACCTACGGGACGATTGCCCTCTGTGGTGCGAGGTTCCACTCGCTTCGGCTAACACCTGATTTGGTAACTGCCGCCGAGCCAGGCACGGCTCGGGCGTGATGTCCTACAACCCCCAACAGACAACGCGTGCCCGCTTACATCTGTCGGGTTTGGGCTGATCCCTTTTCGCTCGCCACTACTCAGGGAGTCTCGGTTGATTTCTATTCCTCGGGGTACTTAGATGTTTCAGTTCCCCCGGTTGCCTTCCGGTGACTATGTATTCACCACCGGATGACGCCGCATTACCGGCGCCGGGTTTCCCCATTCGGAGATCCGCGGGTCAAAGGCTGTTCAGCGCCTTACCGCGGCTTATCGCAGCCGTCCACGTCCTTCATCGACTCCTGGTGCCAAGGCATCCACCGTAAGCCCTTACTATCTTGACGGTGAGCGACCCGTACACCTAAGTGTGCGGGTCGTTAATTAATTACCCACGGGCCTGTCTTTTCGACAGGCCCAATTATCAGCCTTGTACAGTTTTCAAGGTCCACCGAGGCACACGCGGCGGAGTTCTTCCACCGGCGGTCTCTCAAAACTGAGCAGCGTTCCCAGTGACATTAGGTCACTGGGGAGCCCGGTCGACGTTCTAGAGAAATCTCCCTAGAAAGGAGGTGATCCAGCCGCAGCTTCCGCTACGGCTACCTTGTTACGACTTCACCCCAATCACAGGTCCCACCTTCGACGGCTCCCTCCAAAAGGTTAGGCCACCGGCTTCGGGTGTTACTTGCTTTCGTGGTGTGACGGGCGGTGTGTACAAGGCCCGGGAACGTATTCACCGCGGCATTGCTGATCCGCGATTACTAGCAACTCCACCTTCATGGAGGCGAGTTTCAGCCTCCAATCCGAACCGAGACGCACTTTATGGGATTCGCTCCACCTCACGGTATTGCAGCCCTTTGTATGCGCCAATGTAGCACGTGTGTAGCCCTGGACATAAGGGGCATGATGACTTGACGTCATCCCCACCTTCCTCCGGTTTGTCACCGGCAGTCTTCCATGAGTCCCCAACTTAATGCTGGCAACATGGAACGGGGGTTGCGCTCGTTGCGGGACTTAACCCAACATCTCACGACACGAGCTGACGACAGCCATGCACCACCTGTGACAGTGTCCCGAAGGAAAACCATATTTCTATGGCGGTCACTGACATGTCAAGCCCAGGTAAGGTTCTTCGCGTTGCGTCGAATTAAACCACATGCTCCGCTGCTTGTGCGGGCCCCCGTCAATTCCTTTGAGTTTTAGCCTTGCGGCCGTACTCCCCAGGCGGGGCACTTAGTGCGTTAGCGACGGCACGGGAGGAGTCGACACCTCCCACACCTAGTGCCCATCGTTTACGGCGTGGACTACCAGGGTATCTAATCCTGTTCGCTCCCCACGCTTTCGCGCCTTAGCGTCAGTACCGTCCCAGCGAGCTGCCTTCGCTATTGGTGTTCCTCCTGATATCTGCGCATTCCACCGCTACACCAGGAATTCCACTCGCCTCTTCCGGACTCTAGCCCTGCAGTATCCATCGGCTTTCAAAGGTTGAGCCTTTGACTTTCACAACGGACTTACAGGGCCGCCTACGCGCGCTTTACGCCCAATGATTCCGGACAACGCTTGCCCCCTACGTATTACCGCGGCTGCTGGCACGTAGTTAGCCGGAGCTTCTTCTGGAGGTACCGTCAATCCGCACGGCTATTCACCGGCGAACCTTCGTCCCTCCTGAAAGGGGTTTACAACCCGAAAGCCGTCTTCCCCCACGCGGCGTTGCTGCGTCACGCTTTCGCGCATTGCGCAAGATTCCCCACTGCTGCCTCCCGTAGGAGTCTGGGCCGTGTCTCAGTCCCAGTGTGGCTGATCGTCCTCTCAGACCAGCTACCCATCGTTGCCTTGGTAGGCCGTTACCCCACCAACAAGCTAATGGGCCGCGAGCCCCTCCCAATGCGGAGGCCGAAGCTTCCTTTAGCGAACAGGCTTACGCCTGTGCGCCACATCCGGTATTAGCCCGAGTTTCCTCGGGTTGTCCCGGTCATCGGGGCAGGTTACTCACGTGTTACTCACCCGTTCGCGGCTTGGCCCCAGGGCAAGCCCTGGTTCGTCGCACCACTTGCATGTGTTAAGCACGCCGCCAGCGTTCGTCCTGAGCCAGGATCAAACTCTCCGTGAAAGGTACTTCTCATAGAGAGTGGTCATGCCTGGCTGGCCACCGGGTACACATACATGGTGACCGGCATGACGGGTAAATCAGACCACTCGACACGCTGACGAGTCGAGTGGATCGGGCTCAAACACCCACGGACACGAATGCCCGCGGGATGCACGCTGCTCAGTTTTCAAAGACCGCTGCGCCCTCAGCGATGGCGGGACTCGCCGTCGTTTGCGCACGGGGCGGCACCGGGCCAACCCCGAAGGGACGAGCAGTATAGCGCTGTGCCGGACGTTTGCCTAGAGGTGCTCAGGATCCGGCGCGCAGGCGACGGAAACGCCGCTTGCCAAGCTGCAGGACGCGGCCGTCGAGCTCGGCCGGGTCGACGTCGAGGCGGGCACCGTCGAGGGTCTCCCCATCGAGCTTGACCCCACCCTGGCGCAGCAGGCGACGGGCCTCGCTGGAGCTGATCGCGAAGGCACCCGCCATCACCAGCGGCAGGTGTACGAGGCCGCCGTTGCCGTCCGTGAAGCCCTCGAGGGAGACCTCCTCGACCTCGTCGGGGGCCTCGTGGCGGACGAAGAGCCGGTCGAAGTGCTCCTCCGCGCCGCGCGCCGCCGCCTCGTCGTGGAAGCGGGCGACGACTCGCCGGCCCAGCTCCCGCTTCGCCTCGTTGGGCGGCCCGGCGGGCAGCTCGTCGCCGAGCAACAGCCGGAAGTACTCGGGCATCGCCCCGTCGGGGACCCGCATCAGCTTGCCGAACATCTCCTCCGGCGCCTCAGTCACGCCGACGTAGTTGCCCAGCGACTTGCTCATCTTGCGCTCGCCGTCGGTGCCAACCAGGATCGGCATCGTCAGGACCGACTGTGGCGCCTGCCCGTAAGCAGCTTGGACGTCGCGGCCGAAGAGCAGGTTGAACTTCTGGTCGGTCCCCCCCAGCTCCAGGTCGGCCTCGATCGCGACCGAGTCGTAGCCCTGAAGCAGCGGGTAGAGCAGCTCGACCGCAGCGATCGGCGCATTGGCCGCCAGCCGCTTCTGGAAGTCGTCACGCTCGAGCAGGCGCGCCACCGTGGTCCCGGCGAGCAGCCCGAGCAGCTCCTCGGGCGGCATCCGCAGCCACTCGCTGTTGTAGCGGACCTCGGTGCGCTCGCGGTCGAGCACCTTGAAGGCCTGCTCCTGGTAGGTCGCGGCGTTGGCCTCGATCTCCTCGGCGGTCGGCACCGGCCGCTGCGCCGAGCGGCCGCTCGGGTCCCCGACCCGGGCGGTGAAGTCGCCGATGATCAGGACCACGGTGTGGCCGGCCGCCTGGAACTCGCGCAGCTTCTCCAGCACGACCGTGTGGCCGAGGTGGATGTCGGCCGTGGTCGGGTCGATGCCCAGCTTCACGCGCAGCGGGCGGTCGCCGCCGAGCTGCTCGGCGAGCCTCCCCTCGGGGAGCACGTCGACCGCGTTGCGGGTCAGCTCCTCCGCGCTTTCTCGCTGGGCAGCCAAGGCCGCAATGCTAGACTGCCGCCTCCCTTTTGGCGGGCACACGCACCAAGCCGCGCCTCAAAAGATTGCGCGTCCTTTTCGTCTTACTGGGGCTCGCAGTCCTGGCAATCGTCTCGACCGTGTTCGGGATGATGATGGCTGTCTCCAGGGACCTGCCGGCGATCTACAACTTCGCCGAGTTCCGCGCCTCGAAGAACAGCGAGGTCTTCGATGCCTCGGGCGAGCCGATCGGCACCCTGACCAGCAACGAGAACAAGATCCTGCTCACCTCGGGCGAGATCTCGCCGAACGTCAAGAACGCGGTGGTCTCGATCGAGGACGCCCGTTTCTACGAACACGACGGGGTCGACTTCCGCGGCATCGGCCGGGCCCTGGTCCAGGACATCCTCTCGCTCAGCGCCAGCCAGGGCGCCTCGACGATCACCCAGCAGTTCGTCAAGGACGCGCTGGAAGCGCAGAGCAACCGCACGGTGCTGCAGAAGTTCCGCGAGGCGGCGCTCGCCTACCGGCTCGAGCAGCGCTGGAGCAAGGACAAGATCCTCACCGAGTACCTCAACACGATCTACTTCGGCCAGGGCGCCTACGGGATCGAGGCCGCGGCGCGGACCTACTTCGGCGCCGCCCACCCCGGCTGCGGCGGCGAAGACGACCCCTGCGCCTCGGTGCTCGAGCCCTACGAGGCGGCGATGCTGGCCGGGATCATCTCCTCGCCCTCGCTCTATGACCCGAAGTTCTTCCCCGAGAACGCCCTGGCGCGGCGCAACCAGGTGCTCGAACGGATGTACGAGCAGAGCTACATCACCCGGGAACAGTACGCCGAAGGGAAGAAACAGGCGCTGCCCGCGCCCGCCGACATCGAGCCGCCGACGCTCGACTCCGAGGCCCCGTACTTCACCGCCTGGCTGCGCCAGCAGCTGGTCGACCGCTTCGGCGCCGCGCGCACCTTCTTCGGCGGCCTGAAGATCAAGACGACGCTCGACCTCCGCCTTCAGGGCGCCGCCGAAGAAGTGGTCAGCTCCTACCTCAGCGGCCTGCCGCCGACCTCGGCCCTGGTCGTGATCGACAACCGCAACGCCGGGATCAAGGCGATGGTCGCCGGTCCCGACTTCGAGGAAAGGCCGTTCAACCTGGCCACCCTCGGCCACCGGCAGCCGGGCTCCTCGATCAAGCCGATCATCCTGACCACGGCGCTGGAGCAGGGGATCTCGCCGGAAACCGTCTACGAATCGTCAAAGCAGGTCTTCACCTTCGGCAAGAAGAACCAGGAAAGCTTCGAGGTCAACAACTACGAGGACAGCTACCTGGGCTCGGCCTCGCTGGCCACCGCGACCACCTACTCCGACAACGCGGTCTACGCCCAGGTCGGGCTGGAAAGCATCGACGGGGGCACCAAGGCGATCGCCCGCACCGCCCGTAGGCTCGGCGTGCGGACGCCGCTCTCGACCAACCCGGCGATGGTCCTCGGCGGCATCGACGAAGGCGTGACGCCGCTGGAGTGGACCTACGCCTACTCGACCCTGGCCAACGACGGGGACCGGGTCAGCGGCACGCTCGCCCCCGACCCCGGCGACAGCCCGGTCGCCTACACCGAGGTCACCGACCAGGACGACAACGTGATCAAGGGCGGCGACAACGACTCGATCCACACCCAGGTGATCCCGGCCGGGGTCGCCGAAGAAGCGAAGAGCATCCTGCGCTCGGTGGTGACCAGCGGCACCGGCGTGCGCGCCGACATCGGCAACGAAAGCCAGTGGGGCAAGACGGGCACGACCGACGACAACGGCGATGCCTGGTTCTGCGGCGCGACCGACGAGGTGACGGCCTGTGTCTGGGTCGGCTACGCCGACACCGTCACCTCGATGCTGACCGAGTACGCCGGCGCGCCGGTCGACGGCGGCACCTTCCCGGCGCTGATCTGGGCCGGGGTAATCTCGGCCTGGGAAGAGATCGCCGCCGAGCGCGCCGCGGAGCGCAAGAGCGAAAAGGAGGGCAAGGAATCCGGGGGCTCAGACGAGGAGGAATACGTCCCGCCGGCGCCCGAACCCGAAGAAGTGACCCCGGAAGCCACCCCCTCGACCGAAGAAGCCCCGGCGCCCGAAGAAGCGGCGCCGGTCGAAGAAGCACCGGCCCCCGCCAGTCCCGAATCGGGCGGTGGCGGCGGCATCACCGCCGGCTAGCGGTAAACCCTCACGCGTTTTCCCTCTATTTCAGGGAAAACGCGTTGGGTTTTTCAGGGGCGTGGGCGGGACACGTGGGGGTTGCCGGCGAGGCAGAAGCGCCAGGGGCGCTCGACCGCTTTGGTGATGCCGATCCGCGGGCCGGTGACGATCTCGCCCTCCCAGCCCGGCGGGCGCGGCGCCAGCAGGAAGGGGTCGGCCCCGAGGTCGGCGCCGTTGGCGTCGAGGCCGATGCCGAGCGCCTCGGTCAGCTTGCCGGGGCCGGAGCAGAGGTCGGCGTCGGCACGGGCGCCGCGGCGCGCCCGCATCTCGTCTAGCCCCTTGTCCGGCTCGAGCGCGCGGATCAGCACCGCCGCCGCCTCGCCCCGCGGTTCGGCAACCGCGTTGAGCAGGCTGTGGATGCCGTAGGAGAGATAGACGTAGGCGCGGCCCGGCGGGCCGAAGAGGACCTCGGTGCGCTTGGTCAGGCCGACGTAGGCGTGGCAGGCCGGGTCGTCGCGCTCGTAGCTCTCGGTCTCGACGATCGTGCCGCCGCGGCCCTCGTAGAAGAGCCGGCAGCCGACCAGGTCACGGGCGACGGCGTGGACGGAGCGGGCGAAGAAGTCAGCGGTGAGCCGGGGAGGCGCGGACGGCGCCACCCTCAGAGCGACTCTTCCTCGGCCGTCTGCCTCTCGACCTCGGCGAGGGTCTCGCGGGCGAGCTCGATCTGGCGCGCCAGCGGCGCCGAGCCGGTTCCCCCCTCGATCCGCTTCGACTCCAGCCAGCTCTCGCGCCGCAGCACCTCGTAGAAGGAGCCGTCGAGGTGCTCGGAGCGCTTCCGCAGGTCCTCCTCGCTGAGCTCGGAGAGGGAGACGCCGCGCTCGACCGCGTCGCGGACCAGGCCACCGACGATCCCGTGCGCCTCCCGGAAGGGCACGCCCTTGCGGACCAGCAGGTCGGCGACCTCGGTCGCCGCCAGCATCTCGTCGCCGGAGGCCGCCGCGAGGCGCTCGCGGTCGAACTCGATACCGGCGAGCATGCCCTCGGTCGCGTCGAGGCAGAGCTCGACCGTGTCGATCGCGTCGAAGAGCGGCTCCTTGTCCTCCTGCATGTCCTTGCCGTAGGTCAGCGGCAGGGCGTGCATCGTGCCCAGCAGCGACATGAAGTCGGCCGCGACCCGGGGGCTCTTGGCGCGCAGCAGCTCGGCCGAGTCGGGGTTGACCTTCTGCGGCATGATGCTCGAGCCCGAGGAGAAGGACTCGTCGAGCTGGCAGAAGCCGAACTCGGTGCTCGACCAGATGACGATTTCCGAGCCCAGGCGCGAGAGGTGCATCGCGCAGATCGAGGCGGCGGAGAGGTAGTCGAGGACGAAGTCGCGGTTGGAGGAGCCGTCGATCGAGTTGGGGCTGACGTACTCGAAGCCGAGGTCGTCGGCGACCGCGCGGCGATCGATGTCCCAGTTGACGCCGGCCAGGGCGCCGGAGCCGAGCGGCATGACAGAGGCGCTCTGGAAGGCGAACTGGAAGCGCAGCGCGTCGCGGGCCAGCATCCAGAAGTAGGCGAGCAGGTGGTGCCCGAGGTAGACCGGCTGGGCGCGCTGCAGGTGGGTGTAGCCGGGCATCGGCCAGTCCCGGTGGGCCTCGGCGAGGTCGAGCAGGCGACCCATCACCGCCCGCGTCAGCTCGGTCGCGCGCAGCGAGTGCGCCCGTACCGCCATCGCCACGTCGGTCGCCACCTGGTCGTTGCGCGAGCGGCCCGTGTGCAGCTTGCCGGCCAGCGGCCCGATCTCCTCGCCGAGCAGGCGCTCGACCGCCATGTGGATGTCCTCGTCGCCGGCGTCGAAGCTGAAGCCGGCTTGGTCGATCCGCTGGCGGACGTCCTCCAGCCCGGCTTCCATCCGTGCCAGCTCGTCCTCGTCGAGCACCTCGATCCGGCGCAGGCCGCGGGCGTGGGCCAGCGACTGGTCGATGTCGAACGGCGCCAGCCGCTTGTCGAACTCGATCGAGCGGTTGAGCGCCCAGAAGCGCAGGTCGGGGTCTTTGCGGAAGCGGGACATCAGTGCAGGGATCGGGCGAGAGCCTCGCACACCCGCGCCACCTGCGACTCCGTCATCGCCGGGAAGAAGGGCAGCGCCAGCGAGTGGGCGGAGGCCGCTTCGGCGACCGGGAACTGGCCCTCGCGGTAGCCGAGCTCCCGCAGGTGCGGGAAGAGGTGGATGCAGGGCAGGTAGGCCTTGCTGGCCACGCCCTGCTCGGCGAGGCGGGCGATCGCCGCGTCGCGGTCGATCTCGTCGGCGAGCCGCACCGTGTAGACGAACCAGCTGCGCCGCTCGGCGCCGCGGGTGGCGATCGGGGTGTCGACGCCCTCGACCCCGGCCAGGCCATCGGCGTAGAGCGACGCGACGCGCTCGCGTCCGGCGAGCAGCGCGTCGAGCTTCTCGACCTGGGCGACACCGAGCGCCGCGGCGAGGTCGGAGAGCCGGTAGTTGAAGCCGAGCCCGCCGTGGTCGAGCCAGCCCATGTCGACGGCGCGGCCCTGGTTGCGCTCGGAGCGCAGCCGGGCGGCGGTCCCCTCGGCGGGGATCAGCATCCCCCCCTCGCCGGTGGTCATCTGCTTGTTGGCGTAGAAGGCGAAGGCGGCGAGGTTGCCGCGCGTCCCCACCCGCCGGCCCTCGCCGTCGACCGCGCCGAGCGCCTCGCAGGCGTCCTCGAGGATGCCGAGCCCACGCCGTGAGGCGATCGCCTCCAGCTCCGGCATCGCCGCCGGGAAGCCGAAGATGTGGATCGGCAGGATGCCGGCGCTGCGCTCGCCGGCGGCAGCCTCGACCGCGTCCGGGGCGAGGTTGAGCGTCTCCGGGTCGACGTCGCAGAAGACCGGCACGGCGCCCTCGTAGAGCAGGCAGTTGGCCGAGGCGACGAAGCTGAAGGGGCTGGTCAGGACCTCGTCGCCGGGGCCCCAGCCGAGCGCCCGCACGCCGAGGTGCAGGGCGGTCGTTCCGCTGGAGACGGCGACCGCGTCATCGACTCCGAGCCAGGCGGCGAGCTCGCGCTCGAAGCGCTCGCCCATCGGCCCCAGCGAGAGGCGGCCGGAGCGCAGCACCTCCAGCGCCAACTCCTCCTCGCGGGCGCCGACCTCGGGTTGTGCGAGCGGGATCTCCTCGTTCATCGCGGTTGGAAGGCGTACTCCAGGGAGTCGACCAGGGCCTCCCAGGAGGCCTCGATGATGTTCTCCGAGACGCCGATCGTCCCCCATTCGCGCTCGTGGTCGGTGGAGTCGAGCAGGACGCGGGTGACCGCCCCGGTGCCGTGGCTCTCGTCGAGGATCCGCACCTTGTAGTTGGTCAGCTCGATCTCGGCCAGGTGCGGGTAGCGGTCGGCGATCGCCCCGCGCAGGGCACGGTCGAGGGCGTTGACAGGGCCGTTGCCCTCGGCGACCCGCAGGTAGCGCTCGCCGTCGACGCGAACCTTGATCGTCGCCTCGGTCTCGACCCCGCCGTCGGCCCGTTTCTCGGTGACGACGCGGAAGCTCTCGAGCTCGAAGAGCGACTCGTAGCTGCCCGCCTCGCGGCGCAGCAGCAGCTCGAAGGAGGCCGGCGCCGCCTCGTAGTGGTAGCCGCTGTGCTCACGCTGCTTGAGCCGCTCGACCGCGCGCGCCGCGGCGGCGTCGTCGAGCGTTAGCCCGGCGCGCTCGGCCTGGGTGCGGATCGTCGCCTTGCCGGCCAGCTCCGAGGCGAGGATCTCGCGCTCGTTGCCGACCGCGCCCGGGTCGAGGTGCTCGAAGGTGCGGGCGTCGGCCTCGATCCCGGCGGCGTGCATGCCGGCCTTGTGGGCGAAGGCGTTGCGGCCGACGTAGGCGCGGTCGGGGTACGGCGTCATGTTGCAGAGCTCGTCGAGGTAGTGGCTTGTCTGGGTCAGGTTGGCGAGCCGCTCGGGGGCGACCACGTCGAAGCCCATCTTCAGCTGCAGCGCCGGCAGGATCGAGGCCAGGTTGGCGTTGCCGCAGCGCTCGCCGTAGCCGTTGACGGTCCCCTGCACGAGGCGGGCGCCGGCCTCGACCGCGGCCAGCGAGTTGGCGACCGCGCACTCGGCGTCGTTGTGGGTGTGGATGCCGATCTCAACCCCATCGCCGAGGGCGTCGACCACGGCGGCGACGGCCTCACCGACGAACCCCGGCAGGCTGCCGCCGTTGGTGTCGCAGAGGGTGACGTTCTCGGCCCCGGCGTCGGCCGCCGCGCGCACGCATTCGAGCGCGTAGCCGCTGTCGTCGCGGTAACCGTCGAAGAAGTGCTCGGCGTCGAAGACGGGGCGCTTGCCGCGCTCGCGGCAGAAGGTGATCGAGTCGGCGATCATCGCCAGGTTCTCCTCGGCGCTGACCTTGATCACCTTCTCCAGGTGCAGGCCCCAGCTCTTGCCGACCAGGCAGACGACCGGGGCGAAGCAGCCGGTGACGACGGCCAGCGCCTCGTCGTCCTCGGCCTTGCGGTCGCGCCGCCGGGTCATCCCGAAGGCGGCAATCGTCGTCTGCTCCAGATCGAGCTCGGCGAGCTGCTCGAAGAGCTCGGCTTCTTTCGGGTTGGAGCTGGGAAAGCCGGCCTCGACGAACTGGACGCCGAGGTCGTCGAGGGCGTGGACCACTTTCAGCTTCTCGCCCACCGAGAGCGACATGCCGGGGCCGCCCATGCCGTCACGCAGGGTGGTGTCGTAGAGCTTCACCTGTTCCATCTGATGCTGCCTTTCGCTTCGAGGGAGATCGGGGAGTGGGCCGACCAGGGCCCGGTCGCGCGCAGCGACGCGCCAGCCGCTAGGCGGCTGCGGTAATTCGCCCGATTGCCTCGAAAGCGCTGCACATCAGGAACTCACCTTACTGGCTTGGTCCGCCCCGGCCGGGACCTCGATGAAGTCGAGCCACTCCAGGTACTCCTCGGCGCGGCCGTGGAGCGCGTCCTGGAACTTGGCCTGGATCACCCGGGTGATCTCACCCGGGTCGCCCAGCGGGTGATCGTCGACCTCACGCACCGGCGCCAACTCGGCCGCCGTGCCGGTCAGGAACACCTCGTCGGCGAGGTAGAGCTCGGCGCGCGCGATGCCGCGCTCCTCCACCGTGTAGCCGAGGTCGCGGGCGATCTGGACGATCGCGTCGCGGGTGATCCCGTCGAGGATCGCCGCAGTGTGCGGGGGCGTGCAGATGACGCCGTCGCGAACGATGAAGACGTTCTCCCCGGAGCCCTCCGAGACGCAACCGTGCTGGTCGAGCAGGATCGCCTCCTCGTAGCCCGCGTTGGTCGCCTCCGTCTTGGCGAGGACCGAGTTGAGGTACTGGCCGGACGCCTTGGCGTGCGGGATCAGGCTGTCGCCGGAGATCGTGCGCCAGGAGGAGACCTTGGTGCGGATCCCGTGCTGCTGGCCCTCCTCGCCCAGGTAGACACCCCAGGGGAAGGCGGCGATGATCACCTCGATCGGCGCATCGGTGGCGTACAGACCGAGGTTGCCGTAGCCGCGGAAGGCGAGCGGGCGGATGTAGCAGGAGCTGAGCCCGTTGCGGCTGATCAGCTCATGGGTGGCCTGGCGCAGCTCCTCGGCCGTGTAGGGCAGCTCGAAGTAGTAGAGCTCCGCGGACTTGCCGAGCCGCTCCAGATGCTCACGGTGGCGGAAAACCGCCGGACCATGCTCGGTGTCGTAGCAGCGGATCCCCTCGAAGACGCCGGTGCCGTAGTGCAGCCCGTGGCTGAGGACGTGCGTCTTGGCGTCGTCCCAGGGCACGAGCTCGCCGTTCTGCCAGATCAGCTCCGCCGTCTCCATCTCGGGAATTATGCCCGATGCGCGACGAAATCCGAGCTAAAGCTCGGCCAGAACGGCGGCGGTCATCTCCTCGCTGCCGACGCTGGGCTCACCGGCGGCGAGGTCGGGCGTGCGCAGGCCGCGCTCGAGCACCGCGTCGACCGCGGCCTCGACGCGGGCCGCCTCGTCGGCGCGGCCGAGCCCATGGCGCAGCATCATCGCGGTGCTGAGGAAGGTGGCGAGCGGGTTGGCGACGCCCTGGCCGGCGATGTCGGGGGCCGAGCCGTGGACGGGCTCGAATAGGCCCGGGTCGCCCTCGGCGCCGAGGCTGGCGGAGGGCAGCATCCCGAGCGAGCCAGTCAGCATCGCCGACTCGTCGCTGAGGATGTCGCCGAAGAGGTTCTCGGTGACGATCACGTCGAAGTCAGCCGGGCGCGAGACCAGCTGCATCGCGGCGTTGTCGACCAGCAGGTGCTCGAGCTCGACGTCGGCGTACTCGCCGGCGAGGCCGCTGACCACCTCGCGCCAGAGCCGCGAGGTCTCGAGAACGTTGGCCTTGTCGACCGAGGTGACCCGACCCTTGCGGCCGGTGCCCTCGGCGCGCCGGCGGGCCGCCTCGAAGCCGGTGCGGGCGATGCGCTCGATCTCGGCGACCGAGTACTCGCAGGTGTCGAAGGCCGAGTCGCCCTCGCGGCCGCGCTTGCCGAAGTAGATGCCGCCGGTCAGCTCGCGGACGACGAGCAGGTCGGTGCCGGCGATCCGGTCCTCGCGCAGGGGGCTGGCGCCGACCAGGGCCGGGCTGGGTCGCACCGGGCGCAGGTTGGCGTAGAGCCCCATCCCCTTGCGCAGGCCGAGCAGGCCCTGCTCGGGGCGCGGCGCGTCGGGGTCGGTCGTGTCCCACTTGGGCCCGCCGACGGCGCCGAGCAGGACCGCGTCGGCGGCGCGGCAATCGGCGAGCACCTCGTCGGTGAGGGCGACGCCGTGCGCGTCGATCGAGCAGCCGCCCATCAGCCGCTCCTCGAACTCGAACTCGCCCAGCGCCTCCAGCAGGCGCCGCGCCGCGGCGACGATCTCGGGCCCGATCCCGTCGCCGGGCAGCAGGACTATGCGGGGCGCGTCACCCATCGGCCGCGCACTCTAGACGTGCGGTGGCCTCGATGTTGAGGCGGACGTAGCGCAGGACCAGGGGGCGCGGCAGCTCCTCGTCGACGGCGTCGGTGAAGGGCTCGCGCAGCTCCTCCGGCAGACGGTCGTGATGGGCGGCGAGCCCGACCGTGGCGACATAGTGACGCGGGTCCTCGGGTTCGACCACGCGCTCCTCGGTCCAGCAGCGGACGTTCTCGAAGCCGGCGCCGGCGAGGCTCCGCTCGGTCTCCGCCACGCTCGCGTAGTGCCACGGTCGGCGGCCGTCATCGAGGTACTCGGCGAAGGGCTCGCGCGCGCAGGCCCGGTTTACCGCCGCGACCCAATTCGCCACGTTGCCCTCCCCCCCGCACTGCGCCGCCAGGCGCCCGCCCGGCGCGAGCGCCGCGTGCAGGCGCCGGAAGAGCTCGTCGTGGTCGAAGATCCAGTGGAAGACGGCGTTTGAGAAGGCCGCGTCGACCGGCTGGTCGAGCTCGAGCGCGAGCAGGTCGGAGTGAATCAGCGTGAGATGCTCGCCGAACTCGGCAAGCGCGCTCGCCGCCTCCCGGACCATCGACTCCGAGCCGTCGACCCCGACGACGCGCCCCCTGGGCAGCCGCTCCAGCAGCAGCCGGGTCACCCGTCCCGAGCCGCAGCCGGCGTCGAGCACGGTCTCATCGCCGCGCAACGGCAGCCGGCCGAGCACGTCACGTGCCCACGCTTCCTGCGGTGCGGCCAGGCGGTCGTAGGCTCGCGCGTCCCAGTCAGCGGTTCCGCGGGCCACCGTGACCTACAGCGCCGTCGTCACCGGGCCGCGGGCGGCGCCGCCGCCCTGCTCGAAGGCGTCGATCTTCGCGGCGCTCTCCAGGGTGATGCCGATGTCGTCGAGGCCGTTGAGCAGCCGGTGTTTGATGTCCGGCTCGATCTCGAACTCGAAGACGCCGGCGGCGCTGGTCACGGTCTGGTCGTCGACGTCGATGCGAGCCTCACCGGTGGCCGCGACTTCGCGGCAGCGCTCCTCCGGGAGCACGACCGGCAGCAGCCCGACCTTCGTGCAGTTGGAGTAGAAGATGTCGGCGAAGGAGGGCGCGATGATCGCCTCGAAGCCGAAGTCCTCCAGCGCCCAGGGGGCGTGCTCGCGTGAGGAGCCGCAGCCGAAGTTGGCGCCGGCGACCAGGATCGGGTTCGGCTCCAGCTCGATCTCGCCCGAGCGCAGCCAGTCGTAGAAGAGGAACTCGCCGAAGCCGGTCCGCTCGACCCGCTTGAGGAACTGCTTGGGGATGATCTGATCGGTGTCGACGTCGGCCCGGTCCAGCACCGACAGCTTGCCCTCGATTACGTCGATCGGCCTCATCTCAGCTCCAATCCCTGATGTCGACGAAGTGTCCCTCGATGGCAGCGGCTGCCGCCATCTTCGGGCTGACCAGGTGGGTGCGACCGCCCTTGCCCTGCCGGCCCTCGAAGTTGCGGTTGGAGGTCGAGGCGCAGCGCTCGCCCTCCATCAGCGTGTCGGGGTTCATCCCCAGGCACATCGAGCAGCCCGCCTCGCGCCATTCGAAGCCGGCGCCGCGGAAGACGTCGTGCAGGCCCTCGGCTTCGGCTTCGGCCTTCACCTGCTGGGAGCCGGGGACGACCATTCCCCGCACCGAATCGGAGACCCGGCGCCCGTCGACCACCTCGGCCGCCTCGCGCAGATCCTCGATCCGCGAGTTGGTGCAGGAGCCGATGAAGACCCTTTCCGGCGCCACCTCGGTCATCGGCGTACCCGCCTCCAGGGCCATGTAGGCGAGTGCCCGTTCCGCCGACTCGCGGTCGGCGGGGGATTCCATCTCGGCGGGGTCGGGAACCGAGTCGGTGACCTCGACCACCATGCCCGGGGTCGTCCCCCAGGTGACCATCGGCGAGATGCTCGAGGCGTCGATCTCGACCTCGGTGTCGAAGCTCGCGCCGGGGTCGGTCGGCAGCTGGCGCCAGCGCTCGGCCGCGGCGTCGAACTCGGCGGGGGCGGCGTCGCGTCCCCGCACCCACTCGATCGTGGTCTCGTCGGGGGCGATCATCCCGGCCCGGCCGCCGCCCTCGATCGTCATGTTGCAGATCGTCATCCGTCCCGGCATCGAGAGCGCCTCGATCGCCGGCCCGGCGTACTCGACCGCGTGGCCGACCATGCCGCCGGTGCCGAGCCGCCCGATCGTCGCCAGGATCAGGTCCTTGGGGGTGACCCCCGCGCCCAGCTCGCCGCCGTAGAGGATGCGCATCGTCTGCGGGCGCTTCTGCACCAGGCACTGGGTCGCCAGCACGTGCTCGACCTCAGAGGTGCCGATGCCGAAGGCGAGCGCGCCGAAGGCGCCGTGGGTCGAGGTGTGGCTGTCGCCGCAGACGATCGTCATGCCCGGCTGGGTGACGCCCAGCTCGGGGCCGATCACGTGGACGATGCCCTGGCGCTCGGAGCCCAGCGAGTAGAGCGGGATGCCGAACTCCTCGCAGTTGCGCTCCAGGGTCTCGACCTGGACGCGGGAGAGCTCGTCGGCGATCAGCCGCGCCGCCTTGGTGCCGTCGGTGGGCACGTTGTGATCGGCGGTGGCGAGGGTCTTGTCCGGGCGCCGCAGCGGGCGGCCGGACATGCGCAGGCCGTCGAAGGCCTGCGGCGAGGTGACCTCGTGGACCAGGTGCAGGTCGATGTAGATCAACCCGTCGGCGACCTCGTGGTCCTGCCAGATCTTGTCGAACATCGTTTGCGGCATCGGTTCAGCTCCTCCTCAGGCCAGCGGCTATTACAGCGAGGAAGCGTGCCTGCTCCTCGCCGTCGTTCTCGAAGTGATGGGGAAGGTCGGCATCGAAGGTGACGCTGTCGCCGGCGCGCAGCTCGTGGCGCGTGCCGTCGACGATCAGGGCCAGGACCCCGGCCAGGACCACCGCGGTCTCGCGGCTGCCGGGCTCGTGGATCGGCGGATCGGCGGGCCCGCCCGTCGTCGCCCCGGCGCGCAGCGTGTGCACCGAGACGTCGGCGCGCTGCCCGGGCAGCGGCGGCGTCAGCTCCTCGAACTGGTGCCCACCGCGCTCGTAGCGGCGGCGCTCGCCGGCGCGACTGACGGTGACGTGCTGCCCCTCGTCGAGGCGCAGCAGCTGCGAGAGGGTCAGGTCGAGTCCGGCGGCGATCTTCGCGGCGACGGAGAGCGTCGGGCTGGTCTCGCCGCGCTCGACCTGCGAGAGCATCGGCGCGCTGACCCCGCAGCGCTCCGCCAGGTCGCGCAGCGACATCCCCATCGCCTCGCGCAGAGCCCGCACCCGCGGCCCCACGGCGGATACCTCAGCCGCGACCGTCCCCCCGGCCCCGCCGTCCTTCCGCTTCGCAATCGCAGTCGCCATTACGTCCGTACGTTATCACGTACGCCAGCCCTCCGCGAAACCTCGAAATTGCGCCTCATGGGCGTAAAACCGAGGTTTCGCGGGGCGCGAAGCTACGGACCAGGGGTGCGCTCTACCGCCGCCTCGGCGGTTGCCGCCTCGGCCTCGCGGATCGCGGCGCCCTCGAGGGCGTTGGACAGCGCCCGCACGTAGGCGCGCGCCGAGGCCTCGAGGATGTCGGTCGCCACGCCCTGGCCGGTCGCCAGGCGACCGGCGGCGCGCAGCATCACGCTGACCTCGCCGAGGGCGTCCTCACCCCCGGTCACCGCCTCGACCGTGTACTGGCGCAGCTCGCACTCGGTGTCGGTCGCCTTCTGGATCGCGTGGAAGATCGCGTCGACCGGACCGTCGCCGCCCGACTCCCCCACCGCCTCCTCGCCGGAGGGCAGCTTCACCGCGACCCGGGCCACGGGCTCGCGCCGCGTGCCCGCCTCGACCTCGAACCAGGCGAGCTCGTGGGCGTCCTCGCGCTCGCGCATCTCGTCGGAGACGATCGCCTCCAGGTCCAGCGCGGTGACCTGCTTCTTGCGGTCGGCGACCTCCTTGAAGCGCTTGAAGGCGGCGTTGAGGGCGTTGCCCTCGACCTTGAAGCCCAGCTGCTCCAGGGCGTCGCGCAGGGCGTGGCGGCCGGAGTGCTTGCCCAGCACGATCGAGTTCGACTCCAGCCCGACCTCGGTCGCGTCCATGATCTCGTAGGTGGTGCGCTCCTTCAGCACCCCGTCCTGGTGGATGCCGGACTCGTGGGCGAAGGCGTTGCGGCCGACGACCGCCTTGTTCGGCTGCACCGGGTAGCCGGTCAGGCGCGAGACCATGCGGCTGGAGCGGGCCAGCTCACGCGTCTGAACGCCGGTGGTCAGCCCGTGCGCGTCTTCACGGGTGCGGACCAGCATCACGATCTCCTCCAGCGAGCAGTTGCCCGCTCGCTCGCCGATCCCGTTGATCGCGCACTCGACCTGGCGGGCGCCGGCCAGGACGCCGGCGTAGGAGTTGGCGACCGCCAGCCCCAGGTCGTCGTGGCAGTGGACCGAGGTCTCTACCTCGCGCAGGCCGGGAACCAACTCGTAGAGCCGGCGGAAGTACTCCGCGTACTCCTCGGGGGTCGTGTAGCCGACCGTGTCCGGGATGTTGATCACGGTCGCCCCCTCCTCGACCGCGATCGCGCAGACTTCGGCGGTGAACTCGACGTCGGCGCGGGTCGCGTCCATCGGCGAGAACTCGACGTCGTCGCAGTAGGACTTGGCCAGGACGACGGCGGCCCGCGCCTGCCCCTTGACGTCCTCGCGGTCGGTCTGCAGCTGGTGCTCGATGTGGATGTCGGAGGTCGAGATGAAGGTGTGGATGCGGGGCCGCTGGGCATCGCGGACCGCCCCCCAGGCGGCGTCGATGTCGGCCTTGTGCGTGCGGGCCAGGCCGCACACGGTCGGCCCCTCGACGCTGCGCGAGATCGCCTCGACCGCCTCGAAGTCACCGGGCGAGGTGATCGGGAAGCCGGCCTCGATCACGTCGACGCCGAGCCGCGCCAGCTGCTGCGCGATCTCGACCTTCTCCGCGGTGTTGAGTGAGATCCCCGGCGACTGCTCGCCATCGCGCAGGGTGGTATCGAAGATGTGGACGCGGTTTGCGTCGGTTACCTGTGACACGGGACTTACCTCCTTCTCCAGCTTTTCCGAATGACCTTGTCTCTCGCGGCTATCGCGCCGCCCAGCGCTATTCCCCCCGAAGGGGGAGGAGAAGGAGTAGCGCGAGGCTGTGGGGCCGGTGCGTCATTCGGCTTCGCAGCTTAGCGTAGGCTGCCGCCATCGCAAAGTTGGATCGCACCACCGTCCTGGCGCTCTTCGCGATGAGCATGAGCGTGCTGGTGATCGCCAACGACTTCTCGGCGATCAACGTGGCGCTGCCGACGATGGAGGAGGACTTCTCCACCGACGTCAACACGATCCAGTGGGTGATCAACGCCTACGCCCTGACCTTCGGCGTGATGATCGTCACCGGCGGGCGGCTGGCCGACATGTTCGGGCGCCGCCGCGCCTTCTTCGTCGGCACCGCGATCTTCGCCTCGATGTCGCTGCTCGGTGGGCTCGCCCAGTCGGAGGCCTGGCTGATCGCCAGCCGGGTGGCGATGGGGATCGGCGGGGCGCTGATGTGGCCGGCGATCCTCGGCATGACCTTCGCCCTGCTGCCCGCGGAGAAGGCCGGCCTGGCCGGCGGCATCATCCTCGGCGCCGCCGGCTTCGGCAACGCGATCGGGCCGCTGATCGGCGGTGTCCTCACCGACGCGCTCAGCTGGCGCTGGATCTTCTTCCTCAACGTGCCGATCTCGGCCTTCGCCGTGCTCGTCACCTACTACCTGGTCAAGGTCGAGGAGCCCGAGGTCGAGTCGCAGCGAATCGACTACCCGGGCATCGGGGCCCTCTCGGTCGGCCTCGTCTCGCTCCTGATCGCGCTCGACCAGGTCGACCAGTGGGGCTGGGGCGACCCGCGCGTCGTCGGCCTCCTGGCGCTGGCCGCGCTGCTGATCGCCGCCTTCATCCCGATCGAGCGCCGTGCCGGGCTCAGCGCTCTGGTGCCGCGCACGGTGATGAGCAACGAGAGCTTCCGCGCCTCCTGCGTGGCGGTGATCTTCATGTCGGCGACCTTCTTCGCCTCGCTGCTCTACCTGCCCCAGTTCATGCAGAAGCACCTCGGGTACTCGCCGCTCGAGGCGGGCGTCGGGGTCCTCCCCTTCCTCGGGACCTTCGCCGTCGTCTCCTTCGTCGCCGGACCGCTCTACGATCGGGTCGGGGCCAAGCGGCTGGCGGTCTTCGGCGCCGCCTGCATCACGATCGCCCCCTTCCTGCTCTCACGGATCGACGCCGGCTCGGACTACAGCTCGCTGGTCCTCGGGATGGTCGTACTCGGGCTCGGCGTCGGCAGCTTCTACCCCACCGCCACCACCGCCGGGGTCACCTCGGTCGACGAGTCGCAGAGCAGCCTCGCCGGCGGCATCCTCTACATGTGCCAGATCGCCGGTGGCTCGATCGGGCTCGGCCTGACGACCACGGTCTTCTCCGCCCAGGACACTTTCGTCGAGGGCATCCAGGCCGCCTTCCGGCTCGACGCGACGCTCTCGCTGCTCGGCTTCCTGATTGCGCTCTTCTTCGTCGGCGGCCGGCTGCTTCCGCGCCGGCGCCCGGCTATCGATACTGCTTGACGTCGTTGTCTCCGGGGCCGCCGCCCAGGATGTCGGTCCCGGGGCCCGGGCCGCCGCGCAGCAGGTCGCTGCCGGGGCCGCCGAGCAGGGAGTCGTCGCCCGGCCCGCCGTAGAGGAGGTCGGGGCCCCGCCCACCGACCAGCCGGTCGTTGCCCGGCCCACCCAGCAGCTTGTCCGCCCCGGCGCCGCCGAGCAGGACGTCGTTGCCAGCGCCACCGCGCAGCGTCACCGGCACGGTGATGTTGCGCGCCACCCACACCCAGTCGTCGCCACCGCCGACGTTGACCTCGAAGGCGCCGATTGCGGGCGCGCTGCAGACCAGCTCGTTGGGCATCCCTTCGGGGTGTGAGCAGACGCTGCCGCCGACCTCGAGCTGCACCGCGGAGTCGATCACGTAGCTGCGGCCGTCGGGGGTCAGCCAGATGTGGATCGCGTTCGCTTCTTCGCCGCCGGCCAGCAGCACGGTGTAGGTCGTCGGCGGGGGAGCCGCGGTCGACGGGGGCACGGCCGCGATCAGCGCGAGCAGCGCCAGTGCGAGCGAGATCAGGGTTCCTTTTTTCATCGGCAAAGTCGTCCCCGCCACCGATCTGGGTCGGAGCGTCTACGAAGGAAACAACACGACCTTGCCGACGTTGCGGCGCTCGGCAATGAATCGGTGCGCCTCACCCGCGCGCTCGAAGGGGAAGGCCTCGGCAACGACCGGCTGCAGGCGGCCCGCCTCGAGGTCATCCATCAGCGGATTGACGACGCGGTCGAGGTTGCCCTCGGTTTCCCACCACTTGAGCATGTTGAGGCCGAAGACGCCTTTGTTCTCGTTCATCGTCATCAGGCTCTTCCACCAGGGCATCGTCGCGGTCGGCATCGCGGCCAGGCTCTTCAGGGTCAGCGGCAGGCTGCGCTTGCCTTCCACCGAGTTCTCCGAGACCCCGTACATGACGAGGCGGCCGCCGGGGCGCAGCAGGCGGTAGTCCTTGCGGAAGCTGGTCGGGCCGAGCGCGTCGATCACCAGGTCGACCCCCTCGCCACCGGTGATCCGCATCGTCTCCGCCTCGAAGTCGAGCGTCCGGTAGTCGATCGCGTGGGTGACGCCCTGGGCGCGGATCGCGTCGTGCTTGGAGCCCGAGGCGGTGCCGAAGATCTCGGCGCCGACGTTGCGGGCGATCTGCGTCGCCGAGATGCCGACGCCGCCGGCCGCGGCGTGGATCAGGACGCGGTCGCCGTCGCGCAGGCTGCCCATCTTGATCAGCGCCGCGTAGGCGGTGCCGTAGTTGACCGGGAAGGCGGCGCCCTGCTCGAAGCTGAGCGCGGCGGGCAGCGGCAGCGCCTGCTCGGCGGGCACCGTGATCAGCTCGGCCTGGCCGCCGAAGCGGGTACCGGCCACCACGCGATCGCCGACCTCGTGATCGGTGACGCCCTCCCCCACCGACTCGACCTCGCCCGCGACCTCGTAGCCGAGCACGCAGGGAGTCTTCGGCGCATCGGGGTAGAGGCCGATGCGGGCCATCGTGTCGGCGAAGTTGATCCCGGCCGCCTTGACCGCGATCCGCACCTCGCCGGGACCGACCGACGGGTCGGGTTTCTCCTGCACCTGGAGCACGTCGTAGCCCCCGGTCTTCGTCAGTACCACCGCTTTCATGGTGGGAGCCTACCTACTGCTACAGATCGACTGAGCGACCGACCGTGAAGCCGTCGAGCTCGAGGATGCGCTCGATCGTCTCCGCCCGCACCGGGGCGTCGGTGGTCAGCGCCATCACCGCGCGCTCGCCGTCCTCCTCGGCGCCGACGGCGGCGGAGATGATGTTGACGCTCTCCTCGCCGAAGACGCTCCCGACGCGGCCGATCATCCCCGGCCGGTCGGCATAGCGGAAGGCCGCGAGGTGCTCGGCGAAGGGCAGGTAGAAGCTCTCGCCCCAGACCGAGACCAGGTATGGCTCGTTGCGCGGCCCGACACCGGTGCCCGCCACCTCGACCTCGTCGCCGCCGGAGCCGAGCCGCACGGTGACCAGCTCGGTGAAGTCCTCGGAGCCGCTGTCCTTGGTCTCGACCAGCTCGATGCCGCGCTCCTCGGCCATCTGCGGCGCGTTGACCAGGTTGACCGGCTCCTCGGTGTGGCCGGAGAGGATCCCGACCAGGACGGCGATGCCGAGCAGCCGCGTGTCGTGGGCGGCGATGCGGCCGCGGAACTCGGCTGTGACCCGGTCGACCGAGCCGTCGCCGAGGCCCTGAGCCAGGCGGCCGAGCTTTTCGCAGAGCGGCACGAAGGGGGCCAGCGCCTCCATCTCCTCGGGGCGGACGGCGGCGATGTTGACCGCGTTGGTGACGACGCCGCCGCTGAGCGCGGCGATCACCTGTTCCGCCGTCACCACCCCGGCACGGTCTTGGGCCTCGGCGGTCGAGGCGCCCAGGTGCGGGGTGAGGACGACGTCCTCGCGGCTGAAGAGCGGGTGGTCGGTGAAGGGCTCGGAGGGGAAGACGTCGAGTGCGGCGCCGCCGAGCTTGCCCGAGTCGAGCCCG
Source organism: uncultured Solirubrobacterales bacterium (assembly GCA_963697915.1). Classification (GTDB taxonomy): domain Bacteria; phylum Actinomycetota; class Thermoleophilia; order Solirubrobacterales; family 70-9; genus VRUE01. The sequence continues at coordinate 2,759,027 of OY969103.1, forward strand.
GCGAGGACGGCGTCGAGATCGACCAGCTCACCACGGGCGCAGTTGACCACCCGCGCCCCATCTTTCATCGCGGCGATCGCGTCGGCGTCGATCAGGTTGATCGTCTCCGGCGTCTTCGGCACGTGCAGGGTGACGATGTCGGCCTCGCCGAGCAGTTGCTCGACGCTCTCCGCCCCCTCGACGCCGAGCTCGCGGAAGCGCTCGGCGGAGACGAACTTGTCGAAGCCGATGACGTCCATCTCGAAGCTCTGCGCCCGCTTGGCGACGAGCTGGCCGATGCGGCCGAAGCCGACGACGCCCAGTGTCTTGCCGTAGAGCTCGGAGCCCTTGAAGCGCGAGCGCTCCCAGGCGCCACCGCTGAGCGAGCCGTGCGCCTGCGGCACGTTGCGGGAGAGGGCGAGCATCAGCGCCAGGGTGTGCTCGGCGGCGGCGACCGAGTTCGATTCCGGCGCGTTGGCGACGATGATGCCGCGCCGGGTGGCGGCCGGGATGTCGACGTTGTCGACGCCGGTGCCGGCGCGGCCGATCACCTTGAGGTTGTCGGCGCGCTCGATCAGGTCGGGGGTCAGCTGGGTCGCCGAGCGGACCAGGATCGCGTCGTAGGCGCCGATCGCCTCGCGCAGCTCCTCGTCGGACATCTCGAGGCCGAGGTCGACGTCGAAGCTCTGGCGCAGCAGCTCGACCCCGGAGTCGGCGATCTTCTCCTTGACCAGGACCTTCAAGAGGCCACCCCGGGCACGTTCTCGAGCACCCAATCGATGCAGGCGGTAAGCGCCTCGACGTCGGCCGGCTCGACCGCCGGGAACATGCCGACCCGCAGCTGGTTGCGGCCCAGCTTGCGGTAGGGCTCGACGTCGACGATGCCGTTGGCGCGCAGGGTCGCGGCGAGCGCCGCGGCGTCGACCGAGTCGGCGAAGTCGATCGTGCCGACGACCAGCGAGCGCTTCGCCGGGTCGGCGACGAATGGCGAGGCGATCTCGCTCGCCTCGGCCCAGCCGTAGAGGTGGCCGGAAGAGGCGCTGGTCCGCTCCACGCACCAATCGAGGCCGCCGGCCGCGAGCATCCACTCGACCTGGTCGGCGAGCAGCAGCAGGGTGGCGAGGGCGGGCGTGTTGTAGGTCTGCTCCTTGCGCGAGTTCTCGAGCGCGGTCTGCAGCGAGAGGAAGGCGGGCTGCCAGCGGTCTCCGGCGCCGTCGAGGCGCTCGATCCGCTCGATCGCCGCCGGGCTGAGCAGGGCGAGCCAGAGGCCGCCGTCGGCGCCCAGCGCCTTCTGCGGGGCGAAGTAGTAGGCGTCGGCCTGCGCGGCGTCGAGCGGCAGGCCGCCGGCGCCGGAGGTGCCGTCGACGAGGACGAGGGCGTCGCCGGCGTCGCCGGGACGGCGCACCTCGACCATCACTCCGGTCGAGGTCTCGTTGTGGGCCCAGGCGAGCGCGTCGGCGCCGGCGTCGGCACGCGGGTCGGGCGCGTCGCCGGGCTCGGCCTCGACGACGATCGGGTCCTCGAGGAAGGGCGCGGCGGCGGTCACCTTGGCGAACTTCGAGGAGAACTCGCCGTAGCTGAGGTGCAGGGCGCGGCGCTCGACCAGCCAGGCGGCGGCGGCGTCCCAGAAGGCGGTGGCGCCGCCGTTGCCGAGGGCGACCTCGTAGCCGTCGGGCAGGGCGAAGAGCTCGCCGAGGCCGGAGCGGACCCGGGCGACGACGTCGCGGACCGGCGCCTGGCGGTGCGAGGTGCCCATCAGCTTGGCCTGGTCGGCCAGCTTTGCCAGAGCCTCCGGGCGGACCTTGGAGGGGCCGCAGCCGAAGCGGCCGTCGGCGGGCTTGAGCTCGGCGGGGATCTGGGCGGCGGTCACGGCGGGCATCGGGCCGGACAGGTTATTGACACCCGCGGGTGGACTGGCGTTGGGTCCGAGGTTAGGCTGGCCACGCCAACGAACAGGCAGGGTCGAGGAGGGCTTGGACATGTACCCCATCGCGTACGAAGCGGATTTCAACCCGGAACCGAACCGTTGGACGACGTTCTTCCGGCTGTTCCTGGCGATCCCCTGGCTGATCGTCGCCTACGTCTACCTGATCGCCGTCTTCTTCACCCACATCTTCGCCTGGGTGGCGGTGGTGATCCTCGGCCGCTACCCGCAGTGGCTCTATGACTTCAACGCCGGCGTCCTCCGCTACCTGGTCCGCTTCTACGCCTGGGCCTACCTGCAGACCGACGCCTGGCCGCCGTTCGGGATCGCCGACGACGACAGCTACCCGATCCGGATCAAAATCGCCCCGCCGGCCGAGAGCCAGAGCCGGCTCACCGCCTTCTTCCGGCTGATCCTCGTGCTGCCGATGCTGATCGTCTCCTACGCGGTCAACTACGTCCACCTCGGCGCCGCCGTGATCGCCTGGCTGACGATCGTCTTCCGCGGCTACCAACCGGAGGGCGTCAACAACATGCTGACCTTCGTCAACAGCTTCTATGCCCGGGTCTTCGGCTACTACGCGCTGCTGACCGACGACTACCCGCCGATCGGGCTCGAGCGGGCGAAGCCGTCCGGACCTCCTCCCCCCGCCCCCGAAGCGCCGCCCCCGGCGCCGGCAGCGTAGGCTCTTGGCGATGGGCGAGGGCGCCGACAGCGGGGTGACCAAGGGCGACGGCTACTCCGTCGCCAACCTCTCCGACCTCGGCGAGGGCTACGGCTTCCGCAAGATCCGCAAGGACCTCGGCGTCACCGCCTTCGGCGCCAACGCGATCGTCATCCCGCCCGGCTACGAGACCGGCAGCCACCTGCACGACGAGCAGGAGGAGCTCTACTTCCTGCACAGCGGCCGCATCGCGATCGAGTTCGGCGACGGCACCAGCCACGAGCTCGAGCCCGGCGGCCTGGCCTGGGTCGACGCCCCCACCGTCCGCAAGATCCGCAACCTCAGCGACTCCGAGGACGCCGTCTACGTCGTCGTCGGCGGCAAAGACGGCTACGTCGGCCGCGACGGCAAGCTTCCTCCAGGTGAGGAGAGCCGCTTCGGCGCCGGCGGCCCGCCCGGCGCTTAAGCGTCAGGGGAGTCCGGTCGTCCATTTTTCGAATTGACCACCGCGCTGTTCGCGCGGTGGAACTCAGTGCGCGGCTCCGCCGCGCAGAAACCAGATTGCATTTCGCGGCCTTCGGCCACATTCGAAAAACGGACGACCGGACTCCCTCTCGGCTCCAGCCCTCGAGCACGAAAGCAAAGAGAGAACGCGACAAACCTCAGAGATCTGAGCTGGGGCTCGTCCCGGCCTCCTCACGAGAAGCTGAACTGCGAAGCGTTACGAAGAGCTGAGCTGTCGAGAAAGCAGAAGCTGCTGAGTGGCGGGAGGCCCCAGGAACGGCTTAGAACTTCTGGTCGATCCAGGGCATCATGTCGCGGAGGTCCTTGCCGACCTCCTCGACTTCGTGCCCGGCGCCTTCCTCGCGCATCCGCGAGAGGTTCTCGCCCCCGGCACGGTTCTCGGCGATCCACTCCTTGGCGAACTCGCCCTGCTGGATCTCGTCGAGGATCTGCTTCATCGCGGCCCGCGACTCGTCGCCGATCACCCGTTTGCCGCGGGTCATGTCGCCGTACTCGGCGGTGTTGGAGATCGAGTAGCGCATGCCCTGAATCCCCTTCTCGTACATCAGGTCGGCGATCAGCTTGAGCTCGTGCAGACACTCGAAGTAGGCGAGGCGCGGGTCGTAGCCGGCCTCGACCAGGGTCTCGTAGCCGGCCCGAACCAGCTCGCTGGCGCCGCCGCAGAGGACCGCCTGCTCACCGAAGAGGTCGGTCTCGCACTCGTCTTTGAAGCTGGTCTCGATCACCGCGGCGCGGCCGCCGCCGATCCCGGAGGCGTAGGCGAGCACCAGGTCGTGGGCCTCGCCGCTGGCGTCCTGGTGGACCGCCATCAGGCAGGGCACGCCCTGGCCTTCCTCGTACTGGCGGCGGACCAGGTGGCCGGGGCCCTTGGGGGCGACCATGCCGACGTCGATGCCGGGCGGCGGCTGGATCTGGTCGAAGTGGATTGCGAACCCGTGGGCGAAGAGCAGCAGGTTGCCGGGAGCGATCCCGTCGGCGATCTCGGCGTTCCAGATGTCGGCCTGGCGCTCGTCGGGGAGCAGGATCATGATCACGTCGCCACGGCTGGCCGCTTCGGCGACGTCGAGGACCTCGAGACCCGCCTCTTCCGCCTTCGCCCGGCTGGACGAGTCGGGGCGCAAGCCGACGACGACGTCGACGCCTGAGTCCTTCAGGTTGAGCGCGTGGGCATGGCCCTGGGAGCCATAGCCGAGGATGGCGACGGTCTTCCCCTGCAGCTTCGAGAGGTCGGCGTCCTTGTCGTAGAAGATGTCGTCGGTTCGCATGGGCGGTGAGGCTAGCGAAGGGCACGCCTGAGCAGCTTGCCCGAGGGCGTGCGCGGCAGTGCCGAGGCCAGCTCGACCCGCTTCGGCACCTTGAAGCCGGCCAGCGACTCGGCGCAGTGGCGGCGCAGCTCGTCCGGGGTCGCCTGCGAGCCGTCGGCGAGAACCACCACGGCGGTCACCGCCTGCTGCCACTCGGGGTCCTCGCGGCCGACGACGGCGGCGTCGGCGACGGCCGGGTGGCGCAACAGCACGCCCTCGATCTCAGCCGGGACGATGTTCTCGCCGCCGCTGACGATCATGTCGTCGATCCGGTCCTCGACGTAGAGGAAGCCCTCCTCGTCGATGCGGCCGAGGTCGCCGGTGTGCAGCCAGCCGTCGGCGTCGACCCGGCTCGGGGCGACGGTCGGGCCCTGGACGAGGATCTCGCCGTCGCGGATCCGCAGGTGGGTGGTGAGCAGCGGCCGCCCGGCGGAGCCGAGCTTGCGCCGCGCCTCGGCCGGGGCCAGGGTCGTCACCTGCGAGCAGGCCTCGGTCAGGCCGTAGGTCTGGACGACGGTGGCGCCGCGGCCGATCGCCTCCTCCAGCGCCGCCTCGGGCACCGGCCCGCCGCCGACCATGATCGCCCGTGGCCGCGAGAGGTCGGCGCCGGTCTCGAGCAGGCGGCTCAGCATCGTCGCGACCAGGGAGACGACGGAGATCTCGTCCTCCTCCAACGCGGCCCCCACCCGGTCGACGTCGAAGCCGTCGTGCAGGACCGCGGTGGTGCCGTAGATCACCGAGCGCATCACGATGCTGAGACCGGAGATGTGGCTGAGCGGCAGACAGCAGAGCCAGCGGTCCTCGGGCTCGACGCCGATGTTGAAGGCGGAGCCGACCGCGCTCCAAAGGAAGTTGCCGTAGGTCAGCTCGACCGGGTCGGGGGCGCCGGTGCTGCCGCTGGTCAGCACCCGGCAGCAGGGCGCGTTCATGTCGTGCTCGCCGAGCAGCGGCAGGTCGGCCTCGGTCTGGGTCAGCTCACCCGGGTCGCTGAGGTCGACGGTCGGCTCCTCGGCGGCGATCACCGCGGCGCGCTCGGCCGCGGTCAGCCTCGGGCTGAGCGGCAGGAGGACGCCGCCGACCTTCATCAGCGCGTGGACGAGGACGACCTGCTCACGGCGCGGCTCCATCGTCAGCGCGGCGAGCGAGCCGCGGCGCACGCCGTGCGCCTCCAGCCGCCGCGCGACCCAGGTCGCCTCCGCCTCGAGCTCGGCGTAGCTGACCTCCGAGCCGTCGGCGATCAGGGCCGTGCGGTCGGGGCAGCTTTGCGATCTCTGGGCTAGCCAGTCGTCGAGCTTCATCAGGCCGGGATATCTTGCCCATCATGCCCCGTCGCCCGAAGGGAGCCCCATCCGAGCAGGATCTGTACGCGCCGATCGAGTGGCGCGCCGGCGGCGAGTACGAGGACATCCGCTACGAGGTCGCGGACGGGATCGCCAAGATCACGATCGACCGGCCCGAGGTCCGCAACGCCTTCCGGCCGCAGACGCTGGTCGAGGTCTCGGCGGCGATGGAGCTTGCCCGCGAGGACACCGGGGTCGGCGCGATCATCTTCACCGGCGAGGGGCCGGACGCCTTCTGCTCGGGCGGCGACCAGTCCGTCCGCGGCGACAGCGGCTACATCGCCGAGGACGGCTCACTGGGTCGCTTCCACGTCACCGATCTGCAAGTCCAGATGCGCCGCCTGCCGAAGCCGGTGGTGGCGATGGTCGCCGGCTACGCGGTCGGTGGCGGCCACGTCCTGCACGTCTGCTGCGACCTGACGATCGCCGCCGACAACGCCTGGTTCGGGCAGACCGGCCCGCGGGTCGGGTCCTGGGACGGGGGCTTCGGCGCCTCGCTGCTGCGCGACCTGGTCGGCACCAAGAAGGCGAAGGAGATCTGGCTGCTCTGCCGCCAGTACGACGCCGAGGAGGCGCTGGAGATGGGCCTGGTCAACGCCGTCGTGCCGCTCGACCGGCTCGAGGCGGAGACGGTCGCCTGCTGCCGCGAGATGCTCGCCCTCTCCCCCTTCGCCCTGCGCCTGGTCAAGGCCAGCTTCAACGCGCACGAGGACGGCTACGCCGGGATCCAGCAGCTCGCCCACGACGCCAACCTGCTCTTCTACGGCAGCGAGGAGGCGGCCGAGGGCCGCGAGGCGTTCAAGGAGAAGCGGCCGCCCGAGTTCTCCAAGTTCCCGCGCCGGCCATGAGGATCTGGCTGATGGCGGCGCGGCCGCGGACCCTGCCGGCCGCGGTGGCGCCGGTCCTGGTCGGCACCGCTGCGGCGGTCGAATGGGTCGGCGAGCTGCCCCGGGTCGGCGCCTTCGTCGCCGCCCTGCTCGGCTCGATCTTGATCCAGATCGGCACCAACCTCGCCAACGACTACTCCGACGCCAAGCGCGGCGCCGACACGGTTGACCGGCTGGGGCCGGTGCGGGTCACCTCGGCCGGGCTGGTCACGCCGCAGCGGGTGCTGGTCGCGACCTGGGTCGCTTTCGGGTTGGCGGTCGCCTGCGGCATCTACCTGACCGTGGTCGCGGGCTGGGTCATCCTCCTGATCGGCGCCGTCTCGATCGCCGCCGGCGTCCTCTACACGGGCGGGCCACGCCCCTACGGCTACGCCGGGCTGGGCGAGCTCTTCGTCTTCCTCTTCTTCGGGCTGGTGGCGGTCAACGGGTCCTACTACGTACAGGTCGAGGATCTCGATGCGCTGCCGCTGGGGCTCTCGATCGCGGTCGGCTTCCTCGCCACGGCGATCCTCGTCGTCAACAACGTGCGCGACATCGAGACCGACCGGCGGGCCGGCAAGATGACCCTGGCGGTGCGGGCGGGGCGCCAGAACGCGGTGGCGATCTACCGGCTGCTGGTGCTTGGCGCCTTCCTCGTCCTGCCGATCACCGTCGCCGGCGCCGGCACCAGCGCCCTGCCGCTGATCGGGCTCGCCTCGCTGCCGCTGGCGGTGCCGCCGCTGCGGGCGATGAGCAACCGCACCGACGGCCCTTCCCTCAACGCCGCGCTCGCCGCCACCGGCGTCCTGCTCGGCGCCTTCAGCCTGCTGGTCTCGATCGGGCTCCTGCTCGCGGCCTGACCGAAACTTCGTTTGTGCGCCACTGAGGCGCAATATCGAGGTTTCGCGGAGAATCGAGGAATGCGGATCGCATCGGTCGAGGTCGTCCCCTACGCGCTCCCCTTCCGCGAGCCGTACACGACCGCCACCGGCACGCTCGAGCGCCGCGAGATGGTCCTCCTGCGACTGCGCTCTTTCGACGGCCTGGTCGGCCTCGGCGAAGCGGTGCCGCTCTCGCTGCGCGGCGGCGTCGCCCTTGCCCAGGTCGTCCGCGAGTTGGAGGCGCTCTGGGAGCGGGAGACCCTCGACGAGGCGACCCTGCGCAGCGACGCGATCGCGCTCTCGCCGCCGGCCCGCTGCGCGGCGCTGACCGCGCTGCTCGACCTGCGCGGCAAGCGGGCGGCAGCCGAGAGCGGCGCGCCCCCCGCCCCCTCGCCGCCGGTGCGCTGCAACGCAACCCTGGTCGCGGGCGCGCCCGCCGCGGTCGGCGCCGATGCCGAGCGCTGGGCCGCGGACGACTTCTCGACCTTCAAGCTGAAGCTCGGCGCCGGCGACGACGTCGGGCAGGTGCGCGCGGTGCGCGACGCGGTCGGCGCCGATGCGCGGATCCGGGTCGACGCCAACGCCGCCTGGGACGTCGAGACCGCGAAGCGGACGCTGGCCGCGCTCGAGCCGTTCGACATAGAGCTCGCCGAGCAGCCGGTGGCGACCCTCGAGGAGTCGATGGAGATCGCTCGCGGCACCTCGATCCCGATCGCCGCCGACGAGAGCGTCGAGAGCCGCGCCGATGCCGAACGGGCGGCCGCGATGGAGGCCTGCCAGGTGACTGGGGTGAAGCTCTCCAAGGTCGGCGGCCCCGAGGCGGCGATCGAGATCGCCGAGGTGCTGCCGGCCTACCTCTCCAGCGCGCTCGACGGCCCTGTGGGGATCGCCGCCGCGGTCCAGGTCGCCGAGACGCTCGGCGAGGCGGCGGGTCCCGATGCCCTGGACCTCGCCCACGGCCTCGCCACCCAGCGGCTCTTCGCCACGACGATCGCCAGCGCCGAGTGCGAGCTGCGCGGCGACATGCTGCACCCGCCCGAGGGCCCCGGGCTGGGTGTCGAGATCGACGAGGCGGCGCTGGAGGCGCACCGGCTCTAGCCTGCTTGGCGACTTTTGCACCGTATAGGGGGTAAAAGTCGCCAAGTGGACCCGACCAACGTCAACACCGCGCTCGCCTCGGCCTTCGTCGAGGATCTGGCGCACTGTGGGCTGCGCCACGCGGTCGTCTCTCCGGGCTCACGCTCGACCCCGCTGGCGCTGGCGCTGTGGCGCGAGCCCCAGATCGAGGTGACGGTGATCGTCGACGAGCGCTCGGCGGCCTTCTTCGCCCTCGGCGCCGCCCAGGCGAGCGGGGCGCCGGTGGCGATCCTCTGCACCTCGGGGACGGCGGCCGCCAACCTCCACCCGGCGATCTGCGAGGCGGACCACAGCGCCGTGCCGCTGATCGCGCTGACCGCGGACCGGCCGCCGGAGCTGCGCGGGATCGGCGCCGGCCAGGCAATCGACCAGTTGAAGCTGTTCGGCTCCTCGGTGCGCTGGTTCTGCGAGGTCGGGACGCACGTTGCCGACGACGACGGCCTCCTCCACTACCGGGCGAGCGCCTGCCGCGCCTTTGCCACGGCTCGCGGCGAGCCCCGGCCCGGCCCGGTCCACCTCAACCTCCCCTTCCGCGAGCCGCTGGCGCCTCTCGCCGAAGAGGGGGCGGTGACGGCGACGGACCCACTGGCGCTGGAGGGGCGCGACGGGCGGCCGCTGACCGCGGTCACCCCGATCGACCTCGAGCCCTCGCAGTTCCTGCTCGACGAGGTCGCCGGCCACATCGCCGAGGCCGAGATCGGCGTGATCGTCGCCGGCCGCCAGCTCGACCCCGAGCTGCGCGAGCCGCTCGCCCACCTCGCCCGCGTCGCCGGCTACCCGATCCTCGCCGACCCTGCCTCGCAGTTGCGCTGCGGCCCCCACGACCGCTCGCGGGTGATAACCGCCTACGACCTGCTGCTGCGCGACGAGCGCTTCCGCGAGAACGCCTCGCCCGACCTGGTGCTGCGCTTCGGCGAGATGCCGACCAGCAAGCCGCTGCGCTCCTGGCTGGCGGAATCCGGCGCCGACCAGATCGTCGCCGACCCGCTCGGCGACTGGAACGAGCCGAGCCGCCGGGCGGCGGCACTGCTGCGCGCCGATCCAACCGAGCTGGCGGCCGGCTGGGCTGCCCGTCTGGGCAAGGAGCGCCCGGCCCCGGCAATGTGGCTGGCGGCGGAGCGGGCGGCCCGCGAGGCGATCGAGGGCGAGCTGGGGGGGCTCGACGCCCCCAGCGAGCCGGGCCTGCAGCTGGCGCTCGGCGCCGCCCACGCCGACGGCGACCTCGTCTACACCGCCTCGAGCATGCCGATCCGCGACCAGGAGGCCTTCCTGCCGAGTGGCGAGGCGGACGTCACCTTCCTCTGCAACCGAGGGACCAACGGCATCGACGGCCTGACCTCCTCTGGCATCGGCGCCGCCCACGCGACTGGCCGGCCGACGACGATCGTCACCGGCGACCTCGGCCTCCTCCACGACCTCGGCGGCCTCGCCGCCCTGCGCGAGGTCTCCACCCCGGTCCGCATCGTCGTCATCGACAACGACGGCGGCGGCATCTTCCACTTCCTGCCCCAGGAGCAGGCCCTCGACGGCGAGGAGTTCGAGGCCCTGCTCGGCACCCCTCGCGGCGTCAACGCCGCCAAGGCGGCGGCCCTCTTCGACCTCCCCCACCGCCGCCTCGAATCACTCGAGCAGCTCCCCGACGCACTTGCCGCCGGCACCGGCCTAATCGAGCTCAAGGTCGACCGCCAAGAGAACCTGAACCTGCACCGACGCCTCGCCGAAAGCGTGGCGGCAACGCTCCACTCCTAACACGCGCCTATTCGAGCCAGACCCCCGTCTGTTCTTCCGCTTCGTCCTCGCCTTTCAGTGTGATCGAACCGGTATAAGTGCCGTTGCTTCCTTCGCCGCCCACTTCACAGCCGACTCGTTTGTATTTGATGCCGGTCAGTGTCCAGGTCAGGAGAAGGTCGCGAGTGACTCCCGATCCTTCCTCTTCGTAATCGACGACACCGCTCGGGGTTTGCGGACCCACCGTGATCGTGCATCCGCCGGCGAATTCGTCGTAAGTGAATTCGATCGCTTTCCCTTCTGGGCACTGAATGCTGAACTGACCATGCGATCCTGTGTCTGTGGGCTGCGCCAGGCGATATGAACAACCATTCACTTTCGGTGTGACCTGTCGTTCGAGTCCTTCGCATTCCGTAAACGAAGGCACGAGGGTAACTTCCTCAGCGTCTTCAGAAAGAACTGTCCCGCTGAAGGACATGGATCCGCACTCAACGCCGCCGACCAGGATTCCAAAGGTGTACTCATTGGCAGTTGACTGAGCTCCTTCCAGGACCGTATCCATAGATTCCGCATGGAACTTCTGCCGGCTGTATGGCGGTGTCGCTTCGATGCCGTACTGTTCTTCATTTGTAGCCAGCCCTTTGGCTTTCATCGTCCCTGTGAGTTCGATCTGACTGGTTAGTCCACCTTCGGTCCCAAGGCATCCAGAGCTAGTTTCGGTCTTCGTGGCATACACACCAAGTGTCATTTTGGCCACTACTTCTTTGGTTTTCCCCGAGCCAATGTTGGTGTAAGTGATGCCGCCTGTCATTAATTGAGAGGGAAGTTTATAGGTACAGGTTCCAACAATTGGGGGATTATCAAGGATTTCCATTTCTTTCCCGACTGGACACACTAGATGGACTGGACTGTGACCTTCGCTACTACCACTTGTCAGTAGATAGTCACACCCGTTCATCGTAACCGTCGTGGGTCCTCCGGTAAAAAGTGAATCGGAACAAGATTTGTACGTTGGATACAGTGTTACCTGAATTACTGTTTCGTTTTCAATGTCGCCTGTGGCCGTTGCCGTTTCGCACGACATGCTGATTTCTGATTCCAGGTCATGTAGTTCGACTTTACCTTCCACCTGAGAAGCCCCGACGTGCGTCCAGCCTATTGGGGCTTCGGAAATGAAGTGGATTTTCGTCGGGCTCGCGAATGCGCTCAACACAGACACCCCGCCTACCAACGTGACTGCGAGGATTCCAAAGCCAGCGAGTTTCAACTTGGCGTTCATCCGATAGCCCTCCGATTGGTTCCAGTGCAATGGCAGCGGACCGCCAGGCGGCCTCCACATAGACGAATATTATTGACTATAGACTAATAGTCGTCTATTTGAGCGCACAGGTCACTCGGTCACTCGGCCAGCAGCGGCAACAACGCCCCC